>JBKAGZ010000001.1:0-1136356 GCA_046290645.1 Hyphomicrobiales bacterium
AAAGCCGCGATGAGGCCAGGCGGCGGATTTGGAATTCACAGCTCAGCTGACTTAGCCCACGGCCTTGGTCATCGTGGTTGCGCTTTGAAAGCCAAAAATCGCTCCAAACGGCCAAACCGACATCTGGGACGTCTCCACATAACCGCGCTGCGTGTAGAGCTCTTTGGCTCGCGGGTTGGTGTTGATCACATCGAGCCGAACGTGTCTGAGACCACACTGGGCGGCGTGCTCTTCGATGGCGTTCAGCAACAGTGTGCCAACGCCGCGGTTGCGGGCGGCAGGCTGAACGAAGATACCGTCCATAAGCAGCATTTCTACCTCGTTGCCGCGCTCCAGCAGGCTGATCAGCAACCCGCGCATCGTCCCACCTATGAAACCGTAGACCGCGATCATCTCGCGAAGGCCACCGCCCACGAAAGCGCCATTTTGTGTTTTGAACCCGGCAACACCGAGAAAAGCACCATCGCTGGAGATCGCGCTGATCGCATGGCTCGGGTCGAGAACGCGTTCGATAAACGCCAACGCTTTGCGCTCTGGTCCCAGCGGATAGCGCAGTTTACGAGAAAAAGCCTTCCAATAGCCAAGGGCTGCCTCTTCACGGTGGGTAGTGCGCAGGCCGGGCTCGATTGTGATGGGGTGATCGGCGGTTTCAACAGCCATTGAGAAGTCTCCGTGAAGGCCCTATCGAGATGGGCATGCAGGAGAGTGAATACAAATGAAAGGGTGGGCGATTTTAGCCCTTTGCGCGCTGGGTCTGTTGATCATAGCGGGCCTGGCGCTTTGGCGTCTGGGTGACCACGACCTTGCCCATCGATCCAGCGAAAATTTCAACTTCGCGGCCAATGGCATCCAGCTAAGCGGAACGCTGTGGTTGCCGGAAAAGTCGGTCGTTGCTGCGGTGGTGTTTGCCCATGGGGACGGCCCGCAAGATCGCTTTGCTGGTGGTGGATATCAGCCACTGATCAACACGCTTTTGGACGCAGGCATCGCTGTTGCCTCTTGGGATAAGGCCGGTGTTGGGGCGTCGCAGGGCAACTGGCTCGACCAGTCGATGGAAGACCGGGCAGCTGAGACGGTAGCAGCTTTGGATGCGCTGGCACTGCGGATCGACGGCGCTTCTGTCGGGGCGCTGGGGTTCTCGCAAGCTGGCTGGGTTTTGCCGCGCTTGGGCCCAGGCGAGGCTGATTTCATCGTGCTTGTCGGGCCTGCGGTCTCCTGGCGCGATCAAGGCGCATACTACACCGCCACGCGCTTACGGCTTGAGGGTGCCAGCGAGACTGAAATCGCAGACGCGCTTGCCCATGCGGAGGGTGAGAATGAACGCCTGTTCGGTGCAGAAGCCCAGTTCGACCCTAGCCAACTCTCCAATGATATGAATGAAGCACGCTGGGCATTCATTCAGCGCAATCGAAATGAGGATGCGCGGGACTTTCTTGGGCGACTAGAGATACCAACACTGGCCCTATGGGGTGAGAATGATCTCAACGTCGACGCCGCAAATGACGCTGCGATCTATCGAGCGACGCTGCTAGATCAACGCCCAGCCAACGACATCGTCATCTTGCCGAATGCCACACACGGGCTGTTGAAGGCTTCACCCTACAACGCCCAGCTTGTCAGCATATGGCCATGGCACACTGTTTTGCGGTTCATGATAGAGGGGCGCTACGCCTGGGCGTCTGGTTCCCTCGATATGATGGTCGATTGGATAGTGGCGCGGGCGGTAGCCCAAGGTGCCGATCTTATAAATCGCTGATGCGTTGGCCTGCGTGCACAAAGGGCAGGGGATCAATAGCGCGGGTGCCACGGCGCACTTCATAATGCAGATGTGGACCGGTGCTGCGACCTGTCGAGCCAATGCGGCCGATTACGTCACCGCGGCGCACTTGCGTCCCGGGTGACACCAGCATGCGCGAGAGATGGGCAAAGCGTGTGGAAAGCCCGTGCTGATGGTCAATCTCGATCATCAGCCCGTAGCCACCACGACGCGCCGCGCGTGTCACCACACCGTCGGCGGGTGCATAGACGGGCGTGCCGCGTGGTGCAGCGTAATCAATGCCAGAATGAAAGGCCGTGCGCCGTGTGAAGGGGTCGCGCCGGTTGCCAAAGCGAGAGGAGAGCCGCGCATTGCGTGCGGGCGCTGCGACAGGCACCAGATCAATGGCCGCCCGTGCCGCCCGCAGGTCGGCCAGTGCTCGCTCAGCATCATCGGCGTAGAGCTGAAATTGGTCCGTGCCTGACATTGGCGCAAGCAACGGCCCACCGACGGCATTCTCTCCGGTCAACTCTGTCGGAAGCGGATCCATCGACGCGCTGGGCAAGGAAACTCGGATACCCAGATCACGCACTTCATCGACAATCGCATCGGCTTCTTGGTTGGCTTCGGCAGAAAGCCCAGCCAGCGCGATCATTTGGTTGTACTCGCGTGCCTCAAGTGTCTCATCGAGCGTGGTGAGCAGACCTGCTGGGTCGGCAACCGCCTGTTGCATCACCGTCATACCGCGTTGTGGCGGAAGTTGCGGAATGCTACCAGTGATCAGTTCACCAGCTGGGATCGGAGCAAAGGCCGTCGTGTCGACAGCCATCGTGCCCAGCTGCAACCGTCCATTGAGGCTGGCTTCCTGGTTCGGCGGAACCACCGGGGAGGGCGGTGCAGGGCGCGGCACCAGGCCAAGCGTGCCAGCACGGTCCAAGATCACGTTAAGTCGCGCGCCTTGCTCGTAAAGCTGCACATGTTCGGTCAGCAGGCGCTCAACGCGTGCCTCATACGCTTGTTGGTTGAGCAGTTGGCGTGACGTAATGCGATCAATTTCGCGGCGCAAATCCGACACGCGGTCCTCATACGCCACCTGGATCTGATGCTGGCGCTTGATGGATGCGGTGAAAAGCTCGTCGCGAAAAAACAAATAGCTCGCGGAAGCGATGATGCCGACAGAGCCGGCCAGAACGAACAGAACCATCAGTGCGCCGATCCATGGCGCAATGCGCACAACCTGCACGCTATCGCCATGGGCAAAGATGATCCGCCGGTCAGCGCGCGTGCGCTTCAGCTGCTTGGCCTGGACGGATTTTTGAAAATCCGCCTGGGATGACGATATCGCCGATGATCTGGACGAAGACTGCGGCGCAACACTGGCCATTGGGAACCCACCACTCACACACAAACTGTGCGCCTATCTGGCCTGCGCATGGTTAATGTGAGGTTTAGGAAGCCGTCAGTTTGGTTGGCGATGCTTAGCGGTCTAATGACCTGTTAGTGGCATCAATGGCTTGTAGAATCCGGGCGTCAAACCGGCTTCAGCGCGTGCCCGATCATTGGTGGGCGGTTTGATGGCGCCGCGAAAATGCTTGCGCACCAGCGCCTGAAACGTTGGTTCTGGCGCGCGTTTGTCACGGTCGCACAGATAGCGAAACCATTTGGCGCCAAACGCCACGTGCTTTTTCTCATCGTGATAAATGGTGCGCAGGATGGCAGCGCTCGCCTCATCGCCTGTGCTTTCCAAGGAACGGATTGTCGCTGGCGTGACATCCAATCCACGGGCCTCCAGCACCAACGGGATAATCGCCAACCGAGCCGTCAGATCATGGCCTGTCGATTGCGCCGCGTCCCAAAGGCCAGCATGGGCGGGCAGGGCACCATAATGTGAGCCCAACTCATCCAGGCGATTGGCCAGAAGCTTGAAATGCTTGGCTTCTTCGAGCCCAACCTGAACCCAATTGTCATAGTAAGAGCGCGGCAGGCGATGTCCCGCTGAGCGGGCGATCATATCCCAGGTCAGATCAACCGCGTTCAGTTCGATATGAGCCAGCGAATGCAATAGAGCGACCCGCCCTTTCACGCCGCCTTTGGAGCGTCGGGGCATGCGGCTGGGCGCGATTAGATCTGGCGCGTCCGGGCGCCCAGGCTCTGCAGGCAGCGCATTGCGATCCACTGAACCGACGCCGATTTTGCCCGCAAACCATGCCTTGGCAAGCGCATAGGCATGGTCAGCTTTGGCATCCAAGTCAGCCAGGCGAACGACCGCAATGGCCTCGTGGGCAAGCGACTGCACGGGTACGGTTAAAGCGCTTTGGCCGCTGCGAGCACCTCATCCACGTGCCCAGGTACTTTGACCTTGCGCCAAGCTTTGGCGATTGTGCCATCGGCAGCGACCAAGAAGGTGGAGCGTTCCACACCCATATATTTTTTGCCGTACATCGATTTCTCCACCCAGACGCCATAGGCCTCGGCGACCGTTTTTTCCTCATCGGCAGCAAGCTGGATGGTGAGGTCATATTTCGCGATGAATTTGTCATGCTTGGCAGCGGAATCAGGCGAAATGCCGATGATGGTCGCACCAACCGCATCGAATTCGCTCTTGGATTCTGAAAACCCAATCGCTTCCTTGGTGCACCCGGATGTGTCGTCTTTGGGATAGAAATAGACGATCACCGGCTTGCCTTGCAGGGCACTTAAGCTCACCGAGCCGCCGCCGTCGGTTGGCAAGGTGAATTCGGGGGCTTTTTCGCCTTCGGCAACGCGGTCAGCGGTCGATGCAGTCATGGTATGTCTCCAAAAGGTAGCGTCACCAACGCGATGGTGTCGTTAGGTTTTGCTGGAAAAGAATGGTCTGACAAACCCTACGTGTTCAAGCAAGCAGCAGATCGGCTCTGGATGCCATGCTCCTGCCGTTTGTTGTGCATAGTGCGTCTCATGAGCAGAAACGCGTGTGACATTGCACGAGCGTTCCCGTTCGGGCAGAACGGTCATCAGTTAGGGATTCCCTGCGTGCAGCACGCGCGGCGAGAACGGAACGCGTTGCGAAGCGGCGATAATCGCGGGCAACGACCTCGGGAGCATGGACAATCGGTGAAGGTTGAAGCGCCATCACAGTCTGAGCCTATCACTGACGAAGATGCAGGCGTAACCCGTCTAGATGATGCGTCTGATGCGTCAGCTCGGTGGTCGAAGCGTCGGCAGGCGTTTGTCGCCACGCTCGCGGTTTTGGTGGTGCTGCTCGTTCTGCCGGTCTTGGCGCTTGGAACACCGCCAGGCCAGCGATTGGTGGAGCGCGCGATTGCAGCGCCGCTGCTTGCCCGGCTTGAGGCTTCAGCACCTGCGCCCTTTACGCTTAAAGTGGATGAGCTAAGCACCCGTGTTGGCGGGGCAACCATTCGCGTTGATCTTGTTGGGGCGGTTCTTGCTGCGCCTGGCCTCTCGCTCACACTTGATGAGATGAGCGTGCGGGTGCGTTACATGGACGTGCTGCGCCGCAATTTGGTGCCCGATCGTATCACCGTCGAAACCGCTCGGCTGGAAGTCAACGATCTTCAGCCGATGAGAGAGCTTACCCGACGCGTACAGGCGCCCTCGGCATCGACGTTTGACAGCCCAGACGTTGCAAGCATCGATAATTTTGAGGCGCTAGCGCCGACCACGCCTGAGCAAATCAAAGACGTTTCGACGGCTGATCTGCTGGCAAGCCTGCGTTTGGACGGATTGGTCAACGCCTTTGACGCACTTGATCGCGCGCTTACCGACATCACCGTCGGTGATACCTGGCAGAGCTTGGAAAGCATCACGGTCGATCAACTGGTGATCGCACCGCGGCCTGATGCCGGTGTTCCTTTCTTGCGCAATCCGGACGATTTTCAAGTCACGATTGACCGTGAAAATGCTCGCGAGATGATCGCGCGGGTCACAACTGTTGATCGCGTTCGCCCCCTATCGCTCATTGTGCGTCATGCCGAAAGTGGCGCGCCTGAAGGCCCTTCTGTGCTTGCCCGTGTGGCCGGTGCTGAGATCGCTGAGGACCAAGCGTTTTCTCATCTGCTGTTGCGTGGATTGGCAACCAGCGACTTTACCGATGCTCTAACCAGCGACGGACCCGTCACGTTTGAATCCAACTTGGCAGCCGAAATCGTGGTAACCCGCGATAGTGATGACGGCGCCGTCAACCAGATTGCTGCTCTGTTCGAAAGCGACGCGGGCTACCTGGTTGCCAGCCAGCGCGCCGCCACCATTCTTGAGTTCGCCTCTGTACCGATGATTTACACGCGCGAAAGCGGGCGTTTCGACATCGTATCCGCGCAGATCCAGTTTCAAGAAACCGGCGGTGTTTTTAACGGAACGCTGGCGCCAGCAGTGCGCAATGGGCGGCGCGGATTGACGCTGAACCTACAAGCGCCAAACTACCGGCTGGCCATTCCACCTGAACCAGAGCTCAGCCGCCCGCTTCAGCGCGCGCTTGGCAGTGTTTCCGTTGAGCTGTTTGTTGACGACAATGGTCGGCTTATTGAGTTGCCGCTCATGCAGGTGGCGATGGGCGATGTGCGCGTCGCCTATGCTGGTTTGATGGAGCTTACCGAGCGCGGAACTTTTGTGTCCCTGGTCGGGCAGTCCACGCCCATGCGCGTACCGCATCTGGCCGCCATGTGGCCGCTTCCCATTTCACCGCAGGCGCGAGGCTGGTTTCTAGAAAATGTTGCCGAAGGGCGGTTGGGAGAAAGCACGTTTTCCTTTGCTGCGCGTCTTGAGGATATCGATGTCGAGGATGGGCGCACCTACTTGGTCGACGATATGCTGCACCTTTCTGCGCCCTACCAAAACCTGGTGATGCGCACCGCTGGCGACCTGCCGCCAGTGTTTGGGTTAGATGGAACAATTGAAGTGACGGGGCGCACCGTTCACATGCTCGGAACCGGCGGCGTTGGGCGTTTGGAAACTGGTGAAACGATTGCCGTGCCCAGGGCTGAGTTCTTTATTGCTGATCATGCCGACCCCGACCCCTTGGCTTGGCTTGAGTTGGATCTGGATGGACCTGCATCAGGCTTCGCTCACATGGCTTTGATGGACCCCTTAGAGCTGGATGATGCCATTCCCTTTGAGCCAGAAACGGTGACCGGGCGCGTTGAGCTTTCCGCACGTGTCGAGGCTGTACTTGCCGACAATATCGATCGAGACACAGTGCGTGCCACCACAGAGGCATTGGTGATTGATTTTGCCAGCAGCGAGCCTGTGGAAGGACGCGCACTGTCGGAGGGCAATTTCAGAATTCTTGCCGACGAAACGGGTACGTCCTTGATTGGTCAGGCGCGCCTGGACGGTGTTTTAACCGATCTCAATCTCAGTCCCGGAAATGCCGACGGCTTGCAACTCGCCATGATATTGGACGCCGATGATCGACGCCAAATGGGTCTGGACTTCGGGGAGTATCTAACAGGCACGATTGGCGTTGATGTTGGTCAGGAAAATGCTGACGGCGAACGCCGTATGGTGATTGATCTGACTGATGCCACCATCACGATAGCTGAGCTTGGGTACAGCAAACCTGCCGGCGTTTCCTCTCGCGCCAGCTTCACGGTTATTGAGCGCGAGAACCAACGACAGATTCGCGATCTTGTGGTCGCCGCTGACGGGTTGGCCGTACGCGGAAGTTTGGACTTCTTAGATGGCGATCTGCGGGTGGCTGAGTTCGAGAGTGTTGCGATTGACGGCATCGGCCGCTTTGCTTTGGATCTCACCCGCAACAGCCAGAACACATCGGCGCGTTTGACCGGAGATAGATTTGTTCTCACGCCAGACCTTTTGCGCGGCGATCGTGAGGCAGCTGGCGCGTTGTCGCTCGATGTTGAGGTGGGAGAACTGGTCACCCAGAAAGGTGCGCGTCTGGCCGATGTGCGGTTGAGGTATTCACAAACGGGCGAGCGCATCACCGCCTTTGATCTGCGTGCGCGTCACACAGATGGAACCGATTTGGTGGGCACATTGGCACCCGCCGGTGCTGGCAACAATTTGGTGGTTTCATCAGGCGATGCTGGCACGTTTTTGCGGTTTTTAGGTCTTTATGAGCGTGCTCAAGGCGGCCGCGCCACGCTCGTTCTCGATCCGCAATCTGTGGGCGGGCGCGTGGCGGGTCAGTTGCTTTTGAGCGATTTTGAGATTGTCGACGAACCGGCGATGGAACGTATTTTTACCAGCGGTCGTGATCAGGCAAGCAATGCCAGCGATGTTGTTCTGCCTGGTGAGTTTGAGACCGCTGACCGCATTGAAATTGAAGTCACCAACATCACCTTTGACCGCACGCCGGACCGCCTTATCATCCACAAAGCCGAAGGCTGGGGGCCATCGCTTGGCGGGAACATTGATGGGGTGATCGACTATGAGGCGGACCAAGTTCGCTTAAGTGGGACCTATGTTCCGTTCTTCACGATCAACAACATTTTTAGCCGCATTCCCATTCTCGGTCAGGCACTTGGCGGGCGCGATACTGAGGGGCTTCTCGGCGTGACATTCGCGCTGACCGGCAGCGTGGATAGCCCGCAACTTCAGGTCAACCCGATGTCGATTTTGGCACCGGGCGTCTTCCGCAACATCTTTGAGTACCAGCAGGGCGGCTGAGCCAAACGGGCAATCAGACCGGCTTTAGGAGCACATGCTTCTTTTTACCCAGTGACAGCTTGATAGCGCCATCACGCACATCGTTTGCGCTTAGAACGCGGCGCTCATCCTGGCTTTGCTCATCATTGATACGCACCGAACCACCTTTGATATGGCGTCGCACTTCACCGTTCGAACCTGCCAGCCCGGCTTCCACATAGGCCGCGAGCACGCCCAGACCTTCATCCAGGCGCGATGAGGCAATCTCCACAGTGGGCATGTCCGCCGATAACGCCCCCTGTTCAAACACTTTTTCAGCCGCATCAGCCGCTTTTGCGGCCTCATCTGCGCCGTGCAACAGCGTCGTTGCCGCATTGGCGAGTGCTTTTTTTGCTTCGTTGATCTCAGCGCCTTCAAGCGCTTCCAAACGGGCGATCTCAGCCATCGGCAGCGTGGTGAAGAGTTTGAGGAACCGCCCAACGTCGCTGTCTTCAGTGTTCCGCCAAAACTGCCAGTAGTCGTAGGAGCTGAGCATGGCGGCATCGAGCCAGACGGCGCCTTCGGCTGTCTTGCCCATTTTGGCGCCAGACGCCGTAGTAAGCAGCGGCGTGGTCAGTGCAAAAAGAGAAGCGCCTTCCATGCGGCGACCTAGATCGATGCCGGAAAGGATGTTGCCCCATTGGTCTGAACCGCCCATTTGCAGGCGACAGCCAGTACGCCTGTAAAGCTCAACATAATCGTAGGCTTGCAGGACCATGTAGTTGAATTCAAGGAAGGACAGATGCTGCTCACGTTCCAGGCGCATGCGAACTGCATCGCGTTGGATCATCTGATTGACCGACAGGTGCTGACCGACATCGCGCAGCAAATCGACATAGTGCAGCCCAAGCAACCAATCGGCATTGTCCGTCATAGACGCTGGTGTGTTTCCGCCCTCAAAATCGAGGAAACGGGCAAAGACTTTCTGGATACCAGCCTTGTTTTCCTCAATTCTCTCTGCGGTAAGCATTTGGCGGCTCTCATCTTTACCTGATGGATCGCCGACACGGGTCGTTCCACCGCCCATAAGCACGATGGGCGTGTTGCCGGTTTGCTGGAACCAATGCAGCATCATGATTTGCACAAGCGAGCCGACATGAAGCGAAGGCGCTGTGCAATCGAATCCGATATAGCAGGTTAGCGGGCCTTCTTTCAGGGCGGCATCCAGGCCATCGGCGTCAGAGAGCTGATGGATAAAGCCGCGTTCAGAAAGCACGCGCAAAAAATCGGATTGAAAGGACTGTGTCATGGGTCTGCTGATGGTTTGGGGGAAGGGGCTTTTTTTGAAATTTCGACCCGGCTCTTGCCACGCCCACCGGTCCTTTGCAACGCGTGAAGGCGCACCGGCATGATGCGCGCGATCGGCACGATGAGCGGCACGTCAATGGACGGGGTCGATGTCGCACTGGTTGAGAGCGATGGTGAGGCGCACGTTGATGCGCCCAGCGGTGCTTGCCTGACGCTCGACTACACCGGTGAGGAACGGGACCTGTTGTTCAGGGCCGTCGCCAAAGCTCTGGAGATTGATAGCCTCGCGGTGCTGGCCGATCCGCTGATCCGCGACGCCGAAACGCTTGTCACCGCACGGCACGCGCAAGCTCTAGCCAAGCTGATGGACAGGCTCGATCATCCCATCGATGCCATCGGCTTTCACGGTCAGACGGTTCTGCATCGACCGAACCCGGAAAATCGTGCGCGTGCGTTTACTCTTCAGCTCGGTGATGCACAAAGCCTTGCCAATCTGCTGGGCGTGCCGGTTGTTTACGACTTCCGCGGTGCAGATGTTGCCGCTGGCGGGCAGGGCGCTCCCTTGGCACCGCTTTATCATCAGGCACTGATTGCCTCGCGCACCGCATTGCCTGCCGCGATCTTAAACCTCGGCGGCATCGCCAACATCACGCTGATCCAGGACACCGACCCAGAAAATCTGCTCGCCGCCGATGTCGGACCAGCCAATGTTTTCATGGATGATTTGATACTAGAGCGCGAAGGCATCGCGTTTGACGAAGATGGAACGCGTGCTGCATCTGGAACGCCTGATCTGGATGTGGTGCGGGCGTTCTTCGCTGATCCGTTTTTCAGCCAGGATGGGCCAAAATCGCTGGATCGCTACAGCTTTTCAGCGCCCGATCTTTCGCACCTTGCCACGCCCGACGCGATGGCAACGCTTGCCCAACTCACCATCCGCAGTGTGGTGGGCGCCGTCGCCGATTTACCTGAAACGCCAAACGCTTTGTTTGTGGCCGGCGGCGGCGTCCGCAACGCTTTTATCATGCGCGAGTTGGCGCGCCAGTTGCCCTGCACCGTTGCGCCCTTGGATACGCTTGGTGCCAGTGCTGCGATGCTGGAGGCAGAAGCGTTCGCCTATCTAGCGGTGCGTCACATGCGTGGCTTACCCACCAGCTATCCCAGCACCACCGGTGTTTCAGAGCCAACTGTGGGTGGAAAACTTATCCACCCTCAGTAGCAGCCAAGACACACCCAAACTCAAGCCCGCGCCCGCTGGGCGCTAACGCATGCCAGGGTTGGCGAGGCGGAAGTCGAGATACTCGCTGCACCGGCGATCAAGGTCTTCCAATTTGCCTTCAAAGAAGTGGTTGGCGCCTTCGACCGTCTGGTGGTCGATGGTGATGCCTTTTTGCGTCATCAGCTTGTCCACCAAGGCCTGAACGGCGGGTTCTGGCACCACTTTGTCCTCATCGCCGTGAATGATGAGGCCTGACGATGGGCAGGGGGCAAGGAACGAGAAGTCGTGAAGGTTGGCAGGCGGAGCGACAGACATGAAGCCAGCGACCTCTGGTCGGCGCATCAAAAGCTGCATGCCGATCCAAGCGCCGAACGAGAAGCCCGCAATCCAGGTGAAGCGCGAATCAGGGTTTTGCGCCTGTAACCAGTCCAAAGAGCCTGCGGCATCGGCCAGTTCGCCAACACCATGGTCAAAATAGCCTTGGCTTCGGCCCACGCCACGTGAGTTGAACCGCAGCACTGAGAAGCCGCGCTCCACGAACATGTAGTAGAGTTGGTAGACGATGGGGTTGTTCATCGTGCCGCCAAACTGCGGGTGCGGGTGCAGGATAATGGCCGTCGGCGCGCCGCGTTCTGGGGCGGGATGCAGGCGCCCTTCCAGGCGACCGGAGGGACCTTGGTAAATAAGCTCGGGCATGGTACGAATTGTTGCCTTCTATTTTCAACAAATCAGGCCGAGCGTCTTGACGCACGGCCTGCAAAAAACCTAGAACGGTTCTAAACTTCAACCGCAGGCCTTTGAACCTGTTGGCTGATGCAAGACTTTTCAAGCATGGACGCTGCCATTGGTAGCGGCTGGGCTGTTGCGCCGCACTTAACACCAGGCGCTGCTCGAAAAACAAGGTTTTTCGACCTCTTGCTGTCGGCTTTCGCTCTTAAGGCGCTGCAAACTTTGGTTTCTTTGCACCGGTCAGCGCATGATGGCGAACAGCTCCAACGCCCCAATCTATTGCGACTACAACGCAACCAGCCCGCTGCGCCCTGCTGCGCGGCAGGCTATGTTGGTGGCGATGGAGGAGACGGGCAACCCCTCCTCGATCCATGGTTTTGGCCGTGGCGCGCGCAAACGCATTGAAGAGGCGCGGGCATCGATCCTCAAGGATATTGGATTGCCCGATTATCGCTTGGCGTTCACATCTGGGGCCAGCGAGGGTCTGGCGACGGTTCTAACGCCTGACACGCAATCGCTGGCGACCAAACGCCAGGCCACGCATCTGCTTATTGCGCCAACGGACCATGTCGCAGCGCTGCAAGGTCATGGATTTGGCGAAGCCGCAACCACGGTCCTGTCCGTTGATACGCATGGTCGTGTGGATGTGCAGGCGCTTGCTGCTTCTTTGTCAGCGCTTGGCCATGACGTGCAGGCGCTTGTGTGCATTCACGGCGCCAACAACGAGACCGGCGTATTGCAGCCCATCGAAGAGATCGCAACGCTCTGCGATGTGCATCAAGCGCTGTTTGTGTGTGATTTGGTTCAGTGGGCCGGTCGTTTGCCCATAGGTGATGCACGACCGGCGGCCATCATGGTTTCGGCGCACAAGCTTGGCGGTCCTGCCGGCGTTGGCGCGATCATCTATGATCCGATGCGGCTCCACGTCACCAAGCCGCTTGTGCGCGGTGGCGGGCAGGAGCGAGGTGTTCGCGCGGGCACTGAAAACGCCATTGGGATTGCAGGGTTCGCCGCTGCCATGCACGCGGCGGCCATGACAATGGATGCTGAGCAACAACGTCTTGCTGACCTGCGTGATGGTTTTGAGTCGCGACTTTTGGAGTTGCGCCCCGATGCGGTGATTTTTGGCAAAGATGCACCGCGACTGGCAGGCACCAGTTGCTTTGCGTTGCCGGGTACCCAGGCGGCTCTGGCGCTGATGCAGTTTGATTTGGATGGCATCGCGCTGTCCTCCGGCTCGGCTTGTTCCAGCGGAAAAGTCAAAGCTAGCCATGTTCTGAGCGCCATGGGCGTGGCACCCGATCTGGCTGATGGCGCCTTGCGATTGAGCCTTGGGTTCAACTCAACATCTGGCGATATCGACGGCGTTTTGGCCTCCATCGAGCGATGGTCTGCGCCGAAGTCGGAGCCTCCCGATAAAATCAGCGAGAAAAATGCAAATTTAACGCGATCTGCCGTTGGTGAATCTGCGTAGACCCGTTATGTAATTTGGAATGATTGTAAGGTGGAGCTGTTTGGCCCACCGTTTGAACGTCCAGCTTCTAAGGAGCATGCCCCCGATGCCAGCGGTACAAGAGACCATTGAACAGGTCCGTGAGATTGACGTCGATAAGTACAAATATGGCTTTGAGACCGACATCGATATGGAGTACGCGCCAAAAGGCCTGAACGAAGATATTGTGCGCTTCATCTCCGATAAAAAGGGTGAGCCGGAGTGGCTGACCAATTGGCGTTTGGACGCGCTGAAGCGCTTTGAAACGATGAAAAGCCCGAAATGGGCACGCGTTGAGTATCCTGAGATCGATTTGCAGGATCTCTATTATTACGCCGCGCCCAAATCGACCGAAGGCCCAAAGAGCCTGGATGAGGTCGATCCTGAGCTGCTGCGCACCTATGAAAAGCTCGGCATTCCCTTGAAAGAGCAGGAAATCTTGGCCGGTGTGCGCAAGCATGATGAGCCATCAGAACTTGATGGCAGCTTGGATTCGCTCGCCGGTAAGGTGGCTGTCGACGCCGTTTTTGACAGTGTCTCGGTGGTGACGACCTTCAAAAAAGAGTTGGCCAAACACGGCATCATTTTCTGCTCGATCTCTGAAGCGGTGCACTCGCACCCTGAACTGGTGAAAAAGTATCTCGGTTCAGTCGTGCCGGTGACTGACAATTACTACGCGACGTTGAACTCGGCTGTCTTTTCCGATGGCTCGTTCGTCTACATTCCAGAGGGCGTGCGCTGCCCGATGGAACTGTCGACCTATTTCCGCATCAATGCCGAGAACACCGGCCAGTTTGAACGCACACTGATCATCGCCGACAAAGGTTCCTACGTTTCCTATCTGGAAGGCTGTACGGCGCCGATGCGCGATGAAAACCAGCTGCACGCCGCTGTGGTGGAACTGGTGGCGCTGGAAGACGCGGAGATCAAATACTCCACGGTCCAAAATTGGTATCCCGGCGATGCGGAAGGCAAAGGCGGCATCTACAATTTTGTCACCAAGCGTGGCGACTGCCGCGGTGACAATTCCAAAATTTCCTGGACACAAGTCGAGACCGGCTCAGCCATCACCTGGAAATATCCATCCTGCATTCTGCGCGGGGATAATTCAGTTGGTGAGTTCTACTCCATCGCCATTTCGAACGGCATGCAGCAGGTCGATTCTGGCACCAAGATGATCCATCTGGGCAAGAACACGTCCTCCAAAATCATCGCCAAGGGAATCGCCGCCGGTAAGTCCGACAGTACCTATCGTGGCCTGGTTCAGATTGCGCGTGGTGCCAAAAACGCCCGTAACTTCACGCAGTGCGATAGCTTGTTGATCGGTGATCGCTGCGGCGCACATACGATCCCTTACATTGAGTCGAAAAACGCCAAAGCAGTGTTGGAGCATGAGGCCACCACCTCAAAGATCTCCGATGATCAGATGTTCTATTGCCTGCAGCGCGGCCTCAATGAAGAGGAAGCCGTGGCGCTCATCGTCAACGGCTTTGTGAAAGACGTGCTGCAAAAGCTTCCGATGGAATTCATGGTGGAATCGCAGAAGCTTATCGGCATTTCTCTGGAAGGGTCAGTTGGTTGACCTTTGACGGCATCACAGCTGCTTACTACGCCGCCGTTTGCGGCGCTCTGGCCGCTCTGGCGCCGCGAATGAATACATTGTTACGGCGGCTGGTGATGGGCGCGGCGGTCGGCATTATTGCCGCCACGGTCGCTCCCAATGTCCGCGCCGCGCTGGGACTTTAAGAGGTCACACGCATGGACTTGGCATTGTTGATTGGCCGTCAGGTGGCCTTCGTTGGTCTGCTCGCCGGACCGATCATTGGTGTGGTTTTGCTCGGTCGCCATCGCGGCTGGAACCAGACTTACGTTTTTGTGGTGGTGCTCGGTTGGGCAGTGCTGTTTTTGGGATTGAACGCGATGATGGCAACGGATGCATCTGCTGGTGCTAGCGCCCTCTCGCTGCTGCAATAAGGACAAAAAATGCTTCAGATTAAAAACTTGCACGCGCGCATCGCCGAGGACGGCACAGAGATCTTGCGTGGCGTTGATCTTTCGGTCCCCAAGGGCGAAGTGCACGCGATCATGGGCCCCAACGGCTCCGGTAAATCCACGCTGTCCTATGTGATTGCCGGCAAGGAAGAGTATGAGGTCACCGAGGGTGAAATCCTGCTCGACGGCGAGAACCTTCTTGAGATGGACCCGCACGAGCGCGCCAATGCCGGCCTGTTCCTGGCCTTCCAGTACCCCATCGAAATCCCTGGTGTTGCCACGATGACGTTTTTGCGCACCGCACTCAACGCCAAGCGCAAAGCCGATGGTCTGGAAGAGCTTTCCACCCCCGATTTCATGCGTGTGGTGAAAGAGAAGGCGGCGGAACTGAACATTTCTTCAGATATGCTCAAGCGCCCACTGAACGTTGGCTTCTCCGGCGGTGAGAAGAAGCGCAACGAAATCATGCAGATGGCCCTGCTAGAGCCGAAAATGGGCATTTTGGACGAGACCGATTCCGGTCTTGATATCGATGCCTTGAAAGTCGTGGCCGATGGCGTGAATGCGCTGCGCGGTCCGGATCGTGGTTTCTTGGTCATCACACACTACCAGCGCCTGCTGGACCACATCGTGCCGGATTACGTGCATGTGCTGTCCGGCGGCAAAATCGTCAAAAGCGGCGACAAAGAATTGGCGCTTGAGCTTGAAGCCAAGGGCTATGCCGACATCGTCGCTGACGCTGCTTGAAGGTAGATGACCATGAACGCCGACCTGAAACGCATCCGAACCGCCGCTGAATCAGCCGTGCTGGAAAGCTTTGCCGATGTGGAAGACACGCTTCCCGGCAACGCTGCCACCCATGCTGATCGCCGCACCCGCATGGCGCTTTTTGAGCGCGAGGGCCTGCCGCATCGCCGCATGGAGCAGTGGAAATACACCGATCTGCGCACGATGGTTCGAGAGATTGCACCCTTGGCAGAGAGCGCCGGAACGGCTGATGTTCCAGCGCCGCTGCTGGAGGGCGCACACCAGATTGTTGTGATTGATGGCTTCCTGGCCTCCGGCAGCGCCAACCTTCCCGCTGGTGTTACGATCCAGCCGCTCATGGATGCCCTCGTTGCAGGCAACACCTCTCTTGCTGGCGCCGATACACCGGAACGCGCCATCGATGCGTTAAATGCAGCTTTTGTGCGCGATGGTATGGCGCTTGTCGTTGCCAAAGACACAAAAATCGAAACGCCGCTTGAACTGATCTTCATGCGCTCAGGCGCCGCTGCGATGAGCCACGCGCGTGCCCACATCACCTTGGGCGAGGGCGCTGATGTCACAATCATTGAACGTCATGTCAGCCCCGATGGTCAGGCTTGCCAATCGAGCGTCGTGACCAACTACACGGTGGGCGAGGGCGCATTGCTTTCTGTTCTGCGCACGCAGGACGAGGGTGATGAGGCTGTTCACCTTGGCGAGCTCACGCTTGATCTTAGCTCCAAGTCGCACACCAAGCTTTTGCACCTGGTGGCTGGCGCTAAGCTTGCTCGCAGTGAAACACGTGCGGTTTTCGCCGGTGAAGAGGCCCGCCTTGATGTGGCAGGCATCACGATGGTCGCTGATCGCCAGCACTCCGACACCACGCTCTATGTCGATCATTTGGTGCCCAACTGCGACAGCACCGAAACCTTCAAAGCCGTGATCGATGATGCGGCAAAAGCGGTGTTCCAGGGCAAAATTGTTGTCGCCCAGGACGCGCAGAAAGTTGATGCGCAGATGGCCATCAACTCGCTACTGCTGTCGGAAACCGCCGACATGGTGGCCAAGCCTGAACTTGAGATTTTCGCCGACGACGTCAGCTGCGCCCATGGTGCAACCTGCGGCGATATCGATGAAGATTTGATGTTCTATCTCTTGGCCCGTGGCATCGCGCCCAACCAGGCGCGCAAGCTGCTGCTTCAGGCGTTTTTGTCCGAAGGCGCAGAGATTTTTGAAGATCATCCTTTTGAGCAACTGGCATTTGATGCCATCGAAACCTGGCTTGCAGCCCACGCTGCGCGCTAGTTGGAAAGTGTCTTTTTATGAGCTTTGATGTTGCGGCCATACGTGCAGATTTTCCGGCGCTTTCCACGCAAGTGAACGGCAAACCGCTGGTCTATTTGGACAATGCGGCGTCCGCACAGAAACCAAACCAAGTCATTGATGGTACAGCAGATTTTTACCGCACATCGTATGCCAACGTGCATCGCGGGCTGCATCACCTCTCAACGGCTGCAACCGAAGCTTATGAGGGCGCACGGGCAAAGGTTGCCAAGTTTTTGGGCGCAGCAAGCGATCAGGAAATCGTCTTCACTCGCTCGGTAACCGAGGCGTTGAACCTGGTTGCCCATGGGCTTGGTGAAAGTATCCAGGAGGGTGATGAAATCATCCTCTCAATCATGGAGCATCACTCCAACATCGTGCCTTGGCACTATCTGCGCGAGAAAAAAGGTGCGGTGCTCAAATGGGTGCCCGTGCTGGAAGACGGCAGTTTCGACTTCGATGCGTTTGAAGGCATGCTCTCAGAGCGCACAAAGATCATCGCGCTCACGCATATGTCCAATGTGCTGGGCACGGTGACCCCGATACGCGCTGTGGCCGATCTGATTGCAGAGCGCGACGACATAACACTGGTTGTTGATGGCGCCCAGGGCGCGGTGCATATGAGCGTTGATGTTCAGGCGCTTGGTTGCGATTTCTACGCCATCACCGGTCACAAGCTTTACGGACCCTCTGGCATTGGTGCCCTGTGGGGCAAGGCCGACAAGCTGGCCGATCTGCCGCCTTATATGGGCGGCGGTGAAATGATTGATGAGGTGCGCGAGGACGGTATGACCTACGCGCCGCCGCCTGCGCGCTTTGAAGCCGGCACACCACCCATCGCGCAAGCTGTGGGACTAGGTCTGGCGCTGGATTACATCGAAGCGATTGGCCGTGAAGCCATCAGCGCCCATGAGCATGATCTGCTTGCCTACGCGATGGAGCAGATACGCCACATCAATGCGGTGCGCATCATGGGCGAAGCTCCTGGTAAGGGTGCGATCATCTCTTTTGAGGTTGAGGGCGCCCATGCCCACGATATTTCAACGCTGCTTGATCGCTCTGGCGTTGCGGTCCGTGCGGGCACACACTGCGCGCAGCCGCTACTCCAACGCTATGGCGTGACATCATCTTGCAGGGCCTCTTTCGGCGCTTACAACACGAAAGATGAGGTCGATACCTTTGTCGAAGCCTTGAAAAAGGCCCAGAGCTTCTTCACATGACACATCACTGTTACAGTCGGGTTTGACCCCGGAAATGGACACATCGATGACCGAGACAGCCACAGCGCCAACCACGACAGACCCGCAAGGCCCCAACGCGGCCGAAGTGAGCGCGCCTGTATCCGCCATTCCGGCTGACGAGCTGGAACGGTTGACCGACGATATCGTTGCCGCCCTTAAAACGGTGTATGATCCGGAAATTCCGGTCGATATCTACGAACTAGGCCTGATCTACAAGGTCGACATTGATGATAACCGTAAGGTGTCCATCCATATGACGTTGACCGCGCCGGGTTGCCCGGTGGCTGGTGAAATGCCTGGTTGGGTGGAAAATGCAGTGGCGACAGCCCCTGGCGTGCAAGATGTGCAGGTAGAAATGGTTTTTGACCCGCCTTGGACGCCCGAGCGCATGTCAGAAGAGGCTCAAGTTGCCGTCGGTTGGTTTTAAAGAGGTTCTTTGATGAGCTTTGCGATGATCACCTTGACCGATCCTGCGAAGGATCACGTTGCAGCGCTTTTGGCCGATCATGGGCCAGAGGCTGGGCTTCGCCTTACCCTGAAAAAGGGTGGTTGCGCGGGCATGGAATACAAGCTTGATATTGAGGACGAGAAGCCAGCAGGCGATGACGCTGTCGAAGATGGCCCGGCGCGCCTGTTCATCGAGCCCTCAGCCATGCTTTATCTGCTCGGTATGCAGGTGGACTACGAAGAGACCAAGATGCGCTCTGGCTTCGTGTTCAAAAACCCCAACGAAGTATCAGCCTGCGGCTGCGGAGAATCTGTCGAGCTGAAACCAGCCGAAGCGGAACCAGCGCTCTAAACAACGCACTTCGAACAACAAAAAAGCGCGCTAGCCATGTGGCTGCGCGCTTTTTGTTTGAAGGAAGCCAGTGAAGCTTATGCCGCTTTTTCTTTGGCCTCGAGTTCAGCCTCGGCAATCACCCGGTTTCGTCCAGCTTCTTTGGCGGCATACAGGCACTTGTCCGCACGCTCGATGATGGACTGAACGCTGTCATCCTGGCGCAGTTCGGCGACGCCAATGGAAATCGTCACGCGTCCCAGTGTTTCACCCGTTGAGCGTTTGACGAGCTCTTTGCCCATAACCGCTTGGCGGATCACGTTTGCCATATCCGTCGCACGCCCAACCTTGGTGGACGGCAGGATCACGGTGAACTCTTCACCACCATAGCGACACGCGATGTCTTTGCTCGAAACCGAGCTTTTTACCGTGCTGCCGACAAGACGCAATACTTGATCGCCTGTCTGGTGACCGTGCGTGTCATTGAACTTTTTGAAATGGTCAATGTCACAGACCAGCAGGCTAAACGGCTCGCCGGTTGCCTCTGATGAGAGCATCGCTTCGTCCATGGCACGGTCGAAACGCTTGCGGTTACCAATGCCGGTAAGCTGATCGGTCATCGCCTCATAGCGCACTGATTCCAGAGCTTCTTTAAGCGTGGCAATCTCTTGCTCGCTTTCCAGTAGCTTGTTGGACATGGATCGGCTGCTGCGTTCCACCTCATCGGTCATGATGATCAGCTTCTGCACAATGGCCTGAACGACTTTCTCGTCCACGACGCCATCGAGATCTTTTGAGG
Source organism: Hyphomicrobiales bacterium (assembly GCA_046290645.1). Taxonomy (GTDB): domain Bacteria; phylum Pseudomonadota; class Alphaproteobacteria; order Rhizobiales; family MH13; genus MH13. Next base: position 19,967 of record JBKAGZ010000001.1, read on the forward strand.
CGTCTTGCAACTCATCGGAGTAACCGCTGGTCTGGCCAGCCGCTTCGTTGATCAGTTCCATGATCTCTAAGACTTTGCCGGACAATTTTCCGCCAACCGCATCGACACGTTCTTCAAACGAACCGGCGCCGAAAAACTCTTCGCGAATTTTTTCCAGCATGTCTTGATCCACATGCTCGCCAGCACGCAGTATTTCGTTGATCCGCTTGTTCAGCGCCGGGTTGAACCCGGCGGCATAAGCAAACCAAATTTCGTAGTTGGGAGGGAAAGCCCCAAGCTCGTTTGTCTTGATTTTCGCGAGTGCATGCTCGGCAATTTGGTAAGTGCGCGCAACATCTTCAGGCAATGGCATGCCGGGGTCCCCCAAGGGTCAACTGGTTTCCCCAAAACTCTGTCATAACACCGTTTCCAAGGCGTTAATCGACATCGAGACATGTGGTTAAAAGCAGCAAATGCCGGCGTATCGGCAGTTCCTACGCATTAAATTGCAAAGACGGCTAAGTGCAAGCAGGGGTCGAAGGGCCGCTTACCGTGCTTTCAGGTCGCTACCCCACAGTTACGCAGCGTCAAATAGAGACATGCGAATCGTGTTGAAGATGGTGCTGACCAGAGTCCGCCGCTGACGAGGGCGGTTAGGCAGCTGTCCGTCGGATGGGCCGCAGCAAGAAGGCTGGCACGTAATCGGTCTCACCGAAGGGACGACGATCATCCGGACCATCCTGGTCGTTGCGGTTGCGACGCCCACGACCGCGCTTGGGCGCGTTGGCCTCATCACCATCCTGGCGATCTTGGCGAGAAGAGCGCTCGCCACGACGTGCCTTTTTCGGCTTTTCCGATGCTTCGGACGATTCTTCATTGGTCTGCGTCGAAACCGACTCAGTTGCTTCAGTGGTTGTCTGCGCTTCGCTTGTTTTTTCACTGGACTTGCGACCACCGCGGCGCCCACGACGGCGCGCCGGTTTCTCTTCAGCGTCAGCTTTCACGTCTTCAGCCACTGCCTCGGTGGCATCCGCTTTTTCTTCAGATGCTTTGTCAGCGCGAGGAATGGGCTGGCCGATCATCGCTTCAATGGCGGCGACATATTTGCCATCCGCTTTCGATGCCAGCGTGATCGCCGTGCCAGTGCGCCCAGCACGACCGGTACGGCCAATGCGGTGCACATAGTCTTCAGCGTGCGTTGGCACATCAAAGTTGAACACGTGGCTCACTGCGGGAATGTCGAGGCCGCGCGCGGCAACATCGGAGGCAACCAGAAGCGTCAGCTCATTGTTGCGAAACGCATCCAGAGTCTGCATGCGCGAACGTTGATCCATATCGCCATGCAAGCAACCAGCATTGTAGCCGTGGCGTTTAAGCGAGCGTTCGACAACTGAAACATCGCGCTTGCGATTGCAGAAAATGATGCCGTTAGTCAGCTCTTGCGCGCTATCAATCGCGCCACGCAGGGTTTCACGCTTTCCAGCAGCAACGCCTGGTGCCTCAAGCAAAACCTGCGTGATGGTTTCGCTGGTGGAGGAGGTGCGTGAAACTTCCACACGCTCTGGCGCGTGCAGGAACGTGTTCACGAACCGATCGATTTCCGGCGGCATCGTTGCGGAGAAAAACAGCGTCTGTCGGGTAAACGGTACAAGCTTAAAGATGCGCTCTAGGTCCGGCATAAAGCCCATATCGAGCATCCGGTCAGCCTCATCGACCACCAGAAACTCAACGCCGGTGAGCAGCAGTTTACCGCGCTCGAAATGATCCAGCAGGCGGCCAGGCGTCGCGATCAGAATATCAGCGCCCTTGGTGAGCTTCTTTTCCTGCTCGTCAAACGATACGCCGCCAATCAGCAGCGCCATCGTGTATTTGTGGTTCACCCCAAACGTTTCAAAGCTCTCGGCGACCTGGGCAGCGAGTTCGCGTGTTGGTGCGATCACCAGCGAGCGCGGCATGCGTGCTCTGGCACGGCCGCGTTCCAGCAAGGTGAGGATTGGCAGGGAAAAGGCAGCGGTTTTGCCGGTACCTGTTTGGGCCAGGCCCAAAACATCTTTGCGCTCTAGCACGTGCGGGATGGCCTGTGCCTGGATCGGCGTCGGCTCGCTGTAACCAGCGGCATCAATGGCGGAGAGAACTTTTTCTGAAAGACCAAGGGTCGAAAATGACATGCGTTAAATAGGTATCCGTGTCGAATGGGATCGGTGCGCGAAGGGCTAAAAGGCGCGGCGAAGTGGCAGGTTAAGTGACAGCGGTCCAATTGGACGACGCCGGGCGCGGGCCATCGAGGCATATGCGCCATAATGCGCGTTAGCGATCACAACCATGTGACGAGTGCGCGTTTGCAACGAAGCAATGCGCGGCACATGGCCTGTGGGGCAGCAAAAGTCAAGGAAATGCGGTGTTTACCGGCACGAACGCCTCCAATTGCGGCAAAAGTCTGCGTCAAGGGTTTAGAAAGTGCCAATGTATTGCCCGAACGGCGCAAAACCAAAGTCTGATCTGAAGCGTTTCTCCATCGGCTGGAACTTTTCACAGCAAACCCTCTATGGAGATTATCTCATGCGTTTTACTCACTTCCTTGGCACCACCGCTGCAGCGGCCGTCGTTTCTCTCGGCATGGCAGGCTCAGCGTTTGCGGACGGCCATTTGAAGGACATCGTCGATACAGCTGTTGAAGCCGGATCATTCACCACCCTGGTTGCCGCTGTTCAGGCTGCTGGTTTGGAAGACACGCTGCGCGGTGAAGGCCCGTTCACCGTGTTTGCACCGACCGACGAAGCTTTTGCCGCGCTGCCAGAAGGCACGGTTGAAAATCTGCTTCTGCCGGAAAACCTGGAAACTCTTCAGGCCGTTCTCACTTACCACGTGCTGCCCGGCAAAGTGATGTCGGCTGACATTGCCGGCCAGGAACTCTCGGTCGCGACCGTAGAAGGCTCAGAGGTCATGGTGAATGCCACTGACGGCGTGATGGTCGATAGTGCAAATGTCGTGACCGCGGACATCGAAACATCCAATGGCGTCATTCACGTCATCGATGCGGTGATCCTGCCGCCATCTGCGATGTAAGATCAAAGCACCAATTTGAATCGAAGGGCCGGGCATTTGTCCGGCCCTTTTTATATGTCCAGCTCTTCGGTGAACTTGGCGTTTTCCTGGATGAACTGAAAACGCGCCTCAGGCTTGTTGCCCATCAGCGTGGTCACGGTATCGCCCGTTGTTTCCCCATCCATAACCTTCACCCGAAGCAGCGTGCGCTTATCGGGGTCCATGGTGGTTTCCTTCAGCTGGGCTGGCAGCATCTCACCGAGCCCTTTGAAGCGACCTATATCGATGTTGCGCTTGCCCTTGAACGTCGTGCGCATCAGCTCGTCCTTGTGGGCATCATCGCGAGCATATTCGACAATGCTGCCCGCTGAGAGTCGGTAGAGCGGCGGAACCGCGATGAAAAGATGCCGGTTTTCAATCAGCTCCGGCATCTCTCGGTAGAAGAACGTGATGAGCAGCGAGGCAATGTGTGCGCCATCCACGTCCGCATCGGTCATGATGATCACCCGCTCATAGCGCAGATCATCATCGCGGTAGGCCGATCCGGTGCCGACGCCCAAAGCCTGCAACAAGTCTGATAGCTGCTGGTTGGACGTGATTTTTTCGCGGCCTGCATTGGCCACATTTAAGATTTTTCCGCGCAGCGGCAGCACCGCTTGCGTATCGCGACGGCGACCTTGCTTGGCCGATCCGCCAGCCGAATCGCCCTCCACGATGAAAATTTCAGATCCAGCCGTGCCCGCCTTAGCGCAGTCAGCAAGTTTGCCCGGTAGGCGCAGCTTGCGCGTTGCGCTTTTACGCGCCGTTTCCTTGTCAGCGCGCCGTTTCAGCCGCTCGTCAGCGCGGTCAATCGTCCATTCCAGCAGCTTGTTGGCTTGGTTGGGCGAGCCGGTCAGCCAATGGTCAAACGCATCGCGTGCTGCGTTCTCAACGATCTTGGTGGCTTCCAGCGTGGCCAACCGGTCTTTGGTTTGGCCAACAAATTCCGGTTCACGCACAAACACCGAGAGCATCGCACCTGCGGATGTCATCACATCATCGGCGGTGATCTGTGCGCCTTTTTTAACACCCGTTAGCTCGGCATAGGCCCGCAAACCCTTCAGCAATGCAGCGCGAAGGCCTGCTTCATGCGTGCCACCTTCGGGCGTGGGCACCGTGTTGCAGTAGGAAGCGAACGACGCATCGCCCACATGCCAGCAAACCGCCCATTCCACGCCGCCATGCTTGCCTGCATTGGGCGTGCGTCCGGCAAACATCTGCTCGGTCACCCGCCGTTCATTGCCCAGCGACTCGGCCAGATAGTCTTGCAAACCGCCCGGGAACGAAAAGACAGCCGTTTCTGGAACGTCTTTAACGCCCTCCAAAAGCTCCGGCGCGCAAGTCCAGCGAATTTCAACGCCAGCAAACAGATAGGCTTTCGACCGCGCCATTTTCATCAGCCGGGCTGGTTTGAAACGCGCGCTCTTGCCGAAAATCTCAGCATCAGGGTGGAACCGCACGGTGGTGCCACGCCGGTTCATGGTCTCGCCAATCACCTCAACGGGTCCTTGCGGAATGCCACGGGAGAAAATCTGTCGGTAAAGTTTGCGGTCGCGCGCAACCTCCACTTCCAAATGGTCTGACAGCGCGTTGACCACTGAAACGCCCACGCCGTGCAAACCGCCAGAGGTTTCATAGACCTTGCTGTCAAACTTACCGCCCGCATGCAGCGTGGTCATGATGACTTCAAGCGCAGATTTTTCCGGCATTTTGGGGTGTGGATCGACGGGGATGCCGCGGCCATTATCGCTGACCGACAAGGAACCATCCGCCATCAGCTCCACTTCGATGCGGCTGGCATGGCCTGCCACCGCTTCATCCATGGAGTTGTCGATAACTTCGGCAAAGAGGTGATGCAGCGCGCGCTCGTCCGTGCCGCCAATGTACATGCCTGGGCGACGGCGAACCGGTTCCAGCCCTTCAAGCACCTCAATGGCTGAGGCGTCATAGTCTGCCTCTACGCCAACCGCAACCGGTCTCGGCACCGTCTTTTTGACGGGCTTAGGCGCCGGTTTGTGGGCAGTTTCAGCGGGAGGTGTGGCCGCAGGTGCGGCGCCGAACAAGTCTGTCATCGTGGCAAAGAACCAAAGGGTCTGGGGGCGAATCGCTTGATGTCACAGTGCCATGGGGCAGGGCCAAAAAGCAAAACCCGGAAGCTGGTGCTCCCGGGTTTTGTGTTCAGCTTGAAAGGCCGGTGATCGCGTTAGACAGCGATCTTGCCACCACCCTGTCGCGTGACGACGACAACGGATGGGCGAGGGGGGATGCCATCCTGGAAATCCGGCCAGCGTGTGGCCGGGTCTTCAAAGGTGGATGCCCGCTCAAAGCCAGCAAAATCGCTGGTGCCGTCTGTGCCGGGGTGTTGAACGGCCAGGAACAGCGTTTCATCATTCTGCGCAAAGTAGGGTCCGCACAGCTCGCCGCCAACGGGGCAGCGGAAGAAGAGGCGAGACTGGCCGCGCAGGTCACCGTCGGTTTCGAGGGAATAAAGACCATCGGATTTGCCGGTGCGACCCCAATTGCCGCCTTGGTCGGTGGAGATCCACAAGCGCCCTTCGGTATCGAAGGCACAATTGTCGGGCGAGGCAAACCAGCCATGCTCTGTGGTGTCAGGACCCCATTGCGCGCCAACCTCGGCGACCGTTGGATCACCGCATTTCACCAGGATTTCCCAAGCGTATTCGGTGGCCGCGTGGTCGGCGTCCGGTGCGATCATTTCCATGATGTGACCAAACGCATTGTCGGCGCGCGGGTTTGCAGCATCTGTCTGCTCTTCGGTGCGACGCGTGTTGTTGGTCAGCATCATGTAGACGCGACCATCAGGCCCAGGCTGCACATCTTCAGGACGATCCATTGGCGTCGCGCCCAGCATGTCAGCGGCCAATCGCGCATCGATGACCACATCGGCTTGGCTTTCAAAGCCGTTTTCGGCCGTCAGCGGGCCATGGCCCCAGGTCAGCGGCAGCCATTCCAGGCGTCCATCATCGTGGAATTTGCCGACATAAAGCGTGCCTTCGGACAGGAGCTGCATGTTGGCGGCTTTGTCGTTGCCCACAACGCCATCGGAGATGAACTTGTAGACATAGTCAAAGCGCGCATCATCGCCGGAATAGACCACCACGCGGCCATCTTTGTTGACAATGCTTTCCGCGCCTTCGTGGCGGAACCGGCCAAGGGCCGTGTGCTTCACGGGCACCGACTCAGGGTCCATCGGATCAACTTCGACGATATAGCCATACCGATTTGGGCTGTTCGGCTCTTTGTCGATGTTGAAGCGGTCATGATGATTGCCCCAGGCGTACCAACGACCTGGAACGCCGTAGCGACGGTAGCTGGCTTCCTGCGCCATGCCCGAAACGTCAGGGCTGCCTTCATCATCAACCTGGTCGGTCCAGAAATAGCCGTGGAAGTTTTCCTCGGCCATCAAATAGGTGCCCCAGGGCGTGATGCCGCCGGCGCAATTGTTGATGGTGCCGACAATGGCGGTGCCGGAGGGGTCTTCGGCGGTTTTCAGTTTGGCATGGCCGGCAGCCGGTCCAGAAACCGTCATCAGCGTGTCAAGCGCCGTGATGCGGCGGTTGTACGGGCTGTCGAGCACGACTTCCCATTTGTTGTTCGCATTCTTGGCGATCTCGAAAACTGATCCGCCATGGGCGGCCATTTCGATTTCAACCAGCTCACGAGTCATGTCTGGGAAGCCATCGCGGTCCTGACGACCGATGCCCGGGAACATGACCTCTTCATTGGTGTATTCGTGATTCACGCACAGAACGCCGCGTGTTTCGTCGGCAGTCAGCGGGACGAAACCGACATAGTCATTGTTGTAGCCGAACTGTTGCAGCTGGCTTTCAACGCTTTGGTTTTGCGGATCGAAGTCCGGCGCGTCGGCAAACAGCTTATCGCCCCAACGAATGAGAACGTCAGCATCGTAGCCTTCAGCGATGTGGTGGTTCACATCATTGCCGCTCTCCAACTCGGTGAAGGCGAACGATGCCTCATGGCCATCGGCGAGCGCCTTGTTGGCAGCGGTCAGGGCGGTGGAGCCGAACAGTGCGGTTGTCGCTGTCACGCCCAGCATGCCCTTCATCACATCGCGGCGGCCATAGCGCCGGTTGATGATGTCGCCAATCGTATCGACTTTGTCGATCGGCGACAGCGGTGTGTTGTCAAACTCTTCGAATGCTTCAGCGCGGTTGTCAAAACCGTCATCGTGCAAATGCGCGTCTTCCAGACGTGTCTGGTCCGTCATGGATGCCTCCTAGGTTATCGCGAGTGTCCGTGAGCGATGCTTAAAAGGTCCGGCAGTGGCATCGCAGCTGCAAACTACGGCGGTGTCCATGACGGGCGGATGACCCCAAGATGACGGCAAGGTGACAGTGGATGAGACGGACTAAGCAGGCGAAGTGCGCACCGATAAGCACGCACAAAAAAGGGGCGCCCTGAGGCGCCCCTTCATCATCTTAAAAGCTGTAGTGCTAAGCGTTACGCTGAGTAGTACATGTCGAATTCAACCGGGTGCGGCGTCATTTCGTAGCGCATGTTCTCTTCCATTTTCAGCTCGATATAGGCTTCGATCTGATCTTCATCGAACACGTTACCAGCGGTCAGGAACGCATGGTCATCGCCGAGGGCTTCCAGCGCCTCGCGAAGCGAACCGGCAACCGTTGGGATGTCTTTGAGCTCTTCTGGCGGCAGATCATAAAGATCTTTGTCCATCGCTTCGCCCGGGTGGATTTTGTTTTTGATCCCGTCAAGGCCAGCCATCAGCATGGCCGAGAATGCAAGATATGGGTTGGCCATCGGATCAGGGAAGCGAACTTCCATACGCTTCGCCTTGGGAGACGAGGTGTAAGGAATGCGGCAAGACGCCGAACGGTTGCGTGCAGAGTAAGCCAGCAAAACCGGTGCTTCGTAGCCTGGAACCAAACGCTTATAGGAGTTGGTCGACGGGTTGGTGAACGCGTTGATCGCCTTGGCGTGCTTCAAAATACCGCCAATGTAGAACAGGCAGCTTTCCGAAAGGTCGGCGTACTCAGACCCTGCAAAAACAGGCTGTCCGTCTTTCCAGATCGACTGGTGGCAGTGCATGCCGGTGCCGTTATCGCCAAAGACGGGCTTGGGCATGAACGTTGCCGACTTGCCGTAAGAGTGCGCCACCTGGTGCACAACATACTTGTAGATTTGTAGCTGGTCGGCACAAACCGTCAACTCGTTGAACTTCATGCCGAGCTCGTGCTGAGCGGCTGCCACTTCGTGGTGATGCTTTTCAACAGTCACGCCCATCTGCGCCATGACGGTCAGCATTTCGGAGCGAATGTCCTGGCAAGAATCAACCGGCGGCACGGGGAAGTAACCACCTTTGGTGCGCGGACGGTGACCAAGGTTGCCCATCTCATATTCGGTGTCGGTGTTCTCCGGCAATTCCGAGGAGTCGAGCATAAAGCCCGTGTTGTAGGGGTCGGCGCGGAAGCGTACATCATCAAAAATGAAGAACTCAGCTTCTGGGCCAAACATGACGGTGTCGCCGATGCCGGTCGATTTCATGTAGGCTTCAGCTTTCTTCGCGGTCATGCGCGGGTCGCGGCTGTAAGCTTCGCCTGAACCTGGCTCCAGAATGTCGCAGAAGATCGCCATGGTTGGCTGTGCGAAGAATGGGTCCATGTGGGCGGTGTCGGTGTCTGGCATGAGAACCATGTCGGACTCGTTGATCGCCTTCCAGCCGGCGATGGATGAGCCGTCAAACATGATGCCGTCGGCGAACATGTCTTCGTCAACCTGGCTAACATCCATGGTGACGTGCTGCATCTTGCCGCGCGGATCGGTGAAGCGAACATCAACGAACTTCACATCGTTGTCGCTGATGGACTTCAAGACATCTGCTGCTGTGGTCATGCTTACTGTTTTCCTTAAGGTCTTGGGTACGAATGGGAATTGCGAGTTTTTGGGATTGATAGGATAGTTTTGGCAACCCGAACGATTTGCCAAACGGGCCGATCAGCTAGACAGCGTCGGCTCCAGTTTCACCGGTACGAATGCGCACAACATCCTCCACCGGAGAAACAAAAATCTTGCCATCGCCGATTCGGCCAGTCTGTGCGGCCTCGCGGATCGCGTTGACCGCGCCTTCCAGCAAATCGTCCTGCAAAACGACTTCCACTTTCACTTTTGGAAGAAAATCGACCACATATTCTGCGCCGCGATAAAGCTCAGTGTGGCCTTTTTGCCGACCAAACCCTTTGGCCTCGGTCACGGTGATGCCCTGCAAACCAACGTCCTGCAGCGCTTCTTTAACCTCGTCCAGTTTGAACGGCTTAATGATGGCCTCGATTTTTTTCATCGACTCCCCAATCCAACATACGGCGTGCGCGGTGCGCGCACTGCCAAATCCTAAAGCATGTACCGTGCCAACTTCGCAGCACCCATTCGATCCAAGGGTATTTTGCCGCTGCCAATGACTCCGGGGCGGAATTTTCATACCATTGCACATCAGTTGTGCAGTCAGGCGCAATGGCATGCCTATGGCATCGCCTAATTATTATGCAAATGCCTATTTGGCGAGCATTTTATTGTGTAAGCGATGTCGCACTTGAAAAATGTGCCCACTTCTTCATCGAATGGGGCTTTGGCGCACAGCAATAACGACAAGGTTCGGATTTTCCTTGATGCGCGCGCTGCCTTTGCTATAGAGCCGCCCACGGCATCGCGCTTCGTGCATGCGGGCGTGGTGAAATTGGTAGACACGCTGGTTTTAGGTACCAGTGGCGCAAGCCGTGGGGGTTCAAGTCCCTCCGCCCGCACCAACAACGCGATTAACGTGTGTTTGCCGAACCGCGAAGGGCTGCCGCTCTTCGCGGTCGTCTGACACACATGGATGATAAGGAAAACGGCCCAATGCAGGTCACTGAAACGCTCGCCGAAGGCTTGAAGCGCGAACTTACAATCACCATTCCCGCCACCGATCTGTCGAACAAGCTGGATGACAAGCTGTCCTCGCTGAAAAGCCAGGTACGCCTCCCAGGCTTCCGTCCGGGCAAGGTTCCGGTGTCGCACCTGAAAAAGGTTTACGGCAAACAGGCGATGGCCGAGGTGATCAACGATACGTTGAACGAATCCACCAACGCTGCGATTGCCGAACGCAAAGAAAAGCCAGCCAGTGAACCAAAGTTCACGCTGCCTGAGGACGAAGACAAGGCCGAAGACATCATTGCCGGCAAACAAGACCTGGAAATCGCGGTCGCTTACGAAATCATCCCTGATTTTGAAGTCAAAGACTTCTCCGGTATCGAGATCGAACGTCCAGTTGTTGATATCACCGATGAGATGCTGGACGAGCGCCTGAAGCAGATCGCGTCTTCCAACGTCACCTACTCGGCTGTGAAGCGCAAAGCCAAGAACGATGACCAAGTCACTTTCGATTTCCTCGGCAAAGTGGATGGCGAGCCTTTTGATGGCGGCGCTGCTGAAGGTTTCAAGCTGGTTCTTGGCTCAGGGCAGTTTATCCCAGGCTTTGAAGAGCAGATGGTCGGCCTGAAGGCAGGCGATGAAAAAACCCTCGATGTGACCTTCCCCGAAGAGTATGGCGCAGAAAACCTTGCCGGTAAGGCAGCAACCTTCGATGTGACTGTGCACGAAGTTGGTGCACCAGATGAAGCCGTGATCGACGAGGCGATGGCCACCAATCTTGGTCTGGAATCACTCGACAAGCTCAAAGAAGCCGTCAAAAGCCAGCTTGAGAACGAGTATGGCCAAAAGACCCGCATGAAGGTGAAGCGTCAGCTGCTTGATGCGCTTGATGAAGCCTATGACTTCGAACTGCCGCCAAGCTTGGTGGAACAAGAGTTCGAAGGCGTCTGGAAACAGGTCACCGACGACCTGGAGCGCGCCGGTCGCACGTTCGAAGAAGAAGACACCACCGAAGACAAAGCCAAGGAAGAGTACCGTGTGCTCGCCGAGCGTCGCGTGCGTTTGGGCTTGTTGCTTGCTGAAGTTGGCGGCCAGAACAATGTTCAGGTTACCAATGAAGAGCTTCAGCGCGCGGTGATCGCCCGCGCTCAGCAGTTCCAAGGCCAAGAACGCGAAGTGATTGAGTTCTTCCAGAAGAACCCGCAGCAGCTCGCCGGTATCCGTGCCCCAATCTTTGAAGACAAAGTGATCGACTTCATTCTGGAACTGGCCAAGGTGACCGATAAGAGCGTCGCCCCGGCTGATTTGGAAGATGACGACGAGCACGATCACGACCATCATGGTCATGACCACGACCATGACCACGATCACTAAAATCTGGTGGCGCGGCTTGCTGTCTTGAAGCCGCTCGCGCGTTCACCATATTGCCAATTGATGGGCCGTGATCGTACCGATCGCGGCCCTTTTCACGTTTCCAAGCCTTGCCCCGCTACGATCAACCGCTAGGCTCCGCTAACCCGGGCTGAGTCGGACAGACGTCCCCAGCCCGCGATCTTTCTGAACAAGGACGTTTTTTCCATGCGCGATCCCATCGATTTGACCATGAACACCCTCGTGCCCATGGTGGTCGAGCAATCCAACCGCGGCGAACGCGCGTTCGACATTTACTCGCGCCTGCTTCGCGAGCGTATCATTTTCATGACCGGCCCGGTTGAGGACAATGTTGCTTCGCTGATTTGCGCGCAGTTGCTCTATTTGGAAGCCGACAACCCAACCAAAGACATCGCGCTTTACATCAACTCGCCTGGCGGCGTGGTGACGTCGGGCATGGGCATCTATGACACGATGCAGTTCATCAAACCGTCGGTATCGACCATCTGCATTGGCCAGGCAGCGTCAATGGGCTCCCTGCTTTTGACAGCCGGCGCCAAGGGCTCCCGCTTCGTCCTGCCCAATGCCCGCGTCATGTTGCACCAGCCATCCGGCGGCTTCCAAGGGCAGGCCTCGGATATTGAGCGCCACGCAGCTGACATCATAAAAATGAAGCGCCGTTTGAACGATATCTATGTCGAGCACACCGGCCAGGATTATGACACGATTGAAAAGACGCTGGATCGCGACCATTTCATGACTGCGCAAGAGGCCAAAGACTTCGGTATTGTCGATGAAGTGATCACCTCACGCGCTGCGCTGGAAGAATCAGCAGACTAACGAACGCGCGTGTTTTTGACGCATTACATGGTTTGAACCTTCATTTTGTGCCCGGTAGTCCACAGCGCCGGGCACAAAAGCATTTGCGAGGCAGCATTGCACCGACGGCGGTTGACAGGGCCAAGAAACCCAAGAACTCTGTCATCTAGCGGTCCTTTGACGGTGTGCGCTGGCCGATTGGCTGTGTAGGGGTCGCGTCGTACATGCCTTTAAAAGCGTGCCGCGTGTTAACCCTTGGGCCGGACAATGGGTTTAATCTGGTCTGATCGTCTGATTTGGTGACGCAGCTGACGGCGTCTCATCGGATGTGAGTTTAGCGGGCAGGTGAGCCTGTCCGAACCAATGGCGGAGCAAGTTTCGCCAACCCGGTACGCGTGCTGCGTGCCGCTATGGAGATAAGATATATGAGCAAGTCTGGCGGCAGCGATTCCAAGAACACGCTTTACTGTTCGTTCTGCGGGAAGAGCCAGCATGAGGTGCGCAAGCTTATTGCGGGCCCAACCGTATTCATCTGCGATGAGTGTGTTGAACTGTGCATGGATATCATTCGCGAGGAAAACAAAACCTCGCTAGTGAAGTCCTCCGACGGCGTGCCGACACCGCAGGAAATTATCGCAGTTCTTGATGATTATGTGATCGGACAACCGCAGGCCAAGCGTGTGCTGTCAGTTGCCGTGCACAACCACTATAAACGGTTGCATCACGCGGCGAAGAACGCCGACATCGAGCTTGCCAAATCCAACATTATGCTGATCGGCCCAACAGGCTGCGGTAAAACGCTGCTCGCACAGACGCTGGCGCGCATCATCGATGTGCCATTCACCATGGCGGATGCGACCACGCTGACCGAAGCCGGTTATGTGGGTGAAGATGTTGAGAACATCATCCTGAAGCTTTTGCAGTCGGCCGACTACAATGTGGAACGCGCCCAGCGCGGCATCGTCTACATCGATGAAGTCGATAAGATTTCGCGCAAGTCTGACAACCCCTCAATTACCCGCGATGTGTCGGGCGAGGGTGTGCAGCAAGCGCTGTTGAAGATCATGGAAGGCACGGTTGCCTCAGTTCCCCCGCAAGGTGGCCGCAAGCATCCGCAGCAGGAATTCTTGCAGGTCGACACGACGAACATTCTATTCATCTGCGGCGGTGCCTTCGCAGGTCTCGACCGGATCATCTCCGATCGTGGCCGCGCGACCTCTATTGGCTTTAAGGCTTCTGTTGAAGATCCCGATGCTCGTAAGGTCGGTGAACTGTTTGCCGAGGTTGAGCCGGAAGATCTGGTGAAGTTCGGTTTGATCCCCGAGTTTGTGGGCCGTCTTCCGGTGCTCGCAACGCTGATGGATCTTGACGTTGAAGCCCTCGTGCAGATCCTCAAAGAGCCGAAAAACGCCTTGGTGAAGCAGTATCAGCGCCTGTTCGATATGGAAGAGGTACAACTGACGTTCCAAGAAGAAGCGCTTGAAGCGGTGGCCGCCAAGGCCATTGAGCGCAAAACTGGTGCGCGCGGCCTGCGCTCGATTATGGAGACGATCCTGCTTGATACGATGTATGAGCTTCCAGCCATGGAAGGCGTTGAGCAGGTTGTGATCTCCGATGAGGTGGTCAACGGATCAGCTCGCCCGCTTTACATCTACGCCGACAAAGAAGAGCAGCAGACCGCAGACGCCTCCTAACGCTCTCTTTCAACCCGTTTAACAAGCGGCGTTCCAACCAGTGGGACGCCGTTTGTGTTTGCCTTTCAGCTGACAAACATACCGATTTCATCGGTGTATAGCTCGCCAATTACGTGGCTATCGCATCACCAACCGTTGAAATCCATCCAAGAAGCGCCCAAGTTCGCTGCAACAACGTAACTTGCGTGATTCACCGCTTCTTTCAGATGCGTACAGTTTCGTAGCGTTGCGTTCCCCCCTGCCGGTGCATGTTTGCCGGACAGCGATGCCAAGGCGACGGTATTAAGAGGTCTTTCTACCAGCCGCCTCGACCGACCATCAGGCCGGTTCGATCCGCACCGCTTTTCGGCTTGGATATCCTTCCGCCCATGCCCGATTGCCAAAGGCCTGACTATGACTGAACAAACCCCCGACTACACTGCGGTCTATCGCGACGCCGAACCCAGCGTGCATCCCGTGCTGCCGCTGCGCGACATTGTGGTATTCCCCCACATGATCGTGCCGCTGTTTGTGGGCCGTGAGAAATCCATCGCAGCCCTTGAAGAAGTGATGCGCTCCGACAAGCAGATCGTGCTCGCCACGCAGATCAACGCCTCTGACGATGATCCTGCTGCCGATGCCATCTACAATGTTGGCACCATCGCCAATGTGTTGCAGTTGCTGCGCTTGCCCGATGGCACCGTGAAGGTGCTGGTGGAAGGCACAGACCGCGTGGAGATCGTGCGCTATCACGAACGCACCGATTTCCATGAGGCTGATATCCATGCGCTTATGGAAGATGAAGGCGAAGAGGTCGAAGTGGAAGCTTTGGCCCGCTCGGTGACGGCTGAATTTGAGAGCTATGTGAAGCTCAACAAAAAAGTCTCGCCGGAAGTCATCTCAGCGATCAGCCAGATTGAAGGCTTCTCCAAGCTTGCTGATACGGTCGCCTCACACCTTGCCGTGAAAATAGCCGACAAACAGGACGTGCTTGCCACGATCTCGGTCGTTGAGCGGTTGGAGCAGGTGTTGGCGCTGATGGAGAGTGAAATCTCTGTCCTCCAAGTGGAAAAACGCATCCGCAGCCGCGTGAAGCGCCAGATGGAGAAAACCCAGCGCGAATACTATCTCAACGAGCAGATGAAGGCGATCCAGAAGGAGCTGGGCGAAGGCGAAGACGGCAAGGATGAGCTGTCTGAACTGGAAGACAAGATCGAGAAAACCAAGCTCTCCAAGGAAGCTCGCGAAAAAGCGACCGCTGAGATGAAGAAGCTGCGCGCTATGAGCCCGATGTCCGCTGAGGCAACGGTTGTGCGCAACTATCTCGATTGGTTGCTTGGCCTGCCCTGGGGCAAGCGCTCGCGCATCTCGGTTGATCTGGGTGCGGCACAAGAGATTTTGGATGATGATCACTATGGCCTGGACAAGGTCAAAGATCGCATCATCGAATATCTTGCGGTGCAGGCACGTTCCAACAAGTTGCGTGGCCCGATCCTCTGTTTGGTCGGCCCTCCAGGCGTTGGTAAAACATCACTCGGCAAGTCCATCGCCAAAGCCACCAAACGCGAGTTTGTGCGCATCTCTTTGGGCGGCGTGCGCGATGAAGCTGAGATCCGCGGTCACCGGCGCACCTATATTGGGTCGATGCCCGGCAAGGTGATCCAGTCGATGCGCAAAGCGAAAAAATCCAACCCGCTGTTCTTGCTCGATGAGATCGACAAGATGGGCATGGATTTCCGTGGCGATCCCTCGTCGGCTTTGCTTGAGGTGCTTGATCCGGAACAGAACTCAACGTTCGCCGATCACTATCTTGAGGTCGATTATGACCTGTCAAACGTGATGTTCGTGACCACCGCCAACACGCTCAACATTCCTGGGCCATTGATGGACCGTATGGAGATCATTCGCATCGCCGGTTACACCGAAGATGAGAAGATCGAAATCGCTCGCCGTCACCTCATTCCCAAGGCGATCAAGAATCACGGCCTGAAGCCTGAAGAGTTCACGATCGACGATGAGGCTTTGCGCCTGGTCGTTCAGCGCTACACCCGCGAGGCTGGTGTGCGTAACCTTGAGCGTGAATTGTTCTCACTCGCCCGCAAAAGCGTGAAAGCCATCATGCTGGGCAAGATGAAGACCTTGGACGGCGATGAAATCGAAATCGAAAAGGCCAACATCACGGCCAAAAACGTTGGCGATTTCTTGGGCGTACCACGCTTCCGTCATGGCGAGATCGACGATGATGATCAGGTCGGCGTTGTCACAGGCCTAGCCTGGACCGAAGTTGGCGGTGAGCTTCTCACCATCGAAGGCGTCATGATGCCTGGTAAAGGCAAAATGACCGTCACCGGCAATTTGCGCGATGTGATGAAAGAGTCGATTTCAGCAGCGGCCAGCTATGTGCGTTCGCGTGCGGTTGATTTCGGTGTCGAACCACCCTTGTTCGATAAGCGTGACATCCACGTTCATGTGCCGGAAGGCGCAACACCGAAGGATGGTCCGTCGGCTGGTGTGGCTATGGTAACGGCCATCGTTTCTATGATGACGGGCATTCCCGTTCGCCATGATGTTGCGATGACCGGTGAAATCACCCTGCGGGGCAGGGTGCTTCCCATTGGTGGCTTGAAAGAGAAGCTGCTTGCCGCACTGCGCGGTGGCATCAAGAAAGTTTTGATCCCAGAGGAGAACGCCAAGGACCTGGCGGACATTCCTGAAACGGTGAAAAACGGTCTTGAGATTGTTCCGGTCGCCCGCATGGACGAGGTGATCGAGCATGCACTGACCGAACAGCCGCAGGCCATTGAGTGGTCTGGTGAAGAGGCCGCAGCCGATTCGCCAAAGGGCGAAGAGGTGGATGCCAGCGGTGCCATTGTGGCTCATTAGCCGGATAAGCTTCTGCTGACAGAGCAAGAAAGCCGTCTGATGGCGACGCCCTGTGTACAAATGAGCGAAAAACCCCGGTTTTCCGGGGTTTTTTGTTGTCAGAGCGGTCGAATATCTGCACTGTTTCCCGGCATTAGCCGCAGATTCGCGGTGTGAGCGGCAGAGCCTGGCGGAGAAGCTGAACGGCGCGCCGAACCTATTGGAGACAAAAAAATGAACAAGAGCGAATTCGTTGCCGCAGTTGCGGAAAAGTCCGACCTGGGCAAAGGCGATGCCGCCAAGGCAGTTGACGCTGTTTTTGACACGATCACGTCCGAGCTCGCCTCAGGCGGCGACGTTCGCATGACTGGTTTCGGCAACTTCAGCATTACGCACCGCGCTGAAAGCAAAGGCCGCAACCCA
Organism: Hyphomicrobiales bacterium; assembly: GCA_046290645.1. Lineage (GTDB taxonomy): Bacteria > Pseudomonadota > Alphaproteobacteria > Rhizobiales > MH13 > MH13. Next base: position 37,081 of record JBKAGZ010000001.1, read on the forward strand.
TCGACGGGCGCTGAGATCACGATCCCAGCTGCTAAGCGTCCAAAATTCACCGCCGGTAAGGCGCTGAAGGATGCCGTGAACAACTAATTTCTTGTTCCGATATTCGCTGCGCTTCGTGCGCGGCCGAACGCCTGGGCCGATTGCCGGCTCGGGCGTTTTGCGTTTAAGGCCGGTGTCGATCAAAAGTGGTCGTTCAGCACGCAACAACGCTTGCATTTGCGTGGTGCGCAACCTATTCAACTGCTTCGCATTGGCCCGATGAAATCGCGGGCCGGGCAGGGCGGTTAGCTCAGCTGGGAGAGCATCTCGTTTACACCGAGAGGGTCGGGGGTTCGAGCCCCTCACCGCCCACCAAGTCGTTTTCAAAGAAAACGATGTCGGCATGGCAGGCGTTTGCGGAGCAAATGCCGAGAATGCCCTACCTCTCTCTGGACCAAGTAGGGTCCGCAGTCTTTCCTGAACCGGCGGCCAGTCATTTGCGTAGAACGATTTCGGCGGTACACGGGCAACAGGTGCTTTCCCGCTGCGCAGTTCCTTGCAATGATAGCGGCGCGTTCCTGGGATAACCGTCAGGTTCACTTGCCCCCTGCAACTGGTGCGATTTCATGGCTGACCCAGAACGAACTTTCGACCGACATCCACAGTTTGAAGCAGCGGCCCGCGCGACTCATTCGCGCCCGGCGTTGCCGGTCAAGGCGCCAGCCGAAATCAACCACGCGATCATTCTGGCCGGCGAAACCGACCATGCGGCTGATCGGCTGCGGTTTGTCGGCGCGGTTGAGCATATCGGATGGGAGGTGATCCAAGAGAGCACCGGAGAAGTGCTTGCGGTGAAAGATCGCAGCACCATGAAGTGGGAACGCCATACCGAGTTCATATCGCTCACAGCTGTTGCTGGCCAAAAGCTGGGAAACACCGAAACATCACAAGCCTTTGAATCAACGCTTCAGGAGCTGGCACAAGATCACAAACCCGATGGGGACAAGGATGTTGGCGTGCTCTCTCGCACCCGCGTCCTTGTTGGCATGCCCAGCGATGGTCTTGCCATCAACCGCGGTGACCGACCCGTGCAACGGGTTTTGGTGGTTGGCGATAACATTCAGGTCGAAACCACGTTGCTGCACGACAGCACCGATATGGTGGAGTACCGCGCCACGCTGCTCAACGAAGACGCTGCGCCCATGAGCCCAAGGCGGGTGGGCCGTTTCGTGCAGCGCTTGATAGAAATTGAGAGCTACCGGCTGATTGCCTATCTGGCAGTGCCGATGATGCAGCGCATCGGCCCACGCGTCTCTGCTCTGGAAGCCCGGGTGAATGAAATCGCCGAACGCGCGGCAGCTGACCCCAGACCCGATGAAGAAGCCGCGATTCTCACAGAGCTTACCAATCTCTCGGCCGAACTTCAGTCCATCGGATCGGCATCAGAATTTCGTTTTGCGGCCTCGCTCGCCTACGCTGCCATTGTTGATGAACGCCTTGAGTCGCTGCGTGAAAATCGCATTGAAGGGGCGCAGCGTATCTCAACAGCGATCAAACGCAGGCTTGATCCGGCCATGCGCAGTTGCAACGCGCTGCTGCGCCGTCAGCAAAAAATCGCCGAGCGCATCGGGTACGTCACCGAACTGTTGCGCACACGCGTTGATTTGGCCCTGCAAGACCAAAACGCCGCCGTGCTGCAAAGCATCGATCAGCGTGCGCGGGCGCAGCTTCGCCTGCAGCAGGCGGTTGAAGGCCTGTCGGTCGCGGCTATCACCTATTACACGCTCGGCATCATCTACTATTTGGTGAAAGGCGCTCCGCTGGAAGATTGGGGTCTGTCCGAAGATGTGGTACAGGCATTTTTTGTGGTGCCCGTCGCATTGTTGGTTTTCTACGGTTTGCGCCGGGTTCGCGCCCGCAATGAGGCGGCCGACGGCGATGCTGAAGAGAAGCAATGAAGCGGTGCCAATCCACAGGAGGCAAAGCTTCTTAGAATCAAGCGCTCAAGGCGCTTGACTTGCCCCAGGTGCTGCCGTATCCCGGCGCATCTCTAACGCCTTTACAGCGTTTTGCGCGGCTGTAGCTCAGTTGGTTAGAGTGCCGGCCTGTCACGCCGGAGGTCGCGGGTTCGAGTCCCGTCAGCCGCGCCAAGTCCTTCTGCAAAGCAGAATACCTCGGCCCGACAGGTGATTGCGCGGCAATCGCCGAGAGGGCCTTTGCAGCTTCCGAACTTTCCGTCAGCCGCGCCACTTTTCCTCCCGATATTCCAGTTATGTAAGCATCGCTTTTGTATGACAGTCCCCGTGCGTTCGCATACCTGCGTCAATAGGCCGTGTGTTTTCCCAAAGGCGGGATTGACCTCCCGCAGGAGTTCGCTAAGCACAGGGTTGAGATCGGGACTCTGACAAGTATGGAGGCGCGCTGTGGAAGCGTTGCTTGCGGAATATCTGCCCATTTTGGTGTTCTTTGGGCTTTGCCTGGTGATTGGCTTGGCCCTCTTGGTGGCGCCGTTTGTTGTTGCCTATAAGAATCCTGACCCTGAAAAGCTCTCTGCTTACGAGTGTGGCTTCAACGCCTTTGACGATGCGCGCATGAAGTTCGATATCCGGTTTTATCTGGTTGCGATCCTCTTCATCATTTTCGATCTGGAAATTGCGTTCCTGTTTCCGTGGGCCGCTGCCTTCGGCGATGTTGGATTGTTCGGCTTCTGGTCGATGATGGTGTTTCTTGGCGTGCTGACCGTCGGCTTCATCTATGAGTGGAAGAAAGGGGCACTGGAATGGGATTGATCGACCAAAAAGGAATGCCCTTGGGCCCGCAGGTGGCACACGCCGCGCCAGCGAGCGGTCGTTCCGCAGGAACGGAGCAAGCTGGTACCTTGATTGCTCCTAGACCTGTCGGCGCGACCGACGACACCGGTAAGCCGGTTGGCTGGGATGATCCGTTTTACACCGGCGTGAATGATGAGCTGGCCGACAAAGGCTTCTTGGTCACGTCCACCGACAACCTCATTCAGTGGGCGCGCCAAGGCTCACTAATGTGGATGACGTTTGGTTTGGCTTGCTGTGCTGTTGAGATGATGCAGATGGCCATGCCGCGCTATGATGCTGAGCGCTTTGGTTTCGCGCCGCGTGGTAGCCCTCGTCAGTCTGACGTGATGATCGTGGCCGGTACGCTGACCAACAAAATGGCGCCAGCACTGCGCAAGGTTTATGATCAGATGCCGGAGCCTCGCTACGTGATCTCCATGGGATCGTGCGCCAATGGCGGCGGCTATTATCATTATTCCTATTCGGTGGTGCGCGGCTGCGACCGCGTTGTGCCGGTCGATATCTATGTGCCGGGCTGCCCCCCTACAGCAGAAGCGCTGCTTTACGGTGTTTTGCTGTTGCAGAAGAAGCTGCGCCGCACTGGCACCATTGAGCGCTAACACGAGACCCTTATGGCAGACGTGACAAACACACAGGACGAAGCGCTCGGCGAATTGGCCGAGACCCTGGCTGCGAGCCTGGAGATGGATGCCGGTGATGTTGAGATCGCCCACGGCCATATGACGGTGCGTGTGGGGATCAACGATGTTTTCTCGGCAATCCGCACACTGCGCGATGACCCCAAGCTCGCTTTCGTCAACATCATCGACATTTGCGGTGTTGATTATCCCTCGCGTGAGCGCCGCTTTGACGTGGTCTATCACTTCCTGTCACCGACGCAGAACGCCCGCGCCCGTGTGATCGTAGAGACCGACGACCGCACACCCGTGCCTTCCATCACCGAGCTGTTTCCCGGCGCTGAGTGGTTTGAGCGCGAGGCTTACGATCTATACGGCATCCTTTTTTCCGGCCACCCCGATTTGCGCCGCCTGTTGACCGACTATGGCTTCGATGGTCATCCGCTGCGCAAGGATTTCCCACTGACCGGCTTTGTTGAAGTGCGCTATGATGATGAGCAGAAGCGCGTCCTTTATGAGCCGGTGCGTCTCAACCAGGAATTCCGCGACTTCGACTTCCTCTCGCCTTGGGAAGGCACAGACTATGTGATCCCTGGCGACGAGAAAGCCTCAGAAGAGAAGGCTGGCTGATATGAACGTGATGCCATCGGGCACGACCGGCGAAAAGCAGGTTCGTCAGTTCAACATCAATTTCGGCCCGCAGCACCCGGCTGCTCACGGCGTGCTGCGCCTGGTGCTGGAACTTGACGGCGAAATCGTCGATCGTGTCGACCCCCATATCGGCTTGCTGCATCGCGGCACCGAAAAACTGATCGAGCACAAGACCTATCTTCAAGCGATCCCGTATTTTGATCGTTTGGATTATGTCGCGCCAATGAACCAGGAGCACGCGTTTGCTCTGGCCGTTGAGCGCATGATGGGCATTGAGGTGCCGCGTCGCGGCCAATTGATCCGTGTGCTGTACTGCGAGATTGGTCGTATTCTTTCGCACATCCTCAACATCACCACGCAGGCGCTGGATGTTGGCGCGTTGACGCCACCTGTTTGGGGCTTTGAAGAGCGTGAAAAGCTGATGGTGTTTTACGAGCGTGCCTGTGGCGCACGTTTGCACGCAGCCTATTTCCGCCCTGGCGGTGTGCACCAGGATCTTCCGCAAGATTTGATCGACGATATCGAAGCGTGGTGCGATCCGTTTTTGCAAACAGTCGAAGACATCAGCGAGCTGTTGACCGACAACCGCATTTTCAAGCAGCGCAATGTCGATATCGGGGTGGTGACGCTGGATGAATGCTGGGCCTGGGGCTTCTCTGGTGTGATGGTGCGCGGATCGGGCGCTGCCTGGGATCTGCGCAAGAGCCAACCCTATGAGTGTTATGAGGAATTCGATTTCGATATTCCTGTCGGAAAGAACGGCGATTGCTATGATCGCTATCTGATCCGCATGGAAGAGATGCGCCAATCGACCTCCATCATGAAGCAGGCCATCGCCAAGCTGAATGCGCCTGAGGGCAAGGGCCCTGTCGCCAACACCGACAACAAAGTGGTGCCACCCAAGCGCGGTGAGATGAAGCGCTCAATGGAAGCGCTGATCCACCACTTCAAGCTCTACACCGAAGGCTATCACGTGCCCGAAGGCGAGATTTACGCTGCCGTTGAAGCGCCCAAAGGTGAGTTCGGCGTCTACCTTGTTTCCGATGGGTCCAACAAACCCTATCGCTGCAAAATTCGTGCGCCAGGCTTTGCACATTTGCAGGCGATGGATTTCATCTGCCGCGGGCACCAATTGGCTGATGTATCGGCCATTCTTGGCTCGCTCGACATCGTTTTTGGGGAAGTGGACCGCTAGGCCGCTTTCGAATGCATATGGGCGCTGCTCAAGCGCCTTGAAGGAAAGACTGACTTCATGGCTGTTCGCCGCCTACACGAAGAACAACCCGATAGCTTTGCTTTCACGCCCGACAATGAAAATTGGGCCAAGGAGCAGATCGGCAAATATCCTGAAGGTCGCCAGGCCTCGGCTGTGATCCCGTTGCTTTGGCGCGCCCAGGAGCAGCATGCGGGCTGGCTGCCTGAGCCCGCTATCCGCGCCGTCGCGGACATGCTGGATATGCCGTACATTCGCGTGCTCGAAGTCGCGACCTTCTACACCATGTTCCAGCTGCAACCGGTGGGCAAAAAAGCCCATGTTCAGGTTTGCGGCACGACGCCGTGCATGCTGCGCGGTGCCAATGATCTGAAAGATGTTTGCCGCCGCAAGATCGCTGAGAACCAATTTGAGCTGTCCGAAGACGGCAACTTTTCTTGGGAAGAGATGGAGTGCCTGGGCGCCTGCGTGAACGCGCCGATGCTGCAAATTTTCAAAGACACGTATGAAGATTTGACGCCGGAAAAACTTGAGCAGCTGATCGACGATATCGCTGCTGGCAAGCCGGTGACACCCGGCCCGCAAAATGGCCGTCATTTCTCGGTTGCTGAAGGCGGCTTGACGACGCTGGTTGATTTCGACGGTGGGCCAGAGGGCGGCGTGCCTGTGCCACAGGTGGTGAATGGCGCGACGGAAACCATCGATTCGGTGGCTGGCTTTGCCTTGAACGGCGGTGGCGACAAACCGGCTGTGGCGAAGAAGTCGCAGCCCAAGGCGCCTGCCAAAACGGCCAAGACTACATCGAAAAGCGCGGCCTCCAAGGCCGCGGCACCGCAGGCCAAGGCGGAAAAAGCCGCCAAGCCGAAACCGACCGGTACCGCCAGCGAAGCCGCCGCGCGTTCTCAGCCGAATGACGCCGGCGACGGTGCGGCCAAAAAGCCGAAAATGCTGAAAAAAGCGCGCGCTGCCGGCGCCGATGATCTGAAAAAGATCAAAGGCATCGGCAAGGTGCTTGAAGACAAATTGCACGGCCTTGGCGTGTTCCACTTTGATCAGATCGCCGCTTGGACCGATGACGAAGTGAACTGGGTGAACGATCACCTGTCCTTCAAAGGGCGCATCCAGCGCGAAGAATGGATTCCGCAGGCTAAGCAGCTTGCCGAGGAGACCAAAGCATGACCGCCATGCTCGAAGACAAAGACCGCATCTTCACCAACATCTATGGCTTCCACGATTGGGGTCTGGAAGGGGCGATGAAGCGTGGCCATTGGGACGGCACAAAGGGCATCATTGAGAAGGGCCGCGACTGGATCATCGATGAGATGAAGGCCTCCGGCCTGCGTGGCCGCGGCGGTGCAGGCTTCCCGACAGGGTTAAAGTGGTCGTTCATGCCCAAAGAGAGCGACGGTCGCCCGTCTTATCTCGTCATCAACGCCGATGAGTCCGAGCCTGGCACCTGCAAAGACCGCGAAATCATGCGCCACGATCCGCACACGCTGATCGAAGGCTGTTTGATCGCCGGTTTCGCGATGAACGCGCACGCCTGCTACATCTACATTCGCGGCGAATATATCCGTGAGCGTGAGCGCCTGCAGGCCGCCATCGACCAGGCTTATGAGGCCAAACTGATAGGAAAGAACAATAAGAACGGCTGGGACTACGACATCTACGTTCACCACGGGGCAGGGGCCTATATTTGTGGTGAAGAGACAGCACTTTTGGAATCGCTGGAAGGCAAAAAGGGCCAGCCGCGCCTGAAGCCACCGTTCCCAGCCAATGTCGGCCTTTATGGCTGCCCAACGACCGTCAACAATGTGGAGTCGATTGCCGTCGCGCCGACCATTCTGCGCCGTGGCGGGGCCTGGTTTGCCGGCTTCGGTCGTCCCAACAACACTGGCACCAAACTCTTCTGCGTTTCTGGCCATGTGAACCAACCGGCAACGTTCGAAGAAGCGATGTCGGTGCCGTTCAAAGAACTGATCGACAAACATTGCGGTGGCATTCGTGGTGGCTGGGACAATCTGTTGGCTGTGATCCCAGGCGGGTCCTCGGTGCCCTGTGTGCCCGCTGAAGAGATCATCAACACGCCGATGGATTTCGACGCCTTGCGCGAGCTGAAATCCGGTCTCGGCACGGCGGCAGTGATCGTGATGGACAAATCCACCGATATCATCCGCGCCATCGCTCGCATCAGCTATTTCTACAAGCATGAAAGCTGCGGCCAGTGTACACCGTGCCGCGAAGGCACCGGCTGGATGTGGCGCGTACTGGAGCGCATGGCCAAGGGCGAAGCGCACAAGCGCGAAATCGATATGCTTCTCGACGTGACCTATCAGGTCGAGGGCCACACCATTTGCGCACTTGGCGATGCAGCTGCATGGCCGGTGCAAGGGCTGATCCGCCACTTCCGACATGAGATCGAAGAGCGGATCGACAGCTATTCTTACAATGCCAAACCAGATGACAAACTTGGGGAAACGCTCGTTGCTGCCGAATAGACCGATGATTGCCGTGAGGGGCGGTGACTTGGCCAAAGCGATGAGAAGGACAAACAGATGATCGATACCTGGATGAACATGTGGACCAAGGGCCCAGAAACGGTTGTGACCGGCTGGACGGCCATGCAGGACGCAATCCCAAGCGTAACCAATGGCGACATGCCGATGTGGTTGACCTCGATGGCGACCCCGGTGATGGCACCGGCCATGATGGGTGTCGTTGCCGCCAACACCGCTGCGGCCACGTGGGCCGGTTTTTGGATGAGCGCGCCTCAGGCGAGCGCCGCTGCTTTTCAGGCGTTGGCAGGCGGTGTGGCTACCGCTCCAGCCAAGAAAGCAACACCAAAGGCTGCTCCCAAACCGACTGTGAAAGCGGTGGCGGCGAAACCTACAACGCGCAAAGCCGTAGCCACTAAGGCTGCACCGACTGTGACTGCTACGCCAAAAGCAGCGCCTAAAGTTGATGATCGTCCGGCTGGTTTGGATGCGCCAAAGGCTGGCAAGGCAGATGATCTGAAGCGCATTTCCGGCGTTGGCCCAAAGCTTGAAAGCGTGCTCAACGATTTGGGCATCTATCATTTTGACCAAATTGCTGCTTGGACGAAAAACGAGAGCGATTGGGTGGATACCTATCTACGCTTCAAAGGTCGCATCGCACGTGACGGCTGGATTGCTCAGGCCAAAACCTTTGCCAAGGAAGCTGTGTAACCACTATGCACCTGGCCGAGCTCAACATTGCTGAATGGAAGATTGATCCGCAAAGCCACGCGGCTCAGCCTTTCATGCGCGCGATTGAAACCGTGAATGCGGTTGCTGATCGCTCGCCTGGCTTTGTGTGGCGCTTGAAAGATGAGGACGGCAACGCCATCCGCCTTGATCATCCTTGGTCCAATGAAGATGTGATTGTGAACATGAGCGTCTGGGAAGATGCGCATGCGCTTGAGAACTATGTGTGGAACACGGTTCATCGGGCGATCTATCGCCGCAAGGAGGAATGGTTCTCTCACATGCGCATGGCTCACTTTGTCATGTGGTGGGTCGAGCCAGGTCATCAGCCAACCTTGGATGAGGCCAAAGAGCGCCTTGACCATCTGAACGAACACGGCAACACCGACACAGCCTTTAGCTGGGACCACTTGGCCCACGTTAAACTCTGGCAAACCCAGCAGTGCGGCTAACCTGAGCCTACTAGGAGCAAAACGGACATCTAGATGAGCGATACGCGCCAAATCATCGTTGACGGAACCGAAGTAGAAGTGCCTGCGCACTACACGCTGTTGCAAGCGTGTGAGGAAGCAGGCGCTGAGGTGCCGCGTTTTTGCTACCACGAGCGTCTTTCGGTGGCTGGCAACTGCCGCATGTGTTTGGTTGAGCTGAAAGGCGCGCCGAAACCCATCGCATCCTGTGCCTGGGGCGTGCGTGACTGTCGTCCAGGACCTGAAGGTCAGCTGCCGGAGGTTTCTACGCGCTCACAGAAAGTGAAAAAGGCCCGCGAAGGGGTGATGGAGTTTTTGCTCATCAACCACCCGCTGGATTGCCCGATTTGCGATCAGGGTGGCGAGTGCGATCTGCAAGACCAGGCGATGGCTTACGGCGTCGACAAGAACCGCTTTGAAGAGAACAAGCGTGCCGTCGAAGACAAGGATATCGGCCCGCTGGTAAAAACCATCATGACGCGCTGCATCCACTGCACGCGTTGCGTTCGCTTTACCACTGAGGTGGCGGGCGTTTCCGATCTCGGAGCGACCGGTCGCGGCGAAGATATGGAAATCACCACCTATCTTGAAGCGGCCATGGCCTCAGAGCTTCAGGGCAATGTGATCGACCTCTGCCCCGTCGGTGCGCTGACATCCAAACCTTATGCGTTTAAGGCGCGCCCTTGGGAGCTGACCAAGGTTGAAAGCGTCGATGTGATGGATGCCGTTGGCTCCAACATCCGTGTGGACGTCAAGGGCCGCGAAGTGATGCGGATCATGCCGCGCCTCAACGAGTCCATCAACGAAGAGTGGATTTCCGACAAGACACGCTTCATCTGGGATGGGCTGCGTTCGCAGCGTTTGGATCGCCCTTATATCCGCGAAGGTGGCAAGCTGCGCCCGGCAAGCTGGGGCGAAGCGTTTGCGGTGATCGCTGAGAAGGCGTCCAAGACCAAGCCGGAAAAAATCGGCGCGCTCGCCGGTGATTTGGCGAGTGTGGAAGAAATGTTCGCGCTGAAAAGCCTGATGGAAGCGCTCGGCTCAGCCAATATGGACTGCCGCACCGATGGCACCGCTCTGGACCCAGCCCACGGACGCGCAAGCTACCTCTTCAATTCCACCATTGATGGCATTGAAGATGCCGATGCGATTTTGCTGATCGGCACCAATCCGCGCGTTGAGGCCCCAATTCTCAACGCCCGCATCCGCAAGCGCTGGCGCGCCGCGCCGACCATGATTGGTCTCATCGGTGAGGCCGTCGATCTGACCTACGATTACACCCATCTCGGCGACAGCGTCGAAGCGCTGGGCAAGCTTGCCGATCATGCACCTGCCAAAGCTGAACGCCCGATGATGATCATCGGCCAAGGCGCGTTGTCTGGTCCCAACGGTGCGGACGTGCTTGCGCTGACAGCTTCGGTTGCGAAAAAGATCGGTGTCGTCCGTGACGACTGGAACGGGTTCAACGTGCTGCACACCGCCGCTGGCCGGGTCGGCGCTTTGGATATTGGATTTGTGCCTGGAAAAGGTGGCAAAGATGCTGGCGCCATTGCTGGCGGCGACGTCGATCTGCTCTTCAATCTCGGCACAGATGAGCTGGAGATCGCTGACGGCGCGTTCACGGTTTACATCGGCACCCATGGTGATCGCGGCGCGCATCGCGCTGACGTGATCTTGCCCGGCGCCGCTTACACCGAAAAATCAGCGACCTATGTGAACACCGAAGGCCGCCCGCAGCAAACTCAGCGCGGCGCGTTCCCACCTGGTGAGGCCAAGGAAGATTGGGCGATCCTGCGCGCACTTTCTGAAAAACTGGGCAAAACGCTGCCCTACAACACGCTGGAGCAGTTGCGCGCCGCGCTTTACGCCGAGCACCCGCACTTGGCGCAGCTTGAGCAGATCACTGAGGCCGATGCATCGGTGCTTACCGATCTGGCCAAAAAGGCGCCAAAGAACGCTGGCAAGGCGAAGTTTGCCCGTGCCTTTGATGATTTTTACCTGACAAACCCGATTGCTCGCGCCTCCAAGGTGATGGCCGAGTGCTCGGCGACATTGAACCGGCCGGATATGGCCGTGGCGGCGGAGTAAGCCCGATGGAAGCCTTTTGGTCCACTTACGCTTGGCCGCTCATCATCATGATGGCGCAAAGCTTGCTGCTTCTCGTCACGTTATTGATCGTTATCGCCTACATTCTTTACGCAGACCGTAAGATCTGGGCCGCGGTCCAGCTGCGCCGTGGACCCAACGTGGTTGGCCCGTGGGGGCTGCTGCAGTCGTTCGCCGACCTCTTGAAATTTGTTCTCAAAGAGCCGGTCATCCCATCCGGCGCTGACAAAACCGTGTTTTTGCTGGCGCCGCTCGTCACAGTGTCGCTGGCACTGCTCGCCTGGGCGGTGATCCCTGTTGCTGAAGGCTGGGTGATCTCCGACATCAATGTCGGCATCCTCTACATTCTCGCGATCTCTTCGCTCGGCGTCTATGGCGTCATCATGGCCGGTTGGGCCTCGAACTCGAAATACCCGTTCCTTGGTGCACTGCGCTCTGCCGCCCAGATGGTCTCGTACGAGGTGTCCATTGGCTTCGTGATCATCACGGTGCTCCTGGTCGTTGGGTCTCTGAACCTGTCGGAAATTGTGCTGGCGCAAAACACCGGCATCGGCACGAGCATCGGCTTGCCGTCATCATTCCTTGATTGGCATTGGCTGCCGCTGTTCCCGATGTTCATCATCTTCTTCATCTCGGCTTTGGCCGAAACCAACCGCCCGCCGTTTGACCTTCCCGAGGCTGAATCAGAGCTCGTGGCCGGTTTCATGGTCGAATACGGCTCCACCCCCTACATGATGTTTATGCTGGGCGAATATGTTGCCATCGCCATGATGTGTGCGCTGACAACCATTCTGTTCCTGGGTGGCTGGCTGCCAATCATCAATATTCCACCGCTTTCCTGGGTGCCCGGCATCGTTTGGTTCTCCATCAAAGCGCTCGGCGTTTTCTTTATGTTTGCCATGGTGAAAGCCTTCGTGCCGCGCTATCGCTACGACCAACTGATGCGCCTTGGCTGGAAAGTTTTCTTGCCGCTGTCGCTCGCCATGGTGGTGATTGTCGCCGCCTTCCTGCAATTCACCGGCACAGCGCCCTAACCCCACTTTAAGGAGACCAGCATGCAGCTCGATCAAGCCGCCAAATCGCTCCTTTTGAAGGAGTTTGTGGGCGCATTCGTCTTGTCGATGAAGTACTTCTTCAAACCCAAGGCGACGCTGAACTATCCGTATGAAAAAGGCTATTTGAGCCCGCGTTTTCGCGGTGAGCACGCATTGCGCCGCTACCCTAACGGTGAAGAGCGTTGCATTGCCTGTAAGCTCTGTGAGGCGATCTGCCCGGCACAGGCCATAACCATTGAAGCTGGCCCACGCCGCAACGATGGCACGCGGCGTACAACCCGCTACGACATCGATATGGTCAAATGCATCTATTGCGGCCTTTGCCAGGAGGCTTGCCCTGTGGATGCAATTGTTGAAGGGCCGAATTTCGAGTTCGCCACCGAGACGCGTGAAGAGCTTTATTACGACAAAGAAAAGCTGCTGGAGAACGGCGAGCGCTGGGAACGTGACATCGCCAAATCTCTGGAGATGGACGCAGACTACCGCTAGGGCGAAAAGGGTCGGTTCCAACGATAAAAAGTTGGGCTAGACGACCCCTCTTGCTTTGGCTAACACGCCACCCAATCAAGCGAGCTTGCGGGATGGCAACACTGATTTGAAATGCAGCGCCCAGGGCGCTGATGTATGTAATGGCATCGCGCACTCGCGGCGATGAAATGATGAGAAGGTATGTCCGCGTTGTTCAGCGGCAAAACAGGCGTCTAGATGGTTCTTACCGGCTTCTTTTTCTATCTATTTGCCGCCATCACAGTTGCATCTGCTTTCCTGGTCATTGCCGCGCGCCAACCGGTGCATTCGGTGTTCTTTCTCATACTGGCGTTCTTTAATTCCGCTGGCCTGTTCATTCTGGTAGGCGCGGAGTTTTTAGCGCTGCTGCTGGTGGTTGTTTATGTCGGCGCGGTCGCTGTGCTCTTCCTCTTCGTCATCATGATGTTGGATGTGGATTTCGCCGAACTGCGGCAGGGATTTTTGCAATACCTGCCTGTTGGCGCGCTGATCGCAGTGATCCTAGTCCTCGAGCTGATTTTGGTGCTTGGTGCCACGGTGTTGGATGCCGAGGTCGCCCTCGACACAGGGCTGCCTATGCCGCCGCTGGAAGAGATTTCCAACATCGAGGCCATCGGCCTCGTGCTCTACACTGATTATGTCTACTTCTTCCAAGCCGCCGGCCTGGTGCTTCTGGTTGCGATGGTTGGGGCCATCGTGCTCACGCTGCGCCACCGCGAAGGCGTCAAGCGGCAGGATATCAATGTTCAAAACGCACGCACACCTGAAACCGCCATTGAAGTGGTCAAGGTGAAGTCGGGCCAAGGTCTTTAAGAGTTTGCCGCCGCGGGTTCTTCCACGGCGATCAGGGGGTTAGATACGCACATGTCCATCGGACTTGGCCACTATCTCACGGTCGGGGCGATCCTGTTCACGCTGGGCGTGTTCGGGATCTTCATCAACCGCAAAAACGTCATCATCATTTTGATGTCGGTGGAATTGATACTGCTTGCCGTGAACCTAAACCTGGTTGCGTTCTCGTTCTATCTGAACGATTTGGCGGGGCAGATTTTTGCGCTCTTCATTCTCACCGTGGCCGCTGCCGAGGCTGCCATCGGTCTTGCCATTCTCGTTGTCTTCTTCCGCAATCGCGGGTCCATCGCGGTGGAAGACATCAACATGATGAAAGGCTGATCTGGCCATGTTGTCCGCCATCGTCTTTCTGCCGCTGATCGGTTTTTTGATTGCAGGCCTTTTCGGCAAGCTCCTTGGCGATCGCCCAGTTGAAATCATCACCACGAGCTTTGTTGGCATCGGTGCGGTGCTGTCATGGATCGTCTTCATCCAGACTGGCTTCGGTGATGTGCACGGCCATGAGCGTGTGCAGGTGCTGCACTGGATTTCCTCCGGCGATTTCACGGTCGATTGGGCGTTTCGCCTCGACACACTGACGGCCGTCATGCTGGTGGTGGTGAACTCGGTCTCCGCGCTCGTTCACCTCTACTCCATTGGCTATATGAGCCATGACGAGCACCGCGCGCGCTTCTTCGCGTACCTCTCGCTCTTCACCTTCGCCATGTTGATGCTGGTGACGGCCGACAATCTGTTGCAGATGTTCTTCGGCTGGGAAGGCGTCGGCGTTGCCTCCTATTTGCTGATCGGTTTCTGGTACAAGAAAGCGTCCGCCAACTCTGCGGCCATGAAAGCGTTCATCGTCAACCGTGTGGGTGATTTTGGCTATCTGCTCGGCATTTTCGGTGTCTTCGTGCTCTTCGGCTCAGCCGAGTTTGACGTGATCTTCAATGAAGCCTCGCAGTACGCCGATACCACGTTCAACTTCCTCGGTATGGAAGTGCACGCGCTGACCACCATCTGCTTGCTGCTCTTCATGGGCGCGATGGGTAAGTCTGCCCAGTTCCTGCTGCACACCTGGCTGCCGGACGCGATGGAAGGCCCAACGCCTGTTTCCGCGCTCATTCACGCCGCCACCATGGTCACGGCCGGTGTGTTCTTGGTCGCGCGCATGTCGCCGATCTTCGAATACGCGCCCGCCGCATTGGCCTTTGTCACCTTTATTGGTGGCACGACGGCCATCTTCGCTGCCACGGTTGGTCTGGTTCAAAACGACATCAAGCGCGTGATCGCCTACTCAACATGTTCGCAACTCGGCTACATGTTTGTGGCGCTCGGTGTTGGCGCCTATTCGGTTGGCATCTTCCACCTGTTCACGCACGCTTTCTTCAAAGCGCTGCTGTTCCTTGGTGCAGGCTCGGTGATCCACGCGGTTTCCAACGAGCAAGACATGCGCCGTATGGGTGGTCTCTGGAAGCACATCCCGTTCACCTACGCGATGATGATCATCGGCACGATTGCCCTGACCGGCTTCCCTTACACTGCCGGCTATTTCTCAAAAGATGCGGTCATTGAGGCTGCGTTTGCTGCTGGCGATGGCGTTGCCCGCTACGCGTTTTGGATGACCGTGCTTGCTGCGATGCTCACCAGCTTCTACTCGTGGCGTCTCATTTTCCTGACCTTCCATGGCACACCGCGCGCATCAGCTGATGTTATGAGCCATGTGCATGAGAGCCCGAAAGTGATGACCATTCCACTGGCGCTGCTGGCTGTTGGCGCGTTGCTGGCTGGCATCGTGTTTGAGCACTCATTTGTGTACGAGGATGGCTTCCATCACTTCTTCCGTGAAGCAATCTTCATGGCAGAAACCAATGACATCCTGCACGCGCTGCACGAGGTGCCGCAGTGGGTGATCCGCTCACCGTTGGTGATGATGATCTTGGGCTTCTTGCTGGCCTACTGGATGTACATTCGTTCACCGCACATGCCTGCCCAGTTGGCCGAGCGTCACGACATTCTCTACCGGTTCCTGCTCAACAAATGGTACTTTGATGAGCTTTACGACATGATCTTCGTGCGCCCAGCGCAGTGGCTCGGTCGCCTGTTCTGGAAAGGCGGCGACGGCAAGATTATCGATCGCATGGGCCCCGATGGCATTGCTGCGCGCGTGGTGGATATCACCAACCGTGTGGTGAAGTTGCAAACCGGCTTCGTCTATCACTACGCCTTTGCCATGCTGATCGGTGTGGCGGCGCTCATCACCTATTTTGTCTTTGCGGCGGGCGTCTAAACCATGATCGATTGGCCTATCCTTTCCATCGTCACGTTCCTGCCGCTTGTCGGTGTCGCGCTGATCCTGCTGATCCGCGGCAATGATGACATTGCCCAGCGCAACATTCGCAATATCGCGCTCTTCACCACCATTGTGACGTTCATCGTCTCGCTGTTCATCTGGGGTGGGTTCGATAACTCCAACCCTGGCTTCCAGATGGTGGAAGAGAGCGAGTGGCTGGGCGGCCTGGTCACGTACAAGATGGGCGTGGACGGCATTTCGATGCTGTTCGTCATCCTGACCACCTTCTTGATGCCTGCTTGTATTCTGGCGAGCGCTGCGATCAAAACGCGCCTCAAAGAGTACATGATCGCTTTCCTGGTGCTCGAAACGCTGATGATCGGCGTGTTCTGCGCGCTTGATATCGTTGTCTTCTACATCTTCTTTGAAGGCGGCCTGATCCCGATGTTCATCATCATTGGTGTGTGGGGCGGCAAGCGACGCATCTATGCCTCGTTCAAATTCTTCCTCTACACATTGCTCGGCTCGGTGCTGATGCTGCTCGCCATCATGGCGATGTACTGGAGCGCTGGCACCACAGATATCGAACTACTTCTGGCCCATGATTTCCCGGCGAGCATGGAATTCTGGCTGTGGCTCGCTTTCTTCGCGTCCTTCGCGGTGAAGATGCCAATGTGGCCGTTCCACACTTGGCTGCCCGACGCCCACGTGGAAGCGCCAACCGCAGGCTCGGTGATCCTGGCCGGTATCTTGTTGAAGATGGGGGGCTACGGCTTCCTGCGCTTTTCACTGCCGATGTTCCCCGAGGCCAGCGAACTGTTCGCGCCGCTTGTCTTCGCTATGTCCGTGGTTGCGATCATCTACACGTCCTTGGTGGCGATGGTGCAGGAGGACATCAAGAAGCTGATTGCCTACTCGTCCGTGGCCCATATGGGCTTTGTGACCATGGGTATCTTTGCGCTCAATGAGCAGGGCATCCAGGGCGCACTGTTCCAGATGATTTCGCACGGCATCGTCTCCGGTGCGCTGTTTCTGTGCGTCGGTGTCGTCTACGACCGTATGCACACCCGCGAGATCAAAGCCTATGGCGGTCTCGTTCACCGCATGCCGCTTTATGCTGCGATCTTTATGATCTTCACCATGGCCAATGTTGGGTTGCCAGGCACGTCTGGCTTTGTCGGCGAGTTCCTCACGCTCATGGGCGCGTTCCAAGCCAACACTTGGGTGGCGCTGCTTGCGACCACAGGTGTGATCCTGTCGGCCTGCTACGCGCTGTCGCTCTATCGCCAGGTAATTTTCGGTCCGCTGGAAAAAGAGAACTTGAAAACCATCACCGATGTGAACGCCCGCGAACTTATCGTGCTCGTGCCGCTCGTTCTTCTCACCATTTTCTTCGGCGTCTACCCGTCGCCCATCAACGATGTCACAGCCGCATCGGTCGCCAACATGGTCACCGGCGTTGAGCAAGCTCTGCAAGCTGCAGATGCGCTTAACATGGCCGCAACTCAGTAAGCTTTCGAGACACCCATGCTCCAGCCAGCCCTTCCAGACCTGATGCCCGCGATGCCAGAAATCATTCTGGCCATTGGCGCCATGGTGATGCTGATGCTTGGCGTTTTCCGCAAAGCTGACAGCACCAACCTCATCACCGGCTTGGCCATCGGCCTGTTTGTGGTTGCCTTGGTGCTGACCATGCTAGCACCCGCTGGCATGACCATGAACGGTGCGTTCGTGATGGACGAGTTCGCCCGCACGATGAAGATCCTGATCTTTGCAGCTGCGGCGATTGCGCTCTCATTGGGTGTCGATTTCGTGCAGCGTGAGGGTTATGGCCGTTTTGAGCTGCCAATTCTCATCGTGCTGGCAACGCTCGGCATGGGCATGATGGTGTCGGCCACCACGCTGATCGCGCTCTATCTTGGCTTGGAACTGATGTCACTGGCGCTCTACGTGACCGCCGCCATCAACCGGGATTCCACCCGCGCATCTGAGGCTGGCCTGAAATACTTTGTGCTTGGGGCACTCTCGTCCGGCATGCTGCTCTACGGTGCATCACTGGTCTACGGCTTTACCGGCCACACCGAGTTCGGTCCCATCGCTGCTACACTTCAGTCTGGCGGTGTTTCCACCGGCATCATCTTCGGTCTTGTGTTCATCCTGGCCGGGCTCGTCTTCAAGATTTCTGCCGTGCCGTTCCACATGTGGACGCCGGATGTGTACGAGGGCTCGCCCACGCCCATCACCGCTTTCTTCGCTGCCGCGCCAAAAATCGCTGCCATGGCACTGCTCGTGCGCGTGGCTGTGGATGCATTCGAGCCTGCGACGCGTGAATGGCAGCAGGTGCTCACTTTTGTTGCCATCGCCTCCATGGTGCTTGGCGCGTTCGCGGCTATCGGTCAGCGCAATATCAAACGCCTGATGGCCTATTCCTCCATTGGCCACATGGGCTTCGCGCTCGTAGGGCTCGCGGCTGGTACGCAAGCTGGCGTGCAGGGCGTGGTGATTTACATGGCGATCTACGCCGCCATGACTCTCGGCGCGTTTGCGATCATTCTCTCCATGCGCCGGGCAGGCGGCATGGTCGAAGAGATTGACGAACTTGCCGGTCTCTCCAAGACCAACCCCTTGCAGGCCTTCTTCCTGGCTATGCTGCTGTTTTCGCTGGCGGGTATCCCACCGCTGGCCGGCTTCTTTGCCAAATATTTTGTGTTCTTGGCCGCGATCGAGGCAGAGCTTTATGCGCTCGCGATCATCGGCGTGCTCGCCAGCGTTGTCGGTGCCGTCTACTATCTTCGCATCATCAAGATCATGTATTTCGATGAGCCGGTTGAGGGCTTTGTGCCAGCGGCGATTGAACTGCGCACGGTGACCTGGGCATCGGGCCTGTTTGTGATCTTCTTTGTCTTCGTCGCAGGCCCGCTTACGACATGGGCTGACCGCGCTGCGGCGAGCTTGTTCTAGCTAACCTTGCCGAACACGCCACATTTCCACCTCGCAAGCGTCGGCTCCACGCTCACTGAAGCTTGGACCATGGTTGGCCAAGGCGAGGCGGTGCCGTTTTGGTTGACGGCCGATGAACAGACGCAGGGCCGGGGGCGAATGGACCGCCTCTGGGTTTCAGCGCCTGGCAATCTCTATTCGACCTACGTCACGCCGCCGCCACAAGCACTTCAGCTCTTGCCCTTTGCCGTGTCGCTGGCTGTCTACCACGCCATCGCCAGGCATCTGCCGCCAGAGCGCCAAAGCGCCATCGGCCTGAAATGGCCCAACGACGTGTTGATCGATGGCGCTAAAACGTCTGGCATCCTGATCGAGCAAAAAACGCCAACGGGCCATACGCCACTGATCGCCATTGGCATTGGCCTCAACATTGAACACGCTCCAGTTATCGATGGCCGCACTGTCACGCATCTTGCCGAGCAGGGGGCAACGGCAGCGCCAGGAGACGTGTTCGCCACCCTGCGTGAGACGTTGAGCGACAGCTTGGCGCAATTGCACAACGCGCCGCAATCCATCATTCCAGCTTGGACGCAGCGCGCCACCGGTATTGGCGCGCCTATCACCCTGCGCACGGGGACAGAAAACCTACAGGGAACCTTCGACCATCTGGCATCCGACGGTGCCTTGATGGTACGGCTGGACTCCGGCGCCATGCGCGCCATCCGCACCGGCGATATCGTCATCAAGTCGCAATAGGTTCTGCGTTCAAGGCGCTGGACCACAAAAGAAGAGCCACCATGAGCAAAGCTCCAACCTTCACATTCATGCCGCTGGGCGGTGTGGGCGAAATCGGCATGAACTTGGCGCTGTATGGCTATGGTTCTGGGCGGGGTCGCCGGTTCATCATGGTCGACTGTGGCGTGTCGTTTGCCGGGCCGGACCTTCCAGGCATCGATCTCATCACGCCCGATATCAGCTACATCGAAAAGCGCCGTGACAAGCTTGATGGCATTATCATCACGCATGCGCACGAGGATCATATCGGCGCGCTGTTGACCCTGTGGCCGCATTTGCAGGCACCGGTTTACATCAGCAACTTTGCTCAAGCGCTGTTGGAGGCAAAGAACCCATCTGACCAAGTGGCCAAAGCGATCCCATTTGAACGCTTTGAAGCACGTGCGCCCTTCACCGTTGGTGATTTCACCATCACCGCTGTGCCGGTTTCGCACTCGATTCCAGAGAGCCATTCGCTGCTGATCGAGGCTGGCGACCGCCGTGTTGTGCACACCGGCGATTGGAAGCTGGACGCAGAACCGATCATCGGCGAGCCAACATCATTGGCTGATTTCAAAGCTTTCGCAGACGCCGGGCCTATCGATGCGGTGATGGGCGACAGCACCAACGCCATGCGCGATGGCGAAAGCCCCACCGAGGCAGAAGTTGGCAAAGCGCTGGCCAAAGTGATTGCCGAGGCAGAGCAACGCATCTGTATCACGCTGTTTTCTTCCAACATGGCGCGCATCAAATCGATCCTCGACGGAGCGCGTGACGCTGGTCGCACAGTGGTTTTGGCAGGCAGGGCACTTCAACGGGTAATCGGCGTGGGTGTTGATCTCGGCATTCTCACCGACCTGCCGCCGATTGAAGACATGCGTGGGTTTGACCGCATTGCCCGCAACAAAGCGCTTGTTCTGCTGACCGGTTCACAAGGCGAAGAGCGTGCTGCGCTCTCACGCACAGCCGAGCATGACCACCCGCATCTTTCGCTGACCCGTGGCGACACGGTGGTGTTTTCCTCGCGTATCATTCCTGGCAATGAACGAGGCGTGCTGCGCATCATGAACAAGCTGGCGGCCACGGGCATCAAGATCATCACCGATGCTGATGCGCCGATCCACGTGTCTGGCCATCCGCGACGCGGCGAGCTGGTGCATCTCTATTCAGCGCTCAAGCCCACCACGATTGTGCCGGTACACGGCGAGGCACGACACATGAATGCCCACGCCAAGCTTGCCAAAGACCATGGCTATGGTGCGACCATCGTCAATGATGGCGACATTTTGGAAATTCGCGCCGATGGCGCTGATATCATCGACGGCATCGAATCCAGCTTCTACGTCAAGGATGGCAATCTGCTGACCTTGCCGGGCGATAGCGGTGTCTATGAGCGGCGCACTTTGTCCGAGGTTGGTGTCATCACCATTGCCTTGGGGCTGTCTGGAGCCGGCAAACTTGTCAGTGACATCGAGGTAATTGTCGATGGTCTGCCTGATCAATTGGATGATGAGGATGCCGATAGCTTTGTCCTAACGGCCACAAGCCAAGCTTTGCGTGCGCTTCCGATGGCCCGTCGCCGCGATGTGGACAGTGTGTCGGAGAGCCTTCGCAAATCCGTGCGCGGCAAAGTGCGCGAAGCCTGGGGCAAGCGTCCTGTGGTACACGTGCATGCGTTGTTGATTGATAAGGACGCTACCTGATGATTGGTCGTCTCAACCATGTCGCCATTGCCGTGCCGGATCTGGCAGCGGCAACGTCGCTCTATCGCGATCAGCTTGGCGCATCGGTGTCTGATCCGCAGGCTGAGCCTGATCATGGTGTGACAGTGGTTTTTGTGGAACTGCCGAACACCAAGGTGGAGCTGTTGGAGCCGCTCGGCGAAGGCTCGCCCATTCAGGCGTTTCTGGACCGCAGCCCATCGGGCGGCATCCATCATATGTGCTTTGAGGTCGATGACATCATGGTGGCACGTGACAAGCTGAAGGCCGACGGGGCGAGGGTGCTTGGATCGGGCGAACCGAAAATCGGTGCGCACGGCAAACCGGTGCTTTTTCTGCACCCCAAGGATTTTAACGGCACATTGATTGAGCTGGAAGAGGTTTAGCGCATGGCTCTAGGCAGCGCTGTTGCGATCTATTTTGTTGTCTGGTGGGTGACGCTGTTTGCCGTCTTACCATTTGGCGTGCGCACGCAAGGTGAAGCTGGTGAGGTTGTGCCGGGCGCTCCCGCCAGCGCGCCAGACAAAACATCCATTGTTCGCATCGTTGTGCGCAACACGATTGTGGCGAGCCTCGTTTTCGCCGCGATTTATTGGGTGATGGTCTATTCCGGTCTATCGATCATGGACGTACCGCTTCCAGGCGAATGGAATCAATAGCTTGTAGTCATAAGCTAATGTAACACACGAATCTTTGTCGCTCCCGACTGCTTGGCTTGCCAAACGCCCCGACGCGGCTTCGAGGCAACTTTAGAAAATCGCTTTAACAGATTGATTGCAAATAAAAAGGCAGGATCTTTCGATCCTGCCTGTAGTAATCCAATTAACCCCGCGTCTCCCCCCGAGACTTGAGCCACTGGCATTTATTTGTGCGGTTTGGCACCGCTTATGGCCACTTTGTAGGCGTTTTTCCCGTTGGGTGTCACGTAAAAAATGTGCTGCACCGCACAACAAATGTCATGAGCCAATCAGTGTGTCCGTAAGCCCCAAGAACCCTGCGTAATAGTACATAGGTGACCCAGAGTCAGCCGGCCTAAAGGTCTTCCATTCATACTACTTTACGCGCGTTTACCGCGTTGCAAACGCATCCACACCTATTGGCATGGCCCATGCTATGCTCGTTCCATGATCAAGATGATGCAAAAATCAGCGTTCACGGTCGCGCTATCGACTCTTACGGCAGCTTTTGTGGCGAGCGATGGGGCAGCAGAGTCGCTGAGCAACCGTCATCACCTATCCAACTGCACGCAGCAAAGCGCGCCGGTGGTGATTCCCTACGCTGATGCGCGCACAGTGCGCTTGGGACTTCCGGCGGATGTCGGCCCATCTGCCAATATTCAGCAAATCTATGGCTGGGATGAAGAAACCGGATTGCGATTGCGCAGACAGGGTGTATCCCTCCAAAGCCAAGGCGGTAGCGCCAGTCTCTCCATCCGCCAAAACGACCCCTGTTAGGGCTGCGAGCGACCACAGAACCATTATCGGCACCACAATCGGCTTGCCTTTGCCGCTGCCTTTCATGCAGATGCGCAGGCAACATGAAGCTCCCCTGATGAAGAGGCCTGCCATGCGCCTGTCGCGCTATTTTCTGCCGACGCTCAAAGAAACACCCCGTGAGGCGGAAATCGTCTCACACCGGCTGATGCTGCGTGCTGGTATGATCCGCCAGGAAGCAGCGGGTATCTATTCATGGCTGCCGCTGGGTAAGCGGGTTCTGGACAAGATCTGTGCCATTATCCGCGAGGAGCAGGATCGCTCTGGCGCGATTGAAGTGCTGATGCCGACGCTGCAGCCAGCTGATCTTTGGATCGAATCGGGGCGTTACGACGCTTACGGGCAGGAGATGCTGCGCATCACCGATCGTCACGATCGCCCAATGCTCTATGGTCCGACCAATGAGGAGATGATCACCGCGATCTTCAAATCGGGAGTGCGCTCGTACAAGGATTTGCCGCTCAACCTCTATCACATCCAGTGGAAGGTGCGTGATGAGGTGCGCCCACGGTTCGGCACCATGCGCTCACGCGAATTTCTGATGAAGGATGCCTACTCCTTCGATCTGGATGCCGAGGCGGCACGTCGCGCCTATTACCGGATGTTCGTCGCCTATTTGCGCACCTTCTCGCGCATGGGCCTAACCAGCGTCCCCATGAAGGCTGACACAGGGCCAATTGGCGGCGATTTAAGTCACGAATTCATCATCTTGGCCGAGACCGGCGAGAGCGAGGTGTTCTGCGACAAGGCAATGCTTGATCTGCCTATCCCTGGCGCGGACACAGACTTCACAGGTGATCTGTCCGATCTGGTGGCACCCTTCACCGCGCCCTATGCAGCAACCGACGAAATGCATGATCAGGCCACCTTCGAAGCCGACGTACCTGAAGAGCGGCGCGTATCAGCCCGTGGTATTGAAGTGGGCCATATCTTTTATTTCGGCACAAAATATTCTGCACCCATGGGCGCTGTGGTCACCGGTCCCGACGGCAAAGATGTGCCGGTCGAAATGGGCTCCTATGGCATCGGTCCAAGCCGCCTGGTGCCAGCGATCATCGAAGCATCCCACGATGAGAACGGGATCGTTTGGCCGGCCTCGGTGGCGCCGTTCGATGTCGGCATCATCAACATGCGCGCCGGCGACGAGGCATGCGATGCGGCCTGTGCACAGCTTGAGTCGCAATTGCAGGTACAGGGTGTGGATGTGCTTTACGATGACACAGATGCGCGTGGTGGTGCCAAGTTCGCTCAGATGGATTTGATTGGCCTGCCCAAGCAGATCATCGTCGGTCCAAAAGGACTGAAAAACGGTGAAGTGGAAGTCAAAGATCGCAAAACCGGTGAGCGGACATTGATGAGCCCTGAAGCTGCTGTGACCGCGCTAACAGCGTCTTGATCGCAAGCACCCGTTCTTTCTCCTCACTTTGGCCTTGGTTTGCGACGCTAACGCAAAGCTAGAGACATGCTGAGCGACACGGCCAGAGCCTTGGTTAGAGCCTTGGCTCGAGACTTGGCAAGAGCCTTGGCAGGCGCGCTCGCCGACTGATGGCGAATCGTGCCACACCTCGCGGCCAGAGGAGTGATGATTTGGTGAGCGTTACCGACCAGAGTGCAGCAACCAGCGAAGCGGCCAAAGAGCCTGCGCGCAAGAACGGCCCGTTTTCGCGGTTCGAGCGGATGATCGCACTGCGCTATCTGCGCGCCCGCCGCAAAGAGACGTTTATCTCCGTGATCGCTGGCTTCTCGTTCCTGGGCATTATGCTGGGCGTGGCAACGCTGATTGTTGTGATGGCCGTGATGAACGGCTTCCGCGCAGAGTTGCTGGACAAGATCCTTGGCATCAACGGCCATTTGGTTTTGCAGGCGGTCGATAGACCGTTTGATGACTACCGCGATGTGCAAATGCGCGTGACCGGCGTTGATGGTGTAGAAATCGCCGTTCCCTTTGTTGAAGGCCAGGCTCTGGCATCCGGCTCCAATGCCAGCAATGGCGTGGTTGTGCGCGGTATGAGCCAGGATGATCTGCTCTCACTGCCCGCTCTGGCGCAGTCTCTACGCGGCGGCACGATTGATGGGTTTGACCCGCCCGAAGGTGAGCCCGCAGAGACCATCATCATCGGCTCGCGCCTCGCATCTCAATTAGGCGTGGCCGTTGGCGATAGCGTTACCATAGTCACGCCGCGCGGCTCGGTAACACCCTTTGGCGTGACACCGCGCATCAAGGCGTACGAGGTTCAGGCGATCTTTGAGATCGGCATGTCCGAATACGATCTGGTGTTTGTGTTTATGCCGCTCACCGAAGCCCAGGCCTATTTCAACATGGGCAACACCGTCTCTGGCGTGGACGTTTATGTCGAAGACCCAGACCAGATTGGCGATATGCGCGCCACCATCGAAAACGCCGCCGAGCGTTCGCTGTTCAGCGTGGATTGGCGCCAGCGCAATCTCACCTTCTTTGCCGCGCTTGAGGTGGAACGCAACGTGATGTTCCTGATCCTGACCATGATTGTGTTGGTTGCGGCGCTGAACGTCGTCTCCGGCATGATCATGCTGGTCAAGGATAAGGGCCGTGACATTGCGATCCTGCGCACCATGGGCGCCTCGCGTGGGGCTATCATGCGGGTGTTTGTGATGACCGGCGCCAGCATTGGGTTGGTTGGCACCGCCTGCGGTTTTGTTTTGGGCACCATCATTTGCCTGAATGCGGAAAACATCCGCCAGCTCATCTCCACGTTGACCCGCACGGAATTGTTCTCACCGGAACTCTATTATCTCTCGCGTTTGCCCGCCGACATGGACCCGATGGAAACGATCGCGATTCTGGTCATTGCTCTCACGCTTTCCCTGCTCGCAACGCTCTACCCTGCTTGGCGCGCCGCCAAACTCGATCCAGTTGAGGCGCTACGCTATGAGTGACGCCCCCCGACTGCAATTGCACAATGTCTGGCGCGGCTTCCAAACCGGTGAAGCCCGTCTCGATATCCTGAAAAACACTGATTTCGCGGTTCATCCAGGCGAGCTGGTGGCCATGGTCGCTCCGTCCGGTGCTGGTAAGTCGACATTGCTGCACATTTGCGGCCTGTTGGACCGCCCTGACAGTGGAACAGTGCTGATCAATGGCCGCGATACCACCGGCCTGGATGACAAAGACCTTTCAAGCTTGCGCGGCGAGGAAATCGGCTTCGTCTACCAATTCCATCACCTCCTGCCTGAGTTTGATGCGATGGAAAATGTGATGATGCCGCAGCTGATCTCTGGGCTTGATCGCGCGACGGCGCGTGACCGGGCCATGGAGCTGCTCGATTATCTTCACATCGGACCCCGCGCGACGCATCGCCCCGCTGAACTTTCCGGTGGTGAGCAACAGCGTGTGGCCATCGCCCGCGCCATGGCCAATGCGCCAAGCCTTTTGCTGGCCGATGAACCAACCGGCAATTTGGACCCCGGCACGGCAGATCACGTGTTCCAGGTGCTTTTGGCGCTTGTGCGCGCCGCCGGTGTTTCTGCACTGATAGCGACCCACAATATGGAACTTGCCTCCCGCGCAGATCGCATCATCACGCTGGAAGATGGCAAGGTTGTCGGCAAAGAACCCATAGAATCAGCTGCTTAGATGCGCTGAGAATTTGATTCGGCATCGCGCTTGACGTGAGAACAAAAATAGAACTATGTTCTCTACATGTTCTTATGTAGGGAGTTGGACATGTTGGTTCTCAAAGACAGCTGTGCACTGGTCGTTATCGCTCTGTTGGTGATGTCCGTTGGTTTGATTGGGTAGCGGTGCGCCGCCGGGCCGAAGCTGGGCGCACATGTTGAGCTGTGCATAAACATCGAAGTGCGCGCATCGCTCTTTTGCCTCGCTCCTTTGAGGCTTAGCTTAAGTTCTTGACCCAAGATGCAAGAGGCTTGAGCCGATGAGCTCCGAACTGGCTAACCAGCCCTTCATTCATTTGCGCTCGCATTCAGCCTACTCGCTGCTTGAGGGGGCATTACAAGTTCCCAAACTAATCGAGCTGGCCAAGGCCGACGGTCAGCCCGCGGTGGCGATCACCGACACCAACAATCTGTTCGGCGCTCTGGAGTTCTCAGAGAAAGCCGCCAAGGCAGGCATGCAGCCGATTATTGGTCTGCAAATCCCGGTCCTGTTTGATGGCGAGGACGAAAGCGGCGGCGGTAAGATCGCCGGCAAACCAGGTGCCAAAGGCAATGCAGCCTATACGGTACCATCTGTCGTTCTCATTGCGATGAACGAAGAGGGCTTTGGCAACCTGCTGTCGCTGGCGTCATTGGCCTATGAGGATGGTGCAGGCGCGGGGCCCTCACTGACGATCAATCAATTGAGCGCCGCGCATCTCGGCCTCATCTGTTTGTCGGGCGGCGCCCATGGCCCAATTGGCGAGGCACTTTGGCAAGACGACAAAGCATTGGCCGAGCAACGCCTGGATCAACTGCAAAGTGTCTTCCAGGACCGGCTTTACATTGAGCTTCAACGCCACGGGACAGAGCAGGAGAAGGCAACAGAACCTGGGTTCATTGCGCTGGCCTATGCGCGAAACTTGCCTCTGGTTGCCACCAACGAAAACTTCTTTTCAGCCAAAACGGACTATGAAGCGCATGATGCGCTGCTTGCCATCGCTGAGAGCAGGCTGGTCGCTGATGATGATCGCCGGCGCCTGACACCTGAGCACGCGTTTGCCAGCCAGGACGAGATGCGCCGTCGCTTCGCCGATTGTCCTGAAGCCATTACCAACACGCTGGAAATCGCTCGACGCGTCTCCTTCCGCCCCAAAGAATCTCCACCGCTTCTGCCGCACTTCACCACCGGCAACGACGCTGATGGTGAGGAAACGGAAACCGAAGCGCTGGTGCGTATGGCAAAGGCCGGTCTTGATGAGCGTCTGGAAGCCAATGGTTTGGCGCCGGACACGACGCGCGAAGACTATGACAAGCGTCTGGAATTTGAGCTCTCGATCATCGAGCGCATGCAGTTCCCGGGCTATTTCCTCATCGTTGCCGACTTCATTCAGTGGGCCAAGCAGCATGACATTCCGGTCGGACCAGGGCGCGGTTCTGGCGCTGGGTCAGTTGTGGCCTGGGCTCTGACCATCACCGATCTTGATCCGCTGCGGTTCGGGTTGCTGTTTGAGCGCTTCTTGAACCCTGAGCGCGTTTCGATGCCCGATTTTGACATCGATTTTTGTCAGGACCGGCGCGATGAAGTGATCACCTATGTTCAGGACCGCTATGGTCATGATCGCGTTGCCCAGATCATCACCTTCGGAACGCTGCAAGCGCGCGCGGTGTTGCGCGATGTCGGGCGTGTCCTTGAAATGCCCTACGGCCAAGTGGATCGCCTGTGCAAGATGGTGCCGGCCAACCCTGCCGATCCTTATACGCTCGACCGTGCCCTGAAAGAGATCGATACGCTACGTGCGGCGGCTCAAGAAGAGCCGATTGTTGCCAAGCTGCTTGATCTTGCCCAACGCTTAGAAGGCCTGTTCCGCCACGCTTCCACCCACGCCGCCGGCGTGGTGATTGGTGATCGTCCGCTGGATCAGTTGGTGCCAATCTACCGTGAACCTGGCACGCCGATGCCGGTCACGCAGTATTCGATGAAATGGGTCGAACCAGCCGGGCTGGTGAAGTTCGATTTCCTTGGGCTGAAGACCCTCTCCATCATTCAAGAAACACTGCGTCTGCTCGAAGGGCGGGGGATCGAAATCGATCTGGAAACGATCCCGCTTGATGACCCAGGAGCCTATGAGCTTTATGCCAAGGCGGACACAGTCGGCGTGTTCCAGGTGGAATCGGCCGGCATGCGGCGCACGCTGCTCAGCATTAAACCGGATAGATTTGAAGACATCATCGCGCTGGTTGCGCTCTTCCGGCCTGGCCCCATGAGCAACATTCCGCGCTTTGCGGCCATTAAGCACGGCCACGAAGAGCCGGACTATATGCATCCGCTGCTGGAACCGGTGCTCAAAGAAACCCACGGCATCATCGTCTACCAAGAGCAGGTGATGGAAATCGCCCGCGTCCTGTCGGGCTTTTCGCTAGCCGAAGCGGACATGCTGCGCCGCGCGATGGGCAAGAAGATCCGCTCAGAGATGGAGAAGCAAAAATCGCGCTTTCTGCAAGGGGCTGAAGAGCGCGGTCTGGATGCGCGCGTCGTCAGCGACATCTTTGAAAAGGTGGCAAAGTTCGCTGACTATGGCTTCAACAAATCTCACGCCGCCGCTTATGCGCTGGTTTCCTACCAAACGGCCTATTTGAAAGCCAATTATCCGGTGGAGTTCCTGGCTGCGTCGATGACGTACGATCTCACCAACACCGAAAAGCTTGCCGATTTCCGTCAGGACGCTATCAAACGCGGGATCACCGTCAATCCACCATCGATCAATCACGGGCTCGCGCGCTTCTCGGTGCGTGATGGCGCAATTGACTATGCGCTTTGTGCGATCAAAGGTGTCGGCGAGGGCGTTGCGGATCACATCGCAGACATCCGTGAGGCCCATGGCACCTTTGCCTCGCTTGATGATGTGGTCGCGCGCATCAATCCGCGCATCATCAACAAGCGCTCATTGGAAAACATGATCGCCGCGGGTGTGTTCGACAGTTTGCACGGTTCGCGTGCCGGGCTTTCGCGGTCGGTGGACCGCTTGATGGCAGAGGCGGCAAGTCGCCACGAGGATCGCGCTTCAGGGCAGGGCGGTTTGTTTGGCGATGCGCCCACCGACCAGACCGATCTGGTTGTTGGTGGCAATGAATGGCCACTGGCAGAGCGTCTGCAAAATGAGTTGAACGCGCTCGGCTTCTTTTTCTCCGCGCACCCGTTGGATGATTATGAACAGGTGCTTGAGCGCCTGCGCATCCAGACTTATGGACAGTTTTTGGCCGATGTCAGCACCAAGCAGTCTGACGAAGAGGACATGCCAGCTGCCAATCCCAATGGGCGTGAGCGTAAAGGGCCGATGCATGCCACACGGCTGGCTGGTGTGGTGTCAGACAGTTATGAGCGCCGCACCCGTGATGGTCGGGCAATGGCGATCATCAAGCTCACCGATCATTCCGGGCTTTATGAGGTGGCGGCCTACGAAGAGCAGATCGAAGACGTGCGCACCCATGTGAAAGCAGGTCGTTCGCTGCTGCTCAGCGTGGCTGGCCGCATGAACGATGGCGACTTGCGCTTGCGTATCACAGCGATTGAACCGCTCGATGAAAAAGCCAAGACCAGCAAGCAGCGTCTTCAAGTCTTTATGCGTGAACCGAAAACGGTTGCCTCGCTTTCAAGCTGCATCAAGCCTGGTTCCAGCGGTGAGGTGAGCGTTATTGTCATCGATCTTGAAGCCAACCAGGAAGTTGAAGTGGCACTGCCTGGGCAGTATAACATTTCGCCCCAGGTGGCCGGTGCCGTACGCGCCCTGTATGGCGTGGAAGATGCCAAGCTCATCTAGTGGGTTTGGCGTTTTACGTGGGTGGCAATTCACTGCCTATCGCGTCGATCAAACGCAAAGCGCGCTAGAAAGTAAGTGAACCGGTCGCTTGCGCTTGCGTTGCACCGCAAAACCGGCTAAGCGCCCCTTCATTCCACACGCACCGACCGGTCGATGGCAGTTTATCGACCATCCGGTGGGCTACAGGCCTCGGCCTGAGTGATGGCCCTACGGTGCGCTAGGTTAAACCGGAAAAGAGGACATTCCGCATGGCACTTCCTGCCTTCACCATGCGTCAGCTTCTGGAAGCTGGCGCCCATTTTGGACACCAAACTCACCGCTGGAACCCACGTATGGGAACCTATATTTTCGGTGAGCGTAACGGCGTCCACATTCTCGATCTTGGCCAAACAGCACCAATGCTGCAGCGTGCGCTGCAGTCTGTGTCAGACGTTTTGGCCGATGGCGGTCGCATTCTGTTCGTTGGCACCAAACGCCAGGCTTCTGAGCCTATCGCTGAAGCCGCGCGCAATTGCGCCCAGTATTATGTGAACTCCCGCTGGCTCGGCGGAATGCTGACCAACTGGAACACGATCTCCAATTCGATCAAGCGTTTGAAGCACTTGGAAGAGGTTCTGGCCAACCCAGAGTCTGGCCTGACCAAGAAAGAGCGTCTGCTGCGCACCCGTGAGCGCGATAAGCTTGAGCGTGCGCTTGGCGGTATCAAGAACATGCCGGGCCTGCCTTCTATGATGTTCGTTATCGACACCAACAAAGAGGCGATCGCCATCAAAGAAGCCAACCGCTTGGGCATTCCCGTGGTTGCTGTGGTGGATACCAACTGTAACCCAGATGGCATCACTTTCCCAATTCCAGGCAATGATGATGCCGGTCGTTCGGTGGCGTTGTTCTGTGATCTCATCTCGCGCGCTGCGCTCGATGGCATTGGCCGCAACAAAACCGGCATGGGCATCGATCTGGGTGCAACCGAAGAAACGCCGGTCGAACCTGCGCTTGAAGAAGCTGCTGCTGAAGCACCAGCCGAAGAAGCGCCAGCCGAAGCTGCGGTCGAAGAGGCAGCACCTGTTGTTGAGGAAGCTGCCGCTGCAGAAGCCACAGCCGAAGCACCCGCTGAAGAAAAGCCAAGCGCTTAATCTGCGCCCAATGCATGGCAGTGGCCCGGTGGGCCCGACTTGAAGGATGTGAGCAGCGTACCCATACATGCTGCTCACCCGTAAACACTTAAACCCCCACTGCGAGATGGTGCATCGCCATTAAGTTTGACACAGCCGTGTCACACTTGATCGGGCAAGACCTCCCGCACAGGAAAGCCGTCAAGATAATTTGGCCCAAATGGGTGATGTCTGATACGGCACGACACACTTGATAGGAGATCAGAGCAATGGCCGCAATCACCGCAGCCGCCGTGAAAGAACTGCGCGAAACCACTGGCGCAGGCATGATGGATTGTAAGGCAGCGTTGGTGGAAACCGATGGCGACATGGAAGCCGCCGTCGATTACCTGCGCACCAAAGGCCTTGCTCGCGCGGCCAAGAAAGCCAGCCGTGTTGCCGCTGAAGGTCTTGTTGGCCTGGTTGCCGATGGCAAGCAAGCTGCCATGATCGAGCTGAACTCTGAGACAGACTTCGTTGCCCGCAACGAGCAGTTCCAGGGTTTGGTGATGGGTGTCGCCAGAACCGCACTTGGCACGGACGGCTCGCTCGATGCGGTGCAGGCTGCAACATTGGATGGTTCGGACAAAACCGTTGATGCCAGCATCAAAGATGCTGTGGCTACAATCGGCGAGAACATGAACCTGCGCCGTGTTGCCAAGCTCAGCGTCAGTGAAGGCGTTGTTGCCAGTTATGTGCACTCGTCTGTTGCGCCTGGCCTTGGCAAAATTGGTGTTCTGGTTGCGCTGGAATCATCCGGCAATGCTGAAGCCCTGGCTGGTGTTGGCCGTCAGGTCGCTATGCATGTGGCTGCGACCACGCCATTGTCTTTGTCTGTCGATGACATGGATCCAGCCGTTGTTGAGCGTGAGCGTCATGTGTTCTCCGAGCAGGCCCGCGAGTCAGGCAAGCCTGAAAACATCATCGAAAAGATGGTGGAAGGCCGCATCCGCAAGTTCTTCGAAGAAAGCGTTCTTTTGAACCAATCCTTCGTCATGAACCCAGATGTGACCGTGGCACAGGCTATCAAAGATGCCGAAGGCGATGTTGGTGCACCAATCACCATGACAGCGTTCGCGCTCTTCAAGCTTGGTGATGGCATCGAGAAAGAAGAAGAAGACTTCGCCGCTGAAGTGGCCGCGGTCGCTCAAGGCTGAGTTTCAAGGCCTAAGCCTTTATACAATGACCTTACGAAAAACCAGAGGGTGCCGCGTGACAGCGCGGCACCCTTGCTGTATCCGGTGCCCATTCAATCAAAGGGTCAACAGTGGCTGATTCTTCACCCCGTTATTTGCTGAAATTGTCCGGCGAGGCGCTGGCTGGCCCACAAGGGTTCGGTCACGACGCGGCGACGATGAAGCGCATCGCTGGTGAGATTGCTGATTGTGCCAACAAAGGCACACAGATCGCCATCGTCGTCGGCGGGGGCAATATCATTCGCGGCGCGCGCATGGCAGCTGAGGGTGGCGACCGCGTAGCTGGCGACCATATGGGCATGCTGGGCACACTGATAAACGGTATTGCGCTGCGCGAGGCTATCCGCGAGGCAGGTTCATCCTCCAACCTCTTCTCTGGCTTTCCCGCGCCAACCATGTGTGAGACCTTTTCCCAGCGCGCTGTGCTTGCATCGTTGGAGGCTGGTGACGTGGTGGTTTTGGCCGGTGGGACCGGCAGCCCGTTTTTTACCACCGATACAGGCGCGACGTTGCGTGCTGCGGAAATTGGCGCGGACGCTGTGTTGAAGGCAACGCAGGTCGATGGCGTTTATAGCGCAGACCCCAAAAAAGATCCCAACGCCACGCGCTACACCAAGATCAGCTTGGATGAAGCGTTGGCGAAAGGCCTGCAGGTGATGGATACGGCCGCCCTTGCCCTTGCGCGTGATAACGCACTGCCCATTGTTGTGTTCTCCATTCATCAGCCTGGCGCGCTTGGGGCGGTTGTGGCTGGTGAAGATGTTGGTTCACGGATCACGCCATGATGGGGTGGAACTCCAGGCGGTCAATCCGATAGAGCTTTCCCAGCGGCCTAGCGTTCTCTTGGCCGTTTGATTTTAAACCATGCGTGTAGGGTGAAAACGATGAGTGATGATATCGATCTTGGCGACGTTGAACGGCGCATGCAGGGCGCAGTTGCTAGCCTAAAAACGGAGTTTGGCGGCCTGCGCACAGGGCGCGCGTCATCCAGTCTGGTCGAGCCGATCATGGTGGAAGCCTATGGCAGCATGATGCCGATGACGCAGGTAGCAACCGTCAGCGTACCTGAGCCGCGCATGATCTCCATTAACGTCTGGGACAAAGGCACCTTGATTGCGGTGGAAAAAGCCATACGGCAGTCGAATCTAGGCCTCAATCCGGTGGTGGATGGCACCAACATCCGCCTTCCTATTCCCGAGCTCAACGAAGAACGCCGTACCGAATTGACCAAGGTTGCTCAAAAATATGCCGAGCAGGCCCGTATCGCTGTTCGCCATGTGCGCCGCGATGGATTGGACACCATTAAGAAAGCTGATGGACTTTCAGAGGATGATGTACGCGGCCAATCCGATCAGGTGCAGAAACTGACGGATCGTTTTGTTGGCGAAATCGATACGATGCTCGCATCCAAAGAAACGGAGATCATGCAGGTTTAGACGCCACGCGTTTGATCAATGCTTGATAGAACACCATGAACCCACCGTCAGCCGCTGCGCGCCTTCACGATCTTGAGGATGAGCCTCTGGGCGTCTCGACGTCTACCGATGACTTTGGTCGCGTCCCCACCCACATTGGCATTATCATGGATGGCAATGGGCGTTGGGCTGAGGGGCGACGGCTGCCGCGCGTTGAAGGTCATCGCAAGGGAGTTGAAGCCTTACGTCAAGCTGTGCGGGACGTGGGTGAGCGCGGTGTCAAGTACCTCACACTGTTCGCGTTTTCCTCTGAGAATTGGAAGCGTCCACAAGCCGAAGTGCGCGACTTGCTTATGCTTTTGCGGCTGTTCATCAAGCGCGATCTCGGCGAACTCAAAGCCAATGGTGTCAAAGTTCGCGTGATCGGCGAGCGTGATGATCTAGCGCCAGATATCCGCGAACTTTTGGAGCATGCGGAAGCCGTCACGCGTGATGGCCGCAATCTCTATCTTAACATTGCGTTCAATTATGGCGGACGCGATGAGATTGTGCGCGCTGCTCGCAAGCTTGCCGATCAGGCAGCCAAAGGCGTGCTCGACGCCGATGCCATCACGCCGGAGCTTTTCGCAGGCGCACTGGATACATCCGGTATGCCCGATCCTGATCTCATTATTCGTACCAGCGGCGAGATGCGCCTCTCGAACTTTTTGCTATGGCAGGCTGCCTACGCCGAGTTTGTGTTCATGGACACGCTTTGGCCGGACTTCAATGCCGCTGCGCTTGATGATGCGTTAGAAGCGTTCCGTTGCCGAGATCGCCGTTTTGGCGGTCGCGTCACGACCGCAAACGCAGCTACGGCATAAGTGGCAAACCGCCGCTTTTGGCGATCTGGTCAAATCAGGCCAGAGGCCCTATGCCATGGCGGATGACCGCGCCAATGCCGCCAACCTCTGATAAGGATTCCACCAGCCGTCCGCTCTCTGAGTTGGCCAAGCGTGTGCTATCTGGGATCGTGTTGATGGTTGTCGCCTTGGTGACCACCTGGACAGGCGGCCTTATCTTGGTGGTCGCTTTCTCTGTGCTCAGCTTTTTTGTGCTCATCGAATGGGAACGCTTGACGGGGCCCAACTCGCAGCGCCGGCTTGTGCTGGGCATGTTGGTCGTCGGGGCCGCGGCGTCTGTCGCCTATTTCTTTGGGCCAGTGGCGGCCATGGCGGTTGGTATCGGCTCGCTTTTTGTAGCCTTGGGCGCTGCGCTTTTGGAGAGCCCCAAGCGTTGGTCACTGACCGGCGTTGCCTATGCTTCCTGGCTTGTTGTGAGCCTGGTGAGCCTGCGCGGCCACGACAGTGTCGGGTTATCGGCTATTCTCTTTGTGTTCGCAGCGGTGTGGGCGACTGATATCGCTGCCTATTTTGGCGGGCGGACCATTGGTGGACCCAAACTCATGCCATCAGTATCACCGAACAAGACGTGGTCCGGTGCGATTTCCGGCGCTTTGGCAGCGATCCTGGTCTGCGTTGGTTATATTGCTTGGGCGGACGTTCATGTCTCGGCGCGCGCCTCAACCCACGCGCTCACGCTGGTCTCAGTTGCCTACATCGCGTTGATGGCGCTGGCCTTGAGTGTGGCATCGCAGGCCGGCGATCTTTTTGAATCCGGCCTCAAGCGGCGTTTTGGCGCCAAAGATTCTGGCACGCTCTTGCCCGGGCACGGTGGTTTCATGGACCGGGTCGATGGGTTGGTGTTCGCAAGTGCGGCCGCTTTTCTGATCGGACTGTCATTGAAAGAGCAGGGCACCGTTGCTGAGGGCCTTCTGACATTAGGGAACGGCTGATCATGTCCGGTTGCAATCAAGCGCGATCTATCGCCATTCTCGGCGCTACCGGCTCAATCGGCGACAGCACAGCTGACATTGTGCTTGCCAATCGCGATCGGTTTCACGTCACTAGCCTAGTCGGGCATTCCAACGTTGAAAAACTCGCCGCACGCGCCAAGGCACTTTCTGCCGAACGGGCTGTGGTGGCCGATGAGCAATACCATCAAAAGCTCAAAGATCTTTTGGCAGGCACAGGCATCGACGTTGCTGCTGGTCGAGAGGCAGTGATCGCAAGCGCTGCCGAAGCCGCTGATCTGGTTGTTTGCGCCATGGTTGGCTCCCCTGGCATCGAGCCAGCAATGGCTGCCATTGAAGCCGGCAACACCGTTGCGTTAGCCAACAAAGAAGCACTTGTGTGCGCTGGGCCAGTGATGATGAAACGGGCTGCTGACAAAGGCGTGCGCATCCTGCCGCTGGATTCCGAACACAATGCTCTGTTTCAAGTCTTTGAGGAAAACAACAACGCGCAGATCGAGGCGATAACCGTTACTGCATCCGGCGGACCTTTTCGCACGTGGAGTGCACAGCAGATTCGCTCGGCGACGTTGTCGGATGCGCTGAACCATCCGAACTGGACGATGGGGCAAAAGGTCACCATCGACTCGGCAACGCTCGCCAACAAAGGGCTGGAAGTGATTGAGGCGCATCATCTTTTCGCCATGGGCCCAGATGCGATCAAAGTGGTTGTCCACCCCCAGTCAATTGTCCACGGCATGGTGCACTACGCTGATGGGTCGGTGCTCGCGCAGCTTGGTATGCCGGATATGCGCACGCCCATCGCTGCGGCTTTGGCATGGCCAGACCGGTATCAAGCGCCCCAAGTCGAACGACTGGATCTGGCCACTTTGAGCACGCTTGCTTTTGAGCCGCCCGATCTTGAGCGCTTCCCGATGCTTGGCCTTGCCTTTGATGCTATGCGGGAAGGCGCAGCAGCGCCGGCGCTGTTTAACGCTGCCAATGAGGTCGCGGTAAAGGCTTTTGTTGAAGGCAAGTGCGCTTTCCATGAAATCGCCGCCATCGTGGCAATGACCATGGACAAGGCATTGGGCACCTCATCGATTGCATCCTTTGTGTCGCTTGAGGATGTGTTGGCGGCTGATCGGCAAGGACAACACCTTGCTAACGCTATCATCGATGATCAATTGCACCGGATAGGCGCACCAAGCTAAGGCAAGCTTGGGAAAAAGGGATTTTGGGAATGGAACTCATCGCAGGCAGCGGATCGTTTCTTTTGGGAACGATTGTGCCTTTCTTGTTTGTGCTGACGGTCGTGGTGTTCTTCCACGAACTCGGTCATTTTTCCGTCGCGCGTTGGTGCGGCGTTGGTGTGCGCACGTTCTCTGTTGGCTTCGGCCCTGAACTGCTGGGCGCAACAGATAAGCACGGCACACGATGGATGCTCTCAGCAATCCCGCTTGGCGGATATGTGAAATTTGCTGGCGATGAAAACGCCGCAAGTGTGCCGGATAATGCTGAGCTGGCAAAAATGAGCGCCGCAGAGCAGCAAGAAGCCTTCCATCTCAAACCCTTATGGCAACGCGCTGCTGTTGTGTTTGCCGGACCACTTGCCAATTTCATCCTTGCCGTTGTGATTTTTGCTGGCGTCTTCGTCACGCTGGGCGAACGCGTTACCGTGCCTCGCATCGATACGGTGCAGGAAGGATCGGCTGCGCAGGCCGCTGGTGTTGAAGGCGGGGACGTTGTTGTTGCCATCGATGGTGAGCCGATTGAAACCTTCGCGCAAGTTCAGCGCATAGTTTCCTTTTCCGCCGAACGCCCCTTGGTTTTTACGCTCGATCGCGCAGGAACTCTTCTTGATCTGACCATCGTGCCTGACAGGCGAGAGATGGATGATGGGTTTGGCAACATGCAGCGGATCGGCGTTATGGGTGTTGTCCATGAGGCTGATCCCGATGATGTGACGATTATCGAGTATGGGCCGCTGGAAGCCACGGGCCGCGCCGTGGAGCAAACGGGCCTCGTTATCACCCAGTCGCTTACCTACATTGGGCGCATTTTGGTTGGCCAGGAATCCCCTGACCAGTTGTCTGGGCCCGTGCGGGTGGCAAAAATTTCCGGCGATGTCGCAACGCTCGGCTTCCTTGCATTGCTGCAACTGACGGCCGTGATCTCGGTTTCCATCGGCATGGTGAACCTGTTCCCCA
Organism: Hyphomicrobiales bacterium; assembly: GCA_046290645.1. Lineage (GTDB taxonomy): Bacteria > Pseudomonadota > Alphaproteobacteria > Rhizobiales > MH13 > MH13. Next base: position 75,043 of record JBKAGZ010000001.1, read on the forward strand.
TTCCCATGCTCGATGGCGGACACCTGGCGTTTTATGCCGCCGAGGCCGTCCGCGGGAAACCACTGAGCGAACGTAGCCAGGAGATAGGATTTCGCATCGGTTTGGCGATGGTCATGTTCCTGATGGTGTTCGCCACGTGGAACGACATCGTCAACTTGATGCGGTGATGTGCGCTTATGAAAGGTTAAGTGACCGTTGCGTGCGTGCAACTAAGTGCCGCAAAGGTCCATAAATTGCCTTGCCAAAGGCTTCGATGGCTTGCGTCTGACGTCAGCCTCGATAGAAGACGGTATGCGATGCCGAAGTGACTCGGCGGGATTGATGTGCCTCGCAAGGGGTAAAGGATTGTAATGACTATGAACCGTTTGGGTATTTCGTTTGTGTTTGCGGTGATGATGGCGGCGCTTCCGCTATCGATTTCAGCAGGAAATGGCACCGTATCGCTTGCGCCAAGTGCTGCCCATGCCGCCACAGTCTCTTCCATCCAAGTGGAAGGCAATCGCCGGATCGAATCCTCCACCATCATTTCCTACGTCACAGTGGTGCCAGGCCGTAACTTCGGTGCACGTGACCTTAACGAGTCATTGCAGTCACTTTTCGCAACCGGTCTTTTCTCCGACGTTTCACTTGAGCGTCGCGGTAATGTTCTGCTGGTTCAGGTCGTTGAAAATCCAGTCGTCCGTCAGGTCGTCTTTGAAGGCAATCGTCGTATTGACGATTCGGCGCTCAGCACTGTTGTGCAGCTTGAGCCGCGCCGCGTGCTGACGGAGTCCGCTGTTCAGTCGGACACACAGCGCATTCTAGAAGCTTACCGCCGTAATGGTCGGTTTGCCGCGCGCGTCGAGCCAAAGCTGATCGAAGTTGGTGATAACCGCGTCGATCTGGTTTATGAAATTGAAGAAGATGAGCGTTCAGGCGTTTCGCGCATCACGTTCATTGGTAACCAGGCTTTCAGTGACGGCAAGCTTCGCGACACCATCACGACCGAGCAGTCCGGGTTGTTATCCTTCCTGTCTTCGGCAGATGTCTACGATCCCGATCGTTTGGATGCCGATCGCGAGCGTCTGCGCCGGTTCTATCTTAGCGAAGGCTATGCTGACTTCCGCGTTGTCTCAGCGGTTGCTGAACTTGACCGTGAGCAGAACGTCTTTTTCATCACATTCACGGTGGATGAAGGCCCGCGCTATCAGTTCGGCAATGTTGAAATCGACTCCACGCTGCGTGAGCTTGATCCAGAAGATCTCTATTCGGTTCTCGAAACGCGCCCTGGTGATACATACGATGCAACGGCCGTTGATCGTTCCATTGAGGCGCTGACAATCGAAGTGTCGAGCTATGGCTATGCTTTTGTGCAAGTTCGCCCACGCGGCGATCGCAATGCCGCCGATAACACCATCGACCTCACCTATTTTGTTGATGAAGGCGTGCGCGCTTATGTTGAGCGGATCGACATCTCCGGCAACACCCGGACACGTGACTATGTAATCCGCCGCGAGTTCGATTTTGCCGAGGGTGATGCCTTTAACAGGGTGTTGGTTGATCGTGCCCAGCGGCGTCTTGAAGCGCTTGGGTTCTTTGAGAGTGTTCGCATCACAACCTCACAAGGCTCTGCTTCTGACCGCATTGTTCTCAATGTTGCGGTCGTTGAGCAGTCAACTGGCGATTTCTCGTTCGGTGTCGGGTATTCGACAACGTCGGGTGTGACGCTTGAGCTTTCGGTAACGGAACGCAACTTCCTAGGTCGCGGACAATTTGTGCGCGCGGCTGTCGGCGGTGGCTTGGATGAAAATCGAACCTTCGACTTCTCATTCACCGAGCCGTACTTCCTTGGGCGTCGTTTGGCGGCCGGTTTTGACCTTTATCGCCGCGAGTCAGGTGATTCAGACGATAATGCCTACACAACGATCGCAACCGGCGGTGCGCTGCGCATTGTTGCTCCCATCACCAACGATCTGAACTTTGGCCTGAGCTATGGTTTGGATGTTTCGGAATATGATTTGGACGCTGGATCATCAGCCTCACGGGCAGTGTTGCAGTTGGTTGGTGCGCCGAATTTCACAACACCAACTGCGGCTAACTATTCAAACGAGCGTGTTAATTCCAATCTGACATGGACGCTGGTTTACGACACCGTTGACAACCGCACGACGCCTCGTGATGGCTACTTTGCACGCCTGCGTCAGACCGTTGCTGGTTTGGGCGGTGACGCCGAGTACGTTCAAACGACATTCGATGCGCGTGCGTTCCGCACGTTGTCGACTGATTTGGATTTGGTTGCATCAGTTCGTGTCCAGGCGGGTAACGTCTGGTCGTGGAATGACGACGATCTGTTGATCGTTGATGGATTTTTCAAAGGTGCTGACCTGGTCCGTGGTTTTGACAGTCTAGGTCCCCGTGATGCCGCCACGTTGGATGCACTGGGGGGCACAACCTACGCCGGTATCTCAGGCGAGCTCAATTTCGCCCTGCCATATGTTACTGAGGCAATCGGTATCCGTGGCGCAGTGTTCGCTGATGCTGGTACACTCTTCGACCCGGTCGGTAGTGTTAGCAACCTAGTTACTGCAGGCGGCATCACGCTCAACGATGACAATTCGATCCGTGCATCGGTTGGTGCCAGCTTGATCTGGAATTCACCGTTCGGTCCATTGCGTGCAGATTATGCTCACGTATTGGCGTCTGAGACCTATGATAGGGAAGAAGCCTTCCGCTTCAGTGCAGGCGCTCGCTTCTAAGTTCAGCGCAGCTAGGCGCTTCGCTAGCAACAAAGATAAGGCCGTGGCTTTTTGAAGCTGCGGCCTTTTTTGTCCGCGAGCTTTCCGCAATGATGGCGCAGTTGAGCGATAGCCAACCAGATGCGATCCAGGCTAAGAGACAGCCAGTAAGTCCAACTGCCTGTGTGTATTCGCCATGGTAAGCTCAGCCTTCTTCCCCCCGCTGGTCCCGCAAACGCCACACAGCCTTGCTGAGGCTCTTGGTCTCGACGTGGTAGGAGGGACTCCTGATACGCAACACCAAAACCTCACGGGTGTTGCGCCCATAGAACAAGCTGAGCCGACAACACTGTCCTTTCTCGACAACGCAAAATACGCCGACAATCTGGAAACAACCCAGGCAAGCTGCGTTATCTTGGCAGCCCGCTTCCAGGATAAGCTGCAAAGTGATGTCGTTGGGTTGATCTCCAAAGAGCCCTATCGCGACTTTGCCCGCGCGGCTGCATTGATGGTGCCAGCTGGCGTAAAACTACAAGGTGCGGCTCTTGCGGAGGGTGTTTCCCCAGCAGCGCATATCGATCCGACGGCGCAATTGGAAGACAATGTAACCATTGAACCAGGCGCGGTGATTGGTGCCCACGCCTCTATTGGGTCTGGAACAACCGTCTGCGCAGGCGCCATCGTTGCGCATCACGTCCAGGTGGGCCGCGATAGCTATGTCGGAGCACGAGCTGTTCTCCAGCATGCTCTCGTTGGTGATCGGGTCATCCTGCACAGCGGCGTCAATGTCGGTCAGGATGGCTTTGGCTTTGCCATGAGCCCGATGGGTCACCTCAAAGTCCCACAGCTTGGGCGCGTGATCATTCAGGACGACGTGGAGATCGGGGCGGGTAGCTGTATTGACCGCGGCACAACCCGTGACACCATCATTGGTGAGGGCACGAAAATCGATAATTTGGTTCAGATTGGACACAATGTGGAGGTCGGCCGTCACTGCGTTCTGGTTGGACATGTGGGCATCGCTGGCTCATCTGTATTGGAAGACTTCGTCGCCATTGGTGGGCAGTCCGGCGTGGCGGGACACATCCGCATCGGGATGGGCGCTCAAGTTGCTGCAGCTTCCAATGTGAAGGACAATGTACCTGCTGGCGCGCGCTGGGCTGGAACGCCTGCCAAACCCGCGCGCGCTGTTTTCCGCGAGCTCGCCGCCATCAAGCGGCTGGGTGAACAAGGCAGCGCTTCGGCAAAAAATAAGGGGTGATCCAGTTGAGATCGCAGATGATCCCCGGCTTTTACCCTCCAGCCATTTGAACCTCTTCAGCGAACATGCTGTAAGGGCTTAGCTTTCTACGCAGACCCAAAGATCTATGACGGACATGACAGACACTCCTACATCCCTGGGCATTGCCGATATTCAACAGTTGCTTGAGTATTTGCCACATCGCTATCCATTCCTTCTGGTCGATAAAATCATCGACATGGATGGCGATAACTACGGTGTTGGCATTAAAAACGTCACCATGAACGAGCCACATTTCCAGGGCCATTTCCCAGGTCATCCGATCATGCCTGGCGTTCTGATCATTGAGGGGATTGCACAAACGGCTGGTGCGCTATGCATCGCGGCGAGCCCCAAGCGTCCTGTCCAGCCTCTGGTTTATTTCATGACCATCGACAATGCAAAGTTCCGCAAGCCCGTCATTCCTGGCGATGTGCTCCACTATGAGGTCACCAAGGTTCGTCAGCGCGCAAACATTTGGAAATTTTCCGCCATTGCCAAAGTGGACGGCACCAAGGTTGCCGAAGCTGAAATCAGCGCGATGATCGTCCATCCGGAGGCAGCCGATTGAGCACCACCATCCATCCCTCAGCGCTTGTTGAAGAGGGCGCAGAACTTGGCGAGGGGGTGTCTATCGGTCCGTTCTGTCATGTCGGCAGCAACGTTAAACTGGGCGACCATACCAAGCTTGAAAGCCATGTGGTGATTGCCGGGCGCACGACCGTCGGCGCTGGCTGTCATATCTTCCCGTTTGCATCCATTGGCCATAGACCGCAGGACCTAAAGTATCACGGTGAGCCGTCAACGCTTGAGATCGGCGCTAACACGACAATGCGCGAGTATGTGACCGTTCAACCAGGCACTGAGCATGGTGGCATGATCACCAAGGTCGGTGAGCAATGCTTGCTTATGGCGTCGGCTCACGTCGCGCATGATTGCAACATCGGCAATCAAGTCATTTTGGGCAACAACGTCATGATGGCTGGTCACTGCACGGTGGAAAGCCATGTCATCGTGTCCGGCGGCTCGGCAGCCCATCAGTTTGTGCGCATCGGCGAACATGCATTTGTCGGTGGTCTAACCGGCGTTGAGAACGACGTGATCCCATACGGCATGGTCATCGGTAATCGGGCAGCGTTGAACGGCCTTAACATTGTGGGTCTGCGTCGCCGTGGCTTCAATCGCGACGAGGTCCACACCATCCGTCAGGCTTACCGGCTTCTCTTCTCCGATGAGGGGACACTGGCTGAGCGTGTTGACGATGTCGCACAGATGTTTCCGGACAGCCCAAGCGTGAAGCGGGTGATCGATTTTATTCGTTCACGCTCTGACCGGGCGCTGTGCCTGCCCCACTCAGGCGACTAGCCCCGCCTATGGCGGATGCGACAAACACCAATCTTGCGATTATCGCCGGTGGTGGACATCTTCCGGTTGAGGTTGCTCACGCGGCACAAGCTGCCGGTCACTCTGTGTTAGTCATCGGCATTGCTGAGGAAGCAGACCTTTCCAACCTGGATGGCAATGTGCGCCAAACAAAGGTTGGATGGGGACAGTTCGGTGCGCTTCAACAGCAGCTGAAAGATCATGGCACGCAAAAGCTTGTTATCATCGGCAGCATTTCCCGCAGGCCCGAGTACAAAGATGTAAAACTCGATTGGGGCGCCGTTCAGTTGCTCCCACAGCTGCTGACAACGCTTTTGGCTGGCGGCGACTCGTCGGTTCTCGACAAGCTGGCAAAACTGTTTGCCGACCTTGGCTTTAACCTGGTTGGGGCTCATGAGGTCGCGCCATCCTTGTTGGCCACGGAAGGCCTTTTGGCTGGACCCAAACCGAACGAGGCGGTGCGCCAGGACGCTTCCAAGGCAACGCAGGCAGCTTGGACGGCCGGACACCTCGACATGGGGCAGGGCGCTGTGGCCATTGGCGGCAGGCTTGTTGCTATGGAGGGTGCTGAAGGCACCGATGGTCTGCTTGAGCGGGTGGCCATCATGCGTCAATCCAAACGCTTTTCTGGGCCAAACCGCGCTGGCGTCTTGGCCAAGTGCACGCGTCCGCAACAAGATCTTCGCCTTGATATGCCAACCATTGGGCCGCGCACGGTTGAGAACGCCGCCGATGCAGGTCTCATGGCTATCGCCCTGGAGGCCGGGCGTGTGTTGCTCTCGCAGCGCGAGGAAACACTCGCGCGCTGCAAGGCGCGTAAGGTATCGCTGTTGGCCGAACCGCGATCAGCGTTTGTGCCAGCGGGTCGTGAGGACAAGTCGGCATGAGCGCCACGCCCCAAAGTCCTAAACGGGTGTTCTTCGTGGTCGGAGAGGCGTCAGGCGATCGCCTTGGCGCTTCGCTTGTCGCTGAATTGAAGGCCATGCATGGTGATGCTGTGGCCTTTGAAGGCTTGGGGGGCGAAGGCCTGGCCGAACAGGACCTGACAAGCCTTTTTGACATTGAAGACATCGCAGTCATGGGCCTTGCGCCCGTCATCGCCCGATTGCCGTTGATTTTACGTCGTATCAGGCAAACAAGCGATGCGATCATCGCGTCAGAGCCTGATCTTGTGGTCTTGATCGACAGTCCAGACTTCACCCACCGAGTGGCCAAGCGTGTGCGGAAAGCTGCCCCGAGCATCCCCATTGTTGGTTGGGTCTCGCCTTCGGTTTGGGCTTGGCGGCCTGGGCGCGCAAAGGCAATGCGGGCCTATATGGATCATTTGTTGGTGCTGCTGCCCTTTGAAGTGGGCGCACACAAAGATCTGGGCGGGCCGCCAGCAACGTATGTCGGTCATCCTCTCATCGATGAGTTGGACAGCTTACGACCCCAAGAACCCAGTGAACGCCCTCAGCTCGGCACGGGGGCGCCAACCGTGCTGGTTATGCCTGGTAGCCGCGGTGGTGAGATAACGCGCCACATGCCGATCCTGCGCGATACACTGATGCGAACCAACCAATTGATGGCTGATGATGGCGACGCGATGCAGCCAATCTACATACTGCCGTCGGTTCCCAAGCATGCGGCAAAGCTGGCTGAAACAGTCAAAGACTGGCCGCTTCATGTAGATTTGGTGAGCGAACAAGCGGAAAAACGGGCGGCCATGCGCAAAGCTCACGCGGCCATTGTGGCCTCCGGTACGGCCACACTGGAATTGGCTTTGGCCGGCATTCCGATGGTCGTCATCTACAAACTGGACTTCCTGGCGCATATTGCCCGTCGCTTGGTGAAAGTCTGGACCATTATCTTGCCCAATCTCGTGCTCGGTCGTCCAGTCGTGCGCGAATATGTGGATGAGACCGCCAGGCCAGAGGCTCTGGCCCGGGCCTTGGTGGCCTTGGCCACCGATACACCAGAACGGCGCGCGCAGGTGGCATCCTTTGAAGAACTCGATGAGGTGATGGCGGGGTCCGACAAAAAGACGCCGGCCCAACGTGCGCGCCGCATCGTCGATAGGTATCTCTTCAAGGCATAAAAAAAACCGGCCAAAAGGCCGGTCTTCGTAATCTGTGTTTTGCCGTCTATTTGCGCCGTGACATCGGCACGTAATCGCGTGCCGCGTGGCCCGTATAAAGCTGACGCGGGCGACCGATACGCTGCTGTGGGTCTTCCACCATTTCTTTCCACTGCGCGATCCAGCCGACGGTGCGGGCAAGCGCGAAGAGCACCGTGAACATGTTCGGCGCAAAGCCAAGCGCTTTCAGTGTGATGCCGGAATAGAAGTCGATGTTTGGATAGAGTTTCTTCTCAACGAAATACTCATCCGTCAGCGCGATATTTTCCAGTTCCATCGCCACTTCGAGCATTGGATCATCGGTGATGCCAAGCTCACCAAGTACCTCATGGCAGGTTTTCTGCATGATTTTCGCGCGTGGATCATAGTTTTTGTAAACGCGGTGGCCAAAGCCCATCAGGCGGAACGGGTCATCCTTGTCCTTGGCACGCGCCACATAGGCTGGAATGTTTTCAACCGAGCCAATTTCAGCGAGCATATTAAGCGCTGCTTCGTTGGCGCCGCCATGGGCGGGGCCCCAAAGGCAGGCAATACCAGCAGCGATACAGGCAAAGGGGTTCGCACCGGATGAACCAGCCAAACGCACTGTCGATGTGGAGGCATTCTGCTCATGGTCAGCGTGGAGAATGAAGATGCGGTCCATCGCGCGCGCAAGCACTGGATTGATCTTGTACTCTTCACACGGCACCGCAAAACACATGTGCAGGAAATTCGCCGCATAATCCAGGTCGTTGCGTGGGTACACGAATGGCTGACCGATGGAGTATTTCAGCGCCATGGCGGCGATCGTTGGCAGTTTTGCGATCATCCGCAAGCTGGCAACCATGCGCTGGTGCGGATCAGAAATATCGGTGGAATCGTGATAAAAGGCCGACAACGCACCAACCACGCCACACACAATCGCCATCGGGTGCGCATCACGACGGAAACCGGTGAAAAAGCGCGCCATCTGCTCATGCAGCATGGTGTGACGGGTCACGCGGTTATCGAAATCAGCTTTCTGCGCTCCAGTGGGCAACTCGCCGTACAGCAGCAGGTAGCAGGTTTCTAGAAAATCGCCGTGCTCAGCCAGCTGATCGATGGGGTACCCACGGTGCAAAAGCACACCCTTATCGCCATCAATGTAGGTGATTTCAGACTCGCATGACCCAGTGGATGTGAAACCAGGGTCATAGGTGAACGCGCCTGTTGAGGCATAAAGCTTTGAAATATCGATGACATCTGGGCCTATGGTGCCCGAGCGCACGTTGAATTCGTGCTGCTTGCCATCCAAACTTAGTGTCGCTGTGTTTTTGCCAGTGGTATCGCCCATATGAGACGCTCTCCTCTTTCTAACAAACCGGGGTGTTGGTTGGGCGAGGCCGATCCATCCGTCCTTTCGCATTGAAAGAAAAACAGACGGCTATCCCGCAATGCACCCATTGGTCAGGCTGTGGGGAGTGGGTAGCGAATTAACCCGCCATCTACAAGCCACCAAAGGACGCATAGACAGAGCCTGTTTACAACGCCGCCTGCGAAAATTTCGCCGTAATTTCAGAGCCTTGAGAAAGTTAGGCCGATATCTGGTCGCCAATGCGCGCAAGTGACTCCTCACGCCCAAGGGCAATGAGAACATCATAGATGCCAGGGCTGGTCTTTGAGCCGGTCAGCGCGGCACGTAGCGGCTGGGCAATCGCGCCAAGCTTGATCTCAGCTTCCTCTGCATACACCTTGGTTGCTGATTCCAAGGCTTCAGCCTGCCACGCTTCTTGTGCGCTATAGATGTCATGAAGCTTGGCCAAGTGACCGCGCGCCTCATCGGAAAGGAGCGCCCCGGCTTTCTCTTCCATTGTGAGCGGGCGTTCTGCGAACAAGAAGGCGGCGCTGTCGATAAGTTCCACCAAAGTGCGCGCGCGTTCGCGCAGCCCAGGTAGGGCAACTTGAAAACGTTGCTTGGCTTCGCCTTCAAGCGGGCTGGGAAGCTTATCTTTGTTGGGCAGGTGCGAAAGGCTGGTCTCAAACGCTGATTGAAACGCGGTGGCGTCCAGATCGCGCATATAGTGCGCGTTGAGTGCTGTCAGTTTTTTGACGTCAAAGCGCGCAGCCGATTTGCCCATGCCGTCAAAGCCAAACCATTCGATGGCCTGCTCGGTGGAAAAAATCTCATCATCGCCGTGCGCCCAACCAAGACGCGCCAGATAGTTGCGCATGGTTTGCGGCAGAAACCCATCGGCGCGATAGGCTTCAGCGCCCACGGCGCCGTGACGTTTGGAAAGCTTTGCCCCATCCGGCCCATGAATGAGGGGAATGTGAGCAAACACCGGGCGATCCCACCCAAGCGCGTCATAAATCACGCTTTGGCGCGCAGCATTGGTCAGGTGATCGTCCCCACGGATAGCGTGGGTTACGCCCATATCGTGGTCATCCACGACGACGGCTAACATGTAGGTTGGCGTGCCGTCGGACCGCAAAATGATAAAGTCATCAAGGTCTTTATTCGGCGTTTTCACTTCGCCCTGAACCTGATCGTCCACGACCGTCAAGCCATCTTGCGGTGCTTTTATCCGCACTGCAAAAGGCGCGTCCTCCGGTGCATCGGAGGCTGGCCTGTCACGCCAGCGGCCATCATAGCGCGGCGGCTTGCCTGCAGCTCGCGCATCTTCGCGCATCTGGGTCAGCTCGTCTGGCGTGGCGAAGCATTTGTAGGCTTTGCCGTCGGCGAGAAGTTGATGCGCAACTTCAGCGTGGCGCTCAGCCCGCTGCGACTGAAACACCGTCTCGCCGTCATGGTCCAAACCCAGCCAGGACAAACTGTCCAAAATGGCGTCAATGGCCTCATTCGTTGAGCGCGAGCGATCGGTATCCTCGATACGCAGTCGCATCACACCGCCGACTGACTTGGCATAGAGCCAGTTAAAAAGGGCTGTTCGCGCGCCGCCAATGTGAAGAAACCCGGTGGGCGAGGGTGCAAAACGCGTGACGACAGGCGAGGGCGCATTGGAGTGACCGGATTGGCTCATATCGGGCAGGGCTCTCTTATGAAAGGATGATCGTGCCGGGCCGCGCAATGGCGCAGCTGCGGCGAGGGGGATGACCTAGCAGATGGCGTGCTCGCACTTACCATGTCTGGCATGGCACACAAGTATTGGTGTTGCGGCACCAGCCCTGTGGCGTGTTGGCTATGGCTGAAAACGGGCCCGACGTTCGCCAGAGACCACGCTTCCTTTCAAGCATTGCGCTTGAAGGGCTTACATCTGGCAGCACGAGACCATTTCGGCGCCGCGACATTGGCTATGACGATCCAGCAGATCGCCCACAGTCATTGTTATCTAAAGCATCATTGGCCTTTACCCGGGCCGTCGAAGACTCCTTGGCTATGGGCAATGCCCCAGCCTGGCTCATCTTTAGTTTGGGGGCCGGGCTTATCGGCTATTTTGCTTTGCCTGACGAGCCAGCACTGTGGGCGCTTTATCCGGCCGCGCTAGCCTTAGGCGTTTTAGCGTGGCGTGCCCGGTTTGGCCCTGGGCTGTATGGGGCTTTGGTGGCCTTATTTCTTATTCTTGGTGTGGTTCTCGGTGCCCAAACTGCGCGTCTGGCCGATGCTCCACAGATTCTGGATGAAACGGTCGAGCGTCTGACCGGCAGCGTTGTGCGCGTGGAACAGCGCACCGCAACGCGTGCCAGGTTGACGCTAGATAATTTAACCGTTGAGGATTTGGCAGCAGACAGGACGCCAGCGCGCATTCGCATCACCGTTATTGCCGACAGAGGAACCATTGCACCTGGCGATGAGATCGATGTGCTGGCGCGTTTGGGCCGACCACCCGAGCCAGTGATGCCAGGCGCGCGCAACATGCGTCGTGAACTCTATTTCGATGGTATCGGCGCAACGGGCTTCAGCTATGGCCGCCCAACGCGGGTCGAGACGCCCGTGCAAGAAGGGTTTGCGCCGCAGCGTCTGTTTCATGGCATCGAACGTGTAAGGCTCGAACTCGCTCAGCGGTTCGCGCAAACCTTACCTGGCGATACCGGCGCTTTGGCGGCGACATTGCTCGTTGGCAAGCGTGATGGCCTTTCAGAGGAAAGCTATGAGGCGTTGCGGCGCGCTGGCTTGGCCCATCTGCTGGCGATCTCCGGCATGCACATGGCGATGATGACGCTTTCCGCCATTGCCGTGATCAACCTGTTGCTTGCGCTTCACCCATCAGTGTCTGCGGCACAGGGCACACTTCGATGGGCTGCTCTTGCTGGGTTGTTGATTGCCAGCGGCTACTTAATGCTTTCTGGCGCAAGCACGGCCACGCAACGCGCTTTCATCATGATTGTCATCGTGCTTGTGGCGATGATGGTGAGCAGGCGAGCGCTTACAATCCGTGGCGTTGCTTTTGCAGCGCTGATCGTCTTGCTGATCCATCCGGAAAGCATTCTTGGCCCAAGCTTTCAAATGTCGTTTGCCGCCACGCTGGCATTGGTCGCTTTCTATGGCGCATTCACAACATCGCAGCGCGTTTGGCAGATCCGCAACGCTTTTCAGGCGAGCCGCTTGGCACCTGTATTGCGCCCAGTCGGACTTGTGTCCGGCATCGCCCTGACATCGCTGGTGGCTGGTCTGGCGACCGCACCTTTTGCAGCTTATCATTTCTCGGTTGGAGCCCCGCTCGGCCTGCTTGGCAATGTGCTTGCCTTGCCGTTGGTATCCTTGATCATCATGCCGGCCGGACTGATGGCTCTGTTTCTCACGCCATTCGCTTTGGAAGCGCCAGCCCTGATGGTGATGGGCTTTGGCATTGATCTGGTGATGGTGATTGCAAAATGGGTGGCCTCCTTAGACGGCTCACGCGTTGCCATCGCTGCGATCACGCCACAAGCGCTTTTGCTGCTCACACTCGCTGGTTGCCTTGCAGCTTTGTTCGTTGGGCGCGCGCGCCTGTTGGCGCTGGGCGCTTTGGCGGCAATCCCACTCTGGGGCGTTTTCCAACCTGCACCCCTGCTTATCGTTGAGCGTGATGCAGCGACGGTCGCATATGTGACCTCACAAGAAGATGGCGTCGCTTTTCTGGATCGCTCTGTAACGCGCGGTAGCGCTTTTTCCGTGGAGATGTGGCAGCAACGCTTAGCGCTTGAGCCACCGAGCACTGGGCCCACCAGCGATTGGACATGCGATCCCTTGGGATGCGTGCTGCATCTGCCAGATGGAAAGATAGTCTCTCACGTTTTGGATCTCGCCGCACTTGAAGAGGATTGTCGTCTAGCAGACGTCGTGATCACGTCATTGCCTGTCCCAAACCACTGCGCTGCCACTCAAATTGTCGATGAAAGAATGCTACGCGATCACGGGGCGATTGCGCTGTTGCGCTCATCAGATAGCGATTTCACCATTTGGCCAACCTTTTCCCGGCGGACACGCGCCTGGGAACGGGTGGCTGATTAGAGTGTTTCGCGTTCAATGAGAGGCATAGAGCGTCACATAAAGCGTTGAAATCTTTGATTTCAGGCAGCGTTATGTGATGCAGGTTTAACGCGAAACGCTTTAGGCGGTTTGAACAGGCCCAAAGAGCTGTTCGGCTTCGGCCTTCAGCGCGATATCCAAGTCTTCCATCGTCACAGGCAAACCAAGATCAACCAGGCTGGTCACGCCATGTTCGCTCACACCACAGGGAACGATGCCTGAAAAATGTTCCAAATCCGGTTCCACATTGATGCTGATACCGTGAAAGCTCACCCATTGCCGCACGCGTATGCCTATGGCGGCAATCTTGTCTTCGGCAAGTGTTCCAGGAACTGGTGACGCTTTTTCAGGGCGTTGGACCCAAACCCCCACGCGATCTTCCCGCCGTTCGCCGCGCACATTGAATTGATCAAGCGTTTGGATAATCCAAGCTTCCAGCCCAGCAACAAACGCGCGCACGTCCTTTCCACGCCGATTTAGGTTCAGCATCACATAGGCAACCCGCTGCCCAGGCCCATGATAGGTGTATTGGCCGCCGCGACCGGTCTTGATCACCGGGAAACGGTCCGGCGCTACCAAGTCAACCGGATCAGCACTTGTGCCAGCGGTGTAAAGGGCAGGGTGCTCGACCAGCCAGATGAGCTCAGGCGCATCGCCTGCACGGATCGCCGCCACACGCTGTTCCATCGCCTCAACCGCAGAATCATAGGCAACCAGACCTGGCTCAACCCGCCACTCAATCGGTGGACCCGCAGCAAACAGACGATCTGTGACCAATGTTTCTTCGCGTAGAATGAGTCGGAACTCCCGGTTTTCCTTTGCAGCGCCAAACCATCGCTGGGGCCTTAAACATGCGTTAACCATACAGCGCCAATGGTGAGTAGCGAACGTTTCTCCTAATGAGTTTCAGTGTCTGATGCAAAACCCTATTGAAAGCATCTCGGTCGATATCGCCGTTGAGCTTGGTTCCACGGTGATGCCGGTGCATCAGTTGCTGCGCATGGGTCGCGGTGCTGTGATCGAACTGGAAACGCTGCCCAACGAGCATGTGAAGGTTTTGGCCAACAATATGCAGATCGCTGAGGCCGAAGTTGTTGTCAGCGGCGATGCGATTGCCGTGGCGATCACACAGATCGGCAAATCTGAGCTTTAGGGTCTCGACCCTAGGCTTTGATGATGCACGCATTTTTGCCGTGTGCGTAAAAAATCGCGCTTTCCATCAAACCAACCCTTGAGACTATGAGCGGCCTTTGGTATCAGCGCCGCTCTGGATGAAATTTCAGAACATTTTGCGGTCGTGGCGGAATTGGTAGACGCGCAGCGTTGAGGTCGCTGTCCGGTAACACGGGTGGAAGTTCGAGTCTTCTCGACCGCACCATTATTCAAATGCATACCCTGAACGTGCTCTAACGCCTTGAAAGGCATGGCAAATTCAGCGGTTCTAGGGCCTGTTTTCCGGTCATAGTGCAGACGGTCTTCAAAGGCCAGTTTCAGGACCAGCCTACGCAGGGCGATATTGCCGGAAGCCCAGAGTTTCCAGGGCCTTGTGACCATTTGCAGGGCTGGTTCTAGCTGATCTGTATAGCTCTTGCGTTTTTGACCCGCCATTTGGGCCATTTGATCGTGGTAGCGGGCCTTGTCGTGCTCCAACGCTTCGATCTTGTTCTCATAGCGCCGCATCACCGCTTGGTTGGTTGTATCCAGCAAGCGCTCCATCAGACCATCAATCTGTTTGTCGATGCCCGTGATGTGGTCTTGAAGTGAGGCCTTGAGTTTGGTGGCTTGTGCATGGCGAAAGTCCCACGCCCGGCGGAACAAGTCCTTGGTCAGTGCCACGGCGTTCTGCGTTGGCTGGAGTGACTTGATCACGGCTTCGACATCGCCCTCTATTCTGTCTCGGGCAATGGACTTGCCATAGGCATCACAGCCCTTGGTTTGGCACAGATAGTAAGCATAGCTCTTGGTGCGTCCCTTAGACCAGGAAGACCGCAACGGCGTTCCGCAGCTGGCACAGCACACAAAGCCACGCAGGGCAAAGTCTTCGCCAATGTCTTTGCGTGCCGGAATCTTAGCTACGCCTGCACGGCGATCCTGCACCTTGTCAAAGGTCGCCATTGTGATCAGCGCCTCATGATGGCCCTTGAGCCAGTTGATGCCATAGGTCTCAGAACAGATATGGCCCGTGTAGATTGGGTTGGTCAGGATATCGGTCACACGCTGTTGGACCAGTTCCCCACTCTTGTTGCGCGGGAAGTCCGGAAAGTCTTCAAAGAAGCGCTTCACTTCAGCCTGTGTCTGGAACCGCCCCGAGGCATAGCCTTCGATCCCTTCTCGCACAACGGATGCCAAAGGCTCATGTGGCATGAGGACTTTGCCGCGCCCTCTGACCGTCTCGTAGCGATAGCCGACAGGCGGATTATGAATCCAATAGCCTGTCTCCATGCGCGCTTTCATCTTCTGCTGGACTTGGCGGGCATTTTGTTCACGCTCCAACTGCCCTTGGGCAGCAAAGAGCGTTTCGATGAAACGGCCTTCCGGCGTATCTTCAAAAGTGAAGTTCAGACACTCACGGGTGGCACCACGTTCGGCCATGGTCTGGCGCAGCTCGAGGTGAAAGATGGTGTCCCTCGCATATCTCTTGAGATCATCGAAGACGACCACATAGTTCTCATGCGGCTTGGCATCGAGATAGCTAAGAAGCGCGACCATGCCTGGTCGCTTCATAAAATCACCGCCGCCCGTGAAGTCATCAGGGAAGACGGCATCGACGATGTATCCGCGCTGTTCAGCATAGACGCGGCAACGATGTTCTTGGCTTTCGAGGCCCGCGCCTTGAATGGCCTGCTTCTTTCCCGACACACGACAGTAAATGACGGCGCGTTTGGGTGTGTCTAATTCTTGTTTGGTTGGTGTTCCCTTCATGACTCCTCCTTATCCGCCAACTGGCGCAAGGCGTCATGGGCAGCGTGGTCTGATTGATTGTCTGTGTGTTCTGAGAATAGCAGATCAGAGCTTGAAAAGATTCCGTTTTCTGCATTCTGCCCACAGCCTACCGAGCGTAGGTCAATGCCCAGATCAACCATGGACAACATGACCCCGTAGAGCGTTTCGATGAAGTCCTGTTTCTGCTCATCGCTCAGCTCGCTGTCTTCGAGATGATGACCGAACTCCTCCCAATCGAATGCTTCGGTCGGCGGCTCGTGGCCAGAATGGGGTTCGTCTTGCGGCGTGTCAGCCATGCTCTCATCTCCTGTCTCCCGAACCGCTTATCTCGCGGCGGGTCATGCATTTCTCCTTTGTTGTCTTTCACCACGAAAGAACATAATGGGAACATTATAAGACAATATTCCTATTTTACCTAGAAGAAATACATTGATTGCGCTGTGTTTTTTGACAAAACGAGACTGGCAGAGGGTTTGAGACCAAGCACCGGCAGGTGCCAGGGTAATGAGGGTAAAAGGCTTCGATAGTGGCAAGAGTCATCTCAGAAGAAAGACGCGCAGAGCAAAAAGCGATCAAAGAGATTTGCGGTCATATCAGGAAGCGAGAAGACTTGACCTGGTATGCCTTCTTCAATGACCGCATTGGTCTTAGTGTGGCTGAGGAGTACGAGAAGAACTTTGATAGTGGCGAGATCGGAGAGCGACGGTTTGCCTTAATCAAAGACTGGCTTCTGACCCACGAGCCTGACTTGGCCTACGGAATGGCTCCACACCTCTTTCCGCGATCTCTTCAGACCCAATGGGCAGGTCTCATAGAGACGCGCGGTCAGTATGGGCAGGTGCACAGTCGCGCTTTTCAGGCGGGATCACTTCATGAGATCAGCGCCCTCAATCCAATCAATGCGCGGATTGCATTAGGGCAGGATTTCACGATTGAGGTAGAGAGCACCATCAACGGCGCTGTGATCGCACTCAATCGCTATCGCAATGAGTGGTATCCGCTTATCCTACAGCGCGAGGGTTTGATCGAACCGATATCGATTGAGAAAGGTGTCCATGGCTTTCCAATCCAGAACGGTGATCTGATGCAGATCACGCCGATGCGGCAAAGCGATTTCCCGGGCGAACATGGGCATTGCTTTTTGATCGGGCCGCCAGAGCTAATGGGCTACTACGCTGAGCGCATGGTACCGCAAACGGCGTTGACGTTGCCGTTTCTCAACACGATGGCAGAGCGATTGACGCAGGTTGAAGAGACCAAGCTGGCTGTTCTCCTAGAGAACGTCCTGTTCAGCTGATCAGTCCTCGTCCGGTATCAGATAGCGATACGGTGCGAGGTCTTGGCGCATCTGATCAAAGACCGCCCTGTAGCTCACTGGTTCAAACTTATCCATTTGAACCCACTGCTTGCCAATCTGCGACAAGACACCTTCGAACTGCGCGCTCACATCGCGCAACATGCGGGTGGACTCAAAGTTCAGAAATTTCAGCTCGTTCGCGGCGATGTTTTGCAAATTCTGTAGGCGCCGGACTGGAGCCGGATGTGTGATGTTCAGACGCCCACGCCTCGCTGTTGAGGCCAGTGTCTCCATAAGCCAACACAAGCTGTAGGCAGCGAAGACATTCATCTGAAGCCGCAAAGCCATGTGAAGCGATGCAATTCCGTCAATGTTCTCCCCACCGTGCGCTTGGATCGCAATAAGCTTGCCTATGGCCCAACTATCCGCCTCAAACTCCATGCACTGAAGAACGCGCCCATCAATACCCGGTATGCCTTGCGCCAATTCATCCACATGCAGTTCGGATATCTCTGCTGAGGTCTGCTTATCCCGCAGATAGTCAACGTGTCCGAGCAACCCATGAGCGACTTCGTGTAGCCAGACAAACCGAAGCATTATGAGGGTCAGGTAGTGCGCGGCCACAGTCCGGTGCGGACATTGAGGCATGACAAAGCGATCAAGGACGGGTTCGCCCTGATCAGCCTTCGCCGTTGCCAAGAGCAGAGCTACGCCCGGCGGTGTGCCATCAGCCAATGATGGTGAGGCTTCTTTGCTTGGTTCCCCAATCATCGGCAGGAACGATGATTGGGCAAAGCAAAAAAGGCCGAATTCGTGGATGGTGACGGCTAGGCCCGTGTTGACCGCCGCAACATGCTTCCCATCGATTTTGTTGGCTAGTGCATTGGGCAGGCCGGACTCCAGAAACGTAACATTGATCTCAAAAGGCCGCTGTTCGGCCTGCGATACAGGCTGCCCAACCGTCTGCAAATGAGCGCGAATACTGGCTAAAGACGCCGTGAAAAGTTGGTGGTCGGGATTGTTTATATCCGGAGCAAATACCGCCCAATCAAGTGTGCGCGCCAGCATGAGCAAACTGACGTGGTGTCTTTCGCCTGTCACGATGGCATTCGCGTTCGGTAGGTTTCGACGTTTGCGTGTCCGATATCCAGACCTTTTCCACGTAGCTGTTTGCTGAAGTAGGCCATCCCCGTTCAGTTTTCATACCCCATCTAGAAAGCCGCAATCAGATTAATCAGCTTGCCCGCTGCACATATTCGATCACCATACTGAAATTCTCTCTTAACGATGCAAGCCACTGCGAGTATAGTGGACACCTCACCAGTCTAAGGAGTCGCCTTATGCAAGAACTTAGCAAACAAGCAATTGAGCAGTTTCGGTCAAGCCTGCCCCCCTCTCATAACCTCGAAATGTGGGTAAACGAGACTGTACTTGAATACGCTCGTGTTAAATCGATGTGGGATCAGGAGATTCAAGCCATGCCGCTCGAAGGAACTCTGCTCGCCAACTTGATTACGGCTGCGGGAAACTCTCCTAAAGTTGACTACGGTAATGAACTCAACAAGTACGAAGCCCTTTTCGGAACGCCACCGGACTATTGCTGGACAACGCCAGTCGATCAAATGTTCGGAAAATCGGCGGCAGCAGCAAGTCAGCCCGCAACAGCTTGGGTTTCTTACTCGAAATTCTCGTGAGCACAGTTGGTTATTCACCGTCAATTCGAACTTAGCGCCGACTGGGTCGACGCACTCAAGACTGAATCAATGTCTCAGATGGGGCGCGCTGATCTTGTCGGCTCAGACAAGTGCTCCTTAGAGTTTGGAATGGCGGTAAATGACAGGGGCAGGTGCTACGTCTCTGGACCTGGAAGCGTTTTGAACGCTTACCACAACAGCGAAGGAAAGCTTCAGGCTAGCTTGTTCTCATGTACTGACGCCGATTTGTTGCCGACACGAACGTCATATATCTATTATAAAGAAGAACATTACTCGTTTCTACATCATGACGCTGCGAGCGCTCACATCACTCTTATTACGGGGCTTTCGGACAAGCTTTCACCACTGGTGCTTTTCCCAGCCTTTGGTCGTGCTACCCAAAAAGACATCGAGGTACTGAATCGCATTCCAAATTTACGTGGGCCAGAGTTTGTTACACAAATGCATTCGCTCTTTGGAGCGCGTGGCTCATCTATCGAAGTTCCGCTTGCTTTTGGCACAACTATTGCCCTGACGGGTCGAGCAGTGGCCCATGCTCGACCGGCCCAATCACAGCCGGGTACTGTCGCGACGGCTTGCTATTCATTCATTCAGCCTCCAGCGAACTATCTGCTATGAAGATATGGTTCCCTGTGCGTAGAGCACATGGTCTTTTTGCGCTGCTTCTAATTCTTATCGCCGCTTTGCAATGGCCAGGCCTGCCTGGCTTCCTTGACGGAATACTTGGTGGGATCGAATGGTCTTCAGGAATTGTCGCTTTTCTTAAAGAGAATACGCAGGGGCTTATACTGCTTCTCTTAATCGGTCTGTTTTTTGAATTCCGTGATCGTAAAAGTTCATCATACATTGAACAAGCAGCCGCAGAGTCGCAAACAGTATCATACGGCTTACTGAAGAATGCAATCTCGGCCAGTGAAGGTAGTGCGTTAACAGAGATAGGGTTGTCCAAGTTGTATGGCGTCGATGCTGCGAGGCAGATGACTCAAAATTTATTCGTCGACTTAGAAGTACTTAAAAATCTAGATTTATATATTAAAATTAATGAAAGTGATGAAGATTTTCATATAGATATAGAGCTATCTTACGAGACTAATTACGATAAATTCCTTGTTGCTGTTTCAAGAGATACTGCACTAATTGAAAAACTCTTGTCCTCTGGCGAAGTCAATGAAGCATTTTACTCCAATAGCCGCGATTTAGAAATACCAGCGACCATAAAACGTATTGCTGATGGTGACGGCCTTGATCCAAAGGGTGTCGAGCTTATGAAGATGAAAGTCTCTTCATCTAGACGCAAGCAAAAAATTGCTAGTCGAACAAATTTGCCGAAATCTTCGGTCGAAGATTTTGAGCTGTATGAAGAAATAAGTCCAGCATTCAAGACTTTAACAAGGCGACGGGCTCGCTTTGTTATTTCTTATCAAATCAAGCAATCAAAAAATTGCACCTACACGTACTGGATGAATGATAGGATATCCCTTATCAGAGAAATAAAAATTGATATTAGTGCAGTAAGTGAGCAATATAGAGAGTCTATAAAACTACATCGCTTTATGGCTTCCTCACGTTGGAAGGCCGAGGTCCAGTTTCATAATGAAGTATGTGTTATGCCGCTCGATCTTTGGTCAGTCCCGGGCGATGGTCTTGTAATAACATGGTTTGACGATCTGGAGGATAAGCGCGGTGAAAATAACGAAATACATTGACGGCGGTACCACGCGATGCGTCCAGGCGTCATTCCGCATGCTGGTACATGCAAAGACAGGCAAAGACATTGGCAGAGAGCTAGCTGATGAAGTGACAGGATATGTAGAAGGTCGCGGAACGTGGCAATTTAGGATGTTCCTCGGCTTGGCATCTTATGGCATGACGGTTATCGACCACGAGAAGTTTGATATCCATCTCTTTTTGCGTGATCCCGAAGCAGCAATAAAATTACAAGTTGGCGACCCGCAAGTGGTTGCAGCCATAGTCGACGAAACGGACTTTGAAGCTGAAACGCTAGCAGTCAAAAAGTGTATAGATTCAAGCCAGATTAAATTCATAGAAACTAGTCCAAATATTGAAAATATTACAGAATATCTAGCCGATAATAGGCTGCTCATGGTCAATGTAAACCGGCGTATTCTAGATAATAAAGATGGCCGAGAGGGGCACATATTGATTGTTGAAAAAATTGTGAACGAACAGGTTATCGTTCATGACCCTGGTCCGGGCGGTGGGCTGAATATTCCAATAAACATTGAGCTATTTAGATCAGCATGGACTAGCCCTGCACCAGAAATGGCAAACATTATCGCTGTGAAAGCGTAAGCATTCCGTCAGCTACACCTCATAGATTGAAGCAGATTAATCTCTTTCCGCATAGGTTGCAGTGGACAACCATATCTAGACGTGAATTAGGACTCGGTTGTCATGGCCTTTCTGCTGCGCTGATGGGAGCTTGTCCTTATTATTGGTCACGCGAGATGTGCCCTTAAGACACTTGGCGATGTGTCTGGCGTCCCGGCTCGTTCTGCGCGCCTTCGGGCTTCTTGCTCTCTGAAGAGATTACGCGAGATGTGGCCTAAAGACCGAATGCGAGATGTGGCCTAAAGACCGAATGCGAGATGTGGCCTAAAGACCGAATGCAAGGTGTGTGCTGTAATACAGCACTCCTTGGAAAGGGAGATGCTGCGCTCTCCCGTTTCATCCCTCTCGCTGTTGGCACTAATCGGGCTTCAAGCCCCACCAGCACCATTCAAACGTTCCGCCGTTTGATCACTTACTCGCGTCTCGCGCAACGCGGCGAAAATCATTACTGGTCGCCAAGCGTTGCATAACCGGAGGCTTTAAACTCGGCCGCCCGAACAAAATGCTATCTGTGCTTCGTTCAATCTCTTGCATTTGACGCAAGCGAGCTGGAGTGCAGTCTTGAAGGCCAGCATACATATCGGTTTTCGAGAAGATTAAGAACGCCATCGTCTGTCTTGTGTGTTTGGCTAAACTCAGCCATGTGGCTCTGTCCACGTACGATGGCACAGCCGATCCTGTGGGGTGAGTGTGCCACTCCCCTAGCCAATCAATCTTCTTCTCTGATCGCCGCCATTCGCATCTAGCTAAGTCTCTATGGCCCTTTGCCCCACGGAAAAATCGCGTTGGCGTTGACCGATCCCAACGTTGGGGAAGCGTGATGGCTGTGACCTGAAGCGCGGCGTCTTTTCGGTAGCCTAGCAACAAGCCGCCCTGTTCATTTGAATGGACGCCGCTTCGGCACAGGTCACTCAACGCCTCAATAACGTGGCGAGGCAGCAGGACTTCGATCAATTTACCTCCCGCAGCGAAGCACATGCTGGGCAGTTACTGGATGGTTTGGGTGAAACCGGCTTTTGAGATCGCCCTCGCTCGATGTCCACCACCACCGTTCTCAGCCTCTTGCCTGGCCTACCTTCAGCCCAGTCTAAGATTGCTCTGTTTGCTAGGCTTGCAGCCATTGCTGATGCATCAACCGAAAACGGCACGTAGCTTCCGTCACCGCAGCTTGCAGGCTGAAGATTCAGTTCCTCTTTTTCGTCTCCGGCTGGATAGCGCCAAGGCCCATCGAATTTTGGTTTGAGGCAACGAAAACAGGCGTGATCGTCGCCAAGGTTCAGAAAGCTTTGAACACCCGCGCCATTCATGAAAATCCAGGAGTGTAATAACCCCTCCAACTTTTCTCCGCGATCTTTCAGGAAGCAATCGTTTAGCGCTGCCTGTATGTTCCACTCACCTGTCGCATCAACGATCAAGTCATGCCTTTTCAGCATGTCCCATTGCGCCAACGCATCCTCTTCTACCGCATACACGCTGGCCTCAGGATGGAAGCGTTCCAGCTCGCTCTTAGTAGCTGTGGCTTTGTGTTCGCCAATCTCCGAAAAGCCTAGGAGATGGCGTCCTACGTTTCCTGCACTCAAGTACTGATTGTCGAATAGGGTGAGCCTTGCGTCCATCCCCGCACCGCTTTGCAAAAGCATGCGTGCGAGATGGCTGCCGATAGTTCCGCAGCCTACAACTGCAATCGAACGATTTTGCAAACTCGAACTTCCCAGATGGTTTCTTGAGGCGATGTCTTCGAACGCGGACCAAGTGGCACTGTAGCGTTTGATTTGGAGCTCGCGGCTGCTCTTTTGAATAAACTCGGGCAGCTTGGTCTTCCGTATCGCCCCTTTTTTGACGGCTGCGTTTATGGATTTCGGGATATCGAAATCAATGCCGACAACGGCGTTTGGCGCGGCGACAACCAGGATGCCTCCCTCGATCAGTATCTTTCGAGCATTCCCCCATGCCATACCTTTCAGCAATGGCTGCCCGTCTAACCATGCTTGAAGCTCAGAAAGAGTATCGGGGACCTTGATGTTGTTAGCTGGCCCTATGCTTTCTGGGAGCGACCATAGCAGCGCCTCTCTCAGGTGCTCGGTTTTGTAGCCGCGAAGACGCTTATTTTGCGAAACTGCAATAAAAATCGGATCGCCTCCTTTGCATGCAAAGAAGGAGAAAGCGCAGTGTACGCCTGGAGTTATGCTTCGCGGCAGGAAAAGGCGGACATTTAAGTGCTCTTTCCAATAGAATTGGTACTCATCGACCACCTCTTGTTTTGCGCGTCCTTTGTAGGAGAGCTCAAGGGTGCGTTCGATCTCAGAAATAACCCGCATGATCGCTTGACCAGGTTGATAGAAATCTAGCGGAAGGCCAGCACCAGATGCGTAACACACACCATCATCTGTCTCGATATGTGCGAGTGTTTCCAATGGAACTTGGGATCGGTCAATCAGAATTGCTTTTGGTTTTTGTGCGAAGAAGACGTCGGGCACCAGAAGCCTAATTTCGACAGGCCTTCCATGAACCTTAATGGGCCCCTGATAGTCGCACGCTCCAGGACCAGTGTAATTGAAGCCTCTTAATTTTAGAGTCTCATGTATCTCTTGAATTGCAGCTGTCTTGTCCATCAACCCGATGTGGAGGCAATCACCTGAGGCGCTGCAACAGTTGCCGGTGTTGATTGCTTAATTGCTTCAATTCTGGATGCAATTTTCACTGCATCCGGACGATAGGGAATTCTCTCGCCAAAGCGGTCGCGAAGCTTCCTTACAACCTGTTCAGCATCACCAGTGCGCTCAAGAGCTGATAACATCTCATCTCTGAGCGTACCGGCCGCCTGAACAATTGAAGTCCTATCACCGTCTTCCCATTCATTCAGACTCAAGCCGGGCAAAACGGGGTTAGAAATTTTTTCACCAAAACACCTAGGTAGTCGCTCTGCCACCTTCATAACCAACTCGTCATCACGCTGATCAGAAGGGAAACCATCGAGTTCTTCTAACGCCATATCGACGGCGCGCATGATGCACAGCGAAGACAGGGGTGATTTAACCCAAACGAAGTCCCGCCATCCCTTGAAAAAACGACTGAGCCGCAGAAAAACCGGGCCATAACGGTCTTTTCTGCTCTGAACCCACTCATGGAGTTGTTGGGGGTCGGAAGGTATCCATGATCCATCCTTACGCGCCAACATCACTTGATCAGATGGGAGCCGGTTCATTTTCGAAAGACGTTGATGCGACATGCTCTCATCGGTGATGTTGGCTTTAGCCATCGTCTCAACAAGCTGCTGAAATTTTCCGCGTGGGATTGAGTAGATCGGAATGTCAATGTGCGCTCCGTCCCACAGCTTTACTCGAACGCAATTGCTTTTCTTTATCACTGACCAGCCGTGTGCCGTGCATAGGGGTTTGAGTGCTGTTTCAACAAAGTCAAAGAGTGCTCGCGCCGCCAACGCGGGCTGTCCGTCTTCAAGGAACTCAACGGGCACATACATCCCGTCGTCTAAATCAATTTCCTGATCTGGCAACTGCGCTGGGGCATTCAACGTTCCGTAGGCGAAACTGCCTTGGGTCATAAACTTGATCTCAATGGCCTCAGGCCGAAGCCGCCAAGAGTCTCGGAAACGCGTTCCTTCCTGCCAATATTTGTCTTCTACGATCAGGCCCTTCGCCGCAGACCTCAAAGTCGCGCGTATTTGATTGCGGGAATCCATCAGCCCCTTACGTTCGGCGTCATCGATCGTCAGGTTTGCAAGATAACTGGGCGTGTTTCTAAGTCCACAAAACAGCGCGTGTGCGTTCGCAAGGGTCATGAATCACCATTTTTGATCACGTTTTGTCCAAAATAAGACTTTCGGAGCATGGGGACAAGGGATAAGATTAATCTATGTACAGGATTTTTCCGAAAAAAGTTGTTTTCATTTTTATTGCTTGGATCGTAATCGGGGTTTACGTCCTCTTTGATTTGTTGGGAGGTGTAATCGGCTCGGGATTGCGAATGTCAGCAATTCCAGCAGTAGCTTGGATGCTGACCTATATATTATTACTTAATCCTGTTTGGCGCTTCTTTTGGAAGAAGTTCCCGATTTTGAGTAAGTGGGTCTTCCCCGATCTTAATGGAAAGTGGCGAGTAGACCTTTATTCGAATTGGTCGCGCCAATTGCAATTGCTCGAAGCTGCTAAGTCGAAGACAGAGTGCTTGGACATCCGGGGTTGCGATGAATCTGAGCTGGCAGAATTGACTCACAAAGTCTTGGAGGCAGAAATTTCTCAAGGATGGTGGACCTTCGAAATGAAGCTTCGAAACCCGGATAATGACTCACCTATAAAGAAGTCTCTCACAATCAGTATCGACCCATTCCGTCGAGAAGGCCTCCGGAACCCGGGTATCTGCTATATTTACAAGCAAGAAAACGACACCGATAACGTCTCAGACGACGCTGAGTTCTATGGCGCGGCCCGGCTGGAATATGACCTTGAGCAAGACAAACTCGAAGGATTGGTCTGGACTGCGAGAATGTGGAAGAGAGCAATGAATACTGCCTCTAAAGCAGTTTTTACTCGCTTACCGGAAGCGTCGGCCTAGGCTGCAGATGCCACATTGTCCCCACGCTCTTCAGATGTGCGTCGTTGGCAACTAGAATTCCAAATCGATACTAATTGGGCAATGGTCGCTTAGTCCCGTGGTGGTAGAGCCGTAACGCGTAGCTTCCACATCATCGTGCGTGAAGCGTCGCTCCCAATAAGACCCTTCAACAAAGTTTCCTGCCAAATCCGGGCTGAGCAAAATCCAGTCTATCGGCTGGGTACTTCTTCCAAGCTTTGTCGCGCAACGCCTGGTCACGGTTCGTGGGTGGGCGCCTAATTGATCGATTGTGATTTCTTCCTCAGGCCCGGCACCATGAAGCGCGTTCCACAATGGGGCTTCGAAGTTCAGTTGCCGAAAACGCCTATTGAAATCGCCTGCAATTATAAATGCTGAACCATCTGCGCGGCGCTCGGCATTCCAATCAGCAAGTGCTGGCGTTTGCTCCCAAAGCAGCTCACAGTCCTCGGTGGTTGAAAGATCAAGTCGCTGTGTCGAAGAGCAGCTCGACTTGAGATGAACTGAGAGAAACCAGAATTGCTCACCTTCATACTCAAGGAGAGCACCGGTCCCGGCGCGCGTGGGATTGCCGTCATCATCAAAGACCACCAGGCCTTCAACGTGTTCGGCTCTAATCAGATCAACGCCGGAATTCCGTCTGATGGCGATGGCTGTGTAAACATCGCCATCGCCATCGCCTATGTCCTGCTCCACCCACCGCGGGGACATGATGGTAATGTAGTCAGATGACGGGAAAAGCCTTTCGAGCGCTGCTTCCGTTCCAATCTCCTGGAGAGCGATAACGTCAGCTTCTCGTCCATCACGACCGAACAGGTCGCGATATTTCTCAAGTAACGCGAAATCGTCTTCGTCCCGCCTAACCGTGTAGATCACCTGTCCGCCGTCATCACCACCAAAGGAGCGAAGGGCTATGCCCTCTGCATGATGAAGGTCCCGTATGTTCCAAGAGCCTATTCGTAATTCATCGGCAAAAGTTGGCGCGGAAATCATGGCGGTTAGGCCGATTGATAACAACGAAAGTCTCTGCATGATGGTTTCTTTTTGGTAGCAAGATAAGTTGAGAAGCGCTCAAGTCATAATTGCAAAAATAAACGGAACAACACTGGCCACGATTACAATTGCAATCACCGCAACAAGCCGTCTCGGCGTAACATCACGGCCACCGTAATCGGGTGATTTTTCGTATCCACTGGGCATTATTTTATCTGCCTACATGCTTGATAGTCGACGTAACTGACATGCATGAGCAACTTCGCTGAAATTCGAATGAAACTCAAGCGAATCGAGTACTATATAATCATAATTGCCCACAGGGTTGAATCCAGAAAGTAGACGAGCGTGTCCAAACTCATTTTGATCTTCTCCGATGGCACCGGGCAAGTTGGCGGAATGCGCCCAGATCAAAGGCTGTCGAACGTCTATAAGATGTATCGGGCTATGAGGCCCGGGCCAGCGTCTCCAATTAAATGGGCAAAGCAAGTTGCATTCTATGATGCAGGGCTTGGAGCGGGCGAAACTGGCGGGATTACTTTTAAGCGAGTCCGAAACTTTTTCGCAGCTACGGTCGGCAGCGGAATCGATGAGAATATCATCGACTGTTATGAAGCCATAATCGCAGCCTACGAACCAGGCGACGAAGTCTGCATCTTCGGCTTCAGTCGCGGTGCTTACACGGCGCGCTGCGTTGCAAACGTTATGAACCACTGTGGCATTCCGACGAGCATGCCTGGCGGCGTGGCTCTTCCTCGCCATGGTCCGGAACTTCGTAAGATAGCTAGCGACGCTGTTCGTTACGTCTATAATTATGGGGCTGGCAAAGACCGTGGGAAGTATGATGAGGAACGCCTCGAAAAAGCGGAGCGGTTTAGGAAAAAATATTCATCCGAGGACGCCGATGGAAAGCCGCAAGGCAATGTTCAGCCCATATTTGTTGGCGTATTTGACACTGTGGCGGCATTAGGCTCGCGGAAGATGCAATGGGCAGTGCAAGCGGGCCTCATGGGCGTAGGTGGCTTGTGTGTCGCCAGTTTCATTTGGGATTGGTCATGGTGGTTCAAGGCACCGCTCGCCCTTACTACAGCAACCATCCTTTATTGGTTGTTTGTGGTCCTCTCCAGCCAGTTTAAATATGTCCGCAAAAAAGGATCAGATCGGCCAAGATGGTGGAACCCCATATCGTGGAGGTCCATCAAGAGCTGGCACTGGGCCTCTTGGAACCTTAAGCACTACGATAAGTACCTGGATCGTGACGTGCGCTTCGCTCGACATGCCATTTCAATTGATGAAGCGCGCAAAAGCTTTCCCCGGGTTGGCTGGGGAGCAGCAGCCGACTTCAAAGCAAATGCAAGTTTGAAACCTGCGTGGATGAAACAAGTCTGGTTTCCAGGGAACCACTCAGACATCGGCGGGTCCTATCCCGAGAATGAATCGCGCCTGTCGGATATCGCTCTCAAATGGATGATTGATGAACTGAAAGAAGCGGTGCCAAATATTCAAATTCGCAATGATTTGATGCAGCTTTCTCCAGACCCGCATGGTCTGCAGCACGATGAAATCGTTCGCGTGCAAAACCTGTGGCCTTCATTCGTGCCTCATTGGCTTCGCCAAAAGCTAACCTGGGGACACCAGCAACGACCGATCAGAGTTGACGTAGAACTTCACGACAGCGTCTTGAAGCGTATGAAAGCAGATAACGTTCCCGTTATGGGAGAAGTGAAACCCTATCGCCCGGCGGCACTTCGAACCCACGAAAAATGTAAGCATCTGTATTCAGAACAAGCTGACTAACGTAAGGCCCGACTGAGCGTGAGTGGAGCGACGCCATAGCTGGCAGCCATATGCGTGATCGTTTCAGACTGACTGGCAAGTCTGCGCCGTGCATCGTTGACCTGTTTTGCCGTTAGCTTTCTTGGCCGACCGATATGCACGCCTCTCGCCTTGGCTGCGGCCATGCCTGCTTTGGTGCGTTCGCGAATTTGCTCACGCTCAAACTCGGCAAAGACGGCTAGCTGGCCATAGAGCATCCGGCCAACGGCTGTGGTCGTGTCGATCCCTTGCGTGATGGCCTGGAAGTCCACGCCGCGCTGGCGCAAATCATCCAGCAGTTGCAGCAGATGGATTGTGGATCGGCCCAAGCGATCCAGCTTCCACACCACGAGCGTATCGCCGTCGGCCAGCGAGCCGAGCAACTCATCCAACCCTTTGCGCCTGGTGATCCTGCCTGACACCCCATGATCGCCATAGATCATATCGCAACCGGCGAGTTTCAGCGCGTCGAGTTGCAGATTTTCAGTTTGTTCGCTGTCTGAAACACGGACATAGCCGACTTTCTTGCCCTCGACTTTTGCTGCTGTTTCCGCTGCTTCCATCGCTGAAACCCTAAGCTTTTCAGCGCAATACGCAAACCGCGCTCCATACACATGAACCCATCAAAAGGGTTCCTTTTTGAAAGCATTGGTGGATGGGGATTTGTGGGTTTTACCACTCTCAATGAATCAAAGGCTTAGGGGAAAATCAAGCGGCGAAAACTGAATTATGATAATGATATCAGAAGGGAAGCCTTTTGATATGCCCCTCTCAACACCGGTATTCGGACGCCTGATTCCGATTGGCCTTGCGTGCGGTGTTTTGGCAGCCTGCCAGACCGCAGCACCCACAGAACCACCCGTCAGACCTGATTACCAAACCCGCTCAGAACGGGCCGTGGAGCGCCTCGCGATCTGCGTTGCCGAGAGCAGCACTGACGCTTGCCAGAGCCAAGCTGTCGCTGCCTGTACGACTATCCAGAACGAAGCCTTCAACAACCCCTACAGCTCAGGCGTAACGCTTGCGAACTTCACGCGCGGCGATGCCACGACCCGCACCAACTTCAAACTCTCAACTGCCAATACGGTGCTTCAACGGCTTGGCTATGGCCGCAACTTCTGCGGATAAAAGGAAACTCACATGATCAAGAAAATCGCCTGTACGATGGCACTGGCGCTTGCCATGTCATCGGCTCAAATCCCTGCCGCCATGGCCGATGATCGACCTTTCGTTGCCAAGCTGTTCCAGGCAATGACTTATGCCGACAACGTCATCCGATATCGCACGACTGATCGAGAACGTATTCGGCAAGAACAAGCTCGGGAGCGAGAAGAGCGGCAACGCAATCAGCCCATTGGTGGTGCAGGAATTCGCGGATAGCGCGCCGTCAATTCACCTAGTTGAGTTGCATTTTCAAAAGTATGAGGGGAGGCCGAGAGGCTCTGCCTCTTCTCTCCCCAAAAGGACAAGTAAACACCGACCGTGGCTCGCAGATTGCGCGTGCCGCGAGATCTGCTGCGCCCGCACCACTCGGCATTGATTGTCCTTTGCCCCTCCCATCTCCGTTCTCGCCGAAGGGCAGGGTTGCATATGCGCAACCCAGTCCAAGAGGAGGATTTAAGATGGAGAAGCAGACAAAAAGACAGACAACATTCACACCCACAGCAAGGTTCTACGCACAGCCCTATGACATCAGCGCCGTGGGCTTCTTTTTTGAAGGAGCAAATGACTATCGGACCAAGGCCAGTGCGTGCCGCAATGCCTATGGGCAGCCACTTGAAGAATTTGAAATCCAGTTCATTGATGGCAGCGATCTGGATGCGGCCTTGTTCGAAGCGTTGAGCGTTTCACAGGCCACGATAGTGGCATTCATAGCTAAGCTGGACGAGTGGGACGATCACCAGAAAACCAGGCTGATCATTGCAGTTGGTGAGGGCGGATACAGCTTTGATTTCGACAGTGACGAGCCAGACGACTTTGATGTCGATATCTATGAGGATATGCGGCTTACTGATCTGGCCTATCAGTTCGTGGACGAAGGCCTGTTTGGCGATATCCCAGAGCGCCTAAGCTACTATCTCGATTATGACGCGATCGCCCGTGACCTCGGCATGGATTACGCCGAGATCACCATCTGTGGCGTGAACTACGTCTATCGCTTGGCTTAGGGTTCAGATGTAGGTGCGATCCAATTCCTCAGGATCAGGCAGCGGTTCGCCCTTGGCTTGGCGCTCTGTCATGTCCCTGTGCAGCCAATACATGATGGTTTCGGAGAGGGTCCAATCGGTACGCTCTTCATCACACTGGATGAAATAGCTCTCCAGATCATAGCCGTACTGATCTTCAAGCCACATCACATATTGCCAATAGCTTTTGGGCAGAACGACTTTTTCCTGCATGCCAAAAGCGTTCTTCACCATGCGTCCTAGCGGCTTGGTGCGCTCTTCTTGGGAATGAGTATCGAGGTAGTTTTCAAATGCGTGCTGATCCATGAAGCATGATAGCAGAGCGGCACCCCGCTCTGCTATTTGAACATATTCCTAGCGCTCATGCCCCTGGTCTTGATCGTTGGATTTGGCCACAAGCGGTGTGAACTCTCGATCTCGCCCGTCAAAGACATCGCGTATCTTTTCCAAGGATAGTTTGTGCTCATCGGTTTCTGGCTTTTGATCCCAACCCCGATCATAGGCTGCAACCGATTGATCATCCTTCCAGATTTGCAGCTTTGAGATGTGACCGCCATCAATTCCCTGATGTGATGGAATGTCGTACACTTTGGCCGCGAAGCGATAGCCTTCCAGGCTGGTCAGCCTGCCATGAACCCAGAGGTCCTTCTCAGGATCACCCTTGGTGATGTCAATCTCATTTGAGGCTGCCAGTTTTTCTCCCACTCTCTTGGGCTCTTGATACCCCGATGCCCCACGCGCAGCCTTGTTGGGCGCATTCCCGGGAGCAAAGCTCGGTGGCTTGGGTCTGTGATCAGCATTGTCCTGATCTCGCGGCGGGTTCAACTCAAGCGGGTCTTTGAGTTTGCTTTTCCGCGCCTCCGTATGATGGCTGGCATCCCAAAAATCTTTGACAGGTCGCTTTATCATGAGGCTGTCCCCCGCCGGACTTGTTCGCAGACATAGGCGATCTCGCTCTCAACCTCCCAGATTGTGGGCGGAACATCCTCGGGGTAGCGCGCCGGATAGGCACGGTTGAAACTATCGCGGATGGCATGGGTGATCCCGCGTTTGGCAAAGAGGCGGACAAGCTCAATCGATAGATCAGGATCATCCGCTAGTGTGTCCTTCAGGGGCATTGGCAGGCCGCCAAGACGAGCCGCGCGGGTGAGGTCAGAAGCATTCAAAGCAACCGTCAAAGCGGTTGTATCGGTCAGGTGATCAGTCATGATCATCTCCGTCGTTTGAGTGTGGTGTTTGGAATGAAGTGTGATGGCGGCACGCGAGGCACCGCCATCGAAGGCTTCAGCTGTTAGGCTGCGGTGGCTTTCGCTGCTTCAGCTTCGGCGTGCAGGTTGCGGCCCAAATGCTTGAGTTCGTCATCGTCAAACCAGGCATGCCGGTCAGCGATGATCGGATTCATATTGCCGATTAGAAGCAACTGCTTGTCTTCCGGCAGGCGGCGCAGCTCATCCGGATAAATCAGCTGGCGCTGCGTACCCGTCGCTGTATCGGTCTCAGTTGTGCTGTCAGAGTGTGACGTGTCTTTGCCACGGGTAATCCCCATCGCACGAGCGAAGGCCGTTGATGCGTTCCAGACCGTGGTCACACCGCACAACTTCGAGAAGTAGTCCGAGGTCATGTGATCACCGGAACCCAGATATTGAACCATGCCAGAGTTGGCGATGAAGGTCTCAAACCCTTCGCCATAGGCTGTTTTAAGCTGGCTCAAATTCTGGCAGATGCCGTGCAACTGCATTCCATAGCCTGCCATCAAGCCATAAGCCTGTTCGATGGCACTCAACCGTCCCAGGGCAGGCATCTCATCAATCAGAAACAAGACGTTCTTGTCAGGCTTGGCTTCGATGTTGCGTGCATTGACGGTCAACGCTTGCTGGATCAGCAGGCGCAGGAAACGCCCATGGCTTTTTAGGCGATCCCCTGGGATTGCCAGATAGATCGTCATGCGTTTGGTCTTCATATCGGCAAAGTCGAAGTCGGACGCTGACAGGCTTTCTCGAATGCGCGGGCTGTCCAGAAAATGTGTGTGTGATTGCAATGTCGCCCAGACATTGGAGAGGAGCTTCTCATCCTTTTGCAGGCAACGTGCACCAGTTGAGCGCACCATGGGATGGGGAGACTTGAGCATGCGCGTAAACAGTTTGCGCAAATCCTCACCATCCAGCAGCAGCAAGTCGCGCACCCGTCCAAATGTCCGTTGACCGTCTTCTTGCGGATCAATGGCCACATAGATCATCAAACCAGGCAGGATGCCCAGGGTTTCTTCGTCGAAGAATTTTGCGTCACCGCCTGCCATCTCAACGATGGCGTCCGACAGCAACATGGCATTATCTCCAATATCAACATCGCCCAAGCGCAACCAATCGAGCGGGTTAAAGCGTGATGGTGTCAGGCTGGTGGTGCCCCAGGGATCAACAACATGGACGTCTTGACCCAACCCATCACGGCGATGGTCAGCCGTGATCATGGCATTCTCACCCTTCGGATCAGTGACGAGCACTGAGCCCTCATAGGTGAGAAGATTGGGAATAACGACATTGATGCCCTTGCCAGAACGGCTGGGAGCAATAGTCAGCATATGGCGGTCACCAGTATATGCGATCCGATGATGCTCATCCGGACCGATCAGTGCTCGGCCAAGGACGAAACCCTCATCAGAGATCAGGCCTCCATTGAACATCTCACGAATGGTTGCCCACCGCGCAGACCCCAAAGTGGTGGGAATTTCGCGGATACGCTCGACAAAGCGGCGGGTCCAATAACCAACCCCTGCGAGGAAGCCGATGAAAGCCAACAGCCATGCCGTGCTCCATCCCAATGCGCCGTGATCAAAGACAACCATGGAGCCAGCGATGCCACAAAGCCCCAAAGCGATGACCATACGGATCATCTGGCCATGACCGGAGAACAGCCAACCGAGGCAAAAGCCCGATAGGCCGCCCACCATCACCAGCCCCACCCGCATCAAGGTAAGGTCAGGCCCCCACGGATGGCGCGGTTGGAAGAAGCTGGTTGCTTCATTCAGTCCCGCCAGGACAAAAGCGCTGACAGCGCCGAGCATGATAAACAGAGCAATATACCAGGCACGCCGCTCCTCATCGGGCAGTGCTTGCAGCCGGTCATAAAGTGATAGATTTTTGGTGTGGTCGGACATTTGTCTGATCCTTCTCTGTGGTTGAAACCACAGCTCAAAGATCAGAACCCGCCAGCATCCTCTCCGGCAGAGACAAGGGTAATTGGGGTAATGTGTGCTGCTACCCGTCATGTCTATGAGTTATAGAAATCGCTTCTATAACTCATTATTTTAAAGTATAATGATTGATAGAAAGGTGTTCTATCGATCATGCAATGGAATTGGCAGCAGGAGAATTGGCCCGCATTTCGCTATGACAGCGATGCGCTCAATACGTTGGAAGCTCGATTCCTAAAGCAATCCGGTGTTGTCGTTGGCGCACTCAAGCATATCGATAACACCCAAAAAGACGAGCTCATTGTCGATCTGATCAGCACCGAGGCCATCAAAACATCAGAAATCGAAGGCGAGCTCCTCAATCGTGATTCCGTTCAAGCCTCCCTGCGTCAGAATTTTGGATTGGAAGGCAGAGCACAAAGGCCAACGCCTGCGGAGCAAGGCATCGCCGAGATGATGACATCGCTCTATCGGACCTATGATGATGAGCTATCCGCAGATCAGCTCTTCCAATGGCATAAAATGCTGACCAGTGGGCGTAATGATCTCACCGATATTGGGCGCTATCGGACACATACCGAGCCGATGCAAATCATGTCGGGGCCAGACTATGCCGCCAAAGTGCATTTTGAAGCCCCGCCATCAAAGCAAGTGCCCTTTGAGATGAATCGCTTCATTGCGTGGTTCAATGACAGCCGCTCGCTGCCCGCGCTGACGCGGGCAAGCATCGCCCATCTTTATTTTGAAGCCATCCATCCGTTCGAAGATGGCAATGGACGGATCGGACGCGCTATCGCAGAAAAAGCCCTGTCGCAAAGCTTGGGCCAGCCAACCTTATTGGCTCTGTCCTATACTATTGAGGCACAAAAGAAGGCGTATTACGCCAATCTCGAACGCTCCAACCGCAGCCTCGAGATCACCGAATGGATCGATTATTTTGCAAGCACGATCCTCGCCGCACAGGAGTATTCGCTGCGATTAATCGAGTTTCTGATCGCAAAGACCAAGCTCTACGATCAGTTGCGTGACCAGCTCAACGATCGACAAGAAAAAGCCTTGGCGCGGATGTTCCGTGAAGGGCCGGATGGTTTCAAAGGCGGATTGAGCGCCGAGAATTATATTTCTATCACCGGAGCGACGCGTCCAACTGCAACACGTGACCTTGGTGATATGGTCGCCAAAGGTGCTCTCACCAAAACGGGAGAGCGGCGTTACACACGCTACTGGCTGTCCATCAATGCTGACAAGCAATAGAAACGATGAAAAGGAAAGTAACACGTATGATGCTCTCGGAGGAGGACTACGAGAAATACAGCGCACAGCTGAATGATTACGATATGACAGACGAGCAGAAGAGAGAAATGATCGATCAACTGTGTCTTGTCGTTACCTCATTCGTCGATCTGGCTTTTGACCAGTCGCCTGTGCAGCTTGCAGTAAATGAAAAGAACCGAGCACTCGCCGAGACAATTCGGGAATTCGTAGACGGCTAGGATCAACGCCCCGTTGGTTCAAATTGCCAAAGCTAAGATTTACATTGATAGCGAAGGCCCGCGATCTTGTTTGCGGCGCGAATGCTCAACCTCTTGCTCCATCCGTAAGCGATAGGCGTGATCATCGCGCTGCTGGGCTTTGATGGTCTGACTGATTTCGCGGGCGAGGACACGCCGGTCATGGCTGTGGCGTTTGCGCAGTGACAGAATGCGTTTCTGTAGCACCTGTCGGTCATTGAGATGGTTCTGGACGAGCGCATCACGTTCCTTCTGATCGCGCTTGGCTGATTGCCAAGCTTGCTGTTGGTGCTCCTCCAAGACTGCTTTGCGCCGACCAGTCATGCGATCCCATAAGCCTGCTAGTCCGGTGCGGATCGCTTTGGCTCTTTGTTCTGCTTCAGTCTTTTGTCGCGTGGCCTGCAATGCATGCTGGGCTTTGCGTTCTTTGCGCTGTTGATCGCGCAGCGCCATCCGCTCGTCTTTTAGTGGCTTCATCGCTTTGGCATGAGCCTCATCAACTTCATCACGGTAGTGATGAAGTTGGTCCGTGATCTTGTTGGTCATGGTCGAGCGGGTTTCGGCCACTGATGCCAGTTGCTCGGGATCACCAAGCTTGGCTTTGACCTCTTTGGTTTTAACGCCAATCATCCGCGCAACCGAGAACACTTCGCCATCGACATTGAGCGCGACAAACCCGCGCCTGTCTCCTTGGGCCAGAAAGTAGCCGCGCTCTTCCAGCGCATGTTTGAACCCTTTTTGCCCGTCAGATTGCTGCCATGCGTCCTGGAAGCTCTGCTTGATCTCGCGCGGATCAAGCTTGAGCCGTTTGGCTTGTTGCCACTCAGCCAAATTGAAGTTGAGCGGTGAGCGCCCGCCATCCAGCCGCAGGCCATTGGGTAGTTCCCACTCGTGCTCAAGATACAGCTCCCGCGACAGACTTGTGAGCTTGGTTTTGAAGTGCGCCATGTTGATCGCTCTCATGCTCTTGGCATCGATGCGCGACCAGACAACATGAGCATGGCGTCTGCCTTCTTTCTCATGGAAGACAATGGCCCGTGGTTGATCCGTCAACCCAAGCTTCTGTTCAGCCTTCGCAATAGCCTGTTCAAAATCCTGCTCTGTCGCGGTTTCGTTTTGGGGAGGATTGAAACTCAGTGAAAACAGGAATTGCTCGCACTTCGTACCTTTGGAGACGGCATGGGCTTCAGCAAAAGCGCCATGCAGATCACGCGCGATAAAACCGCGCACTTCAAACAAGGTGACATGATCATTGTCTCGATCATTCATCAAATGATTGGCGAGGTTCGATGCCCCAGACCGTTGCGAGCCAACCAGGATCATGGCTGCCTCGCATCGCGATCAGGATCGTCATTTGCTGCGCGTGTGAAAGTCTGAGACACGCTTTCAATCGGCAGTTCGTCCGGCATTTGAAAACC
This sequence comes from Hyphomicrobiales bacterium, assembly GCA_046290645.1. Taxonomy (GTDB): domain Bacteria; phylum Pseudomonadota; class Alphaproteobacteria; order Rhizobiales; family MH13; genus MH13. Next base: position 111,973 of record JBKAGZ010000001.1, read on the forward strand.
AAGCGCCCGCATCAGAAGCAGGCGCATCACGGCGATGTCTTCGCATGCACGTTTGATCGCAACCGGAGCATCATCATCCCATTCGATGACGCCCGACTCGGTGGCTCGCGAGAGACGTTCCAAACTTTCCGGTAAGCGCGATGATCCAAGACAGGCAAGCACTTGGGCCAGTGCCGCATGATCCTTCACAGGCTTACGCGCACCACGGCTCCGACGCGCACTCATATCTTGAAACAGGATGCCTTTGATATACGCACCAAGCGCCAGCTCGCCTGCACGGCGTTCCAACTCGAAGCGCTCATCCTCAGTGAGGCGGATTGCAAACGGACGTGTCTTTGGTCGATCCCGCCCGCTCATGGCTTTGGCCCCTTGAGACAGGGGGTAGTCACCGATCCGCCGTCGTCAGAATCGATCTCCGCAATCGCCTGTGACAAAGCCGGATCGCCCGCAATCTGTGTCGACCAATCCTCAAGCTCATCAAGCAATTCAGGGGAGGAAAACGGTTCTAAATCCTTCCCATCAACTGCACCATTATTTTTTCTAGTGGATTGATCTTCCTTGGCTTTCTGAGCCAAGGGATGGTTGATTCACGCGTTTTGAGGCGTTTTGCACTACAAAATTGCACTGCGGCCTAACCCGGCAGTGGGACGTGCGTCAGATGAAACGTGAAACCCTTCACGCACCTAGCTAGCTTGATCCCGATCGCTATCTGAAGCTGCGCGCGTGTAGCGCGATGAACTATCCAAAGCCGATGACCTCCACTGGTCATGTCTTGCAGAAGATCAAAACGCTCAACCCGCCATGCAGGACAATAACGAGCTCATCGACGTCTACGCGGTTAACCAAGTCTTTGCCTGCCTGCCTCAGCAGCTACGCTTAACGCGTTTAGAAAGCTCCAAAGACATTTCATTATTGATATGCAACCAGCGCGACTTCGAATTTGCTCGGTATGTGGGCTGTCGATAATCTTCTGCTCTGCAGCGGCGCTTTGGCTAGCAGCCCATCAGCGACCCATCACCAATCAAACTGCGATTGAGTTTTTCCAATAGCCTTGAATAAGCTCACACATGTGGCGGTACAATGAGCAACAAAAACAAGACCTGGCCGCGCAAACTTCGTAGTCAAGAATGGTACGGCGGCACATCCAGGGATGCAATTTACCATCGTGGCTGGTTGAAAAACCAAGGCTATCCCAACGATGTGTTCGATGGTCGTCCGATCATCGGTATCATGAACACGTGGTCTGATCTCACCCCGTGCAACGGTCACCTGCGCGAGCTGGCCGAGAAGGTCAAAGCAGGGGTATGGGAGGCCGGTGGCTTCCCTGTCGAGGTACCTGTTTTCTCTGCCTCCGAAAACACCTTTCGACCCACCGCAATGATGTTCCGCAACTTGGCAGCCATGTCGATTGAAGAGCAGATACGCGGCCAACCGATCGATGGCATGGTGCTTCTGGTCGGCTGTGACAAGACCACGCCGAGCCTCTTAATGGCTGCCGCCTCCACCGACTTGCCGTCCATCGTGGTAACCGGTGGACCCATGCTCAACGGCTATTTCCATGGCGAGCGGGTCGGGTCTGGCACGCATCTTTGGAAGTTCTCCGAAGCGGTCAAAGCTGGCGACATGTCGCAAGACGATTTCCTTGAGGCTGAGCAGTCGATGAGCCGCTCCACTGGCACCTGCAACACAATGGGCACAGCATCATCCATGGCTTCGATGGCGGAGGCCTTGGGCATGGCCTTGTCTGGCAATTCCGCCATCCCAGCGGTCGACAGCCGCCGCCGCGTCATGGCGCAGTTGTCCGGTCGACGCATCGTTGAGATGGTCAAGGATGACCTTAAGCCCTCTGACATCCTTACCAAAAAAGCTTTTGAAAACGCTATTCGCACCAATGGCGCGATCGGCGGGTCTACCAACGCAGTCATCCACTTGTTGGCACTGGCTGGTCGCCTGGACATTAATGTGACGCTTGATGATTGGGACCGATGTGGTCGCGATGTACCAACGATCGTCAATCTCATGCCGTCGGGCGAATATTTGATGGAAGAGTTTTTCTACGCCGGTGGTTTGCCGGTTGTCCTGCGCACTTTGGGCGAGGCTGGTCTGCTCCATAAAGAGGCGCTGACGGTCTCAGGTCAGTCAATCTGGGATGAAGTGAAACACGCGCATAACCACAATGAAGATGTCATCCGCCCCCATGAGAAGGCGCTTACGTCGCAAGGTGGCATAGCCGTGCTGCGGGGCAATTTAGCGCCTGATGGAGCGGTCTTGAAGCCCTCAGCAGCATCAACACATTTGCTGCATCACCGTGGGCGGGCTGTCGTGTTTGAAGATATTGACGACTACAAAGCCAAGATTGATGACGACGCCCTCGACATTGATGAAACCTGCATCATGGTGCTTAAAAACTGTGGGCCCAAAGGGTATCCGGGCATGTCGGAGGTCGGCAATATGGGCTTGCCGTCAAAAATTTTGAAAAAAGGTATCACCGATATGGTGCGCATCTCAGATGCGCGCATGTCTGGAACTGCCTACGGCACCGTGGTGCTGCACACAGCACCCGAAGCGGCATCTGGCGGCCCGTTGGCGGTGGTCAAAAACGGCGACATGATTGAATTGGATGTCGATGCGCGTCGGCTTCACCTTGATATCTCAGAGACAGAGCTTCAGTCGCGTTTGGACGCCTGGGTGCCGCCCCCAAGCGTCAGCGGCGGTGGTTATGCGTGGCTGCATCAAGAGCATGTTGAAGGCGCGGACACAGGGGCTGATCTGGACTTCCTCAAAGGCTGTCGTGGCGCACCGGTCGCGAGGGATTCGCATTGATGGATATCGCTCTTATCGGCATCGGCAAGATCGCGCTCGACTCGCATGTGCCGACTATCAATGCTTCACCCGATTGGACGCTGGCTGCCACGGTCTCACGCAGCAACGCCATCCCAGGCATCACCTCTTACACTGATTTTTCTGAGCTTTTGGAAACCAGAACGGACATTCGCACGGTTTCTCTGTGCATGCCGCCAGCACCCCGCTTTTCTTACGCTGCAGCTGCCATCAAGGCTGGTCGCCATGTGATGCTGGAAAAGCCTCCAGGTGGAACGCTAAGCGAGTGTTACACGCTTCAGGCGATGGCGCAGCACCATGATGTCAGCCTTTACACAACATGGCATTCCCGCGAGGCGGCCATGGTGCCAGCAGCCAAGGCCTGGTTGGCCACGCGTACACTGCGAAACATGCGTGTGGAGTGGAAAGAAGATGTGCGCAAGTGGCACCCAGGCCAAGACTGGATCTGGAATCCAGGCGGCATGGGCATGTTCGATATGGGCATCAACGGGCTGTCGATTTTGACCGAGATTGTTGCTGAACCGATCCATCTAAAGTCAGCGCAGTTGCAGGTGCCTGAAAACAAGCAAATGCCCATCGCTGGGAGCCTGGATTTTTTCCATCCCGGTGGGACTGATCTATCGGTTGAACTGGACTGGGCCCATGAAGGCGATGAGTCCTGGTCAATCCGAGCCGACACAGACGATGGCCAGATGCTATTGAGCCAGGGCGGCGATGCATTGGAAATCGATGGCCAAGCTGTCGAACCCAAAGCTGGCACTGTTCGTGGTGTTGCCGGAGAATATCACCGTCTTTACCAGAAGATGACCAGGCTGGTGCGTACTGGTCAGTCTGATTTTGATATCAGCCCTATGCGCCACGTTGCCGACGCCCTTGCTATCGGCCATCGCAAAACAGTTGCTCCGTTTTTTGATTGAGTTCAGCCTCGCACCAAAAGGCACATCATGTCCTACACCTATTCAGGCATTTGGCCGGTCGCCCCGACACCCTTCCATGAGGATGGAAGCCTTGATCTGAAGGGGATGAAACGGGTTCTTGATTGCCTGATCGATCAGGGCGCCGATGGCATCTGCATTTTGGCGAACTTTTCAGAGCAGTTTTTGATCTCTGATGACGAACGCCAGACGCTCGCGCGCCTCTGTGTGGAGCACATTGCTGGCCGGGTGCCGGTGATCGTAACCATCAGCCACTACGCCACCCAGATTGCCGTGGAACGTGCCCGCTTTGCCAAGAGTCTAGGCGCCGATATCGCGATGATGATGCCGCCCTATCATGGCGCTCTGCTCAAGGGCACGGCTGAGCAGAGCTTTGAGCAGTTCCAAGCCGTTGGCGAAGTTGGCATCCCCATCATGGTGCAAGATGCACCTTTGTCTGGCGTTGATCTGTCAGTTCCTCTGCTGGTCACGATGGCTGAGCAGATCGACATGGTGAAGCTTTTCAAGATTGAGTGCCCACGCGCAGCCAACAAGATCAGAATGCTCATCGAGCAAGGTGGTGCGACCATCGAAGGACCGTTTGACGGGGAAGAAGCGATCACCTTGCTCGCCGACCTGGATGCTGGTGCAAGCGGCTCGATGACGTCGGGCATGATTGTCGATCAGATCAAGCCAGTGTTGGAGCTCCATCTAGCTGGAGATGTTGACGCGGCCACCGCCGCATATGCACGCGTGGCGATGGTGATCAACCATGAAAATCGCCAGTGCGGCTGGCAATCGTGCAAAGCAGCGATGATGGAAGGCGGTGTGATCGCCTCAGACTTTTGCCGTCACCCGATCCCGCCCCTTCATCCAATGGTGAAGGCACGCTTGATGAGCTTGCTGAAACCCTTGGACCCGCTTGTTTTGCGATGGGGTCGTTGATGCGGTGTTGGTCCAGATGACCAAACAATAGGATGGCGATCGGACCCAGGCCTACAAACGGCGCAGCGTTTCCTCCAAGACTCGTTGGGTGGCCGGGGTCTGCTGTTTGTAGCGATTGCGGATCACATAGAACGGCCGCACTTGGATCCGTTCATTGATGTCCAGCTTGGCAAGTTTGGCGCCCAGGCGATCATCGGCGAACAGATCGGCCACCTGTTCGGTCAAAGGGGCGACCGCATTGCCTGAGGCAATCATCGCCAAAGCCACAAGCAAAGACGAACTGTCCGTGACGTTGAGCGGGATGGCAATGCCTTGGCTGTGATAGGCATGCTCAACGGCCTCGCGGATTGGCGAGCCACGTTCCTGCATAATCCACTCTTCCTGGGTTAGGTCACTCAAGGCCACGGATTTTGCATCGGCCAGGCGGTGGGATTGATGCACCACCAAAGCCACGGTCTCGCGGCGTGCTGGGTGCATTTGAAACTCCGCGGCATCCAGATCGGCCGAAATGCGCGCGATGATGAAATCAAAAATGCCCTCTTCTAGGCCACGAACAAGCTGCGAGGATGGACCGATCTCGATCTTCACATTGAGCCCAGGGGTCTGCGCGCGCACCGCCTGAACCGCTGGAACCAAGCAATCAACGGCTGGGCCGGTGACACAGCCGACCCGCACAGCACCACTTGCGCCGACATTGATGGCATGCAGCTCACTTTCCAACGTGTCGTATTCTGACTGAATGACGCGGGCATGGCGCAGAAAAGCCTGACCAAGTTCCGTCGGTTCCATGCCCCAAGGATGCCTGATGAACAGCGCGCCATCGGCCTCTGTTTCTATCATCGACAAGATGCGCGAGGCTGCTGGTTGAGACATGCCTAAGGCGTCGGCTGCCACTTGCAGCTTCTCAACCTCGGCAATCTTGGTCACAAGCTGCAGGTGCGCGGGCTTCATTTTACGGGTGTAGCTGGCCAATTTACATATCACCTTTGTTATGCAATGCGGCTCTAAATACATTTGAAAGCAATGTCACGATCGTTCATGACTTCAGTCAGGGGAAAAACCCCAAAAACGTGAGGCACGAGGGCCACCAAACCCAACGCGCCCTAACCAGGAGGAAAGCATGAAGATCGGGACTATTCTCGCAGTAAGCGTTGGCGTTCTGGCGCTTACAGGCACGGCCTATGCAGACGGCCTTATCGGCATCGCCATGCCCACCCAATCATCCTCTCGCTGGATTTCAGATGGCCAGTCGATGGTGGAGCAGTTTGAGGCTGCCGGATACGACACAATTCTGCAGTACGCAGAAGATGACATCCCCAACCAGTTGGCGCAGATCGAAAACATGATCACCAACGGCGTGGATGCTCTGGTTATCGCTGCCATTGACGGAACCACACTTTCCAACGCCTTGGAAAATGCTCACTTCGCCGATATTCGCGTCATCGCCTATGACCGCCTGATCCGTGACAGCGAGTATGTTAGCTACTACGCAACATTTGATAATTTCAAAGTCGGCGTGCAGCAGGCGACCTCCTTGGTGGACGGTCTGGGTGAGCGCTTCGGCGATGGACCATACAATGTCGAGCTGTTCGGCGGCTCCCCTGACGATAACAACGCCTATTTCTTCTACGATGGTGCGTTGAGCGTTCTTCAGCCGATGATCGATGATGGCACGGTGAACATCGTATCGGGTCAGATGGGCATGGACACGGTCGGCACCCTTCGCTGGGACGGTGCTGTGGCGCAAGCTCGTATGGATAACCTGTTGTCCGCCCACTACACGGATGCGCAGGTGCACGGCGTGCTGTCGCCCTATGATGGTTTGAGCATCGGTATCATCAGCTCGCTCAAAGGCGTGGGCTATGGCTCCGGAGATTTGGAGATGCCCATCGTCACGGGTCAGGATGCAGAGCTTCGCTCGGTTCTTTCTATGCTTGAAGGTGAGCAATATTCCACCGTCTTTAAAGACACCCGCGAGCTCGCTGGTGTTACGGTGGGCATGGTGCAGGCGCTGCTTGAGGGCGGTCAGCCTGAAATCAACGACACAACAACCTATGACAACGGCGTCATTGTTGTGCCAAGCTTCCTGCTTGAGCCTGTGTCGGTTGATATTTCCAACTGGGAAGAAATTCTGATCGACTCCGGTTACTACACCGCTGATCAGGTGGAGTAGACACTCTCTCAATGTCTTGGGTCGCCCGCTAGCATGGTGGGCGACCCAAAACCTGCCGGACTCTGCACGATGCCTTCAAAGTCTCCCCCCTTGTTGGAAATGAAGGACATCACCAAGACCTTCCCTGGCGTGAAAGCGCTCAACCAAGTCAATTTGCAGGTTCAGGAAGGCGATATCCACGCTCTGGTGGGTGAGAATGGTGCCGGCAAATCGACCCTTATGAAGGTGCTGTCAGGTGTCTATCCCTCGGGCACCTATGACGGTGAGATCCACTATGATGGATCGCTCGCTCAGTTCAGCTCAATCGCTGATAGCGAAGAGAAGGGCGTCATCATCATCCACCAGGAGCTCGCACTGGTTCCGCTGCTCTCGATTGCCGAAAACCTGTTCCTCGGCAATGAGATCGCCGCCCGTGGTATCGTCAATTGGCGCGAGACGATGCGTCGCTCCGAAGGCCTGCTGAAAAAAGTCGGATTGTCCGAAGCTCCAACCACCATCGTTGAGAAACTGGGCGTTGGTAAGCAGCAGCTTGTTGAGATCGCCAAGGCGCTATCGAAAAAAGTTCGCCTACTAATCCTTGATGAACCAACAGCTGCACTGTCGGAAGCTGACAGCCAAGCCTTGCTCGACTTGATGTTGGAGTTGAAAACGCAAGGCGTCACTCAAATCATCATCAGCCATAAACTGAACGAAGTGCGCCGCGTTGCAGACACTGTGACGGTTATCCGCGATGGCGCTACTGTCTCAACGATGGCCTCGCATATTGAGGACATCTCAGAAGATAAGATCGTGCGCGACATGGTTGGCCGCGACATGGCCCACCGCTATCCTGAGCGAGCGCGCAATGCGGGCGAAACGCTCATGTCCGTCAGCAATTGGAATGTCTGGCACCCCGAACATGCCGATCGTCAGGTGATCCGCGACATTAACTTCAATGTGCGCCGTGGCGAGGTCGTTGGTATCGCCGGGCTGATGGGTTCCGGTCGTACTGAACTGGCGATGAGCTTGTTTGGTCGTTCTTATGGTCAGAACATCAGCGGAGCGGTGGAGATTGGTGGGCAGCGTGTTGATGTGAGCAGCGTGCCGTGCGCCATCGCTGCCGGCTTGGCCTATGTCACCGAGGACCGCAAAACCCTCGGGCTGGTTCTGGATGAATCCATTCAGATGAATATCACGCTGAGCAACTTAGAAGCGGTGTCGGCCAATGCCATTCTCAACAGCAAGGAAGAGGCCAAGGTGGCCGACTCCTATCGCTCGGCGCTCAACATTCGCACGCCCAGTGTGCGCCAGCGCGTTGTGAACCTTTCCGGCGGCAACCAGCAAAAAGTGGTGCTGTCGAAATGGCTTTTCGCAGAACCCGATATTCTCATTTTGGATGAGCCGACGCGCGGCATCGATGTGGGCGCGAAGTATGAGATTTACGGCATCATCAATGACCTCTCCGCGCAGGACAAAGGCGTGGTGATGATATCGTCAGAAATGCCGGAACTGCTGGGCATGTGTGATCGCATTTACGTCATGAACGAAGGTGCGTTTGTGGGCGAGCTGACGGCAGAAGAAGCAAGCCAAGAACGCATCATGTCACTGATCGTGACGCACTAGTTGGAAGGACCAGCCAAGGTGGCCCAAGCGCAAGCGCAAGAGACTTCAACCCCATCGAAGATGGGCGCTTATTTGGTTGCCAACTTCCGGCAGTATGGTCTGTTGTTGGCCCTCATCGCGGTGATGTTGTTTTTCCATATTGTGACCGATGGAACGCTGCTGCGCCCGGTGAACATCACCAACTTGCTGCTGCAAAACAGTTACATCATCATCATGGCGCTGGGCATGTTGATCGTCATCGTCTCGGGGCATATCGACTTGTCGGTCGGCTCGGTGATGGGGTTCATTGGGGCACTGGCGGCCTATCTCATCGTCAGTCTTGATATGTCGATGTGGGTTGCTGTGCCCATTTGCATTCTGTTTGGTGGGCTCATCGGCGCCGCGCAGGGCTATTGGGTCGCCTATTGGGGTATCCCGTCTTTTATCGTCACGCTGGCAGGTATGTTGGTGTTTCGCGGGCTGTCCCTCTGGCTTCTGGATGGCCAATCGCTGGGGCCCTTTCCGCGTGAGTTTCAGGTCATCGCAAACGGCTTTGTGGCCGATCCATTCCCGGCAGGCATAGGCGAGCGGCTTGCTGCCTTGTTCGATGTGTCGCGCCTGAATGTGTTGGCGCTTGGCACCGGGATCGTCGCTGCCGTCATGATCCTTTGGATGGGCATGCGCAGGCGTACGCAAGACCTTGCCTATGGCGTGGAGGTTGAACCGACCATTTTCTTTGTCGCGCGCAACGCCATCATCGTCACGGCGGTGGTGTTCATTTGCTACAAGCTGTCGACGTTCCGCGGCTTGCCCAATGTGCTGCTCACTATGGGCGTGCTGACGCTGATCTATGCCTTCCTCACCGAAAGCACCATTTTGGGCCGCCGGATTTACGCGCTTGGTGGCAATGAGAAGGCGGCCACCCTGTCGGGTGTAAAAACCAAACGGCTAACGTTTTTGGCGTTCACCAACATGGGCGCTCTGGCGGCAGTCGCCGGTTTGGTCTTTGCTGCGCGTCTCAACTCGGCAACACCAAAGGCCGGCTTTGCTCTTGAGCTGGATGTGATCGCCGCTGTCTTCATTGGTGGCGCGTCCATGTCTGGTGGTGTTGGTAAGATCGTCGGCGCGGTGGTGGGCGCGTTCCTGATGGGTGTGCTCAACAACGGTATGTCGATCATGGGCATTGGGATCGATTATCAGCAGATGATCAAAGGCTTGGTGCTTCTGGCTGCCGTGATTTTTGATGTCTACAACAAGAGCAAGCAGTAGGCGCTTGGGATCAAAAGCGTGCGTCGGCTACTAGGTTCCAGGTGCAGCGATGAAGCTCATTGTTTTGGCCAGGCCTTGGCGCATGTGGTCTTCAAGGTGGACGATCATAGCATCAAGATCATCGCCACATGCCAGCTGGATGTAGGTGTCATGGGCCTCGCGCATCGGTCCGGCTCGTCCATGGGCCTGCTGATGCATCGCAAAATAAAACTGCAAATTCGGTAGCAGGCGGCGCCAACTTTTTTGCAAAAGCGTGTGGCCAGAAAGCTCGTAGCACCAGCTGTGCAGCTCCAGCTCTCGTTCAATCGCCCCGTATGGGTCAACGCCCTGGTCAATGACCGCCGTTAAAGCAGTGTTGCGATGTCGCAAGTCGGCCAACGCATCATCGGTGCGCAGGTCCCAGCATTGGCGAAAGGCAAACTGTTCCAGCGTTGTGCGCAGGGAGTAAATTTCCTCAAGGTCCTTCTGGGTAACCGATCGCACAAAAAGCCCCTTGTAGGGCTGCGAAACCAGCAAACCGATATCGACCAGTTCACGAATGGCCTCGCGAAGCGGCCCACGGCTAATGCCCAAAGCATTGGCAAGATCGTTTTCGGTCAGCCGAGCACCGGCTTCAAGCTGGCCTGATACGATCAATTGCTTGATCTGGTCCACGGTTTTGCCGCGCAGCGTGGTGTCATTGATCGGGCGAAGGGAGGCTATGGCGCTCATGCTTGTGCTGCCACCTGTGCATCGATCAATTGCTTGTAGAGGGTTCGGATACGGTGAGTTATAGGGCGAGTACCATCGCCGATGGTCTTACCATCGATCTGCGCAACTGGGGTTTGTGCGCCGAACGTGCCGGTCAAAAAGGCTTCCTCAGCGCTGTAGGCTTCGTAAAGCGAGTAGTTTTTCTCATACACCGCAATACCGTCCGCCCGGCACACATCAATGACCTTTTGCCGGGTGACACCATTCATGCAGTAGTCGCCGGTGGAGGTCCAAACCTCGCCGCGCCGTACGATGAAGAAATTGCAAGCGTTTGTCGTGTTCACGAACCCGTGCGGATCGAGCATCAACGCTTCGTCTGCGCCAGCTTGTTCAGCCTGCAGGCAGGCAATCACGCAGTTGAGTTTGGAATGCGAATTGTATTTTGCATCTTGGCTCATCGGCAGTCCGCGGACTTGGGGAACCGTTGCCAGGCGGATTCCTTCGGATTGTAGCGTGTCGACCGGCTTGGAATGCTCCATGATGATCACGAGTGTTGGACCAGAGCGGCTAAGCGATGGGTGCTGAAACGGTTTGACCTTCACACCGCGAGTCAACATCAACCGGCAATGCACATCGCTGACCATGTTGTTGGCGCGCTGCGTCTTTTGCAATGCTTCGCGGATGCCATCGCGATCCATGCCGACCTCTAAAGACACTGCTTTGCAGGAATCGAAAAAACGATCCATGTGCTCGTCGAAGAAAGCCCAAACGCCATCGTAGAGGCGCATACCTTCCCACATGCCATCACCTAACATGAACCCGGAATCATAGACCGATACCATGGCCTCACTGCGATGTTTCAGCTCACCATTGATGTAGATGAGGATGTCTTGGTTGCGCGCATCATCCTGCGCGTCGTGGGTGGTGTGCCTTTCTACCTGGGCGTCCATCTGCGGTGTCACGTCCTTAATCGATCTGTGGTTCGGGAAGGCGAAACGTGCCGTGGCCGCGAAGGAAATTCTTCGTGCCTTCCTCTTTGGGGTGGGTGAGTACGTCGGCGGGCGTACCTTGTTCAAGGATGCGGCCCTGCGACAAAAACAGAACCTTATCAGCCACCGCATAAGCAAAGCCCAACTCATGGGTGACGATGATCATGGTCATGCCTTCTTCGGCCAGCGCTTTCATCGTTTCCAAAACTTCGCCGACAAGTTCAGGGTCCAGCGCCGATGTCGCTTCATCAAAGAGCATGATTTCCGGCTCCATCGCCAGCGCGCGAGCAATGGCAACACGCTGCTGCTGACCGCCAGAAAGCTGAGCGGGAAAGGCATCGGCCTTCCAATCAAGTCCAACCTTTCCAAGGTATTTTTCGCCCCGGCGCCGACACTCATCGGCGCCGAGCTTCAAAACGGTGCGAGGCCCTTCCATCACGTTTTCGATGGCCGTCATGTGGGGGAAAAGGTTGAAGTGCTGAAACACCATACCGACGCGGGCGCGCAGTTTTGTCAGCTCGCGCTCATTGTAAACCATCTGGCCATTGCGCTCGTGCCCAATCATTTTGTCATCGAGAACGACACGGCCGCCGGACGGAATTTCCATGAAGTTGACACACCGCAGCATGGTCGACTTGCCGGAGCCTGATGCACCAATTAGAACGATCACCTCGCCCTTTTGAACCGACAAATCGATGCCCTTGAGCACCTCCAGTTCGCCGAAGGATTTGTGCAGCTCTTCAATGCGCAACACAGAGGTCATGGTGCTAACTTCTGACATCATTGCGCTTTTCAAACCGGCGCACGATGACCGTCATCGGAAACAGGACTGCGAAGAAGATCAACGCAACGGCGGTGTACATTTCGATAGGATTGAAAGCGATGGTCGAAACGATCTTGGCTTTGTGCATCAGCTCACCATAAGCGATGACGGATGCCAGTGAGGTCATTTTGAACAGTTCAACAGCCCGGTTCATGAAAGCTGGCAGCATACGGCGGACCGCTTGCGGCAACACAACACGGCGCATCCGCTCCCAATAGCTCATGCCCAGCGCTTTGCCCGCCTCCCACTGCCCTTTGGCAATGGACTGAAGCCCGGCGCGATAGATCTCCGAGGAGAATGCCACCGTGTTGAGCGTCAGTCCCAAAGTGGCCGCGGTGAAGGCATCAATGCGAAAGGGTGCGATGATGGGGAAGGCAAAAAAGAACCAGATAATCTGCACCAGCACCGGTGTGTTGCGAAACACCTCAACGAACGCAGTGGCGGGATAGTAAATCCACCCTTTGCCGGAAAACCTGGCAGCACCGACAAAAAGGCCGAAAAACAATCCCAGCACCAAGCATGTGAAACCGAGTATGAGCGTGTTTTGCAGGCCCTGCCAGAGAATGGCGCGGTTGGCGAAGACTTGTGAGAAATCCCAGGCATAGTCCATGGCCGCCCCCTAATTCACAACGGTTTCGCCGGAGCGGGCAAGGCGCTTTTCCAGCCGCCGAACCGCGATGGAACACGCGAAGATGACAATGAAATACATGGTCGCCGCGACCGTATAGACCTCGATGGTTCGAAACGTCGTCTGGGCGATGTTGTTGGCCTGATAGAGCAGGTCAGCATAGGAAATGGTGCTGACCAGCGTCGTTGTCTTCATCAACTCGATAGCCCGTTCCAGGAAGGCTGGGATCATGCGTGTGACAGCTTGCGGCAAGATGACCCGTCGCAAGGTCTCGTTGCGGTTCATGCCGATGGCTTTGGACGCCTCCCACTGGCCACTGTCGATAGATTGGATGCCAGCGCGGAAAACTTCAGCAAAGAACGCTGAGCTTTGCAGGCTGAAGGTGAGAACCGCTGCACGAAAAGGATCGATCTCCACGCCGATCAATATCGGCAAGGCAAAGAAGAACCAGAACAGCTGCGCGATGGGCGGCGTGGTGCGCAGGAACTCGATCACCAAACCCACCGGAATGCGGATCGGCCAAGCACCATAGAGCCGCAGCAGGGCCAAGATGAGACCAAGCGGAACCCCGAAAAGCAGCGCCAGCCCGGTGACTTTGAGCGTGTTAATCAAGCCCAAAATCAAGAGATCGAAGTCTCGGAAAACGATGGCGAAATCCCATTCGTATCCCATGGCGCGCGCTTTCGTTGGAAGAAAGGGTAGGCGAGCGCAGCCTTGCGCCCGCCCTGCTGGTTAGGCTTACCAGTTCTCGCGGCGGATGGCCGGAACGCTGGCAGGGTCCACACCGAACTCGGTGAGGAAGTTTTCGTACCAAACCTGCGTTTGCCCGGTTTGGTAGTAGTAGGAGATGGCCGTGTTCACCCAATCGCGCCAGCGTGTGTCATCCTCGCGTCGAACCCCAGCAGAGGATGCAGACTGACGAATGGGTCCAGGCAAAACGATCTGGCCACGACCGATGCGCTCACGCATTGCAATCAGTGGTGGGTGGAAGAGCGATACAGCATTCACGCGGCCAGACTGGAAGGCGGCCACCGATTCACCGTTGGAAGGAAAGCGTAGAATGTTAGCATCGCTCAGACGGGCGCTGACATAGCTGTCCATGGTTGTGCCTTGGGTGACAGCAATAGAGATATCCGCGCTGTTGAGATCATCCCAAGTTTCAATGGTCAGGTCTTCATCGGCAAGCACCGCCAGAGCGTAGTAAAGCAAGGGTTGTGCGGGGAAGTCGATGGTCATCGCGCGCGCTGGTGTCGCGTCGAGCACGAACATGATGTCGATCTGGTCTGCCTGGAGAGCTGAAACAGCGGTGCCCCAGGTGACTTCAACCGGCTCAAGCTCCACCCCGAGGGTTTCTGCCATGGCAGCGCCAACGGAAACGCCCAGGCCAGACCAATCACCGGTGGCAGGATCATTAAAATACCAAGGCGGAGCCTGTGTGACCCCAATCCTCAGGGAGCCGCGATCTTGTATCGCATCCCACGTAGACTGAGCCTGAGCCACGCCGCCTGCGCCAATCATCATGGCGAACGCAACGAGCCCGGCACCAAACATTTTGCCGAGAGTTTTGAGCATTGGAGAACCTCCAGATTTCGAGAACATCACCAATGTCACTAGAGATTGTAGGATTGTCAACAATAAACAAAACTGAGCCGATTGTTCTGCAAATGACCGCTTTGCGTCCGGTTTGAATGCATGCATCACGGCAAAAAGCCCCATGGTTTCCCATGGGGCTTTCTATTTGTTTATCAGGACGTTATTCGCCGAGTGCGATGCCTTCACGGCGAGGGTCGGCACCTCCCGATAACCCATCACCAACCGCGATCGCGTGCAGACCTGAGGTTAAGGCGCGAACATTCACCTCAAAGCCCATCTCTTCTAATGGCCCTTGGAAATCGACGGCACTGGTGCCTTCTTCCACATCATAGGTGCCGAAGCGATTGACCAGATGCGGCATATCGATGGCCGCCTGCACGTCCATACCCCAATCAATATGAGCGATGATCGTCTGCGCCACATAGCCGATGATCCGGCTGCCGCCCGGTGAGCCGATAACAAGCACGGGCTCGCCATCTTGCAACACGATGGTTGGTGACATGGAGGAACGCGGCCGTTTGCCCGGCTCAATGCGATTGGCAATCGGCACGCCATCACGTTGGGTGCGGAATGAGAAATCGGTCAGCTCGTTGTTGAGCAGAAAACCGCCCGGCGCCATGACGCGAGAGCCAAATCCGTTCTCAATCGTGGTGGTCATCGACAGCGCATTTCCGAATGAATCGACAATCGAGATGTGGCTGGTCGAAGGAAGTTCCAATGACTCATCGTCCGTCAGCAGCATGGCGTGATCCCATTCAGGCATCCCAGCCGACACCTCAGCCAAGGCTTCTTCTCCAGCCAGCAGTTCCGCGCGTGTTCCCAAATAGTCGGGATCAACCAAGCCTTGCGTCGGCATCGGCACGAAGTCGCTGTCGGCCATGTAGCGGCCACGGTCGGCAAACGCCAAACGCGAAGCATCGCCGATGATCCGCCAGGCATCGGGACTGTCCGGGCCCATGGACGCCAGATCGTAAGACGCCGCCATTCCAAGAATTTGACCCACAGTCAGCGCGCCTGAGGAAGGTGGCCCCATGCCGCAAACATCATGTTCGCGATACGCAACGCAGACCGCGTCGCGCTCAACGACATCATAAAGCGCCAGATCGGTGAGACTGAGATGACCGGGATTGCCTTGCGCGCCACGCACAGCCGCAACAATACCCTCAGCGATCGGGCCGGAGTAGAATGCGCGCACACCGTCACTGGCAATGGCATGCAGCGTGTTGGCATAGGCCTGGTTTGTCAGCATTGACCCTTCGGCAATGGGTTCACCGCCGGGCAAGAAATAGTCGGCCGTGGCTGGGAAGCGGCTTAACCGTTCAGCATCGCCTGTAACCAAGGAGGCAAGGCGAGGGGAGACGGTAAATCCATCTTCAGCATACCTGATAGCGGCATTGAAAAGCCCGCCCCAATTGGCATTGCCCCACCGCCGATGCGCTTCTTCCATAAGGGCAGGTGTGCCCGGTGTGCCGACCGATAGCCCGCCGACAACAGCATCAAAGAAGCGAAGTGGCTCGCCAGCATCATCCTGGAACATCGTGGGGGTAATGGACTGCGGTGCGGTTTCACGACCATCCAGCGTGGTGACGTCGCCAGACTGCGCGTCATACCACACCAAAAACGCTCCACCGCCCAAGCCGGAGGACTGCGGCTCCACTAATCCAAGCACTGATTGCACAGCCACCATCGCATCTGCCGCGGTGCCACCAGCGCGCAACACATCCGCACCGGCTTCGACAGCCAGCGGATTAGCCGCGGCAACCATCCAATTGTCCGCCTCCACCGGCTGGCCGTTCTCTTTGGACTCCATGGCGGCCATCGCCGCCTCGCTTAGCTCGGAGAACGCGCTGTCTGATGCCATTTCTGGTGAAACGCTGTCAGCTGCCTGCTGCGTAAGGGCGCTCGTGCTCATGAAAGCGGTCAGGGTCAGAGCTAAAGTGATCCGCATACTAATTCCTCCTCAAGTTGTTTCCCAAGAGGGTGGATCAGCCTCAAATCTCAAGCAAGCCAATTATCGCGGCATGCTCATCTCAACCGCAATTGTGATCCGTTGAAATATTGGTGTCATGATTGCACCGTCAAACGGCAAAAGATGGGGTCACTCACAGCGAGCATTGAACGCTTACGTTTACGATAAGATAGCATTTTCTCTCAAAATCCATTGATCTATCAGCACAGACTACTTCACCTATCCTTGACGAACGCCGCAACCTTCGGTGATGGTGCTATCGAAATCGGTAACCCGCGTTTCCAAGCCTGCGACCACCGTTCTGGCGGTCAGAAAGTCAGGCTCATTGTAACGCCAAGAGAGGGACAGGGCGCCCAAAGCGCTCCAGGATCGACCATGGAAGTACGCGAAGTGTTTGCGCGAAATCTGCGAAATTTGTGTGAAACGCAGCCAAGCATTGCAAGCGTTTGCAGGGATGTCGACATAAACCGCCAACAGTTCGCGCGTTATCTCAGTGGTAAGGGTTTGCCGAATACGGGTAACTTGGAGAAAATATGCGAATATTTTGGAATCGTTGAAGCCGAACTGTTCAGTTCCAATAGGTTGGTAGATGCAAGCCAAGACCTTAAACACAAGCATCCCGTCGGGCGCCAGCTGATGGGTATCATCGAAGAGGAAACCCCCGCGCGCATCGCGCCAGGGATATACTTCGTCGATTTCACTGGGCCGCAGAACGAAAACACCGTGGTGCGCTCGGTGCTCATTGTGAAGGCCCAGGGCAACCTCATGACCTTTCGTCGACTCACCGGATTTGGAGAGAGGCGGCGTAGCTGGTGGGCGCAGTTCGATGGCGACCATGAGGGCGTAATCCTTGAGCGTCGAGGGAACTTCTACCTTATGGGTATCAACAGCAGTGGCACGCGCGAGCCATCGATGCTGGCGCTGCGCTACGCGGCGACTGAGCGCTTTGTTTTGGTGGGTCACGCTTCGATTATTGGACCGACCGGCCCGACAACCATGGCAGCTGTGATCACCGCAGCTCCCAAATCGATGTCCCTACGCGGCGCGTTGAAAAATGCGCGCTCTCACGCGGTGGATGCACCGACCATTCCCATGGACATTATCGACCTGCTGGAAAGCGAACGGCACAGCTTGGCGCGCCAGCCAGCACCGCTTATTCACGCTGTACCTGCTTAATCGACTAACCTTCTGGCAGTATTCTGGGCCTGTGCGTTGAAACGCACAGGCCTTTTTTGTCGTGTTTTTGACTCATACAAGTCTCATGTTCGCACCTTTCGCACAAAGTGCGAAGGGCTTGCGCGCATCTTTCAGTCTCAGCGCACCCTTCGCAGATCGCGCTGCTCGTTGGGCCCCTTCAAATTTTCCATGTTGAACCCAGCCGCAACGTGCGGCGAGGCAAACATTTGGAGAATGACAATGACCACTTTGGATCTCGCGGTGACTCAGGTTTCTCAAATCGAAGGTGTTGACACACCTGCTATGGCCTACGACAAGCGCTAGTCTCGTAGGACTGCAGACCGGTAGCCGCGTAAGGCTACCGGTCTTCGCACGATTGGGAACATGGAATGCACTATAGGGCGTCGCACGCCTTAGTTTTTTATGCAGAAGGTGAGACCGGACTGATCGGTCTCAACTACCTTCAAAACAAGCGTTTCGCTGGTAAGACCGACATCATCACGCTGCTTGGCGTGATGCGCGACTGGCTCACAATCGATGCCATCGCCAAAGCTCTTGGCGCCGACGATACAACGCTTCTCTCCTCACAACTTGATGGTCTTTCTACCGCTGGCATCGTGATCCGCCAGGGTTCAAACGAGGCCGTACGCGAGGATGCGCACTTTTCCGCTTGGAAATGGGGCGCCCCGGCCGCGCTCTATCATCATATCGTGCAAGACCGCCCGGTTATGTCAGTCGACGAAGCGCTGGAAAAGCAGCGCGAGAAAATCGACACCACCGACCAGCCGCATGCCTACTTTGTTCCCGATGCGATCGAAATCAAGATAGAGCTACCGCGTGACTGGGGATTTGCCAGCGCTGACCTTGGCACAAGCATGGACGGACGCCGAACCGTGCGAGAGGTCACCGAAGCGCCTGTTTCGAAAATTGCGCTGTCAGACTGTTTGCGCGCAGGCTTCGGCATCAATGGCTACACACAAAACGAGGCAGGCGTTCGCCTTCCACTGTCGTTTACGCCATCAGGTGGTGCTCGAAACCCTTATGATGCTTTTGTGTTCGCCGAAAACGTCGAAGGCCTAGAACCGGGTATCTATCGCTATGCGCCGCTTGCCCATACATTGGTGCCCTTTGGCCAGAAGTCAGCTGGGTTTTCAGAAATGCTCGGTGGTCAGGATTGGCCCGATGCGATGCCGTGTTTTATTGTTCTGCGCGCCGATTTTTCACGCAGCATGTGGAAGTATGACGATGCAAACGCTTACCGCGTCGCACTGATCGAAGCAGGGCATATCGGCCAAAATGTTATGCTAGCTGCCAGTGCACATGGCCTAACAGCATGCCCGTCCGCTGCACTCAATCACGCTCAACTTGCGAAGGACCTTGGTCACAGCGACGATCCGGTGAAGGCTGCCGTTTATGCGCTTGGAATTGGACATCCAGACGCTGAATTGTCAGGCAATCAGACCGATCAAAATACCGATCAGCCTTTTTCGATGACTTAGAAGCACTACAACTCAGATTGCTGCCTTGCTGTCACCGCTAGGTGTGATCACGCAGCGCTTGGGTTTTGGCGATCAGATCCACCCCCATCTGCGCCATCAGATCATTGTAGTCGAGCAGCACCCAATTCTCCATGATCTTGCCATCAGCACAGCGATAGAAGTCCATAACCCGAAGCGTCAGCGCTCGCCCGTTAGCTTTCACGCCCAGATAGTCACCCTTGAAGGTCATGGTCATCGACGGCCAACCGGAAATTGCGGCATAGTTGCTGTCGCCGATGCGGCAATAATGGTCTCCGCCCTTGCGGTCAGGGAAAGCGCGCAAAAACGGCTCACGATGATCTTTCACAAAGCCGCCCCACAGATAGTTCGATCCAATGCCAGCGGGACCATACCAGAGCATATCTTCATGCCAGTAGCCGGACGCGCCCGTTTGATTGCTGGACGAGAAAGTTGCTGGGTCAAAGTCATGAAGATCAGCCAGCATGCCCTCAACAACGTCCAAGGAGCGGCGCGCTATCGTATCGTCAACCCCTGGAAGCACCCCATCGTGGGTCGCTGGCCCCGGGAACAGTGTTTCCAAGCCATAGGAATGGCCAAACGGGCTGATGCCGCACTGACGGATCATGTCGGGAATATCGAGAATGATGCGTGCCTTGGTGATGAGGCCGTTATCGATACGGTAGAATTCGCCGGAGCGCGCCAGCATGAGATGGTACGATGGTGCGATACCCAAAAAAGGCGAGTCGAAATTGCCAAGATAGTGGGTGACAGACGCAACCCACCGACCGCCTTCCTCACGAATGTTGTTACCGCCGATAAAAATCTCATCGCGCCGTTGAACACGCGTTAGCGCCGCTCGAAGCGGGCGAATAAAACCATCAAGAATGGCATCGGGGCCAACCAGCTGATTGATGGGATGTGAAACGTCCCAAACACAGTCCGGCGCCAAATGCTCATGGGCCAAATCGCTCAAAACCGACTCAGGTGCGCGAATCAATGTGTTGAGAAACGTATGGGCGGCTGCCCGGAAATCAGTCATTGTGGCTCCATTTTTGGCAATAAGCCGATGCAATGCATTGGTATGCAAATTTGCTCTTGCCACGCTTGGCAATGTGTTGAAAGCTCCTTGCTGCACGGGTTCAACAACAAAAACACCGTGTGGGAGTGGCTATGGCTGAAATCCAGTTGCGCAATGTGTGCAAGCGATGGGGCTCGTTCGTCGGGGTCGATGATTTTGACCTGACCATTGCTGACCGAGAATTTCTGGTTCTTTTGGGCCCGTCAGGCTGCGGCAAGACGACGACCATGCGCATGATCGCAGGGTTGGAAGAAGCAACCAGTGGCGACATCAACATAGCGGGCCGCCGGGTGAATGATCTTGACCCCAAAGATCGAGACATCGCGATGGTGTTTCAAAGCTACGCTCTCTACCCGAACATGAATGTTTACGAAAACATTCGTTTCCCGTTGAAAGTGCGCAAAATCCCGCAAGGCGAACATGATGCCCGCGTGCGCCGCGCCTCAGCAATGGTTGAGTTGGACGAGTTTCTGCATCGCAAGCCCTCAGAGCTTTCCGGTGGTCAGCGCCAACGGGTGGCACTTGCCCGCGCCATTGTGCGCGAACCCAACGTATTTTTGATGGACGAGCCGCTATCAAATCTTGATGCTAAACTGCGCGTTTCAACCCGCGCCCAGATCAAGAATCTCTCCCACGAATTGGCGGTCACGACGATCTATGTGACTCATGATCAGATCGAGGCCATGACGCTGGCCGATCGCGTTGTCGTTATGAGGCAGGGCATTGTTCAGCAGGTCGGCACACCCACTGAAATTTATGACAAACCCGCCAACACCTTTGTTGCAGGTTTCATTGGCTCGCCAGCGATGAACCTGATGGAAGGCAGGCTGGAAAACGGCACCTTCAAAGGTGAAAACGTTGAAGTGGCGGGCCTCAGAGGTCCTGATGGGCCTACCGTTCTTGGCTTCCGTGCCGAGGATGCTCAGATAACGAATGCCGGCGAGATCAATGCGCCTGCTTATTCTGTTGAGCTGCTAGGCGACGCAACAATGATCACTGTTCGCGCAGGTGGGGCCCTGGTGGCCGTTAAAGCCCATAAAGATTACCGCACAAAAATTGGATCACCAGCCGCTATCGCAGTGGCTCCTACGATCTGTCACCTCTTCGATGCTGAAAGCGGACAGCGCATCGATTGAGGGAAGAACAAGCACGTTTGCCTATCTGGGCACCACAAACACGCTAGGCAACAATGCCTGGCGAATAACAAGGGAGATACAGTCTCATGAAAAAACTTCTTCTCGCCAGCGCCGTATCCGTCGGCGCGATAATGGCTGCAAGCACAGCGGCCCACGCTGATTGCGCTATCCAAAACGATGTTGAACTGTCCTCGCTAACCGCCGGGTTCGAAGCGTGGAAATCGGTTACCGATGCCATGGCCGAATGCGGCAACTTCTCCGCTGAACTGGACCAAGAGTTCCGCACCAAGCAGCCCGCAGCCTTTGCGGCTGACCCTTCGCTCTATCAAATTGGTGGCGTATCAAATGGCACGGTAACGCCGTTGCTCAACGAAGGCACAATCCGCCCGCTTGAT
The DNA here is from genome assembly GCA_046290645.1 of Hyphomicrobiales bacterium. GTDB lineage: Bacteria > Pseudomonadota > Alphaproteobacteria > Rhizobiales > MH13 > MH13. Next base: position 133,672 of record JBKAGZ010000001.1, read on the forward strand.
GATCTTGTGGCTGCTTATGGTCAGGACTTGTCCCCTAACCAATTGATCCGCATCGATGGTCAGATCATGGCTGTGGCCATGATGGTCAACACCCAGCACCTTATGTATCGGCATGATATTTTTGATGATTTGGGCCTGGATGTTCCCACCACATGGGATGAAGTCATCATCGCTGCTGAAGCGATCCAAGAAGCTGGTGTGGTCGAGTACCCGCTTGGTGGCACCATGAAAGCTGGCTGGAACATTGCTCAAGACTTCAACAACATGTTCTTGGGCTTTGGCGGTTCCTTCGTGAACGATGATGGCACACCCAGCGTGAACACCGATGCAGGCGTGAACGCGTTGGAAATGATGGCGCGCCTCACAGAGTTTATGGATCCAGAATATCTGGTGTCCGACAGCACCTATGTGCAGCAGCAGTTCCAGCAAGGCACCATTGCCATGGCCAACCTTTGGGCATCGCGCGCCGCCGCTATGGACAATGCTGATGAAAGCCAAGTGGTCGGCCTGGTAAACACCGCCAGTGCACCGGTCGCTATGGATGGTGGTGCGCCTGCAACCACGCTTTGGTGGGACGGAATCGTAATCGCGTCCAACATCACCGATGAGGAAGCAGAAGCCGCGTTTCAGGTGGCCCTTGAAGGCATCGACACCGACATGGTGATGGAAAACAACGAAGACGCGATTTGGTTGATCCCTGGCTATGAACCCAACCGTTTAGCCGAGGGGGCGATCGCGACTGCAACGGCTGATCCAGCGCCTCAGTCCTATCCGTCGTCCACTGAGATGGGGCTGATGCACACAGCTCTTGGCAATCAATTGCCAGCCTTTTTTACCGGTGAGCTGTCAGCTGAAGAAACGCTGGAGGCGATTGAAGCGGAGTATCTTACTGCCGCTGAAGAAGCCGGCATTCTTTAACACTGAAATGAGGGGCCGGCGGACACCGGCCCCTCATTGTCTTCACGGGCCACAGCTGGACATTTTGGGGGAGATGGCATGAAGTTCCGCACCTTTGCCGCCTTTGTCGGCCCATCCATCTTCCTGATGCTTCTGTTCATTGCCGCGCCGCTTGTTAGCGTGTTCACGCAGAGCTTTTACCTCACCCAGCCGGTTGTTGAGATCGTCACCGAAGAGGTCTGCACACCTGGATTCCTAAGGCAAACCTGTACGACGGAAACACGCAGCCAACCTGTTCTTGACGAGGATGGGCGCGTGGTGCGCGAGACCACATTTGTTGGCCTGCAAAGCTATCGCAACGTGCTGGAGCCAGAGCGCGCTTGGGAAGCCATCTCAAACTTCGATATCGGTGGACTTCTCGCGATTGATTTTTGGAAGGCACTGCGCTTCACGCTCACCTTTACGCTCATCACTTTGCCGCTGGTCATTGGCGTCGGCTTGGCCATCGCGCTTGCCGTCAACAACGCCACCAAAGTGGTGCGTGGGCCCGTGATTTTCGTGTCGCTGCTGCCCTTCATCATCACGCCGGTCATCGGCGCTCTGTCCATTCGATGGTTGTTCGTCGGCGACGGCATCCTAACGCGTGCGTTGGAATGGTACTTGGAACGCGATATTGCAATGTTCGCGCAGGGCTGGACCATTGAAATCCTGATGCTTTTTTATCGCGTATGGCACGTCGCGCCATTTGCCTTTGTGATTTTCTATGCAGGCCTGCAAACGGTGAACACCGACACGGTGGAAGCTGCCATCATCGATGGCGCCTCGCGCTGGCAACGGCTCTGGTACATCATCGTGCCGCACCTGATGCCGCTAATCGTCTTCGTTGCACTGATCCATTTGATGGATGCCTATCGCGTGTTTGAAGAGATTGTCGGCTTCTCTTCGCAAGCGCACGTCATCTCGTTGCAGTGGCTCACGTACGACTTCCTACAACCTGATGACTCCGGCAATCGCGCAGTATCGCGTGCTTCGGCATCAGCCATGCTGACAATGATCGGTATTGTGGTCTTATTAATACCGTTGCTGCGCAAAACTTGGCGCGATCATAGGGGGACGCGCTGATGTCTGGCCCCAAAGCACTCCAGCAACCACTGTCGCTGCGTGTCTTCTCCGGCGCTTTCCTCGCATTCTGGTGCCTGCTCGCGGCGTTTCCGATCTTCTGGATAGCGGTCATGAGCTTCAAAGCACCGGTTGATGCGTTTGCTGGCAATCCGCTGGATGTGATTCTGGGCCCCATGACCCGCGCGGGTGGCGATGGGCTAACGCTGATTGATATTGTGGTCGGTATAGCTGCACTCTACGGCGCCGTTCAGGTAGCCATGCGGTCCTTGCCAAAACTGGTTGCCATCGACGCACCATGGAGCAACCCTGCCTTTCGCTGGCTGGTTGCCAGCGCCGCCTTTGCTATTGGCTTTGTGCTGGTCTTCTTCGGCCTTCTGCCACCCATTCTAAATGCCGTGAACGGTGCTCTCGGTCTGGAGCCGGTGATTGGCCTCACAACAGTGCACTACCAAGCCGTTTGGGTGGACAATGAGTTTTGGCGCAACTTCGTCAATTCGCTCATCGTCACTGTTGGTGTGGTAACGGTGTCGCTGACGGTTGGCACGCTGGCTGGCTATGCGTTGGCAAGGTCCGGCTCACAGCTGGCTTTTTGGATCCTCATCATCGCGCTTATTTTTCGCGCACTGCCGCACTCGGTTCTTGTTGCAGGCTATCTGCCGGTGTTTGTAAACTCAGCAGCGATCCTAGAGCCCCTTCTCGGTGAAAACGCCCCAACGCTTTATGGCCAACCACTTGCTGTCATTGCTGTGCTTGTGTCGATCAATCAGCCCTTCACGATCTGGATGCTGCGCTCGTTCTTCATGAGCATTCCAGCCGAGCTTGACGAAGCTGCTCGGGTGGATGGCTGCACGCACTTTCAGGCGTTCCGCTGGGTTATCATGCCGGTCATGTGGCCAGGCGTGATAACCACAGGGCTGTTCTCGTTCTTGCTGGCCTACAATGACTTTCTCGTCACATCCTTGCTGCTGGATGCCTCCAATCAGACCATGGTTCCAGCCATTGCTGGCTATTTCAACCGTGAGACAACAACCACAGATCAGGTGGAAGCTGTTGCCGCCGCCGTCTCCATCACCGCGCCTCTGTTTTTGCTGGTGATGATTTTCCAGCGGCAGATCGTCTCCGGCTTAACTGCTGGAGCGGTGAAGGGATGAGCGCAACAGCGGAGCGGTCGTTGCTTGCGATGGAACGGAGCTGCAAACAATGAGTTCCAATGCCCGCCACGGCAGACTGATGCGCCACCCGGCGCTCAACCGCATGCCGCGCGATTTCATAAGTATCTGAGGCGTTTTCTCCAAACGTTTCGATACATTATGAATGGATGGACATATGCAGGGTTCACGACCCGAACAGGCGCTCCTTACGCGCGACACCGATCTTTCCAAGACCGATGAGACACGACGCGTCATTGAGGACATGGTTGATGGTTTAAACGATCATCGCATCGATGACATGGGCGAATTCTTCGCGCAAAGCTTTCGCTGGATGGGCAATTTTGGATGCGGCACCAAGCTTGGGCTGCAGCAGTTTCAGGACAATTGGCAACGGCCGTTTCAGACAGCCTTCACCGGTAAAGTCTGCGTCGATGAAGCTCGCCTCTTCATGGGCGAGTGGGCTGCCGCCTTTGGACGACAAGAAGCCACACATTCTGGCGCGTTCATGGGCATCGCACCCACCGGAAAACGAGTGACAATCCGCTACATGGACTTCTGGAAGGTTGAAGAGGGTCGTATTGCCGACAACTGGGTGATGGTCGATTTTCCAGACATCCTGGCTCAGTTGGGCGTTGATGTTTTCAAGGGCGAGGGTTGGGAGGCCTATGACCGCGGAGAGCGTGTTCCACCACGCCCGGAGGCGGCATGATGGACTTGCCAACCCACCATAAGGCGCTCATCGCGCCCTACCGTGCTGCTCTTTATAATTTTAATGAGGCGGCGCTGCTGACCATCATGGACGACTTGTTCAGTCTCGATCTGGTCGCAAAATTTTGCCACCCGATCGGCACGCTGTCAGGGCCAGCGGCAACCTATGTTGCCAGCATAGCTCCACTGGCAAAGGCTTTCCCTGATCTTGAGCGTCGCGATACCATTGTGATGGCTGGGTCAACACCAGAGGGGCAGCATTGGGTTGGGTGCGGTGGTTTCTACACCGGGACCTTCAAACGCCCATTTCTCGACATCCCACCGACCGGCCAGATGGCCGCGATGCGCTTTCATGAGTTCTACCGGTTTGAAGACGATAGGGTGGTGGAAATCCAAGCACTTTGGGACATTCCGGAGCTCATGATGCAAGCCGATGCTTGGCCGATGCAGCCAAGCTTAGGCCGCGAATGGCAAGTACCTGGCCCAGCGACGCAGGATGGGATCGTGCCTGGTCCTTACGACGCGCCTACAAGCCAGACCACCTGCCAGCACATCATCGACATGTTGGAAGCCATGAAGCGCCACCCATCACAAGGTGGACCAGAGATGATGGAAATGGATCGCTACTGGCATGAGAAAATGAGCTGGTACGGGCCAAGCGGCATCGGCACGGGCAGGGGCGTTGAAGGTTTCCGAAAATGGCATCAGATACCGTTCTTGGCAGGCATGCCGGATCGCGGCCAATATGTAGATGAGATCACCTACCACTTCTTCGGTGACAGCAACTATGCTGCGGTGACCGGTTGGCCCAACATGATCCAGACCATCAGCCAGGGTGGTTGGCTCGGCATTCCACCTGTCGACAAACGCATTACCATGCGTTCGCTTGATTTCTGGCGGCTTGAGAACGGCAAAATTCGTGAGAATTGGGTCTTGGTCGACTTGCTCGACATGTACGATCAAATCGGCGTGGATGTGCTGGCGCGTATGAGAGAATTTAATAAGGCAAAACAAGGATTTGACCGGCAAACAGGCCAAGCCATCATAGGAGTATTTGCATGAAGGGTTTCAGCCAACGCTGGAAAGATTTTCCAGATTACATCTTAGGCATCACCAAGGAAATCTGGGAAGATCGCGGCATAGCAACGCTTGAGCACTACTATGCTGAGGATGTGATTGTGCGCATGCCATCGGGTATCTCGGTTGGCAATCGCGGATCCATCAATTCCACAATGGCTGTGCTGTCCGAACTGCCTGACCGCCAACTCTTGGGCGAAGATGTCATTTGGTCAGGAACCGCTGAAAACGGTGATCTTTTATCCTCCCATCGGCTAATGTCGACGGCAACACACAGCCGCGATGGCGTGTATGGCAAAGCCACTGGAAAGCAACTTCGCTACCGCATCATTGCCGATTGCGCTGCGGCAGATGATGCCATCTACGATGAGTGGTTGATCCGCGACAATGGCGCCATTGTCCGCCAGCTTGGCCACGATTTGGCCGACTACACACGCCGCCTGATTGATTCAGAAGGAGGCGTTGAGTATGCCGCCAGGCCTTTTACACCCTCTATTGATAAACCGGGTCGCTACACGTCTAAAGGCAACACCCACGAGGCGGGCGCGCGCTACGCTGACAATTTGCAGCGCCTGATGCGCGCTGATTTTGCGTCTATTCGCGAAACCTATGATCGAGCGTGCCAGATTGATATGCCGGGCTACCAATCAGACCATGGCTGGCAGGCAGTTGACGCGTTTTGGCTCGGTCTGCGCGCGGCGTTTCCGGACGCGACCTTTGAAATCCATCATCAGATTGGCATGGATGGTTCAGATGGATTTCCAGAGCGCGCAGCCATCCGCTGGTCACTCAGCGGCAAACATGCCGGCTACGGCGTCTTTGGCGCGCCTTCAGGCGCTGACATTTACATTATGGGCGCAAGTCATGCGGAGTTCGGGCCGTGGGGTCTGCGGCGAGAGTTTGTGCTCTACGACGAAATTGCGATCTGGAAGCAGATACTATTGGCAACAGGATAAGACATGACCCTTGAAGAGATGGAAGCCCGCATCGTTCGCTATGGTGAGCTGAAACCCTGCAAGACAGCCTTTATCGATGCGCATACGCCCGGATCAGATCAAAAAGAAAACTTCACCATCATCGGCGGCGGTGTGTCGGAAAGCCCTGATCAGCACGTACACATATCCATTCCTCACGGCTTCAACATCGGTGCTGCCGGTCAGCCGCCCAAATGCCGTAATTCCTTGCATTCCCACCGCACCGCCGAAGTGTTCTTCGTGTTGTCGGGACGCTGGCGGTTCTTCTGGGGGCGCTGGGGTACCGCGGGTGAGGTAGTTCTTGAAGAAGGTGATATTTTCAACATTCCAACCGGTATTTTCCGAGGCTTTGAGAATATCGGCACCGACTACGGGATGATCATGGCCATCCTTGGCGGCGATGATGCCGGCGGCGGCGTGATCTGGGCACCGCAAGTGATCGAAGAAGCTGCCGGTCACGGCTTGGTGCTGTCTGAAGAAGGCAAGCTCTATGACACCAAGCAAGGCCAACCCCTTCCTGATGGCGTGGGGCCAATGGCACTTCTGACAGAAGAGAAACTCAAAGCCTATCCAGAGCCAACCACGGCGGATGTGGTGCCACATTATGTGGCGCGCTATTGGGATATGGTTGCATTGGCCGATAAAAGGCCTGCCAAGGTGATCGGCGAGCAAGGCATGCTACGCGACAAACCGGGCTTCGAAGTCGATTTAATCACCCGCGGCTCAGCCAGTGACGCCATGCACCAGCACGACCGATCGTCAGTGCTCATGCCGGTGACCGGTCATTGGAAGGTTGACTGGGAGGGTGGAGAAGCCGTGCTCGCGCCGGGCGATACGATGAGTGTTCCGGAGAACCTGCCCCATCGCGCCAAGCCTTCCATGACAGGGCAAGCAGCGCTCTATCATATCGTTGGTACGCCCGATCCTGCCGGGCTAACCTGGACACCCAACTAGCGTGCCATATACCAGCGCTCCTACACGCGATCTTCAAACCATCCACGCACAAACGCGGGACATCTACGATCGGGTTGCGCAAGGCTATGATGCCCATCGCACCAAAGTTCTGTTCGAGCGTGACTGGCTTGATCGTTTCCTAAGCTGCTTGCCGCGAACACCCAGAGTTCTCGATGTGGGATGTGGGGCTGGCGAACCGATTGCCCGCTATCTTATCGAGCAAGGGTGCTTGCTAACCGGGGTCGATATCGCGCCTGGCATGCTGTCCCTGGCGAGAGAACGGTTTCCCGAACATCGCTGGCTTGAGGCCGATATGCGTTCGCTCGATCTGGGTAGCACGTTCGATGGCGTGTTATCCTGGAATGCATCTTTTCATCTCACAGCCCAAGAGCAGCGCGACACGATCCCATTGTTGGCCAAGCACGTCGCTCCAGAAGGCGCACTCATGTTCACCATCGGACCGAGCGAGGGGGAAGCGACGGGGACGGTAGAAGGTGAACCTGTCTATCACGCGAGCCTCGACCCCGGCGAGTATCGTGCCATCCTCACCAAGCTAGGGTTTTCCAGCATCCAGCTTGGTTTGGAGGATCCAAAATGCAATCTCCATTCCATTGTCTTGGCCACAAACAAGAATCCGTAAGAGGAACTCTCCATGACCATCGCCACCACCCATGTTGGTTCACTGCCGCGCAGCCAAAACGTTGTCGATTTAATTTTTGCCCGTGAACGTAACGAGGCGTATGATCAGGCAAGCTTCGATGCCGCGATGGCCGAGCACGTGATGGTGGGGGTGCGTCGGCAAAAAGAGGCCGGCATCGATATCGTTTCTGACGGCGAAACATCAAAAATCAGCTACGCGACCTATGTAAAAGATCGCTACACCGGCTTTGACGGCGACAGCCCGCGCAACGCACCGGCGGACCTCAAACAGTTTCCAACCTTTCTCAAACGTCTGGCGGCGTCAGACGGAACACCGAGCTATTCGCGGCCGATGTGCGTTGGAGAGGTAAAGTCAAAAGGTCAGGGTGAACTGGAAAAAGACATCGCGAACTTGAAGGCGGCCATGCAAGCGCACGGCGTCGCGCGTGGGTTCATGAATGCCGCATCCCCAGGCGTCATTTCGCTCTTCTTGCCCAATGATCACTATGCTAACCGCGAAGCTTATCTGGCAGCACTGGCCGATGCGATGCGTGAGGAATACCGCACCATTGTCGATGCCGGGCTTGATCTTCAGCTGGATTGCCCAGATCTCGCGTTATCGCGCCACATGCTGTTCAATGATCTGTCTGACGAAGAGTTTGTGAAAGTTGCGCAGCAAAATGTCGATGCGCTCAATCATGCGCTGGAAGGTATCCCACAGGACAAGGTGCGCGTGCACATCTGCTGGGGCAACTATGAGGGTCCGCATGTCTGCGACATCGACATGGCCAAAATGTTCGACACGCTTATGAGCACAAAAGCGCGCTACACGCTGTTTGAAACCTCCAACCCACGCCACGCGCATGAATGGACGGTGTTTGCTGAGCGTAAGGCCGATATTCCTGACGACAAAGTTCTGGTGCCGGGCGTTGTCGATACGACAACGAATTTCGTCGAGCACCCCGAAGTTGTGCGTCAACGCGTTCAGCGCTTTGTCGATATCGTTGGAAAAGATCGCGTGATTGCTGGCTCAGACTGCGGCTTTGGCACCTTTGCAGGCTTTGGCGCCGTTGACCCTGAAATCGCGTGGGCCAAACTGGCAACGCTCGCTGACGGCGCATCCAGAGTCGCTTAAGCCCTCCAATGACCCTGTTCTGTGCCCTTAGGCGGTCGTCCCAACGGAACGGATCACTAAGAATGGCACAACCGCAGGTTCTTCTTTGCTCTGTGCCTTCGGCACCACCGCGCTACATCACCGCGCCAAGCTGCCAAGGCACAAACTCAGCGCCGCCGAAGCCCTGCCGCTCGCTTTTGGTCTGTTCGCCTGATGCGACGGCGACAAGCTGGCTGAATATGGCCTCGCCCTTGTCTTTGACGCTGACACCGTCGGAGAGCACATCACCGCAATTGATGTCCATATCGTTTTCCATGCGCTCATACATCGGTGTGTTTGTGGCAAGCTTGATGCAGGGCGTTGGCATGTAGCCAGATACCGACCCGCGCCCGGTGGTGAACGCCACAAGATTGGCGCCGGAGGCGATCTGCCCCGTCACCGAGCAAGGGTCATAACCTGGCGAGTCCATATAGACGAAGCCGGGTGTCGTGATCGGTTCAGCGTATTTGTAGACATCCACAAGTGGGGACGCGCCACCCTTGGCCACAGCCCCCAACGACTTTTCTAGAATAGTCGTTAGCCCGCCGCGCTTATTGCCGGGCGATGGATTGTTGTCGAGCTTGCCGCCATGCATCGCGGTGTAGCGCTCCCACCAATGCACACGCTCCATCAATTTGTCCGCGACCTCAGGCGACACCGCACGATGCGTGAGCAAGTGCTCAGCGCCATAGATTTCTGGCGTTTCTGAGAGGATGGACGTACCACCGGCAGCAACAAGCAAATCAGACGCATAGCCGAGGGCAGGGTTGGCCGTGATACCGGAATACCCATCTGAACCGCCGCATTGCAGTCCTAGCGTCAAGTGCGACAACGGGGCAGGGGTGCGTTCAACAGCATTGGCGGTTTCAGCAAGCTCGCGCAGCAGGTTGACGCCACGCTCCACCGTTTTGGCCGTTCCACCAGATTGCTGGATTGTCATATAGCGAAAAGCGCCATCGGCGCGCGGGCGGCCTTGGCCAATTAGGTCACCGACCTGCATAACCTCGCAGCCGAGACCCACGAGCAAAATACCACCAAAATTGGGGTGTTGCGCATAGCCAGAGAGCGTACGAAAAAGTGTGTCATAGCCTTCATCGTCCCCGGCCATGCCACACCCGGTGCCGTGCACGATCGGCGCGATACCGTCGATATTTGGAAAGTCATCAAGCAAACCGCTCTTTTCGGCAGATTCGGCGATAAAACGCGCAACCGATCCAGAGCAGTTAACCGAGGTAACAACGCCCAAATAGTTGCGCGTGCCAACACGTCCGTCAGCCCTGTGGTAGCCCATAAACGTGTTCGGGAGGTCACTTGTTCCTCTGGTGAGAGCGGCGCCTGTTTCATCAGCGTCCAAGCGCACAGCGCCATCATTGGCCTGATCACCCATCGCCAAATTGTGGCTGTGAACATGCTCACCGACAGCAATTGGCGTGGTTGCACGCCCAATCATCTGACCATAGCGGATGACAGGATCCCCAATAGCGTGCGCCACTCGGCTGATCTTGTGGCCCTGCGCGACGCGATCAACCGTCGTGATCTCCACATTGTCGAGGCTCGCGCCTGCCTCCAGATCTTCAGTTGCCACTGCAACGGTATCATTGGGATGCAGCAAAAGCGCCCGTCGATGCGCCGTAGACATGGAATCACTTGATGGGGGCACGTAAAGGGCAACCTTTTTTAGAGAACAAAAACACCATGGCCAAAGGCAAGCGCACCATAGTCTTGCAGAGCGCCAGTCTAAGACCCTACAACTGCCAGAACCCTCAAACGGCAAGACCAGTTGACAGCCACTGGCCCGCCACTAACATGCTAACATGCTACAGCTGGATCGGGCGACGGTGCAAGACCCAACACAGACCCCCAAAGCCCAACAACCGGGCAGCCAATCGAACGCCCCGTTGACGGGGATTACGAGACCAGAAGGCAGTGCTTTGGCGTTGGCAAGCTTGGATGATTTTCCAGGAACGCTGGCCCAAAAGACTTATGGCTCGCTCAAACAAGCCATCCTCAGCCTTCATTTGAAGCCTGGCGAGGTGTTGCGCAAACCAGAAATCTGCCAACAGCTAGGTGTGTCCCGCTCACCGGTCGCTGAAGCCTTGGCGCGTTTGGCGGTGGAAGGGTTAGTGGATGTGGTGCCTCAAGCGGGCACCTTTGTAGCCCGCTTTTCGCTGGAAGAGATTCGTGAAGGTGCCTTTCTTCGTGAAGCATTGGAACTGGCAACAGTCGAATTGCTGGCCACCACCATCACCGACGACCAACTGGTGCAACTTCGGCGCAATCTGCGCATTCAGGCCGCGCTTGTGAGCGACGGAGATTTTCCTGGGTTTTATCAGATGGATGGGCAAATGCATGAACTGCTGATGTCGTTCACTGGCTTCAAACGCCTGCCTCAGATTGCCGAAACCAGTTGGGTGCATGTTGATCGCGCACGACAGCTTATTCTTCCACAACCTGGTCGCGTTCAGGCAACACTGGAGGAGCATGAGGTTATCTTGAACGCCTTAGAACAGAGAGATCCGCAGGCGGCCAGAGATGCAACGCGGCATCATTTGCGCCAACTCATCGCTCTGCTTGAACCGATGATGCGTTCCAAACCGGAATTGTTTGTCAGCCTATGACTATCCTTCGCCCAAACGCACCACGTTACGCAGCTCGCCTGAATGCATTTAAGATCGGTCTACCTGGCAAGCCCACTGCGGAGGACATGCTACGCCGCGCCGCATCTGTACCAGGCCTCAATGCTGCTGACCTGAATTATCCCGATCATTTTGATTATCATAGCGCTGATGAGATGACCCGTGTGCTGGAAGACTGCGGCATGGCGCTCAATGGTCTTGCCATGCGCTACTACACCGATCCAGGGTTCCGGCTTGGCGCCTTCACACACCCCGAACAAACCGTGCGCCGTGCAGCTATCGACATCACCAAGAAAGGCCTCGATACGCTTGCGCAAATGGGCGGCAATTTGATGACTCTTTGGATGGGGCAGGACGGTTTCGATTACGCCTTCCAGGGTGACTATAAGGCCATGTGGGACAATACTATTGAGGCCATTCAAGAGGTCTGCGATCACAATCAAGCCATTGACATTGCGATTGAATACAAACCCAATGAGCCGCGCGCCTATGCTCTGATGCCGGACATTGGCACGACCTTGCTGGCGGTGAAGGAAGCAGGCCACTCCAATCTCGGTGTCACGCTCGATTTTGCCCACGTGCTCTACGCCGACGAGATGCCCGCCCATACCACGCATCTCATTGCGCGGCATTCCAAACTGCTGGGCGTTCATCTCAACGACGGGTACGGCAAACGCGATGACGGGCTGATGGTTGGATCGGTTCACCCGATGCAGACCTTGGAGCTTTTCGTTGAGCTGGAACGTGCTGGCTACGATGGTGCCATCTACTTCGACACCTTCCCTGATCATGGCGGCTTGGACCCATGTGCGGAAGCAGAAACCAACATCATCATGGCTGAACGCCTACGGACCACAGCAGCGCAGTTGGTGGGCAACAGTGAGCTGGCAGCTGCGATTGCTCAACAGGATGCAACGCAGAGCTTGAGAATCGTCGGCGAGGCGCTTTACCGGAGTCCGGCTTGAGCATTCTCGTTGTCGGCGCCATACACCACGATGTGATTGTCGATGCCCCCTCCATCCCCCGGTTGGATGAAACGCTGCCTGGCAGTGCAGTGCGCTATGCCTTTGGCGGCAAAGGCGGCAACCAAGCTGTGATGGCCGGTCGGCTTGGTGAAGAGCTTGGTGTTTCCGTTGCCATGGCCGCATGCCTTGGAAACGATGCCCCAGGCGATGACGCTCTTAAAGTGTTGGACAGCGCAGGCGTGCCGACCAAGCAAGTCCAAAGGGTCGATGGCCCATCTGGTATGAGCGTTGCCATCAGCCTGCCTGATGGCGGGTATGGCGCTGTCATTGTTTCGGCATCTAATGCCAAGTTTGATCCAGAAAATCTGGAGATCGATGACCAAACACAGTGGGTCCTGCTTCAAAACGAGCTACCGCAAGCGATCAATGAAGCGGTTGCACGGCGCGCAAAAATGGTGGGCGCCAAAGTTTTGCTCAACGCGGCACCTGCACGAAGCCTAACCGATACTCTGACCGGCTCTCTGGATTTGGTGGTCGTCAATCGGGTTGAGGCTGCTGATCTGCTCGGCATCGCCGGCGCCGCGCTTGATCCTGAGTCTGCGGTTGCCGAACTTCATGAAAAATTGAGCTGCCCAATCATCCTGACGTTAAGCGGCGACGGACTGTGGTTGGCAGACGGTGAAGCTGCACAGCATGTGCCAGCTAATCATGTTCCCGTTGTCTCAACCCATGGCGCGGGTGATGCATTTGTGGGTGCGCTCGCTGTTTGTCTTTGCGGGGGTGATGACCTTGCAAAGGCAGCTCGCTTTGCTGCTGCCGCCGCCGCACTGCATGTCTCAATGCCAGTCGATCAGCGTGATCAGATCACCCATCAGGCCGTCCAGGCGCTTGTTCAAACATCCAGCCGGTAGAACGATTTGGCATTTCCACCAAACACCGCAGCCTTTTCTGCTTCGCTGAGATGATCGGCTAACGCCAGCGCTGCCTCGCGCCAATCATCATAACCGCGTGCTAAGCGCGAAACAGGCCAGTCAGATCCCCAGATCGTCCTTTCTGGCCCAAATACCTTGAATACATGATCCGTATAGGGGCGCAAATCGTCAGCCACCCAACCTTCTTTGGCTTCTGTGACCAGCGCCGAATATTTGCAGAAGGCATTGGTATCAGACGCAATTTTTGCCATCCCATCAGCCCAGAATGAAAAAAATTCCTCCGTGTGGTCGCGGATTTGCGGCTTCATGCAATGATCAATCACCACCCGCATGGTTGGGTATCGGGTCAGCAGCGTGTGGAAGTTGGCGAGATGACGCGGAAAGCCTAGCGCATCAAACGTCAAATCTAGCTCGCACACAGCCTCAAACGCCCACTGGATATCGGTGCGCAGCATCCAATCATCATCGGGAATATCTTGGATCATCGGACGCACACCAACGAACTTCGGGTGCTCCGCGAGACGTCTCAGCTGCGCCAGATCATCTGGTTTTTCAAAATCGATCCAGCCAACCACGCCTGCCACATAGGGCGTCGCGTCGGCCAGACCGAGCATATACTCCGTTTCGTTGATCGTGGCGGCAGCCTGCACCAGGACCGTGGCTTGAATGCCATGCTGCTTAAGATGCGGGGTTAAGTCGGCCGGACCATAGGACCGCGCCAAGATGGCGTTATCCATCGGCATCCAGTCATAATCGCCGCGCGCCGGGTTCCAGAAATGCTGATGCGCATCGATCATCATCGTGAAGCCCTCAAACCGGAGCGTCTTGGCGCATCAGCCCTTCGCTCTGCAGGTCAGCCCACAATGCAGCAGGGATTTCTGCCTTAGACGCTTGGATGTTTGACTCCATCTCAGCCAAACCCTGACCGCCAGGGATAACAGAAACAGTTGTTGGATGGCGCAGCGGGAACTGAAACGCCGCATCAACCATGCGAACGCCGTGGCGTTCACAGACCGCCTGAATGCGCGCAACTTTGTCCAAAATCTCTTGCGGCGCGACATCATAGTTGAAGAAAGCGCCTGGCTTGGGACCGGTTGCCAGGATGCCAGAATTGTAAGGGCCGCCAATCACCATGCCGATGCCGCGTTGCTCAGCCAGTGGTAGGAAGGTTTCCAGAGCCTCTTGCTCTAGAAGCGTGTAGCGACCGGCAAGTAGGAAAATATCGAAATCACCTTGCTCAGCCAGTGTCTGGCAGCTTTGCCATTCATTGACGCCTGCGCCGAACGCTTTGATCATCCCTTGCTCGCGCATTTCCGAAAGCGCCTTGTAACCACCGTCATTCATCAGCTCGGATATCTTTGCATCCAACGCCTGCTGGCTGCCATGATTGAAGATATCCAGATCATGGGCGAACAGCATGTCGATCCGGTCAATGCCCATGCGTTCCAGCGAAAATTCCACCGAGCGCATCACCCCATCATAGGTGTAGTCATAAATTTCTTTACGTGCAGGAACGTCGAAAAACTTGCCGATACAGTCGCGCTTGTCCTGCGTTGTGACCTCAAAGTACCGGCCAATCTTGGTGGACAGAACGTAGGAATCGCGTGGCTTATCGCGCAAAAACCTATTGAGTCGCGTTTCCGATAGCCCGAGCCCATACAGCGGCGCGGTATCGTAGTAGCGCACACCCGCATCCCAGGCGCGTTGCAACACCGCATGGGCATCATCATCGCTGATGGCCTTGTAGAGGTTCCCGATTGGTGCCGTACCAAAGCCCAGTTCGGTGAATGTCAGACCGCCATTGCTAAGGCGATCCCAGTGGCGTGTTTTCAAAGGTGTGGTCAATTGCATCAAAGCCTCCCGCGTTGCTAACATGCTAGTATAAACAGTCAGAGTCGCCTACCGCCTTTAAGGCGCTCGGGCATGGAAAAGCAGAGAAAAGGATGCGCAATGGACCGGTTCGCCGAGGTGTTTGGAACGGCAAAGCCGGTCATCGCCATGGTTCATCTGGGTGCACTGCCCGGATCGCCTCTCTACGATGCGCAGGGCGGGCTTGAGAAACTGCTCGATGATGCACGCAAAGATCTTCACGCTCTTCAGGCCGCAGGTTTCGATGCCATCATGTTTGGCAATGAGAATGACCGACCGTATGCCTTTAATGTCGATACGGCTTCCACCGCAACTATGGCTGCGATTATCGGCGCTCTAAAGCAGGACATCACGCTGCCTTTTGGCGTCAATGTGCTCTGGGATCCTATGGCAACGGTTGCGTTGGCAGCGGCCACAGGCGCCAGCTTCTGCCGAGAGATTTTCACTGGAACCTACGCCAGCGATATGGGTGTATGGGCACCCGATGCTGGTAAAGCGTTGCGTTACCGCGATGGGCTAGGGCGCAAGGACCTGCTAATGCTCTACAATGTGTCAGCAGAGTTCGCAGACAGTTTGGATCGACGTCCGTTGCCAGATCGCGCCCGAAGCGCCGTGTTTTCTTCCATTCCAGATGCCGTGCTCGTGTCTGGTCAGATCACCGGCGAAGCTGCCCGCATGGAAGACCTTGAAGGCGTAAAAGCTGTGCTTCCCTACACGCCAGTTATGGCGAACACCGGTGTGCGCCATGATACGGTGGCCGACGTGCTGGCAATCTCCAACGGCTGCGTGGTGGGTTCGGCGTTGAAGGTTGATGGTCATACATGGAATGCGGTCGATCCTGATCGGGCGAAAGATTTCATGGATCGTGCAAGGCAAGCCCGCGCATGACCCTTCGCGAAGATCTTGAAGCCCAAATGATGGTTCCAGGCTTGTCCGGCCATGAAGAGCGTGTCGCCAAAGCCATTCGCGCACGGCTTGATCAGATTGGCCTGGCCCACCATACCGACCGGTTGGGCAACGTCATCACCACACTGGAAGGCAATAGCAACGCTCCATCAGTTTTGCTCTTCACCCATATGGATCAACTGGGTTTCATCACCCGCAAGATAACCGATGATGGGTTCATCAAAGTCGAACGTCTCGGCGGTGTACCCGAACGGGCGCTGGCAGCGCAGCCGGTGCTTTTGTGTGTGGGTGAGGGCAGGGATGTGCCCGGCATCATCACGAACAAGGCGCACCACGCGACGACCCCGGATGAAAAGTACCAGGTTGTTCGCGCGCCCGACCTTGTGATTGACGCAGGGTTTGCGAGCAAGGAGGACGCCATCAAGGCCGGCGTTCAGATTGGCACGCCCATTGTTTATCAGCCGCGCGTTGAAGCGATAGGGGAGCACCGGGTTGTTGGTACTAGCGTCGATGATCGCGCAGGCTGTGCCGTTCAGCTGGCCGTGGCAGAGGCACTTGCCAACCGTACGGGTGGCCCAACTGTGCATCTGGTGTTTTCTGTTCAGGAAGAATTCAATCTGCGGGGTGCGGTGGTAGCGGCCCAAAACCTGAAGCCTGACATTGCAATCCAGATAGATTTGATGCTGGCCACCGACACACCGGATATGGCTGATCGTGGTGAGATGACGCTGGGTGGCGGGCCTGGCATCAGCCTCTATTCCTTCCATGGGCGCGGAACACTGAACGGTGTGATCCCGCATCCGGCCATGGTGCAGCTGATGGAGGAAACGGCTGCGTCCAACGCTATCAGCCTTCAACGCTCCGCGCAGGTGGGCGTGCTCACTGATCTGTCTTACGTTCAGTTGCTGGGCGAGGGGGTCGCCAGCATCGATGTTGGGTTCCCGATGCGCTATTCCCATTCGGCCAATGAGATGTGCGATTTGCGCGACCTGGATGCGTTGGCCAACCTCCTCACCAACGCCATCGCTGCCATTGGCCCAAACTTTCCTCTATCACGAGAGATCGCATGACGACCTATACATTGGGCGTGGACATCGGCACGTTTGAATCCAAAGGTGTGCTGGTTGATGAGCGCGGCCAAGTGGTTGCTCAGGCATCCCGCCCACACCAGATGCTTGTGCCGCAAGCCGGATGGGCCGAGCATCGCCCTGACGAGGACTGGTGGGGCGATTTCGTGCACATCACGAAGGCTCTGCTTGACGATAGCAATGTAGATCCGACAGCGATTAAAGCCGTGGCAACCTCAGCCATAGGGCCGTGCATGCTGCCCGTTGACCGCGATGGCACACCGCTAATGAATGGTGCGCTTTACGGTGTAGATACAAGAGCAGCCCAAGAGATTGATGATCTCAATGCCCAGCTTAGCGAAGAGGCGATCTTAGCCCATTCCGGCAACGCTCTGACATCACAGGCTGTTGGACCAAAAATCCTTTGGTTCAAACGCAATCACCCAGAACTTTGGGCCAAAACACACAAGATTCTAACAGCAACAAGCTACCTGACGTTCAAGCTCACCGAGCGCTATGTGATTGATCATTACACGGCGCCGAATTCTGCTCCGCTTTACGACATCAAGCAGCAAACCTGGTCAGATGCTCTCGGCTCAGACATCTGCCCGCTGGACATGCTGCCGGAGCTGATGTGGTCGACGCAGATCGCGGGCACTGTCACGCCAAACGCAGCCGAAGAGACAGGCCTTGCCGAAGGCACGCCAGTCACATGCGGCACCATTGATGCGGCGGCTGAGGCGGTGAGCGTTGGAACGCTAGACGCCGGTGACATGATGATGATGTACGGTTCGACGATCTTCATCATAACGGTGACCGAGGCTCAGCTCTCCGATCCGCGCCTTTGGCATGCGCCCTGGCTGTTTGAGGGCGAGTACGCAGCAATGGCAGGTCTTGCGACATCAGGCACGCTGACGCACTGGTTCCGGGACAATTTCGCCAAGGAACTATCCAAAGATGATGCGTTTCCTGTGCTGGCTGATGAGGCACAAGCCTCACCGCCTGGTGCCAAAGGACTTATCTGTCTTCCTTATTTTTCTGGTGAACGCACGCCGATCCATGATCCTCACGCCAAGGGTGCTTTCTTCGGTCTGGATCTCACACATACACGCGGTGACCTTTATCGCGCGGTCATCGAGGGCGTTGCTATGGGCACACGCCACGTGACCGAAACCTACGGGCAAGCCGGGGAGGTTCCAACACGCTTGCTCGCTGTCGGGGGTGGCACCAAAAACGAACTCTGGTTGCAGGCCACTTCAGATCTAACAGGCCTTGATCAAATCGTTTGCAAGGTGACGATGGGTGCGAGTTATGGCAACGCGTTTTTGGCACGCATGGCACTCGGCGATGTCACCAAAGACGATTTACCAAGCTGGAATCCGGTGGATCGGACAATCGTTGCCCAAGACCGGCCGGTCTACGAGCGACAGTACCCGCTCTTCAAAGCCCTTTACGAACAAACAAAAGGCATCGCGCACGCTTTGCAGACCTAAAAGGCTAGCTATTTCACAGCGCCTGCGGCCATGCCCTTGATGATGAAGCGTTCAAGGGCGATGCCGATGATGATGAGCGGCAGAATGGCGGCGAACGATAGCGCCGCCATCGACCACCAACTTATGCCCTGGGAGCCCGTTTGACTTGCCACCATCACCGGCAACGTGTTGGCGTGTGTGGAGGTTAAGAGGGCCGCAAAGAAATACTCGTTCCAGGTCAGCACCAGGCTCAAAATGAACGCCGCCACCATGCCGGGTAGGGCGATGGGCAAAATAATGGTGACGAAGGCGCGCCAGATGGACAGCCCGTCCACCAACGCCGCTTCTTCGAGCTCGGTAGGAATGCCTGCGAACTGGTCGCGCATAATCCAAATAACGATCGGCAGCACCGTCAGCGTGTAGAGCAGGATCAGGCCAATGCGCGTGTCGAGCAAATCAAGCTCGCGATAGAGCACCAAGAACGGTAGCGCGAGAACGACGGGTGGAAGGATAAGCTGCGACAGGAAAAAGAACGAAATGTCCTGGTTGCGCATGAACCCGAATTTGAAAGAAAAGCGCGAAAGCCCATAGGCTGCTAGGCTACCCAGCGCGACAGCCAGAAAAGACGCTGAAAACGATGTGATGATCGAGTTAAAAAATCGCTGTAAGAACTGCTCCCTAACCGTTGATTCTGTGAGGATAGTTTCGGGAGACAACCCCAGGGAACGCCAGCCCAACCAAGCTGGTGTGTAATCAATCCAGGGTAAGATGTTACCCTGCATCACATCCGGCGCCCGCTTGAACGATGTGGTGATGGTCCAGAAGATGGGGAACAGGCAGATGATCGTCCAAAAGATCAAAATGCCATAGACGACGAACTTGGATGTGAACCATCGCGTCTTGTGGGCAAGGTCGGCTTCGCTATCGTAAAAAATCTGCTCGCTCATCGTCCCACTCTAATACCGCGGCCGCATCCAGCGATCAGCGAGCTTCATTAAAATCGTCATCGCGATAACGATCAGCACCAAATAGAACATGGCCAGCATCGTGCCGTAACCAACGTTGGAACGATCGCGGTATTCGCGGAAAATGAAACTGGTCACGCTGTCGGTCGCGCCACCTGGGCCACCGGCCGTCACATTGATGACGATGTCGGCAAGTTTCAGCTTGAAGATGATGCGGATCAGGATGGCTGTGATGGAAACCGGTAGCATCAGCGGGAAAGTCACCTCCCAAAAACCGCGCCAACCCGAAGCGCCATCAACTTTAGCAGCTTCCTGCACTTCCTTAGGGATAGCCTGAAGTCCGGCTAAAATCATAATCATCATGAACGGAATGAACGTCCACGCGTCCATGATCATGATGGTAAGGCGCGCGAGTTCTGGATTGCCGAAGAATGAGACATTGTCGACGCCAATTTCGCGCAGAAACCGTGAGATAGGGCCAAAACGCACTTCCAGCATCGACTTGCCGATCATCCAGCTCACCGCCACCGGCGAAAGCATCAGCGGCAAGAGGAAGGCGATGCGGAAAAATTTGCGTGCTTTGATTTGGCTGTTGAGCAAAAGCGCCAACCCAAAGGCGATGGCGTACTCCACCAGGATGGCAAGGGTGTACCAAACCATATTGGTGAGTGCATTCCAGTAGAACGGATCGGACCACATTTGCCGGACATTGTCCCAGCCATTGAACTGACGACCGTCAGGCGAAGAGAGGTTCCAGTCGGAAAACGCAATCACCAGACCGAAGAGCAGCGGGAACACCACCATCGAGGCAACAAACAGCGTTGCCGGCAGCACAAACAGCACCCGCTTGCCTTGCTCGCCGCGCACGAGCACCTGACCGGCGCACAAGCAGATTGCCCACAAAACATAGGCGTAAAGCGTTGGCTGCCAGCTCTCAAAGGTCTGATCGATCTGACCGAGAACGCCGAGCGCCTGAAACGCAGCGACAACCACCAACAGGCCAAACGAGCCCCAAATGATGAAGCGGCCAAACGCCATGCGCTGGGCCGAGATATCATCATTGGTGACAACGTGAAGAAGATCGCCTTGTGCGGACACCGGCCAGGCCTCACCCATTGTGCCCAAAGGGGCAAAGAAATGGCATGGCAGACGCACGTATGATCTGTGTGCGCCCGTCATGCCAATTGGTTAGCCGTTAAAGGCCGAGGGAGGCTCGGTAAAGCGCGATCTGGCTTTCACGCCCAATTTGATCGGTGATCCGCTCCCAAGCCACAGCGATAGCATCCGCTGTTTCCTGAGCGCCCGCATACTCGCCAGCAAAGCCTTTTGCCAGTTCGTCTTCGGCCACCGAGTAGTACTGGAAGATACCGGGAATACGCGGTTCGATAGCAGCATTGGGGTGATTGTAGCTGTCGAGGTTTGAACCGAGATAATCTTCCACGTAGGCGCGATCGTATCCAGCAGCTTCCCACTCTTCGAACTGGAAGTGCGAGTTGCGGTATGGCTGGAAGCCTGAAGGATAGGCTGATGCCCAAAGCGACAGATCTTTGCCACCCAGATGGGCCGCTGCCGACCAGGCCGCCTTGCGTTTCAAATCATCGCCGTCCACCCGGTTGGTGACGTAAATTCCCCAGCCGATATAGGCGTTGTTGGGAGATACGTTGGGCGTGTCTTCCCATTCACCGGCAATCGAGTTGTAGACCCGCTCAGAGCCTGGGTTGATGTCAAAGCCGACAACATCACCGACGACTGAGGAGTCTGATGTACGGGCGCTTGAACCAACATCGCCCCACCAGTTCAGCATTCCGCCGGTTCCCGCCAGGAACTGAGAGAATGCTGTGGTGCCTGGATCAGCATTGATCTGATCGGCTGGATAAGCACCGTCGGTTGCGATCAGGTCCATGACATCCTGGATAGCTTGAACCCAGCCAGGGTTGTTGACGCGTGGTTCCATCGTTTCTGGATCAAACAGCCATGCTGGATCGTCTGGATGCTTAACGTAAGGCGCAGCGCGGTTTTCCAGGAAGTAGAAACCAAACCCGCCCCAGCCTTTCAACGGATCGAGATAGCCATGCGCGTCCAGTCCGGTCAGCGGATCGGTCTTGCCGGCCAAGAATTTGGAGTGGGCCTGAACGGCCTCCCATGTGGTTGGCTGCTCCCATGGCGTATCATTGCCAGCTTCGGCCCAGGCCGCCGCCAGCTCTTCGCTTTCATAATAGTCCTTGCGGTAGGCAAAGGTGTGCGTGTCTCCATCAATGGAGACACGGTAAGTTTTGCCATCCCAAGTGCCGACCGGCGCTTTGAGATAGTCCACATAGTCATCCATATCGATGAGCTCTGCGACCCAGTCGGGCATTTCGTTGAGAAGACCACGACCGGCTGTATCACCCTCAAACGGCGCGCCCATCTCAATGATGTCGAAGTCAACGGTACCTGTAGCGATCGATTGTTGAAGGCGGGCATTGTAGTCGGCCTGCGCAAGATCGATCCAGTTGATTGTCGCACCGGTATATTCCTCCCACGAGCGCAGGAAGCCGCGGAACAGGAAGTTGTGCAGGTTCTGGTTGTTCAGGCCCATAAAGGTGAGCTCAACGCCTTCAAACTCGCCTTCTTCTACAGTTTCGCGGGTACCGCCTAAGCAAAGCGCGCCAACACGCTGCCAGTCCGCGTCGGTGGGGGAGCCCATACCAACACCAGGAATTGCGAGAATTTGCGCGCGAACATCAGACTGAGCCAACGCTTTACCAGCAGAGGCCAACCCACCGGGGCCAGCGAATGCGGCGGCACCAGCCATCGCAGTTGTACCTTGCAGGAACCGACGACGGGTCAGTTCGTTCTTCACGGCATGGTTGTAAAGATCCACTTTCATTGAAATTCCTCCCATGAGGTCGGCCAGAGCATGCAAAGCTGACCAACGCTATGCCCATTTTTGGGCTTATTCGGCACCAGAATCTTGGCCGGAACTGACCAATCCTACTGTGCCTGTTTCGCTATGCGCCCGCGGCCCAAAACAGGTCCGGTCGCTGAACAATGCGCTGGACTGTCTCAACCTTAGCGAGCCAAGTCAAGCCGCTAACATGTTAGCATGTTGAGAATGGACATGACGCGGAGCTTCGGCTAGGTCTTGCCAAAAGATGTACGGATAAACCGTACCAACGACCGCCTATTGCAACAGGTAGGTGGCAGAAGGCTGGGAGCCCGCAAAAGCATGGCAGAAGTCACCGTCCGCGACGTCCGAAAAAACTATGGGCAGGTGGAAGTTCTACACGGCATTGACGTTGATATCGACGATGGTCAGTTCGTTGTTTTGGTCGGTCCCTCGGGCTGCGGAAAGTCCACACTTCTTCGTATGATTGCAGGGCTGGAAAGCATCACCGGCGGTACCATACAGATCGGCGAACGTGTGGTGAACAACCTGCCGCCGGCCAAGCGCGATATCGCCATGGTTTTCCAAAACTATGCGCTCTATCCGCATAAAAGCGTCGCTTCAAACATGGGCTTTGCGCTGAAAATGCAAGATATGCCCAAAGCTGAGATTGACGAACGGGTCAACCGTGCCGCCGACATCTTGGGGTTGCAGCCGTATCTAAAGCGCTACCCACGAGAGCTATCGGGTGGTCAACGCCAACGCGTGGCGATGGGGCGCGCGATTGTTCGCGACCCTCAGGTCTTTTTGTTTGATGAGCCTCTGTCGAACCTCGACGCCAAACTGCGCGTTCAGATGCGTTCTGAAATTCGCGAGTTGCACCAGCGGCTTAAGACCACAACCGTGTACGTGACCCATGATCAGATTGAAGCCATGACAATGGCCGACAAGATCGTGGTGATGCGCGATGGTCACGTTGAGCAGGTTGGTGCGCCGCTCGATCTCTACGACGCACCGGCTAACACTTTCGTGGCCGGTTTCATCGGTTCACCATCCATGAACCTTGTCGATGGGAAAATTGAAGGCACGGACTTTGTGTCGGAAGGCATGCGGTTTGACGTGGGGTCCATCGCTGGTCGTCATGATGGCAAATCGGTGACGGTTGGTGTGCGCCCAGAACATCTCACACTGGCCGATAACGGCTTCGAAGCAAAAATTGCTGTTGTCGAGCCAACCGGATCAGAAATCCATCTGGTCTCTCGTGTCGGTGGCCGCGACGTCATCAGCATCGTGCGTGAACGCCACACATTCACGGTCGGTCAGACCATCAAACTTCAGCCGGGTGCTGATGAGATACATCTGTTTGATGCGCAATCCGGAGTGCGGCTTTGACGCCAAAAACCATTCTTTGTTTTGGCGACAGCAACACCCACGGCACTGTACCAATGACGTCGCTGAGCGATGTAAGACGGCTGCCCTATGAGCACCGCTGGACCAGCATCATGGCGGATGCATTGGGAGAGGCATGGCACGTGCTTGCCGAGGGTCATCCAGGGCGTACAAGTGTGCATGATGATCCGATCGAAGGCGTGCATAAAAATGCCATGCGCACGCTTCCAGCTTTGCTGGAAAGTCATCGTCCCATTGATTTGGTCATCCTCATGCTTGGCACAAACGATTTGAAATCAAGGTTCCACGTGAGTGCAGCTGAGATCGCCCTAGGCGTGGAAAAACTTGTGGCCGCTATCAGAGCTTCGCCTTGTGGCGCAGATCAAAACCCACCGAAGGTGCTGGTGGTTTCGCCACCGCCTCTTCGTGATGCAGGCGTGCTGATGGATTTCTTTGAAGGCGGGGTGGAGAAGTCGAGCCGCTTTGCGCAGACTTTTGCAGCAATGGGTGAGCGGGCCAATGTCCACGTATGGGACGCAGGAAGCGCTTGTTCGATGTCGCCTATCGACGGTATTCACTTGGATGAAGAGGGTCACAAAGCTCTAGGATCGGCACTTGCCGCCGAGGTCGAGCGGCTAGACCTATGAAAATAAAAAACACGGGAGAACGAGATGCTCAAAGGGATAGACCCGCGCCTCAATGCTGAGGTGCTCTACACACTGGCCGCCATGGGCCATGGCGACACGCTGATCATCTCTGACACCAATTTTCCCGCTGACTCCATTGCGCGCCAAACCGTGGTTGGTGACCTACTTCGCATCGGCAATGTGACAGCCGGTGAGGCTGTCGAAGCGGTGCTCTCGGTCTTCCCACTCGACACATTTGTCGATGACTTCGCCGGTCGCATGGAAATTGTTGGTGAGCCGGACACGATTCCACCCGTGCAGCAGGAGGTTCAGGCCGCGATCGATGCTGCGGAGGGAAGCCACCGCCCTATGGTTAGCGTCGAGCGTTTTGCATTTTACGATATGGCCAAAGAGGCCTATGCGGTCATCCAAACTGGCGAGCGCCGCTTTTACGGCTGCTTCATGCTGCGCAAGGGCGTGGTTCCACCCGAAGCTTAAGGAGATCGGCATGGCAGATGTTGTCATTCTCGGTGTCTTTGTTGCCGACACCGCCTACCGCGCACCGCGCCAACCCAAAATGGGTGAGACGATACTGGGCGAAAGCTTTGCACTTGGCCCGGGTGGCAAAGGCTCCAACCAGGCGGTTGCAGCGGCCATGGCAGCCGGTGAAGGGGATGTGTCCGCTCACTTCATCACCAAGCTTGGCCAAGATCCTTTTGCTGATATGGCCTTGGCCACATGGGAAAAGGCCGGCGTGAAGCCTGCCATCTCGCAACACGCTGACAGCTACACTGGCGCAGCCTACATCTTTGTAGAGTCTGGCACCGGCAACAACGCCATCATCGTATCGCCAGGTGTTGCTCGTACGATCAACCCAGCGGACATTGACGCGCGCGCAGACCTCATTGGGTCCGCCAAAGTATTTGTCACACAGTTAGAACAGCCGATGGACGCCGCTGTGCGGGCGCTAGAAATCGCCAAGAAAGGCGGGGCGCGCACTGTGCTTAACCCAGCACCTGCGGACACGCTGCCTGAGGGTATGCTCGGGCTTTGTGATTTCGTGACACCCAACGAATCAGAAGCCGAGGCGCTGGTCGGTCGTCCTGTCGTCTCAGTGGACGATGCACGCGCGGCGTCAAAACTGCTACGCGATCAAGGGGCAGGGGCAGCCATCATAACACTGGGCGAACAAGGCGCGCTCTACGATGATGGCACCATCAGTGAGCACGTACCGGCTTTCAACGCGGGACCGGTTGTAGAAACAACTGGGGCTGGCGATGCGTTCAATGGCGGATTTGCTGTGGCCATAGCTGAAGGCCAAGACCCTGTTTCTGCAGTACGATTTGGTTGCGCGACCGCCAGCATCTCGGTTACGCGCGCCGGCACGGCACCGTCCATGCCCACACGCGCAGAAATCAACGCACTGCTCAACTCAGCTTAGGACAAACGACGTATGGGACGATTGGACGGCAAAACCTGCCTGATCACAGCTGCCGGTCAAGGCATTGGAAAAGCCACTGCGCTGGCCATGGCCAAAGAAGGCGCCAACGTCGTCGCGACCGATATCAATGAAACAGCTTTATCCGATCTTGAGGCTGGTGGCTGCCAAGTAAGGGTTTTGAACGTTCGTGATGCAAACAGCATCGCAGAAGCCCATGAGGCCGTCGGCGCTCCCGATGTGCTGTTCAACTGCGCTGGCTATGTCGCGCACGGCAACATTCTTGATTGCGATGAGGACAGTTGGGCGTTCTCTATTGATCTCAATATGACGGCGATGTTCCGGGTTACCAAGACGTTTTTGCCTGGAATGATCGAAGCGGGCGGCGGCACCATCCTCAATATGTCTTCAGCAGCGTCCTCGGTGATTGCAGCACCCAATCGCTTCGTCTATGGAGCCACAAAAGCCGGCGTGATCGGCATGACCAAGTCCATAGCCGCCGATTTCATCGGGCAGGGCATCCGCGCGCATGCGATATGTCCAGGAACCGTGGAAAGCCCATCTCTGGATGATCGCATCAGAACCCTTGGCGAAACGATGGGGGGATACGAGGCTGCCAAAGAA
Organism: Hyphomicrobiales bacterium; assembly: GCA_046290645.1. Classification (GTDB taxonomy): domain Bacteria; phylum Pseudomonadota; class Alphaproteobacteria; order Rhizobiales; family MH13; genus MH13. The sequence continues at coordinate 160,102 of JBKAGZ010000001.1, forward strand.
GCTTTTATCAGCCGCCAGCCTATGGGCCGGGTCGGCACCGCCGAAGAGATCGCCGCACTGGCCGTCTATCTAGCCTCTGATGAGGCCGCCTACACAACCGGCACGATCCATGTGATCGACGGCGGATGGAGCAACGTCTAACAGCAAATGTCCAAAAGCAGCGTGCACGGCGGATCAGTTCTCATTGATGCCTTGGCGGCCCAGGGCGTCTCACGTGTTTTCTGTGTCCCAGGTGAAAGCTATCTGGCAGCCCTGGATGCCCTATTCGATGCCAACATAGAAACCATCGTCGCCCGTCAAGAAGGCGGTGCGACCATGATGGCCGAGGCGCATGGCAAGCTAACTGGAAAACCAGGCATCGCTTTTGTGACACGCGGACCGGGTGCCACCAACGCCGCATCCGGCGTGCATGTGGCGTTTCAGGATTCCACGCCGATGGTCCTGTTCATCGGGCAGGTGGCGGCAGATCAGCGTGACCGCGAAGCCTTTCAAGAAGTCGACTATCGCGCGATGTATGGTCCACTTGCCAAATGGGTGGCGCAGATCGATCGTGTGGATCGCATCGGAGAGTATGTCAGCCGTGCCTTTCATGTGGCGCAATCAGGTCGCCCGGGACCAGTGGTCTTGGCGTTGCCGGAAGATGTTCTATCTGCCGAGCTAAACGAGCGTCCGACCGCACCACCACGGGCAACACTGGCAACCGCCGCGCCCTCAGCCGCTGATGTAATGCATGTGGCTATGTTGCTCAGCCAAGCGCAGCGCCCTTTCGTGATCGTCGGAGGCGGAGGTTGGACCGGTGAGGCAGCAATCGCCCTTGGAGAGTTCGCCGAACAGGCGCAGGTGCCGGTGGGCACGTCCTTTCGGTGTCAGGATTATTTGGACAATCGCCATTCAAACTATGCTGGCGATGTAGGAATTGCGCCCAATCCAGAATTGGCCAAAACCATTGACGAAGCTGATGTTATCCTGGCGCTCGGACCACGTCTTGGAGAGATGACTACGAGTGGCTACACACTGCTGACGCCGCCCAAAACATCGCAAAAACTTATTCACGTCCACGCCGATGCAAACGAGCTTGGGCGCGTTTTTCATCCTGATGTTGCCATAGCCTGTCGCCCAGCTCAGATAGCAATCGCACTGGCTGAAACTCGCCTTCCTCCAACACGTGACCGCACTGGCTATGTGAGAGGTTGCCGGATCGCGTACGAGGCGTGGCAAGTGCCGCAGGCGACGATTGGCGATTTGCGTATGGAAAACGTGATCAGCCATCTCAATACAGCCCTGCCAGACGACACGATTGTGACCAATGGTGCTGGAAACTATGCCGCATGGCTGCATCGGTACTATCGGTATCGCTCCTGGCGTACCCAACTGGCGCCAACGTCCGGGTCCATGGGATATGGGTTGCCCGCCGCTATCGCGGCCAAGCTGGAGGCGCCAGAGCGCGATGTGATTTGCCTGGCGGGCGATGGCTGCCTGCAGATGGTGATTCAGGAGTTCGGGACCGCCGTACAGTATGGTGCCAAGGTCGTTGTGCTGGTCGCCAACAATGGCGTTTATGGCACCATCCGCATGCACCAACATCGCATATATCCAGGACGGCCATCTGGCACCGATCTCAAAAATCCCGATTTCGCAGCTTTGGCAAAAGCCTATGGCGGGTATGGTGCAACGATCACTCGCGATGAAGACTTTGCGGACGCCTTTGCATCGGCCCTCGCTGCCGGCGTGCCAGCTATCATCGATATGAAAATCGACCCGCGGGCGGTATCACCACGCATGGTCTTGGATGACTAGACAGGAAGAATTTTGCCTGGGTTCATGATGTTCTGCGGATCCAGTGCTTGCTTGATGGCGCCCATGACATCAACCGCATCACCAAGTTCGCGACGCATGTAAGCCGCCTTGCCTTGGCCGATACCATGCTCGCCAGTGCAGGTGCCACCAGCTTCAATCGCCATTTCGTTCAGCCAACCGACATAGGCCCGCGCGCGGGTAACCTCATCCTCATTGTCCATGTCGATGAGCGGCAGCACATGAAAATTGCCATCGCCCACATGGCCGACAATCGGCGCGATAAAGCCCTCATCCACTGCGCGTGCTTGCGCCTTACCAATACAGGTGGCCAGTTGCGAGATCGGCACGCAAATATCTGTCGATAGCCCCTTAGCGCCAGGCCTTAGGGTAAGACTTGCCCAGTAAGCGTCGTGGCGTGCTTGCCAGATTCGCGTGCGCTCCTCAGGGCTGTTGGCTGAGGGCAGGGTACTTCCCTCATGCTCTTCAACAATCGCTTTGAAAAGCTCCTGATGTTCTGCAACGGCGGTTTCTGATCCGTGGAACTCGACAAGCAACAGCGGCGCCTCATCAAAATTGAGGTTCGAATAATCGTTCATCGCGCGCACGGTTAGTGGATCGAGCAGCTCAATACGCGCCACTGGCACACCATATTGCATGGTCGCGATCACCGCTTCCGCCGCTTGGGCGATGGTCGAAAAACTGGCCGCAACGCTGCCCACTGCTTCAGGAATCCCATACAGACGAACCGTCAGTTCGGTGATGATGCCCAGTGTGCCCTCTGATCCAATCAACAGAGACGTGAGATCATACCCAGCCGAACTTTTGCGGGCCCGTTGGCCGGTGCGCACAATGCTGCCGTTGGGCAGCACGGCCTCTAGCGAGATGATCATGTTTTTCATCGTGCCATAGCGCACAGCATTGGTGCCCGATGCTCGTGTGGCGGCCATGCCACCAAGTGTCGCGTCTGCCCCTGGGTCGATGGGAAAGAACAGGCCTTGATCACGCAGCAGCACGTTCAATTGTTTGCGCGTCACGCCGGGCTGCACCACGCAATCAAAATCATGAGCGTTGATCGCCAGCACCTGGTTCATGTGAGAAAGGTCGATCGAGACGCCACCTTCGGGCGCGTTCACGTGACCTTCCAGCGAAGTGCCAACGCCAAACGGGATAATGGGGACGTCATGGGCCGCGCACGTGCGAACCACAAAAGCCACGTCATCAGTGGATGCGGCAAACACCACGCCGTCCGGTGGCTGATTGGCGATCCAAGTTGTTGTGTGGCCGTGCTGCTCACGAACCGAATCACCGGTTTGAAAGCGCGCGCCAAAACGTTCCGACAAAGCCTCGGCAACTGTCTTCCAGGCCTCATTGGAAAATCTGCGCGAACCGCCTGAATGAGGCAAAGTAGACGGCGTTGCTGCAATGTTCATAAAACCTCTGGTTTTTCTCGGGCGAACCAAACGGCTCGCCGCACAATTGCTTTAAAGTATTGACCATAGGGCCGAATATGCAACCGCTTGATTGCCGCGTGCGTTGACCAGTGTCACAACTTAAGACAGCGCAGCAAAACCAAGCACGCAGCCCAGCCACCTAGCGCAGGACCGTTGACCACATGGCACCAGAGCTTGAACCGGTATCCGCCTCCGCAGGCGCCGATTTGCCGCCTGATGCGATTCGCACAGACGATGATCATTTGCTGCGAGGGTTTGTTGCCTCGACCAAAGAGGCCTTGGCGCAAGAAAATGCCGATGAGCTGCGCACGCTCACCGATCAGCTCTATGTGTCCGAGGTTGCTGAACTTCTCACCATCCTAACCGAGGAAGAACGCCCGAAGCTCATCGAACTTATCGGTGAGAGTTTTGACTTTGCAGCACTGACCGAGGTTGATGAGCAAATCCGCATCGACATTCTCGATGATCTGCCTTTGCATCTTATAGCGGCGGGTTTCGTTGAGCTCGAATCCGATGATGCCGTCTACATCCTTGAAGATCTTACCGAAGATGCGCAGGCGGAGATCCTGCGCACGATTCCAACGCTCGACCGCTTAGCCCTGCAACGAGCCCTGGATTACCCAGAGGAGTCTGCCGGTCGGCGCATGCAGTCCAATTTCATTGCTGTGCCGCCTTTTTGGACGGTCGGCCGCGCCATCGACTACATGCGCGAAGCGAGCGATCTACCCGAGGAGTTCCACGATCTCTTCGTGGTTGATCCGGGTTACCGGCTGCTTGGCTTTGTGAAGCTCAACCGCATGCTGCGTTCCAAGCGCCCCGTGACCATCGAAGCCATCATGGACGAGGTGCAGGAAATCAGTGCTGAGACTGATCAGGAAGATGCGGCCAGGACGTTTCAAAAATATGATCTCACGTCCGCTGCCGTTGTCGACAAAGGCGGCAGGTTAGTCGGCATCTTGACCGTCGATGACATCGTCGATGTGGTTCAAGAGGAAGCAGGAGAGGATATGCTTGCACTTGCTGGTGTCGGCGATGAAGAGGTGTCCGATAGCGTTCGTGCGATCACCCGATCACGCCTGCCATGGCTTTGCGTGAACCTGGCAACGGCCATCCTGGCTTCACTCGTCATCGGCATGTTTGATGCAACACTGGAGCAGATGGTGGCGCTGGCGATTCTGATGCCTATCGTTGCGTCCATGGGCGGCAACGCTGCAACCCAAACCATGACCGTGGCGGTGCGTGCGATCGCCACCCATGAGCTTGACCCGTACAATATGGGCCGCGTTGTCTTGCGCGAGGCCTATGTTGGCCTGGTCAATGGCGGTGCTTTTGCGTTGTTGATGGGCGTTGTCACCATCATCTGGTTCGGTAGCGCTGGACTTGGGTTGGTTATAGGCACGGCTATGATTGTGAACATGCTTGCAGCGGCACTTGCTGGCATTCTCATCCCAATTGCCCTGGACCGGTTCAAGATTGACCCTGCAATTGCATCCAGCGTTTTCGTCACAACCGTCACGGATGTTGTGGGCTTCTTCGCATTTCTAAGTTTAGCCGCGCTCTGGTTTGGTATTTGAGGCCTAAAGCCAACGCCGCACCTTGGCGGAATAATCCGCCCATTCGTTTGGAAAGTTGGCTGCCAGGTGGGCTTCTTCGCGAGCAATGGCGAAATGCCAAACTGCGAAGGCGAGAACTGGCACCAACGCAATATGCCAAGGGGATCCGGCCAACAGCCCAACGCCTGCCAAAATCATCAAGTTGCCAAGGTAAATTGGGTTGCGCGAGTATTGAAACGGCCCCCCGGTCACAAGGTTCTGCGTGCCGCGATGCGGTAAAATCGTCGTTTTGGCCTTGCTGAAAGTCAGCGAGGCCCAGCCATCGATAGCTAAGGCGCAGGCAATCAACGCAAAGCCTGCAAATTGGCTGAGTGGTGTTCGCGACACGCCCAACGGAATCATTTCACGAAGGGCAAAGCCGACGGCAATCATGATTACCAGCAACACTGGTGGCCAAGGAAAGCGGTTTGGCCGCTCTTTGATGTCCCAATCGCTCATAATGGACCTTTCACTGGACTGTTGCAGGCCATGCCTCACAACGCTTTTGTTGCAGCGCGGCAACACACCGCCTCTCATAGTCAACAGAAGCTAAAGATGCCCAGGATAAATGTTTTCGAAACAGATTGCTGTGATAAGTGACGCGCCGCACAGATTGATTGAACTTCACATGGAATAGCTTACGCCATGCTCAAGCGGATTGCCCTTTTTGTTCTCGCCCACATGGCCTTTTTCGGCGTTGCCGCCGCTATCGTCGCTGCGTCAACCACCGGTGCCGACGCGCAGCGCAGCGACAACCCTTACGATATGCGCTTTGTGACCACACAGGAGCAGCCTTTGCGGGCTAGTCCGGATGCCGACAGTGCTGTGTCCGGCACGGTCGCTTCAGGTGTACGCGATGTGTCGATGCGCTGGTGTCGTCCAGAATTTGACTTTCAGGGCTGGATGTTTGGTTCACCTGGCGTGCAACAACGCCAACTGGATGAGCGTGTTTGCGAAATCAACGCCGACGGTCAAATTGGTTTCATTCCTGGATCGGCGCTTCGCGTTCAGTAGCTTGGATTTTTCGGCTGCTCAGTCGCGCTACCGCCAGCCCACCTAAAATCAGCCCCAAACCTGCAAGCAGACTCAGCGGAATTGGCTCTGAGAGCCAAAGTGCTGCGATGGCGACACCAAACACGGGCACCAGATAGATGCTGAGCCCGAAATAGCTCATCCCAACAGTGCGTATGAGCCGGTAGCGCAACATGTAAGCTCCGCCGGTGGTAAGAGCCCCCAGATATAGCGTTGCAAGCAAAGCATCGCGGCTAAGACTGGCCGCAACGTCAAAGACATCGGGCATCAAAAAAGGCGTGGCGGCAAGCATTCCTAGACTTCCAAAGCCAAGAACTAGACTGGCCAGTTGGTGCGAGGACAGATCAGTGATGCGTCGCACAAAGACGCCCGAAACAGCATAGCAAGCACTTGCCAAAAGCGCCGCAGCTTGGGCGAGGCGAACCTCCATGTCACCGCCAGATAGACCGGTGAACGCATCGACACCAAGCACCAGGGCAATACCAGCAAACCCAACGGCCACGCCCGCTACCTTGGGGCCTGACAGGCGATCATCCTTGGTCGCCACATGGCTCACCAGCAAACCAAATAATGGGCCCGCACCCATGAGAAGCGCCATCAAGGAGGCGTTGATATGCTGCTGAGACCAAGACACCAGAAAAAACGGAATGATGAGATTGAAGGCGCAAAGAAAGCCAAGCAAACCCCAACTGGAGCGCGACGAAGGCCATATCCATCCGCGGGCTAGCGCATAAGGCAGAAGCACCCCAAAGCCTACCAGAACACGCGCCAACACCAGTCCGAACGGTCCGAGTTCAGGCACCGCGATCTTGATCGCCGTAAAGGCAGAACCATAGATCGCAGCCAGCACTATAAGCAAAAGGGTGTCGGAAAGGGTGGCGGTTCGGATCACCTAAGCAGCGTTACCGTTGGCGCGCTTTAATGGCAATTGAGCGTTGGCACGTTCACCATCAACAATTGAATTGCTGCTATGCAAAATTGATACCTTGCGGTGCGGTAAACAGTTCGTTAATGAGCCGCACGCCCTGCTTGTAACTGTTACGAGTGCAGGGCTTAGTGAGGGCTTTATGGTCAATAGTGATACGGTTTCCTGCTGGTCGGCAGCGCGTTGGACAGTGACATGTGCATTGTGCGTTGTTGCACTTGTTTGGTTCTTTGGCGGCTTTGAAACCACCGCTCTTGCTGTCGTGCCGAACTAGACGGCACAATGCGTCATGCGTGACGCCTCCCACACCCCACAACTGACTTCAAACGCGGCAGATTTGGTCGCAGCTGCCGATGCGTATGTTGGCAATGTCGATGTTGCTAAAGCCGATGAAATGCTGAACGCTGCGGATGTTCGCTTCATCGATGTACGTGATGTTCGTGAGCTTTCCAAAACGGGGCGTATTCCAGGCGCAAAGCACTGTCCGCGCGGCATGCTGGAATTTTGGATCGATCAGGCAAGCCCCTACCACAAGCCATTGTTTGCAGAGGACGTGACATTCGTCTTCTACTGCGCCAGTGGATGGCGATCAGCACTGGCAGCTCAAACAGCCAAGCAAATGGGCTTGCAGCGTGTTACGCACCTCAAGGGTGGGATAACCGCCTGGATTGACGCAGGCAAACCGACCGAAAGTCGTGACGCGTCATAGAGTGGCCGCTCCTGATGGCTAGCGCGTAAAGATATCCTGCAGTTTGACCAATAGCTCTTCGACGCGTTCATCGGCAATACGGTAGAACGCCATCTGGCCCTCCTTGCGGAAATCCACCAGATTGTCCGCCCGCAAACGCGCCAAATGCTGAGACATCGCCGACTGCCCAAGGCTGATCGATTGGGAGAGAAACGAGACCGTAGCCTCACCCTTAGCGGCCAAGAGGCATAAAATCATCAACCGCCGTTCGTTGGCGATGAGTTTAAGATAGGTCGCAGTCTCCGCCGCATTTATATTCAGCGCGCCGTAACCGTCGTTTTGCGCGGAGAGAGGTGTTTGATCGTTCATAAGGGTCGCGCTGCCGTTGTATCGTTTTCAACCAAACAAGCTTGCGACCAACACGCCGCCGAACTCTCGATCTGGTTTGGTTAAGTTAGCTCTCGCGGCCCTCAGACGCCTATCCGGGATGCCCCATACTTTGTCACCTGCTTGTGTTGAAAGACGTTCGCTATTGTCGCTTCAGCAGCTGTGGATGGCGAAAACCTATGCGTAGTTTCCCTTGGAAGTGGGCTGGCAGAAGGGCATGATGGCCAAATGAGCCTCCATCTCCTTAAACTTTGCGTCGGCGCCGAATCTTTAGATGACCACCGTTATTGGATCGCACAGACGCTGGAACACAAACGGCGTGCAGGGTTGCCTGAAGAGCAGCTTCACACCACGCGTATGGTGCCCAAACAACGTGAGGCGCTTCTCAAAGGCGGCTCGCTTTACTGGGTGATCAAAGGCAGCATTCAATGTCGCCAAAAGCTGATCGATATTCGCCCCTTCAAAGACGATGAGGGAATCAATCGCTGCCACTTGGTGATGGAGCCAGTTTTGATCGCAACACGGCCGCAGCCTCGCCGACCATTTCAAGGCTGGCGTTATCTCAAAGCAAGCGATGCGCCCGCTGACTTGTCAGAGACGGCAGGCGAAGATATGCAGGCCATCGAGCCTGCCATGCGCCAGGAGCTTATTGAGTTGGGTCTGTTCTAAACAGCGATGTTGTCAATCAGGCGTGTTTTACCGAGCCAAGCAGCGGCAAGAAGGCGCGCTGATTCCAGATTGTGCGCTGGGCCTAACGTTTGGGCATCACGTAGCGCGATGTAATCCACCTTAAAACCAGCCGCTTCATTATGAGCAACAGCCGCAGAGAGCGCCTTGGCTTCAAAGACACCGGAACGCAAAGCCTCACGACAAGCGTGAAGCGCATTGTTCAACTCAGGCGCTCGTTTGCGCTCATCCTCAGAAAGATAAGCATTGCGCGAAGAGAGAGCCAGACCATCGCTCTCTCTGATCGTCGGACTGCCATGGATCGCAACGGGGATTTTCAGATCCGCTACCATCCGCTTGATGACAAGCAGTTGCTGATAGTCTTTCTCACCGAATAGAGCCACATCGCACATTGCCGCCAACAATAGACGGCTCACCACCGTGGCGACGCCATGAAAGAAGTGCGGACGAAAATCGCTTTCAAGGCCAAGGGCAGGGCCTTCCATGACAATACGCGTAGCATCATGTGGTCCGTACATCTCTGTTACGTCCGGCACGAACACCGCGTGCACGCCAGCCTTCTCCAGTGCGTCCAGATCAACTTGTTCCTGGCGTGGATACCGCTCCAAGTCCTCGTTGGGGCCAAATTGCGTTGGATTAACAAAGATGGTCGCAATCACAGCATCAGCCAGTGTCGCGGCATGAGCCACCAACGCCAGATGCCCCTCATGCAAGGCGCCCATGGTCGGAATAAGCGCGCTGGTTTTCCCAACAGCGCGCAACTCTGACTGGGTTTGGCGAAGCGAAGCGATCGTGCGGCAGACTATCATCATCAAAATTTGAACTTCGTTGAAGCAGGAATCCAGGCAAAGTGGCTGATAAATCGACGCTGAGGCGGGGAACATGGAGCGTCAGCACGCCCTATACCCTTCCAAAGTGTGCTTATGCATCCCAAATAATGGTTCATGAAGAAACAAACACCCTCGCTCAAAGGTCAGTCCAAACCGGTAGAAGCGTCAAAAGGCGGCTCCGTGGATGCCTTTGTTGCCGCGCTTGGCACGGCGCCTAAGCCAGGTTCGACCGGACGGCTATTGTTCGCCCTGGATGCCACGCTGAGCCGCGAGCGCACCTGGGATAAAGCCATGCATATCCAGTCCTCTATGTTTGCCGAGGCGAACACGGTGAACGGCCTGGCGATGAAGCTTATCTATTTCCGGGGTTTTAATGAGTGCCGAGCATCAGCTTGGCAGACAGACGGCAAATCACTGGCCCGATTGATGCAAGGCATTGGATGCCTTGGTGGACAAACCCAGATTGGTCGCGTTCTGCGTTTCGCTCGCAAAGAAATCACCAAAGCACCTGTCCCAGCCATGGTTTACATCGGCGATGCAGTTGAAGAGGGTCCCGATGCGCTTAGCCAACAGGCCGGTGAACTGGGCATGCTCGGGTGTAAGCTTTTCATATTTCACGAAGGACACGACCGAATGGCTGGTAGCGTGTTTCGCTCCATGGCCGCCAACTCTGGCGGCGGATATTTCCAGTTTGATGAACGCTCAGCTGAAACGCTGGCAAGGCTGTTGAAGGCTGTCGCTCGCTATGCCTCAGGTGGGCGAACAGCTTTAGAAAGCGCATCTGGGCGGGAAGGGCAGATGCTGTTGGAGCAAATGCGATGATCTATCTGGTGTTTGGTTTGGCGCTGCTGGCGATGTTCTTGATGGCGGGCCGTGCCTTAACGCGTGTCCCGGCGGCCAAGATAGCGCAGCACGCGCGCTTCGGCGGCATTGCGTTGCTTGTCGGTTTGGCCGGGCTGTTGCTGCTCACAGGTCGCGTTGGCGCGATGAGCCATGTCTTTGCACTCGCCAATCATGCCATGCGCAACCGCGCCATGTTTCGCGGGCGACCCAAAGGCTTTGATGATGTGGATGGTGTCTATGGCGCCAACGCATCAGAAAGCGGACCGACGGTGCGCACCAAATATCTCGAAATGAGGCTTGATCAAAACACTGGCGATATTGCCGGAAGTTTTGTCGATGGCCCTTGGAAGGGCAGAGGCCTCAAAGACTGTTCACGTGAAGACCTCATCACCGCACTGGGCGCGGTGAGCGACGATGGGGAAAGCACCAGGCTTTTAGAAGCGTACTTGGACCGCTCGTTTGCCGGTTGGCGAGAAAACCATAACCAACGGACGAGCGACCGGAGCTCCGGCGCGCCGAATGCGGGCGGCATGGCTGAAGACGAGGCCTATGAGATCCTGGGGCTTGAGCCTGGCGCCAAGGCCGACGCCATTCGTGCGGCGCACCGGCGCCTCATGGCCAACATCCATCCCGACAGAGGTGGATCGACGTACCTTGCGGCCAAGGTCAATCTTGCCAAGGAAGTTCTCTTGAAGTTGCACGGCTGATACTCCTGAAAACACAAAAAGCCGAGTGAAGATAAAATTGGCGACCGGGTCCTAGCGGTCTGGTCGCACCGCCAAACAGGCAAAACTGCGGGCCTCAAGGGCACTACACGCCGCTTGCGCAACATCACGGCTGTTGAACCCTCCAAAGCGCGCGCGCCAAAGCGTGTTGCCATTGGATTGAACACTTTGCGTATAAGGCGTGCGGGCGGAGAGGTCGCTCACACTGCCACGCGCTTGCGCCAGCATGTCGACAGCTGCTTCTTGACTGGGCATCGCACCAATTTGAATGGTCCAGCCATCGGCAGGTACACTCCCCAATTGCATGCTCCCTGCTGACGCGGTTGCGGCAGGTGCGGATCGAGAATGGGTCGCAACCATGCTGGCAGACGCTGGCGCAGAAACCGTGGCCACTTCAACAGCGGCAAGCGGTGCAGGCAGTGGCTGTGGCGGCGCGGAAGCCATCATAGCGTTAGCTGCAGCAAAAGCGACGGCAGGCAAAGCTGCTGGGTGCGGAACAGGTGAGGGCGGTGCGTATTGCGCGCGGGCAACAACAAGGCTCGCAGTCCGTGGGCCGGTCGATGCCTGCGGCAAATGCCGCGCAATCAGATCACGCATGTGCGCATTGCGGCTGGCGCCCGTGCGCCCACCCATAACAACGGCAACGATATGGCGACCGCGATCATTGACCGAGGACAGCAGATTGAAGCCAGATGCTCGGATATAGCCGGTTTTGATACCGTCAACGCCGCGCACCGTACCAAGCAAACGGTTGTGGTTGCGATAGGTGCGGCCGGCGTAACGGAAGCTGGTGGTCGAAAAGACCTGGTAGCGCTGCGGGAAGCGCTCATAAATTGCACGTCCCATCAACACCATATCGTGCGCTGTGGTGCGCTGCTCGCGGTTGGGCAGGCCAGAAGCATTGCGGAAAGTGGTATTGCTCATGCCGATCCGGCGCGCGGTCTCGGTCATACGCTGAGCAAAGCCCCACTCAGTCCCGCCAATATGTTCAGCAACCACGGCAGCGGCATCATTGGCCGATTTTGTGACAAGCGAAAGCATCGCATCGCGCACGGTGATGGTTTGACCGCTGCGCAGCCCAAGCTCTGATGGCGGCTGAGCCTGCGCGTGTGCAGACACGTTCATACGAGTGTCAAGGGAAAGGCGGCCGGCTTCGAGCTCTTCAAACAATATGTAAAGCGTCATGACCTTCGTCAGCGAGGCCGGAAAGCGCGGCGCATTGGCATGGCGAGAAAAGAGAACCTCACCATTGCGCGCATCAACGACCAGCGCAGCATAACGAGGATTGGCATTGGCCTGTGACAGCCCGCCGAAAGTTCCAAACAAAACACCAAACGCAACAAGCAGTGCAAACGAAGTTTGCACCAACGATACTCTACGCAACACACTACCACCCATTGGTTTTCCGGCTCAAAAAACGCGAGCCGGCACGCCCCCAAAGGCTTTCCATCCGCACAGAACGCTGCGGACCAAGCTTTGGCGGTCAAAATAGGGTTTGGAGGGTTTCAGAAGGGTTAAACGCTCGGCAAGAATTGCAATTTGTGCGGCGCAGCAATTTAACCTTGACACTCATGCTGCATTGCACATATATCGTTGTGCGCTGCAAACAATTTGCAGCACGCTATTCGTTGCACAACCCTTATGGAGCTAAGGACTATGATGACCAATTTTGATGAAGTACAAAAAGCCGGAAAAGAGAACATGGATCTGGCAATGGCCTCAGTGGCCGCTATGTCCAAAGGTGTTCAGGCTCTGGCCCTGGAAACCCAAGACTATTCCAAAAAAGCCATGGAAACTGGTTCCGCGGCAATGGAAGACCTTCTCGCTGCTAAGTCGCTCGACAAAGCTGTTGAAGTTCAGTCCGATTACATGAAGTCCGCCTACGAAGCGTTTGTTGGCCAGGCAACCAAAGTCAACGAAATGTTCGTTGACCTCGCCAAAGAGAGCTACAAGCCTTACGAAGGCGTGTTTGCCAAAGTCGGCAAATAATCTGACACGGTCGCTTTGAGCTTCCGCTTGCGGCGAGCTTAAAGAACGACACATTGAGAGTTGACCGGCTTTAAAGCCGATCTTGCTCCATCTGTCTCAAGGAGGGCTGGTGCCATTGGCACCGGCCCTTTCTTGTTTTTCGGCCGTCCTCATGGCACGCCCCCTTTAAATGTCGCCATCGACGCATATTTGATAGGCTGTGCCCGCCAGATAATTGGCCTTGATGGCATCGCTATTGTGCTTCACCATCCAACCCAAATCAGCCAGCACGCATGTGTGCGCTTCATGGTAGCCAAACCGTGCTCGACGAACCGACCCGATTCAACCACCTAACGATGTCCAAATTGCTTGAAACCACTTTGACTAAAATCGTATCGATGCCGCACGCTATGACAGTTGCCACCACACCATTGTTATCGGCCAACGGGGCCGATGATGGAGATGAAGGTGGTTCTGGAAACGGCACTGCGGTCATCACGCGCACCAAACCCAAGGTGAAGCGTCCTAACCTCTACCGCGTGCTGCTCCTCAATGATGATTACACGCCGATGGAATTCGTTGTGCTTGTCCTTGAACGCTTCTTTCGCAAGACGCGTGATGAAGCGACCCAAATTATGCTGCACGTTCACCAAAACGGTGTTGGAGAGTGCGGCGTCTACACCTACGAAGTGGCGGAAACCAAAGTGACCCAGGTCATGGACTTCGCCCGTCAGAATCAACATCCTTTGCAATGTGTTATGGAAAAAAAGTGAGAGCCGCCTGTGCCAACCTTTTCCCGTAGTCTTGAAAAAGCCCTGCATCGCGCCCTTGCTGGCGCCAACGAGCGTAGTCATGAATACGCAACGCTAGAACACCTTCTCCTTGCGCTCATGGACGATGAAGATGCGCTCGGCGTCATGCAGGCCTGCAGCGTCGATGTAACAGCGTTGCGCGATGCCGTGGCCGATTACGTCGACCATGAGCTTGTCGATCTCACCGCCGAAGATGGCGAGGAAGCCAAGCCAACGGCAGGTTTCCAGCGCGTCATTCAGCGTGCCGTTATCCACGTGCAATCGTCCGGTCGTGATGAAGTGACCGGTGCCAATGTGCTCGTGGCAATCTTTGCTGAGCGTGAAAGCCACGCCGCCTACTTCCTGCAAGAGCAGGATATGACCCGCTATGATGCGGTCAACTACATCTCCCATGGCATCGCCAAACGCCCCGGCGCCAGCGAACCGCGCGCACCGCGTGGCTCTGATGAAGATGCAGGGGATGCCGAAGGCGGCCAAGCCAAGAAAAACGAGGCGCTAGAGGCCTATTGCGTCAACCTCAACGAGAAGGCCAAAGACGGTAAGATCGATCCTTTGATCGGTCGCGGCAAAGAAATTCAGCGCACAGTCCAGGTGCTCTGTCGCCGCCAGAAGAACAATCCATTGCTTGTCGGTGACCCCGGTGTCGGCAAGACTGCCATTGCTGAAGGTCTCGCCAAACGCATTGTTGACGGTGATGTGCCTGGGGTTTTGGCCGATTCCACCGTGTTCTCGCTCGACATGGGCGTCCTGCTGGCAGGCACGCGCTATCGCGGCGACTTCGAAGAGCGCTTGAAGCAGGTCATCAAAGAGATCGAAGCCTATGAAGGGTCGATCCTGTTCATTGATGAGATTCATACGGTCATCGGCGCTGGCGCGACATCAGGCGGCGCGATGGATGCCTCGAACCTGCTGAAGCCAGCGCTTGCCGCAGGATCGCTGCGCTGCATCGGCTCAACCACGTACAAAGAATATCGCCAGTTCTTCGAGAAAGACCGCGCGCTTGTGCGTCGGTTCCAGAAGATCGATGTTGTCGAGCCTAGCGTGCCCGATGCCATCGAGATTCTAAAAGGCCTGAAACCCTATTTCGAGGACTATCACAAGGTTCGCTACACGCAGGATGCGATCAAAACCGCAGTGGAACTCTCCGCCCGCTACATCAATGATCGCAAACTGCCCGATAAAGCCATCGACGTGATCGATGAAACCGGCGCATCGCAACAGCTGGTGCCGGAAAGCAAAAGGCGCAAAACAATTGGTGTGAAAGAGGTGGAGAATGCCATCGCTCTGATGGCCCGCATTCCACCGAAAAACGTTTCCAAAGACGATGCGGAAACCATCAAAGGGCTCGAAACCAACCTGCGTCGCGTTGTGTTCGGCCAGGATGATGCGATCACCGCGCTTTCTGCGGCCATCAAATTATCCCGCGCTGGCTTGCGTGAACCGGAAAAGCCCATTGGCAACTACCTGTTCTCCGGCCCGACGGGGGTTGGTAAGACGGAGGTCGCCAAACAGCTGTCCAACCTGCTGGGTGTCGAACTCCTTCGCTTTGACATGTCGGAGTATATGGAGCGCCATGCCGTTTCACGGCTCATCGGCGCGCCTCCAGGCTATGTCGGCTTCGATCAAGGTGGTCTGCTTACCGATGGTGTGGATCAGCACCCTTACTGCGTGCTGCTGCTTGATGAGATCGAGAAGGCACATCCTGATCTGTTCAACGTGCTTTTGCAGGTCATGGATCACGGCAAGCTGACGGACTCCAACGGCAAGGAAGTCGATTTCCGCAATGTGATCATCATCATGACCACCAATGCAGGCGCACAGGACATGGCCAAGGCGGCTATTGGCTTCAAAAACTCGCGGCGAGAGGGCGATGATATGGAGGCGATCAACCGCCTGTTCGCGCCAGAATTCCGCAATCGTTTGGACGCCATCATCCAGTTTGGCCATCTGCCGCAGGAGGTTGTTTTCCGTGTGGTCGATAAGTTCGTGCTGCAACTGGAAACGCAACTGTCCGACCGCAATGTCGTCATCGAGCTGACCGACAAGGCGCGCGAATGGCTGGCCATCGAAGGCTATGATGAACATATGGGCGCACGCCCGTTGGGCCGTGTGATTCAAGAGCACATCAAAAAGCCGTTGGCCGATCAGGTTCTTTTTGGTGATCTGGTGAAAGGCGGGACCGTGCGTGTCGATCTCGATCAAAACGAGAAAGGCAAAACCGTTGGCTTGAAGCTTGAAACGGTGGCAGAGCCGGTAAAGCCCAAGCCCGATCCGGTGCCAGCGAAAGCCAAACGCAAGGCCCCCGCCAAAAAGAAGGCTGCTGCACCTGCCAAAGCAACGGCATCCAAGAGCACAGGGCGGAAAAAACCTGGCTCAAGCGGTGGCCGCGGCGCAGTGCCCAAAGTGCCACTCAAAACCTGATGACGCCACGAAAGGCCGGGCGATTGTCCGGCCTTCTTCTTGTCTGGAGCAACAATGAAGCCGACAGCCGTCAACCTTACCAACAAACTCAGTCAGTTCTCCGACCACTGGTCCCCAAAAATCGTCAGCCAATTCAATGGCAACGACATCATGGTCGTGAAGGTACAAGGCGAGTTTGTATGGCACGATCACCCTGACACGGATGATTTCTTTCTGGTTCTGGATGGTGAAGTGACAATCGAAACCGAGGACGGCAATGTCAGCTTGGTCCAGGAGAGCTTTACGTTGTGCCGAAAGGCAAAAAACATCGTCCGGTGGCCGCGCAGGAAGCGCATATTCTGCTTATCGAACCAAGCGGCACGCCAAACACAGGCGATGAAAGAACCGCAGCTTTAAAAGAAACGCTCTAGCCGAGCGCGGCGCGATACGTCTGCGCTTGCGTTGCCAACAAGGTTTGGTCAGCCATCTCACCGGTATGGGCGCGAAGGGGCACGCCGGCGTGTCGCGGTATCACGTGCACATGCAAATGAAAAACGCTCTGACCCGCCGAAGCTTCGTTGAATTGCTGGATCAAGACCCCGTCAGCCTCAAAAGCCGCCTTGCCAGCCGTTGCAACCTTTTGAACGGCGGCAAAAAGGCTTCCAAAAATGGTTGGGCTCGCATCCAGCATGTTGCGACACTGGCTTTTGGGAAGCACCAGAGCATGACCATCGGCTTGCGGCATCACGTCCATGATCGCTAGAACATCCTCGGTTTCTAGGATTTTGTGGCTTGGAATCTCGCCGCGCAGGATCTTCGCGAAAATGTTGTCAGTGTCATAGGCCGTCATAGGATCATCCTTCGTCTGGCGCTCAACTTTTGCGGAACGGCGTGCGTTGTTCAAGATACTGCGCATCAAACATCACCTGTTCGCGCTCACCAGCCAAATAGTCTGACACAGCACGCCTAAAACTCGGATTGGGGATGTAGTGCATGCTGGTGGTGATGGCAGGCTGATAGCCCCGTGCCAGCTTGTGTGAGCCTTGTGCACCGGCCTCAACACGATCAAGCTTATGGGCGATCGCATAGTCGATAGCTTGATAATAACAAACCTCGAAGTGCAGAAACGGATGATGTTCCGTGCACCCCCAATTGCGCCCATAGAGCGCATCGGAGCCTTTGAAATTGAGCGCTCCAGCGATGTACCGCCCCTCTCGTTTGGCCATGATCAGCACGATATCATCGGCCATACGCTCACCAATCAGTGAGAAGAAACTGCGGGTAAGATAAGGCTGCCCCCATTTGCGGGCACCGGTGTCCTGATAGAACGTGAAGAACGCATCCCAATGCTCTTCGTTCAGATCACGGCCCGACAGCCATTCAATCTCAATCCCGTTGAGCAGTGCCTCGCGGCGTTCTTTGCGAATTTGCTTGCGTTTGCGCGAAGCAAGCGCCGCCTCAAAGTCGCTAAAATGGGCGTACCCATCATTGTGCCAATGAAACTGCTGGTCATGGCGCGCCAAAAAATCATGGCTCTCCAGTAGCTGGGCTTCGCCCTCACCAACAAAGGTGATGTGTGCCGACGACAGGCCCAGCTTCTCCACCACCGCTTGAGTACCTTGAGCAAGCAGTGAGCGCAGCGTGACACCATCCGCCTTGTCGGCAACCAGCAATTTCGGTGCGCTGGCCGGCGTGAACGGAATACTGGATTGCAGTTTGGGGTAATAGCGACCGCCAGCCCGTTCATAGGCATCGGCCCACGCATGGTCAAAGACATATTCGCCATAGCTGTGCATCTTCAGGTAGGCGGGTAGGGCGGCTTCAAGCGCTCCTTCAGCAGTCCGCACAACGACATGAGAACCAATCCACCCCGTCTCGGCCTCAGCAGACCCAGAATCCTCCAAGGAAGACAAAAAAGCGTAAGAAACAAAAGGATTATAGGGCTGCGCACCGGTTTTGGCTGCGCCATCCAGCCCCGCCCAAGCCTGTTCGCCCACATCAGAGAGACTTTCGACTGTCTCAAGTGTGCGCGGCCCACTGTTTTCACTCATACCGGCACACTGTGCGGATCAAACCCCTCAAACGTGATCGCATCCACATAACGCGCAACGCGCTGGGCGGTTTGGGCATTTTTGACAGTCCAACACATCAGCGCTTTTTGCCCCAACACCTTAGCAAGCAATGGCGAAACAGCTGGTAGATCGCCCTCATTGTAAGACACGAAATCGCACCAAAGCCCCGGGCCATGCAGAAGCGCGCCATATTGAAAACGCTTCAAGATCGGCAAACCGCCCCAGTGCTTGTAGCCCATGCTGGCCGACACAATGCCCAAAGGGCGGCCAGTTTTGTGTGTACGAAGACGCGACATCAACGCCGGGTCGAACGACATTAAGGCTAGCGGTCCAGGATAGGCAGCGGTTGCACCCGCCACGGCATCAGCAAGCACAAGTTCGCCATCGAACCGGCTTTTCAGTTCCACAATCAGCGGCGTGCGGCCATCTACGTGCGCCAAGACCTTCGCCAAGGATGGAATGGTCGTACCTGCATCAACAATCGCTATCTTTTGAAGGTCTTCGCATGTGCGTGCCACAACAGGGCCCGTTTCATCCGTCAAACGATCCAATGTATGATCATGGAAAACCACCACATCGGTATCAGCCGTCAGTTGTACATCAAGCTCAATAGCAAAGCCGCGCTCAATGGCAGCGTCAAAGGCTGGGATGGTGTTCTCAACAAGGCCAAGTTCTTTGTCGTGAAGCCCGCGATGGGCGGCCGGACGGGCCGTAAGCCAGGGTGCTGTACTGGGCATGGAATGTTAGCCGACCAACTGACTGATCAAACCGCAATGGGTATTCAAGTTAATGCCAACACCGGCAAATCGTTGCTCGAAGCTCATGGTGCGTGTATCTCGATTGCTGATGTGAAATCGACCGGCCACAGGACCTGAAAATCTCTTGCTGCCTTACCATCTAAACACCGCCACGCGAACGTCCAGTGGCCATGACCAACGCCTCTCGAGTTTTTTGCTAGGCGCTGGGTTTTTGGCCCTTGCTGTCGGGTCGGCAACGCCCGCACAAGCGATGGATACATCCGACTTGCTTTCGCACCGGGCAGTCTACGAACTCTCATTGATCAATAGCGAGCGCGATTCAGGGATCGAACATGCCTCTGGCCTGTTTATTTTCGAGGTAACTGGCGCCAGTTGCGCCGGCTGGACAATGGCAAGCGATATGATTCTTTCCATTGAGGGTCGCACCGGCAACACCATACGCACGCAGACAAGCTATCGTGCTTTTGAAGATGGGGCAGGGCAGGTTTTCACCTTCCAAACCAACACTGAAACCAATGAAGAAGAACCAATCTCTGTAACCGGTGCTGCCGAGCGTGCACCGGAAGGAGAGCTCACGATCCGACGCTTTGCGCAGGAAGAAACAACAACGGCTGCTTTGGCGGAAACCCTCTTTCCCAACCAGCTGACCGAAGCGGTCATGCAAGCAGCGCTTGATGGGGAGCAACTGATCTTTACCTCCGTGTTCGACGGCAGCCACGACGCAGGTCTGGCGCAAGCGGTCACGGCGATCATCGGGGAGGTGGGCGAGCCGACCGTTCTCACACCTATTCGCGCCAATGCTAGCAATGAAGATGGCACCGATGAGCGCGAAAGCTGGGAAGATTTCCCTGCGCCCACCCGTGCGTGGCCGGTGACACTGAGCTATTTCGATCCGGTGGAACCGGACTCAGGACCAAGCTTCATCGTGTCATACACCCTTGATACCAATGGGGTTTCTGATCAATTGACGCTGGACTACGGGTCATTCTCATTACGCGGTGAACTGGCAGACTTCGAAGCGTTCCGGTCAACACCTTGTCCTGAATGATTGTTCGCGACCGGTTGATCTGACTGCTTAGGTGACTTCTCGCCAAACACCAGTCCAACCCCAACCGCATCGTCACCAAACTTCGCCCGCAGTGCATCCATCGCCTTCTCCGCATCGGTGCGACGCTGGGCATCGGCATCGGCCAGATCGCGATCGTCAGCAGCCTGGGCATCCATGAGTTCAGACACACCAACGCCGAGCAAGCGATAACGTGTGCCGTCCGCAACGCCCTCAAGCAGCGGTTCGACTGTACGAAAAATCCTGTCTGCACTTTGAGTAGGCGTCGGCAAGCTGTGCGACCGTGTGAGTGTCTTGAAATTCGCTGTTTTAATTTTCAGCGTCACCGTGCGCCCGCTGATCTCCTTGGCTTTCAATTGCTTGGCAACTCGCTCACTGGCGCTACGCGCAATCACGCGCAAAGCATCAAGTTTGGCGATATCTTCGTTGAATGTGCGCTCAGAGGACACGCTTTTGCGTTCTCGGTCAGGTCTCACGGCGCGCGGATCAATGCCACTTGCAAGATTATGGAGGCGCGCACCCTGCTCACCAAAACTTCGCCATAAGCGCTGCGGCTCAGCGGCCTGAAGCTCGGCCAAAGTGGTGTAGCCCTTCTTCTCAAGGCTCTTGGCCATTGCGGCGCCAACACCAAACAAGGCCCGCACGGGCATGGGCGCCAACAGGTCCAACGTTTCAGCGCGCCCGATCACAGCAAACCCACGGGGCTTGTCCATATCGGATGCCATTTTGGCCATCGATTTGTTATGCGAGAGACCGATAGATACCGTGACGCCAATCTCTTCCTCAATGCTTTGCGCAAACCGCAGAAGAGTCAGCGCAGGCGAACCGCCATGCAAACGCTCAGTCCCAGTAAGATCAAGAAACGCCTCGTCAATCGATAAGGGCTCAACAAGCGGCGTCAGCTTAAGCATACGCGCGCGAATGTCGGCACCGACCTCAGCGTAGCGTTTCATGTTGGGTTTCACGATAACCGCATCGGGGCACAGTTTGCGTGCGGTGAACATAGGCATCGCTGAATGTACGCCATGGATGCGGGCTATATAGCAGCACGTGGACACAACACCGCGTTGGCCGCCGCCGACAATCACCGGTTTGTCGCGAATGTCAGGGTTATCCAGCTTCTCAACAGCAGCGAAGAAGGCATCGCAATCGATGTGAGCAATCGAGAGCGCTTCAAGCTCTTCATGCGCAAGCATCCTTGGAGATCCGCAGGCTGGACACCTTTTGGGCAGCGATGCCATGCTTTTCCCATAAGCTGGCATCAGGCAGTCTCGGCAAAAGGCGGTGTTTACGTCCATGACTCATCAGCCCGGCCAACCAATGCCAGGCGTGCAACGTGCTCTGGATCTTCTCCAGCCTCCTCGCAAAACGCCAAGAGCAATGGCTCATTGGCCACGACGTAGTCCAACAACCCGTCTTGAAAGCCTGGGTCAGCCAAGCGGGTACGCAGATCGCTTGGATCAACGCCCGAGGTAGCAAAAAACTTCTCTATGTCCTCTGGGCGCCCACCCAGGAAAACAAGAAGTCGCGCTACCAGATCATCGCGGTTAGTGTTCATTAACGCTGCCTACCGTTTATGCGCACAAGGCACCAGTCTTGTGGGCCAGATGGCTACCGGAACATGCGTCCTTTGCTTTTTCTTCAAGTTTGAACGGCATAACTGACCCAAAGGCAACTGTGCCTGGGCGCTCATCGGAAATCCATTGGGCAAGCAGGACCGGTCTTCCGCCGATCCGGAGCAAATAAGATGAGCAAGACCATCCTCATTGTTGAGGACAACGAGTTGAACATGAAACTGTTCAGCGATCTGCTGGAAGCCAAGGGCTATGCCACGGTGAAAACTGGCAACGGTATGGACGCCATGGAACTGGCACGTACCCATCGCCCAGATCTCATTCTGATGGACATTCAGTTGCCAGAGGTATCGGGCCTGGATGTGACGCGCTGGCTGAAGGAAGACGATGATTTGCGCCACATACCAGTTATCGCTGTCACAGCATTTGCCATGAAGGGCGATGAAGAACGCATTCGTTCCGGTGGCTGTGAGGCCTACATTTCCAAACCCATTTCTGTGTCGGGTTTTCTCGACACCATCCGCACTTTTGTCGGCGAAGCCTAAGGATCAATCATGACTGCGCGCGTACTCGTCGTCGATGATATCGTCGCCAACGTCAAACTTCTCGAAGCACGGCTGAAGGCCGAGTATTTCGAGGTGCTTACCGCCACAAGCGGTTTTGAAGCGCTCGACATAGCCGGCAGCTCTGATTGCGATATCATTATTCTTGATGTCATGATGCCCGGTCTGGATGGCTTTGAAACCTGTCGGCGCCTGAAAGCCAATCCAAAGACCGCCCATATTCCGGTCGTGATGGTCACCGCTCTTGACCAACCAAGTGATCGGGTAACCGGCCTTGAGGCCGGTGCAGATGATTTTCTGACCAAGCCTATCAAAGACGTTGCGCTGCTCACACGGGTGAAGAACCTGGTACGCGTCAAGCGCTTGATCGATGAGTTGCGCGGACGCGCCGAAACACGCGACGCGATGGCCGAACCAGCGGTGGCGCCAGTGCTCCAAGAAGCCGTTACAGGACGTATTCTCCTCGTCGATGACAGGCCAAGCTCCTACGAGCGCCTTAAAACGACGCTTTCAAAGCGTTTTGATGTGCATGTACATACTGATCCTGAGTCGGCCCTCTTCCATATTGCTGATGAGTCCTATGATCTTGTGATCGTAAGCCTTTCTTTGCGCGACTACGACGGTCTGCGCCTGTGTTCGCAGTTGCAGAATTTGGAAAAAACCAGGGCCTTGCCAATTGTCATTATTTCCGAGCCGGATAACGACCGCAAAGTGATGCGTGGCCTAGACATGGGCGTTAGCGACTATTTGGTTCGCCCCATTGATGCCAACGAGCTTGTGGCCCGCCTCGTTACGCAGCTGCGCCGCAAGCTTTACGCTGATCAGCTGCGCCAGAGCGTTGAGCAGACGATGGAGATGGCGATCATGGACGGGCTGACGGGCCTGCATAATCGACGCTATTTCGATACGCATATCAAATCGCTCACGCATCAGGCAGCATCGCGCGGCAAAACGCTTTCACTGGTTTTGACCGACATCGATTTCTTCAAGTCGATCAACGATACGCATGGCCATGATGTGGGCGATGAGGTGCTGCGTGAATTCGGTGATCGTATAAGACGCTCAGTGCGTGGTGCTGATTTGGCCTGCCGCTATGGGGTGAGGAGTTTGTTCTGATCCTACCCGACTCCGATCAAGACGCGGCGGCTGCCATCGCCGAGCGCCTGCGCGCACGCATGGACCACGACCCCATTCCTGTCGCCGGCGGACAGAAGCAGCTCACCATCACAATCTCGCTAGGCGTTGCGACCATCCAAGGTCCCGAAGATACAGCTGAAGCTATTTTGAAGCGGGCCGATGAGGCTCTCTACAAAGCCAAGCGCGACGGCCGAAACCGTGTGATGCTTGCTGCTTAAGGTTACTGCGCCGCCTTAACCACAACGGGCAAGGTTAACAGCGCAAACACTGCGTCCCAAGCCGCGTTAACGGTGTATTTGCTTGCACCTGAGCGTTCAATTGAGGCTTAAAACAAGCACCGCCTCGTGCGGGTCCCACTTGCGTTTCGGGTCCGCCGCACACCCCGAAACGTCGGGATGGCTGGTGCTCAACTCCACCTTTTGGCCTCCTCAAGCCTGGAGCAGGGCACCAGCCGCTCGCGATATTCCTCGCCATATAAACACAAAAAAACGCGCCCCAACTTGGGAGCGCGCTTTGATCACTCAAACGTGGCCGTGGCCGTTATTTGATCTTCGCTTCCTTGAACTCAACATGCTTGCGCGCAACGGGATCGTATTTGCGCACAACCATCTTCTCGGTCATGGTGCGGGAATTCTTCTTAGCCACGTAGTAGTAGCCAGTGTCAGCCGTCGAAACGAGCCGGATTTTGATGGTCGTGGCTTTAGCCATGCGATGGGCCTCGATCTTGAATCGGTAAAGGGATGCCGACCGTCAGACGAGCTGACCACCAAAAGGCATAAGTCGGAGGATGCGGTGCTATCGTGGGAATTGGTGTTTTTGTCAAGGCCTTGAAAGCATTCTGGATGCGCTTTGCGCGGCTTTGAGATCACGAGAGCGTAGCGGCGCAGACCCAGTCCAGCGTTTGGGGAGCCTATCGGCCACCAACAAGCGTCGGCGTGTGGCCAAATCACCTTGCAAACCATGGTTCAACACAGCTTGCGTCACGTGGTGCAAAGGCTCGCTAGCAAGACCGTCCAGTGAGAACCAGCCCGGATGAAGGAGTTCGCCGTCACCTTGCGTCTGGGGCAGGGGCGGCTGTGCACTTGGCACGACGATAGCCAGAAAAAACCGCGTGTCATAACGCATCGACAAGTGCGGTGGCGTGATGGCCCGCGCAATGTAAGTCAGATTTCCATCAAGGTGCGGGGTCAAATCGAGGCCGGTTTCTTCAACGCATTCACGCAACGCGGCCCGTGCAAAAGTCTGCGGCAAGGAGTCCGAACCAAGTTCTGCTTGCAATGTTTGGGCACAAGCTCTGGTGAGATAATCTTTCTTTGAACCGTGTTCATCGCTCCTCTCAACTCGGCCACCGGGAAATACCAGATAACCTGGCATGAACCGCAAAGAAGCATCCCGGCGCCCCATGAAAATATGAGGCAAGCCAGATGGATCACGCCAAGCCGACATGATGCTCGCAGCCGGCTTGGGGCGCACAGCCCGCCTGCGCACAGAACCGTCGGTCACTTTACCGACCCTTGGCTTTGCGCACGGCTTTGCGGGCATGGGAAGCGGGAGACTGGCCGCGCTTAAGGCTCGTGCCAGGTTTTTTGCCGCCACGTTTGGCGCCTTTGCCAGCGCGACCGCGTTGGCTCAAAGGCTTGCCACTCTTACCGTCGCTGAGCATCTCGAAGCGCAACGAACCAGCAAGCGGGGCCACCTCGACAAGGCGCACCTCAACGACATCACCCAACTGGAAGGTGATGCCGGTTGCGGATCCAACCAGTCGTTGATGAGCCTCATCAAAGGAGAAATAGTCCGCACCAAGCTGCGAGACGGGCACAAATCCATCTGCCCCCGTTTCGGCCAAGCGAACAAACAGGCCCGCACCAACAACACCAGTGATCCGGCCATCAAAGCGCGCGCCTACTTTGTCGGAAAGAAACGCCGCAACCAGACGGTCGGTGGTCTCACGCTCGGCAAGCATAGCGCGCCGCTCGGTGCCGGAGAGATGATCGCCCATCCGTGCCAGCACATCATGACCGGCGGCCAGCGCATCCTCCTCACCCAAACCATATGCAGTCAACAGAGCGCGATGGACCAGAAGGTCCGCATAGCGGCGAATAGGTGAGGTGAAGTGGGCATAGCGCGAGAGGTTCAGACCGAAGTGCCCAATGTTGTCGGGCGTGTATTCAGCTTGAGCCTGACTGCGCAGCACCATCTCATTGATCAGCTGTTCGCTAGCTTCACCCTCGGCCCGCGCCAGAATTTTATTGAAATCGGCCGGACGAAGCGAGCTCTGACTGGCAATCGATATGTTGAGGCTCTTCAGGAAAGCCCGCAGCCCTTCGAACTTGGCTGCGCCTGGCGCATCGTGCACACGGTAAAGGCAAGGTGTCTTCTTCGCTTCCAACAGCTCTGCAGCAGCAACATTGGCTTGGATCATGAACTCTTCAATGAGCTTATGTGCGTCCAACCGGTCCGGCACACGCACACCCGTCACCTTGCCAGCCTCATCCAACATCAGCTTGCGCTCAGGTAGGTCCAAATGCAGCGGCGCACGGCGCTCGCGCGCCTTGTGAACCACGCGGTAAGCCGCCCATAGGGGTTTGAGGATGCTCTCAGCAATATCTGGCGGGCAGGGCACGATACCTTCCGGGGGCGTTGTCCCATCAATGGCTGCCTGCGCGGCCTCATAGGCAAGACCAGCATGCAGCTTGATCCAGACCCTGTGCAGCGAATGCTTGCGTTTGATGCCGTCCTTGGAAAACACCATACGGATGGCCAGGGCCGGGCGATCCTCACCCTCATGTAGGGAACAAAGATCGGTCGACAGCCTCTCTGGCAGCATGGGAATGACACGATCAGGAAAGTAGACCGAATTGCCTCGAGAGCGCGCCTCGCGATCAAGCAGCGTATGCGGGCGTACATAGTAGGCTACATCGGCAATGGCGACCGTGACAACAAACCCACCTTCATTGCCCGGATCATCATCCGGTGCGGCATACACTGCATCATCATGATCTTTGGCGTCGGCAGGATCGATGGTGATCAGCGGCAGCCCTCGCCAATCCTCACGCGCACCTTTCTGTGCTGGCGAAAGTGTCTCCGCGTGAGCCAGCACATCGGGCGGGAACACATCAGGCAATCCTTGGCGCAAGACCGCGATCTGACTGATGGCGCGCTCTGAGCCAAGCTGGCCAAAAACCTCTTCCACCTTACCATTGGGAGATCGCCCTCGACCACGGCCCGGCAAGCGAAGAGCGGCCACAAGGTCACCGTCTTCAGCCTCGCCGATATCGTGCTTGTCGACCTGCAAAATATCAGCTCTGCGCTCTACCGGTTCGATATAAGCGCCGCCGCTTGAGGGGATACGCAGCACGCCATAATGGCGAACATCGCCACGTCCGATGGCCTTGATAAGATGAACGCGGCCTGGCTCATCACCGTCTGCGGCATCGACCAACCGCACGAGCAAAGTGTCACCGACACCCGGTGGTGTCTGGTTGGGGGAGCCGCGACGCGCGGACTTTTTTTCCACCAGGACGAAACGATCAGGCTCTCCGGCTCCATCAAGTTGGATGCGCGGCACCACAATCAAATCGCCCTCATCGTCAACCGAAGCAACTTGGGCCGGAAACACAGGCGGCAATGCATCGGCACGGCGAAAGCGTCCACCATCCTTGGTGATGAGACCCTGATCCTTCAGCGCTTTGAGACGCTGTTTTAACGCAATACGGTCTGCACCCTTGATACCAAAGGCGCGTGCAACCTCGCGCTTGCCCGACTGGCCGGGGTTATCGCTTAGAAACTCCAGCAATGCCTCATCAGAGGGGAGCCCGCTCATTCGCCGCTGGCTGCTTTCTTCTTGGTTGCCGGTTTTTTGGCGACTGCCTTTTTAGCAGCTACTTTTTTCTTTGCCGGGGCCTTTTTCTTGGCAGCTGGTTTCTTTCCAGCCTTTGCTGCACGTGCCGCGATCAGTTCAATGGCTTGATCCATCGTCACATCCTCAGGCTTGGTGTCCTTGGGAATGGTGGCATTGATCTTGCCATGCTTCACATAGGGCCCGTAACGCCCCGAATGCACCGTGACGGCGCCGCCATCTGGGTGATCACCCAGTGTCTTCAGCGCGGCGGGCGCCCCGCGCCCGCGACCGCCACTTGCGGCCTTTTCTGCAATCACAGTCACAGCGCGGTTGATGCCAACCTCAAAGACTTCCTCAACGGATTCCAAGTTGGCGTATTTGCCATCGTGCAGCACAAACGGTCCATAGCGTCCAAGCCCGGCCATTATATCTTTGCCCGTTTCGGGGTGGGCTCCAACCAGACGTGGCAGAGACAACAGCCGCAGTGCCTTCTCCAAGTCCATTTCCGCCCGGTCCCAGCCTTTAGGCAAGCTGGCACGCTTGGGTTTGGCTTCTTCGCCCAATTGGACATAGGGCCCAAAGCGACCATCACGTAGGGAGACTTGCTCACCCGTTTCAGGGTGATCCCCCAGCACGATCGGTCCGGCTGGCGCCTCGCCATCATTGTCATTGGCTGCAAGCTGACGCGTATAGTTGCACTCAGGATAGTTGGAGCAGCCAATGAAAGCGCCGTAGCGTGAAATCTTCAAGCTAAGCTGGCCATCATCGCACGCTGGGCATTTGCGTGGATCTGAGCCATCGCCCTTATCGGGAAAGATGTGCGGTCCAAGCAGGTCGTTCAGCGCATCGATGACCTGGGTGATGCGCAACTCCGAAATATCATCGACCGAGGCAGAAAACGCGGTCCAGAACGCCCGCAACACATCACGCCAATCGCGTTCGCCAGCCGAAATCTGATCCAGCTCTTCTTCAAGCGATGCTGTAAAGTCATACTCGACATAGCGCTTAAAAAAGGCTTCCAAAAACGCCGTGACGAGACGACCTTTATCTTTGGCAAAGATACGACGTTTCTCGACCTCGATGTAATCGCGGTCTTGAAGCACAGCCAATGTTGCCGCGTAGGTCGACGGACGACCAATACCTAGCTCTTCCATGCGTTTGACAAGGCTCGCCTCAGAGAAGCGGGCAGGGGGCTCAGTGTGCTTTTCAGTTGCCTCAATCTTCTCCTGAGCGATCTTATCACGCTCGGTGATTGCAGGCAGACGCTTGTCATCGTCATCCTTTGAGGACGCGCCAACATCATACGCGGCCAAGAAACCATCAAAAGTGATAACCGACCCGCTGGCCCTCAGATCAGCGCTATGCCCGCCATGGTTGGCAACCAGATCAACACTGGTGCGCTCAGACACTGATGCCGCCATTTGGCTGGCCATGGTGCGCGACCAGATCAGGCGGTAGAGCTTGGCCTGATCGGCATCCAGATAGCGTTTCACCTGGTCTGGTGTGCGAAACAGATCCGTCGGCCGAATAGCCTCATGGGCCTCTTGGGCGTTCTTAGCTTTCGACGAATACATGCGTGGCGAATTGGGAAGATAGCTCTCACCATACTTCTCGCCAATCAATTTGCGCGTGGAACGAATAGCCTCCGGCGCCATCTGCACACCATCGGTACGCATATAAGTTATCAGACCAACGGTCTCACCGTCGATTTCTGTGCCTTCATAAAGCCGCTGGGCAATGCGCATCGTCACGCTTGGCGACATGCCAAGGCGCGAGGATGCATCCTGCTGAAGTGTTGAGGTCGTAAACGGCGCATAGGGGTTGCGGCGCACCGGCTTGGCTTCGACTTTTGCAACCGAGATATCAGCCTGCTCCAGCATACCTTTGATCGAGCTTGCCAGGTCGGCGTCGGTCAGATCATGACGGCCATACTTGGTGCCATCATAGGCTGCCAAACGCGCTTCAAACGGGGCATTGCTGCCGTTCTTCAAATGGGCGTTTATTGTCCAATAGGCTTGCGGAACGAACGCTTCGATTTCTGTTTCACGTTCAGTCACCAGCCGCAAAGCAACCGATTGGACACGACCGGCAGAACGCGAGCCTGGCAGCTTGCGCCAAAGCACCGGGGACAACGTGAAGCCAACCAGATAATCGAGCGCTCGGCGCGCCAAATAGGCGTCTACCAAAGGGCCATCAATGGCGCGCGGGTTTGCCATCGCTTCTAGAACGGCGTTCTTGGTGATTGCGTTGAAAACCACGCGCTCCACCGGCTTGTCCTTCAAAACCTTTTTGGCTTTTAGAATTTCAAGCACGTGCCAGGAAATCGCTTCGCCTTCTCTATCAGGGTCAGTTGCCAGGATAACGCGATCGGCGTCTTTCACACTGCGTGCAATCTCAGTGATGGTTTTGGACTTACCGGCATCGTTTTGCCAACGCATCGCAAAATCATCATCTGGGTCCACCGAGCCATCCTTTGATGGCAGATCGCGCACATGGCCCATCGAGGCCAAAACCTTATAGTTCGGCCCAAGATATTTGTTGATGGTCTTCGCCTTAGCAGGCGATTCCACAATGACGAGATCCATGTGGTGGGTTCACTCTCACGCAAGATGGCAGATGATGGTTCGGCGCAATGTCTGCGCTTTGAGACCGGCGAAACCCGGTACTCGGATGGCCGGAACATGAGTATGGGGCTTGCACTTGTCAAACTGCATTCGTCAAGCGGTGACCGGAGAGTGGCCATTTATCTTAGCGGAGCTGGTTTTCTTAGCGGAGCAGGACCGCCGAGCTTTTTTCCAAACAAGCATAGCGTTGTAGATATAAACGCAGCAATACAACTTGAACGTGCAAATGAAAGTGTTAAGATAAAAAACACAATCTATGATAGTAGTTCGAAAGCGAATTCTCGAGTTCTTAGGAGTGAAACCAGGTAGTGCGGAAACCTAACGACATGTCCGACGTCTATGACAAAAAAGACGCTGATAAGCCGGTACAGAATGACGATAGGGCAACTGCCAGTCTTTTGGCTTTTCCTCTCAGATTGGCTTCATCTAACAATGGCGATGTTGATTTGGACACCAGAGCGCGCCCTCATGATGTTGCCGAATACATAGCTGAAATGCTGAAATCCCTTGAGAATCTGGCACTAAAAAATCGCTTGGATGTTCTTGGACTTATGATCGCCATGGCACGTGAACAAGCCAATGACGATGTCCGCGACAACGGCACTGATTGATTCTTGGCAGCAGGTCACGCGTGGTAGAATCAACTAACCCGGTCACTCCTGCTCGTTAGAAGAGGCTGGGTTCCAAGCAAATCGATCACCGGGAGAGCGAATAATCTTGCCGATCAACTCATTTTCCACCAGCCAAACCCGCACTTGCGCGGTTGGCACACCAGTCGTTTCAATCAGAGTGTCTGCCGAAACCGGTGAAAAGCCCATAACACCTTCGATCAGAGATTCGGCATCAGCATCTGTGGGCGCGTAGCTGGACGAGTGCTCCTCCTCCTCGCGTAAAAGTGGGAGTTGCCCTTGCTGCGTATCTGTCGACTGTTCAGGTGTCGCCCAACTAGCAGGACGAGCAAGCATCGGCGCAATATCTTCCAAAATGTCAGACGCGCTCGTCACCAAGGTGGCACCATCGCGGATAAGGCTGTTGGGACCGTCGCTACGCGGATCAAGAGGAAAGCCCGGCACAGCCATGACCAAACGGCCCAATTCTCCAGCCTGGCGTGCCGTGATAAGCGAGCCCGAACGCTTGGCTGCTTCCACAATGACAACGGCCAGAGATGAACCTGCGACCAGGCGATTGCGTTTGGGAAAATCCTGCGCTCGCGCGACCCAACCCAGCGGCATTTCGGAGTAAACCGCGCCTTGTTCAGCAATCTGGGCCATCAGATCAGCATGCTCTGGCGGGTAGGGGCGTGCCAAGCCACCAGCCGTAAACGCAAACGTGCCAGTTTGAAGCGATCCCAGATGAGCGGCAGCGTCCACACCGCGCGCCAATCCGGACACGACCACGATCCCTGCCGTGCCTAACTCGGCCGCCATGCGTTTGGCCAACGTTAGGCCTCCCGCTGATGCGTTGCGGGCGCCGACAAGGGCAACGCACGGCTTCGAGGCAACCTTGTTGGAGGACATCATGGCGCAAAGAATCGGTGGCGGCCGCGGCGCGTATGACAACGCCTGCGGATAGCCTTGTTCACCACTGGCCACGAAGCGAGCACCGATTCGCCCAGCTTCATTGATCTCCCGCTCAATCTCGTTGGCATCTGCAGGCTGAAAGGATACCCCGCGTCGCGCGCTCATGTGGGGCAGAGCTTCAATCGCACCCTGTGCACTGCCGTAAATATTCAGCAGGTCTTGAAAAAGGGCCGGGCCAATTCTTGGCGTCCGAATAAGGCGAAGCCAGGCGAGGCGTTGGGCATCCGAAAGGGTCGGCCAGCCCTCTGACACCTCTATGTCTCGCTCTCTGCCTTAGAGCCGCCAATCTTGCTCTCTTGGCCTTTTATCAGTCTGGCGATGTTGGCGCGATGCTTCCACCAGATAAGCAAAACCATGATAGCGGTGACCTCACCAATGGCAAACGCCCCCAAAAACGATCCTTCAGGAAAGAGAAAGGCGGCCAGCGGCACACATACAGTTGCAGCCAAAGCTGCCAGCGACGAATAGCGCATCGCAAACGCCATGCCCAACCACACCAGCGCAAACAGCAGCGCATGGGGCCAGGAAAGGGCCAACACCACGCCAAGGAACGTTGCAACGCCCTTGCCGCCATTGAATTTCAACCAAATCGGATAGCAGTGCCCCACCAAAGCGCCGATAGCCGCCAAAGCCGCTGTACCAGGGCCGAACTGCGCGGCCAACATCACTGCGGCAAAGCCCTTGCCCGCATCAAGCAGTAAAGTCGCGGCAGCGATGTCCTTGCGGCCTGTGCGCAACACATTGGTGGCCCCAATATTGCCTGACCCGATGGAGCGCACATCGCCAAGTCCAGCGAGCTTAGAGAGCAACAATCCAAACGGAATACTGCCGAGCAAATAGCCAAACAGAAAGGCAGCCAAAAAGTAGGGCGCCGATGCAGCCAAATTGATGGGATCAGGCATGAATGGACCTCACGAGACAGGTCATGACGCTAACGCGTTCACGCTTCAGGCGGCAACATCAATACTGCCATCATCTTGGCGCTCAGCGATTTTTTGGCCGCCAACAAACGTCAAGAGTACACGCCCAGAAAAGCGCGCATCTTCAAACGGTGTATTTTTTGATCGCGAATAGAGCGCATGGCGATCAAGAACCCATGGTTCATTGGGGTCAAAAATCACCACATCCGCAGGCGCGCCAGGTTTCAGCGTGCCAGCGTTTAACCCCAGAATGCGCGCTGGTGTGGTCGAAAGCTTATCCACCAGTTGCATAAGCGTCAGATGCTCGTTGTGCACAAGCCTCAGAGCAGCCGGAAGCAGTGTTTCCAAGCCAATGGCCCCATCATGTGCTTCGGCAAACGGGTGGCGCTTGCGCTCAACATCCTGCGGATCATGGTCGGAGATGATCACATCGATTGTTCCGTCCGCGACGCCTTCAATCAGCGCTTGGCGGTCGTCTTCTGTGCGAAGGGGTGGAGAGAGCTTCAAAAAGCTACGCCACATGCCAATATCAATTTCATTGAGCGACAAATGGTTGATTGACACACCGACAGTCATTTCCAAACCAGCGGCCTTGGCTCGCCGCACAGTTTCCACACTCTTTGCGCACGATATCTGCGCCGCGTGATAGCGCCCACCCGTCAGTTGCGCCAAACGAATGTCACGGTCAAGCATGATGAGTTCAGCTTCAACTGGAATGCCCGGCAGGCCATAGCGTGTCGCGGTTTCACCCTCATGCATCACACCAGCACCGCGAAGGTCTGGGTCTTCAGGGTGGTGAATAACCAAAGCTCCAAAATCGCGTGCATAGGTCAGCGCATGGCGCATGATAGCGGCGTTCGCCACAGGATGACGACCATTGGAAAAGGCGACCGCGCCTGCTTCCTGAAGCAGGCCAATTTCGGCCATCTCCTGGCCAGAAAGCCCCTTAGTCAACGCCGCGATGGGATGGATATGTACCCTGGCCGTATCGCGCGCGCGCCGCATGAGAAAATCAACTAGCGCTGCATCATCGATCACCGGATCCGTGTCTGGCATCACGCCAAGGCTGGTCACACCGCCAGCAGCAGCTGCCTGGCTCGCCGACGCCAGGGTTTCCACATGCTCAGCACCCGGCTCACCCACGCGCACTTGCATATCGACCAGGCCAGCACAGGCGACCGCGCCGCGCCCGTCGATGGATAAACACCCGTCCGGCTCGGCGGTGGACACGGCATCGGGACCGGCAGCGATGATGCGCCCGTCGATCATGAGGATCGCGCCCTGTGCATCAAGGTTTCGCGAAGGGTCGATGACCCGCACATTGCTTATCTTGGTGGGGCGTACAGCCAAGTCTAATGCTCCAGCCAGTTGGGCGCTGAGTCGTCATTAGGCAAGTGGTGCGCCAGCGCATCAAGAACGGCCATGCGCACCGCAACACCCATCTCCACCTGCTCATTGATCACGCTTTGCTTGCTCTCAGCCACCTCTGGGTCAATCTCTACACCACGGTTCATGGGGCCTGGGTGCATCACCAGTGCATCAGGTTTGGCAAAAGCGAGCTTCTGCGCATCAAGGCCGTAATAGCGAAAATACTCGCGCGTTGATGGAATGAGCGATGCATGCATGCGCTCGCGTTGCAGACGCAGCATCATCACAACATCAGCGCCGTCCAAAGCGTCACGCATGGACGTGAAAACATCACAGCCAAGCCGGTCAATGCCGGCCGGCATAAGTGTCGACGGACCACACAGCCGAACACGGGCGCCCATGGCGTGAAGCAGCAGGAGGTTCGAGCGTGCCACACGCGAGTGCAGAATGTCGCCGCAAATGGCCACGATCAGCCCTTGCAAATCGCCCTTGTGACGACGAATCGTCAGTGCATCCAGCAAGGCCTGTGTTGGGTGCTCATGAGCACCATCACCGGCATTGATCACCGAACAGCCGACTTTGCGCGCCAGAAGCTGCACAGCACCCGCCGCATGATGGCGCACAACAATGATGTCAGGCCGCATGGCATTTAAGGTGGCCGCGGTATCAACCAGCGTCTCACCCTTCTTCACCGAAGACGAGGCCACCGACATGTTCATCACATCAGCGCCCAGCCGTTTGCCAGCCAATTCAAAGGAGGACTGAGTGCGTGTAGACGCTTCAAAAAACAGGTTGATCTGCGTGCGGCCACGAAGCGTCGAGAGTTTCTTCTCAACTTTCCGGCTCACCTCAATCGCATTTTCGGAGAGGTCAAGCAGCGCCGAAATATCGGCTGGCTGAAGGCCGTCAATCCCAAGCAAATGCCGGTGGCCGAAACGCGGGGCGCTTGGTCGGTCGGCGGCGGCAGTGCTGGTTGCTGTCATAAAACTGGGTCATAGACCGCAGGCTCGTTGGCCGCAAGGCTTTGCTGCGCAGCTCTCAGCTTATCAACGGTGCGCTTTGGTCTCGCGGTTTGATGCGCGCCACATCGAGGGGTGCGTGGCCAGTGCATCGCCCAAAGCACCGCGCGGCGTTCCAGTTTCAATGTGCACTGCGACCGTGCCAGTAACTGCGGCATGTTCGGCCAATGTCATTGCCATGGCTTGCGCATCTTCAGCGCTTAGTCGCGGCGCAAGGCCAAGAATCGCGTGATGGGGAACATCAGGCATGTAGGCACACGGCGCGCCCAACACCCATGCCTCTCGTAAACCTGTCGCGTGGCGGAAGAGTGCGGTGAGCGTGTCTTGATCTTGCCCATCCAGTGTACACCGCCCCAGCTTTTCAAGATCAATCTCAGCACGCTCCTGAGCGATCGCACTCGCATTGCTTCGCATATTGGCAACTGCCTGGCGAAGAGGTTCCTCTTCCAGCGGGCTGACCATAGCAAGCGCACTTTGGAGACGGTCCAAAATCGTTGGTAAAGCGCTGGGCAAACGCTCAGCACAGGTCATGAGATTGGCCACACAGTCCGGGTAACCCATCTCAATCTGCGCTTCAGCCATACGAAGGCGCGCGAGTGCCCAGCGCGGGTGGGCATCAACAAGCGCCTGATACGCTTCAAGTCCAACGCCTGGGTCATTCTTGTAAAGCGCGTCGGCATTGTAGAGCGGCTGAAGATGGGGGTCGAGATCCTGCATCACCGTGTGAGCTTGGCGACCGCGTGACAGCAGTTTGCCGAAAAGGCTTTTCGATTTGGCCGGATCTTTTTTGGCTTTTTCTTGCGTTACCTGTCGGTCACTTTTCGCCTTCTGTTTTGTCAGCTTTGCGGGTTTTGCAGGCTTATCATTTCGAGGCTTTTCAGCCACAGACAGGCGTTTCTCCAACATTTTCGTCGTTGGTGCGGGAAGCTCAAGAAGAACCGGATTGAACGATGGAAGAACTGGCACGGAGCACGAGGTGTCGAGACTTGCAATGCGCTCCAGCAACACCGTCGGCAATCCCATCTGCGCTGCATTGGCCGAGGGGTGGCGTTCCTGGGCAACGCTGTGCAGCGCCCCGTCTAATTCTGCACCATCATAGCCGCCGCGCAGAGCTTCCAGACTCTGAGCGTAGGACCGGCCAATTGCAGCATCTTTCCAAAAACGCGCGGCGAGCAAAGCTTGAGCAAGCAACGCCTCTACTAGTGCGCGTGGACCGGCATAGCGCGCGACCAAGCGGTCTGCTTGGCGTGAACGTTCTTCCCAAGAGCTTTGAAAGGCCCGGACGGCCTGGCCGTGCGTGGCTTTCAACGCATCGACATTGGACAAACGCGTGAGTTTTGATCGCTTCGACAAGGAAGCATCCAGGGCTTCCAGACGTTGAACAGTTTCATCATCAACCGCCTCTGCCTCAGCGATCAGCTTGGCGCAAACAAGCGCATGGGCTGCCAACGCCTCAATTTGTCGGATGCTAAGGCCAGCTAATACTGCAAGCCCTACTGTAAGGCGGTAGCCTTTTGGGCCAGATCGGCGTGAGCCACCAACCGCAATGGCACGAACGCCAGCGCTTTGATCGACAGAAATCTTCAGCGATCCCTCGGCACATTCGACCAGGCTGCACGCACTCTGCACCGTCTCAAACAGGTTTGGTGCTTGCTTCGGTCTCAACGCAATAATCTTGGCGCTATCGCGCGAAATGCGTTGGGCGCGCTTACCAACGATATTGCCGGTTGCAGCGCCAACCAACGCCCCAACTGGCAACGCAACAGGCGTGCCGGCAGCCGCCAAGCCAAGCAGCGCACCAACTGCACCGCCAGCACCAGCATGGCGCAAAGCATTTTGACGCAATGGTTTGGACGCCTCAGCGTGCGTGAGCGAACCGGCTTCGCTAACCAGCGCAGATGTGGCTGGGTCAGCGGAGGGCAAAACCTTTGATGATGTTTCCAAATCAGTGTTCGTCGTTGGAGCTGCCGACGTAGTGGAACCACGGCTCAACTGTGTCAGTCGAGCAACCGGGGATTTGGGTGGTTGGTCGACTGAAGGCGCATCTTCACCGCGCGAAAAAGGCAGCTTGGAAAACAGGCTTTGCTTAGCGGGTTTATCCAACCTGCTGTTCTGGTTGCGCTCTGCGCCAATCCGGCGCATGTCGGCCAACGACAATCCGCTCATTCTTTTGATCCCGTACACACCTACACATCGGGAGCGCAACAAAGGCGCACCACGCTGAACACTAAGGTAAACCGGAATGCTTACTGATTCGTGAGGCCGCGCAGATACGACAGGCATTCGTTTAAGATATGCGCGGCGGCTGCCGCGTCGATCATGGCTTCGCGTTGCCTGTTGGTTTTTCCCGCATCGCGTAACGCGTCACCTGCCGCCTCGCTGGAAAGACGCTCATCCCAAAATAGCATGGGTAGATCAATATGCTCTGCCAATGAGCGGCGAAACGCGCGAACAGACTGGGCCCTTGGACCAGCAGTGCCATCCATATTGAAGGGCATGCCGATAACCAACCCACTCACGGCCTCTCGCGCGATAACATCGGCGAGCGTCGCGGCATCTTGGGAGAACTTGGTCCGGCGAATGGTGGTGAGGGGACTGGCCAGGCTCCTATCGACATCGCTGATCGCTACACCGATAGTTTTGGTGCCAGGATCAAGACCGAGCAAGACGCCCTTGTCACCAGCAATAGCGACAAACGCGTGGGCATCAAAAAGCTCTCTTGGTGCAGCCACTTATTGAAACGCTGATTCTGAGAAGCTGCGCAGTTTGCGTGAATGCAGCCGTTCGCTGGGCATAGAGCGTAAAAGCTCCATCGCACGAATGCCGATCTGCAAATGCTGGTTGACTTGCGTTTTGTAAAACGCACTCGCCATGCCCGGCAGCTTCAACTCGCCATGCAAAGGCTTGTCGGAAACGCAAAGAAGTGTGCCGTAGGGCACACGAAACCGGAAGCCGTTCGCTGCGATGGTGGCCGACTCCATATCAAGCGCAATGGCGCGAGACTGGGAGAACCGTTCAACGGGCTCCAAAAAGTCCCGCAACTCCCAGTTCCGGTTGTCGATGGTGGCCACAGTGCCGGTGCGCATAATGCGTTTGAGTTCGTATCCAGACAGATCGGTGATTTCCGCCACCGCCTGCTCCAAGGCCACCTGAACTTCAGCAAGTGGCGGGATCGGCACCCATGGCGGTAAGTCCGCATCCAAAACATGGTCTTCACGCACATACCCATGCGCCAAAACATAGTCGCCTAAACGCTGCGAATTGCGCAGGCCTGCGCAGTGACCAAGCATAAGCCAAGCGTGAGAGCGCAGAACGGCCACATGGTCGGTTATCGTCTTCGCGTTGGAAGGACCAACGCCAATGTTGACGATACTGATACCTGTGTGTTCGTCAGCACACAGGTGGTAGGCTGGCATCTGCGGTACCCGCGAGGCAACTTCACCATCGGGTTCACGCCCTAAGCGAACGTTGTAACTCGTCCGCCCCCCTGGTTCGACAAAGTGCGAATAAGCACTGTCGGGATTGGTCAGCTCGCGTTTTGAAAATTCAATAAATTCATCGATGTAGAACTGATAGTTCGTGTAAAGGACGAAGTTTTGAAAGGCTTCCGGCGGCGTCGCAGTGTAGTGTTTTAAACGGTACAACGAATAGTCGGTGCGCGGCGCTGTAAAAAGCGCCAACGGATACGGTTCGTTCTGCAGCGAAGGGGCAACGCCGTTCACAATAGCATCATCGGTGATCCCCAAGTCCGGCACATCGAAGTAGTCACGCAAGGGGCGGTCGTCCTCCAGCGTTCCATCGCCCTCAAACACCATGCCATCGGGAAACGCAAAGTGGATCGGGATCGGCGTGTCGGACAGCCCTACTTCCACCGCCACGTTATGGTTCTCGATAAGAGCGCCAATCTGCTCCAGCAGATAGGTGCGATAGAGTTCCGGTTGGGTCACCGTGGTTTCATGCCGACCAGGCCGGGTCACATGGCCATACGCAAGGCGCGAGTCGACTTCAGCATAGGATTCGGTAGCCAAGCGAACAAAGGGGTAGAAGCCGCGCACCCTCCCGTGACCAGATCGCTTGCCGCTGTCGCCACCATCCAATGCACCCATATGCTCATAAAACGCATCGCGCAGCCGCGCGGTCTCATCATTATAGAGCTCCGTCAGCGCATCGACAGCTTCGCTGGCATCTCGGGTTTGTAGGGTGGAATGTTGACTATGCGGCATTGCATTCTGCTCTTTTCTTTTTGTTGCGTCTTTGATTGCCAAAGCACATCAAAGTTTCTCTGACTTTGCATACGCCTTTCCTGTGACGTATCACCACTTCAACCTCGCTTGAACCCATGCGGGTCGCGCGCTATCACCCTGCCAGCATTTTCCTGCAGCTGTGCCCATGTCCTAAAAGGGCGTCGGCCCGAATAAGGTTTACCCACAGTGAGTGTAGACAGCGACACCGTGCGCCGCATCGCACACCTTGCCCGCATCCGGTTGGAAGACGAGCGTATCGAACCCATGCGCGAAGAACTCAACACGATCTTGGCTTTTGTTGAGCAGCTTGGCGAGGTGAACACCGACGGCGTGGAGCCTATGACATCGGTGGTTGCGACGAAAATGCGGTTGCGCGCGGATGTCGTTACGGATGGCAACATTTCAGATGATGTGATTGCCAATGCCCCAGCCAGTGAAGATGGCTTCTTCATGGTGCCGAGGGTTGTTGAGTAGCAACCGCTCACCAACCGCAGATTTTTTGAAAAGACCGATGCAATGACCGACTTGACCACCCTCACAATTGCCCAAGCGCGCGATGGCCTGCGCGATAAGAACTTCACGGCACTGGAACTGACCAATGCCTATCTCGGGGCTATTGAGGCGGCAAATGACAAGCTGAACGCCTACATTGTTGAAACGCCAGACCAGGCACGCGCCATGGCTGCAGCAAGCGACGACAAGCTGGCCAAAGGCGAGGGCGGTGCTTTAGAAGGCATCCCGCTTGGTATCAAAGACTTGTTTGCAACCAAGGGTGTGCACACACAGGCTGCCAGCGGCATTCTGCACGATTTCAAACCACGCTATGAGTCCACGGTTACCCAAAATCTTTGGGATGATGGAGCGGTCATGCTTGGCAAACTCAATATGGATGAGTTTGCAATGGGTTCTTCCAATGAGACCTCAGCTTACGGCCCGGTGATCAATCCGTGGCGCTCGACAAGTTCCAACGCTGATCTCGTGCCTGGCGGGTCGTCTGGTGGATCGGCAGCAGCCGTGGCCGCATGGCTGTGTGCAGGGGCCACAGCGACCGATACTGGCGGCTCGATCCGTCAACCGGCTGCGTTCACCGGCACCGTTGGGGTTAAGCCGACATATGGGCGCTGCTCGCGCTGGGGCGTTGTAGCATTTGCCTCGTCGCTGGATCAGGCTGGCCCGATCACACGCGACGTTCGCGATGCAGCTATCATGCTCCAAAGCATGGCGTCGGTCGATACCAAGGACACCACCAGCGTGGATCTGCCAGTGCCCGACTATGAACAAGCATTGGGCGGTTCGATCGCTGGCAAAACCATCGGCATCCCCAAAGAGTACCGTATGGATGGCATGCCGGCGGAAATCGAAGAGCTTTGGCAGGCGGGCATTGCCTGGATGCGCGAGGCCGGTGCTGAGATTCGCGACATCTCGCTGCCACACACCAAATACGCTTTGCCAGCTTACTATATTGTTGCACCAGCCGAAGCTTCATCGAACCTCGCGCGCTACGATGGGGTACGTTACGGCAAACGTGAGCCTGGCGAAGACATTCAAGCACTTTACGAAAACACCCGCGCTTCGGGCTTTGGCCAGGAAGTGCAACGCCGCATCATGATTGGCACCTATGTGCTCTCAGCAGGCTATTACGATGCCTATTACAAGCAGGCGCAGCGCGTGCGCACGCTCATCAAACAGGACTTTGAAAAAGTCTATGCCGATGGCGTGGATGCCATTTTAACGCCGACAACCCCAAGCGCAGCCTTCGGTGTCAACGACATGGCGACAGCCTCCCCCATCGAGATGTATCTCAATGACATCTTCACGGTGACGGTGAACATGGCCGGTTTGCCCGGCATGTCTGTGCCAGCGGGCCTTAGCAAAGATGGCCTGCCGCTGGGCTTACAGCTCATCGGGCGCCCGTTCGAGGAAGAAACGCTGTTTACGATCGGCTCGGTGATTGAGAAGCAAGCCGGGCACTTTGCGCCGACCAAGTGGTGGTAGTCTGGCCGTGACCAAACTCCCTTCCATCACATTGAGACCAGGAGACCTTGGCGAAGTCGATGACTTGGTCAGGCTGGCCACAACTGCGTATGCAACATCAATCGGTAAGCTGCCTGAATTCGCAGGACGCGAGGCCGATATCCACGTGGCCTTCACACGCTTCATTACCGATGCTGTTGATCAGATCATTGTGGCGGAACAGCAAGGCACACTTTTGGGCTTTGCTGCTACAGAAGGCCAGTCTGACGAAATCAGTGATGTCTGGGTTGACCCTATCCACCAGGGTAAGGGCGTAGGCGCTATTTTGTTGTCGGCCTGCGAAGCGCAGATCAAGCAGTGGGGTTTTAGCTGCTGTTGGCTAACGACGCATGCACACAACACGCGCGCCAGCAACTTTTACCGCATACAAGGCTACACTTTGCTGAACGTGCACACGGCACCGTCAGTTTCCCTGCCTGGCATCAATTACCCTAAGGCGCTCCTCGGCAAACAGTTGTCGCGGCCCAATGCGGCCAAAGCCGACTCCATGGCGGAAGTAAGGGTCGGCATCGACACGCTAGACCCAATGATCGTTTCCCTGCTCGCAGAGCGCTTTTCTTTCATTGATCGTGCTGCTGACTTGAAACCAGCACTGGCTATGCCAGCGCGCGTGCATGAACGGGTAGAAGAGGTGGTTGCGAATGCGCGCGCACAGGCGGAAGGCATTGGCTTTGATCCTGATCTGACCGAGAAGCTTTGGCGCACCATGATTGACCTGGCGATTGATCGCGAGGACCACAAGATGGGCGCACCAACTCACGAGCGCGCCTCATGAGCACGATGCCGCTATCGCGAATGCTTCTGGACATCTTTGCTGGCATTCTGGCTATTCTGATGGTTGTAACGGCGGCGCTGCTGCTTCTCTTGGTCATTGTGAACGCCAGCCGCGGGCAGGGGGATGCCAACGGTTCATTGATAATCATTGCCGGTTGCTTTGCCCTGGGCTCAGCCGGATTTTACGCTTTGAAACGCTGGGCCAAGAGCACCCGCACCTAATTCTTATATCGGCAACACAAGCCCCAGATATCCTGCCAGAGAGACACCTATGAACCAGCCCGCCAACTACACCGAGATGCGCAAATCTGATCCGGCTAAATTCATTCCTGGCGCCACCGGCGACTGGGAATTGATCATTGGCCTTGAAGTGCACGCGCAGGTGACCAGTCAGTCAAAACTGTTTTCTGGTGCGTCTACCCAGTTCGGCTCGGCGCCCAACACCAATGTTTCGCTGGTTGATGCTGCCATGCCCGGCATGTTGCCCGTCATCAACGAAGAGTGCGTGAAACAGGCGGTGCGAACAGGCCTTGGCCTCAAAGCACAGATCAACAAGCGCTCCGTTTTTGATCGCAAGAACTACTTTTATCCTGATCTGCCGCAAGGCTATCAGATCTCGCAGTTTCTCGATCCAATCGTAGGCGAGGGGATCGTGACCGTCGATCTTGTCAACAGCACATCGTTTCAAGTTGGCGTTGAACGCCTGCATCTGGAGCAGGATGCTGGCAAATCGCTGCATGATCAGCATCCAACGATGAGCTTTGTTGATCTCAATCGGTCAGGCGTGGCGCTGATGGAGATCGTCTCCAAGCCCGACATCCGCTCGTCTGAAGAAGCGCGCGCCTACCTTACCAAGCTACGCTCCATTTTGCGCTATCTGGGCACCTGCGATGGCAATATGGAAGAAGGGTCCATGCGCGCCGACATCAATGTGTCGGTACGCCGCGCTGGCGAGCCTTTGGGAACACGCTGCGAGATCAAGAATGTGAACTCTATGCGCTTTGCCGTGCAGGCCATCGAGTACGAGGCCCGCCGCCAGATCGCCATCCTGGAGGATGGTGGAACGATCGATCAGGAAACGCGCCTGTTTGACTCCGTCAAAGGTGAAACCCGGTCCATGCGGTCCAAGGAAGAGGCGCATGACTACCGCTACTTCCCAGACCCCGATCTGCTGCCGCTGGAGTTCGATCAAGCATTTATTGATGCCTTGGCTGCCGATCTGCCAGAGCTACCAGACCAGATCAAAGAGCGGTTCATCGCCGACTACGGCATCACCCCTTACGACGCATCCGTTCTAGTGGCCGAAAAAGAGCGGGCCGATTTCTTCGATCAGGTTGCCAAGGGCAGGGACGGCAAACTTGCCGCCAACTGGACCATCAACGAGCTGTTTGGTCGGTTGAACAAAGAGAGCGTGGCGATCTCCGATAGCCCAGTGAACGCAGACCAACTGGGCGCAATCATCGATTTGATTGGTGAGAAAACCATCTCTGGTAAAATCGCCAAAGACGTCTTCGAGATCGTCTGGTCCGAAGGCGGTGACCCACGCCAGATCGTTGAAGATCGCGGCATGAAACAGGTCACCGATACCGGAGCGATCGAGGCGGCGGTGGATGAAGTCATCGCCGCTAACCCTGATAAGGTCGAACAAGCTAAGGCAAAACCAAATTTGGCAGGCTGGTTTGTTGGTCAGGTGATGAAGGCCACTGGCGGTAAGGCCAATCCTCAAGCGGTTCAGGCCCTGGTGCGCGAAAAGCTTGGCATTACAGAAGGATAGACACCATGATGCGTTTCCTAAAAATAGCCTTGCCGGTTTTCGTTGTCGGTTTCCTTGCAGGCAACGCGTTCTGGTATCTTTTCTCACCCCTTTGGATCGACCAAGTCGTTTCAGAAGCGCTGCCAGATGAACTGATGGTATCGGTGATTAGCGAGGGCACGTTCCAAGATGCCGACCGCGCGCATCAGGGCGCAGGCAACGCGATGCTACTGCAAACGGCCACCGGCTCCCACCTCATGCGATTTACAGAGTTCGAGGTGACCAACGGTCCGGACCTTGAAGTGTGGCTTGTGGCGGACGATGCACCATTTTCATCAGGTGCTGTGCTTGCCAGTGAATGGATTTCGCTTGGTCAGCTCAAAGGCAACATCGGCGATCAGACCTACACCATTCCTGACGATGTTGATGTTAGCCAGTTCGGTTCGGTCGTCATTTGGTGTGAGCAGTTCAGCGTACTCTTCTCGGTCGCAACGCTGGCGGAGCCTAGCTAGTAAATACCTAGCTTGCTCCCCCAAAGAGTTGCGCGGCCAACCCTGCATTGGATTGGTAGGCCGCTGCGGCGTTTGAAGGGCTGATTTCCGGAGCGGATTCAGTGTCGCCTTCTGCCTGACTCATAATCTGCGCGAGAATTCCAGCATCCATTCCCACAGCATCTGCGCTCTCACCTTCTTTGGGTGCGCCAGGTTTGCGCTCATCAGCTTGTTGCTGGGCCAGTTGTTGTTGCGCTTC
This sequence comes from Hyphomicrobiales bacterium, assembly GCA_046290645.1. Classification (GTDB taxonomy): domain Bacteria; phylum Pseudomonadota; class Alphaproteobacteria; order Rhizobiales; family MH13; genus MH13. The sequence continues at coordinate 204,316 of JBKAGZ010000001.1, forward strand.
CAGCCGCTGCTGCTGCGCCTGGCGAGCAACCGCTCGATCTTGTGAGGAAGGCTCGGCGGGCGCAAGCGCAGCGCGGATAACAACATCCATCTTGCGAATGGTCGCGTCGGGCGTGCGCTCTGGTGAGGTATCGATCTGCACCTCACCGCCCACAGCGTATTTTTTGCCGTCGGGCCCCTTGGCGTAGGTGTATGTCGGAGCACTGGCATAAGCACCGCCAACAGCAGCATGCGCTTGTTCGTGTGCCTTAACCTCCGCATCGCGCTTTTTCAGCTCGCGAATTTGCGATTCCTGCTCTTTGGTGAGCGGCTCGCCGGTGTTAGACGTTGCGCCCGGTTGCGTTGGCTTGTCGGGTTTCCCCCCGACTTTCTCACGCCCAGCACCAATCCCCGCGTCAGCCGATGGGCTGCGCGGTGAGGCAAGAGGGGCGGAGAAAGCAGACCCGATTTCCAAGCAGGATTACTCCAAAGATACCCATCTAAAATCGGGAAAAATGGTCAGCAAAACCTTACACTTGGGCACTTTTGCCACCATGGTCTGATCACAGATTTGTGAGCGAAGGCACATATCTGACTAAGCCTGCCTTTTCATTCGCCCGCAGATACATAGATTGATGCCATCTCCTGGTGGGGCCGATGCGCAAACACGCTGGCCTAAAATCACCGCTTACCAAACGACTTTAAGGATGGCGTCATGGCGACCCAAACCAAACCTATCGATCTGTACTTCTGGCCGACTCCCAACGGCTTCAAGGTATCTATCTATCTGGAAGAATTGAATATTCCTTACAACGTTCACCCGATCAATATCGGCAAAGGCGACCAGTTCAAGCCCGAGTTTTTGGCCTTCTCGCCCAACAACCGCATGCCAGCGATTATCGATCCTGAGGGTCCTGACGGACAGCCGATCTCAGTTTTTGAGTCGGGCGCGATCCTGCAATATCTCGGCCGCAAGTTCGGCACCTTTTATCCATCCGATGAGCGCGGGCGGGTGAAAACAGAGGAATGGCTGATGTGGCAGATGGGTGGCTTTGGCCCGATGCTTGGTCAGAACCATCATTTCAACCAATACGCCCCCGAGGATGTTCCTTACGCCAAGAAGCGCTACACCGATGAGACTCATCGTCTTTATGGCGTGCTGAACAAACAGCTTGATGGTAAGGACTACATTATCGGCGAGTACTCCATCGCCGATATGGCATGCATCGGCTGGGCGCGTGGCTGGGAACGCCAGCAAATGGATATCGCAGACTTCCCCCATGTCGGTCGGTGGATCGAAACCCTGATGGCACGCCCAGCGGTAGAGCGTGGCCTGGCGGTGGGATCTGAATGGCGAAAGCCTATGTCCGACGATGACAAGAAGGTGCTGTTTAATCAGCGCGCCAAATAACACGCCAATCGTTGGTCGGTCAGGCAAACGAATGCGTTAGCCTCGACCGGCCACCGGTGAAAGCTTGTTCATATCAACCCCAAGATTGGAGAGACTTGCCGCATAGTGCAGCTCTGGTGGCGTTTCAAACAGAGCCTTTGCGCCTATAGGCGCGGCCAGCCACGCGTTTTGCAGCATCTCTTGGTCCAGTTGCCCATCACCCCAATTTGCAAAGCCAAGCGCGAGCAAAAAATGCTCCGGTCCATTTCCAAGGCTGATATCACGCAGCACATCCATTTTTGTGCTCAGATGCACATCATCAGTCACCGCAACCGTGCCATCTCGCTCAACAACATCGGGCGAATGCAGCACAAAGCCGCGCGTTTTCTCGACTGGCCCGCCAAGCAATACACGGCCTTCTAACCGAGCAGACTGATGGTCACTAAGTGGCGCGGTGTCGCTCGTATCAGTGTCGCTTACAAGACCCAGTTCATCGAGAATGTCACCAACCGTCTTGTCGGACGTTGGCCGGTTCACAACGACACCCATAGCCCCATGCTCATCATGAACACAAAGATAGATCACAGTGCGCTCAAAACGCTCATCGCCAATGGACGGCATAGCGATCAGCACTTGACCGGCAAGGCTTGGAAACTCATCCATAATCAAGCTCGATACCTACAAAAAGGAGCGGCGACCTGATTGATCAAGGTGCCGTTGAACACGCCATTGATTGCCTCTCCTGACCGTAAAGGCCAGCCCAAACTGACCAGCGCGGCAAAGTTCGCGATGATTCTGATCGCAATGCTCGGCTGGGTGGCATCGATGCCCGCAGCTGCAACTGAGACACGCGCATCCGTTACCTTGGAAGGAGCGACCATCAGTGTGCAGGCAGCTCCAGCCATGGCGCAGGCGCTGCTCGCTGATGTGATCTCCTTGGACGAGGGCGAACATGTGTTGTTCATCTCAATTGATCTCAACACTGGATGGAAAACCTATTGGCGCCAACCGGGGCGTTTTGGGCTGGCGCCTGATTTTGACTGGCAAGCGAGCGAGAATGTGGCGTCGGTACGAGTGCACTTTCCCGAGCCCTTGCTGTTTGAAGAGGGCAGCGGAACATCGATAGGCTACCAAGCACCAACGCTTTGGCCTGTGGTCGTGCGGTCTAAAAACGCTAACAGACCGATCGATATTCATCTAGCCTTGAACATTGGGCTCTGCGCGGAGCTTTGCCTCCCCGAACGGGTCGAACTCTCCGCATCGATGTCTGATTTGGTTGGGCAGCCGGACGTCACAATGGCCCAAATTTTCACCCTGGAAAGCAACCTAACGGCAAACAACCGACCGCTGAACGATTTGATCCTAGAGCATCACGGAACTGAGATTTCGATCATCACCGATACCCAAAATGGGCAGGGCAGTTTTGCCATCGCCGAGGATGAGCAAGGGCACCACAGTCTTTTACGATCGTCGGATGACCGGTTTTATGGCGCCATCGCACTGAGTGGCGAATGGCGATGGGAAACGCCCATTTCGCGCGTTACCGTTATTGAGCCGGGCAACCGCATGGAAGTTTTCTCAAACAGCCTTCAAGGGCAACGATAACACCCACCTCTTTCGCGCGTCTTGGCACTGGTTCTAACGACATCACGCCTTACATGATCAGCAACAACCACAAACCTGGAGACTTCCATGCCGCTTTCAGTTGGCCAATCCCTTCCCGACGTACCCCTTGCCGCCATCATAGCTGACGGTCCTGAAGAGATGAGCAAGGATCAGCTCTTCAGCGGCAAGAAGGTCGTACTCTTCGCTGTCCCAGGGGCGTTCACGCCCACGTGCAACAGCAACCACCTTCCAGGCTATGTCCAACACGCTGATGCCATCAAAGCCAAAGGGGTCGACACGATTGCTGTAGTCGGTGTCAACGATGTTCACGTGATGAAAGCGTGGAAAGATGCCTCCAGTACCGGTGACAGCGTGCTGTTTCTTTCAGATGGCAGCGCCACCTTCACCAAGGCTGCCGATATGGTCTTGGACGGCACAGCATTTGGCATGGGCATACGCTCACAGCGCTATGCAGCACTGATCGATGATGGGGTCGTCACAAAGATAGCGATTGAGGATTCACCTGGGGAAGCTGAAAACTCAGGGGCAACCGCAATGCTCGCCATGCTTGACGAAGCGTAAAAAATTCAGCCCATGAAAAGTAAAGGCGAGTAGCAGCTTGCCTTTACAAGGTCCGATACTGCCTAGGTTTGAATGGTTACCGCTTGTCGTAGCGTTAGCGGAAGATAAAGATCGCATTTGCTTTCAATTAAGGGCAAATTTTAGCGACCGATTCAAACCCCATCGCCATACTCCATCCCATCGACGTTTTGGGGACGTCACGGCCACTTAAGCCAATGGGAGGCACATAAAATGGCACGTTTAGCACTCAACGAATTCGAAGCTGGCTATCTCGGTCAGCGCGCCGACGAAGGCGATCTGTTCTTCGATCTGGGCATGATGTACGCAACCGGTCGCTCGGTCGCTGTTGATCTTGTTGCAGCACACAAATGGTTCAACCTGGCATGCTTGCGGGGCAAGCACGCGGCGAAAACCTATCGCGAAGAGATCGCTGGTGAGTTGTCAAAAACGCAGCTGGCACAGGCGCTTTCATCAGCACGCAGCTTTCTTGCAACAAAATCCTAAGTGTTTTTCGTTTGATCTGCCAAGGCCCAGGGCACCCTGGTTCTTGGTTGGATGGAGCAACAAAGCAAAGCTGAAAATGCTGTTAATGCTGCTCTGCACAAATTGCATGGCTGTTGTGATTTCTTGGGTCTCCTCATCGGGCGAAAACGCGCTTAGATGCGTCTCGTCACCCCCCGACAGAACCCATCTTTTAGGATCAATCCCCATGCCAATGATCAAAGCCATAACCTCAGGTATCGAGCAAGCTTTCGCCAAATTCAACGAACAGCGCGCGCGCGCTGAACAAGAGCGTCTGACTGAACTCCAGTTCGCTCGCGAAATGCGCAACCGTGTTGAGCCGGGCTCACCAGATTTCTACTACTACAATGCAATCGTAAAGCGTTGCGGCGGCTTCTAAGCTGCTAGCCATTTATCGGTCACAGATGCCACGATCGCGTGGTTGACAAAGTGCTGTTCCCGTTTGACAAGCGACGGCGAATGGGCACGTGGCCGAGTGGCTGAAGGCGCTCCCCTGCTAAGGGCTATTGAGCTTCTGAAATGATTGACCATTTTCGGTCTCTCCCCCGTTCGTCCCCCACAACTTCGCCAAAATGCCATCCAAAACGCTGGATTTCATAGGCCAAGTTGGCGGGGGCGATCTTCGTATATCGCTCCCACTGACTGGATCGCCAGCCGCCTTGCTGTTTTAGCATGCGCGTGTTGAGCGTTGTTGCGTAAAACCACGTCGCCCATGTGTGGCGAAGCGTGTACGGTGTGATGATGGACGGGTCTAAACCCGCTTGTTCAGCACACCATTTGAAGGGATTGCGGATCTGACCGCCGCGCCCTGTGCGTTCTTGGTAGGCTTGACCATCCATGCGCCGAAACAATGGTCCAGGCTGCCCTACAGTGGGTAGGAGCGACCATGCCGCCACCACCCGGCTAATCAGGTGGACTTCCCTCGCATCCCCGTTCTTCGACCGTGGCAGGCGCACAAAGCTGTTTTGCAGCTGCAAGTGCTTATGCCCGTCGATTAGAAACAATTCATTCGGGCGGAAGCCAGCCCCGACAAGACCGGTCACCATAGCCGCGAGCATCGGATTGCGATTCTGTGTGGCTGCTTGAATGAGACGTTCAACCTGATCAGGCCAGAGCCATTCCGTTCGTGCGTTGTCGCCGGTCGGGGCCTTAAGCGTGTCATCCTTGGCAAGATTGATGATTGCCTTGATCGGCGTGTAAAGTTGGCGGCGCACCGTTGCATCAGACGCAGCCGGATAAAGCGCATTGCGCGCCCTCGCCATAGTAGCCTGATCGATGTCGCCAAGTGGTATCAACTGAAAGTGCTCCAATAAACGTGGCAGGAAGCGCGCTTCGCCCCCATGGTCCACATAATCGCTCATAGCCTGCGCAAAAGACCTATCCCTCCATGATTGCCCGACGAGGTCCTGGCGGCTTGTTTCTTCCCCCAGAATAGCTTCAAGAGCTTCGCGCGCCTTTACCTTCGAAGTCTGGCGCGTGCTTCGCTCAATACGTCTACCGTTGATGGTCCCCCGCGCGATCCAATACGGGCTTTTGCCGGGACGCTTGACGAGTTCGAGCATGATGGCGGCTCCATAATTTTGCGCAGGTCTTCGTCCAAAAAGAACATGGCTTTGCCGATCTGCCTATAGGCACCGATCTGGCGGGCGCGCTCTTTCAAGCCACGCTCACTGATTTTGATACCCTTTTCCCCAAGGATATTCACAGCGTCAGGCACAGAAACCACTCGGCCTAGGACGGTCTGTTCGGCAGGGACGCGGCTACCCATTGGCGATGTCCACCGGATGCAGAGAGAAGGCCACATAACCAGGTTCAAGCCCGTACTGCCCACCTGACAGAACGAAGCCAATTTTGAACGTGAGAGCCCTGGGCTTTGCGCTATACCCGGTGCCGTCCATATCGGCCCTCAGTCCGCCTATCGCGCCCTTTACGTGCCATCGCTCAAGCACGACGATATCGCCCTTCTGAAAGCCCCTGTCGTCGCGCCGCACATCAAAGGTCTTTTCGCCAGAAGCCACCCGATCCCAGATGTCGCCTACGGTTTTTAGCGTGTGTGTCTTTGCCCTCTCACCCATTGTCAGCGTCCTTGAGGGCGGTGCGGAAGCGTTCACCAGTCTTGCGGTCCACAATCACGGCCTTGTGGGTTTTGTTGCAACCGGAACAAAGAACGGCCAAGCCGACCGGCTCAAATTCGTCCTCTGAATCATCCCATGTGGCGACATACCGGGGGTCAGTGATGTTGGCGTCATAAAAGGCTTTGCCACCGCAAACATCGCAGCGTTTGTAATCAGCGAGAGCCATATCTACTCCCCCTCCATTGCTAGAGCGGCGCGGATTATTGCAAGGAGCCAAGCGCGGGACATGACAATTGAAATGCCGTCAAAGGTCTTGACGGCGAGAGGTTCAGATACCGACGCCTCAAAGTTGACGTCGTCATAAGTCGTGAGTTGGATGTCCCACCCTGGCAACATCGCCTCATGCAGCGCTTTGGCAGCGTCTAATGAGCCATCAAAGGCGTTCAGCGCATGGTGCGCCTCAAACTCGCTGAATTTGCCGTCAGCATCACCAGCCTCGCGCCACGGGCGCTTATCAGCCATCACGGCGGCTTCTAACTCCTTGAGAGCTTCCAACCGTTCCATCAAACCTTCTCCTCATCCATGAGGCCGGAAATGTCTTCGAGGATATTTTCGACTGCCTCATTGTAACCTCGAATGTAGCTTGCTCCGTCATCTTCGCCCCACTCTAGATTTTGGTGCGAACGAACCTCGTGACGAACCTCTTCAAGCGCAGCCAGCCTTATCTTGGCGTTGTGGGCTTCTGCTTCTGGTTGGGTGGAGGTGAGGGCTTGGCGGGCTTTTTCCCCGCCATCATGGGCCAGTTTGTGGCGGCCCGGATCACCTTCATCGTGAATGAGCCGTGCTAGGCGTGCGTTCTCACCGTACCATTCCAAAGCCTCTCTCAACACTTGCTCACGGACCAAGGCTTCGTCGCGCTCTGTGATGGTCGTGCCAAGTGAAGAAGTCACTTGACGAAGAACAACCTCCAACTCCTTCACCCGCTCGCTGTCGGGGAGGAGGCCGCAAGCCTCTAAGCCCATCGCTAATTTGTAGGACTCAATAAAGCTTATCATTTCACTCCAGCTAGCCCCGTCTTCGTCGATCTTACTACGCCAAAGCTCCTGCTGATCAGGCGGCAACCAACAGTCGCGGACAACATTGTCCTCGCCGTAGTGAAAACCTTGAACCTGCGATAGGCGAAAGTCGTTGTCTTCTTGCCATGCAAGCAGTTCCATCGCCCTTTCCTGCGCTGGTGAGAGGGTCATGGCTGGCCTCCTGTGGTTGCTCGGTGGGCTTTGAGGGCGCGGTCGAGACGGCTACTGTCGAACCCTGGGATGCCAGAGTTACAAAGGCCGTCTTCGAGGGCATCCGCCAACTCTTCTGCCGTTAGAACAGCGCGCGCAAAGTCAGCGGACCGCGCTATGATTGCGAACGTGTCTTGGCTTTCCAACGCCTCTTTGGCTTGTTCTGCTAGGGTCATAGGAAACGCCTCGCTGTCTTTTCTAGCGGCCTTGTTGCCGTGTTCTGTGGTGGGGCAGGGGTAAAGCCCTTGCTCTTGAAGGATGAGGGTTTGCGGCCTTCGAAGTGCTTGCGTTCCATGCGCTTGGCTTTGGCAATCATGCTAACGTCGCGCTTGGTCTTTCCGTCCGGTCCGCGATGGCAGCAATCCACGCCGAGCAGTTGGCCCTCGACCAGCTTTAGCGGTTGTTTCTTGTCGGCATCGGGCCGCAGCTTCTCAGCGAGCACATGATCAATCTCATGAGGCTTCGCGCCTAAGACGAGTCCGCATCCTTCGCAGCAGATTTGGCCCTTAGCGTTCTTCGACCGTTCGCGGATTTGCTCTTTCTGCGACGGCGTAAACTTGCGGTAGATGGTGCTCATGCCGCGCCCCGCAATTCCTTGGGGTCTGACCATTGGACGCCATGCCGGTCGCCGTACTCCTGGATGACCGTGATGAGGTCAGCCATTTCGCCAACCTTCAATCTGCTGGACTTAAAACCAATCGGGAACGGGCCTGATCCATCCAAGCCTTCAGCAAACAAGCATTGATGGCCGAGAGACTGCATGAAGGCGCATTTCCAGGTTTCCGTAGTCCATCGCCGCCCTTCCGGCTTTGAAAGGGCTACATCGGTCAGCATTGCCCACATGCGCGCATTCTGCTCAGCATTGCGGGTTGCCTCGCGAATGGTCACCACGGCATCGGCTGGCGCTTTGTCCACGATGGCTTTTGCGCGGGCACGCAATGCTTGGTCGCGTAGGATGATCGTGATGCCACTCATGGCACCACCCGATACTTGGCAGCTTTCTCCTGCGCCGCTTCCTTGACTTGCTCATAGAAAGGGCCGCGCTCGATTGAGCGCAGAGCCGTGTAGGCAGGCGACATGCAAGCTTCCCGCAGTTCATCGCGGCTTTTGCTGTTCACGATCTGCTGCTTGGTTTCCAAGGCAAGGGCAGCCCATGCGGCTTCTTGTTCGGTCATGCCGCCACCGCCAGTCCGAACTTTTTTTCGGCAAAGGCCACCTCTTCGGTGACTTCATCGAGGAACTTTCGAACCTCGCTCTCGATTTCACGAATGCGCTCAAAATCACACTCAATGCGCTCAATGTGCATCTGCATTTCGGGCGGCATGGTCGGGTCAAAGCTCACCCAATCGCACCACTCACGACCGGTGCAGGCCATCTGCCATTGGACTTGATCCGTGTACTTGCGCGGTATCTTCGCGCCCATCAGGCTGTCAAAATGGGTGTGGCTTTCGGGGCATTTGAACTCGGCTAGACCAAGCTCGCCCACGAGCAAGTCAGGCGATGCGCCGGACATCGGGATAAGCGCGTGTGGAACGAAGTCGATCTGTGAGGTGGGTTCGTCGGTCATCAGGTCATAGAACGACCGGGCTTGCGGTTCGCGTTCCTTGCCCTGTTCAATTGAACGGCTTGTGAAGCCTTCAACAACCGTTCCGGTCAGACGTTCCTGAATGAGCTGCACTTGATATTTGCGGCGCGTAATCCCTTTGCCGCCCGCCATCACATCCGCAATTCGGGATGCAGTGACGCGGCCAAGGCGCAGGGCAAACCACTCAGGCGATCCCTGTTCAACCATTGCTGGCCTGCTGGGTTTTTTGCGCAATGAAGTGGCGAGCGAGGTTCAAGGAAGCCACGGGCAGCTCAGCAAGCGTTTCAACGCCAAGATGCTTTTCAAGCTTGGTGAGGTCCATGCCGGTTTGTTCAACGCCTTCCAACAGGGTGCGATATTCAGCATCGCTGATGGTTTGCAGATCCGCTCCACCGTTGCCATCGTCATCGCCTTCACCGGTCGCAATGTCGAAAATCATGAGCTTTAGGTAGCGCTGGCCGTAGCGTGTCGTTGACCCATATGCCTGCGTGTCGGTCTTGTTGACCTTGCCTTGTGCGCCAGCCTTGTCGATGGGGACGTGAGCCTCTTCCACCTCGCTGTGACCGTCGCGGTGCATGACTTTGACGCGGACACCTTGGCAGTTCGGTTGGTCCGAATTGAACGGGTAGAAGGACAGTGCAAACCCATGCTTTGCGATGATCGGTTTAATCGCCCGGTCGATTGCCTCAAGGGTGGCGTACTTTGACCGCGTATGGGTGTTTGTTTCGTCCTTCACGACCGGCAGCATTTCGGCCTGAGCAGCAGCAAACGAACGGTTGAAAGATTGTTCCGCCTCCCGGTTCTGCCATTCTTCAATCTTACCCATGACGAACTCGACGCGCTCAAGCGGCATTTGAGTGTCAGTGAGGACACGATCAAACATGCCCATCAGCGATTGTGGGATGCTGGCAGCGACAGGCGCTTGCGTTTCTGCATCAACGGTTTGCGGTACGGCGTTCATTGCTATGCTCCAATTCAATGAGTTCGGCGGCGCTCACTGCGATCTGAGCGGCGTTGCGCAGCTTGCGGACATGCTCCACGTTGAAAGCCTTGGGGTTCGCCTTTACGGCCTCTGCAAAAGAGAGCATCCGACCGGACAACTCGCCGGTTTGGATTTCGGCGGTCATTCGCGCCTTTTGGCGTTCGGGGTAAATGGGGCGGGTCATTCGGTCGGCTCCAAACCATACTGTTCAGGGTCGAAGCCGTAGTTTTCGCAAAGATCGGATGTCAGTTCTGCCGCCGTGTACGTGGCGTTGTTTTCCGCATCCTCTTTCCAAGCCGCATAGGCCACTTCTGTAGCTTCCTTGTGGCTTTCGGCCTCGATAATGTCGGCACTGTCGCCATAGCCACAGTCCCAAACGATCATGTATTTCTTCGGTTCACTCATAATCAGCTCCAATATCCAATGATCAGGCCAACGGTCGTGGCTGTGAGGGAAAGCGCCAATGCAGCGCAAATTGATTTGAAGAGTTGGGAGTTCATTGGCCGGTCTCCCGTTTGGCTTTGGAGAGAACGATGCGCCCATAATCGAGGCGGTCAGTGGCCTTGACGTACCAAGAGGTCTGACCAAGCTGGACGCCCCTTGAAAGGTTCAAGAGCCCCGCCTTCTCAACGATCCCTATGATTCCTTGCAGCGCATCAACCAACTCAGCGATCAGCGCATCTTTCCGCGCTTCTTCCGTGTCAGGGCGGTCGGACATCAGGCGGTCTCCCCAAGTGCTTTGCCGATTGCGTCATGCAGTTCGGCAATCCCGTAAAAAACCGGCTTTGCGCTGGTAGGTGCTTCAGCAATGCGCTCCACCAGGCCCGCATAAACAGCCTGGGCGGCTTCCAACAACTCTGGCGCAGCGGCTATGAGGCGGGCGTTGGCTTCCCATGGGTCTGTGCCCGCCTTTCGATGCTGGGCAAGCAGTTCTTGGTCCATAGCGCCAGAGTAGCGAGCTTGGCAGATGTGCTCTTTGCCAGCCCGAACCGTACCCCAATCATCAAACTCAAACGGTCTATACAACCAGGGTCCAGGCGTTCCTTTGAACTCTCCCATCACGCGGCCCTCGCATTGCGATATTCAAGGCTCGCAATCTTCAAGACGTCCTGCTTGGAAAGGCGGCGATAAACCCAGCCGGGAAGCTTCAACTCAAACTGGTCGCCAAAGTCATTCGCGCGTTCGTGCGCTTCTTCGGTCGCCTGTTCGATGATGGCCTCAACAGCCAGTGCGGTGACATCTTCGCCGCTCGACTTGAGGACGCGGCCTTCCGTTGCCTTCTCTGCATAATCAAAGAAGCAACCAGCAGCCTCGCTCAAAGAGGTGTAGGCTTCTGACATTGGTGTTGGCTTGCGCACTCCATTGGAGTGAAGCGGCTCAATCCAGACTGCGATGTAGAGTGCGTCGATGTCGCAGTGTGCGGGTGAGGGGGTCATGCTGCCACCTCGATAGGCAGCGCACAGCGCGGAACAAAAAAGCCGTCTAACTTACCGGTCTCGCGGTCAATGTTCGCATTGATGCCAAAAACATCGTGAGCGAGTGTGCCGTCATCGGCGTCCAAGAGTTTCTGGAGGTCTAGGCGTGTGCCGTTCGCGTGCACTGCCGTCAAATCCGTCCAGAGCGTCTGGAGTAACGATGACGCGTCGCCATCGATGCCGGCCAAAACCGCAAACGCAGCGGCGCGCCGAGCAATCTGGCGGGCTAATTCAAATTCCTCTGGTGTTACATCAAAGCTGACTTCATCGGTGCTCATCTGCCCATTCCCTTCGTTTCGGGTATGGGTGCACTATCGGACAATTCGTCCAACTTGTAAAGGACAATTTGTCCAATTATCAGAAAAATAAAAGAGGCGGGTCAGGCCTCTTTCTTTTGATGGTCCTTCATGGCTACGACAATAGGTCGCTGGCGATTCCTGGGTATGCCGATAACTAGGTTTTCCAAAGTGGCATCACAAACCAGGCAAAACCGCTCCATGAGATAGGGCGGTAAGGGTGATCGTTTCTCATATTTTCGGTAGCGTTCTGCCGGAATGCCAAGTGCTGTCGCCATTTGCGCAGCGGTCCAGTTTTTTTCGCGACGCCATTGGTGAACCCGCGCGCATAGCGCCTCGTTGAAGCGTAGTTCGTCATTTTCGATAGCCATGGCGCGAATTTTACAAAAATCTTCCCTTTTTGTGGTTGCCCATTTTGTCCTTGACTATTTGGACGATCTGTCCAATAAATTGGAGCATGGATAACGAACCTATCGAATGGGAACGCATAAAGGTTGCCGCCCGCGCTTTGGGTGCCGGTGATTGGGCCGTGCGCAAATGGGCGCAGCGCGAAAGCGTTCCACCCCTTTGGCAAATCAAGATCGGAAAGAGCCTTCGGGTGGACCCGGAATTGATTACACCACCACCCCCAGCCCCACCAAAACAAGAGGCACCCAATGTCTGACGCACTCCCGTGTTGGTCGCCCGGCGTGACCGCACTCTTCAAGCCAACGAGTTGATGGACAGGCTTTATCAATGGCGTGGCCTGTCTATCGCGATGAAGCTTGGATTGATCAATGAAGCTCTGGCGGCAGGCAAGGACACCTACGACCTAGCAAAGGGCATTGGCGTTCCCGAAGCTGAGATTTGGAACACACTTGCCAAGAGCGATGCTTGGGGTGTGGCCAATGGCTGATTGCAAAACCAGCATGGCCAGCGTCACAAACGAAGAAATTGAACGCGCTTCCCTGTTTTGGCAGGTGGGCGATCCGTTCAAAATTGTCGCTTACAAGGTTGGGTGGTCTGAAACGCTTTTTTGGCGCGTTTACCAGCTTTGCCAAGAGTTTGATGATCCCGAAAATCAGCATTTCCCACGCCGTAACAAATGCGGCGCCTCTCTTGAGGTCAAAGTCTCTGATTCATTGGATCGGGAGATTGTAGAGGCGGCAAAAAAGCCCAGACAGATAAGCCGTGCCCAGTGGCAAAGCGCATTGTCGCGCGATGGGGTGAAGCCATCGACCGTCGCAGCCCGCCGTCCGACTGACTATTTGGCGAAGCGTAAGCTGGTTGATCCCACGCTTTCACTTCCTGAGAGGCGCGCATGATCTGCCCGCCCATCCTCTTCTATTCCAACACTGTTTCGTCTGCGCTCTTGGGGAACCAAAGTGTATGGCGAGGCGGGGAGTTTTACTGCCCCAGCCAGCTCTCCGCCAACTTTAGCGCCACCGGTCGCGCTGACCTCCCGATGAGACCGGTCAACTTGGTGCGAGGCGGCACGTTCACGCGTGCACGCTTCCACCACTCTTTGCGCCGCTTCATGCAGCGCATCCCAATTCTCAAAGCCTTTAACGCTCCTGTCCAAGTTGTCGTTATCGGCCTGCATGTGTGTCTCCGTTCGCGTCCATCGCTTGTTCAATCAAGCACGGAAGGCCGGAAGACATGCACTTCAACCTGGAATCAATTCGTTCCAATCAGGAACAAATCCCTACCAAATCGGAGCGCGACACAATGAGTAACGCCGCACTCGATTGCCAAGAGTGGGTGCAAGCGCCCTCTAGTGGAAAGGGTTCATCTGGTCAGCAGATTTACGCTGCCTGGAAAGCATTCAATGATGCCCTCCCACGCAATCACGAACCAATCAAATACTGGCGCGTCAAAGCTGCTTTCCATGGAAAGGCAGGGTCATGGGGCGTCGCCGCTTATCTCCAACTGAGGGACGCCCATGACCGATGGAAAGCCAAGCGAGAACAGACACTTTCCGCCAATGCTCGGGCCGCTATCGAGGTTCTTGCTGCGCAGCGTGAATATCTGTCCGCTGTGGATGCGGAAGGCCATCAAGAGCAAATTGATGGCATCGACTACGCGATTGGGAATCTTCGCAGCAGCTATACGCGACTAACCCCACCCAAAGAGGGGGAGTAGATATGGGTTACCTGATCCAGAAGTCAGAAGACTACAGCGCCAAAAATCGCGAGTGGATGGTGGTTGATGCCGATGGTGAGGTTTTATCCGTTCACCTTGGCCGCTCAAAGGCATGTCGGGCACGCAATCAGTACATCCTTGAGGATACGCTGCGCGGCAAGCGCTTGTGCCAGCAGGAGCCACTGAACGCCGATGGCAAACCAACAGAACGCCGGACCTGGTTCATAGAGCCGGGCGGCAAGTCATTCAGCGGCCCGCTTGCGGAAGACCTCATCAAGCGCGGTGCTTTGGTGCCGGTGGGTGACGCTCTCTTTCCCGGCATGACCCAAACCTATGAGCTGGCCGAATGAGCGTGCGGGCAGTTGAAGGCATGGCGCATTTCACCGCCACCGGTCCGGCTGGCACCTATTGCCATGAGTGCAAGCACTGGACCGGCAAACGTCCTCTATGGGAGGGCCAACCACCCAAGCGAGGCACATGCCTCCTATCCACTCCCAAAACGGCCAAGGGCAAACGCGTCAGCTTCAGTGGCGGTGAGTTCTCCTGCAACAAGTTCGCGGAGGCCACCCATGGCTAAGCCTTCCCCTGACATGGTGACAGTGGAGCTAGGTTGGCCCGGACCTGGCCTATGGCAAAACAGGAACAGCCATTGGGCTGAAAAGGCAATGTGCGTTGCTACGGCTCGCCAAGAAGCCGGATGGGCGTTCAAAGAGGCTGATCGCGGACGGTATTTGCGGGACGCTGATTGCCAAGGCTTCGAACTATTTTTCGCTTTCCATCTGCCAAAGCGCGGTGGGCGGCGGCCCGACCTACAAAACATGCCAGCAACCCAAAAGGCGGCCATAGACGGCATTGCAGATGCATTAGGTGTCGATGACGCGGTGTTCACGGTCCATTGGCCGACTGAATGGTCAGAACCAATCAAAGGCGGCTCTGTGGTTGTTCAGATCGCTCCATCTCGCCTCGCCACAGCAGCGGAAAGGGGTGTGTGATGGCAACAGCTCATGACATCAACTGCGCTTTAGCCAAAAAGTTTCAGCCGCCAGAATGGTGCCTTTACTTCGAGGTGGCAGACGACACCGGCACGCGCGGCAGACGCTACGCTGACGCTGTTGCCATGTCGATATGGCCGAGCCGGGGTTATTCCCTGCAAGGGTTTGAAGTGAAGGTCAGCCGATCTGACTTCATATCTGAGATGAAAGACCCGACGAAGGCCGATGCTGTTGGACAGTATTGCGATCTTTGGTGGCTTGTGACGCCGTCGAAGCTGGTTGCGCCAGAGGAGTTGCCCGAAACATGGGGCTTGATGGAGCTTACTGGAGCTGGCCTGCGTGTGAAGAAGCAGGCACCGAAACGAGAACCTGCGACACCAACACGTGGATTCATGGCCGCACTACTTCGTCGCGGTCAAGACATGCAGCAGGCCCACATTCGCAAGGCCATAGAAGACGGCAACGCCAAGCGGCAGAGCGAGATTGACAGCCGAGTTGAGGAGAAGACGCGCCTTCTGAAAAAAAAGGTGGCGGATAATGCCGAGTGGCAATCTGAGTTTGAACAGCGTTTTGGCGTCAAGCCATCCGATTACAGGTTTCGAGACCCGTCGAAGCTGGCAGATGCAATCAAGTTGGCTGAAGGGCTTGTTGGTGATTACAGCAGGTTGACCGCTCTCAGAAACACAGCGGCCACCTTCCTCAAAGAAATCGACGATGCATTGCCCGCGCTCGCCGCCACCAAGGGGGATGCGTAGGGATGGCTAGAAAAGCGCTCTCAAAAAAGCTGCGCTTTGAGGTTTTCAAGCGCGACCATTTCAAGTGCCAGTATTGCGGTGCGGAAGCACCGGAAGCGGTTCTGCACGTCGATCACATTAAGCCCGTTTCAAAGGGTGGAACCAACGATGTGATGAACCTAGTGACGGCTTGCGCCGGGTGCAACCTAGGTAAGGGAGCGCGCGAACTTGGCGACAACACTGTCGTACAAAAGCAGCGTGCGCAGATGGATGATTTAGCTGCCCGCCGCGAGCAGCTCGAAATGATTGTTGACTGGCGCGACGGATTGGAAGCTGGGAAGGCTGATGCCATCGATAAGGTTGCAGAACGCATTGAGCAGCGCGGCGTGCTTGGACCATCACAGAGCGGCAAGGCTGCTATTCGTAAATGGCTTCGTGAATACAGCCTTGCAGAAGCCCTCTACGCGGTAGATGAAGCCTTTGACATCTACATGAAATGGGATGGCGACGACGCTGATACAGATGCATGGGAACTAGCGTTTGCCAAGATTCCTGGCGTGCTCCGCGTCTCTCGCATGTCCAAAGACCGCCCTTGGCTCAAAAAGCTTTTCTACATCCAAGGCATTCTTAGGAACCGTCTTCACAACCCCAAGGGCAACTACATTCAGGCTTTGGAAGAGATGGTGACTGAATGGGTCGCAGACACCTCAATGATGGAAGCAGAGGCAAAGAAGGCAACAGACTGGAAAGAGTTTAACCACGCTGTCTATCGTCAATCCGAAGCGGGATGGGAGGGCGACGACTAATGCCTGTCAGCGCCGAAACCCTTCGCCTTCTGATGGAAGCCGGCATGACCGGTGATGAACTGCTTGCTGTCGTGGAGAGCATTGAAGAGGATCAATCAACCAGGGCTAATGCTACGGCTGCGCCTCAAAGTTCAAAGGGTTACGTCTATCTTATCCAAGGCGGTGACGATGCCCAATGCAAAGTGGGCTATTCCAAGAACCCGTGGTCTCGCGCCAACGACCTCTCAACAGGGCGGGCAGACAAGCTCAAGGTGATCGCTACTGTTAGGGGCGACCGGTCAGACGAACGGGCAGTTCACAGCGCCCTTGAGAGCCACAAAATCAGGGGTGAATGGTTCTGTCTGACTGATGCCGTGATCGAGGTTTTCAAGTCTGTAGCTACGGTAGACGAACTACTGTCGCAGCTACCCTTAGATAACGTAGCTGGCGAGCAAAAAGGTCTTTCCCCCCAGACCCCCCTATCTAAAAACTCCTTACCCCCGGTTTCCCCTAAAGGGAAAACCTACCCCCAAGCCGAATTCGATGAATTCTGGGCAGCCTATCCCCACAAAACCGCTAAGCCAGCGGCGGTCAAAGCATTTCCAAAAGCCCTCAAACGGGCTGGTTTCCCCGAAATCATGGCTGGTTTGCGGCGGTACGTTGGCAAAACCGACGATGCCGCTTGGTGCAATCCTGCGACTTGGCTCAACAACGACCGCTGGGACGACCAGCCCGCACCACCCGTTCCACGAAAAAACACCGGACCACCCAACCCAGCCAACACCAACGTTTGGGATGATGCCTTCGAGGCCATCAACTCAGAACCCGCACCTATCACAATCGACGCGGACCCGATCCAATGAACCGATCACAAGCCCTATCGGCCCTTTCCAAGAACTTCGCGACGCTGCCCACTGACGATCCTCAAGCCATTGCCATGGGTTTTTCGGTCGCTTTGGAGGGCCTACCTGATTGGGCCGTCATTGCAGCGGTTCAGGCATTCCTGCGCTACGAGGTTGACGGGCAGAGCGAGAAATACCGTCCACCCGCGCCCTTTGTTGCCAAGGAAGCAAAGCGCATCGTTCGTCAAGAGTTGGCACGGCAAAACCAGCCGATTTTCGACGAACAGCAACGCCTCAAGGCGGCGGGCGTCACCGGGTGGTTCAAGTACGGCAAAACCAGATTGATCGACGCTGAGGCGATGCGGCCGGGCGCTGATCCAGTGGCCACCCCACGTCGCGTCATCCCCCTCTCACCAGCAACACAGAAGGAAGCGTCATGACCGGTCTCGATTTTCAGGCGCGCTTGTACGGCATCGTCAGGGACATGGCTGAAACAGAAGGTCCGATTGGGGCCGTCGTTTACGCATGTCGAGCAGCGGGCGCTTCCCTGGCTGTTGCAAGGGACAATGGCGTTTCCACCGACGTGCTTGAAACCCTTGTTGAGAATGAAACCGAGAAGGGCCTGACCGCGATGATGGCCAGTCTTGAAGCCGCTCGCAACGCAACAC
This sequence comes from Hyphomicrobiales bacterium, assembly GCA_046290645.1. Lineage (GTDB taxonomy): Bacteria > Pseudomonadota > Alphaproteobacteria > Rhizobiales > MH13 > MH13. The sequence continues at coordinate 222,234 of JBKAGZ010000001.1, forward strand.
AGAAGGAGGCCGGGTAGCATGGCGCAGAGCATCCGAAACCTAACGTTCGATGACGTCCAAGATGGCAAGCGCAAAGCTATCGACGAAGCGACAATCAAGTACTTGGAACATATCGTGCGGGTACTCCGGGAGCGCATTGACGACATCGTGCGCATCGGTCACGAGGGCGAGCCCGTGCGCGTGGTTGATCAAGATGGCAGGCCAATTGTCTTAAAAGCAATGTTCCCTGAAGATCTCGGGGAGGACGCATAATGGCTGGCTCCGTCAACAAGTGCATCATCGTTGGCAATCTTTGCGCCGATCCAGAAACAAAAACCATGCAGTCAGGTGATCGGCTGGTGAATATGACCGTCGCTACAAATGAGACATGGCGCGACAAGAACACCGGTGAACGCAAGGAAAAAGCTGAGTTTCACCGCGTGGTCATCTTCAACGAAAACCTTGTGAAGGTAGCAGAACAGTACCTCAAAAAGGGGTCAAAAATCTACCTCGAAGGTTCCCTGCAAAACCGCAAATGGCAGGACCAAAACGGCCAAGATCGGTATGCAACCGAGATCGTTTTACAGAAGTATCGCGGCGAACTGACCATGCTGGATGGTCGCTCAGAAGGGCAGGGCGGACAACAGCCAAGGGGCCAAGGAAGCGGCCAGACGCAACCCGATATTGATGACGATATCCAGTTCTAGGAGGCCGTGATTTATGCGTTACTTGATATTCGGATCGGTTTTGGGCGTCATATCATTCATCGCTTTGTTTGGGTTCGTAGTCGCTACAGGTCAAACATTTGGCCAGCGCTGCACTGCAATGGAGTTTGCCGGTTCTGCACATGCGGAATGTGTGAATGCCCTATCTGAGGGGCGCGCCCGGTGACAAAACCAGCTACCAAGCAACAGCCTCCCCGTGCAGACCTTGGAACGAAGGAACGCCGACGCCGAGGAGACATTCGCATCACTGGCGAGGCAAAGTCAGACAAGCGAGCCAAGGCAGAAACCCCCGTAGAACGCCTAGCAAGCCAAAAAGACAGAAACGGCAACCCAAAGCTCAACGCGGCCCATGTGCAGGCTGCACGACGCTTCTATGAGCTTGCGGTTATTTCTGGCGATGTATCGCGCACCAAGACGGTCAACCTTGCCCAGGAGATATGCGGCGGGGCTATGAGCGATGACCATGCCGTCAAGGTTGCTGATCTTAAGAAGGAATACCAGCAAGCCAAGCGACGTGTCAGCGGCTTATGGCGACAGCCTATGATGGCCATCCTTATTGAGGAACGGGAAGTTAGCCTTGCGGGCAAGATGATGGGCGGGTCTGGCAACAGCGCGGCGGCTGTCGCTTACCCCGTTCTCAAGGACACTTTGCACAGGCTTGCGCACTTTTTCGGGTACATAGGCGATAGCACTTGACGTCCCGGAGCAAATCAGGCAAAAAGACCTAGAATGTAGAATTGCGCATTGGCGCAAAACGAGATTTCAGGTCGGCCAAGTGTCGGCCTTTTTGATTCAGTTAGCCGGGAGCACGTCTTTAGTGCGTTGAGGCTTTGTCCTCGCCCGGCGTCCGATTCAGGCAACGCTTTCCGGGGCGCTGCAATACAGACTGGCTAGCCCAGCTATCGCGCTTGGTCCGTCGCGTGGGGCTAAATCCTTCGGGGGTCATTGGCTGGAATCCAACCCGGCTAGGCTAACGGACTGCCAATTACGATATGGGAATTCCCATAACGCCCGCATGGTTCGCCCAGCGGGCTTTTTCATAGGCTGGGTCCATTTCGTTTTGAGACGGCCTGAAAACGTCTAGCCAAACGAAGGTTCTCTGTGGGCTCCTAAAACACAGGGCTATGGTAGTCGGCCAGACGCTCTACCACCCATTTATCGAGAGGTGATGTCATGGAAGCTGCTGTTATCCTTCTCTACGTCATCCTTGCCCTGTTTGTGCTGGGCTATTTCATCTTTGTTTATCCGTGGTGGTAGGTGACACATGAATTGTCCAGAGCATTTGGTTTATGAAGGTCGCTTTGTTGAGATTTGGCATATGCAGCGTGCGGATGTTCGCCGCCAGTATGTGACTTGGCGAGAGGTGTTGAACCCCCTGCGGTATTATTTTTGGTTCCGCAGATCCAAGTACGCAAAGGTCTTTCTCAAGATCAATGAGGACGCCAAATGGAACCGCAAACTGAGTAACCTCACTTGGAAACTTTGGGGCAGGCGTCGCTTTGAGCGCCAGTTCGCGAGCCGCCCTTCCTCCTAGGAGCATGGATATTCTCATGAACCCTCTCATTCTCACATACGCTTACAGCCCCATAGGATTAGCCGTGGCGTTTGTGTTGGGGCTTGCTGTTGGAGGTTGGGTGTTTTGAGCGAGAACGTCATTCCGCTTGGCAACATCACCAGCTTGGATCTCCCGACAGATCGCGTCCTTGATGGCGCTAAGGGAGAGTGCACAGATGGCGTTGTTGTCATGGGTTGGGATGATGACGGTTCGCTCTACTTCGCTTCATCCATTGCAGACGGTGGTGACGTGCTTTGGCTCATGGAAAAGGCTAAGCAAGCTTTGCTGGAAGAGTATTGATGCCTGGTGTCGCAAAAGCAAAGAAGCCAGAACAAGATGACATGGGCCGATTTGTATCGGGAAATAGCGGCGGTGGTCGCCCTAAGGGTTCTCGTAACAAATTGGGCGAGGCTTTTATGGCCGATTTATATGCTGATTGGGAGGAACATGGGGCCGCAACAATTGAAACCGTGCGCACTGAAAAGCCTGACCAATATCTAAAGGTTGTCGCTTCAATCCTGCCCAAGGATTTGAACGTCAACGTAAATCACTTTGACGACATGGCAGACGATGAGCTTGTTGAGCGCATCCGGTCACTCGACGACGCAATCAGACCTTTCCTTGATGCTCAGGGAACAAGCGAAGCTGATGGCGGAGTTGGACCGGCGCAGACGCACTAATCGTCTTGCGGCCTACAAGCCGTACGCAAAGCAGGTTGAGTTTCACCATCTAGGCAAGCGCGAACGCTTGTTCATGGCTGGCAACCAGTTGGGCAAGACCCTCGCGGGCGCCGCCGAAGCGGCAATGCACCTGACAGGTCGCTACCCTGATTGGTGGCGTGGGCATCGGTTCGACAAGCCAATTGCGATGCTTGCGGGTTCGGAAAGTTATGAACTGACCCGTGATGGCGTCCAGCGCCTTCTCATTGGCCCGCCAGCGACCAAAGAGGAGTACGGAACGGGGTTCATACCCAAAACCTGCATTGAAGCCACAACGAGCCGCATGGGCGTCTCCAACGCCTTAGACAGCGTTAGCGTCAAGCATGCTAGCGGTGGCCAATCCACTTTGATGTTCAAGGCTTACGAACAGGGCCGTGGCAAGTGGCAGGCCAACACGGTTGATTATGTTTGGTTCGATGAGGAACCGCCTCAAGATGTTTATTTTGAGGGCATTACTCGAACCAACGCGACGGGCGGTCTGGTGGCTGTCACATTCACCCCACTTAAGGGCATGTCAGACGTGGTTGCCCGCTTCCTAATGGAAGACAGCAAGGACCGCGCGACGGTCACAATGACAATTGATGATGCCGAGCATTACAGCGATGAAGACCGCGCGCGCATCATCACCAGCTATCCAGCTCACGAGCGAGAAGCGCGCACCAAGGGAATCCCGTCGCTTGGTTCGGGCCGCATCTTCCCGGTATCTGAGGAAGGCATTGTAATTAACCCAATTCAAATACCGGGCATATGGCCGCAAATTGTCGGTGTTGATTTTGGTTGGGACCATCCTTTCGGAGCAACGCGCTGCGCTTGGGACCGCGACAATGACGTTTTTTATGTGATTGGCGAATATCGACAGCGGGAGGCCACGCCCATCATTCATGCTGCATCTATTAAACCATGGGGCGATTGGCTTCCCGTTTCTTGGCCTCACGATGGCTTGCAGCATGACAAGGGCAGTGGTGAACAACTGGCGGAACAATACCGCGCCCAAGGACTGAATATGCTTCACGAACGCGCCACGTTTGATGATGGCACGAACGGCGTCGAAGCGGGCATTTCCGACATGTTGCAGCGTATGCAAACGAAGCGTTGGAAGGTGTTCAGCACTTGCAAATCTTGGCTTCAGGAATTTCGGATTTACCACCGCAAAGACGGCAAGATCGTCAAAGAGCGCGACGACCTGATCAGCGCTAGCCGATACGCGCTCATGATGAAGCGTTTTGCGGCTCAGGGTAGGCCGAACGCAATCAAGCCCCGCAAAAAGGATTGGATTGTTTGATGGCAAAACGCAAAACCATGAGCAAGACGGAACTGGCCGCTTTGCTTGATGGTCAGATTGCTGATGCCATTGCCTATGACGAAAGCGAATTGGCGGAACACCGCGAACTTGCCCTTGAATATATCGAGGGTGAGATGGCCGACGCTCCGGCAGAGGAAGGCAAATCAAGCGTCGTCTCGTACACGGTTCGGGATACGATTTCTTGGATTCTCCCCGGCGTTATGCGCGTCTTCCTCGCGTCTGATCACGTTGCGACGTATGAGCCGGTCGAGCCGGGCGACGAAGCCTTTTCCGGTCAGGCCACCGACCTTGTCAACCATGTGTTCCTGAAGGAATGCGCTGGTTACAAAGAGCTTCACGACGCGCTTTACGATGGGTTCGCGACCGGCAACGGGATCGTCAAACACTATTGGTGCGATGAAGACAAAACCAAGGTCGAGGAATTTTCCGGGCTTGGCGAAGATGTCTACACCGATATTGTTTCGGGCGATGATATTGAGGTCTTGGAGCACACGGAGCACAAAAAGGCTGGTGAATATGCCGAGCCTTATGTTGTTCACGACCTCAAGGTCAGGCGCACCCTTCAAAAGGGCTATTTGCGCGTTCAGGCTTTGCCGACTGAAGACTTTCTGATTGAGCGCGAGGCAACCGAGCTTGATGAAGACGTGCGGTTTGTTGCTCATCGGGATACGCCAACGCGCTCTGAATTGATTGCGCGCGGCTATGACCGAGACATTGTTGAGAAGCTGCCCGCTTGGACGGAAAGCACAGACGATAACGCCGATCAGTCGCGTGACCGCATGTCCTATCGGGATGGCAGCGACGATGTAGACAAGAGTGTTGAGCGCGTTCGTATTTTCGAATGCTACCCCCTCATTGATTTTGATGGCGATGGCATTGCCGAACGCCGCTTGGTCGTCATGGCGGATAGTGGGTCAACCGGCAATAGTGATAAGGCGTCTTCCCGCCTCATCCTCAAGAACGAGGAATGGCCTGGCGACTTGCCTTTTACTGACCTTGTTCCTGACCCGGTGCCCCATCGTTGGCGTGGTCGCTCGATCTTCGACAAGACGCGCGACATTCAGTTGATCACGACCGTTTTGCAGCGGCAGACGCTCGACAACATTTATCGGACAAACAACCCGCAGCGCGTGGTTCAGCAGGGCGCCATCGCGAACATGGATGCGCTGGTCAACAACGAGATTGGTGAGGTTGTGATCGCCAATCGGGAGAACGCGGTCCAGGAGTTGGCCGTTCCTTTCGTTGCACGCCAATCGTTTGAAGTTCTTCAGTTCTATGATGACGTTTTAGCCAAACGCACAGGCGTTTCGGCGCAGTCAATGGGCCTTGACCCTGAGGTACTGCAAAATCAGACAGCGCAAGCCGTTGCGCAGCAGCAATCGGCATCGCAGTCGATGGTTGAGCTTTATGCTCGCAACATAGCCGAGGTTGGCTTACGGCGCCTATTCCGGTGCATGCTTCGTCTCTTGGTCAAGCATCAGGATCGCCCAAAGACGGTGCGGTTACGCGATGAGTGGGTGCAAATGGACCCACGCGCATGGAACGCCGATATGGACGTAACGGTCAATGTTGGCCTTGGCGCCGGCTCTCGCGACCGGGACATGGCGGTTCTGGCGCAGATCATGAATGTTCAAGAGAAGATCGTCACGCAGTTGGGCACAAACAACCCGCTGGTTGGTCTTGGAGAAATCCGAAATTCGTTCGCTAAGTTGATTGAGAGCGCTGGGATGCGTTCGCCAGAGCAATATGTGCGCGAAATCGACCCGCAGACCACGCAGCAAATGGGTCAGGAGCAGCAAGACCCCGACGCCATGGCCAAGCAAGCTGAGTTGCAGATGAAGGCGCAGGAAATGCAGGGCAAAATGGCCCTCGAGCGCGAAAAAATGCAGGGTGATTTAGCCTTAAAGCGGGAGCAAATGGACCGGGAAATGCAGCTTAAACGCGAACAGCTTGCCGCTGAGTTGGAGTTAAAGCGCGAGCTTGCCATTGCTGGCGCTGCTATGGGCAGTGCGGCCACATCACCCGTCCACATGGGCGGTGCTCCAGGATGACCGATGACGAACGCCGTGCGTCTGAAGCCCGCCGCCTATTGAACGAGCCGCTTTTGATTGAGGCATTCACTGCCTTGGAAAAGCGTTGCCTTGAAGACCTTTTGAAATTGCCCGCTTGGCGCGCAGACCGCCAGCGCAGGGCCCTAATTGATCGCATCAACACGATGCGTGACCTTCGCAATGAACTGCATGCCGTCATTCTGGCAGGCGATCAGTCATCGCGGAAAAAGCCGTCTATCGCTTAAGGCGGCCTCCCCCTAGCCGGTGCGCCCGGCGCAACCCCAAAGTGACATGACGGATAACACAGATACCGGTGCGGCTGAGGCTGCCACCGAACAATCCCCTGTGTCGATTTTAGACACATTCGACCTACCCCCAAGCCCAAGCCATCCCGGCGAAGTGGACGCTGCGGCGGAAACTGATGATGAGGATCGTGAGGATGAGGCTGAAGCGCCGGAATCTACCGAGGTAGATAACGATGATCAGGCCGACGCACCCGACGCAGAAGAACCGGAAACCGCTGAGGCGGCAGATGGCGGCGATGCGAGCGATGCGGCTGACCCTGAAACCGCGCCAAAGCAGTACGTTGAAAGTGATGCTCTAACCCGCTTGCGGGATGGAAGCGAAGTCACGATTGGCGAACTGAAGAAGCGGGCGGACGGCGAGGCAATCCGCGAACGGGAAGCTCAGATTGAGGCTGAACGCCAGCGGGTTTCACAGCAAAGCGACTATTTCCAACGAGCAATTGACCAGGCAATGGGCGTGATCGAAGCACGCCTGACGCCCCCTCCTGATGCCCGCCTGCTTCAAGATGACCCGATTGGGTACATGATGCAGAAGGAACAACGGGAGCGGGAACTTGCCGACCTCCAAAACCTTCAGCAGCAGAAGCAACAGCATGAGGCGCAGCGAGAGCAAGAAACCCGCGCAGCCGCCAAAGAGGAATATGACCGTCAGATTGCGCGCGCCAAAGAGGTGATCCCTGAGTTGGGAAATCCTGAAACGGCTCGCTCAATTGTCGAGAAGATTTCTCGCGCACCGGAAGTTTACCCGGACATGCCGAAAGACGCTCCGCAGCGAATTTCGACATCATGGGAAATGGAAATCCTGCGGGATGCGCTGGCTTACCGGGATTTGCAGGCCGCAAAGACGAAGGTTCAGGAAAAGGTAAAGGACGTGCCGCCTGTGCAGCCTGCGGGCCGCAGAGTATCGGGTAATGAACGCCGCGATCAATCGCTCAAGGAAGACCTCGCGAAGCTGAAACGCACCGGAGACAGGAGTCTCGGTGAAGACATCCTTTCACGCTTCTCATAAGGAAATCCAACGATGGCCCAGGTAGCCAACACGTTTTCGAGTTACGACTCGGCACGCAACCGCGAGGAATTTGCGGACGCGATCTACAATATCGACCCCGAAGAAACCCCTTTGATGACCCTCATTGGGAAAGAAAAGGTCGTTTCCACTCACCCTGAATGGTCAACCGACACGCTGGCAACGCCAGTCACCAACAACGCGCATCTTGAAGGTGATGACTTCACCTATGATGAAGTGACGCCGACCGCGCGTCTGGGCAACTACACGACCATTGCCCGCAAGTCCTACCTGATCTCGCGCACGCAGGAAAAAACGTCCAAGGCAGGGCCGCGCTCTGAACTTGGCCGTGAGCGCCGCAAGAAAGGTGTGGAACTGCGCAAGGACATGGAAGCATCGATCCTTGCCAACCAGGCGTCAGTCGCAGGCAATGACAGTTCGGCTCGTCGCATTGGCGGTTTGGCTGCATGGCTTACCACCAACACCAACCGTGGTAGCGGTGGCGCAGATGGTGGTTTCAACACTGGAACCGGCCTAGTTGCTGCGGCAACGGACGGCACCAAGCGCCCCTTCACCAAAGCCATTATGGATGACATCATCCTTCAGGCTTACACGTCCGGTGCCAATCCCAAAACGTTGATGCTTTCGCCCTATGCCAAGACGGTCTTCTCGACGTTCATGAGCGACAGCAATGTGGCGGCGTTCCGCACCCACGTTACGTCTGAACAAGGTACCCTTGTCGGCGCGGCTGATGCGTATGTGTCGGACTTCGGCAAGATCGACGTTGTTCCCAACCGCGTGATGCAGCAAGTGGGCGCCACGGTTGCCCGCAATGCGTTCCTGGTCGATCCAGAGTTTGCCTCTGTGGGCATGTTTGACGACATTCAGGAAGTTCGCCCGGCCAAGACCGGCGATGCTGAAAAGCGCGTTCTGATCACAGAGTACACGCTCTTGGTGAAGAACGAAAAGGCCCTCGCGGTCGCTGCCGATCTCAACGGCATGAACGCATCGTCGTAAGGAGAACTGACCATGTATGAACCCAAAGTCATCACGGCCTCGCGCGCGGTTACACGTTCCGATGCTGGCACGATCTGCCTCGTCAATGCGGCGGCTGGTCTGACGCTGACGCTCCCCGCTGCCACCGGCAAAGGGGATCGTTACACTTTCGTTATCGGCACCACGGTCACGTCAAACGACGTGATCATTCAGGTGACCGGCGACGATATCATGACGGGCCTGGCCCTTTCGGCGGCTGATGGCGGCAACACCGTCAACGGCTGGGAAACGGCTGGCACAAGCGACACGATCACGTTGGACGGGTCCACCACTGGTGGCCTGAAGGGCGATATGATCGAGCTTATAGACTGTGCCGCTGACACGTGGGCGGTTCAAGTTCGGTCCGCGTCTACCGGCACCGAAGCAACACCGTTCTCTGCGGCTGTTTCCTAACGGTCTAACGGCCTTCACGACAAACCATGGGGCGGGGAGCAATCTCCGCCCTTTTCTTTGAGCCGAGGATCATATGACAGACAAGCCAAAGCGCGGCCCTGGCCGCCCACCTAAGGCAGCGAGCGTACCGACGCCGCCTGAACCGAAGAACATGTTTCCAGTGAAAATTGTGCGCGGTTACTACCCCATGAATGGCAGCGGCAAGGTGGCCCCTGGTGAGGTCATTGAACTGCCTGTCGATGAGGCCGTGACGTGCATCGAGAAGGGTGTGGCCGTCCGCGCGGATGCTTTGCCGCAAGCCGATGACGATACGGTGGAGTTCTAAGCAATGAAGCTGGAACCCGCCCTTGACCCTCTCAACAGCGGCGCTTGGGTTTTGGTTGAGGACACCCCCGACTTCACGCGCTATGAGCTGGACCTTGGCGACGGCAAGATTATCCGAAGAACCGAGCACAAGCGCACTGATGCGCTGCTCGCCGCCAATTCCATGGACCTCTCAGCTAACCAAGGCAAGCGGTGGGGTGACGGCCAAGTGTTCGGTCGCGTTCCTCTTAACATCTACTATTCAAGCGGGCTTGCCGAAGCCAACAAGCAGGGTGACAGCAAGTTTGTCTCGCGCTGGTGGAATGACTCCGACAACGCCAAATTCCGCACGTTTGAGGGCAAGGTCTAGCCATGTCGATCACCGACCGTGACAGCCTGAAAACCTCGATTACGGATACGCTGGAGCGGTCGGACATGGCCTCATACTTGGATTTGATGATCCAATTGGCTGAAGGCTATTTGCGCACCGAGCCACGGTTGATGGTTCGAGAGGCGGAAACCACGGTAACGCTCACCCCCTCGTCGGGTGTTGTGACCCTACCCACCGATTTCGGCGGCTTCCGTGAGGCATGGGCGAGCACCAGTCCCGTTGCGGATTTGCAATTGGTTGAACCGTCTGTGCTCCGGCGCGATTATCCCAGCACGGCGGCCTCAACGCCTTATGTGTGTTCGATTGTCGGCAGTGAAATGACCATTCGGCCAACCACGACATCCGACATCAGCTTGATCTATTATCGCAAACTAGCGCCCCTATCCGCGTCAGTGACGACGAATTGGCTGCTTGGTGCGTTCCCGCATGTTTATCATCTAGCCTGCCTGGTGCAGTCGGAAGCGTTCAACGTGAACGATGTTCGCCTTGCGACGTGGGGTGCTCTTTTGGATACAGCGCTTGCGCGTATTAAAGATGCGGACATGTTGCAGCGCTTTGGACGAGTGCGCAGCCGGGTTAAGGGCGCAACGCCGTGATCCCATTTGGACCGTTCGCGCCTGATATTGCCAGCCATACGCTCGGCGCATCCGATCTGGCCGAGGGCGTCATTCCGGTTGGCACTAGCGATTACGGCCCCATGCCGTCGCCTGTTGTGGCGTCTGATGCGCTACCATCTAAGCCCATTGGGGCGGTCATGCTGCAAACGCCGGCAGGGGCATTTACCGTCATGGCCGCGACCGCAAGCCATATCTACCGGCTGAACACGGCCACCGCATTGTGGGGCTGGGATCAGATCACAACCTCATCGCTTGGGTTGAACAACACCGAATACATTTCGTTTACGCCGTTTGTAGACAAGGTTATTGCCTTCAATGGCGGGATGACGCCAAAAATTGCAGATATTACCTCTGGCAATGCGACTGATCTAGGCGGGTCACCCCCCACAGCGGCTTATGGCATGCCCTTTGCGGATCGCGTGTGGGCTATGAAGCTCGATAATTCACCTAATGAGGTGCGCTGGTCGGGCCGCGACTCTGAGGATTTTTGGACGGTTGGCCGCGATGGCGCCGATTATCAGGCATTTCGAACTGGCGGGTCTGTCACTGGCGGTCTGCCAGCTGGTGAGGGTGCCTTCATTTTCCAGCAACGCGGCATTCAGTATGCGGTGCGGGCAGGCGCCACGCTTCTTTTTGCCTTCAAAAAGGTTGTGGAGCCGACCGGTGCTATTGAGCACGCATCTTTAGTTCAAGGCCCAGCAAGCGGTTTCTTCCTTGCGGAAAGCGGCTTCTATGCGGCCATGCCGGGCGGTGGCGTGCAGAATGTAGGAGCTGAGCGCGTCAATCGCTGGTTTATGCGAGAACAGGTTGACGCATCCAAGCTTTGGGCCGTCCAAGGCGCCTATGATGAGGTCAACGACATTGTTTTTTGGCGCTACCCGACAAACGGCTGGGCTTCGGATGATTACACGCCACGCATGATCGGGTTTCACCCGCCTTCGGGGCGATGGGTTGATATGCCGGTGAACCTGTCTTACGTGTTTTCGTCGGTCTCGCCCGGCTATACGCTGGATAGTTCGGTTTTCAGCAACATCGACACTATGACCGAGAGCCTTGATAGCCGCCGCTGGCTTGGTGGGCGCCCCTTCTTGGCTGGGTTCAATGAAAATTTCGAGTTGGTCACGTTCACCGGCCTGAATATGGAGGCCACGCTGCAAACAGCCGATGTGCAGCTTAACCCTGATGGTCGTAGTTTCGTTAGGGGGTTCCGTCCCAAAATTGAAGGAACCAACGCGTGGTTGGGGCGCGTTTCGACGCAAAACACCCCGACCGACACGCGCACATGGCGCGATGAGGTCACGCCCTCAAGCCGTACCGGTCTCGCAACAACGCGTGCAAACGGGCGATATCACCGCTTTCAGGTTCGCATCCCGGCCAATGAAAATTGGTCTGTTGCCAGTGGGATTGAAATACCCGAACACGCACGCACGGGGCAGAACTGATGACTGTCTTTGTCGTTCCGCGTGGTGCGCCTAAATCGACGTTGACGGACCTCACAAGCACCAATGCAACGGTCGTGGTGGAACACGCTGGGCGGGCGGATAAGGCGTTTCACGGCCTTCATGTAGCCAATGACAGTGGCACTGCATCAACACTCACCGTCACGGCGACGATTGGCGGGGCAACCTTCGCTTTATGGACGGCTGAATCTGTTGCACTCAACGATACGGTTCCGCTTGAGCTTCCCGGCATCATCGAGCTTGGCGAAAATGGCGACGTAATCACGGTTACCGCAGGCCATGCCAATCGGTTGCACGTGACTGCCTTCTTTACCGAATTTGAGCGCAACCGTGGCGGCGGTTGAAGCCTGGTGGGTTCAACCCACGACGCTTGACGCAAACAGTTTTGCCCATCTTGAGCCTTGGCTGAAACAGCTTGAGCGCGACACGGGCGGCGAGTGGGACACCGTTAGCGTTGTTGAAGACGTTGTGTCAGGCCGCGTTCAAATTTTGGCCGCCGTTGCCGATGGTGAGGTCAAGGCTGTTGCGGGCCTAGAAATCAAGCAGTTCCGCAATCTGGATCGCGTTGGCAGCATCGCCTTTTGCGTCGGTTCCGGACGGAAGCTTTGGCAGCATTTATTCAATGACATGGTTGATTGGTTCAGGTCGCAAGGCTGCATCCGGATCAAGGGGCAGATGCGCAAGGGATGGACCCGCGCATTGGCCGACAAGGATTTCAAAGTCACGCATGTTGTGGCGGAATTGGAGATTGCCTGATGGGTGATAACAATGATCGGCAGGTCGTTCAGACCCAAACCAACAATCAAGAGCCATGGTCCGCCGCGCAGCCGTTTCTCAAAGACGTAATTGGTCAAGGACAGTCGGCCTTTGGGGATGGCGATTTTCGCATGGACCCTTACCCGGAATCGACGGTTGTCGATTATTCTGCGCCGACGCAGCAGGCCATGGGACGTATGCAGGCGCTTGGTGAGCAAGGATCTCCAATCTTCGGGAATGCCATCGGGGCGGCAAACGACATCATTGTCGGCAATGGCATGCAGGCTGGCCAACAGGGGGCGGCTGATACGTTTGGTCGAGTCTCTCAAGGTGGCTACAGGCCAGAAAGCGCTATGGGCATTCGTGGCATGATGGACACGGCGTCTGGCGCCTATATGAACAGCAACCCCTTTCTCGATCAGGTTATTTCTGACACAGGCAACGACATTCGCGAGCAGCTTGACGAGAGCTTTGGTTCGGCTGGCCGGTATGGGTCCGGAGCACATGCTGGTGCGGTGGTTGATCAGGTCGGCCAGATGGCCTCACAATTGCGCTATGGCGATCACGGACAAGAGCGCGCCAACATGATCGGTGCGCAAAGCCAGTTGGTTGGCGCTGGCCAAGGTCAGGATCAAATTGCCATGGGCGGTGCATCTGGCCTCAACGATCTGTATCGCGGCGCCACGGCGGATATGCTCGGCGCGGCGCAGATGGCTCCGAACCTGTTCGCGGCACAAACCATGCCGGATGATATGTTGATGCAGGTTGGGAACATGCAAGAAGACCTGTCTGGCCGCCAGCTTCAAGATAAGATCAATCGCCACAATCAGAGTCAGTCAGCCCGCTTCGATGAATTGTCGCGCGCGATGGCGCTTGCTGGTGGTGCTGGGCAAATGGGCGGCACGTCCAGCGGCCAGGTGCTCGCACCAGACCAGTCGCCATCAACATTTGAAAGACTTTTGGGCGGCGGCCTGATGGGCGCCAGTATGCTTGCGGGGTTTTAGAGAATGCAGGGCCTTCTTGACATGATCGTCAACCGTGGGTTTGCCAATTCGGGGCGGTCGCATAACGATATGCTCGGTCGCTTCGGCAACATGACCCCACCTAATCCCACGATGCAGGCCGTGCCTCGTCGCATGGGTGATGGCTCGCTTGATCAGGGGGGCATGCTCAATGGCCTTCTAGGCGGCCCTCAGGGCGGTTCACAGGCTCTTGCGCCTCAAGGGCAGGGGGAAGGCTTCTTTGCCCGTATGCGGCCATTCTTGCAGGACCGGCAGGGCATGATGATGAATGCGGGCGCTGCGCTGATGTCGGGTGGGTTCGATGCTTTGCCTCAAGGCATGGCCGCTGGCATGGACTACGACCGGCAAAACGCAGAAAGCAGGCGCGAGCAGCAAGAGGAACAACAGAACCGCAACGCCACCGTTGCCCTTCTCCGTCGCTACAATCCCAACATGACCGACGACGAAGCGATGCAGCATATTCGTGCTGGCACAGCTTCAACGATGTTGAGCCAGGCTTTGACGCCCGCAGAGCCGGGATACTCCGTTTTGTCGCCGCAAGAAGCTGCCCAAATGGGCTTGCCTGAGAATAGCCGGTTCCAGCGTGGCCCGAATGGGCGAATTACCCAGATCGGTGGCGCCGGAACTAACGTGACAGTCAACAATGGCGGCGATCCGGTTGGCATTGAAGAAATAACGAAAGATGCTGTTGAGCAGTCTAGTGGGATCATCGAGGCGGGCCAGCAAGCAGCCCGTTCATCCGTTCAAATAGAAGAATTGGATCGGCTTTTACAAACCGCACCACAGGGATGGGCTGGCGGCGTGACTGGCCTAGCCAATAGCATGGGTATTTCGGTCGAGGGGGGTGACGAAGCTGCGGCTGCGCAAGCGATATTGAACCAAATGGCTCCGCAAATGCGACCGCCTGGTTCTGGCCCAATGTCTGATGCTGACTTACGCCTTTTCCAGGCAAGTTTGCCGCGCCTTATCAACCAACCTGGGGGCAACCAGATAATCATTGAGGGGATGCGAGCACTAAATCAGTATGACCAATCGCGCGGGCAGATTGCTGAGCAGTACCAGCAAAATATCGTCAACGGCGTTACACAAGCGCAGGCTTTACAGCAATATCGCGAGCAGCTTTCCCAGCTTGATGCAAGCACCCCAAGTCTTCAGACCCTCACGCAGCGAGCTGGAACCCAACCTTCTAGTTCCATCACGCCACCGCAGGGCATTGACCCGAATGCGGCACAAGTTTGGGAGTTCATGACGCCTGAACAGCGCGCATTGTTCCAGGCTGGCGCCCAATGACCGAACTTAGTTTGGGGCAACGTCAAGCTATAGCGATTGCTCAAGCTCGCGCCGCCGCGCAGCAACAGACCGAGCAGCCCACGCGCTCAAGCAACATTTTCCCGGTTTCTCGATATGGAGATGAATATCGTCTTGATTGGGACGCAGGAATAACCGGTGCTATCGGGCGGGCTATCTCTGCGCCTGGCGAGGCTATGCGCGGTGAGCTTCAAGTGATGGACGAGCAGGGTAATATCACCGACGATGCCATCGGTAGGTCTTTGGAGTTCGCATCAATTTTCTCGCCTGCAAATCCTGCGGTGAGGGCAGGGGATCGGGCGATACCGGGGGCTACTCGTTCGCTGCGGCGCCCTCGCGTTGATCCTCCAAGTGCTGAGCAACTTCGCCAAACAGCGGGCGCCCAATACGACATGATGCGGAGTAGTGGCGCGACCTATCCTGCTGATGATATAGTCCGATCTGCGCGAACAGCGATGGCGCGCATGAATCAGGACGGTTTCAATGACGCGACGGCTCCCCGCACCTTCGGAACGCTTCAAAGGCTCACTGACGCGCCCGAAGGTGGATTTGGGACAATCGAAGGTCTCCACGCGGCAAGGCGAACTTTTGGGCGGCTCGCTCAGCAATCCACTGAACCTACAGAGCGCGAGGCAGCCCGAAGGGCTATGGGCCTCGTGGATGAGTTTATTCAGCAGCCTTCTGGAACCCCTACCACCGCGCAGCGATCTGCCGCGAGCACCCTCAACGAGGCAAATCAGAACTACGCAGCGGGTATGCGGTCCAGAGAAATCGGCGGCATTGCCGAAACCGCAGAACTACGATCATCTGCGGCAAACAGTGGGCAGAACCTTGGCAACCAAATCCGCGGGCGCGTCGCGACTGGTCTCACGCGTAGCCGTCCGTTCGCTGGATACTCGCAAGAGGAACTAGCGGCACTTGAACAAATTGTTCTTGGCACGCCAGCGCAGAATGGAACCCGCTATTTAGGCAACCTTCTTGGCGGCGGCGGAGGGCTTGGCGGCATCACAGCGGCTGGCTTGGGAGGCGCTGCAGGGGCGCATGTAGCTGGCCCTGTTGGGTTAGGTCTAGGCGCTGCTGGCACAGCGCTTACGGGCCGCGCGATGCGCAGTATTTCAAACAAGTTGACGGAAAATGCGTTGAGGCGCGCCGACATCCTTATTCGGCAGCGTTCTCCACTCTATCAGCAAATGTTAAGAGAAGTTCCCGCCCGCCCGGGACTGAGCACTCCACAGCGAATGTCGTTGGTGAGGGCTGTGATGGCGCTTGAACTGTCGCGCTTCGAAGATAGCAGCCAAGAAGCTACGGGGGCGTTGCAGTAAGCGCCTTCTGAACAAGCTGCCTTATCGCCTCTGGCCGGGATTTGATATCGCTCTCTGCCATGTAGGCGTCTATCGCGTCGAGGAGAGGGCGCTGAAATCGAACATTGATCTGTTCGCTGTCCACGGGCGGCCTGCCCATGCGGTTTTTAGTAGGATTTAGTATTGCGTCGCTCATAACTTTATGATAGCAAAAAGTCAGGCCAGAGGGAAGCGCCAACTTCCACTCCGGCCCTAACCGACACCGATCAAATGGAGTGATCGATATGGCTGACGCTGCTCATACCACAGAACCGCCCGGAATCGACCGCCGCATGGCAATCATTGGCCTTGCTGCCGGAGTCGCCACAGGCAGGGTTCTGCTCGAAACGCACGACGAACTTGATCAGTTGATCACGCAGCACGCGGAAATTCTCCGGGACTTGCTTAATCGTCGCTACGATGGCGGCTTTGAACTCGACCGCTTTGCAACTCGCTCTCTTTTGCAGGGCGCCGAACAGCCCGCCGAAGATGAGTGGGCTGTGCTGATTCACAAGCCACTTTCCTGACCCAGAACGCACCAAGAACACTGGTGAGCTGTGGAAAAGGAAATGATGCTTTGCTTATGCGCTAAAATCGCGGATAATTTGAAGAATTCGCCCGTGCGGGGCGGATGCCCGGTGTCGCACCACCGGTTGCGGGACGGACAGGCTGGAATTTGCCGAGACCTACCTGTCCGCCCGCCTTCGGCAGCAAGGCGTGCGAGCCTTGCAAGCACAAGGACATTGTTGAATGTCAAAAATCGACAAAGTACAAGACTTGACAGCCAATTCGGTGAAAATCGGTGGGGCTGTGGAAATTCGCACCTTCCAGTTCGATGGAGACTTTCTCCCGACTTTCGAGCATGAAGGCGAGCCATGGGTTGCAATGCGCTCCATTGTTGAGGCGCTTGGTATCTCATGGAGCCGTCAGCGCGACCGCTTGCAAGCCCAGTCAGGTAAATTCAGTTGTGCACATATGCGCACGACTGGTGCAGATGGGAAGCAATACCAGATGCTCAGCATCCCGGCTGCCAAGCTTCCCCTGTGGCTTGCCTCGATCAATCCCAACAAGATCAAGGACAAGGATCGTAAGGAGAAGGTTGAACGCTACCAGGAGCAGTCAGCCATTGCTCTGCACGACTTCTGGTCCAAGGGCATTGCCGTCCATCCTGACGTCAAAGATGATTACGCCGGCTTGGTCACCGACATGGACCCGAAGGTGATGCAGGCTCTTGGCGGTATGTTCAAAGGCATCGTCGGTAAGGCGCTGCATGAGGTTGTGCCCCAGCTCGTCGCTCAGCAGATTGGCGAGCAAGAATACGGCTTGGTTCGCGGTGTCACCGCCTATGAGGTTGGCAACATGGCCGGTGTGCAAGATCGCAAGGGCCTTCGTGGGCTTGGCGGGTTCATTTCTCGCCGCTTGCGCCGCTATCACGCCGAAAAGGGCGTGGCGGTGAAACTGAAGGACTTGTACGGGCATGTCTCCGTGCTCGTCTATGACAAGACGACCGCGAAAGAGTGGCTTGCGGACGGCGGCAAGACCGAAATCATGGCCTATATCGAGCAGAAGCGGGGGCAGGGCAACTTGCGCCTGATCAAGAGCTAACCGGAGAGGCCGCCTACGGGCGGCCTTTTCTATTTGAAGAAGTACCAGGCGAGGCTGATCGCGACTATCCCGAAGATGACAGTGCCGAATGGTATATGAACAGACCTCTTGATCTGCGTGAGTTCGTCCAAAATCGCTTGCTGAGTGGATAGTATATCCTGGAGCAGGTCTTCTTGAGTGGGTTGTGGCGAATAGCCATTCGCGAGGTCGTTTAGAATCTCGTCATCTTCTTTCATTCAGCCCCACCACGGCAGGTATTAGCCGTAACCAAGTGGCCGTCTGCGTAACCCAGCGCAGTTTGAGTTTCTGCGTCAAATGACAATACCCATCTCGGTGGGGTCAAATCGTCTAAAAAAATGTGGGTGGTTTCCCCCACATCGCGCCAAGTAATAGGCCGCAAGTCGCTATCGTCTCCAAGGGCAATCGAGCCATCGCCCGTATTGGCAAACAGTCCAAAGCTGGTGGATTGAACGCCAGCCCCGCCATCAAAATCGCACGTAAACCAAAACGCCGTATCAGCCTTTGCGGGCATAACCGCAAGGGATGCGATTGCTATTCCAAGAAGGGTCTTATTCATGGCCTCTCGCCTTCGTGAACCTACGGAGCAGGAGCTTCGCGACCTCGCGATGACTCTTGCCGGGGAAATTGATCAACGCCGATCACCCCTAACGGAACCGCAAACGCGCATTGAAGCAGCCAACATTTTGGCTACGGTTGTCAACCGTTTCAGCACTGATGAACCAATGCGGTTCGGTCGATCTCAAGTGCGCAGCTACGATAGTTATTCTGACGTAGTGCGCAATGCTGGCCAATACAATGCGTGGATGGGTCAGCACGTTGACACATCTCGTCGAAATTATGACGCCAACCGCGATTATTGGGAAGGCGCGGTAAAAGACTTCTTCTCAGGAGAATTGCAGCCAAGCGCGCCGAACGCCACGCACTACCACGCGGATTTCATAACCCCACCATGGTCGCGATCCATTGAAAGAGTGGCACAGGCAGGGCCGCACATCTTCTATAACGACGAGCGTTACATGGGCCGCCCTTTAGGGGAGCGTCGCCCATCCTACGCCATGGCTGCGCCAGACTTGGCGCAGGATCGCAAAGACCAGCCCAACCCCGCAATGGATTTGAATGCGCAAGAGCTTGCAGCCATCGCGCCCCCGACACCGGCGGCACCGGGTCAAATGATTGCTGCAAGAGCGCCAAGCGTGCCAAGCCCAACGGCTCGCCCATCATATCTTGCGTCGCTTCCCCAGGCGCCAACAGCCGAAACGCCGATTTCACAACGAACGCTTGGCGGTTACATTGGTCGCGGTGAGGTGACGCTGGGGCCAAATGCACAGCCCATTGACGCGCTATCGACAGGCGCGCAGCAAATGCTTGGCCACATTCAAGATCGTAGCGGCGTCCCTGAAATCACAATCAATCATGGTTATCGGTCGCAAGCCGACCATGATCGCTTGAGGCGAGAGGGTTGGAACCCGGCACGAAATAGCCAACACAGGCAAGGGAACGCAGTCGATATTTCCTTGCGCGGGCTAACGCCTGAACAGCGTGTCGCTACTCTTGATGCGGCTATTTATGGCGGCGCGCGCGGGATTGGCGCAACAGGCACAATGCTGCATGCCGACACCCGCGATACTCCCGATTCTTGGGGCTATCCCCGCGATGGGCGCGGCCCCGCAGATTGGGTTAACCAGTCTCAGAACTTTCAAGATCTGCAACGGGGGCGTCAATACTTTCGACAGGGGACACCGGCACCGCGCCCCTCAGTCCTTCCAGAACGCCGCGACCCTCGCGCAACCGACTTCGGACCGTTGCCCGCCGAAACAACGCCCCGCCTGTCAGACACCTACCGCGCGCAACCAAGCCTGCCTCAACCAACCTATGGCCCGCAAAATGGCCGTGGTGGCGTTTCCCGCCCCTCTCAGCCGGTTTCTGGCGGCTCGGTTGCCAATGTGACGCCAAGGGTCAATCAGGGCTTTAACGACGCCCTATCGCCTCGCAGCGTTGCATCTGCCCCCATGCGTGTTTCGCCGCGGGGGTCTTACGGCACGCACTTACCGCGCCGGTCTCCCGATCAATTCCAGTACGCCACACGTACACGGGAGGTTGCGAACCCGGCATACTCTGCATGGGAAAGCGCCTCGCGCGCACCTATGCAACGCTCCCCCACTGACTTTCAATATGCGCCCGCTGCGCCAACGCCACCCGAACCACCGCGCACCATCACTGAGACCTATCGAGAGCGCATCGCGGCACCTCAACGATCCGTTCCACGACCTACGGCGAGGCCGGATACGCTGCCAAAGTTCGGCATGGTCCCCAACCCCACGGCCCGACCAAATATGGGGCCGAATGTTGGCATGGTAGGAGCGCCCATGGCGCGCTCGCGAGTGCGCAGTGTTCCCAGCCCCGTAGCAGCGCCAACCCGGCGTCAAGCATCATCCTTGTTGCAAGCTTTTGACGGGTTCAACGACTGGATCGAGCCGCGCGTTGGACAAATGGCGGGCGCCGCACTCGGCAGCATGTTTGGTGGGCCGATTGGCGGCCTTATCGGTGGCTTTGGCGGCTATGGCGTCCAGCAAGCGATGAACGGTAACCTCAACTTGGTTCAGGGCAGCAACTTGCCCTCGTCAAGCACACCAAATTGGCAAGATAACACCGGCCTGCCGACTTACGCGAGCGTGACCGGTCGCAGTGGTGGCACGGGCGCAAGTGCTCACGATTCATGGGCCGACAGCCTTGGTTCAGATTTCTACTAAGAGGTAACAGATGGGCATTTTTAATTGGTCCACCACGGCGGCAAACAACACGTCTGTCGATGGCGTTGATATTGCTGAGAACTGCGCTGCCGGAAACCTGAACAACGGTATGCGCGGGATGATGCGGCGCCTACGCCTCTATTTCATGGATTTGGCGGGGTTCCAGGCTGCAAAGACAGGCGGCACCGGTTCGGCCTTCACCGTTACGACGCGCAGCGTGATTGAATCAGGCGAACTTGCTAGCGGTATCCGCTTAACGCTGATCCCACACGCGAACGGCCTCGATAACGCGACACTTGATGCTGATGGGCGCGGTGTAAAGCAGATTCAAACCGTTGACGGCACGAATGTTGTGGAGGGCGAGATTGTTGCCAATCGCCCCATTGACGTTATCTACCGCGCTGATTTTAACAGCGCGTCCGGTGCGTGGGTGCTGCTGAACCCTAAGCCGTTGGCCTCATCCTTCAACGCATCCGACATCACCAACGACAGCGGTGTTACGGGTGCAGATGTAGGGGCGGCGTTGGACCATTTGGACAACGCCAAGCCGGAGACGTCGCGCGCGGTCAATACTGGCACCGGGCTAACTGGTGGGGGCAACCTTAGCGCGGATCGGACAATAACAGCCGATATCGCTTCGCAAGCTGAAGCTGAAGCTGGAACGTCTGCCAGCAAACTTATGACCCCCCAACGAACTTCCCAATCGATAGCGGCACACGCATCCGGGGCGGTCCCTGACGCGGTGATCCAGGAAGAAAGTGCGGGAAACGCGGGCGGCAGCACGGCTGGTTCTTGGGTGACGCGCGCCCTGAACACCGTCGATTATGACCCGGACAGTCACGTAACACTTTCCTCAAATCAAGTGACCTTTGATCAAGATGGCTGGGTGGAATGGTCTGCCCCTGCTTACTTGGCAAACAACCATATGACGCGGCTTTACAACGTCACGGACGGTGTCGTCACCGCATATGGTGAAGCTGCTCGATGCGGAAGCTCAGATAGCGTTCAAACGCATTCTCGGGGTGGATGCGCTGCTGTTGCAAGCAAATCTTATCGCATTGAACATCGAGTAACGACCGCCAAGGCTGGCGATGGTCTGGGCGTTAACGCGGGTTTCAGCGTCAACAACATTTACACTCGCATACGCTATTGGAAAGTTTGAAGATGAAATATGCAATTGTGATCAACGGTGTTGTCAGGATCATTCGTCCCAATCCTGCAACCAGTTATATAAGCGTGCCATCCAACACACGGGTTGGATATGTTGATAACGGTGACGGAACGTTTTCTCCGCCGTCGCCGCCTTCGGCATCGACCGACCCAAACGATTACCCTCTTGAGCCGTTCCAGTTTGAAGCCATGCTTGAAATATTGGGCAAGGTGGATGCTGTTGATGCCGCAATCAATGCGATCACAGACCCAACAGTGCGGGCGGTTGCGCGGGCCAAACGTCGCTCTCCTCCTGGCGGCTTGTACGAGCGAAGCGATCCGCTCTTTGACGCCCTAGATGACACTGTTTTCCCCGGCCTAACTGAGGCTGAGCGAAACGCGGCTATCGACACGGCTTGGATGCAAGCCAAGGATATTGTCTGACGGCTGCACATGGTGGCCTGATGGCTGGCCATGGAACCCGACACTTTGGCGACCTTGTTGCGAAATCCATGACCTAGGCGGCTCCGATTGGGGCCTTTTTTTATGCGTGGCGCAAACAGGTGGCCCGCTTGAATGGGCCATGGGCCTGATCATGCTGATCGGCGTCATTCTGTTCGGCCCGATTTACAGACTTTGGCAACAACACCAGCCCGCTTCGGCGGGTTTTTTATTGGAAGGAAGAATGATGGATTTTCGAGGCGTGGCACTTCCTCTTAAGCCGTCCGACGTTGAAATCGTCGCCGGCTATCTTGGCTGTGAAGTAGCGATGCTGCGCGCAGTAATGGCCATTGAGAGCCGCAACCGAGGCTTTCAAGATCGCAGACCAATCATCCTCAACGAGCCGCATGTATTCTATCGCCAGCTTGGCGCCGGGTCAAAGCGAGATCAGGCGGTTGCACAGGGCTTGGCCTATCGGCACTGGCGCACGAAGCCCTATCTCCGCTCGCAAGCCGAGCGTTACAACTGGCTTGAAAAAGCCATGCGGATTGACCCGGCAGCGGCCCTGAAATCGTGCTCATGGGGCTTGGGTCAGGTTATGGGGTTCAACTATCAAGTTTGCGGGTTTGATGACGTGTTTGCCTTTGTAGAGGCGATGAAACATTCCAAGGGCGCGCAGGTGTTGGTAATCGCTCGCTTCATCGTCGGCAATCGGCTTCAGCGCCATCTTCGCAATAAAAAATGGTCGAGCTTTGCGCGCGGGTACAACGGCGCAGGCTACAAGTCGAACGGCTATCATACAAAGCTACGGACAGAGTATGGCAAGCGACCGGTTTCCGAGCGCTTTGTTCCGTCACCGCCAAATGAGGAGCGGTTGAGGGAACTTCTTGGAAGCAAGTCGGCATCGTCGCGGCCAGTGCCACCCGATCCGGAAATCGTTTTGGAGGGCGATGAGCAACTCGCCACCTATCAACAAAAGCTAGCCGATCTTGGTTTTTATGAAGGTGAGCCCGATGGCCTTGATGGCACCCTGACCAAAGTCGCTGTCACTGAGTATCAGAACACCAAGGCCATGCTCGACAGTGACGGCATCCTTGGCCCGCTGACCAAAGCGCAGATAGACGCCGATGTGCTGCGTCTCAGGGCCAAAGAAGCGCCTCCACCCCCTGACATACCCAAACCGGAAGATATCCCACCACAGCCGCCTCAGAGCGGCTTTTCTTTTGCGCGCTTCCTGCAATGGATTTTGAGAAAGTTCACATCATGACGATTGTTCCAAACGCTCGCCGCGCATGGCGATGGTTTTCTGTTCAAGCAATGGTTCTGGCCACAGCCATTCAGGGTGCGTGGGTGTTCATTCCGCCCGACCTCAAGGAACGCACCGGCGATGATCTGGCCTCTATCGTAACGGGCGCAATCCTCGTCTTAGGCGTGGTGGGGCGCATGGTCTCGCAGGAGCCTCGAAATGATCCCTGACCCCTTCTCATGGCTTCGCACGATTGCCATCGCGCTTGGCGTCTCCGCTGCTGTGGGCCTCATAGCCTACATGAAAGGCACCTCAGATGGTCGTGAGTACGAACGCCAGCAATCCCTCACCAAATCCGTTGAACTCCTGCGCGAAAGGATCGCGACCGATGACCGCTTTCAAAGCCTGTCTGATGATGATCTGTGCATTGCTCTTGGCGGGGTGCCAGACGAGCGCACCGGCGAGTGTTTGTGACGGTTGGCAGCGTTTGAACCCGAACGCACAGACCCGGCAATTCATTATCACGAACGACAGAACGTTTGCTGTTGAAGTCGGCGCCCACAATGCGTTTGGCCGCCAACAGGGTTGCTGGGAGTAGAGCTTGACCAACCTCATCATCATCGCATGCTGGATACTGGCCTTCTTTTTGGTGGTCTACGGCTTGCCCTTCGCTTTACAGGTTTTGGTTTCGCCATTGCTTGGTTGGATCGCCGCACGAACTCTCAAAGAGTGGGAAACCTCTATTGACCGATGAACGAAAGACAACGGTGTTTCAGTGGGTCCGGCTCGGCGCGGCGGTTCTGTGGGCGGCAGCGGTCCTCTATGTCCATTCAACCGTTCAGGCATTCTCTGACATCGGCCTTGTCGCGGCCCTCGCGCTGTCGGGCGCTTTTGCTGGTGAAGACCTTCGCAAGATGATGGGGGGTGGCAAATGAAGCCCCTTGTTCAAGCCTTTGCGCGCTTCGTCGCCTTCCGTTTCTTTGCCTACTATCTGCTCACGTTCGCTGTTCTGCTGACCGGCAACTACGCCTTTTACTGGATCATGCCTGCATCGTTCTGGGTGTCCTACACCGAGGTTCGAGTGGCGGATACCAGTTTGGCGGATGGGATCATTCAATTTCGTTCGGAGCGAAACATCCGGCGTGAATCAAATCTGGGCGGTCTCGATGTTTTGTTCTGCGACCTAAACGGAGACGGTGAGTTCGGCCACTTCTCAAGCGCTCCGTGGCGCGGCGACTCCACAAACCCCACCGATGGTAAAGAAATCTCTGGGCCATGGGCCTATCAAGGCGCTGTACCTGCTCCCGGCACTGGTTGCCTTTTACGCGCGGCGGTGACCATTCGGCTCCCTTACGGGATCACCAAGCAGCTTGAGCCGGTCTACAGCGACGATTTCACCATCACCCAATAACCCCTAAACCAACATCACAGGAGGGCTTATCATGGCCCGGAATGCACGCCGCCTCATTGGGGCGGTTTTTTTGTGTCTGATTGTAGCCCTTGCGTTGGGCGTGATGATGGAGCGCAGTTTCGTGCTTCAAGCCAAAGCGCAGACGATGATGACTGTGCGCGTAATGGCCTGCAACGGCGGGCCTCTCTCCGATCCTGATCCCGCGATGATCGAGGCCGGTGGGCAAGTGCACGACCTCGATGAAAGCGAAACCGCTGCCTATGTCGCGGCTACAAGCCAAGGCTCTCGGTATGTTCGCGACGTGCTTCTGCGTGCGGTCCAACTCCCGGACGGATCGGTGATAGCTGTGCTTCATGACGAAGGGGAGATTTGCTATATCCTGAACGTCAGCCCACAGCTTCATCGCGAGACGATGACCGCCATCAATGGTGAGCCTGTCTAGCCCTGACCCACAACATCTAGCGGCTTGACCCGCCCCAGTCTGTTCCGGCTATGTTCTCATCATGGCCAAGATCAAAAACAAACGGAAATGGGACAATCTGTACGAAGGCAGGGTGATCCTTCACATCCCTTACAGTGACAGCAAAACCTACCCATTTTCCGAGTGTCCTTGCCCATCGGATAGAGGTGGGCGCCCGACATGTCAGCAAGCCACCCGGGCGGCGATCAAGGATGGGAAGGCCGAAGAAGGTAATCGGCTGGTCTCTAAGAGCACCTTGCGCCTCATTCCCAAAGACCAAGAGGCCAAGTACCGCAACAATCCCCGATATCGCATTGAGCCCCATGTTGAGCAGCCCACAGACGGCGTTCGGATCAAAGGCCGGAAGATCAACGAGGAATGGGGCGATATCACCGTCCTTGTGGATGGCAAGGCCGTGGCCAATTTCCCGCACTCAAGCGACCCTCGCGATTGGGACGGCGTCATCACCAGTAAGGTCGATGCGCTTGAGGCTGCTCGTGCCTTTGCCAGAGCAGAACGTGACAAGTGGGTAGAGCCGACGCCGGACAATGATTCCAAGCCGCCGCGCGATCTAAAAGAGCGAGAGCTTCTACGGTTTCAGCGTGAGACCGATGAGATGCTTGAGAAGTATCTGATCAAGACCACCGGCAAGTCTATCTGCGGTCCCGACGACGGTCCTTCCAACGGCGATAAATGACCGCACCAATCAGCCCGACATTGACAGCGAATATCGCTACAACGATGACAGCGTTGATAATCTCAATCACACCAGTTCGCCGTATACTCAGGCGTCCATTCTACGGCCAATCCTTCGTCGATCAGCACTTGGCCCGCTGTCTGTCCATCAGGCAGCCTTAGCGTCACCAGCGGACGCTCAAAATGATCGATCTCCCCACTATCTTCAATGACCAAGCCGGGCGTTTGTATGAGCTGTGCAAGCCGTTCGGTCGCTTGCTGCCCTAACTGGATTTCGTAGTCGCAATCCGCCCGCCAGTCGATTTCTGGCGCATCCACCCCGACGATATCAGGCGCACCATCACCGAGAATGCGTAGGTTCACGCCATCGCACCTCACGTTATCGCCGTCTATGACCATAAGGCTGGCGCAGAGGATCAGTTCAAGCATCTGGCTTTCCTTGTGCTTTGGCGCGCCGCGCCCGTTCAATCTCCTTGCCCATTCTGGCAAGGGGCCTCAAAACGTCTTCAGGTAGCAGGGCTTCCCTGCAATGCGGGCAGCATGGAGCATGCTTGGTGGAGCGCCAATGGTCATCCATCACTTTAGCCGCTCTCGACCGCAGTGTATGCCCTTCGGCTTCTGTGATCTCTTTCCTGCGCCGCTCCAAGTTATCTAGTGCCGTGCCGTATCGCTCAGCCAAGGCCACAAAAGCATCGAATGGCTCAACGTTCCGCTCGCAGTCTTTGCACCATATCCGCCGCTCATGTTGGTCATAGACGACGCTGCGGTGATCGCATCCGCTGTAAGGTCGCCTAGATTTGCCGCGCGCTACCCGCAGGTCTCCAATATCGACAACGGTTAGACCGGACAGGTATTTGATATCGTCTATCGGCGGGTCGCGTTCTTCACCCATCCCTCTCTCCTTCCGTCGTGTTTGTGGGGGTGAGCCACGAGGGCAATTGCCGTTGGCCATCTGCAGCGGCCTTGCAGTGCTTGCATAAGCCCTTACCAAGGCCAAATGGGGCATTGATGGTCCGCCAGCCGTCCGGGAAGGTGATGCCGCACAGGCCGCCCGTTAGCCCTTCGCCCATGTGATTGTGAGCTTGAATGTGCATCTTCATCTGCGTGCCCGGTTTCCAAATGTAGCGCATTATGATCCTCCTTCCATTCTCTCCCCTTCTCCCAGCGCATTCTTAAGCTTGGGAGTTGGGACTTGTGGTTCTGTTGAGGGTGGGGCTGGGAACACCAAGAGAACGACTCCCCCAAAAATGCCCCGCTTGCCCCAGCAAGTTCTTGCACCGTTCTGCATTTTGATGCACAGAACTGCGCGTTGCCACATTGCTTGTGTGGCCGCGAATCCCCGGAAACACCGGGGTTTCTTGGGATTGGGCACGTGGCCGAGTGGCTGAAGGCGCTCCCCTGCTAAGGGAGTATACGGTGTTGAGCCGTATCGAGGGTTCGAATCCCTCCGTGCCCGCCATTCTCGAAAGCCCGCCAGATCGGCGGGCTTTTTGTTTTTGGTTTGGCAAAACATTCGGCCAGACCTGCAACTGTATGGATCTGTCTATGTCGGAAGTCTCAGGGCCACTCAAAGGTCTCAAAGTCATCGAACTGGCCCGCATCCTGGCAGGTCCTTGGGCTGGGCAAACACTGGCAGATCTGGGTGCTGAGGTTATCAAGGTCGAAGGCCCCAAAGGCGATGACACCCGTACGTGGGGTCCACCTTTCATTGAGCGGGACGGCGATACTTCGGCGGCTTACTACTATGCCTGCAACCGCGGAAAGACATCTGTTTTTGCTGACTTCAAAACAGATGCTGGCAGGCAGAAGGTGCTTGATCTTGTCGACAGCGCCGACATCGTAATCGAGAACTTCAAAGTCGGCACGCTTGCCAAATTTGGCCTCGATTATGAAAGCCTCTCCAAACATAATCCACGCCTTATCTACTGTTCGATCACTGGCTTTGGGCAGACAGGGCCATATGCACAGCGTGCAGGCTATGACTTCATGATCCAGGGCATGTCGGGCCTGATGTCGATTACTGGCGAGGAAGATGGTGGGCCACAAAAAACCGGCGTTGCCATCTCCGATCTGGTCACTGGGCTGTACAGCGGAATGGGAATTTTGGCCGCTGTTGAGCAACGTCATCGCACGGGGCGAGGCCAGCACATCGACATGGCGCTGTTTGATTGCTCGGTTGCTCTGCTTGCCAATCAGACCATGAATTATCTGGCCAGTGGCAACAGTCCCACGCGCCTGGGCAACGCACACCCCAATATCGCGCCCTACCAAACCTTCCAAACCAAGGATGGGCACATCAACATCGCCGTCGGCAATGACGATCAGTTTGCAAGGTGCTGCGCCGTTCTAGGACTTCAAGAACTGCCGGGTGATGAGCGATTTGCGACCAACGCAGCGCGCGTTGCCAATCGCGATCCTTTGATCGATCACCTAACGCAGGCCACACGGGCGCGCCTGTCAGAGGATTTGCTCTCAGCATTTGAAGATGCGACCGTACCGGCAGGTCCCATCAATACCGTCGGTGAAGCCTTGGAAGATGAGCAAATTGCTGCGCGAGGTCTGCGGATTGCGCCCGAAGGCATTCCGGGCGTGCGTGGTCCATGGGTCTTTTCAGACGCTCGTTTGGAAACCAGCAAAACCGCGCCAAAGAGACCTAAGCCAGACGATCGAAAAAGTTAGGGTCAAACGGCATATCCACTGTTCCACCGTTCGCTTCGTGGAGTGAGAGCACGTCACCATCAATTGTGATGCCGGTGACCACATCCCAGCCAGCAGGGCGGGGCACCGCGCCAATCACATGCGCAACACGGTGGGTCTTACCACTAGCCAAACTCAAAACGGTTGGCACACCGGCTTTGGAAAACACGGTTTCACCAAGCGCCGCTTTGTGCCCGGCAGCGCCGGCAGCAATACCATCTTCGATGCCGAGCACGCTGCGATGGCGACCACTCCATGGGGCGTCTTCACGGCCACCATTGGAGTGCCAAAGCATCGTGAGAGGCAGAACGGACGGGTCTTTCAACACGAAAACGATATCGTCGAAGGCCTCACGGATAACCGCAGTCCAACCCAGCTCTGATTCTTCAGCCTCTACCAAAGCAACAAAGTCTTCATCGCTTTCGGCAATGGGCAACCGCGTCACATCGATAGTCCCTCCGCGCGTCGCCGGAATGGCGGCGTGATCAGCAGTCGCGACACCGTTTTGGAGCGCATGACGCTCCTCAACAATCGGAATGTCTGGCGTCACAGCCAAGCGTTTGGGTGACGTGAACAGACGCGCGCCACCAGCCACACGCATCATCGGGTGGTGCGCAAAGGTCAGCCCACCGGATCCACCATCAACTGTGTGCACCTGGTAGAGCAAGGGCGCGTCCGGGGCAGGGCGCAGATGCTTGGTCATCCGCGCGCCCAAAATCGTCTTATCCAGCGTGAAGTGAAGGCCATCCCCGTTTTCGCTATCAAGGCGCCACGCACTGTTGCTGCTCCAGCCATGGGGCGGGGAAGGCTCAACATCGCTCCTTCCAAAGGGTGCGCACACAAAGTCACCAGACAGCTTGCGATCAACCGGCGGCATAGTGTCGGGAAACGCATTGTCCTCAACCCATGGCGCACGATGAAGCGGCGCCAATGTCTTGCCCTGCCAGTGGAACATCAGATGCGGCAAATTGCCGACAGATGGGTCCACACCCACCTCACTGCACGCGGTACGAGCAAAAACAGTTCCCTCTGGGATCGACGTCGGCGTGTGCATTCATCAACCTTCCAAAAAACGAATTCCGGGCCACCTCAAGCGGTTCACAACACTGGCCCCTGATCAATCTGCCATGCTAAGCAGGGTGCTCTCCACGTTACGCCGTGGCCCATGACACGCAAGCGGGTAAAGCCGATGACATCCAATGTCACCCCCATCACGCCAGATGCAAATCTTGGCCACAATGCTCCTCATCATCCTCGCAACGAGGCGATGGAACTCGATCTTGGTTGGGTCCGTGATGTGCGCGTCAATCTGTCGGCAACCGAACGGCGTGTCGCCACACTGCCCGGCCGCCGCACGGTGAAAAAGGACGCTCAAGCTGCCTGGCTGTTGAAGGCGCTGACCTGCATTGATCTCACCACACTCAATGGCGATGACACTGAAGGACGGGTGCGCCGCTTGTGCGCCAAGGCTGCTCGGCCTGTGCGCCCGGACTTACTCGAAGCGCTTGGCATGGCCGAGCGCAACCTCACCACCGGCGCGGTGTGCGTCTATCACCGGTTCGTTGCCACGGCTGTTGATGCACTGAAGGGCACAGGCATTCCTGTTGCTGCTGTTTCCACCGGTTTTCCAGCCGGTCTCTCACCGCATCATTTGAAGGTTCAAGAGATCAAGGAATCGGTTGCCGATGGGGCGCAGGAAATCGACATTGTCATTACCCGCGAACATGTGCTCACCGGAAATTGGCAGGCGCTCTACGATGAAATGCGTGACTATCGCGAAGCCTGTGGTGAGGCGCACGTGAAAGCAATTCTTGCCACCGGCGATATCAAGACGCTGCGCAATGTCGCCCGTGCATCGCTTGTTTGCATGATGGCTGGCGCAGACTTCATCAAAACGTCCACAGGCAAAGAAGGCGTCAACGCCACTTTGGCCGTTTCGCTGACCATGCTGCGCTGTATTCGCGCCTATGAAGAGCGCACTGGCATCAAAATCGGATACAAACCTGCTGGCGGAATTTCGACGGCTAAGGATGTGCTGAACTATCAGTTTCTTATGAAGGAAGAACTGGGCCGCGAATGGCTGGAGCCCGATCTTTTCCGCATTGGGGCGTCGAGCTTGCTGGCCGACATTGAGCGCCAGCTTGAACATCATGTTACCGGCGCGTACTCCGCCTTCCTTCGCCACCCAATTGGATGATCCGCTCATGAGCGTTGCTGACTATTTCGACACGATGGATTACGGCCCAGCACCTGAGGCTGATGGTGAAGCGCGCGCTTGGATCGCCAAGCATGACGCCGATTTTGGCCATTTCATCGATGGTAAGTTCGTCCAAGGTTCAACCACCTTCGACAGCCACGCACCCGCCTCCGGCGAGCATCTTGCCAAGCTTGCGCAGGGGTCGTCCGATGATGTGGATGCCGCGGTCAAAGCTGCGCGCAAAGCCCAAAAAAAATGGGCGGCTCTTCCCGGCCATGTTCGCGCGAGGCATCTTTACGCATTGGCGCGGACAATCCAGCGCAATGCACGCCTGATCGCCGTCATCGAGGCGCTCGACAATGGCAAGCCAATTCGCGAGACACGCGATATTGATGTGCCATTGGCTGCGCGGCATTTCTATCACCATGCCGGTTGGGCACAGCTTCAAGACAAAGAGTTCCCGGACCATGATCCTGTCGGTGTCGTCGGGCAGATTATCCCCTGGAATTTCCCGGTTCTCATGCTGGCGTGGAAAATTGCCCCGGCGCTGGCGCTCGGCAACACGGTGGTGCTGAAACCCGCTGAGTTTACCTCGCTAACAGCGCTTTTGATCGCTGAGTTGGCACAAGCCGCTGGCTTTCCCGCCGGTGTCCTCAACATCGTCACCGGGGAGGGCGACACGGGCGCAGCGCTCGTTGATCATCCCGATGTGGACAAGGTTGCCTTCACCGGCTCAACAGACGTTGGCCAGATCATTCGCAAACAAACCGCTGGCAGTGGGAAATCGCTGACGCTCGAACTGGGCGGCAAATCACCCTTCATTGTTTTTGATGACGCAGATTTGGATGGCGCTGTCGAAGGCGTGGTCGATGCCATCTGGTTCAATCAGGGCCAAGTTTGCTGTGCCGGGTCACGCCTTTTGTTGCACGAAGGTATTGCGGACAATTTCATCGCGAAGCTCACCCGACGCATGGAAACGCTGCGTGTTGGCGCCCCGCTCGATAAAACCATCGATATGGGCGCCATCGTCGCGCCGGTTCAGTTGGAACGCATCAAAGAACTCGTCGATCAGGGCGTGAAAGAAGGCGCAACGCTGCATCAACCCGCCGGTGCCATTCCTGCCACGGGGAGCTATTTCCCGCCGACACTGCTTTCCAATGTTGGAACTTCATCCACCGTTGCGACCGAGGAGATTTTTGGTCCTGTTGCTGTGTCGATGACCTTCCGCACGCCAGATGAGGCCGTGCAACTTGCCAATCACTCAAGGTATGGCCTGGCCGCGTCCATCTGGTCCGAAACCATCGGCTTGGCACTCAATGTCGCCGCCAAGCTCGACAGCGGCGTGGTCTGGGTGAACGCCACCAACATGTTCGATGCTTCTGTCGGCTTTGGCGGCAAAAAAGAATCTGGTTTTGGTCGTGAAGGGGGCAGAGAAGGCGCCTTTGAGTATCTGAAACCAAAATTCTGGAAAGGCGCAAAGCCCCGGCAGGCCGCAACTATGCCAGAACCTAAACCCCATGCTGGAGGCTTTGACACACCGGCCATCGATCGCACAGCCAAGCTCTATATTGGCGGCAAACAGGCGCGCCCTGATGGCAACTATTCACGCCCCGTGGCCTCGCCGAAAGGCGAGATCATTGGTGAGGTCGGCGTCGGCAACCGCAAAGACATCCGCAATGCGGTGGCGGCTGCACGAAAGGCGACCGGCTGGTCAACTGCAACCGAACACAATCGGGCGCAGGTCATCTACTACCTGGCGGAAAACCTCTCTGTTCGAGCCGAAGAATTCGCCGCTCGTATGGCAAGCGTTGCCGGAATCACATCAGCAAAAGCCGCCAAGGAAGTTGATGCCACCATCAACCGCCTGTTCACTTACGCCGCCTACGCCGACAAAAACGACGGTCGTGTGCATGTGCCACCTTTGCGAGGCGTAGCCTTGGCAATGAACGAGCCGATTGGCGTTGTTGGTGTTGTTTGCCCAGACGAAGCCCCGTTGCTCGGCGCGATAAGCCTGGTTGCACCGCTGATTGCGATGGGCAATCGCGTTGTCCTGGTGCCCAGTATGGCCAATCCACTGGCTGCGACGGATCTTTATTCGGTTCTTGAAACGTCCGATGTTCCAGCCGGCGTCATCAATATCGTTACAGGTGATTCTCAAGAATTGGGCGAAGTTCTGGCAAGCCATGCCGATGTCGATGCTCTTTGGGCCTTTGGGTCACAAGACCTTTCCACCAAGGTGGAGGCCCTTTCAGCTGGCAACTTGAAACGCACGTTCGTGGATTATGGTCGCGAACTCGACTGGTTTGCACCTGCGGCAGAAGGCCCGCAATGGTTGCGAAAGGCCTGCGAAATCAAAAACATATGGATACCCTACGGGGAGTAAATCGGATGCCAGTGACGGCAAGCTTAACGCCCTCTTCACGCTTATGCCTCACTCTAGAAGCATAAATTCACTGTTTGTGAAGTATGCTGCCCGCGCATCACGTGTGTTTGTGTTGCCGGTGCAGTCGCCAGTTTGTATCGAGTATGGCGTGATGATGAGATGTACCAAGGCGCTTTTCAGCGCTTTTTCGGCTGTGGGCACCGCAGCCAACTCCCTTGTTCAAAGGCCGCTTCACCGCGCGTTTGCGATAGCTGGCGTTTGCGCTCTAACGCTTGCCGGCTGCAATGCGGTAACAACCGGCGGTGACGGTGGAGGCGGCGACGGCATAAATGATGCGGCGCTCGGGGTGGCAGCCAGCCCACGCGTCACTGATCAAGAAACAAACTTGCCGCGCGGCGGGGGCAGGGCACAAGTTGGCCGCCCCTATCGCATTGCTGGTCGCCTATACACGCCTCGCGAGGACCCGAACTACGACCGCACCGGCATCGCCTCCTGGTACGGCCCCGGTTTCCACGGACGCCTAACCGCCAATGGCGAAGTGTTTGACCAATACACACTGTCAGCAGCGCACCCGACTTTGCCCTTGCCGAGTTATGCGCGCGTCACAAACTTAGAAAACGACCGCTCAGTCATGGTGCGCATCAATGATCGTGGCCCATTTGCGCACGACCGCATCATCGATCTATCAAAACGGGCTTCGGACGTGCTTGATTTCCGCGGCGATGGTGTCGCACGCGTGCGTGTTCAATATGAAGGGCGAGCGCCCTTGCACGGACAAGACGTCGCCTGGCTGGAAGCCTCGGCTGAAATCAATGGCCAACCAATCAATGGTGGCGATCCTAACATCATGCTCGCCCGTGCACCGGTTCCAGCACCGACGCCTGTCGCAGCACCGAGCCAGATTGCCTTTGCTGAGACCTCACCACCAGCGTCGGTCAATGGGCAGGCTGCACCGCAGGGATCATCTTTCCTCGATACCCTGTTTGGTCAACCGCAAAGCGAGCCACAGTTGCAGCGTCCGCCAGTCTTACCGCAGCCTTCTGCGCCAGCAGCTGGGTCACCAATGGTCTTGGCACCACCTCCCGGTGTGCGGGCATCTGTTCCAGCAGCGTTTCCAGCACCAGCCGCACAAACTGGGACTGGGCTCATCCCCAACGCGCCAATTCCAAGCGCGGCAATTGGCTTTATGGCCACCGACCTGGAAGCTGGGTTTACACAACGCAATCAATCCTCATTGGCACAAAACGCCCGCATTGAGCTTGCCCACCGTGCTGCGGGCGCCAATGCGTTGGACGCAGCAAGCCACCTGGCATTGCAATCACAGGCAGTTGCCCGCCTCAGCGAAACGCGGCAAACGCCGGTGCTCGCCCTTGCTGCTTCACAGGTGCCTACAACTGGCCGCACAGCGCTTGTCCAGATTGGCATCTTTGGCGATCCCGCCAATGTGACGCGGCTTCGCTCTGAACTGGCTTCGTTTGGCGAAGTTGTGACCGAACCCGTGCAGTCGAGGGGTCGCACGCTGACCCAGGTACGCCTGCGCGCTTCCGCGCCTACGCCACAGGCTGAGCAAGACCTCTTGCGCAGGTTGGCCAGCCAGGGCTACACCGACGCCTATGTGACAGACGCCGCCAACAGATAACGGTGTCCATCGCAGCCGGATCGGCACGGCAGTGGGAGCATTCGTTTATGGCGCCAAGGGAAGTTATGCGCGCACGCAGCAGCCGCGCTTTGGTTCGCCTAGTTCAAGGCTTGCCAATTCTGGGCCTGCTGCTTCTAACGTGCGTGCCTCAACATGCCTGGGCGCAGGCCTTTGAAAGCCGTGCGCCACACGCTTTTCTCTATGATGTGAACTCCCGCACAGTCCTCTACACACAACAAGCCGATGAGCGCTTTGAACCTGCCTCCATGGCCAAAACGCTAACGACAGCGGTCGTTTTTGATGGCATCGCGCAGGGTGCCTTTGACCTCGAAACGACGTTTCCAATCAGCGAAGATGCATGGCGCAGGGGCGGGGGGCCGTCAGGCCGAGCCGCAATGTTTGCCGAGCTTGGAAGCGATGTCGCAATCGCCGACCTTCTGCGCGGCTTAACAATCATCTCCGGAAATGATGCCGCGATCGCGCTTGCTGAAGGTGTGGCGGGTGATGAGCCATCCTTTGCTGAACGCATGACAGAGCTGGCCGCGAATTATGGCGCAACCAACAGCGCTTTCACCAATTCCACTGGCCAGCCTGAAATTGGCATGCACACAACGGCCCGCGACTTGGTAGTCATAACAACAGCTCTGATCGACACGCACCCGCGCCTCTACGCCATGTTCGGGGAAGATCAATTTTCCTGGAACAACATCACCCAACGCAACCGTAACCCAATCTACAATCAGATTGAGGGTGCCGACGGACTGTTTGCCGGTTTCAGCGATGATTCTCTGTATGGCCTTGTTGGGTCAGTTGTCCGTGATGGTCGTCGGGTAGTCTTTGCGCTCTCCGGCGTTGACACGCCCGAGGGCCGCGTCGATGAAACGCGCCGCCTTGTTCGCTATGCCTTTGAAGATTTCCGCACCGTGCGTGTGGCGGAACCCGGTGAGCCCATTGCGTTTGCACGCACATATGGCGGATCGCAGCGCGAGGTCGGCTTGATGGCAGAGCAGGGGGCTTTGGAGCTTCTGCTTCCACGCGATGGTGTGGATCGCGTGCGGGCACGTGTTGTTTATGAGAGCCCTGTTCCAACACCCATCGCCGAAGGCCAGCAACTTGGCCGACTGTTGGTGGAGCGCGACGGAACCATTATCCAAGAAACACCGTTGGTCGCCGCTTCACAGGTCGATACCGGATCCATGGTGCAACGCGCGCGTGATGGGTTTCTGGAACTTGTGCTCGGATGGATCCCACCGATCTCATTCGCTGGAAGTTTCTAAGCCCATGGCAGCGCGCAAGAGCACACCAAAGCAACCAACAGGTGGCTATTTCATTTCATTCGAAGGCGGGGAGGGGTCCGGCAAATCCACCCAAGCCGCGTTACTTGGCGAAACGCTGCGCGACGAAGGATATGACGTTCTTGAAACCCGCGAACCAGGCGGCTCTCCAGGCGGAAAGATCGTTCGAGAAGTCCTTCTTGGTGGCCACGCTGCTGAAAAAGGTCCATTGGCCGAAGCATGCTTGTTGACCTCAGCGCGTCGTGAACATGTCGATCTCGTGATCAGGCCGGCACTGGCCAACAATCA
Organism: Hyphomicrobiales bacterium; assembly: GCA_046290645.1. Classification (GTDB taxonomy): domain Bacteria; phylum Pseudomonadota; class Alphaproteobacteria; order Rhizobiales; family MH13; genus MH13. The sequence continues at coordinate 258,801 of JBKAGZ010000001.1, forward strand.
GGTGGTGCTTTGCGATCGCTTTGCCGATTCGACCCGCATCTATCAAGGCTATGTCGGCGGATTACCGCCTGAAACGATTGATCAGCTCGAAGCTATAGCAACGGACGGCCTAATGCCGGAGGTAACCTATGTGCTGGATGTTGATGCAGAAACCGCCAAATCTCGACGCAAAGCTCGCCTGTCCACCAAGGACGATGGCGATGATCGCTTCGAGAAGGAAGATCAGAGCTACCATGACAAGGTCGCAGAGGGTTTTCGCTGGTTGTGTGAAGCCAACCCAAAACGATGCATCCTGATCAACGGCACTGGAAAACCAAACACTGTGACCGTCACGATTCGCGACAGTCTGCGCCTGCGTGGCCTGGTTTAGCCAATGGCCCGCAAAGCCGCCGCTAAAACTGCCCCCGCACCAACCGGCTTACCGCTCGATCAACCCTTGGTCGGACACACCGCTGCACAAAAAACACTGCTGGATGCGTTGCAGGGCGGGCGTATGCATCATGGTTGGTTGCTGCATGGACCCAAAGGCGTTGGCAAAGCGCGTTTCGCAGCGCAAGCGGCCGCCTATTTGGTTGCCGAGAATGCGCGCCGAGATACCGGCCGCTTGGATGTCCATCTCAGTCATGCTGATGCTCGACTGGTTGCCCAAGGCGCTCATCCAGACCTGCATTGGATCGATCGCCAGACAGGCAGCGACGGCAAGAAATTGCCAAAGAAAATCCCTGTCGGCGCAGTGCGCTCGACACTCCACAAGTTGCAATCAACAGCTGCTTACGGCGGATGGCGCGTGCTGGTCGTTGATTCGGTGGATGAGCTGAACGTTGAAGGCGCCAACGCTCTTCTCAAGCCCTTAGAAGAGCCGTCACAACGCACCGCTTTGTTCCTGGTTGTTCATGCCCTCAACCAGGTCTTGCCCACTATTCGCTCGCGTTGTCGCCATTTGGCGTTTTCACCTTTAGAGGGCGTGTCCATGGAGAAACTCGCTTTGTTCGCGGATAGTAGCGACCATAACGACATGGCAATTGCGCTTTCCGGCGGTCGGGCAGGGCACATGCTAAGCCTGTCAAAAGACAGCCAAGCGTTGGATGCCTATCAAGATTTTTGCACGCTGGCGGCGGCTGCCGGAGAACGACCCGACAGCAAGACCATAGCAATGCGATTGACGTTGGCTGGCAGCATCAGCTCCATGGCACCCGAAACGCGCGAGTTGTTGCTTGGCTTGATCGAGGACTGGCTGTCACGGCGTGTAAGAGGAGAGGCAGAACCACGAGGCCTGGCAACCTCACAGCAAAACGTGTCTCTGGAGGCCCAAAACCAGTTGGCAGCGCTTTGGAGCGAGCACACAGAAGCCATACGTACGCACCAAGCCATCAATCTGGATGTATCAGAACGCATCATGGTGCTTTTCGACCGGCTGGATCAAGTCTATAGCCAAGGGTGAAATCCCTCCGCGCCGAAAGCCTTTCACCAGTCCATGTCCAAGCGTTTTTACATCACCACCGCCATTTCCTATCCCAACGGCACACCGCATATCGGCCACGCCTATGAGGCGCTCGCCACGGATGCCATCGCCCGCTTCAAGCGGCTTGATGGGTTCGATGTACGGTTTCTGACCGGCACGGACGAGCATGGGCTCAAAATGGATAAGACCGCGCGAGAAGCTGGCATGACGCCAGCCCAACTCGCCGATCAGAACGCCCCGCGTTTTCAAGACATGGTGGAGGTGCTCGGCTGCTCCAACGAAGACTTCATCCGCACAACCGAAGAACGCCACCACAAGGCCAGCCAGGCGATTTGGCAGCGCATGCAGGATGCCGGCGATATCTACAAGGACAGCTACGCCGGCTGGTACTCGGTGCGTGACGAAGCCTATTACGGCGATGACGAGACACATCTCAATGAGGATGGTATGCGCCTAGGCCCACAGGGCACGCCGGTGGAGTGGGTCGAGGAGGAAAGCTACTTCTTCCGTCTCTCTGCGTTCCAGGATCGGCTCCTAAAACATTACACAGACAACCCAGGCTTTATCGGGCCAGATGAACGCCGCAACGAGGTGATGAAATTCGTCGAAGGCGGACTAAAAGACCTTTCCATCTCGCGCACCACCTTTGATTGGGGCATCAAAGTGCCTGGCGATGATGCCCACGTGATGTATGTCTGGGTGGATGCCCTGACGAACTACATCACCGGCCTCGGCTTTCCCGATGAAAGCGATCCGCGTTGGCAGTATTGGCCAGCAGATCTGCACGTGATTGGCAAAGATATCGTGCGCTTCCACACCGTCTATTGGCCAGCTTTTTTGATGTCGGCGGGCATCGCGCTCCCAAAGCGCGTGTTTGGCCACGGGTTCCTGTTCAACAAGGGCGAGAAGATGTCGAAATCCGTCGGCAATGTCATCGATCCCTTCACAATGGTCGATCACTATGGCCGCGATCAGGTGCGCTATTTCTTCCTACGCGAAGTGCCGTTTGGCCGTGATGGAAACTACAGCCACGAGGCAATCGTAGGCCGCATCAACGCTGATTTAGCCAATGACCTTGGCAACTTAGCTCAGCGCTCCCTGTCGATGATTGGCAAGAACTGCGACGGCAAAGTACCTGAGCCCGGCTCGCTTACCACCGATGATAAAAAACTGCTCGCATCAGCCGATGCCCTGCTCGACCAGGCGCGAACCGCGATCGACAAGCAAGAGTTGCACCTGGTTCTCACACCCATCTGGGCCGTGATTGCCGATGCCAACCGCTATTTTGCCGCGCAAGAACCGTGGGCACTGAAAAAGACGGATCCGCAGCGCATGGCCACCGTGTTGTGGACAACGGCAGAAACGTTGCGAAAAGTCGCCATCCTTGTGCAGCCGGTGATGCCCGATAGCGCCGGTAAGCTTCTTGATGCTTTGAGTGTGCCGAGCGAATCTCGTCAGTTCGAGCATCTTGATACAAGCAGTGCGCTTAAAGCTGGCACAGACCTGCCAAAACCCACACCAATCTTCCCACGGTACGTGGAAGAAGACGCTGGCAACGGGGCTTAGCCTCCATGCTTGTAGACAGCCACTGCCATCTGGACTTCCCTGACTTTGAGCCTGAGCGCGATGCTGTGATTGCACGGGCCAGGGAGGCAGGAATCGGCCACATGGTAACGATCTGCACGCGGGTGAAAAAGTTCGACCAGATCAAAGCAGTGGCCGAGGCGTATGACAGCGTCACCTGCTCGGTCGGAACCCATCCGCATAACGCGGGCGAAGAGCTGGACGTCACGGTGGACGATTTGGTCGCCAAGGCCGAACATCCAAAGGTTGTTGCCATAGGAGAGGCGGGGCTGGATTACCACTATGACAACGCCCCGCGCGAGGCACAGGCAGAAGGGCTAAAACGCCATATACAAGCGGCACGGATCACAGGGCTGCCGCTGGTTATCCATGCGCGCTCAGCCGACGATGATATGGCTGCCATCTTGGAGGAGGCGCACGAGACCCATGGCGCTTTTCCAATGGTGCTGCACTGTTTTTCGTCAGGCTTGGAACTGGCGCAACGCGGCGTCGCGCTCGGCGCCTATGTATCGTTCTCCGGCATACTGACTTTTAAAACGGCGCAGGAATTGCGGGATATCGCAACCCAAGTGCCAGAGGATCGGCTGCTCGTCGAAACCGATGCGCCTTATCTCGCGCCAGTGCCGTTACGCGGCAAGCGCAACGAACCAGCCTTTGTGACCAATACCGCAAAGGTTCTTGCCGAAGTTCGCGGCATGGCAACAGAACATCTAGCTGACCTAACGAGCGCTAATTTTCAGCTTCTTTTCAGCAAGGTAAAGCTTGGATGACGGTGACACTCACCATTCTTGGCTGTGCGTCATCGGCTGGAGTGCCCAGGGTAGGGGGCACAACACACGAAGAACGCTGGGGCGCCTGCGATCCGTCCAACCCAAAGAATCATCGTAGCCGCTGCGCCGTCTTGCTCACACGCAATGGCCCCAACGGCATCACCTATTGCGTGATTGATACGGGCCCGGATTTTCGAGCTCAGATGCTCGACGCCGAGGTGCCACGTCTGGACGGTGTTGTGTACACTCACGAACATGCTGATCATCTGCATGGCATTGATGACATGCGGCCGTTTGCGCTTGTCCAGCGCGCACGCATTCCAATCCATATGGATGATCGAACATTCGCGCGCGCCAACGCTGCCTTTGGTTATGTTTTTGAAACGCCACCTGGCTCGGGCTACCCACCGATCCTGGACCGGCACGTCTTGCGCCACGATCAGACTGTTACGATTGACGGCCCTGGGGGGCCAATCGTGCTCACGCCAGTACCTGTGGACCATGGGGACATTACAGCGCTTGGCTTCCGCATCGCTGACACGCTCTACCTGCCGGACGTTAGCGCAATACCGGCTTCGAGCATGGCGCATTTCCACGCTCTGGATACATTGATCATCGATGCCTTGCGTCACAAGCCACATCCCAGCCACTTCAATCTTGAGCAAGCTCTGGCATTGCAAGCGGATGTGAAACCCAAACGCACCATTCTCACCAATCTGCACAATGATCTCGACTACGAGACAGTGCTTGCCGGAACGCCAGAGACCGTCGAGCCGGCCTATGATGGACTAGAAGTCGCTATTTCCTAGCAGCATTGCGTTTTGGGCATCTATTTTAGTTCCATAATATATCTTATCGGACAAATGGATATCTTTCTTGTGGGTTCTGCCCCATCTGATAGCCCATCACCTACGATGGTCATCCAGTCCTGCATTACACTTGCAGATGCAAAAGCACGGAGCCGGCAATGAGCGACAATGGATCAACAGACGGCCCTCCAGGTGAGCTATCGACCTTGCTCGCCATCATGGCAAAGCTACGCGATCCGCAAACTGGCTGCCCATGGGATGTGGAGCAAGACTTCGCATCCATTGCGCCATACACCATTGAGGAAGCCTATGAAGTCGCCGACGCTATCCAGCGCGACGACAAGGAAGACCTGTGTGATGAGTTAGGCGACCTCCTCCTTCAAGTCGTTTTCCACGCGCAAATGGCCAAGGAAGAAGGCTCATTTGCCTTTGACGATGTCGTGGCTGCAGTGACGACAAAAATGATCCGCCGCCACCCCCACGTCTTTAGCGATGTTGATCGCAATGATCCTAATGCGGTGAAAGTGCGCTGGGAGGAGATCAAAGCCGAAGAAAAAGCAGAAAAGCGTGCGCGCCAAGCAGCCAAGAATGGCAACCTGGGCGAGGGGCAAGACAAGCCTGTGAGCGCGATAGACGGTGTTCCAACCACCCTGCCCGCGCTTCAACGTGCTTTTAAGCTGCAAGCCAAAGCAGCGCGTGTTGGTTTTGATTGGTCAACACCACACGCTGTTATGGACAAACTCGCTGAAGAAACCAACGAGGTCGCCGAAGAGCTTGCAGCAAGCCCGCAGGATCGAGCACGGCTTGAGGATGAAATCGGCGATGTTCTGTTCGTCGTCACCAATCTGGCTCGAAAGCTGAACATTGACCCATCGGTGGCCTTAGAATGTACCAATCAAAAATTCATCAAACGCTTTCAGTGGGTTGAGCGAAGTTTGAGCGATACAACCACACCTGTCGGCAGCGCCTCACTGGACATGATGGAAGCCGCTTGGCAGCGGGCCAAAACCGAAGCGTAATGCTGTTCTACGCTGGCGCAACCACACCAAAACGCGCCCGTGCGTGGGCCATGCGGCGAGGTGTCATTACCACGCGAACCTGCGTTGACCCGTCTTCCAAGATGATTTCATCAAGCACCGTTGCATTGGCAAACACCCAAGCGCGCCCTTCACCGTCCTCAACGGGAACGTGGAATGTCTCTTCCTGGCGCGTAGCTGCAATCTCTTCCTCGATCTGGGCAAGCAAAGCCTCAAGCCCCTGCCCGCTCACTGCCGAAACGGCCAGAACGCGCTCACCTTGCACCTCTGCCTGGCGCAGCGTGACATCCAGAGTTTCTGCATCCATCAAATCAATTTTGTTCCAGGCTTCAATCATCGCCCGGTCGCTTTGTCCATCGCGGTCAACCACGCCCAATTGCGCAAGAACATCAATCACATCAGCACGTTGAGCATCAGTTTCTGGGTGCGTGATGTCGCGCACATGCACAATAAGATCAGCCTCAAGAACTTCTTCCAGTGTAGCGCGAAAGGCCGCGATCAAGGATGTTGGAAGGTTGGAAATAAAGCCAACAGTGTCGGAGAGAATAACCTCTGTCCCCTTGGGCAATTGCACTCTGCGCAGCGTCGGGTCGAGCGTGGCAAAAAGCAGATCCTTTACCATCACCTTTTCGTCGACAATGCGATTGAACAGCGTGGACTTACCAGCATTGGTATAGCCAACCAATGCCACAGTGGGCGCCGGCACCTCTTGTCGGCGCGAACGGTGAAGCGTACGGGTACGCCTCACCTCTTCCAACTGCCCTTTTAAACGGGTGATTTTCTCTTGAATGACGCGCCTGTCGGACTCGATCTGCGTTTCGCCTGGGCCGCCCAGAAAGCCTTTACCACCACGCTGGCGCTCAAGGTGGGTCCAAGAGCGGACGAGACGGCTTTTTTGGTAGCTCAGATGCGCAAGATCAACCTGTAGCGTACCTTCGCGGGTTTGCGCTCGACGACCAAAAATCTCAAGTATCAGGCCGGTACGGTCAACGACCTTGGCTTTGAGCGCTCGCTCAAGATTGCGCTGCTGGATCGGCGTCAACTCATGGTCAACAACCACCAGCTCAACATGCTCCTGAGCAATACGCTGCGCTATTTCGTCAACCTTGCCGACGCCAAGCAGTGTGGCAGGACGCGGTGTTTGCAGCGTTAAAAGCTCAACAAAAACAACATCTAAACTGATTGCGGCTGCCAGACCAACAGCTTCTTCGCGGCGCGCGTCTAAAGAGCGTTGTTCCCCTACAGCGCGCCCACCAGCCTCCCCTGCCCGCCTTGCGGCACGACCGGAGATAACCGGAACAATGACTGCGGTTCGGGTTTCTTTGGCACGCGTGTCTTCGATCTGAAAGCGCGGCTTGCCAGTGGATTTGCGATCACTATCGCCAATTTCAACGGTCAAGGATTATCCTTTTACCCGTCAGCGCGGTCTTCGTCCGACGGATCAAACAGTTGCACCGGTTGCGCGGGCATAATTGTGGAAATCGCATGCTTGTAAACAAGCTGCGAATGGCCATCACGGCGCAACAGAATGCAAAAATTGTCAAACCAGGTCACGATGCCCTGGAGCTTTACCCCATTGACCAAAAAGATGGTCAAAGACGCCTTCTGCTTGCGTACATGATTAAGAAACGCATCTTGCAGATTTTGGGTTCGCTCGTTTGCCATGGTTACCCCCTGGTCGTTGTTCGTTGGCCGCACATTTCGAACACACCCTCATGTGTTGAACGATCACGCTAGCACGCCTTTTTCGTCAACCAAAGAGTTTTGAAAACGGTTTTGACCTTTCCTGTGGTTCAGGTGGTTGCGAACTATCGCCTAAAAAACAAGACACTAAAGCCCGCTACCAGACCAATGATCTCAAGACGACCAGCCAGCATCGTCAGACCCAACGCTCCGCTAGCAAGTGGTTCTAGTTCATAGTAGCCGGGCCATGCCTGTGGCGGAGCCCAACCGAATGTGTACACCGGCCCAGCGTTCACCAAAGCACTGAGAGCCGCAACCAAAGCTGCTTCAGGTGGCAGACCTGTCAGCGCCAAAACCATCCCGCAGCCACCCCAAACCACAAAAAACAGCACAAACGCCGTCCAAATCGCCCGCATACCATCGGTGTCGTAAGCAAACCGCCCCAAATGGTCGGTGTGCACGGCGTGGGGGTAAATGATGTGCTCCAACTCTTTCACGCTGTGGCGCGCCATCAGCGCGATGCGATAAAGTTTGACGCCCCCGGCGGTGGAAAACATGCCGCCGCCAACAAGAATCACCATCAAAACCAGTGAGAGCGGCAAGACCGACGCTCCAGCATTGCGTGCTTCAAAGCCAGTCGTTGAAACAAGCGACGCTGCGGTCACAAACCCTTCGCGTAGCGCCGTCAGGGGCCCAAGGACAGTTCCAGAACCTGCGGCCAAAGCAAATGCAATCGCATAAGCCACACCGAGCCCACAGGCCAACACACCCAGTGCGACGCTCTCTAACAGAGTAATCGAACGGCCAAGGCGTCCAGTGGCTACCAGTCGGTGCCACATAAGACTGGACGCGCCCACTAGCATGAAAAGGCCGATCGCCCATTCAGCCAAAGGCGAACCATAATCGCTCAGTGTTCCCGGTCGAGGCATCATGCCACCGGTCGAAACCGTGGAAAGGGCCAGTGCAAAGGCATCAAACGCCCCAATGTTGGAAGCTAGCAACAGGGCAAAACAGGCAAGCGTTACCGCAACGTAGGCGCCAAACACACCGCGCACGCGATTTTCCAATATCTGCTGCATGTCACCACCCAGCCGCAACAAAGGTGTGCCCCCTGCCCCAGCCGGTGCCAAAACGACGATAATGGACATCAGTGTTGCCAATCCGCCTAGCCACTGCAGCCAGGCACGCCATCCAATGATGGAAAGCGGGACCGCCGCTAGGTTCTCAATCGCGGTCGCACCGGTTGTGGTGATCGCCGATGTTGCCTCGAACAGTGCAAGGTGCAGCGGCAAGTCCGTAAGCAGCAGGAATGGTGGCATCGCGATAATTGGTGCCAAAACCCAAGCAACAATCAACACGCGAAAGCTAATGGTGCGGGTGAGCGGTGCACGACGACCGGCAAACGCTAGGCGCACAGCGGTTGCGAAAAAAAATAAGATGCCCGCTTGACCTGCAAACAGGGATACAGCCGCGCCATCACCCTGCCCCAGGCCGATGGCCGCACACATGATCATGGCCAAGGCCATGACAAAACTAACCGCCGCGAGCGCGCGAAGCCCGACTAGCATGGTTGCGCCACTTGGGCTGTTTCAGCCATGTGAACCCTAGAAAAACTCAAGCGATACACGGAACAGTTGTTCCACCCGCTTCACCTGGCCAGCCAGCGCGAACATCACCACACGGTCGCCAGCCTTCACAGTGGTTTCACCATCCGGCATGATCACCTCCGACCCACGCAAAATAGCGCCGATGCGCAAACCATCCGGCAGGTCTAAGTCTCGCAAATGCGAGCCAACCAGTGGAGAGGTGTCCAGCGCTTCAGCTTCGATCACCTCTGCTGCGCCGTCCTGAAGCGAATGGACCTGGCGAATACGCCCTTTGCGAACGTGCTGAAGAACCCGTGAGATCGTCACTTGCCGCGGGTTCACATAAGCATCAATGCCAAGAGATTGGGCCAATGGCGGGTAGGAGCTGTTGTTGATGAGGGCTAGATTTTGCCGAACGCCAAGACGCTTGGCCATCACACATGAGAGAATGTTCACCTGATCATCGTTAGTCAGCGCGACAATCGTATCGGTTTGCCCAATGTCACTCTCGTTCAAAATATCTTGGCTCAGGGCGCTGCCATGCAAGATCACAGTACGCGACAAATCATCGGCAATATCAACGGCGCGCTCACGGTCCTGTTCGATGATCTTCACCTTGGTCCGCGATTGACGCGCTTCCAGAGCCTGCGCGACATAGAGACCAATATTGCCGCCCCCAGCAATCACCACACGGCTTGCTTCAGCTTCTTCACGGCCAAAAATGCCAAGTGTGCGACGCACTTGCTCTCGATCGGCGGCAAAATAAGCGACGTCACCGGCCAGCATGGCATCATCAGAGCGTGGCACAAACATGGTGTCGTTGCGCAGCACGCCAACAACGGTGGCCTTCAACTCCGGGAACAGTCCAGAGAGCTGACGCAGCGGCGTGTCGATAACTGGGCAGTCTTCACGCAGATAAACGCCAACAACCGAGATCCGCTCATCGGCAAACCGTGCTGAGTCCAAAGCACCGGGAAGGGCAAGGCGCCGCAGCACCATCTCGCCCACCTCAATCTCAGGAGAAATGATAACATCAATGGGTAGATTATCGCGAGAAAACAGCGAGGCGTACTGCTTCTCCAGATAGCTTTGCGCACGGATACGCGCGACCTTGGTGGGAACGTTGAAGAGCGAATGGGCCACCTGACAGGCGATCATGTTCACCTCATCATACAAGGTGACAGCAACGATCATATCGGCCTGTTCAATGCCCGCCTGCACAAGCGCATCGGGATGCGACCCGTGGCCAACAACACCGCGCACGTCTAACGAGTCGCGGATCGCTTGAACAAGGCGCGCCGATGTATCGATCACCGAGACATCGTTGTTCTCACGCGACAACCGCTCGGCGATACCAAAGCCAACCTGCCCTGCCCCGCAAATCACTACCCGCATCGGCTAAGACGCCCCTGTGTTCTGATCATAGTGGACACCGCGCGACGCGCTTCATCCGCTCGCACACTGGTCGCACATTTCAGGCATGCGTGCCAATCACCCGTTAAGGCCCAAAGATTTCAGTTTGCGATGCAGAGCAGAGCGCTCCATGCCAATGAACTCGGCAGTCTTTGAAATGTTGCCGTTGAAGCGATTGATTTGAGAGGACAGATAATCGCGCTCAAACAACTCACGTGCATCACGCAGTGGCATGCTCATCAAATGCTCGCTGCCCATACTGGCGGTTTTTGGAAGCAGTGAAGACACATCAGGCGGAAGCAGGTCAGCAGTCACGTGTGAGCCGTTTTCCCCGCGGGCCAGAATCATCAACCGCTCCACATTGTTGCGCAGCTGGCGCACATTGCCAGGCCAATCATGGGTTTGCAGGATCGTCATGGCATCATCGGCAATCTGGCGGGTTGGCAAACCGCTGGCCTTGGAAAGCTGCTGCATGAAATGCTGAACCAGTTCAGGAACATCCGAACGCCGCTCAGCAAGTGCTGGCACTGGCAGCGGCACTACCGCCAAACGGTGATAGAGATCAGAGCGAAACATATCATTTTCGATCAAAGGCTCCAGCGGCACCGACGAGGATGAAAGCACACGCACATCCACCTGCACACGTGTTGATCCGCCAACGCGGGTAAAGGTTTGATCAACGAGCACACGCATAATCTTTGATTGCGTGTCACGTGGCATCTCCGAGACTTCATCCAAGTAGAGCGTGCCGCCATGGGCTTCTTCAAGCGCACCGACTTTGCGCGGTGTGCCCGGCTCCGCCTCAGTTCCAAAAAGCTCAAGCTCCATGGTCTCAGGCGAGATATTGGCCGCATTGAGCACCACAAATGGCCCGCTTGCACGGCGTGACTTGTCATGAATAGCGCGGGCAACAAGCTCTTTGCCGCTGCCCGATGCACCCATGATCATGACCCGAGAGTTGGTTGGTGCCAGGCGGTCGATCTGCGCTCGCAGTGTATTCATCTCCTGCGAGGAACCCACCAACGTGTACTCAACACCAGATGTTTGACGCAGCTCGGTGATTTCGCGTTTCAAGGCCGTTGTTTCCAGGGCGCGCATGGCAACGTGTAACAATCGATCAGACTTGAAAGGCTTCTCAATAAAATCAAACGCGCCAGTTTTAATGGCGTTGACGGCGGTATCGATCGTGCCGTGACCAGAAATCATCACCACCGGAAGTTCAGGATACGACGAGCGCACAACATCAAGAAGCTGCATGCCATCCAAACGGCTGCCCTGCATCCAGATGTCGAGAAATACGAGGTTTGGACGTCGCTCCTCAATGGCTTGCAAGGCCTCGTCTGCATTGCCAGCCAGCCTTGTTGTGTAACCCTCATCCTCTAAAATACCGGCAACGAGGTCGCGGATGTCCGCTTCATCGTCAACGACTAAAATATCACCATTCACGCGCTATGCTCCTTTACCTGCCGCAGACTGCGACGCGTCGGCAGCAGCAGGCTGTGTTGTTCTGTCTTCAGTATTATCTGGCTGAGCAGCGCCTTCAGCATCGACGCCGGGAAGGGTCAACCTCACCAAAGCCCCGCTGGTTGGTGGGCTCGCCTGTTCACCATCAAGCAAGCGCAGCGTTCCGCCGTGGTCCTCAACGATGCGTCGAACAATCGCCAATCCCAACCCCGTGCCCTTCTCGCGGGTCGTCATATAGGGTTCAAGCAATTGCGCGCGACCGGACTTGGGAAAGCCAATGCCATCGTCGGCCACATCAACGACATAGGTGCCGTCATCTCTACGTCGTGCGTCCACCTGAACGTGGCCCTTTGGATTGGATTGGCCATCGTGTTCACCGCGCGAAGCGATCCCTTCAGCCGCGTTTTTAAGAAGGTTTGTGAACACATGCCCCATCAATCGACTGTCGAGAGAAAGCGGCATTCCGCCTGCCTCTAGCTCTGCTGTGAACCGGATGTCAGGATAGCCATTGTCCATCAGGAAAACTGTGTCACGGATCACAGTGGCCAGATCACCAGGGGCAAATTCGGGCTTGGGCATGCGCGCAAAGGATGAAAACTCATCGACCATTTTGCCAATGTCTTCGACCTGGCGAATGATCGTATCGGTGCATTGATCAAACACTTCGGTATCTTCGGTCAGCTTCTTTCCATACCGGCGCTTCAAACGTTCAGCAGAAAGTTGAATTGGGGTGAGTGGGTTCTTAATCTCGTGGGCGATGCGCCGGGCGATATCCGCCCACGCGCTAGACCGTTGTGCCGCAACCAAGTCCGACACATCATCAAACGTCATGACCGCGCCTTGGATGACGCCATCGTCGCTGGTTTCAACTGTAATGTTGACGGTGAGAATGCGCTGATGTTCACCGCGCTCTATGCGAACTTCACGCGCCGGTCTGCGCCCCAACTGCTCATTGATCGAACCAGAAAAAAGCGATGAAAACTCAGGAACCGCTGTGCTGATGGATCGCCCCAGCATGGCAGCTTCTTCAGCGCCCAAAAGCCGGCAAGCAGAGCGATTGACCAAGGTGATGCGCATCGCGCGGTCAATACCAATGACGCCCGCAGAGACGCCCGCAAGCACGGCTTCGGTAAAGCGGCGGCGGCCATCAATCTGGTCTTTAGCATCAACAAGCTCGTTCCGCTGGGAACGCAGATCGTTGGTCATCCGATTGAAACTCTGGCCGAGCACAGCCAGATCGCCCTCGTCGCGGCGCACCGGCACCTGGACATAGAGGTTTCCTGCGGAGATTTGCTGCGCCGCCACCATCAACCGGCGTACCGGCAGCACCAGACGGTCGGCAAAACTGATGGCGATCCACATTGCTGCCAGCAGCATGATCAGTGCCAGCCCTAGGAACATGAAACCAAAGGACAGCTGCACGCCAAACCGTCGGTCCTGCAGCGCCTGAAACTCAGCAGCGTTCTGCTCGGTGACCAAAAGATACTGTACCACACGTGGGTCCACGGCACGGGCAATGAAGAGATACACATTATTAAATTCGGGCAACCGAATAAGGCCAGCAATCTGGTTCGTCGTACCGGGTGGAATCAGTACCGGATCATCACCGGTCACCCGTGCAATCATCGAAGGATCAGGTTGGCGATATCCCTCCGCAAACCGTGTGTCAGCGCGTAAAATTTCAATGCCGTCGGCACCGACTATCGAGAGATAAGGGATCGAGCGCAGCGCTGCGATGTTCGACATGTGCTCGGCAAAACGCTCTGGATCGAAATCGTAGAGCGGCTTGGAACGATCAAGCTCGCTGGCAACGGCCGTCAGCTCCACATTGAGCACCTGACGATACTCGTCCAGATAGGCGCGCGCCACGACGAGCGAGAAATCCACCATCGATTGCGTGCGTTCAGAGAACCAGCGGTCAAGCCCGCGATCCAATGTCAGCGTTGCAACAATCGCTACAAGTACAGCGGGAACGGCCGCTATGAGGCTGAAAAGTAACAAAATACGCGTGTGCAGGCGCGATCCGGCCTTTCGCTCTCGCCGCGCTTGCATAATCTTGCGAACTTCAAGCCCAATCAGCAGCACAAGCGCCAACACGGCGAGAGCGTTTAGCACCACCAACCGCACCACAACGTCGCGTGTTGGAATGATGGAGGTCGAGCCCGTCAAAATGGCAAACGTCACACCGGCCAACACAACCGACAGCACGACGAGCACCGGTGCAAGCAAGCGCGAACGCGAACGTCGCGCCTCGTTCATCATAGCTGGTTTGGAACCGACGGTATCAACCAAGCGGGAAGCGCTCCGGGCATCAAGACGGTTGGTCTGAAAACGGACAACCTAAGAATCTGAACCACATCACTGTGGCATGCGAGTCACACCAGTGTTGTTTATTTATGACAAAAAAGAGGTCGCTGGCCAGATCAGCCGCAGTGCGATGACATTTTGGCGTTAATCAGCGTTAACGCGAACCGCGAATGACCTGAATGTCGAGGTCGCGGATCTTCTTACGCAAGGTGTTGCGATTAAGACCAAGAAGCTCTGCTGCCTTGATCTGATTGCCGCGTGTGGCAGCGAGAGCAACAGAAAAGAGCGGTATTTCCAGCTCCTTCAGCATTCGGTGGTAAAGACCTGGGGGAGGCAGATCCTCGCCAAAGTCTTTAAAATAGCGCACCAAATGTCGCTCGATAGAAACTGAAAGCCCCTCGTCCGCATCCGCCTGCTCCCCAGACGGCGCAATTCCACTAACTGCGGTTCGCAACTCATCTTCAACAATGGGTGCGGTGATCACGTCCTGAGGGTAAAGCGCGGCCAAACGGCGAACCAAGTTCTCCAGCTCACGAATGTTACCTGGCCAACGGTACTGGCGCAAAACATCCAGCGCAGCACCATCGATTTGCTTGGCCGGCAAACCCTCTTCCGCCGCCTGGGCGAAGAAGTGGCGTACAAGATCGGGAACATCTTCTGTGCGTTCTCGCAAAGGTGGTAATCGCAGCGGCACCACGTTGAGGCGGAAGAAAAGGTCTTCGCGAAAGAGCCCTTGATTGATGAGCTGGCGAAGGTCTTTGTTGGTTGCTGCGACGATCCGCACGTCGGAGCGTATCGCTGTGCGGCCACCCACAGTGGTGTATTCGCCCTGCTGCAGAACGCGCAAAAGGCGCGTTTGTGCATCCATCGGCATATCGCCAATCTCATCCAGGAACAGTGTGCCGCCCTCGGCTTGCTCAAACCGACCAACAACACGAGTCTGTGCACCGGTGAACGCTCCCTTTTCATGGCCAAACAGTTCAGTTTCGATCAAGTCACGCGGGATCGCCGCCATGTTAATCGCGACAAACGGACCTTTCGCTCGCCTGCCGAATTCATGCAGGGCGCGGGCGACGAGTTCCTTACCTGTTCCTGATTCACCAGAGATCGTGACTGTGAGGTCAGTCTGCATGAGGCGCGCCAAAACCCGATAGATTTCCTGCATCGCCGCTGACCGCCCAACCAGCGGCATGTTTTCAGCCCCTTCATCCGCCGATGGCGCGCCAATAGCCTTGCGTTTGGGTTCGGTCATGGCGCGACCGACGATAGCTATCAGCTCCTTCAGATCGAAGGGCTTTGGCAGATAATCATAGGCGCCTTTTTCTGAGGCGCGCACTGCCGTCATAAACGTGTTCTGCGCGCTCATCACAATAATCGGAAGATCAGGCCGCGCCTTCTTCATACGTGGCAGAAGATCGAAAGCATTTTCATCGGGCATCACCACATCAGTGATGACCAGATCGCCCTCGCCTTCGCTCACCCAACGCCAAAGCGACGTAGCATTGGACGTCACCCGCACGGAATATCCTGCACGTGTAAGGGCCTGGTTGAGCACTGTGCGGATGGCCGCATCATCATCAGCAATCAAAACCGTTTGGCTTCGTTGGGGCATTGGGGGCTTCCTAATCAGTCAAACGTTCGAACAGTTAAAAGGACGTCGTGGGCGCAACATCAGTTGGTTGGTAGATCGGCATCATCACCTTGAAAGTAGCACCGCGTTCGTGGTTCTCACACTCTACGACGCCGCCATGATCCCTGATGATTTTGGCAACCAGCGCCAAGCCCAAGCCGCTGCCGTTCGACTTGGTTGTTACAAACGGATCAAAAAGGTTGGGCACCAGATCGCGCGGTATGCCACCGCCATTGTCATGAATGGCGAACTCTAGCGGCAAGGTCAGTCTTTTGGTGCTTCCCGGCATGGACAGGCGAATGCCAGGTTTGAACCCGGTCGATAGAACAATCTCGCCATCAGACGCAGAGCCTATGGCCTCGCAGGCATTTTTCACCAGGTTCAAAAACACCTGAACCATCTGATCGCGATTGGCAAAAATCGCCGGCAACGAAGGATCATAACGCTCCACAAAATGGATGTGGCTGCCGAAGCCGCTTTCCGCCAAGCGCTTCACATGCTCCAGCACCGTGTGAATATTGACCGGCCCGCGTTCCACAGGGCGCTCGTCAGAGAAGACTTCCATACGATCAACCAGCTTCACAATGCGGTCAGCCTCGTCGGTGATCAGTTGCGTGAGAGCGCGATCATCGTCTTCAACGCTGCCTTCGAGCAGCTGCGCTGCGCCGCGGATGCCTGAAAGTGGGTTCTTGATTTCATGGGCCAGCATCGCCGCCAACCCACTCACCGAGCGGGCCGAGGATTGCGAGGTCAGCTGTCGATCAAGCTTGCGGGTACGCGCCTGAGGATGCAGCGTGAGAGCAATAGCAGAAACAGGTCCGCCCTCGCCTTCGTGGGTATGTGCGGGGGCATTCACAATCGGCACCGCATAAACATCAACCAGCATATCATCGGGCTGGCGTGGGCTGGAAAGATCAACCCCGTAGGCCGTTAGCGGCGCACCATCAGCAACCACCTGGTCGATGGTAGAAAACACGGGGCTACCGAACGGCACAAAATGCTTCAGCCCCTCGCGACGCATAATCGCAAGCGATGTGCGGAAAAACACTTCAGCGGCATTGTTGGCCTCAAGAATCTGAAACTGTTCGTCAACCAGCAAAGCTGCGTGGGGCAGCGCATTGAGCAGCCGAACCTGGAGGTGTTCGCTATCGCGGCTTTCAATTGTCATGCCGCGCGCGCCTTAAACATATCACCAGAAAGATCGGCGTTGACGCCATTTTCGCGGCCTGTCGGCCGCAACCAAACCGCATCGGCCCAAACAGCACGGATTGTCGTCATCACCTCATCAGGAGCATCGCTGCCAAACAGCACGTCACGTTCAGCTCTTGCCAATGGACGTTGCAGATCGGTGGTGTCGAGATACCAGCCAAAATGTTTGCGGGCGATACGCACCCCCAGCGGCAGACCTTTATGCACCGCGTGATGAGAAATAAGGGACTGATAATGCTCGGCAATCAAGTCAACTGGCTTGGGCAGTTGGGCAAGAAATGCTTCTGGATCAGAAGCTGCCAGATAACCTGGCAGCCAAGGCCGACCATAGGCGCCACGCCCCACCATCAAAGCATCACCACAGCTCTGCTGCAGAATACGTTGCGCGTCGGCGCTTGAGACTACATCGCCATTGGCAACAAGCGGCA
Source organism: Hyphomicrobiales bacterium (assembly GCA_046290645.1). Classification (GTDB taxonomy): domain Bacteria; phylum Pseudomonadota; class Alphaproteobacteria; order Rhizobiales; family MH13; genus MH13. The sequence goes on from JBKAGZ010000001.1 coordinate 276,183, forward strand.
CGTCAACTGCCTGCTTTACCTGCGCGATCGCTGGCCAATCTGCCAAGCCTTTATAAAACTGGCAGCGCGTGCGTCCGTGCACCGTGATCATCTGAACACCTGCCTCGCAGGCCCGCCGCGCTAGCTCCGGTGCATTGATCGTCATTTCATCCCAACCCAGCCGCATCTTGAGCGTCACCGGAACGGACACGGCCTGCACAGTTGCCTCAACAAGGGTGAGCGCATGATCCAAATCGCGCATAAGCGCTGAGCCAGAATAGCCTGATGTCACTTTCTTGGCCGGGCAGCCCATATTGATGTCGATAATGCTCGCGCCAGCACCTTCAGCGATTTTAGCGGCTTCTCCCATCCATTGCGCCTCGCGCCCGGCGAGCTGAACAACAGAGGTTTCTAAGCCGCTCACATCCATGCGCAGACGGGAGTCAGGGTTATCGACAACCAGTTCTTGGCTCGCGACCATTTCACTGACCACCAAACCAGCGCCAAACCTGTTGGCCATCTGACGAAACGGCAGATCCGTCACGCCAGACATGGGTGCGAGCATCACGCGATTGCGAGCTGATGCTTGTGCAATAGGCAATGGAACACCGATTAGCGGCGGCGATGGACTCTTCAGGTCGTTCATATTCATGGGCAATGGCGCAAAATTGATCATTATGCATGCATGGCTAATATTTCATCATAATGCAATGCTCTCGGCGATGATCTGTCGCCGCAAGAGCGGCAGAGTTAACAGACAATCCCAATATGTAGCGTTGAAGGTAGGACTCCCTTTTCCCCTGTCGTTCATCACGATATGCCTCCTGCATGTCTGACTCTGTTTCATCAATCGCAACCCACAATGACGGATGTGCCATCATCTTAGCCGCTGGCAGCGGCAGCCGTGCCCGCCGAGACGGCAACGGGCATGGGGCCGCCAAGCAGTTTGTTGAATTGGGTGGCAAGCCGCTGCTTGCCTGGAGCCTGGTCACGCTTTCCTCACACAAAAACATCGCAACCGTAGTGCTTGTTTTGCCTCCGTCAGAGGACGATGCAGAAGCTTGGAAGTCTTACGTGGCGGAGGGGACTGATTTCATTGCGGTTTCTGGCGGCACTTCACGCCGCGAAAGCACGCTCGCGGGCCTGGAGGCGTGGGCGAGATCAGATGCCTATGGCTCGGGCATTCCTGTGCTCGTGCATGATGGCGCCAGGCCCTTTGCCTCACACAGTCTCATTGATCGCCTGTTCAGCGGTTTGGAGAAAGCTCCCGGCGCAATACCCTGCCTGCCAATCACTGACACGCTAAAAAAACGCCATGGCGATTGGCTGAGCGAGGGGCCAGATCGAACAACCGTAGCAAGTGTGCAAACACCACAAGCGTTTCACAGTGGCGTCCTTCTGGATGCTCACCGCTGGGTCAATCAGACGCAACCTGGTGAAGCCTTTACCGACGATGCGAGCATCATCGAATGGGCTGGACACAAGTGCCTGGCCGTTGACGGCGAAATCGACAACATCAAGATCACCACACCCAAGGATTGGGGCCGCGCCGCAGCCATCATAGGATCAAAGGATACAGCCATGTTGGAACCGCGCACGGGGCTTGGTTACGATGTTCACCGCCTGGTTCCAGGTGATGGAGTATGGCTCTGCGGCCACTTCATTGAGCACACGCACAAGCTGGATGGGCACTCCGATGCGGACGTCGGCCTGCACGCCCTGACCGATGCACTTTTGGGCACAATCGCTGAAGGCGACATCGGAACGCATTTCCCGCCTTCCGATCAAACCTGGAAGGGAGCGGCATCCCATCTGTTCGTTCGCCATGCCGCCAATATGATCCGAAAAGTTGGCGGAAAAATCATCAATGTCGATATTGCGCTTGTTGCAGAGAATCCAAAAATCGGTTCGCACCGTGAGGCCATGGTAGCGGTGATGTCCGAAGCTCTTGGTATCAGCCCGAAACGTATCTCCGTTAAAGCCACCACCAATGAACGCATGGGTTTTGCTGGGCGTGAGGAAGGCATTGCGGCCTTCGCAACAGCCAGCGTGATGGTTCCAGCCAATGACTGACCTCATCGATCAGGCAACAGCACTTCTGAGCAAGCTAGAGGCCGCGGGATTGATGGTCGCCACGGCAGAGTCTTGCACCGGAGGCCTAATCGCAGCAACGCTGACGGAGATCGCTGGGTCTTCCACTGTCGTCGATAGAGGGTTTGTCACCTACTCCAACGAAGCAAAGACAGACATGTTGGGTGTACCTGCCGATTTGATCAAAGCCTACGGAGCCGTCAGTGAACCGGTGGCCAAATCCATGGCAGAGGGCGCGTTAGCCCGCTCGCAGGCTAACATCACAATATCAGTCACAGGTGTGGCAGGTCCCGGTGGCGGCTCGACAGACAAGCCAGTCGGCACCGTGCATTTTGGATGCGCTCGAGAAGGTAGGCAAACGGTCCACAGTCAGATGCTCTTTGAAAATACGGATCGCGCACATGTGCGCATCGCCAGTGTCGCGCATGCCTTCAAGCTCATTGAGGCAATGCTCTAGGCAGCATTCCCAGCGCCATAAAGCTGATCCGCGCGAGCCTCAAAGGCACTGGAGAACTTGCGAAAGGCCCGATCGAACATCGCTCCCATCAGTGAGGCCAGCGCACGCGAACGAAATTCATAGTCGATGAAAAACTCAACGATGCAGTTACGCTCGCCTATCTCTTCAAAACGCCAGCGGTTTTCCATCTTCTTGAACGGGCCATCCAAATAGGTCACCAGAATTTCGCGCTTGTCCGGGTCAAGTTCGACGCGTGATGTGAACGTTTCTTTGAACATCTTATACGCCACCGTCATGTCGGCGACGACCACGGAACGATTGCCGTCAAGCGGCGACTCGCCTCGCACGCGCAGGCTCTGGCACAGCGGCACAAATTCCGGATAGGACCGCACGTCAGCGACCAACGCGAACATGTCCTCAGCGCTGTGCTCAACAGTGTGACGGGTCGTAAAATGCGGCATGTGTGCTCCCTGGGCACAGTGTTTGGTCTATTCGCGACATGCGCGGCAGGCGGAAATCTAGCATTCCCCAACGCCCTAGCCTATGCGCCATGCATGAACAGATCGTTTGATATCTCTGCCCGTTCAACCGCCGCATCTTGGTCATAGTGTCTCATCATAGCGGGACATCCGCACCCCTCTCCCCAACATGAGTCTTTGATGAAACACCACAAATTTGCTTTGGCCACGTTGCTGGTCTCATTCACTTTGCTCACTGGCGCACAGGCGCAAACACCAGACGTCGCGACAATCGCGTTCGAACCGTATGAGCAAGCCATCGAGTCGCGCAGCGTCTCGTTCCTGGCGCACGATTTGGAAACAGGCACACGGTATGTGTTAGACGGCAGTGACCTGGAGAGCCGCCACGCGCCCTGGTCTACTTTCAAAATACCCAACCTAATCATTGCCTTAGAGCGCGGGTTTACCCCCGATCTCGACACCGTACGTCCATGGGATCAACAAGCACGTCCGCCCAGTTCTTGGTGGCCCGAAGCCTGGCGACAAGACCAGAGCCTGCGCACAGCTTTCCAACGGTCGGCCGTTTGGTACTTCCAAGACGTCGCCCAACATGTCGGTGCGCCAGCCTATCGCGAGCAATTGAACGCATGGGAATACGGAAATGCCAACGCGCCAGATGGCTCGGATTCTTTTTGGCTGGCCGGCGGCTTGGAGATATCGGTTGAAGAGCAGGTTTCTTTTCTAACCCGCCTCATGACGGGTGATCTGCGCGTGCAAGAAACACTGCTTACCGCGCTGACAGATGCAAGTTTGGCGCAGCAGATCGATGGCTACGCGTTGCATGGAAAGACTGGCGGCGGGACCGTCATTCCCGGAGACTTCTCCGGCCCGTTCGACGGTTGGTATGTCGGCTTTGTCGCGCGACAGGACGCCCTGCCCGTGATCTTCGCGTTCCATACCGAAGGTCCAAGTTGGGACTCTATACGCGAGTTCAGGCAATCGTTCGCGACTCGTCTATTGGTTGACGCCAACCTCCTGCCCGCAGCCTTTGCTGACTAAGTTCTGACTCTAAAAACCTTGGGTTTTCAAACGCGCATCACGCAGCTTGGCGAAATCGTCGCCTGCGTGGTGCGAAGACCGCGTCAGAGGACTTGATGAGACCATCAGAAAGCCCTTGGCATAGGCAATGGTCTCGTAGGCTTTGAACTCTTCAGGCGTGACGAACTTTTTCACCGGATGGTGTTTGCGTGTTGGCTGAAGATATTGGCCGATGGTCAGGAAATCGACGCCAGCGGCGCGCAGATCATCCATCACCTGCAGCACTTCGTTCCGTTCCTCGCCCAAACCAACCATGATGCCAGACTTGGTGAACATGGTCGGATCGACTTCCTTCACCAACTGCAGCAACCGGATCGAATGGAAGTACCGGGCGCCAGGCCGCACGGTCAGATAGTTTGATGGTACCGTCTCCAGATTGTGATTGAACACGTCCGGTTTGGCGCGTGCGACTTGCTCGATGGCACCATCTTTGCGCAGAAAATCAGGCGTCAGGATTTCGATCGTCGTCTCAGGTGAAGTCGAACGGATAGCGTCAATCACCTCGACAAAATGCTGTGCGCCACCATCATCCAAATCATCACGGTCCACGGATGTGATCACGACGTGCTTGAGCCCCATCTGCTGAACGGCATTGGCAATGCGACGCGGCTCATCGGTATCAAGAGCCGTGGGAATACCTGTGGAAACATTGCAGAACGCACAAGCGCGCGTGCACACCTCGCCCATGATCATGAATGTGGCGTGCTTCTTGTCCCAACATTCACCGATATTCGGGCAACCGGCCTCTTCACACACGGTGACAAGCTTGTTCTCACGCACGATCTCGTTCGTCTCGTGAAACCCCTTGGAAACCGGCGCTCTCACGCGAATCCAAGAAGGTTTCTTCAAGACGTCACTGTCGGCGCGGTGCGCCTTTTCTGGATGCCGAGGCTTGGGCTTGCCAGCCTGGGAATCCGATGCCGTTCGGTCGATCAGCGTGACCATAGAGTCTCCTGAGATATCGGACGACACAACACGCATGTCGCCTAGAAAGTCTTGCTAGCGTTTGATCATCCGTAGCACCCAGAGCAGCACAATCGCGCCGATGGTTGCCACGACCAAGCTGCCCAAGAAGCCGTAAAAGGCAATGCCCACGGCATTGGCAAGAAAGCCGCCAATGAAGGCACCGACAACGCCGACAACCAGGTTCGTCAGCAGCCCGTGCCGTGAATTCATCACCTTCTCAGCGATCCAACCGGCCAAAATGCCAATCACAATGAAACCAATCCAACCCACACCTTGCATCTTCACAATCCTTTTTGTTTTTGGCGTTGTGCCAAGAGCCATAGCTAATGAGAGAGCCCGCACAGTTCAACCGCCGGGAGAAACCACCCCCTTAGGTGTGGATCACCCGATCATAGGCATCCAGCACGCTTTCATGCATCATTTCTGACAGCGTCGGATGCGGGAAGACCGTGTGCATCAAATCTTCCTCAGTCGTCTCCAAATTCATGGCAACGACATAGCCTTGGATAAGCTCCGTCACTTCCGCGCCGACCATGTGTGCGCCAAGCAACTGACCGGTTTTCTTATCAAACACCGTTTTGACCAACCCATCGGGCTCGCCCAGCGCGATCGCTTTGCCGTTGCCGACGAACGGAAAGCGGCCGACTTTAACCTCGTGCCCAGCTTCCTTGGCGTTGGCTTCGGTAAGACCGACCGACGCCACCTGCGGGTTGCAATAGGTGCAGCCAGGGATCTTTTTCTTATCCATCGGATGGGCATCAAGACCGGCAATCTTCTCAACGCAGATCACGCCCTCGTGCTCGGCCTTGTGGGCGAGCATAGGCGGTCCGGCGACATCGCCTATGGCATAAATACCTTTGACAGATGTGTTGCCATAGCCATCGACGGAGATGATGCCGCGATCGGTTGTCACGCCAAGCTTTTCCACGCCGAGATTTTCGATATTGCCAACCACGCCGACGGCAGAAATCAGTTTTTCAGCCTCAATCACCTCGGACTTGCCATCCTTGGTCTCGACGGTCGCCTTGATGCCAGCACCCGCTTTTTCCACCTTGGAGACCTTGGCGCCGGTGATAATCTTCATGCCCTGCTTTTTGAACTGTTTGGCGGCCAGTGCTGAGATTTCAGCGTCTTCGACCGGCATCACCTGGTCCATCATTTCGACGACCGTCACATCGACGCCCATGGTCCGATAGAACGATGCGAATTCGATACCGATCGCGCCGGAACCCATGACCAGCAGGCTTTTGGGCATGGATGGCGGAACCATCGCTTCGAAATAGGTCCAGATCGTTTTGCCATCCGGCTCAATGCCAGGGATCACGCGTGGGCGGGCGCCCGTCGAAATAACGATGTGCTTTGCGGTGTAGGTGCCCTCGCCCTTCGTGCCCTTGGGAGCGGGGTGGGCCGGCTCCATCGCCGCCTTAGTCGGCTTGCCGACTTTCACTTCGCCCGGCTTGGTAATCGTGGCCTCGCCCCAGATCACATCCACCTTGTTCTTCTTCATCAGGAAGCCAACGCCGCCATTCAGCTGCGCTGACACACCGCGCGAGCGCTTAACCACGGCCGAGGCATCAAAGCCGATCTTGTCCGCCGACAGGCCATAGTCCTTGGCGTGTTCCATATAGTGGTAGATTTCGGCCGACCGCAGCAGCGCCTTGGTGGGGATACAACCCCAATTGAGGCAGATACCACCAAGATGCTCGCGCTCAACAACGGCTGTTTTCATGCCGAGCTGGGAGGCGCGAATGGCGGCGACATAGCCGCCAGGCCCGCCGCCAATAATGATAATGTCGTAAGCGTCTGCCACCGATTGTCTCCCGTCGTTGCGTCCTGCTGGGAGACTGGCAACTTGGAGGTTTTAGCTCGCCGCGCTCAGCATCCCGTAGATTTCATCTTTGAGCTGCATCCGTTCCTTGCGCATGGTCTCCATGTGCAAGTCATCGGTTGGCTCAACATTTGTTTCGGCGCGGTGAATGGCCCGATTCACATCGTGGTAAGAGTCAAACAGCTTGGCAAAATGGGCATTGTCTTGCTTCAGCTGATGCATCTTATCGGTGTGCTCGGGAAACTCCTCAGCCAATTCGTGGGGCACATGCGACACTAAAATTCTCCCTTTATGTGGCGCTCAATCATGTCTCGATTGAGCCTTCATCTCAAGGGTTAGCGTGCGCCCCACTATGCTCCTTTGATCGCGCTCAAACGCGGTTGACTAAACCAACATCGACATCGGATTTTCGATGTAGCTCTTGAACGCGCCCAACAGTTGCGCGCCCAGTGCCCCGTCCACACAGCGGTGATCGGTAGAAAGCGTCACTGTCATCACGGTCGCGATGGCCAACGAGCCATCTTTGACCACCGGGCGCTGCTCGCCGGCACCCACAGCCAAGATCGTCGCGTGCGGCGGGTTCACCACAGCTGCGAAGTCCGACACGCCCATCATTCCCATATTGGAGACCGCCGTCGTTCCACCCTGATACTCTTCCGGCTTCAGCTTGCGATCCTTGGCGCGTTTGCCAAGGTCCTTCATCTCGTTGGAGATGACCGACAGCGGCTTTTCTTCAGCGCGGCGCACAATCGGCGTGATCAGACCGCCCGGGATCGACACAGCCACGCCGACATCGGCATGCTTATGCTTTACCATGTCGCTGGCCGTCCAAGAGACGTTGGCGTCGGGCACATCGCGCAGACCTAAGGCCAGCGCTTTGATCACCATGTCGTTCACCGAAAGCTTGTAGGCCGGCTTTTCGTCTTTCACCGGCGCAGATTTGTTCAACTCGCTGCGTAGCTTCAAGAGCGCATCCAACTGGCAATCCACCGACACGTAGAAATGCGGGATGGTCTGTTTGGATTCGGTCAGGCGCGCGGCAATCGTTTTGCGCATGCCATCGTGAGGAACCAGCTCGTAGGACCCTTCCTCAAACAATTTCAGCACAGCATCGTCGGACATGCCTTTGGCCGGCGCAGCTGCAGCTTGTGACGGAGTGGCTGCATCCGATGCTGGCGCTGCCTTGCCGGTTCCACCGGCAATGGCGGCATCCACATCGGCTTTGATGATGCGCCCACGCGGGCCGGAGCCGCTGACGGCAGCCAGATCGATACCGCTCTGCTTGGCAATACGCCGCGCCAATGGTGAGGCAATGATCCGCGAGCCATCGGCACGAGGCGCAGGTGGCGTCGGATCGGCAGGTGCCACACTGACATTGGCCGGGATTGCAGGCGCCGGGTCAGAGGCCGCACCTGGCGCAGGCTCCTTGGCGCCAGCATCGGGCGTCGGAGCCGCAGCGTCCAACGCCGATTTATCTTCGCCTTCTTCAAGCAGAACGGCGATCAGTTCGTTGACCTTCACGCCAGCGGTACCGTCCGGCACGACGATTTTGCCGACCGTGCCTTCGTCCACGGCTTCCACTTCCATGGTCGCTTTGTCGGTTTCGATTTCGGCCAGAACATCACCGGAGGTGACGCTGTCGCCTTCTTTGACCAGCCATTTGGCAAGGTTGCCCTCTTCCATCGTCGGAGACAGGGCGGGCATCAGAATATTGATGGGCATCGCACGTGCTCCCTAGGCTTTGTAAGTTACAACTTTGACGGCCTCGATCACCTCGGCCACCGTCGGCAAGGCAAGCTTTTCAAGGTTCGCCGCATAAGGCATCGGCACGTCCTTGCCAGCGATCCGCAGGACCGGGGCATCGAGATCGTCAAATGCTTTTTCCATCAGCTGGGAGGAAATCTCCGAGCCAATCGAGCAAACCGGGAACCCCTCTTCGATGGTCACACAACGGTTGGTCTTGCGCACCGAGGCGATGACTGTGTCGATGTCCATCGGACGCAGCGTCCGCAGATCGATGACCTCAGCCGAGATACCCATACCTGCCAATTCGTCGGCTGCCTTGGTGGCATAGGACATGCCGATGCCGAAGGAGACGAGCGTCACATCAGAACCCTCGCGGGCGACACGCGCCTTGCCAATCGGCAAAACATGGTCATCAAGCTTGGGCACGTCGAAGGTCTGACCGTAGAGAATTTCGTTCTCTAAGAAGACCACAGGATTGGGATCGCGGATCGCTGCTTTAAGCAAGCCTTTGGCATCAGCGGCTGAATAAGGCTGAATGACTTTCAGACCAGGAACATGGCTGTACCAAGCCGCATAGTCTTGGCTGTGCTGCGCACCCACACGGGCTGCTGCACCATTGGGTCCACGGAACACAATGGGCGCGCCCAGCTGACCGCCGGACATGTAGAGCGTTTTAGCCGCTGAGTTGATGATGTGGTCAATCGCCTGCATGGCGAAGTTGAAGGTCATAAACTCAACAATCGGGCGCAAGCCTGTCAGCGACGCACCAACCCCGATGCCGGCAAAGCCGTGCTCGGTAATGGGTGTATCAATGACACGGCGGTCACCAAACTCTTGCAGCAAACCTTGGGTGATTTTGTAGGCGCCCTGATATTCGGCGACCTCTTCACCCATAACGAAGACATCTTCGCTGGCGCGCATTTCTTCAGCCATCGCATCACGGAGCGCTTCGCGAACCGTGGTCGGCACCATTTCAGTACCCGCCGGAATGTCCGGGTCGGACGGCGCCACGCTTTCAACCGGCGCGGCAGGAACTGATGGCGCGCTTTTAGAAGCTTCTTCTTCGGACGGCTCTTCCGGCGCGGTCGGAGCTTGCTCCGGAGCGGAGGAAGCAGAAGAAGAAGCGCTAGAGGAGCCAATGGACGAAGGATCTTCGCCATCTTCCAGCAGAACGGCGATAACCTCGTTCACCTTCACCGCATCAGTACCTTCAGCGATCATGATTTTGCCGAGCACACCTTCATCAACGGCTTCGACTTCCATGGTCGCCTTATCAGTTTCAATCTCGGCCAGAACATCACCGGATGAAACCGTATCACCCTCGTTCTTCAGCCATTTGGCAAGCTTGCCCTCTTCCATTGTCGGCGAGAGCGCAGGCATCAAAATATCAATCGGCATGGATACACCCTCCCCTTAAAGCGTGATGTCTGTGTAGAGCTCAGAAACGTCCGGTTCCGGATCGCTCTGCGCAAACTCAGCGGCGTCGGTGACGATCGCACGTACGTCTTTGTCGAGCGCTTTCAGATCGTCCTCGCTGGCCCATTTCTTATCCAGCAAACGCACTTTCACCTGCTCGATGGGATCGTGCTCGGCGCGCATTTTTTGCACCTCATCCTTGGTGCGGTACTTTGCCGGGTCCGACATGGAATGACCGCGATAGCGGTAGGTCAGCATTTCCAGAATGTAGGGGCCCTTGCCGGAGCGCGCATGCTCAAGGGCTTTTTCTCCTGCGGCATTAACGGCCCGCACATCCATGCCATCGACCTGCTCGCCAGGAATGCCAAAAGAGACGCCACGTTGCGAAAGGTCGGTGGTCGATGAGGACCGCTCGATCGACGTGCCCATCGCATACTTGTTGTTTTCGATGATGTAGACGACCGGCAAGCTCCAGAGCTTGGCCATATTGAAGCTCTCATAGACCTGGCCCTGGTTGGCCGATCCGTCGCCGAAATAGGTCACTGACACATTGCCATTGTCGCGATAGCGATTGGCAAAGCCGAGCCCGGTACCGAGCGAAACCTGGGCGCCAACGATACCGTGGCCGCCGTAAAAATTCTTTTCTCGCGAGAACATGTGCATGGAGCCACCCTTGCCCCGCGAGTAGCCGCCCTGACGGCCCGTCAACTCGGCCATCACACCGCGGCTCTCCATGCCAGTTGCCAACATATGACCATGGTCACGGTAGCCGGTGATGACCTGATCGCCTTCCACCATTGCCATCTGCATGCCGATCACGACAGCTTCCTGACCAATGTACAGGTGGCAAAAACCGCCTATCAGGCCCATGCCATAAAGCTGGCCGGCCTTTTCTTCAAAACGGCGGATGAGGAGCATTTCGCGATAGGCAGCGAGCTCTTGTTCCTTGGTAAAGTCAGCGATTTTTGGGCTGGCCTTCGATGCCCGCCTGCTGGTGGTTTTTCGAGCGGTTTTTGCAGGTGATTTTGATGCGGAACTGGCTGCACGCGCCATAGACGGGCTCCTTGGTTATCCTCTAGCGGCAAACATTCTTGGCTCTGCGCTCGTTGAGTGGCGCAAATTTCCATTTACTAGTAGCCGGTTTTCGGGAGAAACAAAAGTCCAGATATGCGCCAAGATAAATCGGTAAAAACCTTTACATCTCAATAAAGTAATGTAATTTAACTGGATTTCAGTTAACGAAGCCAAGCAGGCGTAAGCATCGCTTTAAAGCGTTTCCGTCTACTGACGAACGATCCGCTCTGATCGACCAATCAAAGCAAGCGACTGTCGCGCGCGCTCATCGACCAGATCACCATCCATACCCTCGCTGCGCAAGGCCTCTACACGCGCTTCCAAGATGTTGCGACGCGCTTCAAGCTCCAGCCGCTCTTCGGCCAGACGTTCAACTTGGCCTTGAACCTGCGCATAAGCAAGTAGACCATGGTTGCCGTGAAATGCGTGGTAAGCAAAATAGACCCCGAATAGGACGAGCGCGACGCGAAAGGCGTAAAGCGTACGGCGGGATCGGGGTTTGTGGCGCTTGAGCATGCGAGGTGGGTCACACTGTTATGGCAATGGATTGTTTATGCAGCGCCCAGCGTTAGCCGCCACTTAAGCGGCTTGGTTAACAACCGGTATCAAGCAAAAAAACCCGGCGCTGCGACAAGCAGCACCGGGTTCGCTAACATCTTAAGGTCTTTAAAAATTCAGCTTTTCAGCATTGCCCGGCCCTTATAGAGCGCCGTGCCGCCCAGCTGCTCTTCAATACGGATCAGCTGGTTGTATTTGGCCAACCGGTCGGAACGGGCAAGCGAACCGGTTTTGATCTGCCCGCAGTTGGTAGCGACGGCCAGGTCGGCAATCGTTGCATCTTCGGTCTCACCGGAGCGGTGCGACATGACAGCAGTGAAACCAGCGCGATGTGCCATATCCACGGCAGTCAGTGTCTCGGTGAGTGTGCCAATCTGATTGACCTTCACCAGAATAGAGTTAGCTGACTTCTTCTCAATGCCAGTCGCGAGGCGCTCAGGATTGGTGACGAACAGATCATCGCCAACAAGCTGAACTTTGTCGCCAATTTTTGCAGTCAACGCGTTCCAGCCATCCCAATCATCCTCGGCCATGCCGTCTTCGATGGAGATAATTGGGTAGTTGGCGGTAAGCTCAGCGAGGAAATCAACCATATCGCCGGGAGAGAGCACTTTGCCCTCACCTTTCATGTTGTAGTTTCCATCCTCAAAGAACTCGGTGGAGGCAACATCCAGCGCCAGCATCACATCATCACCGGGTTTGTAGCCTGCGTCTTCCACAGCCTTCATGACAAAGCCGAGCGCACCTTTGGTGTCGAGGTTCGGTGCAAACCCACCCTCATCGCCAACATTGGTGTTCTGGCCAGCTTCTGACAGCGCTTTTTTCAGCGTGTGGAAGATCTCCGTTCCCATCTGCACAGCGTGGCTTAGGCTCTCTGCACCCACTGGCATGATCATGAATTCTTGGAAATCGATCGGGTTGTCGGCGTGCTCGCCGCCATTGATGATATTCATCATCGGCACTGGCAGCACACGGGCCGTTGGTCCGCCAACATATCGGTATAACGGTAAGTTGGAAGCCTGCGCCGCGGCCTTGGCCACAGCCAGCGACACACCAAGAATAGCATTGGCACCAAGACGCGCTTTGTTCGGTGTGCCATCCAGTTCGATCATGGTCGAATCGATTTCGACCTGATCTTCAGCGTCCAGCCCTAGAAGCTCTTCGCAAATATCGGTGTTGACGTGATCAACGGCTTTGGTAACGCCCTTGCCTTTGTAAGCATCGCCCCCGTCGCGCAGCTCAACAGCCTCATGAGCACCGGTTGATGCTCCGGACGGAACTGCCGCACGACCAACGATACCGTTCTCTAGCTCAACGTCGACCTCGACCGTTGGATTGCCGCGGCTGTCAAAAATCTGGCGTGCGTGAATGTCGACAATGGCTGTCATGGAAAGTCCCCAAGGTTGATCGTGTAGATGTGAAGGCTGAGAGCGTTACGATTTCGCTTGGCTTCTAAGACAAAAGTCGTGAGGCCGCCAGTCCAAAGCCGTGCATATCTGCCGCTACAGCTTCGCAGCCTTATCAATCGCCATAAGACGCCTCAGCAACCCTTCCATCTGATCAAGTGGGATCATGTTTGGTCCGTCTGATGGTGCGTTGTCTGGGTCTTGGTGGCTTTCGATAAAAAGCCCCGCAATGCCTGTTGCCAGGGCAGCCTTAGCCAAGGGCTCAACGAACTCGCGCTGCCCCCCCGATGAACCGCCCTGCCCGCCGGGCTGTTGCACGGAGTGGGTGGCATCAAAAATCACCGGCGCTCCCATAGCCGCCATGGTTGGCAAGGATCGCATATCAACAACCAGCGTGTTGTAGCCAAAGCTTGCGCCGCGTTCAGTCAACAACACATTGCAGTTGCCGGAGCCGGTCAGTTTGTCGAGGACGTTCTGCATGTCCCAGGGCGCCAAAAACTGCCCCTTCTTCACATTGACCACGCGGCCAGTGTTGGCTGCGGCAATAAGAAGATCAGTTTGCCGGCAAAGAAAAGCTGGGATTTGCAGCACATCGACCACCGCGCCAACCTCTGCGCATTGGCCAGGTTCATGGACATCGGTGAGCACCGGAAGGCCAAGCTCGGCTTTGATGTCAGCAAAAACTGCCATCGCAGCTTCTAGACCAACACCGCGCTTACCGGATAAACTGGTGCGGTTGGCCTTGTCGTAACTTGTTTTGTAGATGAATCCGATACCAAGCTTGCCGCAAATTTCCTTCAATGCGCCGGCCATATCAAACGCGTGCTCAAGGCTTTCCATCTGGCAAGGGCCAGCAATCAGCGAAAACGGTGCGCTGTTGGAAAAAGACACATCGCCAATCGAAACCGTTGCGTTGGGCTGCATGCTTTAGGCCTCCTGCGCCACAATGGTGATCGCGAAGTCTTCATCACGATGGATAACCAGATCATGCTCGCGATCATCAAACGCAATGCCTGATGCGCTCAACTGCGCGCGCAAGGTATCCAAATTGGCGAACTGCATTTCAACCGCTTCAATCCTTGGTCCGCGACCACGAGGAGAAAGCGTCTCCCCAGTCATTGCCGTATAAGCTGTTGGAGAAACAACGCTTACCAGAGCATTGGGTAAATCCATTTCCATTCCGAACGACGTGGTGCGCAAATCACGGTCACCGGTGACGGCCTGAAAAAGATACTGGAAGTCAGAAGGGTTGGTTTCCACCAAAACAAGGCGGGCAATGCCCTTGGCTCCATTAGGGTGAACCAGGCGTTCAGGTTGCCACAAAACATCGCGGGACAAGTGCTCGCAACAGAACAACGTCACATCTGGCGCGCGTTCCGATGCCGACACAGCCAGATGCACGCCAATCATCGTTTCGCTGCCATCGGGCATCGCCTGTTTGCGGGTGAAAGAAAGGATATCACCTGCGCTGATACCTTCAGCTTCAAATATCGCCTGCATGTGATCAGCGCTATCGGTCGTGAAAGCCGCTTTTACCGGCCCATAGCCATGGCGGAACCGGTAGGCGTGAAAGCGCTTTACAAACGGATTGGTTGTCTTCAACGCCAACAGTTCAGCATCACGATCGGTGACAGCAAGCGGCTCAAAATAGGTGCCGTTTTCAAAGAACACATTGCAGTTGCCGGTGCCGAACGGATGATGTGCATCCGGCTGTACCTGGAAACCAAGTGCTGCAAGGCGACCGCGCGCCGACACCAAGTCAGGCACGCCGACAACGACGTGATCAAGAGCGTTTTTGGGGTTCATGAGCGTCCGGCTTTCATCAAAGAAAGGCTCTTGGGGTCAGAACCCTAAACAAGCCTGCTCTGTTCAATAGCCGCTTCGATGAACGAGGCAAACAGCGGATGCGGTTCAAAGGGGCGCGACTTGAGCTCTGGGTGATACTGAACACCGATAAACCAGGGGTGATCAGGATACTCAATCGTTTCCGGCAGAACGCCATCGGGTGAAAGGCCAGATACCACCAACCCCGATTTCTCCAGTGTGTCGCGATAGTCTATGTTCACTTCGTAACGGTGACGGTGGCGTTCAGAGATGTCAGTATCACCATAGATGTCGGCGATCTTTGTGCCTTCGGCCAAATGCGCCTGATAAGCGCCAAGACGCATCGTGCCGCCAAGATCGCCCTCTGCTGCGCGTTTTTCCAAAGCATTTCCACGCAACCATTCGGTCATGATGCCAACGACGCCAGTTCCTTTGGCCGCGCCATCGCCGTAAAATTCGCTCGACATCGCATCAGGTACACCGGCCAGATTGCGCGCTGCTTCCAGAACCGCCATCTGCATGCCATAACATATCCCGAAATAAGGCACCTCGCGAGTGCGGGCGAATTCTGCCGCTTTGATCTTGCCCTCCGCACCGCGATAACCAAAGCCCCCTGGCACAAGGATGCCGTGCACACCTTCAAGGTAGAAGCTGGGATCTTCGCGCTCGAAGATTTCAGCTTCCAGCCATTCGATATCGACCTTCACCTTGTTGGCGATGCCGCCATGAGTGAGCGCTTCGATCAGGGATTTGTAGGCGTCTTTGAGGTCGGTGTATTTGCCAACAACGGCAATCTTCACCCGCCCGTCAGTGTTCTGCACGCGACTTGAGATATCCTGCCAGCGAGTCAAATCGGGCGTCGGCGCACCGGTGATTCCAAACGCCGCCAACACCTCATCATCCAACCCTTCGTCGTGGTAGGCCAGCGGCACATCATAGATATGGGGGACGTCCAGTGCCGGAATCACGCTTTGCTCACGCACATTACAGAACAGCGAAAGTTTCCGCCGCTCGCCCGGTGGGATAGGTCGATCACAGCGCACCATCAAAATATCAGGCTGGATGCCGATAGAACGAAGTTCTTTGACGGAGTGCTGTGTCGGCTTTGTCTTCAATTCACCGGCGCTGGGAATGTAAGGCATCAAGGTCAGATGCATGTAGATCGCATCGCCACGCGGCAATTGGTTGCCAAGCTGACGGATCGCTTCAAAGAACGGCAAGCCTTCAATATCGCCGACCGTGCCGCCAATCTCGCAAATAACGAAATCATACGCGTCATTGCCATCAAGCACGAATGCTTTGATCGTATCCGTCACATGCGGGATCACCTGAACCGTCGCGCCGAGATAGTCGCCGCGCCGCTCCTTAGCGATGATGTCCTGATAGATTTTCCCGGTTGTGATGTTGTCGGACTTGTTGGCCGAACGCCCGGTGAAACGCTCATAGTGACCGAGATCGAGATCGGTCTCAGCCCCGTCGTCGGTAACAAACACTTCGCCATGCTGAGTCGGCGACATCGTGCCGGGGTCAACATTCAAATACGGGTCGAGTTTACGGATGCGGACCTTGTAGCCACGAGCTTGCAAAAGCGCGCCTAACGCTGCTGCTGCAATGCCTTTGCCAAGAGAGGAAACCACGCCGCCGGTGATGAAAATATATCGCGCCATGGGACTCACCTAGTAACTGAACCGTCTGGGGCTAACAAGCACTGATCTGGGCCTGCTAACGCATGACAGCCATGCAAACCGCTTGTCCCCAAAAACTATTTTTGTTGCCGCTCGAGCGAAGGCTTTCACGCAGCGGGCGTTTCACCTGCAAAGAGAGCCGTATTGCGGTTCAAAAGATCGACCATGCGATCAACGAACAACCGCACCTCAGCGCGTTTGCGATCATCATCATGCATCACAATCCACGCATCGTGGCGAAGCTCTTCGATCACACCGCCTACGCGCTTGAGAGCGGGATCTGCGTCGCCGATGTAACATGGCAAAACAGCCCGCCCTGCACCAGACCGAACCATATCGCAAAGTATGCTCGGGCTGTAAGTCCACGACGTGATCCATGTGCCAGGCTTGCTGGATGCCCAATTGGCCCAAGGGGCTTCCAATTCGCCGCGACCGATGGAAACCCAGTTTTGCAGGGCTGTCTCATCGAAGTCATGCGCGCAATAGACGGCATAGTTGACGGCCGGAGCACCGCGCACGGCGACGTTGCCACTTTGCGGGCGTCTGTCAGTCACCGTTATGGAAACGCGACGGTGCCAGATATCGGTAAGGCCTCCATTGGCTTCTATGCACAGTTGGAATGGATCATAAGGCGTCCACAACGACGCCAAGTTTGCAGTGGCAAAGCATGCCATCCAATGATCGAGCGAGATATCAACGCCGGGCAAAGGAACGGCTTCTGAACGCCAATCTTCCACGCTTTTGGCGCCATCGCGCATCATCAGCACACGGTCAAACAACGCTTTCCCATCAGGCGCCAAGACATAGCCCGTCTGGCGACGGATAAAGAGTTCGCGCTGCAACACACGCTCAAGATCGTGCATGCGTCGCCCGATGGTCGGCGAACTGATACCTGTGTGGGCAGATGCAGCCGCCAAGCTTCCAAGACTGGCAACTTTGTAAAACAGCCGAAGATCATCCCAGTCCAAAGCGTCTTTCATCTTTGAAAACCCCCTTTCAATCCATCCTCTACATCGCGGAGCCAGCAGCAATTAGATTGCAAACAACCCGCCAACTCCCCCCGAAAGGATGCGACCCATGTTTGAGTTTGCCATTCCCGCTGCCCGAATCTCAGAAAGCCCAGTAAGCAAGCATCAGCGCGAAACGGGCGCAGATGTTCTCGATCGGCCTGAATGGGTTGGATCTGTTCCTTTGGTCGAGCTGCTCGCCCGATGGAGCACTGCAAGACGAAAACACGCACTTGGCGCAATGGCCAACCGCGCATCACAATCATCAACTTCTCCAAACCATTCGACGGTCAATCCGACCTGCGCATGATGGATAAGGGCTCAAAGCGCAAAGCACATCCTTCAGGTTTGAAACCCATATTTCGCCACTGATCGATGTCCCGCAGCCGCTGAAAGAGCTAACACAAAACAAAAAAAGCCGCGCGTGACTTGCTCACGCGCGGCTTTTTCAATTTGAAAGGTAGTCGCTTTACTGCGTGGTCGGTATCTGCGGTTCTGCAGGTTCACCATCAGCAGCGGGCACTTCACCACCGATCTGTTCCAGCAGTGTCGACCCATCTTCTGAAGGCTGAGCATCAGGAATGTTATCGAGAATCGATGACGGACCTGCACCGGTCTGTGCCAGCACGGTCAGTGATATCGATGTGATAAAAAAACCAAGCGCCAAAAAAGCAGTTGCGCGAGAGAGCACATTGGCCTGACCGCGGCTGGACATGAAGTTGCCACCGCCGCCACCGCCGCCGATGCCAAGGGCGCCGCCTTCAGAACGTTGCAGCAGCACCACGGCAACCAGTGCCACGACCACCAAAAGGTGAACAACAATCAAGACTGTTTCTAAGGTTTCCATACCAATTCCGTTTTTCCGGCACAAAGCCAGATGATGCTGACAGCTAAGCAGCTCAAGTGATGTCCAGCTATGCTAGGATCAAGGGGGTTACGCTCGAAACCAGGGGCAAAGCGCAACGTTGGCGCTCCCTTACACCAAGACACGACCTGGTGCAAAGACCCTTAGGCTCGAAGACTTGGCCTTAGGTCTCAGCTTTCACCAGGCCTGCCACCGCGTCTGCAATGCCCATGAAATCTGTTGCGCTCAGGCTCGCACCGCCTACCAGCGCTCCATCGACATTGTTTGGCGCCAGCACTTCGGCTGCATTGCCCGGTTTCACCGATCCACCATAAAGAATACGCATCTTGCCACCTTCATCGCCGAACCGGCCGGTGAGCTCGGCGCGGATCGCATCATGCATGGCAGCGATATCGCCCACGGTTGGTGTTAGGCCAGTGCCAATAGCCCAAACAGGCTCATAGGCAATTACGGTGTTCTCAGCCGTTGCACCATCGGGGACTGACCCGGCGATCTGCCCAGCAACGACCGAAATCTCATTGCCCGCTTCACGCTCATCTTTGGTTTCGCCAACGCAGACGACCGAACACAGGCCAGCACGCCAAGCACCCAATGTCTGCGCGTGAACATCGCTATCGCTTTCACCATGATCGGTGCGGCGCTCTGAATGGCCTGCCAGGACATAGCTCGCGCCCACATCAAGCAGCATTTCTGGCGCAATATCGCCAGTGTGCGCGCCACTCTCCGCTGGGTGGCACGTTTGGCCACCAATATGGATCGGTACCGTGTCCATGGTTTTCACGGCCAAAGCGACAAGCGTCACCGGCGGACAAACCAGCATATCGATCCGTTCCAGGACACCTTCTTGGGCCCGCCCCTTCAACGCTTCAATCGTATCGACGCTGCGACGCAGGCCATTCATTTTCCAATTGCCCGCGACGAGCGGGCGAATACCGTCAGTTGGCATAACCGTTCCAGATGATTGATGGAGTTGGCGGCCTGCTAGCAGGTTTGTCGCCATCAATCAAAGCCGTAAAAGCTATTCCAGTTCTGCTTGCACCGCCCCAAACGGCTGACTATAGTCGCGCTCAACCGCGCAATTTGCGTTATTTTCTAACAAAAACAAAAGCTTAAAACAAATGCTGACAGCTCTACGACGGGGCGCGAGCACCACCGTTGCCAAAGTCTTCCTTATTATTGTGTCCATTGCTGTGGTAGCCGGCCTCGGCTTTGGCGGTTTCATCGGCAACATCGGCCAACGCACGGTGCTGGCTGTGGGTGACTCCGAGATCAGTGCGGAGACTTTCCAGATTGCGTTGCAAAGGCAGCTCAACCGGCTTAGCCAGCAACTGGGCACCAACTTAACGCTCGAACAGGCAAGCCTCTTCGGGTTGGACCGCCAACTTCTTGGTCAGCTTGCCTCCGAGGCGGCACTGGATTCAGAAGCGGAACGCCTCAACATCGGCGTTTCCGATGGTCGCTTGGCCGAACGCATCTCCAATGACCCAATTTTCCTGCAAACGGGCGGCTTCAATCGCCAGTTCTTCCAACAAGTGCTGCGCTCTTACGGCATCACGGAAGATGACTTCGTTGCAGACACCCGCTCCTTTGCCGCGCGTCAGCAGCTGGCCCAAGGTCTTGTTGGCGGGATGGAACCTGCAAACGCTATGCTTGAGGTTGCCAACACCTATGCCAATGAGCTGCGCACTGTCTCGTTCCTAACGGTTGATGAGGCCGCATTGGGAGAACGTCCGGCCGCAACCGATGAAGATTTGCGGGCTTTCTTCAACGAGCGCACAGGCGATTATCGCGCGCCGGAGTATCGCAGCATCGTCTACATGACACTCTCTGAGGCAAGCCTTGCAGATCCAGCCGCTATCAGTTCAGCCGATGTCCAGGCTGCCTATGAAGCTGAGTTGGAACAACTGACAAGCGCAGGCGAGCGCAACATCACACAACTGCTTTTCCAAGATTCAGCGCAGGCAAGCGCCGCGCAATCCCGTTTGAACGCCGGAGAAACGGTAGCTGATTTGCAGGCTGACGATGGCCTTGATTTCACAGTCACCGAACTTGGCGCTGTGCAGCGCTCCGCCATTCTTGATCCAACGGCTGGGGACGCCGCCTTTGCGCTCGATGCCGCTGGACCCACTGACGTGATTGACGGGCGCTTTGGCAGTGTCATCATGGTGGTGAATGAACTGATTGAAGACAGCGTAACGCCACTTGCGGAAGTTGAAGATCGTCTGCGTCAAGAGCTTGCTAGCGCGGTGGCGCGCGATGAAATCTTTTCGCTGTTCGATGCCATTGAAGATGCTCGGGCGGGCGGAGACCCACTGGATCAGATCGCACCGCGCTTCGATCTTGAGCTCATTACAGTCGATGCGCTGGATGCCAACGGATTTGGTCGCGACGGCGAGCCCGTTGACCTGCCCGAAACAGGTTCTTTGATTGCCGAGACCTTTGACAGCGATGTCGGACTGGAAAATGACGCCCTCGATACAGCCGATGATGGATTTGCTTGGTTCGAAGTTACAGGCATTGAAGAAGCGCGCGACCTGACGTTCGAAGAAGCCCGCGATCGTGTTCAGAGCGATTGGGAAGACGAACAGCTGGATGAAATGCTGCGCGAACGCGCGGGTGAATTGGTTGGTGAATTGGAACGTGGCCGCTCGCTGCAAACGCTGTCCATCGCGTTAGACCTAGCAACCACCACCACAGCACCCTTCACCCGTGGCGAAGCCCCTGATGAAATGGGGGGACCGGCAACCGTTGCGGCCTTCGAAGGCGGCGAAGGTCATTTTGGTGATGTCGAAGGCCCTCCAAACGAAGAAGGCGAAACGCTAACCCGTCTGGTGTTCGTTGTTGATGACGTCACGCGTCCTGCCTTTTTTGAAAGCGCCACCGACGTGCAACAACTGGCTGAAGAGCTGGCTCCAACTCTAGAAGACACGGTGCTCACCCAATATGTGCAGGCGCTGCAGAACTCACTGGGCGTGCGGGTGAATCAAGCACTGGTGGCGGAACTAACCGGTGGCGGAAGCCATAGCGGCATGTAAGCCGCAGCTGGATACCAAACGCATGCAAGTTTTTACTTCTTCTGATGCCTTCGCTGGGCACTACGATGCAGGCACAGCGCAAGTGGTCTACACCCGGCTTGTTGCTGACCTTGAAACGCCTGTTTCGGCCATGCTGAAACTGTCAAGCACCTCGAAAAACGCTTTTCTTCTGGAATCCGTTGAAGGCGGCGCCGTTCGCGGTCGCTATTCGATGATCGGGCTCGCACCAGACTTGCTGTTCCGCGCCGATGGTGACCGCGCAGCGCAGGCCGACGTCAGCGCCGATGGTGTTACTGCGCCGTTTGAAGAGCTCGACGCCCCTGCCCTCGATGCACTGCGAACACTGATTGAAGAGAGCCGCATCAACCTACCTGACGATCTGCCGCCCATGTCGGCCGGTGTTTTTGGGTATCTGGGCTATGACACGGTTCGACTGATCGAAAAGCTGCCAGACCAAAATCCAGACAAGCTCGGCACGCCGGACATACTGCTAATGCGACCAACCATCATCGTGGTGTTCGACGCAGTCCGAGATGAGATCACTGTCGTAACGCCTGTCCGACCGACATCGGGGCAAACTGCCGACCAAGCTTACGCCCGTGCGATGGATCGTCTAACAACTGCAGTCGACATGCTGGAAACGCCGCTTGAGCAGAGCGCTGCGCCCATCGATGTACCGATGCCGACCATGATGTCGAACACATCGCCGGATGAATACAAGGCGATGGTGGCACGTGCCAAAGAATACATCACCGCTGGTGATATCTTTCAGGTTGTCCTGTCCCAACGTTTTGAAACGCCCTTCCCACTGCCGGACTTTGCGCTTTACCGCGCCCTGCGCCGCACCAACCCGGCACCTTTCCTCTACTATCTCTCATTTGACGGCTTTACGATCGTTGGTTCTAGCCCGGAAATCCTGGTGCGCGTGCGTGATGGTGAGGTCACCATTCGCCCAATTGCTGGCACCCGTAAACGCGGCGAAACACCTGCTGAAGATCAAGCACTGGCCGATGAGCTTCTAGCCGACCCCAAAGAGCGCGCCGAGCATTTGATGCTGCTTGACCTAGGCCGCAATGATGTAGGTCGCGTCTCGAAGCTCGGCACCGTGAAAGTCACCGATCAATATTTCATCGAGCGTTATTCCCACGTCATGCACATCGTCTCCAATGTCATCGGTGAGCTTGATACCGAGCGCTATGACGCCCTTGATGCTCTGGGCGCAGGTTTCCCTGCCGGCACAGTGTCCGGCGCGCCAAAAGTACGGGCGATGGAAATCATTGATGAGTTGGAAAAGGACAAGCGCGGCATCTATGCCGGCTGTGTCGGCTATTTTGATGCCAACGGATCACTCGACACCTGCATTGTCCTGCGCACGGCCATCGTCAAAGATGGTGTGATGTACGTGCAAGCAGGAGCAGGCATTGTGGCCGACAGTGATCCTGATTCAGAACAAGCCGAGTGCGAGAACAAAGCCCGCGCGCTCTTTCGCGCAGCAGAAGAAGCTGTGCGCTTCGCCGCTACATCGCAGCGAGGGCAATGATATGGGTGACCGCTATCTCGTCATCGACAACTATGACAGCTTCACCTACAATTTGGTGCACTGCCTGGGTGCCACGGGCGTTGCCATGGATGTGGTGCGCAATGACGCCATCAGCGTTGAGGACGTCGCCGAGCAGCGCGCCTCTGGTAAGATCGCAGGAATCGTACTGTCACCAGGACCCTGCACGCCCGATGATGCTGGTATTTGCCTTGGGCTCATCGATCATCTGGGGGCTTCCACCCCGATTTTTGGTGTGTGTCTTGGCATGCAGTCGATGGGTCAAGCTTATGGCGGTAAAGTCATCGGCGCAGGCAAGCTTATGCATGGCAAAGTGTCGACCGTGACCCCTGCCATTGAGGCGCCCATCTTTTCTGGGATCAACGGGCCATTCGAGGCAACGCGCTACCATTCGCTAGCCGTTGAGACGACGTCGCTTCCCACCGACATGGTGATCACTGCGCGTACCAATGACGGAGAGATCATGGGGCTGTCGCATCGCGCAGACCCTGTGCATGGTGTACAGTTTCATCCCGAAAGCATCGCCTCGCAGCATGGCGAGCGCATCCTTGCCAATTTTGTGGCCATCGCCACGCGTTTCAACGATCAACAGGGCCAGTGATGTCTGACGCAATCAAACCGCTTCTGACCAAAGTCTGCTCTGGCGGCGGCCTCACCCGCGATGAAGCCGAAACGACCTTCGCGCACATCATGTCTGGCGATCTGACCAGCGCGCAAATTGCGGCGTTCCTGATCGCGCTTAAAGTCCGCGGCGAATCCATTGATGAGTTGGTTGGCGCTGTTTCGGTCATGCGCTCAAAGATGATGCCAGTAAATTTGTCGGAGCCATTGGCCTCTGAGGCAATGGATATTGTTGGCACCGGCGGTGACGGCAAAGGCAGCTACAATGTTTCCACCGCCACGGCGCTGACCGTTGCAGCCTGCGGCGTCCCGGTCGCCAAGCACGGCAACCGCGCAGTGTCTTCCCAATCGGGAGCGGCTGACGTCCTTAAAGAACTTGGTGTGAACATTGATATCGGGCCGGATCAAATTGCCACTTGTATCGAAAAAGTCGGCATCGGCTTCATGTTCGCTCCGATGCATCATTCTGCGATGAAGCATGTAGGGCCGACCCGCGCTGAACTTGGCCAGCGCACGATCTTCAATCTCATCGGTCCACTCTCTAATCCCGCTGGTGCAAAGCGCCAGTTGATTGGCGTCTACGATGAACGTTGGCTCGTGCCCATCGCCGAGACCCTAAAAGCGCTGGGGTCTGAAACAGCATGGGTGGTATATGGCATCGATGGCATGGATGAAATCACCACGACAGGCATCACCCATCTGGCCAAGCTAGAAGAAGGCGATGTTAGTCTTGCGGCTATCGACCCGCGCGACCATGGAATTGATCTTGTTGATGAACGCGAACTGGTCGGTGGCGATGCTGCGCACAACGCTCGGGCGCTGCGTGACGTTTTGGCGGGTGAACAAGGCGCCTATACCGAAATCGTTTTGATGAATGCAGCTGCGGCCTTATGTGTGGCTGGTGCCGCAACCACGCTGGACAAAGGCATCATCAAAGCCCGCGATGTGCTGTCATCTGGCAAGGCAATGGCAACGCTGGAGAAGCTTGTCGCAGCTTCCATCGAGACGGTTTGAGCCGTGGCAGATATCCTGGACAAAATCGAAGCTTACAAACGCGAAGAAATCGCTGCAGCCAAACAGGCCATTTCTCTCTCGCAGCTTGAGGAAGTGATAAAAACCCAAAGTGCCCCGCGTGGATTTCTATCCGCGCTGCGCGCCAAACAAGCGGCAGGCACTTATGGCCTGATTGCCGAGATCAAAAAAGCATCTCCCAGCAAGGGACTGATCCGTGAGGCGTTCGATCCGCCCGCTCATGCGCAGGCCTATGCAGCGGGTGGCGCGGCTTGCTTGTCGGTGCTGACCGACGCGCCGTCCTTTCAAGGCCACCCTGATTTCATGATCGCCGCACGTAATGCAGTTTGCCTGCCCGTTCTGCGCAAAGATTTTCTCTACGACATCTACCAAGTGGCTGAAGCGCGTGCCTGGGGTGCGGACTGCATTTTGATCATCATGGCAGCGGTTGACGATGCGCTCGCCGTTGATCTTCTGGCATCAGCCACAAGCTATGGCATGGATGCACTGATCGAAGTGCATGACGCGCATGAACTGGACCGATCGCTGGCGATGGACACCCCATTGCTCGGCATCAACAATCGCAACTTGCGCACGTTTGAAACCAAACTGGAAACCAGCGAAGAGCTGGCCAAGAATGTGCCGAGTGACCGGCTGTTGGTTGGTGAGTCAGGCCTCTTCACCCGTGCGGACTTGGATCGTATGGCGACATCCAACATCACCACCTTCTTGATTGGTGAAAGCCTTATGCGAAAGCCGGACGTGGAAGCGGCCACACGCGAGCTTCTCGCCGCATGAGCGCTAAAGAAACAAAAGATCGCCTCACCCATACTGACCAAGCAGGCAAAGCCTCCATGGTAGATGTGAGCGATAAGCCCATCACCACGCGCACGGCCAAGGCATCTGGCTCCATTATGATGCAGGCCGAGACTCTCACGGCCATTCGCGACAATCGCTTGAAAAAGGGGGATGTGCTCGCCACCGCGCGCATCGCAGGTGTTATGGCCGCCAAGCGCACGCACGATCTTATCCCGCTCTGCCATCCTCTTGCGCTGAACGATGTTCAAGTCGAAATCATTGAGCGGGAGGATGGCACGGGCCTTTCAGTCTTAACAACGGTACGCACCAGCGGCAAAACGGGGGTTGAAATGGAGGCACTGATCGCCTGCAACATCGCGCTCCTCACCCTCTACGATATGGCCAAGGCCATCGATCGGCACATGGTGATCACCGACGTCAAAGTGACATCCAAGGCAGGCGGCGCATCAGGCGACTGGAGCCTCGACGATTAATGAGCGAGATGGTGCCACTGGAAACCGCGCTTGAGCGGATGGTCGGGTCGGTAGAACCTCTGGCACCACGTGCCTTACCTCTTCTTGAAGCTGACGGGTGCGTTCTAGCCGAAGATTGTATCGCCACGCGCACCAAGCCACCCTTCGCTGTTTCGGCAATGGATGGCTATGCGCTCACCACCGCTCCCTCGGCAGGAGAACGCCTTGAGGTGATTGGCGAAGTGCCTGCGGGTGCGATGTTTTCTGGCACGGTTGGCGCGGGCAACGCCGTGCGCATCTTTACCGGCGCACCGATACCCGACGGCGCAAGCCATGTACTGGTTCAAGAAGACGCCACACGCGATGGCGATGTGATCACCATTTCGGAAAACCCGGGCAGCGGCGCGAACATCCGTCCTGCGGGTGGTGATTTTGTGCAAGGCGATGTTTTGATCGCCAAAGGCACGCAACTGACACCACAGCACCTAGCACTCGCCGCTTCCGGCAATCATCCAGAACTGGTCGTTCATCCCAAACCCAGCGTCGCCGTCATGATGAATGGTGATGAACTGGCTTGGCCGGGCAAAGATGCACCTGATGACGCGATCATCGCATCCAACGGCTTCGGCCTGGCGACCTTGGCGCAGCGTTACGGCGCTAAGGTCCACGACCTGACACTGATCCGCGATAATCAAAGCGAGCTAGAAGCCTATATCGATCAAAGCGAGGCCGATGTTCTGGTAACCATCGGAGGGGCGTCGGTGGGCGACTATGATCTCATCCGCCCTGCCCTGGAGGCGCAAGGCTACGCGCTGGACATCCCCAAGGTGGCGCTGCGCCCCGGCAAACCAACGCTGTTTGGGCGCAGAGGCGATAAAACCGTCCTGGGCCTGCCCGGCAACCCGGTTTCTTCTATGGTCAGCGCCATCATCTTTCTGCGGCCACTCATCGATCAATTGGCCGGGCGCAACCCTACACCGTTGTTGGCCTTGGAAAAGACAACCCTTGGTGACGACTTACCTGCCAACGGCCCACGCGCGCACTTTATGCGCGCGATCTACGATGCCACGGGCAACTTGGTGCCGGTGTCGAGCCAGGACTCTTCGCTGCTGCGCTTGCTAGGCAATGCAGACGCCCTGATCTACCGACCAGCACATGCTGATGCGATAAGCGCCGGCGCCACCTGTGCAACGCTTCCTTTGCCAAAATAGCGTCATACCCTTGTAGAACACACCAAGAACAGGTACAAACTGTTCATCTTGTGTTCCAATGAGTCGGATTGCGCATTGCACCCGGCTCCAGCCATTTGAAGCGGGGGAAATGCCGTGCTGACACCCAAGCAGCATGAACTGTTGATGTTCATCCACGAACGACTGCGCGAGTCTGGTGTTCCGCCATCTTTTGATGAAATGAAGGATGCCCTGGATTTGAAATCCAAATCTGGCATCCATCGGCTGATCACCGCTTTGGAAGAACGCGGATTCATTCGCCGCCTGCCAAATCGTGCGCGTGCCATGGAAGTTGTGCGGCTGCCTGATTCGCACAATCCACGCCTTGGTGGCCGCGAAGGTGGCTTTGTGCCCAGCGTCATCGAAGGCTCAGGCGGCAAACCAAAACCAGCAAGCCCTTCCCCTGACATCACCGCAATGGGCGGCGACATAGTCACGGTTCCTGTGATGGGCCGGATCGCTGCTGGTACACCAATCTCCGCCATTCAGCAGGAAAGTCATTCGGTATCTGTGCCAGCTGAGCTGATTGCTGGCGGCGAACATTTTGCGCTGGAAGTTCGCGGGGACTCAATGATCGAGGCTGGCATCTTTGATGGTGACACCGTGCTCATCAAACGTTCCGACAGCGCTGACAATGGTGAAATCATCGTGGCACTGGTTGATGATGAAGAAGCGACGCTAAAGCGGTTACGCAAACGCGGCGGATCGGTAGCGCTGGAGGCAGCCAACCCAACGTATGAAACGCGGATTTTCGGGCCAGATCGAGTTAAAATCCAAGGAAAACTGGTGGCACTTTTTCGGCGCTACTAATTCTTGCTTGTCATAAAAATGATCTGAAGCCCGGTGCATTGTGTCGGGCTTTTTTTATGACGCCACACCGGAAAGCCCTGGTGTCTTACTGGCTCATATTGAGCCTGTTTTCATGCATCGCAGCAGGGCATGCTGCATCTGCGAAAAGCATCACATGTCATTGTGACTTTTTACGAAACCCATTTAACTAGCTGTTTTTAAATCATTATTTTCTCAATCACGAAACCCAATTGGTGATTGACACGCCTCAATTTTGCTTATTACTTACTAGTCAGTAACAACGGGAGGAAAGAGACATATGAAGCTCTCTAAATTCGCATTTGCGTCGCTTACAGCTGTCGCAACCGCAGGTCTTGCCACCAGCGCCATGGCGCAGTGGCAGCCTGATCGCCCCATCAACATCATCGTGCCTTGGTCGGCTGGCGGTTCCACTGATCAAGTGACCCGTGTGGTCGCCCCGCTTCTGGAAGAAGCGCTCGGCACGGAGATCGTCGTGGTCAATCAGCCTGGTGCGTCAGGTTCCATTGGCACCGCCGCAGCCCTTGCAGCGCCGCGCGATGGATACACGTGGACAGCAAACGCTATCGCTAACAACGCAACTTATGCTGTGACGGGCCTGATCGAAGACACGTCGATTGAGGACTATGTCGTCTATCTGCACGTTGCCAACGTGCCTGTGGTTTCGGTGAACGTGGATTCGCCCTACCAAGACTTTGGCGAGTTGCTTGACGCAATGAAGATGGATGGTGTGACAGTCGGTACGGCTGGTGTGAATTCTTCTGGCGGCATGGCTCTGGCAGCCATTCAAGAAGCGGCTGGCGAAGAACTCAACGCGCGCATGGTTACCTATGATGGCGGCAACCCTGCCGTGATTGCAGCAGCTTCAGGTGAAGTTATCGCAACAACCCAGCTCGCAGTGGAGCAGACGGAAATGATCCGCGCTGGTCGCCTTCGTGGTTTGGCTGTGCTTTCCGATCAACCGTTGGTGGTTGAGGGTATCGATCCTATCCCACCCATCACCCACTATCTTCCAGACATGCCAATTGCCGCTGACTATTTCGGCGTCTTCATTCCGGCCGGCGCACCACCGGAAGTCTATGAAACGGTGGATGCTGTATGGCGCGATGTGATCATGAACTCTTCTGAGCTTCAGGCCTATGCATCAGATCGCGGTGCGGTTTTTGCACCCAGCTATGGCGAAGATGCCATGAACGCCGCGATGCCAGTGGTGATTGCCGAAGCCTGTGCCCGCGTCACGCGCGGTGAAGCTGTGGTTGATCCATCTGAGATCGGTATCGACTGCCCTGCCGAATAAGCAACGAGCAATACTGGCCGCACCACTGACAGGTGGAGCGGCCAATTGGCCCAACACACGGGACGTTTGATGACACCCCGCCCCGCGTCTCCCCTCGACGTCAAACGCTTAAGCGCCGAAGAACCAGAACCACGATGACTTTAGACAGTGCGACCGCAGACCGTTGGACAAGCATCGTCCTTTTTGCGGTGGGCTTTGCCATGCTTGTTGGCGGCTACACGATGGATCGGCTTGAAATTCGGCAAATTCACCCAGCCTCCATTCCTGGCCTTGTTCCGATGATCTTGGGGCTCGCGATGATGCTGTGTGCAGCGCTATTGTACGTATCCGCCCGCGCTGCCCATACCGTCAGAAAAGCGCAATTGGCTGATGCGGCCAGTCCATCAACGGCCACTCAAACCGGCGACGAAACAGAACAAAACGCGCCGCGCACGACGTCCAATCGCGACCTGTTCTTCGCGGCCAGTTACAGCGTTGTCTATGCGCTGGCGTTGGTCGGATCTCTGCCCTTCGCGCAAGCCACCGCCATCTACATTGCTGTGTTTTACACCCATTTCACATGGCAAAGCGCGAGCACCACCAATGATCACTTAAAGCGCGTCGCGTTTGGCATTGGCTTTGGCATCATTGGTGCCCACGCCATTGCAAGCTTGTTTCAATACGGCTTCTTGGTGCGGCTCCCTTAGATGGATGGTTTGCTCGCCCTTAGCCAAGCCTTTCAGCAGATGGCGACAGGCCAAATGCTGTTCCACGTCATGTGGGCAACCCTGCTTGGTATTTTTGTTGGCAGTCTGCCCGGCCTGACCGCCACCATGGGCGTGGCGCTGCTGACCACCCTCACCTACACGCTAGATCGCGATGCAGCGATCACCGTCCTCATCTGCATGTATGTCGGTGCCATTTATGGTGGCTCTCGCAGCGCCATCTTGCTGAACATCCCCGGCACACCAGCCAGCGCGGCGACGGCGTTGGATGGTTATCCGTTGGCGCAGTCAGGGCGTGCAGGATACGCCATGGCATTGGCCACCGCAGGGTCAGCGATCGGCACACTCGTGGGCATACTGCTCTTGGTCATGCTGGCCCCGCCTTTGGCCGAAGCGGCGCTGAACTTCGGATCGTTCGAGTTTTTCTGGCTTGCCGTCTTTGGAATCGTGATCTCCGGCCAGCTCACCGGCGGTATCAGCCCGCTCAAAGGCTACATAGCTGGGCTTATCGGCTTGATGGTGGCCATGATCGGCTCAGAGGGTATTCACGCCCATATTCGCTTTAATTTCAACATGCCGGAACTGAACGGTGGCATCGGGTTGATCCCCGCCATGGTTGGCGCGTTCGGTTTTGCCGAGGTGCTCACTGTTATGTGGCGCGCCAAAGCCAAGGTGGTGAACGCCACCGGCGAGCGCGACCGCATTCTGCCCAAGCTCGTCGATCTATGGCGTTACAAGTTCACCATCGCGCGCTCTGGCGTTATCGGCACGCTGGTCGGCATCATTCCCGGTGTTGGCGAGGATATCGGCGCTTGGGCGTCCTACGCCGCCGCCCGCCGTACCAGCAAAGAACGGGACCAATTCGGCAAAGGTTCGTATGAGGGTCTCACCGCTGCAGAAACCGGTAACAGCGCCGTTGTGCCAGGCGCGCTTATCCCAGCGCTTACGCTCGCCGTACCTGGCTCAGCGCCAGCCGCCGTACTGATCGCTGCACTTTTCATCCATGGTGTTCGCCCCGGACCGATGATCATGATCGAGCAGCCCGACTTCATCTATTCGGTGGCCGTGATGCTTATCTTCGCGACCATCGCCATTGCAGTCTTCGGCCTGTTCCTGACGCGCGTGTTCGTTCTGGTGCTGAAAGTGCCGCGCGAAATCTTGATGCCACTAGTCTTCACACTTTGTGTCATTGGCCCTTACGCACTTACCCAACGCACCTTTGAAATCTGGGTCATGGTGGTCTTCGGCCTGGTCGGCTTTGTGTTGCGGCAGATGAACTACCCGATGGCACCGTTGGTGCTTGGCATCATTTTGGGCGCATTGCTGGACAAAAGCCTGCGCCGCGGCCTTACGCTCAGCGATGGAGACCTCACGCCTTTCTTCACCCGCCCTATCTCGGCAGTGTTCGTTGTCATCATTGTCGTCAGCATCGCGATCGGCATTCCTGCCGTGCGCAACGCGATCAGCCGCACTTTGGACCGGCTTTTGAAGCGAGAAGCCGAAAGGTCAACCGATGGCTAGAGACTTGCCTGTCAGCGAACGGCCAACAAGGGCGGCAGCCCAACGCAAAACCGTCACCCGCTCGCCTCGAAAGCAGATCACACCTAGCCCAAAGCGTGACGCGGCACGCTCCAAGCGCGCCATTTTGGATGCCTCACTTATTGAGTTCTCCACCTACGGTCATGCCGGCGCGCGCATCGATATGATTGCCGAACGCGCCGGGGTCTCCAAGCCACTGATCTACAGCTATTTCGGTGACAAAGAGGCGCTCTACACAGCCGCGTTGCGCGAAGCCTATGTGCAAATTCGCCAAGGCGAACGCGATCTGAACCTTGATCATAAGGACCCAGAAACTGCGGTCCGCGATCTCGTGGATTTCACGCTACGCCATTTTCAGCACAAGCCGTGGTTCATCTCCATGCTGAACACTGAAAATCTACGCGGTGGCGAAACCATTCGGCAGATCAAAGACGCAGCAGACATCCAATCGCCCTTGATGGAAGAACTGCGCAGCTTGCTGGATCGTGGCATCACGGTGGGTGTGTTTCGCGCGGGCATTGAGCCAACCGATCTCTACATCACGATCGCCTCGCTTTGCTATTTCCCCATTTCAAACATGCACACGCTGCGTGCGGTCTTTAACGCACCGATTGATGAGGCCTGGCTCACCAAGCGCAGCGCCGACATTGGCGAGATGGTCATCCGTTTTTTACGACCTGATCCAACTGCCTAGCACCACCACATCCCCCCCCGAATTGCACACCGAAGGAACCTTCAATGAGAACGCAGCGTATCGGCATCATCATGCATGGCATCACCGGCCGAATGGGGATGAACCAGCATCTCATCCGCTCTGTGCTTGCGATCCGTGATCAAGGTGGCGTGGCGCTGGCAGACGGTTCCTACTTGTTACCCGATCCCATTCTCGTTGGCCGCAACGCCGATAAGGTTGAAGCCATCGCCAAGGCGTGCAATGTACCCCGCTGGACAACCGATCTGGATGCAGCGTTGGCCAACCCTGATGACACGCTGTTTTTTGATGCGGCATCCACCAAGCTGCGCCCGGAACTGCTGAAAAAAGCCATCGATGCCAGCAAAAACATCTATTGTGAAAAGCCAGTGTCAGAGAGCCTGGCCGAAGCGCTCGATATTGCAGCCTACGCCAAAGCCAAGGGCGTCAAAAACGGCATCGTACACGACAAACTTGATCTGCCAGGTCTGAAAAAGCTGAAGCGTTTGCGCGATTCTGGCTTCTTTGGCCGCATCCTCTCAGTACGCGGCGAGTTCGGTTACTGGGTGTTCGAAGGTGATTGGATGCCCGCCCAGCGCCCCTCATGGAATTACCGCGCTGCCGATGGCGGCGGTATCATCTCCGATATGCTGTGCCACTGGCGCTACGTGCTCGACAATGTTGTGGCACCGGTCAAAGCCGTCTCCTGCCTGGGTGCAACCCACATCCCCGAGCGCTGGGATGAAAATGGCAACGCCTACATGGCCGATGCCGATGACGCGGCCTACGCAACGTTCGAACTTGAAGGCGGCATCATCGCGCACATCAATTCCAGCTGGTGCGTGCGCGTGCGCCGTGACGATCTGGTGACATTCCAAGTTGATGGCACACATGGCTCGGCGGTCGCAGGCCTGCATTCCTGCGTTAGTCAGCAGCGCGTGAACACACCAAAGCCTGTTTGGAACCCAGATCAACCACAGACAATGAACTTTTTTGATGACTGGGAAGAGGTTCCCGACAACACGGTCTTTGACAATGGCTTCAAAGTGCAGTGGGAAGAGTTTCTGCGCCACATCGCTGAAGACGCGCCCTGGAGCTACTCATTGTTAGAGGGAGCCAAAGGCGTGCAGTTGGCCGAGCTTGGCGTACAAAGCTGGAAAGAGCGTCGCTGGCTCGATGTTCCCGCGCTTGAGGTTTAACTGGTGACAACACTCAACCTACCCACCGCGTCGGCAACCAAAGAGCCTGTTCAGCTTATCGCTGGCCCCACGCCAACGCGATCGCCGCAAGGTTGGAACCGCATTGCCTATGCGGCCGCGCATGTTGTCGCTGATCCGCTAGCCGACAACGACCCCTGGTTGGCCTCAGCTATCGATTGGGATCGCACGCTGGCTTTCAGGGAGCATCTTTGGTCACTGGGCTTCGGTGTGGCTGAGGCCATGGACACGGCTCAGCGCGGCATGGGTCTCGATTGGGCGCAGTCGTTAGAGCTTGTTCAGCGGTCCGTTGCCGCAGCCAAATCTGGAGGACACTTGATCGCCTGTGGCGCAGGCACAGACCATTTGGCACCTGGGCCTGATGTGACCATTGATGATGTCATCGCGGCATATGAAATGCAGTGCGAGGCGGTGGAGGCCACTGGCGGGCGCGTGATTTTGATGGCCTCTCGCGCACTGGCCAAAGCTGCGATATCACCTGACGACTTTGCCCGCGTATACACCCGCGTTCTCGGTGGCCTTTCCCAGCCGGCTATTCTGCATTGGCTTGGTGAAATGTTTGACCCTGCTTTGGAAGGCTATTGGGGCTCGCAGGATCACATGCAAGCCATGGACACTTGCCTGGACGTGATTGCCACCAACGCAGCAAAGATCGACGGGATCAAGATTTCACTGCTCTCCGCTGAAAAAGAGATCGCGATGCGCCGCCGCCTGCCGGAGAGCGTCAAAATGTACACCGGCGATGATTTCAATTATCCGGACCTCATCGCAGGCGATGAGCAAGGCTTTTCTCACGCGCTGCTTGGCATTTTTGACCCCATCGCCGGCGCGGCGGCGCAGGCCCTTGGGGCGTTGGGCACTGACGATGATACTGCTTATCGCGCAGCCTTTGAGCCGACTGTTCCGCTGTCGCGCCACATCTTCAAAGCACCCACCCGTTTTTACAAAACCGGTGTTGTCTTCATGGCTTATCTGAATGGCCATCAGGATCATTTCACCATGATCGGCGGGCAGGAATCCACGCGCTCGACCATTCATCTTGCCGACATCATGCGTCTCGCCAACGACGCCAAGCTGTTCACCGATCCCGAGCGGACCGCAGCGCGGGCTCGCCCCGTCTTTGCCGCGCGCGGTGTGGAGATCTAACAAATGCCAAGCGCTGCTGAACTATCGCTGAACACGGCCACCGTTCGGGTGCAATGGAATTTGCGCCAATGCGTGGAGGGCTGTGTGCGTCATGGCATTGGCGGGATCGCGCCCTGGCGTGACAAGTTGCAAGAGGCAGGTGTCAACGAGGGCGCGCGCTTGATCAAGGATGCCGGACTTACCGTCTCAGGCTTTTGCCGTGGCGGCATGTTCACCGCCGAGGGCGCGCTCAGCGATGCCGTGATTGACGACAACAAGCGCGCCGTTGATGAGGCCGTCGCCATTGGTGCGGTCTGTTTGGTGATGGTGGTTGGTGGGCTGCCCGAAGGCTCCAAGGACATTGCAGGCGCACGGTCAATTGTGACAGAGGGTCTGGCTAAGACACTGGACTACGCCCGCACCGTGGATATGCCGATCGCTATCGAGCCGTTGCATCCCATGTACGCTGCTGACCGTGCCTGCGTGAATACGATGGCGCAAGCTCTCGATATTTGCGATCAACTCGACGCGCACAGAACGGGCGCCATGGGTGTTGCCTGCGATGTCTATCATGTGTGGTGGGACCCAGGCTTGTTCGCGCAGATCAAACGCGCGGGCAAAGAGCAGATGCTCGCTTTTCACATGTGCGACTGGCTGGTTCCCACCAACGATATGCTGCTTGATCGCGGCATGATGGGCGATGGCATCATCGACATCAAAGGCATTCGGGAACAGGTCGAAGCGGTCGGTTTTTCGGGCCTCAATGAAGTAGAGATTTTCTCTACCGAAAACTGGTGGAAGCGCGATGCTGATGAGGTTCTCAGCGTGATGGTCGAGCGAGGCGCAAGCGCCTCTTAAGCTCTATTCAAACTCGATCATCACCTGGTCAACCGCCAAGCTTTCACCGGCTGCAACCTTGATACTTTTCACCGTTGCTTCGCGCTCGGCACGCAAGATGTTTTCCATCTTCATCGCCTCAACGATGGCAAGCTGCTGCCCCACTTGCACGGCGTCGCCTTCGCTCACATGCATGGAGACCACCAAGCCAGGCATCGGGCAGAGCAGATATTTCGACGTGTCTGGCGCCACCTTCTCCGGCATCAATTGGGCAAGATCAGCATTGGCGCGCGGCATCACCTGCGTATGCACTTGCGCGCCGCGTCGCTCCAGTTGGCGACTATGACCGTTGCGCTTCAGGCGCACAGCAACAGACGCGCCATTCACAGTTCCAAGCCACAAGCTGTCATTTGGAGTCCAACGCGAGGTAATCGTCACTTCCTCGCCATCAAGTGTGGCTTTCAAATCAACAGGCGGCAAAGTGGTCCCAGCAAGCCCATCAGCATCGTAGCGCGTGCCGTTCAGAAATACCGACCAACTATCGCGCATGCCTCCAACATGGGGCCGCAAACGACCGGTGAGATGATCCAGGCGCTTGCGCTCCACTACTTCCATAGCCAGCGCCGCGCTTGCCAACACCAGCGCTTCTTCGCGGTTTGGCTCAACCGGCGCAAAGCCATCTGAAAATTCTTCAGCAATGAAGTTGGTGGTCAACTCGCCGGACTTCCAACGAGGATGGGTCATAAGCGCGGACAGAAAGCCCATATTGTGCTGAATGCCATCAATCTGGAACTGATCCAACGCTTCTTCCATGGCCGTGATCGCAGACGCGCGGTCCGGCGCATAGGTGACAAGCTTGGCGATCATCGGATCGTAGAACATTGAGATCTCCGAGCCCTCGACCACGCCTGTGTCGACGCGCACGGTCTGCTCAGGATCAGAGGTTTCCTCCGGCGGCACATAGCGTGTCAATCGACCGATGGAGGGAAGGAATCCGCGCACCGGGTCTTCAGCATAAACGCGCGACTCAACTGACCAGCCAGTCAGTGTCACATCATCTTGCGTCATCGCCAGCGGTATGCCCGCTGCTGAGCGGATCATCTGCTCAACCAGGTCAACGCCGGTGATAAGCTCCGTTACCGGATGCTCCACCTGCAGGCGGGTGTTCATTTCCAGAAAATAGAAGCTCTTGTCCTGGCCGACCACGAATTCCACGGTACCAGCCGAATCATAATCAACCGCTTTGGCCAGCGCGACCGCCTGCTCGCCCATGCGCTTGCGCGTTTCCGGGTCAAGAAGCGGCGATGGCGCTTCTTCAATCACCTTTTGATTGCGCCGCTGAATGGAGCATTCACGCTCGCCGAGATAGATGCAATTACCATGCTTGTCGCCAAGAACCTGGATCTCGATGTGGCGCGGGTTCTCGATAAATTTTTCAACAAACAGGCGATCATCACCAAAGGACGACGCGGCTTCTGAGCGCGAGCGCTCAAACCCTTCATGCACCTCATCGGCCGAGTAAGCGATGCGCATGCCCTTACCGCCACCTCCGGCTGAGGCCTTGATCATCACCGGATAGCCGATCTCGTTGGCAATACGGATGGCATCATCGGGGGTATCGAGAATGCCCAGATAGCCAGGAACGGTAGACACGCCAGCATCAGCTGCAACCTTCTTGGACGTTATCTTGTCACCCATCGCGTCGATGGCGCCAGGATTCGGTCCGATGAACGTGATACCCGCGGCAGCCAAATCTTTGGCAAAGCTCGCGCGTTCAGACAGGAACCCATAGCCGGGGTGAACAGCATCTGCGCCAGTCTTCGTGCACGCCTCTATGATGACATCAGCCAACAGATAAGACTGCGCAGCAGGTGGCGGGCCAATATGCACCGCTTCATCGGCCATCTTCACATGCAGGGCGCCGGCATCAGCATCGGAATAAACCGCAACAGTTTTAATCCCCAGCGCCTTGGCACTCTTGATGACGCGACAGGCAATTTCGCCGCGATTGGCGATCAGGATGGCATTGAACACGAGGCAGCTCCAAGCTAGGCAGATGCACCTCATTACGGCGTTGCACAACGCCGGGCAACTTGACCGAAAGGTGAGGAAAAACGTGGCATCGCAAGCATCCCCGTCGCGCTTGGCACTTCTCGACCAGGCTCGCGGCCTCGCGCTGGTTGCCATGATCATTTACCATGCGCTGTGGGATGGCTTTCAGTTCGGCCTTCTCACCTGGACGTTGGAACGCGATCAAATGATGCGGCTGGCCGCGCAGATCATTGCGGGCTCGTTTCTTACCATCAGCGGCGTGTCACTGGCGCTCTCCTCCGCCGTATCTGATGTGCCCCTTATCCAACGGCGATCCTTTTGGAAGCGCACGGCTATCGTGGCTGCGGCGGCGGCACTGGTCACAGCCGCCAGTTTCATCGCCCTGCCCCAAGCGCCAATTTACTTCGGCATCTTGCACCATATCGTGCTCGCCAGCGTCGCCGTGGCGCTCATCGCCTCGCAGCATACGTTCCTGGCGGCAGCACTAGCAGCTCTGGTGGCTATCGCTAACGCCAGCATCGCCTTACCTGCGCTGAACCACCCTGCAACGATCTGGCTGGGTCTTGGAACTGAGGTGCCTGTGACTGCCGATTGGGTACCGGTGTTTCCATGGCTTGCAGCTGGACTGTTAGGCTTTGCGATAGGCAAGCAGATGCTGGTGCCTTGGCTGCAATCAAGGGCTCCATCGCCGCATAAAAACCCGCGCGATCCACTCACCTGGATGGGTCGGCACAGCTTGGTGATCTACCTGATTCACCAGCCTATACTGATTGGCCTTATATATCTTTATCAGGGGTTTATATAAGGTTCTTAAAGTGGAATGTTATCGTGCTTTTTCCACGGAATATCCACCGCCTTGGACTTCAGAAGCTTTAATCCCCGCGCCACGCGACGCCGTGTTGAGTGGGGCAGAATGACATCATCGATGAACCCACGCTCCGCCGCGACGAACGGATTGGCAAACCGCTCTTCATAGTCAGCGATGCGTGCTGCCAGCTTCTCCGGCTGATCCAGTTCCTGACGGTAGAGAATCTCCGCCGCACCTTTGGATCCCATCACGGCAATCTCAGCCGATGGCCAGGCATAGGTGAGATCACCGCCAATATGCTTTGACGACATCACCACATAGGCACCGCCATAGCTCTTGCGGGTAATCACGGTGATCTTGGGCACGGTCGCTTCAGCAAACGCATAGAGCAACTTGGCGCCATGCTTGATCAGTCCACCATATTCCTGCGCCGTCCCCGGCAAGAAGCCTGGAACATCCACAAACGTCACGATGGGTATGTTGAAACAATCACAGAAGCGAACGAAACGCGCAGCCTTGCGGCTGGCATCGCTATCGAGCACACCTGCCAGCACCATTGGCTGATTGGCAACAACACCCACCGGTGCGCCTTCGATGCGGCCAAAGCCGGTGATGATGTTACCTGCGAATTTTTCCTGAAGCTCATAAAAATCACCATCATCCAACGTCTTAAGCACCAGCTCTTTCATGTCATAGGGCTGATTGGGGTTGGCTGGCACGAGCGTATCGAGGCTATCGTCCTGCGCCTGTACATCGTCATAGCAGGGGATTTCAGGCAGCTCTGCAGTGTTGGAGGCCGGCAAGAAATTCACCAGGCGCCGCACTTCAAACAGCGCGTCCATATCACTGTCGAACGCACCATCGGCAATCGAAGATTTAGTGGCGTGCACACTGGCACCGCCAAGTTCTTCTGCTGTCACCGTCTCGTTGGTCACCGTTTTCACCACATCCGGGCCGGTGACGAACATGTAGCTGGTGTCACGCACCATGAAGATAAAGTCGGTCATGGCAGGCGAATAGACATCGCCGCCCGCGCACGGGCCCATGATCACCGATATCTGCGGGATAACGCCAGAGGCGCGCACATTGCGGTGGAACACATCGCCATAGCCCGCAAGCGCAGCAACACCCTCCTGAATGCGGGCACCACCAGCATCGAAAAGGCCGATAATAGGCGCCCGGTTGCGCAGCGCCATATCTTGTATTTTGACGATCTTTTCCGAGTGCGCTTCGGACAGCGACCCGCCGAGAACCGTGAAGTCTTTGGCAAACACATAGACGACGCGACCATTGATCGTGCCCCAGCCAGTGACCACGCCATCGCCGGAGTATTTCGTGTCCGCCATCCCAAAGTCCACGCAACGGTGCTGCACGAACATGTCGTACTCTTCAAAAGAACCTTCATCGAGCAAAACCGACAATCGCTCACGGGCAGTCAGCTTGCCCTTTTTGTGCTGGTTCTCAATGCGGCGTGCACCACCACCTTGGCGGGCTTGCTCGCGCCGCGCTTCCAACTCATCAAGCACACTCATAGCATCGTGTTCATGGGGATCGCCCATGCCTCCAGCAGACCTCGTTGCCTATCGCTTACCAGTGCACCGCACCATGTCCAGCCATCCGAAGGGCGCAACGCGCAAGGTTGGGTCTACTGGCGCGTCACCGACAGAACAAACGCTGCAGCTTCAAAGTCGCGCCAACGGGCCTCCCGTAGCGCTGTGGCCTCCGCATCCTCGCCCCATTGCGCGCGATTCCAGTCTTCATCCACATGGGCGGCATGCCAAATGGTTTTGGCCCGCCCATCATCCATACCTGGTTCGGTAAGTGCGAGAGCCAAAATGGCTGATCCGGTCAAACTCGTTGCCAGGGTCAGCGCGGCAACAGCTTCAGCGTCGCTTGCTCTGCTATCGGCAAGTGCGCGGATCGCATCCAGCATCGGCTCATCTTGCGCCACATGCATCACCCCAGCGGCCTGCTTCATGGTGATGCTGTGATGGGTCTTCAAGCGGTCGAGATAAGGGTCCCAGACGGTGTTTTGCCGGTCCACCAGCCCTTGCGGACGCTCAGCGCGATAGCAGAGCAAATCAGTCCCAGCATAGGAACGCACCTCATCCAGCAACGCCGCTCGGTGCTCCATACCACCATCAAGCGCCACATTCACAAGCTTGGTCAAAGGCAACAAAGCTGGATCGAGCCGCTCGCCGACAGCATCCCACTCCGCAACCATGCGCTCGGCTACGCGCCGATGCTGCGACGCCAGCGGATTGCGACCGGGGGACTTGGCAGAACGACCATCAAGTAAGATGTGAAAAGCACCATCTCGCTCGTCCAGCGTTACCTCTTTCCAGAAGCGCTTGGGCAAATCTGGACGCATGGTGCGCTGCGCGGCCTCATTGGGATCGAGGCCGGTTTCGGTGAAAATCGCGTCGAAAGGAGAGATTTTGTCGTTCATCAGGCAGACTTGTCCGACGGGCTCTTATCCGGCTCATCAACCAGGCGCTCCAAATTGCCGTTCAAGCGCCGCAGCTCAACGATCAACTCAGCCATTTGCTTGTCGTGCGCAGCAGACTTGCCGCCCGGACCAACCACCCCCAAGGCATGCAGGCCTCGGCGACCAGCCCATACAGCCAGCGCCATCAAGGCAATCAAAATGCCAAGAGCTGCCCAAAGAACAAGCTCATTGATCAACGGCTTGCACCTCGCACTGGCTGTTTGGCGGCTTGGGCCTCCCACTCGTCATCATCGTCATCACCCATGCCCTGCGTGGAAAAGCCAAGCAAGTTCCAGCTTTGCTGCATATGCTGTGGCAGCGGTGCCGTAACATCGATCTGGGCACCTTTGGGATGCGGGATCAACAAACGCCGCGCGTGCAGGTGCAGCCGGTTTTGGATGCCGCCCGGTAGCTCCCAGTTTTCAACGTCGAAATATTTTGGGTCACCAATGATTGGGTGGCCAATATGGTTGGCATGGGCACGAAGCTGATGCGTTCTTCCGGTTATAGGGCGCAACGTCACCCAAGTCAGACCCCTGCCCGCTGTCTCGATCACATTGTAAAGCGTCAGCGCATGATCCGCACCACGATCGCCATGCTTGGCAACGCGCATACGCTCTTTAAGATCAGGCGCCGCATCTTCATCGCCCTTGGCCAGATAGCTAGAAATGCGGCCCTGCTTAGGTTTTGGTACGCCGCGCACCAACGCCCAATAGACCTTCTTAGTTGTGCGTGCGCGAAACGCCGCCGCCAACGAAGAGGCCGCTCCTTTGGTTTTGGCGACAATCAGAACACCGGAGGTATCTTTGTCCAACCGGTGAACGAGCCGCGGCTTGCGACCTTGCTTGTCGCGCAGCGCTTCCAGCATGCCATCCACATGCTTGGACAGGCCTGGCCCGCCCTGTACGGCCAAACCAAACGGTTTGTTGAGCACGAGCACCATCTCATCCTCAAACAGTGTCATCTCTTTGAGCGCCTGAACGGTTGCATCATCCGGCCGCGCTGGCGCCGCCATCTGCGCTTCGGCGTCCATTGGCGGCACGCGGATCATTTGTCCAGATTCCAGCCGCGCGTTGGATTTCGCCCGCCCGCCATCGACGCGGATTGAGCCTTTGCGCAGCAGCTTGTTCAGCGCACCAAAAGCCAAGCCCGGATAATGTTCCTTGAACCAGCGATCAAGGCGCATACCATCTTCATCGCTGGCAACTTCGCGGGTTTGTACGCCACTCATGTGAAAACCCCGCGCGCCAGCATCAAACCAGCGATCAACGCCACCAGTGCAAGCGCAACACTTAAAGCCACATAGGCGATAGCCGCGCCTTGTGATCCAGTTTCCCAGAGCCGCACGGCATCCAGCGAGAAGGCAGAAAATGTGGTGAACCCGCCCAAAAGCCCTGTTGCCAGCGCAGCCTTGGTCGCATCATGGCCTGACATGTCGAGAAACATACCAAATCCACCGCCGCGCACGACAAGCCAACCAGCCAAAACACCCATGAGGAAAGAGCCCGCAATGTTGGCGGCAAAAACACCATAGGGAAACGCCGTGCCCAACGCGCTTTCAGACGCGCGCACAAGGCCATAGCGGGCAACGGCCCCTAACCCCCCACCGACAAACACCAAGGCTGCTGCGCTTAACGCCAACGCCGTTATTCCCCGTCCTGTTTTAAGTCGCGTAAGCCCTGCCAGTATCGTAGACGCTTGACAAGTTCGCGCTCAAACCCACGCTCAGGCGGATCATAGAGCGTGCGACGGCCCAACGCCTCGGGGAAATAGTCTTGGCCCGAAAACGCATCGGGCGTGTCGTGGTCATAGATGTAGCCTGCTCCGCGCCCGATATCCTTCATCAACTTGGTGGGTGCGTTGAGAATTTCCGATGGTGGCGCCAGTGACCCACCTTCCTTGGCGAGTACCCGCGCAGCCTTGTAGGCGGTGTAGACAGCATTCGATTTCGGGGCGGTCGCCACGTGCACAACGGCCTGCGCAATGGCCAACTCCCCTTCTGGGCTGCCAAGCACGTGATAGGCCTCGCGTGCGGCCATAGCGATTTGCAACGCGGTTGGGTCCGCCATACCAATGTCTTCGCTCGCCATGCGAACAATCCTGCGAGCGAGAAACAGCGGATCCTCACCACCTTCCAGCATGCGCGCAAACCAATAGAGCGCGGCATCAGGATCTGAGCCGCGCACAGCTTTGTGCAGCGCTGAAATTAGGTCGTAGTGACCATCTCGATCCTTGTCATAGCGCGCCAACGCCATGCCCAACCGCTCGGCAATCGCGCTGGCCGTGTAGAGGGTTGGCTCATCGCTCTGCCCGGCAATCACTAATTCGGTCAGCGCAATGGAGCGACGGCCATCCCCGTCGGCGCGATCCGCAATCACACGGCGAGCGCCCTCGTCGACCAAATCAGCTTTGCCAAGAGCATCAAGCGCACGCCCAACCAAAACCACCAAATCATCAGGGTCGAGGGATTGAAGGATCAACACATCACAGCGTGAGAGCAATGCTGGGTTGAGCTCAAAGGACGGGTTCTCGGTGGTTGCACCAATAAGCGTGATCGTGCCGTCTTCCATGACAGGTAGAAAGCTATCGAGCTGAGCCTTGTTAAAGCGGTGAATCTCATCGACGAAAAGCACAGTGGCTTGACCCTGGCCACGCGCCATCCGCGCCCCTTCAAAAGCCGCTTTCAAATCTTTCACGCCGCTGGTCAGGGCAGAAAGCTGCACAAAGCGGGTGTTTTCTCCCACATGCGAGGCGATCAACCGGGCGAGCGTTGTCTTGCCGGTGCCGGGCGGTCC
Source organism: Hyphomicrobiales bacterium (assembly GCA_046290645.1). GTDB lineage: Bacteria > Pseudomonadota > Alphaproteobacteria > Rhizobiales > MH13 > MH13. Next base: position 319,747 of record JBKAGZ010000001.1, read on the forward strand.
CCAAAGGATGAGAGACGGCAGAGCGCCGCCTTGTTCTACGCTGGCCAGCAAGCGCGTCAACTTTCCGTCAACACCCAGCAGCGCGTCTTGCCCCACAACCTCACTCATTTGGGCAGGTCGCAGACGCTCGGGCAGTGGCACACGCGCTTGAGGCGCCTCCTGCGAAGCACCAAACAGATCAGCCATCAGAATCGCAACGTTGCTGAGCGGATGCGTCCATCGCGCTCAAAAACGATCTGCCAAGCGCGATTGCGAGCGCTCGCGATCTGCTCAAGATCAAACGTGTTGCTAACACGGCGGTCATTCACCTGCATGATCATATCGCCTTCGCGGAAGCCGACTTGACCTGCCACCGACCCGGGTTGCACTGACACGATCATCACACCTTCTGTTTGATCGAATCCAAACTCCTGCGCAACGGCAGGCGAAAGGTTCAGCACCTCAACGCCAGAAAACGGTGAACGCCCTTCGATCAGCCGCAAGTCCCGCGGCACCGTCTCCGGCGGCCCAACCAGAAAAATCGTCAGGTCACGCCGTCGGCCATCGCGGATTACCTGAACACTGGTCGTGCCGCCAATGCCCTTGGTCGCATAACGGTAGGCGAATGCATCGGGGTCTTCGATTTGCACGCCATCAATGGAAACCACCACATCGCCACGTCGCAAACCAGCCTGATCTGCCGGACCACCACGCACCAGGTCGGCGACCAGCACACCGCGCGGGCGGCGCATACCAAGGCTTTGAGCTATGGAGGGCGTCACAGCCTGCACTTCGGCGCCAAGATAGGGGCGCGCAACAAAAGACGCGCCGCTCGCCGCCTCGCCAAGCACGACATTGACCATCTCGGTCGGGATCGCAAAGCCAATGCCGTTCGAGCCGCCGGAGCGCGAGAAAATCGCTGTGTTGATACCCACCAGACGGCCAGAAAGATCGACCAAGGCACCGCCAGAATTGCCCGGATTAATCGCCGCATCGGTCTGAATGAAGAACTGAAAATCGGTCACACCAACCCGCGTGCGGGCAAGTGCCGACACGATACCTTGAGTCACTGTCTGACCGACACCAAACGGATTGCCGATGGCCAGCACCACATCGCCGACATCCAAATTGTCTGACACGCCGATGGAAAGCGCAGGAAGCGGCTCGTCCAGATCACGCACCTGAAGCACGGCAAGATCAGTACGTTCATCACGGATAAGAATATCGGCGGCGAACTCGCGACGATCAGACAGCGAAATGCGCACATCGCTTGCCTGCTCGATCACATGATTGTTGGTGATGATGAGACCGCTGGCATCAACAATAACACCAGAACCAAGAGACGACTGCATGCGTTCACGGGGACGCTGCCGCATCTGGTCGCCAAAAAAACGACGGAAAAATGGGTCCATATTGGCGAAGGGATCACGCACCTGCTCCATGCGTGTGGCGTAGACGTTCACCACTGCAGGTGCTGCCAATTGTACCACCGGCGCAAACGAAAGCTGCACCTGCGCCAAGCTTTGCGGTGCTTCGCGTGTTAGTTGCGTGGGCTGGCTGGCCTGATCATCATTCAGCTCTTCCAGTAAGCCCGGCGCATTGTTGATGAACAGATCAAGCAACCGCTCGGGTAGGTCGTTCTGGGCTTGAACTGGCAACGCCAAGCCAACCCAAATGGCAAACCCCACCCAAACTCGTGTGTGGATCGCACCCATACCTATCTCCCTGGAAATCACGACTCGCCATGCCCTCGACCCCAAATCTAGGCAAAAAGAAGGGCGGCTCCAAGGCCGCCCTTTTTCAACGCTGCGCAAGAAGACGTGACGTTTACGCGGCCACGGTCTCTTCAGCCTCTTCAGCTTCAACCCGGGCGCGATCTTCAGCACCCTTTGCTTCCACATCGCGATCCACCAACTCGATGATCGCAACCGGAGCATTATCGCCGAAACGGAAACCAGCTTTCAGAACGCGGGTGTAACCACCTGGACGGTCGGTATAGCGCTCGCCCAAAACGCCAAAAAGCTTGCGCACGGCAGCTTCGTCGCGAACTTGGCTCAGCGCCTGGCGGCGGGCATGCAGGTCGCCACGCTTGGCGAGGGTCACGAGCTTATCGACAATCGGCTTCAGCTCTTTGGCTTTCGGCAAGGTTGTTTTGATCTGCTCATGGGTGATCAGCGAGGCTGCCATATTGGCAAACATCGCTTTACGGTGGCTCGATGTACGGTTGAGCTTGCGGCCTTGTTTGGCGTGACGCATGGCTCGTCTCCCTTATCTACCAGGTTTAGACCTGGTGCTCTTCATAGCGTTTGGAAAGCTCGTCGATGTTCTCAGGCGGCCAGTTGGGCACATCCATGCCCAAATGCAGACCCATCGAGGCAAGCACTTCCTTGATTTCGTTCAGCGACTTGCGACCGAAGTTCGGCGTGCGCAGCATTTCCGCTTCCGTCTTCTGGATCAGGTCGCCAATGTAGACGATGTTGTCGTTCTTCAGGCAGTTGGCCGAACGCACCGACAGCTCCAACTCGTCGACCTTCTTGAGAAGCTCTGGCGAGAATGGGAAATCAGGCAACTCTTCTTCGACCTGCTCTTTTTCAGGCTCTTCGAAGTTCACGAAGATCTGAAGCTGGTCCTGAAGGATGCGTGCTGCATAAGCGATCGCATCTTCGGCTGTGACAGCACCGTTGGTCTCAATGTCAAGGGTCAGCTTGTCATAATCGAGGATCTGGCCTTCACGGGTGTTTTCCACCTTGTAGGCCACACGCTTCACCGGCGAAAACAGCGCATCAACAGGCACCAGGCCAATCGGTGCATCGTCTGGGCGGTTGCGCTCAGCTTCTACATAGCCCTTACCGGTGTTCACCGTGAACTCGATGCGGACTTCAGAGTCCTCATCCAGTGTGCAGATCACATGCTCGGGGTTGAGGATTTCAACATCGCCAACTGTCTGGATATCACCAGCGGTTACAATACCTGGGCCCTGCTTGCGCACGATCATACGCTTGGGGCCTTCGCCTTCCATGCGCAGCGCAATTTCTTTGACGTTCAGCACGATGTCGGTGACGTCTTCACGCACGCCCGGAATGGACGAGAACTCGTGCAGCACGCCGTCGATCTGCATGCCGGTCACCGACGCGCCCTGGATGGACGAGAGCAGGATACGGCGCAGCGCGTTACCGAGCGTCAGGCCGTAGCCACGCTCAAGCGGTTCAGCAACAACCTGGGCGATCCGACCATCTTCGCTGGTCTTCACTTCAAGTTTGCTCGGTTTAATCAGGTTCTGCCAGTTCTTATGAATCATGGGTGCACCCCTTTGGGTCTTGCGCATCCAACGGCTGGATTGGGAGGCCAGCCATGCGCCTGAAGGGAAAGCTCAGTAAGTGGGTGCCGCCACCCGTTTTACCAAGCCGATGATGATGTTGAGGCTTTTGCCCCTTACACCCGACGCCGTTTGGGCGGACGACAGCCATTGTGCGGGATCGGTGTCACATCACGAATGGATGTGATTGTGAACCCAGCAGCCTGGAGCGCGCGCAAAGCTGACTCACGGCCCGATCCTGGACCAGAGACTTCAACTTCCAGCGTTTTAACACCATGCTCAGACGCTTTTTTCGCAGCATCTTCAGCGGCAACCTGTGCCGCATAAGGCGTCGATTTACGCGAGCCTTTGAAACCCATCGTGCCGCAAGACGACCAAGAGATCGCATTGCCCTGCACATCCGTGATGGTGATCATGGTGTTGTTGAAGGACGAGCGCACATGCGCCACGCCCGAAGTGATATTTTTGCGTTCGCGGCGGCGAACGCGTCCAGCTTCTTTAGCCATTTTGGTCCTTTGTCGATCTCACCGCCAACCGTTGCCCGGAGCCAACATGACACCCGTGAAAGCCCGGTTGGCTCCACCGAAGGCAAGCGCGGCTAAGCCGCGCCAGCTCTCTTATTTCTTCTTGCCAGCAATCGCTTTGGCCGGCCCCTTGCGGGTACGGGCATTCGTGTGCGTGCGCTGACCGCGCACTGGCAGGCCACGACGATGGCGCAGGCCGCGATAGCAGCCCAAATCCATCAAACGTTTGATGTTCATGCTTGTCTGACGACGCAGATCACCTTCAACCATGTAATCCTGGTCGATGATTTCACGCACTTTGATCACATCAGAATCAGCAAGCTCGTTCACCCGTTTTGCAGGGTCGATCTCAGCTTTTTTGATGATCTCGGCAGCTTTGGCTGCGCCAATGCCATGAATGTATTGAAGCGCGATAATCGCGCGTTTGTTCGTCGGAATGTTAACGCCGGCTATGCGGGCCATATCACTCTCTCCATTTTACAGGGCGCGCCACGATCAGCAGACGCCCAAAACTGACCCTCAAAGAGGGGTTCCCACAATGGGGTTTAACCGCGTCCGGTGGAGGCCGGCCCCTGCGGTTTCTTCATAGGACAACCGGCTCGCCAAAAAGGCGCAGCCAGACATTTTGTCGGGAAGAGCTATGCGCCTATTGCCTGTTTGACCATTTGTCAACAGTTGCGCGGTGCTTTCACGATCGAAAGAGGCGCCACCTTGGCAGCGCCTCCAAAACTCAAGCTTTCGATCCGAGTTGTCGGACTAAAGGCTCTTCAAAACCGTATTTATCTCGGCAGTCACGTCATCTATGGATGCCATGCCATTGACCGTCTTCAAATTGCCTTTGGCATAATAGTAGCCCGTCAGCGGCGCGGTGCTTTTGTAATAGGCCCGCAGACGCTCATCGAACACTTCTGGCGTGTCGTCTTTACGCACCGGCTGCCCCGCAGCAGCAGCGTCTTCAGCACGCTTGACGATCCGACCGACCAGGGCGCGATCATCAACAACAAGCTCCAGAACAGCGTCCAGACGCCGCCCCTTACGCTTCATCATCTCTTCAACGGCATCCGCCTGCGCCAATGTGCGTGGATAGCCATCCAAGATGAACCCACGGGCACAATCGGGCTCGGAAATGCGATCCGAAACGATCTGATTAACGATCTCATCGGAAACCAGATCCCCAGCTTCCATCACCGCTTTGGCTTTCAGGCCGGTTTCCGTGCCTGCCGCAACAGCTGCCCGCAACATGTCGCCTGTCGACAGCTGCACGATGCCATATGTTTCTACAAGCCGCGAGGCTTGCGTTCCCTTCCCCGCGCCTGGCGGTCCAAGAAGGATTAATCTCATCTACGTTTCCCCCGGAGTTTCGACTTCTTCACAAGCCCCTCATACTGGTGCGCCAGCAAATGCCCTTGCACCTGTTGAACGGTATCCATGGTCACAGAGACCACGATGAGAAGCGATGTACCTCCGAAATAAAAGGGAACGCCTGAATAGGATATGAGAAATTCGGGTATGAGACAGACGATGGTCAAGTAGGCGGCACCAGCCACCGTGACGCGCGTCAGAACAAAATCGATGTAGTTCGCCGTGCGTTCACCAGGGCGAATGCCAGGAATGAACCCACCATGCTTGCGCAGATTGTCTGCTGTGTCAGCCGGGTTGAACACGATCGCTGTGTAGAAGAACGCAAAGAAGATGATCCCCGCCGCATAGAGCAGCATGTAAGCCGGCTGCCCGTGACCAAGCAGCGCTGTCAGCGTGGTGATCCAGCCTGTCGCCTCTGTACCGTCTGAGAACCCAGCCAATGTTGCTGGCAACAGCAACAGCGAGGACGCAAAGATCGGTGGGATAACACCGGCGGTGTTCAGCTTCAGTGGCAGATGCGAGCTTTCGCCCTGCGTCATCCGGTTGCCCACTTGGCGCTTGGGATACTGGATCAACAAGCGACGCTGGGCGCGCTCAACGAACACGATGAAGGCGATCACGACAATCGCCAGAATGATGATGGTCAAGATGATGCCTGTGCCGATAGCACCCTGGCGACCAAGCTCAAGAGTCTGAGCCAGCGCACGTGGAAGCTCAGCGACGATGCCAGCAAAGATGATCAGCGAAATACCGTTGCCGACGCCGCGCGCCGTGATTTGCTCACCCAGCCACATCAGGAACATGGTGCCGCCGACCAGCGTAATGACGGTCGTCAGACGGAAGAACCAGCCTGGGTCGGTCACAATCGTGCCGGACGACTCAAGGCCGACCGAAATACCATAGGCCTGGATAGCGGCCAGAAACACGGTGCCGTAGCGTGTGTACTGGTTGATGACCTTGCGGCCCGCTTCACCCTCTTTCTTCAGTGCCTCCAATTTAGGAGACACAGTCGTCATCAGCTGAATGATAATCGAGGCCGTAATGTAGGGCATGATACCCAGCGCAAACACCGCCATGCGCTCCACGGCGCCGCCGGTGAACATGTTGAACAAGCCAACAACGCCTTGCGCGGCCTGGTCGAACGCGGCAGCAAACGCCTGCGGCTCGATGCCTGGCATTGGGATGTAAGTCCCAAGCCGATAGACCAAAAGCGCACCCAGCGTGAACCAGATGCGCTTTTTCAGCTCTTCGGCCTTACCGAACGCTTTGAGGGAGAAGTTTGAAGCTAGCTGCTCAGCTGCTGATGCCATGCGTCTTCAATTCCTTTGGCCAACCGGCGCCTGTGACAGACACCAAGCACGCCCACGAAGGGCAAAAAGAGGCCCGGAAACTCCGAGCCCTCTCGGCTTATTTGGCGGCTTTGCTCGCCCCGGCTTTGCCGGAAGCTTCTTTGGTTTCTTCGATGTGGACCTTGCCGCCAGCCTTTTCAACCGCAGCAACAGCACCTTTTGAGGCACCTGCAACGGTGATCTCAACCTTGGCCTTCAACTCACCGTTACCAAGCAAGCGAACACCGTCTTTTTCCAGCTTGGTGATAACACCGCTTGCCACCAGTGCAGCGGCATCAATTGGCGCTTTGGCGTCCAATTTACCGGCATCAACAGCCTGCTGGATACGGCCAACATTCACTTCGCTATGGGCTTTGGCAAAGATGTTGGTGAAGCCGCGCTTTGGCAGGCGGCGGTACATCGGCATCTGGCCGCCTTCAAAACCTTTGATGGCAACGCCTGAGCGCGATTTCTGGCCCTTGACACCAGTACCGGTGTTTTTGCCTTTACCAGAACCGATACCACGACCGACGCGGCGTTTGGCTTTGGCAGAGCCCGGCATTGGGGCGAGTTCATTGAGTTTCATGATTGTGTCTCCACTTGCGCGGTCAAAGGCCCCTTTTTTGGGTGGCAACTGCCCTGCCCTTACCGCTCGCTTTCAGACAGAAAGGCAAACCAAGGTTTGCCTTTCAAGGATTACTTATCGTCGACGACGCGAACCAAATGGCTCACCTTGTCGATCATCCCGCGTACGGATGGAGTATCTTCCAAAGTCCGTTTGCGGCGCATTTTGTTGAGGCCAAGGCCGACGAGCGTAGCGCGCTGGTCTGGCTGGCGGCCAATCGGGCTACCGATTTGCTCAACCGTGATGGTCTTGGATTGTGCCATCGTTCTTTTCCTTGCTCTCTATCGGGGGCTTAGGCGTCGACCGCAGCGACATCGCCGCGACGAGCCTGAAGCACCGAAACTTTCAAGCCGCGACGGGCGGCCACTGAACGGGGGCTATCTTCTTCGCGCAGCGCATCGAAGGTAGCACGCACCATGTTGTACGGGTTCGAGGTACCCTGCGATTTGGCAACAATGTCCTGAATACCAAGGGTTTCGAACACAGCACGCATTGGGCCACCGGCAATGATACCAGTACCGGCAGGTGCAGCGCGCAGAAGCACTTTACCAGCGCCGTGGCGACCAAACACATCATGGTGCAACGTGCGACCTTCTCGCAGCGGCACGCGGATCATGCCACGCTTGGCAGATTCGGTTGCTTTGCGGATTGCTTCAGGCACTTCGCGCGCCTTACCGTGGCCAAAACCAACGCGACCCTTCTGGTCGCCAACAACGACGAGCGCGGCAAAACCGAAGCGCTTACCGCCCTTCACCGTCTTGGAAACGCGGTTGATGTGAACCAGTTTATCGACGAATTCACTTTGCTCTTGGTCGCGATTGTTACGATCACGAGATGGGCGTTGTGCCATGGAACTATCCTAGTGGTTTGTCTCGCAGGGACCCAAAGGTGAGCCAGCTGCCAAGTGCGATCTGCAAATCAGCAGATCGGGAGGAAATGTGGTTGTGCCAAGGACACAGAGCCAGTGAAAATCGAGGACACCAAAGCGCCCTCGCCTGAAATTAGAAGTTCAAACCGCCTTCGCGCGCGGCATCAGCCAGTGCTTTCACACGGCCATGGTAGCGATACGCGCCACGGTCAAAGACAACGTTTTCAACGCCAGCTTCTTTCGCGCGAGTGGCCACCAGCTTGCCGACTTCAGCAGCAGCGTTTGTATCAGCACCTGTTTTCAGATTGCCACGCATATCCTTTTCCAAGGACGATGCAGCACAGACCGTACGACCTGCAAGATCGTCGATAACCTGAGCGTAGATGTGGCGACCAGAACGGTAGACCGACAAACGCGGACGACCGTTGGCAACTTTGCGGACCTGACGACGAACGCGCTCGCGGCGGCGCTCTGTGGGTGTTTTGTGAGCCATTGTTTCTGCCTTTTAAAAGTGGAGCACCGCACGGACGTCTCCCAAGCAGTTTGGGACGGCCAAAAGCGGCAACTCAAATGCCTTACTTGTTCTTGCCTTCTTTGCGGAAGATGTACTCTTCCGCATATTTGATGCCTTTGCCTTTGTAAGGCTCTGGCGGACGGAACTTGCGGATCTCCGCAGCAGCCTGACCAACACGCTGTTTGTCGATACCCGACAGCACGATTTCCGTTGGCTTGGGAACAGCAACCGATACACCGTCGGGCACGTCGTAAATCACGTCATTGGAATAGCCAAGGGCCAACGTCAGTTTGGAACCCTGCGCCTGCGCACGATAACCAACACCGTTGAGCTCAAGCTTGCGTTCAAAGCCGTCGGAAACACCAACGACAATGTTGTTCACCAACGTGCGGGACATGCCCCACATGGAACGCGAACGCTTATCTTGACCACGTGGCGTTACTTCAATGCCATCATCGCCCAGGGCAACGTTGCACTCAGACACAACAGTCACAGCCAATTCGCCCTTTGGGCCTTTTACTGAGACGGTTTGACCGTCCACGTTGGCCGTTACACCGCTTGGCAGCGCAACCGGCTTTTTACCGATACGAGACATCAATCTCTTCCTTTTCTTGGGCCGGTTTCCTTCAAGCGCTCGCTTAGAAGACCTGGCACAAAACCTCGCCACCAACATTTTCTTCGCGTGCCTGGTGATCCGCCATCACACCTTTCGGTGTGGACAGGATCGACACACCCAAACCGTTGTTCACAGTTGGAATGTTACGCACCGATGCGTAAACACGGCGGCCCGGTTTGGACACGCGCTCAATTGTGCGGATTACCGGATTGCCATCGAAATATTTCAGCTCAATGCTGATTTCCGATTTGCCGTCACCCATTTCTGTACGCGCAAAGCCGCGGATGTAGCCTTCATCCGCCAACACCTGAAGCACACGCTCACGAAGCTTGGAGGCAGGCGCCACCACACTCGTTTTGTTCCGCATCTGCGCATTACGAATGCGCGTCAGCATATCCCCAATCGGATCTGTCATCGCCATCGTGAAGATCCTCCTACCAGCTTGATTTCACAAGACCGGGCACATCGCCGGCCAAACCCAATTCACGCAGCGCAATACGCGACATACCCAGCTTGCGGTAATAGGCACGCGGACGGCCCGTTACATTGCAGCGGTTGCGAACACGCGTCTTGGACGAAGAGCGTGGAAGCTGCGCCAATTTCATGGTCGCGGCAAAACGCTCTTCGGGGCTTGCACTTTTGTCATGAACGATTGCGTTCAATTCAGCGCGACGCGCTGCATACTGGTCAACCAGTTTGCGGCGGCGATTGTTCTTTTCAACGGCGCTTTTCTTAGCCATCTATCTCTATCCTTTGAAAAACGCGTCAGTTCGTACGGAACGGGAAGTTAAAGTGCTTGAGCAGCGCTCGCGCTTCATCATCATTGTCCGCCGTGGTGCAAACAATCACATCAAAGCCCCATACCTGATCGACCTTGTCGTAGTCGATCTCTGGGAAAACGATATGCTCTTTGATGCCCATGGCGTAGTTGCCATTGCCGTCAAAGCTTTTCGGGTTCAAGCCGCGGAAGTCACGCACACGCGGCAGCGCAATGGTGACCAAGCGATCAAGAAACTCATACATACGCGTTTTGCGCAGCGTGACTTTCACGCCAAGCGGCATCTCTTCACGCACCTTAAAGCCGGCAATCGACTTGCGAGCGTGTGTGATGACAGCTTTCTGCCCGGCAATCGCGGTCAGATCTTCAGCTGCAACGCGCACCTTCTTGGAGTCGCCAACAGCTTCGCCAACGCCCATGTTGAGCACGATCTTGTCTAACGACGGGATCTGCATAGGGTTGGCGTAGGAAAACTCTTCCTTCAGCTTACCCTTGATCTCGCTCTCATAGAGCGACTTCATCCGTGGTGTGTAATCAGCCATCGATCGCTTCTCCCGAGCGGCTGGCGACGCGCACCTTGGTGCCATCGTCTTTGATCTGGAAACGCACGCGCGTTGGTTTGCCATCTTTCGGGTCGCGCAGCGCGACATTGGAAAGCTGGATCGGTGCTTCCTTGGAAATTATGCCGCCTTCGCTGCTCTGCGTCTGACGCTGGTGACGCTTCACCATGTTCACGCCCTGCACAAGTGCACGGTTTTCGGTTGGCATCACCTGCATAACCTGGCCGGAACGACCTTTGTCGCGGCCAGCGAGCACAACAACGGTGTCGCCTTTTTTGATCTTCGCAGCCATGGTTACAGCACCTCCGGTGCAAGCGAGATGATCTTCATGTGGCTCTTTGCGCGCAACTCGCGCGGCACTGGGCCAAAAATACGCGTGCCAACAGGCTCTTTGTTGTTGTTCACCAGAACAGCAGCGTTGCGATCGAAACGGATAACCGAACCGTCAGGACGACGGATGTCCTTGGCGGTGCGTACAACGACCGCCTTCATCACATCACCTTTTTTCACCCGACCCCGGGGGATGGCTTCCTTCACGGAGACGACAATGATGTCGCCCACGCCAGCGTACTTACGCTTGGAGCCGCCCAGGACCTTGATGCACATAACACGGCGCGCGCCGGAATTATCGGCGACGTCGAGGTTTGTTTGCATCTGAATCATGGCCGTATGCCTCTCTTATAAATCAACTGAAACGATCAACCGTGCGACGCCATAAGCGCGCGCGATTCATCGGCCAGAACCATGAAATTTTTTGTCTTCGAGAGCGGACGGCATTCTTCGATAAGAACGATGTCGCCAGTCTTGAAGGAATTCTCAGCATCGTGCGCGTGATACTTTTTCGTACGACGCACGGTCTTCTTCAGCAGTGGGTGCGTGAAGCGACGCTCGACGAGCACAGTGATCGTCTGGTCGGTTTTGTCACTCACCACGGTGCCTTGCAGAACGCGTTTTGGCATTGTGTTTCTCCTCGAGACGAACGCTTACGCGCTCGCCGCCTCGCGCCGCTTGGCGTTCAGCACAGTGTTAATGCGCGCGATGGAACGGCGAACCTGCCGAAACCGCGCTGTGTTTTCCATCTGACCGGTGGCCCGCTGAAAGCGCAGGTTGAACTGCTCTTTCTTAAGCTTCACCAACTCATCCACGAGCTGGTCCGGGGTCATCAAAGAGGCGTCTTGAGCTTTCATATCCGTCTCTCCTGTCCCTATTCGCCAATACGCTGAACGAAGCGCGTTTTCACTGGAAGTTTCATCGCAGCAAGGCGCAGAGCCTCGCGCGCAACGTCTTCCGAAACGCCGTCAATCTCAAACATGATGCGGCCAGGCTTCACCTTGGCAGCCCAGTATTCCACTGAGCCTTTACCCTTACCCATGCGCACTTCGGTCGGTTTCTTGGTCACCGGCACATCGGGGAAGATGCGAATCCACACACGGCCTGCACGCTTCATATGACGCGTCATGGCACGGCGAGCAGCCTCGATCTGGCGCGCTGTCACACGCTCAGGCTCTTGAGCTTTCAGGCCAAAGGCACCAAAGGTCAGCGTTGTGCCACCCTTTGCCGTGCCTTTGATACGGCCCTTATGCTGTTTGCGAAACTTGGTGCGTTTCGGCTGAAGCATCGTCTTCGTTCCTGTGTTTCATGCCTGGTCTCCGTGGCAATCACGGACGCAAGGCACATCATCAAAATTCAGTTCATAAAAGCATGGCCGCCCCATGGGGCGAACACACCAAATTCATTGAGCGACCTAGTCGCGGCGACGACCGCCACCACCGCCACCGGAAGCTTCCAGCGCGCGGCGCTCAGAGGCCATCGGATCGTGCTCCATGATCTCGCCTTTGTAGACCCAGACCTTGATGCCGATAATGCCGTAAGCGGTCTTTGCTTCAGCCGTTCCGTAATCAACGTCAGCGCGCAGCGTATGCAGCGGCACTTGGCCTTCGCGATACCATTCAACGCGGGCAATCTCAGCACCACCCAAACGTCCGCCAGAGTTGATGCGGATGCCAAGAGCGCCAGCTTTCATGGCGTTCTGAACAGCGCGCTTCATGGCACGACGGAAGGCAACACGACGCTCTAGCTGCGAGGCAATCGACTGCGCAACAAGCGTTGCGTCAGTGTCAGGCTTGCGCACTTCAACGATGTTGAGATGCACTTCGCTGTCCGTCATCTGCGAGATGGCGCGACGAAGCTTCTCAATATTGTCGCCCTTCGGTCCGATAATGAAGCCAGGACGTGCTGTGTGGATCGAAATCCGGCACTTCTTCAAAGGACGCTCAATAACGATCTTAGAGATCGCTGGATCAGCACCACCTTTGTTGCGGCCACCATCGCTCTTCACAAAGGTCGGAAGCTTTTTCGTGATGAATTCACGGATCTTCAGATCTTCGTGCAGAAGCTTGGCATAATCATTGTCGGCGAACCAACGTGAGTTCCACGTCTTGTTGATGCCCAGGCGTAAGCCTGTTGGGATGACTTTCTGGCCCATTAAGCGGCCTCCTCAACTTCGCGAACGACAATCGTCAGGTTTGAAAACGGCTTGACGATCTTGCCGACACGACCACGCGCACGTGGCTGCCAACGTTTCATAACCAAGGCCTTGCCGACGAACGCCTGAGCAACAACCAAATTGTCGACATCCAAGTCATGGTTGTTTTCAGCGTTGGCAATAGCCGACTCAAGCGCCTTCTTCACATCGACCGCGATCCGTTTGCGCGAGAAGGTGAGATCGGCCAATGCCTTTTCTACCTTCTTGCCGCGGATCATAGTGGCGACCAAATTCAGCTTCTGCGGACTGATGCGAAGCCGGCGGACAACCGCCTTGGCTTCATTGTCAGCAAGCGAGCGTTCACGCGATGTTTTGCCCATCTTACTTCCTCTTTGCCTTCTTGTCGGCAGCGTGTCCGTAATAGGTGCGCGTAGGCGCAAACTCGCCGAACTTGTGGCCGATCATGTCTTCTGAGATCGAAACCGGAATGTGTTTTTGGCCGTTATAGACGCCAAAGGTCAGACCGACGAACTGCGGCAGGATAGTCGAGCGGCGCGACCAAATCTTGATCACATCGTTACGACCGCTCTCGCGCGCCTTATCAGCCTTCTTCAAAATGTACCCGTCGATAAACGGGCCTTTCCATACCGAACGTGACATGGGAGCTCCGTTACTTCTTCTTGCGCTGATGGCGCGAGCGAATGATGAATTTATCGGTCGCTTTGTTCGAGCGGGTCCGTTTGCCTTTGGTCGGCTTACCCCAAGGTGTCACGGGGTGACGACCACCAGAGGTACGCCCTTCACCACCACCATGGGGGTGATCGACCGGGTTCATAACAACACCACGAACCGAAGGACGACGGCCAAGCCAACGTGAGCGGCCAGCCTTACCAAGGTTGGTGTTCATGTGATCAGGGTTCGACACCGCACCAACCGATGCAAAGCACCGACCGTGGATGAGACGCTGTTCGCCAGACTGCAAGCGAACAATCGCGTAAGCGCCGTCGCGACCAACCAGCTGCGCATATGCACCAGCTGAACGTGCAATCTGGCCACCCTTGCCGATCTTCAGTTCCAAATTGTGGATGATCGTACCAACCGGCATGGAAGCCAGCGGCATAGCGTTGCCAGGTTTCACATCGGTTTTCTCATCCGAGATCACCTTGTCCCCTTCAGACAAACGCTGCGGCGCCAAAATGTACGCCTGATCGCCATCTTCATACGTCACCAACGCAATGAAAGCTGTCCGGTTGGGATCGTACTCAAGACGTTCCACTGTGCCGGTTACGCCAAGCTTCTCACGACGCTTGAAATCGATAATGCGATAGGTGCGCTTCACACCACCGCCACGACGACGCACGGTAATGCGACCGGTATTGTTGCGACCACCTTTGGAGGTCAAACCTTCGGTCAGTTGCTTGACCGGCTTGCCCTTATGCAGAGCAGAGCGATCAACAGCGACCAGTTGGCGGCGCCCAGGCGATGTCGGATTGAATGTCTTCAATGCCATTGTTTTAAATCCTCACTTCGCCTTAAAGACCGGTCGTCACGTCGATGGACTGACCATCTTCAAGCGTCACGATGGCCTTCTTCACGTCAGACTGTTTGCCGATCATCCCGCGAAAGCGCTTTTCTTTGCCCTTACGGACCAGAGTGTTTACGGCTTTCACCTTTACGGAGAACAGCGCTTCAACAGCCTGCTTAATTTGCGGTTTTGTCGCGGTCGGGGAGACGTTGAACATCACCTGACCGTTTTCCGACGCCATGGTCGATTTCTCGGTGATCACCGGCGAGACGATCACATCATAAAGTTTTGGGTTCGAGCTCATTTGAAGCGCGCCTCCAGCGCATCGACCGCATCCTTAGAAAGGACCAGCGTGTTGCGACGCAGAATGTCGTAAACATTGATGCCCTGAACCGGCAGCACATCAATGTTGGGAAGGTTGCGGGCCGCTTTGGCGAAATTGTCATTCACCGACGCACCGTCAATAAACAATGCATTGGTCAGGCCGCGCTCACCGAGCACACCGGCAACAATCTTAGTTTTAGCTTCCACGTCAGCAAAGCTTTCCACCACGATCAGGTTTTCAGCTTTCACCTTTGAAGACAGTGCGTGGCGCAGAGCCAGGGCACGAACCTTCTTTGGCAGATCGTGAGCATGTGAGCGCACGACCGGGCCATGAGCCTTACCACCGCCAACAAAAGAACCAACACGACGCGAACCGTGACGAGCGCGACCGCCACCTTTTTGCTTACCGAACTTAGCGCCGGTGCGCGAAATCTCACCGCGTTGCTTGGTTTTGTGATTACCAGTCTGGCGCTTAGCAAGCTGATAGCGAACCATGCGTTGCAGAAGATCTGCGCGCGGCTCTAGACCGAACACCTCTTCAGAGACAGCAACCTTACCGGCGGCTTTGCCATCAAGTTTGGTGACCTTGATATCCATTAGACGGCCTCCTCAACTTGAGCAGCTTCACTGGCTGCACCGGCAGGAGCGCGATAGGCGCCTGGTGTTGGTACATCGCCAGGCAATGATTTTTTCACAGCGTCACGCACCATGATCCAACCACCCTTAGAACCGGGCACCGAGCCTTCAACCATGATCAGGCCACGATCGACATCGGTCTTAACGACCTTCAGGTTCTGCGTGGTGACACGCTCATTACCCATCTGACCAGCCATCTTCTTGCCTTTGAAGACCTTGCCTGGATCCTGACACTGACCGGTGGAGCCATGCGCGCGGTGCGAGATCGACACACCATGGGAAGCGCGGAGGCCACCAAAGTTGTGACGCTTCATCGCGCCGGCAAAGCCTTTACCGATGGACGTGCCGGACACGTCAACATACTGGCCGGCAACAAAGTGGTCGGCGGTGAACTCCGCACCGACATCAACCAAATTGTCTTCTGACACGCGGAACTCAACAACCTTGCGCTTGGGCTCAACATTCGCCTTAGCGAACGCGCCGCGCTCAGCTTTGGTGGTGTTCTTTACCTTCGCAAGGCCGCAGCCGAGCTGCATGGCCGTGTAGCCATTCTTTTCCATGGTGCGGTGGCCAACCACCTGGCAATTGTCGATCTTCAAAACCGTCACGGGAATATGACGCCCGTCGTCGGCGAAGATGCGGGTCATGCCCACCTTCTGTGCGATAAGTCCTGACCGCATGGGTCTTGTCCTTGTCTAGCGCGTTTCAAACGCTTGTTTCTTAAAAACTGGAGGGCCTAGCCGCCCAGCTTGATTTCCACATCCACACCAGCAGACAGATCGAGCTTCATCAGCGCGTCCACTGTCTGTGGGGTCGGGTCGATGATATCCAAAAGCCGCTTATGGGTGCGGATTTCGAACTGCTCGCGGCTCTTCTTATCGATGTGCGGCGAGCGGTTGACCGTGAATTTTTCAATCCGCGTCGGCAGCGGAATAGGGCCGCGCACCTGCGCACCCGTCCGCTTGGCGGTCGAAACGATTTCAACGGTCGACGTGTCGAGGACACGATGGTCGAACGCTTTCAACCGAATTCGAATGTTCTGTCCGTTGCCTGGCCGACCTCTGCCTACTGCGTGATTCCCACCCTTGGACTTCACGAGGGAACGAAAGCGCGCGCGACCAATCCGGAAACGCGCGCTGTAAGTCTGTTACTCGACGATCTTGGAGACGACCGGCGCCGACGGTGCGGCCGCCTTCACGGATGGCAAAGCAGCTTCTCTTCCATCGCATCGGCACGATCGATCGACATTGATCTCAACATTGTCGCCCGGCATCACCATTCTCCACGCCCTCTTCAGCGTCACGATGCCAGTCACATCGGTCGTGCGGAAGTAGAACTGCGGACGTAGTTGGTGAAGAATGGCGTGACGGCCACCCTCTTCTTTGGTCAGGATGTAAGCTCAGCCACGAACTTCGTGTGCGGTGTCACCGGAGCCTGGCTTGCAGAGGATCTGGCCACGCTCAACATCTTCACGGCCAACACCGCGAAGCAGCGCACCAATGTTGTCGCCGGCTTCACCGCGATCAAGCAGCTTGCGGAACATCCAACGCCGGTACAGGTGGTTTTCTGCGTGTCACGGATGCCGACGATTTCAATCTCTTCGCCAACGTTCACAACACCGCGCTCCACACGACCGGTCACAACCGTACCACGACCGGATCGAGAACACGTCTTCGATCGGCATCAGGAACGGCTGGTCACGGACGCTCAGGCTGTGGAATGTACTCATCCACCTGGCCATCAGTTCACGGATCTTCTCTTCGCCGATTTCAGGCGTTTTGCCTTCCAGAGCGGCCAGAGCGGAACCTGCAATGATCGGGATATCATCGACTGGGAAGTCGTACGACGAGCAACTCACGGATTTCCATTTCGACGAGCTCAAGCAGCTCTTCATCATCGACCTGGTCAACCTTGTTCATGAACACAAAGCGCCGGCACACCTGACGGGCAAGCAGAATGTGCTCACGGGTCTGTGGCATCGGGCATCGGCAGCCGAACACACCAGGATCGCGCCATCCATCTGCGCCGCACCGGTGATCATGTTCTTCACATAGTCAGCATGGCCTGGGCAGTCGACATGGGCGTAGTGACGGTTGTCCGTCTCATACTCAACGTGAGCGGTTGAAATGGTGATGCCGCGGGCGCGCTCTTCCGGCGCACCATCGATCTCATCATAGGCTTTGAAATCGCCAAAATACTTCGTAATCGCCGCCGTCAACGTCGTCTTGCCATGGTCAACGTGACCAATCGTGCCCACATTCACATGCGGCTTGTTACGCTCAAACTTCTCTTTCGCCATTTTCGGCTCTCCGTAATCTCGACTGACGTCGGGTTAATCTACTGTCCAACCAACCGCTCTAGGCGTATTTGGACTTAACTTCTTCCGCGATGGCTTGCGGAACCTGCTCATAATGATCGAACTGCATGGTGTACTGCGCGCGGCCCTGTGTGGAGGAGCGAAGCGAAGACACATAGCCAAACATGTTGGCCAGCGGCACGAAGGCGTTGATCACCGTGGCAACACCACGTGTCTCAGTGCCCTGGATCTGACCGCGACGTGAATTGAGGTCACCCATAACCGACCCTGCATACTCATCAGGGGTCACGACCTCGACCTTCATCACTGGCTCAAGCAGTTTAGGCCCAGCTTTCTGAATGGCTTCACGGAACGCTGCACGACCTGCGATCTCAAAGGCGAGAACAGAGGAGTCAACATCGTGATAGGCCCCATCCGTAAGCGTTGCCGCAATGTCGAGCATCGGGAAACCTGCAATCGGGCCCGATGACATGACAGAGCCAATGCCCTTATCGACACCTGGGATGTATTCTTTGGGCACGTTACCGCCAACGACCGTGTCGCTGAACGTGTAGCCCGAGTTAGGCTCACCAGGCTCGATGGTGATTTTAACACGTGCAAACTGACCCGAACCACCCGACTGTTTCTTGTGGGTGTAATCCACATCAGCAGCTTTGGTGATCGTCTCACGGTAAGCCACCTGCGGCTGACCGATGTTTGCCTCAACTTTGAACTCACGCTTCATGCGATCGACCAAAATGTCGAGGTGAAGCTCGCCCATGCCTGCGATGATCGTCTGACCGGACTCATGGTCAACTTTCACGCGAAACGAAGGATCTTCAGCCGCAAGACGGTTGAGAGCGATCGACATTTTTTCCTGATCAGCCTTGGTTTTTGGCTCGATAGCGATCTCAATGACCGGCTCAGGGAATTCCATACGCTCAAGAATAACCGCGCTCTGCGGATCACAAAGCGTATCGCCCGTCGTGGTTTCTTTCAGGCCAGCGATGGCAACAATGTCGCCAGCATAGGCAACTTTGATGTCTTCACGGCTGTTGGAGTGCATCGCCATCATACGGCCAACGCGCTCACGCTTTTCTTTGACCGAGTTCAAGAGGGTCGAACCCTGCTCAAGCACGCCAGAGTAAAGGCGGCAGAAGGTCAGTGTGCCCACGAACGGATCGTTCATGATCTTGAAGGCCAGGATTGAGAGTGGCTCGTCATCGGACGCCTTGCGTTCGATTTCACCTTCGCTCTTTACATCAATGCCTTTGATGGCCGGGATGTCGATCGGGCTTGGCAGGAAATCGACAACAGCATCGAGCAGCGGTTGAACGCCTTTGTTCTTAAAGGCTGAGCCACAGAACACTGGGAAGAACTGCACGTCGCAGGTGCCTTTGCGGATCAAACGACGAATGGTGTCGTTGTCCGGCATATTGCCTTCCAAATAGGCTTCCATCACATCGTCTTCCATCTCGACGACGGACTCGATGAGCTTCTCGCGGAATTCGTCTGCGCGCTCCTGAAGATCGGCAGGAATGTCAACGACGTCCCACTCAGCACCAAGGTTCTCAGATTTCCAGACCAGCGCCTTCATCTCAACGAGATCAACAACACCAGCGAATTCGTTTTCAGCACCAATTGGCAACTGCATAACGACAGGCGTGCCGCCCAGGCGCTCTTCGATCATTTCCACCGAGCGGTAGAAGTCAGCACCAATCTTGTCCATCTTGTTGACGAAGATCATGCGCGGCACGTGATATTTGTCGGCCTGGCGCCAAACCGTCTCGGTCTGCGGTTCTACACCAGCATTGGCATCCAAAAGCGCAATTGCGCCATCAAGCACACGAAGCGAACGCTCAACTTCAATGGTGAAGTCCACGTGGCCCGGTGTGTCGATGATGTTGAAGCGACGCTTCTTGCCGTCACGGCCTTCCCAGAACGTGGTGGTCGCAGCGGACGTGATCGTGATGCCACGCTCCTGCTCCTGCTCCATCCAGTCCATGGTGGCGGCACCATCATGCACTTCACCGATTTTATGCGACTTACCTGTGTAATACAGGATGCGCTCGGTCGTGGTCGTCTTGCCAGCATCGATGTGAGCCATGATGCCGAAGTTGCGATAGTCCTCGATGACGTAGTCGCGTGCCATGGGGGGATGCTCCTTAGCGAGCCAACAGGCTCTAAATTACCAGCGATAGTGCGAGAATGCGCGGTTGGCGTCGGCCATCCGGTGCGTATCTTCGCGCTTCTTCACAGCGGTGCCACGGTTGCTAGACGCATCCAGCATTTCACCCGACAGGCGATCAACCATGGTGTTTTCGTTGCGACCGCGCGCTGCCGTAATCAGCCAGCGAATGGCCAACGCCTGACGACGCTCGGTGCGCACTTCAACAGGCACCTGATAGGTCGCGCCACCAACACGGCGTGAGCGAACCTCAACCGATGGTGAAACATTGCCCAGCGCCTGATGGAACACTTCCAACGGGTTCTGGCCAGTGCGCGTTTCAATGGTGTCAAAGGCACCATAGACAATGCGCTCAGCGGCGGACTTTTTACCATCAATCATGATGGCGTTCATGAATTTCGAGACAACCAGATCACCGAATTTGGGATCAGGGTTGACGACGCGCTTTTCGGCTGCGTGACGACGTGACATCGCTTCTTACCCTTACTTAGGACGCTTAGCGCCGTATTTGGAACGACGCTGCTTACGGTCTTTAACGCCCTGGGTATCCAGAACACCGCGCAGAATGTGATAACGCACACCCGGCAAATCCTTCACGCGGCCACCGCGAAGCATCACAACTGAGTGCTCCTGCAGGTTATGGCCAACGCCTGGGATGTAGCCGATGACTTCAAAGCCATTCACAAGGCGCACTTTGGCAACCTTACGAAGGGCCGAGTTCGGCTTCTTCGGGGTGGTGGTGTAGACACGGGTGCAAACGCCGCGCTTCTGCGGGTTCTGCTCCAGCGCCGGAACTTTGTTACGCTTGACCGGAGCCTGGCGAGGCTTGCGGATCAGCTGATTAATAGTTGGCATCTAAGCCTCTTCCTCTTTGGTCGAACGCGCCGATCATTCAAACCGACCGCTTTTCGCCTCTTCAATTGCGCCGGGGCCAAACCGCCTTAGGACGCGTACCTTAACGACAACAAACAAAGCGCCCCTTGGGGAAACCCCCGGGCGCTTTGCAATCAGAGGACCAAGAGCGAACTCCGGATCGTGACATGCTTCAATTTGCAGCCAGTCAAAGCAGCGTTTGGAACCAAGCCCGCTTGTGAAAAGGCACAAGCTAATCGGCTTTGCGAACCACGGCCTGCCGCAAAAGTGAGCCGGAGATACGATGGGACTGGCCTATGGTCAAGCCCCCACGCCCGACTTTCCGGGAAATTTGCGCCCGAAACAGCAGGTTCACCATTCCCAGGGCTAACAACGGTCCGCGCTCTGCCCCATCCTTTGCAAACTATGCGTTCGGACGGAAGTTTGCGCAACATTCGTTCGTGCGCTTGTCGAGTATCGCCCGGCACAAAAAGAACCGCTGGAATCATGTCTGATTCCAGCGGCTCCGATCCTTTTGCAGTGCTGACGCCTATTCGGCGGCAGGTGTCTGCTCGGAAAGGTCTTCCAGAACCGCTTCCACATCCACAACTGGCTCGGCTTCGCGCGCGTCCAGAATGAGATCGTCGCGTTTCTGCGCAACCTGCTTGATCTTGCCCATCATCCGGCCAGTACCGGCTGGGATCAAACGACCCACAATGATGTTTTCCTTCAAGCCTTCCAGCGTGTCGACCTTGCCATTGACCGCCGCCTCGGTGAGCACGCGCGTGGTCTCCTGGAACGATGCCGCCGAGAAGAACGAACGTGTCTGCAGCGAGGCTTTGGTGATGCCCAGCAGGACCGGCGTACCGGATGCTGGTTTCTTGCCATCGGCAACCAACTGCTCATTAAGCTCATCAAGCTCAATGCGATCCACCTGCTCGCCAGACAAGAACTCACTGTCGCCTGCATCGGTGATGTCCACCTTCTGCAGCATCTGACGCACGATCACCTCGATATGCTTATCGTTGATAAGCACGCCCTGCAGGCGATAGACCTCTTGGATTTCGTTGACGAGATAGGCCGCCAACTCTTCCACGCCCTTAACCGCAAGAATGTCGTGCGGTGCAGGCAGGCCATCGATCAGGAAGTCACCTTTCTGAACTTCATCCCCATCCTGAAGCTGCATGTGCTTGGATTTCGGGATCAGATATTCAGCTGGCTCCATACCTTCTTCATGCGGCTGGATCGAAATCCGGCGCTTGTTCTTGTAGTCCCGGCCAAAGCGTACCACGCCATCGATATCGGCCATGATGGCCGCATCTTTTGGACGACGCGCTTCGAAGAGCTCGGCAACACGTGGCAGACCACCGGTGATGTCACGTGTTTTCGCACTTTCAAGTGCGATACGTGCCAACACATCGCCAGCCTTAGCCTTGTGACCTGGAGACACCGAGAGAACGGCGTCAGCAGGCAAGAGAGCACGAGCATCGCCACCGCGCGCGGTTTTGAGGATCTCGCCCTTCTTATCCTTGATCACCATAGCTGGGCGCAGATCAGCACCACGTGGGCTGGTGCGCCAGTCGATGATCATGCGTTTGGCAATACCGGTAACTTCGTCAACCTGCTCGGACATGGATACGCCATCGACCAGATCTTCAAACTCAACCTCGCCATCCACATCGGCAAGGATCGGACGGGTGTAGGGGTCCCACTCAGCCATACGCTGGCCACGACGGACAACATCACCCTCTTCAACCAGCAAACGCGAACCGTAGGTCACGCGATGCACAGCCGCTTCATTGCCCTGATCGTCGGTGACGACGATGAACATGTTGCGGCCCGTAGCGATCAAATGACCATCGGAATTGCGCGAGATCGACCGGTTGCGCAGGCTGATGGTGCCTTCATTGTTGGACTCAATGAACGAGCTATCAACCACCTGAGCCGTACCACCAATGTGGAAGGTACGCATCGTCAGCTGCGTGCCTGGCTCACCGATAGACTGCGCCGCGATCACGCCCACAGCCTCACCCATGTTTACAGGCGTACCGCGTGCAAGGTCACGGCCATAGCAGGTGCCGCAAACGCCATGGCGGGTTTCGCAAGTGAGCACGGAGCGAATTTTCACGCCCTGCACACCGCTTTCCTCAATGGCAATCACCGACTTCTCATCAATGAGCGTGCCTTTGGGAACAACCACCTCAAGCGTTTCAGGATGGATCACATCGTCAGCCGCCGTACGACCGAGCACACGCTGGCCGAGCGAAGCAACAACCTGTCCAGCATCAACGATGGCCTGAACGCGGATGCCTTTGTCCGTTCCGCAATCCACTTGGCTAATGATGGAATCCTGCGCCACGTCAACCAGACGGCGGGTCAGATAGCCTGAGTTGGCCGTCTTCAGCGCCGTATCGGCAAGGCCTTTACGCGCACCGTGGGTGGAGTTGAAGTACTCCATCACGGTCAAACCTTCTTTAAAGTTCGACGTAATAGGCGTTTCGATGATCGAGCCGTCCGGCTTGGCCATCAGGCCGCGCATACCGGCAAGCTGTTTCATCTGTGCGGGCGAACCACGCGCACCAGAGTGCGCCATCATGTAAACCGAGTTGATTGGCTTTTGACGGTTCGTTTCCTCGTCAATCTCGACGGAGGAAATGCGTGCCATCATTTCATCAGCAATCTTGTCGGTGCACTTGGCCCAAGCATCAACAACCTTGTTGTATTTCTCACCCTGGGTGATCAGACCGTCATTGTACTGCTGTTCGAACTCCTCAACCATGGTCCGGGTCTCATCAACGAGACCTTTCTTGGTATCGGGGATCACCATGTCGTCTTTACCGAACGAGATGCCAGCCTTACAGGCCTGACGGAAACCAAAGCCCATCACCTGATCGGCAAAGATAACCGTCTCTTTCTGACCGCACGCACGATAAACCGAGTCGATCATCCGGCTGATTTCCTTTTTGGTCATCAGGCGGTTGGCGGCATCGAAGGGCACTTTGGCGTTCTTCGGCAGCAGATCAGCCAGCAGGTAACGACCTGCCGATGTATCGTGTATTTCCGAAACGTCGTTGCCATCGGCATCAACGGTCTTGAAGCGACCTTTGATTTTGGTGTGCAGCGTGATGACATTGGCATCAAGCGCAGCCTGCACCTCACCCGTCGACCCGAAAATCATGCCTTCGCCAGGCTCGTTGTCGGCTTCGATGGTCAGGTAATAGAGACCAAGAACCATATCCTGCGATGGCACGATGATCGGTTGACCATTGGCCGGGTGCAGAATGTTGTTCGTCGACATCATCAAGACACGCGCTTCCAGCTGCGCTTCAAGCGACAGCGGGACGTGCACAGCCATCTGATCGCCGTCAAAGTCGGCGTTAAACGCCGTACACACCAGCGGGTGCAGCTGAATGGCCTTGCCTTCAATCAGCACAGGCTCAAACGCCTGAATACCCAAACGGTGAAGCGTCGGCGCACGGTTGAGCATAACTGGATGCTCGCGGATTACCTCATCGAGGATATCCCAAACTTCCGGACGTTCCTTCTCCACCAGCTTCTTGGCTTGCTTGACGGTGTTGGAATAGCCCTTGGCGTCCAGACGCGAGTAGATGAACGGCTTGAACAGCTCCAGCGCCATCTTCTTCGGCAAGCCGCACTGGTGCAGCTTCAGCTCTGGACCGGTCACAATCACCGAACGACCGGAGTAATCAACGCGCTTGCCGAGCAGGTTCTGACGGAACCGGCCCTGCTTGCCTTTAAGCATATCAGCCAGCGACTTCAGCGGACGCTTGTTCGCGCCGGTGATCACGCGACCACGGCGACCATTGTCGAACAGCGCATCGACCGCCTCTTGAAGCATACGCTTTTCGTTGCGGATGATAATGTCTGGCGCGCGCAGCTCAATAAGCCGCTTCAAGCGGTTGTTGCGGTTGATCACGCGCCGATAGAGATCGTTGAGATCGGACGTCGCAAAGCGACCACCATCCAGCGGCACCAGTGGACGCAGATCCGGAGGAATGACCGGTACAACGGTCATAATCATCCACTCAGGCTTGTTTCCCGAGTTCAAGAAAGCGTCGATCAGCTTGATGCGCTTAGCCAGTTTCTTTGGCTTCAATTCACCGGTGGCTTCCACCATCTCCACGCGAAGCTGTTCGCGCAGCACCGGCAGATCAAGATCGCCCAGCAGCTTGCGGATCGCTTCCGCACCGATCATGGCGGTGAAGCTATCGGCGCCATACTCATCTTGCGCCTGAAGATACTCTTCTTCCGACATCAGCTGATACGGAGCCAGCGGCGTCAGGCCCTGCTCGGTAACGACATAGTTCTCGAAATAGAGGACCCGCTCGACATCTTTCAGCGCCATATCAAGCAGCGTTGCAATGCGAGACGGCAGTGACTTCAAGAACCAGATGTGAGCAACCGGCGCGGCCAGCTCAATGTGGCCCATGCGCTCGCGGCGCACTTTCGTGAGCGTGACTTCAACACCACACTTCTCGCAGATAATGCCTTTGTATTTCATGCGCTTATATTTGCCGCACAAGCACTCATAGTCCTTGATCGGGCCAAAAATACGCGCACAGAAAAGGCCGTCCCGCTCTGGCTTGAACGTACGGTAGTTGATGGTTTCAGGCTTTTTGATCTCGCCATACGACCAGGAGAGAATTTTCTCCGGGCTCGCAAGTGAAATGCGGATCTGGTCAAAACTTGGCATCGTTGACTGAAGGTCACGGCCAAAGACGTTTTGGATTTCCTGGTTCAAAGCGTGTCTCCTAAGGGGTCGATTTCAAGCCTTGCGCTATCGGCTTTCCGTCAGACCCGGACAATTCAATCGTTCACGCGCTCCAAGGGACAAGGCGAAGCCGCCCTGCCCCTTGGTATCTGTGTGTTACTCAGCAGCGTCCTGCGTTGGGATTTCGACGTCGATGATGCCCTCATCATCTTCGTCTTCCTCGCTTTGGGCCAACTCAACATTCAAGCCGAGCGAACGCATCTCTTTGACGAGCACATTGAAGCTTTCGGGAATGCCAGCTTCAAATGCATCCTCGCCACGCACGATCGCTTCATACACCTTCGTACGACCGGCCACGTCATCAGACTTCACGGTGAGCATCTCCTGAAGCGTGTAGGCTGCGCCATACGCCTCAAGTGCCCACACTTCCATCTCGCCGAAGCGCTGACCACCAAACTGCGCCTTACCACCCAGCGGCTGCTGCGTAACAAGCGAGTATGGCCCGATGGACCGAGCGTGGATCTTGTCATCGACCAAGTGGTGAAGCTTGAGCACATATTTGTACCCAACCGTTACCTTGCGGTCGAACTGATCACCGGTGCGGCCATCAAACAGCGTGACCTGGCCGGAGCGATCGAGACCTGCTTTTTCCAGCATGTCAGCCACATCGGGCTCGCGGGCACCATCAAAGACCGGCGTACCAATTGGCACACCTTTTGATAGCTGCTTGCCAAGACCAACGATCTCGCCTTCTGACAGCTTGTCCACTTCAACAGCATCACCGTAAATCGTGGTGATCCGCTCTTGAAGCTGCGCCACACTGGCTTCCTTGCGATAAGCATCAACCGCTTTTTGGATCGACTTACCGAGGCCCGAGCAGGCCCAACCCATATGGGTTTCAAGGATCTGCCCAACGTTCATACGCGACGGCACACCAAGCGGGTTCAGCACCACATCGACAGGCGTTCCATCTTCAAGGAACGGCATGTCTTCCTGCGGCACGATCTTTGAGACCACACCTTTATTGCCGTGACGACCAGCCATCTTATCGCCAGGCTGAATCTTACGCTTCACCGCAACGAAGACTTTGACCATCTTCATCACGCCTGGGGGAAGCTCATCGCCACGCTGCAGCTTCTCGACTTTGTCCATGAACCGCTGTTCTAGCTGGTTCTTGGATTCATCGTACTGCGCACGCAACGCTTCGATTTCACCCATCAGCGTGTCGTCATCAAGCGCAAACGTCCACCACTGCGAACGCGGATACTCGTTGAGCACGTCGGTGGTGATCGCATCACCCTTTTTGTAGCCTTTTGGCCCAGCAATGCCCTTCTTGCCTGACAGCATGTCGGCCAAGCGACCATAAACGTTGCGATCCAAGATCGCCTGTTCATCGTCGCGGTCTTTGCCGAGGCGTTCGATTTCCTCGCGTTCAATGGCAATCGCACGCTCGTCTTTATCGATGCCATGACGGTTGAAGACGCGGACCTCAACAATGGTCCCCTTCACGCCTGGTGGCACACGCAAAGAAGTGTCGCGCACATCGGAGGCTTTCTCACCGAAGATGGCACGTAGAAGCTTCTCTTCCGGTGTCATCGGACTTTCACCCTTCGGCGTGATCTTACCGACCAGAATGTCGCCAGCTTCCACTTCCGCCCCGATATAGACCATGCCGGCCTCATCGAGGTTTTTCAGCGCTTCTTCCGAAACGTTCGGAATGTCACGGGTGATCTCCTCAGGGCCCAACTTGGTGTCGCGCGCCATCACCTCAAACTCTTCAAGGTGGATGGAGGTGAACACATCGTCTTTCACGATGCGTTCGGACATCAGGATGGAATCCTCAAAGTTGTAGCCGTTCCAGGGCATGAACGCGACGAGCACGTTCTTACCAAGCGCCAGTTCACCCATTTCGGTGGATGGACCATCAGCGATGATTTCACCCTTCTTCACCTCATCACCAATCGTCACGAGCGGACGCTGGTTGATGCAGGTGTTCTGGTTGGAACGCTGGAACTTCATCAGGCGATAGATATCAACGCCCGGACGACCTGGATCGAGGTCTTCGGTGGCGCGGATAACGATACGCGTGGCATCAACCTGCTCCACGATACCGGTGCGCCGAGCACCAATGGCAGCGCCAGAGTCCTGAGCAACGATACGTTCCATGCCGGTGCCGACCAGCGGCGCCTCTGCGCGCACCAACGGCACGGCCTGACGCTGCATGTTCGAACCCATGAGAGCACGGTTAGCATCATCGTTTTCAAGGAACGGGATCAGCGAAGCAGCGACCGAAACGAGCTGTTTCGGCGAAACGTCCATGAGATCAACGCGCTCACGCGGCGTCAGCATCACATCGCTTTGGTGACGACACACAACCAGCTCGTTGATCAAGGCGCCTTTCTCATCCAGCTCGGAGTTGGCCTGCGCAATGTAGTGCTTGGCCTCTTCCATCGCCGACAGGAAAACGATCTCATCGGAAACCTTACCATCGCTCGCCTTACGATAGGGCGTTTCGATAAAGCCATACTTGTTCACGCGCGCATGGGTCGCCAGCGAGTTGATCAGGCCAATGTTGGGGCCCTCAGGTGTCTCAATCGGGCAGATACGACCATAGTGCGTTGGGTGCACATCGCGCACCTCAAAGCCTGCACGTTCGCGGGTCAGACCACCTGGGCCAAGCGCCGAGAGGCGACGCTTGTGGGTGATTTCCGACAGCGGGTTTGTCTGATCCATAAACTGCGACAGCTGCGAGGAACCGAAGAACTCACGCACCGCAGCCGACGCTGGTTTGGCGTTGATCAGATCCTGCGGCATCACCGTGCCGATTTCGACCGATGACATACGCTCTTTGATGGCGCGCTCCATGCGCAGCAGGCCGACGCGGTACTGGTTTTCCATCAACTCGCCGACAGAACGCACACGGCGGTTGCCGAGATTGTCGATGTCGTCGATCTCGCCTTTGCCATCACGAAGACCAAGCAGAGTGCGCAGCACTTCCAGAATGTCTTCTTTGCGAAGCGTGCGAACTGTGTCCTCAGCATCCAAATCAAGACGCATGTTCATTTTTACGCGGCCAACGGCAGAAAGATCGTAACGCTCAGAATCAAAGAACAGAGACTGGAACATGGCTTCAGCCGCTTCGATGGTTGGCGGTTCACCTGGGCGCATCACGCGATAGATATCGAACAGCGCTTCTGCGCGGCTCTCATTCTTATCGGCCATCAGCGTGTTGCGGATGTAGCCACCGGTATTCACATGGTCGATATCGAGCAAGGTGAGCGACTTGAAACCGAGTTCAAGCAGCTGTTCCATTAGCTCTTCAGTGATTTCCTCGCCCGCTTCGGCATAGATTTCACCGGTCTCCATGTTCACAACATCTTCAGCCAGATACTGGCTGATCATCTCTTCGGCTTCCACGCGCAGGTTTTTCAGGCCCTCATCGGCCACGCGTTTCGCCTGACGTGGCGTGATTTTTTTGCCAGCCTCAACAGCCACTTCGCCGGTGGCATCGTTGATCAGGTCACGGGTGACCTTCATGCCTTCCATTTTTTCAGCGCTGTAAGGTGTCTTCCAACCGGTCTTCGTTTTCGTATGGACCGAAGACGTGTAATAGGTGTTCAGAATTTCCTCGGTATCCAGGCCCAACGCATAGAGCAGTGACGACACCGGAATTTTCCGGCGACGGTCAATACGCGCATGCACGATGTCTTTGGCATCGAACTCAATGTCGAGCCAAGAACCGCGATAAGGAATGATGCGTGCAGCAAACAACAGTTTGCCCGATGAGTGGCTTTTGCCCTTGTCGTGATCAAAGAACACGCCCGGTGAACGGTGCATCTGAGAAACGATCACACGCTCCGTGCCGTTGACGATGAACGTGCCGTTCGTCGTCATCAGCGGCATGTCGCCCATGTAGACGTCTTGCTCTTTGATGTCTTTAACCGACTTCGCGCCGGTTTCCTCATCCACATCGAACACAATGAGCTGAAGATTGACTTTGAGTGGCGCAGAGAATGTCATCCCGCGTTGGCGGCACTCGTCCACATCATATTTTGGTGGTTCAAACTCGTAGCGTACGAACTGCAGCATGGCCGTGCCGGCAAAGTCCGAAATCGGAAAAACCGATTTGAACACCGACTGCAAGCCTTCATCATCTGGGCGGCCACCTTCAGGCTCGTCCACCATCAGGAACTGCTCGTAGGAAGCCATCTGAACTTCGATGAGATTGGGCATATCGGCAACTTCGCGAATGTTGCCAAACATGCGCCGGGGGCGCGAGCGAACCGAAAAGCTCGTCACCGGTACTGTGTTCATTTTGCGCGAAAGATCAGAAGTCGTTGAAGTATTTGCCACGTCGATAGTCGCCATGTCCGCTCCTTGTATGGACCCAAAACCAGTTCGACCACAGGGGGTGGGTCGT
Source organism: Hyphomicrobiales bacterium (assembly GCA_046290645.1). Taxonomy (GTDB): domain Bacteria; phylum Pseudomonadota; class Alphaproteobacteria; order Rhizobiales; family MH13; genus MH13. Next base: position 349,675 of record JBKAGZ010000001.1, read on the forward strand.
CTGGCATCAGATCACCTGGAAAGCGCTGTGCACGGGTGCAACAAGCCAGCGTTTACCAGGTCATCCGATCATTCAAAGGTGCGCCTCAAACCAGCAAACAGCCTTAGAGACGCGAAAAAGATGGCACCGAAAACCTCAAAACCTCGAGACCCGGTCCATCTTCAAAAAGTACAATCCGAACCCCTTGGTTACGCGGGGTCGGCTGATGTGGCTGCCTACAGAAGGCAGCCACATCAAGCAAAGCTTGCGCCTTACTTCAGGTCGACAGAAGCACCAGCGTCTTCGAGCTTCTTTTTAAGCTCTTCTGCTTCGGCTTTAGCAACGCCTTCTTTAACAGGCTTCGGTGCGCCTTCAACCAAGTCTTTGGCTTCTTTCAGGCCAAGACCAGTGATGGCACGCACTTCTTTGATGACGTTGATTTTCTTGTCACCAGCAGCCGTCAGGACGACGTCGAATTCGTCCTTCTCTTCAGCAGCTTCTGCAGCGCCACCGGCTGCGCCGCCAGCGGCAGCAACAGCAACAGGAGCAGCAGCAGAAACGCCCCATTTTTCTTCCAGCATTTTGGAAAGCTCAGCAGCTTCCAAAACGGTAAGGTTGGACAGATCGTCCACGAGTTGTTCGAGATTTGCCATTAGTTTCAGTTCCTTAAGAGGTCTGTTCGATCAGTTTGTGAAAGCCGCTTACGCCGCTTCGCCCTTGTCAGCATAGGCTTGGACCACACGTGCCAACCCACCAGCCGGTGCATTGACAACCTGCGCGATACGCGTCGCTGGGGTTTGAACCATCCCAACAATCTTCGCACGCAGCTCATCAAGCGACGGCATTGTTGCCAGCGCTTTGACGCCATCGGCGTCAAGGTGTGTTGTGCCCATTGCACCGCCGATAAGAACGAGTTGCTCGTTCTCTTTGGCAAATGCGCTGGCCACTTTGGGCGCCGAAACCGGATCGTCCGAATAGGCAATCAATGTTTGCCCTTCAAACAGATCGGCAATGTGCGCCGCGTCCGTGCCGTCAAGAGCCAGCTTTGCAAGGCGGTTTTTGGCGACCTTAACGCTGCCACCGGCTTCACGCATTTTGGCGCGAAGATCGGTCATTTTGGCAACAGAAAGACCACCATAGTGGGCAACGACCACAACGCCGGCCGAGGAAAAGACCCCGTTCAGCGTGGAGACCATTTCGCGCTTTTCCGCTCTATCCACTGTCTCTCTCCAGTTGGCCAATCCTTCCTGAAATCAGGAGATCAAGGCCGGTTTCATTTTGGTGCGCACCAAATATCCCGGCACACACCGTTCAAAAACCTGCCCCGACCGTCCGTAGGATGGCCGATAACGGATCGAACTGACCGGTGAGAGCAACATGCGCTCTCAAAACTCAGCTCTTCGCGTCTCATGCTGGCCTGGAAGCTTCCAGATTAAGCTTTTCACCTCTTACAAGGATCCAAGCGCCCGCAATCTCGGACAGGTAAGCCGCCAGTTCAAAGGAACATGTTCCAAGAGCCTGGCGGCTCTACCGGGACTGGGCAATCTGCTCAGTCCGCGATTCTTTTAGTCAGTCTGCGCGCTTTAAGAAGCGCTCAAGCTGGAAACATCAATTTTGACGCCGCGACCCATGGTCGAGGAAACCGATGCACGCTGCATATACGTGCCTTTCGCGCCCGAGGGTTTGGCCTTGGAAACCGCGTCAGCAAAGGCTTTCACGTTCTCGGCCAATTGCTCAGCGGTAAATGAGGCTTTGCCGACACCGGCATGCAAGATGCCAGCTTTTTCAACGCGGAACTGCACTTCACCGCCTTTAGCGTTGGCGACAGCCGTGGCAACATCCATCGTCACCGTGCCGACACGCGGGTTCGGCATCAGACCACGGGGGCCAAGCACCTTACCAAGACGGCCAACGAGCCCCATCATGTCGGGCGTTGCGATGCAGCGATCAAAGTCAATCGTGCCGCCCTGGACGATTTCCACCAGATCTTCGGCGCCAACGACGTCAGCACCGGCAGCTTTGGCCTCATCGGCTTTTTCACCACGAGCAAACACACCCACACGCACCGATTTGCCGGTGCCATTGGGAAGGCTCACCACGCCACGAACCATTTGGTCGGCATGACGCGGGTCAACACCCAAATTCATCGCAATCTCAATGGTTTCATCGAACTTCGCCGTGGCACGTTCTTTGACCATCGCGACCGCCTCATCCACCGGATAAAGCTGTTCTGGGTTCAAGTTTTCCTCGGCAGCTTTCAGCCGTTTTGCAACACGCGCCATCGTTAGCCCTCCACCTTCAGGCCCATCGAACGGGCAGAACCCGCAACCATTTGCATGGCCGCTTCAATGGTTGTTGCATTCAAATCAGTCATCTTCGCTTCAGCGATCTCACGCACCTGAGCTTCGCTGACAGAACCCGCTGTGCTGCGACCAGGCTCAGAGCCACCTTTTTGCAGCTTGGCAGCCTTCTTCAAGAAGAAGGCCACCGGCGGCGTCTTCATCTCAAAGGTAAAGGATTTGTCCTGGAAGATGGTGATGACAACCGGAACCGGCGCACCTTTTTCCATTTCCTGGCTCTTAGCGTTAAACGCCTTACAGAATTCCATAATGTTCAAACCGCGCTGACCAAGTGCCGGCCCGATGGGCGGCGATGGGTTGGCAGCACCGGCAGGCACCTGAAGCTTCAGGTAACCAGCGATCTTCTTCGCCATGGTTCATCCCTTAATAGTTCGCCACACATGTGGCTGGGTTGGGGGTTGCGTGGTGCGATCAAAACCTGGTGGCGAAACCTGGCCATCTCTCCCACACGAGGTATCGGCAAATCAAAGCCCTAGAGCTTTTCAACCTGCCCATATTCAAGCTCGACCGGGGTAGCCCGGCCAAAGATAGAAACAGAAACTTTCAAGCGCGCCCGCTCGCCATCAACCTCTTCAACAACGCCATTGAAGGAGGCAAACGGACCATCCGACACACGCACCTGCTCTCCCACATCGAACGTGATCGAAGGCTTGGGTCGATCCACGCCTTCTTGAACCTGGTTCAAAATGTGATCAGCTTCAGCGTCGGAAATCGGAATCGGCTTCATGTCAGAACCCAAAAAGCCAGTGACCTTTGGGGTATTTTTGATGAGGTGATAGGCCTCATCGGTCATTTCCATGCGCACCAGAACATAGCCAGGGAAGAACTTGCGCTCGGTGTCGACCTTGCGGCCACGACGCACTTCCACAACCTTCTCGGTTGGCACCAAAATCTGATCGAACAGCGCGTCAAGACCGGCAGCCTGCGCACCCTCACGGATGGACTCAGCAACCTTCTTTTCAAAGTTCGAATAGGCGTGGACGATGTACCAACGCAAAGCCATATTACCGCGACTCCTTAGCGACCAAGAGCAAGCAGCTGGCCTACGATGAAGCTCAGCACTTGATCAGCAGCCAAAAAGAAGATCGCTGCCAAAAACACCATGATAAACACCATGATGGTCGTCACGGTTGTTTCGCGGCGCGTTGGCCACACAACCTTGGAGACTTCCTGCCGCACTTCCTGCATGAAAGTGAAGGGATTGGTCTTTGCCATCATCTACCTTTTCGCCACCTGGGCACTGCCACCGCGTCGAGATGCGCCTTTCATTGCCGCCCAAAAAACCTGAGCCGACATTGATTGGCACCTTCCTACGGTAACGGGTTTTCGGCGACACCTGCATGCGGGCCGCGCACAACACAATAAGGGCGTGCAACCGGAGCAGCACGCCAGAAAGTTGGAAGTAATCGCGAATCTGGCTGAAATCAACCCTGAAGCGGGGATTTTTTAAACCAATGTCCTGCGCTACTGCGTTTGCGTTCATTGGCGGCAAAGTGTGGCGCAAAGATGGACCACTGTTAGAGAACCGCCAAGCCTGAGCTTTCCTTCTAGAGCACCCAGGCCTGATGAAACCTGTTGATCACCAGAAATGTGTCTGCCGACAGAACCTTAGGTCGTCGGCACAATAAAATCAGGCACAATGCCGGACTGCGTAATGAATGGCATCACATCATGACCGCTGAAGAGCCCATGGTCGCTAACAAGCACGGTTCTCATGCCAGCGGCCCGACCACCCAAAACATCAGTGTGCAACGTATCACCCACCATAGCCAGTCGGTCGGCTGGAAGCTGCATTTGCTCCAACACATCATCATAGCCATCGGCAAACGGCTTGCCGTACCAATGTAGGCGGGACCCCAACCGATCTATCAAATCATGGGCAAACAGCCCGGGCTCACGCGAGAGACCATCTTCAAATGGTGCGGTGATATCCGGATTGGCCACGATCATAGGGCGTGGATTGCGCTCCATGGCGTTGACAAGCCGCTCATAAAGCTGCGGCGTCACACGGTGGCTGGACAAAAAGAAAATTGCATCTGCACTGTCCAATGCATCTGGATCGCTAACGGCATCGATAACCTTTGCCGGCAGATCATGGAAATCATCGGTATCGGAAGCCAGCGCAGCCCAAACCGCACCAGGCGCCACGGCATTCATCCGCGCCACGGCCACGTCGCGCGACGTGATCACTTCCTCAGCAGTAAAATCAAAGCCAAGCCGTTGATACTTCGCCAAGGCCCCTATTCGGGAGAAGGACGCAGCATTGCTCAAGACACACAGCTTTTTTCCGCGTTTTCGCAGATCTGCAAGTCTATCGACAGCGCCTGGAATAGCTGTCGCGCCAACGTTCAAAACGCCGAACGCATCGAGCACAAACCCATCCACATGTTCTGCCACCTCACCGAGGTGCGCCATATATTGGGAGGTTTTTGGAAAGTCGGCCTGCGGCAAGCGCGCGCGCACAGCTTCATAGCGCTCAAAAGCGCCATGCGTATTCGTCGGTGCATCAAACACTGGTGTAGCCGCCCTCAATCATCATCAGTGCACCATTGACCATCGCTGAGGCCGATGATGCCAAATACAGCGCCATATCGGCGATCTCGCGGGGCTGTGCAAATCGGCGCGCTGGCGTTGCGCCAATCAGAGGATCTTTCTTTTCAGGCGCTGACCAAACTTCCTTGCCCATGGAGGTGAGCACAACAGTTGGGCAGATTGCATTCACCTGAACGTTGTAACGACCCCATTCGGCGCACAGCGACTTGGTGAGTGCATTAAGCCCTCCCTTCGAGGACGCATAGGCGGCATGATCATCAAAGGCAACGATACCGGTCTGCGAACTGATATTGATGATCTTGCCGGACTGCTGGGCAATCATCGCAGGCGCTAATGCCTGTGACAGAATAAAAGGTGCCCGCAGGTTCACCGCCATGCTGGCGTCCCAATCATCCACGCTCAACTCTATGGCCGGAGCGACCAGGGCAACGCCGGCAGAGTTCACCAAAATGTCGACAGTGCCAACCTCATCGAGAGCTTTGTGGGCAGCGTCTGCTGGGCCCTCACGCGTCGACAGGTCAGCAGCAATGGTAAGACAGTCACGCCCCTCGTCGCGCACCGCATCGGCTATCGCTGCAAGCCCGTCCGCATCGCGGGCAACAGCAACAATGTCAGCACCAGCATCGGCAAAAACATGCGCGATTTCAGCACCAATACCTTTGGATGCTCCGGTAACCAGGGCCGTTTTGCCCGCTAAAGAAAAACGGCTTGGCCATTCTGCCTTTTCCATCTGCACCTGATCACTCCAGATTGGTATGGCGGGCGCGCATTGCTTCCGGATCAACACCAAGGTGATCGCGCAGATGAAGGATCAAAACTTCAAACACCAGATACTGCGCGCCCTCAAACAGCGAGCCCATTGGCAAGATAGAGGCTGGATCAGGGGACTGATCATCGGCCATTGTTTGAGCGGGAATGGTCAGCACAACGTCGCTGGCCAGCGGCGCATCTCCATCTGGCTGCGCTGTGACACATACCGTTCGCGCTCCTGCGGCCTTCGCCACACCCAACAAGCCGTTCACGGTGGAAAACCCACCGGGGCCAGCGCTGACAATCAACAAGTCGCCCGGCCCCACAGGCGGCGTGGACATGTCACCCACCACATGGGCATCAAGACCCATATGGTATAGCCGCATGGCAAGCGCGCGCATCATCAGCCCTTCACGACCAACACCAAAAAGCACGACCCTTTTTGCGCCTGCAATCTCATGGATCACCTGATCCAACTGGCCCGGATCGAGCGCGCGGCAGGCGGACTCAAGCTCGTTGCAGGCACGAGTAAATTGATCAGGCAGTGTGTCGGTCATCGCAGGCCCTTGGTCACCATAGCGTCGATAGCCTGCTCCAGAAGCCCAGTTTCGTCCAGCAGATCCAGCACCGTGTAGCGGCTGCGCAGAAATTTCGCGGCAAGCGTCGTGCGGCGCAGATAATCAAGGTCCACACCAATCTCAGCTGCCTTCACTGGTGCGCCCGCAACAGCAAGCAAACCCGCCATCTCATCTGGCGGAAGCAGTTGATCAGAGAGCTTGGCTTTCAACTCCGGCCAAACGCGTTTCAAAAGTTCAAGCCGTTCACGATGAGCCTGCGGAGGCAGATGCTTGGTTGTGGTTTCCACCAAAGCGCGCGAGGCAATATCAGCCTGGGGGAACGCTACATGGATCGCGACGGATTTTTCTTCCAAAGATAGTGCAGCGGCAATCGTCTCACCGACGTTCAGCGCTTCAATATCCTGGTCCAGCAACCAATCATACAATTGAAGAACAACCAGGCACCCAATGGAAACGCAGGCTCCATGGCTGACGCGTTCGCCTTCATGTTCCAAATCGTCCATCTCCCACAGATGGGCAATCTGATGGTCTGCCCCCGATGCAGGACGTGACGAACCGTGAGCTTCCATTGCCAACCCGACCAAAGATAGTCCGGCAAAAAGGCCTTCAACGGCATTGCGATGGCCGCTCGCAATCTGCTCAGCGCCGAGAAGCCAACCGCGCAAATTGTCCTGCACCATGCTCCATGGTGCGGGATCAATGGCCTCAACCCCCAACGCGTCTGCCACGATCCAGTCAGCACCGGCAGGCACCTTGCCGGCAAGATCACCGTAACCCCAGCCAGTCATGTTCCGCGGCGCGGCGGCGATAACATCCAGATCACCGATCACCGCGCACGCTGGCCTGCACGGTATGGTGATCTTGAATCCGTTGTCAGAGAGCGGTGAGCCAGCCGAAGTGTAACCATCCATCGACGCGGCGGTGGCAACGCACATGTAACGCCGATCAAGACCGAAAGCGGCATGCTTGACCAGATCGTTGATGACGCCCGAGCCGACCGCAATGGGCACGCACTGATTTTGGCCCAAGACATCCCGAAAACTGTTGGCCAACGCGACCGTTGGTTTGGGCCGCGGCTTTGCACCGATCACGTGACGGCGCGTTGCGATCCCAGCGGCTTGTAAGTGGGCCTCCACCGCTGGCCCAGCGGCTGACCAACCGAGATCATCAGCGATCAAGCACGCCGACCTGGAGCCAAAATTGCGCTGAAAAACATCTGCAATCTGCGAAAGCGCACCCGAACCGATGACCAAATCCGCAACGGTGCTCGAACGAGCCACTGCATCATCATAGATGGCCAAAGCACTCATGCGGGTGCCTCAGCTATAACTGTATCGGTGATGTTTGCGCCGATGGCGTGGCCACTCGCATCGAAGACATGAACGCGTTCTGCCGGGAAGGTTAGGCCAACCGTTTCCCCGCCCCTCAGCGTCGTGTCGCCATCTGTGCGAACAACCATTTCCTGCCCATCGGCTGTATCAACATAGAGGTAGGCATCCCCGCCCAGCGTCTCGCGCAGCTTAACGGTTGCATCCAAATCCCCCTCGCCTGCCGGGCCAGCACGAACATGCTCAGGGCGGATGCCCACCCGCCGCGCATCAGCACCTTCGAACGGGGCAATGCGCGCACCGGCACATGTCAGCCACCCATCATGGGCAGCAACGTCGAGAAAGTTCATCGCTGGCGCACCAATGAAGCCAGCAACGAACTCGTTCACCGGACGATGATAGAGTTCCATCGGGCTACCAATTTGCTCAACCCGGCCTGCCTGCAACACCACGATCTTATCTGCCATGGTCATGGCTTCCACCTGATCATGGGTGACATAGATCATCGTGGCATCAAGCGTGTTGTGCAGCGCTTCAAGCTCCACACGCATCTGCACGCGCAGCTTGGCATCCAAGTTTGATAGAGGCTCGTCGAACAGAAACACCGATGGTTTCTTTACAATAGCCCTGCCGATGGCAACGCGCTGGCGCTGGCCGCCCGAAAGCTGACCGGGCTTGCGATCCAAATACTCATCCAATTGCAAGATGCGCGCGGCGTCGGCAATTCGCTTGCGCCTGTCTTCAACGCTGAACTTATTGATTTTCATGCCAAAATCTATGTTCTCGCGTACCGTCATGTGCGGATAAAGCGCGTAAGACTGAAACACCATCGCTACATCACGCTCTGATGGAGCCAGCGCCGACACATCACGATCACCGATGGAGATGGCACCCGATTTGATCGGCTCCAACCCGGCAATGGAGCGCAGCAGCGTCGATTTTCCACAGCCAGACGGGCCAACAAAAACAACAAATTCGCCGTCCGCGATATCCAGACTGATGTCGAACAGGGCCTGTTGAGAGCCATAAAATTTATCGACTGATCTCAGTTGGACCTCAGCCATTTGTGTCTCTCCTATCCGCCCCTGCCAGCAAGTTTTGTGTTGACTTGGAGGTCAATTGATACATTTATATGGTTGCTAATACAAATGTATGTCAACCAAAAAACGTCATCATCCCCGGGAGGAATAAAAATGAAACTCAGGTCACAATGCAGCGTCTTTGCACTGGCAACCGCCATGAGTGTTGGCGGTGTCGCTGCAGCTCATGCCTGGTCGTTGGAAGAAGCTGCCGCACCCTATGCTGGCACCGAAGTGGATGTGCTTTTCCTCGACCGCCCAGGCTATGCAGCCGCGCTCGAAATGCTGCCGGAATTTGAAGCAGCAACCGGAATCACCATCAACGTGACCACGGTTCCCTATGAGAACGCCTTGGGCGAACAGGTTCGCGACTTCGTCGCAGGCGGCGATATCGACATCGCTCTGATCGATCTAGTTTGGATCGGCAACTTTGCTGAAAATGGCTGGATCGAGCCCATCGAAAACTTCACATCCAACCCAGATCTGGCCGACCCAGACCTCAACATGGATGACTTCTTCCCGCTGGTGCTCAACGCGTTCGGCGGCTGGAACGGCACGATTTACGGCCTGCCTTTCGATAACTATTCGGGCCTACTGTTCTACAATCAGTGCATGCTGGAAGAAGCTGGCTTTGATGGCCCGCCGGAAACCTGGCAGCAATTGATGGATGACTATGGCCCTGCCCTCACTGGTGATGGTCAGTATGCCTATGCACTCCAGTCCAAACGCAATGAAACCCAGTCTGCCGACTCGTTCGCACGCATGCTCTGGCCATTTGGTGGTTCGTTCCTGGACGATAACTTCCGCTCGAATCTATTGTCGGCAGAAAGCCAGGCTGGCCTTCAGTTCCGTCAGGACCTGATGCAGTTCATGCCGGAAGGCATTGTTGCTTACGACCATTCTGAAACCGTCAACGCGCTCGCACAGGGTGACGTTGCGATGATCACCGAATGGTCGGCCTTCTACTCAACGCTTGCCAGCGAAGAGACATCCACACTGGGCGATTGCCTAGCCATCGCACCTGAGCCAATGGGCCCAGCTGGTCGTAAACCTGCCCTTGGCGGCTTCTCACTTGCCGTCGCAAGCCAAGCTGATGATGACGAGCAGGCTGCTGGGTATCTCTTCATCCAGTGGGTGACGTCACAGGCCAATGCTGAACGCTATCTGCGTGCAGGCGGCGTTCCGGCTCGTCAGTCCGTCTACGAAATCCCAGGCATCGCTGACGAGTTCACCTTCGTGCCCGCACTGGTTGAAAGCTGGCAGGACGGCGTACCTGAATTCCGCCCCCGCTTTGCCGAGTGGCCTGAAATCACTGAGATCGTTCAGGAATGGGGCACACGCATGATGCTCGGTGAAGTCAGCATCGAAGAAGGTGCCGCAGAGATCGGTGAACGTATGGAAGAGGTTCTGGAGTCAGCTGGATACTACTCCGGCGATAAGCCTCTGGCCCAATAGGTCTCCCTGAAGGTCATCGCGACCGCAAACTGGTGGCCCGTGATCCCCTTGAGTCACGGGCCATCTTTTTCCAAAATTGCGCGATACAGCGTTTTTCACCCGGTTGGAGCCTCCCATGTCTTTGCATGTGACCCGGCGGACTATCTTCACATTCCTCGGCCCGTCCGTAGCAGCGCTGATCATTGTCGGCATCATTCCGCTTGGCTACGCGCTGTGGCGTAGCTTTTACGATTTCAACCTTACGCGCCTCGCCCGCACGAAATTCGTCGGTCTGGACAACTATGCCGAAGTGCTTACCAGCGACGCGTTCTGGGGCTCGATGGGTCGCACCGCGCTGTTGTTCATCATCTCCGTGCCTATCCAGATTGCCATCGGCATGACGATCGCTCTTGTGCTGCATCGTCCGGGCTTAAGCCTATTGAAAACCTTCACGCGATTGGCGCTCGTCTTGCCCATGGCGACCACTTACGCCGTTGTCGGCCTGCTGGCGCAAGTCATGATGAACCAGAAGTACGGTGTGATAAATCAGATCCTTGGCTGGATTGGCATCGACCCGATCAACTTTATTGGCGATCCAACCAACGCCTTCATCGGCGTTGTGTTCTGGGACATCTGGCAATGGACGCCCTTCGTGGCGCTGGTGCTTCTGGCTGGTCTTTCTACCGTACCAACCGAGATTGAAGAGGCGGCAACGCTGGAAACCAAAAGCCATTGGACCGTCCTGCGCTATGTTCAACTGCCGTTCTTGATCCCAAGCCTTGTCGCCGTCTTGATCCTTCGAACAGCCGACACGCTGAAGCTGTTTGATATGCCCTTCACCATGACCCGTGGCGGGCCAGGCAACGCGACAGAGTTCATCGCTGTCCTGATCGAGCGTATCGGAAACCGGCAGTTCGATATCGGGCTCGCCTCAGCACACTCCATCATCATGCTGATTGTGACGATCATCCTCGCCCGCATCTATATCCATCTGTTTTACAAAGAGATCCGTTGATGGCCCGCGCAGCTTCTTATCAGGATCGAAATCGCTGGGGCGAGCTTGCGCTGCTCCTGGCCATCTGTCTGTTCTGCATCTTTCCGTTTTATTGGATGGTCACCACCAGCCTGAAAACGCAGGTCGTGGCGCTTGCTGACCCGCCAGTTTGGTTTTTTACACCAACTCTGCAAAACTATGTGCAAGTGCTTTTTGAAGACAATGTCGGCATATCGTTGATCAACTCGCTGATCGTTGCGGTCTGCACCACAGCTCTAGCAGTTGGCCTGGGGTGCCCGGCAGCGTTTGCACTGGCGCGCTTTGAGTTCCGTGGCAAAACCGACCTTTGGTTCTGGTTCATCACCAACCGCTTTGTCAGCCCGGTGGTTCTGGCCTTCCCCGTGTTCATCATCGCCCGCGAGATCGGCCTGCGCGATACCCATCTGGCGCTGATCCTGATGTACCTGACCTTCACGCTTCCCATCGTGATCTGGATTTGCACCGATCAGTTTCGGGCGATTCCTTATGATCTGGATGAGGCCGCTTTGCTGGAAGGCGCGTCCCAACCACGCATCTTTTGGTCAATCTGCCTGCCACTGGCCATGCCTGGCGTCGCCGTCTCGTCCATCCTGTCTTTCATCTTCTCCTGGAACGAGCTTCTGTTCGCCTACATCCTTGCCCCGCGCGATGCCAAAACGGCACCAGCCATGGCCGTTACCTTTATGGAAGGGTATGACGTGCCTTATGGGAACATCATGGCCACATCGACCCTGATTGTGATCCCAGTTTTGATCTTCGCCCTGCTTGCTTCAAAACATTTGGTTCGCGGTCTAACGATGGGTGCTGTGAAGTAGGGTCCAGACCCTAAACCAGGATAGCCTACAGGATAGTCTATGGCCGGTCGGCAGAAACTCCCCAAAATCGATCTCGAAGAACGGTTTCTGACCCGTGTCAGCTGGGCCTATCACGTCGAGGGCCTAACGCAGGAAAAGGTAGCCGAGCGATTGGGCGCGACCCGTTTGCGGGTCAACAAAGCTCTGTCTGAAGCACGCCGCCGCGGGCTGGTGCGGGTGACCTTTAATACGGCCTATGCCGCGTGCGCCGAGTTGGAGCAGGCGATGGCGAATAAGTATGATCTGCAAACGGTTTACATTGCGCCCTCACCCGCCCGCGAAGACGACACGCAGATGATCGTTGGAGCGGCGCTCGGCAACCTGCTGTCGGAAGTTTTGGCAGACAAAGCCATCAGGCTTTTCGGCATGTCCTGGGGCGGCACGCTGAACCTTGCCACACGGTTTGTTGAAGCCATGGAGCGCCCAGACCTTGAGGTCGTCTCCGTCATGGGCGGTTTGACCAAGGGCTCTGACCTCAACAGCTTTGAAATCACCACCCGCCTGGCGGATCTGATTGGCGCGCAGCACAGCTATTTCACAGCACCGCTTTATGCCGGATCCGCAGCAAGCCGAGACACCATCATCGAACTGGATGTCTTCCGCGACATTCTTGAAAAGCTGCGCTCGGTGGATGCCCTGGCCATGGCCGCAGGCGACATTTCTGGACGCTCACTGTTGATGCGCGATGGTCTGCCATCCGACACCAGCATCGAAGAGCTACAACAGCGTGGCGCGGTTGGCGATATCTTGGGCACCGTTATCAACGCCCAAGGCGAACCAATTGATCACCCGATCAACGAGCGGATTATCGGGATTGGCTTTGACGATTTGATCAAGATACCGAATGTCATTGCAGCGGCTGGTGGCGCCCACAAGGTGCAAGTCATCAAGGCGGTGCTCAATCGGCGCGGCATGGTCAACACGCTGGTGACCGACGAGGCCACGGCACAAAGTCTGTTGGACAGCGAGCCGTGACACTCGCCATCGGCATTGACCTTGGAACATCCGGCATCAAATGCGTGATCCTGGAAGATGCAACCGTTGTTGTTGGCCAAGCCGCAAGGCAGATTGCAACGTCCATTACCGTCGTTGGCTGGAGTGAACAAGACGCCGACGACTGGGTGAGCACAGTTTTCAGCTGCCTTGATGAATTGGCGCAGAACCACCCCGATAAGATGGCCAGTGTCGTTGGCATTGGGCTGTCCGGCCAAATGCTGTCCGCCCTATTGCTGGATAAAGACCACAAGCCCGTTCGCCCAGCCATTTTGTGGAACGATCAGCGCGCCATTGCCGAATGCGCTGAACTGGAAGCCAAAGTGCCCAACATCGGCAGGCGCACCAATGGCACACCTGACCCTGGCCTCACCGCACCAAAGCTTCTTTGGCTCGCCAAACACGAACCCCAAGTGTTGGACGCAGCACGGATGCTGCTCCTGACCAAAGACTATGTGCGCCTTGCACTGACCGGTGAAATCGCAAGTGAGCCAACCGATGCCGGTGGCACACAGCTGCTCGATTGCGCCACGGGTAAGTGGGATGCGCAGCTGTGCGAGGCGGCGGGATGGAACACCGATTATCTGCCACCTCTCACACATGCCTGGGAAGCAGCAGGCGGACTACGCCCCGCGTTAGCTGAGCGCTGGGGCTTGAAACCCAATCTCCCTGTTGCCGCCGGTGCCGGCGACAATATGGGGTCCACCCTGGGCGCAGGCGCCGCAACACCTGGCGACGCGGTGCTCTCCATAGGCACATCAGGTGTTGCCTGCATGGTGGATGATGCATTTCATCCCGGCCCCGAATGCGCCATTCTGACCTCCGCTCACGCTGCACCCGACACGTTCCTCTCCATGGGAGTGGTCATGAGCGCAACAGCGTCACTGGATTGGACAGCCCGTATGGGCGGGATCAAAGCGTCCGATCTGGCCCGCAAAGCCGAAACCTTTGCAGCAAACGGATCGCTTAGCGATGCACCAGTCTTCCTGCCTTGCCTCAATGGCATCCGCACACCCGCCAACAGACCCTCTGCCACCGGGCGCATGGAAGGCCTGCACCCTGGCGTGGACATCGCCATGCTGGGTTACGCAACACTTGAGGGTGTTGCCTTTCAATTTGCCGACAGCGTGGCAGCGCAGCGCTTGGTGGGTGTATGTCCTGAACGTTTCTTGGCGGTAGGTGGCGGCACGCGATCAGAGCTATGGCTTCGCCTGCTAGCCACCGCAATCAATGAAACGCTCACCCTGCCAAAAGGCGCCGACAATGCCGGCCCTGCCGGTGCCGCACGCCTTGCCATGGTCGCTTCTGGTCAATCTATCGATGTGCTCGCACGTCCCTTGGCTGTCGGATCGAGGGTTGAGCCCGATCCATCCCTCAAACAGGTGTTGCATGAGCGAAAGCTGCGCTTTGACCGTTTGATGGACACAGCTTCCGAAACTTAAACTCCACCATCACGGGCGCGCGTCCACCGATGCAGCCAAACCGGGCTGATGGGTGTGCCATCGTCCAAGCGCAGGCTAAGGCGAACATCGACCGCATCACGCTGGCCTGGAGTGAGCAGAAACGTCACGCGCGTCCCGCGATCATTGGGCAGAAGGAAGGCGCTTACGCCGGAGATTTCCGCCTGATTGGAGGTTGTGATATCCGGCACAGGGCTCGCCACATCAGTGTCGAAATCAACAACAAAACGCCTGGTACCAGGGCGATCATGCTCCTGGCCACTGCGGCTTTGAACGATAGGCGCAAGACTGGCGGTGTCCGGCGCATCGCGCGTCCAGGTCAGTTGGTAAGCGAAGCTGTACTCGCCACCTGCTTCGAGCGCAGCCTCAGGGCGCCAAAAGGCGACGATATTATCCAAGAACTCGTCACCAGTCGGGATTTCGATCAACATCACCGCCCCTCGACCCCAATCGCCCGTTGGCCTCACAAGAGCCGAAGGTCGATCATGATAGCGCGCTTCAGTGTCCTCAAAATCTTCAAAACTGCGCGCGGTCTGGAACAGACCAAAGCTGGCCGGGCTGTCATCGACAAAAGCTGAGCTTTCAATCTCTGCCGGATTGGCAATAGGCCGCCAAAGGCGCTCGCCAGCGCCGTTCTCTATGAACAGCACATCGCTGTCATGGACACGCGGTCGAAAATCATCGGAGACCGACGCTCTCAAGGGACCCTTCAGATACATCGACGTCAGCGGCGCCACGCCGATGGTATCAATCTCCACCCTTGGAAAAAGCGTCACTGCGATCTGCATGTCGGTGTTCGCACCAGGTCGGAGCGTCATATCGATGTGCCCAGCAAGAGAATGACTATCAATCAGTCCTTCAACGCGTACGGCGCCATCGCTTGGCTCATGCAAGCGTAAATGTGTGAAGCGGGGAAACTCCTCAGGCTGCGAACCACCAGTGCCGATAGCAACAGCACGCGCTGAGAGGCCATAGACCATGGCCTGCCCAATGGCGCGAAAATAGCTCGCGCCCTGCATGACAAGAACTTCGTCCAAGCGGTCAGGATCATTCAGCCCATAGCGCAGCCGCATCCCGGAAAATCCGGCACCTGGGCTGGTTTCCGGCACACTATCAAAATAGCGCGGCTCGAAGCTGAACAAATCAGGGCGAAAAGCGATCTCTTGCAAGCCGTCCGGTGTGGCCCGATCAATGGTCACTGGGCTGGGAAAATAGAGCCCCGGCGGAAGCAGGTCTGCTGCAAACTCATCGCCATGCGGCAGCATCGCAGAGAGGCCAGGTCGCGGTCGAATGCCGCGATACGCATCGTAACTTAGATCAGCGAAAGGCGCGCGCAACGGTGCGGTGTGGGGCATGTAGGCACACTGACTAAGCGAACGCGCAGCCTCCAACAAACTGATGGGAATTGGCACGTCCGCAAGGGCAGGCTTCGCTGCAAAACCAAGCATGGACGTTGAAAACAGCGCAGCGCCCGCACCAAGCACATCGCGGCGGCGCATCACGCTCCAGCATCCAGCGCACGGATGATAAGCGGGGCGGAGAGAAGCGGTAGAACCACAGGCGCCAACCACAGGGCAGCAACATTGTCCATTACGATTGCCAGCGCGACAAAACCAAGGCCCACCGCCGCTTCAACGCACCCGCGCGGCAAGCGCCATGCACGAAGACGGCCTGTTTTCCAACCGCAATCAATACCGAGCAAAACTGATCCCACCGAGGCAGCCTGGCGCACCATTACAAGTGGCGCCAAAAGCGAGGAAAGGCCAAGCTCTGTCGCCCATGCACGGACGACAACGCTTCGGCGCTGAAATGTTTTCGTCCGTCGCAGTCCGTCAGCGAGCGCGCAAAACTTCGGCAGCAGCAAAACTGAAGCAACCAAGGCAAGCGGCAACGCACCGACAAGCGACAGAGCGCCTGAACTGATGAGCCCAACAAGAATGAGCCACACCGGTGCTGCAAGATAGCTGAAAATGCCAGACGCCAAGTGGAACCGGCTCACGGGGTGAAGGCCGGGCTCAGCCAACAGCCGAAGGTGTTGCAGATTGCCTTGGCACCAGCGTCGATCTCTGCGGTGAAACGCTTCCAGCGTTTGCGGCGCATCTTCAGCGCTACCGCTAAGATCAGGGTCAAGCTCGACGGCCCACCCTGCCCGTCGGATCCATGCTGCTTCTACAAAATCATGACTGAGAAGATCACCGCCAAAGGGTGCACGGCCAGACAATTCTGGCAGCTCGGCAGCTGCACGAAAGGCGGTAACACGCATAATCGCATTGTGGCCCCAGTAATTGCCGCTCTTGCCAGACCAAGCGGAAAAGCCTTTACCAAAATTGCTCGAAAGCAACCGTGAAGAGGTTCTTTGGTGGCGCCCAAACCCGCTGCGACCGGGGATAAGCGCGATACCCGCCTGGATGAGGCCAGTGCGTGGCCGTGTCTCCAACTGCCATATCATCTGCCGCACGCGACGCGCCGACATGCGGCTGTCCGCATCAAGCACCATCATATAATCATATGCTGCCCCGTGCGCCTGCAACCAATCAGCAATGTTGCCTGGCTTGCGACCTGCATTGTGCGTGCGACGCCTGTAGATAACGCGCCCATCGGCAATCAAATCGCCAAAAGCGCACGCCTCGCGCCCTATCGCATCATCGTCACGTGTATCGGACAAGACAAAGATACGCGCCGTCTCTTGCGGGAGGTTCTTCCGATCCAGATTAGCAGCCAACTGGCGCAAATGATCGGCAACGGGGCCAGGATCTTCACCGCAAAGGGTCAGCAAAATGGCTGTTTGGCCTGTTGGTGACCAATCCTCCGGCGGATTTTTACGCTCAGCCCTTCGCTGCATCAAACCCAGCAAAGCCGTCACAGCACCGCCAGAAATCCAAAGCGCATTGACCAACACCAGCGGCAAAGCAATCACCGCGACCAGCGTCCATTGCGTAAGCGCATGCGCAAAGGATCCGACAATTGCCAGCGACAGCAAGCCCGTCAAAAACACGAAGGTTACCCGTGCACTGAAAAACCGTAGCTGCGGAACAGGGCGCACGTCGGCCGTGTGCAGAGTCTTATCAGTGACTGACAAGGGGGGAGGCCTCCGGGTGGTTCCACGCGCAGAGAGTCCGCACGATGGTCATGGGGTAACGATCAACGAACACGTATCGCAGCGCACAAAAACGGCAAGAGTATAGCTACATTGAACGATTTTTTATCGGTGGCCACATCCGAGTGAAAATGCCATCGCGACGAACCAAGCCATGATAGGCCGCAGCAGCGATATGCAGCCCGACAAACGCAGCGATGGCATAGCTGCCCAGATAGTGGATAAGCTTCGCAAATTCAGCCAGCTCATCTGATCGCGGCACCATGGCTGGGATGCCCAGGGCGTTGAGCGATTCAATAGGAAAACCCCCAGCACGCACGCGAACGTATCCAGCGATAGGCATCACGAGCAAAAGCGCATAAAGAGCAAGGTGCGTAAGGTGCGCGGCGCGTTCTTGCATGGCCGGCATCACGCTTGGAAAAGGTTCAGGCGGGCGCACCAATCGGTAGACAATCCGCGCCACCACGAGAATGAGCACCAAAACGCCCACATTTTTGTGAAAGATAAACAACATGTTTTGTGTTGCCCGATCCAACCCTTCCTGCACCATAAGAAAACCTGCCGGAATCATCAGCAGCACCAAAACGGCCACAGACCAATGGAAAAGTCGGGCGGCGTTGCGATAGCCGGTGGTCGGTGTGTCCATTCTTCAATCTCCTACAAGGGCAGCTAGGATAGGGTTCTCATGTTTCAGTTGAGCGCAATCGCTCTTGACTTCCTGAGCCAGCGAATAATCTGCGTGGTATGAGTATCATGCAACCAGATCAAGCGCCTACCGAACAGCGTGCTTTCTATCGCCAAGGTGTGCGCCCACCATTGGCGGGCTTTGTGCTGTCCGCTGGTACCGGTGCCTTTGCAGTCCTCGCCTTGAGCGTCGGCTTGTTCAGCGTGGGCGAACACGCCGTGCTTGGGGTCGCCGCCGCGCTTTGCTTTTACCTGGTCGCTGCTGGCACTGCGAGCTTTGCGCTTTTGCACACATACCCGCACGCCACGCTTGGACTATGCAACATCGTCACGCTCGTTCGGCTGGTGATTGTCGCCACCCTTGTTGGGGCGTTGCTATCGAGCGCAGGGCCGTCTTGGCCAGTCTTTTCACTGGCTGCTATCTCTCTTTTGCTTGATGGCGTTGACGGGTGGCTCGCCCGAAGGCAGGACCTCGCCTCGTCATTCGGCGCTCGCTTCGATGTAGAAGTCGATGCTGCCTTCGCTCTGGTGCTCGCCCTGCATGCCGTGCTTGGCGGCAGCGCAGGACTTGCTGTGCTGCTTCTTGGGCTTCCCTATTACCTGTTTAAAGTGGCCAGTCTGGCTTTCCCGTGGCTCAACCAACCTTTGCCAGAACGTTTCACGCGCAAAGCGATGTGCGTGATCCAGATAGCGGTTCTCATCGCGCTTCAACTGCCTCTTGCTGCCGCCGGCGCGCTTGACTCCTTGGTGATACTGGTTGCGCTCGCACTGGCCTGGTCGTTTCTCCACGATATCCGGTGGCTTTGGCGGACACGCTCTTGAACCGACAGACCATGGGCCTAATCCTTCGCCTGGTTCTGGCGGGCTTGGTTTTTCACCTTGTGCTCATTCAGCCCAACCACCCAGCAGCGATGACTTGGGGGGCGCTATTGGTTTTGCCGCTTGAACTACCGGTGATCCTGCTTGGTTTGATGATCATCGGCAACGGACGCGTTGGCACGCTTCTACGCGGCGTGCTGGTTGGCGTTTTAACGCTGATCTTGGTTCTGAAAACCGCCGACTATTTCATGTTTACTTCGCTCAACAGAGGCTTCAACCCCGTGGCTGACCTGCCACTTGTGGTGTCTCTGGTTCAGCTTATGGCCGGAAGCTTTGGTGCGGTGTTCGCGGCGCTAGCCGTTATTGGGTCGCTGGTCGCAGCGGTATGTGTTGCAGCCATTTTGTGGTGGGCGGCAGGTATCTGGGCAAAAATCAAATTGAATGGCACGCCGCTTCGACTGGCAGCTATCGGAACTGTGCTTTGCGCAGGCATCGCTATTGCCGAAGTCGGACATGCCATGAGGCATTGGAGCCTACCAATCCAGCCGCCCGGTGCAGCCTTCACTGCACGCGTTGGCATCGAACGCATCGAGATGGTGCAGACCACATTGGCAGAGCTTCGCGCGTTTCGTTTAGCGGCGGCCAACGACCCGTATGCTCAGATCGACACACTTCTTGATCACATCGATCGCGATGTGATGATCCTCTTTGTTGAAAGCTACGGACGCACGAGCTTCGACACGCCGTTTTATGCTGACCTGCACCGCGAGACGCTCAACACCGCGCAGGCCGAACTCGATGCGCTTGGCCTTTCCATGGCGTCCAGTTTCCTCACCTCACCAACCCAAGGCGGCCAAAGCTGGCTGGCACATGCAACATTTGCCAACGGCTTGTGGATCGACAGTCAGGCGAGCTACGCCGCCGCCTTGGCAAGCGGACGCGAAACGCTTTTTCACATCGCCGCGCGCTCAGGGTTTCGAACGGCAGCGGTCATGCCGCAAATCACCTTGGATTGGCCAGAGTCACAGTTCATGGGCTTTGATACCGTCTTGGCGGAAAGCGATCTTGGTTATCAAGGCGAGCGCTTTAATTGGGTCACAATGCCGGATCAATTTACGCTGACAGCGCTGGACCGCATGCTGCGCAGCAGCGGCGAAAATGATGAAAGGCTGTTTGTGCAGGTCGCTCTTGGATCTTCCCATGCACCCTGGGTGCCCGTGCCAGAGCTTGTAGATTGGGATTCCATCAACGATGGACGCATTTTCAATGCGATGGCGGCTTCTGGCGACTCCCCCGATGTGGTGTGGCGCGACCGAGATCGCGTGCGCGCACAGTACCGCTTGGCCGTCGATTATGCCTTGCAGACCGTCTTTGCCTATGCCGCGCGCCATGCAGATGATCCACCCTTGTTGATTGTGGTCGGCGATCACCAGGCTGCAAGCTTTGTGGCGCTGGATGAACGCCGCGATGTGCCGATCCATATCATCGGCCCGCACCACCTTGTTGAACGCGCGGCGAATGCTGGCTTCTCTCTAGGCTTGGTGCCGCAATCTCAAGCGCCCGTTCTGCCTATGGATCGTATGCGGCACTTGCTGCTTCAGGCATTTTCCTCAAGCCAGATAGCGGATGACGCGACATGACAGACGCTACATGACAACGGCAACGCTACCCTTCTCACCACGCCTTGTTTGGGCAGGCCAGGTGGCTGCCACGCTGGGGCTTCTAGCGCTTCTTTGGCAGATAGCCGATGGTCCCGAAACCGCACGCATTCTGGCCGCAGCTGAACCAATCTGGCTTTTGGCGAGCTTTTTGGCGCTCACGCTCCAGACCGCGCTTTCGGCCATGCGCTGGCAGCTTACCGCGGCCCAATTGGGCATCAAGCTGTCGCAACTGCACGCATTGCGTGAGTATTATCTTGCTCAAATGGTCAATCAGGCAGTACCAGGCGGCGTTGTGGGCGACGCCGCGCGGGCGGTGCGCTCGCGCGATCAAGTCGGGTTGATGGGCTCAGGCCAGGCTGTAGTTTTCGAGCGCTTGGCCGGGCAGATCGCCATGTTCGTCACCATGGCATGTGCATTCTTGGCAACGCTTCTGGCACCGGGCGGGTTCGAGTGGCCAGCATGGCTTGTACCCCCAGTCCTACTGGTGATCCTTGTCGGAGCGCTCTCGCCTTTTGCGTTCGTCATGGCCACGCATCTCCCAGGGCGCATCGGAGACCGCCTCAAGGGATTGCAGCGGTCACTGGCAAAGACACTGGCATCGCGCCACGTACTGCCGCGCCAGATCGCACTCAGCTTTGGCACGACGTTTTGCAATCTTGCTGCGTTTGCATTCTGCGCGCAGGCTGTTGGACTTACCCTACAGCCCATCATAGTTTTAGCACTTGTGCCGCTTATCCTTTTCACCATGCTCATTCCGCTGACGATTAGCGGTTGGGGCGTGCGCGAAGGGGCGGCTGCGGCACTGCTTCCCCTTGCTGGCGCTTCAGCAAGTGAAGGTTTTGCAGCCAGCATCGCATTCGGGCTGGTGTTGCTTGTGGCAGTTTTGCCCGGTTTTCTAGCGCTTTGGCGCCGCAGGCAGGAGGTCACTTAAGTGCTTGAAACAAGGTCAAAGCGCGATTTCGCCCATTTTTCTGACACATACGCGCTTTCGCGTGTTGCCTTCTAAACCATCCTTTCTAGCTTCTCGAAGTCACAGGAGAACTTCATGACGAAACGCTTTTCGCTCACCCGCCGCACCCTTCTTGGCACCGGCGCCATAGGTTTGGGCATGGCTGCATTTGGCCGCTCAATCCCCATAGCTCACGCACAAACATCCGTCAGCCTTCAGCTCTCATGGCTGCACTCATCGCAGTTTGCCGGCAGCTACATCGCGCTTGATCGTGGTTGGTGGTCGGATGCTGGGCTTGATGTATCGCTTCTGCCCGGCGGGCCGAACGCGCCTGTGGAGCCGCCTGTTGTGGCCGGCACAGCGTTGGTGGGCATATCGGCCGCCGACTACACGGCTGCAGCAGTGGAAGAAGGGGCACCCTTCAAGATCCTTGGCGTTGCCATGCAAAAGAACCCGTTCGTCATTGCTTCACTGCCCGACAATCCCGTCATCGAACCAGCTGATCTGGTCGGCAAGCGCATCGGCATGGCGCTCGCCAACACACCAGTGCTCCAAGCACTTTGCACACTCAATGGCGTGGATATCAACGGCATTGAAATCGTTCCAACACAATACTCCGCCCAGCCTTTGCTTGTTGGCGAAGTGGATTGTTTGTTGTGCTGGGAAACCGACCTTCCGGTCGCCATGGCCATTCAAGGCATTGAAAGCTTGACCATGCTGATGGCCGATCACGGTTATGCCGTTCACTCTCAGACCTACATTGCAACTGAGGACAGCTTGGCCAACCGGCGTCCAGAGCTGATCAAACTGATGGCAGGTGAAGTGCGTGGCTGGGACACCTACCAAGCCGACACCGACGCTGCCGCGCAGCTCACACTTGATATGTTCCCCGATGCCGGGCTCGACTTAGAAACGCAAAAACTCCAGGCCGCACGGCAAGTGCCCTTGATGTTCTCTGATCTCACCAACGCCAATGGGTTTGGCTGGTGGACCGACGAAGCGGTGGCCGAAAACATCGAAACGCTCGGCTTGCTGGGCCGCACGGTAACTGCAGATCTTTGGGATCGTTCTATCCTTGAAGAGGTCTATGGCGCCTAATCGCACTCCCCCGCCCGGCATTGTATGCACGCGGCTTGCCAAAACCTATCCAGATGGTCTGGTTGCTGTAAGTCCTCTCGACGTGACGTTTACCGCCGGAAAGACGACGGCGATCGTCGGACCATCTGGTTGCGGCAAGTCTACGCTGCTCCGCATGGTGGCTGGCCTTGAAGCGCCAAGCGGCGGCGGCGTTGATATTGGCGGATCCCCGCCAGCTGAAACGCTGCGCAATGCGCAGCTTTCGGTGGCGTTTCAAGACCCATCTCTGCTGCCGTGGCGCACCGTGCGCGGCAACATCGAGCTGGCCCTCACACTGGCGCGGCGCCCCGTTGTGCAGTCGGACATCGATCAACTGGTCGAGCTTGTGGGCCTGGACGGCTTTGCTGAAGCCCGCCCCGCCGAGCTATCAGGTGGCATGCGCCAGCGCGCTGCCATAGCACGAGCCCTTGCCACCGAGCCGCGTCTGCTGCTGCTGGATGAACCCTTTGGTGCAGTTGATGAATTGACCCGCCGCCAATTGGCGCAAGACCTGCCCCGCCTGTGGGAAGCGCGCGGCACGACCACCCTTTTGGTGACCCATTCAGTCCATGAAGCGATCATGTTGTCAGACCGCATCATTGCTTTATCGCCGCGTCCAGCCGAGATTGTTGCCGACATCAACGTTGATTTGGCCCGTCCGCGCCGACCAGACCATGCACGACGACCAGAGTTCGCTGCGATCGCTGACAAGGTTTTTGCAGCGCTCACCGAAAGCATGGCCAAAAGCAGGCCAGCACTGGCCGCGCAATGACAACCGCCATCGCCGCACTACACCAGACCGCCTCGCATCGGCGCGCATGGCCGTCTACGGCACTCGGCATTGCCCTGGTTGTTCTCACTTGGGAAATCGCTGCCCGCCTTCTGACAGACAGTTTTGTGCTGGCCGCCCCGTCGCAGGTGGCACTCTATCTGGTGCAGAACCACGCCCTCATGACCCGCGCGCTCGCCGAAACGCTGACTAATGCTGCGGCAGGCTTTGTCCTGGGCAATCTTGCTGCGGTGCTGCTTGCTGCCATCGCGCTGGCCTGGCCGCGCAGCCAAACAGTCGTCACCGGCGTGGCGCTTGTTGTGTTCTGCTTGCCGCTGGTTGCAACAGGGCCAATCTTGCGGGTGTTTTTCGGGCCTGGCCAAGGACCACAGATCGTGTTGGCGGCTCTGGCTGCCTATTACACAACGCTTATTCCGCTGCTTGTCGGGCTGAAGGCTGTGCCCGCGACCTGGTTTGATCTTGTGCGCAGCTATGGGCGCTCTGGCATCATGGAACTGTTGCACGTGCGCACGATGGCGTCCCTGCCCTATCTCTTTGCTGGATTGCAGATCGCTGCGCCCGCGGCCTTTCTGGGTGCGATGGTCGGGGAGTTCACCGGCGCTGAACGGGGAATGGGCGTGCTGACCATACGCGCGATGCGCGCGCTCGATGTTGAGATGACATGGGCGCTTGCAACGATTGCCACAGCTGTGGCCACACTTGCTTATCTTGCCATCGGTTGGATTGCATCAAAGGTGCTGCGCGATGTCCCGCCGGTCATCCTCGCCCCTCCCCGTTCTGCTGCGACCAACCGGCAGTCTCTGTCGCGTCTCGTTTTCAATGTCGCACTTGTCGGCGTGGTGATCCTGGCTCTCTGGTGGGGCACCATTGCCGCGCTCGACCTCAATCCATTTTTGGCCAAAGGCCCAACGGATGTGTTCAACGCGCTTTTCATGGCCAGTGACGCCGCTGCCACCCGCGCATCCCTCACCCATGCATTGTGGGAAACTGCAACCTTCCTGATCCCCGGTTATCTGGCAGGCCTTCTTGCGGGCGCGGGGCTTGCCATGCTGTTTGTGCTGGTCCCAGCGGTAGCGGGCACGGTGATGCCACTGGCCATAGCGCTACGCTCGGTACCCATCGTGACGACCGCTCCGCTTATCGTGCTTCTTCTGGGTCGCGGCGCCACCGGCACCATCGTTCTGGTAGCGGTTATGGTCTTCTTTCCAACGCTCGTCGCCTGCATGCACGGTCTTCGACAAACGCCAGGCCAGGTGAATGATGTGCTCGACAGCTACGCGGCCAGCCCATTCCAACGGCTGATTTTGGTGCGCATCCCAGCGATGCTGCCTGCGCTTTTTGCCGCTGCGCGCATGAGCGTTCCAGCGGCCGTGCTGGCGGTGACCGTGGTTGAATGGCTGGCCACCGGCAACGGCATTGGCAGCTTGATGGCACTGTCATCGTCGCTCTCAGACTATGACATGTTGTGGAGCGCTGTCGTTTTGGTGGCAGGACTATCAGCACTTGGTTATGCCGCTGTTGGCCTCATTGAAGCACGTGTTCTGCGCATCTATGCACCCGAACAACTTGCATGAGCCTGGTAAGATGAGTTTACCGCCTGCCGCCTTCGCCATTCCCGGTGACATCAACACGCTGACCGGCGGCTACATCTATGAGCGCCGCCTGCTGGAAGGTTTGCGAACACTCGGCCACGATGTGGCTCATATCCAGCTTGCCGCATCCTTTCCCGATCCCTCGCCGGAAGACATGGCCGATGCCGTAGAGCAGCTGTGCGCATTACCTAAAGACTGTCCGCTCATTCTCGATGGGTTGGTGTACGGGTCCATCGCCACGGACGGCCTGGCGAAGGCACGTGCGCCGATTGTCGCGATGATCCATCACCCGCTGGCGCGCGAAAGTGGGCTAGGTGAAGATCGCCGGGCGCATCTCTACCGCACCGAACGCAATAATCTCGCCCTCGCTCAGCACGTCTTGGTGCCGAGCCCACACACGGCCACCATCCTCACGGATGAATACGGCGTGGACCCAGAACACATCTCCATCGCGCGCCCAGGCACCGACAAACCTACAAGCGTTTCAGCGCCCGTTGATCCGCCTTTGATCCTCTCGGTTGGTATTCAGCACCCGCGCAAGGGGCACGACGTTCTGCTCAAAGCGTTGGCAAAGATCGTCGACTTGAACTGGCAAGCCGTGATTGTCGGATCGCCTTATGACGCTGAGCATGCGTCAGACCTGACTGCGCTGTGCGAAAAACTGGGGCTGACTGGGCGTGTGCGACTGGCCGGGCGTGTGTCGTCGCAAGAGCTGAACGATCTTTATCAGGCGGCATCCATCTTCGCGCTGGCAACGCGCTATGAGGGCTATGGCATCGTCTTCGACGAAGCCCTGTCCCATGGCCTGCCCATCGTGTCCTGCCACACTGGCGCCGTACCCGATACGGTTCCCCAAGGTGCCGGGCTTTTGGTGCCGCCAGAAGAGCCAGAACCGTTTGCAAACGCGCTGAGGCGTCTTTTGGACAACCCTGCTAAACGCTCTGAAATGGCCAAGGCCTCCCAAACTGCTGGCCAAGCGCTGCCAAGCTGGCTCGACACAGCCCGCATCGCATCTGATGTGTTGGCGACCCTATCGCCTCAGCAATCGGTGATAGGTGGGCAAGCGCGCTGATGGCCAGCTTAAAGCAAAACGCAGCAGCCATTGGCCGCTCGCTGGACACTTATTATCGCGACCAAGAACGCACGCAACGCATGGATCGGCTGAACGCTACCTTCGTGCCACGAGGCGGGTTGGCTTTCGACATCGGCGCGCATGTGGGGGATCGAACGGCGAGCTTCCTTCGCTTGGGAGCGTCTGTTGTCGCTCTGGAGCCGCAACCGCGTGTTTTTCGAGCGCTTAAGCTGATTTATGGACGCACATCAGAAGCGGTTCTTCTTTGCCAAGCCGCCGGTGCGCAGCCTGGCGAGATCACCATGCATCTCAACAGAAATAACCCAACCGTCTCCACGGCGTCCCGCGACCTCATTGCAACGGCAGCATCTGCCGAAGGGTGGGAAAGCCAAGTCTGGGACTCAGAAATCCAGGTGCCGGTCACAACGATGGATTACCTCATCAGCAGGTACGGCGCCCCAGATTTCGTGAAGATCGATGTGGAGGGCCATGAGCTTGATGTCCTTGAGGGTCTCAGCACACCCATCCCCGCCCTCTCTTTCGAATTTACAACCATCCAGCGCGACGTGGCCGTTGCCTGCATCGACCGATTAAGCGAGCTGGCACGCTATGAATTCAACGTTAGCCTGGGCGAAGAGCACATGTTGCGCCACCAAACCTGGATCGGCCCGTCAGACATGCGCGACCAAATCACAAGCTTCCCAAGCAATGTGAATTCAGGCGACGTCTACGCCCGCCAAGTGCTTTAGGCCGGTTGAACCTCTTGCGCCTCTTGTGCCTCCAGGGCTTTGCGCTCTGATCGTGAGAAGAACAGATCGTAGAACACCGGCGCAGCAATCAGCGTGAGGATCGAGGCAAAGGCCAGGCCACCCATGATCGCCACCGCCATCGACACGAAAAACGCATCGGTCAGCAGCGGCGCCATGCCGAGGATCGTTGTGGCTGCGGCCAAAATCACCGGTCTAAGCCTTGATTTGCACGCCTCGACAATCGCTTCGCGTAGCGCCCTACCTTCAGCGCGCACCAGATCAATTTCTTCGACCAGCACAATGCCGTTCTTGATCAACATGCCTGACAGGCTGAGAAGACCGAGCAAGGCGGTAAAGGTAAACGGCAAGCCCGTGGCCAACAGGCCAATCGTCACGCCATTCACGGCCATCGGTACCAACAGCCAGATGATCAGCGGCTGACGCAAAGCGTTGAAAAGCAGCACCGAGATCAAAACCATAATCAAGATCGTCACCGGAAGCTGACGGCCAAGACTTGCATTGGCGTCAGCGGAGCTTTCGAACTCGCCGCCCCATTCCATCCGATAACCAATGGGGAGCTGCATCTCTTCAATCGTTGATCGGATCTCGGCATGCACCTGCGCAGCGGTCAGCTCAGTTGGAATGTCCGCACCAACGGTAATGGTAGGCACCCGGTTGCGGCGATGCATCAGCGTATTCTGTACCTCAAATCCGTAACCCTCGACCACCTGCTCGATGGGCAAAAGCGTACCCGACCCAGACGTGACCACCTGATCAAGCGGGCTAAGCCCACTTTGATCGGCAACGCGCACAATGATTGGCAGTTGGCGATCATCCTCGCGATAAGCACCAGCGGTAATGCCATCGGTCGCAAACGAGAACAACTGCGCCACGGCTTCACGGGTAATACCGGCTGTTTGCGCCCGATCATCGGCATAGTTGGGTCGCAGCACCAGCTCCTGTTCACGCCAGTCGGTGCGTGGCGCAAGAATGTTGGGTGATGCCTCTTCGAGCCTGGTGATCGCTTCGTCGGCCAAGTCTCGCAGAACAGTCGGATCATTGCCCGAGAACCGCACTTCAATCGGATTACCGCCACCTGGGCCGAACACCAGCCGCGCGGTACGGAACTCACCTGCCGGCAGCAAAGACGCCGCATAAGCTTCCAAGTCGCTTTGCAAGGCGGGGATCTGTTCAATTGACTCGGTGCGGATGATCAGATGCCCATAACTCGGGTTCGGGCTTTCGGCTGAATAGGTCAGCATAAAGCGCGTGGCGCCTTGACCAACGAACGTGGAGATCGAAACGACGTCTTCGCGTTCAATCAACCACTCTTCTAGCAAAGCCAAATCGTCCGACGTCTCAGCAATAGGCGTGCCCTGCTGCAACTTATAGTGGGCGAAAAAGAGTGGCGTGTTGGAGTTGGGGAAGAACTGTTGCTTCACCTGTCCAAAGCCCCAGTAGCAAACAACCGTCACAACAATGAGCGCCGCGACGACCAGCCAGCGCAAATTCAAGGCGTGGGTCAACACCGTGCCATAAGCGCGAAACAGAATACCTGAATAAGCGTCGGCGGCGTTTTCATTGCCAACCTTGAAAAAGTAGTGGCCAAGCAAAGGTGTCACTGTCAGCGCCAACACCCACGACAGCATGAGCGAAATGCCAATCACCGCGAACAGCGAGAACATGAACTCGCCGGTCGAATCCGGACTAAGCCCAATACCAGCGAACGCCATAATGCCGATCACCGTGGCACCAAGCAGCGGAATCTGGGTCTTGCCGGCTGCCTCACTGGCCGCATCGCGTGAGTTCTTTCCACGCCGCATCGATATTTGCATGCCCTCAGCAACCACGATGGCATTGTCGACCAACATGCCCATCGCAATGATGAGAGCGCCCAATGAAATGCGCTCCATCTCAATGGAGAAGATCGCCATGAAGAGCAGTGTGCCGACAACCGTCAGAAGCAGCGTCGTGCCAACCACAACGGCAGCGCGTGGCCCCATGAACAAGGCAAGCACCAGCACAACGATGCCCACAGACATAGCAAGATTGATCAGGAAATCGTTGGACGCCGTGTCCACCACGACATGCTGCTGGTAGATGGGATGAAGCTCAACGCCATACGGTATTTCGGCTTGCAGATCGGCAAGCCGCGCATCCACGCGATTACCAACCTCAACGATGTTTTCCGTGCCAAGTCCTGCAACACCCAGCGTGAAAGCCTCCACACCATCAAAGCGGATCATGATCGAGGGATTGTCCTGGCGACCGCGTGAGACGTCGGCAATATCGATCAGATTAACAACATCACCGCCAACGCCAACCGTCAGCCCGGCAATGTCGCTAACACTGTCAGAGCCCTCTGGCGTTTGAATGCGCGTGCGCACCTGATCGCCTTCCAACGAACCGGCTGGATCAATGGAGTTTGCGGTCGCGATGGCGTTAATGACGGCATCAGGAGAGATGTTCTGATTGGCAATAAGCGTTAAATCAGGCTCAACGAAAATAGCCTCATCAGGCAGCCCCTCGACTTCGATGTTGGCAACGCCGTCGACAGCCAAAAGCTCGCGGCGCAAAAACTGCGCTAGCTCATGCTTTTCTGCATCATCAAAGCCATTGGACGTGACAGCGTAGAAAATGCCGAACACATCGCCAAACCCATCATTGACGAAAGGGTCATTGACCCCATCGGGCAAGGAGCGTGCCGCATCGTTCACGCTGTCGCGCAAATCGGTCCAAATGGCGGGCAGCTCATCCCCACTGTAGGTATCGCGAATCTCAACCTCAATCCGCGACTGGCCGGGCTGCGAGATAGAGGTGATCCTATCAACCTCTTCCATACCCTGGATCGTGGCTTCCAAAGGCTCGGTGACCTCGCGCATCACCTGCTCGGCGGACGCACCAGGATATTGCGTCACAACGACAGCTGTCTTGATGGTGAAGGCTGGGTCTTCCAGTCTACCGAGCGTGTAAAAGCCCCATATGCCGCCGAACAGATTGATGAGAATGACGATCCAAGTGAGGATCGGTTTGTCGATGGACGCGCGTGCGATGTTCATTGAAACGGCCCTAGTTCGCAAAGCCGGTAAAGCGGCGAACGGTTTGGGCATCAGCCACATCCGCCACGCCCGTCATCACCACAAGATCGCCGACCTCCAGGCCGGATAGAACATGAAACCTGCCCTCGCGCGTGGGTTCAATATCGATAAAGCGCTGCTCCAGCGTGCCTTGATCATCCTCTGTTGGCTGGAACACCATCGCGAACGCCTCACCATCATTGCTAAGACCAATCGCTGACGTCGGTAGCATTAAAAAATCCTGACCACTGTCCAGACGCGCGGTCACCTCAACGGACGATCCAGGCAAGATGGCAAGTCCGTTTGGTCGCGGCAGCCCCAGCGTCAGCCGAAAGGTCTGGCCAACCGACGACGCCTGGGCGTCAAACTCGCGAATCTCCAACGGGAAAACCGTATCGCTGGCGGGAAACTGAGCCGTCAGCGTCACATCAGGGTCCTGCCCTGCCTGCTGAAACAGGATTTCAGGCACATCGATTTCAATGCGCAACTCCGACATGTCGTGAAAGCGCACAACCGGTGAACCCACGCTGATGGTGGTGAAGTTGGCCACGTTACGCACCGCAACAAGCCCGTCAAACGGCGCGTAGAGCGTGGCGTGCTCAAGCGCGTATTCAGCGTCGCGCAGCGCAATACTGGCCAGATCGACCTGGGTTTGCGTGTCATCGATCGTGGCTTGCGAGACCGCAAGATCAGAAAGCTGGTCGAACCGGTCCAACGTGCGTTCAGCTTGCTCCAACTGAACACGCGCCTGATCGCGTTGCAGCAAGAAGGGTTCCAGGTCGAGCTGAGCGATCAGGTCGCCCTGCGCAATTTCCTCGCCCTCGATGGCCGGGAACTCGACAATCTGCCCACCAACTTGAAAGGCAAGATCAACCGTTTGCCGGGCAACAACATGGCCAAAAAAGTGCCGTTCAACGCCGTTGCTGTTGGCCTGAAGCTCGACCAGTTTGACCGGGCGGACAACCTCTTCACCAGCCTCTTGAGCAGCTGCATTTGCGGCCAAACCGCTACAAAGCGCAGCAGTTGCAAGACAGGCGGCAAGTCGGTTCATCATAGTATCTCCAGCATTGGGATTGGCCCCGTCAACAGGCATGGCAGAGGCGGACCACTGCATCAAGTCAGTCATCAACCTGAGGGTGCATTTTCACTCAGACCCCGACCTAGCAAAGGGCGACGAGGATTGAAGCTGAAAGTTTTGTAATTATTGCAGTTTCGTGGATTGTGGACCAACGCGCTTGGCGATCCTGCGCCTTTTTCGCGACTTACAAATCCTAGGATTTTGCTCTAGTTCTTTGTCGCCGGCGCGGACCGCATGCGCGATACCGTTTCACGCTCCGCCCGCTTGCACCGCATGGGTGGCAGCCCACGGTCCAGCAGGTCCATATCGTCCAGCACCATATCGCCCATGCGCTTGAACGCGATATCGAGTGCCCCGGCGCGGTGGGCCGAACGAACAAACCCTTTCAACCGTCGAACCGGGTGATCAACTGCTAGAGGTTCCTGCGGAAAGACGTCACTGGCTGCCAGAATATGGCCGGAGGCAACGGCGTCCATCAGATCGTCAAAATCCACCACATCAGCGCGGCTGAGCAGAATGAAGGCGGCACCCCTGCGCATGCTGGCGAACGCCTTGGCGTCCAAAAAGCCTTTGTTCTCGCTGGTCACTGCGGCCACCACAAACACGGTCTCACTGGTCTCCAGCACCTCGTTCAGGCTTGCAGAGCGCACACCAGCTTCCTCCAGCATCGACGCGGGAAGCCAGGGGTCATAGACGGCGATATCAGCACGAAAGCCTGAAAGGACTTCGGCCAACGCGCGACCAAGGTCACCAAAGCCGATAATCCCGATCTTGGAGCCGGTGAGCAGACGGGCATTGGCGTTTCCGTCCCCGCCCCACAGCTCCTCGCCATCTCGAAAAGCCACATCAGCATCGATCACATCGCGCGCCAGATTGAGCGCCATAGCAAGGCCCATCTCCGCGACCGGCTGCGCAAACACGGCTCCGGTCGTCACAACATGCACGCCGGTCTGAAACAAATAGTCATAGGGCATGTTGTTGAGCAGATTGCTTTCCACATTGAAGATGCAGCGCAAGCTTTCCATCCGCTCAAGCGTTTCCAGGTTCAGCGGCGGTTGGCCGAGTATGTAGCGCGTACGTCTGAGAACCTCAGCATCCAACCCATTCACCTGGCGTTCCGGCACCTCCAAAATCTCATAACGATCAAAAAGCTCAGCCTTGCGATCAGGTTGAAAGAGCAGATCGATCGTGCGCGGTTCTGGCGCGGAAATGATCAGCGGTTTGGCGGTGGCGGTCATTGGGGTGATTTCCTCGAACGTGAAGCCTTGAGAATAAATCGGTTTACATTTGAAAGTAAATCGGTTCATTTTAATCCCCAAAGAGGAATTGATGACCAACCAGCCGACCAAACGCGCATCCATTCACGACGTTGCCCGCAGCGCTGGTGTTTCGGCTGCAACGGTTTCCAAGGTGTTGCGCGGCGTTACCACGGTGAAAGCTGCCAATGCGCAAAAGGTGCACGCTGCCGTTGAAGCGATGGGCTACAAAATGGACCCCCTCGCCGCTGGCTTGCGCCAGACCACCCGCAAGATCATCGGTCTTATTGTTCCGGACTTGGAAAGCGAGTTCTTCGGCAAGATCGCTGCGCGGCTGGAGATTTTAGCAGAAGAAGCTGGCTACAGCCTGTCCATTGTATCAAGCCACGAGTCTGAAGCCCGCGAAGAACGTCTGGTCGAGCGCATGCATGTGTGGCGTGTGGCCGGAACGATCCTCGCGCCCGTTCGCAGCGAACGCGGTGCTGGCACGCTGCTGATGAAGTCACTGTCGATGACAGGCGCACTGATCGACCGCGTGGTCTCCGATGAC
Organism: Hyphomicrobiales bacterium; assembly: GCA_046290645.1. Taxonomy (GTDB): domain Bacteria; phylum Pseudomonadota; class Alphaproteobacteria; order Rhizobiales; family MH13; genus MH13. The sequence goes on from JBKAGZ010000001.1 coordinate 382,566, forward strand.
ATCTACGATACGGTGGCGGTCGATAACGCCGGAGCCAGCGCAAAAGTTGCACGCCTGCTGGCCGAGAAGGGCCATCGACACGTCACGTTGATTGGCCTCAATGAGGTTTCGCGCAACGTGCGCACGCGCGCCAGCGCCTTCAAGCAAGAAGCACAAACCATCTGCCCGGATATGCGGGTGGATGTGCTGATGATCGATGAGCGCGAAGATAATTTCCGCGCCCACCTTTCCGACTATCTCGACGCCAACCATCCAAGCGTTGTTTTTTCGCTTTTCCAAAAAGGCACGCTGATCGCGCTTTCTGAATTCCGCCGCCGGGGGCTTCGCTGCCCGCAGGATGTCAGCCTTGTCGGTTTTGACGATACCGAATGGATGCAGGTCACCTACCCGGCCGTCAGCGCTGTCGTACAACCCATCAGCAAATTGGCAGATCACGCCTTCCATAGGTTGCTGGCCAGGATTGAAGGTCAGAGAGACGGCACAAACAGCGCCTCCATTTGCCATCTGGAACCTTGCTCGCTTCAACTCCGCGAATCTCTTGTCGAGGTTCCGCCGGTCCTTCCAGCAGAACAACCGCACGTCATTCAAGGAGCGTAAAAACCTGCAAGGAGCCTAAGACTTCCAAGAACGCCCACAAAAACCGGGCACATGACCAACAGGAGGAATATCATGGTCAACTCTATAGGAAAAATGAACCGATTTACTTTGGTTGTCGCAACCGCAATCGGGTTGTGCGCAGCCTCAGGTGCCGCCGCACAAGATGGCGAGTACGGCATCCTGATGAAAACACTGGCCAATCCGTTTTGGGGTGCCATGGGCACCGGCGTTGAGGAAGGCGCTGAAGCCGCTGGCGTACCCTACTTCATTCAGGCCGTTGAAAGCGATCAGGCTGCCGAGCAGCAACTCAATGTGTGCAACACCATGCTGCAGCGCAGCCCCGTTGCCATGATCACCGCTGCGATCAACTCCACCAACCTCCTGCCCTGCCTGCGTGCAGCACAAGAATCTGACATTGTCGTCGTCGATCTAGACGGCAATCTTGACCCGGCAATCCTTGAAGCTGAAGGCATCGAGATCGCCTTCCGGATCGGATCGGACAATCTGGCTGCAGGCGCACAGGGCGCCGAATACATGGCTGAGCAGCTTGGCGCCGATGCAAGCGGCCCAGTGCTCATCATTGAAGGTCTATCAGGCAATGTCACCGGCCAGGCGCGCGTAACAGGCTTTTCTGAGCGGCTTGCAGAGCTAGCACCGGGTCTTGAGGTCGTTGCCTCACTTCCGGGCGATTGGGACCGCGGCAAAGCAGCCACGATCACCAACGATATTTTGATCCGCAACCCGGACCTGGTCGGCATCTTCGCCGCCAATGACGGCATGGCGCTGGGCGCCGTTGAAAGCGTCTTTGCCGCCGGTCGTGATGGTGAGGTTGTGATCATCGGTGTGGACGGCAACTCTGATGCTGTGCGCTCCATCACCGATGGACGTCTGACGGCCTCCGTGGCGCAGTTGCCCTACCTTGTGGGCCTGCAGTCGGTCGAAAACGTTGCGACCGTTCTAGCCGGTGGTGAGGTACCAAGCTTCATCCAGGTACCAACCATGGTGCTCACCCAGGAAATCCTGGAAGCTGGCACCGAGCCTATGCTTGAGTTCGTCAAGTAACGAAACGCCGCTGGAGGCTCCTTCCACCTCTGGCGTTCGTGCGGCGCGCTTCCCTTGTGGCGCGCCGCTGTTTTTCCACGCAGTTCTTAGGGCCCTGGCATGACGGCAAAGCCTACCACCGTGCGCGATACTTCTCTGTTTGGCTGGTGGCGCAGCGCGCAATCTGCATCGCAAGAACGCTTCCAATTGCGGCTTGAATCCCTGGTCGTTCTGATCGGTCTTTGTATCGTGATGAGCCTGCTTTCCCCGTTTTTCTTATCGGTCAGCAATTTTCTCAACATCCTGCTGGCAACCGCTACCATCGGTGTTTTGGCTATTGCGGCAACATTCGTCATTAGCTCCGGCGGGTTGGACCTTTCTCTTGGTTCGGTCATGGGCCTCTCCGGCGTCGTCGGGGCGTATGTGGCGGTGACAATCGGTGCACCGGCAGGTTTCGGCGTTCTGGGGTGTCTAATTGCCGGGTCTCTGGCAGGGTTTGTGAACGGTTTTCTGGTCACGCGCGCAGGCGTTCCGGCCTTCATTGTGACGCTCGGCATGCTTGGCTTGGCCCGTGGGCTGGCGCTGGTTATTTCCGATGGCCGCGTGATTTACGGTCTTCCGCCTGAGCTCATCTACCTTGGCCAAGGCAGACCCTTTGGCATCCCCATGCCGGTGATCATTTTGATCGTCACCGCGCTGGTAACCCACTACATTTTGGCCTTCACCCGCTTTGGCCGCTACACGCTGGCCATCGGCGACAATGAAAACGCGGTGCGCACATCCGGCATCAATGTCGAACGCCACCGGCTTATCCTCTACACACTGTCCGGTGGCTTGGCCGGCCTTGCTGGCATGCTGTTTATGGCGCGCATCAATGCGGGCGACCCAACGGCCGGCATCACCTATGAGCTAACCGCCATCACAGCGGCGATCATCGGTGGCACCAACCTTTTCGGTGGTCGCGGCTCTATTTTGGGCACCATCATCGGCGCACTCATTATGGGCGTCTTGCAGAACGGGCTGAACCTGTTGGCCGTGCAGTCTTACTATCAGCAAATGGCCATCGGCGCGGTGCTCATCCTCGCGGTGTTCATCGACCAATATCAGTTCCGTAAAGAGGCCAAGGTATGAGCCTTCTTAAGCTTACCAACATCCGCAAAAGCTTTGGCGCGGTGGATGTTCTTCATGGCGTGAACTTGGAGGTCACAGCCGGCGAAGTGATCGGTCTGGTTGGCGACAATGGTGCCGGCAAATCCACACTCATGAAAACCATCACGGGCATGTACACAGCTGATGATGGCGAGATCACCATGAACGGGCAATCGATCTTAAATCTCGACCCCGGCAAACGCCGCGCCCTCGGCATTGAGATGATCTACCAGGATCTGGCTTTGGCCAAACAGCAGGATGTGGCCAGCAACATCTTCTTGGGTCGCGAGCCAGTGAAAAAATTTCTCGGCGTCCTACCGGGGATGGTCGACAAACGCACCATGGACAAAAAAGCCCAGCAGATGATCGACCGATTGGGGGCGCACCTGCCCTCGATCAACAGGCCAGTTGGCTCGTTCTCTGGTGGGCAGCAGCAGACGGTCGCTATCGCACGCGCCCTCACCTTCGACCCGAAACTGGTGATTATGGATGAGCCAACAGCCGCCCTTGCCGTTCGTGAAGTACAAAGCGTCCTAGAGCTGATCCGCAGCCTGAAAGCTGAGGGCATCTCGGTCATTCTGATTTCCCATCGTTTGAACGATGTTCTTGGCGTGACAGACAGAATTGTCGTTCTGCGCCAAGGCGTTGTAACAACAAATCTGGAAACGAAGCAAACGACGATGACCGAGGTTGTCAGTGCCATTGTTGGCGGCAACGATATGGCCGAAGCTGCTGCTCACGAATCCGCCGGTTGACGGCAAAGCGAAAGGAAAACCGATGGAAGGCTTTGGCGTTCATACCAGCATGTGGACCATGAATTGGGACCGTGAAGGCGCCGAGCGTGCTGTTGCGGGTGCGCTGGAATACGATGTGGATTTCATCGAAATTCCGATGCTGCGCCCACGCGACATCGACACCGAGCACACACGGGCCTTGTTGGAAAAACACAATCTGCGCGCCATCTGCTCGCTCGGCCTGCCCGAGGAAATCTGGCCAACCAACGACGTCGATGGCGCCATCGACTATCTCAAGCTTGCTGCCGATAAGACGAAGGCTTTGGGTGGCGAGGCGCTATCGGGCGTCACCTATGGCGGCATTGGCCAACGCAGTGGCCTGCCTCCCACAGCAGATGAGTATGACGCCGTGGCGCAAACACTTGGGCCAGTGGCGGCCTATGCCAAACAGATCGGCCTGTTGTTCGGTATCGAGCCGGTAAATCGTTACGAAAACCATCTGATCAACACCTCGCGTCAAGCCTGCGACATGATCGAGAAAGTCGGCTCAGACAACATCTTCCTGCATCTGGACACCTACCACATGAACATCGAGGAAAAGGGTGTCGGCAACGGCATCATCGATGCGCGTGAGCACCTGCGCTACATCCATTTAAGCGAGAGCGATCGCGGCACGCCGGGCGAAGGCACCTGCGACTGGGATGAGATCTATGCCACCCTCGCCGCCATAGGTTTCAAAGGCGGCCTGGCAATGGAAAGCTTCATCAACATGCCGCCAGAGATTGCCTATGGGCTATCCGTGTGGCGGCCTGTGGCCGACAATCATCATGAGGTGATGTCAAAAGGACTGCCGTTCCTGCGCAACAAAGCAAAGCAGTACCGGCTGATTTGATGACGGTTGCCGGTCAGCAACCTTAGACCGATCGTGTCATGCCGCCATCGATGCGAATGTTCTGCCCCGTGACGTAGGCAGCCTCATCGGACGCCAAATAGGCAATAAGCCCGGCCACTTCACCAACCTTGCCATAGCGACCCATGGGCACGCGCTCACGGCGCTCGTCTTTTTCTGGCAAACTGTCGATAAAGCCCGGCAGCACGTTGTTCATGCGCACATTGTCGGCGGCATAGCGATCAGAAAAAAGCTTGGCGAAGCTGGCAACACCGGTGCGGAATACGCCAGATGTCGGGAACAGCAAGTCCGGCTCAAACGTGGCAAAACTGGAAATGTTGATGATCGTACCGCCACCCTGCTTGGCCATGATAGGGGCGACCAGCCGCGTCGGACGGATAACGTTCATCAGCAGGTAATCCATGGCTGTGTGCCAATCTTCATCGCTGATTTCCAGCAGCTCGCCCTTCGGCGCATGACCAGCTGAGTTTACAAGCACGTCGATGCGACCCCACCGCTCCATGGCAGCATCAACCAGCTTCTGTAGATCAGCGGTCTCAAGGTTGGACCCAGTAACTCCAACGCCGCCCAGTTCCTTGGCCAATGCTTCACCTTTGCCGGAAATCGACAGAATACCGACTCCATAGCCTTTCTCGCCCAAATGGCGCGCCGCAGCAGCGCCCATGCCGCTACCACCTGCTGTAATCAATGCGATTTTTTGCGAAGCCATGTGACCATCTCCATTTCCATTGGTTGTGCCGACCATGCCCAATTGCCCTTACGGCTGCAATGGTCCAACCAAGGCAAAGCAGTGGGAAAGCAATTGACAGCACACCCGCGGCAATGACACTGCCGCCCCAACACGCAAGGAGATCGCAATGGATATGGGAGTTGCCGGGCGCAAAGCTCTGCTGACAGGAGCCAGCAAAGGCATGGGCCGGGCTTGTGCTTTTGCCTTGGCGCGCGAAGGCGTTGCGATCACCATCGTTGCCCGTGGGCAGGAGGCACTGAACCAAACCGCCGCTGAGATTCGCGATCAAACCGGCGCCGATGTAACAGCCGTTGCCGCTGATGTCACAACGCCAGAAGGCCGCGCGGCTGCGTTGGCGGCCTGCCCGCACCCCGACATCCTGCTCAACAATGCCGGTGGCATGAAACCCGGAGACTTTCGTGATCACGACCGCGAGGCCTGGATCGAGGCGCTGGACCTGATGATGCTGGCGCCCATCGAGATGATCCGAGCAACCTTCGATGGAATGGTGGAACGCGGCTTTGGCCGCATCGTCAACATCACCTCACGCGGGGTAAAAATTCCACACGCAGAACTCTCGCTGTCCAATGGCGCGCGAACCGGTTTGGTTGGTTTTTGCGCTGGGATCGCCCGGCTGGGCGTTGCCAACAATGTGACGATCAACAACATCCTGCCCGGTATCATCGACAGTGATGGCCAGCGCCAACACGTTGAAAAATTGGTTGAGACGACGGGTCAAAGTTTTGAAGACATTTGGGCCGTGCGCGCCGCCAAAAGCCCCGCCAAACGTTTTGGCCGCCCAGACGAGATCGGCGCTTTGTTCGCGTTTCTTGCCTCCTCTCACGCAGGCCTGATGACGGGCCAATCCATCCTCATGGATGGCGGTGACTATCCTGGTACGCTATGACTTTACGTAAACATCCATCCGAGTGCCCAAAGCCCCCTCAAGGAGACACCGCATGACCATTTCAAAGACTCATATGAAGCCTAGTGGCTCTTTCGTTGCGCTCGTCACACCCATGAACGACGACGGGTCTGTCGATTATGAAGGCTTTCGCACGCTGATCGACTGGCATGCCGAGAACGGCACATCGGCTCTGCTCATCATGGGATCAACGGGCGAAGTCTCGATGCTGTCTGCCGAAGAACGCCGCGAGATCATTGCCCGCACGCTCACCATGCGCAAGCCAGGCGTCACCATGTGGTACGGCTGCACGGGCAACAACACCGCGACCACCATTGAGTATGTGCGCTACGCCGCCAATGAAGGTGCCGATGGCGCAATCATCGCCGCCCCATCTTACATTTGCGCCGACAATGCTGCGATCACCGACTATGCGCTCGCCGTGCTCGACAGCGCTGATCTGGCGATGGGCTTTTACAACAATCCACCACGGGTGAAGACGGATCTGCACTGGTCAGATCTTTTGCGTTTGGCTGATCATCCCAACATGGTGGTGCTCAAAGAATCCACAACCCGCGTTGGCCAGGTTGCGCAGATGTGCGCAGCGCAGCCGGATATGTCGATCATGTGCTGCTGTTCGCCAAACCTGGGACTGGTTGTTCCAACCATGGCGCTTGGCGGACACGGCACCGCCAACATGACTGGCAATTTGATCCCACGCGAAATGGCCGTGATCTCAAAACCTTGGGCAACAGGCGAGGATGCTTTCGCCTGCCGCAAAGCTTGGTTGGACAATCTGCCCGTGCTGCATTTTGCCTATTCAGCGGTCAATCCGGTCGCGGTCAAAACACTGATGCGTGCCATTGGTCTGCCGTCAGGCCCGCTGCGCGAACCGTTGCAGCCCCTGCCAGCCCCCGCGCTGGCCGCTGCACTTGATATGGTGCGCGAGCTTGGCCTTGATCAGCGCTATGGTTTTCGAACCGGACCCGCCGCCATGGCAGCGGCTGAATAAGCAGATCAAAGACGCTGCCAAGCGATGACCACCCTTGTTCTTGGCGCCGGTGTCATCGGCCTTGCCACGGCCTATGCGCTTCACAAGGACGGGCAGGATGTCCACATCGTCGAGCGTTTGGAGGGCCCAGGACTTGCGACGAGTTTTGGCAATGCCGGGGGCCTTTGCCCTGGCTTTGCAGGCCCGTGGGCTGCGCCGGGCATGGTTGGCAAGGCGATCAAATGGATGGTGGCGCCTTCAGCGCCACTCAAAATCAGGCCGCGCCTGGACCCCGCGCAATGGACCTGGCTCCTGCGGTTCGCCCGCGAATGCAATGCTGGCCGCAGCGCAGCCAACAAACGCGCCATGCAAGCCATTGCCCACTACAGCCAGGATCAGTTAGCCAAGCTTATCGAGGATACTGGCATCGCCTTCGATCATGGCAAGGGCGGCGTTTTGCAAACCTTCAGGTCAAAGGAGAGTTGGCAGGCTGGTCAACGCGCAGCCTCGGTGCTTGAGAGCCTTGGCATTTCCCATCGGCTCGTCCCGTCGCACGAGATCGCGCAAATCGAGCCGGCGCTAGCGGGTTCATCTGCCCAGTTCACCGGAGCGCTGCACTTGCCAGACGATCAGACGGGCGACTGCGCGGCGTTTTGCAAGGCTATGGCGAACTGGCTTGAAGACCGCGGTGTTGGTTTTTCATTTGGCACTGATGTTCTCTCCATCGAGTTGACATCCAACCGATTTGCAGCGCTTCAAACATCGCAAGGGCCCATCACCGGCGCGCGGCTTGTGCTAACAGCTGGCCCCTTCGCCAATAAGCTTCTTGTACCCCTTGGTCTTGGCCAGCCAATCTATCCTGTGAAGGGCTATTCACTGACGTACACGTTAAATGATGACTTTAATGGACCAAGATCATCGGTGATGGATGAGGATTCCAAACTGATGTTCACGCGCCTCGGCAACAGAGTGCGTGTGGGAGGTGTGGCCGAACTGTCAGGATTCGACACGCAGCTACGCGCCGCGCAAATCGATGCGATCCGAGCCGAAACCGAGGCACTGTTTCCCACGCTTGGCGGGGCTTCAGAGCCCACACCATGGTGTGGATTTCGCCCGATGACACCGGATGGCCGGGCCCGCATAGGTGCAGCGCCCGGTGTGCAAGGATTGTGGCTCAACCTCGGCCACGGCTCCAATGGCTGGACGCAAGCCGCTGGCGCTGGACAGCTGATGGCCGACCTCATTACGGGGCGCAAACCGGCCATCGATCCACATCCTTACCAACCTAATTAACGGTTGCCGGTTGACGTTAAGGCAATGCTAGCGTCATCTTCCGGTTGCGGGCCAATTCATTTGCAGACAATCCGAAGACAACTAGAGGTAGTAAACATGCGCAGCCAATTCATAAGCTGGTGCGTCGCCGCCATCGTGGCCATCACGCCGATGGCCGCTTGGGCCAATGACATCACAATCGTCATCGGCAGTGAGCCGACAACACTTGATCCGCATGCCGCCGATGATGGCGGCGAGAAAGCGGTCAACGACAATGTTTTCGATACGCTGATGGTGCGCGACACCGAAGGCAATCTGGATTTGGGCATTGCCTCCGCGTGGCCAACACAAATCGACCCCAACACGTGGGAGTTCACGATTGAGCCAGGCATCACATTCCATAATGGTGAGCCACTCAACGCGCAGGCCGTTGCCTTTTCGGTGGAGCGGATGATCGATCCGGAACTGAACTCCGAGCAGCTGTCGTATTTCTCCACATTGTCCGGCGCGCAGGCCATTGACGACGTCACGGTGCATATCACCACGTCGGGTCCTGACCCGATCCTTCCAGCGCGCATGTACTACTTCATGATCGTGCCGCCTGAAGCCAGCCAAAGCGAAGATTTTGCTCAGGCACCCGTTGGTAGTGGACCCTACCGGTTTGTTAGCTGGGATCGCGGCAACCAAATCGTTCTGGAAGCTGACCCAGATTATCGTGGCGGTGCGCCCGATGTCACAGGCGTGACCTATCGCTTCATCGAAGAGCCGGGCACCCGCCTGTCAACGCTGCTTGCCGGTGAAGTTGATCTGGTCACCAACCTGCTGCCAGAGTTCATGGGCCAAGTGCCGCAGGCCGCGTCCATGCGCAGCCTTGAGCACCCAATGGTGCTACTCAACCATGATGGCGGCATCACCGCTGACACGCGCGTGCGCCAAGCGCTGAACTACGCCATTGACAAAGAAGCCTTGGCCTCTGCTCTGTTCGAAGGACAAGCGCAGGTTGAAGCTGGTCAGCTGCTTGGACCAACCTATTTTGGCTACAATGAAGACATTTCAGCTTACCCCTATGACCCTGATCGTGCACGCGAATTGCTTGCTGAAGCTGGGGCTTCTGATGGTCAGATCACGCTGGTCAGCACGTCGGGTCGCTGGCTGAAAGATCGTGAACTGACCGAAGTGATTGGCGGATACTGGTCAGCAGTAGGGTTGGATGTCGATGTCCAGATTTATGAGTTCGACGAGTATCTGCAGCGCCTTTTCCGCTCAGAAGACGGGCAGCGCTCAGACGCTATTTTCATTGTGTCGGGCAACGAACTTCTTGATGCTGACCGGTCTTTCTCAGCCTATTTGGCACCGTCAGGCTTCGGCGCTTCCAACAGCATTGCGCAGATGGAAGAGTGGATCACCGCAGCACGCACCGAGATCGATCTTGATCAGCGTCAGGCGATCTACGAGGACGTTGTTGAATATGCCCATGAGGAGGCGCTTCTTACGTTTCTCCTCAACATCAACAACATCTGGGGCATGAGCGAGCGCTTGAGCTGGGAGCCACGTGTCGACGGCAAGATGTTCGTCAGCACCATGAGCGTTGAGTAGGCGCATCCATCTGGAACAGCGCTCATGAGTCGGTTTGTCATCAACCGCCTGTGGCAGGGCGTGATCGTCGTCCTGTCGGTTGTCGTTGTCGTGTTCATCTTGACGCGACTGATCGGAGATCCGGTGCGTGTGATGCTGCCGTTGGAAGCAACGGCAGAGCAGCGCGCCGCCTTCGAGGCGCAGCTTGGCCTAGACCGGCCGATCTTTGAGCAGTTCCTGACCTATGTGCGCGATGTCGCCGTTCTTGATTTCGGGGAGTCGCTTTGGCAGCGGCGCCCCGTTCTTGAGATCATCATTGAGCGGGCACCAGCAACGCTGGTGCTTACCTTTGCCGCGATTGCATTGGCCGTCACACTGGCGGTGCCTCTCGGCGTTATCGCTGCCCTTCGGCCTGAAGGCATTGTGGACCGTATTGTGGTGGTCATCAGCCTGCTGGGCCTCTCGATCCCGCAGTTCTGGTTGGGGCTGCTTTTCATCGTCTTTTTCTCGCTCACCCTTGGCTGGCTACCCACCTCCGGTGCGGGAGGGCTGGATCACCTTGTTCTGCCCGCCCTCACCCTGGCTCTGCCCGCGATGACACGGCTGGTGATGGTGGTGCGCTCAACCATGATCGATGAGCTCAATGCGCAATATGTAAAGGTGCTACGCGCCAAGGGCATGCTGCCATGGCGGGTCATCGGCGTACACGCTTTGCGCAATTCAGCGGTGCCGATCCTCACCATCGCTGGCTGGGAACTCATCCGCATTGTCTCGGGCTACACGGTGGTGGTGGAAACCGTTTTTGCATGGCCGGGCCTTGGCCTCACCGCCATTCAAGCCATTGAGCGACAGGACCTGATCTTGTTGCAGGCCATCGTGTTTGTCACAGCAATCATGGTTGTCGTCCTCAATCTGATGCTCGATATCGTCTACAAAGCGATCGATCCGCGCATCGAAATGAGCGCCAAATGAGTATTGTGGAGTCCGATAGCGCGGCGGTCACCGACGCTCCCATCGTGCCAATCGGCGATACCCAGGCCGCTGGTGGCTATTGGGCCGATCTGCGCGCCGACACGCCTGGCCTTATCGGTGCCATTTGCCTTGGCTTCCTGCTCTTCATCGCCGTTTTTGCGCCATTCTTGGCCCCGCACGATCCTGCAGCGCAGAACATCATAGCCCGCCTTCAACCACCGATCTGGATGGATGGCGGCACCTGGAGCCATCTGCTTGGCACCGATCATTTGGGCCGTGATGTGCTGTCTCGTCTTCTACACGGATCACGCATCTCGCTTTTTGTTGGCTTTGCCACCGTGCTGGTTGCCGGTTCCTTCGGCGTTCTGATGGGCCTGATTTCTGGTTATGCGGGCGGGCGAACAGACCAATGGATCACCGGCTTCATCGATACCCAAGTTGCCTTCCCTGGATTGCTGCTAGCGCTGCTGATTTTGGCCGTCATCGGTCCAAGCATGACCACCGTGATCGTGGTGCTCGCGCTCAATGGATGGATGGTCTACGCGCGGCTCACACGCAGCGTGGTCCTTGGCTTGCGCCAAACTGCCTTTGTTGAAGCCGCTGAACTTCTGGGCTGTCGCACCGGACGCATCCTTATTCGTCATCTGTTGCCGAACTTGGCCGCACCGCTGCTGACACTCGGCACGCTGGAGTTTGCTCGCATTGTGCTGGCTGAGGCGGCCTTGTCGTTCTTGGGCCTTGGGGTTCAACCGCCAGCAACATCCTGGGGCCTCGATGTCGCGCAAGGCAAAGACTACATGTTCCGCGCCTGGTGGCTCGTCACCTTCCCTGGCCTTGCCATCGCCTTCACGGTGCTGGCCATCAATCTCATCGCTTCTTGGCTACGCGTGACGACCGACCCGGTTGAGCGCGAGAAGCGTTTCGCGCGGCGCTTTGGGGCCGCCAAATGAGCGATGCCCTGCTGACCGTTGACGGTCTGGATGTTGAGTTCCTCACCAGGCGCGGCCGTGTGCATGCAGTGCGCGATGTGTCCTTTTCTCTCAAACCCGGTCAGGCGCTCGGCCTGGTGGGGGAATCCGGCTGCGGCAAGTCCGTCACCTCACAAGCCATTATGGGCCTGGTGCAATTGCCCGGACGCATTTTTGGTGGCGATGTGCGCTGGAAAGGCCAAAGCCTGATCGGACCGGATGCTGCCAAGTATCGCCGTGAGGTGTGCGGGCGCGACATCGCCATGGTCTTTCAAGACCCAATGACCAGCCTTGATCCGCTGTTCACGGTTGGCGACCAGATTGCCGAGGTTTTGACTCGCCATCGCGGACTGTCCGGCGCCGCTGCGCACAAGCGCGCCATCGAATTGCTGGATATGGTGCACATCTCGCAGCCGCAAAAACGTGTTTTGCAATTCCCGCACGAGTTTTCAGGCGGGATGCGACAGCGCGTTCTGATCGCCATGGCGCTCGCCAGTGAGCCGGAGCTTTTGATCGCCGATGAGCCAACCACCGCACTTGATGTGACGGTGCAAGCAAGCCTACTCGATCTGCTGGCTGAGTTGCAGCAACGGCTGTCGCTGGCCGTGCTGATGATCACCCATGATTTGGGCGTCGTGGCCAAGCTCTGCCATGATGTAGCGGTGATGTATGCTGGCGAAATCGTGGAAGATGGACCGGCCAGTCGCATGCTGCATACGCCATCGCATCCTTATACGGCTGGCCTGGTTGCTGCCACGCCGACGCTGGCGCATACCCGTCACCGTCTGGAAACGATTGACGGCCAACCACCAGACTTACGCTTGCCCCGTACCCAATGCAGTTTTCGACCGCGCTGTGCCAACGCAACCGACCTATGCGCCGCCGCTCCTGCTCTTTCTTCTCTCGGCAAAGGTAAGGGACGGCTGGCGTGCCACAATCCCATCACGCGGCGGACGCCAGCAAATGTGGCCGGAGAAAGCGAGCACGCGCCATCCGTCCCGACAAACGAAGCACCGCTGCTCAGCGTGCGCAATCTGTCCGTCCACTATCCGATTGGCAGCCAAGGTCTGTTTGGAAAGCGCGACATTCTAAAGGCCGTCGATAATGTGAGTTTTGATATCTGGCCGGGCGAAACGCTTGGCCTTGTGGGAGAAAGTGGCTCCGGCAAAACCACCACCGGCCGGGCAGTTCTACGCGCGGTTCCGGTGACGTCGGGCTCGATCAACTTTGACGGTCAGGAAATCACAACGCTTGGCCGCGAACCGTTGCGGCGGTTGCGACGCGATATGCAGCTCATCTTTCAAGACCCCTACTCCAGCCTCAACCCGCGCATGACTGTCCAAGATATTGTTGCTGAGCCGCTGATTGTGCACGGCATCGAAACCGACCCCAACAAGCTGCGCGACCGGGTCGCTCATCTGCTGGAATTGGTCGGTCTTCCCGCCGACGCTGCGGAACGCCACCCCCACGCCTTTTCAGGTGGCCAGCGCCAGCGCGTTGGCATTGCGCGAGCTCTCACGCTGGAACCGCGCTTCATCATCGCCGATGAACCGGTATCCGCGCTTGATGTCTCAATCCGCGCGCAGGTCGTCAATTTGATGCAAGATCTGCAGGCACGTCTTGGTTTGACGTATCTGTTCATCGCCCATGATCTGGCTGTTGTACGCCACATTGCCGACCGCGTAGCCATCATGAAGTCGGGCAAAATCATCGAGAGTGGCCCGGTCAAAGACATATATTCCAACCCATCACAGCCTTATACGCGGGCGCTGCTTGACGCCGTTCCTGAGATCGGGGACGGCGCTCCTAAGGGGATTACACCCAATCGCGACAAAGCGACCATTGACGCGTCAGTCGGCTGATCACAATGGAACTACTGAGTGATGGTGGAATACTCTCTGCAGCCTTTGCTGCAGGCTTTGTGGCGGTTGTCTTCGCTGCAATTGTCCAATCCTCAACCGGTATCGGTTTTGGCCTGATAGCAGCGCCGGTGATGCTGCTGATCGATCCGAAATTTGTTCCAGGCACGATCATTTTTCTCGGCATTCTGATCAGCTTTTTGTCGGCGGCGCGCGATGTAAAACACATCAACCGTTCTTATGTGGCTGCCGGAGTTTTTGGGCGTATTCCAGCAGCGATCCTCGCCGCATCGCTTCTCGCAAGCCTATCGCCAACCCTGTTTCAGATTTTGTTTGCCGTACTGGTTTTGATTGCGGTCGCCATGTCCCTGTTCGGCCCTACCATCAAGCCCAGCGTGCCCAGCGCGGCTATTGCCGGTGTGCTTTCAGGCTTCATGGGAACGCTCACGTCGGTTGGCGCGCCACCTTTTGCGATTGCTTTGCAGAACATGCCGCCCAACCAATTGCGCGCGACCATGAACGCCGTTCTGCTATTGGGCGCTTGCGTGTCGCTTGTCTCATTGACGGTCTTCGGCAGCTTTGGCGTGCCAGACATGGTGCGTGGCCTCGCGCTGATCCCAGCGGTCCTGTTCGGGTTTTACGCTGCGCGCTTTGTCATCACCGACCCGCGCTCAGCGCCATGGCTGCGCCCTGCCGTTTTGGGGCTCTGTGTCCTGGCAAGCGTCGCGCTGCTGGCACGCTCGGCAATCACTGTTTTTGCCGCTTAAGCACCGCGAGTTAAAAGCCAAATATCCCGGCAGCAAACACCTGCGTAGAAGACTGTCACCCCACCATCTCCACATGATGACACGCAGCGATCCCGCCAGATGACCACGGCCCCAGCGAACTGCCATCCAGATAGATTATCTCTAGCGGAATATAGACCATCGCGCAGCTCTTGATGAAGTCGGAATGTCTCCGGTGCACGCAAACGCATCGAAAACTAAACGATATTGGCCGAGTGCCAGACGTTCTTGATGGTCATGTAGCTTCCCAGCCCTTCGGTGCCGCCTTCACGCCCATAACCGCTGGATTTGACCCCGCCAAAGGGCGTTTCTGGCAAGGAGGCTTCCAGCGTGTTGATGGAGAAGTTACCAACCTCCACCTCGTCGATCATGCGGTCAATGTAATCGGCGCGATTGGTGAAACCATAGCCCGCCAGCCCATAGGGCACAGAATTGGCCTCTGCGATCGCCTGATCCAGATCTTTCACGGGATTGAGTATAGCGATGGGGCCAAAGGGTTCCTCCTGCATAATTTTTGCAATGTTCGGCACATGGGTCAGAACCGTCGGCTGGAAGAAATGGCCCGTATCGCCCTGGCGCGCGCCGCCGGTGCGCACCTTGGCACCTTGCGCCACTGCATCCTCTACCAGTCCGGTCAGGAAGGGAACGCGCCGTTCGTTGGCCAGGGGCCCCATCTCAACACCATCTTTCATGCCGTTTCCAACCACAGTGGCCGCAGCCCGTTCGGTGAACCTGTCGGCAAACTCCTCAAAAATGCTTTCGTGAACGAAGAACCGCGTCGGCGAGGTGCACACCTGTCCAGCATTGCGCATCTTGCGCACAGCGCCGCTGATCGCAGCATTCTCAACATCGGTGTCCTCGCAGACAATAACAGGCGCGTGGCCACCCAGTTCCATCAATACACGGGTGTCGCTTTGCGCTGCAAGCTCCGTCAGATGCCGCCCGACTGTGGTTGAGCCGGTCAGAGCGACCAGCCGCACGGCAGGCTGTGGGATAAGGAACTGCGAGATGTCAGCCGGCGTGCCAAAAACCAGATTCAAAACACCGGCGGGCAGGCCTGCTTCTTCGAACGCGCGCGCAATATAAATGGCACCGGCCGGTGTTTCTTCTGCGGCCTTGAGAATGATCGAACAGCCAGAGGCCAGCGCTCCAGCGATCTTGCGGGCCGGTTGGCTCATCGGGAAGTTCCACGGCGAAAACGCCGCCACCACACCGATTGGGTGATGGTGCACCGAGATCTTGTTGCCCGGTGCCGAGGGGATGACGCGGCCATACATACGCATCGCTTCGCCTGCATCCCATTCAAAGAACTCGACGCCGCGAATGACTTCCAGCCGGGCCTGCGCCAGCGGTTTGCCATGCTCGGCTGTGATGGCTTGGGCAATATCCTCCTGCCAGTCCCGCAGGATCGCTGCCGCTCGAAGCATGATATCGGCGCGCGCACGCGGTGGGGTCTTGCGCCAAATCTCAAAACCGGATTCCGCAGCCCTCAGCGCATCTTCCAGATCGGACAATCCAGCCTGTGGGAGACGCCCAAGCTCCTCTTCGGTGGCTGGATTGACGACCGAGAGGGTCTCGTGAGTCTTACGCCACGCGCCGCCGATGAAGAGTTTCAGGTCTGGGTAGGTGCTCATAGCAACCTCAATGCAGTCATTTTGGTTTGAGCAAAGTGTCTTGCGGGCGGGACATGACTACAATCGAATTGAACAAATACTGATATCGCAAACGCGAATATCAGATCGCCGGATGGGCGCGTCCAATCTCGGTGGCCGCCGCTCGCAAGGCATCTAAAAACGTGCTGCCCGCAGGTGAAAGGCTTTGCTTGCCTCGATAGGAGACACCAACCGGACCAGCACCAAAGGGCGCCACCCAGTCGATGCCCGCCAAAAGGCCGCCTTGAATATCAAGCGCAGCCACATGGGCGGGCATAAGACCTATAAAATCATGCGACATGAGAAGAGAGCGGTTGGCCAAATAAGACACGGACTCAATTGCCGCGTGCGGCACATATTGCCCCTGCCTGATGAAAAACTGGTCGGTCTGGCGGCGCAAAGTGGTCTCAACTGGCGGTAGGATCCACCCGTAGGGCTTGAGCTGCTCAAAGGAAATGTTGGCCTGCTTCAGCAACGGATGCTGCGTGCCGACAACAGCCAAAACACGCTCATCAAAGAACTTTTCTTGGCTAATGTTTTCACGATGCCGGTGGCTCGGCAGCCGCCCCACCACCATGTCGATTTCACCTGAGAGCAGCGCTGGCATCAGCACCTCGTTGGTGCCCTCGACGATCTTGATCGCCACATTTGGCCGATCCTTCAACAGGCGCTCCACAGCCATCGGCAGCAAAGAAGGAGACGCGGCCAGCAACGTGCCCACGACGACACGACCGCTGCTTCCCTCATTGAGATCATCAAGTTCCTGGGCGGCGTTTGAAACCTGGGCGAAGATAAGCTTGCCGTGACGGATCAGCGACTCGCCGAACACCGTTGGCACCACACCCCGGTTGGTCCGGTCGAACAGCTTGACCTCAAAATCCAATTCAAGGTCTTGGATCATCTTGGTCGCTGCCGGCTGCGATATGCTGAGGTCGTGTGCGGCGTTTTGAATGCTGCCATGCTGACCAACGGCAACCAAAAGCCGTAACTGCCGCAATTTCAGCCGCGTCAATGCACGCTCGACGATACGGGTGTGGCGGGTGGCCATGAAGTTTCCTTAGGATGTTTTCAGCCAAAGTGTGTGCGGTTTGGCGGTTCGAAAACACGACAAACAAAAATTTACAGCGTGATCGGATCGAGCTCGCGATCAATGGCCGAAATGGCACTCATGGCCGCAAGGGCCGAACTGCGTGGATTATCCGGCAGGGCCTTGCCCTCGATTTGGAACGAAAACCGCCCAAAGGCACCCACCGCATGGATCTCGTGAATGTTCACACTGATGGAAGGATCAGCCACCAACTTGACCCAGGTGGCGTCAAAACCCGATCCCGCCAGAGCAACGGCCGCAGCAACATTGGCGTTCTTGGGATAGGCCATGGCTGCATCACGAGCGGTGCCTTCAAAATGCGTTGCTGCGACCTCCAAACTATCAAGATCAAGCTGGTTTTCTGCCGGTGAACCTTGCCAGCTGCGCGGCGGCTTACGGCCAACATAGGTCACCTCGCTAAGACCGCCGACCTTTGCGGCCTGAAGACAATCGAGCGCACCAATGGCACCGCTGGCCAGATGGAGTTGGGCCCCACCGCTGCGCGCCGCATCGGCAAGGTTTTCTGCCAGAACGTTATCGGCTAGGGCGCCAAGTGAGATGGTAATCAGGTCAATACCGCGCTCCAAAACAGCGCAACCATGCTCGGCCAAGGCCGCATGCCCCGCACACTCCACCATCAGTGTGATGCCCGGCGGCAGATCAGCAACTGATCCGACATGGGGTATGCTGTCTGCTGAGGCTTCCTCCAAGTGGCAGGATCGCGTCACAATCACATGCGGTCCGAGACCGCGCTCATCGAGAATTCCAACCACGTATCGCCCAATAGCGCCCTCCCCGATGATGCCGATCTCCATGAAACCCTCCTGATCCACGATTGAGCGTATCGGAAAGTATCAGCCCTTTGATATCAAAATATTGGATACCCAGTTTCTGTCAATGTGATTGGTTTTTCAGTGCCACCCTTGCCTTAGTGCTTGCAATCAAGCCGCGTTCCAGGTGCTTCGCGAGCCCTTGTTCGCCGGCAAATACCTTCCGACCGGAACCAAGCCCATGAAATACGCCAAAAACGACTCCAAAACCTATGCCCGCGAAACAATGCGCGGCATCTGGGCCGCAGCCCTCAACCCGTTTGACGACAATCTAAACCTCAATGAGGCTGGGTTGCGTCGCAACATCCGGCATTGGATTGATGATCTGGAAATCCAGGGGCTGTTCATCGCCGGCAAACAGGGTGAGTTCTGGTCGATGTCGCTGGACGAACGCAAACGCAACATGACGATTGCGGTTGAGGAATGCGGCGACAAGGCCGGGACGATCATGTCGATCTCCGACCAAAACGTCGATACCGTGCTGGAACTGGGGCGTCACGCGCAGGAGTGTGGCGCGGACTATGTGGTGGTGCACGCGCCGATGCTCAGCTTCTGCCATGACCGCGATGAGGTGCTCTACACCTACTACAAGTACTTTTGTGACCGCCTCGATATTGGCATTGCCATGTGGAGCCACCCAGACAGCGGTTATCTGATGGAGCCGGAAACCTGCGCCCGCATTGCAGAGTTGCCCAACATCATGGCGATCAAATATTCCGTCCCGCGCGAGATGTATAACCGCCTGACGCAGATGGTGGGCGACAAGATCCTGGTCTCAACCTCGGCGGAAGATGACTGGCTGGACAATATCCAGGAACTTGGTTGGAAGCTTTATCTGTGCTCCTCGCCACCCTACCAGCTACAGACCAAAAACGATCGCCGGATGCATGAATACACTAAGCTAGCCTTTGCCGGGAACTTTGATGCCGCCAGACGCGTGCGCGATAGCTTGCAGCCGGTGCGCGATGCGATCCGGACCACCAAGCCAGGCGGCAAGCCGACGGCGCACGGCAAATATTGGCAGGAGCTTCTGGGCCAGGTTGGCGGACGCGTGCGTCACCCGATGCTGGAATTGACCGAGGCAGAAAAAGCCGCCACCAACGCCGCTTTCGAAGGTTGCGGCCTTCAGCTCTAACCCGGAGCCATGAGCGGTACCGCATGGGTGTTTCTGGCCCAATCAGATATCAGGAATACTGATATCCACTTTCCCGGAAACAAATATTGCTTAGCTCCCATTTCTCCTACGCTTTGACCTTGAAAGCAGTGTTGCAGCAGCAAACAATGCGCCAGGCGGGAGGAACCCATGAGCGAACATCCAACATTGAAGCCCTTCAATTTCAAGAAGTGGGTCGAAGACAACGCCGACAAGCTGCGTCCGCCCGTTGGCAATCAGCTATTGCACAGGGAAGGCAATATGATCGTTATGGTCGTCGGCGGGCCAAACACCCGCGTCGATTTTCACGATGATCCAGTCGAGGAATGGTTCTTCCAGCAGAAGGGCGACATGATGCTGAAGATCGCCGATGGCGGCAAAATCTACGATGTGCCGGTGCGTGAAGGCGAAGTCTTTCTCCTGCCGCCACATGTGCGCCATGCACCTCAGCGTCCCAAAGAAGGGTCTGTCGGTATTGTTGTCGAGGCGCCGCGTCAGCCTGGCATGAAAGAGGGCTTTGAGTGGTACTGCTTCAACTGCCAAGGACTGGTGCACCGAGAAGAGGTCGCACTGGACGGTCCTGAAGGCATCGTGACCGCGTTGCCAAAAATCTACGACGCTTTCCACAACAGCATAGAGGCGCGCACCTGCCCCAATTGCGGCGAAATCCACCCCGGCAAAGGCAAACCGCCTGAAGACTGGGTGCAGCTCTGAAACCCATGCGAATACAACAAGGATCAGACCAATGAACACCATTGTCAAAGCACTTACCGGGACCGCGATTGCGCTGGCCTCAACAGGGCCGGCCTTTGCCGAAGAGTTCCGTCTCGGCCTCATCACCCCACCGCCCCACATTTGGACCGTGGCCGCCGAGGCTTTCGGTGCTGAACTGGCCGAGGCCAGCGGCGGCGCGCACAGCGTGACAGTTTTCCCCGCACGCCAGTTGGGCAACGAAGCTGAGATGCTCCAGCAGCTACAGACCGGCGCACTGGACATGGCCTTCATGACGGTTGCCGAAGTTTCCAACCGCGCACCTGATTTCGGCGCTCTCTATGCGCCCTATCTGGCAGACGATATTGCCCACGCTGGACGTATCCTGCGCAGCGAAACAGCCCAAGGGATGCTCGACCAGTTGCCTGCGCAAGTTGGCGTTGTGGGCACAGGCTACGGCATGGCGGGCCTGCGCCAGATTGTCAGCCGCGGCGACATCACATCCGCTGAAGATTTGGCAGGGCTCAAACTTCGGATCACGCCATTTGAGCCGATTTTGGATTTCTACAATGCCATCGGGGCCGCGCCGACCCCGATGCCCTTGCCTGCCGTCTATGACGCATTGGCAAATGGACAGGTCGATGCGATCGACATGGATGCGGAGCTGATTTGGATTCTCAAATACTATGAGCACGCCGACACCGTCGTGCAGTCCGACCACATGATGTTCCCGATGGTGGGTCTGGTTTCAGCCCGTGTCTGGGCAGGTCTGTCGGAAGAGGATCGCACGATGATTGGCGAACTGATGGCCAGCCATGTCGATAGCACCATCGACGCCTATGTTGAGCGGGAGCAAGGCTGGCTTGACCAGGTGCGCGAGACAGGTCGTACTTATATTGAAGTCGATGAAAGCTTCTTCGGCGGTGCCATCGACGCCTGGAACGAGATTTGGTCTGAGCGCTCTTCAGTCCTTGATGATCTGCGTGAGGTTGCCGCCGAAACGGCCCAGTAATTGCAGAGACATACACGGTTGGGGCGCGTGCTTGGGTGCGCGCCCTGAATTTTTGGAGAGAGCCCTATGATCGGACGTATCTCAGCCCGGTGGGCACGTATCGAACTGATGCTTGCAGCCCTTCTGGCCCTTTCGATCACGGTTCTCATCCTGCTCAATGTCGTCACACGTAGCATCGGCGCTGCTCTGTTCTGGGTCGATGAACTGGCGATCTACGCCATGGCCTGGATGACGTTTCTGGGTGCGTCAGCCGCCTTGCACTTCGGACATACGATCGTGATCACGATCCTGACCGATGCTCTACCATCCCTTCTGCAACGCGCTGTCGCCAAGCTGGTGGACCTGGTGGTCCTTGCCTTCGCGCTCTTTATGATCTGGTTCTGCTGGCGCTGGTACTCGCCGCTGGAGCTTGCCCGACAAGGCTTTGACACCCAAGCTTTTCAAGGCGCGACGTTCAATTTCATCTACGCTGAACCGACCACGACGCTTGGCATCCGCAAATACTGGGTTTGGATGGTGATGTGGGCCTTTGCCATCGGCGCAACGCTGCACAGCTTTGCCAATCTGATCGGCCAAGGTGCAACTGAGCGAGAAAACCAGCCATGACGCCGCTGATTTTCGCCTTCAAGCTGCTGATTGCCGTGCCTGTCGCGCTTGTGCTGGCGCTGACGGCAATCTGGTATATCTGGGAAAGCGGCAACACCGTTCTCTATGACAGCTTCGCCCAAAAGATGTTTTCCGGGTTGGAGAATTATGGGCTGCTGGCCATTCCCCTCTTCATGCTCACCGGTGAGTTGATGAACGAGGGCGGCATGACGCGTCGGCTGATAAACGCAGCCCGGGTGTTCGTTGGCGGCTTTCGCGGTGGACTGGCCTACATCAACCTGCTCACCAACATGTTCATGGCGGCGATCATCGGCTCTGCGACGGCTCAGATCGCGGTCATGGCACGCGCCATGACGCCTGAGATGGAAAAAGAGGGCTACGACAAGGGATTTGCTGCCGCGACAACGGCAGCCGGGGGGCTGTTGGCGCCGGTCATCCCACCCTCCATGATGTTCGTGATTTATGGGGTGCTGGCGCAGATCCCGATTGGCAACATGTTCTTGGCGGGCATTTTGCCAGGCCTTTTGTTGGCGGCGGCTTTCGCTGCGGTGATTTTTGTCATCGGGCTTACCGCAGAGTTTCCCAAGGGCAACTGGTTCAATCGCAAAGAAAGTTACACAGCGCTCCTGCATTGCCTGCCTGCTGCGCTCATTCCGCTGGCCATCATTGGCGGCATTCTGTTTGGAATTGCCACCCCCACCGAGAGCGCCGCCATCGCCTCGCTGATCGCTTTTCTGGTTGGTTGGCTGGTCTATGGAGAACTGAAACCAAGCGCCCTGTTGGGCATGTTCAAGCGCACAGCCATGAACGCATCGATGGTCGTCTTCATGATTGCAGCAGCCAACGTGTTTGGCTGGGTGATTATCTATGAAGCCCTGCCGCAAAAACTGGCCGCCCTGATCACATCGATCACCAGCGATCCCTTTGTGTTTCTGCTGATCGTCAACCTAATCCTTCTGTTCGTCGGTATGCTGGTTGATGGGATCGCAGCGGTGATCCTTATCACCCCCATCCTGTTGCCAATCGCCATGAATGACTATGACATCAGCCCCTACCAGTTCGGCGTGGTGATGTGCCTGAACTTGGTGTTGGGGCTGCTGACACCACCGGTGGGCGTGGGGCTCTACATCGCCTCCTCTGTGAGCAACGTCTCACCTTGGCGCATCCTGAAATCCCTCTGGCCGTTCTTGCTGGCTGTTGCGGTGATCCTTGTCCTGCTGAGCCGATTTCCCTGGATATCGACCGCCCTTATTTAGGCTCAGGGCCATCCCGCGTGATAGTCAGACAGCCATGTCATCAAGCCGCAGCAGTCTCGTGCGGGTGTTTGCCAAGAATGATCATGCCAAGCAGATCATCATCGGTGACATCCGCCACATTGACGGTGCCCACCAGCTTGCCATTCTTCATCACACTGGCGCGATCGCACAGCTCCATCACCTGATGCACATCATGGTCGATAAGGAAGATGCCAATGCCCTCGGCCTTCAACTGGCTGATCAGCTCAGAAACCATCTGCGTTTCATGCGGCCCAAGCGCTGCCGTCGGCTCGTCCATGATCAGGATGCGCGCGTTGAAATAAACCGCGCGCGCGATCGCCACCGACTGGCGTTGACCGCCTGACAAGGCCGCAACTGGCGCAGAGAACTTCTGAAAATTAGGGTTCAGCCGCCCCATGATTTCGCGGGTTTCAGCTTCCATCGCGGCATCGTCAACCAGCCCAAGCGGCGAAACCAGCTCGCGGCCAAGGAAGAGGTTCGAGGCCGCATCAAGATTATCGGCCAGCGCGAGCGTCTGATAGATCGTCTCAATATTGTGCGTGCGGGCATCGCGCGGATTGGTGATCGAGACTTTCTGGCCATTGATGAAAATCTCGCCGCCATCGGGCTGATAGGCGCCAGACAACATCTTGATAAGCGTCGATTTGCCCGCGCCATTGTGACCGAGAAGGCCAACAACTTCGCCGGGATAAAGATCGACGGTCACGTGATCGACAGCCTTCACCCCGCCAAAGGAGATCGACATGTCGCGCATTTCAACAAGCGGTGTGTCTTTGTCAGCCATCAGGTGATCCCCGCGCGTTTGCGGTATACAATATCAATCCAGACAGCGAAGACCAGAACCGCCCCAACGACGATGTTCTGATACGGCGCGTCCACCCCAACCATGGCCATCCCGGACTGCAAAGATTGCATAATAAGTGCCCCAAGGATGGCACCGAAGATTGTGCCAACGCCACCAGCAAGCGCCGTTCCACCGATCACGGCAGCGGCAATCACCCGCAGCTCATCCAGCGTGCCGATATCGTTGGTGTGATTGGCAAGTCGCGAGGATGCCACCACTGCAGAAAGTGCCGTCAGCGCACCCATAAGAGCGAACACTTTGACGGTCAGCATGCGCGTGTTGATGCCTGAAAGCTCCGCCGCGTCGGGATTGCCGCCGGTGGCAAAGATGTAACGTCCAAGGCGCGTGCGCTTGGCGATGATCGTCATACCGATGGCCACCGCAATCAGAAGCAGCACCGAAATGGGCAGGCCATAGGTCGCTGTGAAACCCTCCGGCATCACCTCGCCGCGCGCCTCGAACATGCGCCGCAAGCGTGCGCTAGGAATCTGGTAGCTGTTCAAAATCCAGATGAACCCCATGATCGTGGCGACCATGATCCCAGACAACGTCAGTTCAGCCCACAATGGCTTGGCAGCAAAGCCGTGCTTTTCCTTCGCCCGCCTGCCGTTCCATTGCAGGGCGATGGCTGCCAGCGCGGCCAGCGCACCAAGAATCCAAGACACCGTCGGCCCAAGCGTGCCGTTGATACCGCCGAAAATCATGAAGTTCTGATCGAGCGGCCCAATCGTCTGCCCATCGGTGAGGAACCAGCCAACATTGCGCCAAACAAGCAACCCACCCAAGGTAACGATGAACGCTGGAATGGTGAGGTAGCCAATCATCCAGCCGTGAAAAGCTCCAATTAACGTACCGGCCAGCAGACCAACAAGGATCGTGATCGGGGCAGTCAACGGGTGGTTCAGACCAAAGCCCAGCATGTCCGGCAAGATCGCTGTCTGCGTCATCGCCATAACGGCGGAGCAGGTTGCCAGAAGCGCACCGACGGACAGGTCGATATGACGGGTGACGATCACGAAAACCATGCCGCAGGCCATAATCGCCACAGACACGGTTTGGATCGTCAGATTGAAAATGTTGCGTGGCGTTAGAAAGCGGCCATCGGTGAAAAGATCAAACCCCACACACAAAAGCACAAAGGCGCCCACCATGCCGAGCAGACGCATATCAAGCTCAAGCTGCTGAAGTGGGTTCTTACGTTGGGCAATGGGGCGGTCCGTATCGGTCATATCCGATCTCCAGCTATCGGCAGGACGAAGAAAAAATGCGCCCCGATCACTCGGGGCGCATTCTAAAAGTCTTCAACAGTCAAGATCATCAACCGATCAGTTGCAAGGCGCTGGGCCATCCGTGACGCCCTGGCAAAGCGCATCAAGCTCGATCCAGCCAGCGTCGACAACCACGGACAGGTTTTCAGCCGTGATCGGCTGAGGTGCCAGGAACATGGAGGTCATTGTCGTGCCACCCGGTGAGGTCCACTCTTGAGCGCCGTCCACAGCGTCCATCATGGTGCCACCGGCCAGAGCCACAGCGATTTCACCAGCAGCGCGACCAAGGTCACGAGCATCCTTCCAGACTGAAACGGTCTGCGTGCCAAGAGCAACACGGTTCAGGGCAGCGTGATCACCATCCTGGCCAGACACAGGAATACCGTCCATGCCCTGTGCCGTGAGCGCAGCGACAACACCGCCAGCGGTGCCATCATTGGAGGCCACAACAGCATCAACGCCATTGTCTTCAGCAGTCAGGATCTGCTCCATGTTGCGCTGTGCGTTGGCTGGCAGCCAGCCATCGGTGTAGGCCTCGCCGACGATTTCAATCGCGCCGGAATCGATAGCAGCTTGCAGGATTTCCTGCTGACCACCGCGCAGGAAGTCAGCGTTGGGATCGGTAGGCGAACCCTTGATCATCACGTAGCGACCTTCTGGCTGAGCTTCCAGCACAGCACGCGCCTGCATACGGCCAACTTCAACATTATCGAAGGTGAGATAAAACGCGCGGGGATCCTCGATTAGGCGATCGTAGGCCACAACCGGAATGCCCTCATCAGCAGCAGCCTGAACCGCTGGACCGATGGCCTGTGCATCCTGCGCCAAAATGATCAGCGCATCGACGCCCTGGGCGATCAGGCTTTCAATGTCAGACAATTGTTTGGAGGCCGATGACTGCGCGTCAGTCGAGATATACGTGGCACCAGCAGCTTCAAGGGCAGCAACAATGGCCGCCTCATCGGTTTTCCAGCGCTCTTCTTGGAAATTAGACCAGCTCACGCCGACAGTCATCTGCGCATAAGCGGTCGTTGCGAAAAAGGCAGCGAACAGCGTCGCAGCCATCAATTTGATAAGCTTCATGGATAGGTCTCCCAAATTTCCCTTGCGTGTTCCGTTGCCCGGAACATCATGCAGGGTCAGCGTAACATCATTTTTTTGATGCGCAAATTAAATATCGCTTTGCTTACATTCTCAGCCCATCAGGCACCTGCACACACGGCGAGCAACAGAGCTTGCTGATTTATTTTCTTTGGTGAATTATAAGCAGCAGGAGGCGCCTTTGTCTGACCCCATTCGCATTTCATCCAGCGCTGACCAGCGCGAATCCAGCCGCCATCAGGTGCTTGAGACCATTCGTAATGCCGGTCGCATTGCGCGCATTGATATCGCCAGGCAGACGCAGGTGAGCCCCGCAACGGTGACCGCCATCACCTCAGAATTGCTCGGCGCTGGCTTGATTGAGGAAATTGAGCCTCAGCCAGACCCGACCACCGTCAAACGTGGGCGCCCAAGGGTTTCCCTTCGCATTTGCGGCGAGGCTCATCTCATCGCAGGCATCAAAATTTCCGATAAAGCCGCGACAGCCATTCTGGTGGACTTTGACGGCAACACAGTCGGCCATAAAGAAACACCCCTGCCCGCACCCGTCGTGACCTGCGATGGATTGGTCGCCATTATTCGCGACCTGCTGGAGCAAACCACGCAAACGGCTGGGCGCAAACTGTCGGACATTTCAGGCGTTGGTATTGGCCTGGCTGGCCTGATCGATGCCAAGCGCAATTTTGTCTACTGGTCGCCATCTCTAGATAGGCGAAATGTTGAACTCGGCCGCGCGCTCGATGCTGCCCTGCCGTTTCCCTCCTTTATCGACAACGACGCCAACCTTGTTGCGATGGCCGAACAGCAATTTGGTGTGGGGCGCGGAGTCTCCGACTTCATCGTCATCACCATCGAGCAAGGTGTCGGCATGGGCATTGTGATCGACCACGCAATCTACCGTGGCGAACGCGGATGCGGCGCTGAGTTTGGCCACGCCAAAGTTCAGCTTGATGGCGCCCTCTGCCGGTGCGGTCAGCGCGGGTGTCTTGAAGCCTATGTCGGCGACTATGCCCTGCTTCGCGAGGCAAGCATTCTCAACAGCACGCAGCCCGAAAGCGATCTCGCCGCGCTCTATCAACAAGCGCAGAACGGTGATGCCATGGCGCGCTCGGTCTTTGATCGGGCCGGTCGCATGTTCGCCATGGGCCTGGCGAACATCATCAACATTTTCGACCCCAAACTCGTTGTGCTTTCCGGGGAGCAGATGGAGTACGACTTTCTCTACTCACAAGACGTTCTGGAGCGGGTGTGGGCCTCCATTGTCCATGTCGATACGCAGCGGCCAGAAATCCGCGTCCACAAATGGGGAGACCTGATGTGGGCAAAGGGCGCGGCTGCATACGCGATTGAACGGGTCTCCAACACCACCATTCAAAGGCTTGCTGCCCATGCGGCGTAGCATCGTAGCCTGCCTATCGGCAGCGATGATGGTGGCTGGTGTTGGGACAGGTCTTACCGCGCCGCGATTTGAACCACGCGCCATCGGCCAGCACATTTATGGCGGCGGATGGGAGCATTTCGTCGGCGGCGGTTTGGCAGCCTTTGACTGCAACGGTGACGCCCTGCCGGAGCTCTATGCTGCTGGCGGAGAAAACCCAGCCCAGCTGTTCCTCAATACGTCTGAAACGGGTGGACAACTCAGCTTCGAGACCCAAACGCCACAGGCACTCGCGCTGACCAGTGTGATCGGTGCTTACCCGCTCGACATCGATAGCGACGGCCATCTCGACCTTGCGATCCTTCGCCTCGGGGAAAACCTCTTGATGCAAGGACTGGGCGACTGCCAATTCGCGCCGTTTGAAAACCTTGGGTTTGACGGCGGCGATGACTGGAGCACGGCCTTCTCCGCCACCTGGGAAGACGGAGAAATGCTGCCGACTCTGGCGATTGGCAACTATGTCGACCGCGACAATCCCGACGGCCCATTTGAAGCGTGTGACGACAATGTTCTGCTGCGGCCGCAAGGCGAGCGCTATGGTGCGCCGTTACTGCTCACGCCAGGCTATTGCGCGCTGTCGATGCTCTTCACCGATTGGGGCCGACAGGGCCGCGCCGACCTGCGCATCTCCAACGACCGTCACTATTATGTGCGCGGCGGACAGGAGCAGATGTGGGCCATGGAGCCCACCCCCAGACTTTATGGGCTGGAGGATGGCTGGCAGAGCCATCAGCTTTGGGGCATGGGCATCGCGACGCGCGATCTAAATGGCGACGGGCTTTCCGAGGTTTATCTGACCTCGATGGGCGATCAGCGCCTGCAACTGATCGAACCAGGGGCAAACACGCCGACTTTTGTCGATGCACCTTTTAACGCGGGGGCGACCGCCCATCGGCCGTACACAGGCGGTGACGGACGACCGTCTACCGGTTGGCATGCCGCGTTTGGCGATGTTCAAAATGATGGTTTCGCGGACCTCTTCGTCGCCAAGGGCAATGTGGAACAGATGCCTGGCAGCGCGATGGACGACCCCAACAATTTGCTGCTTGGGCAAGCCGATGGGCTCCAGTTTGTTGAGGCTGGTCTGGAAGCAGGCATTGCCAGCCTGCATCGCAGTCGCGGCGCGGTGCTGATGGACCTCAACCTTGATGGCCGCGAGGACCTGGCGGTGGTGAATCGCGGCGCGCCAATAGAGCTTTACGAAAATGTGACACTCGACACTGGGAACTGGCTCCAGGTCATGCTGCAACAGAACAACGTGAACCGGTTCGCGGTCGGTGCCTTTGTCGAGGTCCGATCAGGTGAACGCCTTTGGACCCAGGAAATGACGGTTGGCGGTGGGCATGCCGGCGGCACGGCAGGTGCGCTACACTTCGGCCTTGGTGAAACGGAAACCGTGGAGCTGCGCGTGCACTGGCCAGGTGGTGAGATCGGTGGCTGGCGACCGCTTGCGATCAACCAACGCGTCACTATCACCCGCCCTTAGCGATCAATCGGCAAACCGCTGGGCACGCTATCGGGTATCCCTAGCCTGCCTTCCAACGAGCCGGGATCGGTGAGCGCATCCAGAAACGCCAGAATGTCGGCAACCTGATCATCGCTGAGGTCCACCGGTTCCAGATCGTTGGCCTCGGCAATAGCCGCCAGTTCCCGCGGGTCGTCCATCACGCGCCAATCCTCGGCGCCTTCAAGCGCAGGCAAGATCGCCTGACTGCGATCATAGGCATAAAGCGAGGCTACGGGATCGAGATGGTGGCACACCGCCGCTTCAAGCGTGCCATAAGCACCTGCATGGCCATAGGGCGCGGTGTGCACAACATTGCGCAAGGATGGCGTGCGGAAGGCATAAACGTCTTCCGGCGCGCCGGTCACGCGCATCCGACCCTCGTCGCGAGCGTGGCTTTCAAAACGCGCTGCCTTACCCGGCCCCAATTGTGGCATCGCGATGGAATGGAACGCGTGGTCTGTCTGAAACGTCCCCGCGTGACACGTGCTGCATCCGGCCTCACCGTAAAACAGCTCCATGCCGCGTCTTTGCGAGGCGGAAAGGACATCCTCACCGGCAAGATAGCGGTCATAGGGGCTGTCGGTGGCGCGCCACTCGAAGCGAATGAAATCGGCGATCACATTGCCAATATCAGCGAAACTTATCGGCTCGCCCTCTCCCAACACGGCATTGAACTGAGCACGGTAAGCGGGATTGTTCGCGACACGCTCAGCGATCTGCTCCCATGCGCCGCCCGGCAAGGAAAGGTGGCCCATGCGCACGGCCTGAGCGATGGGGTTCTCCGAATAGTGCCCGGCCATCTCATCGGCGGAAAGCACCGGAAACATCGCCTGAGCGGCAAGCACGGAGTCAAAGCCTTCGGCCATAGACTCACCCAGCGGCGTGCGAATGCCATGGGGC
The DNA here is from genome assembly GCA_046290645.1 of Hyphomicrobiales bacterium. Lineage (GTDB taxonomy): Bacteria > Pseudomonadota > Alphaproteobacteria > Rhizobiales > MH13 > MH13. Next base: position 412,439 of record JBKAGZ010000001.1, read on the forward strand.
AAGGACGGATCAGCTTCCAACCGCCCATCATGGAACATCACCGAAAACTCCGGCTCACCAAGATTGAACAGGGCCGGTGCATTGCGCGGCAGGCGTTGTTCTGGAAGATTATTGGGATCAGGCACGCGATCAGGGCCGAGGCCCCTCGCGCCATCGCCAAGAGAGAGCGAGACCCCATCGCTGGTACCGAAACGCGGATGGTGGCAGGTGGCGCAGGATACTTCCTGACTGCCTGACACGATGGGATCATAGAAGAGCAACTGCCCCAGCTCGACCCGCCGCATATTCAGGGCAGCCTGGTTGGCAAAACCCCAAGCTGGCAACAGCACCAGTGGCGCAAGCATCAACGCAATCAACGGCCATCTCATGCGTTTACCTCGATAGCGTCCACAGGGTTTGTTCGGCACGATGATGCTGCAACTATACACACCTCTGCAATCAGCATCTGCAAATCGTGCCTTCCCAGACAGCCGGTCTTAATGCCGATCATCCTGGTCTTCTTAAACCAAGCGTAGGCACTCTGCTTCGACACCCCAAGGTTGAGCCGCGCAAGCGATTTGGTCGCCTTGGATTTACAATCCCGCACTAGTCTGGTCATAATTCTAATCGATCGGGGCGGAGAATGGACATCAAAGACCAATGGGCGACGACGATCAACTGACCCGTCCCTTGCCGGATGGCCCACCTGGCGAGCTGCCAGTGGGTGCCGAGCTGAACGGCGGCCAGTACAAAATCATTCGCAATATTGCCGCTGGCGGGTTTGGGATCACCTACCTTGCCAAAGACAATCTAGACCGTGACGTGGCGCTTAAAGAGTGCTTCCCGCTCGGATTGGTGGCCCGATCATCCAGCCGATCTGTTAGCGCCGCCAGCGAGTCGACAGCGGCGTCTTTCAGCACCGCGCGCAACCTTTTCCTTCGCGAAGCACGCCTGCTTGCAGGGCTGTCCCACCCCCATGTGGTCCATGTGCAAACGCTGTTTGAAGAAAACGGAACAGCCTACATGGCGATGGATTTTATCCATGGCCACGACTTGCAGGAAGTCATCAATTCCCAAAAGGAAAGTCTGACACCAGAAACGGTCTTAAAACTTGCCCGTGAGCTGATCGGCGGCCTTACCTATTTGCATGAGAGCGGGCTGTTGCACCGTGACATCAAGCCCTCAAACATCCGCATTGATCGTTTCGGTCGCCCCATCCTGATCGATTTTGGCGCAGCGCGTCAGCAGGTCCGGGCTGAAACGCGCAAGATGGGCACCTTCCGCGTCGTATCGGACGGGTATTCGCCAAGCGAATTTTACACCACCGGTGCCGAGCAAAGCCCGTCAAGCGATCTCTATTCACTGGCCGCAACGCTCTATCATGCTATTGCCGGGGAGGCGCCACCTGCTGCTGATGTGCGCATTCAAAACGTCGCCACCGCAGAGCCCGATCCTTACCAGGCGCTCTCTGGACGCTTTGCCGATCATGATCAGGCGCTCCTTTCGCTGATCGACCGATCAATGGCCATTTCCCAGAAAGAACGCCCTCAGTCGGCAAAAGCCTGGCTGGACAAGCTTGATGCTGCGGCTACGCGAGCCTTGCCATCCGACCTTACCCCACCTCCCTCTCCGGTGCCTACATCATCAACAGCAGGATCGGGCGGGTTTCTACGCGGCGCATTGCTCAGCGGCGTAGGCGTCGCGGTGCTTGCTGGGGCAGCCTATATAGTGCTTGGTAGCGGCGGCATGAGCGCAGAAGAAGCTGGCACGCTGCAGGCAGATCTCTCTGCGGCCAATGCCAGGATCGTGGATCTACAAGACCTTGTTGAATCCTTGAGCGATCAGCAAATCCAGCTTGATCAAGCGCTGGTAGACCTTGCCACCGCCGAACAGCAACGAGATCAGGCGTTGGTTGATCTGGCTTCGGCTGAGCGAAACGGTGGCACCACGGTGCCGGCTGGCTGTCCCAACTTCGATGCCAGGGCGGCCCGTATCGTCGCGCTGACCGGCAGTTTTTTGCAGTCCAATGCGCCGACCTACCGGTTGAGTGCTGGCGGAGATGCCGCATTGGCCGACTGCCCTAACGCCACCGGTCGCGGCTATGTATCGGAGGCGCCGAACATCTCGGTCTTGCTGTCAGAGATCGCGAGCAATGACGGTCTGGTGGAATTCTCTGTAACCGCCGAGTGCGACACCACTTTGCTAGTCAACAGCCCCACAACGATTTGGTATTTTGATGATGATTCCAACGGGGGGCTTCAGCCCCGCCTGATGATACCCAACATCGAAGCGTTTAACGCCGAAGAAGCGGCCAGACTTGACGTATGGGTGGGGACATTTGTCCGGGATGAAACCTGCGATGCCACGCTGCAAATTCAGGGTCTCGCGTCTCGGTAATACCGAACCGTTAGGTTACGAGCAGATAGATACTCGACGCGATGATCCATATGGATGCTGCCGTCTTCAGCCACAGCGATCCAAGAAGCGAGGCAATGCCTTTGGCCAAGAACCCGCCAAGAATGGCGCCTGGCACGGCAATCAGTGCGATTTCCAAGCGAACGAGACCTGCAAAGTAATTGTCCCAAAAGCCGGTAAAAACGCAGACAACCGAGACCCAGACAGCAACAGCGATCGCCACCTTGGTCGGGAACCGCCTCAAAATAAGGTAGATGGCCAAAAACTCGCCAATGCCCACCGAGAAAAGCGCGGTGACCGCGCCGCCCAAAGCACCAAGGGCCAGCAGCACCCAAAGCTCACCCGGTCCAACTGTAAGCTTACGGTCAAGCGCTGACTGTTGACGTTGAACCCAGGTAAAGATCAGCAGGGTCACGCCGAGTGCCAGTGAGAAAAACTTAAACCAAACAATCAGTTGTGCGCCATCAATCTGCACAAAGGCTTGGGTTAGAAGCAGCGCAGGTATGCCGGTCGCCAGCGGCGCTGTTGTCAACGCCAGCAATGTGTGGGGCGCGATTTTTTCGTCCCACTTCAAACTGTCTTTGACAAAAATGGCATGCGCCCAGGTCAGCGCGCCGATGGACATGCCAAAGCACTGAATGGTGAACGAGACAGCCACGCCTTCATTGGCGTTGCGCGGCAGCAGGCCGAGCAGTGCGTCCGGCACCATGATGGCGCCATCCTGAAGGGCTGCAAACACAGGAACGAACACCACGCCGCCGCCGGTGCCTGTCGCATTGGCGATAATGGCGCCAAGAACGCCGACGGGCACGAAGAACCAAAGACCGAGCAGAACCTCAAGGGTCAGCGATGACTGCCAAAACAGCAGAGCGTACGCTCCAGCCAAGGCGAGCAGATGGATCGGTATCCACGTCTGCACCAAGCGCTTCATGGATTACAGCTTTCCAAACTGACCGGCTTTGAACCGCCAACGAATGAAGAACACCGACAACGGACCCAAAAGCGCCAGAAAAGACGGAACAAAGACGCTCACAAAGTGCAGTGTGACGGTTTGCAGTTCCACCGCGCCTTTGCCGGTACCCATGGGCAACCAGGGGATCCAGCTGTTGATCATCAGACCAACCACGATGCCGAACTCGATGATCGAGAAGAAGAACTGGAAGGCAAACGGCCAATCACGATCCCAGCGCAAAGACTGGATGAAAATATAGACAGGGTCCAAAATCAGCCCGACCCCAAGCAGGGTCGTGAGGAACAGAAAAAACACCTGCGCCTGGTTCCAGTCCCATGTCCATCCATTGTGCGCGTAGGCAAACAACGCGGTGATCGGCAGACCGAGGAACACAAACAGAAACAGCCGGGTTTGGATGCGGCCCGAAAGCGTGGGGATCATCTCTTGGGCCTCCTTTACGGCGCGCTGCCAACGGCCCATTTCACCCACTGAGACAGTGAGCGTAAGGGCGAAAGATCGCGAACCTTGTGGGTTTTATCGGTGACCAAATGATCCACCGATCTTAGAGCGGAATATTGCAGGCCAAGAAAACTATCGACGGCCAAGTACGGGCCACCTGTGGTGATCGTGCCAGCCGCATACGCCCGCCCCTGCCCGTTCGACAAACCGCTGATCTCAAAATCATTGGTGACCTGCAAACCTGTCGGTCCGCGCTTCTGCGCTTGGCCATTTCTGACGGTGTAAGCGTGGTTGCGTGGCAAATCATAGATATCCAGAAGATCGGCCATAAACGGCGACCGGCGAATGTCGGCGATCAATCCGGTGCAGTCGATGAGGTAATGCGCAAAAAGCTCTTCACGGTGCTTTTCTGGCGTTTCGATCAACACGCGAATGCGATCATCGGTGCCATCAGCCGGGGTAAGTTCGCTGATGGAACCGAACACCACGCGATACCAGTCTTCTTCTAACCCGCGTTCGGCAATCGCCACCCAATCAGAACGGTAGGCTGTTGAGGTGCCGCCAAGCGTTGAAAGGATTTCGCCGCGGCGTTCATCATCGGCTTTTTCGTACTCAAAGCGAAGATCACCGCCCCAAGCCGCCTTCGGCCAGTTGAAGGGTTGGATCTCGACATTGTTGATCACCGAGCGCTTGGCGCGCCCATATTTTGCCCCATCTCGCGGACCCAAACCACTGCGCATGGAATGGATGATTTTAATCTGCGGGTTCTTCGCCCTTGCCTCGCTGAGTCGCTGCAAAATACGGCTGGCAACAATGCCGCGACCACGCACCACGACAAAGATCGGTTCATTACGGCTTTCGATAGCGCTGTAGATATGGTCGTGCGGCTCGTAGGCATTGGCGACAAGGGTTCGCTTGCCCGGGTGGTTGGCCACAAAGGTTTGAAAATCATCGACAAAACGGGTGGCCGGATAACCGGTTGAAAGATGAACCACGTCGGCGATAATCAACGCCATCTTCGGACGTTCTGCTCCCGCATCACCGCCGCGCGGCTGATAGGCGATGCAATAGCGATCGTCATTGGTTTTGCGCAGGCGGCGAACTTGCCCTTGCCGGAACATGGCATCCCATTGGATGCGCTTGGCTTCCTTGTCCAATGAGTCAAAAACATCGCCAGCACGCGGCGTGTAGCTCTGCGCTAGCGTTGGCTCACCAAAGACTTCGAAAACCCCTTTGATTCCAGAGGCTTGTCCGCGAAACACTTCGCGCAATGCGTACCCTGGAAAGCCCCAAATATTGTCCGGCCTCGATAGCGAGTTAGATCGCAACCGCTCATGATCGGGAATTTGGCTGTTCTTGCAGTATCGCTTGTACGTCTCGTAGCAGGCGCTTTCTGTACCAACCACCGCGATGTCGCTCGCTTTCACGCCGTAACAGCGCAAATGATCCACCCAAACAAACGAGCCAAGTCCACCGCCAACAGCGCAAAACTTGACCTCGCTTATGGGGTGACCGCTCTGGGTTAGCTCTTCAACGCTAACCTCGCCTTTGCCACCAAACAGCTCAACGTAAGGATCAAGTGGCGGCGGGACAGCGACTTCACCAGAGTCGCCAGTGATGAGACGGCTAAGAACAACAGCGTCGGAGGTTGCCGCTGATGCCGGCTCTTTGGCATCGCGCCCCATAAGCACGATATGCCATCCCGGCAATTCAATCTGATCGCCAGCAACCACTTCAGCGTCGGCAACGCGTGTGCCGTTCAGAAAGGTGCCGTTGGTGCTGTCATCGTCGCGAATCCTGACATCATCCTCCCCCAGAATGAGAAACAGATGGTGCCGGGAAACGGACTGGCCTTCCAACTGGACATCGCAGTCCTTGGACTTGCCGACGGAAAATTCGCCGGGGCTTTCGCACTTGAGCATCCTGGCATCACCCACCGGGTTGCCAAGATCAGAAACCTGCTGAACCTGAAAGATGATTGGATAGGTAAGCATAACTAGGCCCCAAGTGGCAGTTTTTGCGTGCGGCCATCGCCCAGCCGGGTGCCGCAATAGCGGCAATTGCCGCCGACCTCATAAGCGTTCATTTGCCGGCAATCAGGGTTGACGCACACAATCGGCTGCTCCCCGCCTTCTTCCATGATACGAAGGTCCAGCCCGCCAATTTCCAATGTGTCCATATGCGCCAGAGCAAACGGTGTGCCTTCAGGAAGCGCGCGGCGGTTGCACACCACGCTGCGGTTTTGACCGGGCAAAACAACGGTTCGCCCTTGATCATCGCCGCCGATAACAGCCAGGCACACGTGCCGCGCTTCCTTGACCGCCTGCTGAACGTCACTGGCTGACGGCCCTGCCTTGCGCTCCATACGAACCGAATTGGCATCGCGAATAAGGCAAAGATAACCGTCGGTTAAGTCGATTGCCTTCGGCCGCCCCGCGCTTACGCTATCATAGACGGCGTAGATTTTTTGCTCGGTGGCACCGGCTTCCAGCGGTCGCGAGGCGTGCGGAAGATTGATCTCGATCACCAGCCCGACGGTTTCATACTGGCGCTGGCTTCCAACAGGCAGTTGGTCCACACCATCCTTGCCGAGCATGCTGTTGGGCTCGCCGGGCATTTTACGTTGCACGCCGTTGCTGGACCGGTCGATGACACTGGCCCCTCCGGTATCACCGACGGTAATCTCCATGTGATGGCGCGAAAGTGTTGCCAACCCTGACCCGAACAGCACTTCTTTGCCGTTTGCGTCGGTCAACCGACCCGCATCGTCAGGTCCATGCCTGCCAAGTTCAACAGGCAAATGCACTTCCAAGGCGGAAAGCAAAACCGCGCCTGACGAGGCCTGCCAAATCGAAATTTCCGCTTTGCCCATTCCGTTCCCCCCGCGCCTTTATCGTCCCCAACGTGAAGCCTAAGCGAATTGTTCAAGCGAAGCCAAGGCCTCGCATCCAAACAAAAACGTGAACAGTCCATGGCAATTGGGATGTTTCATGCGCGCCAACCTCACCGCAGAAACAAGGCCACAGCGGCTATGGCGGCCAGTCCGAGCACGAAGAATAGCATCGACTTTTGTGATGAAGACGAAGGCGATGCCTCAGAGCTAATGTTGCCGGCATGCTCTGCATGCGCAGGGGTATCCAACGCGCTGCCCGTTGCATCCACCGCGGATGCCTGCGCAGGCTCTGACTCCAACGCCTGATCATCAGCAGAACTTCCATCGCCGGTAGGTTCGTTGGAAAGGATACGGGTTCTTGGTTGTTGATTGTCCGCGCTAGGCCGCGATGAAAGAGCGGACGGATCGACAGACGCATCTTCACCTCGCGAAAGCGTCTCTTGGCTTACCTCCGGGCCAGACTTGCGTCGCTGGATCACAACAATGGCTGAGTTGTCCTGCTGCGGATCTTCTAGGTCTTTCAACGCCTGCATCAACGCATTGCAGACCTGCGCGCTAGAAGCAGGAAGTGTATCCCTCACGCGCTCGCAAATCTGATTCTCTGACAGAAATTGCAGCCCATCGCTGGCAGCGATCAGCACATCCTCTGGCAGCAACTCAAAGCCATTATCGGGCACGTCGGATTTCTCGATACGCTCGCCCATCAGCACAGATGTCAGGGCATTGCGATCAGGGTGCTGTTTTCCTTGTTCAGGAGTGATTTCGCCGCGCTCAACCATCGCCGCAATAACCGGGGCCATGGAGTGATCCTGGTTGAGTTGGCGCAACGCCCCATCCCTCACCAAATAAAGAGGGCTGTCGCCAACCGATCCCCAATAGAGCCGATTTTCGACAAGCGCGACGGCCAGCAAAGTGGTGCCCATACCGGCAACGCGACTGTCCTGACCGACGCGATCAGAAATCGCGGCATTGGCTTTCTCGATGACAGAACGTATTTCACCGGGAAGGTTTTCTTCGCGATCTGCGATGTCCTGCATGGCACCTTTCAGGTGCCCTGCGCCTTGAACAGCGGCCAGATTGGATGCGACATCGCCAGCAGCATGCCCACCCATCCCATCGGCAATGATGGCAAATCCTTGCGGCAAACCGGCGTGAAAATCGGTCGACAGGCTGTCTTCTTGGTAAGGGCGCATGCCCTTCCAGATCGCACTGGCAACATCATAATCGCTGAAATCACTGTTCACGGTGGCGCTGCTCAGTCGCTCGACCAATCGAAACCAGGTCCACAAAACGCCATGAAGCGCAGCGTGGTCTGGCCGATGCGCACTTTTGCGCCAGTGTCGATCTCTTTGGCCTCCAAAAGGGGTTGATCGTCGAGTCGAACGACGCTGTTTTGGCCAGCGTGCGTGATGTGGAAAGACCGGTTCTCGTCATCATAGACGATAAAGGCGTGCGGATCGTCGGCGATTTCTTCATCGCCAAAATCAAGAACAACCGCATTGTCAGCACCGCGCCCGATGGCGTTCATACCAGCACCAAACGGGATGCCTGTTCCGCGGCCAGGCCCATCCACCACAACGAGCCAGCCCACCAACGGCACGACTTGCTCACCTTCTCTCTGCGTAGCCTGTTGCTCATCAGCGGCTGTTACCTGTGGCGGTGAGACCAGACGGGTCACATCAGAAACGTCGGGTTCCTTCGCGAGCAGGCGTGTCGTTGCGCCACTATCACTATCATTGAGCGGCGGCGGCGTAGGGTGCTCACGAACAATGCGTGTGGGATTTGCTACCGATCTTTGATCGGGCAACGGGCCATCAGCAGGGTCACGGTAAAGGCGTGTTGGTGCCGAACTTCCAGCGTCCGGTTTGCCAGCATCCGATTTGCCAGTTTCGTCCTTCTCCTCATCTGGAGAAACGAAGGTCGGTTTTTTCGCCATCTGGACACCAGCATCGAATGGTCAGTTTCAGCCCCGCATCAATTGGGTCGCACCAAGCCCATTCTGTCAAGTGACCGACATACCATTGGCTTGCGGGACGTGATGAGGTGAACGGCCTATTCGTGCGTGAACGCCACTGTTTGGTGTTGAGCGGCCGTTCGCGGACATGAAGCCCATTTGCTTTTTGTGCGCGCATCTGGGCAAAGACGGGACCGTCACACGCCGCCAAGGACACGCAATGAACCGCCGCAAACAGGCTTTGATCATCCTCGCTGCGACATTTGCGGTCGGCCATCTTGAACGGCAGGTCATGAGCGTGTCGCTCAACGTCATTGGGCAAGAGTTCTCTCTGTCCGATACGCAGCTCGGGCTTCTATCGGGCGCGGTGTTCGCCTTGGTTTTTGCGGTCTGCGGCATACCCTTGGCACGGTTGGCCGCTTGGTATCCGCGCCGGATCATCATCGCGATATCTGTCCTTGTCAGCGGCGCACTGACGATCGCAACGTCGGGCGCGCAGACCTTCGCGCACCTTTTGATCACCCGGCTCGGCGTCGGCGTTGGCGAGGCTGGCGGCGTTGCCCCCGCCCACTCGCTGATCGCCGACTATTACCCCGAAGAGCGGCGCACATCCGCCTTCGCTGTCCTGGTGTCGGGCAGCAACATTGGCGTGCTTTTCGCTTTCTTGGTTGGCGGCATTGTCGGTCAATTGATTGGCTGGCGCTGGGCGTTTGTCATCGCCGGTTTGCCAGGCGTAATGCTCACCCTTTTGGTTTGGCGCTATGTGGATGAACCCGAGCGAGCGAGACCAGTGCACAGCGATGTCAACCGGTCGCTTTTCCTCGCAACGCTGCGCCTTTTTTGGAGCCACAGAAGCTTATTGCATGCGCTGATCGCGGTCTGCATTACCGGCGTGGTGACCTTTGGCGCACTCAGTTGGAATGCCGTGTTCATGATCCGGGTCCATGGATTGAACGTCGCGCAAGCTGGGATCGTCTTGGCCCTCGTTATCGGCATTGGCGGATCGTTGGGCGCGTTCTTCTCTGGACGGCTTGCAGATAGGCTGGGTCGGCGCGATCCAAGGTGGCGCATTGCCGTAGCCGGGCTCGCGATCATCATCGCCAAGCCGTTCGTGCTCTGTTTTTTGTTTTTGGACTCAACGCCCCTCGCCCTGGCATCGTTCGCGGTTTCGGCCTCACTCGCCACGGTGTTTTGGGCACCAAGCCTCGCCTACATTCATGGGCGCATGCCAAGCGAACTGCGACCGATGGCAACAGCCATCACCCTGTTTGCATTCAACATTATCGGCATGGGGCTAGGACCAACCGCGGTCGGCGTAATGAGCGACCAATTGGCCATCGCACACGGTACCCGGTCCGTCGGCCTTGCGCTCAGCATCGTTCAAGTCTGCGGCGTGTGGGCTGCCTTTCACTACTGGAAGGTCACCCAATCGACGACACTGCGCCCAGCAGCGCGATAACGTCCAGACGCTGCCTCAAGCTATATCCTGGGCCTCCTGCGCCTGCGACACAGCCTTCTGGATAGTGTCGCGCAACCAGATATGGCTTGCATCAGCGTCAAACCGGCGATGCCAGATCAGTTGAAATTTCTGTTCGATTTCCGGGACCGGCAGGGTGATGATCTCAAGCCCGTACTGGGTTGCCAGCTTTCGCGCATAAATCGCCGGCACCAAGCCCACCAAGTCGCTCTCTGACACAAGCTGTGCAATGGAACTGACCTTGGAGACCTGGCAAACATGGCGTACGTCAAAGCGTTTGAGAATGTTCACTTTCTCCGAATTTTCCAGCTTTCCAGGGCTGAGAGCGAGTGCCACGAACCCTTCCTTCATCACCGCCTCGCGCGACGACCCGGCCGACACCCTTCGGTGATCGCGACGGGCAATAGCAACCGGGTCAACAGAACAAAGCGGCGTGTGGTTCAACTCCGCAACACGGATCGGCATCAAAAACACGGCCAGATCCGCTTTTCCTTCCAGCAAGGCCGCCTCGATATTGGTGGTTTGCGGAGGCTGCAGCTCAAAGGTGATCTCGCTGCCTTGTCCGATTGTGCGCAGCAAAGAGCCCATAACGATCTGTTCCAGCGGATCAGCCACGATAAGCTTAAAATGTCGTTTGGTAACAGCCGGATCAAACACATCTTTTGGCTGAAGGCTCTGCTCAATGGAAAACAACGCCTCACGAATGGGCTCGATGATCTCGTCGGCCAGCGCGGTGGGCGCGACACCATTGCCACTGCGCACAAAAAGCGGGTTGTCCAGCTGTTTGCGCAACCGACCCAGTGCGTTTGAAAGCGCTGGCTGGGTCAGATTGAGCTTATCGGCAGCGCGCGAAATATTGCCGGCGGAATAAATCGCCTCGAACACGACAAGCAGGTTCAGGTCGATCTTCCGCATATTCATAACTTAAATAATGTCCATTCACTTCATCATCTATCCGCGCTGTCAGGCAGACACTAGTTTCGCGTCACCTGTCAACACGGAGCGGCGCTGCAAGACGTGCCTTAGGCAAAATGAAAAAGACTTTCCTCTACCTATCCCTAGCGTCACTCATCGGATCGGTGTCCGCACCAACTGCCTTGTCGGCCAACGATTTTGTGACCAATTGGATGGACAGCCTGTATGTGAGCACGTTCGTCGGTGGGCACTTCCTGCCAGATATCGAAACGGACGTGACATACACGTACCCGGTCGATCCTACGATCTTTGACGACGATACCTACAATCAGGAAACAGGCTTTGCCGCCAGGTTGGCGCTTGGCGGCCACGTGAACCGCTTTGTTCGGTCTGAACTTGAACTGGGCTTCAGCCGCAGCAATCAAGGTTCCATTGTTTATGGCCTGATAGGAGGCGGACCAAGGACTCTCGACGTAGGTCACGGAGAGATCGATTTCATCTCGCTGATGGCCAATGCTTGGATTGATCTTCCGTTGCTCGACACCTCCTGGGGTCTCACACCCTATGTCGGCGGCGGCATCGGCGCGGCCCTGGTCAGCCCCAATTTGGTCTACACCAACACGCCCGCCTACGGCCCGCAGGAATCCTCCGTGGAATTGGCTGCGCAGCTTGGTGCAGGCGTCAACTGGGCGTTCAACGACAGATTTTCCGCCGGGGTCGGCTACCGATTCATGGTCATCAACGGCCCGGAAATCTCCCAGCTGACGGATGCCAATGCCGGTGAGATCACGACCTACCGCTTCGATGATCTGTTGTCCCACTCGGTGGGCATCACGCTGACGATGAACCTCAACTAGCAAAATAGTTGTTAGGCCCGAAACCCAATATCATGCGTAAGCGTATTCATCTGAGCTGCCTTCTTGCAGCTTCAACATGCCTCACAGCTGAAACTGCAAGTGCAGATTTTACAATTGGTCCTGGGCAGACCGTAAACGCGACGCAAACGCTCACCAGCAATGAGACGGGAACCGTTGAAGCAGGCGGAACGCTTATTACAAATGGCGACGCTATTACCGGCAACGACGGTAACACGATCATCAACGCAGGCATCGTGACGAGCGGTGATGAAGCTATTGAGGTCGGTATCGGTAACACCATCACCAACTCGGGCACACTGATCAGTGGCGGTGAAGGTATCCAAGCCAACAGCAACAACGTCATTACAAATACAGGAACGATTACGTCTGACGATGAAGGCATCCGAGTTCAAAGCGGCAACACCATTTCCAACTCTGGAACTGTCATCAGCACCAACGACGACGCAGTGGACTTCAGGGGTTCAAACAACATTTTGCGGCTTTTGGCTGGCAGCGCTCTTCAGGGTAATCTCGCCCTGCGGAATGCGACAAACACATTGATCATCGGACCCGGCCTGAACACGGCGCTTGGCTTTACGGGCGACCCCACCATTCAGGCCGATGGCCTACCCTTTGTCGTCGTCAACGACACAGTCTACGTGGTGGATGTCACCGGCTTCTCGGTGCACGATGAAATGGTCGGTGACCTGACGCGATCAGTCGGTCGTTCCCTCGAGGACCGACTTTCGGCAGCACGGCAAGGCGAAGAAAGTGATGCGTTGAGCGCATTGGCATTGGGCTATGCGCCCATGGCGCCGGTGATGGGCATTGCCGAGACCCCGTCCAATGGTTTTTGGGCCTCTGGCCTCGGCGGGTATCGCTCTCAGGATGGCGGCACGACCACGCTGGATTTTGAGACTCGCTTTGCCGGTGCCTTGGGTGGTTTTGACACCATGGTAGCGCCCGAGACACGGTTGGGTGTTTTCGGCGGCTTAAGCTTCGCTGATGTCGATACTGGCGTCGTTGGTCAGGAGCTTTCCGCCAGCAGCGTCTTTGGCGGCCTCTACCTTGGTCAAGACCTAGGACATTACACCCTTGATGCTTCCCTGACAGCGGGCTGGACCGACTTCGACAGCGAGCGGCGCGTCGCCAGCAATGCGGTTGTCGGTGGCATCGAGACAGCGCGGGCATCTTATGGCGGCGCCTTCATCAGCCCAGCCTTGACGCTTGGCACGGATTTTTCCGTCGGCACGGGTACCCTTTCACCGAGCATGCGCGTTCGGTATGCAGGCCTCTTTCTCGACAGCTACACAGAGACAGGCTCTGCGGCCAATCTTACCGTCGGCGAGCGTGCCATTCATATCTTTGAAGCAGGCGCTGAACTGACCTACGCACTGGCCGCGCTTGATACCGGCGCTGGGGTTTTCGAGCAAAGCTTTAGCGTCGGTGTTGATGGCACCCTTGTTGAAGGGGATGCCGTCAGCGCGACAGTTGTTGGCCAGGCGCTTTCCTTCAACGCCGAGACAGACGATACGGTGCGCGGCTTCCTGGGATATGATGTAGCCATTGCGATGACGGAGCGCACCAGCCTAAGCGTCTCCGCCGAAGCGGGCTATGACAGCAACGGCGCGCTTACGCTAGACGGCCGAGCTGGTTTGAGCCTGGCTTTCTAGGGTCCAGACCCTAGTTCGGCAACCTACGCATTGGCCTCGGGCGAGGCTTGTCGCGCGGCACCATCACCCTCCTGAGCAGATCAACCACTGGGCAGCCAGATCGTGCCTTGGTAGACACATCTCCCGGTATCTCTTCGCTGTGATCAGGGCGGAACGGGTCCAGCTGACCACGCCCTTCGGTTCGACAGAAAGCCTCTTTCCGTGGTGTGGCTGTGACCTCGCCGGGAGGCATCATCGCGCAATGACACGCATCAAACACAACCAACCCATCAGCCAGTTAGCCTTCTCTATACGCCATAAAGCATTGTTTATAATTTATTATTTGCAAAATCCCACCGCTATGTTGACATGTATGGAAGTATGTAAGTAGCATTTGACCAGGAGTAAACGCATGACCCTGGTCCTGGATGATCTAAACGCTTGGCGTCTCGACCCTCTTCGGGCGGTCAGTCCGCAGCTGCGTCTCATTTTGCGCAGCCGGATTATCCGCAATGACCTGAAGCCGATGAGCCGCCTGTCAGAACCGGAGCTTGCCAAGCAGTACAGTGTCAGTCGGCAGCCGGTGCGCGAAGCATTCATCACGCTGGCGGACGAGGGTTTGCTGGAAGTTCGCCCGCAACGCGGAACGTTCGTCAAACGCATCAATTATGATGCGGTTCTTAACGGGCGTTTTGTGCGTGAAGCCGTTGAAGCCGATATCGTTGCAAAAATAGCCGCCCAGCCCGATGCGGCGCTGGTGCGCGAGTTGAGGGCGCAGGTCACGCGCCAGAGCGAACTGGAAGATGCCAAATCCAAGCGCTTCATCGAGCTTGATGAGCTGTTTCATCGCACGCTCGCCCGGGCCGCTGGCGTTGCCCAATCGTGGAACTATCTTGACGCCATCAAATCGCAAATGGATCGCGTGCGCTTCATTTCTTACGAAGAATTCCCCGTCTCCACGCTGGTGAGGCAGCACAGAGCGATTGTTGACGCGATCGAGAAAGCCAGCGTCGCCTCGGCGGAGGCAGCCATGCGCACCCATCTTCAAGAAATTCTCAAGTCACTGCCAAAGATCCAATCTTTGTACCCACAGTACTTTGATTGATCACCGACAAGAGGACGAGACTACCAAAACCAAAAACCCGGAGGAAACAATGAAACATTTCAAAACACTAACAGCGCTTGCCGCTGCAACATGCATTTCTGCCGTAACAACCACGGCAGCTTTTGCCCAAGAGGTGACCTTGCAGTTGGGCCATCTTGCCAACGAGCAGAACGCTTGGCACTTGGCGGCTGTGCGCTTCGGCGAAGAGCTTTCTGAGCTGACTGATGGCCGCATCGCTGTTGAGGTCTTCCCCAACGAGTCGCTCGGCAAAGAGATCGATCTCATCAACGGCATGCAGCTTGGCACTGTCGATATGACAATCACAGGTGAGAGCTTGCAGAACTGGGCGCCGATGGCTGCACTGCTGGCGGTGCCTTATGCCTACCGCTCGCTTGACCACATGGACGAAGTTGCATCCGGTAATATCGGTGACGACATCGAAGCGCAGATCATCGAGCGTGCTCAGGTTCGCCCCATCGCCTACTTCGCGCGTGGACCACGCAATCTGACATCGCAGCGCCCGATTGCCTCGCCTGATGATCTTGATGGCATGCGCATGCGCGTTCCCAATGTGCCGCTTTTCGTGGATGTTTGGAGTGCCCTTGGTGCATCGCCAACGCCGATGGCGTTTTCAGAAGTCTTCACCTCGCTGCAGAGCGGCGTAATTGATGGTCAAGAAAACCCTCTGGCGCTCATTCGTTCCGCCAACTTCAACGAAGTGCAGAACTACGTGAACCAGACCGAGCACGTTCGGTCGTGGATTTATCTGACGATCGCTGAGTCAACCTGGCAGGACCTGTCTGAAGATGATCAGGCAGCCGTGATGCAGGCAGCCGCCGCAGCACAAGAGTATGAGCGTGGATTGCTGCTTGATAGTCTTGCTGAAGATCGTGCGCATCTTGAAGCCAATGGCATGGAGTTTGTTGAAGTCGATGGCGCTGCTTTCCAGGCTGCAGCACGCGATGCGGTTCTTGCCAATGTGAGCGATGAGATTCGTCCCATCGTGGAAGACCTGTTCTCAAACTAGCAGTTTGCTGGTTTCTCCCCGGGGAGGCTGTCGAGCTCTGCGCTTGACGGCCTCCTTGCTTCTTACCTAAGGGGCCCTGCATGCTGCGCGTTGAGAAAGCCATTGTTGTGATTGCCAAGATCGGCGTCGGTGTTTCTTTCGCTGTGTTGATCGGCGCTGTCCTGACGCAGGTTCTGGGCCGAACCTTTGGGTCCTCACCAGTTTGGACCGAAGAGCTAACCCGCTTCGCGATGCTGTTCACCGTTGCCTTTGGCGCCGGCTTGGCTCTGCGCTCTGGCGATATGGTCAATGTCGATATCGTGTGCGAATCCCTGCCCGGCAGATGGCCCTGGCGCCTTCGCTTGTTCTCAGCAGCTGTCACGGCTGTGCTCTGCGCGATCCTCATTCCGGCAGCCTGGCGCTATGTTTCCATTGGCGCGTTACAAACATCGCCCGCACTCGGCGTGCGCATGAACATCATTCATTTCTCCGTCTTCGCTTTGCTTGTCGGGCTGTTGCTTTTTGCCGCCCTGCGCGTTGTGGCCATGATCTGGTTTGGCAGCGAAGGCCAGCCGCACAACCGAATGGACGGATAACCCCATGGGCTTGCTGGTTCTTGTTGGTGTGTTCGTTTTCGGCCTGGTTGTCGGCATCCCAATTGCCGTCACGCTGGGCCTAAGCTCGCTGGCCTATCTGTTGGTCATGGACATCCCACCGGTGGTGATGCCGCAGAAAATGTATGCTGGTATGGATGTCTTCGTGCTGCTGAGCATTCCAGGCTTCATTTTGGCAGGCAATCTGATGAACC
The DNA here is from genome assembly GCA_046290645.1 of Hyphomicrobiales bacterium. Lineage (GTDB taxonomy): Bacteria > Pseudomonadota > Alphaproteobacteria > Rhizobiales > MH13 > MH13. The sequence goes on from JBKAGZ010000001.1 coordinate 428,911, forward strand.
GCGGCGGCATCACCGAGCGCATCATTCGCTTTGCCAACGCGCTTGTCGGCTGGATACGTGGCGGGCTCGGGCTGACAAATGTGGGCGCGTCCATGCTGTTTGGCGGCATCACCGGCACCGCTGTTGCCGATGCGGCTTCCATTGGCGGTGTCATGATCCCTGGCATGAAGAAAGCTGGCTATCCGGCGGACTTTTCAGCCGCTGTCACCGCTGCTTCATCGACCGTGGGACCGATCATCCCACCCAGCGTGCCGATGATCATTGTCGGTGCACTTTCCAGCATTTCAGTGGGCAAGATGTTTTTGGCTGGCGCCATTCCCGGCATCCTGATGGGCGTGGCCATGATGGCGACCACCTATATCATCGCCCGTCGGCGAAACTTCCCCCGGCAGGAATGGAAAGGGGCCGGTGAGATTGCCCGCTCCTTTGCAGGCGCTTTCTGGGCCTTGGCGATGACCGGCCTTATTCTCTACGGCTTGCTGAGCGGCATCGCGACACCCACTGAAACAGCCATCGTTGCCAGCGTTTATGCGCTGGTCGTCGGGTTGTTTGTCTATCGCGAACTGCCGCTCAAAGACGTGCCCAAAATCCTTGTCGACAGTGCTGTCTCCGCCGCTGGCATCTTGGTGCTCGTGGGTTTTGCCAATGTGTTCGGCTGGATTTTGGTTTCTGAACGCATCCCGCAGACAATTGCCGATGCGGTTCTCTCGTTCACCGACAACCGCTTCATCATCATTCTGATCATCACCATCCTGTTGCTGATTGTCGGGATGTTCATGGAAACAATCGCGGCGCTGATCATCCTGTTTGTGCCGCTTCTAACGCTGGCAACATCGGTCGGCATCGACCCATTACACTTTGCAACCTTTGCAGTGCTCAACTTGATGATCGGCCTGACCACACCACCCCTTGGCGTGTGCCTGTTCGTGTGTGCCGGTATCGCAAAGCTGCCCCTTAGCCCGGTGATCATCGCCATCCTGCCTTACATCGCAACCAACATCTTCATCTTGCTGCTAGTCTGCTACTTCCCGCCACTGGCCACTTGGCTGCCCTCTGTGTTGTTGCCATGAGTTTGGCACCCGACACCATGACGGTCTGCCGCTTGCACGGTCAGGATGATCTGCGCGTTGAGGATCTGGCCCTTGATCAACTGACGCCAGGCACGGCGATTGTGAAGATCGCCAGAGGCGGCATTTGCGGGTCCGATTTGCACTATTACACGCATGGCGGGTTTGGCCCTGTTCGGGTCAAAGAGCCGATCATATTGGGCCATGAGATCGCAGGGATCGTTGAGCAGGTGGACGATCCCAGCGGCGCCATAAAAGTTGGCGACCGCGTGGCGGTAAACCCCAGCCAACCTTGCTTGTCATGCCACTTTTGTAAGCGCGAGGAATTCCAGCATTGCGTGTCGATGCGGTTTCTGGGCTCGGCGCGCACGCTGCCCCATGTGCAAGGTGGCTTTCGAACCCAGCTCGTCATCCCCGCTAAGCAGTGTGTGAATATCAGCGAGGCAACCAGCCTGGCAAGTGCGGCCTGCGCGGAACCGCTGGCGGTCTGTCTTCATGCCGCAAGGCAGGCGGGCCATCTGCGTGGTCAGCGCGTTCTGGTCACCGGTGCCGGTCCTATCGGTGCGCTTTGCATTGCAGTTGCTGCGCGCCAAGGTGCCGAGATGATCATCGCCACCGATATATCGGATTTCACGCTTGAAACCGCTATGAAGATGGGGGCGAGCGAGACGGTGAATGTGGCCACCAGCGCCGCCCAGATGGACAGGTTCAAAACGCCCCCAGATGGCTTTGATGTTGTGTTGGAATGCTCAGCTGCGCAAGCGGCCATCGCCATGGCAATAGACTGCGTGCGACCGCGCGGCACGATTGTTCAGGTCGGCGTTGCCGGCAGCTTGCCCGTGCCGATCAATGCGCTTGTCGGCAAGGAAATCACCTTCAAGGGAACCCATCGGTTTCATCAGGAATTTGCTGAGGCTGTCGCGCTGATCGACCAACAGCTAATCAATGTGGAGCCGGTGCTGACGCACACGTTCCCGCTGCGCGATGCACGCGAAGCCTTCTCGGTTGCGCTTGATCGCTCCAAAGCCATCAAGGTTCAGTTGGCCATTAATGCCTAGGCCTTAGCAATCAGGGAACAAACGCGTCCAACGCGCCGCCGCAGCCCACAGGCATGGCCACCAAACCATGACCGAATATCTGGTCCGGCCCGGGGTCCCCAAGATCACTGGCGCTTTCTGTCAATGCCTCCAAGACGCCAGCAGGTGTCAGCTCTGGTTGGTTTTGGAGAACAGCGGCGGCTGCGGCGGTCACAAAAGGCGCAGCAAACGATGTGCCGGTGTGCCAGCGCGCACCGCTTACAGAAGCCGCTGACCAGACTTCCACGCCAGGGGCGGCCAGATCGATGTGAGCCCCCTGCACTGCCCTGCGGTAGACACGGCCATCGAGCGTCACAGCAGTCACTGCGATGACATCCTCATACGCCGCCGGATAAAGCGGTTCTGAATGTGGACCGGCATTGCCAGCCGCGGCGATGAGAACCGTACCGCGTTCGCCAATCATGCGCCGAACCAGTTCTTCCAAAACAGCGTTCGCTGGACCGGCAAGGCTAAGATTGATGACAGGCACGTTTTGGCCGACCAGATAATCAAGACCGCTGATAAGCCCCGCGACATCTGTCCGCTCGTCTGCGCCGTCACGGGAAAACACATCGACCGCCACCAATTCGGCTTGCGGCAGCAAGCCGGGAGAACGGCTATTGCCGTCGCCGACCAACAGCGCCGCGACAGCCGTGCCATGCACGGCTCTCGAACGATCCAGCGCATCATCAGCCAGGCGCTCGACGCTGATCGCAGCAGTAGCGAACACTTGGTGTTCTTCGTTGACCCGGGTGTCGATCATCCCAAGACGGATGTCCGCGCCACAGCTGTCGGATGGAGGCCAAGACACCAAACGCCAGGCATCGCAGTGCAGACCTTCGCAGACAGGGTCATCCGCGCCCTGATTGCTGCGGTAATAGTGATTGAAGTCAGCACCCTGCCCACTTGGAAGCGCGCGAACGCGCACGCGAGCGTCTGCCAGGGCAACCCCGCTTGGTATGCGCAGGCGACGGCTGGTCACATCAAAGCCCGATAAAACTTGCTCGGAGATCAGTTCATAATCTTCATCGAGCAAAACCGAGAGATCCTCGCTCGACAGGCCAAGCGTGACAATCTCGTCGGGTGCGTTGTCTGGAAGAACAACCGCGACCGGTGCCGGCCTTGTCGGTCTTTGCGGTTGAGGTTGGCGGGGCAAGAACGGCGCAAAGAAATCGCGCAAACCCGATGAGCCTGAAGAGGATGGACCAGACCCTGAGTTTGAGCCCGAGCCAGAAGACGAACCAGAGCCGGAACCGCCACCACCACTGCCACCGCTGTCATCATCATCATCATCATCGTCGTCATCATCATCGTCATCCGCCATAGCGGTTCCGCCCAGATGATCGACCCAAGGGTTCCACGTCGGTGATAGAACAAGGCCTGCAATCAAAAGCAGAATTGCAAGACGATTGAAAAAAAGAGCCATCCGAAATACCCGTCATCAGCATGGAAGCGATCTTACCCATCCACGTGCCATGCTCTTGCCCACAGATGAGGTTCAAGGCAAACGTATGACCGACCCTTTTATTCCCTTAAGCGATCGAGAGTCTTTCGCGGCGTGCAAACATGGGCAAATCTGTGAGTGACGCTTTCAGCGACGATCTGATTGCCAGCTTGCCTGTTCTTCGCCGGTTCGCACTGTCGCTGTGTAAGCGGGCAGACGTTGCCGATGATCTGGTTCAGCTAACAGCTGAACGTGCCTTTAAGGCGCGTGACAGCTACGACCCCTCCACCCGTCTTGATGCCTGGTTGTTTCGCATTCTGCGCAATGCCTGGATTGATATGACCCGAAAACAATCGACCCGCGGGACGGAGATTGATGTCGTCGACACACCTGAAGTTATCAGTGTGGATGGCCGTGATGTGGTGGAAGCCAAAATCACGCTGAACGAGACGGAACAAGCGCTGCAAGCTCTTCCAGAAGACCAACGTGCGGTGGTGCTGCTGGTCTGCGTAGAGGGCCTTTCCTATGCCGAAGCCTCTCACGCGCTCGATGTTCCAAAAGGCACCGTCATGAGCCGCCTGGCGCGCGGGCGCACGGCGCTTGCAACGCAATTGGGAATAAAATGAGGCGCCGTGCGTTATCAGCGCAACAAGGAGATCTGCCGTGACACGTCCGCCCTTCTCTGATGAGACCTTGATGGCTTACGCCGATGGTGAGTTGGATTCCGACACAGCCGCTATGGTTGAAGCTGCTATCAAGACTGACTCCGACATTGCAGATCGTGTCGCTCTGTTTGATCTATCCAAGCAGAAACTGGCCGACGGCCTGGGTGAGCCTGAACCTGTCTCAGCGGAACTTCTCGCTTCCGTCAAAGCCATCGCCGCTGCACACAACGCCGGGGCTCAAGACAGCACAACGCCAGACGCGTCTGTGGTCGCATTCCCCACACCCGAGGCTCAAACGCGGGCCACACCGAGCTGGCAGTTGCCGCTTGCCGCCAGCATTGCATTGCTGGCTGGGCTTGCCCTTGGGCCGCTTCTTCCTTGGCCGGGCAATAACGACGTGCCGCAGATCGCTATGACGGGCCTCGATACGCCTGGCCTGACGGCAGCCCTCACCACTGTGGCGTCAGGCCAGCGGGTTGTTCTTGAAGACGGCAGCAGTTTGAAAGCTATCGCCAGTTTCCAGGATGGTCGTGGTGTGTTCTGCCGAGAGTTCGAGTTGGACCAATCATCGGGCCAGACGCTGGTATCGGTCGCCTGTCATCAAGATGCGGTCTGGTCGTTGCGGTTTGCCGTTGCTGCTGGCCCGAATGATGATGGATTTGCACCAGCCTCATCTTTGGAAGCTCTTGATGGCTATCTGACAGCCATCGAAGCTGAAGAGCCACTAAGCTTAGAAGCTGAAGCCGATGCGCTGAGCGCGCTCTAGCTTCAAACCTTCCCATCCTGACGGCTTTTTCGCGGCGGCACCTCGGCCTGGAGGTGCCGCCGCAATGCGTTCTGGGCACCTGTTTTTGAAAAAAAATGCGCGCACGGGAATAAAACCAAACCCCATTCGTTTTCCCTGCAACCGACATGAAAAGGACGTTGCAGATGCTCATTGACCCTATCACCGCGAGCACGGCTGATCGCCAACCGGTATGCCACTCGCTAAGCCTGCGTTTGAAAGACCGCGCGCTCGCTGCAACCATCCATGTCCCTGCAAACATTGACCCTTCCTGTCCGCCGCTGCTGGCGCTGCATGGTATTTCGCGTGACGCAGCAGCCATCTTAGCAAGTTTTGCTCCCACTTGCTTGGCGCGCGGACAGGTCCTGATTGTTCCTCGGTTCAGCCGGAAACATTGGCCGCACTTTCAGCAAATTGGCCGGGTGCGCGCTGACCGCGCATTGCTTGAACTTCTGGCCACAGTGCAAAGCCTAGGTTTTGGCCAGACTGGCAAGATCGACCTGTTTGGCTATTCCGGTGGCGCGCAGCTGGCGCACCGTTTCGCCATGCTCTACCCCAACCGCATCGACACGCTGCATTTGGCCGCTGCTGGTTGGTATTGCCTGCCCGACACCTCGCTGGCGTTCCCGATGGGGTTGGGGCTGGGCCGTGATTTCGGATCGAATCTGACGCTCCCAAACGGTGCCCCGGATCGAAAAAGGATCCGCAATCAGCAGATCGCCTCTCTTGCCCGCGTTCAGCTCGATACATTCCTGAAGCTGCGCTTCAGGATCTATGTCGGTGATCAGGATGACGCGCGCGATCCAGCACTGCGCAAATCTCCCGTCCTCGACCTCGCCCAAGGCAAGAGCCGCCGAGCCCGCGCACGCACCTACGCAAGGTGTGTGTCGGTGGAAGCGCAGAAGGTCGGGATCACACCTGATGTTGCCTTAAGCGAGCTTCCTGGATCCGCGCACAGTTTCAAAGACTGTGCAGCCGCCGGCATGACCAGCCTCGTCTGTCGCTAACGCATTCTTTCCATTCCTCTCATTCCCCAACACCTCTCAAGGAGACTTCCAGCATGACCAACACTTTTCCTCGCGCAAAATGGTGCTTCTCCTCGCGCCGGATCGACCCAAATCTTGCCCATGGTTTGGACATGGATTGGGCGTCTACGAAGCCCGGAGACATGATCCTTGGCCGGATTATCAGCATCGGTCAGCATGCCCGTATTCAGCTTCCAACGGGTCGGCCATCCACGCTCTATCCCGGCGATCTGGTAGCAATGCCGTGTGGTGCTCGCTATGCGCCAGACCAGTTCGAAGGCCTTGCCGAAATCGATCCAAAAGGCTGCGATATGCTGGCAGGCGGAGGTTGTCTTGGTCGCATGGTTCACCGCAATGCACGGCGCAAGGAACCAACACGGGTACAACCTCTTGGGCGTGTCCTCGACGCCGATGGCAAGGTGATCAACACATCTGATTATGGCTTGCCGGCTGCAACCTCGGTGATCACGATCCCTATCGTTGCAGTGCTCGGTACTGCCATGAACTCCGGCAAGACAACGGCTGCGGTTGCTCTGAGCCACGGATTGACCAAAGCAGGTTGGAAGGTTGGCGCGCTAAAGGGCACCGGAACCGGCGCCTTTGGCGACTTCAACGATTATGTAGACACCGGCGCAGCCTTCGTTGCTGATTTCACCGATGCGGGCATGGCAACCACCTATATGGAGCCACTGGACCGCTTGATGGCAGGGATCATTGATCTGGTTGCCGCCGCCCAAGATCAAGGGTGTGACATTGCCGTGCTTGAGATCGCCGATGGCCTCTTCCAACGAGAAACGGCCGCACTGCTCGCCGACCCCGCATTTAAATCGATGCTGTCTGGTGTCATTTTCGCCTGCGGGGATGCGCTGGCCGCCTCGGGAGGTGTCGCTTCGCTGGCGCGCAACCGCATCAGACCGTTGGCCCTGACCGGCATGCTTTCCTGCTCGCCCATGGCAACCGAGGAAGCACGGCTGAACACCGGGATCGAGGTGCTTACCCGGCAACATCTATTGGACCCTGCCGAAGCCAACCGGTTGGCGACCTTGGTAAGCGCCAAAATGTCGGCAGAAGCGGCATGACGCCTCCGAACCTGATGGGTGAACGGCGAGGATGGCTTTTTGCTGCCCTGGTCGGCACCTGCCTTTTGCAGGCCATCGGGTTTGCCGGCACGGCGCTCGCGACCCGGTCAGCCTTTGGGGCGCTGGGCCAAGGTGAGAGCATCGCCGCGATCATCTTGGTGGTACTTACGGCCTCGGCAGCATTGGCTGCCATCATGCAAGTGTGTTTTCGCATCCTGGCGGACGCCATCGGCGAGCGTTACGCGAAGGCCGTTCGGCTCGCGCTGTTTGCCCACGCAAGCGCCAGCACGCAGCGCGACATTGATCAAAGACGACGCGGCTATCTGTTCATGCGGTTCATAGGCGATTTAACCGCGCTCAAACAATGGCCCGGCCTCGGCTTGCCGCGCCTCGTGCAAGCGTTGGTCGTTCTGCCGTGTTCAGCGGCCGTATTGTTCACGCTTCACGGTTCTTTTGGCTGGATCGCTCTTAGCATAATCGCGCTTGCCCTGATGACACTGTTTGCCACGCGCGCGCGCCTTCTTGAGGCGCATAAAAGCCAACGGGCACAGCGCGCCAAAATCGCTGCCGATATGGCCGAGCGCATGCCGGTTGCTCCACAGCTGAAGGCCGCGCAAAGGCTGGGGCGCGAAGCCACCAAACTATCGGGCCAAGCTGATCGACTGGCGTCGCTGGCCGTCAGACGACGCAGCATTGCCGAAGCCATGAAAGCGATACCCGATCTTTCAGCTGGCCTCGCAGCAGCATTGTTTCTCATGATTGGCGCCAATCAAAACCTTGGCACAGGCACCATAGCCGGCGCACTGGCCGCGCTGGCTCTAACGATCACACCGCTTCGCAACCTCATGGCGCTGACCGACAAAGCCGCAGCTTTTCAGGCTGCCCACCAAAAACTGACAGCCTTGCTGGCACGGCCCATCCTCTTGCCCATTGAACCGGCAAGCCCGCTCCCCAAAGGCCCGCTATCGCTTGAGCTGCGCCTTCCAGGCCAAGACCCAATATTTGTGCCGCCGGGCTGTCACGTGCCGCTCAGCTGCGAACATCTGGATCACATCACCCCGTTTTTGACTGGCGTGGCGCGCCCGCCCAAGGGCCAAATAGGTCTCAACGGCGTGGATATCACGCAAATCAGTGTAGAAAATCTCGGACGGCGTGTGGCGGTGATCGACAATCAACCCTTGGTCCTAAAGGGCAGCGTACGGCGTGCCTTAGGGCTTGGCCTGCGCCAACGCCCGTCCGACAAACAGATGCTGCGCCGAATTGAAGAAGCCAGATTAGCCAACGTGTTGCGAACACTGGGCGGGCTGGACGGCCGGCTAGGAGAAGGCGCATTGGACCGCTCGCCTTCAGAACGGCTTCAGCTCTGCGCGCTTCGCGCTGCAGTCCTGCGCCCCGGCATTCTTCTGGTGCGCGATGGTGAAGACAATCCGGACATTCAATCCGCTCTGGAATGCCTGCGCGCAACGCAGGTAACAGCCAGTCTGAAAGCCAGATTCTGAGTTCGATGGCCGATTTTTGATCAGCCTTCGAAGACAATCAGTGCTGGAGAAAATGGCAGGGGCAGAGAGACTCGAACTCACGACCTACGGTTTTGGAGACCGTCGCTCTACCAACTGAGCTATACCCCTAAATCCAATGCCCGTTAGCTACTGGCAAAGTGTGGTGGGATCAAGAGGTGATTCATCCAAAGCTGGCGGCCATGCAAAACAGCTATGGGGCGACGGCCTCAAGCGTATCGATGTCCGCGCCGGTAATCGCCGCCTCGTTTGCCAAGATCGTCTCAATGGGCCAATCCCACCAGGCGACAGCGTTGATGCGGGCGATAGTGGCGTCATCAAAGCGCATTTTTACCACTTTTGCCCGGTTGCCGGCGACAATCGCATAGTCGGGCACGGTGCCGCCCACGACGGCCCCTGCCCCCACAATCACGCCATTGCCGAGACGCGCGCCGGGCAGGATTGTCGCGCCAGTCCCGATCCACACATCATGGCTGATCAACGTGTCTTTCTTGCCGCTGGGCATGCTCGGCCGATCATAGTCGATGCCGCCTTCAAGGCCGTCGAAAACAGCGAACGGATAAGTTGAAACACCATCCATGCGGTGGTTAGCGGACGAGGTGATGAACTGCGCACCGTGGGCAATTTGGCAGAAGCTGCCCAGAACCAGCTTCTCTCGGTTGCTGCCAAACAAATAGGGCGCAAGGGCCATGGCCCAATTCTCTGGCGGCTGATGCGCAGAAGCGTAGGTGTAGCGGCCAATCTCCCAACATGGATGATCGATCGCCGCCTGCAAGAAAACGGTGCCCTTGTGGATTGAACCATCAGGCAGTGTAATCGGGTGCAGCGTGTCAGGCGACGGAAACGACATTAGCTTGAGGCCCGCGCCAGTGCTTGCTCCAGATCGTAGATCAGATCGTCGGCATCCTCGATCCCGATGGAAAGCCGCAAGAGCCTGGGATGCACCGGGAACCCCTCACCCGACACCGTCTTGCGATGCTCAATCAGGCTCTCCACGCCGCCCAGCGACGTGGCCGGATAAAACACCTCACAAAAGCGACACACATCGATGGCGGTCTGCTCGCTGCCCTTGACGATGATCGACATCATGCCACCGAACTTGCCGTCAGTCTGGCGCTTGGCGACCGCATGGCCAGGGTCGGAGGGAAGGCCAGGATAAAGCACAGCTTCCAAAGCTGGGTGACCGTCAAAATGCTTGGCAATCGCCATCGCATTGGCGCTGGCTTTTTCCACGCGCAGAAACAGCGTGCGCATGCCACGCACCAATAGCCAGGCGTCAAAGGATTGCAGCACGGTGCCTTGCAGCTTGCGGATCAGCGCAATTTGATCCCAGTACCCACCGGTTTCACGCACCGACAGCACCCCTGCCGTCACATCCGAGTGTCCGCCGAGATATTTGGTGGCCGAATGGAACGAGATGTCGGCGCCGAAATCCAGCGCCCGCGTGATGTTCGGCGGCGTGCCTGTGCAGTCTGTGATCAGCTTGGCCCCCGCACCATGCGCGATACCGGCAGCGGCCGCAATGTCCGTCACTTCCCAATTGGGGTTGTTCGGTGTTTCCACCCAGACAAGCTGTGTCTCGCCAGGGCGTACCGCGGCGGCCAGCTCATCCAGATCGCCGGCCGTGTAGCTGGAAAGCATGATCCGGCCATTGGCCTCATAGGCGAGCAGCTGCATTTTTACGCCATGATACATCACCTCCGGCGCCACCACATGCGCGCCGGTTGGCAGATGCTCGATCACCGCCGTGGCTGCCGACATGCCTGAGGCAAAGAGCAGCGATTCTTTTGCACCTTCAAGCTCGGCAATCACCGCTTCGGCATGCGCCGTCGTCTGGCTGCCGTCGCGACGATACCAATAAGGCTTGCGGATGTCGTAGTTTTCATCGCGCGTGTAGGTGGCTGCAGGCTGGATCGCGGGCACCACGGCACCGGTGTCATCTTCGACAAAATGCAGCGCCTGCGCGATGCGCGTGGCGAGAGACGGTTTGCGGTTGCTCGGATCGGTCATGAAGTCCTTAGAACGTTAGGGTCTGGACCCTAGAAAGCGTAGAGTTCAACGCGATAGCCGTCTGGGTCGAAAACCTGAATCCGTGTCGGTCCATGGTCCTGCCATTCGGCCTCGACAATCCCATCGTCCGAAAACCGCTGCCGCGCAACCAGCACGTCATCGACGCTATCGCACCGAAAGCCGAAATGGGTGGTGCGTGGCACATCGACCACAGGTGTGCCCTGGCTTAGCGCCAGTAGGCAGCCCGACGCGCTGGCAAGGATGAGCAAATGCTCGTCCTCATGCACGCGCGCGCTCATGCCGAAATAGCGCTCATAAAAAGCGGCTGAACGCTCTCGGTCGGCGACGGTCAGTGCAACGTGATTCAATCGCATAGCAAGCTCTCTTCAAACAGAAACGGGCGACCCAACGACCGCCCGTTCCATATAGCTCAAGAGAGAGTGTTCGTCTTACTCGACGATTTTTGAGACGACGCCGGCGCCGACGGTGCGGCCGCCTTCGCGGATGGCAAAGCGCAGCTTCTCTTCCATCGCAATCGGCACGATCAGATCGACATTGATCTCAACATTGTCGCCCGGCATCACCATTTCCACGCCCTCTTTCAGCGTCACGATGCCGTTACATCGGTCGTGCGGAAGGAAACTGCGGACGGGATGGTGAAGAATGGCGTGCGCCACCTCTTCTTTGGTCAGGATTGCAAGCCACGAAGTTCCTGCGGGTGTCACCGAGCCTGGTTTGCAGAGGATCGGCCCGTCAACATCTTCACGGCCAACAACGGAACCGCCGCGCCTGTTGTCACCGGCTTCACCCGATCAACAGCTGCGGAACATCTCAACGCCTGTACAGGTGGTTTTCTCGGTCACGGATGCCGACGATTTCAATCCTTCGCCAACGTTCACAACACCGCCACACGCGACCGGTCAAACCGTCACCGGAAGATCGAGAACACGTCTTCGATCGGATCAGGAACGGCTGGTCCACCGGACGCCAGCTGTGGACGATTCCCACCTGCGCCATCAGTTCACGGATCTTTCGCCGATTTCAGGCGTTTGCCTTCCAGCGGCCAGAGCGGAACTGCAATCGGAATATCATCATGTAAAGTCGGCGACGAGAGCAACTCACGGATTCGACGAGCGCAGCAGCTCTTCATCATCGACCTGGTCAACCTTGTTCATGAACACCACAAGCGCCGGCACACAACTGACGGGCAGCAGAATGTGCTCGGGTTGTGGATCACCATCGGCACCACCGAACCACCAGATCGCTCCATCGCGCGCCGCACCGGGCTGGTCTTTCACAGGGCCAGCATGGCCTTGTACGTCGACATGCGGTGTGCGATCGTCCGTCTCCTAACGTGGGCCGTCGAAATCGCGATACCGCGCGCATCTTCAGGCGCACCATCGATCTCATCATAGGCTTTGAAATCGCCAAAATACTTCGTGATCGCCGCCGTCAACGTCGTCTTGCCATGGTCAACGTGACCAATCGTGCCAACATTAACATGCGGCTTGTTACGCTCAAACTTCTCTTTCGCCATGGCGTGATATCCTTCGGTGGGCGGTTAAGGAAAAGGCGTAAGGTAAAGAACCGCTACGCTTGAGCCGCGCACATAAGGCTTTGTGACAGTAGGCGCAAGGGGTTTCCACCCCAGCGGTCATTCCGAAGGAACAGAGCAACAAAGATGCGGTTGTGCCATCTCTTCGCCTCTGCGCTTTAAGCCCAACCGTGGTGCGACCGCGGTCGTTCCGAAGGAGCGGGCCACAAAGATGCGGTTGTGCCGTCTCTTCGGCTCTGAGCTTGCAGCCCAACCGTGGTACGACCAAAGCAAGAGATGCGTTTGGGCATTTGAGATCGCAGGTCGTGCACCAACCGCCAAAGACCAGACCTGCCTTTAAGGCTTGGACTAAGACGTCGCAGCCTCGGCGCTGGCCGGTGCCGTTTGCAACGGTGCCGGAGTGCCTGCAGGTGGCGATGCCGCAGGATCAATGGGCTCTGCCGACTCTCCAAAGGTGACGATCACCGGATTGGGCACATGCTCGTTCATCGCGCCAGTGGAAGCATCCACCACCACACCAACGACACCGCCAAGGATCAGATTACCAGCCATGCCAGCAGCCCCTGCACCGGCGACTTGCGTGGTCACGGGCACAGTTCGCGGCTCAAACCCCTCAAGGTTGAAGGTTGCTGTGAAGCTTTGGTTGCGCGCGACTTCCAGCATGCACGGGGTGACACAGGTTTGCTGCAAGGACGTTAGAACCGTCGCGCCCGATGGTGTGCTTTCAAAGCTCACCTCATTGGTTGTGCCGCGCGTTACTGTCGCACAGCCAGACAACGTGACTGCGGCAATGCCGCAAACAATCAGTTTTTTCATACGTTTCAGCCCCAACACTCAACAACAAAATGCTTACCAGCCCAGCAAACAGTACAGAAGAAGGTTAGGACCAAACGCGCGTCTTGCCAATTGGCCCAACGTCAACGACCAACATGGCGAGAATCTTTGGTGAGGGAAATGGTGCTGGCAGCAGGGTTCGAACCCGCGACCCCCTGATTACAAATCAGGTGCTCTACCAACTGAGCTATGCCAGCACTCCGCCAAGCTGATAATGCGGTGATCGTCGCGGCGCAAGAGGTTCTGCACGCAATTGTACGGCGGCACGATGCGCGAACAGATGGTGGCCGGTCGGCATGCTGTGCTGTGCTGTCCTCCGCCTGCCGGTTTCCAAGCTTCAGTGAGAACACGAAGAGGTGAACAAGAACGGCAATCCTTTGCTTGCCGGTGGCGCGTTGCGGACGCATCCTATCAACGTCACAACAGAAGGAGCACCAAGGGATGGAACCGCATCACCTGGTTGAGGCCTTTTTCTGGCTTATCATTTTTGTCGTTGGCGGCACGATTGCTGACTATCTGCACCGCGCAGGCTATGTAATCAGCTTCTAGGGCACGCGCATTCAGCCATCTTGGCGCCGCGCGATGTACATGGCGAGCACGGCGGCGTTGGAAACATTGAGGCTGGCGAGCGCATCGCCGGTGAGCGGCAGTCTGGCCACCATGGTGCAGGTGTCCATGGTTTTCTGGCGCAACCCTTTACCTTCCGATCCCATGACGAGCGCAACTGGCTGATCTGGCCCTTTGCGGAAGGCTTTGAGCGCGGCGGGAAGTTCGGTGGTTGCTTCGCCATCCAGTCCGATGACCAGCGTTCCTGCGTTTTTCATCATGTCCAGGCTATCGGCCAAATTTCGCACGGTGAGAATCGGCACCAGTTCGAACGCGCCCGATGCGGCCTTGGCAAGCGTTGCGGTTTCGCGTGCGGCATGGCGTGTGGTGGTGATCAATGCATCGGCATCAAAGGCCGCCGCTGAGCGTAAGATAGCGCCGACATTGTGTGGGTCGGTCACTTGATCAAGCACAATGGAGAACTTTGGGAACGGCGCTTCCAACGGCTGTTCGGGCAGCGGCTTGATCAGCGCGGCAATACCCTGATGCACCGTATCATCGCCAAGCAGTTCATCCAGCGCTTTGGGATGAACTGTCTCAACCTCGATGGAGGCGTGCGGCTGCATGTCCAGGCGCTGTAACGCGTTGGGCGTGGCCACCAGTTTAAAGACTTTGCGCTTTGGGTTGCCCAGCGCCGCGCGCACCGCGTGCAATCCGTGCACGTGATAGGGTATTTCCGGCGCCGGGCCTTTTGCCTTGGGGGCAAAGCGCTTGGCCCGCTCTGCTTTGGTCTCGCCGCCTTTCTTGGCAGCCTGCGAGGCTTTCAGGCGCTTAAAGTTAGACCGCGGTTTGGCGCCCTCTTTTGCAGCTTCTTTGCGTGGGCCTGTTTCATCATTCATGGGGCTGGTGGCTCGCCGTTGAGAAGAAAGTATCAAAGCGCGCTGTTAGCAGTCGCGCGAACGGATTGACAGCGCAGGTTCGAATGTTGATAACGCGCGGGCTTCGCAAGAGGCACATGCCTAGGGGCTTCGTGGAGGAGTGTCCGAGTGGTTAAAGGAGACGGACTGTAAATCCGTTCGCTTAGCGTACGCTGGTTCGAATCCAGCCTCCTCCACCAAAGCCGCTTTCGCAGAAAGCGGCGTTGTCGTGGCAGGTGATTGTGGCGCAATCACCGAGAACGACCTATGTTGTGCTTGCGATTTGGATTGACGCTCTGAGACGCAACGATCATTCTTGCGGGCGTGATCGCGGGTATAGCTCAATGGTAGAGCAGCAGCCTTCCAAGCTGAATATGCGGGTTCGATTCCCGCTACCCGCTCCAGTTTTTTTGAAGTTCTGCCGGAAATGTTGAGGCAGGTTGTGTCGCCGGTCAGATGGCCATCGCCCTCCATGTCATCCCTGTGCTTGTCACGGGGATCCATTTCAATGAGCTTTCGTACGGTTGCGATGCAATAGGTCATCGGTCGGAATGGATCCCCGCCACAAGGGCGAGGATGACGTTGCAACGGAGGCTAACTTACTCCGCAGCGTCCACTTTAGCTGGCTGGGTTTCGGTCAAGAACCCACCCGACTGACGGCGCCAGAGCTGGCTGTAGAGACCACCGGCTTCCAGCAAGCTGTCATGCGTGCCATCCTCGATGATCTGGCCCTTATCCATCACGATCAGCCGATCCAGTTCGGCAATCGTCGACAAACGGTGGGCAATGGCGATCACCGTCTTGCCAGCCATCAGCTCATAAAGGCTGTCCTGGATCGCCGCCTCGACTTCGGTGTCCAGCGCGGAGGTCGCCTCGTCGAGCAGCAGAATCGGCGCGTTCTTCAAAAGCACACGAGCAATCGCAATGCGCTGGCGCTGACCACCGGAAAGCTTCACACCACGCTCGCCAACTTGCGCGTCCAGGCCGGTGTTTCCGGCCATATCTTCCAGCTCGTAGACAAAGTTATCCGCACGCGCCATTTCCACCGCGCGGCGAATATCCGCCTCGCTGGCATCAGGGCGGCCATAGGCAATGTTGTCACGCACCGAGCGATGCAGCAGCGCGGTATCCTGCGTGACCACGCCGATATGCCGCCGCAACGCCTCTTGTTGAACGTCTGCAATGTTCTGACCGTCGATCAGCACCCTGCCCGTCTCCACATCGTGCAAACGCAGAAGCAGATTGACCAGCGTCGTCTTACCGGCGCCCGAGCGGCCGATCAGCCCAACCTTTTGGCCAGGCGCAATGGTGAGGTCGAGATTTTCCATCACGCCACCGTCCTTGCCATAGTGGAAGGCGACGTTTTCAAAGGCGATCTCACCGCGATCCACATGCATGGTGGGCGCGTCCGGCTTGTCCTGCACCAAGCGCGGCGTGGAAAGCATGGCCATGCCATCGTAAACAGTACCGATGTTTTCAAACAGCGCCGCCATCTCCCACATGATCCATTGGGAGATGCCGTTAAGGCGCAGCGCCAAACCCACCGCAACGGCAATCGCGCCGACCGATATTGAGCCGGTTAGCCAAAACCAAATCGACATCGCACCCAGGGCGAACAACAGCAGCATGTTGAGCGAATATAGCAGTATGTTGAACTGGCTCGACAAACGCATCTGCGCATGCACCGCCTGCAAAAACGGATCCATCGCGTCACGCGCATAGTCTTCCTCATGCCCCGCATCGGCAAACAATTTCACCGTCGTGATGTTGGTGTAGCTGTCGACAATCCGCCCCGTCATATCAGAGCGTTTGTCGGCCTGGATCTGCGCCACATCGCGCAGACGCGGCACGAAATAGGCCATGATGGCAAGGTAAAGCAAAAGCCAAACCAGCATCGGGATGAGCAGGCGAAGGTCAGCCGAGGCTGCCACGAAAAGCGTGCCGATGAAGAAGGCGATGACATAAACCAAAACATCGAACAGCTTCAGCACGCTTTCGCGCACGGCCAGCGCCGTTTGCATCACCTTGGTGGCAACGCGGCCTGCAAATTCATTGGCATAGAAGGATTGGCTTTGCCCAAGCAGATAGCGGTGCGCCCACCAGCGGATACGCATGGGATAGTTGCCAAGCAGGGTTTGATGGACGACCAGCGTTTGCCAGAGCACTGCACCGGGCAAAACGATGAGCATCAAAAACGCCATCCAAAGCAGCGTGACGCGTTCCTCAGCAAGAAACGATTCTCGTTCGCTGGTGACCAGCCAATCGACCACCTGACCCAGGAAGGAATAGACGTAGACTTCGCCAATACCGATGAAGAACGATAGCGCCGATGCCGTCAGCACGGCTGGCCACGCACCACGGGTGTAGTGCGCACAAAACGCCAGCAGCGTCGCCGGTGGTGTAACCGGCTGCTCAGGCGGAAACGGATCAAGGCGTCGCTCAAACCAGGCGAACATGAGGGGACCTCAGGCGCAGCCATGCAACATGGCCGTTGAATAGAGATACGAATCGGGAGGCGCCGACAGTACATGCGCCAGCGAGCGATCAGTGTAGATCGACCAATCATGACAGCGCGAGGGCAGATCGGCAGGTTTTGTTCAAAACGGCAATCATTCTTGCCATACCGTGCCATTTAAGCGACACACCTTTGCCGCGTCCTTCCTCCCAGCATGAGCCCACCATGTCGCAGACCCACTTCTCCCGCATCGGCTTCATGGCAAGCTCCGTTGCTGAAGCGCAGGACGCCAAGAGCCGCCTTCAAGCGCGCTACGGCACCCATGATCTGGGCAATTGCGATGTGATCGTTGCGCTCGGCGGCGACGGGCTGATGCTGTCGGCGCTGCACGAGTTCATGAACACTGACATTCCCATTTATGGGATGAACCGTGGGTCGGTCGGCTTCTTGATGAACGAGTATCACGAAGATGGCCTTACCGAACGGCTGGATGCCGCGTTCCCAACCATCATTCATCCTTTGGCGATGCAGGCCTGGGACGCTGATGGCGTGCTGCATGAAGCGCGCGCGCTCAACGAAGTCTCGCTGCTGCGGCAAACCTATCAGGCTGCCAAGCTAAAAATTTCCGTCGATGATCGCGTGCGTCTGGAAGAGCTGATCTGCGATGGCGCATTGGTGGCAACGCCTGCTGGGTCCACCGCCTACAATCTGTCTGCCCATGGCCCGATCCTGCCGATTACGGCCAGCATGCTGGCGCTAACGCCGATCAGCCCGTTCCGGCCCAGACGCTGGCGCGGCGCGATCCTTCCTGCCATCGCAAAAGTCCGTTTCGATGTTCTGGAAGCCGAGAAGCGCCCCGTGGCTGTGGCCGCCGATGCGCAAGAAACCCGCTCGGTGGTGCGCGTTGATGTGATCGAGTGCAGAACCGACTCGGCCAACATGCTGTTTGATCCGGATCATTCGCTGGAAGAGCGCATCCTAAACGAGCAATTCTCCGGATTCTAAATCTTTGATTGCATTAGATTGTTGTGAATTAAGCTTATCCTAACGCCGGTCTACGATGGTAGGGGTCCTCTTACTCCAACCAATGCCCAGGCCGTGCCCTACGATTTCTCCCAAATTAGCGTCCTCCTCGTCGACGACTCGCTTTACATGCGGCGGCTTGTGCGCTCGCTGCTGAACGGCCTTGGCGTACGCAATATTTTGGAAGCTGAAGATGGTGCGGCGGCGATTGAAGTGTTTCAGCAAAACCCGTGCGATATCATTATAACCGACTGGGTGATGCCGGTTTTTGACGGCTTGGAGCTGACCGCTGCTGTGCGCAATCCCGACGGCGAGAACCCCTACACACCCATCATTATGCTGTCAGGTTATTCAGAGCGCAGCCGCGTCATACAGGCGCGCGATGCCGGTGTGACCGAATTCCTGTGCAAGCCGATCTCTGCCAAGCAACTCTATCTGCGCCTGGAAAGCTGTATTGCTCACCCGCGGCCCTTCATCCGCACACAGACCTTCTTCGGTCCCGACCGCCGCCGCTTCGTTCATCCAAACTACACAGGCGATAAGAAGCGCGAAAACGATGTCGACGACGATGTCGAAGATGATTTCGACGACGATGACCTGGATCAGGAAGCTAACGCTGCGGTAGCAAAGTGACGCAGATCGCAACAAACGGAATGCTTTGACGTTCAGCCTAACGCTCTGGCAACCCTTTGCCGCTAGTTTGGTGCGGCGATGCCCACGGCCAGCAGGGCTGAAATTGTGAGGAAGACCATGAGTAAGCCCATGACAACGGGTTCCTACGAAACGATCACGCCGCCCAACACCTTGCAGAAAAAGGTGCGCAAGCTAACTGGTCGTGACGCAAGTTTTGATCCCGTTCAAAAAGCTGAGCAGGCCGTTGAGCGGCTATCGGTCAACTTTGCCGATTGGATGGACGAAGAAGTTCAGCGTCTGATGAAAATTTGGGAAGCCAACAAGGAAGCTGGTTTTTCTGATGAAGCTCGTGGCTCACTCTATCGGGCTGCCCACGATATGCGCGGCCAGGCCTCCACACTTGGGTTCCCTTCGGTGGGTAAGATTGCTGGCGTTTTCTGCGACATCATGGATGCCAAGGGCGCCCATGACATTCCCGATTCTTTCCTGGAAAAATACATCACCGCCATTCGCGCCATTGCGCGCGAAACAAAGGCTGGCGAGGACAACACCATTGCCATCACACTGGCCGACGAGCTTTCCAAAGCCGGTGCTGAGATGATTGCCAAAGTCCATGATGAGGACACCAAGGCCGCTTAGCGACCTCACGCGCCTATCTTGGACCCTAAGCGGCCAACTGCCGCCCATCCAACGTGTCTAACTTCATGGATTCTGCGTCTCTGGCGTCCGCGTCCAAAGCATCGCTCACCAACGCATCCACGCTCATGCCCAAAGCTTCGCCCGGCGCATCCTCGGCAAACATAGCTTCCAGATCGCTTACCTCTGGCAGGCGGCTTGCATCGGTGTAGGCGCGCGCATCGGCCTGCATGATATCAGCAGCGATGCTGTGGCACAGCGCCAGTGTTGCACCAAACGTGGCATCGCCTGACCCCAAACCATCAAAGCCTTCCATCGCCTCTTCAGCGCTGCGTTGATCGACAACTTCAATCAACGTTTCGGCAAAAAACGACGCCGTCCAATCGATGTCGGCACGCGCCAACTCACGGGCAAGCACCAGGCTCATGGACAGGACGCTGCGCACGCTGTCGCTGAGACCGGTCTTTTTCAACAGCGTTGCTGCCACCACCGGGCGGGCGTGCACAAAGGCGCTTCGCACCCGCTCCATGGAAACATTGCACAGATGGGCAACCAGAGCTTCCAAAGATAAAATCTCGCCCGACAATGCCACCCGCAAAAGGAAGGCTGGCGTAACAACACCGCGCGCATGCAAGGCGCCGGTGGCCCGCCAACACGCCTGTGGGTCCAACTGTATGAGAACCTCCAGAACGGCACGCTCGCGCGCAGCATTGGTCAGCCGCTCCAAGCGCTTGTCTGGCACAAGAGCGCGTACAAAATCATTGCCCTGATAGGCCTGCGCACAGGAAGCAACCAAAAGGCACTGATGCTCAGGCGACAGGCGCCTATGTGCTTGCAACGCTTCCAGAGCATCCACATCACCTGCAAACCGATCGATATAGGCATGCAGATCATCGCTGGTCAGCGAAACGTGCGGATTGCTCACCAAGGCTTTGCCAGCCGCCACGCAAGCCTTCGCGATCAAGCGATCAATGATCATCGGGTTCAAATCGATACGCTGCGCGATGGCTTCTTCCAAGCGCGGTTCAGCGCGGTACAAAGCGTCCATCAGATGTGAGGCGAGCAAAACCGGCGAGCGCGCATACAAAGGCGCACTGACGGCAGGCACATCGTCCAGCAGCCGCAGCACCACGGCACGCGGGGCATCACGCCGGTCGGCAAAAACAGTTGCCAGCCGCTCACGCACCCAAACACTTGGGTCATCGAGCAAAGCCAACAAGCCGGTCAGCACTTTGCGCCGATCATCCTCGTCCAACTCAGAATGAAGGTAAGAGCGCGCCAACGCATCCGCTGCCTCAATCCGGCGCTCACGCGGCGCGCTTTGCGACCACTCAAGAAACGCATCAACAATCATACCGGCGGCGCCAACTCCGAGGCCACTGGAATACCGGCAGGGTTGCGGTAGGAACTGGTGAGCTGCCCGCTTTGCACGAAGGTCACCAAATCAAGCGGCTGACCAACACCAGAAGGGTGCGCGACGGGATTGGGCGGCACGGATCCCGCTGGTGTGCCTGTCGGGGCGGACCCGGTTGGCGCTTCGCCATGGGTCGCCACCAAGTCTTCGGCAATCTCGGGCGTCGCCACACCATCGGGGCGATAAAGCGCGGCAAAGAATGGAACCGCACCACGTCCGGCTGGCGAGAAAAGCCCCATCTGCGCAAATTGGTCGGGCGCCACGGCTTCCGGCAAGGCATCAAAGCCAGCAGGTTCCAGCGACAAAGGCTGGCTTGGATCACGCGGTTCAACGGGTGCAGACGCGACTGGCGCAGCCGCTGTGGTCATAGGGCGCTGCAGGCCCTGCGTTGTCACAGGATCGCTGGGGAAACCATCCACCAAGCGATCGTAAAGCTGGCGCACAGAAACCGGCTCGCCGGAGCGATCATAAAACAAGCCACGGTTGGCGGCAGCCTGCGTTGGAAACACTTCGGCGGCCACCCGGTTGGGCTGCTGCTCAGACAGAGAGATCAGGCGAGAGGCGCCCGATGGACCAAACACATGGGCCACATAGCCCTCACCCACCGTTACCTGACGGCCAAGCGCATTTTGTAAGTCAGCCGCGTTTTCTTGCAGATAGAGCCCGCTCATCACCGCAGAAAGCTGCGGATCGTGCCGCATCGCCAATACGGTTTCGCGGGCCTGCGGGTCATCCATCATGAAACGACCGTCGGAGCGACGCTCAATGCCAGCAGCTTCCTCGGCAAGGCCAAGGCTGGCGCCGTGCTCACGCACCATGCCAAGCCAGGTCTGCTCAATAAATTGGAACGGCCCACGCGCTGATGATGTGCTGGCCGCCGCGTTCACATCCAGGCTGCTTTCGCGCATCGCCGTGGTCATGAAAAAATCGAACGGTAGACCGGTGGTTTCAGAGGCTGATGCGAAGGCTTGCTCGATGCGCATCGGCGAACCAGCCGCGCGCGATGGGTCCGCCGGGCGTGTTGCCGCCGCATCGGGAACCCCAAACAAGGACAAGAAGGACTGCACCGCACCACTCCGCTAATCCCGGCCAGTGTCTGCCCCATATGGTAAATGAGGCCTTAACAGGCGGCGAAAAGCCAAGACTGGGCAAGGTTTTTGCGGCCTCTAAGCTCGCTTTGGCCGTGGTTTGGCAGTGATGGTGTTGGCGATGGCGTAATCGAGATAGCCGCAGCGGGCCATGAGCGATGCTTTGGCCGAATCAAAGCGTCCCTCTTCGGTGAGGTAATCATCATGGATGTGCACACCCACAACTTGCCCAAACACCATGTGGTAGCGGCTTGGCTGACCATCTTTGTCCAGTGGCTGTATGATTTGCGTGACCACACACTCCAGAGCTGAAGGCGCATCCACCAAACGCGGCGCGTTCACCCGCTGCGCATCCACGCTGGCAAGGCCGGTCGCGGCGATCTCACTGACCCCACGCGCATAGGCAGCCGAGCTCTGGTTCATGGCCTCAAACAGTGATTCCGGCGCGCTATGGGCGACAAAACAGCCAGACTCACGGGCAAAGGTCAGTGAGTCTTTCGCGCCATCTGAAGAGAAAACAACGATGGGCGGTTCATCGCTGACAGCGTTGAAGAAACTGTAGGGCGATAGATTTTCAACGCCGCTTTTGCTGCGCGTTGCAATCCAGCCAATGGGCCGCGGCGCCACCAGCGCTTTGAACGGATTGTGCGGGAAGGGATGGCCTTCGCTTGGCTCGTAAAACATGGCTACACCCTAAACCGACAGAACGGTGAGATGATCGTCCACCGCAGGCCGTGGCCTCTGTGTGGGAGGCACGGTGGGCGTGCCGATATGGATGAAACCGGCAATCTTCTCATCCCCACTCACGCCAAAAAGCGCTTTGGCATCAGCGTTGTAGGTTGCCCAACCGGTCAGCCACTGCGCCGCATAGCCCAAAGCATGCGCGCCCAGCATCAAGTTCATCGTGCTTGCGCCAACTGAAAGCTCCTGTTCCCAAATCGGAATTTTCACATGCTCAGTCGCGGTGCTCGCCACGACCAAACACAGCGGCGCCTGCACAAAAATGCTGTCCACCTTATCCCGGCTTTCCACCGGCAAATCAGGCTCATCGATCTCGCGTAATGCGCGCAGTTTTGGCGCAAGTGCCTTGCGCACATCTTGGGTAAGCGCGATGAACCGCCAAGGTGCCAGTTTGCCATGATCGGGCACGCGCATGGCCATCGTGATCAAAGTGCGCAACTGCTCTTCGCTCGGCCCGGGCGCGTCCAAAAAAGCAGCCGTTACAGTCCGCCTGGTTTGCAGAAGGTTAAGCGCTGTTGGTTCACTCATCGACTATCATCTCCATCGCTCTTGAAGCTGCTCGGTCACTTTGGCAAAACACCTATGCGCTGCCACCTTGCACAGGCAAGTGAGTCGCGCATTGCGGTGTGGTGTATGCCATGCAGTACCCGCACCATCTTGAAATCGCCATACCCAGCCGCTCGAACGGAACCATGCTCGCAAAACCAACTCTCTTCGGGCTTTCCGCCCTGTGGCTTTTCCTTTCAGGCGTAATGGTCAGCACTGGCGTGATGCTGCACACAACCGATGTGCTTGCCCAGTCTGAAACGGTTCGTGAGACGCCGCCCAATCCGATTGCGCGCCCCGCTGAGATCATCTCAACGCCGTTGAATCCTGGCGAACAGCCTGCACCCGATCCATTTGCGGTCGACGCGGCCACGCCGCAAGCCATTGATCCCAATGCTGTTTCACCGCTTGCTGAGCCAAGCTTTGAAGTGGTGACGCCAGATCGCGATGCGGCCGGTGTGCCAGTGCAATTTTCCGCCGTGCTTTCCGATGGTGGCCCGCTTTTGCAGCGCGATCTCATTTGGACCGTGTATGCGCTGGGTGACGAAGAGATTGATGACGAGGATTTGGTTCTCAACTCGCAGGGCGGCACGCTGGACGCTCAACTGCCTCCCGGCAGCTACATCGTCCACGTTTCCTACGGCCTTGCCACACTCTCACGCCCACTGACGGTTGGGGCCGGCGGCATGACAGACCAGTTTAATCTCAACGCCGGCGGCATGTCGCTGCGCGCTGCGATCTCCAGCGATAATTTCCTGCCCAATGAGGCGGTTAGCTTTCAGGTTTTCCCCGAAGCGGTGGAAGATTTTGAAACCACCCGGCCGCTTGCCCGCGACATCGATGAGCGCGCTGTTTTGGTCGTGCCGGCTGGCCGTTACACAGTTGTCAGTCGGTATGGCGATGTAAACGCCATTGTGCGCGCGCAGATCGATGTGGAGCCTGGCCAGTTGACCGAGGCGGTGATGTTCCACAATGCCGCGCAAATCACCCTCAAGCTCGTCAACGAACCCAATGGCGAGGCACTGCCCAACACCGCTTGGAGCGTGCTCAACCCCGGCGGCGACATTGTGCGCGAATTTGTTGGCGCGTTCCCGACCATGGTTTTGTCCGAAGGCGACTATACGATCATCGCCCGCCATGACGGTCAGGTTTTCAGCCGCGAGTTCGCTGTCGTCTCAGGC
The DNA here is from genome assembly GCA_046290645.1 of Hyphomicrobiales bacterium. GTDB lineage: Bacteria > Pseudomonadota > Alphaproteobacteria > Rhizobiales > MH13 > MH13. Next base: position 453,147 of record JBKAGZ010000001.1, read on the forward strand.
ATCAACCGTGAAGAAGAATTGGTCGCTCAATAGACAAAATCCAAGCGGACGGTCTGCATGAAAAAGCGGACGGTCCGCTTGCCGTCCGCTCCAGTCCGCCATTAGTCCGCTTGGTTTTGCAGACGGTCTGCATGATTTGGCGGACGGTCTGCCTCAATTTCTTGTCTTTGCACGCCAGCAGGAGCCTCGATGACAGATACGCCCCATGACCAAAGCCATGACCAAAGCAACGAACGGCGCGAACGTGGCACAAAGATTTTGGATGAGCTGCATCCCGATGCCTATGGCGCTGTCAAAGATGCCATGGCCGACATTGCGCCGGATTTTGCCGACTTCATCAGCGATTTTGCCTTTGGCGATATCTACGGCCGCCAAGACTTGGCGCTACGCGACCGTCAGATCACAACCATCGCGGCGCTGGCAGCCATCGGGCACGCATCACCACAGCTCAAAGTGCATATTCAAGCCGGTGCACGGGTGGGACTGTCACGCCGGGAAATCGTTGAAATCTTGATGCAAATCGCGTTGTACGCAGGCTTTCCAGCTACCCTAAACGCATTGGCCGTGGCCAAAGAGGCATTTGCGGAGTTGGATGAAAAGACGCCCGGCGCTTGAACACCGGGCGTTGGATCATTTTGACGCCAAACGAGCGATATCCGGCGGCGTCGCCTCCTCTTTGAGGCTTGCAAGCGCCTCATCCAGGCTCATCGCGGTTTGGTGTTTGACGCCAAGACGCCGCACATTCACCGAGCGCTCTTCAGCTTCACGATTACCGACCACCAGGATCACCGGCACTTTTTGCAGTGAGTGTTCGCGAACCTTATAGTTGATCTTCTCGTTGCGATTGTCCAATTCAGCATTGAAATCATTGGCCAAAAGCGCCTCATAGACCTCACGGGCATAATCATCGGCATCCTGCGTGATGGTCGCGACCACAACTTGCGTTGGCGCCAGCCAAAGCGGGAAATGCCCGGCATAGCTCTCAATCAAGATGCCAAGAAACCGCTCCAACGATCCGCAGATCGCCCGGTGCACCATAACCGGCTGCACTTTGTCGCCATCCTTATCGACATAGAACGCGCCGAACCGCTCGGGCAAATTGAAGTCCACTTGCGTGGTGCCAAGCTGCCAGTCGCGGCCAATCGCGTCCTTCAACGTATACTCGAACTTTGGTCCGTAAAACGTTCCCTCGCCTTCATTAATTCCAATCTTAATACGTGGGTCTTCAGCGGCCATGCGCTCCAATGAGCGCTTCAGAATCTCTTCGGCATGATCCCAAGCTTCATCCGTCCCCACGCGCTTTTCTGGGCGGGTGGCGAGCTTCACTTCGACCTCTTGGAACCCGAAATCTTCATAGACCGACATCATCAGATCATTGATCTTCAGGATCTCTGATTCCAGCTGATCTTCGGTACAGAAAATATGCGCATCGTCTTGCGTGAACGCCCGCACCCGCAGCAGGCCGTGCAGCGCCCCAGAGGGTTCGTAGCGATGCACAGCGCCAAATTCGGCCAGCCGCATCGGCAGATCACGATAGCTTTTCAAGCCATGTTTAAAAATTTGCACATGCCCCGGGCAGTTCATGGGTTTGAGCGCAAACACCCGCTGATCGGCGTTCTCATCGTCCGGCTCGACCAGGGCATCGGCGGCCTTCACGCCGAACATGTTCTCCGAATACCAGCCCCAGTGACCAGAGGTCTCCCAAAGCGATTTATCAAGCACTTGCGGGGCGTTGACCTCTTTGTAGCCATCCTTGCCGATCCTGCGGCGCATATAGCTGGTGAGGTTTTGAAACAGCGTCCAGCCCTTCGGGTGCCAGAACACGGTGCCTGGCCCTTCTTCCTGGAAATGGAACAGATCCATCTCGCGACCAAGCTTGCGGTGGTCGCGTTTTTCAGCCTCTTCAAGCATGTGAAGATAGGCTTTCAGGCCCTTCTCATCCTGCCACGCCGTGCCGTAGATGCGGGTCAGCATCTGGTTGTCGCTGTCGCCGCGCCAATAAGCACCAGCGACCTTCATCAGCTTAAACGCCTGGCCAATCTGACCGGTCGTTGCCATGTGCGGACCACGGCAAAGATCGAACCAATCGCCCTGGAAATAGATTTTCACATCCTCGCCATCAGGAATGGCGTCCAGCAGCTCAACCTTGAACTCTTCGCCCTTCTCTTTGAAAATCTCAGCAGTCTTCTCACGGCTCCAAACCTCTTTGGTGAAGGGTTTGTTGCGCGCGATGATCTCACGCATCTTCTTCTCGATCACCGGCAAATCATCGGTGGTAAAAGGCTCGTCGCGATAGAAATCGTAAAAGAAACCGTTCTCAATCACCGGTCCGATGGTGACCTGGGTGCCCGGCCAAAGCTCCTGCACGGCCTCGGCCATCACATGGGCGGCATCGTGGCGGATCAACTCGGTCGCACGCGGATCATCGCGGGTAACAATCTCAACGGTGGCGCCATCGGGCAAGGGGTCGGAAAGGTCAGCAACGTCACCGTCTACGGCAACAGCAACGGCCTTTTTGGCCAGCGATTTGGAAATGGAAGCCGCCAGATCGGCACCCGTCGCGCCGTCATCCAGCGCGCGCTCTGATCCATCAGGCATGATAAAAGAGGGCATTGTATCGCTCCTTTGGCTCAACTCCTGCCTACAAGTGCAGGTAAGCGCGAAAAAAGCATTTTCAGCAAAAGTTGCAGACTTTTGCGCTCGCGAAAATGCGTAAGTAAATGGGGATCAGCGGCGCAAGTTAGTCCGGCAGCCGATGATCTTTTGGAATATGGGCGCCAGTCCAGTGCCCATAGCGCCACGGCGTATACCAGCGCGCGGCAGGGTTCAAGCGTTCGGGAACCGGATCCAGCCCGGACGATCCAAGCGGACGACACCGCCAGATGCGCGCAGCGCCCATCCAGACGCCCGGCCACGCCCCATGCGTTGCAATGGCCTCGTCCGTGTAAGAAGAACAGGACGGGATGTGGCGGCAGGTGCGGCCAAAGATCGAGGATAGGGTGAGCTGATAGAAGCGAATGAACCCGCGCAGGATCGTTTTCACGATGCCCTGCTCACGCGACCGACTGCGAACGATCGGCAGACGCTTGCTCCATCGCTTCGGCGGTGGCTTCAAAGGCCAGCATCACTGAGGCATGGCGGGCTTTGTAGTCGCGCACCGCTTCAAAGATGGACAAGTCAGCAAAGCGCGGTTCGAAAGACGCCTCTTCGCCCGCAAGCAGCGCCCGCAAGCCGTCACGTGCCGTGGTGATCTCTTCCAAGGAGGCACCGATAACGCCCTGCCCCAAAACGGCAGCCGATGCTTGGCCGAGCGCGCACGCTTTCACATCCTGGGCAAAGGTTGCGACCGCACCATCCTCATCCAACACAATGTCGGCGATCACCACAGAACCGCACAATCGCGCATGGCGCGTTGATGTGCCCTGCGGCGTATCCAGGCGGCCCAGATGCGCAATGCTGGCCGACAGAGCAAGAAGTTTGGAACTGTAAAGATCATCAAGCATGGGTATGTCCGGCCAAGGTGGCCACCTACAAATCATTGTGATGGATTGTTGCCCTGGAATGTAGGCCGATTTGATCCATATGCAATCAGGCTTCCAAGCGGCATACTGTCAGCACCGTGGCAGAAAGCCTACAGCTCGATAGCTGGACCAATGGTCCAACCGAGCATGACATACGTAATTTCCGGTGTAAGAATGAACGAAGATAAATCCTACCCGGAGACCATCATGGACGCGATCCTCGACAGCTTGAAGACTTCGCAGGCCAGTGAAGCGCCTGTTCGTCCCTCGCAAGAGGAGGCAGAAGCTGCTGTTCGAACGCTGATCGCTTGGGCAGGCGACAATCCAACCCGCGAAGGCTTGCTCGACACCCCCAAACGCGTCGCCAAAGCCTATGGTGAGCTTTTCTCCGGCTATGACGCGGATATCGCTGAGATTCTCGACCGCGTGTTTGAGGAAGTCGAGGGCTATCAGGACATCGTCCTGTTGAAAGACATCCCCTTCCATTCGCACTGCGAGCATCACATGGTGCCGTTCGTGGGCAAGGCTCACATCGCCTATTATCCGCGCGCTGGTGTCGTCGGCCTGTCGAAGCTTGCGCGCCTGGTGGATGCCTATGCACGTCGCCTACAAACGCAGGAAGCCATGACCGCTCAGATATCGATGGCGATAGAAGAATATCTCGGGCCCCGCGGTGTGGCCGTGATGGTGGAAGGCGAGCACATGTGCATGTCGATGCGCGGCATTCGCAAAGCTGGTTCCACGACGATCACAACACGCTTTAGCGGTGTGTTTGAGGAAGCCGATGAGCAGGTGCGCTTCTTGACGCTCGTGCGCGGATAGGGTTGCTGGGGCATGCGGGGATGCAAACCCGCGCACCCCACCTCTAGCTTAATCGTGCCGTTTTATGACCCTTTCCCCACCTTCAGCCGACCCGCAAACCCAAGAGCTTGGAACGCAGTTTGCGCCGCGCTTTGACGCCAATGGCTTGGTAACCGCTGTTGCCGCGGACCACAGCTCCAAGCGTGTCCTGATGGTCGCCCATATGAACGAAGAGGCGATCCGCGAAACGCTGCGCAGCGGCTATGCGCATTATTGGTCGCGCTCACGGGCAACCCTTTGGAAAAAAGGCGAATCAAGCGGTGAATTGCAGAAACTGCACGCGCTCTATGTGGATTGCGACCAGGATGCTTTGATTGTCGAAGTCAGCGTTGAGGGGCGCGGAAGCGCTTGTCACAACGGTTTTGCATCCTGCTTCTATCGTGTTGTTGAAGCCGAAAACGGTGCGCTCACATTGCGGACCAACGATGTGCCGTTGGTCTCCAAACAAGCGCTTTACGGCGACGGATAGAAACACCGCCATGCCGCTTACCGATCCCGATGCGATCAACGCTGTCATACCTGAAAAGAACGGACGGCCAACGATAGGCCTTGCCCTTGGCGGCGGCGCCGCACGCGGCTGGGCGCATATCGGCGTTTTAGAAGTGCTGGCCGAAAATGGCATCGTGCCCGATGTTATCGCAGGCACATCCATCGGCGCCGTCTCTGGTGGCGCGTTCAGTGCTGGCAAGCTGGCGGAGCTGAAAGCCTTTGCACTCAGCCTTACAGCACGCCGGGTGTTTTCGCTGGTTGATCTCACCCCGCTTTCCAGCGGCTTGATCGCCGGTGAGAAGTTGGAAGCACGACTGGCGCAGCATTTGGAAGGCCTACAGCTGGAAGACCTGCCGATCCGCACGGTGTTTATAGCTGCTGAGCTTGCCACGGGCCACGAAGTTTGGTTGCGGCGCGGCAATCTTATTCGCTTGATGCAAGCCTCCTACGCCCTGCCCGGCGTGTTTCACCCCGTGCCGATCAATGGCCGCGCGCTGGTGGATGGCGCACTGGTCAACCCTGTGCCCGTCTCGGTGTGCCGGGCCTATGGCGCGCGGCTTGTGATCGCGGTGAACCTCTCACCGGAAACCATGCCCCATGGCGGCGTTGTGCCGGACCTGCCTGATTTTGACGACGATTTTGCGGAGGATGAGCCTTCATCAGATGGCGATGGCTCTTTTGGCTGGAAGGACGTGACCGGCTTTGCCAACCCCGTGCGTAAAATCTTGCGCAGCCAGTTCGGAACCGAAAAAGGCAAAGTGCCACGGCGCAGCATTCCCGCCGTGATGATGCAGTCTTTTACCATCATTCAGGATCGGTTGACGCGCATGCGGCTCGCCGGCGACCCGCCAGACGCCACGATTGCCCCCCATATTGGCGGCATCAGCATGTTTGATTTTCACAAAGCCGAAGAAGCGATTGCCGCTGGCCGCCAAGCTGCCACTCGCGCCTTGAACGACATCGCTGCGCTCAGCGAGCGATTGTCGACAAAATAGCCGCCCGCGAAACGCTTTAACGGCAGAGAAATGCTTTGCGCTTAGGATGTCTGACAGACTGGTGGCCATCCCCGTGCCACCGCAACGGATCAGATCTTATGATCGATGAAGTGCGCAAAGTGCTCGCCCTATCTGCCTTACTGAGCGTCCTGGTTGCCGCCCTGTTTATGTTTGGCAACCCAGTCCAAGCGCAAAATGTCCAGGCGCAGGACGTCCAAGCGCAAAATGCCCAAGCCCAAGGCGCCCCGAACGCTCAAAACCAGCAAAACATCCTTTCCCAAGCCGCAACCACCCAGGGCGTGCCGACGCTTGATGGCACCGCCCAAGCTGACCCGCCGGTCGATGTCAGCGGTGATTCATCGCAGGACTAGGGTCCTGACCCTAACCTGGTTAGCTTAGCTTGACGCGATGTAGTCGCGCAGAGCTTCAGCCTCGCGTTGCACCTCTTCGATACGCACTCTGACAATGTCACCGATTGAGATCACCCCAACAAGACGCATGTCCGACACCACCGGCACATGGCGAAAACGACCGGAAGTCATCTTGGCCATCAAATCATGGGTCGATTCGTGCTCAGCGCACGTCACAACCGATTGCGTCATGTAGCTGGACACCGGCTGGTCAAACACCGACGCGCCGTTCTGGGCCAGCGCCCGAACGATATCGCGCTCGGAGATAATCCCGACCACACCGTGCCGCTCATTGATAACGATTATTGCACCAATGTTTTTGTCTGAGAGGCTTTCGATGATGCCCATCATCGGTGTGTCTGGATCGGCGGTCGCAACCTCACGGCCTTTTTCAGCCAACAATGCGCCTACTTGCATGGTATCCCCCTCTTAGACTTTGGTGTTCTTGTTCGTTTACCTGGCAGCATCTTGCAGAAGCGACCATGAAACCATGAGCATGCGCTAACGCAGACCGAATTGGCAAGGCCATCGAAGTTGCAGATGCATCACGCGCGGTGTCGCCATGTTGCAGCGCTTAGACCGGCCTGATGTTGGGGCGTTTGTCGAACAGCGGAAATCCAAAGAAGCCAAGCGCAAAACCACCCAAATGGGCCTGCCATGCAATGCCCGAACCTTCGTCCAAGCCTGGCACGGATACAGCGCCGAACAACAGGTTGGACACAATCAGCATGCCGCAGAACACCAAAACTGTCGGATTGCTCCACAAATCGCGCAGAGATTGAATCGGTCGCTCGCGCAACAGCTCTGGATAACGCAGCGCGATGAACATACCACGGTCACGCGGATCGAACACAAAGCGCGCCGCCCCGCCCATAATGGCTGAAATACCGGCCGAAGCACCCACCAGCGGCGCAGCGCTGCCCCAATGGATCACCACATGGGTAAGCGCTCCGGCAATCGTGCCAAGCACCAAAAGCGCCATAAAGCGCTGCGTGCCCAGTCGACGGACAACGGGCGCACCAAACGTGACCAGCCACAACGCGTTCATGCCCAGATGCATCCAGTTGCCATGCAACAGCCCATAAGACGCAAACGTCAGATAGCCAGCCCAAGCCGGGCCAGCGAAAAACTGGGCCAGCACCTCATCGGAGGCCAACAGACGGGCCGGAAAAAATGCCAGGTTTAAGAAAATCTCTGTGCCGAGCTCGCGCGGCCCATAAGTGACCAGGCCGTGGATGGCGGCAAGCAGCACCACCAAGCCCAATAACAGCGGCGGCACATTGAACGCTGGCTCGCGCGGAGGTGGCGGCGCGCGATAGAGCGGACCATCACCATCACCCTGCCCTGATTGTCTTAACGGCTCCATGGCGCCTACCTTCTGTGTTCTTAGACTTGCAGTGACCGCCATCAAGACAGCGCACCGCTCACCCCTATATAGATCACACATGCTGCGATACGAGCGCACCGTTGCTTGCCCAACGGGTAAAAAAAAGCCGCCGGCTTTCGCCAGCGGCTTGTCACATCCCCTAATCGGTGGCGCGCATCATGTGAGAGTCTGGAAACCTTCAAAATGCGCGGCACACCGCCCGTCGACGTGATGGTTTTGCCAAGCAAACCAAAGGTGTGTGTGCGTTAACGTGCTGCAATCCACAGCGAGGGGCAAGAGTAACACCTTGTTAAGGTTAATCATCACAACCGCCTGCATTTCATAGCAATCCGTGCTGATTAGCCATCAACACGCCTGCAAAACATGTCTCCAAGTGAGACACAAAAGTAAACAGTGGTTGAGATGTCATGAAATCGGTTAGTGCAAAACGCCTCTATCAGTACTGGGATGACCTACGCGGGAGCAACCCTGCCCCTGAACGCCGTGACATTGAACCTGCTGCCATCAAATCCCTGCTCAGCGATATCTTTATCCTTGAGCACGTGTCTGGCACCGACTTCAGCTACCGCCTTGCTGGCTCATCTCTCTGCGCGGCTTATTGCCGGGAACTCAAAGGCCGTTCCTTCGGCCAGTTTTGGCGTGAAAAGGACCTGGAAGCGATCGACACCATGATGCTGGCGATCCGTGAAGATGCCGCCGCAGCAGTGGTTGGGTTCAACGGTGTGAATGCACGCGGTAACCGCGCGCCATTTGAAATGCTGCTCCTGCCCCTGCGTTATGGCGGTGAAGACTATCCGCGTGTTTTGGGTATCGCCGTACCCTCAGATTCCGACTACTGGCTCGGCCTTCACCCGGTGGAACATCATGAGATGACGTCGATGCGCCTCATCTGGCCGGACGAGCAACCATCCTTCCTACGCCATGCCGTCAACGCCGACGCCTTGCTGGAATCTGACCTGCTCGGTGACGATCCAAGCTTGCAAGATTTGGTGGAAGGTGATTTCGGTATTTCGGTGCGCGAAACCAACGTTTCAGAGACCCGCGCCAACGCACGCCGCCAGGCTTTTCGTGTCATCTCGGGTGGGCGCGCCGGCGGCTCTGTCACGTAAAGCGGCAGTTTTTATACAAAAGACACACTCAACACGACCGCGTTTAGCCGTCATTTACTTAAAGGATGCAAAGTGCAATCGATTGACCACGCTTAAGCGATGTATCGATGTTGTCCAGTGCCCTTGAAGTAGCCTCCTCCCACGCCGCCGACCGCCGCCGTTTTCAGCGTGTGGAAGTCAATTTGCTTGGCCGTTTCATGCTGCCTAATTGGCAAGAGTATCCTTGCCAGGTCATCGACATGTCGCCGGGTGGAGCGGGCATCATTTCTCCGGTCACCGGCAACATAGGCGACCGCATCGTGGCTTACATCGATCATATCGGCCGCGTCGAAGGTACGATTTCCCGCCATATCAGCGGCGGCTTTGCGATGAGCATCAACGCATCGCAGCGCAAACGCGACAAGCTTGCCTCACAGCTTACCTATCTGGCCAACAAAGACATTCTTGATCTGCCAGAGGATCGCCGCCACGACCGTCAGCCCGTTGAAAATCCCTACACGCGCCTCACCATGCCTGATGGGCGCGAATATCAATGCGCCGTCATGGACATCTCGCTGTCCGGCGCCGCCGTGCGCACGACCGTGCGGCCAGCTGTTAATTCCATGATCCATCTTGGCAATATGCGCGCCCGCGTTGTGCGCCATTTGGAAGATGGTATCGCGCTGGAATTTGCCTCGGTGCAAAAAGACGGCGACACATCAGGTGCTTTCATCAGCTAGGGTTCAGACCCTAGAGCGTTTTGCGTTCTATCTGAGACAGTCCCGCAAAATCGCGCTCCATCGAAGGTGAGCCGAAAAATGGCAATTCCTGTCAGCCGCGGAACGCTCTAAAAAGCACTGACGGGCCCCTTTCAAACGCCAAAGACATCACAGCCGCGCGCCAGCGCGGCTTTTTTTTTGCGCCAAAGTGCAAAATTCTGATTGTGTTTTGTGAGCTGTTCGTAGCGACAACACCCCGGCAAAACCTCTTCCCCACGCCGCTAGAAGGAAAAGCATGCCTGTGCACGCGCACCCGTGCACCCACGCATCGCCTTACCGTTCGGGCTCTTTGGGAGGATTGCATAAAATTTTCATCAAACACGCCACAAAGGCACATCAAATTCAAATCAATTGCGAATTAAATACTCGATAAATACGCTACAATATTGAATTAGATTGCCATTTAAACTTGAACAACAAAGTAAAACGCACTTGCTAGAACCGTCTCCACAACAAGGAGGGGTTCCATGCGCAATAAAATTCTTGGGATTATTGCAACCACATTGTTTGCAGGTCAATTGGGCGTCGCTCACGCAGAGCTGCCCTATATGGAAGTGTTGGGGGCAACCAGCGCGCCTATTGGGTACGTTCAGCTGTGCCAGCGCGAACCATCATCATGTGTCCAACGCACAGCATCGCCGAGCGTCGTTCAATTGAGCGAAAACTCATGGAGCGATCTGCTGGCGGTGAACACGCACGTCAATCAAACCATTCTGCCAGTCACCGATGCTGAGCTTTACGGTCATCCAGAAGTCTGGACCATGCCGACCACCTACGGCGATTGCGAAGACTATGTGCTGATGAAACGTCAGATGCTCATTGAGCGTGGCTGGCCGGCCTCAGCGCTGCTTATCACCGTGGTGCGCGAGCGCTCCGGCGAAGGCCATGCGGTGCTCACCGTGCGCACCGATCGCGGCGACTTCGTTCTGGATAACCAAGAAGCCAACGTGCTGCGCTGGGATGAGACCGCCTACCACTACATCAAACGCCAATCAGAGTTTGATGAGACCGTGTGGGCCTCGATCAACGACGGTCGCGCTTAAGAAATTCCTTTTGGCGTTCACCGAACGCCCATCGAAAACTGGTCCGGTCACGTCCCCACCCTCCCCGTCCCCAAAGATCGGGCCAGCGGGCCGACGCCCCCCAAGCGTCGGCCCATTTTTTATGGGCGCATTCTATGAAATGCGGTGGGTGACAGCGCGGACGGGGTGGCCAGTCTGCCCGATCGTCATCCCAGACGGCCAAAGGCCGATCAGGGGCCCATGCCGTTCAATCGTTCCATCCGGTGCAAAACAGATCCAATGGCGCTTATATGCACTGTTCTGTTGGCGCACGCGGATACGAAGCTATATGAGGGGTGATCTGTTAGACGTGAATCATAAGGCGCCACCGTGACCCTGCTAATCCTATTTGTTGTGCTCGCGATTGGCGTATCGTTTCTCTGCTCCATTCTCGAAGCGGTGCTTTTGTCGATCACACCCTCTTTTGTCGAGGCAGCCGAAGAAGACCGCCCAAAGCTGGCCAACAAGCTGCGAGGCCTGCGCACCGACATTGAGCGGCCTTTGGCGGCGATCCTTTCTCTCAACACAATCGCCCATACTGTCGGCGCGACTGGAGCAGGCGCCCAGGCAGCAGTGGTTTTTGACGATGCAGGCGTCGGCATATTCTCTGCTGTTTTGACGCTCGGTATTCTTATTCTCTCAGAGATCATCCCAAAGACGCTCGGCGCAACCTATTGGCGCCCACTGGCTCCCTTTGCCGTGCGCGTGTTGCCCTGGCTCATCATCGCCCAATTGCCTCTGGTCTGGATGAGCCAGTGGATCACCCGGCTGCTGACGCGCGGCAAGATAGAAGCAGAAGTTTCACGCGATGAGATCACAGCACTCGCCACAGCAGGCCAACGTCTTGGCGTGGTGGAGGAAGATGAAACGCGTATCGTTGCCAACCTTTTCCGCCTGCCCGAAATCGCTATCAAAGAGGTGATGACACCGCGCACGGTGATCGAACATGTACGCGCCGACGCGACGATCACCGAAGTTTTGGCAGAACGCGACGTCTTCACCCACTCACGCTTGCCCGTCACCGGGCAAACAATTGATGAGGTTCGTGGTTTCGCGCTGACCCGTGATCTGTTGCTGGCTGCCGTTCGCGGCAAGGGCGAGCAAACCGTACAAGACTTCAGCCGGGACATAACGCGGGTAACAGAGGCCACCGACCTCGACACGCTTCTCGACAGCCTCATGGATCAAGACGCGCACATTGCGTTGGTCGAAGATGACTATGGTGGAACGGCCGGGCTCGTCACCATGGAAGACGTGCTGGAAACCCTGCTTGGCACCGAGATCATGGACGAGCACGATAAGGCGGCAGACCTGCGCAAAGTGGCGCGCGCCAGGGCCAAGCAAAAACGCCAGAACGAGGCCGCGGCTGAATAGTAAGGATTGGCCAAAAAAGAGTGGCCGGAAAAACGCTGCGCAGAAAAGGCTGTCTTAGCTCAGCGCATCAGCCATCAATACGCTTCAGCCCATCGCGGAACCTGGCGGCGTTTTCCACATAATGCGCGGCAGATTTTTCGAGCATGGTGCACGCCCCATCGCCCAGGTCTTTCACCTCGCGAGCGGGCACACCTACGGCAAGAGACCGCTCGGCAATCGCTTTGCGCTCAGAAACCAACGCATTGGCGCCAATGATCGCATTGCTGCCGATGGACGCTCCGTTGAGCACCGTCGCGCCCATGCCCACCAGCGCGTAATCACCAAGTGTGCAGCCGTGCAAGATCGCGCGATGCCCAACAGTGCAGCCGCGCCCGATGGTCAGTGGAAAGCCAGGATCGGTGTGCATCATCACCATGTCCTGCACATTGGTATCAGGGCCGATGTCGATCCACTCATTGTCGCCGCGCAGCACCGCCCCAAACCAAACATTGGCGCCAGGATGTAGCCGCACCTTACCAATCACCCGGGCTGACGGCGCAACCCAAACGCTGTCTGGATCGATTATATCTGGCCGCACGCCATCAAGTTCATACAGCGCCACGTTCTATCCCCTCGCCTGGAAGCACCACGATGTACCAAGATGAGCCTCATCTTGGAATCTGTTGCGCAACGGTACAGGGATCAGCGCCTGCCTGTCACGTCATCACAACGGCAAAACTGAGCAGCATGACGCCAGCGCAGACGCTCCAAACACCGGCAATAAAGAGGCTGGCAAACAGCCAACCAAGCGGACGACGCTCAACAAGGCGGCCTCGCACAGCGTTGCGCATGATGATGTAAGGCGCAGCCCAGATGATCAAAATGGCCCGCCAAACCGCCCCAAACAGCGAGACCTCAGGCATATCGCGCATCATCTCAAAACGCGCTGGCCGGTTGGCGACGAGCTGGTATCCAGTTGCCAAAAGAGCAGCAACGACAAAGCCGCACGCGGCAGCATAGGTGAAGAGAAGCGGTTCGCTCATGAAAGAAGGGTCCTGTTTCACTTTGCGCCACTGCTGGGCGCTTGAACCAGGACGCCGCAAGGACCGTGCCGGATGGTAAACCAGGTGTTAACCGAGAGCGCCGTATTTTCACAGCATGATCCAAGCTGACCACCCCATCCTTCGCCATGATCGCGGTTTTGCGATTCTGCCGTTCTCGTTTTTGACCGGCGCACTTATCCTTTTAAGCGCGCTGTTCATCGGCCATGCGAGCCTGCGGCATATGGGGCTGGTCGTTTCTACCGGCAGCGTTGAGCGCGGTGAAGCGCCCTCGTATGAGCTTGTGGTTGGCGGCATCAATTTTCGTGTACCAACAGGCTATCTGCGCTTTGCCGAACAGCACCGCAACGGCGTGCTACCAGGTATCGATATAGCGCTGGCTTGGCCCACCATGGCCCCGCTGGGCGATGCTGAAACGCTGCGTGCCACACCGCGCGAGAACATCGTGTTTGTTGGCATTTCTGATGTTGATGGCGCGATGGACACCACCGACCTTCTTGGCACGGTGTACCGCGAGGTTTTTGTCGGCCCCATTGAGCACACACAAAGTGGCTTGGTGCGCCGCCAGCTCGACCCACAGGCCGGTTATGTCGATGAAACAGTGCTTTACGATATTTCGACAGGGTCAGGCTTTGCCGCCCGCTGCGCTGGTGGTGGCGAGACGGTCTGGGAAACCTGCTACCGCGATGTGGTGCTCACCAATGGCCTGACGGTCACCTATCGCTTCTCACCATTGCTCTTGGAACAATGGCGCCAGCTTGATGAAAGCATTTTGAGCTTTTTGCTGATGCTCGCCCGGTCCAGCCAGGATTATGAAGGCTAAGACTATGAGGGCAATCAATAAGCCAGCAGGCCTGCCGACCTAGTTCAGATCAAAATCCAAGATCGCCATGGTGAAATTGTAGGACAGATCATCCTCGTCCTCATCGTCCTTGTGGATGAGGCCCACAAACTCTTCACCCACATACACTTCAGCGGAATCGCCTTTGCGAGGGCGGGCGCGCACCGTGATGGTGGATGAGTCGAACAGCCGCTTCAAATAGGCTTCCAGCTTCGATAGTTCCTCGGCCTGCATAGCCTACTCCTTGGATGTGCAAATCAGTGAAAGTGAACGGCATGTAAGCGCGATGGGTGCCCTGTGGCAACGCCATCACAGCGCTTGATCAGATGCCGGAGCCGCTATCCACATGCCGTTCGTGCGGCACGGTTTGGTCCATGCTCAAAGATGGCATGCAATCTGGCCCTTTTGGCTTGGCCATGCTGACGATTTTCGCCGGGATACCAGCAACCGTCGCAAGTGGGGGCACAGAATCGAGCACCACGGAACTGGCGGCCACACGCGAACCTTGGCCAAGCGTGATGTTGCCCAGCACTTTGGCGCCAGAGCCGACGAGCACACCGCCCTCCACTTTCGGGTGACGATCACCGCCCTCTTTGCCCGTGCCACCCAGCGTGACGTTCTGCATAATCGAAACATTGTCGTCGATCACCGCCGTCTCGCCAATCACGATACCGGTGGCATGATCGAAGAAAATGCCGCCGCCCAAACGCGAAGCAGGGTTGATATCAACTTGGAACACAGCGCTCATCCGGCTTTGCAGATAAAGCGCCATATCCTTGCGCCCATCGTTCCACAAAGCGTGAGAGAAGCGCTGGGTTTGCAACGCCTGAAAGCCTTTGAAGTAGAGCAGCGGCTCAACATAGCGGTAGCAGGCCGGATCGCGGTCATAGACAGCCTGCATGTCGGCTGCCAAGTGCTGGAAGATATCCGGATTCTTGTCCAAGGCCTCGTGCAACAGCTTGCAAAGTGCCTGATCAGCCCAGAACGCATCGGCAAGCCGCGAGCAAAGCACGGCGATCACCGCATCTTCCAGGCGCGTGTGGCGCAGCACCAACGCATCGAACATAGGCGCAGTTGCCGGGTCGCGATCAACGGCGGCAAGCGCATCATCGCGCACGGCCCGCCAGATCGGATCTTGCGGGGTGACCAATGGCACGTCAGAGGAAAGGTCTGCGGCCTCATTCGGATGGCTGTGTTTGTTCATGGTGAGCATCGTTATAGCTGGCTGTGACGACTTTCCAACCGGGAGCATAGCCCAGCAATGGCAACAAACAATGACGTCGGTATCGTTGAGTATGAAGTCAAGGGCGCACACGCGGCGCTGACAATCCGTAACCCAGCCCGCCGCAACGCTGTTTCCTTGGCCATGTGGAAGCAGATAACCGAGTTTGTCAGGCAGGCTGACGAGGATCCATCGGTGCACCTCATCACCTTGCGCGGGCATGCGGGCACTTTTGTTTCCGGCGCTGATATCTCCGAGTTCGCTGACAATCGCGCGGATGTGAGCCGCGCCAAAGCCTATGAGGCCTTCAATGGCGCGGCCTTTGCCGCCCTGCGCGATGCCAAAACGCCAACGCTTGCTTTGATTGAGGGCTTTTGCTTTGGCGGTGGCGTTGGGCTGGCGGCAGCCTGCGATCTGCGTCTGGCATCATCGACGGCCAAATTCGCTGTTCCCGCCGCCAAGCTCGGGCTCGCCTACCCGGTCGAAGGCGTCCGTGACTTGGTGCGTCTGATTGGTCCAAGCGCAACCAAAAAGCTGTTCTTCACCGCTGATCCGGTTTCCGCTGATGTCGCGCTGCGCATCGGTTTCGTTGAAGACATGGTGGAAGCCGAAATGTTGGATGAAGCTGCGGACAGCCTGATCACGACCATCCTCTCGCGGGCACCCCTCACCCAACGGGCTGCCAAATCCGCCATCGCTGCCGCGTTGGACCCAAATCAAGAAGAACAAGCCAAGCGCGATGCCGAAGCTTGTTTTGCCTCAGACGACTATGCCGAAGGCTGGCAGGCTTTTCTGGACAAGCGCAAACCCACCTTCACCGGGCGCTAAGCGCCGATAAAATCCAACACGCCCGCCTTGAAGATCTTATCGCCAACCGCCGTCATGTGATCGCGGTTGGTGATGTCCAAAAACTGGCCATTGGGCAGCAGATCGACCAACTCCTGCCCATCGCCGGACACGACATCCTTCGTGCCCACCGCCACCATCGCTTGGTGGTTGATACTGGCCACATCCGCCTCGGTGATTGGATCACGGGAGGCAAGAATGCAGGTCGCCAACGCTTCACGGTCTGATTTGGTTTGTTCGGCAAAAACCCGAAAAGCGCGTGCGCCAGGGTCTTCAACAGCGCTTAACGTTTCCGAACGCAGCGCCTGGGCGATCTTTTCCGCCCCACCAATGCCGCGCACCATGTTGATGCCCAGACCGCCAAAAATGAGTTTGGAAACGCGGTCCGGCGCATCCATGCTCAAAAACGCGGAGATACGTGCACCCATCGAATAGCCCATCACGACCGCCTGATCGATGCTGAGGTGATCAAGCAAGCGGCGCGCATCACCGGCCATAACGCGTGAGGGATAGAACGCCGGGTCATAAAGCTTTTCGCTTTGCCCATGGCCGCGATTATCCAGTGCAATCACGCGGTGTCCAGCACTTACAAGCGTTTCAAACCATCCTGGGCCAACCCAATTGATCTGATGATTGGAGGCAAACCCGTGAATGAGCAGAATCGGATCGCCCTCACCCTGCTCATGGTAGGCAATCTCTATCCCATCAGAATCAAAGCTTTGCATCGGCGCACCCCGCTGGTTCGGAAGGCGCAGTACCAGTGATCGACGTCAACGACAAATAGCGCGCTTGCTGTACCTTCAAAGCCGCGCTAGACGGCTTGCAGTTCACACCACGCACGAACAAGGGCAGACCATGGCCGACAAGGCAATTCTCCATGTCCACAATCATGATGGCCTTCCGCGGGTCGAAGTTGGCGCACATTCGTTCATGTGCATTGGCGCTCGCCCGCCATTTGATCATCCGCACGTGTTTCTAACCTTTGGCGACGAGCACGAAAAAGTTTGCCCCTATTGCTCAACGCTTTACGTGTACAACGAAGCCTTGGGTGACCATGGCGCATCGCCCGGTGAGAGCGTCTGGGCAGGCGAAGACGCGGCCTAAACGAGTCGGTGCCCAACTCTCTTCCCAAAGACCCAATTCCCATCGTCGGTGGCGGCATTGCCGGGCTGACAACAGCGCTAAGCCTTGCCCATCGCGGCGTGGCGTGCACCGTCTACGAAAAAGCTCAAAGCTTCGACGAGGTTGGCGCTGGCATCCAGCTTTCACCCAACGCGACGGCAATTCTGCGCGCGCTTGGCCTTATGGAAAGCTTACAGCAGCACGCCGTTGCACCAGCGCGCATCTCTATCGGTGATGGTCGCAATGGCCAGCCTTTGGCGTCGATCCCGCTTGGTGCTGAAGCTGAAGACAGGTTTGGCGCACCCTATCTGGTGATCCACCGCGCTGACTTGCAAGGCGTGCTCGTGGCGGCCTGCGAGGCGCTCCCCAAAATTACCATCCAGCTTGGCGAAACCATCGATGTTCATAACCCTGAGCATCTGGTCATCGCCGCTGATGGTGTGCACTCTGACTGGCGCGCCCTTTTGCGCAGCCCGTCACACAAACGCTTTTCAGGCTATGTGGCTTGGCGCACAACCGAACCGGTTGAGGTGCCAGATGCCAGTCCGCAGACACATGTATGGCTCGGTCCAGGCGCTCATCTGGTCGATTATCCGATCAGCGCTGGAAAAGCCCGCAATCTTGTTGCCATAGCCCAGGCAGACGATCCGCGCCCCATTCGGGCCAATCCAGTCGGACTTCTCGCTAAAGCATTTGAAGGCTGGGACTCCGGCATTCGCGAGCGATTGAAAGACCAGTCTAATTGGACACCCTGGCCGCTGTTTGGCGTCGATCCCCATGACCCCTGGGTCAACGATCATGTGGCGCTGGTTGGCGATGCGGCGCACGCCATGTTGCCCTTTGTAGCCCAAGGCGGCGCGATGGCGATTGAGGATGCCTGGCTGCTGGCGCAAATGCTGACCTCTGCCCCGCAAGTCGATCAGGCGCTGGCGCGCTACGAGATGGCGCGCAAACCACGGGTAACGCGGGTTTGGAACGAAGCAGCGCGCAACGGCAAGATTTACCATCTTACCGGCCCGGCAGCGTTTGCCCGCAACACAGTTCTTAAAGCCCGCTCAGGGCCAAGATTGCTGGCACGGTTTGATTGGCTGTATGGCTGGAAGGCCAGCGAAACCTAAAACCAGGCCTAAGCCGCTGCATCCTCCGAGCTGGCGGGGTTGGCCAACTCATCAAGCGCGCCATAGTTTAGCTTACCCGTGCCAAGCACGGGAAGTTCTTCAACACTGACCACCTTTTTCGGCAGCATCAGCTCGGCCACGCCATGCTCCTTGGCCCAGGCACGGACCTCTTTGAGGTCAGGGTCATCTTTCTCGGTGACCAGCACCAGCGTTTCGCCTTTGCGGGGGTCTGGAATGGCAACCACAGCATGGGTGGCATCCGGCCAGACCTGGCTGACATAGGCTTCCACGGCGCTGAGCGAGACCATCTCACCGCCGAGCTTTGCAAAGCGTTTGGCACGGCCCTTGATGCTGATCCGGCCGTTCTCATCGATATCGACAATATCGCCGGTGTCGTGCCAGCCCTCAGGCAGCGGTTGCAATACGCCGGGCGCATCGACTTTCACATAGCCTGCCATCATGTTGGGCCCGCGCACCATCAAACGGCCACCTTCCGAGAGCCCTGGTACCGGTTCGATTTTGTGCTCCACACCCGGCATCAAATAGCCAACGGTGCCTGGTACATTGTCATCTTGATGATTGGCTGCCAGCACGGGCGAAGCTTCAGTGGCGCCATAGCCTTCAAGCAACTCGATATCGAACTTGTCGCGGAACAATTGCCGGGTTTGCTCACGCACACGCTCTGCACCAAGCACCATCAGCCGCACGCTTTTAAAATCCTCCGGTTCAGCCGATTTGATCCAACCATTCACGAATGTATCGGTGGAGACCACGATCTTGGCGCCGGATTTGCGCACATGGTCCGGAATTTCTTTGTAATGGAGCGGTGACGGATAGAAGTAGGCGCCAACGCCCAGCACGATGCCGGCAATGAGGCCAGCCGTCAGGCCAAAGGCGTGAAAAACCGGAAGCGCGGTGAAAAAAGTGTCTCCAGGGCGAAGATCGATAACATGGTCGAACTGCCAGCAATTAGACAGCAGATTGGCATGCGTCAGCGCCACGCCCTTGGGCACGCCTTCGGTGCCCGATGTAAACAGCATGACGGCCACGGCATCTGGTGAAATCTGGTGCCCGGGCACACCGGACAGGCCGAGTTTTAGCCGCGCCATGCCTTTGATCTTGTCAAACGTTCCGATGCTGGCGCGCAGGTCTTCTGTCCAAACGAATTCGCAGCGCTTGGAGAGGCCTTCCACCAAATCCTCAAGCCCTGCCTTCTCGATGAAGGCACGCGAAGAAACGATAACGGTAATTTCAGCCGCATCGCAGGCAGCATTCAAGCTGCGCAAACCGCTGGAATAATTGAGCATGGCCGGGATACGCCCCACAGCCTGACAGGCGAAAAATACAGCTGCCACGCCCGATGCATTGGGCAGAAGAATGCCGAGCGGGGCTTCCGGGCGTCCCAGATCACGCAGCTTGTCGCCCAGCAAAATGGCGCCCAACGTCAACCGGTCATAGGTAAGCGAGGTTTTGGCAAAATCATTGATGATAACGGTCTTGCCACCATGCTGCGCGCGAGCATCGCAAAGCGCTGTAAACAGTGACTTGCGCCAGGGTTCTCGCCCTGGTTCAGGCAGCGTAACGGGCTTGTTGCCGACCATCACTGGTCCAGAGTTCGCCTGACCGCCATCCACCGGCGACGCCACCTGTTGCATCATGCGCTTCTTCTCCCCGTGTGCGGCGCCATCGCGCTGGGCACGTTGTTTTACGTAGTTCTAACATAGGAAGAGATGCAGCGAAACCAAATGTGAACCGCCTCCAACCCCAAAACAAGCGGGATCAGAGGCGGGTTTGATCAGCTTGTCAAACGCGCCAGTGCCGTTTGAACGGCTGGGCGCGCATCAATGGTTTCCACCCAAGCGCGTGTTGCTTCAAGCGGCGGAAGACGGTCCGGCGAAGCCTTGTTCAAGAACTGATAGCCGCCTTTGACCCAAGGAAAGCTCATCATGTCGGCGATGGTGTAATCTTCGCCCGCCAGATAGGCGTTCTGGGAAAGGCGCTCTTCCATCACCTCAAGCAAACGGATGGATTCGGCCAGATAGCGCTCGATGGCGTAGGGGTGTTTCTCCTCAAGACGAGAGAAATGACCCCATTGGCCGATCATCGGGCCAAGGCCACCAACCTGCCAAAACGTCCAGACCAGCGCATCGGTGCGCGCTTGCCCGCTGGTTGGTAGAAACTGTCCGTGCTTTTCAGCCAGATGCATCAGGATGGCTCCGGATTCAAACATCGTTTGATCGCCATCGACGAGGGCGGGAATCTTGCCGTTCGGGCTGATGGCGCGAAAGCCAGCTTCGTGCTGCTCGCCTTTGCCGATATCGACCATCACGACGTCATAGGTGAGACCGAGTTCTTCCAGCATGATTGCCGGTTTTTGCCCGTTGGGCGTGTTCCATGTGTGAAGGGTAAGCATTGGAAAATCCTGTTCAAAAATTGTTCTGTTGCGCCGCGATATGCGCCTCGCCAGTCCCGTTGGCTACCCTTTGACTCCCGTAACCACGCGAATGTGATAGGCAGAGAGCGTTGCGCGATCAGAGGTCTTCCATGCCACCAAAACCCAGCCCTTCAATGCCAATGCCCTTGGCAAACTTGCCCTTGGCCGACCTGCGGGTTCTTGACTTCGGCCACACCGTTATGGGGCCAACCGCTGGGCTGATCCTGGCCGATCTCGGCGCTGAGGTGATCCGCATTGAACCGGCCCCAGGCGGTGACCCCACCCGCAAGCTAAAAGGCTTTGGCACCGGGTATTTTCCGTTTTTCAACCGCAACAAGAAGAGCGTCGCGATCAATCTCAAAAACCCGGAGGGCCTGGCGCTTGCCAAGCAGCTTATCGATACCGCCGACGTGCTGATCGAAAATTTCGGCCCCGGCACTATGGATCGTTTGGGCCTTGGCTATGAGGTGCTAAAAACGGACTATCCCCGCCTCATCTATCTGTCGCTCAAGGGCTTTTCAGCGGGACCCTATGAGAACCGGGTGGCGCTCGACGAGGTGGTGCAGATGATGAGCGGACTTGCCTATATGACCGGACCGCCTGGTCAACCGCTGCGCGCTGGCTCGTCCGTGGTCGACATTATGGGCGGCATGTTTGGCGTGATCGCTATCCAAGCTGCTCTGCGCGAGCGTGAAACGACCGGCAAAGGTCAGTTGGTCACCTCTAACCTCTTTGAATCGGCTATGTTTTTGATGGGCCAGCACCTGGCCTATGCCGCGCTCTCCGATGATCCCGTACCGCCCATGCCAGCGCGTGTGTCGGCCTGGGCGGTCTATGATCAGTTCACCACAGGAGACGAGGAACGGGTATTCCTGGGCATCACCTCGGATCGTCACTGGGTGCGGTTCTGCGAGGTTTTCAACCAGCCGGAACTGGCCGCCGACGAAACCCTTGCCACCAACAATCAGCGCATTGAGGCGCGCGACCGACTGATGCCAAAAATGGGCGAGATCATCGGCGCCCTGACGCTGGCGGAGCTGGCCGACAAAGCGACCATTGCCAAGCTACCCTTTGCGCACATTGCCAACCCAGAACAGCTTTTTGACGATCCCCACCTCAATGCAGGCGGTAGATTGCTGGAAACCGAGCTCCCCGGTGGCGTGACAACCAAGCTCCCTGCTTTGCCGATTGAAATGGATGGCCGCACGGCTGGCCTTGCAAGCAACCCACCTGCCCTCGGCGCTGATACTGATACCGTTTTGGCCGAACTAGGCCTGTCAGACATAGAGATTGCGGATCTGGCCGACCGGCAGATCATCATGCGCACACAACCTGAAGGATCTGGCCATGAGTGACGTTTCGGACTGGTGGTCCACCAGCATCATCGACATGGAACCAGGACGCATCGAACTGCGCGGCCATCCGGTGCAAAACCTTATCGGCCAAGTGACCTTTCCCCAGATGATCTGGCTGATGGTGCGCGGGCAAATGCCCTCGCCTGAACAGGCCAAGCTGCTGGAATGTGCTCTCGTTGCTGCTGTCGACCATGGTCCCCAGGCACCGTCCATAGCCGCGGCGCGCATGGCGGTGACCTGTGGCCTGGGCCTCAACGGTGCCATGGCAAGCGCCGTCAATATGCTCGACGATGTGCATGGCGGCGCGGGCGAGCAGGCTGTGGAACTCTACGGCTGGGTGCAAGACCTGATCGCCTCCGGCACGCCCATCGAAAAAGCCGCTGAACAGGCCATCGACCGTTGGCAGAGCGACCGCAGCCAATTTGTGCCCGGGTTCGGCCACCGCTTTCACAAGCCCGAAGACCCACGCGCGCCGCGCTTGCTCGGCTTGGTGGACGAAGCGGCCTCACAAGGCACCGTGAAAGGCGAGTTCGCCGCTATCGGTCGCGCCGTGCAGACCGTGCTCAACACCCGCAAGGGCAAGCCGGTGCCGATGAACATCGATGGCGCAACGGCCATCATTTATGCTGAACTTGGCTTTGAAGGCCCACTCGCACGCGGGCTTTTCTGTCTCTCACGCTCTGTTGGCATCATCGCCCACGCATGGGAGCAGATGCAGCAAGGCGGGCGCAACAAAGGCCCAACGCCCCCGGCCTATCGCTGGACATATACCGGCCCCTCAGAGCCATAAACACGGACTGAACAATCGTTCGACTGGGGTCAGGACCCTAAATCGGAGAAACCTCAAACCCGTCAAACAGCGCCTTCAAGCGGATTGTGTCCGCAGAGGTCCAATCAGGTGGATCGGTCACAGCGAGCCACCCATCAATATAATGGCGAGCATTGTAGGTGTGGCCGTAACCCGACGGTGTTGAGGTGGCCATCGGGATATCAAAGGCCACCTGCAAAAAGGTGACAACGGGATACCAATTGAAAAACGGCGAGACATCCCGCGCCCGCTGATCGCCACCACGCAGCCAATCTGGGCGTGAGAACAGAAGACTTGACGAGAAGAACGTCATCGGATCGCTGCCATATTGCAGATAGAGCAACCGCATCGCCCCCCACTCTGCGCCAACAGGTGCGGCTATGCCGTCCTGGTTCATGAAACGCACCAGACGGCCATCGCGAAACTCTGGCAACCGATAGGGTGAACCCTCGTTCCGCGCTGCGACCACTTGCGCCCAAATACGACTAGCAAACGGTGGTCCGCTCCAGAGCGCACCGTCAATTGGCTCACCGAAGATGGTCACCAGATCAGCAGACGCCTCTGAGCCCAGTGCGCCAAGGCTGAGCCCAAACAGATAGAGCTTTGGACGTTGATCGGCCGGCAAGTCTGCCCAGTGGTCGTAGACCGCATCAAACAGAG
This sequence comes from Hyphomicrobiales bacterium, assembly GCA_046290645.1. GTDB lineage: Bacteria > Pseudomonadota > Alphaproteobacteria > Rhizobiales > MH13 > MH13. The sequence goes on from JBKAGZ010000001.1 coordinate 476,558, forward strand.
CCTTGGCCGCTCGCCGGGATCGGTCAGGCTCCACCAACAACGACATCCAACTTGGCACATAAGTGTATTGCGCCGACACAAGGGCGATATCACCGCCAAACACATAGGGCACAGTTTGAATGGCGGCGGGATCCAACCATCCCGTACCGGTTGGCGTGGCAATAACCAGCACAGAGCGTTCAAAACCACCAAGCGCGATCAAGTCCTGCAAGGCCATGGCTGCGCGTTCCTCAAAAGTCTCCCCGGAGTCAAAGCCGGCATAGACACGGATCGGCTCCATCGCGCGGTCGCCTGTAAACGCTTCAATATCCCGCTCACTTGGTCCGCGCGTCAGGAAATCTTTGCCATTCCTGCCAATATCCTCCCAAGCAATCACCGAGTTGGGGCCGCCAGACGCGTAAGGATGGTCGGGCGCGTCCACACCTTCATTGATGACGCGATCAGAGGCTGCAAAGACTTCATCAGCGGCGCGCAAAGCGCCTTGAAACAAAAACCCGTTGGCAAATTCCACTGTCACAAAGATCGCAACCAACGCACCAAGGGCAATGGCTGCCCTTTGCGGCAAGAGGCGTTCCAGCCGCCGACTGGCCAACATCGCTAGCCAAAGAACAGCACGGCCCAGCAGGATCAAAACCACCGCCAACACCACAGCCAGCAATGCAATCAGCCATGGGTACGAGCCTTCCACACTCGGCATATCCATGCGCTCACGAATGGAGTTTTGCCACACTGTGTTGCGGCCAAAGGTGAAGACGGTCAGTGCTAGCAGTGCCAGGCACATCGCCCAAAGCGCGACATCGCGTATCCGTCCGGCGATGTCGGTGAAACCGAGCGCCCGCCAGACCCAAAGCAGGGCCACGCCCAGGCCGTATCCAGTCGCAAAGGCAAAACCGCTGAGCACGCCTTGCACAGCAGGCACACGCGGCAAAAGCGAGGGCGTGAGCGAGCCACACAGAAACAGCAGCCCCACCAAGAGGCCGAAAAGGGAAAAGGAGGCAAAGAGTCTCTTCAGCACCGCTGCATCATTAGGCACTTGGGCCCAATCGGCAAGGCGCGAACAAGGGCTTGCATGCACCACGTTTGGGTCGAAAAGCGATAGCGGCAGCGAGCAGTTTCCCGGAACTCGTCAATAGAGACGCTCTGGGCACTTGCTGCGCAGACGCCCGCCGCGTGTTCCGCCAATCATTTCGCCACAGCACAGCATTTACTAGGCAAGCCAAAAATCACGCCTTATAAGATCGCCTTTGGCCAGCACCGCTTCAGCCTCACATGACTTCGATAGAGGCACTGTCAACGCCTAACTGCATCCTATGGTTCGGCGGTCCTTGCAGATCATATTTGGCTTAAGAGCATTAAAACCCTGAGAGACGCTGGCTCCATGAACTCCCATATCAAAGCGCTTGAAGCTGAGGCCATTCATATTTTGCGTGAAGTGGCAGCCTGTTTCGAATGGCCCGTCTTGCTGTATTCTATCGGCAAAGACTCTTCTGTTATCTTGCACTTGGCCCGCAAAGCCTTTTCGCCGGGGCGCCTACCCTTTCCTGTGCTACACGTCGATACGACGTGGTGGTTCGAAGACATGATCACGTTTCGCGATGAGACAGCGCGCCGCTTCGAACTCGACTTGATCATCCACACCAACGAAGAGGCGATTGCCGAGGGCGTATCACCCTTTTCCTCTTCGTCGGTGATTTACAACGATAAGATGAAGACAGAAGGCCTGCGCCAAGCGCTTACAAAAAGGGCGCTTCGACGCAGCCATTGGGGGTGCTCGCCGGGATGAGGAAAAAAGCTGAGCCAAAGAGCGCATTTTTTCGCATCGCACATCGACACATCGTTGGAACCCCAAGAACCAACGACCAGAGCTTTGGCAGCTTTACAACACGCGGCTTGGCGCCGGAGAGTCGATGCGGGTATTTCCGCTGTCCATTGGACAGAAATGGATGTGTGGAACTATATCGCTGGCGAAAACATCCCATTGGTCCCACTCTACATCGCAAAACCGCGTCCAGTCGTGCGTCGCCAGGGAACCTGGATCATGGTCGACGATAACCGCATGCCACTACAACCAGGCGAAGCCCCAGAAATGCGTTGGGTAAGGTTTCGATCGATCGGTTGCTACCCTTACACAGGCGCCGTTGAAAGCCGCGCGCAATCCCTGCCTGAAGTCATCGCCGAGATGGGTGCATCACGCATGTCTGAGCGACAAGGCCGGTTAATCGACACAGATCAAGCAGGCTCGATGGAGAAAAAAAGCAGGAAGGGTACTTTTGATGTTGCAGGAGTTGACCGATGTACCCAATCCTTCCACCGACCACGCAAAACCCACAAACGATGACGTCGCAGCTGCTAAGGGCCTCTTGCGCTTTATTACCTGCGGTTCAGTCGATGATGGCAAGTCAACGCTGATTGGTCGTCTGCTTTTTGACTCTGGACAGGTCTATGAAGATCACCTAGCGGCGCTAGTAGACGACAGCCGCCATCGTCCCAGCCTCGAAGATGGACTAGATTTTTCTCTGTTGGTTGATGGCCTACAAGCCGAACGAGAGCAGGGCATCACAATTGATGTAGCTCACAGGTTCTTTTCGACAGCTCGTCGCACGTTCATTGTGGCCGACACGCCCGGACACGAGCAGTATACCCGCAACATGGTGACCGGAGCATCAATGTGCGACTTGTGCGTTGTTCTAATTGATGCACGCAAAGGGGTGCTGACCCAGACACGCCGTCATGCCTTCATTGCGTCGCTCATGGGCATCCGGCACGTGGTTGGAGTGGTCAACAAGATGGACCTCATCGACTACGATCAGGCAACTTTCGATGGAATCACGGAGCAGTTTAGCGCTTTTGCCAAACAGATCGGCTTACCCGAACCGACCATGGTTCCAGTCTCCGCCCTTAAAGGTGAAAACGTCGCCAAACAGGCTCAGGCCATGGATTGGTACGATGGGCTGACACTCCTGGCGCATCTGGAAAGTATCGACATCGACTATGGACAGAACGCAAGCACGTCGCTTCGTTTTCCGGTTCAGTGGGTGAACCGGCCAAATCTCGACTTCCGCGGCTTTTCGGGCACTGTTGCAAGCGGCAGTGTCTGCGTCGGTGACACCGTGGTTGTTGCCAGGTCGAAGGTCACCAGTCGCGTGAGCGAATTGCACACGTTTGACGGCGTACAGGATCGTGCTGACACAGGCGAAGCTATCACGATCGTTCTAGATGATGAAGTGGACATCTCCCGAGGAGACGTTCTTTACCATGTTGAGCGTGCGCCAGAACCAACCGAGCAATTTCAAGCGCACATCGTTTGGATGTCCAATGATGCCCTGATCCCAGGCCGCACCTTCAATTTGCTGACGGGAACCGATAGCCTGTCGGCATCTGTTACTTGCCTTCGCTACAGCATCGATGTCAATTCGATAAACAAGCTGGCAGCCGAAAAACTGAACCTTAATGAGGTAGGGGTCATCAATGTCGCTACCGACCGGCCTGTCGTCGTTGAACCTTATGCAGAAAACCAGGTAACCGGATCATTCATCCTCGTGGATCGAATGACCAACGCAACCGTCGGCGCAGGTATGATCGACCACGGGTTACGGCGAGCGCGTAATCTGGCATGGTAAGCATTTGATGTGGACCGACAAGCGCGCGCCCTGCAGAAAAATCAGACCCCATCTATTGTCTGGTTTACCGGTCTCTCCGGTGCTGGAAAATCGACCGCTGCCAATCACGTTGAAAGAATGCTGCACGCCCAAGATAAGCACGTTTACGTCCTCGACGGTGATAATGTTCGCCACGGCCTAAACAAAGATCTCGGCTTCAAAGATTTTGATCGTGTGGAGAACATTCGACGCGTTGCGGAAGTTGCACGCTTGATGGCCGATGCCGGGCTCATTGTGCTGGTCTCGTTTATATCTCCCTTCCGCCAAGACCGGCGACTGGCGCGTGAAGTTGCCGATGATATCAACTTTCTTGAAGTGTTTGTCGATATGCCGATCAGTGTTGCAGAAGACCGCGATGCCAAGGGGTTGTATGCGCGTGCGCGTGCGCGTGCCGGAGAGATCCCGAATTTTACTGGTATCGACTCGCCCTACTAGCCGCCGGAAGGGCCTGACTTGCGGCTCGATACAGTGGCTCATGCGTCACAGCATCTGGCCAAACGCGTTGTTGAAGCGCTGGAGAAGGTCAACATTAACACTACGTCGATCAACTGATCAAACTGGCAGCTTGCTTAAAGCAATTTGTTAACAGGGACGACTTTTACCACTTTCGAGCGGCCACCGAACTTTTTGATATTTTTGCCCCGGTGCCTGTCCTTGCACACCCTCTCCCAAGGTCTTTCTATACCGTTATGAAAACAACAGATCCCGTCTATTTTCTCGTTCACATTCCCAAATGTGCCGGCTCAACAGTTGAAGACCATTTTCAGCGCCATCTGGGCGAGCAATTCTTGATCGCGCCACGCTGGAACAACGCACTGCGCGACATTGTTGGCAACCGGGTCAACTTGCCCGATACCGACAGGCGAGCTGTAAGGGCAGTTTCAGGACATTCCCTTGCCTTACATATGGCAAACCAATTCGCCCCCCGACCGGTGAAAAACGCGGTCATTTTGCGCGAGCCGGTGTCCTTCCATGTGTCGTTCTTCAACTACCGACATGACCGCGCCGCGACCGACGGCACTCCCAAACCGCCTCCATTTGAACAATGGTATGCGATGCAAAAACGCAATCAAATCGCACGCTTCCTACTAAGGCGCACACTCGATATTGGCCTGTTGAAGCTCTACACGTTGTCATCGCGCGCTCAGTTCAGATTGTTGAATGATACAATGCGCGATTTTTATTTTGTTGGCGACATTTCACAAACCAATACATTGATTGCAGAAATTTCTGATCAGTTGGGGGTCAACAGCACCGTTGCATCCAGTAACGTAACAAAGTCACGCCAACTATCAATCGATGACATCAAGCCAGAGACGAAAGCACAGATTTTGCTGGACAATGCGATTGACCATGCTCTGTATCGACTTTGGAAGGACCGCTGTTTTGATGAGGGCCTGCCGCCTGAAGCATCTGATATGGCCTCAGAATTACCGGGCAGCGACAGGTTCAGTTACATCGCCAACGATTTAATCTCAACACTTCGGAAAAAGGCGCGCCGTCATTAGTGCCGAGCCTCTGACGCGATGCAGAAGGAACAGAGCTAAGTTTTGAAGGCCTTCTCGATGCTCGCTTCACAAGCACCTGCCAGGCGTGGTCGTTTTTGAGGAAAACGACTTTGGTGCGGGCGGCGGGACTCGAACCCGCACGGCCTAGGGCCTCGGGATTTTAAGCTTGCCCAGATGGTCTATCCCTTCCGTATCCGGCTACCTGTCTTTGCCCGATAACGGTCTGAAACCTATAGGTTTTTCGTAGGTTCTGTTCCACCGTTTCCTTCCAGCCACGCGACGGGGCTGGATTCCTGGGAGCACCTGTTTGGCTCCCGGAAACCTGCAGAAAGGAAACAGCAATGACCAAAGCCAAACTCACCAAGACACTTGTCGAGAAATCGGAGCCAAGCGACCGCGAATATGAGGTGCGTGACACCATCACACCAGGCTTCCTTCTGAAAGTCCTGCCGTCCGGTCGCAGAGTCTTCATGCTGGCCTATCGCACCAATGCCGGGGTTCGCCGTAAGCCTTCCATCGGTCGTTTCGGCGAACTGACCGTCGAACAGGCCCGCGACATTGCCAAAGACTGGCTCGCGGACGTCCGACGCGGCGAAGACCCCAGCGCTGCAAGGAAGCAGTTGCGAGGCGCTCTAACAATCGCCGAACTTTACGATCGGTTCATCGAAGACTACTGCAAGGAACACAATAAGCTGAGTTCTGTCAGCCGAAACCGAATTATCATCAAATGTCATCTGAAACCAAAGCTCGGCACCATCAAGGTGCCCGAGCTGGAGCGATCCGATGTGCTGAAACTCATGGCAGGCATGAAGTCGACTCCCGTGACAGCTAACCGAACACTGTCTGCACTGAGGAAAATGATCAATCTCGCTGAACTCTGGGGCTGGCGTCCGGACGGTTCAAATCCCTGCCGTCACGTTCCGAAGTATCCCGAGAAGGGAACCACCCGATACATCACGGATGAGGAGCTGATCCGTCTATTCTCTTATATAGATCGCGCCACAAAAGAGGGCCTTGAACATCCCTTCATTCTTCTGGCGGTCCAACTCCAGTTCGAATTCGCGGCCCGCATGTCGGAGATACTCGGTTTGAAATGGGAATGGATAGATCTCCGAAACCGCAGAGTAGTATGGCCCGACAGCAAGACCGGTGATATCTCGAAACCAATCAGCGACAACGGCCTACGATTGCTCACGACTGCTCCACGCCTTGAAGACTCACCCTTCGTTTGCGCCTCGATCTTCGATCTGTCGAAACCGATGAACCCGTATACGTACACCAAGGATGGGCACGAATTTTGAAGCGAGCGGGCGTTCCTCTTGTCGGGACACATGGCATCCGCCACCGGGCGGCAACCGATATCGCGAACGCCAGCATTCCCATCAAAGTTGGCATGACACTGACGGCGCACAAAACAGTTGCGATGTTCATGCGCTATGTGCACGCCGAGGACGACCAAATTCGCGCAGCGGCTGATGCAGTGGCAAGTCGACGTTCTGCAATGGTCGGACGTTTTCTGCGCGGGGCGGAAGATTCAATCTGTGAAGCAAATATGGGTGCAAATGATGTAATGGAACAACTCGATAACGAACCCGTTTCCGACCAACGAAAACCTCCCGGCTTCGAGGATGGCAACTACGTCTCTCAAACCCGTCTCGGAAACTACCGCCCTTTCCGTCATCGAAGAGGCAAAAACCGGCCAATCCCGCCAGGCACAAAACGGTACTAGCACCCGACTATCGCATCTTTGCCGGCAGAGCCGACATCGGCGCCGCCTGGAAGAAGACCTCGAACAATGGTCGGGACTATGTCTCGATGAAGATCGACGATCGATCGCTTCCCGCTCCGATCTTGGCTAATCTGTTCGAGATGAGCGACGGCGACTACTAACTGATCTGGTCGTGCCCGACCTGCATCCGCAACGGCGATTGAGCCAACGACATACATCGCCCCGGCCGCTACCAGGCCGGGCGCAACCTTTCAAACTTGGCTAGGCCCCATCGATTTCCCGGCCCGTCTCATCTTGTAGTGATTCCGACAGCAGCCCGGCTGGCCTGACACCGAGCGTTTCGGAAAGGTGCCAAAGAGTTAGCAGTGTGGCATTCTGCTGGCCGCATTCCATACTGCTGACATGGGCACGATCAATGCCCATACGCTCGGCCAGCAGCATGTCCTGAAGGCTTGTCGCGGCCCTTGCTTGTTCGTCCGCTCACTAACAGCAGCAATGCTCCTCGTTGGTCTGGTGAGTGCGGTCGAAGCGCATCTGCTCAGCATTGAATCCTACCAACCGCTGATTGTTGAAGCGGCGTTTCGGTTTGCCATTCCTATGCACTGGATTCACGCGGTAATTGTCGCTGAAAATGCGGCCGATCCGCTGGCCGTGTCCCCGAAAGGTGCGATGGGACTCATGCAGATCATGCCCGACACATGGGACGCACTGCGCACTCGCCACGGTTTTGGAGCGGATCCGTTTGCACCCGCGGACAACATCCTGGCCGGTTCAGCCTATCTGCGCGCGATGCTCGATCGCTACGGATCGGTTGCGCTGATGTTGGCTGCCTACAATACAGGCCCCGGGCGCGTCGACGAACATTTGGCAAGCGGCCGCGCTTCCAGAAGAGACGATCGCGTACGTCGCCGAGCTGCTGCCCCAACTAACTGCGCCGCACGCTGGTACCGCACTCCCTGTGCTGGCTGATCGGCCTACGGACCCGTTTGCTGCGACACTCTTCCCGCAGGCCCGCCACGATTTCTATGGAGACCCAGAGCATTCGGCGGAACGGATTTCGCGCTCCGGCTCGACCGTTCAATTGCTGGAGAGGGTTCCATCGGCTGCCCAGCGTGGAACTGTAAACAGCCCACTCTTCGTGCAGCCGAACACGCAGAGAACGCCGTGACCATGCCTTAGCCGCATAGGGTGACGGTACACTGTCGATCTTTCTCAATCACCATCGTGCATGCGCGCATGGTGCTGGTGTTCAAGCGTGCTGCTTCGTATGTTTGCGCCCGTGCCTTTGTGCGCATCGCTGGGGCACTCGAAGGTGGTGAGAGGGGAAGGCAGGATAAAAGCCGCACATCGCAGCACGGTCGAAGAGGCAAAAACAGCTTATCCATCAATACCTGGCTGCGATGTGCGATGAGTGGTCGCGATGTGCGCCGCCGACAGAGTACCCGCATTTGCTGGCAAATCTACACATCGCGGTGATGGCATCGCCACGCGCATCGATCTCATCAGCGATCATCCGCAGGAACACTGCACGCTCACATATGCTGGTCGCACTATAGCTGGCAAAGGCTTCTTCAGCGGCGTCCACGGCCTCGCCAACCAGCTCCAGCGTGCCGACGGCAAAGCTGTCCGCTTCACCCGACACCGGCAAGTTCTCAAAACGCTCACCAGAACCCACCCAGGTGCCAGCGATCAGGTGTTGGCCGTGTAGCATCAAGTTATCTCCATGGTCAGATTGACTGCCAGTGTTTATGTGAGGGCGGATCTGTTCACGGGGCCACCGATAAATGGCCAGTCCGCGCCAGACTGCACAACGGATTGGGCATAGGCATAGGCGTCATCGCGTGGATGATAGCCGCAAGCGCGAGCTGTGGGATCATCAATGAAAAGACCGGTGTTGGCCGAAACGCCCCAGATCATCTGGTATCCTTCCATTGGCGTTGAAAGGCAGCTTGAAAACAAGCGCACGCAATCATCGTAAGACAGCCATGTCTTCAACTCACGGCGATTTTCCGGCTTTGGTCGGAAGCTGCAAATGCGAATGGCAACACACGCCATATCCGTTTGCGCCGCATAGAGACGCAGAAGCGCTTCACCCGCTATTTTCGAGATACCGTAAAGGCCGCTTGGATTGGGATGCATGTCAGGACCCAGTGGCGTATCGGCTGGATAACCGCCTACTGTATGGATCGAACTGGCAAATAGAAACCTTTGCACGCCTGCTTGCCGTGCGGCTTCCAAGACGGTCTTCGTACCGTCAATGTTGAGCCTGTTGACGGTCCGCCAGCCAGGTTTTGCGTTCGGCGTCGCGGCGAGGTGGATAACAGTTTGTGCGCCTGCGCAGACGGCGACCATGGATTTCAAGTCCGTAATGTCGGCAGCCACTATATCGCAGCCGGCTGAAATGTCGCATCCGCGCGTCGTCCAGCCTTCCTCAGGTAAACGCTCCATGAGCAGGCGGCCAATGCGCCCTGCCGCTCCAGTGATCAGGATATGACCACCACCCGTCATTGTTGCGTTGCCCAGGAAACACGGGGTTCTGGTAGACCGGCAGTCTTCGGATCGACCGCCAAGATGGAGCCATCAAGCGCATCATCGGCGGTATCCAACCCGATGCTGGTTACAAACAGCGTGTCGAGGTTGGCACCGCCGAAAGCTGGACGTGAAGGACGCTCAACGGGAAGCGTGATGCGACGATCCACCTTGCCCTTGGGCGTGATACGCAACACTTCACCACCACCGACACCTGCCATCCAGTAGCAGCCGTCCACGTCGATGCAGGCTCCATCTGGACGCCCCGGCACGGTGTTGGTGTCAAAAAAGAGCCGCCTGTTGGACCAGTCTCCTGTCTGCCCATCATAATCATACGCCCAGATGCCCTGAACATCGCTCCAACTGTCGGAGACATAAGCGGTGCGGTTATCCGGGCTGAACGCCAGGCCGTTGGTGATGTGCAACCCATCCAGCAGGTAGCGTGTTGGACCATCGCTCTGGTCCATTTGCCAAAGGCGCCCCTCTGCCCGATCCCTGCGAGTGCGCGCCATCGTGCCGATATGAAAACGGCCCGCTCGGCAGACCGCGCCGTCATTGGCGCGATTGTCTGGCCGGTCCTGATCCCAGGACCGAGCAGTGTCGCGCCACCCGTGCTGCGGCGAAAAATCCTTGAGCGTGTGTTCGACCGCAATGATGAGGTCGCCGACCTGCGTCAGCGCCAGACAGCCAGGCATGCCATCGCACTGCCAGACCTGATTGTGGCCGATCACGGGATCCAGCGCGTTGACGCTTTGCCCGCGAATATCCACCCACCAAAGGCAAGACCGCTGATCATCCCAGATAGCGCCTTCACCCACCTGGGCTTTGATCCGTAAGGCGACCTCAACAGTCAAAGTTCAACCGCCTTCTTTGCCAAAAGCGGTGGCGCGCGACCAACGGGCCTGCACATAGGCGTGTTCGTCCTGGGTGCGCGCAGCATAGGCATCGCCTTTGGGCACCGAAGCGTTGTATTGGGCAGGATAGGCGGCGATGGCTTCATGATTGAGAGAGACGCCAAACCCTGGTTCATCGGGCACCACAAGACCACCATCACGCAATTCTGGTACGGCTGTTACGACCGTGTCCCGTCCCTCCCAATCAACCGCGAAGCGTTCCAACACCAGGGCATTGGGGATGGCGCTCATCAGATGAAGTGCTGCAAATTCCGCGACCGGGCCAAGCGTTCCGGCATGCGGTGCCACTGTCACGAAAGATGCCTCGGCCATCGCCGCGATTTTTCGCAAATGCGTTAGGCCGCCTCCACGCCCAGTATCGGGCTGGATCACATCCACCAAGCCTTGCTTGAGCAGCGGCGCGGCGCTCCAAAGATTGCCGGTGTGGCGCTCTCCTGCGGCAATGGGCAGATCTGTGGCAGCGCGCAGTTCGGCATAACCGTCAAGGTTCTCAGGCGGCAGCGGTTCTTCAAGAAACAAGAGGTTGAACTGTTCCAGCGCGCGGGCCATGCGCTTGGCGTCCGCCAGCGTCAACCAGGGAGGACCATGCAGGTCGACCATCAGATCAACATCGTCACCAAGCGCTTGGCGAAGCGCGGCAACCTTCTCCACAGTGCCCTTCACGTTACCGGTTTTGAAGGCACGGTAGCCCATCGCCTTGATTTCAAGGGCGCGGTCGGGCGTAGATGCATGCGCATAAGCGGGAACGGTGTGGCGCACCTTGCCGCCCAGCAGGTTCCAAACAGGTGTGCCAAGCGCTTTGCCCTTGATATCCCACAGCGCCATGTCGAGCGCTCCAACGGCCCCGCCACCGACCGTACCCACAATACCGTGGCTCATGGTGGCCAGGTGAAGTTTTTGCCAGAGCCGCTCGGTGTCGCGCGGATCTTCGCCGATCAGCAGTGGCGCAAGATCGAGTACGGCCGTTTCCACGACCTTCGGCCAGCCGCTACCCTCGCCAGTACCCACGGTTCCATCATCGCAAACGACTTCAACAAACAGCCAGTGGCGCGTCGCTCCCATGCTCATGCCGCCACGCGCCGAGCCTGTTGGCGCGGACCAAGCCGTTTCTGCAGGCGGACCGGCCTGCATGAGGTATGTGTTGATAGCTTCGATTTTCAAAGTCGCCCCCTTGCTTTTAATGATCGCGTAGCGTGAGGCGTAATATTAGTCAATATTTGTCATGCCGACTGTTGCACGAGCGCAGACGGGCCCTCGAACACGCGCGATTTGGCATTCTCGATGTGACGGCGCATCTGCGTGCGCGCCTCTTCGGGGTCTCCCGCCTCGATGGCGCGCACAATCTCAACATGCTCGTTCTGAACGCGGGCCATCCGGTCCCTTGGCTTTAAGAGCGACAAGTTGCGCGCCAAATTCATGCCGACGGCAACGCTTTCGCGCAGGTTCGACAGGGCGCTGAGATAGTATCGATTGTCGGCAGCTTCGGCGATGGCAAGATGCAACTCAAAGTCCGCATCAACACCAAGCTGCGTGCCAGCGATAATTTCATCAAGCCTTTGCATTGCCTCATGAATGATTGAAATTGCTTTGGAATCAGCGCGCTGAGCAGCCAAGAAAGCGATTTCTCCTTCAAGGCCAATGCGGAACTCAAAACAACGTTGCATGTCGGCAATAGAGGATAGCGGCGTGAAGCGCAGCACGTCGGAAGATGGACGTTGCTGAACATAAGTGCCCGATCCGCGCCGCGAGGCGACCAAGCCATCATCCCGCAAGCGCGACAGCGCCTCGCGGACGACCGGTCGCGACACCTCGAACGTCTTGCTAAGTTCAACCTCCGAAGGCAGGCGAGTGCGTTCGGGGAGCTTGCCCGTTACAATGTCTGAGAAGATCGCCTCATATACATGGTCACTAAGAGCGGGTCCGGCCATCAGCTCGCGCTTCCTGGGTTCTTCATTACCGATCCCACTGGTTTAGCACACATCGATTTGCAAAATAAATATTGACAACTTTTTACAAATTGAGGACGGTAGGGAAGCGCCTGATCAACAAAGGTGCACCACGGGAGGATCATATGAAATTCTTAGGACCATCCACTTTGGCTCTAGCGCTGGCTGCCTTTGGTGCACCAGCCTACGCCGATACGTTTTCTCAAGCGCCGTCCTTGGCCGAAGAGGTCAGCGCGGGCACTTTGCCGCCAGTGGCCGAGAGACTGCCAACCAATCCGGAGGTTATCGCGCCTGTCGATGAAGTCGGCCAATATGGCGGAACATTGCGTCGCGGTTTGGTGGGCGGCAACGATCACAACAACATTCTGCGCCTCATGGGACCACAGGGCCTCACCCGCTGGGACCCGACTTTCTCGCGTGCTGTGCCCAATCTGGCCGAGAGCTTTGAGGCACTTGATGGCGGTGCCGCCTGGCAATTCACCCTGCGCGAAGGGCTCAAATGGTCCGATGGCGACCCGATGGATGCTGATGATCTGGTTTTCGCCGCAGACATGCTCAACGATCCGGCGATGTTCCCTGAGTTACCGCGTGCCTATCAGGTCGGCGACGGGTCGATGTCCATCGAGCGCGTTGACGATCGCACGGTCATCTACCGGTTTTCCGCACCCTTCGGCACTTTTCCTGAAGTGCTTGCCAGCCCGCTTGGGCAATATCCGACGTACTGGGCGGCGCATTATTGCGGCCAGTTTCAGCCCGATGGCGGTGGCGATCTTGATGCCATGACCGCCGAAGCGGGTGTTGAAACCTGGCCGGATCTTATGCGCCTGCGTTGCGGCGATCTGGAAGTGCCCGCGCGCTGGGGCAACCCTGACCGCCCGACAATGGATCCCTGGATCGTCGATGAGCCTTACACGGGCTCGGCAACTTTAGTGACATTGGAGCGCAATCCCTATTTCTGGCAGGTGGACAGCGAGGGTAACCAGTTGCCCTACATTGATGAACTGGCGTTTCAGGTCTACCAGGACCAGCAATCGCTGCTTGTTGCGACACTCGCCGGCAATATCGACATGCAAATCCGCCACCTCAACGCGGTGGCCAACCGTCCTGTGCTCGCCGAAGGCGCTGAAGCGGGCGGTTATCAACTGCTTCCGGTGAGCCAGACCTTTGCCAATGCCATGGGCATTATGCCCAATCTCACCCACCTGGAGGATGGCAAGCGCGCCATTCTTGGCGATCCGCGCTTTCGCCAAGCGATGAGCCTTGGGATCGACCGCGATGCGATCATCGACATCGTTCTGCTCGGCCAATCGGTGCCCTATCAAATCGGTCCGCTTCCTGGCCACGTGGCGCATAACGAGCAGCTTGCTACACAGTTCCTGGACTACGACCCGGACGCGGCGGCAGCGTTGCTTGATGAGGCAGGCTACACCGATGGCGATGGCGTTCGCGAGGCTGCCGATGGGACGCCGCTGAGCTTCACAATCGATGTGGTCAACAGCCGCCAGGAATGGATCGACATGATTGAACTCATGGGTGAAAGCCTTGATGAGATCGGGATTCGCATCCGTCCCAACGTGATCGAGCGCTCGCTGTTTACCGAGCGTGGCCAAGCCGGCTTGCACGACATCCAAGTCTGGGACATGCCCGGTGGGTTGGACCCTATCGTGGACTTCCGCCCGATCACTCCTGCACACCCGATTGTCTCCGCATTCGGGCCGCAGTGGCGCATTTGGAACGCTTCAGGCGGCACTCAGGGTGAGGAACCGCCAGCGAGCCTTGCCCGTCGTATGGAGCTAGCCAACACATACCGCCAGACGGCCTCTCCGGATGATCGTGCAGAAATAGCCCGCGAGGCTATGGCAATCGCCGCTGAAGGTTTTGAAGCCATGGGCATCGCGACGGCACCGCCAACCTTTGCCATTGTTTCAAACCGAATGCGCAATGTGCCGGCCAACATGCCGCTCAGTTGGACCTACCCGACACCGTCACCAACCCTGCCTCAGCAATACTTCATTGCTGAGTGAAGTTGCCGACCCGGACGGCGCTCAATACGCGCCGTCCGGGTCGCCTACAAAGGTTCCTCATGATGCTGGCATTCGTCTTCAAGCGCATAGTGTGGTCGGTGCCGCTGCTCTTTTTGATTTCGGTGCTGGCGTTCATTCTCATCACGCTGCCACCAGGCGATTATGCAACCGCCTACATGGCCCAAGCGGCCGCTTCCGGGGAAGAAGTGGATCCAGCGGTTATCGCCGCCCTGCGCGAGCGGCTTGGTCTAGATCAGCCGCTACCGGTGCAATATTGGGTTTGGATATCGGGCATTCTTCAAGGGGATTTCGGTCGCTCTTTCGAATGGAACGAACCCGTGGGCGACCTCATTTGGGGGCGGATGGGCTATACGCTGATTCTCACCATCGCCACACTGTTCTTCACCTGGATCGTTGCCTTGCCCATCGGCATCTATTCGGCCGTTCGCCAGTATTCGCTGGGAGACTACGTGGCGACGGGGTTTGGCTTTCTTGGCTTGGCCACACCAAACTTTCTGCTCGGATTGGCCGCGCTCTATATTGGGGTCGCCTATTTTGGCGTCGACCTGACCGGCTTCCATTCTGCGCAGTACATCAATGCGCCGTGGAGCTGGGCGAAGATCGTCGATTTGGCAGAGCACCTTTGGCTACCGGTCCTGGTTCTGGGGACCGCTGGCACCGCCAGCCTTATCCGTGTGATGCGGGCCAACCTGCTTGACGAGTTGCAAAAACCCTATGTTGAGGCCGCCCGCGCGCGCGGGATGAGCTACCTCGCGGTGCTTCTGAAATATCCGGTGCGTCTGGCGATCAACCCGTTCATCTCCACCGTCGGCTGGATCCTTCCGCAGCTTGTCTCAGGCTCGATCATCGTCTCCATCGTCTTGAGTCTGCAGACCTCGGGGCCGATGCTCCTGCAATCGCTCCTTTCCCAGGACATGTATCTGGCTGGCGCGTTCATCCTTCTATTGAGCGTCCTGACCATCATCGGCACTTTGGTGTCAGACATCCTGCTCGCCCTGATCGATCCAAGGGTGCGCTACGATGACTGACACAGCCCTTCCCCCGAGCATGCCGGCCAGCAATGATCCGCGCGCGGGCGATGCGGGTGTCTCGCACTGGCGTCTCACCTGGCGTGCGTTCAAGAAACACCGCCTTGCGCGTTGGAGCCTTTGGGCGATCGCGCTGCTCTATCTGATTGGTATGTTTGCCGAAGTTGTCGCGCCGCATGACCCCTCGCAAAGCGACCGGCGTGCCGTCTACCACCCGCCCCAGCTGCCGGGCGTGATTGTTCAAGACGATGATGGCTGGCGTGTCCAGCTTCACGTGCAAGCCTATGAACGCACCCGTGATCCGGTCACATTGGCGACCACCTATGTGCCATCCGGCGAGGTGATTCCGCTGGCTCTGTTCGCGCGCGGTGATCCTTACCGTCTTTGGGGCGTTTTCCCCGCAGACAGACATTTTCTGGCCCCCGCCAATGCCAGCGCGCGTGTCCATTTTTTCGGTGCCGACCGGCTGGGGCGCGATGTCCTGAGCCGGACCATTTATGGCCTGCGCGTTTCGCTTTCCATCGGGCTGGTCGGCGTCACGATCAGCCTGCTGCTCGGTGTGACCCTTGGGGCGATTTCCGGGTATTTCGGCGGATGGATCGACACGCTCATCCAGCGCTTGGTGGAGCTCATGATGTCGATCCCGACCATCCCGATCTATCTGGGTTTAGCTGCGGCGATTCCGGCCGATCTGCCCCCCATATGGACGTTTGTTGCCATTGTGGTGATCCTGTCGCTGATCGGGTGGACGGAGCTTGCTCGCATCACACGCGGCAAGATGCTGGCGATGCGCAACGAGGACTATGTTGTGGCGGCACGCCTTGACGCCGCGCCGCTACCGCGCGTGATGTTTCGCCATATGCTGCCCGCCATCACCAGCCAGATCATTGCTTCGGTCACGCTTGCCATTCCGATGATGATCGTAGTCGAGACCTCTTTGAGCTTCCTCGGGTTGGGGTTACGGCCGCCGACACTGTCATGGGGCGTTCTGTTGCAGGAAGCGCAGAATGTGCGCTCCCTGGCGGCGGCCCCTTGGCTCTTTTTGCCTGGCGTCTTCGTTATTTTCAGCGTGCTGGCCTTCAATTTCGTCGGCGACGGTCTTCGCGATGCAGCCGATCCTTACGGTCCCAAGGAGCGCGGCTGATGCTGAAAACCCATGGGCCGTTCGCCGACGTACCCACGACAACATCTGAGGACCTTGCACTCACCGTCAAGAACTTGCGGATCGCCTTCCCGAGCGACACCGATGGTCTGACCGAGGTGGTTCAGGGCATCAGCTTCGCGATACCAAAAGGCCACACGACCTGCCTTGTTGGCGAAAGCGGCTCAGGCAAGTCCATGACCGCCCGGGCCATCGTCCAACTTGTGCCCGACCCTGGACGGATATCGGCCGATACAATTTCGCTTGCCGGCGGCATAGACGTCATCGGCTTGTCATCTGATGGTCCAGCTATCCGCGACATCCGTGGTCGGCGTATCGGCATGGTTTTCCAGGAGCCGATGAGTTCACTTGGGCCGGTCCACCGGATCGGCACGCAGATCATCGAAGCCATCCGCGCCCATGAACGGGTCTCTAAGGCGGCTGCGCGTGCACGCGCGGTCGATCTGCTGCGACAGGTCGATATTCGCGATCCGGAAAACGCCGTAGATCGATACCCTTTCGAGTTTTCCGGTGGCATGCGCCAGCGCGCCATGATTGCGATCGCTCTGGCGTGCGAGCCGGAGTTGCTGATCGCCGATGAACCGACGACCGCACTGGATGTAACAACGCAAGCGGAAATCCTCGACCTGCTCAATCAGCTCAAGGCGGAGCGCGGCATGTCGATGCTTTTTATCACGCACGACATGGGCGTGGTTGCCGAAATCGCAGACGATGTCGTGGTCATGCGCAATGGCAGAGTGGTGGAATCAGGCGATGTGCACACCGTGTTTGATGCACCCCAGCACGCTTACACGCGCAAGCTCGTTACCACCGCGCGCATGCTTGAAGGCGATCAGGTTCCCGCCAAGCAGCCAAAAGAATTCGGACGCCCGGTCTTATCCGTTGAAGGCCTGTCGGTGGTGTACGGCGGCAAGAGACAGCTGTTCGGTAAACGACAACCTACTGTGCAGGCCGTCAACAGCGTCTCTTTTGAAATCGCCGAGGGAGAAAGCTTTGGGGTTGTCGGCGAGAGCGGGTCGGGGAAGACCACGCTGGCCCGCGCAGTGTTAAAGATTGCCCAGGGTCAGGCTGGCGCGATCAATTTTCGCACCGCCAAGGGAGAAACCGTTGATCTGCTGAACCTGTCCAATGCGCAGTTTCGACCCGTCTTGGGTGAGTTGCGGATGATCTTCCAGGATCCGTTTGCGTCGCTCAATCCGCGCATGACGGTGGGCCAAATTATTGGCGAGCCGCTGCTGAACCTTGGCTGGCGCTCCAGTGAAAGACGCGCGCGGGTGGAAGAGCTGTTGAGCCGCGTTTCGCTTAGCCCCGATATGATCGACCGTTATCCGCATGCCTTTTCCGGGGGTCAGCGACAGCGCATTGGCATTGCCCGCGCGCTCGCGCCAAGGCCCCGCCTTGTGATCGCGGATGAAGCAACCGCGGCACTGGATGTGTCACTACGCGCCCAGGTTCTGGATTTGATGAAAGACTTGCAGCGCGACATGGGCTTGTCGTTTCTGTTTATCGGCCATGATATTGGCGTTGTGCGCTACTTCTGCGACCGCGTTGGCGTCATGTACAAGGGCGCAATGGTCGAAATCGGAGCGGTCGAAAAGGTCTGCGTCGAACCCGACCACCCTTACACCCAAGCTCTCCTTTCAGCGATCCCACGCCCATACCCAGGTGAACGGCGGCTAGCCGACCGACACCGCTACCAAGATCCCCCCAAAACCCCTCTGGCCATCGGAGAAACGGCATGAAAACCACCCCCGTCACAAAAGATGATCTCACAAATTCGGTGATCGCGGTACCGCCGCTTCCCCGGTCGGTCGATGGCACGATCAATGCAGCAGGCATTGCTACCTTGACCGCTTATCTGCGCGCGGGCGGTGTAATCACGGCGCTGTGGGGCGGTAACGCAAATCTCTACAATATGGGACTGGCGGAATTTGCCAGTTGCTTGGATGCCTTTGAGGCCGCAGCCCCCGGTCAGGATTGGGCCATCCCATCAATCGGTCCGGACTTTGGCAAAGCGATGGATCAGATCAATGCTTTGCAGGGCCGCAACTTTCCCACCGTTATGGTTTTGCCGCTCTCCTTCCCGACGCGATCTGCCGGCGTTGCAACCGGGCTGCGGCGCATCGCCGACGCCTATGGCAAACCTATTGTGGCCTACGTGAAGTCCGAAGGCTATCTCGATCCCGTCGATCTTGGCCGCCTGGTCGCAGACGGCGTCATCAGCTTTGTAAAATACGCGGTGGTCCGGGATGACCCGTCAAATGATCCTTACTTGGACCGCATGCTGGAAAAGATCCCTGCCGACATTATGGTCAGTGGGATAGGCGAGCGCCCGGTTATCCCGCACTTGACCAAGTTCGGGTTGACCGGTTTTACGTCAGGTTCGGTGTGCGTTGCCCCAAATTTGTCCGACGGCATCCGCCGAGCTTTGCTGGAAGGCGATTCAACGCTGGCTGCACAGTTGCGCGAGGCTTTTTTGCCGCTCGAAGATTTGCGTGATGGGTTTTCGCCCATTCTGGTGTTGCACCACGCAGTGGCACTGGCGAACATCGTGGCCACAGGCGAGCCTGCGCCTTTCCTTGCACCGCTATCAGATCCGCAGTTGATCAATGAAATTGAGCACGCAGCCCGAACCCTGGCCGACAAGGACACGGCCGTTCAAAAAGCCGTTGCGTGAGCAAGAACATCAGATCGACAGCCGCGCGGGCGACCTCCATCGGGAGCGTGAAAAGCGTGAGCAGGTCGGCAGAGAACGCGCGGCGCAAGCGCCGCGCATGTGGGCTGAGGAAGATTTCAACTGCCTGCGCAAAAACCATCCACCGGTGCCACTGCGGCACTTGATCCCAACGGCTGAGGCACGTAACCGTCCGCCAATTCTTTTCGTGCATGGCGGCGGTTGGGCTTTTGGCTCGATCAATGCAAGCCTTGGTCTGTCGAGAAAACTGGCATCTGTTTGCGACCGCCCGGTGGTATCGGTCGGGTATCGCCTGGCGCCTGAGTATCCCTTTCCCGCTGCCCTTGAGGACGTCTCCACGGCTATAAATGCCATCCGGCCACAGTGCGTAGTCGGTGCCAGCGCTGGAGCGACTTTAGCGCTCCAGGCTCTATCGCTTGCCGATAAGCCGGCAACGACGCAGGCTTTGCTCTTCTATGGCATTTGGAAACAAATCGAGCATTCATCACATGATGATCAAGCGCTTACGGTAAAGGCTCTCGCCGCGCATCTTGCCCGATATGCGCCCGGACAGGAACATCAGGCCGTCCATCTGGACACGTCTCGGTTGCCCAAAAATCTGGGGATCCAACTGGTGTGCGGCGAAGGTGACATCTTGTTCGACAGCAACCGAGACTTTGCTGCCCAATTGGGGGAGCAGACATCCTTCGTCGCGGTGCCGGAGCGAGGTCATGGATTTCTCAACCGTTGGGCTGATGATTCCCTGGCGCGCGTCGTTCTTGATGCAGCTTGCAGAGAGCTCTGATGCGCAGAAACGTTTGAACGTGTTCGATGCCGATGTCCGTTCTTGCCATCGCTGCACCAACTTACGAGCATGGCTGCTCTACAAGTGCTCTAACGCCTGATTTCCTCTCCATTTAATGTTCGCGTTTTGCTAATAATCCTGTTGCCTTGCAGAACATTGCATTTGGAGAACCGTCAATTCCACAACGAAAGGTAGACTTAAGGTCAAAAATGGCAACTGATGGCGACAATGCCGTCATTAGCTACTCAGCGCTTTCGGCCCATACCTGCCGGTCGTTCAAGTTAGTGGTGATGCCAAGCGATTCCCGACAGAAGACGTCCAGGCGCAACCGACCGCAGGGCAGCCTGGTACCCGATAGGTCATCAGAATCCAAACGCTGAGGGACGCGGATCAAGCTCAGACTTCAAGTTTGGTCCCAACATGAAGCTCGCCAGGCACTGTCGAACAACTCAGGCAAAGCCCATTCCATCAACGACGACTGGCAGCACAGCGGCTGGTTGCCGCCCAAAAGCTGTTCGTCCTCGCAACGACCTCAAGTCAATAGATCCCTGGCTGATATCGAGATGCAGTTTTCCCTGAGACTGGCAGTACAGGCTAGGTATCTGATCTTTCAGTGATTGTTGGTATGCCTTAGGCAAACCCGTAACGCCATCGCCATAAAAGTGCCCATTCCTCTCAACATGGCTACATCCCAGAAGAGCCACCAAAGACAGGTCCTGCTGCACGGCCAAGCCTGGCTGGGTGGATAAATCTTCTGCGGACATGAAGTAGCGTTCCGCTGCTTCTTCAGCGTTCCATTTGGCCACGCGGGCGCGATTGATGAGTGCTCGGTAGACGCCCTTGCAGCACTTGGACGAAACGCCGCGATAGCCAACGGAACGCGCCTTAACAAAGGCGCTGATGCCATTGTCAGACTCATCAATCTCAATGGGCAGTGCCTCACCAATCTCACCCAACGGAAGTGATATGGCCTGGGCACGGGCGATGGGTTGCTCAAACACGGCAATGGAGCGCATTAGCCGCTCTAATCGCGTATCATCAGCCATGGCACGGTACAGCTCGCCAAACGCATCAGCATCGCGATATTGCTCATTGCCATCCAGCGTACACAGATAGGGATCGCCGATCGTATCAAGCAGGCTTGCGATACGAACCAGTTGCTCGATGTCCTTTTCCTTGTCGCCGCCGACCTTGATCTTGAAGGCGCGCAGCCCCCAAGCCTTTATCGCCGCTTCCAGACTTTCCGGCAAACCATCTTTCACGCGGAGTAGCGGATCGACATCGCTTTCAAAAATGGCATCGACCAGCCCGACTGTGTGCCGGGCAAGGATTGAGGTGCTGGGCGTAAGGCCCGCCAGGAAACTGGCAAAATCGAAGCCTTCTATGTCTGGCGCGGTGGTGGCCTTAAGGTCGATGGCATTGCTACCGATCACATCGAAGAAAGAGGTATCCAGCAGGTTGCACAGCGCTGACAGGATAGCCTTATCCAGCAAGGCATTGCCAAACCCTGCCACCAGTCCGTTCAGGCCTTCAGCAGCGCAGCGCGCAACGTGCGCCCCATCATGTGCTGCGTGCAAGCCGAACGCGCTGAGATAGCTGGTCTCATCCAGATAGGCTGACTTGGCCAGATCAACCGCGCGCAGCAACTGCTGAACATTGTCCGCATTGGAAAGCGCTGGCGATTTATCAAACCATTTGGGCGCCAGCAGCTCAGCAGCATGCCCGGCCGCCTCTTTGCCATCTTGCGCGCGTATCCGAATGCTGACCTGCGCCTCTTCCGCCTCACGCAACGTCACCACGCCGTAGCGAAAGGGTAGCCGTAGGCCCACAGGCCGAGTTGTGACGGTGCAGGTGGTAACCGACAGTTTAGGCGTCATCTGAGCGCTCACAAAAATAGATCCCCGGTGCGGGAGGCACACCGGGGACAAGCATCACATAGAAACCGACAGTTTACATGTCGGGGTAAACAATGCTCTCATCAATGAAGTCATTGGTGAACTTGGTCGTCGCGTCAAACTCGCCAAGCTCATAAGCCTCCTGCACCACCGTGTAATCGGCGGCGAGGCGGTCCATGCTCCATGCACCCAGCGGCAACTCATTGCCAACGCCGGGCATCACGCGTGCTGCATATTCCAGCTGGCGCGCAGCATCGCTCTGGCGCATGGAAACAGCCGATGACAGCGCTTCTGAACAGGGGTCAGGCGTTTCAAGACAGAAGGCGAAGGCGCGCTGCGTGGTCTGCACGAAGTTGCGCACTTCCTCTTCCCGCTCAGCGATTACGTCGTCGGCCACATAGTAGGCCAGCGAGTAGGTGTTCATGCCGTTGTCACGCAGCAGCGCGAAACCCAGATCATCACCGAAGATGTCCTCATAGATGAAGTGCACCGAGTAGAAGTGTGTTGTGACATCCACTGCGCCCGATTGCAGCGCAGCGACCTTGCCGGTCGGCTGAAGGTTCACCCAGCTAACGCTTTCAGGGTCCAGCCCCAAGGCGCGTGCAGCAGGCACCCACATCTGCCGGGTCGCATCAAAGGCCGGTGCGCCGATAGAGCGCCCTGCAATGTCTTCAATGCTTTCAATGCCGGAACTTTTCTTCCAGTAGAGGCCAGCGGCATTGTCGTTGTAGGCGACCATAACGCCGGTGAAATCGGACCCGCGGGCGAGGAACTGAAGCGCCGTTGGCGTATCGATGATCGCCATGTCGGCCTGGCCAACATCCAGTGCGGTCGCTGCGGCCCCGGAGCCGGAACCCTGGCGCACTTCCAGGTCAACCCCGGCCTCTTCGTACCAGGCCTCTTGCAGCGCGTAGTAAATGGGGGCGTGGTCGCCGCCGGCTGTCCAGTTCAGTTGCAGGCTGATCTCATCGGCCTGAGCTAGTCCAGTCGACCCCAGAAAGGCCGCGGTCAACGTGCAAAGCAAGGTCTTCTTCATTGGGTCGTCTCCCTAGTGGCGCCTTACCCGCCATGCGTCATTGCATGCCGAGCAGAGAATAGATGCGCCGCGTGTATTCGCCGAATTTTTCGGTCGTTTTGACATCCAGCGTGCGTGGTTCAGGCAGCTCGATATCGAAGTGATCCGCCATACGGGCGGGGCTTGCTGTCATCACGGCGACTTGTGAGCCAAGAAACACCGCTTCTTGGATACCGTGGGTGACGAACAGAATGGTCTTGCGGCTCTCTTTCCAGATCCGGAGAAGCTCAAGGTTCATGCGCTCGCGCGTCAGTGCATCCAGCGCGCCAAAGGGTTCGTCCATCAAGATGAGCTTGGGGTTATGGATCAGCGCGCGGGCGATGGAAGCGCGTTGCTGCATGCCGCCAGAAAGCTGCTGCGGATAGGCATCGGCAAAGTCTGCAATGCCGACCATCTCCAGCAGATCACGAGCGCGCTCGCGTGAGGCCTTTTTGGGCAGGCCCAGAATTTCGGCAGGCAACAGCACGTTGTCCGCAATGGTGCGCCACTTCAGCAGCAGGGCCTTTTGGAACACCATGCCAATGTCGCGGCCCGGCGTGAACGGTGAGTCCGGGCTGCCGATTTCCACCTTGCCTTCGGTGGCTTCGTGAAGCTCCGCCAGGATCGAAAGGATCGTCGACTTGCCGCAGCCCGATGGCCCGACAATGGACACCAGCTCACCATCATGAACATCGATGGTAACATCACTGACGGCCAGAAACTCTTCCTTGCCCACGGCATAGGTTTTGCGCACGCCTTCAAGGCGCACAAAGGGATGCGCTCCAGCGCTCGTGTCGGTGCTCATGTCACGATCCCTTTGCGCGTGATGAAGATGTATTCCAGCAGCAGCACTAGCCCATAAAGCGCCACGCCGATGAGCGTGATGAACACCAGCGCCATCATCATGGCTGAGGTGTTGAGCGCGTTTTGTTGCGCCAGAAGGAAGTGCCCAAGACCGCGTTCAGACGCGATGAACTCGCCGACAATCGCCCCTGCGACAGCCAGAACCGCGGCAACCTTCATGCCCGAAAACAGGTAGGGCAGAGAGCCAGGCAGCAGGATTTTGGCAAAGATCTGCCAGCGGTTGGCCTTGATGGAGCGCACCAGATTGATGAGGTCTGGCTCCACCTCAATGAGGCCACGATGAGTGGTCAGAACAATCGGGAAAAAGCAGATCGTAAAAGCGATGATCATGTTGGGCACGATGCCGAAGCCCAGCCACACGATGAACAGCGGTGCCATGGCGATCTTGGGCACCATGTTTATGGTCACCAGCAGCGGCATGACGCCGGAATTGAGCGCTGGCACCCAAACAAACAGAACCGCCAGCGTGACGCCCACAATGACAGCTAGGAAGTAACCGCCAAAAATCGCCAGCGTCGTGGCCCCGATGTGCATGCCCCAATTGTAAGAAGGTTCAGCCAACTCGCGGATGGCTTCCAGCGGTGATGGCAGGATGTAGCTGGGCAGGTCGGTAACAATGGTCGCCAGTTGCCAGACCGCAATGAAGGCCACATGGGCACCAATCGCGTAGCCATAGTTTTTCCAAGCGCTCACCGATCAAAACTCCCCTGAGCGCACATGGAATTTGGATGGCTTGCCGTGGATGGGTTTGTCGTTTTTCACCCAGTCGGCGACCCACCCGATCATCGCGTCCATTGGAACGACAGGGTTGCCGAAAATGCCATTGGCCTTGTCGCAATTGACCATCAGGCAGGTTTCTTGCTCCTGCCCTTCAAAGGTTGGCTCCACGCCAAAAATCTCGCCAAACCGATGGGCCAGATAGCGGATCGATACTGTTTCCGGTCCGCCGACATTGATTGGGCTGGCCGGAGTGTCGCAGTGCGCAAGCATGCGCAGGAACTGCGCGTTGGCATCGCCCTGCCACATGATATCGGCGTGGCTGGTTGCAACTGGCACTGGCTTCCCAGCTTTCACCCAGGCTGCAACTTCCTGCATCACGCCGTAGCGCGGGTCTATGGCGTAAACGAAGCGCATGATCCGCCCCGGGGTGTCGTGCATGCGCGAGTAGTACTGAAAGGTGCGTTCGCGCCCGACCACCGAGTTGGCATATTCACCCGGGCGCGCCATGGGCAGGTCGCTCTCGATGACACCGCCATGCAACGGGTTGGACCATGGATACACATGGATGGTGGAGAAGGAGACGATGCGCGAGTCTTTGAAGGCTTCGGCCGTAATCGCCGGGGCAACGGTGTTCATCGCCCAGAGAAAATCTTCGCGACCCCGGAAGTCGAATTTTAGGCCCGCCATGTAGATTACGTTCTTGACTTTAGGCAGCGCATTGACAGCTTCGCGATCCAGCAGATCGCAGGCAATGGTCTCGATGCCCCAGGCGTTCAGCCGCTCCTGCACGCCCTCTTCGGAGAACCGCGACACGCCAATCACGCGCTTATGCGGCGCGGCCTTTTTGGCCATCCGCGCCATGGTGACGCCGATCTTCCCACCCACGCCGAGAATGATGATGTCGCCATCAAGCGCGTTCAAATCATCGACGACCCCTTGGGTGGGGATCGACATGAAATCTTCCAAATGCTCCACATCGCGGAAGGCTTGGGGAAAAATGGCGGGGGATAGAATGTCTGTCATTGGGGCTTCCAAAGTGTTCACGCGAGCCAACGTTCAAGGTTGGCCGCAACAAAGGCATCGTCATTCATTTCAGGGTACTGGCGGTAAACGCGGTCGATCTGCTCGCTCTGGCCTGGGCTCATCACCTCGTTGGGGTCCAGGCACCACGTACCTTCCAAAAGGTCCTGGCGGCGCAGCACCTCCAGGCAGCCAGGGATGCAGCCTTTCAGATCGTTCAGCGCATCGTAGATCGCGAGATTACAGTCGGTGACGATGGAATCCTGGGCCAACAAATCCTCGGGCATGTCCGCGCCATCAGGAACGGCGTGGATGCGATCCAGCAGCTCAACAGCCGGTTTTACCCACACACTCCAATGGCCAAGCAGACCTCCGCGAACGCGAACCCGGGTTTCCGAAGCACCGTCCTGCGAGCGCACGACAAAGGGCTGCAACAGGTCCAGCACGATGTGATCATCATTGCCGGTGTAGAGGGTCACACGGTCTGAAGCGCCAGCACCCTCAACTGCGCGCACAATCTCCAGCGTGCGGTAGCGGTCAAACGGCGCCATCTTGATGGCCACCACATTGTCGATCTGCGCAAAGGCGTGCCAGAAATCATAGGAGAGGTGAAAGCCGCCAACGCCCGGCAGCAGCGCAAAGCCAATCACCGGCATTTCTTTTGCGATGGTCCGGCTATGCTCCAGAATTTCTTGCTCTGCTGTGCCCTTCAGCCGTGCCAAATTGAGCAGGACCGCATGATATCCGAGCGATTTGGCGGTCTTGGTTTCCTGAAGGGCCTGATCGGTCTTGCCGGTAACGCCCGCAATCAACACCTTGCCTTCACCGCCCCAGTGTAGAGCGGTTTGCGCAGCCAGTTCCAGCACGGGCGCGTAGAAGCCAACCTCGCGGATGGCGAACTGGGTGGTGTGCACACCAACGGCGATGCCGCCAGCACCGGCATCCATATAGTAGCGGGTCACAGCGCGCTGGCGCACACGGTCCAGCTGGCGTTGCGCATCAAGCACCAAAGGATGGGCCGGCAACACTGCCCCGCGCCGCAATGTTTCCTGAACTGCCATAGGAACGTCGTTGCGGTTCATGCAATAGCCTGCTGTGGTTGGTCTGTCTGAAGCGGAATGAAGTGGTTCGCGTCCATGGTGGGCAACGGATCGGCAATCGCAACGGGATCAAAGTCCATCAGGTCAAGCACTTGGGTTTGCAGGTCAATGCCCGGTGCGATCTCGATCAGTTCCAGGCCGTCTGCGCGAACGGCAAACACAGCGCGCTCGGTAACGATCATCGCCTCTTGCCCGCGCGTCGCAACGCCATTGCGCACGCGGTAGGTTACCGATGCGGCTTCGCGCACAAACTTCTTCACCTTGCCCTCGCGCACGATAGAAAGCTTGCCTTCGTGCACCTCACACTGAAGTCCGCCTGTGGTGAAGGTGCCGGCAAAGATGAGCCGCTGCGCGTTCTGCGCAATGTCGATAAAGCCGCCGGCGCCGGGGTTCGCCTTGCCGAACTTGGACACGTTCACCACGCCATCTTCATCGAACTCGGCAAAGGAAAGCGCGGTGAACGGGCAAAGACCGCCATCGATGGCATCGAACTGCGTCACGCCATCCAAAATGGCATCGGGATTGATGTTGGCGGAAAACTGCCAGCCGGGCATCACGATACCGCCATAAGCGCCGTGCTCGGTCGTGCAGGGATAGTCGGTCAGGTTTTCGTTGGTCAGAAGACCCTGTTCCACCATCACAAGTGGCACATCGGTGGCGGCGCCAAAGCCAAAAATGGCCAGCTCATCCTTGCGCACCTCCGGCGCAATGCGGTTGGCGATAATCCGGTCAGCGGAGAAGGGTGGTGCTTGCAGACTGGTAACATCCAGGCGCTTGCCGGAAAAATAAGCTGGCTCAAACGCCACATCGGTCGTCATCATCTGATCGCCATCAATGACGATCTCATCGACATAAACGCCGGGAATGCGAACCTGCGGTGCGCTGCGCTCGCTCTGGCCTACCATCCGGCGAACCTGCGCAATCACCTTGCCACCGCTGGCTTTCGCCGCCAGCGCCAGTGCGACATTGGCGGTGAGCAGGGGTTCGTCTTCCCACGACAGATTGCCATGCTCGTCGGCTGACGAGGCACGCAATATGGCAACATCGATGGGCCATGTGGGGTAGTAGAGCAGCTCCTCATCATCGATCGAAATGACGCGAATGAGATCATCCTGCGCACGGTCGGTGAACTTGCCGCCGCCGTGGCGCGGGTCGGCATAGGTGCCCAGCCCAACACGGGTGATGTAACCAGGGCTCTTGCGCGCCACCTCGCGCAGCCAGTGCATGGATGCGCCGATGGGCCAGGAGTAGGCCTCAACCTTGTTGTCGTGAACCAGCCGCATCAGCGCTGGTCGCTGGCCGGTTTTTGGGTCCACCGGATTGATGAAGGAGCCAGAAACGATCCGCTTCATCAGGCCCTCTTGGGCCACATGGTCCATGCCTTTGATGCCCATCGCATCGCCGATGCCGCAGGGAAAATAGAAGGTGAGGTTTGATGGCGCTTGCGTATCGTGGAAGCGCTGGCCGAGGGCTGCTAATACGCTGTCGGGCGTCACCCAACCAATGACACCGGCGCTGGCAACGGTGCTGCCTGACGCGATAGAGGCAACCGCCTGCTGCGCAGAAACGACCTTGCTCATGAGGTCACCGTGAACTTGGCAAGCACCTGCTTGGCTACCTGGCCTTCGCAATCACTTGCAAAAAGGCGCGAGGCTTCAGCATCCTTCTGTTCGCTGGCACCCGTTATGGCCGCTTCAAAGAAACGCTTGGTGGAGCGCACAGATTCAGCGGGCAATTGGGAAAGGCGTTCAGCCACGGCACAGGCTTCATCCAGCGCTTTGCCATCGTCGGCTAGCTTGTCTGCAACGCCAAGGCGCAGCGCCTCAGCACTATCAATCTCTTCACTGCACCAAGTAATCAGTCGGGCTTTCACTGGACCGCATCGCGCAATCAGCGTCTGCAAACCCCATGGCGGGATCCAGCCGTTTTTGACCTCCGGCATCGCCCATTTGGTCGACGCGCCGCTGACGACCACATCGCAGGACGTGGCCAATAAAAAGCCGCCACCCAGAGCATAGCCTTCCACCGCTGCGATCACTGGCACGGGCAGATACGCCGTGCTGCGCGCGACCCTGGCGGTGTACGATTCATGGGTGCACATATCGGAGATCGACAGCCCGCCAAGTTCTTTTAAGTCGCTGCCCGCGCAAAAGGCGGGCGGCGCAGCGGTGAGAACAATGGCGCGGCACTCCTTGTCGCCCGCCAGAACCTGAAAAGCCGCATCAAGCTCGCGCATGCTCTGCGTGCCCAGCGCATTGCGGCGCTGCGGCTTGTTCATGGTGAGAACGGCATAGCCTTCCCGGCGCTCAATGGTAATTTGCTCGCTCATCCGTCCAGCCTCGCACCGTCGCGGTTCATGATGTCGCGCAGGTCAGCGCCTGGAATGGCGCGCGGCGCAACACCATCGCGCACCGTGATAGACGCCGCATTGCCAATGGCCTGTCCGTAGCTGAAGCACTGCGCCGTCACCCGCGCTGAAGCGACGGCCTCGTGTTGCGCTGACAGGCAACGCCCTGCTGCCAGCAAGCCCTCGCCGCGTTCTGGAACGAAGCAGCCATAGGGCACTTCGTAAACATCGTTAAGAAGCCACTCGACCTTGGGCCGCTCGCCTGAATGCAGTTCGATCGGCCATGGTGAACGGGCAATGCCATCGGTAAATTTCTTGCCAGCCAGAATGTCGTTGTTCATGAGCGTTTGAACGCCATCAATCTGCCGGGTCTGGCGCACGCCCACCTGCACCGCCATGTCGTTGACGAAGGCATCCTGACAACCGGCAAGCGTATCGGCAAAGAAGCGGGCATACTCGCGGGCCTGAATACGCCCTTGGGTTTCCGCTTCGGCAAAATCACGCCAGAACAGCGGGTTCAGTTCGCGGCCATCGGCACCAATGATACGTGTGCAGTTGCACAGCAGTTCGTTCGGCCGTGTCGTTGGGAAGAGCCAGATTTTCGCCCGCGGCAGGGTATAGCTGCCCGATGCATTGGCCGCCACGATCTGCTCGGACACCTCAACAGGCATGATGGTATCATCGCCATAGGCCTCAAGAAAGGCGGGCACATCGACACCCATAAGCCGGAAGATCATCGTTGGGTTTTGTACCCGGCCGTTGTCTCCGATGGTGTTGGGCAGGCCCGCCATCGCGATAAGGTCAGCATCGCCAGATGCATCCACGGTCACCTTGGCACGCACGCGAACCGGCCCCTGCTTGGTCCAAAGCTCAACACCCTCTATGCGTTCGCCGCCCTCGGCCAGAACGCGCGTGGCAACTGCGTGATAGATCACCGTGATGTTGGGATCGGCGAGAAAACCGTCCGCCGTTTCTCGCCAAACGATGGGGTCATGAACGCGGGTGAAGGTTTTGCCGTAGCGCACAGGGTCAGCCAGTCCGCCGTTGGCTTCCAGCGCGCTGACAAATTCCTCAGCAAAGCCGAACACGGCCTGCACCGGTCCGTTGCCAGGGTGGTCAGAGGCTTCATACAGGCCGCAAACGGTGCCTGAGTGGCCCGCGACCGCACCACCGCCACAGAACCCGTGGCGCTCGATGAGAACGACCTGCAAGCCTTGACGCGCCGCTGTCACCGCCGTGGCCACGCCAGCAGCCCCGCCACCTACAACGGCCACATCACATGTCAGGTCAGTGCTTGAGCGCACGTCCGTTGCGACGACCATGCCTTCCCCCAGTAATATACGACTGATATATCAGTTCTTACTGAAAGACATATCTGTTGCACTTCACGGAGTCAATCGCTTAGGTGGCGCGGGAGGAGATCGCGAAATGAACGCCATGGCCGAACGTAACCACAAGGTGACGGAGTCAACCGCAGATGCGGCCTATGGCAAAATCCTCAACCTGATCGTCATTGGTGATTTGCCCGCCTATTCCCTGATTTCTGAGTCTGATCTGACCCAACGGACCGGCTGCGGGCGCACGCCTGTTCGTGAGGCGCTGCAAAGGCTGAAATTTGAGGGCTTTGTGGATGTCATGCCAAGGCGGGGCATCCTTGTGACCCCCATCGATATCACGCGGCAGCTGGAGCTTCTGGAAACCCGGAGACCCTTGGAAGAACTGATGGTGACACTGGCCGCAGCCAGAGCAACAGCAGAGCAACGCGAGGAAATGCGCGAGCTTGCCGACCAGCTTGAGCGCGCCATCAGCGAACGGGATCGCGAGACATATCTGGCCATCAATCAGGCCATTCATGCCCTGGAGGCTGAGGCCGCACACAACCGCTACCTGCAGCGGCAGATCGAGATCATCCACTCACTGTCGCGGCGCTTCTGGTACTCGTTCATCGTCGACACAGAGAGCTTTTCAAAAGCCGCTGAACATCATGCGGCGACGCTGCGCGCCATCGCTGATGGCGATACGAATGCGGCTAGAACCGCGTGTTTTGAGCTACTTGGCCTGCTGGAGGCGATATCCCGCCGAGCTATCGAAGATCGCATTTCATCACGTCAAGAGTCTGGTGGGTAAGGCCAGCAGCAGTCAAATCCACGCTGTTCAGAAGCATGGAATAGAGTACACGAAAGCCTGATTGTCCGTCACATTCGGCCCAAAGCCGGCCTTCGACGGTCCCCCACACCGAGTCCGTTTGTGGCGGCAAACCGGCCATTAGCCAGTCTGGTATTATTGCCTAAACCTGCCATTAGCAATGACCACCCACATCGAACAACCCGTGAGCTGCACCGCGAGACAGAGTTTCCCTTTCGTTCAACTGCCAGGTTCCTTGCGCGTTGTCCGACGCACCCCTTAGCCAATGGCGCGGCAAGACTCACGGATTTGGAGCAGTGGTTTGATCCGAACAACATCGCCGCTGGGGCTTTTGCCCGCGAATTGTGCTTGCAAAAGCTTGGCCGTCTGCTGGCTGTGCGCTGCAATATCAAGCGAAAGGGAAGTGATGGATGGCGTCCATCCTTCCGCAGGATGATGCCCATCAAAACAAATGACTGATACATCATGCGGGACCCGTAGCCCCATATTTTTAAGACCTTCCATTACACCCTTTAGCTGCGCAATCGTAAGGCAAATGATTGCTGTTGGAGGTTCAGCTAGTGACATGAGTTGCTGCGCCGCCGAGTAGGCTTGCTCACGCTTGAAAACAGAGTTCTGCATGAGCTCTTCACGCAAAGCGATACCTTCATCGCAAAGCACCAACCGAAACGCATCGTAACGCTCATAGGACGCAGAAATCGTTGGACGTCCGGCAAGGAATGCAATCTGCCTATGGCCAAGGCGCAGAAGATATCG
Source organism: Hyphomicrobiales bacterium (assembly GCA_046290645.1). Lineage (GTDB taxonomy): Bacteria > Pseudomonadota > Alphaproteobacteria > Rhizobiales > MH13 > MH13. The sequence continues at coordinate 508,458 of JBKAGZ010000001.1, forward strand.
TGTCACAAGCTGAGCGCCGTAAAGATTATCGTCAGTGACTGTGTCGAAGTCTGTATCTGGTAGAACTCGATCCACCAGGACGACAGGGCCGCGCACGGTTTTCACAAAACGGTCTGCATAGCCTTCGCCAAGGCTGGTGGGCGCGATTATCAGGCCAGCCACCTTATGCGCCAGCATCAAGGCGATCTCGCGGAACTCGCGTTCCGGATCGTCACCGCTGCTTGCAAACAGCATGTGATATCCGTTGTCAGAAAGCGCTTGTTGCATGGCGCGCGCCAAATGCGCAGCCCAGGGCACAGCGATATCAGGAACAACCAAGCCTATGGTTGTAGATGTGCCCTTGCGCAGATTTCTTGCGATAAGATCGGGCTGATACCCGGCTTTGGAAACTGCATCCCAGACCCGCCTCTGCAACGTTTCGCTGACCGGAGCAGCGCCCGAAAGTGTGGCCGACACAGTGGTTACCGACACGTCGGCAAGCCTTGCTACGTCCTTCATCGTTGTCAATTCATCAGCTCCTGCCAGGCGGCATGCTCATCACATACCCGCGCCTCGGTTGCAATCAACGCAAGCGGGCTGCAGCGTTGCTTTTAGTCCTACCGCGCTCTTGCATCAACCGCAGGCTCTGCTAAAAACGTATCGTTACGCATTAAATATGCACCAATAAAATAAGCGTTCTAGAAAACGTATATCATTCATAACGTAACGATTTGTGTTGCGTCATAACCGGGAGAAATGACCATGCGATCACTCAGATCCATTATCGTGCCAGGGTTGGTCGCAACCCTGCTGGCAGCAAGCACCATGGCGGCAGCTGCACAGGAAACCCTGCGCTTGCGAATGAATGGCGACATCAATGTGATGGATCCGATCGCAACAACCAACTTCACCATCCGCAATGCCTCCTACCTGATTTATGACACGCTGTTTGCGCTGGACGCTGACTACACAATCCAACCGCAGATGGCCGAAGGCTACGAGTTGTCCGAAGATGGGCTGACCTACACCATTACGCTGCGTGATGGTTTGATGTTTCACGACGGAGCACCGGTGACGGCAGCCGATGCGGTTGCCTCGCTGGAACGCTGGGCCGAAGTTGATGGTCTTGGCCGGATTCTCTTTGAGAAGATGGACACGATCACCCCAGCCGATGAAAACACCGTGGTCATCCAGATGGCCGAGCCTTGGGGTTTGGTGCTCGATGCCCTTTCTAAGATTTCCTCCAACGTTCCAGTCATCATGCCGGCTCGACTGGCAGCAACGCCCGCCAGCGAAGCGGTGAGCGAGCCAATCGGCTCTGGCCCTTACCGCATGGTGATGGATGAGTGGGTGCCAGGCAGCATCGCCGTGTTTGAACAGTTTGACGGATATGTGCCACGCTCAGAGCCTGCCAGCATGGCAGCTGGCGGCAAGGTTGCACATTTTGATCGGGTTGAGCTGATCCACATCCCTGATACCGCAACGGCCATCGATGCCTTGATCGCAGGTGAGATCGACTGGGTGGAAGAGGTGCCCGCCGACATGCTGGCCTTCTTCGACGGGCAAGATGATGCCATGCCCATCGCTGCACGCCAGTCGGGCAACTCCATGCAGTTGGTGGTCAACCATCTCAACCCGCCATTTGACAACCCTGACATCCGCCACGCGCTGCAACTGGCACTTGAGCAGACTTCCTTCCTTCAGGCTGCTTTTGGTAACAACACCGAGCGCTATCTTGAGTGTGCTGCTATTTTCTTCTGCAACGGCCCCTATGCCTCCGACGTCAACACACAGCGCGTGCTGGAGCGTAACCTAGAACAGGCTGCTGCCCTGTTGGAAAACGGCGGCTATGATGGCACGCCCGTTCTTTTGATGCATGTAACCGATATCGCCACCCATGATGTCTACTATTCAGTGCTCAAGCCAATGCTGGAAGAAGCAGGCTTCGTCGTCGAAGAACAGATCAGCGATTGGGCAACGGTTGCCACCCGTCGTGCCAGCAAGGCACCAGTCGATGAAGGCGGATGGAACTTGTTCTTCACCGGATGGGGTTACATTGATCAGATCAACCCGATGACCAATGTCTACGTTTCAGGCGCTTGCGATGATGCCTGGTTCGGCTGGGCCTGTTCACCTGAGCTTCAGCAGCTGCGCGATGACTTTGCCGTGGCCCAAAGCGAAGAAGAGAAGCTGGCACTGGCCGAAGAGATGCAAGTGCTGACCCATGATCTGGTAAGCTATGTGCCGCTTGGTCAAGTTTTCCCTTCCCAAGGCATTGCCACCAACCTTGAAGGGTTCCTGGAAAGCCCGGTTCCTTTCTTCTGGAACGTGCGCCGCGCGGAATAATAAAGCGCTGTTTCAGTCTTCGGTACACTGTCCCGGCTGGACTTTCTGGTCGGGACAGGTCTCCTTCACGCCCGCTCTCATTCCTATCGCGCGAGCCCTGGCTTGCAGGCCCATCACTTTTTGCGGTGAGATCCTTCAATGCTGCTTTACATCGCTGGACGCTTGTTCGCTGCCATTCCGATCACGGCGCTGGTTGCCGTGTTCATCTTTTCGCTTGTTCATCTGGTCCCCGGCGATCCGGCGGTCCTCTTGGCCGGCGACAATGCAACACCGCAGCAGGTGGAGCAGATACGCGAAAGGCTGGAGCTTGACCGCCCGCTGCATGAGCAGTTTGGCATTTGGGCGGTTAAAGCCGTGCAGCTTGATCTTGGCGAGTCCATTTATTCACGCCAGCCGGTAACCCGCCTGATCGCCCAGCGTATTGAGCCCACTTTTGTTCTAAGCATCGTGACGCTCATCCTCACCGTTGCTATTGCGGTTCCACTGGGCGTGATAGCTGCCTGGAAAGCCAACACCCTGCTTGATCGTGCAATCATGGGCTTTGCCGTGATCGGGTTTTCCGTTCCAGTCTTTGTCATCGGCTATGTCCTGGTCTACGTCTTTGCCGTTGAGCGACGATGGTTTCCCGTCCAGGGCTACAAGCAACTGTCGGACGGTGTTCTGGCCACCTTGCATTCTGTGACCCTGCCATCGATTGCGCTTGCGCTGGTTTTTGCCGCGCTTATCGCACGCGTAACACGCGCCGCGATGCTGGAGGCTCTCAACGAAAATTACATCCGCACAGCGCGTGCTAAAGGTATGGGAACAGCGCGTATTCTCGTCACACATGCGCTGAAGAACGCTGGCGTGCCGGTGGTGACCGTGATTGGCATCGGGTTCGCCACACTGATCGGTGGCGTTGTGGTCACAGAGTCGGTGTTCAACATTCCTGGCATCGGGCGGCTGACCGTGGATGCTATCACGCGACGTGATTACCCGGTGGTACAGGGTGTCATCCTGTTCTTCTCACTCACTCTCATTGCCGTGAACCTATTGGTTGATCTGAGCTATGGGCTTTTTGACCCTCGAGTGCGGGGGTAGCGATGAGCTTGGCCGAACAACCCTCAATCACCGCTGAAAACCGGCCAGCGCATCTTAGCTGGCAAAAACAGACACTCACCTTCTTCAAGGACCCTGCGGCGCTGATTTGCAGCCTGATCCTACTGGCACTGTTTACGACAGCCGTCTTTGCGCCGCTGATCGCTGACGATCCGTTAGAGATCTTTCCTGCCGGCCGATTGGCCGGTCCAGATGCAGAAGCCATTTTAGGGCGCGATCATCTCGGGCGCGACGTATTTGCGCGCGCCGTCTATGGCACGCAAGCCTCGCTCACCGTGGGCTTTGCTGTCGCTGCGCTAACAAGCATCATCGGTGTAACCATCGGCATCTATGCTGGGCTATCGCGGATCGGTGGCGCCATCATTATGCGGCTCAATGATGCGATGATGGCGATACCAGCCATCCTTCTGGCGATCGCCCTGGCTGCCCTGTTTGATGCGGGCCTTGCTACCGTGATCTTTGCCATCACGGTACCGGAGATACCGCGCATGGTGCGGCTGGTGCGCTCGGTGGTGCTGAGCGTGCGTGAACAGCCCTACGTGATGGCGGCGCGCTCAATCGGAACGTCCGGCCTTGCCATGGTATGGCGTCACATATTGCCGAACACGATGGGGCCGGTTTTGGTTCAGGCGACCTATGTCTGCGCCTCTGCCATTATCACCTCTGCGGTCTTGAGTTTTCTGGGTGTGGGCACCTCACCTGAGGTGCCCAGTTGGGGCGGTATGATGGCCGATGCTCGCCGCCATTTCCGTATCCACCCGGAGCTTATGCTCTATCCGGGGCTGCTGCTTTCGCTGTTGGTTTTGGCGGTTAACCTGCTTGGAGACAGATTGAGCGATGCGCTTGATCCGCGCAAGATGAAGCGCGGTGCCTTGTGATGGATGCTGCCACACGGACGATAACACCTGTCCTGAGCGTGCGCGATCTCAGCTTGCAGTTTCGTGCCCATGGGTCGGTTTTGCAGGCGCTCGACCGCATCTCGTTTGACGTTCAGCCTGGCGAGATTCTTAGCCTTGTTGGCGAGTCCGGTTGCGGCAAAAGCGTCACCGCTATGGCGATCCTGGGTCTGCTGCCACCAGAAGGAGCAGAGCTTAGCGGCACATCGATAAGCTTGGGCGGCGAAGAGCTTTTGGGCAAGGGCGAACGGGCTATGCGCCGAGTGCGCGGCGGTCGTATCGGCATGATTTTTCAAGACCCAATGACCTCGCTCAACCCTGTTCACACGATCGGTATGCAGATCGCAGAGCCTTTACGGCGCCATCTCGCCCTAAGCCAAAATGATGCGCGACGCCGCGCCCTTGAACTGCTTGATCTGGTGAAGATACCTGATGCTAAGAACCGGCTGGATGCGTACCCTCATGAGCTTTCCGGCGGCATGCGGCAGCGGGTGATGATTGCCATCGCACTTTCCTGCAACCCAGAACTTCTGATCGCCGATGAACCGACCACGGCCCTCGACGTCACCGTACAGGCGCAAATCCTCGACCTCATCAATGAGCTAAAAGATGAGTTGGGCATGAGCATCATTCTCATTACACATGATCTTGGTGTGGTGGCCGGTTGTGCGGACCGTATGATGGTGATGTACGCCGGTCGGATTGTCGAAGAAGGGCCGACTACATCTGTTTTTAGGCAGCCCTCGCATGGCTACACGGCTGGATTGCTGCAATCACTGCCCGGCGGTCACACAGGCCACCGCAGCGAACTGGCGGAAATCCCCGGCAATGTGCCACGCCTGGACAAGCCGAGCATCGGGTGCTGCTACTTTGACCGCTGTAGCTTTGCCGGCCCACAGTGCAAAGAGCCGCTTCCTCCACCCCATGCTATCAGCGCAGACCATCGTACCGCATGCGTTCGCCATGCGCAGGTTTTCGCCGGCGTTCGCGATCACCCCATCGTGGAGCAATGGTCATGAGCGCGCCGTTTCTGTGCCTGTCTGACGTTTCAAAAAACTACCCGGTTGGGCAGCAACGGCTTGGCCGCCGCGGGAAGGTTGTGCGTGCTGTGGACCGGGTGTCAGTCAACATGACCAAAGGCGAAACACTGGGACTGGTCGGTGAGAGTGGATGCGGAAAATCATCGCTTGCCCGTTTGATCATGCGGCTCGAAGAGCCAAGCAGCGGAACCATCACCCTGGATGGTGTCAACATGGCAACGCTGGGCAAGGCTGCTTTGAAAGCACAGCGGCGGCGTTTTCAGATGGTCTTTCAGGACCCATATGCCTCGCTTAATCCGCGTATGCGGGTGCGGGCGAGCCTTGCTGAGGCGTTGGTCAATTACCGCTATGGATCAAAGACTGATATCAACGCGCGTGTCGATGAACTGGCCGGGCAAGTTGGTCTGAGCAGTTATCATCTTGATCGCTTCCCCCACGAGCTTTCCGGTGGTCAGTGTCAGCGGGTCGGTCTTGCTCGTGCGATTGCTTTAGAGCCAGATCTTATCGTCGCTGATGAGCCGGTTTCGGCGCTCGATGTTTCCATTCAGGCGCAAATTCTCAATCTCATCATGCGTCTGCAGAAAAGCATGGGACTAACACTGGTTTTCGTTTCTCATGACCTGTCAGTCGTTGCCCACGTGGCTGACAGGGTAGCGGTGATGTATCTGGGCCGGATTGTTGAAACTGGACCGGTTCATGAGGTTTTTCAGTCTCCCAAACACCCCTATACGCAGACGCTGCTGGCAGCGATCCCTAAACCAACGCCAGAACGGCGTGGTGAAAAAGCGGACGTCACAGGCGAATTGCCAAGCCCTATTTCCCCACCATCAGGGTGCCATTTCCGCACCCGTTGCCACTTTGCTCAACCCCGGTGCGCGCAGGATGTACCAACCTTGCGCTGGGTAAATAGGGAGCAACAGGTCGCCTGCCATTTTGCTGAAAATCTTACGCCAACCAATCTGACCGCAACCCAAGATATGATGGCGGCAGCTCGCGATGACTGACCCGATTGTCTTCCTGCCGGGCTTACAGTCTGACCATCGCTCTTGGGTGCATCAGATCGCACATTTTGAGAAAAGCCATCGAGTCATTGTTGTTGAGGGCTTTCACGACCAGGACAGCCTTGCTGGGATGGCCGGCATCATTATGCCTCAGTTACCAGAGCGGTTTCATCTGGTGGCTTGGTCGATGGGCGGATATGTGACCTTTCAATTACTGCCGCAAATTGCCGCCCAGCTTCTCAGCCTGACCCTAATCGCCACATCAGTGCGGGCGGACTCCGCGGAGAGTACCCGCAACCGCCACCGGCAGATCGAGGTTGCGCGCAGCAAAGGTATGGCGTTCCTCAATCGCACCAACCAGGTTTTGAACTGCGTTGACCCCTCGCTACTTGATACGCCAGCCTTCCACGCAATGACCGATGCTGCCGTGGAAATCGGTCTGGAAGCCTATGAGAGACAGCAAAAGGCCATCATCGCCCGTGAAGATGCCCGAGATCATCTGGCCTTGGTCACCTGCCCCGCGGTGATCATTGTGGGCGAGGCTGATACAACCACGCCCCCAGCTGAAGCGCGCTTTATCCACGCCACTATGCCTGGATCAACACTGCACGAAATACCCGCAAGTGGTCACTGCGTCCCCCTTGAACAACCAGTTCAAGTGAACCGGTTGATTGAAACCGTGATTGCAAAAGGCGCGCGAACAGCACCTAACGAATGATAGAAAGGTTCGCGCGCCACAGATTGTACTATGCGCACCCCGGCACCGGCATGATCCCTGCGTTCAGACGCCTTGCACACCACAAAGGTGGACTTCAATCCCCAGTTTGGTAGTCAGCGCCGCGCGGGTTTGGAGGGCCCTGTCTGCTTCCTGCGAACTGGTCGCATACACAACCTGAATGTGATTACCCCGGTGCCTGCCCATCATCTGATCTCGGCCGACCCCTGTGAGAACGCCATGCATGATTGGCCATTGTGGCGTGGTTGATTGGAGACGGTGCTGCGTCTGCTCGTCCGGCAGGCTCACCGCTTGGCCGCGGCCAATGTCCATGTGCAGCGCGCCGCCCTCAATGAAGATGCGCGACCAGATGATCTCACCGGGCCTCGCCACACCGCGCAGCGTGCCACCGCCAAGCGGGAAGTACATGGGCGGCTGACGAAAACTGTCCGAGCCAGCCCAGCCTCCTTCGTGGTGGGCAGGCGGAGCCGCGCCGGAGATCTCAAACACCCACACAAAGCGATCTTCGCCCGTTGGGCTTTCAGTGGCACCCCAGCGCAGATCGTGCAGAGTTGTTTCTACCGGCTGACCCAATCCCCTGTGCACCCGGTTGATGAGGATCGCATCCAGCCCGGCGCACTCATCCACCTCATTGAAGTGCACAATCGCCTGGCCATCGCGGATGGGCTCGCCCTTTTCGTCAAGCACCGGCGGGCGATCATCGTTGTTGAGCATACCCTCAACCAGATCGGAGGCTGGCAGCAGGTCTTTCAGCCCCTGCTGATACTGGATGCCAATGGCCTCGCAACCGAACGTGTCGGCGGTCTGAACCGCTGCATGGTACATGCGGCACTGATCGAGCACCTGATCCTCGGTGAGGTCGGTGGCAGGGTCCTCACCAAAGTGAAAGGTCAGGCCCTTGGCCATCAGCCAATCGAGCGTGGCGCGCGCTGCGGCGTCATCAATCTGCATGCTGGCATGGTAGAGCGGCGATTGCGACAGGCGTTCTTTGAACACGCCCATCGGCATCAACAGCTCATCGGGGATGATGGCATTGTACATCCCCATACAGCCCTCATCGAAGACGCCCATAATGCTCTTCTGGGTGCGCAGATCGTTGGCAATGCTCTCAGCCAACACCTCGACATCGTGTGGAAGATCATCGCCCGTCCAAGGCTGCACATGGCTGGCATCATGGCTACAGGTACCGGTGGTCAGCCAGGCTTCCAGACGATCAAGAGAGTAGGCGTCGGTGAAGTCTTCACTCCACAGCGTGCTGAACGGTACACCGGCTTTGACCATTGAGCCATTGAGATTAAGCATGCCAACCAAGCCTGGCCATTGGCCCGACCAGTTGGCCACCGTCAAGATCGACCCCTTGTGGCTGGTCAGGCCGGCCAGCACATGGTGGGAGTACTGCCAGACGGCCTCTGCGACGATGATCGGCCGATGCGGGTCAATGCCTGCAAAGGCGTTCATACCGGCGCGCTAAGACGATAAAAACCCATGGTCGAGCTTCGCATCATAGGCATGGGCGCGCTGCACACCCCAGCCGAACCGGGCGAGCGCTGCGGCCAGTTGCTCTTCCATCTGCGCTTGGGCGGGCCAACAGGTTTGGTTGGCGCTTTGGCGCAGGTCACCGCTGGCAAACAGCGCAACAGTTTGATCGGTCATAGAGATATCTCCTAGGTCGCCATCATTGCAGCATACGTGGCGTGGTCATCGAGCATCTGGCGGAACACGTTGTACTTCGCCTGGAGGATATCGGGGGTCTCGGCATCTGGTTTGACATGCTGTGCCACGGCGCCGCCCATAGCCTTCATGGCGGTAGCAAGATCGGGCTGAGCACCGCTCGCCACAGCGCCAAGCATGGCACTGCCAAGCAAGACAGGCTCGCTGGCCGCAGGCACCAATACCTGACAGCCCGTTACCGTTGCCGTCTCCGCTAACAAAAGCGGATTGTGGATCAGACCGCCACTCACCACGATGGTCGTGGGGTGAACGCCATGCTCGGCCATTTGATCGAGAATGTGCCGCGTTCCACAGGCCAGCGCCTGGATACCGGCCAGATAATCGAGCGCCAAATCCTGCGGCCCGCTATCCAGCCCAAACCCCAAAATCGCGCCTTGGCGAGAGGGATCGGCGAGCGGCGAGCGATTGCCCAGCACATCGGGCACAACATGGCGCGCGCGTGTCAAAGCGCTGATCGGACCGTCACCCGCCATCTGCTGCAGGATGTCGGCCAGTTGGTCATGCACGGTACCGCTTTGGGGAAGGTCGGCGGAGGCCGCGTGGCGCGCAATGAGCACATCTAGCAAGGCACCACAGGCCGACTGCCCAGCTTCCAATGTCCATTGCCCTTGCACAATGACATCGGCATACGGGCCCCAGACACCGGGCACCGGCATGGCTTGCTCGGTTTGCACGATATGGCAGGCTGAGGTACCGGCGATCAAAGCCATCGCACTCTTGCTGTCCCCGGCCACACCCAGCGTACCGAGCGCACCGGCGTGGGCATCGATCAGACTCACCGCCACCGGTATGCCATCGGCAAGACCCAGCTCAGCAGCAGCCTGCGCCGTAAGATGCCCTGCCAGATCGCCAGGCGCACGCACATCGCGGCCCACACGGTTTGCACCATCGGCCAAAAGTGCGCCCAGCCCAAGGCTGTCAAAGAACGCCGCATCCCAGCCAGGCTCATTCCCATTGGCATTGGTATTGGCATTGCCATTCCCATTGCCAATGCCACTGCCATTGTAAGTCCATTTGCACACCAGCGAGCACAGCGAGCGCACATCACTGCCCGTCGCGCGGTGCACCAGCCAGTCGGGCAAATCGTAAAAGCCGCCTGCCTGCGCGATGATGTCCGGCTGATGCTTGGCCAGCCACGCCAGCTTGGGCACCTGCATCTCCGGTGAGATGCGTCCGCCCACCGCCTGCAGCACCGCCGCGCCGCTGGCATTGATCGCCTCGGCCTCAGCCACCGCGCGGTGATCAAGCCAGGCAATGCTGTCACGCACGCCATCGGCGTCGGGATTGATGCTGATAGGGACATCCACTCCCGGGGTGGCCACCCCAGCCTCCTCGCCCGGTGTGATCACCATCGAGCAGGTCGCATCAAACCCGATACCGGCTATCTGATCGCCTGAGACAGAGGACGCCCCAACCGAAGCGTCAGCCAGCGCTGCCTTCACCGCCGCGCAAACAGCCTGCCAGATCTCGCCGCTGGCATACTCCGCCAAAGCGCCCGCAGACCGGTAAAGCGCAAACGCCTCACTGCCAGACCCCAGCAGCGCTCCCCCTTCATCAAAAACACCAGCACGCGCACCACCCGTGCCAACATCAATACCCAAATACATCACTCAATCGCCTCGAAAGGCCGGTCGGCATGATTGGGTGATGCCAAATGGCAGGCGGCTTGGTGTTGATCGCCCATGGCACGCAGTTCTGGCAGAACCACACGGCACTCATCTTGGGCAATCGGGCAGCGCGGATGAAAGGCGCACCCGCTAGGGACGTTGAGCGGTGACGGGATTTCACCAACGATGGGTTGAAACTGTTGCCGACCGGACGAAATCTTGGCCATCTGGGCAAACAAAGCCTGGGTGTAGGGGTGTTTGGGGTTGGCGAAAATAGTGTTTGCCGACGCCAGTTCCACAATCCGTCCCAAATACATGACGGCGACCTGATCGCACAGATGTCGCACCAGACCCAGATCATGGCTGATGAAAAGAATGGTGAGATTGCGCCGCTCTTTTAAATCCAACAGCAGATTGATGACTTGCGCTTGGATAGACACATCAAGCGCCGCGACCGGCTCATCGCAAATAAGGAAATCCGGCTGGGTGGATAAGGCACGGGCAATGCCGATCCGCTGGCGTTGACCGCCGGAAAACTGATGCGGCAAGCGCGAGAGGGAATCCTCTGAGAGGCCGACTTCCTGCATCAATGATCGCGCCAAATCATGCTTATCGGTCGGCGCGCAAAGGCCGTGATACACAGGTGCTTCGGTGACAATATCAAGCACGCGCTGCCGCGGGTTAAGAGAAGCCATCGGGTTTTGAAACACCATTTGCACGCGCAACTGCTTGCGTCGATCGACGTGCCGCTGGCCCAGGTCAAAGCGCTCGTCATCCACGAAAACTTCGCCATGTGTCGGCTGGATCAGGCGGGCAACAACCCGCCCTAGCGTGGATTTCCCGCAGCCACTTTCCCCCACTAGCCCCATGATCTGGCCGCGCTGGATATCAAAGGAGACATCGCTGAGCGCGCGAACCACCTGGTCTTTGTAGTCGGCGCCCATGCGGGCCAGCATGGCTTCTATCGGCGTCATCGCCTTAACGAAATCACGCGAAACAGTGCGCACGGACACGAGAGGGTTGGTCATTAGCTGCCTCCGCTTAAAGGTCGGTGGCAGCGCACCATGCGGGTGTCGGTCACGGCGCTTTCAGCGGGAAGAGCCAAACAGGCTTGGTCGGCCAGGCGGCAGCGCGTTCGAAACGAGCACCCGCTTGGCAGAGCAAGCGGTGACGGTTGCGTGCCATCGATCTGCCGCAGCCGCCCATTGGGAGCATCCTCTTGCGGGATCGAAGCCAGTAGCCCTGCTGTATAGGGATGAGCGGGCTGCCGCAGCACCTCATCAACCGGGCCGCTTTCGACGATGCGGCCGCCATACATGACTGCCACCCGGTCACAGAGACCGGCAACGACGCTCAGATCATGGGTGATCCAGATCATCGCCACCTGTCGTTGCTCGACAACGCGCTGCATCATGGCGAGAATTTGCGCCTCAATGGTCACATCGAGGGCTGTTGTCGGCTCGTCGGCGATGACCACGCTCGGCTCATTGATCAGCGACAAGGCGATGCACACACGCTGGCGCATGCCGCCGGACAGCTCGTGCGGATAGCCTTTCAGCCGTTCCTTCGGGGATGGGATACCGACTTCTGCAAGCGCCGCTTCAGCCTTGATCTGGGTCGCCTTCCAGGGCGTCGTGTGGTGCGCGTTGATAACTTCATGAAACTGCCGCCCGATGCTTAAGACCGGGTTCAGCGTCGTCATCGGATCTTGAAAGATCATTGAGACACTTTTGCCGCGCAAACCGCGCATCACCGGTTCGGGCAATCCGACCAGATCACGACCATGAAGCTTGATGGCGCCGGACGCGATGCGGCCAGGCTCGGATATGAGACCCAAAACCGAAAGGCCGGTGACCGATTTGCCCGATCCACTCTCCCCGACCAGGCCGACGATTTCGCCTTTGTTCAAAGTCAAACTGACATCATTGACCGAAGCGACGGTGCCAGCGCGCAATTCAAAGACCGTGTTCAAACGGTCGATTTCTAACACCGCGCTCATCGTTGCATACTCGGGTTGAGAAGCTCGCGCAGTCTGTCGCCCACAAGATTGATGGCGACGATCACAACCAACAGAGCGATGCCCGGAAAGATCGAAATCCAATAGGCGCCGGACAGCAGATACTGGTAGCCATTGGCGATTAGAAGACCAAGGGAAGGTTCGGTCTCCGGCAGCCCGACGCCTAGGAAGCTCAAGGTCGCCTCCAACGTGATAGCACTTGCCATCTGCACCGTGACAACCACGATCAAGGGCGCAAGGCAGTTTGGCAGCAAATGGCGTGAAAGAATGCGGCTATGGCCAAGTCGTAGCGATCTGGCTGCTTCAATGTATTCGCGCTCACGCTCCACCAGTGCCGAGGCTCGAACCGTGCGTGCATAATAGGCCCACTGAACAGCGATGAGAGCGATCATGGTTTTGTCGACGCCGCGCCCTAGCACTGCCAACAGGATCAGGGCGATGAGGATGGCGGGGAAACTCATCTGGAGATCCACCAACCTCATCAAGAAGGCATCGGTGCGCCCGCCGATATAGGCAGCGATCAGGCCGACGACTGTGCCAATGATCAGAGCGAAGACGGAGGACAAGGCCCCGACAGCCAGTGAAATGCGCAGCCCGTAAACGATGGCGGAGAGAACGTCGCGCCCCAGACCGTCGGTACCAAGCCAGTAGGTGGTGCCGTCCATCGCCTGCGTCCCCGGCGCCAAGCGGCTATCGAGAATGGAAAGGTTGGCCAGATCGTAAGGGTCCTGCGGCACGATCCAAGGCGCTAAAATCGCTGCCAGCGCGATGGCAAGAAAGACAATCGCAGCCACCAGCGCGGTTTTGTTTTCAGCAAACTCACCAAGAAACGCCCAGAAAGCGCTCTCGCGCCAATTTGCTTTGGCTTGGTAAGGCGGGGATTCCGTCACCGGTTTTTCCAGATGGACTTCGCTCATTGTGCCCGCCCCAATCGAACGCGCGGATCGAGCGCCGCATAGAGGAGATCAACGACCAGATTGATGAACACGAACATCGTCACGATCACCATCAGATAGGCAACGATCACCGGGCGATCCAAGCGATTGATGCTTTCGATGATCAACTTTCCCATACCGGGCCAATTGAAGATGGTTTCGGTCACAACAGCGAAGGCGATGACCGAGCCGAACTCAATGCCAATCACCGTGACCAGCGGGATGAGAATGTTTTTAAGAACATGGACAGCCAGAACCCGGTGTGGCGGAACGCCCATGGCCCGCGCAAAGCGAACATAGTCTTGCGGGACCACCTCACGCACGACTGCTCGGGTCAGACGGATGAACAGAGCGATCTTAAAGAGCGCGAGATTGAGCGCTGGTAGGAACAGATGAGACAGGCCATCCAGCGTTAAAAACGACCATTCAACACCAAAGATCGCGACCGTCTCGCCGCGGCCAAACACGGGCAACCAGCCGAGCCAAACACCGAACGTCAGTATCAAGATGAGACCCACCCAGAAGGAGGGCAACGAGAAGCCCAAAATACTGCCAGCCATGATCACGCGGCTGACGGGCTTGTCATTCTGCAGGCCCGCAATCAGCCCAAGGGGAATGCCTATGATGATAGCAAGCAGGGTGGCGCTGGCGGCCAGTTCGAGCGTGGCGGGCAGACGCTGCATGATCAGTTCAATGGCGGGAATGTTGAAGGCAAAGGATGTTCCCAGATCACCTTGCAGGGCATTGCCGACAAACAGAAGATATTGCCGCCAGAGCGGTTGATCGAGACCGAAGGCGCGGGCCACGGCAGCGCGCGTTGCCTGATCTGCATCCGGATTGATGAGAATTTCGACCGGGTCACCAATGTAAAAGACACCGACGAAAACGATGACCGACATGGCTGCGATGACGGCTGCGCCCTGCAGCAGGCGCTGGATGATGAAGGCTATCATGATTGCAGCGCCAGAAGTTGAAGCTTGGAAGGATGGTCCGTTCCGCAATGGATGGTGATGTCGGCCTTGCGGTTCTCGCTGGGATAGCCTTGGGGTGCACCGCTCTGAGGGTTGATGTCAAAGCAGGGAAAATTGCTGCCTGCTATATCCAGGCGCAGGCTTTCACCCGTCACGATCCGCATGGCCACGGGGTTGAGCTCAACCGACATACAGGTGGGTGTATCGACAGGAACAAAGCGCTCGGCGTCCATGCCTTTGTGGTGGCGCGCACGGCAAATGCCATCACTGATATTGAGCGACGTGCCGTCAGGCCGAACAAGGACGAGCTTGCAGGCCAGATCGAAGTCTGGGGCGCTGCTGGATACCCAGATGTGCGCAACAATCAGACCGGCAAAGGAAATGGCGTTTTGGAAAAGTGGCGTTTGAAACCGCACAACGTCTTGGCGTTTATCGAGCTGCGATTGATCGAACATACCGCCGGGCATGATATCGCCACCGGAGTTGATCGCACCGCCCAAGTTCGGGACCGGATCATCGGGATCGGAGCAAAACGTGGCAGTGGAAGGCGCACCTAAATGAGCGGCAAGAGATTGGTCGGCCAGAAACAGCTCATAGGGTCGCGCATCAATTGGCGGCCAGCTCGCAGCATGCCGCCATCGACCACCGAAAGCGATGGTAGATGTGTTGGACGGCTGCGGCGCAGCTGATCCAAGCTCAAAATAATGCACGCGCGCATTCTCCGGTGATGCAACTGCAGGCGTTTCGTCGCCAGCAATAACCTTTTGCAAAAACCCTTCTCGGATCGCTTGAAAGCTTGCCCCAAGGCCTTTTTCTGGTAGCGCATGAAGGCCAACATCAACCTCACCAACCGTGTTCGACCAACGATCCCCATGGCTCCATGGTCCGATGATCAGTTCTGGCTGCGGACAGGTGGCATCGGGCGCTGTCATGGCGGCATAGTTTTCCAATGTGGCGCGCAAGGATGTGTCAAACCAACTAGTGACGAACATTACCCGCGTTGTTGACGTGGCCAAACGGGCTGCCGGGCTGCGCAAGCCTGGACGATCCCAATACGGACCATCAATGGATTGCTGCCACATGGCTGACAGGTTGGATTGATGCTCAGGAAAATCCGCAAGTGGCGTTTGGGCCTCTACCCAAGGCCCGCGGCGCAGCCAATCAAGTACATCCTGGCTTGAGAGGCGTTCAACCGATGTGTGATCCCCGCGCGCCCGCGCATCGCGCAGTGCCTGCGCATGGCTCCAGGTAGCCTGCTTTAAGGCCAAAGCTCCGCCCTGACGAATACCGCTGGTCAGCGCACTGGAGAACCCGCCGCAGTCCAAGATCGCGGCGTCAGGCGTTTGGCCATCGGTTACTATGGCCGCCAGTTGGCAGGCCGCGCCATAGGAAAAGCCCACCATAAGAACCGATCCATCGCACCATGGTTGCTGGCGCAGCCAAGCGATGGTGTCGGTGGTGTCTTGGCTTTCCTGGACATATTTATCGAATGTGCCGCCGGAATCGCCCGTTCCCCGGCAGTCCTGAACGCAATAGACAAAACCCGCATCGACATAGCTTTGTGCCACCACGCCGCGTCGTGCGGGCTCGGATTGGTCAGCAGAGCGTTCGGCTTGGTCCGTGTTCAGGCGGCCGTAAGGGGTTCGTTCCAGTATGACCGGCTTTGGGTTCTGCAGATCAGTACCCCAGAGGTCGCTGATTAGAACGGTTCCGTCGCGCATAACGGTCTCGACGCCGCACGCAATGGCGGAGTCGAGGGTTTCGTTTTTGGCAAGCAGTGTCATTCAACGTGGCTCAGACCGTATGCAAGAGTCATTTGGTCTTGACGCGCATCGTATTCGAATCCTGCACGCGATGCCCAAACATTCATCTGATAATGCATCGGCAGGATCGCGAAATCACGGAACGCAATCCCTGCCGCCTCGGCCGCCAAGCGCCCGGCTTCTTCCACATCGAAGGTCGACATGGATGCAATCGTCAGACGATCCACCTCCGGATTGGAGTAGCGTCCACGGTTAGAAGGACCATAACCCTGCTCAGCATCATGGGTCATCAGCACACCGCGAAGACCGTGCCAAGCGGTGCCTTGCGCAGATCCCCATGCCAAGAAGAACACCGAAAACTCGCGCGCGGATGCGCTTGGGAAAAAGACATTGGCGGGCATTGTTTCAACCTCGGTCTCAATGCCTATTTGCTCGAACATCTGGGCGATGGCCTGTGCGATCTGACCATCGGCCACATAGCGATTGTTCGGACCGTTGATGGTGATCTTAAAACCATCGGCATACCCAGCCTCGGCCATAAGTTCCCGTGCGCGCTCAGGTTCGTAAGGCGTGGGTTCCAGATCTGGGTTGAATCCTACCATCGTCGGCCCGGCCAACTGACCGGCGGGTTGCGCCAAGCCTTGAAGCAGCCGATCAATGATCGCCTCGCGATTGATGGCGAGGCTCATCGCTTCGCGCACACGAACGTCCAGCAAGGGATTGGGAATTTCCGAGCCATCAAGCGCGGTGACGTTGGGGGAGACGGCGCGATTGGTGTCGAGGAAAACATAGGCGGTGTAGACATCCTGCGTCATCCAGATGTCGATGTCATCATCATCGCGCAGTCGAGCGAAGCTTTCCGGTGGAACACTGTCGATCAAATCGACATCGCCCGACAGGATCGCCGCAACACGGCTGGCATCGTTGGGCATGGCAACAACAGTGACGGTTTCAAAATCAGACGGGCCGCCCCAATAGTCGTCGTTGCGCTCCAGCTCTAGATTGCCGCCAGGCGACCAGCTCACAAAGCGGTAGGGACCGGTTCCGACGGTCGCTGCACCGGCATTATAATCCTCAGTCGTTGCACCCTCTCCAGCATGTTGAGAGACGATGGGCACCTCTGCAAGATCAAAAAGGATTTGCGGGCTTGGATTGCGAGTGGTGATGCGGACCGTCATCTGATCAACGGCTTCAGCATTGTCAATTTGACTCAGGAACTGGCCGAAAGGTGCCGGTGAGTTGGGTACGTTGCCTGCGCGCCCGAAAGTAAAGAGCACATCCTCAGCATCAAACGGTTCGCCATCGTGCCATGTCACGCCCTCGCGCAGTGTGAATTCCCACACGCCATCGCCGATATGCTCCCATTCGGTGGCCAGCGCTGGTGTCAAACGCAGATCAGCATCACGCATGATCAATGTGTCAAAAACGTTGGTGACCTGGGCCTTGGACGTCGCTACATAGCTGAAATGTGGATCCATAGACGAGGTTTCGGTTCGAATAGCGATGGTCGCATGGCTATCGTCCTGCGCAGCGGCAGGGTGTGGCGCCATGGCCAGTGCTATCGCGACGCTTGCTAGCGTGCCAATTCGTCGAAAATTCATGGGTCTTTCCTCCTAGTTTTTTGTCTTTGTTATTGTTCTCCGGGCTCCTCAGCCGGGTTTGCTGACGGGAGAGTTAATCTGATCAGACGCTTCGAACGCTGCTTGGAAACGCGCCATACCGGCGCGCACATGGGCTTCGCCGGCCCTGCGCGCTGCATCTGAATCGCCCTCCATGATGGCGTCCACGATGCGCTTATGCTCGATGTTGGAACGCGTCATATCGGGGTAACGCGCCAGCGAAACTTGCCGAAACAGGTGCATTTCGCGGATAAGGCTGGAGAGCATCTCTGTGAGCCGCGGGCTTTGGGCCAGCTCGTTCAAACGATCGTGGAAATCCAGGTTGAGATCGTAGTAAGCTTCAGCATCTGAAGCTGCTGCCGCCTCATCCATATCCTTGAGCATCGTCAACAAGACTTGCTTGCCTTCTGGCGCTGCACCAGCAGCACGTTCGCACGCATGACCTGTGAGCAGAGCGCGCAGGCTGTAAATTTCCAGCATCTCATCGGCATCAACTTCGCGCACAAACGCGCCCTTGTTGACGATGAACTCAACCAGCCCCCGGGACGCCAACAGCCTGGCTGCTTCCCGGACCGGGCCACGACTGACGCCGTATTCCTTGGCCAGCGTCACCTCATTGATCCGCGAGCCTGCCGGTAGGCCACCCGACAGAATTGACCCTTCCATCCGTTCAGCAATCAGCGTGGAGAGCGTCGCGCTCTGACGCAACGCTATGGGGTCGTTCGTGTCGCTCATCTTTTGCACCGTCTGGCTGTGTTTAGTTCTGGACATAACGTTCACTGTAAGCAATAAACTGTCAACAGTTTTATTTGGAGAGTGACAACATGAATGAACAACCGCCGTCCTTAGACAGACAGCCCATGAGTGCCGAGCTGTCTCACGCACCCATTGAGAACGGTGACGCCGTTTCGTCATCGGTGACTAAGGATGCCGCTCAGTTCATCAGCGATCTGCGGTTTAAAGCGATACCCCATGACGCCGTGGCGATCGGTCTGCGATGCATTGCCGATGGCGTCGGCCTCTATGCAGCTGGTTTGACAGAGGCCTCGACGCGGATCGTCTCTGATCTTGCCCGGCATGAAGGCGGGCGTGAGGAGGCGCTGCTCTTAGGTGGTGGGGCCTTACGCGTGCCCATGCGCGCGGCAGCCCGCACGCTTGGCATCTCAGCGCATGCGCACGATTTCGATGACACCCAAGTCAGCAAGGATCCACGCCACATTTATGGCCTACTGACTCATCCAACCACGGCGCCGCTTACCGCAGCGCTGGTTGTCGCTGATGCTTTGGGCGACGTAAGCGGCGAGGACTTTTTGACCGCTTTTCTCGGCGGGTTTGAAGTGTCGTGCAAAGTGTCGGAGTGGATGAAGCCCGATCACTATTTGCGGGGCCATCACTCCTCAGGAACTGTTGCCACCTTCGGCGCGGCGATGGCCGCTGGCAAATTGCTGAACCTAGATGAAGAGCGACTCACCCACACACTTGGTATCGCTGCCTCGATGGCCGCCGGCATTCGCTGCAGTTTTGGCACGATGTGCAAGCCATGGCATGTGGGCCGGGCGTGCGAAAATGGCGTGGTTGCCGCTCTGATGGCCCAACAGGGCTTTGATGGCGATCCTACCGCACTTGATGGCCGCTGGGGTTTTGCCGAGGTTATGGCAGGAGGCTATGCGCAAGAAAAGCTCTCGCAGGGCTTTGGCAACATATGGTCGATTATTGAGCCTGGGGTTAGCATCAAACCTTACCCATCGGGTATCCTCACCCATCAGGCTATGGATATGGTTCTCGGCCTGGTGACATCGGCTGATGTTCCGGCAAACGACGTGGCAAGTATCACGTTTGCGGCCGGTGACAACATTCTCAATCCGATCCGCTACGATGTTGCGCAGGATGCTCTGCAAGCTAAGTTTTCCATGGCAGCGCTGATTTCCATGCTGGTGCTTTATCGTAAAGCCGGGCTGGAGCAATTCGATGACGCTGTGATCCGTCACCCTGATTTTCAAGCGATGCAACACAAAATCACTTGCGTGCGCGATGCCAAGATCAATGCCTTGGGATTTGATGAAATTCGCAGCCATGTGTGCATCACCATGAACGATGGAACGCAGCACACAGCAGTCAGCGATCCGCGGTATCGCGGTGGACCGGATTTGCCATTCACCGACGCGAAGGTGCGAGAAAAAATGCTGGCATGCCTCCAGTCCGCGAAAGTCTCGGCAGATGTTCAAGGCAGGCTGGTGAGCGCTTTGGATTGTCTTCCAAATAAAGGTCCCAGCGAATTGCTCGATGCGATGCGGCTAGTGCCGGAATCGGGCACCTATGCAGCCTGAGACATCGAGAAAGCCTCAAGGACCCGCCAAAGAACATGTAACGAGCGCCAAACATGACTCTGAGAGACGTTATAAGGATCGAGCAGCCAAAGCGACTTGCCAACGGATGTGCAGCCAGCTCAGTGCTCAGTCAGGCGCTCCATTTTAGCTGCAAGACTATCGCAGTAACTCCGGCAATCAGCTTAAAGTTGCTCCTCGAAACTTCGACCACGGTGGTCCGTTTGTGGCGCCAAACCGGCCGTAAGGAAATGATAGAAAGCCGCCGATTTGGGCAGCTCATGCTTCAATGCTGATCTTCACTCACAAGGACATCAGCCATGGCTATCATATTGCAATACGTCGCCCCACATCGCCCTTGAAACAAGGGCAAACTCGTTTGGCAAAAACCGCCGCGCAAACCACGTGAGGTTTCGGCCATTCGGGTCAGGCTGCAGATCGCCAACAAGAAACGCGACCTGGCGCTCTTCAATCTGTCGCTCGACAGCAAGCTGCGCGGCTGCGACCTGCTCAGTTTGAAGGTTTCTGACGTCCGTACCGGTGGCGATATCCGGAGCCGAACCAAGATCATTCAGAAGAAGACCGGCAACCCGGTCCAGTTCGAGATCATGGATCGATCCCGTTATGCGATCGGGGATTGGTGCGAGTTCAAACGGCTTGAGCAATATGACTGGCTGTTCCCAAGCAGAAAGGACTGCAGCCGGCATCTTTCGACCCGCCAGTATGCTCGATTGGTGGATGATTGGGTTCAGTCGATCGGCCTTCGATGCTCGGCGTACGGCACCCACTCCATGCGTCGAACCAAAGCGACGCTGATCTACCGGAAGACAGGCAATCTGCGCGCGGTACAGCTTCTGCTTGGCCACACCAAGATCGACAGCACAGTTCGCTATCTTGGCGTTGAAGTCGAGGACGCGCTCGAACTGGCCGAGAGCATCGAGCTGTAATCTGGGGCTCGCCCATTTTTGTGGCGGCATTGCGGACACAATCAAATGACAGAAACGCGCAAAGAGCGAGCAAGGCCCAGTTTGCAACCAACCTTTCAATTGGGAAGCAGACGTTAGCTGCACATTGTAACCTGAGACCAAACTCTCCGTTGCCTGGTTGGAGAATTCGCTAACTGCTTGGCTGGAACCGGCCTTGGCCAAGTTTGACGAAACCGCTCTGCTGGAGCTCTTGTCCCGTCCTTTAATCCGAACCGCACCCAGAGACATACGAAGCATTTCTTCGAGGCGGCAAATCGGAAATTGGCCTATCAAGCTGCTATCAGATGCAATTTGCGTGCTGACAGAAGGAGTCAGTACATCGGCTTCGTTGGAAACCAGTCCGGTCGATTCTCATCAAGGTATGCACCGGAGATCGCATCCACAGCAAAGCGATTAATCGCTGTCTGATCGACGGACACACCAAGACCCGGCCCGTCTAGAAGAGGAAAAGCTCCATTCAGCAGTTTTGGTGGTTCATCACTAATGTCGCCACCCAGGTAACGCCGCTCAGTATCGATTGCCAGGCTCATATTAGGAATGGACGCGGCCAGGTGTATGTAAGCGGACTGGCTTAGTGCCAGCTCTGCGCCGGAGTGCAAGCCAACAGCAATCCCATGCGACTCGCAGACCGCGGCTGCTTTGATCGCCTGCCAAAGCCCACCAGCCTGATGAGGATCGAGCAGGAGATAATC
This sequence comes from Hyphomicrobiales bacterium, assembly GCA_046290645.1. Lineage (GTDB taxonomy): Bacteria > Pseudomonadota > Alphaproteobacteria > Rhizobiales > MH13 > MH13. The sequence continues at coordinate 530,199 of JBKAGZ010000001.1, forward strand.
CGCTGCGCCGGCCTGAACAATATTGCCGACGTCCTGCAACGTGTAGGCGCTCTCATCCAGGGTGATGGGTATAGGCTGGCTCCTACACAAACGCGCCGTGCCTGCCAGATCATCAAGTTCCAGCGGTTGCTCAACGTAGGCCGGGTCACACGCACGCAGCTTTTCCAACTGGCGCTTGGCCGTACCGGGCGTCCATGCTCCGTTCACGTCAAGGCGCAGCGCGGCGTCTCCAATCACCTCACGTGCTGTTTCGGCAAGTTCAATATCGCTCTTCGCATCAAAGCCGATCTTCACTTTGAAATCGCGATAGCCATTATCCTGAAAAGCTTTCAACCGATCGCCAAGCAAGGCAGGGTCGTTGGTAAAGGTGTAGGCAGCTGCCCGCACCTCATCACGCCACACGCCGCCCCAAAGCGCCCATAGCGGCTGCCCAGTCGCCTTACCGAAGGCATCCCACATGGCCATTTCAAGGGCCGCAATGGCCATGACTGCTGCACGCTTGTGGTGATAGTAGCCCGCGCCCATCACCTTGCGAAACAAGCGTTCGACGTCGCTGACGGGCATGCCAATAGCCAGCTGTGCAACCTTGCTGAAAGCGGCAGGCACGGTGTCAATCAGGCATTGCGTTTCGCCCCAGCCAAACACTCCGTCTTCGGTCTTTATCCGGCACACAAGCCGAGATGTGCCTGTTCTAGCCCCTGATCCCCAGAGGATCGTCTCTGTGAATGGTACCTTGACGAGCTTGTGATCGACCGACGCAATGCGCATGGCGAAATTTCCTAATTTCAATTGACTTGAAACTTAGTTCCAATTTACCTCTGTTGCCAAGGAGAAACGCCTCGCATGGCCAAAACACATTCGAAAACTGACGAGTTTAGCCCCGATAGCGGCGGGTTGCAGTCCGCCGTTCAGCCGGGCATGCAAGCGCTTGTTCGCGGTCTACGCATTCTAGATCTCATCGCCGAGGCGCGCGCGCCCATGCGCTTTACAACGCTGCTTGAAGGCTCGGGCCTCCCCAAGGGAACCTTGCATCGCACCCTGCAAACACTGATCGATGAGCGGTATGTGCAATTTTCCGAGCGTGACCAAGCCTACGCTCTAGGCGCACGGCCGTTTCAGCTCGCGCACCGCGTGTGGGATCAGTTTGACTTGAAGGGCGCTGCTGAGCCTGAGCTTCTGCGCTTAAGCGCGCTTTCCAACGAGGCGGCTCGTCTGGGCGTCATGGATGGGGGTAAGGTGCTCTACATCGACCAGCGCGATACTCCCCATCAGATCAAGCTTGCCAATGGGGTCGGTGCTCGCGCGGCGGTTCACGCCGCGGCGCTGGGCAAGGCCATGGCAGCGCACATGAGTGCATTTGAACGCCGCGCGCTGATTTCGGATCCCGACCTAACAGCCTACACCGACCAGACGATCGTGCAGTCGGGCGACCTTGATCAGCAACTCAACATCATCAAAGCGCGCGGTTACGCGATTAGCCAGGGCGAGCAGCATGATGATGTGAACGCGGTTGCTGCGCCGATCCTCGACCACCGTGCCCGCCCCATTGGTGCGGTTGGCATTGTGGGTCCAGCCTACCGCTTGCCTGAAGAAAAGCTTCATGCGCTGGGACGTGATGTCATTGAGGCTGCGCGCCGTATCGCGGGCAATGTCGGAGAACTTGCCATGTCCATTGCCGTGAACCCTCGCCCGCTTATGGTCGTTAGCGAAGAGGTAGACGTGGCGGTGCCTGGCACCGATTTTCTGGCCGAAGGACCATTTTGGGATGTCACGACGCAGCAATTGCACTGGGTCGATATTCTGGCCCCGGCGGTCATATCGTCGGACCCCAAGACGGCCGAACGCACGTCACGCCCCATGCCCGAACTGGTGGGTCTTGCAATCCCTAAACGGTCAGGCGGCTTCATTTGCGCAACGGAGACCGGCCTTCGGGCGCTCCAAACAGACGGATCTGTGAAGACGCTGGCTGAGCCGGAAGCAGACCGTCCCGGCAACCGGTTCAACGATGGGAAATGCGACGCAAAGGGCAGGCTTTGGGTCGGATCGCTGGCCATCAACACCGAACCAAACCAGGGGTCGCTCTGGCGTTATGAGAGTTCAGGCGACGCTGTAGAAATGGTATCCGGCATTCATATAGCCAACGGGCTCGGCTGGAGCCCCGACTATAAAACCTTCTACTTCACCGATAGTGGCCCGCGTACCATCTGGGCATACGACTTCGACCTTGAGGCTGGAACCTTAGGCGAACGGCGCGTTTTCGCGCAGATCGAGCCACACGAAGGCGTTCCTGACGGCATGTGTGTGGACAGCGAAGGCTGTGTGTGGACAGCGCTGTGGGATGGCTGGAGTGTCCGCCGCTACCGACCCGACGGTACAATCGAGCGCACAATCAATGTGCCGGTGCCGCGTCCAACAAGCTGCACTTTTGGTGGGCCTGATCTCACCACGCTTTACGTCACCTCAGCGCGCATTCGACTATCGACACAACAGCTGGAGGACGCGCCACTTTCAGGCAGCGTTCTGGCCATTCAAACCAATGTCAAAGGACAGCCGGACATTCCGTTCGCGGGCTAAGTCTGGCGCACAAGGAGGAGACGGCTGTGGCCGATCTTAAGATTAAGGGCCTGCACAAGGCCTATGGAGCGGTTGAGGTTCTCAAAGACATCAATCTATCGATTGGTCATGGCGAGTTTGTTGTTTTCGTCGGGCCCTCTGGCTGCGGTAAATCGACCTTGCTGCGCATGATCTGCGGTCTGGATGAGGTATCATCTGGAACGCTGGAAATGGGCAATGAGATCGTCAACGATGTGCCGTCTTCCAAGCGCGGCATCGCTATGGTGTTCCAAAGCTATGCGCTCTATCCGCACATGAGCGTGGCAGCGAATATGGGGTACGCTCTCAAGCTCGCCAAAACCCCTCAGGATGAGATTGATCGGCGGGTTAAGAACGCCGCCTCCATTCTTAAAATCGAACCCTATCTGGATCGCAAGCCGCGCGCGCTTTCCGGCGGGCAACGTCAACGGGTTGCCATCGGTCGCGCCATTGTGCGGGAGCCGGAGATTTTTCTCTTCGATGAGCCGCTTTCAAACCTCGATGCAGCGCTGCGCGTCGACATGCGGCTGGAGTTCAGCCGGCTGAAAGAGCGCCTCGGCACGACAATGATTTACGTCACCCACGACCAGATCGAGGCGATGACACTGGCTGACAAAATCGTGGTCATGAATGAGGGCCGCATTGAGCAGATTGGCAGCCCAATCGAGCTGTATGAAAGCCCGGCAAACCGTTTTGTCGCGGGCTTCATCGGCTCACCCAAAATGAACTTCGTTGATACCTCGCGCGTGTCGCTGCCAGACCTTCCCAGCGACGCCAGCGAGCTTGGCGTGCGCCCGGAACATGTCCGCCTTGGCACCGATGGCTTTGGCACGCTGACCGGGAAGGTTGTGACAACCGAGCATCTAGGCTCTGATACCTTTGCCCTTGTGGAAGTCGATGCTGCCGATAAGCCTATCATGGTACGTCTGCCAGGCGAGAAGCGCCTTGCTAACCACAGCAGTGTTGACCTGACCTTTGATCGCAACGCGCTCTATCTTTTCGACGCTAACGGGCAGTCGATTACACTTGGCGTGGCCAAAGCTGACGCAGCCTGATGCTTGAAAAATCTGCGTACGACGAACTGCGCCCAGCTCCTATTGACGCAGCACACTACCCCTCACTGAAGGAGCGCGGGGTTATTGTAACGGGCGGCGCTTCAGGGATCGGAATGTATCTGGTTGAAGCCTTCTGTGCTCAAGGCGCGCGGGTGGGGTTCTTGGACCTTAATGCGCAAGCCGGTGCTAACGTGGCCGAAGCCTGCGCAAGAAGCACAGGCAACGCACCCGCATTTGCGCAAGCCGATGTCACGGACATCGATGCCTTGCGCGGTGCCATTGATGTGCTTCGGGACCATACGGGCCCGATCCACACGCTTATCAACAATGCCGGGAATGATGATCGCCTGCCCCTTGAAGAGGTGACGCCGGACTATTGGGACGAGCGCATGCAGGTGAATTTGCGCCATCAGTTCTTTGCCAGCCAAGCTGTGCTGCCCGATATGAAGGCTGCAGGTGGTGGCGCGATCATCACCATGGGGTCGAACAGCTGGATGCAGGGCGCGGCGGGGCTGATTTTCTACACAACTGCCAAGAGCGCCATCCAGGGGCTGACCCGTTGTATGGCCCGTGAAGTTGGCGACGCCAAGGTACGGGTAAACTCCATTGCGCCGGGCTGGATTTTAACCGAACGCCAAGTGAGCCGCGCCAAGGCGATCTATCAGGGCAAGTTTGAAGATTACCTGGAGCGTCAGTGCCTCAAAGAGTTTCTGCTGCCGCCCGATGTGGCACGCATGGCGCTGTTTCTGGCAGCAGACGACAGCCGGATGATCACTGGACAGACGTTTATCGTCGATGGTGGGGTGGTTTGAAATGGCCGCTGATCGCAAACCCAACATCGTCTTTCTGTTGCCAGATCAACTGCGACCAGACTTTCTGGGCTGCTATGGTGCCGGATTTCTCAAAACCCCAAACATCGATGCGCTAGCCAAGCAGGGTACCCGCTGGGAAACGGCGACCTCACCGTCGCCCATTTGTGTGCCTGCCCGCGCCTCCATGCTGATGGGCCAGCATGCCCATGCCAATGGCGTGATCGACAATCTGTCTTGGGTGCGCCCTGATCACGAAGCAATAGGCCTGAAAGGCTGGCCACAATATCTGGTCGAAGCGGGTTACAGCACCAGTGCCGTCGGAAAGATGCATTTTTACCCATGGGATATCTGCGAGGGTTTCCAAACGCGCATCATCGCCGAAGACAAGCGTCATATTCACATTGAAGATGACTATGACGCTGCACTCAAACAGGCCGGTTTGCGCAAAGTTCACGCCCGTGAGCAGGCCGGGTATGGCCAGCACAAAGGCGCGTCCATCAACGATTACCCAGATCACCTTCAGGTGGACCGCTGGGTGGCCGATCAAACGGTGGCGCACATCAACGCCTTACCAAGCCACAAGCCCTTTGCGCTGATGGTCGGCTTTCCCGGCCCCCATTGCCCTTATGATCCGCCTGAATATGCGCTGGCCGCTATTGATCCTGCCGCGCTGCCGCAAGCCGTACCGCCAACCCTAGAAAGTCGCAGCCACCACCCAGCCTTCGTGGCAAGCTATATGCGCGCTTGGGCTGATCTGGACTACTCGGACCTCACGCCGGAAGAATCCCGCCGCCTGCGCCATCATTATGCCGCGCTGGTCGAACGGCTGGATGCGGATGTGGGGCAGATCGTGGAGGCGCTGCGCAATGCAGGGCACCTTGATAACACGATCATCGTTTTTGCCTCCGACCATGGCGATTATCTTGGCGACTTCTCGCTGGTGGGTAAGACCTATTTCCACGAGCCTTCGATCAGAGTTCCGTTGATCGTCGCGGATTTCCGCGCTGAACCTGCCAATGCCTCAACAACACAGATGGCCTCGTTGCTGGATCTACCTGCAACGTTCCTTGAATTCGCCGGCGTTGATGTTCCAGCCCACTGGCACGGGCACCCGCTGGGAGATGCGCCGGACGACCGCATCATTTGCGGTGTTACGACACACGGCTTCATGGCTCGCTCCGATCGCTGGAAGCTGGTTCGTTACAAGAACGGCGTTGAAGCCCTGTTTGACCTGCAAAGCGACCCATACGAGCAGGTCAACTGTCTTGCTGAACGCCCCGATATGCGCGCATTACTTGATGCCGCGCTCGCCGAAGTTTTGCTGGAAGGTCTTATCGCTGGCCATGCGGACAAGCGGGTGAGCGAGGCACAGGGCGAGTCCAACCACGCCTTTTTTAGGCGTGGATGGACGCGGACATACCCGGCGCCAGTTCAGCCTTGAAACGAAGTTCCAATACATACTTGCAGCCTAAAAAACTGCATGCTAGTTTTTTGTTGGAACTAGGTTCCAAAAACCGGAGGAAACAATGAAAAAGACAATTATAGGTACGCTGGCAGCAGCGACACTGACCGCCGGGTTGGCGGGACCGGTCATGGCCCAAGATGTAGAATTCATGACGTGGACGTTCACCGAAGAAACTGGTCAGGCACGCATTCAAGCCATGATTGATAGCTTCGAGGGCGGTACTGTTGAGCCGCAGGGCTACGCGTGGGGCGAGATGACCCGCAATACGTTCTTGCGCGCACGCACAAACACGCTGCCCGATGTAAGTCAGGTGCAGGCGCGCATGCTACCAACCGTGGCCAATGTCGATCAGATGGTCGATTTGAACACCGTTTTTGACCGCGCTGAGCTGGAAGCGATGTTCGCCCCTGGTTTCCTGGCATTCGGTGAGATTGACGGCCGCCAGATGGCGCTGCCATGGATTGGCGGCACTATTGGCATGGTGGCCAATGAGCGCGTGATGGAAACCGCAGGCATTGCCGAAATTCCAACCACGGTTGCAGAGTTCCGCGCCGCGCTGGAGGCGATCCGCGATACTGTTCCCAACTCCGTGCCCTATGGCATGGCGACCATGAATGCCAATTCCATCGTGCTTGATTATCTGCTGTGGGTATGGGTGCATGGTGGTGATGTCATCGTGGATGGCGAGCCCATGGTGAATTCACCGGAAGCAACAGCAGCGCTCGCCTTCATGGTGGACCTCGTGGAAAACCGTCTTGCCGCCCCAGAAATCGACCGCCCTGATGCACGTCGTCTGTTTGGTCAGGAAGCAACAGGCTTTTATTTCGATGCCCCATCAGCAGCCTCGTTCGCTGTGAATTTTTCGGGCCAGGAAGACTACGCTCAGTACGTTCAGCCGATGGCTACGCCGGTTATGAGTGACGGCGATGACCCCATCTCCATTCAATGGGGTCATGTGATGGTGATGTATGGCGATGACAATGCATCCGGCGATAGCGCCGCAGCGCAATTCATGATGCATTTGCTGTCTGATGAAACACTGGTGCCTTATGCAGCAGCCGGTGGTGTTTTGCCCACAACGGCAAGCGGGCAAGCCAGCCCTGAAATTGCCGACAATCCTTATATGGCCGCATGGGCTACCAACGCCGGAACACCGCGCCGCAACACCATCGCTTCGCTGTCCAATGGCGCTGAAGTGGCGACCATTATTGGCGAGGAAGTTCAGGCTGCAATCCTGGGTCAGAAGTCTGCTGAAGAGGCAGCCAATGACATGCAGAGCCGCCTGACCGAGTCCATGGCCAACGCCGAATAGGGTCCTCCCACCCTAGAACTGACAGGGGCGGAGCAATCACTGTCCGCCCCTGTATATCACGCTTCCCTCAACCCAACGACACACGGCACCTGAAGGATGCCCGCTTCGCGTCGTTCTCACTTGAACAATCCGGAGCTACCAATCATGACCACGACCCACCCCCTGACAACCGAAGAAATCCAAGCCTACCACCGCGATGGCTACGTAATTCGCAAGGCGCTTTTTTCTGCTGAAGAGATCAACACGCTGAACGCCGTCGTAAATGATGACCCAACCATTGACGCCAGCGTCTACGGCCTTGCCGACGCGCAGGGCGCGACAACCGAGTTGGCTCTCTGGCACCATCTGGGCGATGATATGTTTGCTGCAGTCGCGCGCAGCCGCCGGATCGTGGACAATTTGGAAACCCTGATGGGTGGTGAGATCGCCTTCTACCACTCCAAGCTGACCCTGAAACGCCCCAAGGTTGGTGGCTCATGGGACTGGCATCAGGACTATGGCTATTGGTACCGCAATGGGTACCTCTTCCCCCATATGGCCAGCGTCTTCATCGCGCTTGATCCCTCGCGCAAGGCGAACGGCTGTCTCCAAGTGCTCAAGGGTTCACACCATCTCGGCCGCATCGAGCATGGCGTCAATGAGGGCCAAGTTGGTGCAGACATGACCCGCGTGAACGCCGCCATGGAAAAGCTTGAGCTTGTCTATGCCGAGATGGACCCAGGCGATGCATTGTTCTTCCACGGAAACACGCTGCACGCATCCAGCGCCAACACGTCCGATCACACGCGTAACGTGCTGCTGTGTTGCTACAACCGGGCTGACAATGCGCCCTACCTGGACAAGCCCAACAATGGGCATTCGAAAATCGACAAGCTCGAGGACGAACGGGTGATGGACTACGCCTCAAAGCCGCTGGATGCTGAGCGTCCGTTTGACAAAGCGATGGTCTCGGCGTGAGCGACCAAACCCTTCACACCGCCGTTTCAGGCACGCCGCGCATCTCCCCCCAAGCGCGCCGGGGTGGCCTAAAGGCTGGCGAGGCCCGTTTCGGCTTCCTGCTGCTGATGCCCGCGCTGGTCACGTTTTGTGTTGTGATCCTGTTTCCATTCTTGGAAGCGCTTAGCCTGTCGCTCTACCGCTACACCATCGAGATGAGCGAACCACGCTTCATTGGTTTTGGCAATTATGCGCGCACGCTTACCGACCCCGCGATCCTCGGCTCGTTTATCACCACGCTGATCTTTGTTGGCGGAGCGACGTTCTTCTCCATCATTCTTGGGCTGACTTGGGCGCTGATTTTGAACCAGCCCTTTCGCGGTCGCGATACACTGCGCGGCTTGTCGCTGCTGCCGTGGATCATGCCGGCAACGGTGGCTGCGTTTCTCTGGGGTTGGATCTTCAACTCGCGCTACGGGTTGATCAATGCCGCAGCGCTGGAGATGGGGCTGATCGAGTTTCCGGTGGCGTGGCTTTCAACATCGGCCGGGGCCATGGCGGCGGTGATCATCACCAAGGTCTGGCTGTCCATTCCACTCTTCATGGCCTTTTTCCTGGCCGGCCTGGCCAGCATGGACAAAGAGCAAATCGAGGCTGCTCGGGTCGATGGCGCGGGCAACTGGCGCGTCATCAAGGATCACATTCTGCCGCACCTGCGACCGGTGCTTCTGGTCACGATCATTCTTGGCGTCATCGGCAACCTTCAACACTTCGATACCATTTGGGCGCTGACAGGCGGCGGCCCAGTCAGGGCGACATCTGTCCTTTCGGTCGAAGTCTACCGCCGCGCCTTTGAGCAGTGGGATATTGGCATGGCTGCCACCGTCGGTGTGCTCTGGGTGGCCACTATCATGCCTGCGGCCTACTTCTATCTGCGCCGCCTGATGCAGGAGACCGACTGATGCTCGATCTCTCATCCACCAAGGCAAAAATCGGGTTTGGTATCACCGCGCTGGTGATTGGCGCTTTCATCTTTTTCCCGATCTACTGGCTAATTATCTCATCTCTGAAGACCGAGGCTGAGCTTTATCTGGTGACGCCGACGCTGTTCCCCCGTGAGCTAACCCTGCAGCACTTCCGCACCGCGTTGTTCGAGGGCAATATCGGCCTTCAGCTGGCTAACTCATTGACGGTATCGCTGTCCTCAGCGGTACTGAACGCGACGTTGGCAGTCTATGCAGGCTATTCCTTTGCCAAGTACCGTTATTTCGGGCGCAAGCCAGTGATGCTGTTCATGCTGTCGGCGCAGATGTTCCCGTTTGGCCTGCTGCTGATCACCATTTACCCAACGCTCACCGCTTGGAATCTCTTGGACACCCGCACCGGTCTGGTTGTGTCCTACATCGTGTTCGCGCTGCCGGTGGCGACGTATATGCTCTACTCGTACTTCAGCCAGGTGCCCAATGAGCTAATCGAAGCGGCGCGTGCCGATGGAGCCAGTGACCTGCGCATCTTCCACACGATTGTGCTGCCCATCTCCATTCCCCCTATCGTGACGGTCTTTCTCTACTCCTTCATGTGGAGCTGGAACGATCTGCTCTACTCGCTGACGCTCATCATCTCTGAGGACAAGCGCACCGTTGGACCGGGGCTTCTGCTCAATTACCTCAACGAGTCCAATGCCGACTGGGGTGGCGCGATGGCAGCCTCGCTCATGGCGTCGATACCGGTCACCATCGCGTTCATCGCCCTGCAACGCTACTTTATTCAAGGCGCAACCGCTGGAGCCGTGAAATGAGCTTGCGCGGCACTTTCCCGGTCCTTTGCACCCCATTTGACGACAACGGCAGCATCAGCGTTGCTGACTTCGAACGGCTAATCGGCTTCATTGTGGAAGCGGGCGCCGATGGCTGCGTCTATCCCGGCGTTGCGTCGGAAGTCGATACGCTGAGCGATGCTGAGCGCGCCGATATGGTTGAGCGGCTTGGCGCGCAGTTGAATGGGCGCATTCCCTTCATTGTTGGCGCTAGCGCGGCTGAACCAGTCGACGTGCTGGCCCACATCGATGTTGGCGTGTGCGCTGGGGCATCCTGCGCGATGGTCATGGCACCAGGGCACATTGGCGCCGAACTCGACGCACAAACCGCGTTCTTTGATGCTGTTGGGTCGGCGAGCCCGATCCCAATCATGCTCCAAAATGCACCTGTACCGATAGGTGCGGGGCTGAGCGCAGGCATAGTCGCCAACATTGCCAAATCCGTGGATGCGGTGCGCTACGTCAAAGAAGAGACAATGCCCTGCGGTCAAAACCTCAGCCTCATCCAAGCCGCCTGCAGTGACAATATAGAAGGTGTTTTTGGTGGCGCTGGCGGGCGATACATCACGGACGAGTTGGCGCGTGGCTCGCTTGGAACCATGCCGGCAAGCGAGCTAGCCGACCTGCATGTTGCCCTGGTGCGCGCATGGCGTTCAGGCGATGAGTTTGAGGCACGCAGGCTCTTCATGGTGTCGATGCCCGCGCTCAATTTCCAAGCGATCTTTCGCATGCACATGACCAAGGAGACGCTGCGCCTGCGCGGTGTTTTGTCAGCAACCCACGTCCGTGGCAAAGGCCCAAAAATGGATGCTGGTGACCGTGCCGAATTGCACGCATTGCTTGATCAACTCGCCCCCGAACTCTCGCTTGCAACCTTTGCCTTGAAAGTCGCTGCTGAATGATGCCCTCCGCCTGTAACCCTCTCGACACCATTGCAAAAGTTGAGTGCTTCATCGTGCGCATCCCGCGCGAGGTTCCTTACCTGGGCCCCTTGCGGGAAGGCGAATTTGTGAATGATGAGGGCTACCTGATCCGCAACGGCAACCGGTCCATTTACCCTGCCAGCGACCAGAGCGTGATCATCAAGATTACCGGCGAAAGCGGCACCGTCGGCTGGGGTGAAACGTACGGAATCGCTGCACCTGAAGCTGTCAAAGCGATTATCGACAAGCTGCTTGGTCCGGTCATGCTGGGGCGCGACCCATCAGACCCAGCCCCACTGCACGAAGACCTTTACGACCTGATGCGAGTGCGCGGCTTTTTCGGCGGTTACTATGTTGATGCACTTGCGGGCGTTGATATTGCGGTGTGGGACTTGTTTGGGCGGCTGACTGGCTTGTCCATAGCACAACTGCTTGGTGGACGTCGTCACACGACGCTTCCCGCTTATGTGAGCGGGCTGCCCAAAGCGACGCTCCAAGCGCGCTGTGACCTTGCCGTGGAATGGGTGGGCAAAGGCTTCAAAGCGATCAAATTTGCAGCCGCCGTGTCAGATGATGGCATCGTTCAAGAGATGGCAGCGCTGCGCGAGGCCGTTGGCCCGTCCGTGGATTTGATGGTCGATCTGCATTGGAAGTTCGAGGCCTCCGAAGCAATCCGCCTAATCCGCCGCTTGGAGCCCTACAATCTCTATTTTGCTGAAGCGCCGGTCCAGCCAGAAGATTTGGAAGGACAGGCACGCGTTGCGCAGGGTATTGGTGTGCCATTGGCCTTGGGCGAAGAATGGCGCACCACCTACGAATACCGGCCCCGCTTTGAAGCGCGCGCCATGGGCATCATCCAACCGGAGATCGGCCACACCGGCATCACCGAATTTGCCCGCATCTGCGCCATGGCGCAGGCGTTCCACACCAAGATCATTCCGCATGCGTCGATTTCGCTGGGCCTGTTCACCGCTGCATCCTTGCAGGCGACCGCCGTTGCGCAGCGCGTACCTTACCACGAGTACCAACACTCCATCTTTGACCGGAACTTGATGTTCACCAATGGCGACATGGCCTGCCACAACGGTCACTACACCATTCCGACAGGCGCTGGCCTTGGGGTGGAACCCTCCTCGGCCATGCTTGAAGCGCTGGAGGGATAGGTATGGCAAACTGGTCGGGCATCTACCCCATACTCTACGCCTTTTGGGACCAGAATGGCGGCCTTGATGAAGCTGCAATGCGCCTTCAGGTCGAGCATTGCATTGCGTCTGGTGCACACGGCATCGCCGTTCTTGGCCTTGTGACTGAAGTTCACAAGATGGACGTCAATGAACGCCTCCATCTGGTTGAGATGGTGGGCAGCTTGATCGCCAAGCGCGTGCCCTATGCGGTGACCCTTGGCGAGCCATCACTGGAAGGCCAAATCGCTTTCTCCAAGGCCGCGGTCAAGGCTGGCGCCGACTGGGTTATCCTTCAGCCTCCGCCCATTAAGGGCACCTCTCAGGCCGACCTCATCAGTTTTTTCGGCAAGGTATCCGAGGCTGTTGATGTTGATGTCGCGGTCCAGAACAATCCAGTGAATCTGGATGTGTCGCTCTCAACAGAAGGGCTGGTGGCGCTCAACCGCGCCCATCCCAATATCAGTATCCTCAAGGGTGAGGGTTTTTCCATTGACATCGCGCGCGCCATTGAAGGGTCCGGTGGTGCCTATCAGGTGTTTGGCGGCCATGGCGGCATTGAGTTTCCCGCGCTGCTGCGCTCGGGTGGCGCTGGCCTTATTCCAGCCCCTGATTTTCTGGCTGCGCAGGTCGCATTTTTTGAGCTTTGGCAAGCCGGTCACCACGCGGATGCCGAGGCGATTCACCGCCAGATCCTGCCAGCCATCGTGTTCATGTCACGCTCGGTGCCGGCCATGCTTTGTTACGGCAAGCGCCTGTTTGCGGCCCAAATCGGTATAGACCAGCTTCACGATCGTGCCCCCGCTCTGCAGCCAACGGCCTTTGGGCTAGCCGAGATCGGGCGCCTTGGCGACGACATTGCAAAGGCAAGCGCACCAATGTCTGCAAAGGCGGCGGAATAAAGCATGGCTTTCATCGGCGTTGATTGGGGTTCAAGCAGCTTTCGCGCCTATCTGATCGATGGCGAACAGGTCCTGGACACCGTTTTGGCGTCCGATGGGCTCAAGCACATGGGAGGGCGTAGTTTCGAAGACGTTCTAGCAGGCCACGTCAATGCGTGGTTGGGCCAGGTGGATGGCATTTTCCTCTCCGGCATGGTGACCAGTCGCACAGGTTGGGCGGAATCGCCCTATGTGCCATGTCCAACCCGCTGCGATGCGCTGATCGAGCAAGCTGTTCGGCGTGAGGCACTGGGCACCACGCTTTGGTTCTTGCCGGGCCTCTGCCAGCTTTCTCCCAGTGCGGACGTCATGCGTGGTGAAGAGCTGCAACTCTACGGCCTTGAACACGCAAGTGGACGCCAACTGGCCATCCTGCCAGGCACCCACTCCAAATGGGCAACCCTGGATCAATCGATAGTTACGGGCTTCCGGACAATCGTCACCGGCGAACTCTACGACCTACTTCTCAACGGCTCATTGGCCGGGCAGATTGCCAAGGGCCGAGAGCATGATAGCGCAGCGTTCACAACGGGCGTTCGCCAAGGATTTGAGCAAACCAGCCTGGTTGCGTCGATCTTTGGATTACGCGCGGGCGTGCTCCTTGGCGAAGGGCAGCCCGACGCGGTCGCTTCCCAGCTGTCGGGCCTCTTGATCGGCAATGAGATACGCGAGGCTATAGCCCTGTTTGGTGACATTGATCGGCCGATCACACTATTGGGTGGCAATGTTCTTTGCCAGCGCTACAGCGAGGCGCTGAGGCTGCTCGGCCTTGAGGCAACAGTTGCTAACCAAAGCACGACGCCACTTGGGTTTATGCGGGTGGCGCAGCAAGCATGCGCAACGATCACCTAGTCCAGATAGACAAGCCCCATGGTCGCTTCCATGGAACGGCCCGGCGCAAGCAGATGCTCTTTCGCCTGCTCGGCGTGGCTGAACGCATCAACGGGATGGCTGAGCGGCTCGATACAAAAAAATGGCTTACCAGTCGGTACCCAAAGATGAGCGTAGCTGAGCTGATCAGATAGCTCCATCCTAAGGGATACAGCGTCATCGGGTTGGTCGGTGTGAGTACCATAAGCGCCATTGAGCTGATGATTGAAGCCCCGCACAGCTAGGGGTGTCAGCGTGCGCATGTCGTCGTTGGCAGAGATATCATCGGTATGGTCGGGCAAACCTTCGGCATTGAACGTCGTAATAGATTTTCCCCTTATCGGCAGCTTTGTGTCGGCGCGTCGCGGAAAATAGGGATGGAACCCAAGACCGAAGGGTAGTGCTACGCGTCCAGCGTTGGTCATTTCCAAGGCGAAGCTCACATCATCTGCCGCCACGATTATCTGGTACTGCGCCCGGAAAGCATAGATGCCACCGTGCACATGCTCCAAGGACAGCTGGGTGCTTGATTGGCTTTGACGGTCGACTTGCCAGGGCTGGAGCCAGCCTACTCCATGGACGGGATAGGGTGTGGTCGACCGATTTGGCGGGATTGAATGGAGCGCACCGTCCGCGCCATAGGCCAACTATGCTTGCACCCATTCAGGTGAGATCGGCAGACGCCTGTCACCATTGGTCAGTTTAAATGTCACCAAGCCTGGAAACCCTAAATCGCCCGAGCGGGCAGGTCAGTCAAAACCGACAGCGGCAGTTTAGAGCAGGATGTGGCCGCGGACCGGCATTCGCGGATTTCCAGAAAAAGCTTGGAGGTGATCTTCAATAGATGGCGGATCGTGGCGGCAAAGCCGCCTCGTGCAGTGCAGTGCATGCTCACGCGGCATCCGTTCGCCCGTGCGGCGCTACCTCTATGACCTCTCAACTCAAATGAACGAAACGATCATTGCGTCTCGTTGAGCTGAAGGTCGAGGGTCGCTACATCCGGCTTTAGGCCGAGGATAGGTGGAGGCTCAACAAACCCAAACTGGGAAACATGGCTGTCACACACACCCGTTACGCTGCAACGCACAACAGCAACAGGGGATTCGATGACAGAAAAACGCGCTTTGGTCGTCGGCATCGCAAACGAGCACTCTATTGCGTATGGGTGTGCCAAAGCGCTGAAGGCGTCAGGCCATGCCCTGGCCATCACCTATCTGAATGACAAGGCAGAGCAATTTGTCAGGCCACTGGCCGAGGAACTCGACGCAGAGATTTTCGCCCCCCTTGACGTCGCTCAGGACGGACAGCTGGAAACGGTCTTTGCCGAGATCGGCGAGACATGGGGTGGGCTCGATACGCTCCTGCATTCGATTGCCTTTTGTCCCAAGGACGATTTGCACGCACGCGTTATCGACACCTCTGCCGATGGTTTTAGACTGGCGATGGATATCTCGGTGCACTCGTTTCTGCGCATGATCCGCTTGGCCGAGCCGATGATGCCGCAGGGTGGCACCTGCATGACGGTGTCGTTTTATGGCTCGGAGAAAGTTGTCGAACATTACAATGTTATGGGACCCGTCAAGGCAGCGCTTGAAAGCGTGACGCGCTACGCGGCGGCCGAGTTGGGCGAGAAACAAATCAGCGTCCATGCGCTGTCGCCCGGACCCCTCGCGACCCGGGCGGCATCTGGCATTGATCATTTTGACACGATGCTTGTCGAAGCGGCAGAGCTGGCGCCAACGCACCAGCTTGCCACAATCGAAGACGTTGGCGCTTACGCCGCGTTCTTGGCAAGCAATGGCGCACGCAATGTCACCGGCGGTGTCCATCTGATTGACGGCGGATTTTCGATAGTTGGGTAAGATCAAACAATGATGCAGAACATGGACGGGCCCGGTTTCCAGACCGGCGAAGTGATGGCGGATCTGGTGTCAAAATCGGCCCGGCGCTGGCAGGAGACAATGCAGGCCAACACGGCTAGCTATCTTGAGAAAGCCGCGGCCCTGGGCCAGATGTTTGGCACCAGTTTGAGCGCCCTTGGCGGGCCGCAAGCTGTGGCATCCGCCTGGGCCGCCTACATGCGCGACGCCTCAGAGCGCACCGTGCTGACGGTGGGCGTCTTGCAGGAACGGGCTGATCTGACAGTTGCGCATAATGCAGCGGGCAACCCGCCGGTCCTCGTCTATGACTATGACGTCGTGATGGAGGCGCGCGACCTGCCAAGACCGACGAACTACCGCTTGCTGCACATTGTGCCACCCGAAGGGGTGGAGGTGCACGACTGGAAACGGCCCTACATGATCGTTGACCCGCGCGCAGGGCACGGGCCTGGCATTGGCGGTTTCAAAAAAGACAGTCAGGTCGGCGTGGCCCTGCGCGACGGTCATCCGGTCTATTTCGTCGCGTTCCACCCCGAACCGGTGCCCGGTCAGACCATCGCTGATGTCACCCATTGCGAGGCGGCCTTTCTACAAGAGATCGCAAAACGCCACCCCCAGAGCCCCAAGCCGGTCATCGTGGGCAATTGCCAGGGTGGCTGGGCAACGGCGATCCTGGCTGCAACCCATCCCGCGCTTACCGGACCCATCGTGCTGAACGGCGCGCCGATGTCCTATTGGGGTGGCAAAGTGGGTCAAGACCCGATGCGCTATGGTGGCGGGCTAAATGCCGGTGTCGTCCCAGCACTTATGGCGGCTGATATGGGCGCAGGCATCTTTGACGGTGCCTATCTTGTGCAGAATTTTGAGGGCCTCAATCCCGGTCGCACCTGGTTCCGCAAATACGCTGACGTGTTCGCCGATCCTGAAGGCACTGCCGCGCGCTTCCTCGAATTTGAGCGGTGGTGGGGCGGCTTTTTCATGATGACCAAGGACGAAATCCGTTGGATCGTGGAGAACCTCTTTGTTGGCAACAGGCTCGGCAAGAATGAAGCGTTTCTGGAGCCCGGTCGCCCGATCGACCTCAAGCGGATAACCGCACCGATCATCTGCTTTGCCTCGCATGGCGACAACATCACACCCCCCGCGCAAGCGCTCAACTGGATCGTCGATACCTACACCGACGAAAGCGAGATCGAGATTCGCGGCCAGCGCATTCTCTACATGATCCACGAAGAAGTTGGCCATCTTGGCATCTTTGTGTCGTCCTCAGTGGCCAAGCGCGAACATTCGAATATGGCCTCCACGCTCAAGACCATCGAGGCGTTGGCACCGGGGCTTTATGAGATGATCATCGAGGATCACGAGGGCGAAGATCACGCCAAGACCTTCGAGGTCAGCTTTGCCAAGCGTACGATGGCGGACCTCATCAACCAGACGGGGGCTCGTCGGGACGAGGCGGCATTTGCTGGTGTTGCGCGCATGTCCGAGGCGTTGACCGAGTTCTACGAAACGACAGTGGGTCCGGTTGTGCGCAGCATGGTGCGCGAAGAGGCGGCGCAGATCGCGCGCCGCACCCACCCAATGCGCGCCAGCCGCACGGCACTGTCAAACGAGGTGCCGGGCACAGCGGCGATCGGCAGTGCTGTGGCCATGGTCAAGGCCAACAGGCAACCGGCTGATGCCGACAATCCCTTCCTCGTGGCAGAACGGATGGCAACTGACATGATCGAAATGGGCTGGGACATGCTGCGCGACATGCGCGGGGCGGCGCAGGAGCTGAACTTCTTCGGCCTCTGGGCCAATCCCTTGGCGCTTTGGTACGGCGCGCCCAATGCGCATACGCGCACGGTTAAGTCGTCCGAAGACCTCGCCATGTTGCCCGAAGTACAGGCCGCCCTGTCGCGCATCTCGACGGGCGGGCGCGCAGAAGCCATCGTGCGCATGCTGATCCTGCTGGCGAAGAGCCGCGGCGAAGTTCGACAGGACCGTGTCGTGCGCTCTGCCGAGGTGATGCACCAGCGCGCTCCGTTTGATGATATGGATGACACGCGCCGCCGTGATCTGATCCGCGAGCAGGGCCTTATTTGTCGTTTCGAGCCAGATCGCGCGGTGGAGACGCTCGGTGATCTGCTGCCCCAGGCGGCGGACAAGTCAAATGCGCTGGAAACTGTGACCTACGTAGTCGGGGATCAGAGCGATATGGCACCAGCGACCCGCGTGATGATCGACCGGTTCGACGCACTGCTGGGAAAACCAGCCAACGCTGCACAGTGACTCGCTGACGTCGCACAGTCTTGCCGACCTTTCTGAGGACATGTGGATCGACCCACTGCATCGTCGGAAATCGCGTTGTAGCAGCAAAAAAATTCGCCTTCGCAGGGCAAACCGTTCAGGCAACAAATTGCGGGAGTGCGATCACGATACGGGCGCCGCCGGACGGTGCATCTTCTATGGAGAGTTCACCTTGGTGGCCTTCCACAAGGCTCTTGACGATTGCCAACCCCAAGCCTGCGCCCCCTGTTTGTCGGGAACGAGATGGTTCTTGCCGGGCAAAAGGCTCAAGCAAAGCGGCTCGCTGGTCCTGCGGAATGCCAGGACCATCATCATCAACCGTGAGGGTTAGGGTCTGACCTTGTGCCGATATGCCAACACGTGCAGCTTTTCCGTAACGGATGGCGTTTTCCACGACGTTCAGTACAATCCGCTTCAATGCCAACCTGTCGGCCAGAACCTGCGCGCTCTTAGCAGTCTCCTCGATCGTGAGTTGGACTGGAAAGTCAGGAGCCGCGCGCGCCAGGATTTCCTTCACGAAAAAATCTTGGACGTCGATAAGTTCCAGGTTGAGCTCGCGTACCTCACTGCGCGTTGCCAAAAGGGCGCTGTCCATCAAAGTGATCAAGTCGGCGATCTCGGATTCGGCCCGAGACCTTTCAGTCTCATCAGGCAGTTTTTCAATCCGCAGACGCAAGCGCGTGGCAAAGGTCCGCACGTCATGCTGAATGCCGCCGATGAGCGTCGCTCTGGCGCGGAGCAGCGAGGAGACCCGCTCTTGCTGTCGGTCAAAGGCCTTCACCAACGCATGGACTTCTCGCGTGTTGGCACCGATCTTGGGTAATCGCGCCTTTTGGTCGGAAGGATCGAGGGCTTCCACTGCCTTGGCGAGTCGCAGGATGGGCCGAAATTCCCGATTTAGGAGGATCAGTGCAACAAACGCGACCAGCATTCCGGCAAATGCAACTGGAAACCCGATTGGCATGCCGCCGCTCCAAAACAGGACCACGTCTTCGGCAGCTACGGAAAGAACGCCACCTGTTCGAAGAGCGACGCGCAACTCTGCGATGCGCACAGTATCAAAACGGCCACGCTTAAAAGGTTGGCGACGCACGGAATAGGCACCAAATTCACGACCCTCGAGCGCATTCTCATAGTCTGCTACCGGGTTGGGAGCGTTTGGCCAAAACGGCGCAAGGCCGATGTCCACCTCAGCGTCCGGCGCAACATGCAGATTCAATTGGGTTGATCGAAAAGCCTCAAAGATGGCAGCGTGCTGCGCCGGTGGCGTGGTCTCAATAAGTGACACCATAGCCGCCAGTTGCCGGGGACTGGGCAAGTCCGACACGCGATCAAGGCTCTGTGCCGAGTAGAGCAACGCGATTGGCACAAGCATGGTTGCAACCAGCCCAATGACCACGATGAGACCGATCCGCCAACTGATGCGCGTCAGTTTCGGCATTAGGCGGTCTGGACTGTGGCTGTCATGAGATAGCCGCTGTTGCGCACAGTGCTAATGAGCGATGCGTCTGAACCCGCGGTCGTCAGTTTACGCCGCAACCGCGACACCAGCATATCGACGGTTCGATCAAAGGGTTCGGCCTCTCTGCCGCGCAGCTGATCGAGGATTTGGTCGCGCGACAAAACACGGCGCGGACTGCGCACGAAGCAGATCAGAAGATCAAACTCTCCACTGGTCAGATTCACCGCCGATCCCGTAGAATCGAAAAGCTGGCGTGCGTCGATGTCGATCACAAACTGATCGAAGGCCAATCGCTGGTTGGGTGATGACAAGGCCGGGCTTTTGTTGCGGCGCAGGACTGCGCGGATACGCGCTAGAAGCTCCCGAGGCGCAAACGGCTTGGCCAAGTAATCATCTGCGCCCATTTCCAGGCCCAAGATCCGATCGATCTCATCGTTCTTCGCCGTCAGCATGATGATGGGAGGGGCGCCAAGCGGCACCAAACGTCGGCAAATGGAAACGCCGTCCTCTCCAGGCATCATCAAGTCGAGCACGATGAGGTCTGGACGCATCTGGCCCAGCTTCGCATCCATCGCAATTCCATCGTGAGCCGTGGTGACGTCAAAACCTTCCTTCTCCAGACAGTCTGTCAAGAGTTCACGAATTGCGTCGTCATCATCGACGATCAGGAGGTGTTGCTTGCCTTTGATCATGCGGCATCGTCACCAACCATGACGCGCGATGCAAGTCCAAGAGCCCTGCTGTTACCAACTGTTACGTGCACGTGACACATCGAGACACACCGTTTCGGCCCATCGATATAGATGTGACACGTCGGTTTTATCTCTCTGCCTATCGGCACCGATCAACCCGCCCAAGACGGTGCCCGTTGAGAAGCCCAACAGAGGCAAACATGGAGATTGAAATGAAAAAACGTGCCCTACTTCTAGCCCTCGTTACCGCCGCCGGAACACTGAGTGTGGCAACCGCTGCTCAAGCGCATTGGACCCGATTTGCCCACACCCACGTGGTCGCCGCGCCAGTCGTCCCAGTTGCGCCATGCGCTTATCACGGCTGCTCCGGCTCAGCGACGGTGACAGTCAACGGATCAACGGTTGTTACCCGTTCTGGCAGTGCCTCCTGCGCGAACAACACATGCTCTGGCACGCGTACCGTGACCGGTCCCAATGGTTCGGCAACTGTCACACGCTCCATCTCTCGCTAGGTCTAGGAAAGCAGATACCATGCGCATCTATACAACCGCCCTTTACGCCACCATCGCCCTTTTCTTTTTGTCGCCTGTGGTGGCGCAGGCACAGTCCAACTCTGTTGCCCAGGAAAACTTCGCCGAGGCTGATGCCAACAGCGACGCGCAGTTGACCTATCCAGAGTTCGTCACCTTCATCGATCTCAACGCAGCCGATGGGCTGGGCAATGCTCAGCGGGTTAGCTCGCGCGGTCTGCATGCCCGCGCGTTTAGCCGAGCCGACGCCAATGGCGATGGAATGGTGACAACAGCGGAATTGCAGGCGCTTTGAGCGCCTATGACGCGTGAATCATATCACCATATCACGATACGGTTTTGTAGTCGGTGACAGCGTCGCTGTCGTGGAAGACAACGCAAAGAGACAGCGCGACTGACTTTGGTCGCGCTGCACCTGCACCTGCACCTCAAGAACTCTGAACCTCGAGTATTTGTCATGGCACCAGTTCCCAAAGAAGCTGAACCCACATCTGACCTGCCTCACGAGGTTATAACGCACGAGGCTGGGGAACATGACGGGCCGTCAAAAACGCGCCGTCGACGCTGGATTTTTGTACCGATGCTCCTTGTGGCTTTTTTTGCCGGTGGCGTTGCGGGCCTTTACTTCCAGCCACCAGGTGTTCAAGCCTTCTTTCGCGCCACTGGTCTACAACCTGGGGACGGAAGTGCGGCTCCAATCGCTTTGCCGGCTGACGTCGTGTTGCCCGATGAGGTGATCGAGACCCTTGTTGCCAGCGATGTTGTCGGTCTGGCGCGATTGCTACCTGCCGGTGATACCTCCATCGTTGCGCCGCCCTTCGGCGCGGGCGATGCGCGGGTTGCAGAAATCCATGTTGCGTTTGGCGATCACGTTGAGGCGGGCCAAGTTTTGGCCGTTCTCGATAGCTTACCCTCTCTCGAGACGACCCGCTTGAGTGCTGAAGCCGATGTCGTTTTGCAAGAGGCTCTGCTCGCGCAAACGCGAGAAGCTGTGCGGCTTTCAACACTGGAAGCTGAAGCAACTCTTGCTGAGGCACGCGCTACCGCCGCGGCTGCCGATGCAAGCCTTGAACGCACACGAGACCTGGCTGGTCGAGGCGTAGTGACCCAAGCCACGCTTGACGAAGTCGAAGCGACAGCGAGTCAAGCAGAGGAATCCATTAATCGAGCGGTTGCCAGTTTAGCGCGCTATGGATCCACGCCCCTCGATGAGCAGCCGGATGTTATTGTCGCGCAACGCGGCGTTGAGGCCGCTCGCATCCAGTTGTCGCGCGCCGAAGAAGATTTGTCGCGCGCTTTTGTGACAGCGCCCATCTCCGGGGTCGTTCTATCGATAGACGCGCGCTTGGGTCACAGCGCTGCTGGGGGCCTCATGGAAATCGGTAACATCGATCAGATGATGGCAGAAGTTGAGGTCTATCAAGATCGCGTCCAAGACGTTGAAGTTGGACAGCCAGCCGAACTTATTTCGGGCGCCCTGGATCGGATTTTAACGGGGAAGGTCAGCAGCATTGGTCTGCAAGTTCGTCGACAGGAGAACGTATCGGCCGATACCGCCGCCAACGTGGACGCGCGGGTTGTCGAGGTGATGATCGAGCTCGATGATTCGTCTTCGGCCCTCGCTCGACGCTTCACAAACTTGGAGGCTGTCGCTCGGATCGATAGCCGACCTGAAGGCGCGTCGGACGCGCGCCCGCAATGACCGCCTTTCTTTGGCGGCTCCTGGGCCGTTTGCCCGTTGGCTGGTTGCAACTCACCCATAATAAGGGACGGCTCGCGGCGGCTCTTGCCGGCGTGGCTTTCGCCAATATCCTTGTTCTCGTTCAGCTGGGCATCATGGGTTCCATGAACACCACCACACGAGACAGCTACGCGATGTTTGACGCTGACATATTGATTTCAGCGGCCGACGCGAACACGCTCAGCGAGGGAGCGAATGTTCCGCGTCAGTGGTTGTTTCAGGCGCTGGCAGACCCGGGCGTGATCGCCGGTGCTGCGCTGTTCGTTGGTGACGCAGTCTGGGAGCATGCCAATGGCAGCGCGCGGTTAAGGGTGCTTGCGATCGATCCCGACCAGGCGGACTTTTTTGTTTCAGACATTGCTAGCCGCGGCGAACTGCTGCGCTTGCCCGACACTGGTTTGATAGACAGAGCAACGCGCGGCATGAACGAACAAGAACTTAGCCAGATTCGACCACAGGCTCCGTTGTCAGTCGAGCTGGCTGGGCAACGGTTGGTCTTCGCCGCAACATTTGCGGTGGGCGGGAGCTTTGGAGCCGATGGCTACATGGTGACATCCGACCAGAATTTTCTCAGGCTCATGCCCTCGCGAAGCGCCGGGGCACCTGACCATATTCTGCTGCAGACCGCGTCGTCTCACCGACCACGCGTCGTCGCCGAACGCTTGGCTGTCAGCCTGCCAAGTGACGTACGTGTCCGCACGCTGGATGACGCCGCCGACACTGACGTTACCTATCAAAACACTGAGCGGCCAACAGGCCTGATTTTTGGCTTCGGGGTGCTCATGGGCATCATCGTTGGCATCGTTATTGTCTATCAGGTCCTGGCGTCCGATGTCGCCGACCATCTAGGTGAATACGCGACATTCAAGGCTATGGGCTACGGCCCAAAGTTCTTTTTTGGCGTTATTGTCGAGGAAGCTCTGGTGCTCGGGCTACTCGGCTTTGTGCCGGGCATCCTTGTGGCCTCCCTTGTTTTTCAGTTTTTGGGTGAGGCCACCGGATTGCCGATGGCGCTTGAGCCGGGAACAGTTGCGCTAGTGTTTGTGGGTACCTTGGTCGCGGCGACCGTTTCGGGTGCTTTGGCGGCTAGACGTCTGAACTCAGTTGATCCGGCAGAGCTGTTCTAATGGCACACGCTTCTCCCACAGATGCTGCCGTCAGCGTAAAATCCCTTGATCATTGGTTTGGTTCTGGCGAGGCGCGCAAACAGGCTATTTTTGACGTGAACCTGGAGTTTCCCAAGGGCAGTCTAACGGTCTTGATGGGTCCATCGGGCTCGGGAAAGACAACGGTGTTGACGCTTATGGGGACCCTGCGCAGCGTCATGAGTGGATCGGTTCGCCTTCTGGGGACCGAATTGAGTGGCGCGTCAGAGACAGCGTTGGTTCGGCAGCGCCAACAACTCGGCTTTATCTTCCAAGCGCACAACCTTCATGAGAGCCTTACCGCAACACAAAACGTGCTGATGGGTTTAGAAGTCCATGGCTCGCAGGTGCCAAGAAAAAAGGCCGTTGAAGCAGCGCATCAGGTTTTAGCGCTCGTTGGCCTGAAGGATCGCGCTGACTATCTGCCCAGCAACCTGTCAGGGGGACAAAAGCAGCGGGTTGCCATTGCACGCGCATTGGTGGGTAACCCAGCCGTTGTGATGGCGGATGAGCCCACCGCCGCACTCGACAAGGAAAGTGGCCGCGCTGCGGTATCACTGCTCAAGAAACTTGCCCAGGAGCGGGGTACGACAACGATTATGGTCACTCACGACAACCGTGTTCTGGATATGGCCGATCGGATCATAACGCTTGAGGATGGACGACTGGTTCGAGAAGAGAAGCCTGGCCCCACTTCAGCAATAGGATAGTTCTACCGCTCGCAGATACGCTCTCTGGCCCCCTTCCGGAACGACACCTTTACCGCGGCGCGTCAACGTCTGCCGCAAAATTGTTCCTCACTGCACGGCCTCTATGTCGGGTTAGGGGAGTGGCTGTGTGGAAACGACTTCCTGAGATAATCGGGCTAGGTAAGCGATCGGCGCTGATGTGTGCCGTTGCTCAGGATTGGATTGCTGCGATCAGTGGCTTCACACCCATGATCGCGATCATGCGCTTGATATTGTAGGCAAGAACGCTGAGGCTCATCTCTGTTCCGACGTTCTTGAGGCCTTTCATCAAGAAGTGGGTCGCTCCCATCCAGGCCTTTATGGTGCCGAAGGGGTGTTCAACCGTTCGTCGTCGAATGTTCATGCTGTCGGGCGCATCGTTCAGGCGTTGAAGCATCGCATCAATGATGCCCTCATGCTCCCAGCGCCTAACCCGTCGTTCCTTGGCCGGTGTGCACTTGCTCTTCAAGCGGCAACCCCCGCACTTGGCTGTCCAGTAGGAATGAAGCGTACGTCCTGCTTCGACGTTGGTTTAGCGATAGGGGAGCATCTCACCGGCTGGACATCGATAAGCATTTTGCGACCGGTCATAATCGAAGTCGTCCTTACCAAAGCGACCAGCTGCTTTGGCTCCGGATGTGTATGTCTTGGGAACAAAGGGCGTAATGCCCTCAGCCTCGCAAGCAACAATTTCCTCACCGCTGAAGTATCCACGATCGGCAATCACATCGAGCTCATCGCGCCCCATGGCCGCCTTGGCTTTGGCAGCCATCGATGACAGTTGCACCTTGTCGGAGACGATGTTGGTCACCGCGTGCGTGACGATCAGGTGATGATCGGTATCAACAGCGGTCTGCACATTGTAGCCCACCATCCCGGTCTTCATGCTCGTTGCCATGGCCCTAGCATCGGGATCGGTTAGCGATACCTGATGGTCTGGCGACTGTTCGACTTCCACCTCGCGCCGCCGCAACTGGCTGAGCTTGGCCTTCATCGTCGCGATCTTCTCGCGCAACCGTTCTGCCTTGGCTTCAGCAAGACCACCCTCTTGCATATCGGCGACATCCAAAGACTGCATATAGCGCGCAATGCTCGCCTCAACCTGGCCGATACGCCGCTTCAGCTTGCCCTTCGTGAAGTTCTTCTCGCGTGCATTGACGGCTTTGAACTTGGCACCATCGATGGCGGCAACCGCTCTGGCAAACAGGCCCAACTCTCTGCAAAACTCAATGAACTGAGCGCAGGCCGCCTGGATGGACTGATCGTTATCCTTCCGGAAGTCAGCAATCGTCTTGAAGTCCGGCGTAAGCCGCCCAGTTAGCCACATCAGTTCGACATTGCGGTTAGCCTCGCGCTCAAGACGCCGGCTGGACTGGATGCGATTGAGATAACCGTACAGGTAGATCTTCAGAAGCACTGATGGATGATAGCCGGGGCGACCCGTTGCTTTCGGTCGAGCTCGTTCGAACCCCAACGCCGTCAGATCAAGCGCTTCAACATAGGCATCAACCACCCGGACCGGATTGTCTTCAGCCACATAGTCCTCAAGCCGAGCAGGCAAAAGTGCCAACTGATCGCGATCATCGCCTTCAACAAAACGGCCCATGCCGACCTCCTATCTGGAGATCAGAATCTTACCTGATTTGCGCGTTTTCACACAGCCACGGGATCAACCGGAAACTAACTGATCACGCTCTATGTCTCCTTGTCGCTGGATATTGTTAATAGCCAGCTGTTCTACTAACTTCCGTGATCGGCAGTCTTGAGGAGCATCTAGTTTGCCTCGGAGTAGCCATTTTAGCTCTGGACGGGTTGCATTTCATTCAGCACTCTGGGGGCACATTCCCCGCTAAACCGGCCAGCGCTTTAGCCTATGCCTGTGCGCGGGGATCAGGTCCGGATCCGGAAGGCTAGAGTTGGTGCGGACGGCGGGACTCGAACCCGCACGATCATTCGATCGAGAGATTTTCATACCCGCTACGGCTTTCGCCGCCGACGTTGATACGCCGTTTGTGGTCTGGACTATCCCTTCACCATCACCGGGTCCCCGGTCTTAGGTGCTGCCCGTCTAGTCTCTACACCTTCCAGCCACGGACTATTGCGCGGCTGGCTTGGCTCGGGATTGGCATAGGCCTGGCTGAGGCCTTTAGCTTTCCCCGAATTTGAGCAGTTCTACTCCCGGCGTTTCCCCAGGGGCACTCAAAACATGGTTTAAGTCTCTTGTGTCTACCGATTCCACCACGTCCGCGTCTTCATATCAGGATTTCACACACTTCGACGCTCAACGCCACAACGCTCTTAGGCATGCAGCGCTTGGCTCCCGTATAGCACCCAGATCAATCCTTTAAAATCTTTCCCCTTCGTCTGTTTCGCGATCTCTTTGGAATCGCAGCGTAAATTTCTCAGCCCAAAACTTGGTTTTTGTAAACATAGGGGTTTTTAAGTCCCGTATGTCTACCAATTCCATCACGCCCGCAGAGTGGTCACCCGATCAGTCGCCAGCGTCTTTGGCGATGGGGGGAACAAACGAATAGCCAAGATCCCAGGGGAAATAGATCCAGGTGTCCTGGCTCACTTCCGTCACGAACGTGTCCACCAACGGGCGGCCCATCGGCTTGGCATAGACGGTGGCAAAATGCGCCTCTGGCAACATGGCACGCACCTCTTGGGCTGTTTTGCCGGTGTCCACCAGATCATCGATGATCAAAACGCCAGAACCCTTGGTGTCGAGAATTTTGCTAGAAATGGTTTTCAAGATCGATAGGCTGCCCTGCGTCTGCTCGCCGACACCGCCATGATCATAGCTCGCGATCGACACCGTATCGATGGTGCGAATGCCCAGTTCACGGCAGACGATAGCTGCCGGTACCAAGCCACCACGGGTGATCGTCACCATCGATTCAAAAGGCCCTTTCTCGGCCAACCGCCAAGCAAGCGCGCGGGCGTCGCGGTGAAACTGATCCCAGGAGACCGGGAAGGCTTTGTCGTTGAGGGGGTCGCTCACAGGATCGGTCCTTGGCTAGTCGGCGTTCATTTGGGTGCGCAGCTTTTGGGCTGCTTGGGTGGCGGCGTCAAGCGCGGCTTCATCGCGTGAGCGCAGCACGATTTCGGTGGTGAACCGTCCATCGGTCAGTTTGGGATAGCTGCCAATGGCAACCGTTGGAAAATCCGCATCAATGGCAGCCAAGCTTTCAGCCAAATCTCCCTCGCCGCAATTGAACGGCAACGTGTTGACGGCAATTGGCACGCCGCCTTCCAAGCTCGGCAGAACGCTTTCCAGCATCGCCGCAAAAACCGCAGGCACGCCGGCCATCACATGCACATTGTCCATCCGAAATCCCGGTGCGATGGAAACCGGGTTGGCGATAAGGTCAGCTCCGTCGGGGATACGCGTCATGCGCTCGCGCCCCGCGTTCATCTCTCGGCCAGTGCGCTGATAAAAATCATCAAGCAATTTGTAAGCGCGCGGGTCCACATCGATGCCCACGCCAAAGGCTTTGGCCACGCTGTCGGCGGTGATGTCATCATGGGTTGGGCCGATGCCGCCGGAGGTAAACACATAGGTGGTGTTGGCCCGCAACGCGTTGAGAGCGTCAACAATGGCGTCTTCCTCGTCGGAAACGATCCGCACCTCGGTGAGATCAATCCCAACCATGGTCAGCCCATCGGCGAGCACACCGATGTTCTTGTCCTTGGTTTTGCCTGAGAGGATTTCATCCCCGATCACCAGCATGGATGCTGTGGCTGTCATTCGCACTCTCCTGTGCACGCATCCCTAGCGTTGTGCTCTCGCGCTTGCAATTTCATCGCGCCGCCGCCAAGCCAAAAGCATGCAGTTTCCCACACCCCTTTTTGAAGCGCGGCTGATCAAGCGCTACAAACGCTTCCTGGCAGACGTCGAAATGCTTGATGGCCCGGATGCAGGCAAAGAGATCACCATTCATTGCCCCAACCCGGGTTCCATGATGGGTATTGCCAAACCTGGCGCGCACGTTTTTGTCTCTCGCTCACCCAATGCCAAGCGCAAACTAGCCTACACCTATGAGCTCGAACAGGTCGAAGGTCCCGGCGATCCATGCCTTGTCGGCATCAACACGATGCACCCGAACAAGCTGGCAGAAGAGGCGATCACCGCAGGACTGGTCCCAAGCTTGACCACCTTTGAAAGGCTGAAGCGCGAGCAAAAATACGGTGAAAAATCACGGATCGACATTCTGCTGGAAACCGACGGCGCGCCGCTTACCTATGTTGAGGTGAAAAACGTGCACCTTATGCGCCAAGCAGGCCATTTGGAGTTTCCTGACTCCGTCACCGCGCGCGGGGCCAAACATCTGGCCGAACTCTCCGCCATGGTTGCAGCAGGGCACCGGGCGGTTATGCTGTTCGTTGCGCAATGGCCGGGCGCAAACACCATGAGCGTGGCCGCTGATATCGATCCCAAATACGCCGCAGCGCTGACCAGCGCTATGGGTGCCGGGGTGGAAGTATTGGCGCTCGATTGCGCTGTAACCCAAAACGCCATCACGCCCTGCGGAATGCTGGAATTCGTGGCGGATTAAACGGTTTCACTGCGGTGTAGTGATATCGTTTAGCGAGTTAGCACCACATTGAGGCGCGTTTCGGCGATCACTTGATAGCCCTTGCTTTGGGCAAGCGTGATGCAATTGGTTTGCCAGCTTTCCGGGCTGTTCTCGATAATCATCAAGCGCGGCCACAGGCTTTCGGGTGCATCGCGGAAAAACGGAGCCAGTGCCAAGTCTTCGGCGCCTTCAATATCGATCTTGAGAGCATCAACACGTGGCAGATCGCGCTCAGCCAAAATCGCCGCCAGTGGCTTGGCCTGCACCTCGATCATGCTGGCTGAATGGGTATCACTGCGCACACGCCGCATGCTGGTCTCGCCGGCATTGCCACTATCGACGAACAAGTGGATCGGCCCATCCACATCGGCAACAGCCAACGCAATCGGCTCAATCGGCACACAAGGATTGTAGGAGATGTTGTCGCACAGACGCTGATAGACATCTGGCTGTGGCTCAATGGCCAAGATCTTGGCCACAGAACTCATGCACGAGGCCGCAAAGAAGCTGTAAGCGCCGACATTGGCACCGATATCAACAAACACCCCGTCGCCCGGCAACACCCGCAACAAAAGATCGCGCTCCACCGGATCGAAATATTGCGGGGTAAACAGCACACGTTTTTCGGCCAGATTGGCAAACGGTTCGATGCGCATTTTGTGGCCAAACACGTCCACATCCACGGGGCCCCTCACCCCGGTCAGTGCAATCTTGCGGGCCAGGAACGCCAGCCGCTTACCAACATACCCGGCAGAGCGCGCACTGGAAAACGCGCGTAGCCGCTCAACCCAAACCGATGGCGCATAGGAGCCCCAATCAGGTTCCGATATCGGCGAATGAGATGTCAGCGATGGGCTGGTTTTTTGAAAATTTTGCGTCACTTCGGGTCCACAAAAGGCTGGCTATGTTGCTGAAAACGGCAAAGCTGCACCGCCATTACCGGTTATTGCCGCTCTTCTTTTCGAAACAAATTACGGTTAGGTTTGCCGTGTCGTGACTGAAGACCTATCATCCATCACGCTCGGCGCCTGGTTCAAGACGCTGCTTTTACACCAAATATGTGCGATGTCACCGCGTCGCGCGTTCTTCATGCGGAGCCACATCTAAGTCATCATGCTGCAGACCCAACCGCCTATCAAACTGTTCGGCCCTGAAGCCTTTGAAGGCATGCATCGCGCTGGGCGTTTGACAGCAACAATCCTTGATCAGCTTTCCGATGTAATCAAACCCGGCGTCACCACGCAGGAGATCGACGACGCGGTGATGGATTTTGCGCTGGCCAACAATGCGGTGCCGGCCACGCTGAACTATCGCGGCTATGGCAAATCAAGCTGCACATCGATCAATCACGTGGTCTGCCACGGCGTGCCGAACACAAAGCCGTTGCGCCAAGGCGACATTGTCAATGTTGATGTGACCCTGATCGTTGACGGCTGGCATGGCGATTCCAGTCGCATGTACCCGGTGGGCGAAATTAAGCGTGCACCGGAACGACTGATTGAAGTGACCTATCTGGCGCTCATGCGCGGCATCGCAGCCGTCAAACCAGGCAATCGAACCGGTGACATTGGCGCTGCCATTCAAACCTATGCCGAAGCTGAGCGCTGCTCTGTGGTGCGTGATTTTTGCGGCCACGGCATTGGTGATGTGTTCCATTTGCCGCCCAACATTTTGCACTATGGTCGCTCCGGTGAGGGCGTTGATTTGCGCCCCGGCATGATTTTCACCATCGAGCCGATGATCAATCTTGGCCGCCCACACGTGAAAATTCTCTCCGACGGCTGGACCGCCGTGACGCGCGACCGCTCGCTTTCAGCGCAATATGAGCATTCCATTGGTGTGACCGAGGAAGGGTGCGAGATTTTCACAGCTTCGCCCTCTGGCCTTTTTGCACCACCGACCTTGCGCGAGGAAGCCACAGCGTCCTGACCAGGGTTCCCCCACCAATGTCAGACACAGGCATGCCCGATAAACCTCATTTTCATGGTCACCGCGAACGGTTGCGCACCCGCTTTGCACAAGGCGGGCGGCAAGGCTTGGCCGACTATGAAATGCTGGAACTGCTGCTCTTTCGTTCCATCCCGCGACGGGACACCAAACAGCTGGCCAAGGATCTGATTGCCCGCTTCGGTTCGCTGGCTGACGTCCTAACCGCACCTACAGCTCAACTCTGTGAGGTGAGCGGCATCAAGCAGGCGACCGCCAACGATCTGGCACTTGTGCGCGCCGCAGCCGAAGCCCTAGCGCAAGGCAGTGTGGCCCAGAAAGAGGTTCTATCATCCTGGTCAGATGTGGTGAGCTATTGCAGGGCGGTCATGGCCTACGATGCAATCGAGGCGTTTCGCGTTCTTTTTCTGGATAAGAAAAACCGTCTGCTGCGCGATGAAGTTCTGCAATCGGGCACCGTGGATCATACACCCGTCTATCCCCGTGAGGTGGTCAAACGGGCGCTCGAATTGGGCGCATCGGCCATGATTTTGGTGCACAACCATCCATCCGGTGATCCAACACCATCACCCGCAGACATCGACATGACCGGCACAATCATCACCGCCGCGTCTGCTTTGGGTGTAACCGTTCACGATCACATCATCGTTGGGCGCGAGGGGCATGCCAGCCTGCGCGCTCTGGGTCTGATGAACACCGACTGATTGGCCAAACGTTTTTTGGAACCACCTCACGGAGCGCGCGTTGAGCTGTCTGAGCAGACCCACGTTTACTTCGCCAGCATATCATGCTGCACTCGCACATGCTGGCGACGCCAAGCGCAAAACTGCAAGCACAACCGATATGGGGCGCGATGACAGCATTTGACGAGATGAGTGTGGATGGCGGCCAGTGCCGTGCACCCTATGATTTGGTACGCACATGGCTTGATAGCCTAGATCCTGAAGCCCTCAAACGCCAAAGCGCTGAAGCAGAAATGCTCTTCCGCCGTATCGGCATCACCTTCGCCGTCTATGGCGAGGCCGACGCCGAAGAACGGCTTATTCCCTTCGATCTTATCCCGCGCATCATTGCCCATGATGAATGGTTGCAGTTGGAAAAAGGCCTCACCCAGCGCGTCAACACGCTGAACGCCTTTCTGGCCGACATCTATGGTCCTCGCAAATGCATCAAGGCAGGAATCATCCCTGCCGATCTGATCGACCAGAACCCGCAATACCGTCCCGAAATGATCGGTGCTAAGCTTCCTGGAAACATCTGGGTAAACATTGCTGGTATCGATATTGTACGCGTTGATGCCGACAACTTCTATGTCTTGGAGGACAATGCCCGCACGCCCTCCGGCGTGTCCTATATGATGGAAAACCGCGAGGTGATGATGCGCATCGCCCCAGAAGTTTTCTATGATCACGCCGTTGAGCCGGTCGACAATTACGGCGATCAGCTGCTCCAAGCCCTTCAGTCGGTCGCCCCAAGCAATGCGCGCAAAGACCCCACCTGCGCCCTGCTAACACCGGGTCCCTTCAACAGCGCCTATTACGAACACTCATTCTTGGCCGACAAGCTGGGCGTTGAACTTGTTGAAGGTCGCGATCTGTTTGTCCGTGATGCGGTTCTCTACATGCGCACCACGCTTGGCCCGCAGCGGGTCGACGTGATTTATCGGCGCATCGACGATGATTTCATCGATCCTCTGGTTTTCAACGCCGACTCAATGCTTGGCGTTCCAGGGCTGATGACGGCCTATCTGGCCGGCAATGTGACGCTGGCAAACGCCGTGGGCACCGGCATTTCCGACGATAAAGCGATCTACACCTACATGCCGGAGCTAACGAAGTTCTTCCTCGATGAAGAGCCCATGCTCAAAAATGTGCCCACTTGGCGGTGCCGCGAGCCGGACGCGCTGTCCTATGTGTTGGACCATTTGGATGAATTGGTTGTCAAAGAGGTTGCTGGGTCCGGCGGTTACGGCATGTTGGTTGGCCCAAAATCAACCAAGGATGAGATCGAGATTTTCCGGGCAAAGCTCAAAGCCAATCCCGATGATTTCATCGCCCAGCCAACGCTGGCGCTTTCCACCTGCCCCACCTTTGTCGGCGAAGGCGTGGCCCCGCGTCACGTCGATCTGCGCCCATTCGTGTTGTCTGGCACCAACGGCGTGAACATCATACCTGGCGGTCTGACCCGCGTTGCTTTGAAGGAGGGCTCGCTCGTCGTGAACTCCAGCCAAGGCGGCGGGACAAAAGACACCTGGGTTTTGGCGCGATAGGGGGGACAGATCATGCTTTTAAGTCGTACAGCCGACAGTCTCTTCTGGACCGCCCGCTACATCGAGCGCGCGGAAAATACCGCCCGTTTGCTGGAGGCCGCCACGCGCCTTTCAAATGTTGGCAGCAGCACTGAACAGGTTTCCAACGAATGGGAATCCGCCGTTCTAGCAACCGGGATGGAAGAGCTTTTTGAAGAACGCTATGGCGAGGCCAGCGCGCGCACGGTGGTGGATTTTCTCGCCTTTTCAGAGGCCAACCCCTCCTCCATCCGCTCCTGCCTAGAAGCAGCCCGCGCCAATGCACGCTCGGTACGCACCGCGATCACCATCGAAATGTGGGAAACCATCAACGCTGCCTGGCTTGAGCTGAAACGCTATCGCACCTTTGGCCAGTCGCGCGGCGAGCTGATGGAGTTTCTGCGCTTCGTCAAACAGGTGGCACTTAGCGTTGATGGCATCGCCCACCGCACCATGCTGCGCACCGATGGGTTTTCGTTCTTCCAGCTTGGTAGCGCCATTGAGCGCGCCGATAACACCGCGCGCATTTTGGACGTAAAATACCATGTGCTTCTGCCGGCCGGTGACCGCGTTGGTGGTGGCCTCGATTATTTCCAGTGGACATCCATCCTACGCTCGGTGTCTGCCCTGACCGCTTATCACTGGGTCTACCGCGAAAGCCTGAAACCTTGGCTGATTGCTGACCTATTGATTTTGAATGAGAAAATGCCGCGCTCGCTGGCGAGTTGTTACGGCAATGTCACCCGGCATCTCGATAGCCTGTCGAAAACCTATGGACGGCAGGGCAAGGCCCAGCGCATGGCGCGATCGATCCATAGCGAGTTCCGCAACCGCGATATCGACACGATTTTCCACACTGGGCTGCACGAGTTTGTTGAAGAATTCATTGGCAAAAACAACAAGCTCGGCGGCACCATTGCCGAGCAATACCTGTTCTAGAGCGCCCTATTTCTTAGCCCCAAAGGCTGTCTCATGCGATTATCCGTCCACCACACCGAAACTCTTACCTATGCAACGCCAAGCATGGGCACGATCCAAGTGCTGCGGCTCACACCGCGCGACCATACCGGGCACTATGTCTGCGAATGGTCGGTGGATGTGGATGCCGATTGCAAGATCGAGAGCAACAAAGATGCCTTTGGCAACATCGTCACCAGCTTCTCACTGAACGGCCCGCTGGAAACGCTGACGATCAGCGCTGTCGGAGAGATTGAGACCGAGGAGACCCACGGCATTGTGCGCGGCGCGCCCGACACGGTGCCCCATGGTGTGTTTCTGCGGCCAAGCCATGCCGAAGGCGACGCGGCGCTGGTACGCACCGCCATGAACGCGCTGGCCGATGTGTCTGGTCCAGAGTTGGCGCAAATGCACGCTTTGATGGCGGTGCTGCATGCCGCACGGCCTAAGACCAGCCAAGAAGACGAACAAGCCGCCCACGAGCAGGCGCAAATGCAGGCGCAGGCACAAGCGCAAATGGGCGGTGATGATGGCCAACAGCAACAGGTTGCAGGCTCTGAAGAGGATGCCCTCAACACATCAGCCGCCAAGCGATTGCGCGCCATGATGGACGAACGCAACATCGACAGTGCCGCTGAGATCGCCGAAATCTTCTGCAACACGGCACGTCGCTTAGGTTTGCCCGCGCGGCTGGTGTCCGGCTACCGCTGGCTCGGCGACAACGACACAAGCAAGCAAGCACGCGACATCTGGGCAGAAGTGTATGTCGACGATCTCGGTTGGGTCGCGTTCGACCCTCATGAAGGCAACTGCCCCAGTGAAGACAGCGTGCGCGTGGCCATCGGGCTCGATCAGCATGCGGTCGCAAGCGCAAGAGTTGGGCATTACGGCGGTATCAACGACTTTGAGCGCGAAACCAGCATTGCCGTGCGCCGCGTAGGGGGCTAACGCTAGTCTGTTGTGGCAACAATCGGCGCGCATTTACAGCGCCGGATGACGGCATGAAGGACATTCCCCCTTGACCTATTGCGTTGGCCTGCTGGTCGAAGATGGCTTGGTGATGATCGCCGACACCCGCACCAATGCCGGGCTTGATAATATCGCCACCTTCCAAAAACTCTATCGCTTTGAGCAACCTGGCGAGCGCAGCATCGCCATCGCAACATCCGGCAATTTGGCGGTCAGCCAAGCGGTCATGTCCATCATGACC
This sequence comes from Hyphomicrobiales bacterium, assembly GCA_046290645.1. Lineage (GTDB taxonomy): Bacteria > Pseudomonadota > Alphaproteobacteria > Rhizobiales > MH13 > MH13. The sequence goes on from JBKAGZ010000001.1 coordinate 565,553, forward strand.
GATGGCTTTGAAAACCCGCAAACCGGCATGTTGGAGACCATCTACGACCACCCCACCATGTTCCGCACCGCAAGCTACATCGGCCGCGCGATTGGCGAGGTGATGCGCATGAACAATGGCGGATCACAGGGTATGGGGATGGCCTTTGATGTCACCATGCTTGTCGGCGGTCAGGTGAAAGGCGGCAGGCTTCGCCTGTTTATGGTCTATTCAGCTGGCAACTTTATCGAAGCCACCGAGGACACGCCGTACCTGCAAATTGGTGAGCACAAATACGGCAAACCGATTCTCGATCGGGCCGTCACCTTCAAGACCAACCTGTCCGATGCGGTGAAAATCGGCTTGATCTCCATGGACTCAACCATGCGCTCCAACCTTGGTGTTGGCATGCCGATAGACCTTTGGGCGCTGCGCCGCGACGCACTTCAAACATCGCTGACGACACGCATTGAGCAAGGCGAGCCTTACTTCCATGATTTGCGTGAAAGGTGGTCAGCTGCCCTAAGGTCAGCGCACCAATCCATCCCGATACCGCCCTATCTTTAACATCGCGCATCACGCGAGTATTTTTGTATATCCATTTATTTTTGCTACAAATTCTCAAAAAATGACTTAGCGTCACTTTTGATGGCGGCAAGCCGCTCATCGCTCGTTCGTTCTAGAGAACGGTAGATCATACCCATGCGGGGATTGCCTTGAAGCGTGTCCGCATTGCGCATGACAAAGTCCCAATAAAGATAGTTGAACGGGCAAGCTTCCGGCCCGTTTTTGACCTTTACCTTGTAGTGGCAAGCCTTGCAGTGATCGCTCATTTTATCGATGTAGGCGCCGGAGGCCGCGTAGGGCTTGGAGGCCATGATTCCACCATCAGCGTATATCGCCATACCGTGGGTGTTCGGCAGCTCCACCCATTCATACGCGTCAGCATAGACAACCATGTACCATTCATTGACCGCGTCCGGTGCAACGCCAGCCAAAAGCGCAAAATTGCCGGTGATCATCAGCCGCTGAATATGGTGGGCGTAGGCATGCTTCTTGGTGGTTGAGATCGCATCGGCCAGGCACGCCATATTGGTCTCGCCCGTCCAGTAGAAGTCGGGCAACGGCCGATTAGCCTCCAAGGCATTCAGCGCCTTATAGTCCGGCATTTTCAGCCAGTAGAGACCCCGCACATATTCCCGCCAGCCCAAGATTTGCCGGACGAACCCCTCTACGGCATTCAACGGCACATCGCCTGCCCTGTAGGCCACCGCCGCCGCATCGCAGACCTCTTTGGCGAGCAACAATCCAGCGTTCATCGCCGCCGAGATCGTGGAGTGGAACAAAAAAGCCTCTCCTTCCGCCATCGCGTCCTGATAGTCGCCAAACTGCGGCAAACACTTTTCAATGAAGTGCGCCAGAACCGCTTGCGCATCCTCACGCGTCACTGGCATGCCAAACGGCTCAAGGTCGCCAAAATTGTCGGCAAACCGGTCTTTCACCAGAACCAAAACTTCCTGCGTGATGGCATCCGGCGCAAAGTTCAACCGATCAGGCAACACCACATCTTTGGGCAGCTTGCGACGGTTTTCCTTGTCAAAGTTCCACTGCCCGCCTTCTGGCTTGTCGCCCTCCATCAAATAGCCGGTCTCGCGGCGCATCTCGCGGTAGAAGAACTCCATCCGCAACTGTTTCTTGCCGTCCGCCCAGCGTTCAAAGCGGCCAAGCGACGCAAAGAAACGCGTGTCCTCGCGCACAATCACCGGCACATCCAAACTATCCTGCCAGCTATGGATCATCTCCATCACGCGATATTCGCCAGGCTCTGTGATGACGACGCGATCAAAGCCGCCCTCACCCAGCGCTCGCTCCAGCTCACCGGTGAAGCTGCCGCTGTTCTCAAGGTCATCCAGCTTCACGTACCGCACCGGTTTACCATCGGCGTCCAGCGACTCTGCAAAGTGCCGCATGGCCGAGAAAACAAAGGCGAGCTTCTTCTTGTGGTGCGGCACATACCGCGCCTCTTCCATCACCTCGCACATCAGGATCGTGTCCCCAGCTTGCCAGTCGGCGAGCGAAGAAAGGCTCATGGAAAGCTGGTCACCAAGCACGAGGCGGAGCGTTGGCATAAAACACCTACGGTTTGAGATGATCCCTGCGCTGGCGATACGTGCGCAGTGTCTTAGATAAGCATCTAACTTGGAAGGCACGGAGCCAAATCAACCCCCATGATCGAGCTTGTTTGGTTCAAACGTGACCTGCGCACCAGTGATCATGCGCCTTTGGCTTTGGCGGCGCAAAACGGCCCCGTTTTGCCGTTGGTTGCCGTTGAATCAGAATATTGGAAACTGCCTGAAACGTCTTCGCGTCATTATCTTTTTTGGCAAGAGAGCATTGAGAGCGTGCGCCAGAACGGCGTTCCGCTTTGCTCGCGCATTGGCGATATCGTTTCCATTCTCCAGGCGCTGCACGATAGCCATGGCATCCGCCATCTTTGGTCGCACGAAGAAACCGGCAACGCCTGGACGTATAAGCGCGACAAGTCTGTCGCGCATTGGTGCCGGGCAAATGGCATAGGCTGGACGCAAGCCCGCCAGTTCGGCGTGGTGCGCGGCTCGATCAACCGGGATCGCTGGGCGCGACAGTGGGAGGCGTTCATGGCAGAGCCCGTTGCCATAGTGCCGAGCCACATCGACTATGTTGATGCAACCAGCGAACCCATGCCCTGCGCCGAGACCTTGAGCCTCACCGACGATCCCTGCCCACAGCGGCAGCGGGGCGGCCGCGCCGAAGGTCTCGCACTTCTGGACAGCTTTCTCAGCTCAGGCCGGGCGCGCCATTATCAGCGCGCCATGTCCAGCCCGCTCAGCGCTGCTGAGGCCTGCTCGCGACTTTCCCCGCACCTTGCCCATGGAACGCTGTCGATGCGCGAGGTCGTGCAGCGAGCCTACAGCGAATTGAGCGCATTGAAGACCATTCCACCGGAGCATCAGCCGATACCTTCACGTGGGCTCACTGCTTTCATCGCGCGGTTACATTGGCATTGCCACTTCATCCAAAAGCTTGAGAGCGAACCGGAAATGGAGTGGCGCGATCTGCATCCGGCTTTTCGTGACGCGCGCACCGAAGGCATTGGCGACCCGCTTTTCAAAGCCTGGGCTACCGGCAACACCGGCTTTCCGTTTGTGGATGCCTGCATGCGCTCGCTGATCGCCACCGGTTGGATCAACTTTCGCATGCGCGCCATGTTGGTGGCGTTTGCAAGCTATCATCTATGGCTTGATTGGCGCGCGACGGGCACCCGTTTGGCGCAGCTTTTCACCGATTATGAGCCAGGCATTCATTGGCCGCAGGTGCAAATGCAGTCCGGCTCCACCGCTATCAACACGCCACGGCTCTACAATCCTGTCAAACAAAGCCACGACCAGGATCCAGACGGTAGTTTTATCAAGCAATGGGTGCCTGAACTGAAAGATCTAACGGGCCGTACTTTGCACGAACCTTGGACGCTTTCGCCCTTAGAAGCGCGCGAGCACGGCTTTGTTCTTGATGACACCTACCCTGCCCCCATCATCGACCATGTGGTGGCAGCGCGCGCGGCACGTGACCGCCTCACGCGCATCCGTGCCAGCGACGGATTTTACGATCATCAGCGTGCGATCTACCTGAAACATGGCTCGCGCAAAAACTCGCGCCACACACCAAAGCAAGGCCGCGCCTGGGTAAAGAAAAAACCGGCTGACCAATTCGAGCTGGATCTGGGTTGAGGACTCATCGTCATGGCCAAAATGCGCAAAAAGGCTGACCTGCCCACCAAGACCTGTCCGGTTTGCAAGAAACCTTTTGCCTGGCGCAAAAAGTGGGCGCGCGATTGGGACAGCGTGATCTACTGCTCCAAGCGCTGCAGCGCGGCAGGCGAAAGCCAAACCCAACCGCACAACGGATCAACGCCAAGTTGAGCCAAAACCCATACGCAACCACCTTTAGGTTTTCTCAATTCTCAAAGAGTACACTGTTTTCTTCGCATCCTTGCTTGGCAGGAGAAGAACGTATGTATCTGTTTCGCCTCACCTATTACAGCCGAAATACCATCAAAAATCTGAGCTTGCCCGTTGGCGCTGAGGTGAAAAAGATCATGCAACAGTCAAGCGTCAACAATCCGGCTGCTGGAATTACGGGCGCATTGGTTTTCAACGACCACTATTTTGCGCAAGTTCTTGAAGGTGACCGCAAATCAGTGACGCAAGCCTTTTGCAAGATTGCCGTCGACGCGCGACACTCTGAAATCGTAATACTTGAGGCTAAACCGGTCAGCGATCGCCTGTTTGATGGCTGGGCGATGGCATTTGCTGGCCATTCTCCTGAGGTGGACAGGCTGTACTTGAAGTATGGGACAACCATCGGGTTTGCGCCCGCAAAGATGACAGCCGATGCCTTTATCGGTTTGGTCAACGATCTTGTAGAGTCTGGATCACGCATAGCCAAAACCCCGTTGGTTGAAGACGATGAGCAACAGCCAGCACCCATGGCAAAAAGCGCCTAGCGCCCAGGTTAGGGCGGCCCAAGCCTTTCGTTCACGCACCACCCACAAAGCGTAACTGACACGTCACGCGTGCTCTTGCGGCATCACGACACTGCAACAGCGCGTGAAGTGGGGTTTCAACACGCCTTGGCTTGCGCCATATCAGAGCCAAGGTTGAGCCTTGCTGTCACAGCTAAGGTCCGGCGAAACGCACCAGAAGGCCGTTAAGGCATGATCGGCGAACTGACATTTGCAGCTGTTTTTATCGCAGGGGTGATTTCCTTTCTCTCGCCCTGCGTGCTGCCGCTCGTGCCAGCCTATCTTACCTACATGACGGGTGCCTCGCTGGAGGAGCTGGCGGATGAAGAACGCAGCGCCAAACTCTCCCGTTTCTTGTTGATTCAGGCCGTCGCGTTTGTTGTCGGGATTGCGCTGGTGTTTGTTCTGCTGGGCGCAACGGCCACGCAAATCAGCCTTTTGCTACGACAGTATTCCTCGGTTTTGTCGATTGTCGCGGGCATCGCCATCATCATCATGGGCTTGCACTTTCTCGGGGTTTTTCGCTGGTCGATGCTCTATCGCCAGGCCAAAATGGAAGGGCCGAAATCAACCTCAGGCCCGGGTGGCGCACTGGCGATGGGCTTGGCGTTTGGCTTTGCTTGGACACCGTGCATCGGCCCCATTTTGGGCGCTGTGCTTGCTGTGGCGGCGAGCCGCGAAACGGTAGGCCAAGGTGCGGGGCTTTTGCTGGTTTATGCGCTGGGCATGGGCGTGCCATTCATCTTGGCGGCACTGGCCGTTGGGCCCTTCACGCGGTTTCTGGGCAAGTTCCGCCATCACATGCAGACTATGGAGCGGGCCACCGGCGCTCTCTTGGTGGCCACCGGGATGGCTTTCCTGCTTGGCTGGCACACAATTTTGGCCAATTGGATGCTGGATCGCTTCCCTGGCCTCGTTGCCCTCACCTGATCGACGTCTAGCCCTCTTCCGGCACGTTGCCATCGAAAGGCCAGATCAGCTCATCACGCCACTGCCATAGCTGGAACGATGGCACATTGGCATCGCCGCGCGCATCGAAACGGATCGGACCGAGAACCGTTTCAAAAGGCTCTCCATCGCCATCGATAAGCTGAAGCGCCACTTGCGTGGCAGCCATGCTTGGCAAAATCAGCCCGGCCATGGACCCCAGCTCGTCCCCCTCCAGGTCGGCCAAGGTCTCCTCATTCACCAGGGAGCGCCACGGCGTCGGTCGGGCAAACACCACGCCTTCCACACCGCCAGAAGCCATCAGGCGAAACTCTGAGGTCATCACGCTGTCACCTGCGAGCACAGGCACATCGGCCAAGCTTTGGTTTAACTGATCGGCGAGCAAAGCGCTATCGGCCTGGCCGGCAAGAACGATCACCAGCCCTGCGCCTTCTGCTTGCGCCAGCGCCGCAAGCTCTTGCAGATCATCGTCCGGCGCAAACGCCTGATAAAGCGCCAGTGTCACGCCCTCTTCGCCAAGGGCTTCCTCCACGCCTTCAGCCAGCGTGCGGCCATAGTTTCCATCGGTGTAAAACAGCACAAGCGGGCGATTACGCGCCGGTCCACCGATCAAGCCATCGAGCGAACCATCGAGAATGGCATCGGCAAGATAACGCGCCTGATCATCGTCACGACCGCTCAAGCGATACACCGGCCCGTCGGCGTCATCGGTAAAGCTCTGGTAGCGCACACCACTGGAAACAAAGGGAATATCGGCAAACGCAAAAACGTTGCGCGCGGAAACGGCAGGACGCCAGCAAACACCGCCCACCACCACATCCACCTGCGCACCGACCAACTGGTTGGCGGCATCACGCCCGCGCTCTTCATCGCATCCATCGTCAACAGCGGTGACGGTTATGCCTGATGCATCGGAGAGACCTTCCAGAGCCAACTGCACGCCCTGTTCCACCTGGCGACCCAGCACTTCAAACGGGCCGGACAGCGGCGCAAGAACGCCGATATGGAGCGCATCTGGCTCGCCAGTCTGATCCTGAGCGCTAGACGGCACCACAAAAAGTCCAGCCAAGGAAAGAAAGACCGATCCGAGCAACAGAGGCTTTACTTCGCGCATGGAATCCCTTGGGTTGAACGCAGACGTCACCAATTTAGACCCGCAAGCGTTCTCGCCCGCAAGGCCTTCTCGCTTCTGTCACATCGCCAACGTGCCACAAAACAAGGAAAAAGTGCCATGTGGCATAAGGGAACGACAAACGGCCCGGCTGATATCGCGGGCGTGCGCGTTGGCCATGCCAGCGATCACAAAGCCAAAACAGGCACCAGCGTGGTGGTGTTCGACTCGCCGGCCACAGCCAGTGTTTACGTGCTTGGGCAGGCACCTGGCACCCGTGAGACGGAGCTTCTTGATCCTAGTCGAACGGTGGAGAAAATCGATGCGCTTGTTTTGTCGGGCGGGTCGGCTTTCGGATTGGCAGGCGCTGAGCCAGTTGTGGAGGAGCTTGCCAAGGCCGGGCGAGGCTTCCAAGCAGGACCGGCCCGCGTGCCGATCGTGCCAGCGGCCATTCTTTTTGACTTGGCCAACGACGGCAAAAAACCTGATGATCTTCAGGCACTTTATCGCGAACTGGGCAGCACAGCGTTCAAAACAGCCGATACAAGCCACGCCATCGGCACCGTTGGTGCTGGTACCGGGGCTACCACGGGGGCATGCAAAGGTGGATTGGGGTCAGCATCCAGTGTGTTCGGCGATGACGCGCCAGAACCATTGCGCGGGCGCACAATCGCCGCTCTCGTCGCGGTGAACGCCATCGGCAGTCCTTACATTGGCGATGGCCCGCACTTTCGCGCCGCGCCATTTGAGTTGGACAATGAGTTTGGTGGGCTGGGCATGCCGGAAAAGCCAAAAAACCCAACGCCTCAGATGAAAATGCTGGCGCAGCCCGGCCAAAACACAACCATCGGAGCGATCATCACCGATATCGCTCTCAACAAGCGCGCCTGCCATAGCCTTGCCATCGCGGGGCAAGACGGCATCGCCAATGCCATCTATCCCGCCCACACCAGCCTGGACGGTGACTTGGTGTTCGCCACGTCGGTTAGCGAAGATCCTCTTATGGACGACCCAGTTTTGCTTGCGCTTGTCCAAGCCTGCGCGACCGCGACCATGGCGCGCGCGATTGCACGTGGGGTCCACGCAGCAACACGCCCTTTCCAAGGGTGACCAAAGGGGCGTAAAGCGCCCCCATGCATGTTCTCCTCGCTCCGCTGACTTTTTTGGGCCGCCACGGCACGCTCGCCATCGCGCTAAGCCTGCTGGTGGGCACCGCCCTGCCCTTTTTATCAGCGATCATGCGACCTTTCCTTGATGAGGCGATTCTCACGCTGCTCACGCTGGCGTTTTTGCGCATCGGGTTTCGCGCGGTGGGCCGCGAGTTCAAATCACCCTTGGCCGTCATCATCGCCACCATCATCGCGATGCTGGTGATGCCCGCGCTGGCGTTCTGGATCGCCCAGGCTTTTGGGTTCGATGAGTCACACCCAGGGCTTTATCTGGCGCTGTTCATTGCGCTGGCCGTTCCGCCAATCACCGCGGTGCCGGTTTTTGCCAGTCTCCTGCGCTTGCCGGGAGCGATAGCGCTGGCGTTCCTTATCCTCTGCATGGCTGCGACACCTTTCATCGCCACCCTGCACGCACGCCTTTTCTTCTCCGGCGAAGCGCTTCCGTTTGACGGTATTACGATTGGTCTACGCCTGGCTGGCTTTATGGCGGGCGCCATCATACTGGCTGCGATCATCAAGCGGCTGATCGGCCAAGACCGATTGGAGCGCAATCAAACAACCCTTGATGGCATCAACGTGCTGGTCATGCTGGTGTTTGCCATTGCCGTCATGGATGGGTTTGGACCTGCTATCCTAACCTCGCCCGGCTTGGTTGCTAGCCTTTTTGTGGCGACTTTTGCGCTTGCCAGCGCGCAAATGGTTGTGATGCGTGCAGCGCTGTTCTTCCTGCCCGCTGATCAGGCCATGTCCATCGCGTTTGCTACCGGCTTGCGCAATATGGGGCTGATGGTGGCGGCCTTCGGATTGGTGATACCGGAAACCACCTGGCTTTGGTTTGCAGTTGGCCAGTTCCCGATCTATTTCATGCCGTGGTTCATCGAGCTTGCCCGCCGCAGTCGCCGATCCACACAGCTTACACGTTAGCGCACCTTGACCCCCACCCGATGATGGCGCACTCGAAAAGCATGACCGAACTCATCATAGCCCCTTCCATTCTCGCCTCTGATTTTTCCCGCTTGCGCGATGAAGTGAAAGCCATCGATCAAGCCGGATGCGACTGGGTGCATCTGGATGTGATGGACGGCCACTTCGTGCCCAACATCAGTTTTGGCCCGGCCATCGTCGAGGCCATTCGGCCCCACACCGACAAAGTGCTGGACGTGCATTTGATGATCGCACCCTGCGACCCGTATCTTGATGCCTTTGCAGGCGCTGGCGCCGACATCATCACTGTGCACGCCGAAGCTGGCCCGCACCTGCACCGCTCGCTGATGGCCATCAAAGCGCTGGGCAAAAAGACTGGCGTCTCTTTAAACCCCGGCACCCCCGCCAGCGCCATCTCTGAAGTGATGGACCTGCTCGATTTGGTGCTTGTGATGACCGTGAACCCAGGTTTCGGCGGACAAAGCTTCATCGCCAGCCAAGTGACAAAGATCGCTGAGATCAAAGCCATGATCGGTGACCGCGATATCGTTCTGGAAGTCGATGGCGGCATCACACCACGAACCGCGCCAAGCGTGGTTGAGGCAGGCGCCAATGCGCTGGTGGCAGGCTCTTCCGTCTTCAAGGGCGGAACACCTGATGATCCAAGCCACTATCAAGCTGCCATGAACGCCATCCGCACCGCGGCCGCCAACTAAGGACACGCCCATGATACCTCGCTATGCGCGCCAACCGATGGTCGACATTTGGTCACCGGAAACGAAATTCCGCATCTGGTTTGAGATCGAAGCGCATGCGTGTGATGCGCAGGCGGACCTTGGCGTGATCCCGAAAGAAGCAGCAGAAGCGGTGTGGGCACGCGGCGGCAATGCCACCTTCGACATTGATCGTATTGATGAAATTGAGCGCGAAACCAAACACGATGTGATCGCGTTTCTGACCCATTTGGCCGAGATTGTCGGGCCGCAGGCGCGCCTGGTGCACCAGGGCATGACATCCTCCGATGTTCTGGACACATGCCTGGCCGTGCAGCTCACCCGCGCCGCTGACATCTTGCTGGACGATATGGATGGCCTGCTCGCGGCGCTGAAAAAGCGCGCTTACGAACACAAGATGACCGTCTGCATTGGTCGCTCGCACGGCATCCACGCCGAGCCGGTGACCTTTGGCTTAAAACTGGCGCAGGCCTATGCGGAATTCGACCGCTGCAAGCAGCGCTTGGTTGTTGCACGCGCCGACATCGCCACCTGTGCCCTGTCCGGTGCTGTCGGCACCTTTGCCAATATCGACCCGGCAGTCGAGGCCCATGTGGCTGATAAAATGGGCCTGACGCCAGAGCCGATTTCCACTCAGGTGATCCCGCGCGACCGCCACGCCATGTTCTTTGCCACGCTCGGTGTGATTGCCTCCTCGGTTGAACGGCTGGCAACTGAAATCCGTCACCTTCAGCGCACTGAAGTGCTTGAAGTGGAAGAGTATTTCTCGCCCGGCCAGAAAGGCTCATCGGCCATGCCACACAAACGCAATCCGGTGCTGACGGAAAATCTCACCGGTTTGGCCCGTATGGTGCGCAGCTACGCGATGCCTGCCATGGAAAATGTGGCGCTCTGGCATGAGCGCGACATCTCGCATTCCTCAGTCGAGCGCTATGTCGGTCCTGATGCAACGATCACGCTTGATTTTGCGCTGGCACGGCTCACCGGCGTCATCGACAAGCTGCTGGTCTATCCAGAGCGGATGGAAGCCAACATGAACAAGCTGGGCGGGCTTATGCACTCGCAGCGCGTGCTCTTGGCGCTCACCCAAGCCGGTGTCAGCCGCGAGGACGCTTACCGCCTGGTTCAACGCAACGCCATGAAGGTCTGGCACGAAGGCGCTGACTTTTTTGGTGAACTGACCGGCGATGATGAGGTGATGGCCAGCCTGTCGCGCGATGCGCTGGAAGACCTATTCGACCTCGGCTACCACACCAAACATGTCGACACGATTTTTGCTCGCGTGTTTAAGGACTAAGCCAAGACGCAGTAAGGACCCAAGACGAAGCGAGGACCCCCATGGCCATTTCCGACATCGACGTCTTGGTGGCGCCCGGCTGGAAGGGCGGCGACAAAGACACCTGGTATGCCGGTTGGATCGAAAAGCTGCCGCACGCCCGCCGTGTTGAGCAGCGCGATTTCCAGACACCGACGCTGTCCGACTGGACCGATGAAATTGAAAAACAGATCCTTTTGAGCGAGCGCCCGGTTGCGCTGGTCGGCCATTCGCTTGGCGCGCTGACGATTGCGCATATGGCCGAAACGCTGGCGAAACTGCCGGTGGTTGCCGCTTTTCTGGTCACGCCGCCCGAATTGGATGGCCCAAGCACCATCGGTCCAATGCTGACCGGTTTTCGGTCCATGCCCACCGATCCGCTGCCAGTGCCATCGTTCTTGGTGGCCAGCCGCACCGACCCTTTTGCCAGCTTTGAATTCGCGCAAGCCTGCGCCAACGCCTGGGGCTCAGAGCTAATCGACGCTGGCGATGCGGGCCACATCAATTCCGATTCAGGGCACGGGCCATGGCCCGAAGGCCTGCTGCGTTTCGGCGTTTTGTTAAAGCGCGCGCGAGCAACGACATAAGCCTTGGCCTCAATTGCGCCTTGTAAGGATCATGCCTCGGCTAAAAATCTGCCCGATTGTTCAAATCTGATCGAACTGTTTTAGCGGGTTGAAAGAGCCATTGCTCTAGTGTTCAGCCAAGCCGGTCAGACGGCTTGAACAATGAGACCTCACAAATCATCATACAGACTTGTTTTTGGCGCCCAGCACTCCCCCTGCTGGGCGCCCTTTTCTTTGATATCTGAGGCTTTTACGAAACCGCTGATCCAACAGCGGCCGCCGCTTTGAGCGCTATGGCATCTGAACCAACGGCCGCAAATGTGAAGCCTTGGGCAAAGAAGGCTTTGGCTTTGTCCGCATCAAACGCATAAACACCCGCAATCTTACCGGCTGCTTTGGCGCGGCCACCAATATCAGCCGACGCTTCCAAGACATGCGGCGCGGTTGCCTCGACGCGCGCGCCTTCGGCCAACGTGATCGAAAGGTCCGATGGACCAACGAAAATGCCGTCTATGCCAGGCACAGCCAGGATAGCATCCAGGTTTTCCCGCGCTTCGACGGTTTCAATCATCGCAATCGCCAGCACCAAATCATTGCCGGCGGCCAGATAGTCACCTTGCGTCGCTCCAAAAAGATCAAGCGCCAGCGCAGGCCCCCAGGAGCGCCCGCCGACGGGCGGATACTTTGTGGCAGCCGCCAACGCTTGCGCGTCGGCCACGGTGTTGATCATTGGCGCGATGACAAACTGCGCCCCAGCGTCCAACGCCCGCGAGGCAAGATCAAACCGCCCCACGGGAATGCGCAATCCCGGCGCTGATCCCGTCTGATGCACCGCTTGCATGGACGCAAACATGGAGGCTTCATCGTGAAAGCCATGTTGCATATCAACGCACACGGCTTCAAACCCGCCACGCGCCAAGGCACCTGCATTCATGGGGGCTGGATATGAGCTCCAGCCCATCGGAACGGTTTTGCCGTCGCGCATTGCGGCGGCAAATGCGATGCTGTTATCCAGAGAGGAAGACAAACGCCTAGCCTTTGGTCTGGATCTCTTGGATCGCGTTGTCCATCAGATCGGCCATCTCGCGGCGCAACTGATGTTCAGACACGTCGATGTTCTTGTCCTCAAAGTCAGCTTTAACTTTGCGATACACATCTTCGTCGCCCGGCTCTTCAAAATCGGCCAGAACGACGGACTTGGCATACGCTTCAGCTGCTTCGCCGGACAGGCCAAGCTTGTCAGCGGCCCAAGCACCCAGCGCCTTATTGCGGCGGGCTTCGGCCTTGAAACGCAGTTCTTCATCGTGCGCGAACTTATTCTCAAAACCTTCTTGGCGTTTATCGAATGTGGACATTGTGATCTCTCCTCAAAGTGCACCAGCGAACGGCATGTCGCTTACATGACCGTTTAGATGGGGTGCCGCAAACAATCCCCCAAGCCCATAGCCAGCGCACTGTCGCAAATCAATGACCATAAGGAGGGTAGGAGAAGCCCGTGCATAGTCGCGCAATCTGTTTGCGAAGCGCCCCTTGCTTGGCGTAGGTTCGCGCCACACAAAAGATTCTTTGGCCTGCCATAGCGTTGCGGCCATTCCCACCTCTTACAAAAGGCATCTGTATGAGCCGTCGCCGCAAGATTTATGAGGGCAAAGCCAAGACGCTTTATGAGGGCCCTGAGCCCGGCACGCTGGTTCAGCACTTCAAAGATGACACCACCGCCAACAATGCTGAAAAGCATGAGGTGATTGACGGCAAAGGCGTCATAAACAATCGGATTTCTGAATACATTTTCGATCAGCTGAACGCGATGGGCATCGGCACGCATTTCATCAAACGCATGAACATGCGCGAGCAGCTGATCCGCGAAGTCGAAATCATCCCGGTCGAGGTGGTGGTCCGCAACGTTGCTGCGGGATCGCTGGCCAAACGTTTAGGCCTGGACGAAGGCACCGCGTTGCCCCGGTCCATCGTTGAATTTTACTACAAAAACGATGCTCTGGGCGACCCAATGGTGTCGGATGAACACATTACCGCGTTCGGCTGGGCCAACCCTCAAGAGATCGATGAGATGATGGCGATTGCCATCCGTGTGAACGATTTTCTCACCGGGCTTTTCCTTGGCGCTGGCATCAAGCTCGTTGATTTCAAGATCGAATGTGGCCGGCTCTGGGAAAACGAACTGATGCGCATCGTGGTGGCTGACGAGATATCACCGGATTCCTGCCGCCTGTGGGACAACAAGACCGGCGAGAAGCTCGACAAAGATCGTTTCCGCCGCGATCTCGGCGGCATGCTGGATGCCTATCAGGAAGTCGCGCGCCGCCTGGGCGTGCTCAATGAAAATGATCCGGTGCCAACCGGTGGTCCGCGTCTGGTGAAGGGCTAATTGTTATGCCGCACTTTTCCGCCCGAATCATTATCACGCTGAAAGAAGGCGTGCTTGATCCGCAAGGCAAAGCAAGCGCTGGCGCGCTGGCCGGCCTTGGTTTTGAAGGCGTTGAGAGCGTGCGCCAAGGCAAGGTGATGGATGTGGAACTTTCTGCATCCAATGAGGCCACTGCTCGCGCTGATCTCTCTGCCATGTGCGAAAAACTGCTGGCCAACACGGTGATCGAGGACTTTGAGATTACCGCCCTCACCGAACGGCAGATGGCCTAGCCGATGGCAGTCTCGGTCATCCAGTTCCCCGGTTCCAATCGCGATCAGGACATGCTGGACGCGATGGCGCACACCACCGGCAAAGCGCCGCATGATGTCTGGCACGCTGATACCGCGCTGCCATCCGACACACAGGCTATCGTGCTGCCTGGCGGCTTCTCCTACGGCGATTATCTGCGCTGCGGCGCCATTGCCGCCCGTGCACCTATTATGGCCGAGGTCATCAAAGCAGCCGAACGCGGCATGCCGGTGCTGGGTGTCTGCAACGGGTTTCAAATTTTGATCGAAGCAGGCCTCTTGCCGGGCGCGCTGATGCGCAACGCCAGCCTACGCTTTGTCTGCAAATCGGTTGATCTGAAGGTGGAAAGCACACGTTCAACGTTCCTATCGGGCTTTGCCAAAGGCGATATCTGGTCCTGCCCGGTCGCCCATGGCGATGGAAACTATGTTTGCACCGCGGACATGCTGAAAAGCTTGCAAGATGATGACTGCATCGCGGTCACCTACACCAACAATTCCAATCCCAACGGCTCGGTCGCCGATATTGCTGGCATCACCAACAAGGCCGGCAATGTGCTTGGCATGATGCCGCATCCAGAAAACATCGCCCTGCCCCACCAGCCAAGCCAAACCGGCGCCAAACTGTTTGAAGGACTGCTGAACCTTGCTGCGTAAAGCGCTTCTTGGCCTTGCCGCCACCGCCCTGCTTGCCGGGTGCATGAGCATCGACCTGCCGGAGGGCTCGTACGCTGCGCGCGGCGGCCTTGGCTCGGCGTCCGAACGCGTGGCAGATCGTATCCGCGAGTGCTGGTTCCAGTCAGGTGACGAAGCATTTGCTGCCTATCGCCAAGAAACTGAGATCACATCGCTGTCGGGCCAACCAAGGATTTTGCTAGTGAACCGCGATGATCGTGGTGGCCTGCCACAGCTTGTCGTCACGATGCGTACCATATCGGGCGCTGGCACCGTGGTGTCATCCTTCGGACCGCTCACTGAAACACCGCTGGTCAGCCGCATCAACGCTGATCTATCGCGCTGGGCGCGTGGAAGCCGGACCTGTGGGGCATCTGCTGGGGCTGCCGCCTAATGCTCAATCCAGATATTGCGATCACCGAGGATATGATCGCCGCGCACGGCCTGACCAGGGATGAATTCGCGCATTTTCAAAGGCTCATCGGCAACCGCAAGCCGACATTCACCGAGCTTGGCATTGTCTCCGCCATGTGGAACGAGCACTGCTCGTACAAAAGCTCCAAAAAGTGGCTGAAAACCCTGCCAACCGAAGGCCCACGCGTGATTGAAGGCCCCGGTGAAAACGCCGGTGTCGTCGATATTGGTGATGGTGAGGCCGCGGTCTTCAAGATGGAGAGCCACAATCACCCAAGCTACATTGAGCCTTACCAGGGCGCGGCCACTGGTGTTGGCGGCATCTTGCGCGATGTCTTCACCATGGGCGCTCGGCCCGTGGCGGCGATGAACGCGCTGCGCTTCGGTGAACCGGACCACCCCAAAACCCGGCACTTGGTGTCCGGCGTGGTGGCCGGTGTTGGCGGCTACGGCAACGCGTTCGGCGTGCCGACGGTGGGTGGCGAGGTGGAGTTTCATGCCCGCTATAATGGCAACTGCTTGGTGAACGCGTTTGCGGCAGGCATTGCCAAGACCGATGCTATTTTCACCTCACGGTCTGAAGGTGTTGGCCTACCGGTTGTCTATCTTGGCGCAAAAACCGGCCGTGATGGCGTCGGTGGCGCGACTATGGCGTCGGCGGAATTCGATGATTCTATTGAGGAAAAACGCCCCACGGTGCAGGTCGGTGACCCTTTCACCGAAAAATGCCTGCTCGAAGCCTGCCTGGAACTGATGGCCACCGGCGCGGTGATTGCGATCCAGGATATGGGCGCGGCGGGCCTTACGTGCTCAGCGGTCGAAATGGGCGCGAAGGGCAATCTCGGCATCCATCTTGATCTCGACAAAGTGCCATGCCGCGAGACGAACATGTCGGCGTACGAGATGATGCTCTCGGAGAGCCAGGAGCGCATGCTCATGGTGCTCAGACCGGAAAAGCATGCCGAAGCCGAAGCGGTGTTCATCAAATGGGGTCTGGATTTCGCTGTTGTCGGCAAGACCACCGACACGTTGCGCTTTGAAATCTTCCATGAAGGCACCAAAGTTGCCGACCTGCCGATCAAAGAGCTGGGCGATGAAGCGCCAGAGTATGATCGTCCTTGGGTGCCACCGGTGCCACCCAAGCCCTTGGAAGATAAAAGCTTTAATGGCGATGTGGCCGACGGTCTGCTGACTTTGCTTGCCTCTCCAAATGGCGCGTCCAAGCGCTGGATTTATGAGCAATACGATACGCTTGTGCGCGGTCAAACGTTGGCAACACCCGGCGGTGATGCGGGCATCGTGCAGGTCAACGATGCTGGCAAGGCACTTGCCTTCGCTGCCGACGTAACCCCGCGCTATGTCGAGGCTGATCCGTTCGAAGGCGCCAAGCAGGCCGTGGCGGAAGTCTGGCGCAACCTGACGGCCGTTGGGTCAACGCCCTTGGCCGTCACCGACAATCTCAATTTCGGCAACCCGGAACGCCCAGAAATTATGGGCGGGTTCGTAGCTGCCATCAAAGGGCTGGGCGAGGCCTGCCGCGCGCTCGATTTCCCCATCGTGTCGGGTAACGTCTCGCTTTACAACGAAACCAATGGCGTCGGCATTCTGCCCACGCCTGCCATCGCTGGAGTCGGGCTGCTGGACGCAGGCGCACGCCGCGCCGGTATTGCCTTTGCCGACGAAGATGAAGCCATTCTGCTCATTGGTGGGCCAGAGAGCTGGGGCAGCCATCTGGGCCAATCAGCCTATTTGCGCGATGTGCTTGGCCGCGAAGAAGGCGCGCCACCACCGGTTGATCTGTTTGAAGAAAAGCGCACCGGCGATTTTGTGCGCGGCCTCATCCAAGAAGGCGTGGCGACCGCTGTGCACGACCTTTCTGATGGTGGTCTGGCGACCGGCCTTGCTGATATGGCATTGGCTTCCAACATCGGCGCTACAATCGACACTGCCGACAACCCGATCCCCGCCTTTTTTGGTGAGGATCAAGCACGCTACCTCTTAACCGTACCGCACGATGGCGCAAAAGAGGTTTTGGCACGTGCCAGCGCGCTGGGTATTTCCGCCGTTCAAATCGGGTCCAGCGGCGGGAAAGAATTGAAACTGGGGCAGAGCCGGGCCATATCTATAGATGACCTGCGCACCGCACATGAAGGCTGGCTGCCCAACTTCATGAACGCCACCGCAATCTGATCAACAAAGGGCCCGCGCCACATGCCGATGAATGCCACTGACATCGAAAAGATGATCCTTGACGCTTTGCCCGACGCGCATGTGGAAATTCGCGATTTGGCCGGTGATGGCGACCATTATGCTGCGGTTGTCGTGTCTGAGGCTTTCCGTGGAAAGTCTCGTGTGCAGCAGCACCAAATGGTTTATGATGCGCTCAAAGGCAATATGGGCGGCGTGCTGCACGCCCTCGCCCTGCAAACTTCCGCGCCCACAACTGACGCCTGAAAGATTGGCACCAAGGATATCGAGGAACGACCAATGACCGACGCCGCCACAACCATCGACAATGCCGTCAAATCCAATGATGTCGTGCTCTTTATGAAGGGCACAAAGCAGTTTCCGCAATGCGGTTTCTCCGGCCAGGTCGTGCAGATTCTCGACTATGTCGGCGCCGACTACCAGGACGTGAACGTGCTGGAAGACATGGATGTGCGTGAAGGCATCAAGGAATATTCCAACTGGCCAACCATCCCGCAGCTCTACATCAAAGGCGAGTTTGTCGGCGGCTGCGACATCATCCGTGAAATGTTCCAGGCTGGTGAATTGCAGCAAATGATGACCGACAACGGCATCGCGGTGAAGAACGCCGAAAGCGCCTAATCCCTTGTCCGACATTCCACCCTTCACGGGCATGGGCAAAAAAGCCCTGCCCTTTTTGAAGGCGCTCGGCTTCCACCAAGACCGCGAATGGTTCAAGGAAAACAAGGCGCTCTATGAGAGCGAGGTGAAGGTCCCGCTTGGCGATCTGGTCGAGCACGTCTCAGCCCGTATGGAGGCTGAGGGATTGCCTCTGCGTGGCACGCGCAAAACCTCGCTCTACCGCGTCAATCGCGATGTGCGGTTTTCCAAAAACAAAGACCCTTACAACACCCATTGTTCGGCCCTGCTCACCCGCACCGGCACAAAGAAAGATCAGGGCTTTGCCTATGTGCATATGTCCAATGAGCGCTCGTTCATCGCCACGGGCTTCTATGGGCTGACCAGCGCTGAACTGGCAGCCATGCGCGCGGCGATCCTGAACAAAACGCCAAAGCTTCAGGCGATGCTGGCCGACTTCAAAACAGATGGCCTGGAGTTTGATTTTTCAGAAAGCTTGAAACGCAATCCGCGCGGTTTTGAAAAACTGGACGATGAAGCACTGCAAAAGCTGGTTCGCTTGAAACACCACACGTTTGTGCGCGAGATCGCCAACAAGACCATCACCACACCAAAGATTGCCGATGAGTTGATCGCGCTGACCCACACCACACTGCCGTTCTTGGAGTTCGGTTGGGCCGCGATTGATCCGGTGCGCGAAGAAGAAGCGCTCAAAAACGCAATTTAAACCAAAGCCTTTTCAACCATGTCTGATCTCTCCAACTGGCAGGGCTGCGAGCCCCCACGTGCGCAGCGCCTTGAAGGGCGTACCGTCATGCTTGAGGCCTTCAACGCAGACACGCATGCCCATGATCTTTGGCAGGCTCTGGGCGGGGATATGAGCGCCAATGCCCGCATCCGCTTCTTCCCCGACGCGCCCTACCGCGATGCGGACCATTTTGGGCAGACCTACCAAAGCAAACAGGGCGAATGGCACACCATGGTCATGCGCGACGCCCACTGGAACATCGTGCGCGGTATGGCAAGCTACATGCGGCTGCGCCCTGAGCATGGCTCAGTGGAGATTGGCGCCGTCGCGCACGGCGATGCCATGGCGCGCTCACCACTGGCCACCGAGGCGCACTACCTGCTTATGCGTCATGTGTTCGACGATCTTGGCTACCGTCGGTACGAGTGGAAGCTGAACGATGAGAACGCGCCGTCACACAAGGCCGCTGTCCGCCTTGGTTTCACCTTTGAAGGCACATTTCGCCAAGACATGGTGGTTCATGGCGTCAATCGCGACACGGCCTGGTATTCCATGCTCGACCATGAATGGCCGAGCCGGAAAAAAGCGCTGGAAGCCTGGCTTGATCCTTCGAACTTTTCCAGCGATGGGCAGCAGGTGAAAAAACTCGAAGAGTTTCGCTCGCGCTAGCTTTCAAAACGTTTGATGCTTTCTGCAGACGCCAAAATGGCGTCGCGGGCTGGGATAAAATCAATGCCAAGCACGTCGCGCGCGCGTTGATTGGACACGTTTTTCGGCACGCCAAGTTGCGGAATGATGGTTTTGATATCGCTGTCAAAAAGCGCCATCAGCTTGATCATGAAATCCGGGGCTTCCCGCGACTTAATGGGGCGATCGGGGTAAGCCGACTTCATGGTCGCGGCAATGTCCTTCATCCACAAAAAGCCTTCGGCAGCAAGAATCCGCTGGCCAGCACTTTTTGGCATCGACAACGCTTTCACATGCATGGCCGCAACATCACGCACATCAACAATGGGAAGACCAAAGCGCGGCTGCATCGGATCCTTGCCGGAGAAAATGCGCTCAGCCACCTGAAGCGATGTACCGTAGTTTTTATCAAGCGCTGGGCCGAGAACCAAAACCGGATTGATGGTGGTCAGCTTCATACCAGGATTTTCATTGGCCACAAAAGCCCAGGCGGCTTTCTCCGCATGGGTTTTAGATCGACCATAGGCATTTTGCGTCGGATGAAAGTCCTCCGACCAATCGCCTTCGTCATAGGTATCACGGCCTGCCGGCAACTCACTGTACATCACTGCCACCGCTGAGGACGTAAGCACCACACGCTCAATGCCCGAGCCTTGCGCCGATTTCAGCGCCCGCACCGTTCCATCCACAGCCGGTCGAATGACCTCTTCATCGTTCTTGGGTTGCGCCAACGGGAACGGAGATGCGGTGTGCAGAAGCGCCTCGCACCCGTCCATGATGCCATCCCAGCCTTCATCCTTACCAAGGTCCAACGCAACGAAAGAAAGCCGATCATCAAGCTTGTCAGCGTCATCCAGATGCGGCGTTACGGCCGCGATCACCTCATCACCCCGCGAAAGCGAGCGTACGGAACCACGAACGTTGTACCCGGCGTTGAGCAACTGCAAGATGATGTGTTTGGCGATGAAACCGGACGCACCGGTGAGGAAAACAGTCTTGGTCATGTTAGTGCCTCTAACTTATTGTCTTTCGCCCACATAAGCAGAGCGTCCTGCGCTTCAACCCCCGAAGTTCAAGAAAGCTCCACGAAGCGAACAAAGATTTCCGGTCAGGTAGCCGCTGAACGTCGGTCGCCCAGCACATTGATCGCAAGTCCGGCCAACACCAGGACAGCACCAACACCGATGCCAAGGCCCCAGCGCTCACCCAGGAAGATGGCAGCGCCGCCAAACCCAAAGATCGGAACAAGCAGCGCAAACGGCATCACGATGGCCGCCTGATAGGTGCGCAGCAACCAGACCCAGATGGCAAAGGCCAAAACAGTGGTTGGGATAGCCAGCACAAGCGTGGTCCAGGACAATGCCCAGAGATCACCGCCCCTTAGGCTCATCAAAGCGGTGAGTGCGCCGGGTTCCAACAGCAGGCTTGCAACAACCAGCAAAGGCGGCGCGGCGACACTGGACCAGACAACAAACGACACTGGATCAGCCGACTTGGCACGCCGCGACACAATGTTCGCCATGCCCCAAACCAGCGCACCCAAAATGGTCAAAACAAGCGGCCAAAGCGGCACGGCTTGGTCGCCGGTTTTGGCCAGCGCGATGATAACAATGCCCAGCGCCGCAACGCCTGCGGCCAAGAAGTGATGGCGCCGGGGGCGTTCGCCATCAAACAGCACAGCAA
Organism: Hyphomicrobiales bacterium; assembly: GCA_046290645.1. Classification (GTDB taxonomy): domain Bacteria; phylum Pseudomonadota; class Alphaproteobacteria; order Rhizobiales; family MH13; genus MH13. The sequence continues at coordinate 586,569 of JBKAGZ010000001.1, forward strand.
GCCCTACAGTGAAAAACACTTGGCATTGCACCACCAGCGAGGCGAGGCCCGCCGGCATACCGATAGAAATGGCATGAAAAACAAGGCCAAACATAACAGCCCCCTGCAGCACGCCATAGGCCACCACGATGTGCCAAGGGGCTTTGGGCAGGCGCAAGAACAGCAACAGGGGAAAGGCGGCAAACACAAAGCGCAACGCCGTCAGCAGAAGCGGCGATGCTACATCCAGCCCAAGGCGTATCACGGTGAAAGCGACACCCCAGATCGCAGCCACCAGGAGCGCAAGAGCCATATGTTTGATGGTCATGAGTTGCTTAGATCAGATGGTGAAACAACAAAAAAGGCCGCCCAAGGGCGACCTTTGAAGAACGTCCAAGCAGAAATTGCTTGTTAGCGTGAATAGAACTCGACCACGAGGTTGGGTTCCATAGCCACCGGATAAGGCACATCACTCAGCGTTGGCACGCGCGACAGGCTGGCGGTCAGTTTGCCGTGGTCAGCAACCACGTAATCGGGCACATCGCGCTCGTCCAGGCCGACAGCCTCCAGCACGATACCCAACTGACGCGAACGCTCGCGCACTTCAACAACATCGCCGATCTTCAGGCGATAAGAAGGAATGTTCACGCGCTTGCCATTCACCAGCACATGGCCGTGATTGACAAACTGGCGGGCGGCAAAAACGGTTGGCACAAACTTGGCGCGGTAGATGACGGTATCCAAACGGCGCTCCAAAAGACCAATCAGGTTTTCAGACGTATCGCCCTTCATTTTCGAAGCCTGGTCGTAAATCTTACGGAACTGCTTCTCCATTATGGAGCCGTAATAGCCTTTCAGCTTCTGCTTGGCGCGAAGCTGAATGCCGAAATCAGAAAGCTTGCTGCGGCGACCTTGACCGTGCTGGCCTGGGCCGTACTCACGACGGTTCACAGGGCTTTTCGGGCGGCCCCAGATGTTTTCGCCCATCCGGCGATCAATTTTGTATTTTACACTGTCGCGTTTTGACATCGCGGTATCCTTTCAAAAACGAGGTTACACGCGCCCTCCTTTTTCGCCTCCTAGGAGACAAACGACAGGACTGTGACGCCAGCGTTGCATCGCCACTACACAGTCCACGGGACACGGGAATGAGAAAGGGGGCGCGAACGCCCCCAAAACTCAAGCGGTTCTCTAGGCTTTCTGGGCTAGGCCGTCAAGCGGGGCCGTACTGGTTATCGCCCTCATCGCCACGCTGTGCGAACCAGTAGATCAGGATCAAAGACCCGATCAGTGGAATAAGCGCCAACAGCAGCCACCAAGCTGAACGACCCAAATCATGCATGCGACGGAAACCAACAGCCAAAGAGGGTAGGAATGTGCCCAGGCTGAACAAGGGTCCAAGAACGGCCAAATCGCTCTCATCGAACCCAAAAATAACGCCATCAACAACAGCCAATGCGATGCTGACGAGCACGATAAACAGTATCCAATACCAATATTCTGAACGCCGCGCCCGCCCGCGGAACTGGACGTAGCGGCCAAACACAGTGCGAATGACGTCCGCAAATTGCGTTGGATGGTAAGTAGCCCCAGCAGCATAGGCCGCGCCACCATCGGTCGATGTCTGGCCAAAGCCTGGGGGTGTAGCGCCGCCAGTCGCTGGCGCCGACATGCTATCCACCCAGCTTTGCGGGACCATGGAACCAGGCAAGCTGGCGCGCGCTGCGGCCCACTCGCTCATGCCTTCGCGCCAGACAAGTGTATCTGGGCCAATCTCGCCACGCCCAATCAACAGGGCAACATCATCTGTGCTTGCAGGGCCGCGCTGTTCACTGCCGACCGCATAGTACCAAGCCGCATCACTCATCGTTTATTCCATTCATATCGTCTGCCCCGGTTCCGCCTACGCCGGTTCGGCGAAAGGCTCAACCCTGAAGCGTTACCGCAACGTTAGGGTGTAAGTCTATCGACGATCCTCGCGGCTGCGCTCGTGCGCGCGATCGAGAGAGGAAAACACACCCCGCAACGTCCGCACCTCCTGCTCGTTAAGCCGAGCGCGCTGCAAAAGCGTGCGCAAATTGTGGATCATGCCCTCGCGCTTTTCCGGGGGACGAAAGAAGCCGGAGGCATCAAGCAAGCCTTCCAAATGCGCGAAAAGCCCAACCATCGCGCCTTTGTCGGCAATCGGTGAGCGCTCAGCCGTTTCGACCGGAAGCCCGTCTTCCTCGTGCGCCATGCCATCGTGCGCCAACGCATGTTTGCGCCACTCATAGGCGCAAACAATCACAGCTTGGGCAATGTTGAGCGAGGCGCAGTCCGGGTCCACCGGCAAGGTGAGAATATCATCGCAGAGCGCAACCTCATCGTTCGTCAGGCCCCACGCTTCCCGGCCAAACACATAACCAACACGGCCCTCTTGGGCCGCTTCGACGCTACGTCTGCCCGCTTCGACCGGCCCAACAACGGTTTTGGCCAGATCATGTTTGCGGGCTGATGTTGCATAAACCAGCGACAGATCGGCCAGCGCCTCTTCTAGCGTATCGAAGAGATCGGCATTCTCCACCACATGCACACCACCGCTGGCCGTGGCATTGGCACGCTCGTTTGGCCAACCGTCGCGTGGGCGCACCAGGCGAAGCCGCCGCCAGCCAAAATTGGCCATAGCGCGCGCCACCATGCCAATATTCTCACCCATCTGCGGCTCCACCAGAATCGCCACTGGCGGCTTGATGCTAAGCTGTGACAGATTGGCGGGTGCGCCATCGGGTCCAAATCGACTCACAAAAAACTCCAGCAGTTTCAGCTTGCTGCTACGGGTGTGGGCAAAGCGTCTTCACCCTTCGGCCGGTTTGAAGCTGCCTCTGCCCTTTGCTATAGCCCGCGCAGGCACATTCAAGTCCTGTCACCTTCCATACACACGCGCGGCGCACAAGCGTCCACAACACGAGGACCATTCATGGCGAAGATCAAGGTTGCCAATCCCGTTGTCGAACTCGACGGCGATGAGATGACACGGATCATCTGGCAGTTCATCAAGGACAAGCTGATCCACCCCTATCTCGACATCGACCTGCACTATTACGATCTGGGCATCGAAGAGCGCGACCGCACGGACGACCAGATCACCGTTGATGCAGCCAACGCCATCAAAGAACACGGCGTCGGCGTGAAATGTGCCACCATCACCCCGGATGAAGATCGCGTCGAAGAGTTCAACCTGAAGCGCATGTACCGCTCGCCAAACGGCACGATCCGCAACATTCTTGGCGGCGTTGTTTTCCGCGAGCCGATCATCATGCAAAACGTGCCGCGTCTGGTGCCCGGCTGGACTCAGCCCATCGTGATTGGCCGCCACGCTTTCGGTGATCAGTACCGCGCCACCGACATCATCGTGCCCGGAAAAGGCACGCTGACCATGAAATTCGTCGGTGATGACGGCACGGTGATCGAAGAGGAAATCTTCAAGTTCCCCGACGCCGGCGTCGCGATGGGGATGTACAATCTGGATGAATCCATAAAAGACTTTGCCCGCGCGTCGATGAACTATGGCCTTAACCGCGGCTACCCTGTTTACCTGTCCACCAAGAACACCATCATGAAGAAATATGATGGCCGCTTCAAAGACATCTTCCAAGAAATCTTTGATGCCGAGTTCGCCGACAAGTTCAAAGAAGCAGGCATCACCTATGAGCATCGTCTGATTGACGACATGGTGGCTGCCGCCATGAAATGGTCTGGTGGCTATGTCTGGGCCTGTAAGAACTATGATGGCGATGTACAGTCCGACACGGTGGCGCAGGGTTTTGGTTCTCTGGGCCTGATGACATCAGTGCTCATGTCACCGGATGGCAAAACAGCAGAAGCTGAAGCCGCGCACGGCACGGTGACCCGCCATTACCGCATGCATCAACAGGGCAAGGAAACCTCCACCAACCCGATTGCCTCCATCTTTGCCTGGACGCGTGGCTTGGCGCATCGCGGCAAGCTGGATGACAACCAAGCGCTGATCGATTTTGCCAACACGCTGGAGCGGGTGTGCATTGAGACCGTTGAAGCTGGTGACATGACGAAGGATCTTGCGATCCTCATCGGTCCAGATCAAACGTGGCACACAACGCAAAGCTTCCTGGCTAAGATCGACGGGAACTTGCAGAAGGCTATTGGGTGACGCGGTTGGTCCACAGACCGGAGCAAACCCAGGAATAAAGGCTAAAGCGGTTGGTCCAAAGGACCGGAGCGAAACCTAACAAAAAGGCTAAGCGGTTGTTCCCAAGGAACAGAGCGTGGCGAAAAAACAAATGAAGAAGCCCGCCATCAACCCGATGGCGGGCCTTTTTCATCGTCTCAACACGATGCCTAAGCCGCGACTGGCACGCAGACTTTCGTGACCAACTCACTGGCAGGCACCTCACGCGGATTGTTGAGGTAATCCTCATAAGGCGGCGCCGCGCGCAGCGGCAGATCACGCTCTTTCAGCCACACCGAATAGAACCAGTCATAGGCTGCAGGGAGGTCCGAATACGGCCCCTTATGGGTAAGAACCGCGTAGCGCCCGCCCTCCAGCTTTTCGGCCTCCATAGGCGCTTTGACCTCGGTGTCGTCGGCGACAACAAAGGCCGCGCGTGAGCGCAGCTCCTCCTCTGGCGTCGCCATCGGATCATCATAGTAGACGCCAACCATTCCGCGCACATCGGCCATCAGGCCGCGTGTGGCGGCAAGACCAACCAGTTTTTCAAAGCTTTCGCCGATGCGCAGGTAGGAGCCCTTGTGAAGGACGCCAGCGATGGTGCGTGTTGGCAGGGATTCAATTTCTACAGTGTACATGGGGTTGCTCACTTTCTGTGCCGTTTGGGTGTAGTGGCTATGCCCCCCAGAGGATCGGTACTGCCCCGGTGGCACGCCGTAAACATCGGCAAACGCACGCGAGAAGGACCGCTGGTTGGGATAGCCGCAACGCCGCGCAACCGCGTCAAGCGACAGTGTGCTCTGGGCCAGATCGAAGCCAGCACGCGTCATGCGCACCCGCTTCAGTGTCTGGGCCACCGTTTCGCCCTGAATGGCCCGGTAAATCCGGTGCCAGTGAAAGCGAGAGAGGCAAGCAATCTCGGCTAGTCGATCAAGATCCAATGGCGCGTCGATATGCTCATGAAGATAGGCCGTGACCCGGTTGATCCGCTCCTCATAGGCCGACCAGTCTCCAGGCATGTTGGTAAAGACAAAGTCTCGCCCTGCATCCTGGCAGTCGGCTTCTGATTGCGGTTTGGTCATGGTCAAGCTCTTCAGTTTAGTGGGCACACCAAGCTTCCGCACCACACCGGAAGAATGGCGTGGCGAGCTGCGTGGCACCCTCACAAGAGCATAGGTGAAACGGACAAATCTTGCTGACTTGCAGGCAGCGCCTTCACATAACGCTTGCTAATCAGCCAGAGCCGATTTCACCGCTTCCAGAGCAGCCTCAGCTTTGGACGCATCGGGCCCACCGGCCTGCGCCATGTCAGGACGACCGCCGCCGCCCTTGCCACCAAGCGCCGCTGATCCAGCACGCACCAAGTCCACCGCGCTATGGCTGGCCGTAAGATCGTCGGTCACGCCCACGACAATGGCTGCCTTACCATCGCCGGTTGCTACCAGGGTCACAACGCCAGAGCCAAGCTCACGCTTCATCTCATCGGCGATGCCCTTCAGGTCTTTCGGGCTGACGCCATCCAGCACGCGCCCAGAAAACGCCACGCCGCCAACATCTTCCTGGGCAGCTGCCTGCTGACCGCCACCACCAAGCGCGACCTGCTTTTTCAGCTCGGACAACTCGCGCTCCAGCTTGCGCCGCTCCTCCATTAGAGCATCCACACGGTCCAGCGCCTGATCAGGCGTCACTTTCAAGCGCGAAGCAATGGCTTTCACGCGCGTATCTTGATCGGAAAGATAAGCACGTGCTGCCTCACCGGTCAGCGCCTCCACGCGGCGCACGCCGGCCGCCACAGCCCCTTCAGAGACAACGCGCACCAAACCGATCTCGCCAGTGCGGCCAACATGGGTACCGCCACACAGTTCCACCGAGAACGTTGAGCCATCGGGCTTATCGCCCATGGAAACGACCCGCACCTCATCGCCATATTTTTCGCCAAACAGCGCGCGCGCTCCGGACTCAATAGCACTATCGACATCCATCAGACGCGTTTCCACCGGGCTATCCTGGAGGATCATGGCGTTGGAAATATCTTCGATTTGAACAAGCTCATCGGTTTCGATGGGCTTGGGGTGCGAGAAATCAAACCGCAAACGGTCAGGCGCAACGAGCGAGCCTTTTTGGGCCACATGATCGCCCAGCGTTTCGCGCAATGCTTCGTGCAACAAATGGGTGGCCGAATGGTTGGAGCGGATCGCCTGACGGCGCGTGCCATCAACCGCCAAATCAGCAGGCTCACCCACTTGCAAAGGCGCACCCGACACCGTGCCCATATGAACGAAAACGCCATCAGCGCGCTTGACGGTATCGCGCACCGTGAAGACAGCCTCGCCCTGCTTGATCAAACCCTGATCACCCTGCTGACCGCCAGACTCCGCGTAAAACGGTGTCTGATTGACGACGACCGCGCCTTCCTCGCCTGGCTGCAGAACCTGCACCTCGGCGCTATCTTTGACGGCAGCAACGACAACGCCTTCAGCGCTCAGCGTGTCATAGCCCAGGAACTCGGTTGCTCCATGCGCGTCGCGCACGGCAAACCAAACTTTGTCTGTTCCTGCATCGCCAGAGCCTGCCCAGGCAGCCCGCGCATCAGCACGCTGACGCTCCATGGCAGCATCGAACGCATCCGTGTCCACGGAGATAGCGCGCGAGCGTAGCGCATCCTGCGTCAGGTCAAGTGGAAAACCATAGGTATCGTAGAGTTTGAAAGCGACCTCACCATCGAAAATGTCGCCATCGCTCAAGGTTTTTGACGCATCCTCGAGCAGCCCAAGGCCGCGATCGAGCATTGTATTGAAGCGATTTTCTTCAAGCTCCAGCGTTTCAGAAATCAGCGCACGCGCGCGCCCAAGCTCTGGATAGGCTTCGCCCATCTCCCGAAGAAGGGCAGGAACTAGGCGATGAAGAACCGGGTCCTTGGCACCAAGCAAATGCGCATGGCGCATGGCGCGGCGCATGATCCGGCGCAGCACATAGCCACGCCCCTCATTGGAGGGCAGAACGCCATCAGAAATCAAAAAGCTGGTCGCGCGAAGATGGTCGGCAATCACACGGTGGCTCGCCTGAGCATCACCCTCAGCAGGCACGCCAGTCAGATCAACAGATGCGGCAATCAAAGCCTGAAAGAGATCGGTGTCGTAATTGTCGTGTTTGCCTTGCAGCAGCGCCGCCAATCGTTCCAACCCCATACCGGTATCGATCGACGGCTTGGGCAACGCGACACGGGTCTCCGGATCAACCTGCTCATACTGCATGAAGACAAGGTTCCAGATCTCGATGAACCGGTCGCCATCCTCGTCCGGCGATCCTGGAGGTCCGCCTGGGATGCTCTCGCCATGATCATAGAAGATCTCGGAGCACGGGCCGCACGGACCGGTATCGCCCATAGCCCAGAAATTGTCTGAGGTTCCAATACGGATGATTTTTTCATCGGGCAGACCAGCGATCTTGCTCCAGAGGTCAAACGCCTCATCATCATCGGCATAGACCGTGACCAGCAGCTTATCGGGATCGATGTCAAAATCTTTGGTGACAAGGTTCCATGAGTGATGGATCGCCTCTTCCTTGAAATAATCGCCGAAGGAAAAGTTACCGAGCATCTCAAAGAAGGTGTGGTGGCGTGCTGTGTAACCGACATTGTCCAGATCGTTGTGCTTGCCACCTGCGCGCACGCATTTTTGCGAGGTCGCAGCGCGCGGCGGATCGCGTGTTTCAAGACCGGTAAACACGTTCTTGAACTGCACCATGCCAGCATTGGTGAACATCAGCGTCGGGTCGTTGCGCGGGACAAGCGGCGAGGATGGCAGGACCGCATGGCCATGCTTTTCAAAGTAGGACAGAAACGCCGACCGGATTTCGTTTACACTGCTCATTTCAACCGTTCACCCTAGAACACGCACACCGCCATACCGGCACCGCGATCCCAAGTAACATTGGGCCTCAACGGGCAGCAGACAACACAGAAACGGTCGACCTCACGTCATGAGATCGACCGCTTAGAAAAGCTATCTATAGCTGGTGATGAAACCTGTCCAGCGAACCGAGAGCCCGTTCGCCTTCCGAGCCCTAAAGCCTGAACTTACTCGTCTTTGGCGGCGTCCAGCTTGTCATCATCATCATTGTCCGGCTCGCCTTCCAAAATCTGCTCAGCGATCAAACCGGCATTTTGGCGGATCGCTGCTTCAATTTCATCGGCAACATCTGGATTATCGCGCATGAACTGCTTGGCGTTCTCCCGGCCCTGGCCAAGGCGCTGGCTGTCGTAAGAGAACCAAGCACCGGATTTCTCCACGATCCCGGCCTTCACACCAAGATCGATAAGCTCACCCATCTTGGAGACGCCTTCGCCATACATGATGTCGAACTCAACCTGGCGGAACGGTGGTGCCACCTTGTTCTTCACCACTTTCACGCGGGTTTGGTTGCCCACAACCTCATCGCGATCCTTGATCGCGCCGATACGGCGGATATCCAAACGCACCGAGGAATAGAATTTCAGCGCATTACCACCGGTCGTGGTTTCAGGGTTGCCGAACATCACACCGATCTTAAGCCGGATCTGGTTGATGAAGATCACCATCGTCTTCGACTTGGAGATAGACGCCGTCAGCTTGCGCAAAGCCTGGCTCATCAAACGGGCTTGAAGACCTGGCAGGCTGTCGCCCATCTCGCCTTCAAGTTCAGCACGCGGGGTCAAAGCGGCAACCGAATCAATGACCAACACGTCCACCGCACCGGAACGCACCAGCGTGTCGGCAATTTCTAGCGCTTGTTCGCCAGCATCGGGCTGCGACACCAGCAGCTCATCAACATTGACACCCAGCTTGCGCGCATAAATCGGATCAAGCGCGTGCTCGGCATCGACAAAGGCGCAAATACCACCGTTTTTTTGCGCTTCGGCAATCGTGTGCAGCGCCAGTGTCGTTTTACCGGATGATTCTGGCCCATAAATCTCGATCACACGGCCACGCGGCAAACCGCCAATGCCAAGCGCGATATCAAGACCAAGCGACCCCGTGGAGACCGATTCGATTTCCAGAGCATCGCCCTTGCCGAGCTTCATAATCGAGCCCTTGCCGAACGAGCGCTCAATCTGCGAGAGCGCCGCATCCAGCGCCTTGCCCTTATCCATACCGTTGCCTTCCACCAAACGAAGCGTCGATTGCGCCATACCAGATATCCCTTCTTTTCACGCAGCGCCGATTCCCGCAACGCAAACCCGTTTGGCTGCCTTTGGTGCGCTCAATATCGGATATGTACCATTTTTGTTCTCAGGGAACAAGTGCAGAACAAACGTTTCTCGCTGGCAGCGCTAGCCGGCGAGAACGCGCTTCACCGTTTCGGCAAAATCCTTCATCGAGAAGGGTTTAGCAAGGAATGTGAACTCCTGGTCGTCCGGCAAATTTTTGGCGAACGCGTCTTCGGCATACCCCGACACGAAGATGAAGCGCATTTCTGGATAAAGGCTGCGCGCTTCGTGCAGAAGCGTTGGGCCATCCATTTCCGGCATCACCACGTCGGAGACGATGAGCTGGATTTCATCGCCAAACTCTTCCAGCACCTCAAGCGCCTCCACACCGCTTTCGGCCTCGTGCACCGTGTAGCCACCTGAGCGCAGCAGCGTGGCGTTCACCATCCGCACGCCCTCATCATCTTCGACAAGCAACACACTGGCAGCGCCCGTCAGATCCTCTTGCGGCTGATTTTGCGCTTGCACCGCCTCCACGGCCGCAACTTCAGTGCCAACGTAGCGTGGCAAGAAGATGTGGAAGCTCGTCCCCTCACCCACCGTGCTTTCAGGGTACACATAACCGCCGGTCTGCTTGATCGTGCCGTAAACGGTTGCAAGCCCAAGACCGGTGCCTTTACCGACATCCTTGGTGGTGAAGAAGGGTTCGAAAATCTTCTCCATCACCGCTGGCTCAATGCCCGTGCCGGTGTCGGTTACCGAGACGAGCACATAGTCGGCAGCTTCTAGTCCTTTGAACGTGAAGGTGGCACATTCCTCACGCATCACATTGCGCGTCATCATGGTCAGCTTGCCACCCTCAGGCATCGCATCGCGGGCGTTGACGGCAAGATTGATCAACACGTTCTCAAGCTGGGTAAGGTCCGCCATTACCGGCCAGACATCGCCTGCAATATCCACGTCCAACTTCACCATCTCGCCAACCAGGCGGTCTACGGTCATGGAAAGGTCGGACAGCACATCATCCATGTGCATCACCTGCGGGCGCAGGGTTTGTTTGCGAGAGAAGGCGAGCAGGTGGCGTACAAGGGCAGCCGCGCGGTTGCAGTTCTGCCGGATCGGCGAAATGTACCGATAGCTAGGGTCCGAAGGCGGATGGTTGAGCATCAACAAATCCACATTGCCCATAATCGCCTGCAGCATGTTGTTGAAATCGTGCGCCACACCGCCCGCAAGCTGACCAAACGCCATCATCTTCTGAGTCTGCGCGAACTGCTGTTCCAGCGCTTTCTGCTCAGTCGTGTCAATCAAGAACACCAATGCTTCGGTGTCCGCGCCATCGCCAACGGCAGAGACGAAAAGCTGCGCGGATATCTGATTGCCAAGATCCGGCATGCCCGGCTGCTCGGGCGTTTCCGCAGACTGGCCGATCACCACATCAACCGGGCGCATACGCCCGCGCTGGGCGGCGGCATCGTCTAGCGCACGCTGCACAGCCTCGTGAGCCTCATCAGAGAACAGCTCCACCAGCTTGGCAGCGCTGGGCGAGGCGTCCTCATGGGCCGACAACGCCGCATCATCAGGCGCCTGTTCCGGGAACAGGCTGGCAAAGGGTGCGTTCATCTGCACCAGTGCGCCATCGCTGTTCACCACCGCAATGGCAATCGGCGCATTGTTAAAGAAGCGGGCGAACTTCACTTCGGCAGCGCGCACGCTTTCATCCACATCGAACCCGCTGGACCGATTGATCACCAAGGTGCGCGAGGCACGTGGCGATCCGTCAACGGCAATCGGCACACGGTGGTGGATACGAACCGGCAGCCGGGCGCCATCGCGGCGCACAAGATCAACATCGATGATGGTCGCCAAACCATCAAAGTCTGTCGTCGTCGGTGCGGCGGCCAAAAGCGCCGCGCCGTCGCCTGCTAACAGCTCATCGAGCGTTAGGCCGGTTTGGTCGATCATCGCCAGATCGTAACCAAGCCACGATGCCAGCGTGGCGTTCATATAATTGATGGTGCCTTCAGGATCAGAGGAGAAGAACCCTGCTGGTGCATGGTCCAGATAATCCACCGCCTGCTGCAGATCCTGAAAAACCTGCTCCTGGCGGGCCCGCTCGTCGGTCACGTCGGCAATGCGCCAGACAACGCCATAGGGCGTTTGGGAATCGACCACAGAAGCAATGGAGGCGCCATCCTCCGGCAAGGGCCGCGCCGTCACATGATACCACCGCGGCGCACCCTGCCCGCCCGCTCCGCGCGCCAAACGCACATCAGCCTCAGCGACTTTGCCATCGGCCACCGTGCGCAGAAGCTGGAACATTGTGTCGGCGGCATCGGCTTCAGTGCCAAACACCCGGTCCGGCAGACGGATCATCTGCGGGTCATCAACGCCGGTCAGCGTGCCATAGGCACGGTTGGCATAAACAATCTGGCCTTGCGCGTTGGTGGAAAGCACGCCTTGGGCGTCTTCATCCATAAATTGATCAGCCCAGCTGGGCGCGGGCGTACGACCAGCAACCTGCAGAAAACCGAGCACCAGCGCCAAAAGGGCTGCAATGCCCAGCGCAGCAAAGGCACCGAGAACAAGCAGCAAGGCTGTTGGGCTAGAGCCAAAATCAGAAAACCCGATGAAAAACAGCAGCCCCAGCATGCCAACAAGCGTGACGGCGACAAGCGGCTGGCGCTGTCGGCTACGCGAGGATCGCGGCGCATCAGCATTGCGCAGATCAATCAAGGGCTCAGTCACAGAACGGCGTGCACCAGAACAAAAGGGTGGAAACAGGCTTTAGCAAACCGAACGATTCGGCCACCCCAAACTATCGCGCCGCAGGGTGGTTCGCCTAGCGGGAGTGAGTGTGATGCCCGCAAAAGCTGTGATTGATGATCTTAGAGGCGCGCCGAGCGCTTCTCACGCATGCGCATCACAAAGCCAATCACCTTGGCCACGGCCTCAAAGTGTTCGGCAGGTATCGACTGGTCGATCTCCACAGTGGCGTGCAACGCGCGGGCAAGTGGCGGGTTCTCCACGATCGTCACCTCATGCTCGCGCGCGACCTGGCGAATAGAAAGCGCCAGCGCATCCACACCCTTGGCGACGCAAAGCGGCGCTTGCATGCCGCTCTCATACTTCAACGCCACAGCAAAATGGGTCGGGTTGGTCACAACCACCGTTGCATCGGGCACGGCGGCCATCATGCGTTTGCGTGAACGCTCCATACGCACCTGACGCAACTTGGCTTTGACAGTCGGATCACCCTCTTGCTGCTTGTATTCATCGCGCACCTCTTTGACGGTCATTTTCTGCCGCTCGAACCAGCGGTGACGTTGGTAGAGATAGTCCGCAACACCGATCACGATCATCACAGCAGCGCTGGCAAGCAACAGCGCCACAGCCAGATCGAGAATCGCCGGAAAAAACTGCCTGAGATCGGTGAACAGAATGGCATCCAGCTCATCCTGGCGTGGCAGCAAGATCAACACCATCAACACGCTGATCAGAGCAACCTTCAGCAAGCCTTTGACGAAATTCATCAGACTTTCGCTGGAAAAGAGCCTTTTAAAGCCGGCAATCGGCGAGATTTTGGAGAGCTTCGGCGTAATCGGCTCGATCGACAGCACCGGGCGATGCTGAACCACATTGCCGAGAACGGCCATCGCCATCAAAAACAGAAACGGCACGGCCACGGCCAGCGCAATGGCTGGCCCTAGAGCGCCGGAAAGCGCAACAATCGCACCGCCATCAACAGGGATAAGCGCCGCCTGCTGCATCAAATTGGAAAACATCGGCATCAGCTTGGCCATAGCTGGACCAACCATCAAACCCACCACCAACGTGGCGCCCAGCAAAACAAAGGCTGAGGAAAGTTCCTGGGATTTGGGAACGTCGCCCTTTTGGTGCGCGTCTTCTAAGCGTTTATGGGAGGGGTCCTCAGTCTTTTCTGACTGGTCGGCTTCTTCCGACATCAGTCCTCCTGCGGCCTGTTGATGCTAACCGCTAAGACGGAAAGAGCACCAGCAAAACCTCGCGCACATGGTCGATGTAGAGCGCCATAAGCGCGCTGAGCATCGCCGCTAAAAGAATAAACCCGCCCAAAATGTTCACCGGCATGGCGATCATAAAAATCTGCAACTGCGGCATCAGGCGAGAAAGAATACCGAGCCCCAAATAGAAAATCAGACCAAACACCATAAACGGCGCTGAAATCTGGATCGCCACCTCGAACGCTTTGGCCGCGCTCATCAAAGCGTACTGCGTAAAGTCGCCGATCGGTATGGCGCTGCCCACGGAAAACACATCGTAGCTGCGCACGATCCCAGCCAGCGCTAAATGATGCAGATCGGCGATAAAGATCAGCGTCATGCCCAGAAGCGCTAAAAAGTTGCCGAGCAACACGCCTTGCGTGCCTTGGGATGGATCGACGTTGAGCGCAAAACCCAGCCCCATCTGAAAGGCGATGGTCGTGCCGGCCACTTGCATCACCGACAGCACGAAGCGAACGGCAAGCCCGAGGCCAAGCCCAATCAAGATTTCCCAAAGGATGAGGCCAAACACTTCCACCGCGCTTTGCGGCACCGGCGGCAGCACACCGGACATGGTGGGATAGACAACGAGCAAAGTGGCGAGCGCCATCACCAGCCGAACGCGTACCGGAACAGTCTGCTCGCCGATGCCGGGCATAAGCATGAACAGTGTTCCCAGCCGCGCGAACAGAAGCAACGCGAGCCAAGCGAGGTCTGGCAGGAGCGAAATGTCCAACAGCTGAGCCTATCGAGGATGCTGACATGAACGCTGGCCCAGCCATGCTAGCTCAGCCTAACCAGCGATGATTCGTTCAGCGACGCGGTTCATGTAGCCTGCCATGAGGCTGCCCATAAACGGAAGGGTGAGCATGAAGGTGACGAATATTGCCATGATTTTCGGCACGAACACCAATGTCATTTCTTGGATTTGCGTCAGCGCCTGAATGAGGCCGATGGCAACACCGACACCCAAGCCGACAATCATCATCGGGCCGCACACATAGATCAGCGTAACAACGCCATCGCGGGCAACATCAAGCACTTCAGGTCCGGTCATCGAAAAATCCTAGAAAAAGATCGTCAAAAGCACGCCTCGGCTCGAAGCCCTAAATCGGCATGCGGAGAATTTCTTGGTAAGCCTGGATCACCCGGTCACGCACGGTGACGACCGTTTCGAGCAGCACCTCGGTTTCAGCGACCGCTGTCACCACATCAACGACATCAGCGCGGCCTTGCACCAAATCCATGCCGGCGGCTTCAAAAGCTCGGCCTTCATCAACAAGATTGGTGGCCTGCTGTTCGAGAAGATCGCCAAATCCATCGGCCGGGCTGGCGTTGGCAGCCTGCGTACCGCCCTGCCCGTTACCAGACAGCGCTTGCGCCGCCTGTGCGTAGGCCTGAATGGCTTGGTTTGTTGGGATGCTGGTCATAACGCCCTACCCTTCTAAGCGCGCAAAATATCGAGCGTGCGTGAGATCATTTGGCGCGTGGACTGCACCACATTGAGGTTGGCCTCATAAGAACGCTGCGCGTTGCGCATATCCATCGCCTCCACCAACCGGTTGACGTTCGGCATCGCCACGTAGCCCTCATCATTGGCGGCTGGATGGCTCGGATCGAAGCGCAGCCGGAACTCACCTCGGTCCGGGCGAACCGGCCCAAGCTCGACGGTGCGGGATTCTGTTTCGCGGTCCAGAGAGGCACGAAATGTTGGGATCTGCCGCCGATACGGATCGCCCTCAGGCGTCTGTGCGGTAGAATCAGCGTTGGCGATGTTCTCAGCGATGATGCGCATGCGCCCAGACTGAGCCTGCAAGCCAGAGGCCGCCGTTACCAAGCTTTTGAGGAAGTCCATATGTGCGGTCCTTCAGTTGAGCGCTAGCGACGGCCGACGGCCGTACGCAGCATGCCGAGAGATTTCTGGTAAAGTGTTGCAACCGTTTGATAATCTAGCTGGTTGGCAGTCATTTTCATGACCTCTTCTTCCAACACAACGGAGTTACCTTCCGGCGTCACTTCGAATGTTTGCTGACGGTTGTTGTCGAACCCTGTCGTGTCCGCGACCGCCCGCCCGGCAATGTGCTTTGCGTCCGTCCGCACTGGCGCCGTGGCCATAGGCCGGGAAACCGAAAACTGCGTCTCGTGATCAACCCGCTGCAAATCGCGCGCTTGGAAGCCCGGGGTATCCGCATTGGCGATGTTTTCAGCCAGCACAGACTGACGCGCCGAATGCCATTGCATTTGCGTGCGCAGAGCTGAGAAGAAAGGCAGATCACGAAGCATCGAGCAAAAGTCGCCAGTGGTTTATGGTTAACAGGGCGTATCAATCTGGGCAGAATGTGCCGGGTGTACGGTTAATAAGCTGTTAACGTCGTGGCGTTGTGATCGATGAGCCCATTGATGACCCCTTGGAAAACCTCAAGAATTCCCGCCAACAAGTTGGGGGCTTAAACCTGCCCCCTAACGACAAGTCTTGCTCAATTGGGTAACCTTGCGCCCAAAGCTTACCGAATCGCAGGTAACGCACGTGTGCCATCTGCGATCACCGGTCGGCTGGACAGTTCGTTCGCGCCATGTCGCACACACGACGCGCGCAGCCCGCTTGGTGCGTTGGAGGGGTAAGGTTTGTTCGAGGAACAGTTAGGCGAAACCGGCGGCACGATTGCCCAATTTGGGCTTTCATTGATCGTCGTTGTCGCGCTTATCTTTTTGGTGGCCTGGGTCATCAGACGCTTCGGTGGCGCGCGCTTTGGTGCACACCATGGCGAGGAAGCTGAGTTGCAAGTGGTCGACACATTATCCATCGACCCAAAGCGCAAACTGGTTCTGGTGCGCCACGGCAAGCTCGAACACTTGCTGCTGATCGGCGGCAATTCCGACGAAGTGATTGAACGCTCCATGGTCGGCGGCATTCCGCTGGCCGCGCGCATGCAGGCCAGCCGAGCGCAAGAAAAGCAGGAAGAGGAAACCTACGCCCGTCCTGCCGATCGTTTTAGAACGTCCAATCGCTTCTCCTCCGCTCTGTTGCGCAGCAAAGCCGGCGAAGAAAACCGCGAGCCTGCGCCCACGTCGGTCAGTTCATCCGGCGCCGCGACATCCGCTGCTGGTGTGGCTGCTGCGGGCGTAGCTGCTGGTGCCTTACGTGCTGCCGCAACATCCACAGGCGATGCGGGGTCAAAAGCCAAAGCGCCGCCAAGCGCACCAGCCAAACCTGCAAACGCTCCGGTGAGTGCACCCGCCACACCACCGGTGGCGAGCCCTATGGTGCAAGATGAACGCGATGCGCTGGACCGCTCCTTAGATGAAGCGCTGTCAGCCTCGTTGCTCGATGAACCCGTTGCTGCACCGCCAGAGCTCAAGGAACCCCCGATATCGGACCCGAAACCGGCCAAGCAGACCGCAAAACCGGATCCACTCAAGCTCGATTCGCTGAAAAAGGAACCTGCTGCAGCGCCCGAAACCGCGGCCGCACCGCCCAAACCGGCCGCTGATGTAACGAGCGAACCTACAACACCATCGGCGCCAGCCTCAGCAGCCATCGACGATCTGGATTTGGAGCGCGAGCTGGAAGCAGCCCTGGAGCTGGATGCATTCGAAGTGCCCGCAAAAGATGGCGAGGCGCCAGCAGCGACTGATCTGCCACCGCTGCCCGACATGCCCGATTTGCCAGACCTCTCCACACTCACCGACAATGGCGACAGTGACAAAGATGCGCCCGAGGTGACGCCAGAGCCCAAAGCTGAAGAAGCCAAAACTGAGCCAGCCGATCCGTTGAAGCTGTCCAGCGTTCGCGACGCCACAGCCGACAACGAGACAGGTAAGCCGACAAGCCCGCCAGAAAGCACTGCGGAGACGGCGCCAGAACCCACACCAGCGCCCGATATCCCGGTCGCTTTGTCGGGTCGCGATGATCCCCCCATTCCAGTGCCTATTCCAAGCAGAGGTCCGGCCGCCAACGCGACAACATTGGCCAAAGCAGGTGAAGAAGAGGAGACGGCGAGTTCAGACGATCAGGCCGTCGATATATCCTCAATGCTCCAACCCGCCTCCGCAACAACGGATGGTCCATCCAAAAAGGAAGACGACAATAAACCGTCAGACGATCTGGATGATGAAATGCGCCGACTGCTGGGAGAGATCGCAGGCGAGCCTGAATCCAAGTGAGTGGCGCTAATCAGCCAAAAGAAACGCTTTCAACCCAGACCCATTCCATAGACTCCAAGGGCGGGACTGGTCGATCTGGGTTGCGATTGCGCTGGGTTGCTTTGGCCCTGCTGCCACTGGCCTTGGCTTCGCTCCTTGCGGTCGTGCCGCAAAGCTTTGCTCAGGATATTTCCATCTCGCTTGGCGAGGACATCGGCGTCACCGAGCGCGCCGTTCAGATCATTCTGCTGATCACCATTTTGTCTCTAGCACCATCCATCTTGGTAATGGTGACGTCATTCACGCGTATCGTTGTGGTGCTGTCACTGCTGCGTACAGCCATCGGCCTGCAAACTGCGCCGCCCAACACGGTGATCATCTCCCTGGCGCTGTTTCTGACGGCGTTCATCATGGCACCGACCTTCCAAGAAGCCTACGACGTCGGTATTCAGCCGCTGATTGATGAAACAATTGAGCTTGATGAAGCGTTTGAACGCGCGTCCGAGCCATTCCATGTGTTCATGCGCGCCCATGTCCGCGAGAACGATCTGCGGCTTTTCCTAGACCTATCACAAACACCAACGCCAGAAGGCCCCGAGGCCATTCCGCTGACTGTGCTGGTTCCAGCCTTTATGATCTCTGAGCTGCGCCGCGCGTTTGAAATCGGCTTTTTGCTGTTCGTGCCCTTCATCATCATCGATCTGGTTGTCGCATCTGTGTTGATGTCGATGGGTATGATGATGTTGCCGCCAGTGATCATATCCCTGCCGTTCAAGCTTATCTTTTTTGTGCTTGTGGACGGGTGGAACTTGGTCGCCGGATCGCTGGTGCAAAGCTATGGGCCACCGCCCGGCTTATAGCCAGGCTAGAGCAGTTCTCGTGATCTCCGATCTACTCACTCTGCTCTAAGCCCTTGTTTTTTCGCGTTTCCGGACGCGAACCTGGTGTCCACTTTTGCTGGAAACGCTTTAGCCGAACACTTGCGACGCATCAGGCGCCAGGCGGGCTCACAGGCACCGTCTGCGAGGAGAAGGTGGAGCGGTAATCCGACAGGAAGCGATTAAGCGTGTTGAGCCCTGCAATACCACGTGCCACATCGCGGAACGCACTGCCCTGCGTCTCAATGGGTGAGGTCACAACATCGAACGCGCTGGCATAGATGCCTTCGGACATTTTGCCATCAAAGCGCGCCCGCAACCGCTCCAAAGCGTACTCATCGCCCGCAAAACTAAACGCAATGGACGCACGCAACACCTGCTGCATTTCCTCCTCGTCCAGCGGGATACGGTCATTCCAACGGTCGGCCAAAGAGCGCTCGATAACTTCGCCCGCTTCAACCCAGCGTTCGGCATTCCACAACACGTCGGCGCGCACCGCATCGACATCTGTGCCATCCAGACTGCGCAACATTTCGAGCGCCAACTCATGGCGCCCAAGCTCAGACAACGCGCGCGCTTCAATCACGCGGCGCCCACGTTCAATCGACGGTGGCACTTGCGACACGCGCGAGCGCTGCAGAACGGCCACGGCCTCGGATGGGCGGTAATCCATCAGGTAGATCAGCGCCAGGTCAGCGGCGATCTGTGCTTTGGCCGTTCCCGTCAGTCGGTTTTCAACCTGATGCGCGAGAAGATCAGCGGCCTGATCAAGCAGATCAATGCTGACCAGTCGCTCAGACAGACGGCGCACCAACTCATCGCCACGCCGACCAATGGGGGTAAGCTCGCGGAAATCATAAAACAGGCTCAACGCATCGATGGCCGCCATCTGATCGGCTTCGCCATTGAGAAACAGATCGACAAAAATAGCCTGCATATCATCCGACACATCATTGGCATCGGAATGATCGGGTTGCGCAATCAGTATGCCTTTGAGGGCTGAAAGCGCATCGCTGTAACGGCCTTGTTCAACGTAAAGCTCGCCCAACAAGCGCCGTGTGCGAACCTCAGTGTCATCGCCACGCCAAGCAACAGCCAAGTTTTCAAGCTGATCCAGCCCCATCGCCATGCTGATCTCATCGTTGGCGATCCGCGTTTCAATCGCCAGCAGCGTGGCTTGGGCGCCAAGCGGACCAGCATTGTCGCCACGCACCTTGTCAAACACGCCCAGGGCATCCTCAGCGCGCCCTTTGGCCAGGGCTACCCTACCCTGCAGAAGCTCGAGCCGGTCTTCCTTCGGACTTCCTATGAGACGGCTTGGATCGATTTGCGATAGCCGCTCGGTAGCCAGGTCAATTGCCCGTACATGAAGCGCCGCCTCAACGCCGTCCAAGCGGGCTTGCGCCACCAGCGATGCAGGATAGCCATCAAACAGGGCGGCGACCTCATCGTAAGCAGCATTGACCGCCGGCCAATCGCGCAAACCAGCATTGGCGAGCAGGCCCCAAAAACCGGCATCCACAACGCCATCCATGACATGGGAATTGACGATCTCGCGCGCCTCTTCATTGCGCTGTGCAAGTGTTAGCGCGGCAGCACGGACCATCAGAAAGCCCTCGTCATGCTCCAGTGCCGATGCCTCTGAGAGTACAATATCCAGCGCACCATTGGCTTCCTGGCCAAGGTCAAAGGCAAGCAAGAACCGCGCAAACGCCATCAGGCGCTCAATGCGCACAGCGCCCTCGGAGGCAGCGATGGAGTTTTGGAAATCCTCGTAGCGCCCGTTAAACGCCGACGGCCCCTCACCGGCATAAGCACGCAAATCAAAATAGCCTGGGCGCTCCTCGGCCGAAAAACCAAAGGACCCCAAAGACAAACCAACCTCTGAGAGGGTTAGCCCCTGTTCACGGGAGAGAACCACCCGCTGAGGATCAACATCCAGCGCCAGCGCATCGACATTGGGGCGGACAACCAACCCGTGTGCGGATGGCAGAATATCAAACTCCACCATTTCTTGGCGCGCCAGCGCACCTTGCGAGGGACCAAGCATGGGCACGACAAATAAGTCGTCGCCCACATGTGGGTGGGTGATACGACGCATCGTGCCGAACCCATCACCCAAAACCTCCAAGAAGGCTTTCCCGTCAGCAAAGGTCCCGCGCCCGATATCCAAGTCGCGGGGCGGCTCCAAGATTGCCGGTCCAAGCACAACCACCCATCGATCACCACTTGGTACCATCGACACCAAAGCGTTGTCGTGCAGCTCAAGATGGATAAGATTGAGATCGTTCACGCGTGCAGGTTGAATGGAGCGCACAAGATCATTGAGCTCCAAGCGCATGGCCCGCAGGTCAAACGGGATGGGATTCTCGAAAACCAACGTGACAAAAGATTCCCGTCGAAAAGCAGCGGCAGGTGTGGGCTGCGTGAACGGGAACACAAGCCGTGTCGCATCGCCATCCATGCGCACTTCAACACGAATGACATTGGGGTCGATGTCATCTCTAACAGGTTCCCCAACCTCTGGCGCGCGCCCATTTTGCAGAGCTGGCGCCGAGGCAACATCAGGGCGCGTAGCGAGGTCTTGAAGGTCATCCTGAGCCGGTGGCTGGCGGTCATCGACGAGCTGAGCAACAGGCGCAGCAGGCACGTCGTTTGCATTGTCGTCCGATGACGCCATGGAACTGAGGTCGCCAGGGTCCAACGCACTAACCTGATCGGAAACTGCCTCATCGGCCTCAGGTACCACTACAGCTTCGTCTCGTGGCCCGACGGTCGAAAACCGTGTCGTACCGGCGTTAATCCCTTCAACAGGAGGCGACAGCGTTTCCATCACGCGATCAAGCGCTGCTTGATCGATACCCTCCATCTCCAGCGGGGTTTCACGTTCCAGGTCAATGATAAACCGCTGATCATCCTCAAACCAACGCAGACCAACCCCAGGAAGAATATCCATGGTGACAGACAAGCTCGCGCCATCGCGATCGTACTCAAGCCCCTCCAACTCGATGGGTTGATCAACAAATGCAGGCGTCAGATCAATCGGCACGTCGTAGTCAAACTGCATCACCAATTGCGGCCCAGCCTGGGAAACGGCGACGTTGAACGGCACATTCCAGTTGAACGCATAGCGCGTGAAGGTCGGCGCAGCGCCCACCCGAAGGCTAACTTCTGGCTCTAGTTCACCCAACAAACGACGGCGTTCAGCTTCTGCAGCTTCGCGCGCAGCCTGCTGTGCGCGATCGGCAAGCCTTTGAACAACCTCTTCAGGCAAAGGGGGTGGAAAGCCTTGCCAGGTGGTTGGCAAGAAATCGATGAAAAGCGTTTCACCGGCTTCCATCGTGTTGACCCGCACGGCTCGCGATAGGCCAAACCGCATGGCACGACCATCTGGGTCTTGCCGCGCAATGGTCACAAAATCGGACAAAACGCGCATAGCATCGCGAATATCGGTTTCCACCGCTTCCTCGAACACGATCCGCAAGACGCCGTTTTCAGCGTCAATTTCGTAGGGAGGCAGGTTGAGCCGATCACGAAACTCAAGGGTCAATCGACCAAAATCGCGCTCGCGTTCCGCCACTGCGACAGCTTGCAGTGATTGCGCTTGAACACTACCAGGAAACGCCGTCATCCACGCAAGCACAAGCGCGCCCAACAGACCTGCCATTGCGGGCAGTCGAGGCGTGAGAACGGGTGACAACGAGGAAGGCAATGTCAACAAAGCAAAGATCACCGGACTAACTGTCAGATGACCTTAATTTCCACGCCTTAAGAAGCGCTTACTGAAAAGCTATTGAATTGGCACACCGTCGATGCGCGGCAGCTCGTTGGATGCCTCGCTGGTCTCGGCGGGCATTTGCACCGGCATACCAGCCAGAGCGATGGTCAGCCTGCGCGCTGACTCAGTGTTCATTTCACCCAGGATGTCTGCCATTTTGCGCGGGTTCATCGCGTTGGCCACCTCCATCAAAATCGGCAGGTCCAGCAGATCGAAGATGGCCGCGGCATCCTTGGCACGCATCGCCGAGTAGACCTGAACAAGGCGGCCAATTTCTTCGCTTTCACGCTGCTCTTCGGCATCAGCAACGGCCGAAACCCGCGCTTCAAGCGCTTCTAGCTCGGCGAGGCGTTCTTCCAGGCGACGCTCGGCAGCAGCCAGCAATTGCTCGCGAACACGCAAATCTTGTTCACGCTCTTCCATGAGAACGCGTCTTTCACCCAGCCGCTCCAATAGTGCTTCGCGCGAGGTCTGACTGGGAAAATCAATTTGGTCCTGCACCGTGCCGCCACCTTCGCCGTCCATCGCAACATCGTCTGCGCCCTCGGCCATCTCTCCTTCGGCCATGGCTCCTTGGGCCATGTCTCCTTCGGCCATATCCGCATCCATGACGTCGGCGGTCGCAGTTTCGCCCTCAGCAACGTCTGTTTCATCACCTGCGGCTGCTTGCTCGGCCTCATCGGCATCTTGAGCGCGGGCAGTTTCAACACCGCCGACACTGTGGCCAGGCCCAGCGATGAGATTAAAGCCCTTCATGCCCAGCAGCATCATTGATGTCAGGATGACGATTGGCAGCAAACGGATCGAACGCATGGTGAAGCTCCCTGACAGGCTTTACGAGGCCACGCGTTGCAGGCGATCCTGCAAGGCTCGCGCGGCATCATCCAGGCGGCGACTTGGGCTGACAGCTTGCGGGGCCGGTGCAGCCTGTGTCGGCGCTGCTTGCATTGGCGCAGGCTGAGGCGATGTTGGTTTCACCGCCCGGGCAGCTGGTTTAACCGCGGGGCTATCGCTGACTGGAATACCAGCCATCTTGCCGAGCCGCTCAACCACCGCACCGGCGGCAGTTAGCTTAGTGGAAAGCTCCTCAGACACCTGGCCTGCTTGATGAAGGCGCTGACCAAGGGTCTGATCGCATTGAGCAGAGGTCGTGCGCAGCCCTTGAATGGCGCGCTCGGCAATCTCGGTCGCCGTCAACAGTTCAGCGATCGTGGCACGCAAACCTTCTTCATCAGCGCGCAAGCGCTTCAAACGACTGTTGAGCAAAATGCAATAACCGATCGTGATCACCAAAAGAATGGCCACCAATCCTTCAATCACCAGGTTCAGAGGAAGGTTTAGCATCACGACTCCATCGGGTTTGGCTGCTCGGCATGTTCAAAGGATGCCAATGTTGTTTTTGGTTTGCGCAGGTTTTTCATCACACGAACTGCAACGTTGCGGTCACGTTGACCCAGCTGCCCCTCGGTAATGACGGTTTCACCGCATTTCAGATAAATCGGATCGGTCGGGGCAGTCTCAAACATCAACGTTTGCCCTTCCTTGAAATCCATCACTTTCGAAAGCGGCATCATCTCTTCATAGATCACCGCATCAACGCCGATCTTGGCGGAATAGATTTCGGTGGCCAGATGACCTTCCCAGATGGAATCGCGACCGAATTTCTCTCCCATGAACATCTGAAGGAGCAGCTCGCGGATGGGCTCGATTGTGGCGTATGGAATGAGCAGTTCAACCTTGCCGCCGCGATCTTCCATATCGACACGCATTTCCACCAGAATGGCAGCGTTGGCGGGCCGGCAAATGGTGGCAAAGCGCGGGTTTGTTTCCAGCCGATCAACGTTGAACGTGACTTTCGAAAGCGGCGCGAAAGCTGATTCTGCATCGTTGATGAGAACCTCAACCATCCGGCGCACAAGGTTCATCTCAATGGTGGTGTAGGGGCGCCCCTCCACCCGCATGGAGGAGGATGAGCGACGACCGCCCAACAGAACATCGATCACCGAGTAGATCAGGCTGGAATCGACAGTGATAAGGCCGAAATTGTCCCACTCTTCAGCTTTGAAGACCGAAAGGATCGCAGGCAGTGGAATGGAATTGAGATAATCGCCAAACCGCACCGACGTGATGCCATCCAGCGAAACCTCCACATTGTCAGAGGTGAAATTGCGCAAGCTGGTCGTTGTCAGGCGTACCAGACGATCGAAGATAATCTCCAACATCGGTAGGCGCTCATAGGACACCAAGGCCGAGTTGATGATGGCGCGCACGCCAGAGGTTTCGCCGTCATGGCCCTGCTCTGCGTTGAAGCCGAGCAGGTTATCGATCTCGTCCTGACTTAGGACACGATCAGCGCCTTTTTGTTGGGACTCAGAGTCTTCCTCATCCTCATCGTCAAGCATAGCCGCCCATTGGGCCGCCATATCATCGGCGTCATCATCATCTTCAAAATCGTCTTCTTCAGCCATCATAATGGGCTCCTATTGAACGATGATTTCGCGAAACAAAACGGCATCAATCTCCGCAGGGAAGATCGCAAGGTTGATACGCCGCTGGAGCTCGTGCTTGAGCCGAAACAGCCCAGCTGAGCCTTCCAGATCGGACACGCGAAGCTCGCGCAGATAGGTCTGAAAAACATCGAGAATACGCGGCAAATTCGGCTCGATCACGCCACCGATTTCCTCGTTAGACATCTCCAGCGCCACAGTGAGGCGAAGATATTGCGCACGCCGCTCGGCATTGGAGAGGTTCACGGTGATTTCTGGCAGGTCGTAGTAAAACTTCGGCGCCTGAGCCTGCTCAATCGCAATTTCTTCAGGGCTACCGCCACCGACCCAACCGAGCAAGAAAGCTGCGCCAACACCGCCGCCAACAAGAAAAACCACGCCAACAGCGGCGATGATGATCAGCATCTTTTTGGAAAGCTTGCGCTTAACGCCATCCTCAGACGCATCTTCGCCCTCGCCAGCAGCGTCAGCATCCAGATCGTCGGGGGTTACATCTACGTCGGCCATCGGGTCCGCCCTATCGGAAAAGTCTCGTGTGTTAACCAATGGGCGCCGTTGGTTAACGAAGTGTTGACGACCCGGTCAGAATTGCCGGGTGAGGGCGCTTGTGGGGCGGCAAGAACACCCTACCACCCATGACGACACGCGACTGAAACCCTCTATCCTATTGTATTACAAAGATTTTTAAAACTGGCACAGCTCCTGCAATAGGTAACGCATCGTTCACCATGTTG
Organism: Hyphomicrobiales bacterium; assembly: GCA_046290645.1. GTDB lineage: Bacteria > Pseudomonadota > Alphaproteobacteria > Rhizobiales > MH13 > MH13. The sequence goes on from JBKAGZ010000001.1 coordinate 611,984, forward strand.
CCCGCTGGGGAGCTCGGCATCGTGACCTGAACGAGACCCACATCACCGGATTTTGGCGGTGTGTCTTAACGATTCATGGAGAGGAATCGCCCGTCATGATGAATGCTCAGCTTGTTGGACTGTCCCGCGAAGTCGCTCTGCGCCGCGAACTGGACGTCATCGCCAACAATTTGGCGAACATGAACACCACCGGCTTTCAAGCCGAGCGTGTTGCCTTTGAAGACTATCTGATGCCGCGCGCGGAGGCATCAGCGTTCCAGCGCCGCGACCATGATGTTGCGTTCGTGCAGGACTGGGCAACCTACCGCGATACACAGCCCGGCGCCCGCGAGATGACAGGTAACGAACTGGATATCGCCCTGTCGCCAGGCGGCTATCTCACGGTCGAAACGCCGCAAGGCATCCGTTACACCCGTGATGGTGCGCTGCAGATCAATGATCAAGGCCAGTTGGTGACCCATGGCGGTCACCCGGTTATTTCGCTCGGCGGCACACCAATCCTCTTCACGCCGGCAGACAGCGACATCACCATTGGCGGCACAGGCCAAATCACCACCAATGCAGGCGGTCGCGGCACGCTTCAGTTGGTGTCGTTTCCCAGCGAACAGGCGTTGGAGAAAATCGGCGCCAATCTCTTTGCCGCGCCTGAATTGGCTGACCCCGACCCAACAGTGCGGCTGACACAAGGCGTGTTGGAAACCTCTAACGTGCAGCCGGTGCGGGAAATGTCCCGCATGGTTGAGGTGCAACGCGCCTACGAAATGCAATCCAACATGATGCGCCAATCCGATCAGATGCGTCAGGAGGCCATCCGCCTTCTGGGCCGTTTGAGCTAAGCGTTTAGGAGACCGAACCCATGCAAGCGCTTTACATCGCATCCACCGGCATGATGGCCCAGGAAACGAATGTCGAGGTTATCTCGAACAACATCGCCAACATGCGCACCGCCGGCTTTAAAAAGCAGCGCGCCGAATTTCAGGACCTTCTCTATCAGAACCTGCGTCGCGTCGGCGCCGAAACCTCCGAGCAAGGCACGATTTTGCCATCGGGCGTGCAAATTGGTTCCGGTGTCATGACCGCTGCCACACCGCGCATCATGAGCCAGGGCTCCATTCAGCCAACCGATAAAGAGCTCGATATGGCAATCTCCGGTGACGGATTTTTCCAAATCCAGCTACCAGATGGCGGTACGGCTTACACCCGCGCTGGCACATTTGAGCGCGATGCGACCGGAACTCTGGTGACCGCCGATGGGTTCACCGTTGAACCAGGTATCACCATTCCGGAAAACGCGCGGGGTTTGGCCATCGGCGTTGATGGCACAGTGACCGCTGTTCTTGGCACCGGTGGAGCCGCCACAACAATCGGCCAAGTGCAACTTGCCCGCTTTATCAACCAAAGCGGTCTGCAAGCCATCGGCGACAATCTGTTCACGGAGACCGCTTCCAGCGGCGCCCCTGTTACCGGCAATCCAGGCGATGAAGGTTTCGGTTCTGTCCGCCAGGGTTACATCGAGCTCGCCAACGTCAATTCGGTGACGGAAATCTCCGATCTCATCGCCGCACAGCGCGCCTACGAGATGAATGCCCGCGTGGTGCGGGCGGCCGATGAGATGCTGTCAAACACCTCGCAGATGATGCGCTAAGGGAGGCCTGGAAAATGATCACCCGCTTGCTTCTGGCCCTTTTGTTCTTCTTCGTGGCCGCACCCTTTTCCGCCGCCCAATCAACCATCGGCGCCCGCATCGCCGACCAATTCGATGCGCCCTTGCCTCTGCTGCGTCCACAGGTTGTTGTAACCTCCGACCTGGTCACGCTTGGCGATCTTTTCGACCATGCCGGCATGTATGCTGAGACACCGGTTTTCCGCGCCCCTGCTCCCGGGACCCGTGGCCGGGTTCCAGCCCACACCGTGCTGGATGCCGCCCGTCAGGCTGGCCTGCAAATCGTCGATCTAGCCGGACTGACTGAGATTTCCGTGGAACGTGCCGGCGTCCGGTTGAACGCCATGGATTTCGAACAGATGCTGCAGGACACGCTGCAGACGCAGCTCACCAATCTGCGTGGCGAGAATGCTGGACGCTATGCCATCACGCTCGCGAGCAGCCCCTCACCGATAATGATCCCCGCTGAAGTTGCCAATCGCCTAGAGGTGGACCTGCTTGTTGCACCATCAGGACGCTCGGAGCGTTTTTCTGCTCTCATTCGAACGCCATCGGGCCAAGAAATCGCCCGTCTGGATGGTCGCGCTGAACACAGGGTCATGGTTCCTGTTCTCGGACGCGCCTTGGCACGTGGCGATGTGGTCCGCGCCTCGGACCTGCGGCTGCAGGACGTTCCTTTCAGCCGCACCCTTGGCACGCCAACACTGCTAGAAAACGCCGACATTATCGGTCAAGCAGCGCGCCGCTCGCTGCGTGCCGGTGCCCCACTCAATCCAGATGATTTGACCGCCCCGTTGATGGTGGAGCGCCAGGATCTGGTGACGCTGGTCTATCGCCACGGCGCCCTTGCGCTCACGGTGCGTGCCCGCGCCATGGACGACGGTTCCCAGGGCCAATCCATCGACGTGATGAACCTGCAATCCGACCGCATTGTGCGCGGTGTCGTGGCGGGCCACGGCCTGGTTCACGTTCTGGGCCCGATGCAAGACGTCGCAGCCTCCACACGCCTTTCCCCATCCAACTCTGACACGGCGGAGCGTATCCAATGAGCCTTGTTACCAACTATCAGCGCCTTGCTGTTCTTGCCCTTGCGGGTCTGGTTCTAGCAGGCTGCTCCGCAGCAGACCGTGTTGCCAACATCGGCGAACAGCCAGCTTTGTCAGCCATCCAAAACCCAACCACGCAGCCCGGCTACCGCCCGGTTTCGATGCCGATGCCTGAGCCGATGGTGGCGACCTATAGCCCAAACTCGCTGTGGCGCTCCGGCTCACGGGCTTTCTTTAACGATCAGCGTGCCTCGCGTGTTGGTGACCTGGTGACAGTGCAGGTCGATATCACCGACAGCGCACAGATTGCCAACCAGACGGCACGCACCCGCTCCTCCACCGAGCAACTTGGTGGCGGTGCATTCATCGGCACCACGCTCGATCGAATCATTCCATCCGAACTTGGAGCAACGGCCGAGACCATTGCGGATTTTGACTCCGATTCTTCCTCCAACGGCCAAGGCTCGGTGAACCGATCAGAGCGCCTCACCACCACGGTTGCGGCGGTGGTGACGCAAGTTCTTCCCAATGGCAACATGGTCATCGAAGGCCGTCAGGAAGTGCGCGTCAACTTTGAGGTACGCGAGCTCATCGTGGCCGGTGTTATCCGCCCGGAAGACATCGATGCTTCCAACACCATCGAATCCTCCAAGATCGCCGAAGCGCGCATCGCTTACGGTGGACGTGGACAGATCACCGATGTGCAGCAGCCCCGTTACGGTCAGCAGCTGTTCGATATCTTGATGCCGTTCTAATCACGGCAGCCAAATCGGCAGAGGTCAACGGGTCCCAACGCCGTTGGCTTCTGCCCCTGGCATGCTCTCTCCCGTGATGCGTTGAAGCTCCCCATATTTTAGCTCATCACACGGCATGTCAGACAAAAAAGGCGCGGCATCCAGAACAGATGCCGCGCCTTACTGTGTTTACCGTCAAGCTGACCAATCAGTCGTCGCGATACACCTTCTCGCGGCGCTCATGAGCTTCTTGCGCCTCCAGCGACAGCGTCGCAATTGGCCGCGCATCCAAGCGCTTAAGCGTGATGGGGTCACCGGTTTCTTCACAGAACCCATACGTACCATCATCAAGCCGCCGCAGCGCCGCATCGATCTTGGAAATCAGCTTGCGCTGACGGTCACGCGCCCGCAACTCAATCGACCGGTCTGTCTCAGAGGATGCTCGGTCGGTAAGATCGGGATGGTTGACGGTATCATCTTGCATATGGGCCAGCGTATCGCGCGCCTCGGCCAATATGTCGTCTTTCCAGGCAATCAATTTCTTTCGGAAATAATTGCGCTGGCGCTCATTCATAAAAGGCTCATCCTCAGATGGCCGGTAGTCATCGTGCACGTCCAACATAACGCTCCCTCCGCCCAGATTCGGCCTATCGCCAAGGTTGAAGTTTCGGCAGCCTATACGCCATAGCTTCGCGCGCCACAAGCAACGCCTTCGCGAGCGATGTGTGAACCTGGTGAGAGGCTGTTAGCAAAGCGAACGCGACAGAAATATGATGATGGGGTGGATTGGTGCGCGTTGTTACGCGTCTATCCCAAGCTTAGCCAATTCTACGCGGGCGCGCAGCGAGATATCGTCAATCAAAGCGGCAAGTTTGGGGTCATCAGCGCCTTGTTTTGCACGGATCAGCGAGAGCAAAGCACCAACCCGTTGCGGCGAAATATGCCCAGCCAATAGATCGGCCCGAAGCGCTTCCAGCTGGTCCAGAAGATCGTGTCCATGGCGCACCGCACGTCGTTCGCGATCATCAACATTATCCACAGATTGCAACGCAAGAATCGCATCCAGACTTTGAACACCCGCAACCCCTCCGGAAACGGCGGTGGACGAAGCAGCAGCAGCACCGCCTTGCGAAGGAACAGAAAAACCGCTCGCTGCGCTGCCGCTTTTGCGTGCCTTACCAGTGGCCGCAGATGTCTTTGGTCCTTCGACCCGCATAAGGCCCTCCAGCCCCGTTTTCAAACCCTCCCCCTTGTCCGGCCATTTTGGTTAATCAAACCTTAAGAACCCGGCACATTTGGCCGACCTTGGGGCAAGCCTCGCCATGCTTTGAACATGCTGACGCCTTTTTGGCCCCGCCATTGCCTCATTTTTATCAAGTTAAATCAATACGATAATGCCATGGATGGATGTTGGCACGGCTCTTGTATCGAAAGATAGCAAACCGCTGCCATTAGGAACCGCCCATGCGCGCCCATATCCTTTCCATAACCACTCTTCTGTTCGCCATCGCACTGACAATCACCCTGGCGATTCCCGCAGGCGCCACATCACGCATCAAAGACATTGCTGATTTCGAGGGCGTTCGCGAAAACCAACTGGTTGGCTACGGCTTGGTCGTTGGCCTCAATGGCACAGGTGATACCCTCAACAACGCGCCCTTCACCAGGCAGTCTCTGCGCGCCATGCTGGAGCGTCTGGGCGTCAACACACCCAGCGCCGAACTGCGCACGGCCAATGTTGCCGCCGTCATGGTGACAGCCAATCTGCCGCCATTTGCCACCCAAGGCACACGGATAGACATCACCGTCTCCGCCCTTGGTGATGCCGATAGCCTTCAAGGCGGCACCCTTCTTGTCACCCCGCTTTTGGGTGCCGACGGAGAAGTTTACGCCATCGGGCAAGGCCCTGTTGCGATTGCCGGCTTCGAGGCTGGTGGTGCAGCGGCATCCATTACCCGGGGCGTGCCGACCACGGGGCGTATCGCCAATGGCGCGCTGGTGGAACGTGAAGTGCATTTCGACCTCGCCGGCATGAGTTCCATACGCCTGGCCCTGCGCAATCCTGATCTGACAACAGCACGCCGTATGGCTCTGGCGATCAACGCTTTGCTGGGTGAAGAGCTTGCCGTCAGCACCGATCCAGGCACCGTGCAACTGACAATGCCCGCGCACTACCAAACAACGATGGTGGAACTTCTCACCGACATCGAACAGCTGTTGATCGAGCCTGATCAGACCGCGCGGATCGTCGTTGACGAAAGCTCTGGTATCATCGTGCTCGGTCGCGATGTGCGCGTCTCCACCGTGGCGATTGCCCAGGGCAACCTAACTGTCACCATCACTGAAGAGCCGCAGGTCAGCCAGGCACTGCCGTTCGCGGAGAATGGTGAGACGGTCGTCGTGCCGCGCACTGCCATCGACGTGGTCGAGGGTGCAGAGACACAACTCGGCATTGTTGAACAGACTGTAACCCTGCGCGAACTGGTCGACGGCCTCAACGCCTTGGGCATTGGCCCCCGTGATTTGATCGCCATCCTCCACGCCATCAAGGCAGCCGGTGCGCTGCAAGCCGATATCGAGGTGATGTAAATGGACAATTCCTTGCAAACTCAGGCTGCCGCTCTGGCTAGTCCATCAACCCAGTCCTTTCACCGCATGGCTGCCGCCACGCAAGGTGATCCCGAAGCGGTGAGCGCAGCCGCTGAAGAGTTTGAGGCGGTGATGCTGACAGCCATGCTCAAGCCGATTTTTGACGGCGTTGAAATCTCCGAACCTTTTGGTGGCGGAGAAGGCGAAAAAATGTGGCAGGGCCTGTTGGTTGAAGAGTATGCCAAAGAGATGGCTGCATCCGGCGGCATCGGCATTGCCGATCAAGTGCGCTCAGAGCTTCTGCGTATCCAGGAAACGATGAACTAGGGCAATCGCCATGACACATCCCAATCTTACCGCCGATGTACCGATCACCGACCGTGAAAGCGCGGCCAACTTTGCTGAGCGTCTGCATGGGCTGATGATCGCCCTCACCCAGCATCTGCGCCGTGAAACCAAGGCGTTACGTGATGGAGCGTTTTCAAAAGACGCCACCGACCAAGACACCAAGAACGAGTTGATGTTCGCCTACCGCTCAGCCCTTGGGCACCTGCAGGCGCACAAAGACATCATCTCGCGGCACGTACCGGTGAAACTGGATGAGTTGCGCCGGTTGAACGAAGAGTTTCAGGCCGAGTTGCAAAAGAACCTGGCGACGGTATCGACTGCCAAGGCAGTCTCAGAGCACCTGCTCACCCGCCTCTCCGACAAGGTATCAGCTGGTCGCCAGCCCAAAACCTACGGTGCGTCCGGAACCATGACGTCGGGTGGTCAGGCAGCCGCAATCTCGGTTGATCGTGCTCTTTGAACGCTTACCGCTACGGCACAATAGCTAACGGAATCCTTAACTGAAGATTCATGCGTTCGTCCTATCCTGACTCACACTGAGACACGTTCCCTCTCTAGTAGTGAGTACCCGAGGATAGGACGATGGATACGCGAGCACCCCAGGGCTTTGTGCCTATTGTTGCCGCTGTCGAACCCAAAGCAAAGCGCGGTTCGGCCGCGACCGATTTGCCAAAACCCAAAGCTGTTGAGCCAAGCGCGGAAGCCCCGCGCTCAAACAACGAACGCATCGCCGAAGATGAAGCACGGCGTGCTAGGCAAGAGGCGAGCGCCGAAGCATTGCGCGCGCAATCAGAATTGGATGTTAAAACCCACGAAGCCACTGGCTCGCTGGTCATCCAAACGCTTGCCGGTGATACAGGCGAGTTGCGCCATCAGTTCCCAAACAACGCAACGCTGAAACAACGCGCCATTGCTCGCTACGATGCTCTTCAGGGTGTCTCCGAGATCCGCCGGACCGTTTAACGTCGCTTGCTAGAGTTAGCTTAGCTGTAAACGTGCGCTCACGCGTATCGCGGCCCGCGCACAATTTTTGGCTAAACGAAGCCTCTGCCCGATCCACGACAATCGCTTGTGCGAGGCTGAAGTTTGCCGCCGTTGCTCAACCCGGCAACCGCATCGAACCCCGCTCGGCCATTCTGGACTCAGGGTTAAGCAAACATGACCCCGTCTGGTGCCGTTAACAGGCTGGAAATCATAGCCGCAAAACCCGGCTAAACGACTAAAATCATTCAAAATTTACCATTCCACTTAAGCCGCTCTTAGCTGGCCGCGGTCATGGTGTCAGCGCGTCTCAGGATGAGGCGTTTTTGATCCTAGAAAGGTATGACTATGTCTGATGTTACTCTCTCAAGCGCAGTGCGCAACAACCTTCTCTCATTGCAAAGCACCGCCGATCTGATGTCGAAGACGCAAGAGCGTCTGGCCACAGGTCTTAAGGTCAACTCTGCTTTGGACAACCCAACCAACTTCTTCAACGCGTCTGCACTGAACAGCCGTGCAAACGATCTCGGTCGCCTACTGGATGGTGTTTCCAACGCCACACAGACACTGGAAGCGGCTGATAACGGTATTGAAGCTATCACCAAATTGGTCGAGTCTGCTCAAGCGACGGCCCGTCAAGCTCAGCAGACATCGGCAACGGTTGAAACGACAACTGGGGCCACAGCTGGTACGACTGAAGCTGGAGCCTTTACCAACGTCAACTTAGGCGCGGGCTCGCCAGCCTCCGCTGGTGAAGTTTCCTTCTCCTTCGGCTCTGCAACCGGCGCCTTTGATGGCGTTGATGATGCGATCACCTTCGACATCACAGTTGATGGCGGCGGTACGCAAAACATCACCATCGACGCGGCCGCCGTTGGTGCAGTCGGCAACAACGACAGCACGATTGATGATGCGGCTGAGTTCGTTGCCGTATTGAACAACGCCATCACTGGTGCGACGGCGACTGAAAGCGGCGGCACGATCTCGATCACCTCTGACACGACCGGTGCATCGTCGTCTGTGACCATTGCAAACCTGGCAACCGTTGATACCAACACGTCCGGTTTCACCGACAACACAGGCATCGCAAACGGCACCGACACCGGTTCGGCTGTAACCGCCGCCGACTCCATCAGCTTCGACGTTGCCGTCGATGGTGGCACAGCCCAATCGGTAACGATCGATGCTGCGGCTGTGACTGCCTACAACACGGCCAACAGCACAAGCTTTGACGCTACCGCTCTGACCGCAGACAACGTCGCTGCCTTGGTCAACGACCAAATCACCGGCGCCACAGCGGCTGTCGATGCGGATTCAGGCAACCTGACCATCACATCAGGCACAACGGGCACAAGCTCCAGCGTGGCCATTAGCAGCTTCTCTGCTTCTGTGACCGGCGGTTCCACGGGTCTTGCCAACGGAACGGACACCGGCGCCGCCGAATCCACAACAAGTGGCGTCAACCCAGAACGTGCTGAGTTCATTTCGCAGTACAATGAGATCGTTGGCCAGATCAACGAACTGGCTGAAGATGCCGGTTTCAATGGCGTGAACTTGCTGAACGGCGATGACCTGTCGGTGACGTTTAACGAAGATGGTTCGTCATCCTTGGACATCACCGGCGTGTCTTTCGACTCAGCAGGCCTTGGTCTGTCGTCGCTGGGTACCACGGCGTTTGACACGGATACGTCGATCGATACGGTGCTTGGCAACCTGGACACGGCCATCAGCTCCCTGCGCTCGCAGGCTTCTGAGTTCGGTTCCAACCTCTCCATCGTGGAAACCCGCGAAGACTTCACCAAGTCGATGATCAACACGTTGGAAACCGGTGCTGCCAACCTGACTTTGGCCGACACCAACGAAGAAGGTGCCAACCTTCTGGCCCTGCAAACTCGCCAGAGCTTGTCGTCGACATCTCTGTCGCTTGCTTCGCAGGCTGACCAGAACGTGCTGCGTCTGCTCTAAGACGCCCTACCCTTCACACTTTCTGCCAAAGGGCGGCGCTTCGGCGCCGCCCTTTTTTGCTGTCTGAAAGAGCTTCATAATCAGAGCGCTAGGCCACATGCTCAACAATGTGTAAAAATTTCCCGATGGACATGGTTACCTGTTAACCACCTTTTATCGTTTCCAAGGCCATTGTCACGCAACGCCCAGAACGAGGCGTGTTAGACCCTAGGAAAGGATCAATTATGTCAGATATCACTCTTTCGAGCGCAGTACGCTCCAACCTTCTCTCGCTGCAGAGCACCGCAGACTTGATGTCGAAGACGCAAGAGCGTCTGGCGACCGGCCTGAAAGTGAACTCAGCTCTTGATAACCCAACCAACTTTTTCACCGCATCGGCATTGAACAGCCGTGCAAGCGATCTGGGTCGTTTGCTCGATGGCGTGTCCAACGCCACGCAGACCCTGGAAGCTGCCGACAACGGTATTTCAGCCATCACCAAACTGGTTGAGTCCGCACAGGCTACAGCAAGACAGGCACTTCAGACACCAAGCACCATTGATGTTGTCGGTGCTGCAACCGCTGGTACCACCAACGCCGGAGCGTTTTCTGCGCTAGACATCACGGGTGGCAGCACCCCAGCAGATGCTGGTGCGCTGACAGGCACTGGCTTCAGCGCTGTTAACCTTGGCGCCGGTTCGGCGGCGACGGCAGGTGAGGTTTCCTTCTCCTTCGGTTCGGCAACTGGTCCGTTTGACGGCGTTGATGATGCGATCACCTTCGATGTCACCGTTGATGGTGGTGGTACACAGAACATCACGATCGACGCGGCTGCCGTTGGTGCAGTCGGCAACAACGACAGCACGATTGATGATGCGGCTGAGTTCGTTGCCGTATTGAACAACGCCATCACTGGTGCGACGGCGACTGAAAGCGGCGGCACGATCTCGATCACCTCTGACACGACCGGTGCATCGTCGTCTGTGACCATTGCAAACCTGGCAACCGTTGATACCAACACGTCCGGTTTCACCGACAACACAGGCATCGCAAACGGCACCGACACCGGTTCGCCTTTGGTCGCAGCAGATTCGATCTCATTCGATCTAGCTATTGATGGCGGTGGCGCACAAACCATCACCATCGATACTGCTGCGCTTGACCAGTACGATGCCGCCAACCCTGGCAGCACGGTCGCTGACCGCACAGCTATCACAGGCGCCGAATTGGCCGCTGTTATCACCCAAGAAATTGGTGATGCGAGCCTTGGTGCAACGGCTTCGTTCTCTGGTGGTGAGCTGTCGATCACGTCTGGCACAACTGGCACAAGCTCAGATGTGACGATCAGCAGCTTTACCGAGAGCGTTACCGGCGGCGGCTTGGGTCTTGCCAACGGAACTGACGCCGGTGCCGCAGCCGTTCCTGCAACCGACTCGATCTCCTTCGACATCGCAGTTGATGGCGGGACGGCGCAAACCGTTACCATCGATGATGCAGCTGTCACTGCCTACAACACAGCCAACTCAACATCGTTCGATTCGTCAGCTCTGACGGCCGCCAACGTTGCTGCACTGATCAACGATCAGGTCACCGGAGCCACCGCAGCCGTTGATGGAACGTCAGGCAACTTGACGATCACGTCGGGCACGACCGGCGCGTCCTCGTCTGTGGCAATTTCAAACTACAGCGCAACCGCAGCCGGTGGTTCTACGGGCATCGCTAACGGCACCAACGCCGGTACTGATACCAGCACGACCACCTCGATTAACCCAGAGCGTGCAGAGTTCGTGACGCAGTACAACGAGTTGATGGGTCAAATCGATGAACTGGCGGAAGATGCCGGCTTCAACGGAGTGAACCTTCTCGATGGCGATGATCTGTCGGTGATCTTCAACGAAGATGGTTCGTCCACTCTGTCCATCACGGGTGTGTCTTTCGACGCGGCCGGTCTGGGCCTTGGTCAGTTGGCTTCAACAGGCCTTGATACCGACACCGCGATCAACGCGACTTTGGATACACTGGACACCGCAATCGGCAGCTTGCGCTCGCAGGCTTCTGAGTTCGGTTCCAACCTCTCCATCGTTGAGACTCGCGAAGACTTCACCAAGTCGATGATCAACACGCTGGAAACTGGTGCTGCTAACCTGACTTTGGCCGACACCAACGAAGAGGGTGCCAACCTTCTTGCCCTGCAGACCCGCCAGCAGCTGTCTTCGACCGCTCTGTCGCTCGCTTCGCAGGCCGACCAGAACGTGCTGCGTCTCTTCTAAGACCAGCTTTCCTATCAAGCCTATTGAGAAGGGCGGTGCGTATGCGCCGCCCTTTTCTCTTGCGCGCTCGCATTCTTGCCCGGGCGTTAAGCCAACCGTTCGATTGAGAGCGCCCGTCCCTACCCGTCATTCAGCTCTTTTGGCGTACGCTTCATCCTCAAACCCACCCTCGATAGCCCGAACACCGGCAAAGCGTGGTAGGTTGAAAGCGCCGCAGAATCACCGGCGATGGAGGTGGCTAGAATGGCCTTGAAAGTTGAACTGAAGCCCGGCGAACGCATTATCCTTGGCGATTGCGTCATCACCAACGACAATCAGCGCACCAGGCTGTTTATCGAGGGCGATGCGCCCATTCTGCGGGAAAAAGACATCCTCACCGCACAGACCGCCGACACACCGGCCAAACGCGTCTATTTTGCTGTTCAACTGATGTATCTGGCCGGCAACATCGACAACCATGCCGATGATTTTTTGGCACTCAGCCAAGACTTTATGAACGCCGCCCCCACAAGTGCTGGCATCATTGAGCGCATCAATAACAAAATATTAACGGGTGACCTCTACAAAGCGTTAAGAGAAGCTAAGGCTTTGATTTCGCACGAAGAGGAGCGATTGCAGGATGCAACAATCAGCGGCAGCGGCCTACGGACGCACGACACAGGCGACGGTTCAACCACGTGACCTTGAAGCGCATTTGCTGATGAAGTCAGCCGCGCAGCTGCAAACCATCTTTGACAATTGGGATGACCTGCAAGAGACGCTCAACGATGCCCTGCTTTACAACAGGCGCCTATGGGCTGTTTTCCTCGATGCGGTAACCGCCGAGGATAGCCCATTGCCCAAACCGGTCGCGCAAAACGTCGCCAATCTGGGCTTTTTCGTTTTCAATCACACGCTGAAAATTCAAATGAAACCCGAAGCCGACAAGCTTCGCAGCCTTATCTCTATCAACAAAGAGATCGCCGCAGGTCTTCGTGGTGTCGGCGAGGGTGATGATGCTGGCATTGAAAGCGCTGAGACGCAGCCGCCGTCAGCCGCCTAGAGTATCAAAGTCTGCTCCAAATAAAAAACCCGGCGTTTCGCCGGGTTTTTTGTATCTTGGCTTAGACGTTGAGGCGCGCCTATCTCAGGAAGTTCACCAGGGAAAGCTCGCTTAGCATGGCTGTCACCGAATACGAGGCTTCCAGCCGCGTTTGGATGTTGAGCAACTTGGCAGCCACTTCTTCCTGGGTGATCCCATCTGTTCCCGCCAAGATATCGTTAAAGACAGCCCGCGTTGCGATATGCCGCTCTTTGGTCGCCTCCACCAGTGTTGATGCGGTACCAACCTCAAGCGCAATAGAACGCGGCAGGTTGCCCCCCGACGGATCATCCAAATTCTCGCGCGTGCGCCCGGCAACTTGGGTGTACCGGTCGGCAGCAGAGGGATCATCAACGTCAAAGCTCTGCGCAGAAAACACAGCCAATTCACGCAGCGTCGTGCGCAAGGCATCTTCGTTGGCACGTGCGCCATAAGCAACCTGCACACCATCATCCACGCGCGTGGTGTTGGTCAGACGCGCATCCAGCGGGCCATCTTCACCTTGGTACCAGATCACCGTGTTGGTCGCATCGGCAACCGTGCTGGTCGCGCCCGCGATACCGTTCAGCGCATCGGGCACAACACGCAGTGGCGGATTGTTGTCAAAGAAGTCTTGCCCTGCCTTCACTGCTGAGGATGCAGCCAGGTCCGTGCGCGCCAGATCATCAATCGCGTTGCGGATCGCAACGCCAAGGTTTGCTGCCGTTGCCGCTGGATTGGCGTCGACTTGGAAGACGTTCTCGCCATCATCCCAACTGTTAGCAGCGGTCAGCGTGATGTCCTCGCGCGTGCCGTCAGGCATCGTGACGGCAAACCGAACCGTTTCGCCAACATCAACAGCGCCTGTAACATCAAAGCTCAGCGCCTCAGGCGCACCCGCAGGTCCGGTTGTGGTGATCGACGGGGACGACGAAGACGCGCCGGCCACAGTGTCAAGCTGGAAGCCAAAAACGTCGCCGCCAGCCTCCGTAAGCGATGTCGTGGTGCCCACCGTGGCCAGATCAAGCCGACCTGTGAGCAAAGGATCAGAGAGCGATCCGCCCAGATCGGCCTCTTGGCGCTCATCGAGCACCTGTTTAAAACCATCGCGCGCGCCAGCACCTTCCATAATGTCCGCGGCGGGGGCCACAGGCTCGGTGTCGGTGGAAAGCCCGGAGAACATGTACTGCCCTTCAACATCGGAGTTGAGCAGCGTCACGGTCTCATAGAAGCGGAACTCAGCGGAAACCTGAGCCGTGGTGCGATCACCATTTTGGATCACAAATGAGGTTGGGATCGCATCGCCCTTCATGTCACTGGCGATTTCATCCAGCCGTTCCAGCGTTTTGGACATCAGCGAAAATGTCACCTCAGTGCGCCCAATAGCCTCTTGGAAGCCGTCCAAGGCCGCGCGCTCAGCGCGAAAAGCAAGCGATGTGGAGCGTGACGAGCCCAAATCAGCGTAGTTGTCGGCACGCATGCCTGTGCCTAGCTGACGCTGAAGATTATCAAGCTGCGAACGCAGCGAGAGCATGCGATCCGTGTTGATGGAGGTCTGCGTGACGGAATTCACGGTCATTGCGATACGCTCCCTTAAATGTTGAGCAGCAGGTCCATCATCTCGCGCGCCACACTCATCACTTGAGCGTTGGCGGCGTAGACAGCCTGCAATTCGGTGAGACGGGCCATTTCTTCGTCAATATTGACGCCGGATTCAGCGCTCTGACGGGCCAGAAGGCCATTGGTGACGATGTCTTGGCCTTCCTGGGCACGTTGGGCTGATGCCGCATCAAAAGCCGTCTTGTTGACGATCTCTCGGCCAAACGATGCCAAGCTCAAATCCAGCGGGTTAGCTTGCGACCCGATCCCGGTGTTCGCATCCACACCAAACTGGGTCGAGGTGAACTGCTCGTAGAGATAGGTCGCGCGCGTCGCATCGCCTGACGCTGTGGTGGGCGTCATTTTGGAAAGCACCGACGGATCACTCAAGATCTCGTTGTTAAGCTGAATGCGGGCGGAAAACCCCACCTTCTGATCCTGCCCATCCTGGCTGTTGGTATAAAAGCCATTGTTCTCGATGCCGTCGTTGAACATTGGCATCTGCACCGACCCGCTTTGCAGATCGGTGACCGACACGCGGGCAGACAGTGAATTGATGTCGTATTGGCCAGCCGCGCCATCATCGATGAACTGCAACGCACCGCCTGTGCCGGTTCCCACAGAAAGGCCAACACCGCTAGCCGCAAGCGCCGCCTCGACGGCTGCCGGATCGGTCAGATCAACGCCGATCACCAGATCATTGGGGTTGGTTGTCAGATCATTGTCGAGCGGCAGGGATGCCGGATCCGTGACATGCACCAGCGTGATCTGCTGCGTGGTTGAGGCGACAGTGTCGGTCACGTTTAGCGAGACCTGATTGCCTGGCTGAATGTTCGTCAGATCAACCTGCAACCCATCGAAAGCTGAGCCGCCGGTCGCGCTACCATTGGCAAGCGTGGTGGTGCCAGCCAAGTTAGCTTCAGTGTAGGACGCGACACCAATGTTCGAGCCAGCACCGGTCGTGGTGGACCGCAGATCAATGGCGGTGCCGTCAGCGACAGCGTAACTCACGCCAACAGTTGCAAACGCGGTGTTGGCTTCCTGATTGATCAGGCTCACCAACTCAGCTTGCGTAACAGCTGCAGGGTCTACCGCGCCAGCAGCGGCTTCAGCATAGGTGACATCGACCGTTTGGGTCACACCATCAACGGTCAAATCAAAGGAAATCAGGCCGTCATTGGACCCGGCATTGGTGAAATCAATCGGCGCGAACGTTCCCGTCCCGCCAAAATCAGCACTGGTGTCACCAGGGATCGGATCGAGCGCTGCGCTCTCCTGCGTCACGGTCGACATAGACAGCGCCAAATGATGCGCGAACTCATCCAGCCGGTTCTGCATCTCCACCAGCGTATCGTCGCGAAGCTCTACAAAAGCAGCCAACCGACCAGAGCGGATGTTGTTGCCAGCCAGCAAATCGATGGAGTCGCTGCCCAGTGCACCAATCGTCACCGTGCCAACGGTGCGCTCGCCCGGTATGCTTGAATATTGCGACAGCGGGTTGAGCTTGGCCACTTGGTCAAACTCCAGCCTCTGCGCCTCACCGGTGAACAACGAGATGCCGGAGTTTGTAAAAATCGAAACCGAACCGTTCTGCTGTTCGATCACTTGAATATCGATTTCCTTGGCAAGGGCATCGATGTGGCGGTCACGCTCATCAAGAAGATCGGCCGGAACCTTGGAGTCACCAGCAACGCCCAAAATGGTGTTGTTGACGTCTTCAATGCGCTCCAGTGCGTCATTGATGTTGCGCGCACTTTCAGCAATGCCCTGCTCAGCTTCTGTGCGCAGTTGCTGAACATCATCGCTCATCGAATTGAGGGTTTGTGCCAGCACCTGCGCATCGCCGATCACCGTTTGCTGTGCGGTGAAGGAGGATGGGTTGTCGCTGAGCGTGGAAAGGCTGGTGGAAAAGTTGCTGACAAGCGTATCAAAAGCACTGGCCGAGCCAGGCTCGCCCATCATGGCACCCAAACGGTCGTGATAGCTCGCCGTGGTTTGCACATAACCCGAGGCGCCAAGCTCAGAGCGAATTTGCTTCTGCAGCAGCACATCAAGCTGACGGTCGAGCGACTCTGTGCGAACCCCAATGACCCTGTCGCCCGCAATCGTGGTCGATTGAGAGAGGCTCTTGCGAGTATAGCCAGGCGTGTCTGCATTGGAGATGTTGACCGCCAAGACATCAAGCTGTGCCTTGGTGACCGACAATCCCGAAAGTGAAGCGCCAAGCGCGCCGTATACACCCATTGTGCTGCCCTTACTCTATACCCGCAAAACCAAGTTGGCGTGGCCCTATCGGACCATGCCCAGAACCTCTTGCATCATCTCATCAGAGACCGAGACGATGCGGGTTGAGGCCGAGTAGGCCTGCTGCGTGACGATTAGCTTGGTGAACTCGTCAGAAATATCGACGTTCGACATCTCCAAAGCGCTGCCCACCACATCACTGGCGTCAACCAGGATCGGATCGCCGGATTCACGCGTGGCCAAGAAGCCCCCGCCCTCAAGTTTGCGCAACTGAGAATCGCCGTTGAAGGTGGCGATGCCAACCTCAGCGATATCGGTCACCTGACCGTTGGAGTAGGCAGCAACCACACGACCAGCTTCTGAAATCGACACACCGATCAGCTCACCAGCAGCGTAGCCGTTCTGGCTAAGGCTGGTCAGCTGCGCGTTACCGCTGGGATCAGAGAACTGCGTCACACCGTCACCATCGTGCCGCATGCGCACGCTGTTCAATGTTGAGCCATTGATCTGAAAGTTGACGACAGGATCGGTGGCAGGAGCCGTCATCGTTCCATCGGCGGCAAAGGTGTAATCGGTGCCGGTGTTGCGCCACGCCGGATCTGTGCCAGTAGCCGAAGAGTCACTGAGGTAATAGAGCTGCCATTGGTCGGCAGGGTCACCATTGGCCACAGAGTCTGTCTTGGCCCAACGGAACTGAATGTTCACCGGCGCGCCGGACTCATCGAAAACGGTCGTTGCGCCGCCCGCCACAGTGTTCTGCAAGAAAACAGGCACATCAGCAGCCTGGATAAAGCCGTCGGTGGCAGTCGCCGGGATCACTGTGGGATCGTTGGCAAAGTCGGTTGGATCGAGAAGCTCTGAACCGGTAACCGCTGGATCAGCATCAGCCGTCAGAGGGAAACGCGCAAGGTTCACACGATAGTCAATCTGGGTGGTCGGCAGCGCGGCAAGAAAATCGCTTTGCACCTGTACCGTTTCAGGCGCCGAACCGGAGGGGTTGCCGGTGGTCTGATCAATCGGCAGGCCCTGCAAGAAGTACCCTGCCCCGTTCACCAGATAGCCTGATCGATCAATCTGAAAATCACCGCGACGGGTGTAGGCGTCGGTGTCATCAAACACCGGCCGGTTGTCCACCTCGCCAATTTGCTGGGCAACAACAAAATAGCCATCACCCTGGATGGCCATGAACGTTTCCACATCACTGCGCTGAACGGAGCCTTGCACATCGTTTGTCGCGCGGGTGGAGGCCGTAACGCCGCCAGGGGACTGCCGTGATGGCGCCGCATCGGCCACCATATCGGCAAAGCTTGTCTCGGCACGTTTGTAGCCAACCGTCTGCGAGTTGGCGATGTTGCCGGAAATTTGCTCCAGTGCGTAAGCTTGCGATTGCAAACCAGACACCGCGCTGTTGAGTGCGCCAAAGATACCCATAACTCTGCCCTAGCCTTTATCATCTGTGGTTTTGCCCCTGGCACGCAGGGACGCGTCTAGTGCAGGGATAGATGCAGCTTCTGTGCCAGAGTATTTTCTGTAATTTTTTCAATGAATTACGAAGATGAATGGGCCAAGGAGAAGCGCTTCAATCCGGCAAAACTCGCCCTGCTCGGCAAGTTTTTCCCTGCTAATGGCATCCACCACGCGCTTCCCAACCCGCCGCCTGTGAGCTAAGCCACAGCCATGGATGAGATCGCCCCCACCACGCCACCTGGCCGCAAAACCCTGCTTTTGATGCGCCATGCAAAATCGTCCTGGGACGAGGCTGAGCTGGCAGATTTTGAGCGGCCGTTGAACAAGCGCGGCAAGCAAGCAGCGTGCGCTGTTGCACCGCTCATTGCCGCCTGGCAACCGCACTGGATCGGCTGTTCAACAGCCAGGCGGACCCGCGAAACGCTGCTGCCAATCTTGGATGAGCTGCCAACGCCGACGGAAGTTTCCCTGTCGCCTGCGCTCTATGAAAGCAACGAGGCGGCTTACCTGCGGATGTTGCGCGCGCTGCCAAGCGCCATCGACCGCGCTTTGGTCATCGGCCACAATCCGGTGATGGAAGATTTGACGCGCTTGCTGATTGGATCAGCGGAACCACGAGCGCTTGAGCGTATCTCTGAGAAGTTCCCAACCGGCACGCTCGTGGTCTTGGAATGCGCAATCAGTCGCTGGTCGGATTTGGCACCGCACTGCGCCAATCTGCTCGACACCATTCGCCCGCGCGATCTGCCGGGACATAGCTAGCGCTTGCAATCGCACACACGCGGGCAAATATGAAGGTCCCGTTCCAAGGGTCGTCCCATGACCCAGACATAATGCCTGGATTGTCTTCGTTTGCCCAATCTCACCGTTCTTGATGATGTTCGCCTTGGCGCGCAAAGCCTTCTGAGCAGCGCGACCGACTTGGCAGCACCAACGCTGCGCATCGGGGTCACAGGCCTTTCACGCGCCGGCAAAACGGTTTTTCTCACCTCCCTGGTCCATGCCTTGCTTCATGGCGGCCATTTGCCAGCTCTTCAGGCCTCACGGTCAGGGCGTTTGATCGGCGCCGACCTCACCCAGCAGCCCGACGATGATGTCGCCCGCTTTGCTCTGGAAGATCATGTTCATGATCTGCTGCACAATCGCATATGGCCAAGTTCTACCCGTCAGATCTCAGAGCTGCGGCTAACCCTGCGCTTTGAGCCATCCTCCGCGATCGCCCGCACGCTGGGGCGCACCACGCTGCACCTTGATCTGGTGGATTACCCCGGGGAATGGCTGCTGGATCTGCCATTGCTCGACCAAGACTATGAGACCTTCTCAAAAGAGGCCCTAACCCGCGCCCGTGACCCAGAGCGCAAAGTCCTTGCCCAGCCCTTTCTGGACGCCATGCGACGCGCTGATGGCGCCGCACCGCTTGATGAAGCCAAAACAACCAAGCTGGCAGAGCTCTACACCCAGTATCTGCGCGCCTGCAAAGAAAGTGAAAACGCGCTTTCCATGCTGCCGCCAGGGCGTTTTTTGATGCCAGGGGAATTGGAAGGCTCGCCCGCGCTCACCTTTGTGCCGCTCGATGCGCCCATTGATGGCAGGCCGGGTAAAAATAGCCTTTACGCAGCGATGGAGCACCGCTTTGAGGCCTACAAACGGGTGGTCGTCAAACCCTTCTTCATCAACCATTTCGCCCGCTTAGACCGGCAGATCGTACTGGTGGATACGCTGGCCGCCATCAATGCGGGGCCAAGCGCTTTGCAAGATTTGCGCGACGCGCTCTCGGCCATCCTTTCCTGCTTCAAGGCCGGTGAAAATTCGATCCTCTCCAAGCTGTTTGGCCCACGCATCGACAAGATCGCCTTTGCTGCCACCAAGGCGGATCATCTGCATCACACCCAGCATGATCAGCTAGAAGCCATGCTTGATCATCTGGTCAATGATGCACGCAAGAAGGCGCTGTTTTCCGGCGCAAAAGTCGAAACCATGGCCATCGCATCGGTGCGCGCAACGCGTGAAGCCAGCGCCAAAACCGGCAGCGACACCATTGGCGCAGTGGCGGGCGTGCCGATGAAGGGCGAGACCATCAACGGCCAAACCTTTGATGGCGAACGCGAAGTGGCAATCTTCCCCGGTGACCTGCCTGCTGACCCGTCGAAATTGATGGGGCCAACCGCCAAAACCTATCCCTTGCGCTTCGTGCGTTTCAGGCCACCCAAGCTCGACACCCGCCCGACAGCCAAACCCGGCCTGCCACACATCAGGCTGGACCGGCTGTTGCAGTTCCTTCTCGGCGATAAGCTAGCCTAGGCCAGACACCATGACCAAAACCCGCAAACCCCAGGTTCTCGAACTCACCTCTGTTGAGATGGAGAGCGAAGCACCATTGTTCACCGACCTTCCCAGCGCATCTGAGACCCAAGGCGCGCG
Source organism: Hyphomicrobiales bacterium (assembly GCA_046290645.1). Lineage (GTDB taxonomy): Bacteria > Pseudomonadota > Alphaproteobacteria > Rhizobiales > MH13 > MH13. The sequence goes on from JBKAGZ010000001.1 coordinate 632,350, forward strand.
GGCATCACGTGGGTTCAAATGGTTGGCGCTGTTCGGCTCTGGCTTAGCTGGGTTGGCGGTGCTTGGCATCACGCTGTGGGCAGAAAACCTGGTACGCACATTGCTGGAGCGCCAACCTGCTCTCGGCTGGGTGGCCCTAGGTTTGCTCGCTCTGGCAACGCTTGGACTGATTGGCTTCATTGCCAAGGAAACGCGCGCTATCATGCGCTTGGAAAAGCTCGACGATCTGCGTGAAAGCTTCCAAAAAGCCTATGATGAGGAAGACACACCGGCAGCGCGCAAAGCGCTTGATCAAGTCTCAGCCATCTATCGCGGCCATCCGAACACGGCGCATGGCCGCGCAACCTTTGACCAGCAGCGCGTAGGGGTGATGGACGCTCAAGATTTGATCGTCATTGCCGAAGAAACGCTGATGGACCCGCTTGATAAGGAAGCGGTGCGCCTTGTTTCCACCTCAGCGCGGCGGGTTTCATTGGTGACGGCTTTATCCCCCCGCGCGCTGGTCGACATCGCCATGGTAGCCTTCCAGTGCGTCACCCTCACCCGGCAGATCGCCCAGCTCTATGGCGCACGACCAGGCGTGCTGGGCGCAATGAAATTAATCCGCCACATGATGGCTCATCTGGCGATCACCGGCGGCATTGCCGCCACCGAGGGGCTGGTTTCGCAAGTGCTCGGCCATTCACTGGCGGCGCGTCTCTCCACGCGATTGGGTGAAGGCGTCATCAACGGGTTGCTCACCGCACGTGTCGGCATCGCTGCCATCGCCGTGACCAGACCAATGCCGCACATTGCAGGCAACGGACCGACATTGAGTGAGGTCACAAAAGGGATCGCTGGGCTTGGCGGATCAGCTGAGAAGAAAACCGAAGACGGTTAGCCAGCGCGGGCCAAAGGCAAATCAAATACGGTGATGTTGGCGCCATCGACAATGGTTGTCACCAAAAGCCGAACTTGGTTGGACCCTTGGGCCACCAGCAACAGCCTGCCTTCAGAGCCATCATCGGCTGAAAGCCGCAAAAACAAATCACCGCGCGAAAGCCGCCCGTTCAACCCGCCGCTGATGTAGTTCAGCGGGCTGGTCAACTCACCATGAAATTGCTGCGTCATATCGCTAAAATACAGCGACATGCCGATATTGCCTGACTGGCCTTGGGTACGGCAGTTGGCACGCAACGAAATGCGCGCCGCGGCCTGCATCTGGCTTTCCACCTCACACAGCACCGGCGTCTCACCTTGCGTGGTCGCTGCGCGGCCCTGTCCGGTCCAGCGACCTTCCAGAGTTTGCAAGAAGCTCACCTCGGCAGGACCAGCATAGCCTGGACCACCGGTCCACAAACCAACGCACAGCGCCGCCAAAACGGCGGCGCAACGGAAAAAACCAGACATTGGAAGGACACCAGTCAAAGAACACCCAGCTTTTTTTGTAGGTTCGACGAGGACGTCGTGTACTGAAAAACGATACGTTTATCGGGGAACACAATGCGCCCAACCGCCTGCGCCATCAAGGCAGCTTCGTGAAAACCCGACAGGATCAGCTTCAGTTTGCCGGGATACCAGTTGATATCCCCGATGGCGAAAATGCCCTGCTGCGACGTTTCAAACTTTTCGGTGTCCACAGTGACCAAGTTCTCGTGCAGGTTAAGCCCCCACTGCGCGACCGGCCCTAATTTCATGGTGAGGCCAAAAAACGGCAACAAGCGCGAGCATGCAATCTCGCTCTCGCTGTCTTTGTTTTTCACCACGACTGACGTCAATTGACCGTTCGCACCGTTAAGCTGCGAAACCTGGCCAAGCTCAAACCGCATCGCGCCCTGCTCCACCAATGCACGCATCTTGTTGACACTGTCGGGCGCTGCACGAAAATCATCGCGCCGATGCACCAGGGTCAGCGACTTAGCGAGCGGTTGCAGATTGATCGTCCAGTCCAGGGCGGAGTCGCCGCCGCCCACAATCACAAGATCATGGTCACGAAACGCTTCCATCTGGCGCACCGAATACGCCACAGATGTGCCCTCATAAGCTTCAATGCCAGCAATCGGTGGGCGCTTGGGTTGAAATGACCCGCCGCCGGCAGCCACAACCACCGCCTTGCACAGGAAACGCTGGCCAATATCCGTTTCCAGCGCAAACCGACCGTCTTCTTGGCGTTCAAGCGCGGTGACCATTTGGCTGAAGTGAAATTGTGGCTCAAATGGCTTGATCTGCTCCATCAGCCGATCAACCAGGCCTTGCCCGGAAACCTCGGGCAAAGCAGGAATGTCATAGATCGGCTTTTCTGGATAAAGCTCAGCGCACTGGCCGCCTGGGCGATCCAAAATGTCGATCAAATGGGCTTTGACGTCCAAAAGACCCAGCTCAAACACTGCAAACAGGCCCACCGGGCCTGCACCGATGATTACAACATCGGTTTCGATGGTTTCGCCAAGGGTCAAAGAAGCATCGCTCAAAGCGCTTACGCTTGGAATTCCGGCACCCGCACAACAAGGCCGTTGAAAGCCGGCGTCACGCGCAACTGGCAAGACAAACGGCTCTCATCACGAATGTCATAGGCAAGGTCCAACATGTCCTCTTCCATGACTTCCGGGCTACCGGTGGTTTCTTTCCAAGCAGGATCGACGTAAACATGGCAGGTCGCGCAGGCGCAGGCGCCACCGCAGCTTGCTTCAATGCCTGGCACACCGTTCATCACGGCAGCCTCCATCACCGTTGAGCCTTCTTGAGCCTCAACTTCGTGCTGCGTTCCATTGTGTTCGATGAATGTAATCTTGATCATAAACCTGCCTGTCCGTGGGCGACGCGCCGATCTAGCTTGCTATCCGGCGCAAAGATATGGCGCGTCCTAGCAAAGGGCACCTTGCCTTGTGAAGCGCAACAATAGCTTCAACAGCAGGTTCACTTAGGTTGCAATGTCGCAGGATAAAGTCGTCAGGAGGCCAGAAGCTCGCTCACACGGGCAGAAACGGCATCAATGGCGCTTAGCGTTCCGGCAAGATAGGCGTCATCGTGCGGCTGATTTTCACCCTCTTGTGCCAAGGCTGCCAGTTGAAAAGCCCCGACACCGCGCGCACTTCCCTTCACTAGATGATAAAGGCGGCCGCGCTCAACAGGATTCGATGTCGCGCGCAATGCTCTGCCAGTGCTTTCGGCTTGATCGAGAAACAGGAGCAAAACGTCACGCTCCAGGTCTGCATCGCCAAAGGTCTGGCAACTTAAGTGAACCAGATCGAGAAGCTTGGGTTTTTGGCCCAAAATCCCACCCAATGTGTTTTCGCCATACCCAGTCGGCTGTGGCACCTGTTGTGCGCCCATCATCTTTTCCCTTGTCTGACACGCTTTGCCTGCCAGCCCGTACCCAATACCCATGAAAGGCTAGGGCCATCGCCCTTTCATCGGCGTTAACAGGCAGAGAGGTTGATGTCCTATATCTGCCAACATTAACTATGATGAACAAATTCCTAACAAAGCGACGCAAGTGTCTTCAATTTGAACGGTCAAAGGAATAGTTTGTCCGCTCAATTGTGGGCATGTGTGGCTGTCCGTGCGCCCGGTATTGGGTGCCAGCGGACAAAGGAATGCCCAAAAAGCGTGAGGCGTATCAATGGCGAAGAAACCTTCCGAAGCGAACAAAGCGGCGCTCGATGCAGTCGAAGAGGCCCTGGCCATCGACTTTGCAGACGACGGCTTTGATGGCTCTGCGGACGACAAGGCTCAAGCATCGGCCAAAACATCATCTTCAAAGGGCGCAGCCGTGATGCCGCGAGCCGATGATGTTCTGGGCGATCCGCTGGCTACGCCCCCCGCCCGGGAAGACGCCCCGTCCGCGCGTGAGCGCGCTGAAGATCAGCGTCTGCGCGAACGTCGCCCACCGGCCAATGATGATCGCCGTGCCACCAGCGCGTTGGTGTATGAGTTGCAGCGTCGCCCTGCCAACACGCCCTACCTTTTTGCTGCTATTGCCAGCGCTTTGTGGGTGGGCATCGCCGCCCTGCTCGCCCCAGCTGTGTTCAACACAAGCTTTGCTGGTCTGTTTTCGGACTCAGCAATTCTGACCTCACCAGGCTTCATTGCCTACAGTGTTGCAGCGCTTGCCCCGGTTCTTCTGTTCTTCACCATTGCCTTCATGGTGTATCGCGCTGCCGAATTGCGCATCGTTGCCAAATCCATGGCCAACGTCACCATGCGCATCGCTCAGCCTGATGAGTTGGCCAAAGAGCAGGTGATGTCCGTCAGCCAGGCCATCCGCCGCGAAGTGGCCGCCATGGGTGACGGCGTGGAACGCGCCCTTGCCCGCGCAGGCGAGCTTGAATCCATGGTTCAAGGCGAGGTTTCCAGCCTGGAACGCGCCTACTCGGACAATGAAACAAAACTGCGCACCCTGTTGGGTCAACTGACCAGCGAGCGTCAGGATATTCTTCTCAACGCCGAGAAAGTGCGTGAAGCGATCTCTTCCTCACATGATCGCCTGAACGCTGACCTTCTGACAGCATCCGATGCGCTCACCCAATCGCTGGCCGAGACCGGCGCCACCGTGGCGCACAGCCTTGCCGACAAAGCCTCGCAGATCACCAATGCCTTGTCTCAAGCCGGCGAGACGATGAGTGACACCTTGCAATCGCACGGCGATCGCTTGGTCGAACAGCTATCCTCCACCGGTCTTGATGTCAGCGACAAGCTGGCAATTATTGGCGGCGACATTGTTCGCGAAATCACTGAAAAATCAGCAGAAGTTGACACTGTCCTGAAAGATCGGTCGGCCACGATTTCCGCCGACCTAACCGAAACAACGAACTCGATCGTTAGCCAGTTTGAGCAGCGCGGCAGCAATGTGACGCGCGAGCTCGATGATATCAGTCATTCGGTGACCGAAAACTTCGCCGCCCGCGCTGAAGATGTGACCACGACGCTGAAAACCACAGCGGACTCGCTGCTCATCGATATGGAACTGCGTGGAACGGCCATCACTGCTAAACTTGATGACGCTGGCACGCAGATTTCTGACAGCATCACTGAACAAGGTGGCGCTCTCGCCCAACGTATGGAAGCATCCGCTGAGCGTTTGCATGACGCTGTTGTGGAACGCGGCGTTGAGCTGCGCGACGGATTTGAGCTTTCCGCTCAATCCCTTATCTCCTCGGTCGATGCCAAGCTTGAAGAGCTGCGCAAAACCGCCAATGACACCAGTGAAACCATTCAGTCGAGCATCATGCGCGACCTTGATCTGGTTGACATGCGCATGGCCCAGGGCCGTGATGCCGTGGAAAACCTAATCAAAACCGGCACCGGCAACCTCACAGACAATGTCCAGGCCGTTGGTGAGCGCGTCGTCCAGATCGTACTGGAACAGGGTGAGAACCTTGGTTTGGCCTTTTCGCAACGCGCTGAAGAGTATGCCAATATCCTCAAATCAGACAGCGATGCGCTCGTCTCTGCTCTCGATGACCGCACCGTTGCGCTTGATGAGCAGATGCAGACGCGTGCCCATGCCATCCGTGCGCTGCTGGACGACAAGACTCAGTCTATCGACCTGGCACTTGCTGATCGCTCCGGCGCCATTGAAGCCTCGTTCCTCAACCAGCGCACTGCGCTGGAAGAAAGCATTGACCGTGCAGCCGCTGAAGCCAGCGCTGTGCTGGGCGAACGCTCAGCTGTCATTTCAGAGCACATCAACACGTCCACACGGGAGTATCTGGAAACGCTCAATGACCGCACACAGCGTTTCATGAGCGTGCTCACCGAAGCCAATTCGGGTGTTGAAAGCCGCATGACAGCGCTTTCTGACAATTTGGTTGAGCGCATCAGCACCGATACCACCGGTTATCTGGACGCCATGGACAGCCGCACAACGGGTTTGATTGATGCGCTGAACGAGCGTTCAGACACGCTGATGCAGTCGCTTCAGGAAGTAACCGGTAACACCGAAGAGCGGATCCTTGGCGTTGCCAGCGAGCTCAACAACCGTGTGGTCGATACAGCTGACGGCTTTGTTGAACAGCTTGAGAAAACCGCAACCGGCCTTGTGAACCGCGTTGACCAGACCGCTATCGGCCTTGTTATCCGCGTTGATGAAAGCACGACCAACCTCACCAACCAGGTTGAGGAAACCTCAAGCAGCATCACCGGTCGCATCGATCAGGCTGCCACCAGCCTAGCGAGCCACGTCAACGAGACAACCACCAACCTTGTGAACCGCGTTGAGGGCACAACCTCAAGCCTTGCAAGCCAAGTCGATCAGGCAACATCGAACCTTGTCAGCACCATCGACAACCGCACACAGGGCCTCACCGATGCTATGAGCGCTGTTGGCGGCGACCTGACCACACGCGCCGAAGCCATCGACAACCAGCTGCGCGAGCAGATTGAAAGCCTGTCGAGCGCCCTTCAGATGCGCACCGTGCAGCTTGAAACCACTGTAGATGAGCGCCTGTCGGCCTTCGATGTGCGCGTCAACCAGCGCATTGAAGACGCAACCACCACGTTCGTGGAGCGTGCCGATCAGCTTGACGGTGCCCTCTCCAACCGCGGCCGCGAAATCTCCGAAACGCTTATCGAACGCACCCGCGAAGTGGCGCAGGCCTTTGTCAGCGGTCGCGATGACATCGAGCGCGCCATTACCGCTCGGATCGAAGCTGTCGGTGAGACCGTCAACGAGCAGACCAACAACCTCACCGATCTGATGGCTGGCCGTGTTGCTGACATCAATCAGTTGCTTGGCGACCGCGTTGTGGAAGTTTCTGAGACCATCAAAGCCCAGGGCGACGCTCTGGAAGCGATGGTTACAGATCGCGCCAACAGCTTTGGTGAAACACTCTCCAGCGAAGCAACCAGCGCCCTGCAAGGCTTTGAAACCCAGGTCGGCTCTGCCACCAACGCACTGGTGGCTGCTGCCGCCAATGTGCGTTCAGCGGCGCACGATGAAACCATCGTCGCCAGCCAGCAACTGGCTGAACGCGCCGATGCGCTGCGTGAGGCCCTCGCCGGTCAAACAGGCGCGATGGAATCCATTCTGGACGATCGTGGCCAAGCCTTGGTTGGCGCTCTGGAATCGCGCACAAGCGAGTTCGCCCGCTCCATTCATTCGGCAACGCAGTCTCTGCAAACCACTGTCGCTGAGCGTGAACGCGAGATGGTCGACACACTGGCTGGCCAGACAGATACACTGGCAGAAAGCCTGCAGTCGGCCACCAACCAACTCGGTGCGGTTCTCGACAGCCGCACCAAAGAGCTTTCGGGCGCTTTGGAAGACCGCGCATCAACGCTGGAACACAGCATCAATGCTGCAACGGGCGCAGTCGCCAACGTTATCGACACACGCACACAAGCGCTTGCCGAGAAATTGGACGATCGCCGCTCGACGCTCGAAGCCAGCATCACCGCGGCCACCGAGGCCATCGAAACGGTACTCAACAGCCGTGGTCATTCGCTGCTCGGTGCACTTGATACCCGCACCAGCGCGTTCAACCAGTCGGTCGAAGCCGCAACGCAGCTGATGGACACGACGTTGGAAGAGCGCACACGTGATGCATCCTCCAATCTTGCCCGTGCCCGCAACCTGTTGAACCAGGATTTGCAGGAACTGACCGGTCAGATTGGCTCTGTGAACAGCTCCATTGAGGAACTGCTCAGCAACTCTGCCGTCACGCTTGGTTCCATGGGTGAAGTCCTGCAGGAGAAAATTGCACGCTTCAGCACCTCAGTTCAGTCGATCAGCAACGATACGGCGACAACGTCCGAAGCGTTGGAAAAGCAGCTTGAAGCTCTCAGCGGCATCTCAACGGAGGTTTTGAGCTCCATCGTTGATCTGTCTGATCGCTTTGATGTCCATGGCCGTTCGCTGTCGGGTGCCTCACAGGCCATCCTGCGCACGACGGAGAAACTGGAAGGTTCTGTGGGAACGCAGGTCAGCCAGATGGACACGATCAGCGAAACCATCGCCGACCGCACCAACCGTGCTGAGCAGGCTCTCCAGCTGACCTCAGAGCGTTTGGCATCGACACTCATCGACGCTGAAGAGCGGGCAGCAGCCCTCGCCTCGGCTCTGTCCCTGGCCGCAGACGATGCCGCCAAAGGCGTAATCGCGCAGTTCAACAATCTGCGCGAAACCGCCAGCAGCGAAAGCGCCAAGGCCAGCGACATCGTGCGCACAACCCAGGAAGAGGTTGCCCGTGAGCTTCAGGGTGGGCTGGAAACCGCAGTCTCAGCGTTCCATTCTTCGATTGAAGATATGCGCCGCATGACGAGCGATTTGAGCTCTGAACTGGCAACCACACGTGCCGACATTCGCCGCGGCGTGTTCGAGCTGCCCGAAGAGGCCCGCGAGAGCGCTTCCGCGCTGCGTCAGGTCGTCAACGAGCAGGTTGCAGCCCTGAAAGAGCTCTCCAGCCTGGTTTCTGATGAAGGCAATGCACGCGATGCATCCTCCCGTCAGCTTCAGGCCCCAGCTCCAGCTCCGGCCATCGCCTCCTCACGTGGCAGCGCCCAGCTCGCTGAAGCCAGCGCAATAAGCCTGGAAGATCAGCGTGTGGATGATGATATCGCCCGCAGCATGGAAGATGTTCGTCAAGCCGTCACGCCAGCGGTGACAGCTGCGCCAGCATCGAACAGCAATGCCGATGCGCCATCAGGTGGCTGGATTAGCGATCTGTTGCGCCGCGCCTCCAGCGATGAAGGCAAAGACGGTCCATTGGAAGATATTCACGGTCAAATTGCCGATGCATTGGATGAGCGCGCGTATGCTCAGCAGTGGGATAGCTATCTGTCGGGCAACAAAGCAAGCTTCTCGCGTCGCATCTACACGCTGAACGGACAACAGGTCTTTGACGATATCCGGCGCCAGATTGGCCGCGACAATGATCTACGGGCCGCAGCGCAAGAGCACCTGACGTCGTTTGAAGCGACACTGCGTGAAATGGCATCGCGCCGAGCAAGCCGGTCGGAAACCCGCACGCTGCTGATGTCCGATCAAGGCCGCCTCTACACAGTGCTTGGTCAGGCACTGGGTCGCTTCGGCAGCTAAGACAACCAAGACACGACACAAAAAGCCGCCGGTCAGGGTTCTGACCGGCGGCTTTTCTTATTGTAATGGAATAGCTTAGACGAAACCCAAAACGCTTTAGACAGCGTCGAGAACGAACACCACCATCTCGCGCAACAGCGCATCAAGCGCGGCATTCAGCGCCTCAACACCATCTTCCACACTATCGCTGGCAGCAGGCACGGTGGCTGCAAAGGTCTGGCTCGCCAAGATGCGGCCATTGGCATCGTTCATGACCTTGAGCGCGATATCGATTACGGCACCAGCTTGGCCGCCATCAAGAATTTCGATCTCAAAGGCACGAATTTCCGGAACCAACCGCACATCAATCAGCAGCCCCTGCCCTGGACGACCAACGGCGCGGGCGCGCCCTGAGCGTTGCAGGGCTTCAGCAAATCTAGCTTGAAACAAATCAGGCAGCGCATCCGACCAGGATGCATTAGGGAAATAAGCAAGGGTCGCCGCGCTATCACGCACAACGATGCGATCTGTGGCGTAAAAACGCACAGCCGACGGTTCTGCCACCAAAAGCTGACGGCTGGTGCGGCTGTTGCCGACATCGATGGACGCTGGGCCGCGCAGATCATAGATCGTCGGTGCTGCTTCCAGGCCAAGTGTGGAACACCCCGCCAACAGAAACGCGGCACAGATACCGCCAATCAATGGCAGACGCTTGCCCGTATTTTTTCGCAGAACTTCGCTCATAGCACTCTACTCACACATCCCTGCTCAGCGAACCAGCCTAGTATAGCGTTGATTTCATAACCAATCATGGCCTCATCGCCTCTGTGGCGAGTATTCGGGGGCACGATCACCACCAAAAATAAACTGCTGCGGGTTGCGCTCTATCGAGGTCACCACCCGCTCCAAACGGTTCAGCACACGCCGTCCGTCAGTGATCAAGGCCTCGGCATCGCGCAAACCAGGTCCGGTGAAGCGGGCCAAGCCAGCGGCAATCTCATCGGAACGGCCTTCAAACGAAACGGCGACGTTGCGCAAGGCCCGTGCGGCTTCGCGCGCATCAGCGATCAATCCTTGGGTTTCATCCTCGCCAAGCAACCCATCGACAGACGCCAGAAGCCCATCGATCCGCCGCGAGGCAACCTCCAGCCGGTCAGCGATCACCACAGCGTCATCAAAAATCGCATCCACCTGTTCAGCATTGTCTTCCAAGCTGGCCGTGAAGGTTGTGATGTTGTTCGTCGCTTCCTGCGCGCCGGTAAGCACGGCATCGACGCGTGCACCGGCATCGGGAAGCTGGGTGGTGAAGGCGCTAACATCGGCGACTGCCTGTGAAACAACCGCTGGATCAACGGCCTCAACGACGGACTGAACTGTGTCCAGCGTCTCAACCAGTGTGCCAGACGAGGTTTCCAGATTATCGAAAACGACCTCACCGCGCGCTATCAACGTGCGGGCGTCCTCGCCAATGCCGCGAAACTCCGTTGAAGCGACACGGACATTTTCCACCACTTCGCTGACGCTTTCAGGGTCCACCGCAGCTATCAACTGTTCAGAGCCCGCGATAATGCCTTCCAAACGCCCGGAGAGCCCGGAAATTTCGCTCGCGATAGACCCGACGCCTTCCATCAGCAGTTCGATATTGTCCGACTGCGAGGCAACAGCGCTCGTCACCTCGTTGATATCGGCAATGGTCTGGGTGATGAACGGTTCGTTGACGAGCAAAAAGTTCTCAATCGTCTGCATGGCATCGTCAGCGCGGCCAAGCACATTGCGCGCGCCATCGATCAAGTCCTGAACCGCCGACACCTGCGCCTCGATGATCACCGGCGTGTCAGGGTCTAGAACCGCTGGCTCATCCATCGACCCGCCGCGCAGCGCCACAAACGCCGTGCCGGTGATACCGGTGATGCCCAGGGACGCGTCGGTGTCGGTGCGAATAGGCGTATCGCCTTCCACCACCGCCAGCGCCAGTGCTTCCTGCGGGTTGTTCGGGTTCAACGACAGGGTACGGACTTCGCCAACTTGAATGCCGTTGAAAAGCACCGGGCTACCAGGACTCAAACCGTTCACGGGACCGTTGAACTGGAAAATCACCTCAGCGGTGTTCTCCTGGCCGCCGATTTCGGCAACCCAATAGATGAACGCCATGCCCGCAGCGATAACCGCCAGGGCAAACAGACCGATCACAATATGGTTGGCGCGTGTTTCCATGCTTCAGGGCCTTACCGTGGCAACCATGACGCGCAAAGCACCATGAGCGCGCAGGCGCAACAAATGCCGCACTTTTCGACCAACCGTTGCATTTTGACTGCGCATTGCCGTCCTATTCTTGCGTTGCGCCAGAAGCAGGGCCCCTGCCCAGCGCGCGACCGGTGTTGAAGTAATCCTGCACCCAAGGGTGATCGAACCGTCGAACCTCTTCGACAGGCCCGACGGTCAGCACTTTTTGATTGCCCAGAACAGCCACCCGATCACACACTGAAAACAGGCTATCGAGATCGTGCGTGACCATGAAAACGGTAAGCCCAAGCGCTGAACGCAAATCAGCGATCAACTCGTCAAAGGCAGCGGCGCCTAACGGATCAAGGCCAGATGTCGGCTCATCGAGAAACACCACGTCTGGATCCAGCGCCAACGCGCGTGCCAAGGCCGCACGCTTGATCATACCGCCCGACAGTTCCGATGGCGCTTTGAGCGCAGCATCTTCCGGCAGCCCAACCATTGAAAGCTTCACAGCCGCCAGCCGGTCCATCATCGGTTTGTCCAGCCGCCAATGCTCACGCATAGGAACCTGCACATTTTGGATGACGTTCAGCGCTGAAAACAAAGCGCCGTGCTGAAACAAAACGCCGAGCCGTTCATCGACATGCACGCGCTCACGCTCTTCCATCTGCGAATAGGGCTCGCCGAGCACATCAATGGTGCCAGCGCGCTTCTGGGTGAGCCCCAAAATGGCCCGCAAAAGCACCGATTTGCCGGTGCCTGATGCGCCCACAAAACCCAGGATTTCACCGCGATAGACCGTCAGATCAAGATCTTTGAGAACGGTGACATCCCCAAAACCAACCTCAAGCCCGCGCACTTCGATCACCGGTTTGCTTTGGTCTTGATGAGCCTCTGTTTCCTGTACAGCCATAACCGCCTCTAATAGTCGATCGAGGCGAAGAAGATGGCAAAAACACCATCCATGACGATAACGGCAAAGATCGATTTCACCACGGCAGCGGTGACACGCTGACCCAGCGACTCGGTACTGCCGCTCACACGGAAACCCTCCATACAGGCGATGCAACCAATGGCAAGCGCCATAAAGGGCGCTTTGATGAGGCCAACCATGACCGTCTCGACCAAAACGCTGTCATGCATCCGGTCGATAAATACGACCGGACTGATACCGGAATAGGCCCAAAGCGTGAGCATGCCACCAAGCAACGCCGCGCCATTGGCAACAATTGTGAGCAAGGGCAACGCCACCACCAGACCCAATATCCGTGGCACAACAAGAACATCCACCGGATCAAGGCCGATAACACGCATGGCATCGACTTCTTCACGCATGCGCATCGCACCGATTTCAGCGGTGTAGGCCGACCCGGTACGACCGGCGACCATGATGGCCGATATCAACACGCCCATCTCTCGCAGCACCAAAATGGCGACCAAATTGACGGTAAAAATCTCCGCGCCGAAGAACCGCAATTGATACGCGCTTTGCTGGGCAACAATCCCGCCGATCACGAACTGAATGAGCAGGATAATCGGCACAGCGCGAAAAGCGCTCTTATCAAGCTGCGTCACAAACGCGTTGAACCGCCAGCGGGCCGGATTGATCAACGTCAGACCCACAGAGGTGAGCACCAACCCCAGCATGCCGACAACGCCTAAAAGATCATTCCATGTTGCTGCGACACCACGACCAAAAGCGGCCACAACGGCATCGAGACCAAAACGCGGGCGATCAGGTCGGCGAACATTGGCACGCTCTCGCACAGCCTCATAAAGATCGCGTTTGTCGGCAGGCAAATTGATCAGCTCAACGGTCCTGCCGGAGGCGGCCAGTTCTTTTTCCAGGTCTGCAAGCGCCAGACATCCAAGCGTGTCCAACTGGCCAAGACCCGATGCATCCACCCGCACCGGTGTGCCAGAAGACTGTGCATCGGCCCAGCTAGAGGCCTGCGCAAAACCGTCCTGCATCAGCACCGTGCGCACACAAGGGCGAATCCAATCGCCATGGACTGACAGCGCATCACCGTCGCGCAGCACTTCAGCGGCACGCGGTGCTGCACCACCACGCTTGGCAAAAGGAACATCTGTTGGGGGCCCAGACCAAAGGGCGTCAGTCGCTGTCACGCAAAGGCTGCCAGATCACTCAAAACAAGATCCTATAAGTGCCACGCAGAACCGCCATGCGCAAAGCCCATTTCGCAGCCTGGCAAAATATGCGACGTCAGGACGTCCTCCACTTTTTGTAACACTTGTACGGGCGCGACTTTATGGCTGAACTGCAAAAACCCTATCTCCTCTTTCTTGGCGACGTGCCCGATGCTCTAGCAGCCAAGACAGCGACGGGTGTGGTCGACTGGCGGCGCGATTGGTGCGTTGGCCAAGTGCGCCTTGAAGGGTGCCAAGCTGACACCGGCCTGCCGGATATGAGCATCGCCCAAGGTGTTGAAAAAGGGGCAAAAACAATGGTGGTTGGCGCGGTCAACGCTGGCGGCGTCTTGCCCGATCACTGGGTGACTAGCATCGTTGAGGCCATCAACGCCGGGATGGATGTTGCCAGCGGCCTGCATGCCCGCCTTCAGGATGTGCCCGCGATCGCAGAAGCCGCCGCCGCCAAAGGCGCAACGCTGCACAATGTGCGCCATGTGGAGCAAAAGCTTGAAACCGGAAAAGGCAGCAAGCGCACCGGCATGCGCGTCCTGGCCGTCGGCACCGATTGCTCGGTGGGCAAAAAATACACCGCACTGGCGCTGGAACAAGGCATGAGCGCACAGGGTATGAAGGCAAGTTTCCGCGCCACCGGCCAAACAGGTGTGCTGATTTCCGGCCGCGGACTGGCCATTGATTCGGTCGTTGCCGATTTTATCTCCGGCGCGGCGGAATGGATTTCACCGGCAAACGAGGCCGATCATTGGGACGTTATCGAGGGCCAGGGTTCGCTGTTTCATCCCTCTTTCGCCGGTGTTTCGCTTGGCCTGCTGCACGGCTCGCAGCCCGATGCCATCATCGTCTGCCATGAGCCCACACGCACAACCATGCGTGGGGTAAAAACGCCGCTTCCGACCATCCAAGAGGTGATCGAGGCAAACATCGCCATGGGCAAACTGACCAACCCAGCCATCCGCTGCACGGGTCTGGCCGTGAACACAGCAGCGCTTGATGAGGCAGCAGCCAAAGCACTCCTTGGCGATCTGGCCGATGCGCACGGTTTGCCAGCCACCGACCCTGTGCGCTTCGGCGTTGAAAGCCTCGTCAAGCCACTTCAGGACATGACCCCAACATCATGATTTCGCTTACCATTTCAGACGATGCTTTTCGCATTCGCGGGCTCTTTTCCATCGCCCGTGGATCTCGCACCCACGCACACGTGGTGGCCGTTACGCTGCAAGATGGCGAGCATGTTGGGCGCGGTGAGTGCACGCCTTATGCCCGTTATGAGGAGAGCGTTGAAAGCGTAACCGCGCAAATTGAAACCGTTCGCGATGCCCTGACATCCGGCCTGGATCGCCAAGCGCTGCAAGATTTGCTTCCCGCCGGTGCTGCCCGCAATGCGGTGGACTGCGCTTTGTGGGACTTGGAAGCCAAGCGCACCGGCAAACCGGCATCAGAGTTGGCGGGTGTGCCGCCGGTTGGACGACTTGAAACCGCCTACACCATCAGTCTTGATACGCCCGATGAAATGGCACGGGTCGCCTACGAGCACCGCGACCGGCCTTTGCTCAAGGTGAAACTTGGCGGCGACGGCGACCCTGAACGCATGCGTGCCGTCTGCGGTCATGCTGGCGATGCCAAGGTGATCGTCGATGCCAACGAGGCCTGGGCACCGGAAAACCTTTGGGCCTGGATGGACCTGGCAGCCGAGCTTGGCATTGCGCTGGTTGAACAGCCCCTACCCGCAGGCCAGGACGCTATCCTAGCTGAGCGACCGCATGTTGTTCCCATTTGTGCCGATGAAAGCGCCCATGATCGCGAAGGCCTGGCAGACTTGGCGCGGCTTTATGATGTCATCAACATCAAACTCGACAAAACCGGTGGCCTCACCGAGGCATTGGCTCTGAAGGCTGAGGCGAAGGCTGCTGGGCTTGGCATTTTTGTCGGCTGTATGATGGGGTCATCGCTCGCCATGGCGCCGGGCACGCTGCTCGCGTACGACGCAGACTATGTTGATCTGGATGCACCGCTTCTGTTGGCCGAAGACCGCGATCCAGCCCTAGAGTTTGAAGGCAGCATTTTGCAACCGCCCAGCCGCGCCTTGTGGGGCTAAAAACCCTCTAGCATTTGGGTTGGGGCACGAACCCGCCAGGTATGCGCCAACGGTTGATGAAAATGATCACGACGCCAAGCGCTGTCATCGCGCCCATGGCAAGATAGGCCATCGCGCCGAAGGCCTCGTAGAGCGGGCCGGCTGACAAGGTCGCCACCGCCATCACACCACCGGACACCACGCCATAGACACCCTGCGCTGCCCGCAATTCACGTGGGCGCGCTCGTTTTTGGATATAGCTGATCAGCGCCAGATGGGTCATCCCGAACGAAAACCCGTGCAAAATCTGCAGCGCTGCGGTGAACGCCAAATCGGGCGAAAAGGCAAAGATCACCCACCGCAGCGTGGCGCCAACACCGCCCAGAATCAGCAATCCACGTGCGCCCAATTTGGCAATGATCGGCGCAGACACCGCGAACAGAACAATCTCGCAAAGCACGCTGAACGCCCAAAGCAAGCCAATGGCTGTTTCTGAAAAGCCCTGCGAGGCCCATGACAGGCTGCCAAACCCGTAAAGTACAGCATGGCTTGCCTGCATGAGCCCTGCACCGATGAAAACACTCATCGCCCCCTTGCGGCGCAAGAAAAAGACCCAACCGGAGCGCAGCTTTGGTGTCTTCGCCGCACCTTCCGTATCAATTTCTTCTATTTTAGGTTGTACAAAGCTGCGCGGCAAAGAGGCACAAACCAACACAATGGCCGCAAAGGTTGCCAGCACCATCCACGGGATTGTGCCATTGCCGTAACGTTCAATAATCGCCCCGGCAGCAAAGCTTGCGACCACGAAAGCGATCGAGCCCCACACACGCACACGGCCATAATCAACCCCTGATTGCCGCGAGAGTTGAATGCCCAAAGCATCGCTCAGCGGCAGCAGTGCGTTCCACCCAACAGCCATCATAGCGATGACAACCAGGATCATCCAAGGCGTTGAGAATAGCCCGGAAAGCGTAGGAAAAAGCGTCGCCAATGGCAGAAGCGCAAACACCAGCATGGCAGCAATCGACAGTCCAAGAAGTGGCTTGCGCGGGTCATCGAATCGCTCTGCCCGGTCGGTCACCGCGCTTGTGGTTAGCACACGCACGATCAGCGGCACCGACACCAAAATGGCAATCCAGCCTGCCGAAAAGCCCATCCAATCCAGCCAAACGGGAAAAAACGGCAAAAATACACCGAATCCAGCGAAATAAGCTGCGAACAAGGCCGCCACGGTAACCCTTTGGTGACCAGCTTGGGTTGCAATGGGGACTAGTGGCTGCACGAAGTGAGACCTTACATTGTGAGGGCGAGGCTCCGATTCGCTGTTTCAGGCGAGGAACCTTGATCGGTTTGGGCAGACAAAAGGAACGCAAACTGCCGTGACGAGCGCTTGTCCCGGCAATTGAATGGGTAGAGCCTGCAACGCCGTCTTCTGGCAGCATCGCAGGGTCTTTGGGGCCACAGGACAGACCATGAGCGAAACGCCGCTGGCGACCATGAGTCAAGTTGGTGATGAAGGCGACGCACGCGCGGCCTCCACCAAAGGTACGTCTGATACAAGCTCGAATACAACACCAGCCGTGCAATCAAACACGGCAATCAGCGAAGCCGACTACGAGGCCATCGCCGATGCGGTGATGGAAACCGAGCGTGGCCGCTGGTTCCTGAAAGAATACGCCCGCCGTAACCGCAACACCGACACGCAAACCGTTCTTGATGCTTTAGAACGCCTTGAGGATCGCATTACGACCGATGCGCCCAGCGGTGGCGACACGTCTGTTGCACTGATCAGCCACAATGTGATCGATCTGGCTGAGGCCATCACCCAGGTGAAGCGCGAAGTTCAGGAACTCGGTGGTCAGGGTGACGATAAAGACCATTTCAATTCGGCCACTGAAGAACTTGAAGCCATCGTCACCCAAACCGAAACGGCGACTGGTGAGATCCTAGAAGCGGCTGAAAAGATCCAAGAAGTGCTTTGGACCCTGCGCGAAGAGGGGGCCAGTGAAACGCAGTGCGACATCATCGAGAGCAAGATCATCGATGTGTACACAGCCTGCTCGTTCCAGGATCTGACAGGCCAACGTTCCAGCAAAGTGGTGCGTCTGGTCAGTTACGTCGAAAAACGTGTTTCGGCGATGATGGGTATTTTGGGTCTTTCCTCGAAGGAAAGCGATGCCGAAAGCCCGTTAGAAACAGCGCGCACATCTGAGCAGGGCAATGAACCTTCAACCTCAGAGGCCTATCAAGAAGGCGATGAGCGCTCTGACGCACACCTGTTGCACGGCCCTGCTCTTGATGGAGACGCCATTGAGCAGGACGATGTGGACGCGCTGTTTGGTGGCGGCGGTGTCGCCGAAACAGATGATGCTTTGGCTGCCGATGCATCTGAGGGTGAACCATTCGATGCCATTCTTGAAGAAGACCCTCTGGTTGAAGACACGCCGCAAGAGGTTAAGCCAGAAGCTGCGGCCCCTGACCTTGCTGAGATGCAGGACGAAGCTGAAGCGCAGGCCGAGCCAGAGCCACTGTCCGAGCCTGAGTTACCGACCGAGCCGGAACTTGCCGATGCTGAAGCCATCGCTGAGGACGCCAATGACGAGGGTGCAGGCGCATCTGATGAGGTTGATATCATCACCGGCGACATGGTCGTCGAACTGCACGACGCAGAGATTCTGCGGCAGCCAGCAGAAGATGCCTTGATCAATGACGCATTGAGCAAATCCTCAGCGCCACCGGATATCTTCGATGTCGAAGCGCTCGACTTTGATGGTCCCGACATGGGCCAACGCGGGCCATGGGACGAGACGAGTGAAACGGCCTCAGAGGTTCAATCACCTCGCGATGACCGCAAGGTTTTGGTCGACATGCCAGACGATTTCGTGGTCGACGCGGGCGCCGCTGATATGTTCGTCGATACCGCCTCCAGTGAAAGCGATGAGCCTGCTAGGGTAGAAACTGAAGCCAGCGCGGCCGCGCAGGACATTTTTGATGTCGACGAGTTTGGCTTCGATGATCTTGACGTTGGCACTGAGGCAGAGGCCTTCGACGAGGTCGCCGAACCAGAAACAGTGAGCGAAGCGGACACGGTGTCGGTTGACCCGATAGAAACCGAGCTTGACGAAGCGGTGCTCGACCATGCCTTGAACGAATTGGAAACCGCAGTTTCTGAGGAACAAGCAGCCGAGCAGGATGCAAAAAGCGATCCGGTGACCGCTGATAACGCCAACACGGCTGAGGACGAGCCAGAACCGGTGCCCTACACCGATGAAGAGCGGATCGCGCTCTTCTCTTAAACTTGCCTGTCTTTAGCGCTGCAACGCCCTGGCAAGGATCGCCGGATCGGCGTTGCCGCCCGACAGCACGGCCAGCACCACCTGCCCGTCCAGATCGACCTTGCCCGCAAGCAGCGCCGCCAGGCAGACCGCGCCGCCGGCCTCAACGACCAGTTTCAGCTCGCGCATGGCGAACGCCACCGCGTCCAACACCTCGTCGTCACTGACGGCGAGGCCACGCACCTTGTTGGCCACATTGACAGGGAACGTCAGCGCCCCCGGCCTGTCGGTCATGATCGCATCGCAAATGGTGGACGCACCCGGCGCATTGGTTTCGCGCTGACCGCTCACCAGCGAGCGCACCGTGTCATCATAACCCTCGGGTTCAACAGCCACGATATCCATAGCCGGAAACGCATCGCGCCACACAGTCGAGATGCCGGCGCACAGGCCTCCGCCACCGGTGCAGATAAGCCCGATATCGGCTTTCAGGCCGAGCGCTCCCAACTGCTCCACCGTTTCCAGCCCCACGGTCCCCTGCCCGGCCATCACGCGCAGATCATCGTAGGGCGGCACAAATTCAGCGCCCGTCTTCTCAATGAGGTCACGGGCAAAGCTGTCGCGATCATCAATAGCCCGATCATAAGGCACAACGCTCGCACCCAGGCGGCGCACACGCTCGGTTTTGATGTCTGGCGCACTGGCCGGCATGATAATGGTGGCAGGCACACCAAACATCCGCGCCGCCTCAGCAATGCCCTGGGCGTGATTGCCCGAAGAAACAGCAACGATGCCGTTGGCGCGTTCCTCGGCACTCATTGAGGCAAGCGCGTTGTAAGCCCCACGAAACTTGAACGAGCCGGTGCGTTGAAGGTTCTCACATTTCAGAAAAACGCGCCCGCCGACGACCTCATCAAGATAAGCGTTGTTGATCAGCGGCGTGACAACAGCTTCACCGGCAATCCGCGCCTGCGCTGCTTTGATGTCGTCGAGCGACAATTTGGGGTGATCAGTGGTCATAGTCCGGCACGCTCCAATCGGCCTTCAGCGGATAGAGGTGCTTAAAGAACGCTTTAGCGCTCTCATGCCAACTGTAATTTTGCGCAAACGCCGCACAATCATCCCGGTTGAGCGTCAAAGCCGCCAAACACGCCTCGCGCAGATCGTTGGAAAGCACGCCCACTTTTGGGTCGGTGATCACATCAATCGGCCCGGTGATCGGGAATGCCGCCACAGGAAGTCCGGACGCGAGCGCCTCCAAAAGCACTATACCAAAGGTATCGGTGAGGCTTGGGAACACGAACACATCGCTTCCGGCGTAGTACTGCGCCAGCTCCTCGCCAAGTTTGGGGCCGACAAAGACAGCGTCAGAATACTTGGCTTTCAGCGTTTCTAGTGCAGGCCCGCCGCCAACAATCAGCTTGGTGCCAGGCAGATCAAGATCGAGAAACGCTTCCAGGTTCTTTTCCACCGCCACCCGGCCAACATAAACGAAGATCGGGCCGGGATAGGGCAACTGGACCGCAGGGCGCGGAAAATAGCGGTCAAGATCAACCCCGCGCGACCAACGCACCAGATTGTTAAAACCACGACCGCGCAACTCATCTTCCAAGCTCGGCGTTGCCACCATCACGCCGGTCGCTGCGTTGTGGAACCGGCGCATATAGGCGTAGCTCCAGCTTTGCGGGATCGGAGCACGTGCAGCGACATATTCGGGAAAGCGGGTATGGTAGCTGGTGGTAAAACCAAGCCCGTGTTTGATGCAAAAACGCCGCGCCACCGTGCCGAGTGGCCCCTCGGTCGCAATATGGATCGCGCGCGGCTCCTCAGCCCGGATCGCCCGGCGGATCGACCGTGGATGGGCAAGTGTTAGCCGTATCTCCGGATAGCTGGGCATCGCCATGGTGCGAAACCGCGCCGGGCCAAGCACCTGTAGATCCACGCCAAACTTCGGCGCTTCCTTGACCATCCATTCGATGGTGCGCACCACACCATTGATCTGCGGATGCCAAGCATCCGACACGATCAAAGCGCGCGCGGGATTGGAAGCGTTGAACTCAAACATTGTGCAGCAAAGGTGAGACCAGAAGCCTAAGCAGCCGCTGAGCGGTCATCATCATCGCGCGATGATGCCTGCGGATCAAAGGCCAGAACCTGCGCCGGGTCATCGGCCACATTTTCAGGTTTGGCTTTGGCAGCGCGCAATTCGGCCTCACCGACAGCGCTGAGCCGGGTCCATTTGATCAGCTCAAATGAACCATCTTCGTTTTCACCGACAGCGGTACAGCTTTCCACCCAATCGCCGGTGTTCACATAGCTGATCCCGCCAACATCCTGCATCGTCGCGTGGTGAATATGGCCACAAATCACGCCATCCACCTCGGCCTTGCCGGCTTCATGGCTGAGCGTCTCTTCATAGCGGCCGATAAAGGACACGGCGTTCTTCACCTTGTTCTTCGCCCAGGCCGACAGCGACCAATAGTCAAAGCCCATACGGCGACGCACAAGGTTGACGTAAATGTTGGTCCAGAGCGCCAAATTGTAGGCCCAGTCGCCTAAGAAGGCGAGCCACTTGGCGTGCCGCACGACCACATCATACTGGTCGCCATGAACGACCAGGAAGCGGCGATCATCAGCGGTTTCGTGGATGGCTGTGTCAACAATCTCGATACCGCCCATCTGCATGCCGAGATAATCGCGCAGAAACTCATCGTGATTGCCCGGCAGATAGACGATGCGAGACCCTTTGCGGCCCTTGCGCAGAAGCTTCTGCACCACATCATTGTGGGCCTGCGGCCAATGCCAGCGCTTTTTCAAGCGCCAGCCATCGACGATGTCGCCCACCAAATAGATGGTGTCAGCATCGTGAAAGCGCATAAAATCAAGCAGCAGATGCGCCTGGCACCCGCGTGATCCAAGGTGAACATCGGAAAGAAAAAGGGTGCGAAATGTCCGTGTCTCGACGGCATCATCTGGCCCTTTGGAGCCAGCTTCAACATCAGCGGTGAGTTCCGGCATGCCGGCTTGATTGCTCATTGTGCAATCCCTTCTTGCCCGACGGGCTGTCGACACGCGCGCCCCAACGCTTTCAGGGCATCGCTGGCCTGTACATAGGACGTTCCCCGGGCCAAGGCCAGTAGGCACTCTACGTGCCTCGTCATATTGGGATTCTGTTGTCACTTTTGTGACAGCGCCACCACACAAAGTCTTGACCTGACAGCGCAAAACCCGCCATCAACCCTCACCAATCGCAACATGAAAGACGCAAAGCTTATGGACCTTCACATCGCCGGAAAATGGGCCATCGTTGGTGCGTCCAGTCGCGGATTGGGGCTCGGCTGCGCCCAACATCTCGCCAAGGCAGGCTGCAATCTGGTCATCAATGGCCGTGACACGGCCAAACTGGACGCTGAGGCGCTAGCTCTGAAATCGCTAGGTGCTCCTGAGGTGAAAATTGTTGCCAAGGACATCGGCACGCAAGACGGTCAGGATGCGCTGTTTGCGGCCTGTCCCAACCCGGACATTTTGGTCAACAACAATGGCGGCCCGCCGCTCAAACCCTTTGAAGACTTGGACAGCGCCGCCATCATGGCCGGTATTGAGCAGAACATGATCACCCCGATCATGCTCATTCAGCGCGCCCTTCCCGGCATGAAGGAGCGCGGCTTTGGCCGCATCGTGAACATCACATCATCGTCGGTGCTTGCGCCCATTCCGGGACTTGATGTGTCCTCCGGCGCGCGCGCTGGCCTCACCGCCTTTGTCGCCGGCGTTGCCAAAAACGCCGCTGAACACAATGTCACCATCAACAACATCTTGCCCGGCAAGATGGACACGGATCGCTTGCGTGGGAACTTAGAGGCGCAAGCCAAGCGCACCGGCAAAAGTGTGGATGAGGCCAAGGCAGGGTCCATCGCGACCATTCCAGCCAAGCGTTTTGGCACAGCGGACGAGTTCGGCGCTGCGTGCGGGTTCCTCTGCTCCAGCCATGCTGGCTACATCACCGGCCAGAACCTGTTGATCGATGGCGGACTACTGGGACGAGCGTTTTAGTGCGTTTACGTTTTAGCTGAGACAGCTTTATCGCAAATCGCGTTCGACCCAAGCAGAGGCAGCAAATTGCGATTCCGTTCAACGCAAAACGCGCTGGCGCGTCAGTGGCCAAGCAACCCCGCAAGCCCATCTTCCAACGCGACATTCACACCCACTGTGAAGATGTGCACATCAGCATCCGCCGTCGCACTCACGCCGCCATTGCTGGCAAACGTGCTTGGAATGCTTGTTTCACCAACGTGAATGTAGGTGTAACCGGCATCCAGGCGAATATGGTCGCGTGGCGTGTAGGACAGGCCTGCCGATAGCCAAAGCCGATCATCATCGGGCAAGCGAAGGCTACGCACCGCATCACCAACTGGCGAGAGTTCGTAGCCGATGCCCGCACGCAGCGTCAGATCATCAGAAAAGTCGTGCTCGCCACCAAGTGCGAAGTACCAGCTGTCGCCATATTCAAGGGCCACAGCCACAGGCGTCGCGCCCCCGCCAGCGGGGATAATGGTGAGAACATTACCCGTTGATGCATCGATCACAGGAAACGTACCTGCTCGGCTCCAATTGGCCCACTCGACCGTACCCGACAAACGGAATGCGTTGCTGATCCGCTGTTCAACGCTGAAGGTTACCGTTTCTGGCGTGTTGAAATCATCGATGCGGATTGGCGTTACCGCTCCGGCCGTTGTTGAGATGGAACCGCCGACACCACTGCCCTCAAGGGTGTGGCCAACGCTGGATCGAAAGCCCAACCCTACCGTGGTCCCAGAGAAGGGTTCCCAAAGAAGCCCAGCAGTGAAGCCGAACCCAATGTCATCCCCGGACAAGGCAATAAGATTGTTGGTGTAGCGCACATCCATGTACTGAATTTGTGCGCCCAGTGCGACCGTGAACCCATCGGCAATCTCATACGCCACCGTCGGCGCGACATTCAGCGAGAAAACCTCGCTTGTTCCAGCCACGTTGCGGATTGGATCGCCCATCGGAAACTTGGTTGCCAGCCCAAAGGGACCGTTGACGGAAAACCCAAGTGCCAAACGCTCATTGACGCGATAGGCGCCATAGGAACCGGGAACAAACGCGTCTAAACCTATGTCGCCGCGCGATCCGGGCGTGATGCCGAGCGAAGCAACCGTGTTGGTAACCGTCACGTCGCTTGTCGGCACCACAAAACTGAACACCGCTTCGCTGGTAAAGCCCTCACCGACTGTGCCCAAAGCTGCCGGGTTCCAAAACATCGACGATAGCGTCGCGCCGGCAGCGGCGCCTGCAAATGAGGTTCCTTGATAAAAGGATGATTGCTCGCGCAGAGCAAACCCGCCAGCCTGGGCATGTGTCGCCAGCCCTGAAACAGAAAAGAATAGCGCGTACACTAAAGCAGACGCTCGAGACGTCGTTCCCATAGTCCACCCCATCTTGCTGCGCCTGATTCTTTTTTGGCGCTTATGGTAAGAAGAGTGACAGTGCTTTTGCCGAGCGACAAGACGAGTGTCGTAACAAATCAAGCGGTTATCTTGCTTATTCCATCACAGCTGCTTTGAGGATGCACACCATGGTGGCGCGGCCTTTTGCGCCGTCTGCTCCAGCTTCCAAGCAGCGCACCGTATGTGGCCTATCGCATCGATAGCGCACCGTACCACCGGTTTCCACGCGCCGCGTTTCTTGTCCGGCGATCACCTCAAACGTGCCCGAAAGCACCGACAGGCACTCGATGGACCCGCGTTGATGGCCTTCAGATTCCAGCACTGCGCCAGCTTGCGCGGCAACATCATACCATTGCAGCCACTCCACCGTTTTCGACCAGCCGATGATAGTGAGCTGCATTTTTCCATCTTCAGACGTCAGCACCGGCATATCATTGGGCGGAATGTCTTCAACGAAATCAGCGTCATGTGCCGCCGAGAGCACCCGGTCAATCGAGACATCCAAGGCCTGTGAAAGCCGCCAAATGGTGGCAAGCGTCGGGTTGGTCTCGTTGCGCTCAATCTGGCTGATGATCGACTTGGCAACGCCCGACTGCTCAGAAAGCTCTGACAGCGACAGGTTGTAGGCCTTGCGCAGACGCTGGATCGTCTTGCCAAGCTGTCCGGAAAAGGCCAGCGCCTCGGCTTCGCTTTGGGCATTGCGCGGAGATTTATCGGCCATGACGGGTCCCACCGGATCAAAACAAAGGATCAGCTGGGCGTGCGTGCTTTCAAAGCTGCTTCGCGCGAAATGCCGATCTGGTGTTCGCGGTAGATCACAAACAGCCCTGCCCCGACAACCAGCACCGAACCGGCAAGCACCGCAAGCCCCGGAACTTCGTCAAACAGGAAGTAGCCGACAATGAGCGCAAAGATCATGGCGGTGTAGTCAAACGGCGCGACCACAGAGGCCGGTGCCAAGCGGAAACTGTGTGTCAGAAGGATCTGACCGATACCGCCCAGAAGACCCAAACCAATGAGCAAAGCCCATGTCGTTGCATCAGGCATCACCCAGCCGAATGGTAAGGTCGCCAAGGCCAACACGCTTGTGATGGCGGAGAAATAGAACACCACCGCCGTTGTCGACTCTGATTTGATCAATTGGCGCACATACACCTGCGCCAGCGCCATGAACCCAGCCGATGCAAGGGCAAGCATGGCGCCAAGCGAGCGCGTTTCATCATCCAGAGCGCCGACAAGTCCGAGGTTGGGGGACAAGATCACCAGCACGCCCAAAAAGCCCACAATCACCGCCGACCAGCGGTAAAGGCGCACAACTTCACCCAAAATGACCACCGCCAGCGCAGTCGTGATAAGCGGCTGCGCAAAGCTGATAGCTGTCGCATCGGGCAAAGGAAGTCGGGAAAGCGCCATAAACCACAGCGTCATGGCCGTGCCACCGATAAGCGCGCGTCCAATATGGCCAATGGGCCGTTTGGTTGCCAACGCCGAGGACCATGTGTGTTGGTACTGGATCATGATCGCCAGCGGGATCAGGCCGAAAAAGGCGCGGGCAAAAACGATTTGCCCAACCGGCACGCTGTCGCCCAGCACTTTCACCCCCGTTATCATGAACGTGAAGGCGAGCACTGAAAGCAGCTTAAAACCAATACCGGCGAGTGGCACGAAAACGTCCAGAAAAACACAAGGGATGCAATGATGTTTCTTGTGCCAGGGTTTGGCGACCAGCACCACCACTAGAGCCGCATGCCTGACATGCAGGCGCCTCAAAAGCGGGTTCGCTCGCCATTGCAAAAACTTTGCACTGGCAGCGCGTGCGCTGCCTCTCTAGGTTGAACGTTGCGAGCATCTGCTGCCTCGCCAAACCCATGCAGCGCACAAAGGCTTTTCATGTCCCTGCTTGCTTCGCTCACGCACACCACGCGCTACACGTACGACCGACCGGTCACTCTTGGCCCGCAGCTCATTCGCTTGCGCCCTGCCCCGCACACACGCTCACGCATCCCTTCCTATGCGCTGACCATCAAACCGGAAGGGCACTTCATCAACTGGCAGCAAGACCCGCATGGCAACTGGGCCGCACGGGTCGTTTTTCCCGAACCGGTGATGGAATTTTCCATTGAAGTTGATCTGCTCGCCGATATGGCGATCATCAACCCGTTTGATTTCTTCATCGAACCGGAAAGCGAAGAGCTACCCGTGGTCTACAGCGATCGCTTGAATCGCGATCTGATGGCGTACACCCAAGTTGAATCACAGGGCGAGCTGTTTGACTCTTTTTTGCAGGATATCGACGCAAGCCCCCAAAATACAACAGATTTTCTGGTTGGCTTGAATCAGAAGGTGAGCAATGCGGTTGAGTACATCATCCGCATGGAAGCGGGCGTCCAGACACCGCACGAGACGCTAGAAAAAGGGCGCGGGTCCTGCCGCGATTCAGCCTGGCTGATGGTGCATTTGTTGCGTCATCTGGGCTTTGCAGCGCGCTTTACGTCCGGCTATCTCATCCAGTTGAAACCCGATGAAAAAGCGCTCGACGGCCCTGCTGGCACAGATCATGATTTCACCGATCTGCACGCCTGGACCGAGGTTTATATTCCCGGCGCTGGATGGATTGGCCTTGACCCAACATCCGGTCTGCTCTGCGGCGAAAGCCATATCCCGTTGGCAGGAACACCGCACTTTGAAAACGCGGCACCCATCGAAGGCATAGCGAGTGCGGCCAATGTGGATTTCCATTTCGATATGCGCGTTGGCCGCGTTGATGAGCGCCCGCGGGTCACCGCACCTATCGCCGATGAAGCGTGGGAAACGCTGCTGACGGTTGGCGATAAGGTCGATGAAGCGCTCACCGCCGAAGATGTGCGCCTCACCATGGGCGGTGAGCCGACCTTTATCTCCATCGACGATCTGGAAGGCGAGGAATGGAACACCTCCGCCGTTGGCCCGACAAAACGCAAACTGGCCGATGAACTGACACACAGACTTGCCGACACATTCGCGCCGGGCGGGTTCCTGCACTACGGCCAAGGTAAATGGTATCCGGGCGAAAGCCTGCCGCGATGGAACTTTGCGATCTATTGGCGCACCGACGACAAACCGATCTGGGAAGATCGTTCGCTTTTCGCCCGCGAGCCGCTTGAGGGCGAAGACATAGACAACGCCATTGCCAAGGAAGACGGGCCAAAAGCCGCAGAAAGTTTGGCACTGGCCGTCGCGCAGCGTCTTGGGGCCGATCCATCACATCTGATGGCTGCCTATGAGGACACCGCCGCCTGGCTTTCCAAAGAGGCAGCCTTGCCGGACAATGTCACACCGGAAAACGCCAAACTTGCCAGCGCTGAAGATCGCGCGCGCATTGCTCGCGTGTTTGATCGCGGCCTCACAGCACCAACAGGTTACGTGCTGCCCATCGCCCGTCATGATGATCTGGAGTCAGACCAGCGCTGGGTGTCGGAAGCCTGGACGCTGCGCCGCGATCATTTGTTCCTGGTCCCCGGCGATTCCCCGGTCGGCTTTCGGCTACCACTGGATTCGCTGCCGCATCTGGAGCCCGAAGACTTCCCCTTTATCGAGCCGGAAGACCCGCTGGACGACAAGCCACCTCTGTCAGAGCCCAGCGACATTCGCGCCCGCGTGAGCGAGCCAAAAACCGGCACCCCAGCACCAACCGAGCAGCACGTGCGCACCGCGCTCTCCATTGAGCCGCGCGACGGCAAGCTCTGCGCTTTCATGCCACCCACCAAAACGGTGGAAGACTATTTGGAACTGGTCACAGCCATCGAAGAAGCGGCCAAACAAACGGGTCACCCGATCCAAATCGAGGGCTATCACCCACCCGCCGACCCCCGCATCAGCGTCATCAAGGTCGCGCCCGACCCCGGCGTTATCGAAGTGAATGTGCATCCGGCATCATCTTGGCGCGACAGCGTGGCGATCACGGAGACAGTGTACGACGAGGCGCGGCAGACCCGCCTTGGTACCAACAAATATATGGTTGATGGCCGCCACACCGGTTCAGGCGGTGGCAACCATGTGGTCGTTGGCGCATCGAAAGCGCCCGACAGCCCGTTTTTGCGCCGCCCAGACCTGCTCAAAAGCATCATCACCTACTGGCAACGCCACCCATCGCTCTCCTACCTCTTCTCCGGCCTCTTCATCGGCCCGACAAGTCAGGCACCGCGCGTCGATGAGGCCCGCCACGACACGCTTTACGAGCTTGAGATTGCGATGGCGCAGGTTCCCCATCCTGAAGAGGATGAACCGCCCGCACCCTGGCTGGTCGATCGCCTGTTCCGAGACCTTCTCACCGACGTCACCGGCAACACCCACCGTGCCGAAATCTGCATCGACAAGCTCTACTCACCTGATGGCCCGACGGGCCGCCTGGGGTTGGTGGAGTTTCGCTCGTTCGAAATGCCGCCATCAGCGCGCATGAGCCTAGCGCAGCAGCTTCTTATCCGGGCGATCATCGTGATGTGCTGGCGCGAACCCAAAACCCCGCCGCTCGCCCGCTGGGGCACCGCTTTGCACGACCGCTTCATGCTCGGGGCTTTCCTTTGGGAAGATTTTCAGTCGGTGATCAGCGACCTGCAACAGGCAGGCTTTGCTTTCGATCCGGATTGGTACCGCGCGCAATATGAATTCCGCTTTCCGCATTTTGGCGCGATCAGTCACAATGGCGTCTCGATGGCCGTGCGTGGCGCGTTGGAGCCTTGGCACGTGCTTGGCGAAGATGGCGTTGCCGGTGGCATGTCGCGCTATGTCGATAGTTCCGTTGAACGCATTCAGGTGGAAGCAACCGGCTACAATCCGGCCCGCCACGCCATCACCTGTAATGGTCGTCAGGTGCCAATGCACGCCACCGGATCAGGCACCCACGCCGGCGGCGTGCGCTACAAGGCCTGGCAACCCTCGCGTGGCCTCCATCCGAGCATTCAGGTGCACGCACCGCTGACCTTCGATATTGTTGATCGCTGGAACAGCCGCGCTCTGGGCGGTTGCCGCTACCATGTTGGCCATCCAGGTGGGCGTAACTATGAGACCCCGCCGGTCAACGCCTATGAAGCCGAAGCACGCCGATTGGCGCGTTTCGAAGCCATGGGGCATACGCCGGGCGCGGTCACGGTGAAGGAAGAAAAGCCCAACCCGTTCTTCCCCTACACGCTCGATTTGCGCACGCCTGGCCCTGATGAAACCCGATAGGGCAAAGAGCTAGTGCCCTGACCCTAAATGACTGGCGAAGCGTGGACCACATGCAGATCAACCCGCGCGCTGCACAAAGCCGTTTGAATAACAAAGACGGGCGCAGGAGACCCATTGTCACCACCATGGCCAGCCACCGCCTCCACAACGGTGAGCATTGTCGGTGCTTTGGTTTTTAGCAGGCCACACTCGCGATCATCGGCAAGCCGCGCTGACACCGTGGTGGCGATCGGTTGAAACCGATCATACCCATAAGATG
Organism: Hyphomicrobiales bacterium; assembly: GCA_046290645.1. Classification (GTDB taxonomy): domain Bacteria; phylum Pseudomonadota; class Alphaproteobacteria; order Rhizobiales; family MH13; genus MH13. The sequence continues at coordinate 662,024 of JBKAGZ010000001.1, forward strand.
CCAAGGTTTGTTGCAGCGAACCTGCCCTACGCAGAACATCAATGAAGTGAGGAGATGTATCGCGCGCCAGACTGATGGTCGCCAAGGCCAAGGGCACATCATCTGCGGTCAGGCGCAACTCCACCTCATGAAGGCTGTGGGTGGAAGGCAAGGCCAGCTTGGCGCCCATCCTCAGGCCTGCTTCCACCTTACGGTCACGCACCAACGCGCTGGAAAGTGTCGTGAGGCCTGGCCAAACGGCGTCGCAGATCGGGTCCTGACCATCAAGGTGATAGCGCACCTTTTCTCCGGCTGTGATGAAGGTTCCTCGCCCCTGCATGGTGGCAATCAGACCGTCGCGGGCAAGATCGGCCAGCGCGCGCCGCACCGTATGGCGGTTCACCCGGAAATGGGCCGCAAGCTCCAGCTCGATAGGAAGACGTGCACCAGGTTGCCACTCGCCGCGCTGAATAGGATCACGCAAGGCCGCCGCGATCCGGCGCCACACCGCCCCCTCGCCGCGTGCTTTCCCAGTGCTGCCCTGTTTCGCACTGCCCAGTGGTTCATGATCCAAGGGCGGCAGTGGAACACTGGCCTCCACCGCAGGCGGTGCGGGAGGGGTAAGAAGAGGAAGGGTTTTTCCTGGCATGCCTGTCCGAAGTGACGAGTGACTGTGCCGCAAACTGTAGGGGCGACCAGCACGAATGCCAAAAGAAAACGGACCGAACAGCCAAAGCCGTCCGGTCCGCATAGGTTAGTGTCTTGTTGGTCTGTCTATATAATCAGACCAAAAGAGGCTTAGTGGCCGCTGGCATCAGGGATGAGCACGGAATCAATCACGTGGATCACGCCATTGTCGGCATGGATGTCAGCGGACACCACATTGGCACCGTCAACGGTCACCGACCCGTGAGATTTGGTGACGCGCAGCGTGTCAGCAGTGTTGAGCGTGCGCACTGGAATGGTGCGGCCCGGCAGGTCCGTGGAGCGCAATTCGCGCGGCAGCACATGGTAGGTCAGGATCGCAACCAGCTGGTCGCGGTTTTCCTCTAGAAGAAGCGAATCGACCGTGCCTTCTGGCAGAGCGGCAAAAGCTTCGTCAGTGGGCGCAAACACGGTGATGTTGTCCGTGGTGGCCAGCGCATCGGCAAGACCAGCGGCGGTAGCAGCGGCAAGCAATGTGTTGAAAATACCAGCTTCAGAGGCTGTTTCGACAACGTTGGCAGCCTGTGCGCCGGTGGCAATCATGGTGGTGCCAGCAAGGGCAAGGATCAGTTTACGCATAGATGTGTCTCCCTGGACATTCGTTTTGGTAGGCTCGCACATGGACGGATATCGCCAGCCATGGTGAGCGGGTCATGTCGTCAGCACCCCCGAATGTCCCGCACCAATTTGGCGATGCGTGCTGCTGTTGACGGACCTCCTACGGCGAGAGTTTCCAAACGGTTTGCGCAATAACGCGTCTGTGAACACGCGTGATCACCGTGCCGGCGAACACATGTGCGCACTTGTCCACGCCAAGGCCAAACGATACTCCTCGCGCTACGGCAGAAATCGCCCAAACAATTGCGTGAGATCCCGGGCAACACACCGGGTGAGACATGAGGGACCAAAACGTGCCAACTGACACAGCCGAAACGACCTTGCTGCACGAAGACCGTCTCTTCCCGACCGATCCATCGGTGCGCGCCATCACACGGCGCTTTTACAACGCGATCAAAGATCTGCCGCTGATTTCGCCGCACGGTCATACCGATCCAGCCTGGTATGCCCGCAATGAGCCCTTCCCCGACCCGGCGCAGCTGTTTGTTGTGCCCGATCACTACGTGTTTCGCATGCTCTATTCGCAGGGTGTGCCGTTGGAAAAGCTGGGGGTGCCGAGCGCGGACGGAACACCGGTTGAAACCGACGGGCGCGCGATCTGGCGGCTTTTTGCCGAGCACTATCATCTGTTTCGCGGCACCCCGACGCGCCTCTGGCTCGACCATGCCTTCAGCGATCTGTTTGGGATTGAAGAGCGCCTATCGCCCGCCAACGCCGACACCGTCTATGACCATATGGCAGACTGCTTGAGGCAAGATGCCTATCGGCCCCGCGCGCTTTTTGAACGGTTCAATCTGGAGGTGATCGCCACCACCGAAAGCGCTCTGGACCCCTTGGAGCATCACAAAACGATCCAGGCTTCCGGTTGGGGTGGCCGGGTCGTATCGGCCTATCGCCCGGACGCGGTGATCGACCCTGAGACTCCTGGGTTTTTGGCCAATCTTGAAGCCCTCTCGACCCTGACGGGCGAGGACTGTCTCACCTGGGACGGTTATCTGGAGGCGCATCGCAAACGGCGCGGCTTTTTTAAACAAGTCGGCACCACATCGACCGATCACGGCCACCCAACGGCCCGAACGGCAGACCTGCCGGAGGCCGACAAACGGGCGCTTTTTGCGCGAGTGACAAAAGGCCCTGTTGGCCCGAACGATGCCGAACTTTTTCGCGCGCAGATGCTCACTGAGATGGCCGTGATGAGCCTGGAGGATGGGCTGGTCATGCAAATCCATGCTGGCTCGCACCGCAATCACAATGGCCCGCTTTTCCAGAAATTCGGTCGTGACAAGGGCGCCGACATTCCCTCGCCCACCAACTATGTCGATGACCTGAAACCGCTTCTCTCCAAAGTTGGCAATGAACCCGACCTCAAGGTCATCATCTTCACCTTGGATGAAACAGCCTATGCCCGCGAACTGGCTACGCTGGCGGGCCACTACCCCTGCCTCTATCTCGGGCCAGCCTGGTGGTTCTACGACGCACCAGACGGTATGAAACGCTACCGCGATCTGGTCACCGAAACCGCCGGTTTCTACAACACTGTGGGCTTCAACGATGACACGCGCGCGTTTCCATCCATCCCCGCCCGCCACGATGTAGCCCGCCGTATCGATTGCGGGTTTCTTGCCGAACGCGTTGCCGACCACCGGTTGGATGAAGACGAGGCGCATGAAATCGCCCATGATCTGGCCTACGGACTCGCTAAGAAAGCCTACAAACTATGATCCGCCTGTCTGCCGCGACCCTCAGCCATGTGCCGTCATCTGTCCAAACGCTAGCCTATGATCGCAGCAAGGTCACCACGGGCATCGTGCATCTGGGCATCGGTGCGTTTCACCGCGCCCACCTGGCCGCCTATGTGGATGATGGGCTGGCTGATGATCCGAGCTGGGGCATTTGTGGCGTTAGCCTGCGCTCGGCAACCACCAAGAAAGCGCTGGGCCCGCAGGACGGGCTTTATACGTTGGGCGTTCAATCCAGCGATGGGTTGAGCCCACGTATCCTGGGTGCGGTGACAGAGCTGCTGGTGGCGCCAGATGAGCCAAAAACTCTCAATCAACGCCTAGCCGATCCCAATGTGCGCATCGTATCGCTCACAGTGACGGAGAAAGGCTATTGCCATGATCCAGCAACCGGGCGGCTCAACGCTGATCACCCCGACATCCAGCATGATCTGACCACTAACGGCTTTCCCAAGTCTGCCATAGGGTGGCTGGTGCACGGCGTGCTGTCGCGCAAAGCAGCAGGTGTGGCGCCTTTTACCATTTTGTCCTGCGACAACCTTCCCTCCAACGGAGCGACCCTCAAACAGGTGCTGGCCGACTTTGTTGCGCACAAAGCACCCGCTGATGCGGCGTGGTTTGGAGCCACTGTCGCCTGCCCTTCCTCAATGGTGGATCGCATCGTGCCAGCCACATGCGATGAAGATCGCGAAGCCATCAACCAGGCACTGGGTCTCGAGGACGCTTGGCCAGTGATGAGCGAGCCATTCAGCCAATTCGTGGTTGAAGACCATTTCGCGCTGGGCAGACCAACCTGGGAAAAGCACGGCGTGACCATGGCCAGCGACGTCGAACCGTTTGAACGGATGAAGCTGCGCATGCTCAATGGCAGCCATTCTACACTGGCCTATTTGGGCTATCTGGCCGGTGATGAGACCGTCGCCGACACAATGGGCGACCCAGCCTTCAAGAACCTTATCGGCACCATGATGCGCGAGGAAATCATGCCAACGCTGGCGATGCCAGATGGTGTTGATCTGCTGGCCTATCGCGATGCGCTGCTGGAGCGGTTCTCCAACGCGGCCTTGAAACATCGCACCTGGCAAATCGCCATGGATGGCTCGCAAAAACTGCCGCAACGACTGCTCAGCACCATCACGGATCGGCTGGCAGACGGCAAACCGTTTGACCGTCTGGCGCTCGGTGTGGCGGCCTGGATGCGCTACGCGTTGGGCAAAAACGAGCAGGGCGCGCCCATCGATGTGCGCGACCCAATGGCCGATGCGTTCAAACAGATCGACACGGGCAGTGCAGATGACATTGTGCGCCAGTTCCTCGCTTTGGAAACGGTCTTTGGAACGACGCTTCCAACCAACACCGTCTTTGTTGAAACGGTGCGCGCCAAACTGGATCAACTGCAAACGCTTGGCGCCCGCGCAACCATCAAGGCCAACGCGTAAAAGGCGCCTCTAGGCACCCTTTACTAGATGGAGAGCGCTTCTTTGGCCAACGGCTTACCGTCCAAGAACGCGCGCGTGGTCACGTAGATGCGCATGGCGTGTTCCACCACTTTGCTTTCGGCAAGTTTGGGATCAGCAGATTCCAAGGCCGCCAAAATGGCGCGGTGATCGGAAAGACTTTCGGCAATCGAGCCTGGCTCCGCAACAATCCGGCGCCGGTGATCAAGAAGATGATTGTAAAGCGACATCGCCACATCAAAAAACACATCGTTGCCTGCAGCGCGATAAAGCGCGGCATGAAATTCCCGGTCACACAGAAGAAAACGCACCGGATCATCCCCGCATTCCTCCTGCGCAGCAATGGAAGCTCGCAGCGTGGCCAGCCCCTCTTTGCCAATGCGCCGCGCAGCGTCAGCGGCGATACGGCGTTCAACCAGAAGCCGCGCCTCGTGCACGCTTTCCAGGTCGTAGGGGCCATCAAAACCTGCGGCCCTAGGGCCACGAACGAGCGAGCGGGTGTCAGCTTTCGCAACGGTGGTGCGCGCGCCATGGGCAACACGCAAAATGCCGTGCGAGGCAAGAATGCCTATCGCACCGCGCACCGTTTCGCGGCTCACCGACAGCGACGCTGCCAGCTCACGTTCACCCGGCAATTCGTCACCAATCGCAAGAACGCCTGATGATACAAGAGCTGCAAGTTTTTCAGCAATCGTTTCACGAACCGAACGGCGCGAGACATCACCCATCAGGGCTTTTGTTTGCTCAAGCGGCATCCGTTTTAGTGGGTCCATGGTGTCATTCGTCCTTCATTGCATGCGCGAAAAGCAGATAGCAGGTCAGCGTTGAAGACGATAGCGCCACAGGCGAAAGGCGCTGTGCAAACGCCGCCGACCCAAACGACTCAACTCATTGTTGACAGCGCAAAGTCAATGGTACAGTGTCCAGACCAGTAGTCCAAAAACGGCGCACCATCGCGCCGAAAAAAATAGGGCGGTCTGCCATCTGGTGGGGACGTCCTGAACAGCCGAAACGGCTTTTACTGGGAGGAATCCAAACATGATAAACCGCAGAACTTTTGGAAAAACGCTTTCCGTCGCAGTCGCGACCAGCATGCTTGCCTTCGCAGCGCCTGCCCAAGCGCAGAACAATGGCGAACTGGTCTATATGACACCCGGCCTTGATCTGGCGTTTTGGCGCTATGTCTCTGAGGGCGTGCGCTCGGTTGCCGAAGAGAACGGGTACGGATTTTCCGCGCTCGATTCCACCAACGATCCACAAGCCCAGCTTCAAAATGCGCAAGATGCCATCGCCCGCGGCGTAGCTGGCATTATTTTGTCGCCAACCGATAGCTCCACAGCGCCTGCCGTGCTGCAACTGGCACAGGATGCCGACATTCCGGTGGTGATCGCAGACATCGGAACGGATTCAGGCGAATTTGTTTCCGTCATCGGCTCCAACAATTACGAAGGCGCCAATGGCGTTGGCCAGGCGCTTGCAGCCGCCATGCAGGACGCAGGCACGGCAGAATCAAGCGTCGGCATCATCGGTATTAGCCAGGCCCGTTTGAACGGCCAGGCACGCACCCAAGGCTTCTTGGATGCAATGGCTGATGGCGGCGTAACCGGCGATGCTGGTTTGCAGCAGATGCAAGCCTACACCGCTGATGAAACCTTCCGCTTTACCCAGGATATGATCACGGCCAACCCAGATCTGGGCGGCATGTTCGTCCAGACCGATGGTCCAACACTTGGTGCACTGCGCGCCATCAGGGCTGCGCGGATGACCGGCGATGTGCTGGTGGCAGCGTTCGATGGCATCCCTGAGTTTGTGCCCTTGCTTCAGTCGGGCGACCTGGTCGTTTCCGGCATGCAGCAGCCTTACCTGATGGGTGTGCGTTCTGCCGAAGCGATGCTTGAGCATCTGGGTGGCGGTACGCCGGACAAAGAGATCACTGTCCCGATTTTGATCGTCACATCGGACAATATTGATGAAATGTTGCCGACGATTACCGAAACGGTCTTCGCGAACGAAATCGAATGAATTGGGTCGGTTCTGCTGGGGAGAGGCGCGTCCTCCCCCCGGCAGGATCGGTCCTTCCGCCATGGTAGAGGTCCAGCCTTCACATGACATCACGGCGCGCGCTGAGCCATTGCTCACTGCCCGTGCTGTTTCCAAGCACTTTGGTAAAACCCACGCCCTTGTCGATGCGGCTCTAACGCTTCGTCCTGGAGAGGTGACCGGACTGCTGGGCGCCAACGGCGCCGGCAAATCCACCCTATCGCGGATCGTCTCCGGCCATATTCAACCAACAGATGGCGAATTGACCTTTGATGGCGCACCGCTCGCCCTGTCTTCAACGCGCGACGCCTTGCGACAGGGCATCGCCCTGGTGGCTCAAGAAACCTCGCTCGCGCCTGATCTTTCTGTCCTGGAAAATGTGTTCCTGCCCGATCTGGCGAACCCGGGACGCTTATCTTTTCGCGCCATGCGCGCCCGTGCTACTGATCTTTTGGCGGATTTGGGCCACGAACATGCCCTGCCCCTGGATGCTGAGGTGCGCACCCTTTCGGCAGCGCAGCGCCAGCTGGTGGAAATCGCCAAGGCCCTCGCCTTGGATGCGCGGTTAGTGATTTTCGATGAACCCACCGCATCGCTGTCAGCAACCGAAGTCGATAGACTGTTCGATATTGTCGATCGCTTACGCGCCGGTGGCCGCGCACTTGCCTTCGTCTCGCACCGTCTGGAAGAGGTTTTCGCCATCACCGACCGCGTGACCATTTTGCGCGAAGGCCAGGCGGTCTGTGAGGATGTGGTGACATCCAGCCTGACCCAAGGCGATATCATCCAGCACATGGTAGGTCGCGATCTCGGTGCCATCTACACAAAACGCGATGTCGCTCCAGACGATGCTGGCGACACCGTGTTTGAAGTGCGCGGTTTGAAGGCAACCCCTTGGGTGCGCGACATGAGCTTTTCGGTGCGCGCTGGCGAAATTATGGGCCTTGGCGGCCTGGTTGGGGCCGGACGCTCCGAAGCCATGGAAGCGATCTGGGGCCTGCGTAGCAGGCAAGCTGGCGAGATTCTGGTTCATGGCAAGCCGCTCAATCTGCGCAAACCCGCTGACGCCGTGCGCGCGGGCATTGGCTTTGTGCCCGAAGACCGTCGCGCACAAAACATCGTGCCGGACCTTTCGGTGCGCGAGAATTTGCTGATCGCCCAAATGGGCCAGCACAAGGGTTTCTTGCGCGGCTATGGCCGCAAGGCAGAAGAAACTGCCGCTCTGCTCGCTGATCTTGGTTTGCCAGCAGACCGGCTCGACACCAGCCTTCTGAACTACTCCGGCGGCATGCAGCAAAAGATCATCATTGCCCGCTGGCTGCTCACGGCACCAGAAATCCTGATCCTGGATGAGCCGACCAAAGGCGTGGACATCGGCACGCGTTCATCGATCTACCGCATCTTACAAACCGCCGCTGATGCGGGGCTGGCTGTTATCGTCATTTCGTCCGATTTCGAAGAGCTGCTCGGCCTTGCCGAACGCATTGTGGTCGTTTCCGATGGCGTTACCATCGCTGACCTGCCTGCCGAATTGCTGACCGAAGAAAAGCTCACACTGCTTGCCGCACCGCGCACATCCACCGAACGCAACCAGGCTGTGCTCGCCGATATCTCATCAGCGCACGGTGGCGATGCGTTTTGGATCTTGCTCGACAAGGAAGAGACGATTTGCCTTGCGCAAGCTGGTGAGCAACTGTCGGGCCTTGTGCCTGGTCAAGCTGCCGCGGCGCATGAAACAAATATCCCGCAAGCCATCAGCACCCTTGGCGCAGACTTCATTGCCGAAGAGGATGGCCACCGTACCCTGATGACCCAAATGACCGACCGACGAGGCCACGATCTTGGCTGGATCGGTCTGACGCTGCCCGCAGATGCCGCTGTGCCAGAGCCTGCCGACATCCGCGCCCGCGTCCATAACCTGACCCATCTGGAGATCTGATATGGCGCAAACCTCAAGCGCAGCGAATGGCTCAGCGCTCGCAGCAAAGGTTTTTCGCAGCCTGGAATTCAGGATGCTCTGCCTTGCCCTGCTTCTGGCCGTGGTTCTGTCGTTTTCATCGCCGTTCTTTCTAACCGAACGCAACATCTTCAACATCCTCGATCAGTCGGTCGTCATCGGCATTGTTGCGGTTGGCATGACGTTTGTGATCCTAACCGGCGGCATCGATCTGTCAGTTGGGGCAGTTTTTGGCCTCACCGGCATCATCTTGGCCCAAGCCCTGCAAATCATGCCCATCCCCATGGCCATTCCACTGGCCATTTTGTCCGGCGCTGGCATCGGCCTGTTTTCCGGCATTTTAATCGCCGTGTTTGGCCTGGCACCCTTCGTGGTGACGCTTGGCGTTATGGCCATCGGGCGCAGCCTATCGTTCATTTTCTCCGGTCAGCGCAGCATTTCCGGTCTCCCGCCGGAGCTCGACTCCATCGTCTATTCAACGTTCCTGGGCATACCCGCCAACGTGCTCTTCCTCATAGGACTCTATCTTTTAGCCTGGGGGTATTTGACCTACACCAAGGGAGGACGCACCATTTACGCCATCGGGTCGAACCATGAAGCGGCACGCGCCGCTGGGCTCTCCACGCTGTTCTACTCGGTCTTGCCTTATGTGATTTCTGGCGCCCTGGCCGCTGTCGCGGTCACGTTCAGCCTGGCGCAGATCATGTCGGCAGACCCGCTTGCCGGTAACCAGCTAGAGCTGGACGCCATCGCCGCCGTCGTGATCGGTGGCGCAAGCCTTTATGGCGGACGCGGATCGATCATCGGCACGCTTTTGGGCGTGTTGATCATGGTCATGATCCGCAACGGCCTGAACCTCATGGGCGTATCGCCCTTCTGGCAGGGCACGGCCATCGGATCGATCATCATTCTCGCGCTCTTGGCAGAACGCCTCATCAACTGGCGCTCTGCGCGCGCCTAGAGGGAAATCAGTATGCAAAACCCATCTCGCGCCATCGCACTCTACGGTACCGAAGAGGAGGTCGCTCCACCGCGCATCCTTCGTGCCGGCAAGCTTTCTGCCGAACTGGAAGCAGGCAATTTGCGCTATATTCGCTGGGATGGCGAAGAGGTTCTGCGCGCAGTCTCGTTCATCGTCCGCGACCGTGATTGGGGCACCTATGCCCCGCAGATTTCCAATCTCACGGTTGAAGAAAACGCGGAGACGTTCAAAGTCTCGCTGAACGCCGTTGCGCAGGGCGACGGTGAGAGCTTTGCCTATGACGCAGAGATCGAAGGCAGCTCGGATGGCACGCTGATCTTCCATGGTCGTGGCACAACCCAAACTGGATTTGAGACCAACCGTACCGGCTTTGTGATCCTGCATCCCATCGACGGCGTTGCCGGTGCGCCTGTCACCATCGAGCATACCGATGGCCGCGTGGTTGAGGATCATTTCCCAAGCATTATCGATCCCGTCCAGCCGATGATGGACCTGCGCGCCCTCTCCCATCACACGCCTGGTGGATTGGCGGTGAAGGTTCTGATGGAGGGCGACACCTATGAGATGGAGGACCAGCGCAACTGGACCGACGCCTCTTATAAAACCTATGTGCGACCGCTGGCTCGGCCCTGGCCCTATCAGATCGCGCCCGGCGAAGTGGTGGATCAAACGATCACGGTCTCGGTCAGCGGCCAGAGCGGCGAGCGGGCTGAGCTTGGGGCCGTCGCATTGGTTCCAGGTGCAGCAACTGGCACCGTGCCACCCATCGGCATCGGCCTGCGACCAGAAAACACCGCCACAGCGGCAGCCGCAACCGATGCGCTAAAGGCCCTCGGCCCGCATCACATGGTGCTGCATCACGATCCGCGCGCCGGGCACAACCAAGCCTCGCTGCAAGCCATGGTGGATGTGGCCCACGCCGTCGGTGCCGAGCCATGGTTGGAAGCGGTGATTGAAAACACCAGTGACGACGGCACCCATGCTGAAGTCGCGACACTCGGCCAGATCGCAGAGCGTTTGGGCAACCCGTTTGCCACGGTTCTCGTTTCCCCGGCACCTGATCTTAAATGCACGCTTCCAGGCTCAGTTTGGCCAGACGCGCCGGATGCACGGGCGCTCTACCAAAAGACACGCAGTGCCTTTCCAGAAGCCCGCATTGGCGGTGGCATGTTCAGCTATTTCACGGAGCTAAACCGCAAGCGCCCACCATCCGGTGCGCTGGACCTCATCTCTTTCACAACCTCTCCCATGGTTCATGCAGGTGATGATCGCTCCGTGATGGAAACCCGCGAAGCACACGGCGCCATTGCAGCGTCGGTGTCCGGCATCGCAGGCGACACACCATGGGCGGTTGGTCCCTCGGCCATAGGTATCCGCGACAATCCCTACGGAGCGTCCGCCAAGGACAACCCAGGCAACATCCGCCAGGCAATGAACCGCAACGATCCACGGCAGCGTGGCCTCATGGGAGCCGCCTGGACCCTGGGCTACATTGCAGATTTCGCAGAGGGCGGCGCATCGGCCATCGCCATGGGCGGCGCAACCGGTCCCTTTGGCGTTCTCTCCGCATCAGGTGATGACCCCGACCCGGATCCTGACATCTGGTTTGAGGGAAATGGCGGTCTCTACCCGGTTTTCCATGTCCTTCGCGGCCTCGCTCGCTTGAACGGCATGCAAAGGCTTGCGCTCGATCTTCCAGCTTCCGGACCTGTTGCGGCTATAGCAGCGCGCACCCAGGAAGGCACCGAGATCTGGGCAGCCAACACCGGGCCTGAGAAAGCGCAGATCGCTTTGCCCGCAGTTGCGCGCATCGCAGTGCTAGACGCAAGCAGCTTTGCCGCCGCAACCCAGAACCCCAACCACTTTGACACCCTTGCTGACCATCAAAGCACCGTTGCTCTGGATGGTTTTGCCATCGCTCGCATTCTCCTGAAAGGCTAATTTATGCACGTTGCAATCATAGGCGCTGCGGGCATGATTGGCCGCAAATTGGCCGAACGCATCGCCGATACCGGCGAGATTGGTGGTGCGTCCGTCGACGCCTTAACGCTGATCGACGTTCACGCGCCCACCGTGGCGGAGCATTTTTCGGGCACCCGAACGGCCTTAGCCGCCGACCTTTCTCATCCCGACACAGCGGCCCAATTGGTCGCGCAAAAACCCGACATCATCGTGCATCTGGCCGCAATTGTTTCCAGCGAGGCCGAAGCTGACCTGGAAAAGGGTTACAGGGTCAATTTGGATGGAACCCGCGCACTGTTTGAGGCGCTGCGCCATGCTGAGGGCTACACGCCGCGCCTCATCTATGCCTCCTCGCTTGCCGTTTTTGGCGCACCCTTCCCCGCCCGCATCCCCGATGATTTTCAGCTTACGCCTCAGTCGAGCTACGGCACGCAAAAGGCGATGGGCGAGCTTCTGCTCGACGACTATTCGCGGCGCGGCTTCCTGGATGGCGTGGGCATCAGGTTTCCCACCATTTGCATCCGGCCAGGCAAGCCCAACAAAGCCGCGTCCAGCTTCTATTCCAGCATTTTGCGCGAACCGTTGAACGGACTGCCAGCGATCTTGCCGGTCAGCGAAGACGTGCGCCACTGGTTTGCCAGTCCAAGAGCCGCTGTTGGTTCCATTGAGCATGGCGCAACACTGGATACCGCGCAGCTTGGCGCACGCAGAAGCATGACGATGCCTGGCGTGTCAGCCACCGTTGCCGATCAGATCGAAGCTCTACGCGTGGTAGCTGGCGACAAAGCCGTCGCGCTTATCCGCCGCGAGCACGACCCGGCAATCGCCCGCATAGTTGAAAGCTGGCCACGTGATTTTGACACAGCGCGCGCGAACCAAATGGGCTTTCGCGCTGAAACATCCTTTCGCGAGATCATCGAGGTCTACCTGGAGGATGAGATGGCTGGAACGACCCCAAACACGATGCGCCCCGTGGCATAAAGCCAATCGTCAGCTGTCAAAAAGCAAAACGCGGGGGCGAGCCCCCGCGTTGTCGCCAATCAGCGTACGACCTTAGCTCGCCTGCAATACATCCACTGGCGGGCGCTCACGGCGCATGGCCAGCTTGTTGAGCGCAGACACATAGGCCTTGGCAGAGGCCACCAGCGTATCGGCATCGGCGGAACGCCCGGTGACAATGCTGCCACCTTCTTCCAAACGCACAGACACTTCGGCCTGCGCATCGGTGCCTTCGGTCACCGCGTGCACTTGGTAGAGCGACAGGCTCGCCTCGTGCGGCATCAACAACTTGATGGCGTTGAAGACGGCATCCACAGGCCCGGTGCCGGTTGCCTCTCGCGTGTCGTGCACGCCATCAATGTCCATGGTCAAAATGGCTTTCTGCGGGCCACCGGTGCCAGCGATAACCGTCAGTGCCAGAACATGGTTGCGCTCGCGGCGTTCGGTGATTTCCGTTTCCACCAGCGCTTCAATGTCTTCATCGTAAACGTGCTTTTTGCGGTCGGCGAGTTCCTTGAAGCGGTTGAACGCATCCTCAAAGGCATTGTCGCCCAGCTCAAAGCCCAAGCTCACCAGCTTCTCTTTGAACGCGTGACGGCCTGAATGCTTGCCCATGACAAGGCTCGTCTCACGCACGCCAACATCTTCCGGGCGCATAATTTCGTAGGTCTCAGCGTTCTTCAGCATGCCGTCCTGGTGAATACCGGACTCATGGGCAAACGCGTTCTTGCCGACGATGGCCTTGTTGTACTGCACCGGGAAACCAGAGACCGCTGCCACCAGTTTCGACGCCCGCGTCAGGAACGAGGGGTCAACGGCAGACGCATAGGGCAGCGCATCGCCGCGCGTGCGGATCGCCATCACGATCTCTTCCAGCGCAGCATTGCCAGCACGCTCGCCCAGGCCGTTGATGGTGCACTCCACCTGACGCGCGCCTCCGGCCACACCGGCCAGCGAATTGGCGACCGCCATGCCCAGATCATCATGACAATGCACGGAGAAAATCGCTTTGTCGGAATCCGGCACGCGGGCACGGATATCCTCAAACATGGTTTTGTATTCTTCGGGCGTCGCATACCCCACCGTGTCGGGCAGGTTGATCGTGGTCGCGCCGTTCTTGATGGCTTCATCCACGCACTTGGCCAAAAACTCAATCGGTGTGCGGGTGGCGTCCATCGCCGACCATTCCACATCGTCGATCAGGTTGCGCGCCCGCGCCACGGTGGACTGAACAATCTCCAAAACCTGATCTTCGTTCTTGCGCATCTGGTGGGCCAGATGGATCGGCGAGGTGGACACGAAGGTGTGGATGCGGCCACGTTTGGCCAGCTTCACCGCCTCGCCTGCCCGGTCGATGTCCGCGTTGATGGCGCGCGCCAGACCGGCAATGATCGCCCCGTCGGAGCGCCTGGCAATCTCGCTGACCGCCTCAAAATCACCATTGGAGGCAATCGGGAAACCTGCCTCGATGATGTCGACGCCCATCTCTTCGAGCAATTCGGCAACTTGCAGCTTTTCTTCCAGCGTCATGGAGGCGCCGGGCGATTGCTCGCCATCGCGCAAGGTCGTGTCAAAGATGCGCACATAGTCGCGGTGTGAGGGATCGACAGATGGGGTGTCTGATGTGGCAGGTGCCATAATGATTCTCCTTGTGCGCCATTGTTGGGCGCAATCTCAAAATGCGGGGTAGCAGCTTTTGAAATCCCCTAGAAGCCCAGCTCTTACTAAGAGCCGACAGCGCCTAGGGGCAGATAAGGAGGAGGCTAGCCTCGTTGAGGCAAACATCATTGAGACGAGCATCTAGGCGCGGGCTGAGGCCAGCCAGCAATTCTAGAGTCTGAAAAGAGGATGTGCGTTTACGCATCCGTCAGGTCGCCATATCTCTTGTCGTTGCACACCAAAGTGCGCGTTGATCGTTACCCAGTCCTTAACATGCATGCAAGGGCCACGGGCACCAGGGTGACCTCAAAGCAACAGTGTGCCTTGCGCAACACACACTGCATCGCCCCCAAGCCGTGCCATCCCAAGCGCGCCGCTGGCTTCAACCTCAAGTTCAAGCGTGATGAGAGACGGGCGGCCCATGGCAAACCCCTGTTCGATCACCAACCGGTGGCGCCCTTCCATAGGCGCATCAAACTTCATGATGGCACCTGCAAGCGACGCAACGCCGGACCCGGTCGCCGGGTCTTCGCGCACGGACCCGCCGACCGGCCACATCATGCGGGCAGCAAAGGCGCTGTCCGCGCCAACGGTTTCGCGTGTGTACATGTACACACTGTCGTGGCCCCTGCCCCCAGCAAAGATATCGGCAAACAACGGCGCATTGGGTGTGACGCTTTCAAGCGCTTCACGATCGTGCAGTGGCACACAAAAATACGGCATGCCACTATCAAAATCGGTCGGCACATGGTTCTCAAACCCGATTTGATGCGGTGCCAATCCAAGCGCTAACGCAACGTCATCCTTGTCCGGATCCCAGGGCCTTTCTTCCGGCGTTGTCACCAAATCAAACTCGGCAAAACCGCCCGTGCGCGCATCCTGGTCGCCATCCACCTTCACCGCGCCACGGATAAGGCCAATCTTTTCTTCCATCAGCACCAGGCCAGTGGAAAGCCCATCGGCAACGCTATCGCGTGCCAAAGCCACAGCCGCCCCAATGGTTGGGTGACCGGCAAAAGGAAGCTCGCGATCAGGCGTGTAGATGCGCAGGCGCGCCGTGTGCACCGGGTTCATGGAATTGAGCAGAAACACTGTTTCCGACAGATTGAACTCTTTGGCGAGCTTTTGCTGGTCCTCATCGGAAAGGTCGTTCTCACGCAGATCAACAACCGCCAGCGGATTGCCCGCCAGCGGCGTGTCGGTGAAAACATCATAAATGCGATAAGGAATGGGCATGGGCAGGGACCTTAATAGAAGAAGGCCCCTGCCCTAATTGGCGTCAAGGCGTCTGGCAACCACCTAACGAATCCAAGGTGACCGGCAATGCCGGTGATGCCCCGAATAGGCTAGGAACAGATTGGTGTGGTGGTTGTAGGAGCGATAGCGCCCGTAACAATATTGCACGTGCTGCTGCCACACCTGGCCATGGCCAAAACGCACCTGCCGACCTTGATAGCGATAATATTGCGGCTGATGGTACTGCCGGTGCACTTGGCTCGACAGAATGGTCGCCGTCACGCCGCCAATGATCAGGCCAGCGATCAAAGCACCACGCCGTCCATTGTGCGCGTCCGCCGTGTCCACCGACACCGCAAACATAGACCCAGCCAGCAGCATGATCGCTGCCAGCGAAAGAAACCGTTTCATGGCAAAGCTCTCCTCAAAGCTTGATGAAAGTGCCCTCCGAGAAAAGGTTAACACATCATGAAATCTTTGGCGCCCCGTGAAACGCCTTACCCGCTACCCATCAAAGTTGCGCCATTACGCAGGATCAAGGACAGGCCAAGAATTGCGATCCCCGCCAGGAAGAGTTTGCGAAACATCTCCTCAGAAAGGCGGTTGCGCAGCCGCTCGCCAATCGCCAGCCCCACCAGAGCTGGCGGGATGCAAAGCGCTGAGAGAACCAGCAAAGACGCGGTCATGATCGCTTTCACCCCAAAAACGATCCCAATCATGGCCGTGGAGAGCATGAACAAGAGGCCCAGCGCCTGCACCAGTTCGTCGCGCTTCAAGCCGAGCGACTGCAAAAACAGCCCACCAGGAATAATGAAAATGCCCGTGATGCCAGTGATCAGCCCGTTAACGATACCGAGCACGAAGCCGAATGGCTTCTCCCGCGCGGGCGTGACACGGATTTCATAGCGCAGCGCGCTGATCGCGGCAAAAGACACCGCCAGAACACCGAGCATGAGGCCTGGATAGGCCTCGTTCACCTGCAGCTGGATGGCGATGCCAAACCAAATGAGCCCAATCGCCGGGATCAAAAATGGCCAAAGCCGTTTGATCAACGCCACCAAATAGGGTCCACGAAATGCTTGCCTCACATTGGTGATGAGCGAGGGGCCGACATTGGCAGCAATCGCGGTGGTGAGCGGCATGGTGAGCGCCAAAAGCGTGATCGCAAACAGCGGCATACCAAAGCCGACAACGCCTTTAATGATGCCGGCAAGGAAAAAGATTATCACCGCCAGCGCAATGGTTTCAGGGTCAAGCGCAGCGAAAGCGGACGTTAGGAGATCAATCATGAACCGTCCCATACGCCGCACCCGGATGGAACGCCAGCCACGCCCTTGACCAAGCTCAAGCACAAGCGCATCACTCGCCCGCCTTGCAATTGGAGCACGCTCATGACCACCCAGCTTTCGGTCAATGTCAACGCCATCGCCTATCTGCGCAACCGGCGCGATCTGCCTTGGCCATCGGTCACTGATCTTGCGCGCATTTGCCTGGATGCTGGCGCTGTTGGCATCACCGTGCACCCGCGCCCGGACGAGCGGCACATCCGCACCAGCGACGTCCATGACTTGAAAGCGCTGTTGCAGGAACCGGCCTATCAGAACGCTGAGTTCAACATGGAAGGCTATCCGGATGAGCGGTTTCTGGCGCTGTGCGAAGAGATCAAGCCTGACCAGGTAACACTGGTGCCGGATGATCCCGCGCAGTCCACATCCGACCATGGCTGGGACATTCCAGACCATGCGCAGATGCTGACCGCGATGTGCGAACGCATTCACCGCTTTGATGCGCGCGTGTCGCTGTTTGTCGATGGCGACCCATCAGTGGCCGAACACGCCAAAGCGGTGGGCGCGGACCGAGTGGAGCTTTACACCGGCCCTTATGGCCACACATTTGACCCTGCCGCAAAAGCAGAAGAACTGGCGAAAATGAAGGCCACGGCAGAAGCGGCCCACGCCGCAGGTCTCGGCGTCAATGCCGGCCATGATCTCACCATCGATAATCTACCTCCGCTGATCGAAGCCGCCCCGATGATTGCCGAGGTTTCCATCGGCCATGCGCTCACCGCCGACGCTCTCACCCATGGGTACGCGCAGGCTGTGAAGCTCTACCGGCAGGCGTGCGGGCAGACACTTTAAGAATCACCAAGCCCCATACACCGTCGTCATTCCTGTGCCTGTCACAGGAATCCATTCCAGTGGGCTGTCGGTGTCATCGTGCTTGCCAAAGACTCATGGCATTGGATCCCCGCCATGGGAGCGACACCCGCAGCTCGCGGACCGGCGAGGATGACGCAATGGTGCGGCCCGCACCGTTTTCCCCTTGACCCACCGATCATTTTCCTATTCAAAACCGTACCGAACCGTACAGTACGGCACTCCAAGGAACCTTCCGTGGCCATCGCAAACGACAATCAATCAGCAGACGCAGACGCCCAGCCGCATGAAAGCGCGGAGTTTTCGCCGCGCCAAAACGCCGTGCTGGCTGTCGCGCTGACAATGCTGGTGGAAGGCGGAGAAAAAGCGCTCACCACCGCAGGGCTCGCCAAAGCGGCCAATTGCTCCAAGGAAAGCCTCTACAAATGGTTCGGCGACCGCGACGGCATTCTGGCCGCTATCGTCGTCTACCAAGCATCCAAGGTGCGCGGCGTCGACGAACGCGCCACCCCGGCCACGCCAGAGGCCTTCAAAGCCGCCCTCACCGCCTTTGCCGAGGATCTGTTGGCGGTGCTGCTCTCCGACACGTCGCTGGCGCTCAACCGGCTCTCCATCGGCCACATCCGTGGGGAACCGACGCGTGGCGACACGCCGGGCCTCGGCGCTGTGCTGGTGGATAAAGGCAAGCGCCGCATTGAAGCGCGTGCGATCCACCTGCTCACCCACGGCAAACGGCAGCGCTTCATCGCTTTTGATGACGCACCCACCACCTATTCCACCCTCTACGGTCTCATCATCGGCGATGCGCACATCCGCGCGCTTCTCGGTGATGATCCGCAGATCGACGAAGACGGCCAGAAGGCGCATGCCGCCCGCGCCGTCGAGCAATTTCTAACCCTTCACACCCAATCCGACTTTTAATCGAACGCTTCTAACAGGAGACTTCCATGCGCGTTTATTACGACCGCGATGCGGACATCAATCTGATCAAGGACAAAGGCGTCCTGATCGTGGGCTACGGTTCCCAGGGCCATGCCCATGCCCTCAATTTGCGCGACTCTGGCGTTAAAGACGTGCGCATCGCCCTGCGCGAAGGCTCAGCCACAGCGAAAAAAGCCGAAGGCGCTGGCTTCACCGTGATGACGCCAGCTGAAGGCGCCAAATGGGCCGACGTCGTCATGATGCTGACACCCGATGAGCTGCAAGGCGACATTTACGCCGACAGCCTGGCTGGCAACATGAAAGACGGCGCATCGCTCGTCTTCGCCCACGGCCTTAACGTGCACTTCAACCTGATCGAGCCACGCTCTGATCTGGATGTGTTCATGGTCGCGCCAAAGGGCCCAGGCCACACGGTGCGCTCAGAATATCTGCGTGGTGGCGGCGTTCCGACGCTGATCGCCATCCATCAGGATGCCACCGGCAACGCTCACGACATCGCCCTCTCCTACGCCTCAGCCAATGGCGGCGGCCGTGCCGGCATCATCGAGACGACCTTCCAGGAAGAGTGCGAAACCGATCTTTTCGGCGAGCAGGTCGTGCTCTGTGGCGGCATGGTGGAACTCATCCGCGCAGGCTTTGAAACGCTGGTGGAAGCGGGTTACGCGCCGGAAATGGCCTATTTCGAGTGCCTGCACGAAACCAAGCTGATCGTGGATTTGATCTATGAAGGCGGCATCGCCAACATGAACTATTCCATCTCCAACACGGCAGAATATGGCGAATATGTCACCGGCCCACGCATCATCACGCCAGAAACCAAGGCGGAGATGAAGCGCGTTCTGGAAGACATTCAGTCGGGCAAGTTCACCCGCGACTGGATGCTGGAAAACAAGGTCTCGCAGACCTCGTTCAAAGCAACCCGCGCCCGCAACGCCGCTCACCCGATTGAGGAAGTCGGTGAAAAGCTGCGCGGCATGATGCCGTGGATCAGCGAAAAAGCACTGGTCGACAAAGAGAAGAATTGACCAACAAAGTTGGTCACCCCGGACGGCGAACGCCGATCCGGGGTCTCGCGCCACCTCAGTAACGCGTCATCCTCGGGCTTGACCCGAGGATCCAGTCAACAACAAAAAAGGCCCCGGATCGCCTTCAGCGTCCGGGGCTTTTTGGTGTTAGGTTGTACCCTCCAACCAAAGGGCAATACCGATGCGCGCTTCTCCCCTACAGAACCGTGTTGATCCGTTCTCGCGTGTCCATGCCGTGAAGGCACGAGGTCTGTTCACGGGCAATCGCGGCATTATCCATGACCCAATCACCAAGACGCTCAAGCACCAGCGCTGGGCCACTGAAGGGTGGGTGATCTGTACACTGCATCCACTGCCGAGCCGCGAAAAGCGGCGAGACCTGATGCAGCCAAGCCGTTGGACGGAGCTGTTTTTTCTCGATGAGGCTGTTGGCCTCGCGGCTGGTCATCGCCCGTGTTACAGCTGCCGAAAGGAAGCCGCACGCGCGTTTCGAAATGCTCTCGGAATGGACCGTGTAAGCGCGGTCAACGCGTTGATCAATGTTGAGATGAAGGGCTACATGCGCGCACGCAAACCGGTTGAGCGCCCTACGTGCAACCCAACAGCGTTGCCTGATGGCGCTTTTTTTGCAGTTGACGGACAGGCCTATCTGAAATGGCAAGATGCAGCGCACAGGTTTGACTTTCACGGCTATGGCCAGCCGGAAACGCTGCCCAACCATGGACTGCGGCTCACCCCCCAAGCGACCTGCGATGCGCTGGGCGCCGGTTACAAGCCAGTGCTGCACCCTTCGCTTGAGCAGCGTTGAAGCTACCTTACAATCGTCAGCCGCTCAGCCGCTCTTGTAATCGCCGTATAAAGCCAGCGTTCGCGGTAGTCTTTGAACGCCCAGCTCTCATCGAAAAGCACAATATGGTCCCACTGCGAGCCCTGCGCTTTGTGGACCGTGAGTGCGTAGCCGAAATCAAACGCATCCATCGATCGCGGCACGGGCGGAGCATTTTCCGGGTCTTCAAAGGCCATGGCCGATAGCCTCACCTTCTGGCTGACGCCTTCATCTTCGGCTCGCACCAGCGCCTGCAGCGTGTTGCCCTTGCGCCGACCGACGGACGCCACATGCCAAAGCGAGCCATTCAGCAACCCTTTTTCTGAGCGGTTGCGCAGGCACACCAGCTTGTCGCCTTGGCTCGGCAACAGCCCGGCATAGCCTTTCAGCTCACGCAGGCGGCGGTTGTATTTCCGGCGTGTCTTGTTGATGCCGACAAGCACTTGGCCAGCGTCCAACACCTCGCTCTGATCCACATCGGATCGGCTGATGACTTTGCTTTCCCCGTACGATCCATGCTCCAGCTGCCCGCCCATGCGCACGATGTCAGCCATCTCGATGATCGGATTTTCGCGCGCCTGCCGGTGAATTTCGGTGAGCAGAACATCCGGCTCGTGATCGGTGAAGAACCCGCCACCCGAAACCGGCGGAAGCTGGCCCGGATCGCCCAGCACCAAAATCGGCGTGCCAAAAGACAGCAGATCGCGGCCAAGCTCTTCATCCACCATCGAGCATTCATCGATGATGACAAGATCAGCTTTTGACACCGGTGAGGATCGGTTCAGCGAGAAAAGCGGCGACGCCTCGCCCGTCTCTTCATCGGCTTCCTCGCCTTTGGGCCGGTAAATCAGCGAATGAATGGTGCGGGCATTATCCGCGCCCTTGGAGCGCAGCACCTGCGCGGCCTTGCCGGTGAAGGCGGCAAACTGCACATCGCCTGAAACGTCTTCAGCGATCAGGCGCGCCAGCGTTGTCTTGCCCGTACCGGCAAAACCAAACAGACGAAAAACCGGTCGGTCTGGCGCGCGAAACCAGGCACGCACGGCCTTGATGGCATCTTCTTGTTGGGGGGAAAGGTTCATGGGCACAGCACTAGCTGATTCAGCCCATTACAAACCACCCCCCAACAACCATCAACGGCGCAGAATTTTACCCCAGCGCTGCTGTCGCCTGTTGAACCTTCTGCGCGGAGCTATCGACCATCTGAGTGGCTTCGGCAATTTCGCGAACGCCATCATTGATCAACCGCACGCCGTCGGCAGCAACCTGCATGGCTGAGGACATCTCTCCGGTGGCTGCCGATTGCTCTTCGACTGCCGAGGAGATGGTGACGGTGATCTCATTGATTTTGACCACAGTGTCGGAGATCAGCTGGATTGCATCCACTGCCTCACCAGTCGAGGTCTGCACCCGGCTGATCCGCTCGCCGATTTCTTCGGTCGCCTTGCTGGTTTGCGTTGCAAGGCTTTTCACCTCACTGGCAACAACCGCAAAGCCCTTACCGGCCTCCCCGGCCCGCGCCGCCTCGATGGTGGCGTTGAGCGCGAGCAGATTGGTCTGCTCAGCGATGTCGGAGATCAGCTTGACCACATTCTCAATTTCGCTGGCAGCTTCAGCTAGGCTGGTCACAATCTCGGTGCTGTTGTGGGCTTCTTTTTCCGCCCGCTGCGAGATCGAACTTGCTTCAACAACCTGACGGCTGATCTCGTTGACCGAGGCCAGAAACTCTTCAATGCCAGCAGCAATAGACTGCACGTTCTGCGACGCGGTGTCCGATGCATCGGCCACCGAGCTTGCCTGCGTGTTGGCTGTAGAGATCGCGCCCGAGATCAGACCAAACTCGCTGCTGATGTCATCCTGCGCTTGCTGCCGCCGTTCGCGCGCCAGCATTTCTTCGGTGATGTCGCTGGCAAACTGCACAACTTTGTAGATTTCACCGGCTTGGTTGAGCAACGGCGTGTAGGAGGCCTGAATCCACAGATCACTGCCATCTTTACAAACCCGCCGGAAGGTATCGATTTGCGATTGCCCTTGTGCCAACGCCCGCCAAAACCCCTTGTAGGCTTGGGTTTGTCGCTCTTCGGCATCGACAAACATTCTGTGGTGCTCGCCAACAATCTCATCAAGGCGGTAGCCAGTTACAGAACAAAAATTCTCATTAGCATCCAAAACTGTGCCATCGGGAAGGAAGGAGATAACAGCTTGGGTACGGCCGACAGCTTCAATCTGCGCCTGCGCGTCCTCGCGCGCGATACGGTTGGCCGCATTGCGCCATTCCACCGCAGTGCCGATGCGCGTCGTTCCATCCATGATCGGGCGCGCCATCAGGTCAAACTTCACACCGCCCACCTGGATCATGGTCTGGAATTGACCGGACATCTGGGCGATCATTTTTTTCTGATGATCCGGCTTCTTGTGAAAAACATCGATGTTCTTTCCCACAAGGCCCTGCACCGAAAATCCCGGCAGATCCTTTTGAATGTCCGCTTCTGACTCCGTCAAAAAAGAGCAGAGAGACTTGTTGGTGTAGACAATCTTGCTGTCATTGTCGGCGACCATAACGTTCGCCGACAGGTCATCCAGCACCCGAAGCAACCGTTGCGAATGCCTGCTGTTTTTAAAAAGTTTCATCATAAACGCCCCAATCCTTTGCAGGGGACGAATTATGATCAATCAAAATTAAACAACACTTGATGAATACTACGTACGTAGTTAAACAACTTTTACTATGAAGAATAAATGCTGCAACCTACACGAGTATTACTATTTAGCCTACGAAATACCTTGCGCTCCGCGCGTCACCGCTGCAATGCCGGTGCGGGACACTTCAACAAGGCCGATTTCTGCCATCAAATCAATGAACCTTTCGATCTCACGCGGGCGACCGGCCAGCTGAAACACAAAACTTTCCAGCGTTGCGTCTTCGGTTGTCGCGCCAAAAGCCTGCGCCAACCGCAGCGCTTCCAGACGCGCCTCGCCAGTGCCGGCCACTTTCACCAAAGCCAGCTCGCGCTCCAGCGGATCAGCGCCCTCCACCGTCAGATCGGAAACCTGGTGCACCGGCACAAGCCGGTCCAACTGATGGCGGATTTGCTCAAGGATCGCCGGAAGGCCCGTCGTCACGATGGTGATGCGCGACAGGTGCTTTTCGTGCTGGGTTTCCGAAACGGTGAGCGATTCAATGTTGTAACCGCGCCCGGAAAACAGGCCGATCACGCGGGCGAGAACGCCCGGTTCGTTGGTCACCACAATGGCAAGCGTGTGCGTTTCTACTTCGGTGCCTAGGTCCGTTAGGAAGTAGGCGGAGCCTGTTGGCTGATGCTGTGCATTCATGTCTTTGTCTCCAAGCGTTTAGCGCATTTTTTCCACGCAATTTCACGAGCGCAAAAGTCTGCAACTTTTGCTGAAATTGCTGTCTAAACGAGCATTTTGCCTTCTTCGTCGATGGCGGTCGCGATGTCCTGGTCGGGCACTTCCTCATCGAGCAGCATTTCATTGTGCGCTTTGCCCGATGGGATCATCGGGAAGCAGTTGGTGAGGTTGGCCACAACGCAATCAAAGATCACCGGTCGCTTCACATCGATCATCTCTTGGATCGCATCATCCAGCTCATCGGGTTTTTCGGCACGAATGCCCACCGCGCCATAAGCTTCGGCCAGCTTCACAAAGTCCGGCAGAGCTTCGGAATAGGAGTGCGACAGCCGGTTGCCATGCAGAAGCTGCTGCCACTGGCGCACCATGCCCATGTAGGAGTTGTTCAAAATGAACACTTTCATCGGCAGCTCATACTGAACCGCTGTGGAAATCTCCTGCATCGTCATCTGAACCGACGCGTCACCGGCAATATCGATCACCAGCGCATCGCGGTGCGCAACCTGCACGCCCATGGCAGCCGGCAAGCCGTAGCCCATCGTGCCCAGCCCGCCAGATGTCATCCAGCGATTGGGTTCTTCAAAGCCGTAATATTGCGCCGCCCACATCTGGTGCTGACCCACCTCGGTGGTGATGTAGGTCTCCTGATCCTTGGTTTTTTCATAGAGCCGCTGGATCGCATATTGCGGCATGATCACTTTGTCATTGTGCTTGTAGCGCAAGGAATCGCGGCTGCGCCAATGGTCGATCTCACCCCACCAGCTTTTCAGCGCGGGTTTATCGACTTGGTGAGAAACCGAGGGCCACAACCGCACCATCTCTTCAAGCACATGACCGACATCGCCAATGATCGGCACATCAACGCGGATCACCTTGTTGATCGAGGACGGATCGATATCGATGTGGATTTTCTTCGAACCCGGCGAGAACGCGTCGGTGCGCCCGGTGATCCGATCATCAAAGCGCGCGCCGATGTTCACCATCACATCGCAATCGTGCATGGCAAGGTTCGCTTCATAGGTGCCGTGCATGCCCAGCATGCCCAACCACTGCGGATCAGAGGCCGGAAATGCGCCCAGCCCCATCAGTGTGGAGGTGATCGGCATGTCGGTGGCACGCACCAATTCGCGCAGCAACTGACAGGCCGCCGTGCCGGAATTGATCACCCCGCCACCGGTATAAAACACAGGCTTTTTGGCGTTGGCGATCAAATCCATCGCCTCACGAATGGCATCGCGGTCGCCCTTCAGTTTTGGGCGATAGCCTTCATAGCCGGTGCGGGCGCGACCATTCTGTGGGCCTTCATAGGTGCCAATGGCAAACTGCACATCCTTTGGAATATCGACGACAACCGGGCCAGGCCGACCGGTGGTGGCGATATAAAAGGCTTCGTGCAGAATGCGCGGCAGATCGTTCACGTCGCGCACCAGCCAATTGTATTTGGTGCAGGGCCGCGTGATGCCGACCGTGTCGCACTCTTGGAACGCATCATTGCCGATAAGGTGCGTGGGCACCTGGCCGGTAATGCAGACCATGGGGATGGAATCCATCATCGCATCGGTCAGCGGGGTCACCATATTGGTGGCGCCAGGGCCGGAGGTTGCCAGCGCCACGCCGCATTTGCCGGTAGAACGGGCATAGCCTTCGGCGGCATGGCCTGCGCCCTGCTCGTGACGGACCAGAATGTGCTCGATGGAATCTTGCTGAAAGAGCTCATCATAGATCGGCAGGACAGCGCCCCCCGGATACCCGAAAATATGCTCCACACCCTGATCTTTCAGGGCCTGGATCACCATCTCTGCCCCAGTCATTTCCCGTGCTGTGTTTCGTGTCACTGGCCTGTCCATCCACGCATTGGTTTCATCGTCTGTTTGTTGGCTTGCGCCGTTTCATAATGGCCAAGCAGCTGTATGTCGTTCTTGCAGGCAATAAAAAAGGCCCTTCGAAGAGGGCCTTTGCGCACACCGGATTGTTTACGAAACCTATCTGGTTCCGCACCCGGTGTGCCTACCTACAAGTACAATACTGGCTGCTTGTGTCATCATGGACGCGTTCGTAGCCGATGATCGGCGAGCGGTCAAGGATGGGGGTGGGCAGTGGAAGCTCACACCGTGGATTTGGTGCCGGAATTGGCAATTCGGGCGGGAAGGACACATTCGTTGCATGAGCGAGACCTTCGGTCGCCGATGGTAATATCGCACATTCAATAGCTGGCTCGCCAATAGGAGTGATCCGCTCAACTGCTAGTTCAGCCACCATCGGCGCGACGTTCCGTTTCCCTCAGTCTTCTATAGAAAAAGTGGTGCGAGTCGTTTACTCTTGAAAAGAACACAATAGGAACATACGTCAACAAGTGAGGCGAGAGTGGGCAACTCTAGATGTGGTACATGAGGGCGGTCTTTTTGGTCGCCGCTTTCGTGTTTGGTCTTGTCGCCTGCTACCTTCTGATGTCGCTGGGAGTGGTTGATGCTGTGGACGGACTTCCCGGCAACCAACAGGAGCCTGCGCTGAGCCTACCCACATACCTGAGTTTCGTAAGCGTGATGATGACGGCCGTGACAGCAGTCCTTGCAGCTGTCGCAATCGCAATTGGCATCATTGCTGCCTACACATTCCGAGAACTCAAAGACGAAGCTCGGAAGGCGGCGGTCAGTGCAGCCGAGAAAACTGCAGAAGAGGTCTCGGATGAGCGACTTTCAGAAGTGAAGGTCAAGAAGATGGTTTTCGAGCTTTACGCAAAAGCCGAAAAAGAACGCCAGCAAGATGTCAAATGGGATGAGGATCCATCCGAAATAGACGAGAAATATGAGAGATAGGAGTAAAAGATGGCAGGGCGCGAATTAAGGAAGGCAATGGCGGAAAATAGGGCCGTACTCGAAAAATATCTATCTACCTATCCGGTAAAGCTGGGCGGACTTGCCCGCGAGCTTGGCGTGGGCGGAATTCGAGTTTCCAGCATGCAGACCGGCGTGTCTGGGCAGATCACTAAGGAAAACGGCGACTATTTCATTCGGGTGAATCGAAATGAAGCTCGTGAACGGCAACGGTTCACCATCGCGCACGAACTAGCACATTTCCTCCTGCACAAGGATGTAATAGACAGTTCGCCCGACGGCATCACCGACAACGTTCTCTACAGGTCGGGTGCGCCGGAAAGTATCGAGTATGAGGCCAATCGCCTTGCGGCAGACTTGATCATGCCAATGAATTTGATTGAGAAGAAGTTGCGCGAAGAGTTTGGCGGCGTGGTCACGGAAGCGACTATCGAAAGCCTCGCTGCAAGTTTCCAAGTCTCAAAGGCTGCGATGGAAATCCGACTGTCCACTTTCGCGGAAGTCTAAGGTTAAGGAATGGTTCTCGAGAACAAGGTATATGTTCCGACATTGGCGGTTCGCGCCAGTGAAATGAACGGACTTGAGTTCCTACCAGGGGCAACGAAGGACAGGATGACACCCTGTTTCTTGCTGGCTCCTTGGGCCAATTCAAATACCCTGGAACGCACGATAACCCGTGTTGAGCGCGCTTTCCCGCACAGGGAATACTTTTTAGACGTAGACCGATATTACCAGTTCACGAATATCGAAGACAGCGTCCCCCAACAAGAATTGGCTCGCCTAATGGACCCGGCGGGCTCATTTACGAATTGGGTTGAATTCGTCGGCGAACATGAACGGATTTGGCCATGTATCCAGACTCGGGGGCAGACAGAAGCAGAAATCCGGGCACAAATTGAAGCGTTTCAGGCGCAAGGACGTCCCTACTGTATGCGGATTGTCCGCGACAGGTTTCCAGAGAATATAGACGAAATCGTAGGCGCGTTTGCCGCTGGGGGCGTGGCAGACTTTGCTATCATCCTTGAAGGCGGATGGACGACTGATCCGCTTTCGTTGGCGGCTTGGTTCGGTGGCGTGATTTCTGGAAGCCTCGATCCGATTGACGCCACGGTGCCGGTTGTTCTGTCCTGCACGTCCATGCCCAAAATGTTTACCAATTTTAGTGGTGATGAGCCTACCGCTGTGTCGTTCGCCAATCGGCAATTGATCGACCAAGTGAGTAGGCAATCCAACCGTTCGCGGGTTATCTATGGGGACTGGGGCAGCACACGTCCGCGAGAACCGGGAGGATTTGCGAACCGTCCACTGGATCGAGTGGACTATCCCACCGACAGCGCATGGCATATTTCACGGAACAAAAAAGAAGAATGGGATTTCAGAGATGCCGCACTGGCACTTGTGGCTTCCCCCTTCTGGGACGGAGGGCTTGGTATCTGGGGTGAAAACATGATCCGAGATACGACGATCAATGAAGAGCTTGGGATCGACACGCCTCAAAAGAACGTTGCCGCAAGGGTAAATATCCACCTTCACCGGCAGTCCTTCTACGGTATGCCACCCATTGATCCCGCTGCATTCGATGAAGAATGGCAGGACGACTGACAGCAGCGGTCGCAGTGAAGACGGACACTGCGCTTGCAGCCGATTTCAGCAATTTGGACCGCACTGCAATATCGTGACAGAGGGGTGATCGGCGGTAATGGGCCGAGACTGCTCGATGACCATATAGCTGAATCGTAGCGACCATAGCCACAGCCACCCCACCACCCGCACTTTAGCCCTTTCCACCCATCCAAAAACTGACTAGCGCAGACGGGACCACGACTTCCCGAAAGCGCTTTTATGACCGTCGCAGCCTCTACCCTCGCCGCCACATCTTTCATCCGTCACCGGGTGGCGGTTTCCATCATGTTTTTGATGAACGGCCTGCTGGTCGGCGGCTGGGCACCGGCGATCCCGGTGTTCAAAGACAAGCACGCCCTGGCCGAAAGCGAGCTGGGCCTGATGATTTTGCTCATCGGCATCGGGTCGCTGCTCACCATGCCGATCACCGGCGCCATTATCGCGCGGCGCGGCTCCACCGGTATTTTGATTATCGCGGCCTGGCTCTGCGTGCCAGTTCTGCCTCTGGTTCTGTTTGCCCCAAACCTTTGGCTCGCCGGCATCGCGCTTCTTGTGTTTGGCGGCGGTCTCGGCTCCATGGATGTGGCGATGAACGCCAATGCCGCCCGCATCGAAGAGCATCACAGCAAAGCCATCATGTCGTCCTGCCACGGGTTCTGGTCGCTGGGCGCGCTGATCGGCTCCGGCGTCGGCGGTACGCTGCTTGGTTTTTTTGGTTTGGGAACACAGGCGCTGAGCGTCGCAACCCTGATCCTCATCGGCACCATCATCGCCATGTCCAGGCTGATGCGCGATGAAGTGGAGCGCGGCGAAGGCATCGAAAAGCCCAAACTCGCTTTGCCCCGCACGCTCACCATCTATCTGGTCGCGATCATCGCCTTTGCCGGGTTCACCGCCGAGGGCACGGTGCTGGACTGGGCAGCGCTCTTCCTGCGCGAAGACCGAGACGTGCCCGAATGGATGGCCGGTTACGCCTTTGCCGCCTTCGCAGCAACCATGGCGCTGGTGCGCTTTGTTGGCGATCCGGTGCGCAACCGTCTGGGCGATCTGCGCACCATGCAGATTTCCGCTTCGCTGGCGCTGGTCGGTTTTTTGCTGGCGGGATTGTCGCCAAACCTCACTGGCACACTTCTTGGTTTTGCCGTCGCCGGTCTCGGCTTGGCCAATGTGGTGCCCATCGCGTTTGCGGCGGCTGACCGGGTGCCCGGTATTCCGCGCGGCATCGGCATCTCGGTGGCCACCTTCTGCGGCTATGCGGGGATTTTGGTGGCGCCACCGCTCATCGGTTTTGCCGCTGAAGTTGTGGACTATGCCGTCATTTTCACCTGCGTGGCCGTGCTACCGCTCTATTGCTTGTTGACGGCCAGGACTGTGAAGCAACGCTAAGGTGAAGCCCTAGGGCTCGATAATCTCGACGTCCATACGCGTGGCATAGACCGTGACCCGCACCAACGGCGTGCCATTGATAATGGCGCGGGCGGTATCCGGGCGCACGACCCCACGCGACATCAACCGCTCAAACCGGCCGCGCTCATGACGATCGTCAAACACATCGTCGGTTTCATCTTCAGCATCGGGTTGTTCGAAACGGTGATAATTCGCTCGGTCCTGGCGAAGAATGGCCGCGGCGGTCTCCAGCCGATCACCAACCGAGTTCACCTTATCCTGCGCGCTGATTCGGGTGGTGTATT
Organism: Hyphomicrobiales bacterium; assembly: GCA_046290645.1. Lineage (GTDB taxonomy): Bacteria > Pseudomonadota > Alphaproteobacteria > Rhizobiales > MH13 > MH13. The sequence goes on from JBKAGZ010000001.1 coordinate 691,826, forward strand.
CGGTGAGCACCCTGCCCTGTGCAAATACAGTTGCAGGCATCAGTACCGCCAGCAAAACAATCAAAACTCGCATCCATCACCCTCTTTAAGCATTCTGTCGGCCATCGCATCGACGGACATCACCGACGGATCAAGCCTTGGCCAATCGCCCATCTGACCGCGAAACCAGGTTGATTGCCGCTTGGCATAGCGGCGGGTTTCAATGGTCAAGGCGTCCAGCGCCGCATCGCGCGACATATCCCCGTCCAGATAGGCACTGATCAGCGAAACGCCAATGGCACGCATCACCGGAAGCTCCGAAGAAAGGTAGCGGGCGCGCAACGCTCGCACTTCCTCCAGCGCTTCCTCACACAGCATGGTTTCAGCGCGCTGACGGATGCGCGCCTCCAACCAGTCGCGCGGCGGGGCCAAAACCACATGACATGTATCGGCCAAATCAAGCAGCGCCCCTTCCGGCGGCAGCGCCTGCCACTCAGCCAAAGATTTGCCGGTTGCCAACAAGACTTCCAGCGCCCGCGCCACCCGCTGACTGTCGGTTGGCGAAAGCTGGTCGGCCATCGCCTGATCCAGCTCAGCATGCAGCGCCGGCGCGCCTTCGTCGATCATGCGATCACGAACCGTGCGGCGCACATTTTCGGGAATGTTTGGTATCGGCGAAATCCCCTCCGTCAGCGCACGAAAATAGAGACCCGTTCCACCGACAAAAATCAGCGATTGGTCCGCTTTTTGAGGCAGACCGTCCGCATCAGTCCGCTCATAGTCCGCCTTAGTCTGCTTGTAGTCTGCATCTTTTTGCAGACCGTCCGCTTGGTTTTGCAGACGGTCTGCCACCGCATCGCGCCAAAGTGCCAAGCTGAAGAGCGACGCGCCATCCTGCGTTCCATAGAGAACATGCTCAAAACGCGCGTCGTCCAGCGCGCTTGGACGGGCGGTCACGATGCGCAAATCGCGATAAATCTGCATGGAATCAGCATTGATTATCACCGCATTGCCAAGCCGCTCAGCCAGCCGGATCGCTAAGGCGGACTTGCCGCTGGCGGTCGGCCCTGCGATAAGCAGCACCCGCCCTGATGTCCCAATTTTTTGAGCCCTTTGCATGACGCACCTATGCACGTTGATCGCTGACCGCACCACCCGCATCCTCACGCCTGCGGTGCGCGAGAAGGCCGCCCAGACCATCAATGAAACGCTGGGCGCTGAGGTGTCCCTAACCGAGCTTTCCGATCATGCGGCGTACAATCTGGCGTTCACAGCGGATGACCCCAACGCGTTGAAACATTTACAGGAAAAGGTGCGTCACGCGCTCGATCCTCTGCCGATTGATGTCGCGATTCTGCCAGCCAAAGGGCGGCGCAAAAAACTGTTCCTGGCCGACATGGACTCCACCATGATTGAGCAGGAGTGCATCGACGAACTGGCCGATCAGCTTGGCATCAAGGCCCATATCGCCGATATCACAGAACGGGCCATGCGCGGCGAGATCGATTTTGAACCAGCGCTTCGTGAGCGCGTTTCCATGCTCAAAGGGTTGTCGGAAAGCATCATCGATACAGTGTTTGCTGAACGCATCACCTTCACGCCAGGCGGTGCGGAGCTTCTGGCCACCATGAATGCCCACGGCACCACCTGCGTCCTGGTATCAGGCGGCTTTACCCATTTTACCGGTAAAGTGGCTAAAAAGCTTGGTTTTTCCGCCAACTACGCCAACCAACTCTTGGTCGAAGACGGCTTGCTCACCGGTACGGTGTCTGAGCCAATCCAGGGCCGCGAAGCCAAGAAAAGCCATCTGGAAAACTATGCTGGCCAACTTGGCATTGACCTCAACGAGACGCTGGCCATCGGCGATGGCGCCAATGATCTGGGCATGATTGAAGCAGCAGGCCTTGGCGTCGCGTTCCGTGCCAAACCGGCGGTGGTCGAACGCGCCGACGCAGCCCTCAGCGCAGCGGATTTAACCGGAGCGCTGTACTTGCAGGGCTATGCGGACAAGGATTTTGCGAACGTCTAAAACAGGCCGTCATGGCCGGGCTTGACCCGGCCATCCAGGTCCTAGGGAAAGTGCCGGTCGTGTACTGGATAGCCGGGTCAAGCCCGGCTATGACGACTACGTTCAAAAACAGCCATCACGCCCTAATCAGCAGGCAACGCCACAAACTGGCTCTGGCCTTCATTGTCCTGAACAAGCATCAAGATTTGGCTGCGGCCTTCTCCGCGCAGCGCCTCCACACGGTCGGCAACATCCTGCGGTGTTTCAACAACCTGTTGGCCCACTTCCAAAATCAGAGTTCCTGGCTGAATGTCTTTGGCAGCGGCTGGGCCATCGCTGAAGATCACTGTCACAACAGCACCGCTCGCACCCTCATCCATCTCAAAACCAAGCTCATAGGCTTCTTCCACGGTGGAAAGCTCCATGCCGAGCAGCGAGACTGGCTCTGGACCAGCCTCAATCACCTCAGCCTCACCGCCTTCGCCATCACGCAGGGCCAGCACCACGGTCAGCGACAGGCTTTCACCGCGCCGGATAACCTCCACCGGAACTTCTGTGCCCGGCGCAATCTGCGCCACACGGGCCGGCAAATCGCTGTACATGTTGATCGCCCGGTTGTTGAACCGCACGATCACATCCCCGCGCTCAATACCAGCATTATCGGCAGGTCCGCCTTCATTGACCACGGAGACCAACGCCCCGCGCGGCCTATCGAGCTGAAGGCCATCCACCAGATCAGGCGTAACCTCTTGAATGTTCACGCCAAGCAAGCCGCGACGCGTCTCTCCAAAATCCACCAGCTGGGTGACAATGGTGGCAACGGTGGCCGCTGGGATCGCAAACCCAACGCCAACCGAGCGCCCATTGGGCGAGAGGATCGCGGTGTTGACGCCAACCACATCGCCGTTGAGATCGAACAACGGTCCACCGGAATTGCCCCGGTTGATGGCGGCATCGGTCTGGATAAACGAGTCATAGGGCCCGGCACCAATGTTGCGGTTCATCGCCGAGACAATGCCCAGCGAGACGGATCCGCCAAGACCAAACGGGTTGCCGATGGCAAGCACCCAGTCGCCAATGCGCAAATCATCGGAGCTACCGAACGAAACGGCAGGCAATGGCCCATCCGGTACGATGCGCAGCACCGCCAAATCTGTGGCCTCATCGCGGCCAATCACTTCGGCAGGAAACGAGCGACCATCGGTCATGATGACGTCGATATCGTCAGCGCCGGCAATCACATGATTGTTGGTGACGACAATGCCCGCAGGGTCAATCACAAAGCCTGAACCCAGCGAATTCTCACGGCTTGGCCCATCGCGATCGCTGTCATCGTTGAAAAAATCCTCAAAAAACTCTTCAAATGGCGAGCCCTCTGGCAGGTTGGGCATGGGGGTTGGTCGGCGCCCAGAAACCCGCTGCGAGGTGGAAATGTTGACCACCGCATCCAGCAACTCTTCGGCCAAATCCGCAACGGGAACAGGTCCTTGTGCGCGGGTGGTCGGCTCACTTTGTGACCAGGCGCTGGGTGCAGACACCAGCAAGGCCACGGCACACACAAGGCTTAGCAGCACAGCTTTGATCCGAGGCGAAAGGGCCTCGGGACTAACAACGCGGGAACGAGCGGCTGACCGGATGACACCAGACGTTGCGACCATGAAACAAAACCTTGAACATAAGAGCGACCAGAAGATTCTGGCGGGAGCGAACCCCACCAACCTGTCGCCCAACGGTGATGAGATCAAGGCGCTGAAGGTTACCGATTCACAGAAGAGGGTCGGCGATGTGAGATGCCGCCACCCAAAGACACCGGATGCCCACCCCAACCCTCAGCTGTCATTCCTGTGCTTGTCACAGGAATCCATGCCGATGCGCAGTGTGGCGCCCTGATGATGTCCGATCATTTTTTGGAGTGGATCCTCAGAACAAGTCCGAGGATGACGTCTTTTGGTTGGGCTGAGCTAGCCGCCAAACGTGCGTGCCAACCAAAACAGCAAAACACCCAGCGCCAACGCGCCAACACCGCCAACACGCAGCATTTCGGGCGTCATCTGGCCCACCATCTCTACCATGCGGCGGGCTTGATCAGGAAACAGCGCATAAAAAAGGCCCTCGGCGACAAGTGCGCCGCCGAGGACCAAAAGGATGACTTCAACGATTGCCATCAGCTAGGATCGCAGCGCTTACTGCTGCGTTTCGGCTTCGACCGGTGCCGCCGCTGTGGTTGGCGCCACGCTCTCGGTAGGGTTCTGGGTGGTGGAGCTTGTGAACACCCCACCCTGCTGATCGCCGAAATAGCGGAAAAAGTCGGAGTCAGGTGAAATCACCAGGCTCGCACCGCTTGAGAAACCAGCTTCATAGGCCTGCATGGAACGGTAGAAGGAGAAGAACTCCGGATCCGCACCAAATGCCGTTGCGAAGATGTTGGTCCGCTCTGCATCGCCTTCACCGCGGATTTGCTCGCCTTCACGTGTGGCATCAGCAACAAGCACTGTTACCTCACGGTCAGCACGCGAACGAATACGCTGGGCTGCTTCTTCACCCTGCGCGCGGATCTCGGTGGCTTCACGCTCACGTTCGGTCTGCATGCGTTGGAAGATCGCCTGTGAGTTGGCTTCAGGAAGGTCGGCACGACGAATGCGCACATCGACGATTTCCATACCAAAATCATCAGCTTCACGGTTCACCTGACTGCGGATCAACGCCATCAGCGAAGCACGATCATCACGTACAATAGTGGTAAAGTTTACCTCACCCAGCACACGACGTGTTGCCGAGTTCAAGACCGTAGAAAGACGCGACTGTGCACCGGCAATGCTGCCAACCGATTGGAAGAACAACAAAGGATTGGTAATCCGATAGCGGGCAAACGTGTCCACAACCAAGCGTTCCTGGTCGGCCGCAATGATCTCTTGCGCGGGGCTATCAAGGTCCAACACCCGGCGATCAAAGTACGAAACGCTTTGCACAAACGGCAGTTTGAAGTTGAGCCCAGGTTCTCGAACCACATTCACCGGCTCACCAAACTGCAGCACAAGCGCCTGCTCGGTTTCATCAACGATGAAGAGCGATGAGTAGATCGCTGCCCCAAGGATGACGAGGATAAAGAGGCCAACGCCTCCAAAAAGACTTTTCATCACTGGGTAGCCCCCCGACGGTTCAGTTCATTGAGTGGCAGATACGGCACGATACCTTGACCACCATCATTGGTGTCCAGAACGATCTTATCGTTGTCGCGGAAAATGCGCTCCAACGTTTCGAGATAGAGACGCTGACGCGTCACTTCTGGAGCTTGAATGTACTCATCGTAAACAGCAGTAAAGCGATCGGCCTGACCACGCGCTTCCGCAACAGTCTGCTCACGATACGCGTTTGCCGCTTCCAAGATGCGTGCTGATTCACCACGCGCTTCCGGGATCACCCGGTTCGCGTAAGCTTGGGCTTGGTTTTGCACACGCTCATTATCCGCGCGAGCGGCCTGAACGTCACGGAATGCATCAATAACCTGGCTTGGCGGATCAACGGTCAGCAGCTGAACTTGCGTAATTTCAACGCCTGCCCCGTAGCTGTCGAGCGCCTCTTGCATCAGTTCCTGCACAGCGGTCTCAGTGATCTGACGACCTTGGGTCAAAAGCGGCTGTATTTCAGACCGACCCACAACTTCGCGCATCGCACTTTCAGCAACGGCGCGCACAGAGCCTTCAGGGTTCTGAATGTTGAACAAGAACAGTGGCGCATCGGAAATACGCCAGAAGACGCCAAAATCAATGTCTACAATGTTGCCGTCACCGGTCAGCATCAAGCTTTCTTCAGGCACATCACGGGCACCGGAACGGCGGTCATCAGCGCGGGTACCAACATCAACGCGGTTGATGGTCGTCACCGATGGCGTGAACACTTGCTCGATCGGTGGCGGCAGACGGAAGTTCAAACCCGGCGCCGCCCGGCGATCAAATTCACCAAAGCGCAACACAATACCTTGCTGATCAGGCTGCACGCGGAAGGTGAAGAAGTTGTAGCCTACAAAAACCAGCGCAATCAGCACGACCAGAACGATCAAGCCTTTGCTGGCGCCTGCTCCACCACCGGAACCACCGCCGCCAGGCAGAATGGTTTTAAGCCGGTCCTGGCCCTTACGGATCATTTCCTCAAGATCGGGTGGCTGGCCTCCGCCGCCTCCCTGTCCACCAGGGCCATTGTTGCCACGACCGGGGCCACTGCCCCCGCCGGAACCCCATGGGCCTCCACCGCCGCCCCAAGGGCCGCCATTTCCGCCCGATTGGTTATTCCAAGGCATGTGTTTCCTTTCTCACACCACAACGCTGCTTAGTGCTTTGAAAAAGCACCAGGCGCATCGCACATATTTGTCAGCGATTGTGCGTACGGACATGGTCCGCAAACGCGCATCTTTCAAGCGCCAACCGCCGTTTGTTTCCGCTTTTTCGACACCTTAGGTTAAGTTTGCACCATTTGGTCGCAGGCTGGCCGGCTTGTTACTTAACCGAACGATAGGTGGTGAATACCATATCGGCTTCATCTTTGGAGCCAGCAGGCACAGATTCGCTTGCCGTAACCGTCCATTTTTTCGGATCGATCACCGGAAAAGCCGTACTGCCCTCAGCATCCATCTCCACATGGGTGATCTCAAGGCGATCAGCCTCTTCAATAGTCTGCGCATAGACTTGCCCACCACCTAAAACAAACATAGCGGGCTTGCCCAAACCATCGGCCAGCATTTTTCCGCGCTCAATGGCCGTATCAAGATCCTGATAAACCTCGCAGCCGTCAGCACGAAAATCCGGGTCGCCGGAGACCACAAGATTGGGCCGTCCGGGCAGCGCTCGCCCGATGCTTTCATAGGTCGCACGGCCCATCAGCACCGGATGGCCAAGGGTTAGCGCTTTGAAATGTTTTAAGTCAGTCGGCAGGCGAAACGGCAGATCATTGTCGCGCCCAATCACGCCATTGCGCGCTACGGCGGCAATCAAAACAAGCTCGCTCATCAGCTAACCTTGTCCGCGCAAACGACGGGCAATGGGGCGATCCATGCGTACCGAATACGCGTCCAGAACCTCACTCGCAGGCATTAGCTCGCGCACAAAATTGAGAGCTCCGGCCAGGAAAAAATCGGGGATCGTCGGGGCATCGCCCATCAGATAATCATGCGCGCTAAGCTGCGTTTCCACCAATGCGCAAACCCGCTCGTACATACGTTTCTTGCCAGGGTTGTCGTCAAGCACACCATCGAATTTGGCGATCAAGGCGTGTTCGAACGTCGCCGCATACCAGCTGATCCAGGAGATAAACGGCCCGCGCTCGGGGTGACCTGGCGGTCGCACCAGCGGCGAGTCGGGGTAAAGCTCCGACAGATAGATCGCGATGGCCGACTGCTCCCAGATCACAGCGTCATTGTGGATCAAAGCTGGTACCTGCTTGTGCGGATGAGGGTTATTGGGATCCTCGCCACCAGTGCCATCGCGGCGATAGACCGTGACCTCGCGAATGTCATACTCAGCACCAATCTCCTCCAAAATCACGCGCATCACTTCAGAACGCGACATGGGGGAATGCACAAGCGTCAGCATACGGGGCTCCTAAACAGCAATTGGTGCCTTGATGGCAGGATGCGGATCATAGCCCTCGATGGTGATGTGATCATAGCGGAAGTCGAAAAGACTGCTGACAGCTGGGTCAAGTTTCAGCGTCGGCAGCGCACGCGGCGCCCGCGACAGCTGAAGTTCAGCCTGCTCGATATGGTTGAGATAAAGATGCGCATCGCCGAAGGTGTGCACGAAATCGCCCACCTTCAGCCCAACCACTTGCGCGATCATGTGGGTGAGCAACGCATAAGACGCGATGTTGAACGGCACACCCAAAAAGATATCCGCCGAGCGCTGATAAAGCTGGCAGGAAAGCTTGCCCTCCGCCACATAAAACTGGAACAGGCAGTGGCAGGGCGGTAGCGCCATGTCATCCACATCAGCCGGGTTCCAGGCCGACACAATATGACGGCGCGATTCCGGATTCTTGGTCAGGCTCTCCAACAGATTGGCGATCTGGTCGATGCTGTCGCCCGACGGTGTGGCCCAAGAACGCCATTGCTTGCCGTAGACCGGGCCAAGCTCGCCATTTTCGTCGGCCCACTCATCCCAGATCGAGACTTTGTTGTCCTTGAGATACCCGATATTGGTATCGCCGGCCAAAAACCAAAGCAGCTCATGGATGATCGAGCGCAGATGCAGCTTCTTGGTCGTGACCATCGGAAAACCCTCGGCCAGATCAAAGCGCATCTGATAGCCGAACACAGAGCGCGTGCCCGTGCCGGTGCGATCCATGCGGGTGACGCCGGTGTTGAGCACATGGTCAAGCAGATCGTGATAGGCGCGCATCAAAGCATCTCCGCAAACGAAAAAGAGCGCGCAGCATACGCCGATTCCCAGCCTGCAACGCGCCCGTCAAACCTTAAACCAATCGCCCCGTCACTAGGGCGCAGCCACGATCACTTTTTGTGGAAAAGATCGAGCTTCTTATAATGCTCGGCCAGCAGATAATAAAACGTCACACGCGCCTTGGTGTTATCGGCCTTCATCGCCGTGCAAACCGACTTAATGGCGCCATCAACCGCGTCATCGGCGTCATCCAGTTTCAATTTTTTGCGGCAGAACCCATCACGGATCCGGGCCAGTTCGCTCGGGTCGGCGCAGGCCACCATCGCGGCATCGCGACTGCGCAGCGCAATCCCCAAATGCCGCACAATGCCGGCCACAGCCGCTTCATCGACATTGGACGCGAACTTTTTCACGTCAGTTACATAGTCGGCCATCCACCGTTCTCCCATACCATCAACATGGCGCCGGTGTGATCGGCGCCATGAATGCATGCTAAGAAAACGTGGCGATTATACGCCTATTTCAGGCCCGGCCAGTTGGCATCCGCCTCGACAATAAACCCATCAACGTTGCGCAACCAGCGCCGGTTCACGCCCTCGGTGGCATTGAGGAACAGGCGACCATCAAAGATGCGCCAAATTTCCGGGTCGCCTTGCGCCAGATACCCCTGCGCTGTCGCCCACGCACAATGACCACCATATTCTGGCGCATAGGCATCGGGGTTGGCCTCAAAAAGCGCACGGTTCTCTTCGCTGGCAAAGCGCCATGTGGCGCCTTCATGCGATAGCGTGATGGCTGGATCGCCGGGCACAGCCTCGCCTTGCGTGTGGTAGGCCACCGCATCATAGCCGCCAACGGCGGTGCCTTCGATGAAGCCTGTAAAGATGCGCGCCCGCGCTGTACGTGCACTGATCATGGTTGCGGTTGCTGCGGCAAAGCCCAGCGCGAGAATACGAAGCGCGCCGCGCCGCGTTGGTTCGGCAATGTCTGCATGAACCAAATCTTGGACGGGTCTGTCTGTCTGAAACATGGATGCTCTCCAAAAGCGAAAGAATGTGTTGCACCCAAGCTGCCATCAGCCCGCCGAGCCGTCCAATCACCAAGCCTGAAGCATCCATCACAAACCCGTGCATCGGGCGACAGACGCCATCACAAGAATTTTGATTTCAAGACTTGGGAGACGCCCAGATAGCCTTATCGTGTTCGCTGAGTTACCCCACGACAGCTTGAAGCGCTATTGGGACATGCGCATTGCACCACTAGAAGAAGCAATCGGCCTAATCCGGTCATTCGCCTTCGCCGCCGCGAACTTTTGCTTCCCGCCCAAAGTCGTCAATCTCACATCGAGGGGTCCGACGTTGATAGTGGCTTAGCCCTTGTAGGTCTCAGTCGATCCTCGTTCAACCACAACCGAAAGCGATGACAGCAGCTTCTGATCGCAGGAACATTTCTTAAAAACAGCTCTGCGCTTTCCTCAACCCGCCAATCGGCATCTACATAGCGCTTAGATGTAAGTTCCCTGGACCTTAAGCGACGCCAAACGACATCAGGCGACGCCGTCACTCCGTGAAAGCAAATCTTGTAGCCCGCATTGCGAAGCGTGGTGAGCCATATGGCTTCGAGTTCCCCAACCGCAAACTTGCGTGATGGCGACCAACCAAAAGTCGCCTCCCATACAAATGGCTGTTTATCTCGTACGGCGACTTCGAGTGCGCGTTCCGCCTTGCGAGATCGTTCCAGATGCGGAAATTCGGTCGGAAATGCGTCCGAAGAAATAAACGGCAGTTGCAAAAGGCCCCGATAAGCTGACTTCGACTGCAAGCGATGGCATAGGGTCGTTTTTCCAACACCGATGCCTCCTCCGAACACAATAGCGACCGGTGGATCCAGTTCGGTCATGTCTTAAGCCAAGTTCTCAATGCCGCTTCAGCAGTTTGTGTGCGGATCACCCAATCGTTTCCGCTGACCTCGACCACTGGACGACCGGTCTTTTGGACTTGGCGACGCGCTTCCTCAACGAAAAACTCTCGAACGTCCTGGTCGCCGGAATATCTGGTGCCGTCATCTTGCCAGACCGCTTCAGCCGACAGGATAAGGTACAGATCTGCTGGTTCGCTATCACGCATGATCCCGCCGGACAGTTCCGGCAAACCTGGCAACAAAAACTGTGCCCAGATCGCGGTTTGAATCGCGTCAGTATCTTCGATGACAACCGGATGACCCCGTCGACTAACGGCTTTGCGCATCGCCGCATGGGTTCGCGCAATACACACAAAATCCCCTTCTTCCCATCCGGTTCCCTTGCGATAGGCGGCATCGTAGGTGCGTCCGTATTCTGGCATCAGTGTAGCATCAAAAGTTCTGGCCAGATGGGCGGCAAGGATTGATTTACCTGACGATTCTGGACCAAGAAGGCAAACTCGACGTTGGTAATAGCCCCGCACTTCAGGCGGGATAAAATGCCAATTGGCGACTGGATCCTTGCGAATATCGTTTGCAGAAACGGCCGTTACCGACCGGTCTGGATCGACCAGAATGGCTTCAGCGTTCAACTCCTCGGCAAGTCGGTGAACGTAGTTTTCAGACCCGAACACGGCATCGATGGGCTCTGGGTGGCGTTCACCAATCGCCTGCTTCCATATCGGCCAAAAATCAGGGTGGTCTTCTGGCGTCTGTGGAATGTCACGATGCATGTGGATCACATTTGCTCGTGGTAGTGAGCGGCGCACCCAGTGAGCTCTCAGATCACCATTTATTGGCTCGGCGTCGTAGGAGCAAACAAGCACAGTCAGTTTGTCCACGATTTCCAACGCGGTCTCGCAGACGAAAAGGTGGCCAGCATGAAGTGGCATGAACTTCCCAAGGAGGAACCCTCGACGCATCATTCAAACCGCGACGCCTGCACGCCAAGCTTTGGTCCAGCGGACATATCCCAATGTGGCAAGCACTAGAAACACCCCATACAATGCTGCTGTTGGTTGAAGATCTTTCACCCAGAACAAAGCGATGGCCATGACATCAACCGCGATCCAGAACAGCCAGCTTTGGAGTATGCGCCTGGAAAGAAGAAACTGTGCGACAACGCTGGTGGCCGCAACCGCCGCATCCCAATATGGGAAGTCCGCGTCGGTGAAGGTGTTCATGATCGTTCCAAGAAGCACTGCTCCGATAACAGATGCCGCGACCGCCAAGATCACGCCGCGCCCCCCAAATCGCTCAACAATGACAAGCCCATCGGCCTGCCTGTTTTGAAGCCAATACCAAAGTCCATAGCCCTGGATCAAAAAAAAATAGACTTGCAAAAGTGAGTCTGAATACAACCGGTAGTCATAGAAGATTTTGGCGTACAAGATCACCATCACCATACCAAACGGATAGTTCCAGATGCTACGGCGTATGATGAGCGTAACGTTGGCCAGTCCTAGTGCCACCGCGAAAATCTCGATCGGCCTGCTGCCTGTCATTCCGATCAGAAAATTCCATACCCCATCCATACCAGTCTCCAGCCTATTCAAATCTACAATGGCGACTTCTAAAAGCTAAGACCAGTCGCGCTGCACCTCATTTTGATAATCACTGAGACCGCTCTTTCTTGGCCTTCTAACGACATCCACGGCTTCCAAGTTCGTATTGGGTCTGGCATGCGAGGCTAAACCCCTCGCGCATCCAAACGATTAGCCTTTGAAAAGACCATCAATCGCGCTTATATTGGTGGTGCCGGGCAACCGGCTATGACGATAAACGGTCATCGTAATAAACCTATCGGACCCGGGGGCGGTACCCGGCGCCTCCACCATAAAGTGTTGTACCCTCAAGGGCTTGGGACACTTTTTGTGGGGGCGAAATAGGATCGACGAGGGCGTAAAGGGTGTTCTTTCGTTCGGCATGGTTCCGCCGTTATCGGACCATTTTGTAGTTGCAAATGACAACTATGCTCCGGTTGCACAGGCTGCGTAACGCAGTTTGTAATACCGACTTAAACTCCCACTAGGTTAGCCCCTGGTGGTCGGGGTTCGCAGGCACCTGGCAACAGAAGCCTGCACTTTGCTTTTTCCTTGGCCGTCTTTTGCTTTGCGCCGTTTTCTTGGCGTTCTTTTTGGCGGTTTCACACAAGCGTCACCATCGCACAGGCATGTTGGCGCAAATCGCTCTTTGCAAGCCCCGCGAAGCGTTGCAGTATGCGACTCATGTCCGATGATTTGATCCGATACGATGTTTTGGTAAGCGATGCCCTGCGCGGCGTTGTTCGCCAAGTGCTGACCGAAATCGGCTCAACCGGGCTTCCCGGCGAGCACCATTTCTACATTACCATCGACACGCGCCTGCCCGGCGTGCGCATTTCCTCGGCGCTGCGCCAGCGTTTCCCTGAAGAAATGACGGTAGTGCTGCAGCATCAGTTCTGGGATTTGAAGGTCACCGAGCAAACCTTTGAGGTTGGCCTGAGCTTTTCCGGCGTGCCGGAACGTCTGCTGATCCCGTTCTCCTCGGTCACGGGGTTTGCCGATCCGTCGGTCGATTTCGCGCTGAAGTTTGAAACGCTTCTGGTGGATGAAGACGACATGATCGGCGAAGTGGCCGAACCGGCGCCCGAAGATGCTGGAGACAACGCGCCGGTGCGGCTGGAAACAGCAACCGCCGAGGCTCCAAGCAACAGCGATACCGCTGTCGATGCAAATGATGGCGAACCCGCAGAGGATGATGGCGAAGAGAAATCCGCCGATGTCGTCTCGCTCGATGCGTTCCGCAAAAAAAGCTAGTTCGCTCTCTAGCGTCTAGACCCCGGGGTCCAGACCCTAGACGATTTCGTCCGCCTTACCCGCCTGTCTGATAGTCATCACCTATTGCCCGTGATAGGTCACGCGCAACCGCATTTGCGCGCCTGGAAACCCTTGGCTGAGGACTTTTGAGCATGACCGACACCCGTACCGAAACCGATACGTTTGGCCCCATTGAAGTGGACGCTTCCAAATATTGGGGCGCGCAGGCGCAGCGCTCGCTGGGCAACTTCAAGATCGGTTGGGAAACACAGCCAGCCCCAATTGTGCGCGGGCTCGGTATCGTGAAGCGTGCTGCCGCCGAAACCAACATGGATCTTGGCAAGATGGACGCCGAGCTGGGCAAAGTGATCGTGCAAGCCGCGCAGGAAGTGATCGACGGCAAGCTGGATGAGCACTTTCCGCTGGTGGTCTGGCAAACTGGCTCGGGCACCCAGTCGAACATGAATTCCAATGAGGTGATCTCCAACCGCGCCATTGAAATGCTGGGCGGGGAAATGGGTTCCAAGACCCCCGTTCACCCCAATGACCACTGCAACATGAGCCAGTCGTCCAACGACACGTTCCCGACGGCCATGCACATTGCCTGCGCAGAAGAGGTGGTGCACCGGCTGGTCCCTGCCCTGACCCATTTGCGCGACGCGCTGGCCGCCAAATCAGATGCTTGGTCGGACATCATCAAAATCGGGCGCACGCACACGCAGGATGCAACGCCGCTGACGCTGGGCCAGGAGTTTGGTGGCTACACGCAGCAACTCACCAACGGCATCAAGCGCATCGAAGACACGCTGCCCGCGCTGATGGAACTGGCCCAGGGCGGCACCGCTGTCGGCACCGGCCTCGCATCGCCCGTGGGCTTTGCTGAAAAAGTGGCCGAGAAAATCGCAGCCATCACGGGCCTGCCCTTCACCACCGCGCCCAACAAGTTCGAAGCGTTGGCCGCCCATGACGCGATGGTGTTCACCCATGGCGCGATTTCAACGGTGGCGATGAGCTGTTTTAAAATCGCCAACGATATCCGTTTTCTAGGCTCCGGCCCGCGCGCAGGTCTCGGCGAATTAGCCCTGCCAGAAAACGAGCCCGGCTCGTCCATCATGCCAGGCAAGGTGAACCCAACCCAGTGCGAAGCGATGACGCAGGTTTGCGCCCATGTGCATGGCAACAACGCCGCCATCGGCTTTGCCGGCAGCCAAGGCCATTTTGAGCTCAACGTCTACAACCCGATGATGGCCTACAACTTCCTCCAGTCGGTACGTCTGCTCGCTGATGCGGCCATCTCGTTCACCGACAATTGCGTTGTCGGCATCGAGCCGCGCCTTGAGAACATTGCCGAGGGCCTGGCCAACTCACTGATGCTGGTGACACCGCTGAAAGAAAAGTACGGCTATGATCTGGCCGCCAAAGTCGCCAAGAACGCCCACAAGAACGGCACCACCTTGCGGGTGGAAGCCGTTGCATTGGGCATTTCCGAAGACGACTTCGATGCCATCGTCGTGCCCGCCAAGATGATAGCGCCGTCCTAAAACATGGCCGAAAAAATCATCAATCTGCGCCTGGCGCGAAAGGCCAAAGCGCGGGTGCAAAAAGAGAAGGTCGCGGAGGAAAAACGCACCCTTCACGGTCGCACCAAGGCCGCCAAACAGGCTGAAAAGAGCGCCAAAACCAAGATCACCAAACATTTGGACGATCACAAGTTGGGCGACTAAGGGTCATGCTGGTCAAACGCTCCGTCAGCCTGGCTGGCCACCGCACCTCCATCGCGTTGGAACCTGAGTTCTGGGCCGAAGTGGAGCGCCTGGCCAAAGACAATGGGGTGAGCTTGGCGGCCTTCATCCGCACCATCGATGATGGGCGCGCGCCGGAGTCCAACCTTGCCAGCCAGTTGCGCTTGGCTGTGCTGGCCGACCTCAACACACAGTTGGTGCGTCAGGGACGGATCGGCCTCTAAGCTAGCGAGGCGTAAGGTCCAGCGGCGCTGATGTGGCAGGCGGCGGGCTTTCGCCAATCGCCAGCGGATTGCGCGGCACGATGATTGTCTCAAGCGGCGGCAGTGTTAGGTCCAGCGCGGACGGTGTGGTTGGCAAAGCCTGTTCAGCCTCACGCGCCAACAAAGCCTCACGCAGCACCCGTTCGCGATCCTCTTCAGCCTGTCGCGCAGCCTGGGCCGCGGCCTCGCGCTCAGCAACAATTCTTGCCCGCTCGCGTGCTTCTTCTTCCAGCCGCTCTTGCTCAAGGCGCAGATTTTCCTCGCGCTCAAATTCCAGACGAGTCTGGTCCAAGTCGACCGCCGCCATAATGCGCAACAGCCGTTCGCGCTCCAAAATTTCCGCGTTCAGCGCTTCCACCCGGCGAATTTCAAGCTCCAACTGGCGCACATTCAAGAAGCTGGAAATCTGCGAGACATCCAATTGTCGTTCGGGCGCCGCCAATGGCCCGGCAAACGACAGGCCAACATTGGGCATGGCTTCCACGTCGCCGGGGCCGTCCACCGCGGCGTAGGAGAAGTCAGCATCGACGTCATTGGTGGACAGATCGACCGTCAGCCCACCGCGCAGCGCCGTTTCACCGCCTTCCAGATAAAGATTGCTGATCTGCGCCACGCCACCAACCAGGCTGACCGGCGTATCGGCTTCCTCAATGCGCATAGTGCCAGCGCTCAGCGCATCGGCGAAGGCGGCTTCCAGATCGGCATCCTCATCAAGCAGTCCCGCATCGGAGGCCTGCAAAATGCGCGAAAAACCATTGAGACCAAGCCCGGTGATCGTGACATCCTTGAGCGCCAATGTGCCATCACCGGTTAGCCCGGAAATCAGTGAAGCGACCGAGCCACCGGCACTTTCAAAGCTTACATTCGCTGACATTTGGCCATTCGTCACCGGCTGGCCACCGCGCTCCCAAGCAAGGCGAGAAACGTCCACATCGGTGAGCGCCAAGCGACCATCGGCGATGCCACCGCGATCGGCATCACGCAGCACCAGGCGACCATCCAGCGTGCCGCCCAGAAGCTCGCCACGTAGTGCATCCAGCGTCAGACGTCCCTCTTCAGCCGCCAGCTCAATCTCGCCATTCAGCGCGGTAAGATCATCCCACAGTCGCACCCGTGGCGCTGAGAGTTTGAGCGAGAGATCGACCGGCATCGGATTGAACGCCAACGGACCTTCTGGCCAAACCGGACTGAACCCCTGATCAAACGCCGAAGGGCCAACGAAACCAGCAAGGACGCTGGGCAAGTCAACGCTGTCGGCCTCCAAATCCAGCGACAGGGATGTGCCAAGCGGATCGCGCTGCACGCTACCGGAGCCCGAGAGAGGCACATTAGCAAAATCGCCGGAAAGCCCCGTAAGTGCGGCCCGCTGTGTCTCCACATCATAGGAGACATCAAAGCCAGCCGAAGCGCTGATCGTTTCAAAGAGCCCGGGCACGGCCATGCCTGCCATCAAGCCTAGCTGCGCGACATCTCCGGCGAAAACTGAGCCGGTGCCCTCAAGACCAGTGACCCCTGCTTCGGTATCGCCCTGCAAGGCAGCGTTGACGCGCAACGTGGAATCAAGACCATCAAAGGCAAGGCGCACAGTTGGCGGGTTCTGCCCGTCGCTGATGAGGCTCGCCACAGCGTTGCCCTCGCCTGTCACGTCGATGGGAAGCGCAGCAACGCCCAACTGACCGACAAGCGCGTAGGCATCATCCGAGCGCGCTTCAAAACGCAGCTCAGCAGCTCGCTCAAACAAGCTTGCCAAACCAGTGGGAAGATCACCGCTTTCTACTGCGGGCATAGCGCCAAAAACATCAACCTCGGTGTCGCCCAGCGTGCCGGAAAGCCCGATTTCCATGCCGCTCGCGGCATCGTGAGAGTAGCTGCCAGCAAGCGAGGCTGGCGCGTAGAGACCGGCATTGCGGTAAAGATCAAGCAGCACCGGATTATCGCCCAGCACATCACGGGCAAGGCGCATCAAGCCGCCAAGCCGATCCATATCGGCACTAACCGAGAGCGACCCAATCGGTGGAAAGGCTCCACGATCAAAGAAACCCGACGCGGATACGCTGGCGCCCACGGCATCGCCAATGGAAAGCTCGTCAATGCGGATACGCTCCGGCGTTGTCGCGACCGACACCGTCACCTCGCCAAGATTTTCGGCGCCAGCCACAAGCTCTTCCACCACAAGGTCGGCGTTGAGCGTATCAATCAGCGGGCCATTAGGTCCTTCAGAGGACGTGCTGCCAGCCTGAGTCAGCCAACGCCCAAGGCCAGAGAGCAGGCCAAAGTCAAAGCGACCTGCGTTGAGGTCCACATCCAGCTGACCGCCAAGCCCCGCAACCTCTCGGTAAACCAGCGATCCCTCCAGCGCTGCATCGTCTATCTGACCGCTCAGCCGCTCGATGGACACATCGCCGGGGGCTGCAACCACACGCCCGCGCAAATTGACCGAAGAGAGCTGAGAGAACGTGCCACCCTCATCGCGCCGACCGGTGGACCAGCCGACAAACAAATCAGGCGCAGCACTTTCCAGCGTCATCACACCGTCTATCGCCAGATCCGTGCCATCCACCTCACCAACCGCGCCAACTGCACCGGTGAAGCCAAAATCTGTTTCACCAGGGAACGTCGCGACCAGATTTTCCAACGAGATGGGCAGGCCCGGACTGTACGTTGCGTCAAAGCCAATATCGCGGATCACTGAGCCGCCGAGCACAATGGCGGGGATATCAAACGACACCTCGCCGGGCACTGTCATCTGGTCGATCCAACGCACCAACGTTCCGGCAGAGGCCCAGCCGGCATCCAAGTTCACCGGCTCGGCAGCGCCACCGCCAAGCATCCGGTCCAGATCAACCTGGCGCGATGAAATCTCTGCATTGAACGCTGGCCGTTCGCCCAAATTCACATGCGCGCGGCCATTGAGTACAAAAGCTTGGTCCTGCGCTTGGCCAAGCGTTAGCTCAATCTCTTCAGCTTCAATGTCATCTAGAGCGGCAACAATGTCGGCGGCCACCCGCCAGGTTAGTGGTTGCGTTTCGGCTTCGGCCACCAAACCATCCAGGCTGCGCGCAACGCCGCGCCCTTCAAAGCTGGCATTGGCATCGGACCAATCCAGATGGCCATCGATGGTGATTTCCATAGGCCGTGCAATCGGCAGCACGGCAACGCGCATGCGCATCTGACGATCACCATTGTACGCACCGGTGTTTACTCGAAGGCTGACCCGCTCACCTCCCACGATGGCCGAGCCCGGATCGACCCGCCATGGGCCGAGCAAACTTGGAGCCGAAAGGCTGGCGTTCAGCCCATCCATCAGCACCTGAACCCTACCGTCGGCAGCAATGCGTTCAATCCGGCCATCAACGATGGTTGCTTCGTCGATACGCACTGCGCCCAGATCAAGCGTTTCGCTGGCAATCTGCGACATGCCATCGCCCAGCGCGGCAAGACGCACGGTTGGCTCTTGCAATGTCAGTTCAACAATGTGGGTCTCGCCGCTCAAAAACGGCGCCAGCGACATCAGCGCTTCCATGCGTCGTGCGGTGAAACCAGGCTGCGACCCATCGGCTTGCCCAGCGATCTCAACATCAGAAAAAGTGATGCGCGGCATCGGCAAGAAACGCAGATCCACCGCGCCAGACACATGCACCTCGCGGCCCAAGACGCGCGAGGCCTGCTCCTCAATCACATCGGTATAGTTGCTCCAATCGATGAAACGCGGCGCGATCAGCGCCGTGGTCAGCGCCAAAAGCAACAAAGAACCCATCAAGAGAAGGAAGCGATTCATGGTCCGCCGATAGCCAGATCAAAGGTCATTATTAGGGCATGCGCACAGGCCATTTATCATGCATCGCACACAAATCGACGCCAACCCATGAACAGGCCTACAACTTTCGCAGGAAAATAAGCCATAAACCATTGCGCCAACGCAAGAATGCGCGCCCTACTGGTAAGGGATCCTATCTCACCCAGCTGCATGCGCGTAACTATGGCTGACATCTTTCGCTCAATCACCAGCAGCGTCCTCATGTGGGCGCGACCCAACGTTACCTATGCCCTGCGCAAAAAGCAGCCGCTTGTCTGGCTTTTGGCGGCGCTGATCGGCATCGGAACGTCCCTGGCCGCCATCGCGTTTCGCGAGATGATTGGCGCGGTGCAATGGACCTGGCTTGGCACGATGAGCGAACAGGTGGCCAGCGCCGCGCGGGTATTACCCTGGTACACGGTGGTGTTTGTGCCTGCCTTGGGTGGCCTCTTGGTGGGCCTTTTCCTGCACTACATCCAGCCGCAGAAACGCCCGCTGGGTGTGGCCGATGTGATCGAGGCCAAGCACACGCCAAAAACCAGCTTGCGGTTCTGGCCAGGGGTTGGCTCGGCTGTGGTGTCAGCAACATCGCTCGGCTTTGGCGCCAGCACGGGTCGTGAAGGACCGGTGGTGCACTTGGGCGCCACCATAGCCGCCAGCATTTCGCGCTTGTTCAAGCTGCCAAGCTCCTCCAACCGCGTGCTTCTTGCGTGCGGGGTGGCCGGTGCCGTCTCCGCCTCGTTTAATGCGCCGATTGCTGGCGTTCTGTTCGCCCACGAAGTGATCCTTGGCCACTACGCGCTGTCGGCGTTTTCGGCGATTGTGATTGCCTCCGGTGCCGCAACCATCATCTCCAGGCTCTATTTCGGCGATGCGGTGGCCTTCACCATTCCTGACTATCAGATCACCTCATTCTTTGAGTTTCCGGCCTTCGCACTGCTTGGCTTGGTCTGCGCTTTGGTGGCCGTGCTCTTCCAGTACGCGCTGATCGGCACCGACTATGTTGCGCGCACGGTAACGGCGCCAACATGGTTGCGCCCCGCCGTCGGCGGCCTGGCGGTGGGCATCATCGCGGTGTGGTTCCCGCAGGTGCTTGGCGTTGGCTATCAGGCGACCGATCTGGCGCTGCGCAACCAGCTTCCGCTGGACCTGATGATGACGCTGATCTTTTTAAAGACGGCAGCAACTGCGATATGTTTGGCCTCACGCTTTGGCGGTGGTATTTTTTCACCGTCACTTTATGTCGGCGCGATGACGGGCGGCGCCTTTGGCCTGATCGCAGCAAGCGTTTTCCCGGAAATGGCCTCCTCTGAGGGCCTGTATGCCATCTTGGGCATGGGCGCGGTGGCTGCTGCGGTCATCGGCGCACCGCTTTCCACCACCATGATCGTCTTTGAGCTGACAGGCGGCTACACGCTTTCCATCGCGCTTCTCTTAACGGTCTCTATCGCCACCGGCATTTCCCTTGCCGTTCACGGGCGATCCTATTTCTACTGGCAGTTGGAAAGCCGCGGCCTGGCGGTCGCCGATGGTCCGCACAGCCAGTTGATGCGTTCAGTGCGCGTGAATGACTTTATGGAACGCCTGCCACCGGACCTTGATGAACGCCCCCCACCGCTGGAAGAAGGCGCACCGAGGCTTCTCACCTCCGACACCATGGAACGGGCGCTGCGGGTGTTTGATGAAAACGGCCTCGAAGAAGTACCGGTCGTACGCACTGCCGCGCTGTCGCAGACGGTGGGGTATGCCCGCCAAGTCGATGCCCTGCGCCATTTCAATGCGGCGCTGATTGACGCCTCGATTGAAGAGCATAAATAACAAAGCACCAGAACAGGAAGCGAACAGGCGACTCTGCGCGGTCGCTTGGTTAGTCTGTATCGGTTCGAATCATTTCACCAAAAGCATTTTCTAAGGCCAGCATACTCCTCATGTCCGATCAGGCACCTCAACCAGGCTCGATCACCGCCCGTGCGCTCGCCGCACGCGGCGGCGCTTTTGCTGGAGCCAACGCACCCTGGCTGGAAGGCCTGAACCCGGAGCAACAGCGCGCCGTGGAAACGCTCGATGGCCCTGTTTTGGTGCTAGCGGGCGCTGGCACAGGCAAAACCCGCGTGCTCACCACCCGCATCGCGCACATTTTGGGCACCGGGCGTGCATCGCCCGGCCAGATCATGGCCGTGACCTTCACCAACAAAGCCGCGCGCGAGATGAAGCAGCGCATCGGCGGTATGATCGGCTCAGCGGTTGAGGGCATGCCATGGCTCGGCACGTTTCACGCCATCGGCACCCGCCTTCTGCGCTACCATGCTGAGTTGGCGGGCCTGAAATCAAGCTTCACCATCCTTGATACCGACGATCAGATCAGGCTTCTGAAACAACTTATTCAAGCTGAAAACATCGATGAAAAGCGCTGGCCCGCCCGTCAGCTCGCCTCTCACATTGACCGCTGGAAAAACCGTGGCCTGCTGCCGGACCAAGTGCCCGCCTCCGATGGTGTGTTTGCCAACGGTCGCGGCGTGGAGCTTTACCAGGCCTATCAGGACCGCATGGCGGTGCTGAATGCGGTGGATTTCGGCGATCTTCTGGTCAAACCCATCAAGCTTTTCACCGAGAACCCGGATATTCTGGCCGACTACCATCGCCGGTTCAAATTTCTGCTGGTGGACGAGTATCAAGACACCAACGTCGCGCAGTATTTGTGGCTGCGCCTGCTCGCCCAAGGCACTGATGAGGCCAAGCCCAACATCTGCTGCGTGGGTGATGATGATCAGTCGATCTATGGCTGGCGCGGCGCCGAAGTGGACAACATATTGCGCTTTGAGCGCGATTTTCCAGGCGCCACCGTCATCCGGCTGGAGCGCAATTATCGCTCCACATCCTCCATTCTCGCCACGGCCTCCCATCTGATTGCGCACAATGAGGATCGGCTCGGCAAAACGCTGTTCACCGATGTTGTGGCCGAGGACAGCGAGGAGAAGGTCACCGTCGCTTCGGCCTGGGATAGTTCCGAGGAAGCCCGCGCGGTCTGCGAAGAGATCGAGACCCTTCAGCGCAAGGGTAACACGCTCAACGAGATGGCCATTCTGGTGCGCACGTCGGCTCAAATGCGCGAGTTCGAGGACCGGTTTTTCACCCTTGGCCTCAACTACCGTGTGGTCGGCGGACCAAGGTTCTATGAGCGCCAGGAAATCCGTGATGCGCTGGCCTATCTGCGGGTCATCGCCCAGCCCGAAGACGGCATGGCGTTTGAGCGCATCGTCAATGTGCCCAAGCGCGGCCTGGGTGACACCACCGTGCGCAAGATCAACGCGCTGTCGCGCGATCAGGACATGTCACCACTGGCGGCAGCACGCCTGCTCTCTGAAACTGAAGAGATACGCACGGCTGCCCGCACGGCTTTGCGCAAGCTGATCGACGATTTCGACCGATGGCGCGGCAATCTTGATACCCTGCCCCACACCGAACTGGCTGAGATCGTGCTTGATGAGTCGGGCTACACAAAAATGTGGCAGGACGACACGAGCCCGCAAGCGCCAGGACGGCTCGACAATTTGAAAGAACTCATCCGCTCGATGGAGGAGTTTGAGAACCTTGCCGGTTTCTTGGAGCACATTTCGCTGGTCATGGACGTGGAAAGCGCCGAGAGCGAAGACGCCGTCACCCTGATGACGCTGCACGCCGCCAAGGGGTTGGAGTTCGACACGGTGTTTCTTCCTGGTTGGGAGGAAGGGCTGTTCCCCTCACAGCGCTCACTGGATGAGAACGGCAAGGCGGGCCTCGAAGAAGAGCGACGGCTTGCCTATGTTGGCATCACCCGGGCGCGCAAACGGGCCAAACTCTGGTTTTCCTCCAACAGGCGCATTCACGGCCTTTGGCAATCCTCTATTCCCTCGCGGTTTTTGGATGAGCTGCCGGTCGATCATGTCGATGTCATCGAGCAGACCTCCAGTTATGGCGGATACGGTGCACGCGGCTACGGCAATTATGGTGCGAGCAGGTTCGACAAACCGCTGGAAATGGACAGCGCCTATCAGACACCAGGCTGGAAACGTGCCCAAGCCGCACGAAGCACCGGCAAACGCCCCTCCTCCGGCCCGATGACCATCGATGGGGAATTGGTGGCTCGGTCCGTGTCCACCAAAGCCTCCAGTTTTGCGCCCGGAGACCGTGTGTTCCACCAAAAGTTCGGATATGGCGATGTAACCCTGATCGAAGGCAACAAGCTGACCATTGATTTTGACAAGGCAGGCCGCAAGAAAGTGGTTGAGAGCTTTGTCACCCCCCACAACCAAGCTGGCTAACCTGCCAGCAACACGCCCAAAAATCTGAAGAAAGCCAGCCGTGCACGATCTTATCTTCACCATCGCGCTGATCGGCGCGCTTGGCATTGGCGCACAATGGGTTGCCTGGCGCACCCAAGTGCCTGCCATCGTGCTGCTGCTCTTGGCTGGTCTGATAGCGGGGCCTGTCACCGGCCTCGTCAACCCATCGCAAGACTTTGGCGACCTGCTGAAACCGCTGGTGGCGCTGGCTGTGGCGATCATCCTGTTTGAAGGCGGGATGACGCTGAACTTTGAAGAAATTCGCGGCACCGCCAAAGCGGTACGCCGCATCATACTTGTGTCAGCGCCTCTGGTTTGGCTGTTTGGCACGATTGCAGCGCACTACGTCGCCGGGCTATCGCTGGAAGCGGCCATCGTTTTCTCTGGCATCATGGTGGTCACCGGACCCACCGTCATCATGCCGCTGCTCCGCCAGGCCAAGCTGCCCACCCGCACCGGCTCGGTGCTGCGTTGGGAAGCCATTGTGGTCGACCCCATCGGCGCGCTTTTTGCCGTCATCGCATTTGAAACGGTGCTCGCGCTCAACAGCGGCAACCCCGCCAGCACCATCGCTCTGCAAGTGGCGGCTGCCCTGCTAATCGGCGTTGTCGGCGGCTGGTTGGCCACCAAGCTGCTGGCAACCGCCTTTTCCCGCGGCCTGGTGCCTGATTATCTTAAAAGCCCCATCATTCTGGTCGCTGCGCTGGTCGGCTACGCCACCACCGATGCTGTGCTTGCCGAGGCCGGCTTGGTCACGGTGACGGTGATGGGCATTGTGCTCGCGAACGCAAAACTGGCCAGCTACACCGACATTCGTCGCTTTAAAGAGGTGATGACGGTGTTGCTGGTATCGGGCCTTTTCATCGTCCTGACCGCCAGCATTCCCGTGGATGACATTTTGTCCTTGGGCTGGCGCGATTTTGCTTACATCGTCGCGCTGCTTCTGGTGGTGCGACCGCTGGCCATTATGCTTGCGACCATCGGAACGGAACTATCGATGCGCGAACGCTTGCTGATCGGCTGGATTGCCCCACGCGGCGTGGTTGCTGTGGCTGTGTCTGGCCTGTTCGCTGGCACATTGGTGAGCATCGGCGTGGACGATGGCGCCCGGCTGGCACCACTGGCGTTTCTGGTGGTGCTCACAACCGTGATCCTGCACGGTTTCTCGCTGAAACCTTTGGCCAACCTGCTCGGCATCACATCAGCGGACCCGGATGGCTTCCTGATCATCGGATCCAATCGCTTCTCTCTGGCCTTGGCGGAGAAACTGAAAAGCGCCGACTTGCCCGTCATGGTGGTGGATCGCAACCACTCGCGCCTATCGGCAGCGCGCCAAGCGGGGTTCAAAACCTATCTGGGTGAAATCCTCTCCGAAGCCGCCGAGCACCGTCTTGATCTCTCTCGCTTTGGCACGCTGATCGCTGCCACCGACAATGATGCATACAACGCGCTGGTCTGCACCGATTTTGGGCCCGAGCTTGGCCGTGCGCGCGTGTTTCGTCTGGGCATTGAGGAAGGCAAGCGCGATGAACTGGCCACCACGGTCAGCGGTCAGCGTCTGTTCAACCCGTCCATAGGGGAAACAGAGGCCGAGTTCCGCATGATTGCCAATGATTGGGCCATCCAGCGCACCAAACTCACCGAAGCGTTCACCATGGAAGCGTTGCGCGCCCAGCGTGACCCAGCAACCCAGGTGATGTTTGCCGTGTCCGCCAAGGGCGATTTCATCTCGCCAGCGCTTGGCGCGCAGTTCAAGCCGGTAGCTGGCGACACAGTGTTCCTGTTTGGGCCGACGCCGCCGCAAAAGAGCCAATCCAAAGCCAAGAGCGACACCAAAAATGCCGACCGTTAAGGCGACTCTCGCTGTTCCCCACCGCGAAGAAGCAGAGCGCATCGCTGAATTGCTGGAACACGCGTTTGAAGCTGATCAGACACCCATCGCCTTTTTTGAAGACGAAGAGGCCGGTCATTGGACGGTAGACGTATTTCGCGAGGGGGATGATGCACAAGCCTTGGAAACAGCGATCCGCGATGCTTTGGGCTCCGATGCCTTTGCAGCACCGCTGACCTGTGAAGTGTTGGATGAAGTCGACTGGGTCACCGCCAGCCTGGAAGGCTTGCAGGCCATTCGTGCCGGGCGGTTTGTGGTTCACGGCATCCATGCGCGTGATGCTGTCGGGCCAACCGACATTGGTATTCGCGTGGAGGCAAGCCGCGCCTTTGGCACCGGCCATCACGGCACGACGCTTGGGTGTTTGGAACTGATCGATTGGGCGTGCGCCCGCCAGCGCTTCACCAACATGCTTGATGTTGGCACGGGCACGGGCGTGCTGGCCATGGCCGCCGTGCACCTGACAAAAGCGCCGGTGCTGGCAACAGATATCGATCCCATTTCAGTGGAAGTAACCCGCCAAAACGCCCAACTTAATCAGTTGGCGCCGTGGGTCAGTGTCGCGCAGGCTGATGGCGTGATGGGCGCACCCCAAGCCGGAGCGCCTTATGATCTGATCATGGCCAATATTTTGGCCGGACCATTGATCGCACTGGCCGCGCCTATGACCAAACTTCTGGCCACGGGCGGCAAGATCATTCTGTCAGGTCTTATGCGTCATCAAGAGCGCGCGGTGCTGGCGCGCTATCGCGCTGAGGGCCTGATACTGGAAAAGCGCATCCATCACGGGGAATGGTCTGCGCTTCTCCTCAAGCAGCCTTAGATTGGCTGATCAATATGGCCAGATGTAAACGCCGTTCTTGCCAGTCACCGCGTTGCCAATGTCATACTTGGCACGGGTTTTTGGGTCGAGCGTTGCAATGTGGGCGTTAACCTGACGCTGCGCCTGCGCCATACGCGCTTCAATGATCGCATTGAGGGCGCGGCGGAAGATCGATGGTTTTTTGCTGTCAGCAGCAAAAACAGGCTGCGGTTCTGAGAAGGCGAAAACGGCCATAACTGGCTCCTTGGTGGCTTAGGGTCTGGACCCTAAAATTCTCATGTGAGTCTCTGGGGGGAGACGTTCGGTTCTTACCCTGCCAACATGGTCCTTATAGGCGTTCTCAGGTAGACCTTTCGTCTCAAGGCAGCCTTGCACCCAGCGCATGATGCACTGCACAATTTGTTAGGATTTTCGATGAACAACCCGCAGCCCAAATCCGAACCGCTGCAAAGCTATGAGGACACCAGCGAGCCGGACACAGGGCCGCAGCGCCTGGCTCAATTGCGCGCGGCGATGGCTGACGCTGGCGTGGATGCACTGCTGGTGCCGCGCACCGACGAACACCAAAGCGAATATCTGCCAGCCTATGCCGAACGCGTGGCTTGGCTGACCGGGTTCACCGGGTCGAACGCCTTTGTGTTGGTGCTGCCTGACGAGGCGCGTGTCTTCACCGATGGGCGCTATACGTTGCAAGTGCGCGCTCAAACCGTGCAGCCAGACTTCACTCCCGATGACATGATGGAAAACCCGATAGCCGCCTATCTGGGCGGCCTTGATCTGGCAGATAAAACAATTGGTTACGACCCGTGGTTGCACACGATTAATGGTTTCAAACACTTCAAAAAAGCTGCGGAAAAGGCTGGCGCGAGCCTAACGCCAACAGCCATCAATCTCATCGACACCATCTGGGAAGATCAGCCAGGACGACCCGCTGAACCCATCGTGATTCACCCGCTGGAATTCGCCGGACAACCGTTTGCTGAAAAGATCGCAGGGATCGCCCAAACCGTGAAAGATAAGCGTGCCGACGCGGTGGTGCTTACCCAAGCTGATGGCGCGGCGTGGCTGTTCAATCTGCGCGGTAATGACGTGCCGCAAAAGCCGATGTTTCTGGCTTTCGCGATTGTGAGTGATGAGGGCGAGGCAACGCTTTTCGTCGACCCCGGCAAACTCTCTGCTGAAGCAGAAACCTATCTGGCCGATGTGACCATCGCCGATATCGCCACCTTCCCCGCCGCGCTGGAAAGCCTTGGCAAGGCGCAAGCAACCATCATGGTCGATCCGGCGAACGTGTCAGTGAAAATCGCCGACACAATCACGCAGGCTGGTGGGGCGCTGGTGGAAGCCACTGACCCGATCGAGGCGCCCCGCGGCCGTAAGAACGCTATCGAGCAGGCCGGTGCGCGCGCCGCGCATGTTCGTGATGGTGCGGCGGTCACGCGCTTCCTCGCCTGGTTCGACAAAGAGGCCCCGAAGGGCGGGCTCGACGAAATCCAGGCGGCGGAAAAGCTGCTCGTCTGCCGCCGTGAGACCAATCAGCTCAAAGACATTGCCTTCCCCACCATATCCGGTGCCGGCGCCAACGGAGCCATCGTGCATTACCGCGTCACCCACGCCACCAACGCGCCGATAGAACAGAATTCGCTCTACCTGGTGGATTCCGGCGCGCAGTATCTCGATGGCACGACCGACATCACCCGCACCTTGCTCGTCGGCGAGCCGACAGACGAGCACAAGCGCGCTTACACGCTGGTTTTGAAAGGCCATATCGCGCTTGCCACAGCGCGCTTCCCCAAAGGCACCACCGGTGCGCATCTGGATGTTTTGGCGCGCCAATTCCTGTGGGCCAATGGCCTGGATTATGCCCACGGTACGGGGCACGGCGTCGGGTCGTATCTCGGCGTCCATGAAGGGCTGGCGCGCATCGCCAAACAGGGCAGTGTTGCGTTGGAACCCGGCATGCTGCTTTCCAACGAGCCCGGCTATTACAGAGAAGGCGCGTTTGGCATCCGCCTGGAAAACCTGATCTTCGTCACCGAACCGGAAGATGTGGGCGGCGACCAGCCGATGATGGGCTTTGAAACCATCACGCGCGCGCCGTTTGAGCGCCGTTTGGTGGATGTTAGCCTGATGTCAGACGCCGAGCTGGCCTGGCTGAACGCTTTCCACGCGAAGGTATTGGCGGATATCGGCCCCCTGCTCTCCGGCGATGATCTGGCGTTTCTGGAAGCAGCCTGCGCGCCTCTTTAACCGCCACGTGCACAGTCGTCATCCCGGCCTTGAGCCGGGACCCACTCCAATGCGCTTTTTTGAACCTCAGCCGTTTCCGGCACATTCACTGGCATGGATCCCGGCTCAAGGCCGGGATGACGAAGACAGCGGATCGTCTACTCAGACGGCGTCACGCCCACCAGGTCAAACCAGCCATCCTCATCGATGGTTTCAACGCCCAAGCCCTGCGCTTTGGTGAGCTTTGAGCCTGCCCCTGGCCCAGCGACTAACAGGTCGGTTTTCTTTGACACTGAGCCCGATACCTTGGCGCCAAAGCGCTCAGCCATCGCTTTGGCTTCATCACGGGTCATCTTTTCCAGTGAGCCGGTGAACACCACGACCTTACCGGCCACCGGGCTTTCCTGAACCTCGAAAACTTCATCCTCGATGGTCATTTCAGCCAACAGCGCGTCGAGCACCTGCTCATTGTGGCTCTCGCCGAAGAACTGGATCAGCGACACGGCAACCGTTTCGCCGATGCCATCAATACCCACCAACTCTTCCCGCGCTTCTTCATCGCCTGATGCCGCCGCCAGCATGGCCGCGCGAAACGCCGAAAAGCTGGTGTAGTGGCGGGCGATCACACGGGCGGTGGTCTCGCCGACATGGCGGGCACCCAGCGCAAAGAGAAAGCGGGAAAACGGCACTTGCCGACGCTCGTCGATGGCAGCCCAAAGATTGGCAATGCTGGTCGCGCCCCACCCATCGCGATCTTTGAGCTTTTTCATCGCGCGTCCATCACGCACTTCCAGCGTAAAAATGTCGGCGGCGTTGGCGATCAAACCATCCTCGTAAAACGCCTCGATCTGCTTCTCGCCGAGCCCATCAATGTCGAGCGCGTTACGGGAGACAAAATGCTTTAGCCGCTCCACCGCCTGCGCCGGACAGATCAGCCCGCCTGTGCAGCGCGTGACGCTATCGGGCTTGCCTTTGGCGTCGACCTCACGCTTGGCCTCACTGCCACAGGCAGGACAGATGGTTGGAAAGTCAAATGGCTCGCTATCCGCGGGGCGTTTATCCAGCAGCACATCCACGATCTGCGGGATCACATCACCTGCCCGCTGCACGATCACCGTGTCACCAACCCGCAAATCCCTGCCCTCGCGGATCGGCAATCCATCGTTTCCAATACCGGCGATGTAATCGGCATTGTGCAGCGTTGCGTTTGAGACCACCACGCCACCCACGGTAATCGGATGCAGCTTGGCGACGGGTGTTAGCGCGCCAGTGCGACCCACCTGGATTTCGATGTTTTCCAGCGTGGTGAAAGCCTGCTCAGCAGGAAATTTATGGGCTATCGCCCAGCGTGGCGAGCGCGAGACAAACCCCAGCCGCTCCTGATAATCCAGCCGGTCCACCTTGTAGACCACGCCATCGATATCGTAGCCGAGTTCGGCGCGTTGCAGCGCGATGCTGTCATAAACGGCAATCGCCTCGTCTGGCGTGGCGCAAAGCTTCATCAGCGGATTGATGGCAAACCCAAGCGTTTTTAGCCGTTCCACAGCACCCATCTGCGTGTCGGCCAGCGGCTCGGATAGCTCGCCCCAAGCATAGGCAAAGAACGCCAAGGGGCGCGATTTGGTGATCTCTGGATCAAGCTGGCGCAAGGAACCGGCAGCCGCATTGCGCGGATTGGCAAAGGGCTTGCCGCCATTGCCCTCCATGCGCGCATTAAGCGCGGCAAAATCCTCGGCGGTCATGTAGACCTCACCACGCACCTCCACCACATCAGGCACATCGCCTTTCAAGCTGTGGGGGATCGAGGCGATGGTGCGCGCATTGCGGGTGACATCTTCGCCGACCGCGCCATCGCCACGCGTCGCTGCTGTCACCAACGCGCCGTGCTCATAGCGCAGCGACAGCGACAGCCCGTCGATTTTTGGTTCAGCGGTCATCGCGGGCGGTGCTTCAAGCCGCAGGAAGCGAGCGATCCGCGCGCCGAACTCGTGCACATCCTCAGCCGAAAACGCGTTGTCCAGCGACAGCATCGCCCTGGCATGGGTGACTTTGGCAAATTTTTCCGATGGCGCGCTGCCGACTTTCTTCGACGGGCTATCCGCAAGCACCAAATCAGGAAACCGCGCTTCGATGGCCAAGTTGCGCGCTTTTAGCGCGTCATAGGCAGCGTCAGAAATCACCGGCGCATCCTCGCCGTGATAGGCCGCATCATGGGAGGCCATCTCTTCGGCAAGCGCCTGCAGCTCTTTCTTGGCCTGGCGCTCGCTTAATTGCTCCACTGGGGCATCGCGCAACCCACTCACACCCGCTCTCCTTGCAAAAGGCTGGCCGCTGCCGCGCGCGCTTCATCGGTCACTTTGGCGCCGGAAAGCATGCGCGCGAGCTCTTCAAGTCTACCATCTTCCGACAGGCGTTCCACCTGCGTGCGCGTCTCATCCGCCTTGATGGCTTTGGCAATAGATAGATGCCCATGGGCCCGGGCGGCCACCTGCGGTGCATGGGTCACAGAAAGCACCTGAACCTGACCTGCCAGCCGTGCAAGCCGCACGCCGATGGCCTCGGCCACAGCACCCCCCGCTCCGGTGTCGATCTCATCAAACACCAGCGTCGGTGCCGATCCTTTGTCGGCCAGCACGACTTTCAAGGCCAACAAGAAGCGTGAGAGCTCGCCACCGGAAGCGACCTTCATCATCGGCCCGGGGCGCGTACCCGGGTTGGTCTGGACCTGAAAGGCAACCGTGTCATAGCCATGCGCGCCGCGTTCGTCCTGATTGGTCGAAACGTCGGCCATAAAGCGCGCCTGACCAAGCTTAAGGTCGGGCAGTTCACCTTCAACGGCAGAACCCAAATGCTCCGCGCAGCGATGGCGAGCTTCTGATAGCTCTTGAGCCAGCCCGTCATAGCGCGCAACAGCCTGCTTCACGGCTTGCTCCAGCGCCGCGCCGCGATCCACGCCAGCATCCAACGCTTCAAGCTGCTCGGCAAGAATGGCGGCCTTTTCCGGCAGTTCATCGCACGTCACTTGATACTTGCGCGCCGCTGCACGCAGCGCAAACAGCCGCTCTTCGGTATCGTTGAGTTCCTTGGGGTCGAACTCGATGCTCACCAGCGCCCGGTCGATTTCCATACCCGCATCGCCTAAAGCATCCAGCGAGCGACCAAGCGCATCGATGATCGGGCCAAGCAATGTCTCGCTGTCCGGCCCCTTGCGCTCCAACCGCCGCATCAGCGCAGCCAGCACCGGCGATGGCGAGGCAGCCCCAGAAACCGCTTCCTGGGCTTCATGCACGTCGGCCGCCACCTTTTCAGCCTGCATCATGTGGGTGCGACGGGCTGCCAGTGCCTCTTCTTCTCCTGGTTCCGGCGAGAGGGTTGTGAGCTCTTCTACGCTGGCTTTGAGATAATCGGCTTCTTTGGCAGCCTCAGCAAGCGCCGCAGCATGGACATCGCGCTCGCGTTCTGCCGCTTGCAAAGCTTTATAAGCCGCCGCCACATCGCCCACCAAGCCCTGTAAGCCGCCATAGGCATCCAGAAGCTGCCGGTGGCTGGCAGGGTCCACCAGCGCGCGATCATCGTGCTGGCCATGGATTTCAACCAGCGAGGCCCCCAAGGATCGCAGCAGCGTCATCGACACCGGCTGATCGTTCACATAGCCCCGCGCCCGGCCATCAGCGCTTTGCGTGCGGCGGATGATGAGATCGCCCTCAGGCTCAAGCCCAGCCGCATCCAGGATCGCAAAAGCGCGGTGATCGGGCTCCAATTCAAAAGCTGCGCGCACCTGCCCGCTTTTGGCGCCAGAGCGCACCAAACCGGCATCACCGCGTGCGCCTAAGGCCAAAGCCAGCGCGTCCAAAAGAATGGATTTGCCTGCACCCGTCTCACCGGTCAGCACGGTCATGCCCCGGTCAAGCTCCAGGTCGAGCGCTTCAATGAGAACGATGTCGCGAACAGACAGATGAATCAGCATATCAGCGACCGTATAGGCCCTGAGCGCTCAGGCCAAAAGGCAAACGCGAAAAGAGTCGTGTCAGAAAAAGACCGGGGTCAAGAACCCAGCCCAGTAAACCCATCAAAGGCACGGCTGATCCACGAACCAGAGTTTTCCTGTGGCTCCAAGCCACCCGACTGAAGCAGACGGTAGGAGCGCTGATACCATTCAGAGTCTGGGAAGTTATGGCCAAGCACGGCAGCTGCCGTTTGTGCCTCATCCACCACGCCCATTGACAGGTAGTTTTCAACAACGCGGTGCAGCGCTTCTTCCACGTGACGGGTGGTCTGATACTCTTCAATCACAACGCGGAAACGGTTGATCGAGGCCACATAGTTGCGGCGATCAAGATAGTAGCGACCGACACGCATCTCCGACCCGGCCAGCTGATCATTGGCAAAGCGGATTTGCTCCTGCGCCGGACCAACATATTCAGAGTCCGGATAGCGGCGGATCAAGTCACGAAACGCGTTGATCGCCCGCGCCGTCTGCTCTTGGTCGCGGTTCACGTCAGGAATTTGGTTGTAGTAGGACTGCGCCACGATGAACTGCGCATAGGCGGCATCCTCGCCGCTTGGGTGCAATGTCACGTAGCGACGACCGGCATTGACCGCTTCGGGATAGCGACCAGACGAGAAATGCGAAAAGGCGCCAAGAACCAGCGAGCGCTTGGCGTACTCTGAATACGGGTGGACCTGCTCCAACTCATCAAACTGATCGGCAGCAGCGCGGTAATCGCCACGCTCCATCGTTGCCAAAGCTTCATTGAACATCACGGCCGGTGGGCGTGTGTCGTCAACGAAATCGGCAAAATCGTCGGCTTCAGTCGAAGCGCAACCGGCCAAGGCCAGAGCAGCGATGCCAACCAGAGCACCCAAACGTGCAGATTTCGGGAGGAGATGAGCGAACTTGAAGATCATGATACCCAAACGCAAACGGTCTTCCAAAGGACCAGTGGAGCGTATCCATCTGGCAATGACGTGCCGCCATACCATAGCAATGGCGAGCGCCCTACCCCGAACATGCAATTCACACAAACGAGTGATCAACGCGGTAAACCCGCATCACTGAGCCGTGGCGAAACTAGGGCAGCGCTGCGCTGCACGGGCAAAGTATGGTGCGTTGTCGAGAGTTAGGGTCTAGACCCTAGTTGGTTTCAGGCAGCAAAGCTGCAGCTTCCAAGCGCACATTCACTTCATCGCCAGCGCGTTCGCGGCGCACGCGCTCAGCTGTCTGGTGACCATCGACAATCTCATAGGCTGTCGGATCGGCGAACAAAGCTTTCATCATGGTGAAGTTCAGCTTGTGGCCGCCTTTGTGCGACCGATAGCAGCCTTCAATGGGCAGGCCAGCAAGGGCCAAATCGCCGATGGAATCGAGAATTTTGTGGCGTACAAATTCGTCAGACCAGCGTGGGCCTTCTGGGTTCACAATGTCCTCATCACCAAGGACGACGGCATTTTCCAGAGATGAACCAAGGGCAAAATTGTTGGCCCAGAGATGCTCAACATCTTTCAAGAAGCCAAAGGTGCGTGCGCGGGAAATATCATCGCGGAACCCGTCAGAGGTAAGGTCGAACTCCATAGACTGGTGTCCAATCGAGCCATGATCATAATCGATGCTGACTTCAAAGCGTGAACCAGCATGCGGGCGAAGCTCGCCAAAGGCATCGCCTGCCTCAACACGCACCGGCTTCAAGATACGCAGAACCTTGCGACGCTTGGACTGCTGCACAACACCGACGCTGTCGATGGCATCGACAAACGCGGCTGACGACCCATCCATGATCGGCACTTCCGGGCCGTCCACTTCAATGAGGGCATTGTCGACGCCCAGCGCGCGCAACGCAGCCAAAGCATGTTCAACGGTGGAAACGAAAGCACCCTTGGGATCACCAAGAACAGTGCATAGCGCGGTGGCGGAGATAGCCGACCAATCAGCTTTGATCTCGATGTCGCGAGAGCCAGGCAGATTGGTCCGCAGGAAGATAATGCCGGTGTCTTCGTCGCTGGGATGGATGGTCATCGTGGCGGCTTGGCCGCTATGGACGCCTATGCCGGAAAGGGAAACACTTTCGCCGACTGTACCCTGATACCCAGAACGAAAAACCATGTGGCCCCCAGCGGTCCCAAAATCGGCACAATCGACCGACACTATATTAACCCAAAGTTAACCAGAGTGGCGGCTACTCAAATTCCAGTAGCGTGAAGCGGTTCGCAAACTCAGGCGAAGGCGCTGCAATACCCTTTGGCACTTGGCTGTAACCTACATGGGCGGAGCGTGCGGCAAAAATCACGCTTTCTTTCTGTGTGTTACATAATTTGCATCAAGTGTAACTTCTATAAACCTCTGAAAATCATTAGTTTTTTGTTAACGCAAAAGCCGGGCACGTCACCATGCCCGGCTGGATTGTTTCAAACTGTTACCAGCCCGTGAGCTTATCCGCTCTTCCTGCGAAGGAAGGCAGGGATGTCCATAGCGTCATCCTCTGTGGCTCGATTCGATGCTGCTGGCGCTGCGGTCTGCCGACCCAAACCATCATGACCGGCCTGCGGCGCACTTTGTGGCCGTGCTGTGGCAGGATGAGGCGCAGCGGCTGGCGCTTGCGGTGCCGCCGGGCGTTGCACAGGGGCACGCTGGGCAGGTGCAGGGGCAGCTTGTTGCGGCGTCTGCGATGCTGCCTGGGGTGCCGGCGCTTCGTCCTCGCGCTTGGGCATGCCCACATGCGCCAGCTTGCGCAGCAGACCCAGAGCACCTTTGTCGCCCTCTTCAGCCCCAGCGGCAGCTTTCGCCCGCATCTGGTCTTGAGCGATGGTCGGGAACTCCTCAACGCTTGGCATGCGTGGCGCATTGGACCGCGCACGCGGCGCTGCTGGACGCATACCAGCAGGTCGTTGTGGTGCTTCAACCTCTTCAGCCATTGCCTCAGCCATGATTTCGTCGGCCAAGGCCTCCTCGTCAAAAAGCTCAGGCACCGGACTGAAAGGGGCAATCGACACCGCGGCCTCTTGTGCCGGTGCGCTCTGGCCTTCCAAAGGCAGCGACAGCTCTCGCTCGATACGGTCGATACGCTCTGCTGGTGATTCCTGCGCCGGTTCGGCCATCGTCTGTGCCACAGCAGGTTGCGGCGCAGCCTCAGGCATAGGGGCAGGCTCTTCAGCCCTTGGTGCAGGCTGAACAATCGGACGACCCACAGTCGGCACGCTGGTTGCAGCGCCTTGTGCAAGGTTTTGCGCTGCCAGCTCATCGTCCACGCCGGTGGCAACCACCGACACGCGGATCATGCCTTCCAAAGACTCATCAAACGTTGCGCCAAGAATGATCAACGCATCCTGATCGACCTCTTCACGGATACGCGTTGCCGCCTCATCCACTTCGAACAGGCGCATATCATTGCCACCTGTAATAGAGATCAGCAGGCCTTTGGCGCCGAGCATCGACACATCGTCAAGCAGCGGATTGGCAATGGCAGCCTCAGCGGCCTGAAGCGCACGCTTGTCGCCCGACGCTTCACCGGTGCCCATCATCGCCTTGCCCATGCCCCGCATGATCGAGCGAACGTCAGCAAAATCAAGGTTGATCAGACCATCTTTGACCATCAGATCGGTGATGCAGGCAACACCTGAGAACAGCACCTGATCGGCCATCGCGAAGGCATCGGAGAACGTGGTGTTCTCGTTGGCGATACGGAACAGGTTCTGGTTGGGGATACAAATCAGCGTATCCACTTCCTTGTGCAGCTCATCAATACCGCTATCGGCGATGCGCATGCGCTGGCGGCCTTCAAAGTGGAAGGGCTTGGTGACCACACCAACGGTGAGGATGCCCATCTCGCGAGCAAGGCGCGCCACGACAGGCGCAGCGCCCGTGCCGGTGCCACCGCCCATACCGGCGGTGATGAACGCCATGTGCGCGCCAGACAGGTGATCGGAAATTTCGTCGATCACTTCTTCAGCAGCAGCACGGCCAATTTCTGGCTGGGCACCAGCGCCAAGGCCTTCAGTCACGGCAACGCCCATCTGGACGACGCGTGGCGCCTTGGAATTGGTCAAGGCCTGAGCATCGGTGTTGGCAACGATGAAATCCACGCCCTCAAGGCCGGATTCAATCATGTTGTTGACAGCGTTGCCGCCGGCGCCGCCGCAGCCAAAGACGACGATCTTGGGTTTCAACTCGTGGATATCGGGAGCTTCCAACTGGATAGGCATAGGACCCTCTCTCATTCTTCCTGGAACGCGGCGCACAATGGGAAGTCTTGTGGAGCCATGGTCGTCACTTCGTGACGGGTGGGGTTACGTAAAGCGCTTGTGCGGGACACACAGAACACGCCGGTGGGGTTTGGGACGGGACTTTTATGTGGACCCTGCCGCTCCGTTCCTTCGGAACGACCACGCAGGGCCAGGAGTTTCAGTGAGCGAGCGGTCGTTCCGAAGGAACGGAGCGACCGAGCTTCAAGAGCGCGTTTCACGCGCGGATTTAAAGAGAGCTGCGCAGCCATTGGCTCACCCTCCCAAAATAGCCGCCTGTACCGGTCGATTGACCGGCAAAGCTGTGAGACGCGATATGATCGCGCGGCACCATGCGCACGCATTGTGGATAGATCAGTAGGCCGGTAGCAGCCGCGAAGGCCGGACCCGTGCCAGCTTCCGGCAGGCCGGAAAGACCGAACGGGCGACCCAGGCGCACATTGCGGGAAAGAATGCGGCGGGAAAGTTCCACCACACCGCTCATCTGACTGGCACCACCGGTGATCACCAGGCGCTTAGACGCAAGCCCAGCAAAGCCTGATGCCGCCAACCGGTCGCGTGTCATTTCAAGCGTTTCTTCAAGGCGCGGGCGAATGATGCGGGTCAGCGCGCCACGGGGAACCTGATGACCGCCCTCATGACCATCTTCGCTAACTGGCGGAATGGTCAGCATATCGCGATCGTCCGCTGGGCTCGGTAGGGCCGAACCGTGCAGCGTTTTCAGGCGTTCGGCTTCATCCACGCGGGTGGAAAGACCGCGCGCCAGATCCATCGTGATGTGATGGCCGCCAACGGGCACCACATCGGCATGCACAAACTCGCCATCGTAAAACACACCGATGGATGTTGTTCCGGCACCCATGTCGATCACGACGGTGCCAAGATCCATCTCATCATCGGCCAACACCGCAAGACCAGAGGCCTGGGCGGAGGTGACATAGCCCTCCACTTCCAAGTGCGAGGCGTTGATGCATTGCTCCAGATTGCGCAGCGGACCAACGTCAGCGGTCACCAGATGCATATCCACGCCGAGGCCTGATCCAAACATACCGCGCGGATCAGCGATGCCGCGATCACCATCCAGCGCAAAACCGATGGGCATGGAGTGCAAGATCGAACGACCCGGCGCGATGGCGTGGTCGCTGCCAGCTTTCAAAACCTTGGCGATATCGCGATCGGTGACAGCATGGCCATCAAGGGCCACCGTGGCCGACAACGTTTCAGAGGCAATGCGCCCACAGGTGAGCGAGGCAATCACCGCATCAACGGTCAAATCACCCATACGCTCAGCCTGGTGCACAGCCTGGCGAATGGAGTGCTCAGCACGCTCAAGATCAATCACATAGCCAGATTTCAAGCCTTGGCTGCGGTAGTAACCGAACCCAAGCACATCAACGGTGTGCGTGCGGCTACGATGCGCGCCGGAGCTTTCGCACGGCTTCAGACGAGCGATCATGCAGCTGGTCTTGGCCGTGCCCACATCAAGCACGCAAATCGTGACAGACTTGCGCTGCGGCAGCGGGTTCGGACCATAAAAATCGAGCGGACGGCGGCCAGATGTCTTCATCAGGCACCTCCCCGCGCGGCTGTCAGGCCTTCAGCCTCTTCGGCCATCGCCTCAACACCAGCATCGGTGAGTTGCACCACCAACTGGTCGGGCAGGCGCAGATCAATCACCGCTATCGCGCGTTCAAGCACGGCTTCACGGCGCATCATCTCTTCCAAACGGATCAGCGCTGCATCAACGCCTGTCTCGGGCAGATGCACCTGGACATCCTCGCGCATGTGCAGTGTCCAGCGTCGGTCGCCGACGCGCTCCAACGCAACCACACTGCCAAGAACGTGTGGACGGGCGGCCAGATGGGCAAAAAACGCCGTCGCTTCGCCTGGGGCACCCTCACCCACCACAAGCGGTAGGCCAGCATGTACATCGGTGATTTCGTCGGTGATCTCTTCGCCTTCCACCGTCACCAGATGGACGCGGCCACGCTGCAACATGCGGGCAAACGGCGCATGCTCTTCAATCTCAACCATCAGCTGGTCGGGATAGACGCGGCGCACAGAGGCTTCTTTCACCCATGGCAAGGCCAACACGCGGTCACGCGCGGCATCGATATCAAAACCAAGCACCGAGGTTGTCGGCGTCACGGCCAAGTAATCAAGCACATCGCCTTCGCGCGTATCGCGCAACCCTTCAATGCGGATCGCATCAACGCCGAAACCGGCATTGGCCGCCACATAAGCCAGCGACTGGCCAGCAGCTTCGCGCGCTTCGGCCGTGCGTTCACCAAAAGAGAAACCCACCACCAGCACAGGCAAAACCACCAAGCTGGACAACAGCGCATTAGGATGGCGAACCGATTGCAAGGCAGACACGGTGACCCGATAGGCCGATGCCGCACGGATGCGCTGGGTGCGCGAAAAATGGAAAAGGTCGCTTAGCGCTGACATGACGCGTCCTCCACCATCCAGGACACCAGTTCCTCGAAGGAATGCCCGGCGTGCGCTGCAATCTCTGGCACCAAAGAGGTTGGGGTCATGCCTGGCTGCGTGTTGACTTCAAGACAGATCAACTCACCGGTGCCCATGGGCTGGTCGTCAAAGCGAAAATCAGCGCGCGTCACGCCCCGGCAGCCGAGAGACTGGTGGGCCGCCAGCGAATAGCTTTGGATGCGCGCATAAACATCGGCAGGAATATCGGCAGGCAGAATATGCTCCGATCCGCCCTCGGCATATTTCGCGTCGTAATCGTAAAACGCCTGGCCCTGCGGCACGATATCTATGATCCCAAGCGCCACATCGCCCATGACGGCGCAGGTCAGCTCGCGGCCAGCAACATAGCGTTCGGCCATTAGGTCATCGCCATAAGGCCAATCGGAGCGGAAAAGCTCCTGCGGTGGATGCTCCATATCCTCAGAGACGATCAGCACACCGAACGAGGAGCCTTCGGCCACCGGTTTGATCACATAGGGCGGCGCCATCACATGCGCTTTGGCCGCTTGCTCGCGTGTGGTCAGCGTATGCTTGGCCACCGGAACACCGGCTGCTGCCATCACCACCTTGGCGCGATCTTTGTTCATCGCAAGCGCCGAGGACATCACCCCAGAATGGGTGTAGGGAATTGACAAAATCTCAAGCACGCCTTGAATGGTGCCATCTTCCCCATAGGGACCGTGCAACGCGTTAAAGGCCACATCGGGCTTAAGATCGTTGAGGGTTTGCGCAATGGAACGGTCGACATCAACACGCGTGACCGTGTACCCGGCGCGCTCCAGCGCGTCGGCACAAGGCTCTCCTGTGGCGAGGCTTACCGGTCGTTCTGACGACCAGCCTCCCATGAGCACTGCAACGTGTTTTCCCTTGCCCGCCATAGCGTGCACACATGTCCCGTTTATTCAGTCCAAAATGGACCTTCCCGGGAGCCAAGCTATGAGCCAGATCGTAAGAAATCCTTAACCGGAAATCGAAAGGTCCGATTTACGAATTTTCTGCGATCACGTGATGTTTCAAGGGCGAAAGGTTTCCACAGACTGCCCATTGGTAAACAAACCCATGCGTTTCACCTCCCATTCCAGGAGGGTGCCGGAATGCTCGTAAACCCGCTTTCGCACGGTCTCGCCAAGTGTTTCCAGATCATGGGCTGTAGCATCGCCTGTGTTGATCATGAAGTTGCAGTGCATCGGCGACATCTGCGCTCCACCGACCTGAAATCCACGCAAACCCGCCGCATCAACACACTTCCAGGCCGATCCGCCGGGAGGATTCTTAAACGTTGAACCGGAGGTGCGCTCTTTGATCGGCTGATTCTCCTCGCGATGCTTTTGCACCGCATCCATCGCCACCTCTATTTCTTCGCGTGGCGCGGGATAGCCCTCAAAAAGAGCTGAGACGAAAATCAGATCATCAGCCGCTGCGCTGTGGCGGTAGGTGAAGCCCATAGCCTCGTGGGAAAGCGTGACCAACTCGCCGTGGCGATTGACCGCATCCACCGAAACAACCCGCTGCGTCGTCTCCACACCGTTGGCGCCAGCGTTCATACGCAGCGCGCCACCGAGTGAGCCAGGAATACCATGATAGAAATGGAATCCACCAAGGCCTGCGTCCAGCGCGATGGCAGCGAGTTTGCGATCCGACATGCCTGTGCCAGCGCGAATGCGCGGGCTATCCACGTCCGCCTTGCCATCATTAAACGGGCGCATGGTGAGGCGGATCACTGCACCTTTCAGGCCACCATCGCGTATCAGCGAGTTTGAAGCCAAGCCCATCACATGCACCGACGCATCATCGGGCAGCAGACGCATGAAGGTTTGCAAATCTTCCACATCAGCGGGCACGAAATAAAGCTCCGCCGGTCCGCCAACGCGAAACCAGGTGAAGTCTTTCAACGGCTGATTGGTGCGCAATTTGCCGCGTAGCGCCTCGACACCTGCCCCCATGCGGGCCAGAAGCGCATCACCATCGATCTCGCTCATGCAGAACGGGCCTTCAACTGATCGGGCAACGCGTTGGCCCATGCTGTGATCGTGCCTGCGCCGAGGCAAAGTACCGTATCGCCGTCCTGGCCAATCTCAGCGATCCGCTCTGCCAACACCTCCGGGCCATCCAGCGCGGAAACGTCACGGTGACCATGGGCGCGGATGGCATCCACCAGATCAGTGTGCGTTGCACCTTCGATCTGCGTTTCGCCAGCCTCATAGACCGGCGCGACCAGCACATGGTCCGCATCGTTGAAACAACCAGCGAACTGATCAAACAGATCGCGCAGGCGCGTATAACGGTGCGGCTGCACAACGGCGATCACCTTACCTTTGGCCGAAGAACGGGCGGCTTGAAGCACTGCGGCGATCTCCACCGGGTGGTGACCGTAGTCATCATAGATATCAACGCCCTGCCACGACCCGGTGTGCGTAAAGCGACGTTTGACGCCGGAAAACCGCGCAAGACCCTCACGAATGGCATCATGGGCAATGCCCAGATGGTGCGCCACGGCGATCCCAGCGGTGGCATTCAACAGATTGTGCAATCCAGGCATCGGCAGGCTCAGATCATCGATGCGCGCGCGTTCATCGGTACCGCGTTGGCGCAGCTCGATGGCAAAATGGGAGGTGGGCCCTTCCATCCGCACATCCACCGCACGCACATCGGCCTGCGGGTTCTGCCCATAGGTGACCACGCGGCGATCTTCGATCCGCCCGATCAGGCTTTGCACCTCTGGGTGATCAAGGCACATCACCGCAAAACCATAAAACGGCACATTTTCCACGAACTGATTGAACGCCGCGCGCACGCCATCAAAATCACCATAGTGATCAAGGTGCTCCGCATCGATGTTGGTCACGACTGCAATATCGGCGGGTAATTTGATGAAGGTGCCGTCGGATTCATCGGCTTCCACCACCATCCAATCGCCCTCGCCCAAGCGCGCATTGGTGCC
This sequence comes from Hyphomicrobiales bacterium, assembly GCA_046290645.1. Classification (GTDB taxonomy): domain Bacteria; phylum Pseudomonadota; class Alphaproteobacteria; order Rhizobiales; family MH13; genus MH13. Next base: position 733,694 of record JBKAGZ010000001.1, read on the forward strand.
ATAGGCATTGATGATGCCGCCATTGATCACCGTCGGGTCCATGCCGCCCGCATCGAGCAGCGTGGCAACGATGGAGGTTGTCGTGGTCTTGCCGTGCGTGCCGCCAATCGCAATGGCTGATTTCAAACGCATCAATTCAGCCAGCATTTCGGCTCGGCGCACCACGGGCAAGAACCGCGCCCGCGCTTCGATCAGTTCAGCATTGTCTGGCTTGATGGCCGACGACACGACGACCACCGCTGCGCCGTCCAGATTTTCCGGGCGATGGCCAACGGCCACTTTGATACCCATGGCGCGCAGGCGCTGCACATTGGCATTGTCGGAAATGTCAGAGCCCTGGACGGCATAGCCGAGATTGTTCAGCACTTCGGCAATACCGCTCATGCCGATACCGCCAATGCCAACAAAATGAACCGGTCCAAGCTCGCGGGGAAGTTTCATGCCATCAATCCTATTTGTCGGCCTGGCGGGTTAGCGCGCCAGAGCCTCAACTTCAACGGCCAACTGTTCCACCGCTTCAGGGCGGCCAGCGTCGCGGGCGGCAGCCGCCATCGTTTCCAGCTCATCGGAAGCTGGATCGATCAATCGGGCCAAAACCTGCGATAGCCGCACCGGACCGATGTTCTTTTGCAGCGAAAGAACCGCCCCACCAGCCGCTTCCAAGCGTTCCGCGTTACGCGCCTGATCATGATCCAGCGCGTGCGGATAGGGCACCAAGATCGAGGGACGCCCCATCACAGAAAGTTCAGCCACCGTAGACGCACCTGAGCGCGCAATCACAAGGTGAGCATTGGCCATGCGCTCAGGCATATCGACAAAAAATGCGCCGAGATCACAGGGAATGCCGAGCGTTTCATAGGCTTCGCGCACGCGCGCAATGTCTTCAGGACGGCATTGCTGGGTCACATGGAAGGACTTGCGGACCTCTTCGCTGAACTGTTCCAGCGCACCGGGCACCAGATCAGCAAACACCCGTGCACCCTGACTGCCACCAAACACCAACAGCTCAAAAGGCTGATGTGGTTTGGGTCGCTTGTAGGTCGCCCGCGCCGCAGCCAAAACCTTGCCGCGCACCGGATTGCCAACATGAATGATAATGGCGCGCGAGGAGGATGGAATGCCATCTGTGTTGGCAAAGCTGGTGGCGATGAGTTTAGCGCTGTTGGCCATGGCAACATTGGCACGCCCCAAAACCGCATTTTGCTCATGCAGAACAATCGGCACACCGCGCAGGCGCGCTGCAAACAAAGGCGGCAATGTTGGGTAGCCACCAAAACCAACAATCGCCGCCGGTTTCTGGCGGCCCATCACCATCAACGCCTTGTAGGCTCCGCGCATGATGGTCAGCGCACCAGGGATTGCTTGAAAGATCTTGCGCGGCGAAAAGGTCGCCGACGGGATGATGTGCGTGCGGCGCGCCGGGAACGACACGCCATATTGGTCGGCCCGTTCGTCGGTCATCAAATCGACCGTGTGGCCACGCCGTTGAAGCACTTCGCTGAGCGCTTGCGCTGGGAAGAGATGACCGCCGGTCCCGCCAGCGCACAAAATGAAATAAGCCATACTTCGCCTTAGGTGACCCAGTGCCGAAGAGACGACACCAGCGAGGCGATCAACCGCTTTGCAGGTTCCAACGCCATGCATTGGCGGCGTTGCGACCCTGCCCCATGCGGGCCTGTCGGCCACGCGCAGTTTGCCGGGTAAGGGCAAGCAAGATGCCGGCCGACAAACCAACGGACAAGAGCGATGATCCCCCGTAGGAAAGGAATGGCAACGTCATGCCCTTGGCGGGCAAAAGTTGCAAGTTCACACCCATATTGATCGCAGCCTGCGTGGCAAGCAACGCCACAAGACCGATGATCGCATAGCGCGAAAACACATCATCTTGCCGCAGAGCAGCGCGAATGAACCGCGCAAACAAGAACAGATAAAGACCGACCACAATAAGGCACATCAGGATGCCGAACTCTTCGGCCATCACTGCGAACAGAAAATCGGTATGGCTGTCAGGCAAATGCTCTTTGACCACGCCCTCACCGGGACCACGGCCAAACCAACCACCTTCAACAAATGATTCGATGGCCCGGTCCGTTTGGTGATTGTCGCCAGCCTCTGGGTTCAGAAACCGATCGATACGGCTCGTCACGTGAGGAATGAACATATAGGCCGCCGCTAGGCCGCCCAACGCCGCCGTGCCGAGCACCGCAATCCACAGCCAGCTCATGCCAGCCACGAAGAACAGGCAACCCCAAACAGCGGTGACCAGCATGGTCTGGCCAATGTCGGGTTGCGCCACCAACAAGCCAGCGGTCAGCAGGAACAGCACAAGGGCAAACAGATTGGCATGCAGATCAGGGCGCTTGGCGTGCTCAGCAAAAAGCCACGCGGACACCAACACCAAAGCTGGTTTGGCCAATTCTGACGGCTGCATCTGGAAAAACCCAAGATCGACCCAGCGCCGCGCGCCTTTCACCTCAGCGCCAAAGGCCAAAGCTGCCAGCATGCCCAAAACCGCGATGCCAAACAGCACCAAGCCAATGCGCACCAATTGGCGCGTGGAAAGCATCGACATGCCAATCAGCAAGCCAACGGTCGGAATGAGAAAAATGAGGTGCTTTTGGACGAAGTGAAACTCGTTCGCCAAGCCCAGGTCACGCGCAATGGGCGGGCTGGCGGCGAAGGACATAACAACGCCAACGACCAACAGAACCAGGATCGTAAGCAATGAAATCTTGTCGAGGGTCCACCACCAATCGCCTAGGGGCGAACGGTCTGCACGGGTCAAACGCATCTACGCTACTCAATACTCTTTTACTGCGCGCGATGCTCCTCAACAAAGGTCATCACAGCGCGCTTGAACGCATCACCGCGTGCTTCAAAGGATGCAAACTGATCCCAAGACGCACACGCCGGAGACAACAAAACGCACGCACTTTCCAGCCCGTCGGCCATGGCATCGTCTGCTGCCAAGGCGACGGCCCGTTCAACCGTTTCTGCCCGCACATAAGGGACCTGGCCCTCAAGCGTGGCGGCAAAGCGATCTTGCGCGTCTCCAACAAGGTAAGTTTTGACGATTTGCGCAAAGAAACCGTTAAGTGAATCAATTCCGTCGCTTTTGGCCTGTCCGCCGGCGATCCAATAGATGCGATCATACGATCCCAAGGCCCGCGCAGCGGCATCAGCATTGGTGGCTTTGGAGTCATTGACGAAGGAAACGCCGCGATGGGTCGCAACCGGCTCCATGCGGTGGGCAAGGCCGGGAAAGGAACGGATGGCATTCGCCATTTTGGTTGGGTCCATGCCGAGCTTCAAAAGCGCGGCCACCACCGCGCAGACATTTTGAGCGTTATGCTCGCCCTTCAGGCTGGCAACACCGCCAACATCAAACAGTTCGTCCTGCGCGCCATCACGGGCCAACCAGATCGTTGAACCGACCGCATAAACACCGTCATGAACAGTGTGCTCGGCGCTGATACGTGAAACTTCGTGTCCATCACGCGCTAACTCATCGGCCATACGCGCTGAGCGCAAATCATCCACACCAACAACGGCATGCTCAGCGGCGGTCACCAGGCGCTTCTTGATCGCAGCATAGTTTTCCATCGTGCCATGGCGGGCCAGATGGTCCTCAGAGAGGTTGAGGTGCACACCAACGGTCGGCGCCAGATGGGCAGACAAATCAATCTGGTAGGACGAGCACTCAATCACATAGTGCCGGTGCGGCTGCGGCATCGGCAGATCAAGAACCGGCACGCCGATGTTACCTCCCATGGCCACATCCACACCCATCGCCCGCATCGCATGCGCGGCGAGCGCCGTTGTGGTCGACTTGCCATTGGTGCCGGTGATCGCAAGCACGGGCGCCTGCGGACAGTGGGCAGCACGTTCCTGGAAGAACAGGTCGACATCGCCGGTGATCGGCACGCCAGCCTCACGGGCGCGCAAAACGCTCCAATGGGGTGCGGGGTGGGTGAGCGGTATGCCGGGCGCCAAGACCAGCGCAGCAAAACCCTCCCAATCCGCCTGCTCAAGGTCTTCTATCACAATGCCTGCAGCCTGCGCCTTTTCACGCGCTGATTCGCCATCATCCCAGCCAACAACCTCAGCGCCAGCGGCATGCAGGGCATGGGCAGTCGGCAAGCCCGATCCGCCAAGACCAACCACGGCAACTTTTTTGCCAGCAAGTGTAGAAACGGGGATCATCGACTTAGCGTAATTTCAATGTCGATAGACCGGCCAGTGCGAGCACGAACGCGATGATCCAAAACCGGATCACTACCTGCGGCTCCGTCCATCCCAGCTGCTCAAAATGGTGATGGATCGGCGCCATGCGAAACACCCGCTTGCCGGTCAGCTTGAAAGAAGCCACCTGGATAATCACCGACATGGCTTCCAGCACGAACAGACCGCCGACAATCGCCAGCACAATCTCGTGCTTGGTGGCCACAGCGATGGTGCCAAGCATACCGCCCAACGCCAACGACCCGGTGTCGCCCATGAAAATCTGCGCTGGTGGCGCGTTGAACCACAAGAAGCCGAGCGATGCGCCAATCACCGCGCCGCACAGCACCGCCAGTTCGCCGGTGCCAGGCGTAAAATGGATCTGCAGATAGTCCGAAAAGATTGCGTTACCGGCCAGATAGGCGATCAGGCCAAAGGTGGCAGCCGCAATCATCACCGGCACGATAGCCAGGCCATCCAGCCCGTCGGTGAGGTTCACCGCATTGCCTGCACCAACAATCACCACGGCGCCAAACAGTATGAAGAACCAGCCAAGATTGATCAAAAGGTCTTTGAAGAACGGAAACGTGAGCTGGTTGGAAAGCTCTGGCACCGAAACCTGTGCCAACACAAAGACCGCAGCGCCAGCAATCGTCGCCTCAATGGCCAAACGCGCTTTGCCCGACAGGCCTTTGTGCGACTGCTGGGTAACCTTCAAAAAATCATCGTAAAACCCGATGGCCCCGAACCCAACGGTCACCGCCAGCACGGTCCACACAAGCGGGCTCGACAAATCGGCCCAAAGCAAAACGGCAAAAATCAGCCCAGCCAAAATCATAAGCCCGCCCATCGTCGGCGTGCCTTTTTTGGTGAGCAGATGACCTTGCGGACCATCCTCGCGGATCGGTTGCCCCCTGCCCTGGCGCACACGCAGCGCACGGATGATCGTCGGACCAAAGAGGAAAACAAAGAGCATCGCAGTGACCACCGCGCCGCCGGTGCGGAAAGTGATGTAGCGGAACACGTTGAACAAGGGCACCGCATCGGCAAAGTTGGAGAGCCAGAAAAGCATGTGTTTTCGTGTCCTTACCGTTTGCCGCGCTTAGCGGTCTTTGTATCGTTGCAAGATAAGATCAACCAAAGGGCCCATCTTGCTGCCCAACGAGCCTTTGATCATCACTGCATCACCTGGCGCAAGGTCGTTGAGCAGTGGCTCGCGTAGCCCATCCGAGGTTTGCGCATACGCGCCACGCTTTTCCATCGGCAAAACACGCCAAAGCGCTTTCATCAAGGGGCCGCAGGCATACACCTTATCGACGCCCAGCGCCGTGAGGTCATAAACCAGCGCGCCATGCATGGCGGAGGCGTCTTCGCCCAGCTCCAGCATATCACCGAGCACCGCAATGCGGCGACCACGTGGACCGGTCGGCAAGCGTGATAGCACTTTCAGCGCCGCCTTCACGGAGGCCGGGTTGGCATTGTAACTTTCATCCAGCAGCGTGATCGCATCGCCTGGCGTATCGATTACGTGTTTGCGGCCACGCCCATCGGGCTGCTCCATATTGGCCAGCGCCATACCAGCCTTGGCCAGATCAAGACCGAGCGCTGAACACACCGCAAGCACACCCAGCGAATTGATGACCAGATGTTCACCGGGCGCGCCGACTTTGTAGGTCAGTGTTTGGCCGGCGATTTTCGCCTCAACCGTGGAGCAATCGGGCAGAAGCGCCACCTGCATCAGCTCCGCATCGCCGCCAGCGCCATGACCAAAGGTCATCACCTTGCCTGCACCAGCGGCAGACGCGCGTTCTTTCAAGAAGTCCGTATGCTCGATGTCGCCATGAACCACAGCTGTGCCACCTGCCAACAGTCCATCGAAAATCTCAGCTTTGGCCGCTGCGATGGCATCCAAACTGCCCAGATTTTCAAGATGCACCGGAGCCACGGTCGTGATCATCGCTACATGCGGCTGAACCAGCTTAGAGAGCGGCGTGATTTCACCCGCATTGTTCATGCCGATCTCAAACACACCGAAGTTTGTGTCGCGCGGCATCCGGCAGAGCGTCAACGGCACGCCCCAATGATTGTTGAAGCTTTTGACCGGCGCGTGGGTCTTACCAAAGGCCGAAAGGATCAGTCGAAACGTCTCTTTGGTGGATGTCTTGCCCACGGACCCAGTGATCGCCAACATCTTTCCCGTGGCGCGAGCACGCGCAGCACGCGCCAGATCATAAAGCCCATCATAGCTGTCATCGACAACAATCAGGCCACCCTTGGGCACCTGCATCGTATCGGCTTGGTCGGCTGACACCAGCGCAGCAGCGGCTCCCGCATCTAAGGCCGCATCAACAAAGGCGTGGCCATCGAACTGGTCGCCTTTGATGGCGATGAACAAATCACCGGGGGCAACAGTGCGGCTATCAATAGAAATGCCAGAAACATCGCCCGGTTTGCCACGCACCGATCCGCCAGTTGCGGAAACAATCTCGTCAACGGTCCAGAGAGATTGCTCCACGCTCAGGCACCCTCACCCAAAATCTCGCGGATAACATCATGATCAGAGAACGGATGTTTTACACCGTGGATTTCTTGCCCCGTCTCATGCCCCTTGCCAGCGACCAGCAGAATGTCGCCATCTTCGAGCATCGCAAGGCCTGCCGCGATGGCATCATGGCGGTCACCGATTTCCATCGCATCATCGCCCGCGCCAGCCATAACGGCTTGACGGATGGTGGCAGGGTCTTCGGTGCGTGGATTGTCATCCGTCACGATCACCGCATCGCCGTAGCGGGTCGCAGCTTCGCCCATGAGCGGACGTTTGCCCTTGTCGCGATCACCGCCAGCACCCACCACGATCACCACCTTACCGTCAGCAAAGGGGCGTAGCGCTTTCAGCGCTTCTTCTACCGCACCGGGTTTGTGAGCATAGTCCACAAAGGCTTTGCCGCCACGCTTGGTGGTGCCGATATATTCCAGTCGTCCCCGCGCGCCTTTCAAGCTCTCCAGAGCGCCAAACACCGCATTAGCGTCACACCCAGCTTGGATCGCCAGGCCAGCAGCGACCATGGCGTTGGCGACCTGGAACAGCCCCGGAAGCGGCAATTCAACCGTGCGCGCCTCATCCAGATAGGTGAACCCAACGGTCTGAGCGTAGCCGGATGGTTTGACGGTCTCCACAGCAATATCACCCTGGCCCATGCCAGCGGTGAGCAAGCGGTGGCCGCGTTGCCGTGCCAGGTCAGCCATGCGCTCGCCATAGGAGCCATCCATCCAGACCACCGCGCCAGCGCCTTCTGGCAAGAGCGGATCAAACAACCGCGACTTGGCCTGAAAATAGTCTTCCATCGTTGGGTGGTAATCCAGGTGATCACGGCCGAGATTGGTGAAGGCGGCGGCTTTCAGCTCCACGCCATCCAATCGGCGCTGCTCAAGCCCGTGCGAGGAGGCCTCCATCGCCATATGGGTCACGCCATCATCAGCAAGCGCGGTAAGTGCCTGGTGCAGAGACACAGAGTCTGGCGTTGTTAGGGCGCCGGCCTCTGCCCCATCGCCGCGCGTGATGCCCAATGTGCCCATCGCCGCTGATTCATGGCCAAGTGTCTGAAAAATCTGGCGCACAAAGGCTGCCACAGACGTTTTGCCGGATGTGCCGGTAACAGCCACCATCACTTCGGGCTGCGGCGCAAAGAACTTGGCAGCCATTAGTGCAAAAGAGCGCCGCGCATCCGGCGCACGCAACTCAGCCACCCCTTCTGGCAAGGCAGCGTCCACGCCATCATCGAGCAGGATTGCAGACGCCCCATCAATCACGGCCTGATCGACAAAATCTTTGCCGTGCCGCGCTGCGCCAACAAGCGCTGCAAACACAAACCCAGGCTGAACCTTCCGGCTGTCCAAGGCCAAGCCTTTGACAGGCTGATCAGAGCTGCCGGAGACCAATCGAACAGTGGGATCAATCAACTCAGATAAAGAATGGGCAACGGTCATGAATGGTGGCGCTTCTGATTCCAGGGGCAATAAGCCCTTGCCATAAGGGTTTTTGCCCGGCGCGTCACGCCTGCTGTGCCCAGCGCTTCACGCCTAGGGCGTCGCAGCATCCACACGTGGCACGACACCCAGGATTGGCGCGATGCGCTCGATAATCTGGCGGGTCATTGGCGCAGCATTAAGGCCAGCCGTCGCGCTCCTCTGATCCTCGGCTGGCTGCGGTTCATCGATCACCACAATCATCGCGTATTGCGGGTCATGCATGGGAAACGCCGAGACAAAACTGTTCAGCCGGTGGTCACCGGAATAGGCGCCATCGACGATCTTTTCCGCCGTGCCGGTTTTGCCGCCGACATCCAGACCATCGACCGCTGCACGGCGCCCTGACCCATGATCGACATTAGCGCGGAAAAGCTCGCGCATCTGCGCGCTGGTTTGACCCGAAAGCACCTGGCGCGCGCCGCGCATAGCTTGCTCTTCGCTGCGCGGCAAGAACGTCGGTTCAACATACACACCGCCATTCACACTGGCAGAGGTCGCCGCCAAAAGCTGGAGCGGGGTTGTTGTCAGACCGTGACCAAACGAGATCGTCGCCGCTGAAAGGCGCGACCACTCGTCGCGCGGAAAGAAGGGGGAGGCAACGCCCGGCAATTCCAAATCCATGCGGGTCAGCAGACCCAACCGCTCATAATAGGCGCGTTGTGTCGGAATACCCATCGCCTCAGCAATGCGGATCGTGCCGATGTTGGACGATGAGGTGAAAACCTCAGACGTCGAGAGGATCGCGCGGCGGGCATGGAAATCATTGATCGTGGACGAGCCGATGCGCATCGGGCGGCGCGCATCATGCTGGCTGTCCATGGTGATCGCTCCGGAATCAAGCCCAGCAGCAATGGTAAAAATCTTGAACACCGAGCCTAGCTCGAAAACGCCGCCCGTGGCGCGATTAAGCGCAGCTTCCTCACCTAGTCCCTCGCGGGTGTTGGGATCAAAATCAGGCAGCGACACCAGCGAAAGAATTTCGCCGGTACGCACGTCCATAATGGCGGCTGTTGCGGCCATTGCCTGGTAGGTCTCAAGCCCCTGCACAAGCACATCACGCACGACATGCTGCACGCGAACATCCAGCGAGAGTGGCTGAGGCGCAAAATCTGGGTTGGCACGATCCAGGAACCCCAGCGCTTCCAACTCGGCAAGCGGACCATTGTCGAGATAGCGCTCAATGCCTTCGAGCCCATCATGATCGACGTTGACGGCGCCCAGAACATGCGCGGCCAAACGGCCCGACGGATAGAAACGGCGCGCTTCTTCCAGGAAGCCAACGCCTGGAATGCCCTGGCCCATCAAAAGATCACGGTCAGCCGGTGTTAGATCGCGGGCGATCCATTCGAACCGAGAATTGTTGTCGAGACGCTCGCGCAAATCATCGCGCTGAAGGCCCGGCATTACAACCGAAAGCCGGTCCACTGCATCATCAACATCAACAAGAACTGAGGGGTCGGCATAGACGGCGGTGGCAGGCACATCGGTTGCCATCAACACGCCATTGCGATCCACAATGTCGGGCCGATGCGCGGCGATTTGCTCCTGCGGTGTGGGTGCACGCACGCCAGCGCTGGGCGTATCCAGCGCCAAATCCACCAGGCGCACACCAATCACCGCATAAACCAGTGCCAAGCCAACAGCGAACATGACGAGGCGTGCCCGCGTGGCATCTGACAGCGCTTTGCCCTGACCATCCAGATGGATGGGAGCGTCATCAGCATAATCATCGCGCGGTTCTGCTGAGCCCTGACCCAGCAACCCACGCGCTTTGCGCAGCCAAGATGCGACATCCTCACGGCCAACATGCTCAGCAGAACCTGATGCGTGGTCTGCATAGGGTGGCAAGTAGGTCATCGCGCGCCCTCCCCGGCCACACCTTCAAGCAAGGCCCCGATGCCATCTGTTGGCTCAGGCGGGGCAACCGGCGCGGCCTGCGGCTCTGCCGTGCCGCCATTGAGAACCTGCAAAAGCAAATCGATCTGCCCAGGTGCATTGATAGCCACGGGGACCTCTTGGTCCGAAGACGGGGTATCCTCGCCCTCAAGCGTCTCATCCTCAACGATCAGATCACTGCGAAACGGGATATCGGAAAGGCGTACATAGTGAGCCGATGTGATCGGCTCCAAATCAAAAACGTCAGGCAGATCAGAGACAACAGCCTGCAGTCGTGCCGGCTGTTCCAATGCCGCCAAATCAGCCTCCAGGAGACCGACATCGCTGGAAAGCGCACCAATATCGCGCTCAAGGCTACGACGCTCATCGTGAGCAATTTCAGCCTCATGCTTCACATTGTAAACATAGGCTGCACCGCAAATGGCAGCGGCGAGGCAGAGCACATCAACCACGCGCATGGCTTGCCCTCCGCTTGGTGGACCGCGACCCGTTCGCCCTTTTCAACAGCGGCAGACCCAGCAATCGTGCTGAGGCATCATCGAGAACTTCATCGCGACGGGCCGGTGCATCGGTGCGACGCGCGGCACGCAATTTGGCAGAACGGGCACGAGGATTGTCGGCCATTTCCTCATCGCCTGGAACAATGGGGCGGCGGGTGATGGGATCAAACCGGGCAGGTTCCAAAGCCACATCGGGCTGATGACGCGACCCGCGCGAGGTTTTCGCTGCATCGGCAAAGAACCGTTTCACAATGCGATCTTCCAGAGAATGGAAAGTCACCACCGCCATACGGCCACCAGGCTTCAAAATCTGTTCACCGGCCTGCAGTGCACCTACCAGCTCGCCCAACTCATCATTGACCGCTATGCGTAGCGCTTGAAACACACGCGTTGCTGGATGAATAACCGGCCCCGGCCCGCGCTTGCGCACCGGCATCAGCTTTTCGATCAGCGTTGCCAGCCCGCGCGTTGTCTTGATCGGCCATTCTTCACGCACTTCGCAAATGAACCGGGCAATGGCGCGTGACCGCCGTTCTTCGCCATAGGTGAAAAAGAGATCGGCCAGATCGGCCTCGGACCAAGTGTTGACGATATCAGCGGCTGTCGGACCGTTCTGATCCATGCGCATGTCCAGGGGGCCATCATGGCGAAAGGCAAAGCCACGATGCGCTTCATCCAACTGCATGCTGGAGACACCGATATCCAGAACCACCGCATCCACCGGCCCGATGCCATGCGCTTCCAGTTCCTCATGCATCAGCGAAAACGGCGCTTCAATCAGCGTCAGCGCATCACCATATTCAGCGACCAGATCTTGCCCAGCAGCGATGGCATCAGGGTCACGATCAAACGCGATAACCCGGGCACCAGCGTCAAGAAATCCGCGGGTGTAGCCCCCTGCTCCAAAGGTTCCATCGACAATGAGCGCACCTTCAAGAGGCGCGACCGCATCAATAACCTCAGCCAGCAACACTGGGATATGACGCGGTGCGGGGCTTTCACCAGAACTCATGCTTGCGGCACCGATTGTGCAGATGCCTGATCGCCCCAAAGCACCCGGCGTGCGGCACTGACCGCCTGCGCGCGATACGCCTGGTAGCGTTCCGGCGACCAGATTTGAAACTTGTGGCCTTTGCCGACAAAAACGATCTGGCTGTCGATGCCCGCTAAATCCTTCAGGCGCTGTGGCAAGGCGATGCGCCCTTCCTTGTCGAGCGATAAAATTTCGCTCTCGCCAAAGAACGCTGTCGCCAACAGATCGTAGTCGAACGATGTCGGGTCCAGCGCGGCTAGCTTCTCCTCGAACATCGCGAAAAGCCGCTTGCCGCCTGCATCCACCGACTGACCGTCGGGGCTTGGTATGCAGTAAAGGCCGTCGAAGCCGTCGGCCTTCAAAACATCGCGGAAGGGTTTGGGAATGCTGACCCGCCCTTTGGCATCCGTCTTCATTTCGATGGTCGATACAAAGGCGTGCATCAGAACTCGCGACAGGTGGCAGGGTTGGCAAACGTGGCCGGAGGCTTTCCCCGACGGTTGTCTTGATATTCACGCGCGGGAGAACGCTCCTTCTTCTCCAATGGGCTACCATGGGAATGATTGGGTCACAATGGGAAACGACTTCACAAATCATTGCGGGTGCGCGGTGATAGAAAACGGATGCCCGTTTAAACCCTATTAAACTTAACATGCGGTTTCCGCCCGCAACCCTTTGAAAAAGGGGCCGGAGTCGCTGTTGCTCAGATCGGCGAAATCACACTTTTTCTGTGTGGAAAACCGTGTGGAGACGCTGGGGAAAAAGTTGGCCTGCGATGTGCACAAATTTGATGCAAATGAAACCAACCACCGGCGGGCAGACGCCAGTCAGCCTGTAAGCCGGGTTCTGTCCTCCAATTCCAAAAGAATTGTGGGGCAGCCATTCCTCTAGGGCGGACTTTGCAGCCAACCTCTAGCAACCAACCCGAACACCTCACCTGAAGACGAAGCTGCCAGGCAAGCCTGGCACGGCGTTCCTATTTGGTCTTGCTCCCGATGGGGTTTGCCATGCCGCTTGCGTTGCCGCCCGCGCGGTGGGCTCTTACCCCACCCTTTCACCCTGACCCCGATCGGAAGATCGAGGCGGTCTACTCTCTGTGGCACTTTCCCTAAGGTCGCCCTCGCCGGGCGTTACCCGGCATCGTGTCTCCATGGAGCCCGGACTTTCCTCCCGAGCGTGAGTTGCCTCACACTCCGGCGGCTGCCCGGCCAACTGGCCCGCGTGGCCTCGCACATGGCGCCCCTGGCGGTCAACCGCGCGCGAGACCTGTTATGATCAGTGCAGAGCTGGGTGGCTCTTCAAATGGCCAACTTTGGCAACATCGTCCAGCAGATCAACGGCGGTGGGATAAGCGCTCATACGTTCCCGCAGCAATTCCACCGAGCGGGCCAATGCGCGCACTTCCACTGGTGTGTCGCAACCACGTCGCGTCATGAGTTCAAGCACATCCACCGCATCGCTGATGCCTTGGGCAGGCGCGCGCTCGCGCAACAAACGCACCAAAGCTTCTACCTTGGGACGCACATCAAGAAAGGCCGCCGCCGGCACGCCCACATGATCGCCAAAGGGACGTGGGTCCTCGTCGTCATCCGGAGCCGCATCATCGGTCTCCTCCGGGGCTGCCGCGGGTGTGGGCTCTTGCTTAGGCTCTTCACCGTCCGCGCTCTCTTCAAGCTGTTCCTCGTCGGGAGCAGGCGCCTCGTCCTCATCCTGTTCTGGAAACTGCGGAGGTAGCGGCGGCAGAGAAACGTCATCTTCCTCGGGCGCATCATCTTGGGGTTCATCAGCATCGAGGGCTGAGGAAACCTGCGTGATGGGCTCATCATCCACCTCATCACTCAGCGATAAGGGCGGCAGAGGTGGCAAAGGGTCGTCGGTCTGTGTTGGCTCCGGCTCTTCATCCTCAACCAGCATCTCGGGTAAATCCGGTGGGCCATCATCGTTCGCAGGAGCGGCTTTTTCCTCGTCCTCCTCATCGTCGCCAAACACCGGCAGCGTCAGCGCCATCGGCCCTTCGTCAGGGGTATTGGCAAGCACGTCGATACCGCCAGCAGGTGGTCCAAAATCCACCGAGCGGTGCGCGGCATGCAGATAGAGCGAGGACTTGGCGCGCATCGGGTCGGCCCAAAGCCGCTCAAAGGCTTCAAGACATCGCGTCAAGAAATTCCCATCGCGCGACAGCACCCCAAGCGCCGAGCCATCACGCAGCAAAATGGTGAAGTGTCGGCGTGGCCTCAGCCGATACGCGCCATAACCAAGCCCGATTAACGGCAAAAGCGAGAGCGCAAAGATCGAATAATCGGGCTCAAAAAACTGAAGCGTTTCCAAAAACGCGCCTACCGATGCCACGATATTGATGGCAAAAAACACTACGACAACGATGAAAGAAAGCCGCACGCCAAGCGTGTCGATCCGCGCACCGGCCAGCATGTCACGCCGCACGACGACATCGTCAGCGGTCAGGCGCTCGCCTTCCAGCGTTATCGATTGCACCCAGCGGATGTTTTCGGTCAGCAAACTCAAGAAACTACAGGCCTTTTTGGCAACTCTGCGCGGTGATGATGTGTCCGGGCTCTAGCCGATAAGGCTGCTCAACAGCTGATGCAAGGTCGAAACGGTGGAACTATCGGCCACACCATCGATCCGCTCTGGCCGAAAATGGCGTTGAAAGGCCTTCACGATCAGCTCGGTTTGCAGATCAAACTGCCCTGTCGGTTGCAGCCCATACCCATAAAGCTTCAGCATGGATTGCAGCGCGCCAACGGCCTCGCCAGCATCACCGACGGCCATAAACCGCCCATCCTGGATGGGTGCTGGGGGGATGTAATGCCCTATACCGTGGGCGTGCAACTCATCCCAAGGGAACAGCTCACCGGGGTCTTCCTTGCGTTCCGGCGCGATGTCCGAATGGGCCAGCACATGCTCACGCGCGATACCGTGAAAACCGATCAGCGGCTTGGCGAGCGCGATCAGGCTGGTGATCTGCGCTTTTGGAAACGCACGATAACCATGCTCATGACCAGGGTTGCAAATCTCAATGCCGATGGAGCGGGCGTTGATGTCCGAGACGCCTTTCCAGGACCCAACGCCAGCATGCCAAGCACGGTCAGCCTCATCGACCATTTGGACGATGCGCCCATCCTCGTGGATCACATAGTGGCAGGAAACTTTCGAGCGCGGATCGGCCAACCAACGCACCGCGCCCTCGTCATCAGGCATGCCGGTGTAATGAAGAACCAGCAGATCAACCGGCGCACCATCACGGCTATCAAAGTTAGGTGACGGAACCGTGCTGTCGATGGTTGGGTAGACGCTGCTCATGATGCCGCACCCACACCACCCCCGGGCGTTCTGTTGCGCAGCTCGATTTGATCGAACGCCGCATTGATGGCCGCCAAACGATCGGAGGCGATCTTGATGAATTCCGGCGGCACACCGCGCGCGATCAGGCGGTCCGGATGGTTTTCTGCCACCAGTTTGCGATAGATGCGCCGCACATCCTCGTAAGGAAGATCGGAATCCACACCAAGCACCGCATAGGGGTCCAGCTCGCCTTCAAACACGTGGCGCGCCCGCACCCGGCGATACTCAACGTCATCCATGCCGAACTCACCGGCAACGATCTCAAGATAGGCCGCCTCACGGTCGTGCAGCACACCATCGGCCATCGCGATGTGAAAAAGACCATCAAGAATATCTTCTAAGATCGCGTGCTCGCCCTCAAACAAATTGGCGATCTTGCGCGCATACGCATCGAAGCCCGCCACATCTTGCTTGGCGAGATTGTAGAGGCGCGCAACGTTTTCCGCTTCATTTTGCGGAAACTCCACCAGATCGCGAAACGCCTCAATTTCATCATTGGTGACCACGCCATCAGCTTTGGCCATCTTCGCCGACAGGCCGATCATCGCCACGGTGAAGGCAACCTGACGGCGCTGATCCTCATCGCCCACCAAATTGCGCAGGCTATCCACCAACGTGCCAAGAACTGCCCCGGCGCCGCTGGCGGCCGAGCCGATCAAAGATGTGAGGGAGGACCAAAGGCTCATGTGAAGTTACATCGCTGCGGCAGCGCGCGCCGCCTGATCGTAGGACCCCGACAAGGCACGCATCATCGCCGCAAGGTTGGAAATGTCCTTGCCTTCAATATTCAGCGCTTTGACCGAGTCGATGAAAAGCGCCTCACGCAGTTCGCCATAGCGCTCGCATACAGCGGTACCTTTTTCGGTGATTGCCACGGTTTTTTCCTTGCCCTTGCGCCCGCTTTCCACCAGCCCGCGCTCGGCCAGTTTCTTCACGGCGTAGGACACCAGATGGGTGTCTTCGATGTTCAGAACAAGGCAGATATCGGCAAGTGTTTTGGGACGGTCGCGATGGTTCACCAAATGCACCACCAACACCTCAAGCGGGGAAAGTCCCTCCTCGCCCGCGGCCGTCATGCACCGCGTCATCCAGCGGTGAAAGGCGTGCACCGTCATGGTCAGCGCAAACTCAAACTCCGATTGCGCCGGCAGCGAGGATTTAGCCAGGTGCGCTGACGAAACAACCGGGCCAACTTTTGGCCCCGCACTGTTTTGGCCCGCTTCTAGCGGTTCGATAGCATCGTTTCGGGCAGCCATAGTGCAATCTCCGGAAAAACGACCAAGAGCACTGTGCCGAGCACCAAAAGACCGAAGAACGGCAGGGCATAAAGCGCGACCTGGAAAATGTTGCGCCCCGTCATGCCCTGAATAACAAACAGATTGAACCCCACAGGTGGGGTGATCTGACTCATTTCCACGACCAGGACCAAAAAGATGCCGAACCAGATCGGGTCAATGCCTGCCGCCTGAACCATCGGCAAAATGATGCTGGTGGTGAGCACGACGATAGAAATGCCGTCCAAAAAGCAGCCAAGGACAATGAAAAACAACGTCAAAGCCGCAAGCAAGGCATAGGGCGAAAGCTCCATCACGCCGATCCATGACGCCAGCTCACGCGGGATACGCGTGTACCCCATGGCGACCGTCAGGAACGCCGCCCCCGCCAAAATGAAGGCAATCATGCAGCTCGTGCGCGTGGCTCCGAGAAGCGCCTGCGTGAAGCTGTCTTTCGTCAACGTACCGGACAGCCAGGAGAGGATGAGCGCACAGAACACGCCGACGGCAGCCGCCTCGGTTGGTGACGCCAGACCGGCATAGATGGAGCCAATCACGGCGACGATCAGCAGAATGATCGGGATCAGACGGCGAGTGGCGGCCATACGTTCGCGCATCGGGATCGGTGGCTCGGCAGCCGGCATCTTATCTTTGTTGGTCAGCGCCCAAATGGCCGTAAAACCCATGAACAGCATCGCCAGCATGATGCCCGGCAACACGCCTGCGATGAACAGCCGCGCGATGCTTTGCTCGGTCGCCGCACCATAAACGATGAGAATGATCGAGGGCGGAATCAGCAGGCCCAACGTGCCCGATCCAGCCAACGTGCCGATCGCGATGCGTGGATCATAGCCGCGCTGCGAGAGTTCTGGCAGTGCCATACGGCCTATCGTGGCCGTGGTGGCAGCTGACGATCCAGAGACCGCGGCAAAGATGGTGCAGCCCAAAATGTTGACGTGCAGCAATCGGCCCGGCAGGCCGCGCATCCAAGGCGCGAGGCCAGCAAACATGTCTTCGGATAGTTTGGAGCGAAAGAGAATCTCGCCCATCCAGATGAACATGGGAAGCGCCGTTAGCTCCCAAGAGTTCAGCTTGCCCCAGAACGTGGTGGCGAGCACGGTGCCGACCGGCACGCTGGTGGCGATGACGATACCGAGCACAGCCACAGCCGTCAGCGCCAACGAGACCCAAAGGCCGAGTGCCAAAGCTGCCAACATGGCAAGTCCGAGCACGATGGCGAGCGTTTCGATACCCATCAGCCCATCCCCCGCTCAGCATCTTCCGGTGTGATAACGGGCCTTTGCAAAATCTCAGATTTGGCCTCTTCATGGGCCTGATAGGTGGGCGTGCCGGAGGTGATCACGGTGATCAATTCGTCAGCCAAGGCGATAGCAAAAACCACAAGCCCGATGGCAAGCGCGGTTTGCGGGATCCAAAGCGGGATCGCGATCACGCCGAAGGACACTGTGCTGAATTGGATGGAGTCCACCACCTGAAGCACCGAATGATAGGCGGCGTAGGCCGCAATCGCGGTGGCGACGATCAGCACCACGGTTTCGAGCACGCGCCGCACACCCAGTGGCACCGCTTTGATCAGCATGGAAACGCGGATGTGATCGGCTTGGCGCAATGTAGCAGCCAGCGCCAGAAAGGTCGCGGCCACGAACAAGAATCCGGCAATCTCATTCAGCGATGGCACGGTGATGCCAGCAACCGGCATATCAAGCGCGCGCAGCGTGCCGTCCAAAATGCGTCCAAACACCTGCACCAGCACCAAGCTGGCAATCACACAGAGGCAGACGGCAGCCGCCGCCGATGAAGCTCGATAGAGCCCGTCCAATATCGCACGCATCACGGAACCCCTCTGGTGACGCAGGAATGGAAAAGTATGGAAAAAAGGGCGGAGCGCCGATGGCACTCCGCCCAAATTGCAAACCTATTCTTCGCGGTAGGCTTCGATAACACGCAAGCCCGATGGACCTGCCTCTTCGGCCCATTCGGCGGTCATCTGTTGCCCGATGCCAGCAAGCTGGTCGGCCAAAGCATCAGAAGGTTCAACAACGCTCATACCGTTGTCAGCCAGTGTGTCAGTTTTGGAGCCGGTTTCTTCCTCCGACATCGCCCAACCGCGGGTTTCGGCTTCATCAGCAGCAGCCAAAAGCGCATCGCGCTCTTCCGCTGAGAGGGCATCAAAGGCTGACATGTTCACAATCACCATGTTCTTCGGCAGCCATGCGCGGGTGTCATGATAAACCGACACAAAATCCCAAGCTTGCGAAGCAACACCGGTGGAAGGCGATGTGATCATCGCATCCACACGGCCTGTTGAGAACGCGGTCGGAATATCGCCGGCTTCGACCTGGGTTGGCACGGCACCCATCAGAGTAGCGAGACGCTCAGTGGCAGCATTGTAGGCGCGGAAGCGAACGCCATCCATTTGCGAAGCGTCGGTCACCTCTTCACCAGCATAAATGCCCTGCGGTGGCCACGGCACAGCGAACAGAAGCTTCAAACCTTCTTCTTCCAGCAGCGCTGCGATGGCTGGTTCCGACGCTTCCCAAAGCGCGCGAGCCTCATCATAGCTGGTGGCGAGGAACGGAATGGAATCCACGCCGTAAAGCGGGTTTTCGTTGGATAGACGCGAGATCAGTACCTCGCCAATCGGTGCCAACTGGCGTCGCACCGCGTCTTTGATTTCCGGATGGCCGAACAGCGATCCCGCAGAATGCACCGTGATATCAAGCGAACCATCGGTGGCCTCGCGCACATCATCGGCAAACTGCATTATGTTGGCGGTGTGGAAGATGCTATCGCCATAAGGCGTTGGCATATCCCAAGCGGTTTGCGCGAACGCACCGGTGGCCGCAAAAGACATCGCCCCAAAAGACATGGCGCCGGCGAGCGCAAGTGTTTTCAATCCAGTCATGAGTTTTCCCCTCTCACAGTTTGACAACGCCTCCGGCCTTTGTGTTTCGGCTGGTAAACGCACCGCTGATCATCTCAGCGTTTTGGGAGGTTGACGCGACGATAACAATTTGTCAACGTTTTATCAGTGATTAGTTTTTATCGCCAATCGGAGACTCCCATGGCCAGCGCGACACCTGCCGAAACCAACGCCAGCACAGGCCTTTGGGATTTCTGGATCGATCGTGGTGGCACGTTCACCGACATCGTCGCCCGCACGCCCGATGGTGAACTGCTGACCAAAAAACTGCTTTCGGAAAACCCCGAAGCCTATCGCGACGCCGCCGTTGAAGGCATCCGGCGCTTCCTTGGGGCGAAAACAGGCAAGCGTGTGCCAGCCGAAAAGATAGCTGCGGTGAAAATGGGCACCACGGTGGCCACCAACGCGCTGCTGGAACGCAAAGGCGAGCCAACCGCATTGATCATCACCAAGGGGTTTCGCGATGCGCTGCGCCTTGGCTACCAAGCCCGCCCGGACATCTTTGCCAAAAACATCATTCTGCCAGAACAGCTTTACGATCTGGTGGTTGAGATCGATGAGCGCGTGCTGGCCGATGGCACTGTTGAAACCGCCATCACCGGTGCGGCTATTGATGCGGCACTCGATCAAGTCGAAGCCAAGGGTTTCAAAGCCTTGGCCATCACGCTGATGCACGCCTACGCCTATCCCGAGCATGAGGCCAAAATTGCTGCTCGTGCCCGTGCACGTGGCACGGTTCCCCAGGTGTCCGTCAGTCATGAAGCCTCGCCGCTGGTGAAGCTTGTTGGCCGTGGCGACACAACGGTGGTCGATGCCTACCTCTCACCGATCCTCAAACGCTATGTGAACCAGGTTGCTGAGGAGTTGGGTGTTGAGGGAACCAGCTGTCGCCTGATGTTCATGATGTCATCGGGCGGGCTCACCGCCGCCGACATGTTTGAGGGCAAAGACGCGATCCTCTCCGGCCCCGCCGGTGGTGTGGTCGGCGCGGTGCAGACCGCGCAGATGGCGGGCTTCGATAAGATCATCGGCTTTGACATGGGTGGTACCTCCACCGATGTCAGCCACTTCAACGGCACGTATGAGCGCGCCTTCGACACCGAGGTCGCGGGCGTGCGTATCCGCGCGCCGATGATGCGCATTCACACGGTAGCAGCTGGTGGTGGCTCGATCCTCCACTACAAGGATGGCCGCTTCCAAGTGGGCCCAGACTCAGCGGGCGCCAACCCCGGCCCTGCCTGCTACCGCCGTGGTGGACCGCTGGCGGTGACCGATGCCAATGTCATGGTCGGCAAGCTGCAACCCACCTTCTTCCCGTCGATTTTCGGCCCCGATCAAGATCAGCCGCTGGATGCCGATGCCGTACGCAAACGCTTTGAGGCGATGGCGGCAGAAGTTGGCGACGGAAAAAAACCTGAAGAGATCGCCGACGGGTTCCTCAAAATCGCCGTGCAAAACATGGCCAATGCCATCAAAACCATCTCCGTCCAGCGCGGCTACGACGTGACCCAGTATGCGCTGGTCAGCTTCGGTGGCGCCGGTGGGCAACACGCCTGCGCCATTGCCGACACGCTCGGCATGACCACCGTGCATCTGCACCCCTTCTCTGGCCTGCTTTCAGCCTATGGCATGGGCTTGGCGAGCATTTATGCTTCGCGCACAAAAGCCTTTGTGCAACCGCTCGCCGACGACAATACCTCTACTTTGGAGAAACTCGAAAATGAGCTGGGCGATCAGGTCAAACAGGAGTTGCAGCAACAAGGTGTCGAAAGCCGAGACATGATGGTCTCGCGCGTCCTTCATCTACGCTATGAAGGCACTGACACCACCATCGATATTCCACATCTCAGCCACCGTTTGAAAGCCTTGAGAAAGGCCTTTGAAAAGCAGCACAGAGATCAGTTCGGCTTTATCTACGAAAACCGGCCGATCATCATTGAAAGCGTCGCGGTAAGTGCATCCGATGTGAGCGCTGCTGGTAGTTCCGACAAGACCGCGCCCACCATTGAAGGCGAAGCACCGCGCAGCGAAAGCACGCGCATCTTCACGGATGGCAAATGGCATGACGCAGCCATCGTGCGGCGTGGGGATGTGGCCCGTGGTCAAACCATTTCTGGTCCGGCCATCCTGGTGGAAGATCATCAAACCGTAGTCATTGAACCGGGCTGGCATGCGCAGCTCACCGCCCGCGATCATTTGGTGCTGAAGCGCGTCGAAGCCAAAGCCCGCGATCTGGCCATCGGCACGCAGGCTGATCCCGTGATGCTGGAAGTGTTCAACAACCTCTTCATGTCCATCGCCGAGCAGATGGGCGAAACGCTGCAAAAAACCTCCTCCTCGGTAAACATCAAGGAGCGGCTCGATTTCTCCTGCGCGGTCTTCGACAAGTCCGGCGCGCTGGTCGCCAACGCCCCGCACATGCCGGTGCATTTGGGCTCCATGGATCGTTCGGTTGAGGCCATCATCCGCCAGAATGAGGGCCGCGTGCGCCCTGGCGATGTGTATGCCCTCAACGCCCCTTACAATGGCGGCACCCACCTGCCCGACATCACGGTGGTCACGCCGGTCTTCGACCCCGACGAGCACGAGATCATCTTCTGGGTTGCCTCGCGCGGCCACCATGCCGATGTGGGCGGCAC
Organism: Hyphomicrobiales bacterium; assembly: GCA_046290645.1. Taxonomy (GTDB): domain Bacteria; phylum Pseudomonadota; class Alphaproteobacteria; order Rhizobiales; family MH13; genus MH13. The sequence continues at coordinate 755,593 of JBKAGZ010000001.1, forward strand.
CGCCCCGGGCTCCATGACGCCGCTTGCCACCAGTGTGGAGGAGGAAGGTGTGTTGTTCGACAACTTCAAGGTCGTGGATCAGGGCATCTTCCAAGAGATCGCGCTGCGCGAGCTTCTCACCGATCACCCCTACCCTTGCCGCAACCCTGACCAGAACATTGGAGACCTGAAAGCGCAGATCGCCGCCAACGAAAAAGGCGTGCATGAAATGCGCAAGATGGTCGCTCAGTTCAGTTGGGAGGTTGTCTCGGCCTATATGGGCCATGTGCAGGATAATGCCGAGGAAAGCGTGCGCCGCGTTCTGGAGCGCCTATCGGACTGTGAGATTGAGTACCCAACCGACCAAGGTGCTGTGATCAAAGTGAAGATCACGGTTGACCACGACAAGCGCGAAGCGACCGTGGACTTCACCGGCACATCCCCGCAGCAGCCCAACAATTTCAACGCCCCTGAACCGGTGGCCCGTGCGGCGGTGCTTTACGTGTTCCGCGTGCTCACCGAGCAGCCAATCCCGATGAATGCTGGCTGTTTGAAGCCAATCAATCTCATCATTCCCGAAGGTTCTATGCTGCGCCCGCAATATCCCGCTGCCGTGGTGGCTGGGAACGTGGAAACCAGCCAGCACGTGACCAACGCCATGTTCTGCGCCACCAAAGCGCTCGCCGCAGCGCAGGGCACGATGAACAACCTCACTTTCGGCAACGCGACCTACCAATATTATGAGACCATCTGCTCCGGCGCGCCTGCCGGGCCGGGCTTTGATGGCACCTCAGGTGTCCACACCCACATGACCAACTCGCGGCTGACAGATCCAGAAATCCTAGAAATGCGGTTCCCGGTTGTGCTGGAAGATTTCCACATTGAGCCTGGGTCAGGCGGCAAGGGTCAATGGAACGCTGGCGATGGCACGCGCCGCGTGATCCGTTTCCGCGAACAGATGGACTGTGCCGTGCTGACCTCGCATCGCAAGATAGCACCCCCGGGCGTGGATGGTGGGGAGCCGGGACGCTTGGGAAAAGCTGAGGTGCGTCGTTCTTCTGGAACTGTTGAGCAACTGCGCAGCTGCGATCAGACAATTCTGGAACCAGGTGAAGCCATCATCATCACCACGCCGACAGGCGGTGGGTATGGGCGCAGATAACCAAGCCCCGGACGCCAAAAGCGATCCGGGGCCTCGATGGCCCTAGAAATCAAGAACATGTCTGCGCGAGGTCCCGGATAGCCATATTGGCTTCCGGGACCTGGTGACAGGTCAGGTATAAGCTTGACGCAAGGATGATTTGCGGGATTGCTCCGTGCAACCACGGAGCCATCATGACCCTCGAACTCTACCTCTCCTACGTCGTCGCCTGTTTTATCGTGCTGGCCGTGCCCGGCCCGACGATCCTGCTCGTCATTTCTTACGCGTTAAGCCAAGGCAAACGCGCTGCGCTTTCCACGGTTGTCGGTGTGGGTGCAGGCGATGCGATTGCCGTCACGGTGTCTCTGGCCGGTTTGGGCGCTGTGATGGCCACCTCGGCCACGGCATTTACGGTGCTAAAATGGGTCGGCGCGGCGTATTTGATCTATCTGGGCGTCAAGATGTGGCGCACCCAGCCCAAACTCGATTTGACAGAGCAGCCTGAGATATCCGGGCGCAAGATGACGCTCCACACCACCATTGTGACAGCGCTGAATCCCAAGGGAATCGCGTTCTTCATTGCGTTCCTGCCACATTTCTTGAACCCGGCAGCGCCAGCGGCGTCCCAATTGGTTATTTTGGGCTCAACATTCGTGGTGCTCGGCGTGGTGAATGCAGCGCTTTACGCTTTGTTTGCCGCCCATTTGCGCGACCGCATCACCAAACCATCAACCCTGAAATGGGCCAATCGAGCCGGCGGCTCCATGCTGCTGGGTGCTGGCCTTATGACGGCCACATTGCGACGCGCCTGACGCTAACCCACAGTCAGATTTCTGACCTAAGGTATTGAACCTACGTAGTTTGTGCAATGCAGCAACGATTTTTCTTCGCCTTATAAAACTTTCGGGTTAGCCTTCTTGTTACCACACAAAGAGGGAGGCCCGAGCCTATGAACGGTCAACGCGCTTTGAACTTGGTGATTGTCGGTGCAGCATTTGTCTTCATCGGCGCCATTGTTTTAGGAATGGTTTGATCAAAGAGTTTTAGTGAGTGTGACAGTCGTCGACACGGTCTGAAAAAGTTTCGCGGAAACAACAAAAGCAATCCGCAATCCTTAGAACGGCGCCTCGCAAGGGCGCCGTTTTTTTGTTGCCAAAGGCCTATGCGGCCAGCGCATCGATAGCAGCCTCCGCCTTGGCCATGGCGGCATCGGCATCCATCATCAGCCGGTCCGCCGCCACCACATCCACATCATGAATGCCGATGAAGCCAAGAACGTGCTTCAGATAGGGCGTTGCAAAATCAATCTCTGATCCCGCCTCGGTGCCACCTGAGGAGATAACAATGGTGGCGCGCTTGCCTTCCAGCAGACCAACGGGACCGGATTCACTGTACTTGAATGTGATACCAGCGCGGGCGATCTGGTCGATCCAGGCTTTCAGAGCAGCTGGCACGCCAAAATTCCAGATCGGTGATGCAATCACGATGTGGTCGGCGCGCTGAACCTCAGCAATCAGTTCTTGCGATGTTGTAAGCGGCGCTTGGTCTTCGCCGCCAAAGGCAGCGCCGATCCAGGCACCATCGACCACGGGCACGCCCTCGCTAACGTCGCGGGTGATGATTTGCGTACCTTCATGTTTCAGGTGAGCGATCACTTTGTCAGCCAACTGACGACTGACAGACGCCTCGCCACGCGGCGAAGCCAGAACGTTCAAAATGGTGTTTGCAGATGACATGGGATTAGTCCTCAACAGATGATGTGTTGAGCAGAGCGTGCGCCCAAATCTTTCATCGTAAAAGACCGATTAAAGGAAACGTGCTGTCGCTGATTGACGAACAATAAGAAAATTATTGTGCAGCTTCAGTGAGAATATCAGCCGGGTTGTAGGCCAACACCGGGCGAAGCCAGGTTTCAGCCGTGTCGATATCCCAGCCTTTGCGGCGTGCATAATCTTCCACCTGGTCGCGCTCCACTTGGCCGACGCCAAAGTAGTAGCTCTCAGGGTGGCCGAAATAGAGCCCTGAAACTGACGAGCCCGGCCACATGGCAAAGCTTTCGGTTAGGTTGATCCCGGTAGCGTTTTCAGCGTCCAGCAGGCGGAACAGCGTATCTTTTTCCGTGTGATCAGGCTGTGCGGGGTAGCCAGGTGCCGGACGAATACCGGCATATTTTTCACCAATCAGCTCAGCTGGCGTCAGCGCTTCATCGGCCGCATAACCCCAGAACTCTTTGCGCACGCGCTCATGCATATGCTCGGCAAAAGCCTCGGCCAGCCGGTCGCACAGCGCCTGGATCATGATTTTCTTGTAATCATCATCCCCCGCCAGCGCTTGGATCGCTTCTTCCTCACCATGACCGGCGGTAACCGCGAAGCCACCAACATAATCGTTCTCCAGCGCCACGAAGTCAGCGAGCGCTGCTTGAGCGCGCTCGGCTGAAGATCGGCCAATCTGCTGACGCAGCGTATGGAAAGTGCCCACGGTTTGTGTGCGGCTCTCATCGGCAAACACGGTCACATCATCGCCGTCGCGTTGCGCAGGCCAGAGACCGATCACCGCTTTGGCCGACACAAGCCTGGACGAAACGATCTCATCAAGCATCGCCTTAGCATCGTCCAGCAGTTCGCGCGCCACCGGGCCGGCTTCGGGGTGATCGAGCACCGCCGGATAGGTGCCTTTGATCTCCCAAGTCGCGAAAAAGGGCGTCCAGTCGATGTACGGGACCAATGTTTCGAGAGCGTAGGTCTCAAAGGTCTTGGTGCCGAGCATTTTTGGTTTTTGCGGCGGATGACCAGAAAAATCAGGTTCGAACGCTTTCGCCCGCGCCTGCGCTATCGGCAGACGGAACTTGGCAGCCTGGGCACGAGCATGGCCTTCGGCAATGCGGGTATACTCGGCAGCGGTTTCACTGAAATAGGATGATCTTTCCTCACCCAACGCCTTCTGGCAAACGCCGACGGCGCGGCTGGCATCCGTCACATAGATCACCTGCCCAGCATCATAACTCGGATCGATTTTTACCGCAGTGTGCACACGGCTGGTGGTCGCACCACCGATCAGCAAAGGCGTGTCGAAACCCTGCCGCTGCATCTCACTGGCAACCGACACCATCTCGTCCAAGGAAGGCGTGATAAGGCCTGACAGACCGATAATATCAGCACCAATCTCGCGCGCCTTGTCGAGGATCTGTTGGCCGGGCACCATCACGCCCATGTCAATGACGTCGTAATTGTTGCAGCCGAGCACAACACCAACAATGTTTTTGCCGATATCGTGCACGTCGCCCTTCACGGTCGCGAGCAGTATCTTGCCAGCCGATGGCGCATCGGTGAGGCCCATTTCCTCTTTTTCACGCTCCATGAAGGGCATGAGGTAGCCAACAGCCTGCTTCATCACGCGCGCTGATTTCACCACCTGTGGCAGGAACATCTTGCCGGAGCCAAAAAGATCACCGACCACGTTCATGCCGTCCATCAACGGCCCTTCGATCACGTGAAGCGGGCGCTCCACGGTTTGCCGTGCTTCCTCTGTATCTTCGGTGATGAACTCCGTGATGCCATGCACAAGCGCGTGTTTCAGTCGCTCGGCGACGTCATTCTCACGCCAGGAGAGATCAACGACACGCTTTTTGGCGCCACCGCCTTTGAACTCCTCTGCCGCGTCCACCAACCGCTCTGTCGCATCCTCGCGACGGTTAAGCACAACGTCTTCGGCAAGCTCTTTCAGACGCGGATCAAGCGCATCGTAAACGCCAAGCTGACCGGCATTCACGATGCCCATATCCATACCCTGCGCGATGGCATGGTAGAGAAACACGGTGTGCATCGCCTCGCGTACCGGCTCATTGCCGCGGAACGAGAAGGAAAGGTTCGACACCCCGCCCGACACATGGGCGTGCGGCAGGTTCTGCCGGATGAACTTGGTGGCATTGATGAAATCATTGCCATAATCGGCATGCTCTTCAATGCCAGTGGCCACCGCAAACACGTTCGGATCGAAAATGATGTCTTCGGGCGGCAAGCCAACCTCATCGACAAGAATGCGATAAGCGCGCTCGCAGATCTCCGTTTTGCGCGCATAGGTGTCGGCTTGGCCTTCCTCATCGAAGGCCATCACGACAACAGCCGCGCCATGACGACGGCAGAGGCGCGCCTGCTCCAAGAACTGCTCTTTGCCCTCTTTCAGAGAAATCGAGTTCACAATCGGCTTGCCTTGAAGGCATTTCAGCCCGGCTTCGATCACCGACCATTTGGAGCTGTCGACCATCACTGGAACGCGGGCGATATCCGGTTCAGCGGCAACCAGATTGAGGAACGTGACCATCGCCTCTTCAGAGTCGAGCAGGCCCTCATCCATGTTGACGTCGATCACCTGCGCCCCGGCTTCCACCTGGTCGCGGGCGACATCAAGCGCCGTTGGATAGTCGTTGTTTTTGATCAGCTTGCGAAACTTCGCTGATCCCGTGACGTTGGTGCGCTCACCAACATTCACAAACGGAATGTCGGACGTCAGCTCAAAGGGTTCCAGGCCAGAAAGCCGCATCATCGGCTCAATCTCGGGCACCTCACGCGGCGCTTTGCCCTTCACCGCATTGGCGATCGCGCGGATATGATCCGGCGTTGTGCCGCAACACCCACCAACCACATTCACCAGGCCAGACTCGGCAAACTCCTCCAACATGCCAGCTGTTGCCTCGGGCGACTCGTCATAGGCTCCAAACTCATTGGGCAGACCCGCATTCGGGTAGGCGCAGACAAGCGTGTCGGAGACCTTGGCAAGCTCAGCGATATGGGCGCGCATCTCTTTGGCGCCCAACGCGCAATTGAGGCCAATGGAGAACGGCTTAGCGTGCGCGAGCGCGTACCAAAACGCACTCGGCGTCTGGCCGGAAAGCGTGCGACCTGACAAGTCAGTGATCGTACCAGAGATCATGATGGGCAGCTTCACGCCCATCTCTTCAAACGCCTCATCGATGGCAAACAGTGCCGCCTTGGCATTCAGCGTGTCGAAGATGGTCTCGACCAGCAGCAAATCAGCACCACCGGCAATCAGACCCCTTGCCGCCTCGCCATAAGCCTCACGCAGACCATCGAACGTCACCGCACGAAAGCCAGGGTTTTGAACATCCGGCGAAATGGAGGCGGTACGGTTGGTCGGCCCCAAGGCGCCAGCGACAAAACACTCGCGCCCAGGCTCTTCCGCCATCACTTGCTCGGCCGCTTCTCGCGCCAACCGTGCGCCCTGCTCATTCAGCTCATAAGCAATGCTCTCCATGCCATAGTCGGCCTGAGCAATGGTGGTCGACGAAAACGTGTTGGTTTCAACAATGTCTGCCCCCGCGTTGAAGTACGCCTTGTGTATGGCGCGGATCGCATCAGGCTGGGTAAGGATCAAAAGGTCATTGTTGCCCTGCAGGTCCTGCCCCCAATCGGCAAACCGCTCGCCACGAAAGTCAGCCTCAGAAAACTTCTGATCCTGGATTTGCGTGCCCATCGCACCGTCCAGCACGAGGATGCGCTCAGCCGCCAACTGATTCAAAACATCAAGACGAGGGTGATTCAGAATCATAAGATGAGCTTTCGAGCCTAAGCTGCTGTTGCAGCGTCGTTTTCCGACGCCTCTTGAATCGTTTTCACAGGCCGCATGCCAAGCAAATGGCAGATGGCAAACACCAGATCAGCCTTGTTCATGGTGTAGAAATGGAAGTCCTTGATGCCGTGGCGGCGCAACCCTTCAACCTGCTCAGCGGCAACCGTGGCCGCCACAAGTTCATGGGTTTTGGGGTCATCATCCAAGCCATCAAAGCGCTGCGCAACCGCCGATGGAACGCGCGCACCACAGCTTTTGGCAAAGCGTGAAATCGACTTGAACGAGTGTATTGGCGCGATGCCAGGCACGATCGGAATGGTAATTCCAGCATCAGACACGCGATCCAGATAGCGGAAATAATCGGTGTTATCGAAGAAAAACTGGGTGATTGCACGCGTCGCGCCAGCATCCACTTTGCGCTTCAAAACGTCGATCTCCGTGTCCCAATCCGGGCTTTCAGGATGGCGCTCCGGATAGGCTGAAACGGAAATCTCCATGGCGTGATGCGCGCGGATCGCTGCAACCAGATCAGCCGTGTTCTGATACCCGTCCGGATGGGCACGATACGCTGAACCAACGCCATCGGGCGGATCACCGCGCAGCGCCACAATGTGGTTGATGCCTGCCTGGCGATAGCCGTCCACCACTTCATCAACTTCGATGCGCGACGCGCCGACGCAGGTGAGATGGGCGGCCGGATTGAGCGATGTCTTTTCTTTCAGCGCCGCCACCATTTTATGCGTGCGCTCACGTGTCGAGCCCCCGGCTCCATAGGTCACCGAAACAAACTTCGGCTGCAGCGGAGCAAGCCGATCAATCGAACGCCAAAGCGCTTCCTCCATCGTTTCAGATTTGGGCGGAAAGAACTCAAAGCTCACATTCAAAGGCGACGGGGCAACCATGGGGTGTCCTCAGGCAAACGCGACAGGCGTGGCAACAGAAGGTGGATCGACAAGCAAGCGGGTGTCATGGGCAAGCCAGATATGCACTGGCAGCGTTGGCCCCGCGTTACGTTTGGTGTTGTTCAATAGGATGGGCGCCTCAACGCGCAAATCAAGCGCTTCGAGCCAGCGGCCAACTTCCTCGCCATCAAAGCCGAGACGGCGATGCTGATGTTGGCTGCGCAGCGCCTCAACCTTATGAGGGGCGAAATCGACAATCAGAAGGCGGCCTGACGGCGCTAGAACGCGCCTCGCTTCGGCAAGCAGTGGGCGCGGATCATCAAAAAAGTGCATCACTTGGTGCAGCGTCACCAGGTCTTGGTTGTCGCGCGGCATACCCAGTGCCAGCCCATCACCGTGGCGCACTTGGGCGTGGTCAATGGCGCTCTCGGCAAGCGTGGCACGGGCCACCTGAAGCATGGCGTGAGTCGGATCAATGCCAATGGCGCTGGCATAAAGGTCACGCAGCAACACCAACATACGGCCTGTACCCGTGCCAACATCCAGAAAACGATCAATACGCACTTTGCCAAGCGCTTTGCGAATGGCGGCCTCAACGTCATCATCAGGCACAAGGTCAGCACGAAGCGCATCCCAGCGGGCAGCATGTTCTTGGAAGAAAGCCTGCGCCTTCGCGCTCTGATCTGCTTTCAGGCGCGCCAAACGGTCCGCATCATCGCGCAGCACAGCGTCTTCCAACCCAATCAAAGCTGAAGCCGCATCCCACACAGCGCGCAGGCCAGCGTCCTCGGCAATACGATAATAAACCCACGCCCCTTCGGGAAACCGGGCGATCCAGCCCGCATCCGATAGCAGCTTAAGATGACGGGACAGCCGCGGCTGGCTCTGGCCAAGCAGGCTCGTCAGATCTTTCACGCTAAGATCGCCATGCTGCAACAAGGCAAGCAGACGCAGCCGCGTTGGCTCGGCAAGCGCTTTCAGTGTTTCAATACTGGCATCAAAGGATCGGGCCACAACCAACTCTTACGCAAAAGACATAAAGATATCTTTATGCGGATATGATCGATGGCGCAAGGTCGACTGGGCAGCAAAAACCCCGACTGAGAGATGTCAGCCGGGGTTTGCGTGAAAATTCTACGCAGAATAGTCGCCGATCAGGCAGCTTTTTGATCAACCCGGCGCTTCTTCCACTCGGAGAAGATTTGCTCGGCCATCGCTTGATCCAGCGATTCATAGTCAAACATCGCGCGCTCGCGCTCATCGCGGTTGAGACGGCGCAGCCAAGGACCAAGCTTCAGGAACGCAGAAACCGTATCCGACGAGAATCGCATCGATTTGCACACGATCAAGAACGGTTTTGGATCAGCCCTTACCGACCAGTGCTTGGCCTCTTCCAACGCAACGCCCGCACAGAGAGTAAACATAACAACCGCTTCAGCAAACTTGCCCGAATTGGCCATAGCCGCCACGGACGCCTCATTAACGGGCTGGGTTTTCAAGGTTTTGCAGACCGTGCGATAGGCCGCTTCAAAATCATAGCGCAGGAGCCATTGCTCGTTGGAAAGACGCTCGGCGGCAAGGCCGGCGGCCTCAGTAACACGTTTTGCAACCTCAGGTCGGCCGTGACGCAGCAACTTGCGGCGCACAGAGACACTGGCAACATCCACCAACGCGCGCACAACACCAACCGGCAAATCTTCGCGATCAGCCAACGAACTTTGCAGGCTCTCATCACTGCGTGAATCGGCCACCAGCTTGGCATAGGAATCATCGCAGATTTTCGCGCCATCATTGCGCGTGAGCTTAACTTTCACAGGGTTGTTGCCATGCTCCACAATGGCTGAGGAAACCACAGGACCAACATACTTGCGTCCAGCAATCGCATCCATGTGATCAAGGCCTTTTTCGACCACAAGGTCGGTCAGGTCTTCATCAGAAAGCAGCGGGCTCTGTTCCAGAACGGGCCGTGCAACAGCAATAGGTTCGCCGGCAAGCTTACGCACCATACCGCGCGGCGCTTTGGCCAGCGGGGCAAGTTTTTCAGCGACAAACGTCAGCGCCTCTTCCTCAACGAGGTCAGCAAGACGCACCAAAACATCGTCGTAGACAGCCAAAAGCTCAGGATTAATCCTGTCTGTCGTCAAAGCGTAAAGCTGAACCACATGGGTCATCAGCCGATTACGTTCTTCTTGCGAGTGCGTGCTTTCCACGCGCTCAAAATCTACCAATTCACTCATCGGGGCAGCTCGCAGCTGTCCCTCCACCGTTTTCCCACCATCAGAGGTAGCAGTCGGACGTTGGCAAACGTTCAAATCGATTGTTCAAATTGCAACTATTGGGACACCGAGCAGCGCTGGACCAAGCTTACTCGACAAACTCGTAGTCGCCATCGTCGATAAAACGCACGAATTGCGCGACGGACCGGTCCCAGATGTCGAGATACGCCGTGAAGGCTAGCTCGCTCATCGCTTGCTCAAGAAACAAAAAGTCCATCTCCAAAATCGCGGAGTTGACGTCGGCGGTATAAAGCTTGGTCCAGCGCTGCTCGGTGTTCCAATTGTTCATCGCTTCAAAAGACGCGCGACCGGAGCTCATGCGCTGCGCCCGCAACGATAGCGAAGTGCAGGCCTCATGCTCGGTGCAGCCGTAAAAAATGATGTTGTAGTCGACATTATCGACACTGGTTTCAATAAATGGATCGTTGAATTCATCCACCGTGATGATGGCCGTTTGGCCGCGGTCACGCAGCAGCTTGGCGATGCCGGCAGGGTCTTGCGAGGAAATCATTTGCGCTGAAGCGGGCAAGGCCAGCAGCGAGATGGCTGCAACCACCAAACCTTGCCAGAGTTTTTCAACCATCAAGACATGTCCTTATGTTCGCCTGGGGCCAGAGTGGCGCAGCCACTAGCCGAGCTCAACCGCCAATTGCATCGCAAACGTCAGCTTTGCCCTGGCGCGCACCGGTTGAGCGGGCCGACCGGCCAGGGCCGGCTAGCGCCATCTTCCTCGCCAATGGCAAACCACGTCATGGACATCGTGTCACCATCGCGCGCGATGTCGATTTCCCACGGGCGTTCGACAGCATCTTCGCCACATAGGGCGCGAACACGCCAACCGTCACGCATCGGATCGACCTGCATCACCAAGCAATAGAAGTACCAGCGCGAGACCCACTGACCAGCAAAACGATAGGGTGCATTGGTAACATGTGAAACCGTTTCGTCGGCGCCCGCTTCGGCTTGCGCCGCGCATTGCTGCGGCTCGCCCCAGTCGCCTACAAGATCATCAGGCAGATGCTGTTGCGCAAAGGCGGATGAGGCCAAGAGGGACGTGCAAACAACAAGAACGATCCGGATCATGGACAAACGCTAGCGCAGAGAGCGAAATCAGGAAACCAATGCTCGTTCACGCTTGCGCGAGTACGCGTGCTCTAGCCTTGCCAAATCCATTGCTCAGGAACTTGGATCGTGACCTTTTGGCCCGGCGTTATCGTGCCAGGCCGATCCACCCAGCCCACCAGTCCACGCAATCCGGCAGCTTTCTTTGGAAAGGCTAGCGCTAGCGCCTTGTCGTCCCGGTCTGGGTAATGCTCGGCTATACGCGCGCCAGCGAACCGGCACGGCGCGTTCTGTCCATCGATTTTGATCGTTGGCCCACCGTCAAAGAACAAAAGGCTACGCGGCGGCAATTTGGAAAGGTCCGTCACACCGCTGATGACCATATTGGCACCGATCCATTCAGGCGCGATCCGGTCGATTTCCATCGCCTGCGCAGCAACAGCTAGCTCATCATTGCACACCATGGAAAGTTGCCGCTCATTGCGCATATCCGTGCCACGCGGATACCACGGCTCACGACCGCCGGACTTGCGGGTCAGTCCGCCATGGCGGTCACCAGCAATGCCCTCAAGCGTCACATCAAGGCTATCGACCGGCGCAGAAATGGCTGTGCCATCACGCGCCGCAAACAGCGCTGCGACGGAAGCTTCAAAGCGTTTGGCTGAGTAAATGCTCATTTCATTTGCGCTCCAGGACAGACTTCTTGAAAACCACTTCCAGGCTGCATTGCAGCTAAAAACTGGAACATCGAAAAGTTACCCGCAGCTAACAATTGTAACTTGCTAAAGCCTTGATCCAGATCCATTATTCTCGCTACCCCTCTAATAGGTAAGTCGCTTGTGGCGTGGTATCTAAACACTTATGTCTGCACTAGATGCAATTACACTTGGCATGATGAGTGGTCATGCATGTGTGATGACGAATGTCCAACCTGTGGCGCATCTGACCATTGCCCGATTGAGTCAGAGGATATTTCAGCTTTCTTTGAAAAAGATGGTCGAGGCATCCACCGTGTGTACTGCTCTCCACCCGGTGCAGGGCATCACCCAGAATACGAACTGATGGCATCCACACATATACCATCCCTTTTTGGCCTTCTTTTATCAATCGCGTTTGAGACCTCAAAGCCACGATGAAGTTAGGGTTTGAGGAGCAAAAACAACATTATACCAGCGGCTCTCAATCAGCTCGAACCAAGACGGAATCCTGGGCCAGCGCCAATCTGTTTTGCCCCAACTGCGGGCACAACTCACTAAACCAATTCCCAGCCAATCTTCCGGTCGCTGACTTCTATTGCGGTCAATGCCAAGAGCAATACGAACTAAAAAGTCAGAAAAAACCGTTCGGACGTAAAGTCGCAAATGGCGCATATGAGGTCAAAATCCGTCGGCTTGAATCGGAGTCGTCCCCAAGCCTGTTTCTTTTGCACTACAATGACCTGACAAGCTCGGTTCAGTCGCTTTCGGTCATACCTAAGCGATTCTTTGTGCCATCGATTGTCGAAAGACGTAAACCTTTGCGCGCTAGTGCACGTCGCGCAGGGTGGGTTGGGTCGAACATCGTTATCGAAAGGGTCCCAAAGGTGGGACGCATCTCGATTATTGCCGACCAACACATCAGGCGCATATCGGAAATATGCGAAGAATGGCGAAGCACCAATTTTCTTGACCAAAAGCAAAAGGAAACTCGCGGATGGCTATGCGAAGTAATGGCTTGCATTGATCAATTTGAAAATCAGGAATTCAGTCTTGCGGACGTCTATACCTTCGAGCCCCAACTGTCGGAGTTGTATCCAGGAAACCTCAACATACGCCCGAAAATTCGTCAGCAACTTCAGGTGCTTCGCGACAATGGTTACCTGAAGTTCCTCGGAAGTGGCCGTTATTCTTTGAGCAAATAGAAAACACGCTTACCGCGTAAGCCGCTTGTACGTCACCCGCTTTGGGTTCACGCTTTCTGGGCCAAGGCGGCGGATTTTGTCCTGCTCATAGTCGTGGAAGTTGCCCTCAAACCATTCCACATGGCTGTCGCCCTCAAACGACAGCATGTGCGTGGCCAGACGGTCCAAGAACATGCGGTCATGCGAGATAACCACAGCGCAGCCGCCATACTCTTCCAGCGCGTCTTCCAGCGCGGCCAGCGTTTCGGTGTCTAGATCGTTGGTCGGCTCATCAAGCAGCAGAACATTCGCGCCTGACTTCAGAATTTTCGCCAAATGTACGCGGTTGCGCTGACCACCTGAAAGCGTGCCCACCGGCTGCTGCTGATCGCCGCCTTTAAAATTGAAGCTGGAGCAATAGGCCCGCGAGTTGATCTCTTTGGTGCCAAGCTTGATGATCTCATCACCGCCTGAAATCGCCTCCCACACGGTCTGCTTAGGATCCAGGCTATCGCGGCTCTGATCCACATAGCCCATCTGTACCGTCTCACCGATGGTGATCGAGCCAGAATCCGGCTGCTCCTGCCCCGTGATCATGCGGAAAAGCGTGGTTTTACCCGCGCCGTTGGCACCGATAATCCCAACAATGCCGCCTGGTGGCAGGTTGAAGTTCAAATCGTCGATCAACAGCTTGTCGCCAAATCCTTTGGTCAAACCCTCAGCCTTGATAACATTGTTGCCCAAGCGCTCGGCCACCGGAATAACGATCTGCGCGGCACTGGGCGCCCGCGCCTCAGCTTTGGCCAACAGCTCTTCATAAGCGTTGATGCGCGCCTTGGATTTGGTCTGACGCGCTTTTGGGCTCGCCGCGATCCATTCACTTTCACGTTCCAGCGCTTTTTGGCGGGACGCTTCTTCACGACCCTCTTGCGCCATACGCTTCATCTTTGCGGCGAGATAGGCCGAATAGTTGCCTTCATAAGGAATGCCGCGCCCGCGATCCAATTCCAGAATCCAGCCGGTCACATTGTCCAAGAAGTAGCGATCATGGGTGATGATCATCACGGCGCCAGGATATTCGCGCAGATGCTTTTCCAGCCACGCCGTTGTTTCGGCATCAAGGTGGTTGGTTGGCTCATCAAGCAACAACAGGTCAGGCTGGGAAAGTAAAAGTTGGCACAGCGCCACACGGCGCTTCTCGCCACCGGACAGGTTTTCGACCGACGCATCGCCCGGAGGACAGCGCAGCGCATCCATCGCCTGCTCAACCTGGCTTTCCAGATCCCAAAGGTTTTGGCTGTCTATGAGATCTTGAAGCTGCGCGCCCTCTTCGGCGGTCTCATCCGAATAGTTCATCATCAGCTCATTGTAGCGATCAAGAATGGCTTTCTTGTCCGCCACGCCCAGCATGACATTCTCCATGCAGGTCAGGCTCTCATCGAGCTGCGGTTCCTGCGGCAGATAGCCAGCGGTTTTGCCCTCAGCCAGCCAAGCTTCGCCGGTGTGCTCTTTGTCCAGCCCCGCCATAATGCGCAGCACGGTGGATTTACCGGCGCCGTTTGGCCCCAAAATGCCGATCTTGGCATCGGGATAGAATTGCAGATGGACGTTATCGAGAACCTTCTTGGCGCCATACGCCTTAGAAAGTCCTGACATGTGATAGATGAATTGCCGCGCCATAAACGCCCCGCACTAACCTGGAAAAAAGGATGATGCTCGCCTTCTAATCGGCGATGGGACGCGGTGCAAACATCAAAATGGCGCGCACTACCTTTCTGAGGAAAAATGCGTTTGCAGATACCCCAAAATGCTCTCGCGCGCCTCAGGCCCGTAATCGGGCATGTTCTGGTCGGAAATCATCCAGTCCCAAAGATATTCCCAGCGCGCGTCGGTCAGTCTTTGCTGGGCAAATGTTTGGGCCGAATGGCAAGCGGTGCACATGAAATAGGTGTCTTCAACGCCTGGCGTATCGGGCAGATTGCCAAGGTCAAGGCGCAGCGCAACTTGCTCTTCATCCGCCTGTGGCGTCACTACCATGGGATTGAGAATGCCCCCGCCTTGCGGCATCGGGTTGGGCATCACCGGGCTTGGCATGGCGCTTTGCCCCGTATCAGGGGCGGTTGGCGTTGGCACCATAGGGTTCGGTGACAACGGCAAGACGGTCATAGGATTGGCCAACGGCGCCATCGGATTGGGAATGGCCATAGGGTCCGGCACAGCGGTTTGAGCGATGGCTGGACCCGCCATGGGACCAGCAAGCACAAGCGCTGTCGCCAAGACGAAAGAGTACGGCAGGAAGAAACGCATCGAGATTCCCTGAATGCGAGAGGTCAATCAGCCAAGCAATCTGGTGTCTCCCATGGCCAGACCGAGGTCAGGCCATGGGGACGAAGAAAGCTGGGGAACAAGAAAGGCGGCAGGTTAGGTGGACACAACGGCGATCCGGTGGATCATGTTGTTGCCGTACCCGCGTGGGTTCCAGCCCGGCGTGGTCGGCGGCTGCGTGCGACCCTGATCATCGGTTGCGCGCACCCACACCTCATAATAACCGGCCTGCGGCACGGTGATGGAGGCGGTGAAGTGCTGCCACGCGAAGCGGTTGCGCGGCGCACCCAGAGATGCTGGCTGCCATGTCTGGCCAAAGTCGATGGAGGTTTCCACCGTTTCCACTTCGCCGTCGGCCCAAGCATGGCCACGCACAGAGAACGCACGGTCAACCTGCGTACCAGTTGGTGGATTGGTGATCAGCGATTTCACCGGCATGGTGTCCATGATTACCATGTCTTCCTCAGGCACCTCGGTACCAGGCGCCACCGGATAGGCCGGCAATCGATAGGAGTAGCCACCCATTTTGGCGCCGTCATGCACCTGATCACGCACCCAAATGCGATCCAGCCATTTCTGCGACGCTGACCCGGGGTAACCGGGCACCACCAGGCGCAGCGGGAAACCGTGAATGCCCGGCAAATCACCGCCGTTCATACCAAAGGCGATAAGCGCGTCTTCTTCCAAGGCCTTGGCGATGGGAACGCCACGCGAGATTGCTTCTTTCTCTGGGTCACCTGAAAGATGCGGATCATTGCCGTAATGGGCAGTGTAAACCGCGCTCGGTTTCACGCCAGCACTGTTCAGCACGTCGCGCAGCCGCACGCCCGTCCACTCAGGGCAGCCAATAGCGCCTGTCGTCCACTGATTGCCCGACGCCCCGGGATTAAAGAAGGCACGGCCATTGCCGCCGCACTCAAGGATCAGCTGACGGGTGACAACCTCGTAATTGTTGCGCAGATCGTCCAGGCTCAGCTCAAGCGGCGTATCCACTTCACCGTCAACGGTGAGCATCCAACCGGACGCATCCATGGTGAAGGCCTGCTCGGGCACCATGCCATTGTTGCGCACAAAAAGGCGGCTGGCTGGGGTGATGTTGTCATCCAAAAGATGCGCTGGCGTTTCAGCGTTCACCGGGCGTTCGTTGAGAATGGTCACGCCGTCTTTGCCGGCCATCGCTTCCATGTCGACACCCTGCGCGTGGGCCAAACCGACAGGCTGGTAGCCTTCCGGCAGATAGCGACCAAAGGGAATACCAACGCCCATCATAGCCGTAAGAGCGGCCAAGCTGGTGCCTTTTAAGAACGCGCGGCGGCCACCTTCAAGCGGCGCCTCGTCACCAGAGCGCTCCTGATACTCGTTTGATGCGACAACTGGCTGTTTATCGTCAAAATCCATGGGTCGATCCTCCGTTTGGTCTTAGCCCTCTTCAGTGGGGCAGTGTTTTTATCGGTAATGTTCCTAGGGTATCGCTGTGTTGACCACCGTCAATACCAGCACAAAGAGGCTGGTTTCTTGTGGTCCGATCCAGAATTACATTTGAAATCCACCCAAATGTGACCTACGTCACCGCTTTCTCGCACCGTCGCGCCTACACTTCGCGCGCGGCACCACATCTCACCACTTGGCCCAACCTATATGCTCCTAGACCCCATCGCCGCCTTGGCGATCCTTCTTGGCCTGCAAGCCAAACACTTTCTGTTCGACTTTGTGTTCCAAAGCGATTGGCAGGTTCGCAACAAAGGGCGTTATGGGCACCCTGGTGGCTTGGTACATGCTGGGCTGCACGCGCTGGGCGCTCTGGCTGTGGGCGTCGTGGCGGCACTGTTTGGCGTTATTGGTTTGGCTACAGCGCTCATTTTGGCGCTGGCAGACGGCGTGATCCACTATCACATCGACTGGACAAAAGCGCAGATCGCCCGCCGCATGAAGCTAACACCGGACAGGCATGGGTTTTGGATTGCTTTAGGTGCGGACCAAGCCGCGCACTACGCCACGTACCTTGCGCTGGTCACGTGGTTGGCGCTGACCGTCAGCTAGAACAATCCCAGCAAACACCGGATCAAAAAAGTGTCGCGAAGCGCGTTCGAGTGATAGCGAGAGGCAGCGTTTCGTGACCCTGTTAAAGCTGGAAATGCTCTAGCCGCCGATCAACAATCCGAGCGTCAAACCAATCAACAGCGCAAGCACCAAAACAGCCCAGATAATCGGCTGTTTGAAGGCCGTTTTCAGAGCATCCAATGGCGAGGATGCTGGTGGAATACGGTCGAAACCGCCACCCTGTGCCTCAAGCGCGCTGTTGAGAAAATCAACCTGCGCCTCATTCAAACCGGCTTGAAACTGCGCCAAATAGCGCTCGCGCTCATCACCGCTGACTTGGCCCTTTTCCAGGCTTTGCTCAAGGCGCGCCCGCGAACGCTCAAAAAACACGGCAAGATCATCCACAGATCGCGGCGGCGCTTTTTGCAAAGCGTCTAGAAGCATTTTTTTGAACACGCAGGAATAAGCCTTCTACCCCACCGACCCTATTACGCTGTCGGTCCCAGCGGCATTAGAAGGACAAATCGAACGGAACTGCAAGGAAGCGTCGATCCAATCCTTCAAAGCCCAGTTGATAAACACTGATCAAGGCAACAGCGCGGCCCGGCGTTCTGTCAAATGGCGTGATGATAGCCGCAATGCCGTAGTTCGCTGGGCAGGCACGAGAGTATGGCAGCCTATCGTCGCGGTGGATGGTGTGTTCCGCGCCACCTTCAGCCTGCAAGGTCAGGGCAAAGCCTGCTGTTTCCACCATATCGAAACAATCGCGCGGGCTGGCCATCGGCAAGCGCGCCAGGCGCATCGTTCTTGGTGGATCGATGGGCGTTAAAATCGGTCTTGGATTGAACGTTAAAACCCTTTCCTGCTCGCCATCTTCCATCGGCGTGGTCGCGGCCAATGTGCGGTGAGCAGCGCTGATGTGAAGGCGCGCAAGGTGCGGCTCAGCCTCAGCCATCGCTTCGGCGCGCACATCAAACAGCCGTTCGGTTTCGTCCACGCCGCGCTTGCGGATGGGCGTGCCTGGCACCCATCGGTCAGCATCAAGATCAAGGACGAAAATCTCAGAATAGGCAAAGCCGGAGCCATCCTGGATGCCGAACTGTTCAAACGCGAAGTAGCGCCCGTCCACCGAGTAGCCAATGATGTTGGGCTCGGCCAACTCAGCGGCGCTGGCCTGAAAGGTCACGGCACCAAAAAACGCTAGAAAAACCACAAAGCTCCTGCGTAGAAGGGGCCGCAGAAAAGGTTGAACACGGAACATGGCGTTTTCCTTTATTGGAACGCTGCGAGGCAACAATGACAGACACACCCATCGACTGGGATGCCATAGACGCGCTTTACGATGAGGCGCGCAAAGCCGATGTGACCGGCGACACAGACCGTGCTGTCACCCTTTACCAGCAATTGATGACCACTGACCCCGATGATCATCTGGGTGTCTCCCTGCGCCTTGCCAAACTGACCGGTGAGCACCCCACCAAGGCGCCCAATGCTTATGTGGCAGCGCTTTTCGATCAAACGGCTGATCGTTTCGACGCGATCCTTATCGATGAATTGGGCTACAACGTGCCGCTGTTGATCGCCGATGGGCTAAAGGCGCTCGCGCTTGGCCCGTTCAACACCTGGCTTGATCTTGGCTGCGGCACTGGCCTCTGCGCCATGGCGCTGGAAGACGTAACCGTGAAACGCACCGGCGTGGATCTGGCGCCAACAATGATCGAAATCGCCGATGAGTTGGAGATTTATAACGACCTTTTCGTTGGCGAAGCTGTCGCTTTCCTGCGCTCATCTGACGCCGCTGGCCCTTACAGTCTGATCACCGCAGCTGATGTGCTGCCCTATCTCGGCGATCTTGACCCGTTGTTCACAGCCCTTGGCGATGTCACCGTGCCAGGCACCGTGCTTGCCTTTTCCAGCGAGCATCTGCCGGGCGATGCCTGGGATTTTCAAGTCGGCGAACACAAGCGTTTCGCGCACTCCTCGGCATGCTTGATCCGCACGATGAAAAAGCATGGCTGGAAACCTTTGCGCATCGACCGCATCACCGTGCGTTTGGAGCAGGATGTGCCGGTGCCTGGGGAACTGGTGATCGCACAGCGCGTTTAGGCTCTGTCTCGCCACCCTTGTTATTTTGTGCACTGCAACATAAACTCACCGATCATCGGAACCGCACGCGCTCACAGCAGCGTTGGAGAAATGTCATGGCTGGATTGATTATCACCGTCGCGCAGCAAAAAGGCGGCTCGGGCAAAACCACCATGTCCGCTCATTTGGCGACAGCGTTGGCCTATGCCGGCATGAGCGTTGCCATTCTTGATTGTGATCCCCAAGGCAGCCTGGGAGAATGGTTTGAAGCGCGCGAGCAGGCTCTCGGCGAAGAAGAGACAGGCCTTACCTTCCGTACAGCCTCCGGTTGGGGCGCCCGCCGCGAAGCGCGCAACCTGGCGGGCAGCCACGATGCTGTGGTGATCGACACGCCTCCCAAAACCGACACTGAAGCACGTCCGGCCATCGAAGCAGCAACGTTGGTCGTCGTGCCGGTACAGCCCTCGCCGATGGATGTCTGGGCCTGCGGCTCCACCATCGCATTGGCCAGCAAAGAGCGCACCCCTGCCCTGCTGGTGCTTAACCGCGTACCGCCAAGGGCTGCCATCACCGAAGAAATGGCCGAGGCGCTGGGTGAGATTGAAGCGCCACTGGCCAAAACCCGTATCGGCAACCGCGTCGGCTTCGCCGGCGCGATGAAACGGGGCCTGGTGATCATGGACACCGACCGTTCGGGCAAAGGTGCCGCGGAGATGGAAGCCCTGCGCGCCGAGGTGATGAAAGAAGCGCGGGCGATTTAACCCAGATAGGCTTGTGCGAGCCTCACGGTGCCCTCGGCAAACCCACGCCCGTAAAGCGCATCGGTGTCATTGCCCGCACGGCTGGCCAGCCACGCCGTGAGAAGCAGGCGCCGCGCCATGATCATGGTGGGCAGGATCGCTTCGTCCTCAGCGCCAAACGATGCAACAGATCGATAGCCTTTCAGCCACGCAGCTTGCAGGGCTGGCACGGCCTCATCCTCTTCATGAAAGCTGATCGCGGCAGCAAAATCGTAGGCAAACCAACTGAACCCGCAATCATCAAAATCGATCACCGCCAACCGCTCACCATCATCCAGCAGGTTAGCCACCCGCAGATCCCCATGGATCAGGCCAAAACGATCCGAACTATCGCCATAGGCGTCCAGCTTGGAACGAAGCCTTGCCTCCAGGCCTTCCAGAAGAACGATGTCTTCGTTCCGGTCATAGGCCGCGCGCCAATCGCCCCAGATGGGCTGAGGCCCAAACATAAGATCAAAGTCCCAGCGCTTGCGGGCAAAGCTGGGCGGTCGAGGCCAGTCCTTGGCATGCTGGTGAAGCCGAGCGTTAATCGCGCCAAGCTCTTCAAAACGCGCCGCCAGATGATGACCGACCTTCGGCTCTTGTCCCTCAAGGAAGGAAAACGCGCTGACACAGCGCCGCTGGCCACCAAGCGCAATAAAACTCAGTCGCCCACCATCCGCGCGCGCAATCGGCTGCGCCGTCACTACAGTGCCAGTTGCATGCAGAGCCGCGATCCAATCCAGCTCGCTTAGAATTTCCGCTTGGGTATGATATCCAGCGCGATGAACCCGCAAAACAAGCCTGCGATCACCATCATCGGCGCAATAGGTGTGGTTTTCAGAGACCGTGAGCCGCGTGAGTTTCGCGCTTGTGTCCATCGCGTAAGATGGCAACAACCCGGCCAACAAGGGCATGAAGGGGTCTTTTGGCGGCTCTGCGTTCTGCACGGTGAGAATTGGGCTTTGCGTTGGATGGCATAGAGTCAGTCGCCAAGGGACGGTCACCGGTTTCCGCCAAATCATCGGTCAATTCAAGCGGCTCTGTTTCTTCCAGCTCCAACAGCAACTGCGCATCGGTCAATCCAAAACCACAAAGGCCACACATAATGTCACTCCTTTCGCGCAAAGCTCTCACACCATCGCAAGAACAGCTTTCCACGTTGCCTAGGTAGCGGTACATCCGCATTACACACATTGAGGCTCATCAATTCGCACCATGCGTTTCACCATCACCCACCAGACCCGCTATCAATTCTCGCAACCGGTCGAGCTGCACACGCACCGCGCTATGTTGCGCCCGCGCGACGGCCACCATTTGCGGGTCGTCAACGCCACCCTCGCGCTATCGCCCAATGCGCCAGTGGTTTGGTCTTTCGATGTTTTCGGCAATTCCATCGCCACCATCGCGTTTTCAGGCATGTCGCAACAGCTGTCGGTCACGTCGAAACTGCAGTTGGAACGCTTCCCATCAGCACCAGAAAATCTTGTGGTTGACGGCCGCCAGGCTCCTTACCCTATTCAGTACAGCCCTGAAGATCGGCGCGATCTGGCCACGCTTCTTCTTATGGATGACGAACACGGCGCCGCCGATCTGGAAAACTGGATTGAAGCGCGTGGCATCCGCAACCATTCTGACGGACTTCAAGTTGCCCGCAATCTCATGCAGGCCGTGTATGAGGGCTTCACCTACGAAGCGCGCTATGACGAAGGCACGATGAGTCCGCTTGATCTGCTGGCGCGAGGCTCAGGGACCTGCCGGGATTATGCGTTCTTCATGATGGAAGCCGCCAGGGTGCTCGGCTTCGCCGCGCGTTTTGCAACCGGCTACCTCTATTCCCCCGCACTCGATGGTGGCCAACAGAGCAATGTTGGGGCGGCGGCAACACACGCTTGGACGGAACTGTTTGTGCCCGGCATTGGCTGGGTGGATTTCGACCCGACCAACAACATCACGGGCACCGCGGACCTCATCAAAGTCGCCAGCGTACGCAAACCTTCGCAGGCGATTCCGTTGACTGGAAGCTTCACCGGAGCGGCCGGAGCAGGCGGGCCACCGCAAGTCAGCGTCACCGTCGAGCAGCAGCTTTAGGATTGACCGGCGCGCACCATCGAGGCTTCGATCTGACTGACCATGAAGCGATAGGCGTGGTCGGACAGCGCGACATTGTCGGTCCACATGTTGCGCCAGATCGCGATGTCGTTGGAAAGGCCTTCGTCCAGCACCTCCGATGAGAAGCTCTCAAAGGTGATCCAGCCCCGGTAATCGATGTCGCGCAACGCAGTGAAGGCGCTGGCAAAATCGATGGTACCGGACCCAAGCGGCCCGCGATTGTTCTCGCCAATATGGAAGTATCCGAGCTTGTCGCCAGCGCGGCGCAGCGCATCGCCAATGTCACACTCTTCGATGTTCATATGGTAGGTATCAAGGTGCAGCTTCGGCCAGTCATGGCCAACATCGGCCAGGAACTGCAGACCCTGATCGGTGGAGTTCAGCAGGTTCGTCTCATAGCGATTGACGATCTCCAGCACCATCGGCACCTCTGCCGCCTGCGCTTTGTCGGCGATCCGGCGAATGGCATCGACCGCATTCTGTCGGCCTTTAGGCGTCGGCGCTTTGGGATACTTTCCGAGCGCTGAGTACAAAATGCCACCAAGCAGTTCCACGCCGATGTCACGTGCTGCTGAGACGGCGTTCTCCAACATCAACTCGCCACGGCGGGCGATCTCTGGATCAGGATTGGAAATGTCCGCATCCCAGGCAAGCCCCATGGTGATGGCGCATTTCAGATCATGCGCATCCAGCAGCTTGCGCAGCTTGTCCACGCTGATCATCGATGGATCAAAGCGCGGCAGTTCGATCAGTTCATAGCCGATGCGGCGCGAGTGCTCGAACGCGCGATTAAGCTCGTCTTCACCCCAGGAGGCGGTCCATACCAAGGCATGAACGCCAAGCTTGTTGGGAAGGTGATCAGCAGGCATTGAAAAGTCCTTACAAGCATTTTCAGGAAAAGTGGGCACCGGTTTTCCGTCCGAAAACGCGGTAGTCTCTAAGCGTGCGCGTGCAGCGCGGCGTGTTGAAAAGAAGGTTCTCGCTCAGCCACCAAAGCTTGCGCCGCATCAAGAACGGCGCGCCAGCCACGGGTGGCAAAACGAATATCGAGGGGACGATTGGGTGGCAGCGTGGCACGCTGGCGAATTTGTTCGATCAAGGCGTCACGCGGGTAGCCGCGCATCTCCAAAACACCACCACCAAGCACAAGCGTTTCTGGGCAAAACATCAAAAGGCTGGAAGCCGTTGCAAAGGCCTGGTCGCGTACGAAGGTCGCCAAATCGGCGCTCAGCGCAGGCGAACCCTCCTGCTCGAAAAGCGCATCCACAGGCACGCCGTAGGTCGTGGCCAACTGGTTCAGTCTGCGGCCCGACGCATAGACTTCCAGACTGTCGGCCTTCAGCCCGTCCAGCGGTTCGGCATCGCCATGGATCGGCATGTGTCCGATCTCCAGTGCCCATCCAGCGCCACGAAAGACCCTGCCGTCCTCGATCAAAGCAGCGCCGACGCCTGTGCCGAAAAAGATACCAAGAACACTGTTGGTCCCCTGCGCCACACCGCAGGTCCGCTCGCCCTGCAGAAGCAAAACAGCATCACGCTCCAACGTTACGGGCACGCCCAGCCTTTGCGAGAGCCCCGAGGCGAGAGAAACGCCATTCAGTTCTGGGAGATTGGCAGCATAGAGTACGCGATCAAAATCGCGATCAACGAACCCCGGCACCGTCATCACAACGGCATCAAAGGCTAGCGCATTGTCCTTGGCGAAGGTTTTGAAGATGTTTTCAAGCGCGCCAAGCGGATCAGAGCACCGCAGCTCACGTGAAGAAACACGCTGACTGAAGGTCGCCGGTGCGCCGTTGACGACCGCGCCGAGCTTCATGGATGTGCCACCGACATCGGCCACCAAGATTGCGTCGCCATCATTCATTGGCAAAAACCGGCAAGGCGTTTGACGCGGCACTTTCTGACGTTTCGACGCTGTGCAGAAAGCGTTGCAAGGCTGAGGAAAACTCAGACGCATAGCGCGCTTTTCTGGTGCTTTTCGGTGTGATCTCAACGAGCTGAGAACCCGGCGTCGCTTCAGCAATCGCCTGGGCCATCGACCAAGGGTGCACAGCATCAAGCCCATGGCCGATCACCTGCACCGGCAGGCGCAGCGCATGATAGTCGGCGAATGAAATGCCTGGCCCATCGACTGCCAGGCGTGAGAGCAAAGCCACCGTTGAAGCAGGGTCCGGCCGGTCAAACTGTCCAAGCAAAGACGTCGCGTTGTCTGGCGAGGCTGACTTCAGCGCCAGAAAGGGCTCGCTGGCTTCAAACTGCGCGCGACCCTCATCCGCCCCATGGGCATCAAGAAAAGCCGCAGCCACTGCAAAGATCGCCATGTTTTCAGGCGCGGTGTGATCGAACCAAGCAGGGCGTGCAACGCATAAAGACCGCGTGCGCGGGGGATTAAGTACAGCAAATCGCGTCGTGATGGCAGCGCCCATTGAGATGCCACCGACATGCGCGCTAGCTATCTCCAGATGATCCATAAGAGCCAACAAATCATCAGCGAAGGTCGCAATGGAAAGCTCGCTTAGGTCGCCCAAATCACTGGAACCATGGCCGCGACATTCCAAAGCAATGCGGCGAAACCCATCAAAATCGCTCATGATCTCAAAAGGTTGGTCAGCGGTTGCACCAAGCCCATGCTGAAAAATCAGCGCTGGCCCTTCGCCCTCATCGCGATAGGACAGCGTCAGCCCGGCATGATTGAAGCTGCGCATCATGCCAACTGCTCCGCCAGGAACGTGGCAACACCCGGTGCATCATCCGCAGAAAGACCGTGGGTGATCAACGGGCCATTGAAGCCAACAGTACGCAACCCATTGAGAAAGAACGGATAGTCAAGAACCCCCTGCCCTGCGGCGGTGAAGCCTCCATCCTCGGTGCGGTCCTTGGCATGGGCCATGCCGATATAGCCTGCGAGCCGTTCCAAGCCTTCGGCGATGATGTGCTGCTGCTCGTCCAGCGAGGCGATCTCGAACAAATTGGCCGGATCGAAAACGATAGTCAGCGCGTCACTCTGGAGCGCATCGATCAGCCGCTTGGCAGCTTCCGCGCTGTTGATAACATTGGCCAATTCGGGCTCAACGCCAAGCTTGACGCCGACCTCTTCAGCAACCGGCAGCAACTGCTCCATGGCCGCCAGAAGATCAGCCGAAGCTTCCTCGCTCTGATTGTCTGGGTGATCGGCCCATTGGTCGTCTGCATTGCGCGACCCCGTGCACAGCGTCACAACGGGTGCCTGTATGGCTGGCGCCGAGCGAATGACCGTCTTGAGATTGTCGATGCCTTGCTGGCGCACCGCCATATCGGGATGGATCAGGTTCACGGTGCCCGACACCGCTGCCATCTCAAGGCCGTGCTTGTCTGTGGCGCGCACCACATCAGCTTGGGCATCATCAGGAATGGTATCCGGAACGGATGCCAGTCCTGAGCACGACCAATTGTGCTGAATGGTAGAAAATCCGGCGGCCTTCACCGCTCCAAATACTATGTCGGGATCACTGCCAGGAAAGGTTTTGGCAAAAATACCGATCTGCATCAGACCGCTCCGCTCGCACTGGCGACGTCCACCGGCTTGCCGCTTGCCACCGACTGACGGATTGCGGCCATCACTTTCACGCTTTGCACGCCATCGACGATGCCCGCCGCCTGCGTGGTCTCACCGCGTGCACCGCGCGCAAAACCTTCCACCTGACGACGAAAGAAATGGCCGTCAGCGCCGAGCACGCGGGTGGTGCTGGCAGTCGGTTCATCAAAAATGTCGACCTCAGAGGAGCGGTAGTACCAAGGATTGTAGGTTTTCGCGAGAATGGCGCCGTGCTCGCCATACATTTGGAAGCCCTCGTGCCAATCCATGCGTACAGCGACCGTCAGGTCCATGTGACCCAGCGTGCCGTTCGCAAATTCCACATCCACAAACCAGCAATAGGCACCGAATTTTTCCGACAAACGCGCAGAAACGCTGGTGATCTCACCGGCCAAATGCCGCATCAAATCAACAAGATGCGACCCATGGGCGAGCATGTAGTAGCTCTGCCGGTCGGCCTTGGGATCGCCCGCCGGCTTCTTGGCATTGGCCGAGCGCACCGGGAGCGGCTGCACCGCGTCGGTGTTGGTGTAGCGGTGGGTCGAGTCGCAATACCAGGCCTTCAGCGCCTGCATCTCGCCCATCTTTTCATCGATAAAGGTCTTGGCCGCCTCAATCCCCCGATCGAAGCGCTTCATATGGCCAACTTGCAGGTAGCCGCCGGTTCGCTCAACAGCCGCCTCAAGCTGGAGCACGTCTTCTACGCTGATGCCAAGCGGCTTTTCGCTCAAGACGGCCTTGCCCGCTTCTAAGGCCTTGATCGACATCGGCACATGGAACGGATCGGACGTTGCGATGATCACGCCATCCAGGTCCGGGTCGGCGAGCATTGCATCATAGTCGGTGAAAACCTGGCCCGCGTCGTGGGTCACCGCCATGCGCTGCGCAAGGTCTTCGGCAACATCGCAAATCGCATAAAGCTCAGCGTTCTTTGCCTTGGCGCAGGCCTCAAAATGACCGAATTGGGCGATCGGCCCGGCGCCGAGAACACCGATCCGGAAGGGGGATTGATCGCTCATATCTAGGCCGCTTGCGTCTCTTCTGGCGCGCTGGTTTCGTCCACATGCGCAATGCGTTGTTCGCTCAAAGCGTCGAACAAAAGGGCCTTTGAAAGATCAGCTTTGAACCGGTAGCTCTTGCCTGCTTCCACATCCGCATCGCCAGAAAGCGAGGCGTGGAACTCGGTGCCATCGACGTCAAACAGGGCGAGCGTCGCTGGGCCGGTCGGCTCGGTCACATCCACGATGCGTTCGAATTCCCAGCCCTGATCGATACGATCATCATGGGCGACTTCTGAGGCAAGATGCACCGCTTCGGGACGAATACCGAGCAATACGTCCTGTCCCTCACGCAGGCCGGACACATCGACATGACGCGGCACGGCGACCGTCTCGGTGCCATGGTCGATGACCCAGCCTGGACCGTCTTTTTTAATGGTGCCGGTGAGCAGATTCATCGCCGGCGAGCCCATGAAGGTCGCGACAAACGTGTTGGACGGGCGATCATAAATGTCTTTGGGCGCCCCAAACTGCTGGATGATGCCACCCTTCATGACGGCGATCTTGGTTGCCATCGTCATCGCTTCGATCTGATCGTGCGTGACATAAACAATCGTCGCGCCAAGGCGTTGATGCAGCTTCTTAATCTCAACACGCATATCCACGCGCAGCTTGGCATCCAGGTTGGACAGCGGCTCATCAAACAAAAAGATCTGTGGCTCACGAACCAGTGCCCGGCCCATGGCCACACGCTGACGCTGCCCGCCGGACAGCTGGCTGGGGCGGCGCTTCAGCAGATCGGTGATCTTCAAAAGCTCGGCAACCTCGCCGATGCGCTCCATCCGCTTGGCTTTATCAACGCCCGCCATCTCCAGCGAAAAACCGATGTTCCGCTCCACCGTCATAGATGGGTAGAGCGCATAGGACTGGAACACCATCGCGATGTCCCGCTCTTTGGGCTGCAAACTGGAGACATCGCGCCCAGCGATCACCACCTTGCCGGATGTCTGGTTTTCCAGCCCTGCAATGATGTTGAGCAGCGTCGATTTTCCGCAGCCCGATGGCCCGACCAGCACCAAAAAATCGCCGGTGCCAATCTCCATATCGATGTCTTTGAGCACCTCCGTCGGGCCAAAGTTCTTCTTGATGTCCTGAACAGCAAGCGTGGTCATTGTGAGTATCCTTATTGGCCCTAGGGTCTCGGCCCTAGCCCTTAACGGCGCCAGACATCAGGCCGCGCAGGAAGAAGCGTCCCGCCACGACGTACACAAACAAGGTTGGGAAGGCGGAGATCATCGCGCCCGCCATATCGACATTGTATTCTTTGACGCCGGTGGAGGTGTTCACCAGGTTATTCAGCGCCACCGTCACCGGCTGGCTACCGCCGGAGGAAAAAGACACGCCAAACAGGAAGTCGTTCCACACGCCGGTGAACTGCCAGATGACGGCGACCGTCACGATGGGCCAGGAGATCGGCATCAAGATGTGCCACCAGGTGCCCCAAAAGCCCGCACCATCAACGCTGGCAGCCTTTACCAGTTCCTTGGGAACCGAGGCGTAATAGTTACGGAAGAAGAGCGTCGTGAAGCCGATGCCATAGACCACATGGACAAAAACCACGCCGGGTATCGAGCCGGCTATACCCATGATCCCGAGCATGCGCGCCATCGGGATGAGCACGATCTGGAAGGGTATGAAGCAGCCGAAAAGCAGCGCGCCAAACACCCAGTCGGCGCCGGGAAAGCGCCACATGGTGAGCACATAGCCGTTGAGCGCTCCCAAGGCGACAGAGATGAGAACGGCGGGAACGACGATCAGCAGCGAGTTGATGAAGTAAGGTGCCAACCCATCGCATTGCACCGAAATGCAAGCTTCGCTCCACGCCTTCAACCACGGCGCGAAGGTCAGATCAGCAGGCGGTGCCAGCAGATTGCCACCGCGAATTTCATCCATGTCCTTCAGACTGGTGAAGACCATCGACATTAACGGCACCAGGAACACCAGGGCCGCGAAGATCAAAACCCCGTAGACCGCGATCCGGCTAAACCGTGCACCCCAATCCACTTTGTCGTCCGCTACGGACGACGGCTCAAGCGCTGCGACGCTCATTGCGAATCTCCGAGTAAAGGTAAGGGACAACCACAGCGGCGATGGTGCAGAGCATGATCACGGCACTGGCCGCACCAAGCCCCATCTCATTGCGGGTGAAGGTGGTGGAGTACATGAAGGTCGAGGGCAGCTCGGTGGCAAAGCCCGGTCCGCCTTTGGTCAGCGCGACCACCAGATCGTAGCTCTTAATCGCCAAATGCGCCTGGACCACGAAGGCGGTCAGGAACATCGGCCGCAGCTCCGGTAGAATGACATAACGATAGGTCTGCCAGGTCTTGGCGCCATCGATTTTAGCCGCGTTCACAATGTCGGTGTTGATGCCGCGAAGCCCAGCCAAAAACAGCGCCATGATGTAGCCGGAAACCTGCCAAACCCCTGCGATAACAACGCAGTAGATCGCCAGATCGTTCTGAACGAGCCAATCGAAGGTGAAGTTCTCGAAACCTAGATTGCGCATAAACGTTTGGATGCCGAGGCCCGGATTGAGGATCCACTGCCAGATCACGCCGGTGACGATAAACGAGATCGCCATCGGGTAGAGGTAGATGGTGCGCAGCACGCCTTCATTGCGGATTTTCTGATCGAGCAAGATCGCCAGCGTCAGGCCAATCAGCGTTGAGAGCAGGATGTAGAGAATGCCGAAGATCAGCATGTTCTCCACCGCCACTTCCCAACGCGGGTTGGCGAACAGGCGGGTGTACTGATCAAAGCCGACAAAGTTGAAGCGCGGGAACATGCGCGATCCGGTGAACGACAAGATCACAGAAAAGAGGATGAACCCATAGATAAAAATCGTCGTCAGAATGATCGTCGGCGACAACACCGCAACAGGCATGAGGCGGGCGAGAAGGCGCTGCATTAGGCAGGTCTCCGCTAAGGGGCACTGGAAGCGCCACCAAAAAGGGTGAAGCGGACGCCTTAAGAGGGGATTAGGCGCAACAAACGCTCTGCCGCAGGATAATCAGGAATCCAAAAACACCTGCGGCAGAGCTTAATAGAACGCGTTTTGCTTAGCGCGCTGCGTTGATCGCGGTCACCAGCGCTTCAACAGCTTCCTGGGAAGACATGTCGGAGTTGAAGTGCTGAGTGACGGTGTCAACCATGGCGCCCTGGATCGAGCTTGGCTGCGCATGACCATGGGCCATCGAGCCCATCAGCGTGCCCGCTTCAGCAGCGGCTGCCATGTCGGAGATCGACTGCTGGCCACAGGCATCGAAGTTGTCAGGTGAGACGTCGGTGCGTGCCGGGATCGAACCCTTCACCAGGTTGAACGCTTCCTGGAAACCCGGATCAAGGATACCGGCAGCAAGTGCCTGCTGTGCTTCAGCATCGGCCGCATCCACATCGAACATCGCAAAGAAGTCGGTGTTGAAGAGGAACGCACCTTCAGTGCCCGGTGCCGTGGTGCACATGATCTCATCACCTGGCGTCAGACCAGCAGCGATGAACTCGCCTTTTGCCCAGTCGCCCATCAGCTGCATGGCGGCTTCACCGCGCACGACCATGGCACTGGCAAGGTTCCAGTCGCGGCCAGACATGTTGTCATCCACAAAGCCGCGAATGGTGCGCATCTGGTCGAAGACGGCAACCATGGTGTCCGACGACAGCGCATCTTCATCCAGATCGATGATCGCAGCCTGGTAGAAGTCAGGACCGCCAATGCCAAGCACCACATCATCAAAGATGGTTGCATCCTGCCAAGGCTGACCACCATGGGCCAGCGGGATGATGCCCATACCCTGCAGCTGTTCGGCCACGGCGTTGAACTCTTCCCATGTTGTGGGGACATCAAGGTTGTTGGATTCGAACACGTCGCGGTTCATCCACAGCCAGTTCGGGCGGTGCACGTTCACCGGAGCGGCAACCCACTCACCGTCATACGTGCCGAACTGCTGGATCGCGGCTGGCACAACATCATTCCAGCCACCAGCATCGGCGACATCGTTGAGGTTGCCGAGGAAACCTTCCTGCGCCCATTCGGTAACCTGCATGCCAAGCAGCTGGGCAGCGGTCGGCGGATCACCAGCGACAACGCGGGCACGCAGCGTGGTGCGGGCAGCATCACCGCCACCACCGGCCACAGCCATGTCTTCCCACGAATAGCCTTCGGCTTCGAGCGAGTCTTTCAGGACCTGCACAGCGGCAGCTTCACCACCGGACGTCCACCAGTGAAGAACCTCAACGCCCTCAGCATGAGCTGGGGCCGTTGCGCTAACCGCAAGAGCGGCCACGCATACTGACGATGCGAGCAATTTTTTCATGTTTTCCATCCCAAGACGGGCACGCTCGGGCGCGCCGCAGGTTTTTGTTTTTGCTTGGGCCCGATGGTGCAAGGCACAAAAGACGCGCACTCTCGAAACCGTTTTTCTCCCGAGTTTGTTCAGAGTGCAAACAAAGTCGGATGCTGTCAACCGGCAACTGGGAGGCAGAGAAAGAAAATTGGCTTAAAGGTATTATATCAAGCGCTTAACGCACCATCGGTGTTCGCCGAGACGGCGAAACTCTGCCGATGCATCACGCTGGCAACGCCGACACTGGCGGCCAACACACCCAACACGCTGGTCCGTAGGGTCGGTGTTTTGAACATAAAACGCAGATGACGGTTGGCTTCGTCATGCACACGCTTGGGGTCGATGGAAAATAGCTCTGCTGTCTTGCCACCAATCACAATCTCATCAGGGTTGAGAATAACGCAAAGATTGGCAACGCCCACCGCCAAGCAGCGCGCCCAGAGTTCAAACACCCGCCGCGCGCCGGGGTCGCCAGTCTTCGCCAGCTCCACGAAGGCACGAATGGACGTTGCGTTCACCTGATGGCGCGCGCACATGCGCAAAACACCCTCACGCCCGACAACATCTTCGAACGTCGGCGCTGCGGCAAAATCAACATCATCACCAAGACCGCTGTCACCAAGTCCGCCAAAGAAGCGCGCATGGCCGATCTCGCCGGCCACGCCCTCCTGGCCGCGAAACACCTGGCCCTGATGGAGGATGCCAAGCCCAACGCCACTGTCCATCAAAAAATAGGCCAGCGTACCTGTCGAAGAAGCATCGGCACGATAGCCTTCTGAGACGGCGCAGGCATTGGCATCATTGTCAAAATGCAGGTTGATCGGCACATCGAACGCTTGCTCGATCATCGTTTTGATATCGACATTGCGCCAATTCAGGATGGGCGCAAACACAATCACACCATTGGTTTCCACCAAACCTGCAATGGCGACCCCCAGCCCCTCAACGGCTGCGAAATCCAGCGCATTGTCGGCCAAAAGCTGCTCCACCGCCGGGCGTACCAAGCCAACCACATAGTCCGGCGTGGCAGGATCAGTGTAAGGAACTGTGAGTGATGCGATCACATCCGCGTTCATATCCAGCGCGACGATGCGAAGCTCAGAAACCGCGATATCAACTCCGATATAGGTGCGCGCGCTGGGGTTGAGTTTGAGCACAAAGCCTGGCCGCCCGATCCGCTCAACATCGGCGGTTTCCTCGGTCTCCAGCAACAGACCCCGCTCTACAAGGCCAGCCACCAATGCCGAGGCAGTGGAGCGTGTCACCTGAAGCTCGCGCGCGATATCGGCCCGCGAATGCGGCCCGCGCTGAAACAAAAGGTTCAGAACGCGGGTCTCGTTGATCGTTCGCAAGAGGTTCGGCGCAGCCATGCGCGCAAACCGAGCAAAATTCGTCCTCGCTGTACAGCCCTCCTCTGCTGACCAGTCTTTTTTCTCGGAAGAACAATATCCAAAACGCTCAAGACAATCACCACAAAGTCAGTTGCAAACCATTCGCAACTAGAATAGTACTTGCAAATCGTTCTCATAATCATTCAAAACTAGAAACCAATATCAAGGAGCCTTCGATGCACCACCCCCCTGCCTCCAACTCTGTCGCGCTATCGACCACATCAGTGCAATCACCGAGCGGGTCACGCGTGCGCAAAAGCACAGGCTTCTTCACAATGGTTTTGGGGATCGCGATCGCGCTTCTTTACACCGGCAACTATGTGGCCGCTGACGAGCGCCTGAAAGTCGTGACAACCTTCACAGTGCTTGCCGACATGGCGCAAAACGTTGCCGGTGATGCTGCTGACGTTGTCTCGGTCACCCGTCCTGGCGCAGAAATTCATGGCTATCAGCCTACCCCAGGTGATATTCGTCGCTCTCTCGATGCTGATCTTATTCTCTGGAACGGCCTCAACCTAGAACTCTGGTTCGAGCAATTCCTCGACAATCTAGGCGATGTGCCATCGGCCACGCTCACCGAAGGTATCGATCCGATTGCCATCGCCTCTGGTGGGTATGAGGGCCAGACCAATCCGCACGCCTGGATGGGTCTAGAAAACGCGCTGATCTACGTCGACAACATTGAGCGTGCACTCAGGGAAGCCGACCCAGCCAATGCAGGCACCTACGCCGCGAACGCCGCCGCCTACAAAGAGCAGATTGAAGAAACCATCGCTCCATTGCGTCAAGCGGTTCTGGCGATCCCCGAAGGTCAGCGCTGGTTGGTCACCTGCGAAGGCGCTTTCTCTTACCTCGCTCGCGATTTCCAGATGCAGGAGCTCTATCTCTGGCCGATGAACGCTGACGCCGTTGGCACACCGCAGCAGGTGCGTCGCGTTATCGACACGGTGCGTGCCGAAGATATCCCAGTGGTGTTCTGCGAAAGCACGGTCAACACAGATCCAGCCGAGCAGGTGGCCCGCGAAACCGGTGTCACCTATGGCGGCGAACTTTATGTTGATAGTCTGTCGGAAGCGGACGGCCCCGTGCCAACCTACCTTGATCTTCTCACCGTCACCTCGCGCACTGTCGCGCAGGGACTGACAGGCAGCATCAATTGAACCAAATCGCCCCTATCTCCCCCAATACAATCGACGTGGTTGGCCTCTCGGCCAGCCACGTTACTGTCACGTATCGCAATGGCGTCACCGCGCTGCACGATGCCTCGTTCGAGGTGCCAACCCATACCATCACCGCCCTCGTCGGCGTCAATGGCGCAGGAAAATCCACGCTTTTCAAAGCTTTGATGGGGTTTCTGCCGCTTGATGGCGGTGACATTTCCATCCTCGGCCAAAGCGTTCCGCAAGCACTCAAGGCAGGCCTGGTTGCCTATGTGCCGCAAGCCGAAGAGGTTGACTGGTCATTTCCAGTCCTCGTCGAAGATGTGGTGATGATGGGCCGTTACGGCCACATGAACATGCTGCGTATTCCAAGCCGCAAAGACCATGAAGCCGTCACCGATGCGTTGGCGCGCGTTGGCATGGAGAGCTTTCGCGACAGGCAAATCGGCGAGCTTTCCGGCGGCCAGCGCAAACGTGTTTTCCTCGCTCGTGCTCTGGCGCAAAATGGTCAGGTCATTCTGCTTGATGAGCCTTTTACCGGCGTCGATGTGCAAACTGAGGAAGCCATCATCACACTGATGAAAGAGCTTCGCGACGAAGGCCGCATCATGCTGGTATCCACACACAATCTCGGCTCGGTGCCGGAGTTTTGCGACCGCGTGGTCCTGATCAAAGGCACGGTGCTCTGTCACGGACCAACCGAAACGACATTCACCCAAGAGAACCTTGCCAACGCCTTTGGCGGCGTGTTGCGCCACTTCGTTCTTGGCGGCCAAGATCTCCACGATGATGATGATGCCCGCCAGGTGACCATCCTCACCGATGATGAACGCCCCATGGTTATCTATGACGACAAAACCCGCACCACCAAGGATGGTGAGCGGCCTGGGGACGATGCATGAGCGTGCTCTTCGAGCCCTTCACCTACGGCTACATGCTCAACGCCATGTGGGTCTCCTCCCTGGTCGGCGGCGTATGCGCCTTCCTTTCAGCTTACCTCATGCTCAAAGGCTGGTCGCTGATTGGCGATGCCCTCTCCCATGCCATTGTGCCCGGGGTTGCGGGAGCCTACATGCTCGGCCTGCCATTCGCTTTTGGGGCATTTTTGGCCGGTGGACTAGCAGCTGGCGCCATGCTGTTTCTCAGCCAGCGCACGGGCTTGAAGCAGGACGCGATCATCGGGCTGATCTTCACCAGCTTCTTTGGCCTTGGCCTCTTCATGGTCTCGGTATCACCCGTCCCGATTGACGTTCAGACGATTATCCTGGGCAACATTCTGGCCATCACACCGGCCGACACGCTGCAATTGGCCATTATCGGCTTTGTCTGCTTGGCGGTTCTGCTCGCCAAATGGAAAGACTTGATGGCGGTGTTTTTCGATGAGAACCACGCGCGCACCATCGGCTTGAACCCGGAGCGTTTGCGCTTCATCTTCTTCGTGCTGCTCTCAGCAGCCACCGTAGCGGCGCTACAAACCGTTGGCGCGTTTCTGGTCATCGCTATGGTCGTAACACCTGGCGCGACGGCGTACTTGCTCACCGACCGCTTTCCGCGCCTGCTGGTTCTCTCGGTGGCGATTGGCACCCTCACCTGCTTTTTCGGGGCCTACATCAGCTACTTCCTTGACGGCGCGACAGGCGGCGTCATCGTGGTGCTCCAAACACTTGTTTTCCTCACCGCTTTTGTGTTTGCGCCGAAGCACGGGTTGCTGGCCAATCGGCGCGTGGCGCGCCTTGCTGTTGAAGAGAGTGCCCAATGATCGACACGCTTCTTCTGCCCTTCCAGTTCAGCTTCATGCAGCAGGCGTTCTTGATCGCCAGCATTCTGGCTGTCCCGACCGCCATGCTCTCTTGCTTCCTTGTGCTCAAAGGCTGGTCGCTGATGGGTGATGCTGTCAGCCACGCCGTGCTGCCGGGCATCGTGCTTGCCTACTTGGTTGGGCTGCCGCTGCTAGTCGGCGCATTCATTGCCGGCATGGTGTGCGCTGTCGCCACCGGCTACATCAACGACAATTCCCGCGTGAAGCAGGACACGGTGATGGGTGTGGTCTTCTCCGGCATGTTCGGGCTTGGCTTGGTCATCTATGCAGCGATCACCACCTCGCTGCACCTTGATCATATCCTGTTCGGCAACATGCTGGGCATCGACGCGCAAGACCTTTGGACCGCTGGAAGCATCTCTGCGCTTGTCACGATTGGCCTTCTGATTTTCTGGCGCGACCTGATGCTGCACGCTTTTGACCCGGCTCAGGCCCGCACCATCGGCTTGCCGACGAAGTGGCTGCATTACGGCCTGTTGGCAGCGCTCTCGCTAACCATCGTTGCCACACTGAGCGCGGTCGGCATCATCCTTGCCATCGGTCTTCTGATTGCGCCCGGCGCCATCGCGTTCTTGGTGACCAAACGCTTCGCCCCGATGATGATGGTCGCCGTCGGCGTGACGCTGCTTTCGAGCATTGCCGGAATCTACGCCAGCTTCTGGATCGATTCAGCCCCTGCCCCAACGATCATATTGATGCTGACAGCTGCTTTTTTTGTGGTGTTTACCGCTAAAACCATGCGGCAGGGCCGCACCGCGCCAAGCGTCATCCCAGACGCGGCATCGCAGCCGGCGGAATGATCGCACCCTTTTGGCCAATCACGATGCATGCAAGCACATGCCCGGCTTCCACGGCCTGCTGAGGTGAGCGCCCTTTAAACCGAGCTGACAGATAACCGGCATTGAACGAATCCCCGGCCGACGTGGTATCAACAACAAGGTCGGCCGCTGAGAACACTGCCTTTGGCAGCGCCTCGCCCATCCAAAGCCAAGGCCCTTCGGGGCCATCTTTAAGGGCAACTTCGAGCACGTCGATCCGGGCGAACACTTGTTCTGGCACTTCGCCTGGCCAAAGCTTGGCTTCATCATCGCGCGAAGGAAGGCCAACGCTGGTCGCAGACCACATGGCGCTGATAACCGAACGCGCCTCGTTTTCGCTTTGCCATAAGGCAGGACGGTAATTGCTATCAAAAACAATCACTTTGCCCGCCGCCTTCATGCGAGCACACAAACCTATTAAGCGTTCCCGTGCATCTGGCGCAAGGATCGCCAGCGAGATCGCAGAAAGCACCAAAACGTCGAACGCTTCGATATCCGCGTCGGACAGGCCACCCACATCCAGCATACTTTTGGCCGCCGACTGTGAGCGCCAATAGCGAAACGACCGCTCACCCGCATCATCCAACTCAATGGCGTAGATGCCTGGCAGTTTGTTGGCGAACCGCACGACGTGCTCGGCACGAACGCCTTCTGCCTGCATTGTTTCGATCATCCGATCAGAAAGCTGATCTACACCCAAAGCGGTCAAATAGCTCACTTCGACATCAAGGCCTTGGCAGCAGCGCGCCAGGTAAATGGCAAAATTCAGCGTATCGCCAGCAACGCCCATGGCCACGCGACCATCGGTGGCGCCAAGATCAGAAAGCTCGATCATACACTCGCCAAGCGAGGCAACGTGGATGGGGCGATCAAGGTCGGCAAGCGGGGCAAATGGATCAGAATAGGTCATGGCTCTGCCTTACCGGGAGACTGGCCTGCGGCAAAGCCCTTGCTGCGCGATGCTGGACCAGCATAATCGCTGGACACCAGCTGTTTTTTGAGCCTACCGTTCGACTCTGATCACCCGCCTGAAAGTATCATGGCCACCGGCACACAGCCCTCTTCCACCGACTGGACGCAAAACCGCGATGGTTTGGCGCTGGAGCTGGCCAATCTTGCATCCCAGGCGGGCCGCGCCGTGATGGCGATCTATGCTGACGGCTTTGAGGTGATCGACAAATCCGATGGCTCACCGCTAACCCGTGCGGACCTTGCTGCCGATGAGATCGTCGCCAAAGGCCTGCATGACCTTGCGCCCGACATCCCTGTGCTTTCTGAAGAAAGCGCCGAAACCGTGGAACCCTCTGCGTTGGGCGATGTGTTCTTTGTGGTCGATCCGCTGGATGGCACACGCGAGTTTGTGGAAAAAAACGGAGAATTCTCCGTCAATATTGCGCTTGTCGAAAACGGCGTTCCAACAGTCGGCGTCGTCTACGCCCCAGCCCACAACAAGATGTGGCTGGCTGGCGACAATGCCTTCGCTGCTAAGGTGCACCCTGGTGACAGGCTTGGTGCTGAGAGCATGCGCCAGATCACCACCTGCCCTGATCCCGATCAACCCATTCGCGCGGTGGCTAGCCGCTCCCATCGCGATGCGAAAACGCAAGCCTTTCTGGGGAAGATGAGCGGATGTAACACAACGGCCATTGGCTCGGCGCTGAAATTCTGCTTGGTCGCCGAGGGCAAGGCCGACGTCTATCCGCGCTTTGGACCGACCATGGTGTGGGACACGGCAGCAGGCATCGCTGTCTTGCACGCAGCAGGCGGCATGGTGCTGGATGAGGATGGCGCGCCTATGCGCGTGCATTTCGGCAAAGACGGTTGGCGCAATGGCGCTTTCACCGCCTGGGGCTGCGAGAAATTGAAAGACAAAACGGATAAGAATGGCTGACCGACGCGAGCGCAACAGAAAGAAACTGACAATGACCTACACACCCGCCGCAGATCGCTACGACCGCATGGCTTACCGTCGCTGCGGCGCGTCCGGTCTGCAACTGCCGGTGATCTCGCTCGGGCTGTGGCACAATTTCGGTCATGACACGCCTCATCAGGTGAAGCGCGATCTCTGCCGGACCGCGTTTGACAATGGCATCACCCATTTTGATCTCGCCAACAATTACGGCCCGCCACCGGGCAGCGCCGAAGAAGCCTTTGGCGAGATCCTGCGCACCGATTTTGCCGGCTATCGCGATGAGCTGATCATTTCATCCAAGGCCGGTTACTTGATGTGGCCCGGCCCCTATGGCGAATGGGGAACCCGCAAATATCTGATTTCGTCTTGCGACCAGAGCCTGAAGCGCATGGGCCTGGACTATGTCGATATCTTCTATTCCCACCGCTTCGATCCGAACACGCCGCTGGAGGAGACCATGGGCGCGCTGGATCAGATCGTCCGCTCCGGGAAGGCACTCTATGCGGGGATTTCCTCGTACAACTCGCAGCGGACCCGCGAAGCAGTCGCCATCCTGAAAGACCTGGGCACACCCTGCCTCATCCACCAGCCCAGCTACAATCTGTTCAACCGCTGGCTGGAACGCGACGGCCTGAAAGACACGCTGAAGGAGCTTGGCGTCGGTTCGATTGCCTTCACACCTTTGGCGCAGGGCCTGCTGACCAAGAAGTATCTCGGCGGTGTCCCCCAAGGCAGCCGGGCGTCACAGGACAAGTCACTCGATGCGGGTGTACTGTCGGAGGCAACGATGGCCTCCATCCGTGGGCTGAACGCCATCGCTGAAAAGCGCGGGCAGACCTTGGCCCAGATGGCGATTGCCTGGGTGCTGCGTGAGGGCGGGATCACGACCGCACTGATCGGCGCGTCGAAACCCTCGCAGATCGAGGACTGCGTTGGTGTGGTCGGCAACATGGAATTTTCCGAAGACGAACTGGCCGAGATCGACCAGTTCGCCCACGACGCTGACATCAACCTTTGGGAACAGTCTTCCGAAGGGGTTTAGCGCCCTTCTATTCTCCCTGCTCCAAAAACCGCCGCGCCTCTTCGGCGGTTTCGAAGATGTGCGGCGCGCGGGTCAGCGTTTGACCGAGCTTCAGCCGCATAAAGGCTGACGAGGAATAGCGCGTCACGCGGGCGTAAAACCGATCTTCCAGATCGGCGACCATCGCCGCATAGTCTTCGGCGATGTCCTCGTCGATCCGCGTGCCATCATAATTGACGATGACATCGACGGCGCGATCGTGCGGCTCCAGCAGCGTTTCGACGCGGGCAGCGATCTGCTCCAGATCCCCTGCCGTTCGAATGCGCAGCTTTTCGAAGTTGATGAACAGCCGGTTGGTCGCAGCGTCGAGCGCGATCCGATCTTCCAGATCGAGGTGCAGCAGATCGATACGAAGCCCCATCGGCTCTTTGGCAAAAAGCCGAGCATCCATCGAGTCTGGCCTATCGACAATCGGAGCAAACCCCATTTGGTCGAGGATATCGGCCTGGACATCAATACCCGGCGCGACCTCCGCCAAACGCAGACCATCCCTCGTAAGCTGGAAAACGCAGCGCTCAGTCACGAACAGCACCGGCGTTCCGAGATCCGCTGCGCGTTCACCGGAGAACGTCACCTGCTGAACCTGCTGCAAGAACTTGCGGGCCTTGCCCTCGGTCGCAATGGCGAGTTGTCCGCCCTCAATGTCCACCGCAAGGCCGCCGGCAGTGAATGTGCCCGTGAACACGACTTGGCGCGCGTTCTGGCTTATATTGATGAAGCCGCCTGCCCCGGCAAGACGCGGCCCAAACCGCGAGACGTTCACATTGCCGACCGCATCGACCTCCGCCATGCCAAGCACGGCCAGATCAAGCCCACCGCCATCGTAAAAGTCGAACTGCTGGTGCTGCGGAAGGATGGCGTCGGTGTTGATCGCCGCCCCGAAATCAAGCCCCGACGCAGGCTGGCCACCCATGACGCCGGGTTCAGCGGTGAGCGTGACGTGCTCCAACAATCCCTCTTCGGCGGCAACGGCAGCCACTCCCTCCGGCATACCAATACCAAGGTTCACCACACCATTGACAGGCAGCTCAAAGGCCGCCCGCCTGGCGATGATCTTGCGCGAGCTGAGATCCATGACAGGTGCCGCACCTGGTGGCGCGCGGAACCGACCGGCAAACAAGTGCGAATAGGCGGTCGCAAAGGTTTGCATGTGATCCTGCGGCTCGGCCACCACCACAGCGTCCACCAGAGCCGCCGGTATCTGCACTTCGCGCGGGCTGAGACTGCCCCGCGCGGCGATGCGCTCCACCTGCACGATCACCACACCACCGGAATTGCGCACGGCCATCGCTTGCGCCAGCCCGTCGATCACCAGCGCTTCCCGTTCCATGGAGATATTGCCAGCGGGATCGGCAGTGGAACCGCGCAAAAGCGCAACGTCGATCGGAAACGCCTGATAAAACAGGTACTCCTTGCCTCCGACGTTCATGACGCTGACCAGGTCTGCGCGTGTCATCGCGTTTATCTTGCCGCCTTCCACGCGCGGATCGACAAAGGTTCCAAGGCCGACATGGGTGAGCGTGCCCGGCTTGCCGGCCGCGATGTCGCGGTAGAGATGGCTGACCACGCCCTGGGGGAGATTGTAGGCTTCGATCAGCCCATCAATCGCCAGCCGCCCAACTTTGGGAATAAGCCCCCAATGGCCGCCAACCACGCGTTTCAGCAGGCCGGGATGGCCAAGATGGTTAAGGCCGCGATCTTTACCATCCCCCTGCCCTGCGGCGAAAAACAGCGTCAGGTCACGCGGGGCGGCGGTCTCGATGAACCGTGTTTCCAAGGCGCTTAACAACGCCTCCGGCACGCCGATACCGACAAAGCCCGACGTTGTGATCGTATCGCCATCGCGCACCAAGGCCG
This sequence comes from Hyphomicrobiales bacterium, assembly GCA_046290645.1. GTDB lineage: Bacteria > Pseudomonadota > Alphaproteobacteria > Rhizobiales > MH13 > MH13. Next base: position 796,775 of record JBKAGZ010000001.1, read on the forward strand.
CAGCATCGGATGCTGAAAGTATCTTGTCTTTCATGGCCCGCCCTTTTTGAGCGGTATCCTAGCCAGACGTTCCGATCTGTCGAGGGAGGTTGACCAGTCAAACGATATATCAGGTTAATTACGCATCGCCAAAAGTTGGGTTCGCAAAAAGTGCGAAACTAAAGGCAGTATATAAATGAAGTTGCAGTAAAATTAAAAGTAATTACGTCGCGTCAAGAATAGAATGTGGTCGACATGCTCCCTTATCCCAGCATCAGTCACCGTCAATTGATCTCTAGAGACAAAATATCCTTGGTTCGACGCGCTAATAATTTCAGACGCCGACAATCCAAAATCATTCTCTTTTCTACCGCTGTTTTTAGCGCGCTAACTTTAGCAAGCGTCATTCATATTGATGCTCTTTATACCGCCACGACATTGATTGTCGTCGATACAAGAGCAGAGCAACTAACTGCGGCGCCGGGTAACACTGCAACTTTCCAGTTGGCCAACAGCCTGGTCGACAACGAAGTGGAGATATTGCGGTCTTATGAGACAATGCGAAGAGCCATCGGCAGCCTTGATGCGCCAACAGACCAGCAGACAAACCGGACAACACTATTGAACGGTTTCATATCGCTGATCTCATCGACCGCAGCCAAATCACCAACCAGGCAAAGTTTCGAGACTCGCACGATTGTCGACCTGACCGAAAACACGGTGATTGAGCGGCTCGGGCAGTCCTTCACCATTGCCATCAATGTCGCCGATCCCTCGCCCGTGCGCGCCGCGACCTTGGCCAATGCCCTGGCTGATGGTCACCTTGCCGAGCGCAGAGAAACCAGCCTTGCAACAGCGCGAGCAGCAGAGGCAGCGCTCGCCACACGGGTTGCAGACCTTGCTGTCAATCTGCGGTCAATTGAGGGGCGGGTCGATGACATGCTGCTTGCAGCAGCTGCCGCCAATCTGGCCCGCCAGAGTGGTGTAACACCGGCGCAGAACGAAGCCGTTACTGATATCCTCCAACGCTTGGCCAGCGAGCGACGCGCGCTCTTTGCAGAAAGGGCAGAACTCGCACGTCTGCTGCGAACTGACCCAACGATGGAATCGAGCCGCGAGCAAACACGTGCAGGTTTAGAAACCCGGCGTTTGCAGATCGACGAACGGTTGACCAACTTGGAAGCCACGACAGCCGATGTGCGCCACCAATTGCAGGGCTTTCTCAACACCGATGATCTGGGGCCTATCCTCACACTCACCATGCAGCGTTTGCAAGGAGAGGCGCAGACCACACGCCAAGTTTATCAAGAGGCGCTTGAGCGATGGAGGCAAGTCCAGTTGCTAACCTCGCGCCATGGCACCGAAGTGCGCATCCTTTCGCGCGCCGTGCCACCCTTGCGCAGTGATCAACCGACCAAACTCTATCTTGGGCTGGCAGGACTAACGCTCGGCTTTGGTATCGGCATCGGCTTAGGGCTCGTTCGTGAGCACGTGCTTTTGGGCGTTTTCGACGCTGACATGATTGAGCGGGCCACGCAGCTGCCGATCATCGCTTTGCTTCCAACCGTTTCACGGTTCGATGCCAATGCGCCACAGGATCTGGTCACCACACATCCTGTATCACGGTTCACAGAGGGAATTCGGCAGATCGCTCGAACACTGGATACCACTGTCGGTCTTCAACAGTCTGGCAAGGGCGCACTTTGCGTTCTCATGACGTCATCGAACGCCAATGAGGGCAAATCCACTCTGGCGCTGTCTTACGCCATGCATGAGGCGACATCGGGCAAATCAACCTTGTTGATCGATGCCGACTTACGCCAAGCCGCTTTATACGACCGTTTGAACTGGCAGATGGATGCAGCAGAAGCGCAATTCTCTGATGTTCTGACGGGCCAAGGTACTCTGGCGCAGATTGCCGAGCTAACATTTCGTGACCCGGAAACCGGCATGAACGTCTTGGGGAATACCAAGCCACCCTTAGGAAGCGTGGAGAAGCTTTTGGCCAGCACGCGCTTTGCTGATCTTATCAGCGCGGCAAGGCGCAAGTACGAGGTTATCGTGATCGATAGCACCCCGACTGCACACGCTCTCGATGCGCGCATTTTGCTCGGTTATGTCGATGTTGCGGTGATGGCAGTGCGCTACGGTCGGACCACTTTGCCAAACATCCAGAAGGCTGTGCGCCAATTGGATCAACACCGCGCGCCACCCCTTTTTGGCGCACTTACCTTTGTCGAACAGGCGGGCATCAACGTTTAAGCTGTTCTAGATGCTTGCTCGCGCTGGACCCAAGGTTTCACGTAGCATGATCCGTGTTTTCAACAGCGTGCTCGGCCCAGAATGCTGCCCACCGAGCATGCCAATCAAAATCTCCGCAGCCCGCTTGCCCATCTCGCGATGCGGCACATGCACAGTCGTCAGTCTTGGCGTAGATATCTGGGCCAACTCAATATCATCAAAGCCGGTGATCGAAACATCGTCTGGAACGGTAAGGCCCATTTGGCGCGCCATATCCAGCGCACCAACCGCCAAAACATCATTGCCGCACATCACAGCCGTCGGCGCGCCTTCACCCTCCATGAGGGTACGAAACGCCATTGCGCCGCTTTCAATAGAATAATTGACATCGAGCACCGACAGACTGTTCGGCTCAAGACCATCGGCACTTAAGGCTTCACGAATACCCTCAAGACGCTCTCGGGCGCGATCATTGTGCGTGCGATGCGCTGAAATCACGCCAATACGCGTATGACCAAGTGCCAGAACCTTTTCCGCCAACCCACGCATTGCAGCGCGGTTGTCAAAGCCAACTGAGGATGCATCAACATCGCGATTGTAGGTCCAGGTATTGACGAACGGCAGCCCGCGCTTGGCCAAAAACGCGTAAATGTCTGGATCACGATCGTAGCCAATGAGCATCAGCGCATCGACCCCACGGGCCACGAGGTTGCGAATCTGCTGAGCCTCCAAGTCTGGGCGGTAGGCTGAACTGGCGACCAAAAGCGTGAACCCAAACTCACCCAGTTGTTCCTGAAATGCTTGAAGCCCACGCGCGAAAATCGCGTTTTCCATGGTCGGAATAATCGCACCTATGGTGCCGCTTTTGTTGGCTGCCAGCGTTTTGGCACTAAAATTTGGGGCATAACCCAACTCGTCCACAGCCTTGAAAACACGCTCACGCGTGGCTTCAATAACAAGGTCTGGCTCATTCAAACAGCGTGAAACTGTGGCTGTCGAAACACCGGCTGCGCGGGCAACATCTTGGATTGTAGGTCCAGCACGACGGCGCTTTTCGAGCCCTTGAACGTTGGATTTTTCCGCGGTTGTCATCCTGGATGCTTTCTTGCGCCACCCATGTCATCGAGTGGCCAAGCGCACCCTAGAGGAGGACCAGTGCCAAAGGAAGCCTTGTACAAAATGTCGCACAAGGGGGTTTACACCGCGCAATGTAAGCGCTTACATATTTGTAATGGTGCAACCAAGGATAAGAAAAATGTACTTTGCACTCGCCGCTTTGCTGTTCCTTGCCTTCGTCGGAAACGTTGTGTCCGGATCGATTGATGGTTCGGCCATTCTAAGCAACGTGCAGGAAATGCTGCTGCTTTTTGCCGCCGCGATTAGTTTCTCGGCTGCAATCCTCGTCGCCGAGGCTAAGGCGAAATCAAAAAATGAAAAAACAGACTGATCCCTGGGAGGACAAGATGAACGATACAAAACAGATCAAGTCGCTGGAACGGCGCAATTTTATGCGCCTAGCTGCCAAAGGCGGCTTCACCGCTGCTGTTGTTGCCGGCGCTGGCGGCCTGCTTCTTTCTGATGAAGCGATGGCGCAGACAGCTGCTGAAGAGCGCGAGCGCGAAGCCGCCGCTGACCACGTGATGACGCTGGCAACAGCCTATGTGCTGGGCGCATCGCGCAGCTACCCCATCATGCAGCTGGACCTCAAAGAAAACATCCAGAACATGACCAACGGCAAAGTCTATGTGCGTTTGGCACCCGGCGGCCAGCTTGGCGCTGGTGGTGCATTGGCGCAGGCCGTGCAGGGTGGCACGATCCAGTGTGCTCAGCACAGCCTGGCAAACTTTGCACCGTTCGCATCCGTGGTTGACCTCATCAACCTGCCTTACTTCTGTGGTTCCAACCAGCGGTTCACCAACCTGACGTCGTCCGACGCATGGAAGCAGGAAGTTGACCCCAAGATCGCAGCATCGGGCTTCAAAGCGCTGTTTTACATCGTGATCGATCCACGTGTTGTGGCTGTTCGTCAGGGCGGCAACGCGGTGATCACACCGAGCGATCTGTCAGGCGTGAAGTTCCGCGTGCCTGGTTCTGCGATGCTTCAACAATACTACCGCATGGTGGGTGCGAACCCGACGCCAGTGGCATGGGGCGAAACACCTTCTGCTATCCGTCAGGGTGTTGCCGATGCGCTTGACCCATCTGTGGGTGCGCTACACGTGTTTGGCTTCGGCGAAATCCTCAGCCACGTGACCTTCACGCAGGCGGTGCCAGACAGTCAGGTCTACTCCATCAATCTTGAGTGGTTCAACAGTCTGCCCGCGGACGTTCAGGAAGGTATCGAGTTTGCTGGCGAAGTGACCCAGCATCAGAACCTGTCTAAGGTCCCATCGGCGCGTTCCTACGCCATGTCACAGCTGATCGAGAACGGTGTGGAATTCCATAGCCTGTCTGATGATCAGCTTGCCGAATGGCAGGATGCAGGTGGCTACCAGAACAGCGATTGGGACGAGTTCAAGACCGACCTTGCCGGTGATATGGACACGTTTATGCGCCTCGAAGAGGCCGCTGGAACGCGCGGTCGCTTCTACGTCCACGACGCCTAAGCATCGCTCTGCGGTCGGCGCTTTGTTGGCGCCGACCTACCATCCCCCCGCATCGTAACGCATTGCACCCGCATGCTCGGCAGTCGCTGAGCGCGCGATGCATTTTGGCCGCACGCGAGGAACTCATGACGGCACTGTACAAGGCAATTGATAAGAATGGTGAGCGGTGGTTGCTGCTCATGTTCTACGTGATGCTCGTTGGAACCATGTTCATCGAAGTGGTGCGCCGCGAGGTGTTTTCTTACTCGTCCATCTGGGGCGAGGAGATCGTGCGCTACTGCTTCATCTATCTTGCATGGATCGGCGCAGCTGCTGCCGTCAAAGAGCGCGGCCACATTCGCATCGATGTGATCATGAACTACATCGGCCCGCGCGCCAAAGCGCTGCTGTACATGTTCGGCGACATTGCGATGTTCGTGGTCGCTTTGATCGCTCTCTACTGGTCCTGGGAATCGGTACACGTCTCCTGGAAATTCCAGTCGGTTAGCCATGGCCTACGGGTCGGCATGTACTTTTTCCTTTTCGCGGTGCCCTTTGGTTTCGCGCTCGTCACTCTCCGCCTCGTGCAGTCCTTCCTGCGTGATCTCAACGACCTTCGTCATGGCCGCCCGGTCTACGAAGGCGACAAACTGTTCGATTAGGGAGGGCTCAGATCATGATGTGGCAACAACTCGGCACAGCCGAACTCATCCTTGGCTGGGACTTTTACGCTCCCGTTATTCTTTTCGTTGTTCTCGTCGCTTTGGCCGTGCCTGTGTGGGCGGCTATTGGATCAGCCACCATCTTGATGTTGGTTTGGTCGCAAGCGCTTCCTCTCAGCCTTGTCGGCGAGAAATTGTTTTCTGGTATCGACGCCTTCGCGCTGACCGCTGTGCCGCTCTTCATCCTCACCGGCGATGTGCTGGTGCGAACGGGGCTCAGTCGAAAGTTCTTGGATGTCGCTGAGGCGCTGACCTGCTGGGCCAAAGGTGGCTTTGGCTCTGCCACGGTTCTCGTGTGCGGCATGTTCGCGGCCATCTCTGGCTCCGATGCTGCTGGTGCTGCCGCGGTGGGCCGCATGACCATCGACCGGCTGGTGGAAAGTGGTTATCCGCGGCCCTATGCCTGCGCGCTGGTGGCAGCCGGTGCCTGTACTGGCATCCTTATCCCGCCGTCGATTGCCTACATCATTATCGGCCTCGTGTGCTGGGTGTGCGGTGTCCACGTTGTTCCTGCGGCCGTATCCGGGGCTTCTGATCCTGTTCTCCATCCTGTACAACATTGTGATGAACCGTCTCAACCTTTGGGAAGGTGGCGGGCATCATGCGACCAGTGGGCTGCAAACCTTTGGAAAGCATCAGTCCGGTTGGTACGCATTCCTGTTCCAGGCATCATCTTCTACGGCATTTTCTCTGGTCGTTTGACGCGACTGAGCTGGCGCCGTGGCGGTGGTGGTGGTAAGTATCTCGGCTTCATCATCGAGATCGAAGTTTCCGACTTCCCGGCAATGCTGGTGAGCTCGGCGAAAGTGAACGGTGTGATCCTCCCATCTCGCTTTCCATTCCTCTGACGAACGCTCGCCGGATTCTGCCGCATGGCTCATTTGTAGTGCTCCGGCTCGGTCCTCACGCTCACTCCTCATCCTGATGATGGTGATCATCCTGATCGCGGCGGGCTGCGTGATGGAGACACGCCACCATTGTGATCCTGGCACCGATTTCCGCTCGCGCGCAAGAGATCGAAATGAACCAGATCCAGTTCCATCATGATGATCAACGCTTGGGGTGGCTTGATCACGCCCACTTGGGCTCTCCGTTGTGGTGTCGGGGATAACCGGCGAGTCGATCTTGAAGATCGCCTACCGCGCCATTCCCTTTGTCTTCTTCATGCTGATTGTGACGTTGATGATCGCCTACATTCCGGCCTTCTCCACGTCTCTTCTGCCAGACAATTTCCGATAGGACGTGCGTTCAATGACTGTTGAATACCTGAAAAAAGCCGCGCTCACCGCCAAGAGCGACGCGTCAGACACCAACAAGATCGTGCAGACGATTCTTGATGAGATCGAAGCTGGTGGTGACGAGAAGGCGTTAGAGTATGCCGCCAAGTTCGACAAATATGACGGGCTGGTTCTGCTCACTGAACGGGATATCGCGGCGGCATCGGCGCAGGTTCCAGAACGGCTGAAACGCGACATCGACTTCGCCCATGCCAATGTGAAGCGCTTTGCCGAAGCCCAGCGCAGCACCTTGCAAGATGTCGAAGTGGAGATCGTGCCGGGCCTGGTCGCCGGACAGCGCACCATCCCAGTCTCAGCGGCCGGCTGTTATGTGCCCGGTGGGCGCTACAGCCACATCGCCAGCGCCATCATGACCGTGACCACCGCCAAGGTGGCAGGCTGCGATCACATCGTTGCCTGCTCGCCACCTCGCCCAGGCGTCGGCATCAACCCGGCCATCGTTTATACCGCGCACAAATGCGGTGCCGACAAAATCCTCGCCATGGGCGGTGTTCAAGGCGTGGCGGCCATGACCTTCGGCCTGTTCGGCCTGCCAAAGGCCAACATCCTTGTTGGACCTGGCAACCAGTTCGTGGCCGAAGCCAAACGCATCCTCTTCGGACGTGTCGGCATCGACATGATTGCCGGCCCAACCGACAGCCTTATCCTTGCTGACAAGACAGCCGATGCGAACGTCGTAGCTGCCGACCTCGTCGGTCAAGCCGAGCATGGTTACAATTCGCCGGTCTGGTTGATCACAGACGACCGCCCGCTGGCCGATGAGGTCATGCGCCTGGTTCCGGAACTCATCAATGACCTACCGGAGGTCAATCGCGACAACGCTGCGGCTGCCTGGCGTGATTATGCCGAAGTCATCCTGTGCGACGATCGCGAGGGAATGGCAGCGACATCGGACTCCTATGCACCCGAGCACCTGACCGTGCAGGCCGATGATTTGGATTGGTGGCTTGCCCGCCTTTCCTGCTACGGCTCGCTGTTTCTTGGCGAAGAAACGACCGTTGCCTTTGGCGACAAGGCCTCCGGCACCAACCATGTGCTGCCAACGTCCGGCGCGGCGACCTACACCGGCGGTCTGTCGGTTCACAAGTTCATGAAGATCGTCACTTGGCAGCGTGCCACCCGTGAAGGCGCCAAGCCGGTGGCCGAAGCCACAGCCCGCATTTCGCGCCTGGAAGGCATGGAGGGCCATGCCCGCACTGCCGACATTCGCCTGCACAAATACTTCCCCGATGAGACCTTTGATCTGACGGCAAATGATTGACGCTGAATGACGGATCCATCTGCCCTTTTTGATGTCAAAGGCCGCGTGGCCTGTGTCACAGGCGCCAGCGCCGGGCTGGGCCGCCGCGCCGCATTGGTGCTGGCCCGCGCTGGCGCGCAAGTTGTCGGCGTTGCACGCCGCCGTTCCGCGCTGGACGACCTTCAAACCGAGGGCGGAGACACTGTACGCGGCGTTCAGGCAGATTTGTCCGATCGCTTAACACTGAAGGACGTGGCCAGACAGGTTGCAGAGCCATTTGGATCGCCCACAATCCTTGTTCATGCCGCCGGTATCAACAACCGCGAGCCAGCAGACGAGGTCACGCCCGAAGGGTGGGATGTTACGATGGACTTGAACCTCGCCGCCCCCTTCTTCCTCAGTCAGGCCTGTGTGCCAGCCATGCGCGAAGTGGGCTGGGGCCGCATCGTGAACTTTGCAAGCCTGCAAACCACACGTGCCTTTCCTGGTGGCATATCCTATGGCGCCTCCAAGGGCGGCATCGGTCAGCTTACACGCGCCATGGCGCAGGCATGGTCATCTGATGGAATCACCGCCAATGCAATCGGTCCGGGCTTCTTCCGCACCGAACTCACTGCAGCCGTCTTCGACGATCCAGATCGCGCGGCGCGCAATGCTGCACAAACCTGCATTGGACGCAATGGCGAGTTGGACGATCTTGATGGCCCCCTCCTCTTTCTGTGCTCGCAAGCATCCGCCTACGTCACCGGCCAAGTGCTGATGCTCGACGGGGGGTACACCGCCAAATGAAAGCCCTTGTCTACACCGCGCCGAAAGCCCTCGAGTACCGTGACGTTGCCAACCCAGTTGCATCAGCTGGCGAGGTTCTGGTGCGCGTGGAGAGCGTTGGCATTTGCGGCTCGGACATGCATGCGTTTTTGGGCCATGACGAGCGCCGCCCTGCCCCGCTCATTCTCGGCCACGAGGTCAGCGGCACGCTCACCAGTGGGCCGAACACTGGGCAACGCGTCACGGTGAACCCGCTTGTGACATGCGGCCACTGCAAAGCGTGCGTGTCTGGTCGCGACAATCTTTGCCCCGACCGCCAGATCATCTCTATGCAACCGCGCGAAGGTGGGTTTGCTGAGCAACTGACGATGCCAGAGCGAAACCTGGTTGCGTTACCCGATACCATCAGCACGGACCAAGCTGCTTTGGCTGAGCCAATCGCCTGCGGCTGGCATGCGGTACGTCTTGGCAACGCGCTGCTGTCAAACCCCAGCGATGCCAAAGCCCTTGTTATGGGTGGCGGCGCCATCGGTTTGGGCGCAGCACTTAGCCTCCAGGCACAAGGCATCTCAAACGTCCTGATCGTTGAACCCAACACCCAGCGGCGCGCCTATTTGGACGACCAGTGTGGCCAGACATCCATCGCGCCCGAAAACCTGGCCGAAACCCAACAGTTCGACATTATCGTCGATGGCGTTGGCATCGAAGCGTCTCGGGCTCAGGCATCCGCCCACACCAAACCGGGCGGCGTGATCGTTCATATCGGGCTTGGCAGTGCAACCGGTGGTCTCGATATCCGCCGCATGACGCTGCAGGAAATCACCTTCATCGGCACCTACACCTACACCGCGCAAGACTTTCGCGACACGGCACAAGCGATGTTCGAGGGCCGCCTCGGCGCGCTCGACTGGACGGACAATTGGCCTCTGGAAGACGGCCAAGCGGCCTTTCAGGCCATTCGTGCAGGCACGGTCGCCGCACCAAAAATCCTATTAAAACCAGATCATTGAGGAGACATCCATGTCTGAAATTCCACACCTTCTCGTTCATGAGCAAGCCGACAATGTCGGTGTTGTCGTGGTCGAAGGGCTGACGGCCGGCACCGACATGCTGTGCTGTATTACCCACGACAATTCCACCTTCCGCCTGACCGCCAAGCACGATGTGCCGATCGGCCACAAGGTGGCGCTCAATGACCTGAAAACAGGCGATACCTGCATGAAATACGGCGAAGATATCGGCAAGATCGTCGCCGACGTGGCGCAAGGCGAGCACCTGCACACCCACAATTGCAAAACCAAGCGCTGGTAAGGACACCAACCATGGCATCGAAATACTCAAACATCACGTTTCATGGCTACCGGCGCGAAAACGGTCGTGTGGGCGTGCGCAACCACGTTCTCATCCTGCCGGTGGACGACATTTCCAACGCCGCCTGTGAGGCGGTGGCCAACAATATCAAAGGCACACTGGCGATCCCGCACGCCTATGGCCGCTTGCAGTTCGGTGAAGATCTGGATCTGCATTTCCGCACCATCATCGGCACCGGCGCCAACCCCAATGTGCATTCGGTTGTGGTGATCGGCATCGAGCCAGGCTGGACCAAGCGCATCGCCGACGGCATCCGCAAAACCGGGAAGCCGGTCGCCGAGTTCTCCATCGAACAAAAAGGCGATCTGGAAACGATCCGCGCCGCCTCCTGGGCCGCCAAGGATTTCGTCCACCAGGCCTCGGAAATTCAGCGCGAGGAATGCTCCGTCAAAGAGCTTTGGGTCTCCACCAAATGCGGTGAGTCCGACACGACAACCGGCCTAGGCTCCTGCCCAACGGTCGGCAACATGTACGACAAGCTGCTGCCCGAAGGCATCACCGGCTTCTTCGGTGAAACCTCGGAAATCACCGGCGCGGAGCACATCTGCCAGAAGCGCGCGATCAACGAAGAAGTTGGCGAGCGCTGGTATAAGATGTGGAAGGCCTATCAGGACGATGTGATCTTCGCCCACCAGACCGATGATCTTTCCGATAGTCAGCCAACCAAAGGTAATATCGAAGGCGGGCTGACGACCATCGAAGAGAAGGCCCTCGGCAATCTGGAGAAGATTGGCCGCACGTCGCAATATATCGACATCCTTGAGCCGGCCGAAGCGCCAGCCAAAGGCGACGGCCTCTACTTCATGGATTCGTCTTCCGCCGCCGCCGAGTGCGTGACGCTGATGGCCGCCGGTGGCGCTGTCATCCACACCTTTCCAACCGGGCAAGGCAATGTGGTCGGCAACCCCATCGTGCCGGTGATCAAGATCACCGCAAACCCGCGCACGGTGCGCACCATGGGCGAGCACGTGGATGTCGATGTGTCAGGCATTCTGCGCCGCGAACAGACCATTGATGAAGCTGGTGATGCGCTGATCGAAATGATCCGGCGCACCGCCAATGGCCGCAACACAGCCGCTGAGGCGCTCGGTCACCGCGAGTTCTCGATGACCAAGCTCTATCGCAGCGCCTAGCGCGCATCAAACAAGCGGGCGGCTTGGTTGGCCGCCCGCGACCAGGACATGCCTCATGAGCGACATGGTTCGCCTCAGCCTTGAAGACGCGAACGCGATGGTGTCATCGGCCTTTGTTGCCAATGGCGTGCCTTTGACGACGGCTGAGAGCGTTGCCCGCGCGTTGGTCGGGGCGGAAGCCGAGGGCCAAGCCGGCCATGGGTTCTCACGCATCGATGACTATGTGGCGCAAGTTAGAAGCGGCAAGATTACCGGCGACGCCAACCCGCAGACACAGATCTTGGCGCCTGGAAGCCTGCTGACTGATGCTAAGTTTGGCTTCGCCTACCCCGCCCTTGAACAAGCCATCGAAGAAGGGGCGGCCGCCGCAGAGACCCAAGGTGTCGCCACGATGGCGGTCACCAACTCTCACCATTGCGGCGCGCTGGCACAGCATGTGGAAGCTCTGGCCACAAAAGGGCTGGTGGCGATGATGTTCGCCAACGCCCCCGCCGCCATTGCGCCATGGGGCTCGTCGGTGCCGGTCTTCGGCACCAATCCCATCGCCTTCGCCGCGCCGCGTCAGAACGCGCCACCCCTGGTCATTGATCTGTCGTTGAGCCGCGTGGCGCGCGGCAAGGTGATGCACGCCGCCAAGACCGGCGCACGCATTCCCGAAGGCTGGGCGCTCGATGCCAACGGCAACCCGACCACCGACCCCGAAGAAGGTTTGAAAGGCACTATGGTGCCCATAGGGCGCTCCAAAGGAACCTCGCTGGCCCTGATGGTCGAGATTTTGGCAGCCTTGCTCACCGGGGCCGCCATGAGCCGCCAAGCGTCCTCTTTTTTCACCGGCGAAGGCCCACCGCCGCGCGTCGGACAGTTCCTGATTGCTCTCAAACCGTACGAGCAGTCAGGGTTTTCTGAGCGGCTGGAAGAATTGCTGACCACGATCAGCCATCTGGAAGGGGCGCGTTTACCCGGTGAACGCCGCGCAGCCAGCATCAACGCCGCGCAGGAGCGTGGCCTAGAAGTGCCCCGGCACTATGTGGAGCAGGTGCAAGCGCTGGCCGGTGGCCAGGCACGTCTCGCTGGTGGCCAGCGATGACCGATCAGGCCAACATCGCGATCAGCGAGCCACCGGACACCTGGTGGCAGCGAATCTACGATTTCTTCCCCGGCCTGGCGCTTGCTGCTCTTATTGCGATGGCCAGCCAGTTCATCGCCGACAATTCCCAGGTGCCGGCCATGCTGATGGCGCTGGTCATCGGCCTGATGCTAAATTTTCTGTCGCAAGTCCCGCGCTGCAAACCGGGCATCGCCTATGGCGCCAAACCGGTCTTGCGCATCGGTGTGGCGCTGCTTGGCGCGCGGATCAGTTTTGAGATGGTGACGGGCCTTGGCCTGCCGACGGTTCTGCTCATTGCAGGGGCGGTTTTCGCCACCATCGGCTTCGGTCTGGTGACGGCACGGCTTGCAGGTTTTCAGTATCGCTTTGGCTTTCTGTCAGCCGGTGCCGTGGCCATTTGCGGTGCATCAGCGGCCATTGCCATCGCCGCCGTCCTGCCGCGCGATGATAAGTCCGAGGACCGGCTGGTCTTCACCATTGTCGGCGTCACCGTGCTTTCGACCGTGGCGATGATCGCCTACCCACCGGTGACCCATTTTTTCGGGCTCAGCGAGTATGTGGCCGGCGTGTTTTTGGGCGCGACCATTCACGATGTGGCGCAGGTTGTCGGTGCAGGGTTCTCCATTTCCAACGAGGCGGGCGAAACAGCAACGCTGGTGAAGCTGCTGCGCGTTTCCATGCTGGCGCCGATCGTTATCGGCGCAGCCCTGATTATCCGGTTCGTCAGCGCCGCACGCGAACAGGATGGCGACGCAAGCAGCGCCCGCCCGCCACTGATGCCGGGCTTTGTGATGGTGTTCGTTCTGCTGGCTGCCATCAATTCGTTTTTCGCCGTCCCGCCGATCTTGACCCAGATCGCCGCCACACTGTCGGGATGGCTGCTGCTTTTGGCCATCGCCGCCGTCGGCCTCAAAACCCGGCTTGGCGACGTGGTCAAAGTCGGCAAACCGGCGGCAGCTTTGCTGATCGCCCAAACACTCTTCATCGCAATTTTCTTCGGGATCGGGCTGCATGCCCTCGGCATCATCGCGCTTTGGTGATGGCCCCCCCTAGCAACCGATAGGAAAGGACGCCAGAAAGGACACCATGTACAATTCCATCCTCATCCCCGTCGCGCTCGACCATGAAACGCTCGTCGCGCAAAAGCTTGTCCGTGCCCGCGAAATGCTGGCGCCGGGCGGAAAGATCACCCTTCTCACCGTGCTTGAGCAGGTCAGCGGTTTCGTCGCCGAATTCGTGACCGTGAAGTCGGAAAACCATCTGACAACGAGCATTCTTAGCAAGCTGGAAGCCGTGGCAGGTGATGCACCCGACATCGTGTGCAAGGTGATCACCGGCAAGCCGGGCGTCCAGATCGCCAACTACGCACATGAGAATGGCATCGAACTGATCATCATGGGCTCGCATGCCCCTGGCGCCACCGATTATGTGCTGGGCTCAACCACGGCGCGCGTTGTCCGCCGAGCCCATTGCTCTGTGCTGGTGCTGCGCTGATCATCAATGCCTGATGGGGTGGTGCCAGCGGGCGTCACCACACCTAAATTCATCCCGGTGATTGACTCTTGGCGCGCTCAGGTTTGTTATAAGAACAAATCATGAACAATGCATTTGAGCGTCTGAGCCATGAACCCGTCCGTCACCCAGTTACAGCGCCAATTGGAGGCGCTGACACCCAGCAACCATGCTTATCGCGAGCGTGGTCAGCTTGCGCTTGGCGTGCCTGCTATCGACGAACAGTTGAAAGGTGGCCTGCCGCTTGGGCTTCTTCATGAAGCCTATGCCGCAGAGGTGTCTGACATGGCGGCCAGCAGCGGATTTGCCGCCGCCCTGGCACAAAGGCTAACAGCCCAAAAACACCCCAAAGAAAACCGACCCGTGGTGTGGGTCCGCCAGACAATGAGCGAAAGCGAGATGGGGCGGCTCTACCCCCATGGCCTTAGCGCCATCGGGCTTGATCCAGCCCATTTGATCACGGTGCACGTACGCAAACCAATCCACCTCTTGTCTGCAGGGCTTGAGGCGGTGCGCTGTGCGTCCTTGGGTGCTGTGCTGATTGAAGCTTGGGGCGACCCCAAAGAGCTCGATCTAACTGCCACACGCCGCTTGGCATTGGCCGCTGAACAATCGGGCATCACCCCGCTGCTGCTACGCGTTGCCACACAAGAGCAGCCCAGTACCGCTTTCACCCGTTGGCAGGTGCGTTCAGCTCCATCACGAGCCCTGGCCGCCAATGCACCGGGCTACCCGACCTTCGACATCACCCTTTTACGCAACAAAGCCGGCACCCATGGACGTAGCTGGCGTGTGGAGTGGCATCATGACCTTGGCCAGTTCCGATCCATCGAAAACCAATGCGACATCACCAGACAAGACAAACAGGCATCTTACAAGCCGAACCCCGGCAAGCCGGTACGTGACGAGTCGCTATCTGGCACTGTGGTTTCCCTTTCTGCCCGCCAACCGGCTGCAGCGGCAGAGCGGCGTACCGGAACAGGCTGACGCGCCAACCGTTTTTATTGAAAAGCATCGCAGTGCCCTGCGCCTGATGGCGGTCAGCCCCCAAGCGGTAGCTTTGCGCCTTTCACCAGGGATGACTCTGGCCGATGCGCGCGCTCGTGTGCCTGACCTCACAGCCATCGATATGGACAGGCCCTCTGACAGAGCTTGGCTGGAGCGGATGGCGGATTTTTGTGATCGCTACACCCCGCTTGTTGCCTTGGATCGAACGGATGGCGTGATCCTCGATATCACCGGCTGCGCCCATCTGTTTGGAGGTGAAGCAGCGCTGCGCAACGATATGCATGAGCGCTGTGCCAAGGCTGGCATGGAGATGGTATCAGCCATTGCCGCAACACCTGATACGGCCCGCGCGCTGGCCCGTTTTGGCGGTGGGGCAATTGTGGAAACCGGGCAAGAGCCAAGCGCCGTCGATGCTTTGCCTGTCGGCGCAATTGGCATGAGCAATGAAACCGCCCTGGCACTCAACCGCGCTGGTCTGGTGACCATTGGGGATCTTGCTGCGCGCCCGCGTGCGCCACTGGCAGCCCGTTTCGGCGCGGACATCATCACGAACCTATCCCGCGCTTTAGGCGAAGAAGACATCGCCATCACCCCACGCAGGCCCTTGCCGCCCTGCACGGTGGAACGCCGGTTCGCAGAACCCATTGGTCGTGAAGACGATGTGCTCGCCACCATCGAGCATTTGATCGAAGAGGCTGCAAAAAGGCTGGAAAAGCGTGGACAAGGCGGGACGTCATTCGAAGCAAGTCTGTTTCGCACCGATGGTGCCGTGCGCCGTCTCACCGTGGAAACGTCGCTGCCCACCCGCAAAGCTGCACCACTCATGCGTCTGTTTCGTGAGCGCATCGATACCTTAGCCGATCCCCTGGACCCCGGCTTTGGCTATGATCTCTTGCGCTTGTCTGTGCAGGCCAGTGCCCCATTCGCGCAAGCGCAAACTAGCCTTGATAGCCATGAGGTGGAAGATGAGGAGGTGGCCGCCCTCATCGATACACTGAGCACGCGGCTTGGCAAGCAAGCTGTGCAGCGCTTTGTCAGCGCGCAGACGCATATTCCTGAGCGCGCTGCCTATCAGGTGCACGCCAAGGAATATCCTTCCAAGCAAACAACGCAGAGCCTGGATATGCCAGATCTACATTGGGCACGACCCAATGCAGATGATCCACCATCCCGCCCAATTCACTTGTTCCAGCATCCCCAGCGCATCGAAGCCCTGGCGCAAATTCCCGATGGGCCGCCGCTCAAATTCCGGTGGCGACGCGTGCTGCATGAGGTCGCGCGTGCTGAGGGTCCGGAGCGTATCGCAGCGGAATGGTGGCGCACCGATGATGCCAGCCTGACGCGCGACTATTACCGTCTGGAGGACAGTCAGGGTCGCCGCTTTTGGGTGTTTCGCGAAGGTCTTTACAACCAAGAGACCCAACACCCCGGCTGGTTCGTGCATGGTCTTTTCGCATGAGGAAAGAACCTTCACCCAGCTATGCTGAACTCGCTACTACCAGCAATTTTTCGTTTTTACGCGGCGCCTCGCACCCCGCCGACCTGGTCGCCCAAGCCATTAAGCTCGGCCACACGGGAATGGGCATCGCTGACCGCAACAGTGTGGCGGGCACTGCACGAGCGTATCGCGCTTTGCGGGATCTGCGTGAGCATGCGGATGAGGCCGTACGGGATGCTTCACAGAGGTTTCAACTGGTGGTGGGCAGTCGGTTGGTCTTTGCCGATGGAACGCACGACATCCTCGCCTACCCGGAAGATAAAGAGGGTTGGGGGCGGCTCTGCCGCTTGCTTACCCTTGGCAAACGCCGTGCAGAAAAAGGCGACTGCACACTCACGCTGGGTGACTTGCTGCGCCATGTGCGCGGCTTGCTTTTGATCGTCATGCCGGAAACGGGAACAGCCAAGCTGGATGGCACGCTACAGCAGCTTAGCAAACACGCGCCAGGTGCCGTCTGGCTTGCTGCTTCTATGGGACGCAAAGGCGATGATCATCGCCGCCTTACCACCCTCCTTGCCCAAGCCAAACAAGCAAAAGTGCCGCTGCTTGCCACCAATGATGTGCTCTACCACAGCCCAAAACAGCGCCCCTTGCAGGATGTTGTCACCTGCATTCGGGAGGGCTGCACACTGGATGAGGCGGGCTTGCGGTTGGAAGCCAATGCAGAACGGCATCTCAAAGAACCACGGGAAATGGAACGGCTGTTCGAGGGTGCCCCGGAGGCTCTGAAAGAAACGCAAAACATCCTCACCCGCATCGATTTCTCGCTCGATCAACTCGCTTACACCTACCCAGACGAACCCGTGCCACCAGGTCGAACAGCGCAGGATTGGCTGGAAGAGCTGGTTTGGCGTCACGCACCCTATCGCTATTACAAAACTGGCGTGCCGGAGAAGGTCACACGCCTTTTGAAGGACGAGCTGGCGCTCATCGAGCAGCTTGATTACGCCCCCTATTTTCTCACCATCCACGAGATTGTGCGGGTGGCGCAGGACAAGGGCATTTTGTGCCAAGGGCGTGGATCAGCTGCCAATTCGGCCGTCTGCTACGTGCTTGGCATCACTTCGGTTGACCCCGCCGAGCATGACCTTCTGTTTGCCCGCTTCATCTCCTCTGAGCGTAAAGAACCGCCCGATATCGACGTCGATTTTGAGCATGAACGGCGCGAGGAAATCATCCAGCATATCTATGATCGCTATGGCCGCGACCGGGCAGGCATCGCCGCCACCGTCATCTCCTACCGCCCGCGCAGCGCCCTACGCGAAGTGGGCAAAGCGCTGGGCCTCACCGAGGATGTCACGGCCCGCATGGCAGGCACCGTTTGGGGGTCTTTTGGCCGTGAGGTGCAAGACAAACACATCAAAGAGGCAGGGCTTGATCCGGACAACCCGATCATTCACCGCGTGCTTGATCTGGCCCATCAGATCATGGGTTTTCCACGCCACCTCTCCCAACATGTTGGCGGTTTCGTGCTCACCCGAGATCGGCTGGACACGCTTGTGCCCGTTGGCAATGCAGCGATGAAGGACCGCACCTTCATTGAGTGGGACAAGGACGACATCGACGCACTTGGCTTGATGAAGGTCGATGTGCTGGCACTTGGCATGCTGACCTGCATCCGCAAAGGGCTCGACCTTTTAAGTCAGCACAAGAAGCTAGATCTCGACATGCATGACATCGAAGAGGGCGACGCCAACGTCTACGATATGCTGTGCCGAGGCGAATCCATCGGCGTGTTTCAGGTGGAAAGTCGGGCGCAAATCAACATGTTGCCGCGCCTCAAACCACGAGAGTTTTATGACCTCGTTATCCAGGTTGCCATCGTACGGCCAGGTCCGATCCAGGGCGATATGGTCCACCCCTATCTGCGCAGGCGCAACAAGGAAGAAGAGGTGGTGTTTCCTGAGCCAGCATCACCCCACGACCCCAATGAACTAAGAGGTGTGCTAGGCCGCACCCTTGGTGTGCCGCTGTTTCAGGAACAGGCGATGAAAATCGCCATGGTCGCTGCGGAATTCACACCTGAACAAGCCAATGGGTTGCGGCGTGCCATGGCAACGTTTCGGCACATGGGAACGATCCATAAATTTGAGACCATGATGGTCGAAGGCATGGTCAAGCGCGGATATGAACGTGACTTTGCCGAACGCTGCTTCAACCAGATCAAGGGCTTTGGCGAGTATGGCTTTCCTGAAAGCCATGCTGCTTCGTTCGCCAAACTGGTCTACATCTCCTCTTGGATCAAACACTACCATCCAGCGGTGTTTGCCTGCTCGCTGCTGAACGCCCAACCCATGGGGTTTTACGCGCCAGCGCAGATCGTGCGCGATGCGCAGGAGAACCATGTTGAGGTGCGCAAGGTCGATATCAATCACAGCCAATGGGACAACACGCTGGAGCCCGAGGATGGCGAGCTGACGCTGCGGCTGGGGTTCCGCCAGATGGATGGTTTCCATGAAGAGTGGGCAGAACGCTTGGTGAAGGCGCGTGAGCGCAACTATGAAAGCACCGAAGACCTCTGGCAGCGCGCACGCCTGCCCCACCGCGCGCTGAAGCTTCTTTCTGAGGCCGATGCTTTTCGTTCCACCGGCATGGACCGACGCGAGGCCCTGTGGGCAGTGCGCCGCTTACCGGACGATAATCCGCTGCCCCTGTTTGAAGCGGCAAACCGTCATGAGCTTAGCACCGAGCCTGATGCCAACCTGCCTGACATGAAACTGTCAGAGCATGTGGTGGCGGATTATCAGACCATCCGGCTTTCACTCAAAGCCCATCCAATGGCGCTGCTGCGCAAGCATTTTGATGCGCAGAAAATTCTGACCTGCCAGAGCGTGGCTGATGCGCGTGACGGCACGTTCGTGAAAACTGCTGGCGTCGTGCTCATCCGCCAGCGCCCGGGTAAGGGCAATGCCATTTTCATCACGCTGGAGGATGAAACCGGGATCGTGAATGTGGTGTTATGGGCCAGTCGCTTTGAGCAGTTTCGCCGCACAGTTATGGGAGCCAAGCTCATGCAGGTCATGGGTCATGTGCAAAAGAGCAAAGAGGGCGTGATCCATCTTATGGCGACATCCTTGCAGGATCGCACAGATGACCTTCAAAGCCTATCGACACTTCATGCCGCATCCAACAGCTTAGCCCGCGCTGACGAGGTGATCCGGCCCGTTCTTTCACGCGCCGACAGCGTGAAGGGTGGCCTTGTACGCGATGCCCGCATCCAAGATGTCGTGCCCAGTCGCGGCGCCCACCCCCGCAATGTGCGAATTATTCCGAAATCGCGTGACTTTCACTGAAGTGAGCAGCGTCTCATGAAGCCTTTTTGAGCGCATACTGCGTCATCAACGGGCCGACGATCTCAAAGAAAATCGTGCTCGCAATCGTGATCGTCACCAGCGTTTCGCGATACTGCGGAAAGTGATCGCTGGCGACCAGCGCCATGCCGATGGCCACCCCGGCTTGGGGCATCAGCGCCATGCCCGTTAGAACACCTTCTTGCGAAGAGAGCCCCGATGCACGCCCTCCAAGCCATCCACCAGCAAGACGCGCAACAAAACGCAGCACGCAATAGCCCACACCAGCAACGCCAAGCGCCATCAATGCTTCCACATGAAGCGAAGCACCCGCCATGACGAAGAACAGCAAAAGGAATGGCCACTCGATGCGTTCAATCTCGTGGAACGGCCGCTCATGATGGCGCGCAAAGTTCACAATCACCGCGCCGCACACCATGCCCGTCAAAAGGAACGAGACTTCAAAATAGAGCGACAGGCCGGTGCACAGCATCACCACGCCAATCGCCTCAACAAGCGATGGTTCGCCTGGTTTCAACCGGCCGGTCAGGAAAGCGGCGGGCAGGCCAATCGCCAACCCCAACGCAATGCCACCAAACGCTTCATAAAAAGCCTGGAACACGGCACCGCCATCAGCGCCATTGCCAACCAAAAGCGCTGCCAGCGTCAAAAGCACGCTGAACGCAAGCAGCCCCCAGGCATCATCAATGGCCACGATGCCGGTCAGATTGGTCACGAATTTACCGGTCTTGCCAGACTGCCGGATGACATCGTGCGTCGCAGCAGGTGCGGTGGCTGCTGATATTCCGCCCAGCAACAGCGCGATGGGCAGCGGCACGCCCAGAAGGTAGAGCCCGCCTGCCACAAGCGTGATGGAAACAAGCACCACGATGATCGAAACGAACAGAATTTCGCGGCCGTGGGCTGCCAAGGTCTGGCGGCTCAGCGAGCTGCCCAACAGAAAGGCAACCATGGTCAGCGCGAGATCGGTGTAGATCGGATTGCCACCGGCGATAGCATCGGGAAGCACGTTCAGAACTGGCGGCCCCAGCAGCGCGCCAAGAAGCATCAGCAGTGTTACGCGCGGAACGTGGACAATTCGTCCAAAAGCATCAAGCGCCAAACCGCCTAGAAACAGGATACCAATGGCAACCAGCACCAGCGCATGAGAGTGGGCGTCTTCCATTCAGACGCCCACGCCTTTTGGTATCGATTTATCGCTCAAACTTACGGGCGCGCCATGGCAGCCATGTCCACCTCAACCTCCCCACTCAGGTTCTCCAAGCTGTCATAGAGTAGCTGAAGTGCGTAATGCGGGTTGTGTGCGAACGCGCCGTGATCCTTGGCGATGAATTGGTAGTTGTAGGCAGCCTTCAACAGGCGTGGCGTCCATGACGCATACCGATTGGGGAAAGCTGCTTCGCCATCGCTAACGGCGCCGTCGCCATCAGTATCGATAAAGAAATACGGGAATTGATCGGCATAGATAATCGCCGTACCCGCCACATCCGCGCCGTAGGTCTGAATGGCAGCGTAGAGACGCTCGTGCAGTGTTTGGATAGGGTCGGCGATGCCTTCAGACATATCGCCGTCACCATCCACATCGATGCGGGTAGTGCGAATGTCCTCAAACGTTTCGGCCTCTTGGTGACAAGTCGCACAAGTCTCCATTGCCACGGGCTCCAAGCTGTGCGGCTGGTGGCAGCTGGTGCAGGTGGCAAAATCAGGCACATGCGTGAACTGGCCACGATACTCACGGCCTTCATATTCAAATCCGCCAGAGGTGACCGATCCCATCAGCGTTGCAGCGGATGGCGCGTAGTGCACGTTGATGAAGCCAAGGTCTTCCGACACAGCGTCTTCATCCATGCCGTCGGTCGCCGCCACGACATCGGTGCCGGCATTGCGGCCCTGGTGACAAACCGCGCAGGTGGCCGAGCTGCCAAAGGTGTCAACGCTCACGCCCGATGGAAAAGGAACGCTGACCAGCGCTGTCGATGCCTCGCTGTGGCAAGCAGCGCAATCGACCACGCCACCTGTTGGCATGGCTTGTGGCGCAATGCCTGCCTGATCCATGGCGCCGCGCACATATTCAATGAAACCGAAACTCGTGTGGCAGGTCGCGCATGTGGCGGGAATCTCGCCGTCCTCGTCCCAATGATGGAACGCATCGCTGGTGATGTCGGCGTGTGGTGATGAAAGCCAGGCTTCAACAATGCCTTGCAGTTGAAGTATCGCGTTCTCCCCTGCATCGTCTTGCGCCGCAGCGTGGCTGATCGGCAGCCCGATCAAAGCGGTCAAAACGGAAACAACGAAGATTTTGGGCAGACGCAGCTTTGGCAAGCACATGGAAGTCGATCCTGTCCGGTTGGAGCGAAAGGCCATCTGGCTCTCTTGGTCATAGCTTGTCGTTCCACCAAGGCATTGACGGCCGTCAATGAACCCCAAAGCGTGATGCAGGAAGGTTAGATGTGCCCCAGTCAACCTTTCTTCCTCATCTCTAGATGTCGTTTGAACGCAAACAGTTGAAGCCCGTCTCCTTGCGAAACGGTCTTCGCTTTTCCGCGCCTGGTGCGCCATCGCAAGTGATCGATCAATCTAAGCATGTCACTTCCGCCGCCCTGCTTGGGGCGGACTATCCAGGCATGCGTCCACGCTTTCTGGTCGATGTCGGCGAGTATGTGAGCGAAGGGCAAACCCTTTTCGTTGATCGCAAGGATGACGCGGTTTGCTTCGCCGCTCCCATCAGCGGGCATGTCTTTTCCATCGATTACGGACCGCGACGAACTTTGTCGGCAATCGTTGTTCGTGCCCAAGATAGTGATCAAGACGGGCAGAACGAGACCAGCCAGTCCACCGCTGATCCGATTGCCATCGATGCGTCATCACGCGATGACGTTCGCCACATCATATTGTCGCGCGGACTTTGGCCAGCGTTCCGCTCGCGCCCCTTTGGCCTCGTTCCGCCATCTGACCAGCACCCCGCCGCCATCTTCGTTTCAGCCATGGACCTCGCTCCAGGTGCTGCCGATCCAGACCCGGTGATCGCCGCTAACGAGGACGCCTTTCGGCACGGTCTGGAGGTGCTATCCAAACTGACCGATGGACAGGTTTTCGTCTGCCAATCCAAGGCAAGCACATTTCAAACGCCTGACAGTCTAAAGATCAGAACCGCCTGTTTTGATGGTACTTATCAGGCTGGCTTGGCCTCCACGCACATCCATCGTCTTTCACCGGCTTCACCAGATTTCCCAGTGTGGAGCATCGGGTATCAGGACGTCATAGCCATCGGAACTTTGTTTTTGACCGGGCGGTACGATGCCACGCGGGTGATTGCGCTGAGTGGTGAACCGCTGGCCAATCCGCGTCTTCTGACGACAAAACTTGGCGCAAGCCTGCGCGGGCTCATTAAAGGTGAATTAAAACCGCAAGCAGGCAACCAGAGCCACACCCAAACCTTGTCTGGGTCAGCGGTCAGCGGTCGCGAGCTTAGCTATCTTGGCCGCTACCACAGCCAAGTGAGCGTCCTTTCAAACCGAAAGCGCGGGCAACGCCCGGTTTGGACATCGCGCCTACCCTTCTTCGGCTCCAACACCACCGCACCACTCATCCCAAACATGGCGATGGATCGTGCCTTGCCGGGCGGCGTGTTGGCAGTGCCGATGATGCGCGCCCTGAGCGTCGGCGACGCCCAGGCAGCCAAGCAACTCGGTGTTCTGGATCTGGTCGAGGAGGATGTCGCCGCGTTGAACATGATCTGCACAAGCGGTGCCGACTACCGTGTTTTGCTGCGCTCAGTGCTTGATGAACTGGCCGAGGACGCCGCCTGATGCCCAGTCTACAGCGCCCGGCCGTTCAATCGGCGGCATTCCTGCCGTTTCTCTTCAGCGCTGGTCGCGTGAGCCTGCTTCAGGCCGTAGCCCTGGCATTTCCGCTGGCCATGGACTTTGCCAACCGAGGCCCACTGCTTCTTCCAGTGTTTTTAACCTGCCTTGTGGTTGCACTGGCTTGGGAGAGCCTTTTCGCTTTTTTACGCCACGCCGATATGTCCCTGCACGGGCTTACCACGGCCATGCTGGTCACACTGTTTGTGCCGCTTGGCGTTGAAACCTGGCAGTTGGTCGTCGCCGTTTCGCTGGGCGTTGTTTTGGGCGAGTTGGTGTTTGGCGGACGCGGCTTTGGGTTTGTGAACCCTGCCGCTGCCACACTAGCCCTTTTGGTCTTTTCCTTCCCGCAGCTGGCTTTGCAATCCATCGACGTAACAATCGCGCTGGCTTCTATTCCAAGCGCAGTCCTGCTTCTGCTCGCCGGACTAATCTCCTGGCGCGTCTTGGTCGCAACGCTGGTGATGGCGGCCGCTGCGATGGCGCTTCTTGGCGAATATGGATCAACGCAAACACTCGCCATCGCACTGTCCGTCGGCTTGGTGTTCCTTATCGCCGACCCGTTAAGCGCGGCCTGCACCAATCCAGGTCGCTGGGCCTATGGCGCGTTGGCGGGTTTTCTTATCGCTGTTTTCTCTGGTTTTGCCACCGCAAACCTGACGGCTGAAGCCATCGTCTTTGCCGCACTTCTGGCAAGCATTTTTGCCCCGCTGCTCGATCATCTGGCGGTTCTTGCAAACGCCTACGTTCGCGAAAACCGAAGAGAGGCGCATTGGAAGAAACGTTTTGGCGAGAAACGAACCGTGGAGAAACGAACCCTGGAGAAACACGGCGCGGAGAGACACGATGCCTAATCCTGTCGGCGCCCTGTTTGCACGGCCCAACGATGACACGACCAAAACCGTCACCATCGCGGTGCTGGTGGCTTTCGTCTGCGCGATCCTCGTCTCCACCGCGTCGGTCTTGCTCGACCCTATCCAGCAAGCCCAAATCGAAGCTGAGCAAGCTGCCCGAATGGAGGCCATGCTCGACACGCTGCCAGGCATGCGCGAGTTCATGGAAGAGGCAGGCGTGACAGCGTTGGAGACGCGCATCGTCGATCTGCAAACCGGCCGATTTGCACCCGACATCGATCCGGCCACGTATGACTTTGCAGCAGCTTCCAATGATCCAGAGCTATCGGTTGCTATCCCCACGGACGCTGACCTGGCGAGCATTCGCCAGAGGCCGATCTATGCGCCAGTCTACCTGCTGGAACGCGATGGCGACCTGCTGCTGATTGTTCTGCCAGTCTATGGCAGCGGCTATGCCTCGACCATCCGCGCGATGCTGGCACTGGAGCCAGACCTTTCCACGGTCGCGGCGCTAACCATCACCGAACAGGCTGAAACACCAGGGCTTGGTGCTCGGATCACAGAGCCAGACTGGCAAAGCCTCTGGCCGGGCAAAGAGCTGCTGAATGAGGATGGCGACATCGTCATCCAAGTCGTTCGCGGACAGGCACAGAGCGTGCACGAGGTGGACGGCCTCTCCGGTGCCACCCGCACCGGCGATGGCGTCACCTTTGCCCTTCAATTCTGGATGGGTCCGGATGGCTATGGCCCCTTCCTTGATCGCCTCGCCGAGGAGGGCCTGTAGATGGCGCGCTGGACCCACCATCTCACCACGCCGCTGGTGAAGGAAAACCCCGTGACACTCCAAATCCTCGGCATCTGCTCGGCTTTGGCGGTCACAACCTCGCTGACAACGGCAGCCATGATGTCGGTTGCGCTGACAGCCGTGCTTTGCATGTCATCGGCGATCATCAGCCTGATACGCCACCACATTCCCACCAGCATCCGGCTGATCATTCAGATCACCATCATCGCATCGCTGGTGATCGTGATCGACGAGCTGATGCAGGCTTTCGCCTTCGAAATCAGTCAACAACTCTCGGTGTTTGTCGGCCTCATTGTCACCAATTGCCTCGTGCTTGGCCGGGCAGAAGCGTTCGCGATGCGCAACCCGGTAGGCCCATCGGTGCTGGATGGGCTCGGGAACGGGCTCGGCTACAGTCTCATTCTTATGCTGGTGGGCGGCATCCGTGAGTTGCTCGGTGCGGGCACGCTGTTCAATCAAACAATCTTCGTCACGGTCGCTGATGGCGGCTGGTTTGAACCGCTCGGCCTGATGCAGCTGGCGCCAGCTGCGTTCTTCATCATTGGTCTACTCATCTGGGTCATCCGCACGCGCTGGACTGCACAAATCGAAGCCCCGAAGTTCAAGCTGCACCCATCGCTGAAATCGGTCGGGGGACGTTCATGAGCGACCTTCTTCTGGCGGCGATCTTTCAAGAGAACTTGGCGCTCTCCTTCTTTCTGGGCGTCTGTACCTTCTTGGCCGTTTCGGAGCGCTTTGAGACCGCCGTTGGCTTGGGCATTGCGGTCGTCGCCGTCCAAACGCTGACCGTTCCCCTCAACAATCTCATCTTCAACGGGCTGCTGGTCGAAGGTGCTTGGGGCTTTCTTGGGCTGCCCGAGATGGACCTCACCTATCTGAAACTGATCGCATTCATCGGCGTTATTGCCGCCTTCGTACAGGTGCTGGAGATGACGCTGGATCGGTATGTGCCGGTTCTTTACAACGCTCTTGGCGTGTTTCTTCCGCTGATCACTGTCAACTGCGCGATTCTTGGCGGTAGCCTGTTCATGGTCGAGCGCCAGTACGATTTTGGCGAGTCCATTGTCTACGGGTTTGGCAGCGGCTTCGGCTGGGCGCTGGCGATTATCGCATTTGCCGCGATCCGCGAGCGCCTGAAATACGCCAACATCCCCGCTGGCCTTCAGGGGCTTGGTATCGCCTTCATTGTCACCGGCCTCATGTCGCTCGGCTTTTCAGCCTTCGCCGGGGTGGCGCCATGAGTGTCATCATCTTTGGCACGGTGCTGATCGTCTGCGTCGTGCTGATGCTGACAGCCATGGTGATGATCGCCCGTGGCGTCTTGATGCCCTCGGGGCCCGCTGTTCTAACGGTGAACGGATCGACCGAGTTCCACGTCAAAACAGGGCAAAAACTGCTCGCTGCTTTGCACGATCATGACGTGCTGGTGCCTTCGGCCTGCGCTGGGGCAGGCACATGCGGACTTTGCCGGGTCACGGTGGTCGGTGAGGATCAATCCCACCTGCCTGTCGAAATAGCGCAGCTTTCCAACGCGGATCGCCGCGACGGCGTGCACCTGGCCTGCCAAGTCACCCTGCGCGACGATATGGCGGTAGAGGCGCCGCAAGAGTGGGTGGGCGCGACCACTTACACCTGCACGGTGCACTCGGTCACCGCACTGACCCCACTGATCCGCGAGATCGTGTTGCAACTGCCTGAAGATGTGGAGGCCGACATTGTTGCCGGCTCCTATGTTCAAGTCACCGCACCGGCTTACACGCTCGATTACGCGACCATCGATACGCCGGATGACCATGATGAAACATGGAGCTCATTGCGATCCCTGTCGGTTGAGAGCGACGAGGATGTTACCCGCGCTTACTCCATCTCCAACCGGCCCGAAGACACAGCAGCTCGCCGTGTGGTGTTGAACATTCGCCTTGCCCTGCCGCCGCCGTCGGAACCGCAAGCACAGCCTGGCATCGTGTCGTCTTGGTTGTTTGCTCTCAAGCCAGGCCAAGAGGTCACAACATCCGGTCCCTTCGGCAGCTTCCGCGCGCAACCGACGGACAAGGAAATGGTGTTCATCGGCGGTGGGGTCGGCATGGCGCCGCTGCGCGCCCTCATCCATGAGCAGCTGGGCATCACCAAAAGCGGGCGCCGCATGACCTTCTGGTATGGCGCACGCAGCAAAGCTGAACTGCTTTACGTCGATGAACTGGATGCGCTCGCAGCCGCGCACGACACGTTCGACTGGACGGTCGCGCTCTCCGATCCGCAGCCAGAGGATGACTGGCAAGGCGCCGTTGGCTTCGTCCATCAGGTGGCGCTGGAGACCTACCTGCGCGACCACCCAGCGCCCGAAGATTGCGAATACTATCTTTGTGGTCCACCGCTGATGATCCGCGCCGTTTTTCAGATGCTGGATGATTTGGGTGTCGACCGCGACCACATCTTCAACGACGATTTTGGAGTGTAACGATGCCCGTGACACGACGCAGTTTTGTGGCAGGAAGCGCGGCATGGACCGCGGCTCTCGGGCTGGGTTTTGCTTCGCAGGCAGAGGCAACGACCGTCACGTTCGGCGGCCATGCTTTTGCAAGCACATGGCGTGTTGCAGGCGGGCCCAACTTGGATGAACGCCTCCTTCGCCCGCATATCGAAGCGATCATACAGCGGGTCGATGAGCGAATGTCCCCGTGGCGCAGGGATTCTGCTATTTCGCGGTTCAATCGCAACGCCACCGCCGCTTGGCAACAACTACCCAGCGATGTCTGCCAAGTTGTTGCAGAAAGCCTTGCCGTTGCCGAACTGACAAGCGGAGCGTTCGATCCCACGGTTGGCCCCGCCGTGGCTCGCTTCGGGTTTGGCCCGATTGATGGTGGGTCAGGCTCCTACAAAGCGATCACTGTTCAAGATGGGACAGTTCGCAAAGCCCATCATGACCTGACACTTGACCTTTGCGGCATCGCCAAGGGGTTTGCCCTGGATGAGATCGCTAACATGCTACGCTGGCAAGGCGTAACAAGCGCACTGATCGAGCTTGGCGGTGAAGTGGCCGCCATCGGGAATCATCCAACCGGTCGCGCCTGGCAGGTTGCTATCGAACAACCGGGCACCTCACAAGTCACTGCCCATCGCATCATCGCACCGGGACATCTGGCGTTGGCAAGCTCCGGTCACAGCCCGAACGGGTATTACGGCCGTGTCGCGCTGAGCCATCTTATCGACCCCAACGATCTGCGCCCAGCAGACAATGGCCTTGTTGCGGTTTCAGTTCTCGCACCAACGGCCATGCGCGCCGATGCGCTGGCCACCGCCCTCACCGTCCTGGGGCCGCAGCGCGGCATTCAATGTGCAGCTGATCTGGGCGTCTCAGCGCTTTTCCTAGCACACACCGACAGTGGATTAACCGAAACCATGACCGGCAGCTTTGCCGGCCATGTGGTGGCCTAGGAGGCAATGATGATCTTCCTTTTCACGTTCACGGTTTTTGCCCTGGCAATCGCAGGATTGGCAGTCGGCGTCATGGTTGGGCGCAAACCGATTGAAGGGTCATGCGGGGGCGTAGCCTGCCTGAAAGACATTGAGTGCACGACCTGCCCCAACCAAAGAATGTTGGAGCAAGAGCTATGAGCGCCAGAACCGCGGACTCCCTGCCCCTGGTCGCCGACTTCATGTCCAAAGATCTGGTGACGCTGACACCAGAAATGGAAATCAACCGCGCAATGAACATCCTGCTCGACCGACGGATATCTGGCGCACCGGTGCTCGACTCCGATGGATTTCTCATTGGCGTTTTGACCAAGCGCGACTGCCTGAAAGCCGCTCTGGATGCCAGCTACTACCGCGACTGGGGCGGGCGCGTTGAGGCCTATATGAGCCATCCGGTGACAACCATCGAAGCAAGCATGGATGTCATCAGCGCCACCAACCTCTTCATTGAAAAACCCTTTCGCCGCTTTCCCGTGATGGATGGCGGCAAGCTTGTCGGGCAGCTTAGCCGCACCGATGCGCTACGCGCACTTGCCAGTCAGTGGGGATGACGCAGTCACCCCGGACAGATCCATTCAGACACTTTCAAAGCACCAATTGCTGAAATCAGCGACCAAGAGGAAACACCATGAGCATGCAAAACATCATCTGGTTTGACACACTCTCGCGCGGGGATGTTGGCCTTGTCGGCGGCAAGAACTCCTCGCTTGGCGAGATGGTGCAACAGTTGGGAAGTGCCGGCATCAAGGTGCCGCCAGGTTTTGCCACCACCTCTGACGCCTTCCGTGGGTTCGTCAAACACAATGGCTTGGACAGCGTATTGGACGAAACACTGAGACAGTTGGCCAACAAGCAAGTGACACTTCAGGAAGCTGGCAAGCACATCCGCAAGGCTTTCGTTGCAGGCGATTGGCCGCAGGATTTGCGCGATGACATCGTTGCTCAGTTCGATGAGCTGAAGAAACGCACGGGCGCCGATGATCTGTCGGTTGCGGTGCGCTCCAGCGCCACCGCAGAAGATCTGCCCGATGCAAGCTTCGCCGGTCAGCAGGAAACTTTCTTGAACGTTCGCGGTGCAGACGCCCTGCTTGACACATGCCGTCGCTGCTACGCCTCGCTCTTCACCGACCGCGCCATCATGTACCGCACGATGAAAGGTTTTGACCATGAAAAGGTCGCCCTCTCGGTTGGCGTTCAGCTCATGGTGCGTTCCGATATCGGCGGTTCAGGCGTGATGTTCTCCATCGACACCGAGACAGGTTTCGACAAGGTGGTGCTCATCAACGCCGCCTGGGGCCTTGGCGAAAATGTCGTGCAAGGCGCGGTAAACCCTGACGAATATCAGGTGTTTAAGCCCTTCCTCGACGACAAATCTCTCAGCCCGATTGTCGAAAAGCGCCTGGGCGAAAAAGAGCAAAAGATGATCTATGCCGGTGAAGAAGGCGGCGAGACGATCAATGTTCCAACATCCAAACGTGAGCAACAAAGCTTTGTGTTGACCGACGAAGACATCGTCGATCTGGCCCGCCAGGCTGCAATCATTGAAAAGCACTACGGCCAACCCATGGATATGGAATGGGCAAAGGACGGCGAGACGGGCGAGCTTTACATCGTTCAAGCACGCCCAGAGACGGTGCAGTCGCGCGCCGACCACCAAACGATGAAGAATTTCACGCTCAACACCAGCGACAAGCCGATTTTGAGCGGTTTGAGTGTCGGAAACGCCGTCACCCAAGGGCCGATCTGTATCATTGAAAGTGCCCAAGATATCGAACAGTTCGTTGATGGGTCTGTCCTCGTCACCTCAACGACCGATCCTGATTGGGTGCCGATTATGAAGCGGGCGGCAGCCATCATCACCGATCATGGCGGGCGCACATCGCATGCCGCCATTGTGAGCCGCGAATTGGGTATCCCGGCAATCGTTGGCACTGGCGATGCCACACACGTTCTCCATGACAAGCAGAAGGTTACGGTCTCCTGCGCCGGCGGTGAGCAGGGTGACATTTACCAAGGCTATCTCGACTTCGACGTTGAGGATATCGCGCTTGATCACGTGCCTGACACCAAAACCAAGATCATGCTGAACCTTGCCAACCCGTCGTCGGCGTTCCGCTGGTGGCGCCTGCCTTTCGATGGCGTGGGGCTGGCACGTATGGAGTTTGTCGTGAACTCCGCCGTTCAGGTGCACCCGATGGCATTGGTCAATTTCGACCAGTTGCATGATGACCATGACAAGCAAGAGATTGAGGCCGTTACTCGCGGCTACGACGACAAGAAACACTATTTCGTCGAGACCTTGGCACGCGGCCTCTCGCGCATTGCCGCCGTCGCTTATCCCAACCCGGTGATTGTGCGCATGAGTGATTTCAAGACCAACGAGTACGCCAAGCTTCTCGGCGGCTCCGCGTTTGAGCCCGACGAAGAGAACCCAATGATCGGTTTGCGTGGTGCTTCACGCTACTATGCCGACATCTACCGCGATGGTTTTGCCCTGGAATGCCAGGCGATCCGACATTTGCGTGAAGATCTTGGTTTCACCAACGTATTGGTCATGATTCCCTTCTGCCGCACGCCGCAAGAAGCCGATCAGGTACTCGATGTGATGGCCAAAAACGGTCTGGAAAGCGGAAAGAACGGTCTTGATATCTATGTGATGTGCGAGGTGCCTTCCAATGTGATCCTCGCCGAAGAGTTTGCCAAACGCTTCTCAGGGTTTTCCATTGGATCAAACGATCTGACCCAGCTCACGCTAGGGGTTGATCGCGACAACGAGCATCTGTCCGGCGTCTTTGAAGAACAGAACCCTGCCGTCAAATGGATGATCGAGACGGTGATTGAACGCGCACATAAATCCGGCGCCAAAGTTGGCCTATGCGGTCAGGCGCCCAGCAACGACCCAACGTTCGCAAAGTTCCTGGTGGAAGCGAAGATCGATAGCATATCGGTAACGCCGGATAGCTTTCTGGCGGTCAAAGCGAACGTGGCCGAAGCGGAGAAATCGGCCGGATAACAGCGCGACAGTTGGATCAGCTACGCACTGCGCTGATCCAGCCATTCTTCGCGTGAAGCGGCGTGCGCCAACCTTTGCGGATCAAGAACCGCAAAGGTTTGACTGTCGATAATGCGCACGATGTCGTTGCGCGACATCCACTGTATTTGCCGCGAAACAGTCTCCGGTGTTGTGCCAAGATAGAGCGCCACGTCCCTACGGCTCACAGGAAATGTCACGATGCGCGCCTCAGGCGTGTCGGCTTTGTCGCAGCCCACAAGACCTGACCTGCGCAACAGCATCAGCAGAAAACTTGCCACCTTCTCGCGCGCGGTTTGGCAACCAAGCAGCACCATCCACTCGCGTGCCGCATCCAGCTCGGTCAATACCTGAACCAGTAACTCATGTTCGACTTCAGGAAAGCGTGCCAGCAACGTCTCGAAGGCATGGCGTTCAAAAATACAGATCTCAACGTCAGTCGCTGCCTCAAAAGAAAAGGGCGACTGTTCTTCAAACGGGCGGCCAAAAAAATCAGATGGGAACAGAAGCCCAACCACTTGCTGCCGACCGTCTTCAAGCGTCTTGCACAGCTTGACCATCCCGGTGACCACATTGCCCATGAACAGGCTCTTGGTATGCTCGGGGATGATAACCTGACCAGCAGAAAATCGGCGGATACGGCTAAGACTTTGCAGCTCCTGCGCCGCCGCAGATGACGCACGGCTGCAGATAGCTCTGTTGTGGATGGAACATTGATCACAGCGCGTACGAAACGACGCCTGTGGCGAAGAATGGTTCATCAACCGGTCCTGGACGATACGGTGTTATCTAAGGCAACCCTTACATATTGCGCGAACCTGGTGAAGAGAAATCGGATTGACGCGGTGCTGTATCGCTCCGTTTCGATCAGGAGGACGCCGCAGCATCCTTCGCTGTGCCGTAGCGAGGCAGGTCGGCCATGGTCTTTCCATGAGCGGCCATCAGGGCATCACGCACAAAAGCGATGTGGGCTGTTTCTTCAATAATTTCAGCAAGGTACTGCGCTGCCATGAGCGTTTTACCAACACCGATCGTTCCATGGTTGGCGAGCACTGCGGCGCGAATGGATGGGTCGCGGAACACCGGCGAAATTTCCACATCGGTCTGTGGGCCACCATTTGCAGATAGTGGAATGAGCGGCATACGACCGATCTTTTCAATCGTCTGAACGGTCAGACAAGGGATCTCAATGCCAGCTGATGCATACCCCGTCGCCCACGGGCTATGGCAATGCACAATCGCGTTGATATCAGGGCGAATGCGGTAAAGGTCAGCGTGAAAATCCAAGTCTTTGGACGGTTTGAACGCCGATGGCTCCAAAGTACCATCCAAATAAGCCACCTGAAGATTGTCACGCGTGCATTCGGCAAAACCCACGCCTGACGGCTTGATGACGATAGCCTCCGCAGATGCCAGGCGCACAGAAAGGTTGCCCCCAGCATTGGTTTGCAAACCAACATCGAAGCAGCGGCATGCGGTGGCAATCAGCGCATCTTTTTTGGCTTCTAGTTCACTGACGTCAGGCTTCTGCGCGGACATGGGTGGTTCCTTTTTGGCGGGCTTCGTTTGGGGCAGGCAAGTGGGGCCGCAGCGCATCCATAATGGCACGCACCGTGCGAGCATCGTTGATGTGATGATCAAGCGGGCGCAACGTGACGGAAGATGACAAGGTTTCTTGCATCACCTTGAGAAACACCTGACGCAGCGCCGGAGATTCAATCGCTCCACCAGGCGCATCCTGATGAGAAAAACCACCCATAGGCACCAGAAGAGAGACAGGCCCAGAAGCTCCGTTCAAGGCATCGGCCAGCTTGCCAGCGACATGAACCATTTCATCCTCGGTCACCTGAACATGGGTGAAAAAGCCGGTATGTTGGTAATGCGGACGCTCCAGATAAGCTGGCGGCACCAAAGCCAGTTCACCAAGCCCGATGAAATTCAATCCGCCTGGCAGCACAACCTGCGGCACACCGGCATCTCGCGCAGCGGTCAACCGATCTGGCATGTCGACATGCGCACCTGCCACATGGATGCGGGTAAGCTCATGCAGTGTCATATCGACAACCGAGTGGAACGTTCCGCAGCGCGCAAAACGCGCATAGGCCGCGCCACCAAACCCGTTGGCATGGAACACGGTTGCTTCTTGACCTTCGGCCTTGAGCGCGTCTGCCAGACCATCAGCGCAGGCGCCTGTTGCACCAAGCGCGGTAATCCCAACCGAAGGGTTGGTGGAAACGTGTGGCAAGGTGTTTGAGGCTTGGCAAAGCCCGGCCAGCATAGAACCGGCATTTTCCAGCGCCTGCCGCAAAGCCGCATTAATCCCGCAAACATCAGCAAGCGTCGGCACCACAACAATGGCATTGTCGGCCAAGGCGTAACGCGGATCAAACGGCAGTGTGGTCACCAACATTTTCGGAAAAGCAAACGGCATACTGCGCATCACCTGCAAGGCAATCTCCCCGCCCGTGCCGCCACCAATGGAAACAGCCGCCGTCGCGCCTGCCTCAATGGCTTCTCGGGCCAGAACCGAGGCGTTGTTTGCTACCTCGGCCATCGTTTGCAGCTTGCGCGCGCCTGAAAGGACCTCGCCTCTCGCGTTCAGCGACAGATCAAGCACATGACAATGCACACCATGCCGATCCATTACCTCCCGAAAGTAGGCAATAGCCTCTTGCTTGGTTTCCATCGTCGCCAGCAGCAGGACGGAACATCCCATCAAAGCTAACCCTTCACGGCACCCGCGGTCATGCCGGTGATGATCTGACGCGAGGCAAAAAATGTGAAGAGGATCGGGGGAATGGCAAGCAACATGCCCGTCGCCATGATCACACCCCAGTCGATATTGTACTCGGTGATTGAGTTGACGATGGTCACCGGAACCGTACGAGAATTACGGTCGGATAGCGCGTTGGCCAACAGAAACTCGTTCCACGCCACACGGAAGGTGAAGATCGCCGCGGCGGCTAGCCCTGGTTTGATGAGCGGCAAGACGACCAAGAAGAACACACGAAACGGCCCTGCCCCATCAATGCGTGCTGCCTCTTCCAATTGGATGGGCACCTGCACAATGAAGCTTTGCAAAATCCAGATCACAAAGGGCAAGTTCATCGCCACATAGACCAGAATGATACCCGAGCGCGTACCATCCAGACCAAACTGTTCGTTCCAAATGCCAAACACGGGCACCAGCAGCACAGCAGGTGGCACCATACGCATGATCAGCGTGGTAAAGCTTGCCGTATCGCGGCCCATGAAACGGAACCGCACGATGGAATAGGCCGCCATACAGCCAAGAATGAGGGTCAGCGCTGTGGAGACCAAAGAAATGATCAGCGAATTGACCAGCGCACGGCCGAACGTCGGGTCGCAGCGGCGCAGATGCTCAGGCTCGTAGGGCAGGAATTCACACAACGCCGTTTCGTAATTCTGCAACGTCGGCATGAAGAACAGGCTGGCCGTCGGCGAGGTGATATCCACGTTCAGCTTGAACGAGTTCGCCAACATGAGCACAATCGGCCCGGCTGACATGACCACCAGACAGATGAGCAGAACATAAAAGGCTGGGTTTGCGCGGTTCTCGATGTGTCCTTGCGACATGTTACACCGCCTCCTCTTCGGCCTGAGCGGCTTTGGCACCCGCGGCGCGAATGCGCGCCAAGCGGGCATCGTTGAGCCGGGTGTAGACAAACATGATGGCCGTGATCACCATCAGAAGGATCAGCAGATAGTTCGACATAGCCGCCGCTTCACCCAACTGTCGGAACTCAGAGGCTGTGCGCGAGATACGCAGTGCGAGAATTTCGGTCGATAGCCCCGGCCCACCATTGGTCATCACCAAGATCACCTCGAGCACTTTGAAGGCATCAATCAAGCGCAACAGGCAGGTAACGATCAGCACCGGCAACATGAGGGGCAACTTGATGTAGAGAATCTGCTGCCAGCCAGTGGCACCATCGACCCGCGCAGCTTCTAGCGCTGAGGACGGCAAAGACTGCAAAGCAGCAAGCGCCAGAATGAAGATAAACGGTGTCCACTGCCAAATATCGGCAATGACAACGGACGCGAAAGCCCAGGTACTGTCGCCAAGAAACGGGATTGTGTCGAAGCCCAGATTGTTCAGCCAGCGGTTAAAAACGCCCACCTGCGGGTGGTACATGTAGCGCCACATTAGGCCGACAACGATCGGTGCGATCATCATTGGTAGAATGAAGATGGTGCGCAAAACTGCCATGCCGCGCAGTTGACGATCAAGCAGCAGCGCAAGCCCAACGCCGATGAACATTTCGATGGACACAACAAACGCTGCGAAGCGAATGGTGACCCAAAAGCTCTCCCAAAAACTGGCGGAATTCCAGAGGTTTATGTAATTGCGAAGGCCGACAAACTCAGCTTCGCCAATGCGCTGGCTCGGATTCCAATCCAAGAAACTGGCATACACCATGTAGCCGATTGGGTAGAGCAGCGCGATGATCATCACCGCGGCAGCCGGTGCCAAGAACATATAGGGCGTGAGCCGATTGGCAGCTTGGATGTTCATGAGCGTTGCGCCGAACCTTCGAAAAGCGAAAACGGCGGACCGGCAATTCGGTCCGCCGCGTAGTTTAGTGGCTTACTGCCAGGCGTAGTAGCCAGCCTCATCCATAATGCCCCGGGCGCGTTCCGCGACACCGTCCAGACCTTCCTGGATGTCCAGGTCTTCAGTCAGGATTTGGCTAAGCGTGGTGCCAAGGTCAGCGTTGATTTCACCCCACGTTGGGATGATCGGGCGCCAGTCTGGATCAGCAAAACGCAGAGCTTCACCGAATGTTGCCGAGTATGGGAAGCGCTCGTTAAGAGCCGCATCCTGATAAGTGGAGAACCGCGATGGGTTTCCGCCTTCCATGGCGATCATCAGATCAACCCGTGGGCTGGTCAGCCACTGCATCAGAAGGAAGGCTGCTTCAGCATTCGGCGCGTTGCGTGGGATGGCCAGACCAAAACCACCGGTCTGCGAAGCGCGCTCCACACCCATCGGGTGCATTGCCCAGCCAACATTGCCGGCAACGGTGCTGCGCGAAGGATCTTCAAACCCAGCAGCAAAAGCAATCGAGTCCAAGAACATCGCGTACTGGCCCTGGGCAAAAGCTGCAGCCGCTTCCGATGGGCCAAAGGTTGTTGACCCTTCGATACCGCAATCAACAATGGTCTTCAGCGCTTCAGCAGCTTCAACGCCCTGCGCGTTGTTGACGATTGGCTCCCAACTGTCATCAAAGATGCCGCCACCCAGAGGATTGAGGTGCAACAGATAGGCGTGGCTTGCCTGGTGACCGGACGCCGCGCGGGAGGCAAGGCCACCCATATCTGGCTCAAGCTCAGGGATAAGACAGGCAAGTTCCAGAAGTTCCTCGTAGGATTCCGGCACGTCCAAACCGTGTTCTTCAAACACGTCAGTACGGTAGCCAAGAACGGAGGTTTCTGAACCGAACGGAATGCCGAAGAGCGAACCCGTTGGCCCCGGCAGATAGCCTTTTGTGCCGCCAGCCACGCCAATGTTCTGCACATAGCCGTCGATGAGATCTTCAGCGTTGTAGTTTGGATCGGCGAGCGATGGATCCATGAAGAACCGTGCCAAATTGTGCAGCTGATCGGCAAACACATAATCCGCCTTGGAGAACACAACATACGCAATGAGATCATAATCGCCCTCATCCTGCGTCAGTTCCAGCGTCTGGCGTTCGCGCATGCGCAGATATTGAAGCTGATCAACTTCAACTTCGATGCCCGTTTCTTCGGTGAAGAGTGGCAACACGCGCATCGCTGCATCATAGTGCGGGTGCGCAGGGAAGTTCACCACCAGCGTCACGTCCTGATAAGGCGCGTAGACCGCCTCTGGCATCTGAGCTGACGCCGGGGCACTGCTGATTGCAGTGCCGACAAGCGCCGCCAGGGCTATTGTCTTGATCAATTTCATCGTATTCCTCCCAAGGATGATGATGGCCTTTTGGCCGGTTTGGAGCAGCGCTTAGAGCGCTGCCTCAGTTTGCGGATCGAAGAGGTGCAATTCCTCATTGTCGATGCGGAACGAGCGCGACTCTCCCGATGGGATCGGCGCTGCGGTTGAAATCTCAATTTGGACTGTCTGCCCGCCCAGTTCAGAAATAAGCACGGACTGGGCGCCGATATATTCCGACAGAACAATCGGAAGCGTCATGGCATCTGGTCCGGTATCCTCAGCGAAAGCAGAGGGTCGCACGCCCACCTGAACGGCCTGCCCATGATAGCTGGACAGACCGCTGGCACGCTCGGGGGGAAGCGGAATGCGGAAGCCAGGGCCGGCGACAAAAACCTGATCGCCTTCTTGCGCCAAATCAGCGTTCAGAAAGTTCATCGTGGGGGAGCCGATAAACCCAGCCACAAACCGATTGGCCGGACGGCGATAGAGCTCCTCAGGTGTGCCAGCCTGCATGATCTCACCGCTGCGCATCACGACAATCTTATCGCCCAGCGTCATCGCTTCGATCTGATCATGGGTCACATAGACCATATTCTTTTGGATGCGCTTGCTCATGAGCGCCAACTCAGCGCGCATCTGCCCGCGCAGCTTGGCATCCAAGTTCGACAGAGGCTCATCGAACAAAAACGTAGAAGCATCGCGCACAAGCGCCCGGCCCATGGCGACCCTTTGGCGCTGACCACCCGACAACTCACCTGGGCGCCGGTGCAAGTGCTGATCCAGCCCAAGTGTCGCAGCGACCTCTTTCACCCGCGAGTCGATTTCTGCCTTTGGATAGCGTGCCAAGCGCAAAGCAAACGACATGTTCTTGGCGACGTTCATATGCGGATAGAGCGCGTAATCCTGAAACACCATCGCAAGATCGCGGTCCTTCGGATCAAGCCGGGTCACATCGCGATCGCCGATGGAGATCGAACCACCCGTCACGGATTCGAGCCCGGCGATCATCCGCAAGGTGGTGGACTTGCCACACCCTGAGGGACCTACAAGAACGGTGAACTCACCATCATTCATGGTGAGGTTCAGATCCTCAATCACCGTGACAGGGCCATAAGCCTTGCGTAAATTTTCCAGCCGGATTTCGGGCATTTCAGCTCTTCTTTTCTCCCAGTTCCACAAACAACACATATTCTGTATACAAAAGCAATCAAAAACATACAGAATGACGCGATCATTGTTTTTGAGCGCCGTTTGAGCTACCTATCCATTGAAAGGGGAGCCTGTTCATGAGGTCTGAAAACCAACGGGGCCGCGTCAGCGTCGCGCAGAAAATCGAAGTCGCCCTGTTGGACGAAATCGCTGCTGGCCAGATTGCGCCAGGTGAACGCCTTGACGAAACCAGGCTGGCTGAACGCTTTGGCGCATCGCGCACACCGGTACGCGAAGCCTTGGGCCGCTTGACAGCGCAAGGCGTTCTGGAAACCGGCGAAGGTCGCGGCACACGTGTTGCGCAATACACCCGCGAAGAGCTCGCGCAGATGTTTGAGGCCATGCACGAAATCGAGGCTTTGTGCGCGCGGCTGGTGGCTCAACGCCTTACATTGTTGGGGCGCTCGCAAATAGAAGAAGCGCAGGCACGCTGCCACAAGGCGGCCAAATCAGGTGATTTCCCAGCCTATCTTCGCGCCAACGAAGCGCTGCATTTTGCCATCTATCAAGCAACCGGCAATCCCTATATCCAGCAGATGGCATCGGATTTTCGTCGTCGCACCGGGCCGTTTCGGGCCAAGAAATTTGCCACCAAAGCAGACCTGATCGCCTCCGCCAAAAGCCATGACGAACTGCTGGAGAAAATATTCTCAGCCAACTCCAATGATGCATTCGATTATATGCGCAAGCACATGGAAGAAAGCTTCATGCGTGTGCTTGCAGCGAATTAAAGCTGCCATGGGAACAAATTCGAGGCATTTTCGCCGTTACCTGTAGACAGATATAAATCTTTGTATACAAATGCCCGCACCAACAGCCGGAGCGGAGTAGCATGGGCATTAACGAGACAAAAATTTATCCTATCAACACCGGCTGGCTGGAAGCAGACCTGGGCACCTACATTTTTTGGAAGGGCCCAGCGGGTCAAAAAATCTGGAACCCGGTCTATTGCCATTATGTGGATACTGGCGAACACAAAATTCTCATCGATACCGGCCTGTGCGATGAAGAGCGCGCCACCAAGTACCACCACAAATGTGACAAGCGCGGCTGCCTCCAGGTGCATGAACATCTGGAGCAGAAGCTCGGCGTGCACCCTGACGAAATCGATGCCATCGTGTTCACCCATCTGCACTGGGATCACGTGCAGAACATGAAAGAGTTCAAGAACGCCCGCTACATTGCGCCTAAGGCCGAGATCGAAATGGCCTACAACCCGCTTCCCCTCTACTACCGCACCTATGAGTCCGGCTATCTGGGCATTGAAC
The DNA here is from genome assembly GCA_046290645.1 of Hyphomicrobiales bacterium. Taxonomy (GTDB): domain Bacteria; phylum Pseudomonadota; class Alphaproteobacteria; order Rhizobiales; family MH13; genus MH13. Next base: position 836,985 of record JBKAGZ010000001.1, read on the forward strand.
ACGCTTATGCTGGCTGTGTCTTCGAAGTTGTGGAAGACGAGTGTGAGGTGCTGCCAGGTATCACTATGTTCCACACGCCAGGGCATTCCGTGGGCCACATGGCTGTAACGGTGGCAACATCGGCAGGCGATATCGTTGTGGCTGGTGATGCCATTTTCCAGGAGCGCAACATGGAACCCAATCCGGCCGAAGGCTGGCGCTATTGGGTGCCGGCACGCTTTGTGAACTCCTTTGAGGGTTGGAAGTCGGTCGAAGAGTTAGACAAGCGCGCCGATTACATTTTGGCCTGCCATGACAAGGTGGCGAACGCCCGTTCCGATGTCTTCCCCTATGAGGGCATGCCAATCCGCAAGCGCCGTCAGGTGATCCCAGGCTACCAGTTCTATTTTGGCGACATGCCTGCTGGTGCGGTCGACAAAGCCTCGCCTGCCATGTCCAAAGAGGAAGTGGAGGCCTACATTGCAGGGCTTGCCACACCGACACCGGACTGAACTGACAATGCAATGCATCGACAGCCTGATGGACGTGGCCGATCAATGCGATGCGATTGTGTTTGATCAGTGGGGGGTGCTGCACAATGGGTCGCAGCCCTACGCCGGCGCCATCGAAGCCATCGAGGCACTGGCAAAAGCAGGCAAAAAGCTGGCCGTTCTTTCCAACTCGGGGAAACGGTCTCTGCCCAATCGCCAGCGCATCGCCGCAATGGGCCTGCCAGCCGATGTCTTTGCTCATTTGATGACGTCCGGCGAGGCGTTCTGGCAGGACTGTGCTAACGCTCGCGTTCCTGCCCAAAACTTTTTTCCCATCACCGCCAAACCAGGCGATGCCGAACGTTGGGGCGAAGGCCTCCCGCTCGCCTGGGCAAGCACGGTGGATAATGCGGACGCGGTTCTCTTGATGGGCTTACCGGAAGGTGGGGATAGCCAGCAAGAACGCGCCTTGCTTGATGAGGCGCGCTCAAAGGGCCTGCCACTTTACTGCACCAACCCGGATCGCGGATCACCACGCGCCGATGGTGCCGTGCAACTATCGCCCGGCGCACTGGCCCATGCCTATCAAGATGATGGCGGCGATGTGACTTTCTATGGCAAGCCGCATCGACCGGTTTTTGCTGCGCTTATCGAAGCGCTGGGTACAGCACCATCATCCACACTCATGGTGGGTGACTCGCTGGAACACGATATCGCAGGTGGGGCGAATGCTGGCTGGAAAACCGCCTTTGTGATGGGCGGCCTGCACGCAGCCGCCTTTGATAAGGACGACCCACTGGGCGTCACAGCGCGCCTTGCGCAGGACCATGCATCGCCATTGCCTGATTTTCTGATTGGCAATTTGGCTGGTGAGAAAGGATAGAGCGATGGGCAATCACGCTGCGCTCCCAAAAGAATTTTTAGCGCTTTCAGCCGACTGCGGCAGTGACCCACTCCGCGTCCAAGGACCAGGTGGGAACACCTCTATCAAGCTTGGCGACACACTGTGGATCAAAGCGTCTGGCACCGAATTGGCAAACGCCCTGAGCCAAGATATTTTTGTTGGCGTTGACCGCGCCATTGCTCTGGCCGAAGCCAAGGGCGCAGGTGACGGAACCTGCCAGGCCGCTATTCTCGATCCAGAGCGCGGGCTACGCCCATCCATCGAGACCACTTTTCACGCCCTCTTCGATTGGCCGGTGGTCGCACACACGCATTCGGTGGCAACGTTGGCGCATGCAACAAGTGACAAGGGCATCGCTGAAGCCAAACACAAGCTCGATGGCCTGCCGGTCGCCTTCGTGCCCTACCGCAAACCCGGGCGTCCGTTGACAGAGGCCATCGCCACCGAATTGACTCCAAACACGCAAGTGGTGGTTCTCGGCAATCACGGCATCATCGTTGCCGGCGACAGTGCTGAGGATGTGGCCGTACTGATGGGCGAGGTAGAACGACGCTTGGCGATGCCTGTTTTGGCGGATAATCCAATGCCGCAAGGCGATGCCCCTGACGGTTTTGTTTGGTCGAAGGCCAATGCTTTGGCGCACGACGCTCGTCTATTTTCCCTGGCAACCACGGGCTCCTATTATCCCGATCATGTGGTGTTCCTAGGTCCTGCTTTGCCGACAAAGCCGGTGGATGGCGCCCCGGCTTGTCTTATCGAAGGCGAAGGCTTGGCAATCCGAAAAGAAGCAACACCCGCCCAAAATGCCATGGCACAATGCCTCAACGACGTCCTGGTGCGCCTACCCGCTGACTGGGCACCCAATGCCATTGGCGCAGATGCCGAAGCCGAACTTCTCAATTGGGATGCTGAAAAGTATCGGCAGGCCTTGGCCGCGCGCCAACCATGACGGACAACCCATCCGATCTCGCTCTTGGCATTGATGTCGGCACGTCGGGAGTTCGCACCGCTGTTGTCAACCGCTCCGGCAAAGTGGTGAGCACTGCCAAAGCTGCCCATCTGGCAACATCGAACGAAGATGCATCGGCCTGGTGGGATGCTGTGGCGCGCGCCCTCAACGCCCAGGTTCAACAGTTGCGAAAACTTGGCATCAACCCCCACCGCATCGGACGTGCGGCAATCGACGGCACGTCGGGATCGATGGTCCTTGTCGATGGGCATCTTTCACCTGTTACACCAGCGCTGATGTACAACACGTCTGGTTTCGGCGGGGAAGCCGAGAGCATTGATCGCTTCGCTGAACGCAGCTCGATCACGCGTGGAAGCTCATCGGCCTTGGCGCGCATGTTGCGTCTGCAGGCACTCGACCAAAATAGCGAAGCCAAGCACCTCTTGCACCAAGCCGATTTTATCACCGCAAAACTCGCTGGCCAGTCCCTCGGCTCGGACGATAACAACGCTCTTAAGCTCGGCTGGGATCCCGCAGGGCGCTCTTGGCCAAATTGGTTTGAAGAGCTTGGTGTATCGATGCCCTTGCTACCGGAGGTCCATCCAACGGGCGCAGCCATCGGCACAATCAGCGCCGACACTGCAGCCCTTTTTGATCTTTCGACGGACCTTCAACTGCATGCCGGCACCACTGACAGCATTGCCGCGTTTCTTGCCTCGGGCGCGAGCGAAGTTGGCGATGCGGTAACGTCGCTTGGCACCACTTTGGCCATCAAGCTGCTCAGCGACCAACGCATCGATGATCCAGCCAGCGGTGTTTACAGCCACCGCGTTGGTGACAGCTGGCTGGCCGGTGGCGCATCCAACACCGGCGGCGGAGTGCTGGCCTCGTTCTTCACAGGCAATGAGCTGGCCGCGCTGAGCCGCCAGATCGACCCGGCAAGTCCAAGTGAGCTCGACTATTACCCACTTCTAAAGCCCGGCGAGCGGTTTCCGATCAATGACCCTCAGCTTGCGCCGCGACTTGAGCCGCGCCCACGAAATGATGCTGACTTTTTGAAAGGTATGCTGGAAGGCATCGCGCACATTGAGGCGGTCGGGTATGGGCGTCTGGTGGAGCTTGGCTCCCCTGCCCCGAGGCGAGTTTTCACCGCCGGTGGTGGGGCGAAGAATCCGGTCTGGACGGCCATCCGCCAAAGGCACTTGAACACGCCTGTCACACAGGCCAATGAGGCCGAGGCCAGTGTTGGTGTGGCGCGCCTGTGCTGGCGCGCCACCTAAGCACACAAGCGGCAGCTACTTGACCGCGACAGCTTCAATCTCAACCGTTGCGCCGAGCGGCAGCGCTGCAACAGCGATGCAGGAACGCGCAGGTTTGTGGTCACCGAAAAACTCCGTGTAAACGGCGTTCACAGCGGCGAAATCTGCCATATCGGTCAAAAACACCACCGCCTTGGCCACATTGCTCGGCCCTTGGCCATCAGCGGCCAACACTTTGCCCAGATTGCTCAGCGCCTGGCGGGCCTGTGCGGCAGCATCACCGCCCAAAAACGTGCCGCTTTCATCAAGCGCCAAACAGCCGGAGATATACAGAGTATCACCTGCTTTTGCGGCATGGCTGTACGGGCCAACAGCAGGCGGAGCGCCATCGGCGATCAAAGTGGTTACGGGCATATGTGTGTCTCCATTTTGGGGTGTGTCAGAGAAAAAGAAGCTTGGCTGCGATAGCCGCGACAAGCAGGAAAACGGTCTGGGCAACAACCAACGCGATGTGATTACCGCCAAGGTTGACCATAGCACCAAGGGAGGTTTTCACGCCCAACGCGGCAATGGCGATGATCAGCATCCAACGGCTGGCTTCAACGAAAAACGTCACGACCGCTAGCGGCAACAAGCCCGTTGAGTTGATCAACATGAAGACGATGAAGGCGACCACAAACAACGGAATGCCGACGCGCTCCCCATCGCTTTTGCGCGTTGCAATCAAGATCGCCAGAATGACAATCGGCAACAGCAAGACCCGCTGCAGCTTGGTGAGCGTGGCAACATTGCCAGCCTCATCGCTGATCGAAAATCCAGCACCGACAACCTGGGCGACATCGTGAATTGTCGCCCCGATCAGAAATCCGGCCTGCTCATCGCTGAAACCGAGCACAGAGAACAGCAGCGGGTAAAGCACCATCGCCACGGTGCTCAGGGTGGTGACGGCGACCACCGTGAACAGCGTGTCGCGTTCCAAATTGTCCCGCTTGGGCATGACGGCCGAAATGGCCAGCGCCGCCGACGCGCCGCAAATGGCTGTTGCACCACCGGTCAAAATACCGAAAGCAATTTTGCGCTTAAACAGAGGCGCCAGTAGAGCGCCGCTGGCGAGCGTTAGAGCAACCAGCGCAATGATCACAGCCACCGGCTCCCAGCCCTGCGCCGTTACATCGCCAATGCTAAGCCGAAAGCCAAGCAATGCCACGCCCATGCGCAGCAGCGATTTTGAGGCGAATGTGATTCCACCCGCGCATTTGGGATGATCAGCCAAAAAATTAAATGCCATGCCCACCAACAGCGCAAAAAGCATGACCGGCGCGCCATAATGCTCGGACAAAAATCCGGCGCACAGGGCAATGGTTACGGCCAGCGCTAATCCGCTGTAGCCGCCTGCCAGCGGTTTAAAGATGGAAAACACAGATTAGTCCGAAGGCTAGCTGGTCGCACGAAGGTCGAAGGCTTCTTGAGGGAAGTATTTCTCAAGACGAATATCAGCCGTCTTAGCATGCCCCTCCATGCCTTCAAGGCGCGAGATACGCGCCGTCGCTTCAGCGACCGGTCGTGCGCCCTCGCGCGTGGCGCGCTGCCACGTCACGGTCTTCATGAACTTGTGAACTGATAACCCGCCGGTGTAGCGCGCCGCTCCCGACGTCGGCAGCACATGGTTGGGGCCGGCGGCCTTGTCACCAAAAGCAACCGTGGTTTCCTCGCCCAGAAACAGCGAACCATAACTGGAGAGCCGCGCCAGCCACCATTCCAGATCATCGGCCTGCACGTGCAGATGCTCAGGCGCGTAGGCATCGGCCAGTTGCGCCATCTCGTCACGATCCGAGCAGAGAATGACCTCGGCGTAATCACGCCAGGCCGCGTCCGCATTGTCGGCATTCGTTTTGGGCAACTGCCCAATCAGCAGTGGCACTTGAGCCAAAACCTGCTCGGCCAGCGCCTGGCTGTTAGTGACCAACCAAACCGGAGAGTTGTAGCCATGCTCGGCTTGGCCGACCAAGTCCCAGGCGACGACGTTCGGGTCGGCGTGGCCGTCAGCAACGACCATTGAATCGGTCGGACCTGCGAACATGTCGATCCCCACTTGGCCAAACAACAACCGCTTGGCTTCGGCGACAAACTGATTGCCGGGACCGACCAGAATGTCTGCTTTCGGCAAACCAAACAGCCCATACGCCATCGCGGCGATGCCTTGGACGCCGCCCATGTTCAAAATCACGTCCGCGCCGCACAAATCCATCGTGAACAGGATCGCCGCTGGAATCCCCTCGCCGGGTTTTGGTGGCGAGCAAGCGGCGATGTGCGGCACGCCGGCCACCTTGGCGGTGGTGATTGTCATGATCGCCGAGGCGATATGGCGGTAGCGTCCGCCCGGCACATAACAGCCAGCCGCCGACACCGGGATCTGTTTTTGACCGGCGGTCAGTCCGGGAATGACATCGATCTGGCAGTCCTGGATCGTTGCGCGCTGGGCCTCGGCGAACCGGCGGATATTGTCATGCGCGAAACGGATATCCTGCTTCAGCTGCTCAGGAACCTTGGCAATGGCTGCGTCGATAGCCTCGCGCCCAACGACGATATCGCCATCCCACCCGTCGAACGTGCGGCAAAAGTCAGCAGCGACCACCTCGCCCCCGGCCTCAATGGCGCGCAACATGTCTGCAACGGTCTGCTGCACGTCGGACTGGTCCGTTTCAGCCGTTTTCACAGCCTTCTTCAGATAGGTAACAGGCATAGAAAGTCCTAGGTCTTAAGGTCGGCGCGACGGAACGCGCCTTGCACGATGCGGTCGATGACCATGGCAACGAAGAGGATCGCAAAGCCGCCCAAAAGGCCTGGGCCTTTGGCCGCGAATTGCAACGCCTCCAGGATCACCTGACCCAAACCGCCGCCGCCAATGAGCGAGATGATCACGACCATCGACAGACACATCAGGATGGTCTGGTTCACACCGGTCATAATCGAAGGCAGCGCCAGCGGTATCTCAACATCTCGCAAGATCTGACGTCGCGACGCGCCAAAGGCGGACGCCGCCTCCTTGATACTCTCCGGTACGCCGCGAATGCCAAGCGCCGTCAGTCGGATCACCGGCGGCATGCCGAAAATGATCGTCGCCAGAATGCCCGGCGGATTGCCGGTGCCGAAAAACGCAATGATTGGAATAAGATAGACGAAGGCCGGCAACGTCTGCATCAGATCAAGCACCGGCTCAGCGAACTTGTAAGCGCGTAAAGACTTGCCAAACCAGATGCCGAGTGGAATGCCGATGACCACGCAAAGCACGACAGCCGCACCGACAAGCGCCACCGTTTCCATGGCGATTTCCCAATAGCCAAGGAACGCGATGTAGGCGAGCGCCGCCGCCGTAAAGATCGCAACGCGCGGGCCGGCCGACCGCCAGGCCACAACGCAGATCACAATCATCACGACCGGCCAGGGCGTGCCCATCAACGCCAACGACACCGTGTCGAGCACCGTGCGAACGGCCAGCACAATGCCATCGAATGTACCGGACCCGGCAGAGGCGGCGGCATCGATCTGGCCTTCAAGCCAGCGCGCCGTATCGGTGTAATGGTCGGGCGTCGCCGGAAAGGCGAGCAGGAACTCCGGGACGTTTTCAACGGTGAAACGATAAACGGTCAGCGGCATCACCGCGATCAGCAACAGCGCGCCGAAACCAGCCGAAACCATGCTGACGCCGGAGGCCACCTTGTCGGGCGTCACGCGCCACGCTGAGTATTGCTTTTCATAGGCGATGTTGCTCCACACGCCTTGCACCACGCGGATGACGATGAGCAGCACAATGCCTGTTACCAGGATCATCATTGCGTCGGCGGCAGCGGCCTCGGCGGCAGCGCGGCTGCGTTCGGCAGCCCGCATCAAATTGTTGCCAAGCGTCTCAAATCGGGAGCCGTCCTCGCCCGCCGCGATGGCGGCAGCGGCGCGATCAAGAAACTCCTGCGCGCGTGTTTCTTGGCGGATTGCCTGCTGCAGGTCGGCGGCGCCCAGCTCTCCCCAGGTGCCTCGTCCGATTTGCACCCAAGCGATGATTTCCAGGATCAAGAATCCCCAGAACATGCCCCAGACGCCGCGCGCGGCAGCCCATAACGGGCCAAGCAGGGCAGCGGCAGCATTGAAGGTCAGCGGGATGCCAGAGGTTGTGTCGTGGATCGTGTGGAAAACCCGCTGATAATAGGCGGGGTTGCGTTCAACAAACGTGGAAATCGACTGATCGAGCGCTGCGCGATCAACTTGAACGTCGGCAACGGCCGCAGCTTTCGGCGCGCCAGCGTCGGGCAGGGAAAGGTCGCTCTGCATGGTCTGATCGGTCATGGCCGCCCCCTATTTCCCGCCCTGAATGCCGCGCAGCAGCATCGCTTTGGAGATGTAGCCGACTTCGTTACCGCCTTCGGTGACAACGACCGGCGTGTCGCTATCGACCGACATGTCGATCAACGTGTCGAGGTCGGTGTCGCTCGACGCGCGCGTCGCATCAGCCAAGGCCGATCGGTCATAGCCGTTGAGCGGCTGCATGATGGAATGCGCCTTCACCAGTTTCAGTCGCGAAATACCTTGGACAAACTCGCGCACATAGTCGTCGGCTGGCTTAGTGACGATCTCTTCGGGCGTGCCGATCTGGACAATCACACCATCCTTCATGATCGCGATGCGATGGCCCATGCGGATCGCTTCATCCAGGTCATGGGTTATGAAGAGTGTGGTCTTTTTCAGCTCCGAAACCAGTGCGCTGAACTGGTCCTGCAGCTGCAGACGGATCAACGGATCGAGCGCGGAAAAAGGCTCGTCCATCAGAAGAATTTCAGGGTCGGACGCCAGAGCGCGCGCAATTCCGACGCGCTGCTGCATGCCGCCGGACAGTTCGCGCGGCAGCCGGTCCTCATAGCCTTGCAGATCGACCAAACCCAGCGTGTGATCGGACACAGCCCAGCGCTGCGACTTGGGTACACCGCGTATTTCGAGCGGATAGGCAACGTTTTCGCGGACCGAACGATGCGGCATCAGCGCCATATGCTGAAACACCATGCCAATATGGCGCGAGCGCATGGCGCGCAAATCCTTCATGCCCATGGCGCTGACATCTTCGCCCAGCACTTTGATCGTGCCGGCGGTTGGCTCAATCAGCCGGTTTACATGGCGCACCAAGGTCGACTTACCCGACCCCGACAGCCCCATGATGCAAAAAATCTCGCCGCGCGCGACCGAGAAACTGGCATCGCGCACGCCGATGACCGTGCCATACTCCTCCAGCGCTTCAGCCTTAGTGAGACCGGTGTTTTTGGCGGCCTCGACCGTCTGGGCAGAGCGTTCGCCGAACACTTTCCAGACATTCGACAGCTCAACCACGGCTTCCGGCTTGGGATTAACATCCACGGGCTTCACTTCCACGCTGCGACTGAAGGGCAAAAAACGGGGGGAGACGAGTGGCCGCCGAAGTGGCCACTCGGGAGGGAGCTAGTTGGTCAGCCAGCCAAGAACGACATCTTCGTTCTCGTCTACCCAACGACGGGCGAAATCAGCGGCATCTTCGCCCTGCACACTGAGCGCATAGCCCATCTCGCTGAGCGCTGCAGACGGCATCTGGTAGGCATCGAACATGGCCGCGACCTCAGGGAAATCATCCTGAACGGTGGCCGCGTAGTGCAGGTGCAGCGTTGCGCCGTTCCAGGCGGTGGAAGCTTCAGACTTTTCAAGCCAAGCCGGATCATCGGTCGGCTGAATGATCGTCCAAGTGTCCGGATCGTGGGCCGGCTCATCCAGAATGGTGAGGTCATAGGCCACGAAAATGAAGTGCGGATCATAGCAAAAGCCGATCCACGGCTCTTCGGCGGCAACGGCGGTGCCAAGCGCGCCCCAAGCAACCGAACCGTCATACTCCTGCAGGTCCATCACCTCGTCATAGCCATAGGAACGGGCGCGAATGCGCTCGATGGCGGTGGAGGCCCAACCTGGCGCGCCGATCCAGACTTCCGGCGTACCGTTGCCATCGAAATCGAAGATTGCCATCTTTTCCGGATCGGTCAGGTCTTCGATGCTGGTGATGTCATACTGCTCGGCGATGTAGGTCGGCACGCACATGCCCTGCACGGCCTGCACGGGATTGTCGTTCATCACAACCGATTGATTGTCCTGCACATACCGGTCGTGCAGGTTCTGCTGGTTGGGCATCCAGACTTCCGGATGCAGGTGCATGGAGCCAGCGTCCATGGCCTCGAAAATGATTGGGTTGGTGCCGTTCTGAAGTTCGACATCCAGGCCGAAATTCTCTTCAATCACCACTTTAAGGATGTTGGCGGTCGCGTTGGCGGCCGGCCAGTTCGGCACGCCAAGCACCAGATCGGCGGCCTGGGCCGATGACACGGCCGCGAACGCGCAAACGCTGGTTGCAAGTGCCGTCTTTGACACGGATTTCATCATAATGCTGCTTCCCTTGTTGTTTGACCGGTTTGGTATGGCGAGGCGGACGCGCCCGGTCGATGCACGGCCGTGGGGGAGACGCTTTGGGCGGTGTCCCCGGATTGCGAAAAGGAAATCGTTGCGGCGACAAGCGCGTCGAGGCTGTCGAGGGTCGGCCCGTCGGCGGCGATGGACTGGGTCAGCAGCGAGAACTCACTACACCCAACAAGAACAAAGTCGGCGCCGGCGGCGCGCAGTGCGTTGGCCGCCTGCATCGCCGTTGTGCGTGCACCAACATCCGCGCCGTCTTGCTTCAGATGACGAATGGCTTGCAGCAGGCCGCCCTGATCCTCGGCGTAAAGCGGTGAGAGACCAGCCGCTTTGAAGGCCGGTTCGAACACGCCGGTGAGCTTCACGGCGGGAGACGCCAACATGCCGACGGTCGCGCCAGGATGCTGGGTGGCGATGGTTTGGGCGGTCACATCCACCATCGACAGGAACGGAATTGTCACAGCGGCTCGAATGGCGGACGCGTAGGCGTGAGCCGTGTTGCACGGCATGACCAATGCCGTCGCGCCGGCAGTCTCAAGGCGCCGCGCCATTGTCGCGAGCGCAGGCGATGGATCTTCTCCGGTGCCCTCGATCAAAGCGGCAATGCGCGAGGGGACTTGCGGATTTTGGTCGACCAGCAGGGGTATATGATCAGCATCATCACGCGCGGGTACAGCCGCAAGCACACGCTGCATAAACAGAAGCGTCGCTTCGGGGCCCATGCCGCCCAAAACACCGACAGGCCGGACGGCGCCGCGCTCAAGCATTGGCCACCAGCGCGTTGGCTGCCTCGACGATATGAGCGGCGATCAGGTCGCAATCGGCCAGCGAAAAGGTCAGCGGCAGGCGCATATCGAAGAGACCTGCCAAGATACGGTCCGTCTGCGGCAGATGCTGGCGCGGCACATAGCGCCAGCTTGGATGGGCAGAGGTAAAGGCAATTGGGTCGGCATCGCCGAACCATTTCAACTCAATGCCGCGCTCTGCCGTGTCACGCAGAAACGCCCGCGCCGCCGCCTCATCCAACCCAGACATCATGAACTGGATCGACGAGCCGACGAAAAACTCCTCGCCGGGTCGCTTGGACAGGCGGAGGACCTCGCATTGCGATAGACCGGCTTCGACGGCACGATAACGCTCGTTCCAGCGGGCGATCGCATCATCCAGCTTGGCCAATTGCGGGCGAAGGATCGCCGCACGCAGATTGTCCATCCGCGCCGACATGTTCGGCGTGTCGAGTTTAATGTCAGCATAGACCTCAGGTGCCGGCCCCGCGCCGTGCCGATCAAACAGCATGTACGAGCCCGACAGCATGGTGGCGCGTGCCATGAACAGATCGTCCGAGGACGTGATCAGCCCACCCTCGCCGGAATTGATATGCTTGTAGGTCTGGCTTGAGAAACAACCGGCCAGCCCGAAATTGCCCGACTTCTTGCCACGCCAGGATGCCCCCATCGTGTGCGCACAGTCCTCCAAAACGGTGATATCGAGGCTGGCCGCTAGCGCCATCAGCGCGTCCATGTCGCACAGATGACCGCGCATGTTGGAAAGCATCAAAACCTTGGCGCCAGACCGTTCGGCTTTGGACCGAAGATCATCCAAATCGGTCACCAAATCTTCGGTGATTTCGACCAGCACCGGCTCAGCGCCAACGCCCGCGATGGCGCCCGGCACCGGCGCGAGCGTGAAGGCATTGGTGAGCACCTTGTCGCCTGGCTGAACACCAGCCGCGCGCAGAGCGATCTGCATCGCCTGGCCGCCAGATGCCACTGCCAGACAGTAGCGCGCGCCCTGCCAGGCGGCATAGCCACGCTCCAACCTGACCGCCTCGGACTCTTCACCCGCCAAGACGTTGTAGCGGTGCAAACGCCCGGACTGCATCACCTCAACAGCCGCCGCGATCCCCTCATCGGGGATCGGCTCCTGCTGCGTGAAACTGCCTCTGAAGGGTGGCAGACCCATGCCCTACTCCGCCGCCTGCGCTATCGAGGTGTCAGCGAAAAACGCGTCATAGCCGAACAGAGCCGCCGATCCGCCCGTGTGAAGAAAGACGATCCGCTCGCCCTTCTTAAAATGCCCCTTGCGGACATAGTCGATCAGGCCCGCAGCACCTTTTCCCGAATAGACCGGATCGAGCAAAATGCCTTCCAGCTCAGCAAACATGCGGATCGCTTCCAATGTGTCTTCGCGCGGCAGGCCATAGCCTTCGCCAACATAATTGGTGTCAGCGCGCACATCCTCGCGGGCGACAATGTCGGGTAGGCCCATCTTCTCAGCGGTTTTGCAGGCCAGATCGTAGACCATCTGCTCTTGCTTGGGCTGCGGTGCACGGGTGCCAAATCCAAGCAGCGGGATACCCGCATTCAGCGCCTTCAAGCCAACGATCAACCCCGCCTGTGTGCCCGAGGAGCCGGTGGCATGCACCAAATGGTCGATCACAAGGCCCTGTTCATTGGCCTGCGCGAGCAGTTCCATCGCGCAGTTGACGTAGCCGAGCGCGCCGGTTGGGTTGGACCCGCCGCCGGGGATCACATAGACCGTCTTCCCCTCGGCGCGCGCCGCCTCGGCGGCCTTCTCCATCTCGCCCAGCATGTCATGACCGCCTGGGTATTTGGCCGTCGTTGCGCCGTGCAAATGATCGAGCAGCACATTGGCATTGTCGTTGTAATTGTGATCGCTGTAGCCGGTGCGGTCCTCAAGCAGAATGTGGCACTTCATGCCGAGCTTCGAAGCAAACGCCGCCGTTTGACGGGCGTGGTTTGACTGCGTCGCGCCCTGGGTCATGACGATGTCGGCGTTCATCGCCTCGGCTTCAGCCATCAAGAACTCAAGCTTGCGCGTCTTGTTGCCGCCGGTGGACATGCCGGTGCAATCATCGCGCTTGATCCAGATTTCCGGGCCACCAAGCTCTTTGCTTAACCGCTCCATTGGTTCCAGCGGTGTTGGAAGATGCGCCAGCCTAAGCCAAGGGAAACGAGCAAGGTGCATGATCCGTCCTTTATCAAAATTGCACCATTGCAGTCTTGCCGACGAAAAACCCCAATGCAAATGCGAAATTTTTAATCTAACATGCAAAACTTGCAACTTATGAGGTCGACATGCGTTTGGAGTGGCTTGAAGATATCCTGGCTGTGGCCGATACGGGTTCGTTCACGGAGGCGGCCGACCGGCGCCACCTGACGCCGTCGGCCTTTTCGCGCCGCATTCAGCAAATTGAAGATCATTTGGGTGTTGAGCTGTTCGATCGGACCCGAAAGCCGATCCAGCTAAAGCCGACGACGGATGAAAACAAAGCCGAAATCGCCCGCCTTGTCGGCAGTCTGCGCCAGCTTTCAACGGACCTTCAGCGCAGCAGCCGCCTCTCCGGCAACCGCTTGGTGATCGCCAGCCAGCATGCGCTTACCGCAGCTTTTACCCCACGTGTTTTGCGCGTCATACAAAGCCGCCACAGTGAGCTTTACGTGCGGCTGCGCTCAGCCAATCTGGATGATTGTTTTAGCCTGCTTTTGGCGCGGCAGGCGGATCTGGCCATTCTCTATCAAGTACCAGACCAAAAACTCGACCAGTCCGCAGATTTTCTCCAGACACTGACCATCGGTAAAGACCGGCTGGTTCCAGTGTTCTCAGCAGCCGACAAGGCTGTGCTCAATGAGCGTTTTGCCTCTGGCCAGTTGCCGATCATCGCCTACCCGAACGATGTCTTTCTCGGCCAGGTCATGGACCGAACCATCCTGCCACGCGTGCGCAGCTTGGCTGACGCGGTGCCACGTGTGGAAACCGCACTCACCCTGGCAGCTTTAGAATTTGCAGCCTCTGCCATCGGCGTTGCCTGGGTACCGCTATCGCTTGCCCGCAAGGAACTTGCCTCCGGAAGCCTTTACGATCTCTCGGCCACCTTACCCAGTTGCGATCTCACGATCACCGCGGCACGCCTCAACGATGAGACAACCAAAAGCGAAGACCTTATGTGGTCACTGCTGGAATCCCTTCCCATAGACGGGCCCAGCTAGAGTGCCGTGGGTCGCAGGCTCTATTCAACATGGTTTGATCGGCGTATCTGAGGACCACATGGTCGGCGCCCCCGCGCTTTGACCCTTCACCGATTTGAGTGCCCCTCTTGTTTCAATTCCTCAAAGACAACGCCCGCTGGCTCGGCGCAGGATTTCTGCTGACCTTTGCATCCGGGTTTGGCCAAACCTGGTTCATCTCGCTATTTGCTGGGTTCATCAAACAAGAGCACGGCCTAACCGATGGCCAGTGGGGCGGCCTCTACACCGTTGCAACACTAGCGTCCGCTGCCCTGCTCTTTTGGCGCGGTTCATTGGCCGATAGCATCCCGCTCTACAAACTGGCGCCGTTTATCGCGATTGGGTTCGCCATTGCAGCTTTGGGTATGGCGCTCTCACCATGGATTTGGCTGCTTGGACTATCCTTGTTTGCCCTGCGGTTCTGTGGCCAAGGCATGTTTTCGCATATCGCGATGACGGCTATGGGCCGCTGGTTTGAAGCACGGCGCGGGCAAGCCGTTGCCATCACCAATTTGGGCCACCCAACAGGTGAAGTGATGCTAGCCTTAACCGCCGTGGTGGCAATCGGGTTGCTTGGTTGGCAGACCACGTGGCTCGTCGTATCAGCCATCCTCATCCTGATCGTTCTGCCAAGCCTCTATTGGTTGCTCCATGAAGGACGCACCGCGCAGGGCGTGCGCTTGCAAACGGGCGCACCGGGTCTAGGCAGCAAACACTGGAACCGCCAGGATGCCGCACGGCATTGGTTGCTGCCCGCGCTTCTACCGGTTCTCTTAACCCCCGGATTCATTGGCACGGTGATCTTTTTTCATCAGGTTCACGTGGCCGAGGTCAAAGGTTGGACGCTGCTCGCCATGGCACCAGGATACACAGTGTACGCAGGCCTCTCAGTCGCCTTTGGTTTCCTCAGCGGATGGGCCTGTGACAGGTTCGGTGCGCAGAAGCTTCTGCCTCTTCTGCTGGTTCCGATGGGCTTGGGTATCGCGGTACTTGGGCCGGCAGAGCACGTCGCAATGTGGTATCTGGCGCTTGGCCTGATTGGCATCACAATGGGCATCAACAGCGCGTTTCTCGGCGTTCTCTTCCCGCTGGTGTATGGCACCGATCATCTGGGGTCGATTCGCTCCATGGCAACAACCATCATGGTGGTCTCGACCGCCATCGGGCCTGGCATTACCGGCCTCTTGATCGATCAGGGCATAGCCTTCCCCGCACAAGGCCTGACAATGGGCCTCTGGTGCCTGTGCCTATCTGGTGGGTGCCTGCTCATCGAACGTCGCCTAACCCGTGAACTATCGGCGACACCGCAAACCGCCAAATCATGACGTTAAAACGAACCAGGGCCCGAGATCTTTTCGATCTCGGGCCCTGGAACCTGCCGGAGCCAACAGGCCCCGACGGGAGGAAGGCTTATGGCTTATCGCCTAGACCTGCTGCCAGGACCTACTGCCAAGACTGGATCAGCTCATCGTAGCCGACGGTCATTGGCTGCTCGTCTTCATTCTCCAACTCAGCCTTCGGAGACCCTGGCTGGCTCAGCCAGAACTCTGGATCCATTTCCTCGTTGAGGACCGGACCAAGGTCGCCCTGAACACCAGAACGCTCCAAACGCTCAAGCACACGCTCCTGCTCAGTGCAGAGATTGTCGAGTGCTTCCTGAGCCGACAGCGAACCCGATGAGGCATCGCCGATGTTCTGCCACCAAAGCTGCGCTAGACGCGGATAGTCAGGCACGTTAGTGCCGGTTGGTGACCATTGAACGCGAGCAGGCGAGCGGTAGAACTCGACCAGACCACCTAGGTTCGGTGCACGCTCGGTGAAGCTCTCATGGTTGATCGTCGATTCACGGATGAATGTCAGAC
Source organism: Hyphomicrobiales bacterium (assembly GCA_046290645.1). Classification (GTDB taxonomy): domain Bacteria; phylum Pseudomonadota; class Alphaproteobacteria; order Rhizobiales; family MH13; genus MH13. The sequence goes on from JBKAGZ010000001.1 coordinate 852,931, forward strand.
CGGTGTGAGACTTCTCAAGATCGACCGTCATGGAGGTGACGAACTGGGCGTAGAGCCAAGCGGCCTGGGCACGATCCACAGGGGTGGATTCCATCAAGGTCCAGGAACCAGCATCCTGGTAACCGACCTTCATGCCATCTTCCCAGTAAGCACCATGCGGGCTTGGGGCCATGCGCCAGCGCGGTGAACCATCTTCGTTGAGCACGGCTGCTGCACCTTCACCCACCATGTCGGCGGTGAATGCTGTGTACCAGAACATCTGCTGCGCGATGCCGCCCTGCGAGGGGATCGGACCGGATTCAGAGAAGTTCATGCCGGCAGCCGCAGGCGGTGCGTAGCTGGTCAGCCAATCGGTGTATTTTTCGATGGCATAAACAGCGGCCGGACCGTTGGTGGCACCACCACGGGCAACACAGGAACCGACGGGCTGGGAATCATCGTTCACACGAATGCCCCACTCATCGACCGGCAGACCGTTCGGCTCGCCAACGTCTCCCATGCCAGCCATCGACATCCACGCATCGGTGAAGCGCCAGCCAAGCGAGGGATCGCGACGGCCATAGTCCATGTGGCCGTAGACATCGCCTTCATGGCCCATGTGCGAGAGATCGCGGCCAGTGAAGAACTCAGCAATCTGCTCGTAGGCCGTCCAGTTGACCGGCACGCCGAGCGGATAGCCATATTCGGCTTCGAAATCGGCCATGTTCTTTTCGTCGGTGAACCAGTCATACCGGAACCAATAAAGGTTCGCGAACTGCTGGGTCGGCATCTGGTAGAGCTTGCCATCAGGACCGGTGGTGAAGTCCAGACCGATGAAATCGTCCAGGTTCAACGTTGGGCTGGTGACATCTGCGCCTTCACCGGCAATCCAGTCGGTCAGGTTGCGCACCTGCTGATAGCGCCAGTGCGTGCCGATGAGATCGGAATCGTTGACATAGGCATCATAGATGTTTTCGCCGGTCTGCATCTGCGTTTGCAGACGCTCAACAACATCGCCCTCGCCGATCAGATCGTGTGTGACCTGAATGCCGGTGATCGCGGTGAAGGCTGGCGCCAACACGTTGGCTTCATATTCGTGGGTTGTGATCGTTTCCGACACCACACGAATTTCCATCCCTTGATAGGGTTCAGCAGCGTCAATGAACCACTGCATCTCCGCTTCCTGCTCGGCGCGGCTCAGCACGGAGCGCTCGATTTCAGCATCGAGGAATGCGGTGGCGGCATCCATGTCGGCAAACGCCGGCATGACGGGCAACAGCCCTGCCGTTAGTGCAAGCACCGAGGTTGTTCTAAGAATTGACTTCATTGTTTCCTCCCAAAGGACTGGAACAGTTTGGTTTAACGAGGCCTGTTCGTCTTATTGCTTGAGGCCGCGCGGGTTTTGCCCCCTTACACCCAGCGGAAAACCGCTGCGGCATAGGCAAGGCAGACAAGCAGCGCATAGGGCTGCGGTCCGACCTCCAGGCCCAGCCAGGCCAAATTGATGAAGGCTGAGCCAAGAAGCGTGATGAATAACCGATCACCACGGGTCGTTTCGATCCGAAGCACACCGACGCGCGGCGTCTCCGGGAATTTGATGGCAAGCACCGTGAAGGTGAGCAGCAGGAACGCGATGACGCCGAAAAATATCGCCGTCTCGAAGGTCCATGCCATCCAGGAAAGGTCCATGATTTCCTCCTTCCTTACCGAGCTCTAGACACGCCCGAGGGCAAAGCCCTTGGCGATGTAATTGCGCACGAAATAGATAACCAAGGCGCCCGGCACGATGGTGAGAACACCAGCGGCAGCCAGCACACCCCAATCGATGCCCGAGGCGCCAACGGTGCGGGTCATAATGGCGGCGATCGGCTTGGCTTCGGTGGCTGTCAGCGTGCGCGAAAGCAGCAGTTCCACCCACGAAAACATGAAGCAGAAGAAGGCAGCCACGCCGATGCCCGACGCGATCAGCGGCATGAAAATCTTTACAAAGAATTTCGGGAACGAGTAGCCGTCAATGTAGGCCGTCTCATCGATCTCCTTGGGCACGCCGCGCATGAACCCTTCCAGGATCCAGACGGCCAGCGGCACATTGAAGAGCGTGTGTGCCAGCGCGACAGCGATATGCGTGTCGAAAAGACCGACTGAGCCATAAAGCTGGAAGAATGGCAGAGCGAACACCGCCGGCGGCGCCATCCGGTTCGTCAGCAGCCAGAAGAACAGATGCTTGTCGCCGAGGAAATTGTAGCGGCTGAATGCGTAGGCAGCTGGCAGTGCGACCGTGAGACTGATGATGGTGTTCAGCGTCACATAGATGATCGAATTCACATACCCCAGGTACCAACTGGGATCGGTGAGAATTGTCGCATAGTTGGCAAAGGTCAGATTGGTCGGGAACAGCGTCAGCCCACCCAAGATCTCTGAATTTGTCTTCAGGCTCATATTGATGAGCCAGTAAATCGGCAAAAACAGAAACAGCAGGTAGAGCGCCATCACGATGGCTTTACGATTGATCATCACACACCATCCCTCTTGTCGAGATTGGTCATCACGGTGAAAAACACCCATGAAATCAAAAGGATCACAAGGAAGTACATGATCGAGTAGGCCGCTGCTGGGCCCAGATCGAGCTGGCCGAGGGCAATCTTCACAAGGTCGATCGACAGGAAGTTCGTCGAGCTGCCAGGTCCACCACCGGTCACCACGAACGGCTCGGTGTAGATCATGAAGCTGTCCATGAAGCGCAGCAGGATCGCAATCATCAAGACACCCATGATCTTGGGCAGCTCGATGTAGCGAAACACGCTCCAGCGGCTCGCCTGGTCGATCTTGGCCGCCTGGTAATAGGCGTCCGGGATCGATTGCAGACCGGCATAGGCAAGTAGAGCGACCAGCGACGTCCAGTGCCAGACATCCATCAGGATCAGCGTGAACCAGGCGTCAAACGCGTCCTGGGTGTAGTTGTAATCAATGCCGATCGCTTCCAGCGTGTAGCCGAGCAAGCCGATATCGACGCGGCCAAAAATCTGCCAGATCGTGCCGACCACGTTCCAGGGGATCAGCAGGGGAAGCGACATCACGACCAGGCAGAACGACACCCAAAACCCCTTTTTGGGCATGTTGAGCGCGATGTAGACGCCAAGCGGGATCTGGATCATCAAAATGATCCCAGAGAACATCAACTGGCGCCCAAACGAGGCCCACATGCGTTCTGATTGCAGCGTCTCGCGGAACCAATCCAACCCAGCGGGGAAGAAAACATTGTTCCCAAACGTGTCCTGGATCGAATAGTTCACCACCGTCATCAGCGGGATCACCGCAGAAAAGGCGACAAGCACCAGCATCGGCAGAACCAGGAACCAAGCCTTTTGGTTGTCGGTCTTGTTCATCAGGCCGCCTCCCCTTTTTGCTCTTCAAGAGGCGCAACACGCCAGTCGTCCGCATAAACGTTAATCTTGGCAGGATCGAAAGTGACTCTTACGTCAGAGGAAGGAACGGATTGTTCTTCGCTGACGATTGCGCTGATGCTCGCTCCGGCAAGGTCAAGCCGAACAATCTTGTGGCGACCAACATCCTCGACGCGGTCGATGACTGCCGGTAGACCAGCACCGCCGCTGGCAAGGCGCACAAATTCTGGTCGCACACCGATCTGCACCTTGCCGCTTGCCGGGCCGTAGCCGTGGCCAAGATCGACCGGTCCACCGGCGGTCTGGGCCGTTGCGCCTTCAACCTTAGCGTCCAGCAAGTTCATGCCGGGCGAGCCGATGAAATAACCAACGAACGTGTGCTCAGGGGCCTCAAACAGCTCTTCAGGCGTGCCGATCTGCACCACGCGGCCGTCATACATAACCACCACCTTGTCGGCGAATGTTAGCGCTTCGGTCTGATCATGGGTCACATAAATCATCGTGTGCCCAAACTCGTGATGCAGGGATTTTAGCTGCGTACGCAGCTCCCATTTCAGATGCGGGTCGATAACCGTCAGCGGCTCATCGAACAGAAGGGCGTTCACATCTTCGCGTACCATGCCGCGCCCAAGCGAGATTTTCTGCTTGGCATCGGCCGTCAGCCCGCGTGCCTTGCGGCCAAGCTCCTCTTCCATGCCAATCATTTTCGCCACGGTCTGCACGCGCTGAGCGATATAAGCCGCATCGGCGCCGCGGTTGCGCAACGGAAACGCAAGATTATCGCGCACGCTCATCGTGTCGTAAACGACCGGGAACTGAAAGACCTGGGCAATGTTGCGCTCAGCGGTCGGCGATTGGGTAACGTCTTCGCCGTTGAAGAAAATCTGCCCTTGGCTCGGCTGTAAGAGGCCAGAGATGATGTTCAGCAAGGTTGTCTTGCCGCAGCCCGATGAACCGAGCAGCGCATAGGCTTCGCCGTCCACCCAATCATGATTGATTTCTTTGAGCGCGTAATCATCCTCGCCCGAAGGGTTGGGCATGTAGGAGTGCGCCAAATTTTCAAAGGTGATCTTGGCCATGCTTACGCCGCCTCCGCATAAGGCGCCGGGGCGATCAGATCGCCATCCTGGGAAAAGATGTAGGCGTGGTCGGTGTCGAGATAGACCTTCAATTCTTGACCCAGTTCCAACTCATGGACCCCATGGATAAGACCAACCCAGGGCTCACCATGGTGATCAAGATGCACAAAGGTTTCCGAGCCGGTGATTTCTGTGACCGAAAGCTTGGTGTTGAACTCCATGGCACCATCCACATGGCGGTGCAGCTCAACATGGTTGGGCCGGAAGCCCGCCAGATATTGGCCATCGGACACACCTGAAAGCTGTTTGACCGCTGGTGCCGTCTGGCCATCGCCAAAGGAAAGCGTGTCGCCGGACTTTGTGACCGACAGAAAATTCATCGGCGGATCGGAAAACACCCGCGCTGTCGTGGCATTGTTGGGCTGACGATAAACCGACGGCGTCAGACCAAATTGGGTGATTTTGCCTTCCCACATGGCCGCCGTATTGCCACCTAGCAGAAGAGCCTCTTCCGGCTCCGTCGTCGCGTAGACAAAGATTGCCCCCGATCGCTCGAAGATTTTCGGAATTTCGATGCGCAGCTCTTCGCGCAGCTTATAGTCGAGGTTGGCCAGCGGCTCATCGAGCAGCACCAAACCAGCATTCTTCACCAGAGCCCGCGCCAGGGCGCAGCGCTGCTGCTGGCCACCGGACAGCTCAAGCGGCTTGCGCTGGAGCATCGGCGTCAGCTTCATCATCTCGGCCACGTCTTGGACGGCCTTATCGATCTCGCCGCGCGCCATGTCGAGCAGCCGCAAGGGTGAGGCAATGTTGTCGTAAACCGTCATCGACGGGTAATTGATGAACTGCTGATAGACCATGGCGACCTTGCGGTCCTGCACACGCTGACCGGTGACATCCTCGCCGTTCCAAAGCACCCGCCCTGTGTTGGGCACATCAAGTCCTGCCATCAGGCGCATGAGCGTGGTTTTGCCGGACAGCGTCGGCCCGAGCAGCACGTTCATGGTGCCGTTCTGCAATTCCAGATCTGTTGGGTAGATGTGCGTTTTGCCAGCAACGGTTTTCGACACACCCTCTAATTTCAGTGACATTACCGCCCTCCCCCGAGCGCGCTGCGCGCCTGCGATGGCTCGCCACCATCAGCGCCCCCGGGCGCGGCAAGATTGTCGTCCATCCAAGTATCAAGCGCTGCAATTTCTTCAGGCTTCAGTTTCAAACCAAGTTTCGTCCGCCGCCAAACGATATCGTCCGCCGCGCGGGCATATTCGTGGTCCATCAGCCAGCGCACCTCGCGCTCGCTAAGTGTCGCGCCAAAATCTTCGCCAAGATCAGCATAGCTCCCGGCATCGCTGAGCATCTCTGCAGCCTCGGTGCCATAGGCACGCACCAAGCGGCGGGCATGTCGCTGCTCCAAAAAGGGGTGATCACGGCGCAGATCATTAACCAACCTGTCGAACCCATCGACGGCAAAGTCACCGCCAGGAAGCGCGACCCCTGCGGTCCAAGGACCGGATAGACCATCAAACTGCTCTGCGATCAGTTCCAACGCGCTTTCGGCAAGCCGACGGTAGGTCGTGATCTTGCCACCAAAGCAATTGAGGATTGGCGCGCCGCCATTCTTATCGACCTTCAACGTGTAATCACGGGTCGCAGCGGTCGCAGAACTCGCGCCATCATCGTAGAGCGGGCGGACACCGGAATAGGCCCAAACCACATCATCGATCGTCACTTCTTGCTTGAAATACTGACTGGCGAATCGCAACAAATAGTCCCGCTCTTCCGTCGTGCATTCAGGCGCAATTGATACATCTTCGTGCTCGGCATCGGTCGTGCCGATCAAGGTGAAGTCCTGCTCGTAGGGAATGGCAAAAATGATGCGTCCATCGGTGCCCTGGAAGAAATAGCATTTGTCGTGATCGTAGAGCTTGCGCGTCACGATGTGGCTGCCACGCACAAGCCGCACGCCCTCAGATGAGTTCAGCCGAACCTTCTGGTGAATGATGTCGCCAACCCACGGCCCGCCAGCATTGACCAGCATGCGCGCCTTGAAGGCGTGCCGGGCGCCAGTCGCCACATCTTCGGTCGTCACATCCCAATGATCGGCATGGCGTTCAGCGCCGACGACTTTGGTACCCACCATGATGGAGGCGCCGCGCGCTTCAGCGTCACGGGCGTTGAGCACGACAAGCCGGGAGTCTTCCACCCAGCAATCGGAGTATTCGTAGGCCCGCTCAAAGCGATCGTTGATCGGCCCGCCTTCCGGCGCCTGCCGCAGATCAAGCGTCGCCGTTCCCGGCAGGATTTTCCTGCCGCCTAAGGAATCGTAGAAGAACAGGCCTAGCCGAATGAGCCAAGCGGGGCGACGCCCTTTCATCCATGGCATGAACACGTTGAGCAGCCGCGAGGTCGGCGTGTCGCTCTCAAAGCGCATGTCTTTGTGGTAGGGCAGCACGAAGCGCATCGGCCAGCTGATATGCGGCATGGCGTGCAGCAGCACCTCACGCTCGATCAGCGCCTCGCGCACCAAGCGGAACTCGAAATATTCAAGATAGCGAAGGCCACCATGAAACAGCTTGGTGGAAGCCGACGAGGTCGCAGACGCCAGATCGCCCATCTCAGCCAGGACAACGTCCAAGCCACGACCGGCCGCATCGCGTGCGATCCCGCATCCATTGATACCGCCACCGATCACGAAAAGATCGTGGATATCCGATGTGCCTTGTTTTTTTGGCACCTGAGCCTCCCGCCTCAGAATTTTTTTTCAGCATGGCAGGCTGGACAAGAAAAAGGAAGATAGTTTTTTTCGTTTTTTTTCGGTTTTCTTATCGCGATGATTTATCGTTGTTTTTTGCTCCGAAAAGGCTTCCGGAAATTCGGATTTCCGTCAAATTCGAACGAATTTGACGCTGCACAACATCCAAATAGTACCCAAACTCGAATATCGAACACAAACGCGCAATTGATGCACAGCTTGCGGGCAACAACCGAAGGTGATGAAATCATGGTCAGCAATGGAGAAGCCGCAAATGGCCCAGACATTCAGGCAGGTTGAGATCGTTGATGTCATCCGGCGCGAGGGTAAGATCACCGTCGAAAGTCTGGCCGAGCGGTTCGACGTCACGCTGCAAACGATCCGCCGCGATCTGTCGGAGCTGGCCCAAGAGGGCAAGATTGAGCGGGTGCATGGCGGCGCTGTCTTGCCATCCGGGACCGCCAACATTGCCTATGAACAGCGGCGCAATCTGAACTTTGACGGCAAGCTGGAAATCGCCCGCGCCTGCGCAGCCGCCCTGCCCCATGACTGCTCGGTCTTCATCAATCTGGGCACGACGACCGAGGCTGTGGCGCGCGAACTCCTAACCCACCACGATATGCTGGTGGTCACCAACAATATGAATGTCGCGGCGATCCTCATCCCAAACGATGAATGCCAGGTGATCGTCACAGGCGGCACGCTGCGCCGGTCGGACGGCGGCCTGATCGGTAATCTGACGACCAACACCATCGAACAGTTTAAGTTCGACTACGCCATCATCGGGTGCTCGGCGCTGGATGATGAGGGCGACATTCTCGATTTTGATATCCAGGAAGTCGGCGTCACCCAGCGCATTATCAACCAGGCCCGCGACGTTTTTCTGGTCGCTGACCACATCAAGTTTCAGCGCAAGGCACCAGCGCGCGTCGGCTCGCTCGCCGACGTCTCATGCTTCTTCACTGATGAACCGATCCCCGCCGACTTGGCCAAAGCCTGCGACGACTGGGACACGCAAGTGATAGTCGGCAGCAACGGCTTCGACGAGGTTAGCTTCAACCGCGAGCAGGACGTCGCTTAAGCCGCTTCACGCAGCCCAAGCATTTCTCGAGCCTGATCGACCGTCGCAACGGGCCGTTCGTGGCGTGCGCAGATATCGACAACCCGCCGGATGAGCGCGGCGTTCGATGGCGCAAGCGTGGTCTTGTCCAGCCGGACATTGTCCTCCAGCCCGGCCCGCGCATGTCCGCCAGCAGCCACCGCCCACTCGTTGAGCAAGACCTGCGCTGGACCAATCCCAGCGGCACACCACTCCCCGCCGGGCACCAGGCGCTCGACGGTTTTCACATAATAATCAAAGATATCCTTGTCGGCCGGCATGGCATTTTTCACACCCATCACGAACTGGATATACGGCGTGTCGGGAATGCGACCGTCGGCGTGCATTTTGGCTGCCTGATGGATATGCGAAAGGTCAAACGCCTCGATCTCAGGCTTCACCTCATAGGTGCGCATTTCGTGGGCGAGCCAATCGATCAGGTCCGGCGGGTTTTCATATACACGGTTGGGAAAATTGTTTGAACCAACTGACAGCGAGGCCATGTCGGGCTTGAGCGGCAGCATGCCGCCGCGTTCATGCCCAGCGCCGGATCGGCCGCCGGTCGAAAATTGGATGATCATGCCAGGGCAGTGCTTCTCCACACCTTCTTTCAGCCGGGCAAATTTCTCCGGATCACTGGAGGGTGTTTGATCATCGTGGCGCACATGCGCATGGAGGATTGCTGCCCCCACCTCAAAGGCCTCATGCGTGGATTCCACCTGCTCATCCACCGTGATCGGAACGGCCGGATTGTTGGCCTTTGTTGGCAACGAGCCGGTGATCGCCACACAGATGATGCAGGGTTTGTCGTTTGCCATTTAGTCTTGCTCTACCATGATGAAATCGAATGAGGATTTCCACATCGTATCACCGTCGTCACCCGGTTCCATAGTCGAAATGAGCGAAGCCTTGACCCCGAAAACCGCATCCGATGTCAGCCATTCATCGCCATCGACAAAGGTGTGGGTGATGATCCGCTCAAAGCCGGGCGCCGAGACAATGAAATGCATGTGCGCCGGTCTGTTTGGGTGTCGGCCAAGCGCGGCGAGCATATGGCCGACTGGACCATCATCAGGGATGGGATAGGCGACGGGGCGGATGCCGCGAAAACTGTAGGCGCCATCGGCGCCGGTAGTGAAGACGCCGCGATTGTTGAACTTTGGCTGAATGTCCGGCTGCTGCACATCGTAGAACCCATCGGCATTGTCACACCAAACATCAATCGTCGCGTTAGCAATCGGGTTGCCCTGACGGTCGAGAACACGTCCCTGGAACAGGCAGCTTTCGCCCTTCCCATCCAATGAGATGTTTTGCCCCATCAGGTAGTGCGGAGCGCCTTCAACGTGAAAGGGTCCGAGTACGGTGTTTTCCGTGGCACCACTCGGCCGGCGATGGTTGATGGCATCCACCAGCATCGAAACGCCCAGGGTATCGGATAGGAGAATGAATTCTTGCCGGTTCTCATCGCACATCTGGCCGGTGCGGGTCAGGAAATCGATGGCAACGCCCCACTCCTCCTGGGTCAGTTCCACATCTTTGGCGAAGGCATGAAGATGCTGCACCAGCGATGCCATCACCGTCGCTAGACGTGGATTGATACCCTCGCCCATGCGGCTGTTGACGGCACTGACGGAAGTTTCTTCGGTGAACAAGGCCATGGAAAACTCCTAGTTTGCGCGGTGAAGGAGAGCTGTTAGCACTCGGGTGAGCTCAGCTTCCGGATCGTCCGCCATATCCTCGGCCCGCCAGGCGACATGTTGGTCAGGGCGGACCAGCACGCAGCCGGCTTCATTGACCTCACGGGCACGGGCCCAATCGCCATGATGATCGATGATATCTCGGCGCGGACCGATCACATGCGCGCGAATGTCGAGCTCCAGTGCCTTGCCGACCTTTTCAGCTGCCTCGACCCAGGGCTCGCCATTGATGCCAGTGAGGACCGTAAACTGCCCACGACCGACCAGATCGAGTGTGGAATGCTTGCCGCCATTATGGTCGTAAACCCAGGCGTGGGGTATGCGCGCACCGGGCCACGTCGTCGGCTGGTAGTGCAGCTCCGCATCCAGCTCAAAGGCCGGTTCCATCTGCCCGTCGGTGACGATGGCTGAGGATTTGTAGCGCTGGTTCATTTCCACGCCGTGGGCGTCAAACTCGTACTTCTTGAACGCGATGGCTTCGCGGATCGCGGCGCGCTGCTGTTCAGCCTCCATATTGGCATCGCAGCGCTTGTCCATATTGGCCTGCATGACCTCGGGATCCGTGGACTCCGTCAGACCAAGCGCCTCGAAGATCGGACCAAACTCGCCAATCGACTGGTTGGCACGGGTCACGATCTGCTTGGCCACGGGGGCACGTTCTTCGGAGTAACTGTCGAGCAAGCTTTCGCCCGCCTGACTCTTGATCACGGCGGCAAGTTTCCACGCCAAATTGAAGGAATCCTGGATAGACGTGTTCGACCCAAGCCCGTTCGACGGTGGATGCCGGTGCGCCGCATCGCCCATGATGAACACGCGGCCAGCCTGCATGTTGGTGGCGTATTTATTGTTGACGGTCCAGGTCGAAACCGATGTGATTTCCGGCTCAACGCTCTGATCACCAACCAGATCGCGCACCACTTTCGTGGCGAATTCGTTGGTCACGTCCGGCGCGGGCTGATTGATGTCGTAACCCCAGACGATCAGCCATTCGTTCCAAGGGCGAACCATGCGCACCAGGCCCATGCCGATGCCGCCGACATCGGCGCCCGGTTGCACCACCCAGTAGAGAACGGACGGGCGGTGGGCGACGAACTTTGAAAGATCAGCTTTGAAGATGATGTTCATCGAGCCGCCGACGCCCATCTCCCCCTCAAAGGGTAAATTCTCCAGCTCGGCGACCTTGGAATTGCCGCCATCCGCACCCACCAAATAGCGCGAGCGGATCGTGATCTCCTTGCCCGACAGGCGATCCAGACACGTGGTGGTGACACCCTCAGTGTCTTGTTCATGGTGCAGATATTCCGTGGACATGCGCGCCTGTGTACCGCGCGAACACGCCGTCTTGAACAGCAACGGCTCCATCATCGTCTGCGGCAGATCGTTCATGAAGGTTGGCGAGGAAAGCAAATGCTCGGCCTTCGACATAGGGTGGTTGCCCCAGCTCTTCATGCGGCCGATCTCTTCACCGGCCAGGCTCTCACAGAACACATTTTCGCCCATCAACTCCTGCTCGGCGGCAAACATGTAGGCCTCGTCTTCCACCTCTTGGCCAAGGTCGCGCAGCACTTCCATGGAGCGTTGGTTGGTGATGTGCGCACGTGGCGTGTTGGCCAGCCAGCGGTAGCGGTTCACCGCCATGTTCTCGATGCCATAGCTTGAGAGAAGCGCCGCCGTCGCCGACCCAGCCGGTCCGGTACCAATGATGAGAACGTCTGTCGTGATGTCAGCCATTTGGTGCTTCCTCAGTTTGTCTTGTCTTTGGTTCTTGGGTGTCTAGAGCGCCGCCGGTCAGGCGTCGGCGTACCGGGAATAGCTCCACGCCGGTCCGACTTGAGATCAGGCCCCACAGGCCCTTGGGCGCGAACAGCATGATGATGATGCCGATGATGCCAAGGATCATCAGATACCAGGTGCCGTAATCGGCGAGCAGCGATTGCAAGATGAAGAACACCAGCACCCCGACGATCGGGCCTTCGATGGTGCCGATGCCGCCGATCACCACGATGAAGATGACGTAGGCCGTCCAGTCCTGCACCGAGAAGGCAGCGTCGGGCGAAAGGCGCGCCTTCTGCAGATAGATCAGCGCCCCAGCGATGCCCGTGCCGAAGGCGGCAACCAAAAACACCACCCACTTCATGCGGCCTGCATCGACGCCCACGGATTTCGCCGCTTCTATGTTGTCGCGCACCGCCGCTAAAGCCAGGCCACGTTTGGTGCGCAGCAGCCAATAAATGCCGCCAATGGTGGCGACCGCCAGAATAACGGCCAGCCAATAGGAAAGGATGTCGCGGGCCGCCGCGCTGCGCACGCCAAACAGATTCTCGATGGCCTCGGCAAACATCAGCTCGCGCGTGGCTGAGCGCGGCAGCGAGGTGCCCGTTCCACCGCCGACAGCCTGCCATTGTGACGTCATCAGACGCACCACCTCGGCGATCACCCAAGTGCCGATAGCGAAATAAGCGCCCTGTAGCCGGAACGCAAAGAAGGCCGTCGGGATGGCAAGAAGAACCGCCACCACCCCGCCCAGCAAGATAGCGGGAATGGGATCGAGACCGGCCAGGATCACCACGCCGAACATGGCGTAGGCGCCGATGCCGACAAAGGCCTGCTGGCCAATCGACACCAGCCCGCCATAGCCCGCCAACAGGTTCCAGAACTGCGCCAGCACAAGCATGGTGAGGATGAAGAACATGTCCTGGATCAAACTGCGCGAGGCAAACGCTGGCAGCGCGACCAGCACCACGATCAGGATCAGCGCGAGGATGCCCGCGGTCCTTGAGGCTTTGGTGCCGGTATGAACAGCATAGGGTGTGGTGTGATCACTCATCTGTCCGCTCCTAATCCACGGCCCGTGGGAACAGCCCGCGTGGGCGGATCAGCAGCACAACCAGGAAGGCCACATGGCCAGCCAGGATCTGCCATTCAGGATTGATCGCCGCACCGACGGTCTGCGCCACGCCGATGATGATGCCGCCAAGCAGTGTGCCCCATAGCGAGCCCAGGCCTCCGATGATCACCGCCTCAAAGGCATAGATAAGCCGCGCCGGGCCGATGTTCGGATCGAAGTTGGACCGCATGCCAAGATAGAGCGCGGCAATGGTGACGATGATCATCGCGATGCCGGTCGCCTTGGCGAAGATGTTAGCCGGTTTGATCCCCATCAGGCTGGCCGTCGTCGCATCGTCGGAGGTCGCCCGAAAGGCGCGGCCAAGCTCAGTGCGATAGAAAAGCTGGTTGAGGCCAACGATCACCAAAATCGCCGAACCGAAGGTGAGCAGTGGCAGGACGCCCAAATTGATGCCCGCCACCTGCACCGAGGCAGTGGAAAGCGCGCCGGACGGCAAGCGCTGGCTGTCAGCTGAAAAGCCTTCAAGCAGCGCATTTTGCAACACCACCGACAGTCCGAACGTCACCAAGAGGGGCGGCAGGATGTCCTCGCCCAACACCCGGTTGAGCATGTATTTTTGCAGGCCGTAGCCGAGCATGAACATGAAAGGGATTGCCACGGCCGCAGCGATGAAGGGCGAGAGGCCCGTCATCGTCACCAGCAGCAAGATCAGATAAGCCCCCATCACGATGAGGTCGCCATGGGCAAGGTTCACCAACCGCATTATGCCGAAAACCAGAGACAGACCGGCAGCGAACAACGCGTAAAGCCCGCCAAGCAAAATGCCCTGAAGGATGGTGTCGATCCAGATCATGCCGCTGCTCCAAAATAGGCGTCGTGGATGGCTTCACGAGAGAGTTCATCGGGTGTTCCCGACAGCGTCACGCGACCTTCCATCATGCAGTAGACGCGGTCGGCCACTTGCATCGCCTGGCCGATATCCTGCTCGACCACGATCAGCGATGCCCCGGCTTCCTTGATCTTTGGAACCGCTTTGTAGATGTCGCGGATCACCACTGGCGCGAGACCCAGCGAGATTTCATCGCAAAGCAACACGCGCGGATTGCTCATCAGCGCCCGACCGATGGCCACCATCTGTTGCTGGCCACCCGAGAGTGCCGTGCCCGGACTGTTGCGGCGCTCTTTGAGGATCGGGAAGAGGTCGTAGACGCTCTCCAGGTTCCAGTGCCCGCCAGTATTTCGGCCATAGGTGCCGATCAAGAGGTTCTCTTCCACCGACAGGGATGGAAACAAGCGCCGGCCCTCCGGCACCATCGCCACACCCATCGCCATGATGGCATCTGCGGTCGCATTGCCGATGGCATCACCATCGAAGGTCACCGTCTCGCGACCATTGATGAGCACGCCCGCGATGGACCGCATCAGCGTTGTTTTACCAGCACCATTCGCACCGATAATCGCGATGGTTTCGCCCTCGTTGAGGTCGATATCCACGCCAAAAAGCGCTTGGAAATCGCCATAATGGGCGGTGAGACTGTGGGTGGTTAGGAGCGCCATCAGATTTCGATCCCCAGATAGATCTCTTTGACTTCCTTGGACTCCATGATCACGTCCGGGTCGCCGATGCCGATCACCTTGCCGAAATCCAGCACAAGAAGCCGGTCAACCACCGAGTTCAGCGCGTGCAGAACGTGTTCGATCCAAATGATGGTGACGCCCTCAGCGTGGATCGCTTTGATGGTCTCCACCAGCGCGTGGCATTCGCCTTCGGTGAGCCCGCCAGCGATCTCATCGAGCAGCAAAAGCTTCGGATGGGTCGCCATCGCCCGAGCAAGTTCCAAGCGTTTGCGTTCAAGCAGTGACAGCGAGCCGGAGGTCTGGTTGGCCTTGCTGATCAGTTCGGTGCGCTCCAGGATCACCGCGCACTGGCGCATCACTTCATTCTCAGCACGTTGACGGCCAAACGTCGCCGCCACCACCAAATTCTCGTAGACCGTCAGATGCGTGAAGGGCTGTGGGATTTGAAACGACCGGCCCACCCCTGCAATGCAGCGCTGCATCGCCGGCACCTTGGTGACATCCCTACCCTCAAAGTGAACGCGCCCCTTGTCGGCCGGAATGTTGCCGGTGATGAGGTTGAACAGCGTCGATTTGCCAGCCCCATTCGGCCCGATGATGCCGAGCGCCTGCCCGTCCGGCACTTCGAAACTGACATCGTCCGTCACTTTCAAAGCACCAAAGTTTTTCGACACATTCTGCAAGGCAAGCATCGCCTCGGGCGCACGCGTGCTCATGGCCAGCTCCTCGTTTGAGCGGTTGCGGGAAAGGGCGAAGGGTGCCCGGGCCGGATGGCCCAGGCCGTCGGGTTTGGTTTAGGTGATCTCTTCCATCGTGCCGCCGGTTGGGATCGACGGTTGATCGGAATTGTCCACGATAACGAGGTCGTATCCGCCGCCATCGTTCAGCCGCCATTGGCCGCCCACAAGCGGCGTTTTGCTGATGTTGCGGGCTGCAAAGGGCGGCAGACCAGAGCCATTGAACGCTATAGGCCCGACGATGGTGTTGAGGTTGGAGGCTGCGATCGCTTCAGCGACGGCGTCACCATCGCTGCTATCGTCGACCCGGCCCATCACATCGACCGCCAGCTCAAACAGGGCATGCACAAAACCGATTGGCTGCGTCCACTGCTTACCGGTTTCGCCGGTGTAAGCCTCGGCGACTTGGCCGGCGGTCAGTCCATTGAGGGAGGACGAGAACGGATGGCTCGGTGACCACCAGACTTCCGAGGAGAGGTTGTGGCCACTGTCGCCCAGCGCTTCAACCGCCTGCGGGAACAGGATCGCCTTTCCGATGGACGCGGCCTTGGGTGTGAAGCCCTGCTGCTTGGCCTGGTTCCAGAAGGTGGTGAAATCCGGCGGGATCGGCACGCCGGTGACGATCTCTACATTGCCTTGCTTGAAGGCATTGATCTGAGCGGAGAAATCATCGGTAAGGTTCTGGTAGCGGCCCGGATCGGTGAGCGTGTAACCCTGCGCATCGAGCACCGGCGGGAAGCCAACATTGGTATCGCCCCAGGCATTGCCATCGCCATCATTGGGGAACAGGCCGCCGACCGATTTGTTGGTGTCGAGCTGTGACCACATGGCGGTGAAGACGCAGATCACATCCTCAAGGCCCCAGAAGAAGTGGTAAGCGTAGTCGAACGGCTCCCAGCTTTCCGGGTTGCCGGGATTGCCCTGCTGCCCAATGAACCAGGGCTGCCATGGCGCCACTGTTGAGATCACCGGCACGCCTTCAGACTCTGCCGTGGTGGCAACAGGATTGGTGGTTTCCGGTGTTGAGGCGACGAGCAGCATGTCCACCTCATCATCGATGATGAGTTCCTGCGCGACGTCGGCAGCGCGGTTGGGGTTGGACTGGCTGTCCTTGACGATCACCTCAAAGTTCTGTGCTACCGCGGACTGGGCGAAGTTCGACAGGATGAAATTATCGGCTTCTGCGAAGGCCGCCAGCGGGCCCGACTGCGGGCTGATATAGCCAAGCTTGATGCGCGCACCTTGCGCGATGGCCGGCATCGGGAATGCACTGACTGCGGCAGCAGCGGCGGTGCTCTTCAGAAGTGTGCGGCGTGTGATCATGTCATCCTCCCAGATGATTGGTTATTGTTTCTTGGTTTTTAAAGAACGGGCGGGTCGCCTGCCCATGCGGCCTGCAGCAGCGTGCGGATCGCATCGCGCTCCACTGGGCGCGGGTTCGGATAGGGCTTGCTGGTGGCAAGATCGGCGGCTTTGTCGAGATCACTCTCGTTGAGCCCCAGATCCTTCAGCGCCATTGGCGCGCCGACTTCTTGCGCAAAGTCATGCAGCGATTTCCCGGCATTCGTACCGCCGAAAATACCGCAAATCGGCTGCAATTGGTCGACCACCGCGCGGACATTATAGGCAATGGCATGGGGCAGAACGACGGCGTGCGTTTCGGCGTGCGGCAGATCGAACGAACCGCCCAGCGTGTGGCAAAGCTTGTGGTGCAGCGCCATACCAACCTGGCCAAGCACTGTGCCGCAGAGCCATGCGCCATAAAGCGTTTCACCGCGTGCATCCAAGTCTTGCGGGTTGTCGATCACCTTCGGCAACGCGCGCTTGAAGGCCGAAAGCCCTTCGATCGCCAGCATCGTGGAGACAGGGTTGCGGTTCACCGCGTAAAGCGCCTCAGCCGCGTGAGCCATGGCGTTGAGCGCGCTAGTGACCGTCATCGGCACTGGCAGCGTTGCAACCAATTCCGCATCATACAGAACAACTTCGGGCTGGATTTTGGGGTCGGTGACCGTGGTTTTCACGCCATCCTCGGTCTGGCCAAGAATGGCCGTCGCTTCCGACCCGGCATAAGTGGTCGGGATGACGATCTGCGGCAGATCCGTCTGGTAGGCGATGGCCTTGCCAAGGCCCGTCGTCGACCCGCCGCCAAGCGCCACCAAGCAGTCGGCCTCCACGCTTTGGGCATGGGCGATGGCTTCCGCCGTCACATGGACCGGGGTGTGCATGGCCGCCTTGGTAAAGACGCCAGCGGCCTTGCCGTTGAGATTGGCCGCCATATCCATGGCGCTATCGGCCTGAGGCGGAGTGGAAAGAACCAGCGCCCGTGTGCAGCCAAGACGATCAATTTCCTCTTCGATCTTGTGGCGCAAGCCAGCACCAAAGCGCACACGGACAGCAGCGCTTTGTGCTTCAAACTGGCTTTGGAAATAGGCCATCGATCCTCCCGGACGGCGCCCTTAGTGAGCGCTTGTTCGTCTCATTAAGGAAACGCTAGCACGTCAAAATCGGTCACTTGATCCAATTCGCGAGCATTAATATAACTTCAGGTTATGAAATTTGACCCACGCCACCTTGAGATCGTTGCCGCCATCGTCGATAGCGGCGGGCTGACCGAGGGCGCCGAGGCTCTCGGTAAATCCCAGCCCAGCGTCTCGCGCACGCTCTCCATGCTCGAAGCGCGGGTGGGATCGCGACTTTTTGAAAAGAACAAACGCCCGCTTCAGCCGACCGAGCTCTGCCTTGCCCTCGCCACCGAAGGCCGAAAGGTTTTGGCCGCCAACAAGGCCGCATCGGACGTCGTCAAACGCTATCTGGATGGGCGATCCGGCGTTGTCCGTGTCGGCGGGTCGCCAATTTTCATGGATGGCGTCATCTCCGGCATGATCGCAGAGTTTCAGAACGGTCACCCCGATGTGCGGATCGACCAATCTTACAATTACGCCCAAGACCTGATGGAAAAGCTGGAAGCTGGCACACTCGACGTTGCGATTTGCCCGATGAAGGTGGATGCCATCCCAAGTGGATTCACGTTCAAGGACATCCTGCCTGGCCGCAACGTGATTGCCTGCGGGGCGACGCATCCTGTCGCCAATCGCACGTCGGTGACACTGTCCGACATCGCCCCCTACCCTTGGATTGCGCCGCCGACCGACAGTCCGCTTTATGAGGATCTGCGCAGCGTGCTCTCGAGCATCGGCATGCGAGACTTTCGTGTCAGTTTTTCAGGCGGATCGCTGACATCGATCATCAACATTCTTGAACGCTCCGACGCACTCACTGTGCTGCCCTATTCGGTGGTCTTCACGCTGCGCCGGCAGAAAATGCTCTCAGCGCTCTCCATCAAGATTGGGCATCCGGAACGGAATCTCGGTCTGCTCACACGCGCCGATGTACCGCTTGGGCCGACCGTTAGGCGGTTCCATCAGTTCATCGTGCGCGAGTTCGCAACACTCGCTGATACGATCTTAAAACATGAGCAGAACGCGCTTTGGCGCAGTTGAGCTCTTCAAAGCACGCGCGAGAGAAATGCTTTGGTGCGCTCCTGCTGCGGCGCGGAGAAGACATCGTCCGGCGCGCCCTCTTCCAAGATACGCCCAGCGTCTAGAAAGCAGACTTTGTTGGCCAGCTCGCGCGCGAACCCCATCTCATGGGTGGCAAGGATCATCGTCATGCCATCGCGGTGCAGTTGCCGCAGGACATCCAAAACCTCGCCGACCAGCTCTGGATCGAGCGCGGAGGTGATCTCATCAAACAGCATAATCTCCGGCTCCATCGCCAAGGCCCGGATGATCGCCACGCGCTGCTGTTGCCCGCCTGACAGCTGATCCGGATAGTGATCCTTATGATCAGGCAAGCCAAAACGCTCAAACAGGACCGCCACAGGGTCGGCGAGCTCTACCTTGCTACGACCGCGCACCCGCATCGGCGCAAGCATCACATTCTCAGCCGCCGTCATATGCGGAAAGAGATTGTAGGATTGGAACACGATGCCGATCCGCTCACGCACGGGCTGCGGATCATAGCCAGGCTCGGCGATGTCGACGCCATCCAGAAAGATCGCGCCATCATCGATCGGCTCCAGCAGATTGATAGAGCGCAGCAGCGTCGATTTGCCGGACCCCGATGCACCAATCAGACAAACCATTTCGCCGTCAGCAACGTCCAAATCGATGCCGCGGCAGACATGGTTCTGCCCAAAGCTCTTCTGCACGCCGCGCAGCGAAAGCTTCACACTAAGCCGCGCCGTCACGTCCGGCGCCTCGTCTGTCGGTGCAGGAGATAGTCGGCATAGCGTGTCGCCGGGATCGTAATCGCCAGAAAGATCAGCGCCGCGCCGACATAGGGCGTGAAGTTGGCAAACAGCGATTTGTAGACGCCGGCCTGGCGAAAAATCTCCACCGGCCCGATGAAGGAGAGCAACGCCACATCTTTCTGGAGCGCGATAAAAAGGTTCATGTTGGCCGGCATCACATTGCGGATCGCCTGCGGCAGCACGACAAACCGCATGGTGTCTTGATCGGACAAACCAAGGGAGGCGGCCGCAGCGCGCTGGCTTTCATGGATCGATTCAATGCCGGAGCGAAACACCTCGGCCACATAGGCTGCATAGACCAGAACCAGCGCCAGCGAACCCCAGATGTAGGGCGAGTTCCAGGGGCGCGGCAGCCCGAGGCCCGGCACGCCGAACCCGATCAGATAGATCACCAGGATCACCGGCACACCGCGAAACACATCGGTGTAGAGCGCGCCAAACATGCGCAGCGGAAAGAGGATCGGCGCCCGCACATCCCGGCAAAGGGCAATCGCTAGTCCAAGGATCGCAATAATCGGCGCGCACCAGGCAAAGATCATCACGTTCTGCAGAAAGGCATTAAGCAGCCCGGGGAAAGTCCGTGCGAAAACCTGGCCATTGAAGAAACTGCGCTGCACCGCCTCCCAGCCTGGCGCGAATGGCACCAGGAGTACAAAACCAACCAGGACGGCCAAGGTTGACGCCACTGCAATCGTCACGGAGCGGCGTTTCATGCGCGCTTCGTAGGCGGCGCGGCGGGTGGGCGTTTCTCTGGTCGTGGGCGCGGGGTTTGCGCCCGATCTCAGTCCAGTGTCGGCCATCTATTCGATGACGGGCACGCCGGTGGCTTCCTGCAACCACTGCGCTTCGATGGCGGCGAGCGCGCCAGATTCCGTTAGTTCCATGATCGCAGCATCTACGCATTCCTTGAGCGGATTTCCCTCTTCCATCAACAGTCCGAACTGGTCAGGATTCTCCGACCGGTCCGCTGTAAACTGACCCAGGATCACCCCATCATTGACGACGACGGCCGCCAGATAGAGCGCAGTCGGCAGATCGAATAGGGCCGCATCGATCTGACCGGCCTGCATCGCCGCCGTCACATCGACATTGTCACCATAGAGCAGCGGATCGCGTTCAGGCTGAACAATCTCGTTGAGCATCGGCAAAGCGGTCGTGGTGGAATGGGCACCCCAAGCGGCGCCTTGCAGGGACGCTACCGTAGGTTCAAGGCCGGCATCGACAACCGATTGGGTCGTAAGCACTGCCATCGCGGATGTGTAATAGGGCAGCGAGAAATCGACCATTTCCTCGCGTGCTTCGGTAATCGAATATTGCTGCATGTTGAAGTCGAAGTCTTTCGACCCGGGCTGGATGGCCTCGTCAAACGATGTGCGCACCCACGTCACATGGTCAGCATCAAAGCCCATGGCGTCGGCAATCGCGTAGGCCACCGCCGCCTCGTAGCCCTCGCCGCTCGCCGGATCATCGTTAAGCACCCAAGGGTAGAAAGCCGGATTGCCGGTGGCGATGGTCAAAACGCCGTCTTCCAGCGTCTTTCCAGCCGCGCAAGCGCCATGCTCATGCGCTGACGCGCCGCTGGCCGCAAACGTCATAGCGGTGAGCGCCAGTGCAGGAAGCGACAAAGCAGAAAGACCAAGGGTCCAAGTTTTCATGATGCAGGCTCCATTTGCGTTTGGTTGTAGGATTGGCATGCCGGGCAAAATTGTCCAGCCTAGAGCCACCAAAAGTGAGTCCTCTCAACAGTTTGGGGCTACAAAAGAGCAGTGCTTTTCACCAACTGCATTCAACAGTTGCAAGGCGTGCAATCATCGCCTGCGGACATCAAACCACACAGTACCATATCGTCAGAACGATGCGTCTTTGATAGCCTCCATGGAGACGTGCGTCGATGTGTTGGCCACATGCGGCAGGGCAGAAATCTTCTCACCCAGGACCAGACGATAATCTCGAATATCTCCGGTTCGCACCTTCAGCAGAAAATCAAACGCCCCCGCGATCATGTGGCACTGCTCAATCTCTGGCGTTGCCATCACAGCCTGGTTGAAATCGCGAAGGGCTTTTTCCCGCGTGTCAGACAGCTTCACTTCGACAAAGGCAACATGCTCTTGCCCAAGCTTTCGCGGGCTTAAAATGGCGCGAAATCCGACAATATAGCCCTCGCTTACAAGCCGTTTCAGGCGGTTCTGACAAGGTGTCTTTGACAAACCGACCCGCTTGGAAAGCTCGGTGATTGGCAGGCGCCCCTCCACCGACAGAATGTCGAGGATAGCCTGATCATAACGGTCTAATATCCTATGAGACTGATCGTTCATCGCCATATCATCCAAAACACGATCTATTTTAGGCCATTTTCTCTAAGCAGCGGTTCTATTCAGGACTTTTGCCTATTGCAATCACGGTATTCTGCCAAGCAAATCTTGATGATCAGGGGCAGCTTGATGACGCGCTTAGAGGACCAACGGCAGACCATTCGACACCACACGCTCGAAGGCGAGAATGTGGTTCTGGCCAAGCTGATCGAGACGGCCGCCATTTCTGATGAAATCCGAAGCAAAGCCAAGCGGCGAGCCATCGACCTGATTGAAGCGATCCGGACGGTCAAAAGTCCTGGTCTGATGGAAGTGTTTCTTGCCGAGTACGGGCTCTCAACTGACGAGGGCGTGGCACTAATGTGCCTGGCTGAAGCGCTGTTGCGTGTGCCGGATGTGGAAACCATCGATGCGCTGATCGAGGACAAGATCGCCCCATCAGCATGGGGTGAACATCTGGGCAAATCCAGCTCTTCACTCGTCAACGCTTCAACCTGGGCACTGATGCTGACCGGCAAGGTGCTGTCCGATGACCAGGGCACCGCAACGGTACTTCGCTCAGCGATCAAGCGCCTGGGCGAACCGGTTATCCGTGTGGCTGTGAAAAGCGCAATGAAAGAGCTGGGCGGCGCTTTCGTGCTCGGTCAAACCATTGATCAAGCGCTGGATCGCGGTCGCTCTCAGCAGGATTCGGGCTACACCTTTTCCTACGACATGCTCGGTGAAGCAGCTTTGACAGAGCGCGATGCCCAAGCATTTTTTGACTCCTATGCCGATGCGATCAAGCGCTTGGCCAAGGAATGTCACTCAGAGGACACTCGGCAAAATCCAGGCATCTCAATCAAACTCTCCGCGCTGCATCCACGCTATGAACTGGGCCAACGTGATCGAGTGATGCGCGAGCTGGTTGACCGTGCTGGTCGCCTTGCCCGAATGGCCTGCGCAGCTGGCATGGGACTGAACATTGATGCCGAAGAAGCCGATCGGCTGGACCTCAGTCTGGACGTCATCGAGGCGGTTCTCAAAGACCCTGAACTGGCAGGTTGGGATGGTTTTGGGGTGGTTGTTCAAGCCTATGGCAAGCGCGCTTTGCCGGTTATCGATTGGATCCATGCTCTGGCCAAAGAGCATGACCGGAAAATCATGGTCCGGTTGGTGAAAGGCGCCTATTGGGACACTGAGATCAAGCGTTCGCAGGTTGAGGGATTGCCGGGTTATCCAGTCTTCACCCGCAAGCCGGCGACCGATGTCTCCTACATCTGCTGTGCCCAGCGCCTGCTTGCGCTCACCGATAGACTCTACCCGCAGTTTGCCACGCACAACGCGCACTCCGTCGCGACGATTTTGGAATTGGTTGACGATGCAGAAAACTTTGAGTTTCAGCGGCTCCACGGCATGGGCGAAGCGCTTTATGACATCGTTATGGACGCCAAAAACGCTCGCTGCCGCATCTACGCTCCGGTAGGTCCGCACCGTGATCTTCTGGCTTATCTGGTTCGGCGTCTCTTGGAAAACGGCGCCAACAGCTCGTTTGTCAATCAGATCGTGGACACCAATGTGCCAGCTGAAACGATTGCCGAAGATCCGTTTGAGGCGGTCAGAACCGCACAATCTCCGGTCCCCTTGCCAAGAGACCTCTACGCGCCAGAGCGCATCAATTCAAAAGGTTTTGATCTTCATGATCCGGTGGATGTTGAAACCTTTGAGCGTCTGCGCGCGCCTTTTCATGCCAAACATTGGAAGATCGGCCCGATGCTTGCGGCGCCGGCTGAAGGGGAAGCTGCGCAACCAGTACGAAACCCAGCCAACCCCGCCGATATCGTTGGCACCCTAACGAACTGCACGCAGGCCGATGTCGAGACAGCTTTGCAACTGGCCGAACCATGGCCTGCATCACCAGAGCAACGTGCAGACGTCTTAAGGCAAGCAGCTGATCTTTACGAAGCCTCTTCTGGCGAGATTTTCGCCATTCTCGCCCGTGAAGCTGGCAAGACACCCGCAGATGCCATCGCCGAACTGCGTGAGGCCGTCGACTTCCTGCGCTACTACGCGGCGCGCAGCACAGAAATGACCAAACCAGCACGTGGTGTGTTTGCCTGCATATCGCCATGGAACTTTCCGTTGGCGATCTTCACCGGCCAGATCGCAGCCGCACTTGCCGCTGGCAATGGGGTGCTAGCAAAGCCTGCTGAGCCCACCGGACTGATCGCTGGCCTAGCCGTTGAGCTGCTGCATCGCGCCGGTGTTCCAAAGACAGCGCTGCAACTGGTGCCAGGAGCTGGCTCTATCGTTGGTGCGCGCATCACCGCATCGTCAGATGTAAATGGCATCTGCTTCACCGGCTCGACCGCCACGGCCAAGTCCATTCAACGCGCCATGGTCGAGCATGTTGAGCCAACCGCACCACTGATCGCCGAAACAGGCGGGCTAAACGCGATGATTGTTGACAGCACGGCGCTGCCAGAACAGGCGATCAAGGACATTGTCGCCTCAGCGTTTCAGTCAGCCGGTCAGCGCTGCTCAGCTCTACGCATGCTGTACCTTCAGGAAGATATCGCTGAAAACTTCTTGCAGATGCTGTTCGGCGCGATGGACGAACTTGTCGTCGGTGACCCTTGGCTGATGTCCAGCGATGTCGGGCCGATCATCAATGAACCGGCTCGAAAGGGTATCCTGGCACATATCGAAAAGGCCGAAACGGCAGGACAGGTTTTGAAACGCGTTGAAGCGCCAACCCAAGGTACATTCGTTGCACCAACTGTGATCAAGGTTGGCGGCATCGCGGACTTGAAGGAAGAAATCTTCGGCCCCGTCCTTCACGTGGCAACCTTCCAGGCGCCAAAACTGCGCTGTGTTGTCGAAGACATCAACGCCAGCGGCTACGGCCTGACCTTTGGCATTCACTCTCGCATTGATGATCGCGTGCAACTTCTCTCCAGCGAGGTGGCTGCGGGCAATATTTATGTGAACCGCAATCAGATCGGTGCGATTGTCGGCTCACAGCCCTTTGGTGGCGAGGGCCTGTCGGGCACCGGACCGAAAGCAGGCGGCCCCAATTATGTTGCGCGCTTCGCCCGGCCTGAGCGCACAGTTGGTAATACCGAAAAGGCTATGCCTGCAGATACGGGCAAAGTCCAAAACCTACTTAACAAAGCGAAAGATGAAACACGTCTGCTTTCGACCACATCGCTGCCAGGACCAACCGGTGAGTCCAACCGATTGTCTGAGTTTGGTCGGGGCGCGGTGCTCTGCCTTGGCCCATCGAAAGAAGATGCTTTGTTGCAGGCCGAAGTGGCCAAGGAGAACGGGTGCTCACCCGTATGTGTCGCGCCTGGCCTAACAGCTGATGAAGGCGTAAGCGGCATGCTGCCAGCATCCGCATTGGCCGAGCTTCAGGGATTTGAAGCTGTGGTTTGCTTTCCCGATGATGCTCATCTTAGGCAGCTTCGCAAAGCACTGGCATCGCGCGACAGTGCCATCATCCCTCTGCTTGCTGAGCAAGACTTTGGACGGTGGTGCCGGTTTGAGCGTCATGTCTGTATCGACACAACGGCGGCTGGCGGCAACGCAAGCCTGTTAGCCGAGGCGAGCTAGGATCCTAACCCTTAACCGCGCCTGTAACCATGGGCCCGCTGATCCGGCGATACATGACAAGCCCCAACAAGAGCGGTGGCAACGCTGCAACGATCATCACCGCTGCCGCCACGCCCCATTGTACCCCACCGCCTGATGTAGCGAAGAAGAATGAGGCCCCCACGGTCAGGGGCACCGCAGCCTGCGTGGTGAGCATCAGACCAAAGAGAAACTCGTTCCAAGCCGTGACAAAACCGAAGATAAACGTTGTGATGAGCGCTGGCCGACACAGAGGCAGCACGATGTACCAGAGCAGCCGC
Organism: Hyphomicrobiales bacterium; assembly: GCA_046290645.1. Taxonomy (GTDB): domain Bacteria; phylum Pseudomonadota; class Alphaproteobacteria; order Rhizobiales; family MH13; genus MH13. Next base: position 878,621 of record JBKAGZ010000001.1, read on the forward strand.
CAAAGGCGTGCACCATCCATGTGCCCAGCCTCTTCTAACTCCAGTGGAATATCGCCCACAGCGTTGACCAGAAGCAGAAAAGCCAGCGGCAGATTGACCACCGCCAAAATAAGTCCAAGACCCAACTTGGTGTCCAAAAGGCCGAGCGTCGCATACATCATGTAAAGTGGGATCGCGAAAATGATCAGCGGCAGCGCGCGCAGGTTCACCACCAACGGGAATAAAATCGCCTGCCCTGCACCGCGCCTTGCCATCGCCCAAGCGATGGGAAAAATGCAGGATCATCGGCAGGATCGAGCCGATCAAAGCTGCAACAAGCGAGTTGGTCAGATTGACGAGACCGCGAAGGCGCAGCCACTTTTTATGTAAGCATTTGATTACTCCCGATGGAAGGCTGATCTGTCCGGAGCCTCCAAACAGCGGAGGCCGGATCAGCCGGTACAATGGCTTCCAGGGCTAGAGGCTGGCAGCCTAGGGACGTGTGCGGACGGATGCTGTTATAGTGCCATCGCCATCGCTCAAGCAGCACCTTGGCCTCTTGCAGAGTGTTGAAGGGCTCTACGTTCAGGAGCTCATCACGCAGCTTGCCGTTGAAGCTCTCTATATATCCGTTCTCCCACGGACTGCCCGGTTCGATGAGCAAGGTCTTGGCTCCAACCTTGGCGATCCACTCCCTAACAGCAGTGGCCGCGAACTCAGGGCCGTTATCGGATCGAATGTGGTCTGGCACACCTCGTCTCACCATTAGTTTGGGCAGGACTGCGAGAACACTCTGGCTGTTGAGCCTTCGTGCAACATCAATCTCGAGGCACTCCCTGGTGAACTCGTCGATGACCGTCAGCATGCGGAACTTGCGTCCATCTAGTGTCCGATCCTGGACGAAGTCGTAGGCCCAGACATGGATCGCGCGCTCCGGGCGAAGCCTTACGCATGATCCATCGTTCAGCCAGAGCCTACCTCGCTTGGGCTGCTTCTGCGGCACACGAAGGGCCTCCCGACGCCAGATCCAGCGACCATTGCCCGGCAGGCGATTGGAACAATAGCTGAGAAAGGCGCTTGTGGTTCACATGCCAGCCGTAGCGTTGAAGCAACGCGGTGACACGCCGATACTCGTAGCGACCGTACTTGCTGGCCAACTCGATGATCGCTGATGTCGGCGCGTCTTCATCATCCAGCTTTCGCGGTGCCCGCCATTGGGTCGATCGATGCTGGCCCACCACACAACAAGCTCGGCGCTGTGAGACACCGAGCTCGCCACACGCGTGCTCTATGAATTGACGCTCGCGGGAGAGCCCTACCAGTTTTGCTGCGCTGCCCTTCAGGTCCCGACGCAGCTTCCTTTAGGATGGCCTTATCGAGTTCGGCATCAGCCAGGAGGCACTTCAGCCTAGCGTTCTCCTTCTCAAGATCCTTCAGACGCTTCGCCTGATCGACCTTCATGCCGCCATACTCTTTCCGCCATCGGTAATACGTCACCTGCATCACTCCGCGTTGTCGGACGACTTCACCGACACTCAAGCCCTGCGCCAATAGGACCTCTGCCTCACGCAACTTTGAGATAATCTCTTCGGATTTGTAGCGCTTCACACCCATCGCTGTGCTCTTTTCAACTCGCAGATCTTCCACTCAACGTGGCTGCGTTCTAAAGGGCCGGGTCAGCCCGACCTTGATCAAGGCTTATGAGACCAAGGTGACTCAGCTTGAAGCAAAACGGATCGCCCTCGCCGAAAAACCGCCAGAACGCCCAAGCCGCGCATCACCTATGACGCCACAATACGAACCGCCCCGGAATTTCTGCTAAACCCCTGAAGAATCTGGGCTTCAGAGCGCATTGAAGACCGCAATCTGACTCTCAAGCTGGTCTTTGCGGAGCCCCTCGCCTATTGCCGCGAGAAAGGCATACGAACCGCAGGTTTGACCTACCTTTCAAGGTCTTAGGCGGTTTTGCTGACCCAAAGTCAGGAATGGTGGGCCCGGAGGGACTCGAACCCCCAACCAAGCGGTTATGAGCCGCCGGCTCTAACCAATTGAGCTACAGGCCCTGTAGCACGTCAGCCGCGCAACCTGCATACCGCGCCCAGCCCAAAGGTCAATCCAAAGCGTGGTATCTGGCCTCATTGGCGCCGCATTCAAAGCGCCCTAAGCCAACCTCGCCCTGCCGCTCAACGCACATGGACCCCTTTATGTCTTTTGCTTCTTCTCGCCTTCTGCTTGCCTTTTCCTTGATCGCCTTCGTGCTAACACTTGGTGCCGTTGCCAAAACCGCCGTCGCGCAGGAAATGCCCGTCGAGCCACTTGCTGAAGCAACCATCACCATTACCGGTCACGGCACGCTGAATGCCGAACCAGACATTGCTGTGGTCAACGCAGGCGCAGTCACTGAAGCGCGCACCGCACGTGAAGCGCTGGATGCGAACACAAAAATCATGGCGGACGCATTTGCGGCCCTGCAAGCGATGGGCGTTGAAGAGCGAGATATGCAGACCAGCCGACTAACCGTCGAGCCGCGCTACACCTACTTCGATAGCTCAAATGGCGAGCGGCGCCCACCACGCATAGACGGCTACAGTGTTTCCAACCAACTGCGCGTTCGCGTTCGCGATCTAACCATCATTGGTGAGGCGCTCGATGCCCTGATAACGGCAGGCGTCAACCAGATGGGCGGCCTGTCTTTCGCAGTTGATGAGCCGGACGCCCTATTCGCACAGGCCCGTCAGGCCGCTGTCGCCGATGCAATGGAACAGGCCAATATGCTAACAGAGGCCGCGGGCGTATCCCTTGGACGGGTCATCTCCATCAGCCAGAACCAGGCTCGCCAGCAACCGCCTCAGCCACAGATGGCACGTATGGCGATGGCGATGGAATCGGCCGATTCCATTCCCGTTGCCACCGGTGAGCAGGAATTGACGGCAACGGTCACGGTAACCTGGGCGATCGATAACGGCGCAAACTAGGCTGCTTAGGCAAAGCCCTTTGCTTTGAGATGGCAGGTCTTGGTGAGCCCAAGCCAAGACCAGCGTGGCACTTGCCGTTAGCAAACACTTAAGCAAGCTGAGCAATTTGCATGTTGACTCAACCGTCTCTGTTTACCTCTGCGGCCTAGGATCAAGTTCGATCTGAGCACGGAGTCGAACTATGTCCATCATTCCGAAGTGGACCGACCATTTCAAGAATTTCGTCTGCGACCAGCGCGGCGTGGTTGCCATTATCTTTGGCATTGCGGCCATTCCTATCATGGGGATGGTCGGTGCAAGTTTGGATTACAGCCGTGCCGCCAACGTACAAACCCAATTGCAAGATGCCCTAGACGGCGCGATCCTAACGGTAGCGCACGAGCGCCAACTGAGCGACGCCCAGATGGAAGCTGCCGTTCGTACGCAGATCGAAGCCATAGTCGGCGGTGCGCACGGCGCCAGCTCTCTTACTCTCAACATTTCACGCAGCCCGGATGAGGACACACTGGTCGATATCAGCGCGACCATGAAGGTCGCCACGACAATCTTGGAGATCATGGGCATTCACGACATTCTGGTTGGCGCCAACGCTGCCGTGGGTGTTGATTTCCAATCGCTGGAAGTGGCGCTCGTTCTCGACAACACCGGGTCGATGCGATCGTCCAACCGTATTGGAAGCCTGCGCGAGGCTGCTTTGGATTTCGTTGATGTGGTCACTGAGGAAGGCGAGGCTGACAATGTAATGATCTCGCTTGTTCCCTACACCGCACAGGTGAACATCGGAAACACAGTGACGATGGAGCAATATCTCGACCAGGAAGGCTTATCCGAGCACCATGCCCAGCTCATTGAAGGGCAGGTCATCGCCCGTCATTCAGGAGGGGCATGCGTCCCAGAGATCAGCAGCTTGGAAGCACCTTTAGATCAAAGCATTCAGTTCGCCGGTGGGCAAACGCCGTCAAACGATGGTCCAGCTGTTCCAGGATTTTCTCGCCTAAGTTTCCTGGACGTATATGGCGATGTCTTACGCGAACTGATTGGTGTCAACGCTGCTCATGCCTCACCGGTCACACCCTATGAATATGTCTACCAAGGTGGCTGCATCTATAACCCAACGCAAATCAGCCATTGGCAACTTTATGAGCAAATGGACGATGTCGATTGGAAAGGGTGCGTGGAAGCGCGCCCAGAGCCGTTCGATGTCGACGATACCCCACCCGACGACGACGACCCAGACACGTTGTGGGTGCCCGGCTTCTGGATTGATGATTCCGGCTCAAACAGCGCGAACAACTGGCTGTCGGACCGCGAACCGAGCGGCACTTCGTTTCACCAGGATGGTGAGCATTACAGCGTCTACAAATATGAGAGTTCATCCGGCCACAGCGTCGATGAGGTGCCAAACTCCACCCAAGGCCCTGCAAAGAACTGTGGCGACCCAATCGTGCCACTGACCGACAATTTTACGATGCTTGAAGACAGCATTGACGGCATGACCTATTGGCGCGGCGGCGGCACCGTCACGGCGCAAGGCGTGGTTTGGGGTTGGCGTACACTGTCGCCGGCACAGCCCTTCACCGAGGGCGAACCCTATGATGAAGTCTCCAAGGTCATGGTGGTCATGACAGACGGCCGCAATGAGTTGGTCAGCTCCAGCAACAATGCTATCGGATCGCATTACTCAGCTTACGGTCACCTGGCCACCGGACGGTTTCCAACTCAATCGGTTAACGGCGCGCGTGAATACATTGACGAACGAACGCTGGCCGCCTGCGCCAATGCCAAGGCAGCTGGCATCATAATTTACACAGTAACGTTTGGCCTCGACTCGTCCTCACAGACGATGTGGAACACCTGTGCAACGGAAACCGATATGGCGTATCACGTGAATTCGTCATCGGACTTGATCGGCGCGTTTAACGATATTGCCGACTCTGTGGGCGAACTTCGCCTCACCCGCTAGCACAGCCAAGTTGGAACAAAAAAAGCCCGCCAAGCATATTGCTTCGGCGGGCTTTTTGTATCGATAGGACGGGACGGCGGCGCTCTAGTTAAAGACAGCCGCGCCTTGCTCGTCGATCACCTGCTTGGCTTTCATCACAGCAAACTCAGAGGCTTGATCGGCCGAGGTGAACAGATCAGCCCGTATCACCGTTGCCCTGCGTGCATCCTCTGCGTCACTCTCCACAATGAAGGCGCGCAACCGATACTGGCCACCCTCGGCCATAGGTGAAGCTTCAATGATGAAGTCCTTATAAGTCTCGCGCGAGGCAACTTTAGGCGAGCCGCCGGAACTATCGCCACTACCAAAGAGTTTCTTCAAAAACGACATGGCGGCCTCTAATTATCCAAGAACGAACGCAGTTTGCGCGACCGTGATGGATGCTTGAGCTTACGCAACGCCTTGGCCTCAATCTGACGAATACGCTCGCGCGTCACGCTGAACTGCTGACCAACTTCTTCCAACGTGTGATCGGTGTTCATGCCAATACCAAAACGCATGCGCAGCACACGCTCTTCACGTGGTGTCAGCGAGGCTAGCACACGCGTTGTGGTTTCACGTAAGTTCGATTGAATGGCCGCATCAATCGGCAGAATAGCGTTTTTATCCTCAATGAAATCACCCAGATGGCTGTCTTCCTCGTCACCCACTGGTGTTTCCAGAGAAATCGGCTCCTTGGCGATTTTGAGAACCTTACGAACTTTCTCCAAAGGCATCGCCAGCTTTTCTGACAACTCCTCAGGCGTTGGCTCGCGGCCAATCTCATGCAGCATCTGGCGGCTTGTGCGCACGATCTTGTTGATCGTCTCGATCATATGCACCGGGATACGAATGGTGCGCGCCTGATCGGCAATCGAGCGCGTGATCGCCTGACGGATCCACCAGGTTGCATAGGTGGAAAACTTGTAGCCGCGACGGTACTCAAACTTATCAACCGCCTTCATCAGGCCGATATTGCCTTCCTGAATGAGATCCAGGAATTGCAGGCCACGGTTGGTGTATTTTTTGGCAATAGAGATCACCAAACGAAGGTTGGCTTCCACCATCTCCTTCTTGGCAATCGCAGCCTCACGCTCGCCCTTTTGCACCTTGTTCACGATGCGACGGAATTCGGGAACATCCAGGCCAGCTTGCGTGGCCAACTCACGGATATCGCCGCGAAGCTCTTTGACCGCATCTTTTTCTTCGGCGATGAACGGCTTCCATCCGCGACCGGCAAGGTTCGCCACGCGGCGTATCCAGTTCGGATCAAGCTCTGAACCCTGGTGCGTCTTCAAAAACTCTGCCCGGTCCACGCCGTAGCTCTCAGCAAGACGCAGCAAGCGGCTTTCCATGGACACCAGATTGCGGTTGATCGCATAGAGCTGCTCAACCAACGCCTCAATGCGGTTGTTGTTGAGCTGAAGGCTCTTCACCGCCTTGATCGTATCGTTCTTCAAGCCCTCCAGACGGCGTTCCTGGCTCGGCGTCAATGACGACCCAGCCTTACCATCAAGGTTCACGTCCTGAAGCTTGGATAGTTTGTTGTAATTGTTGGCAATCTCATCGAAAATTTCGACGACCTTTGGCTTCAGCTCCGCTTCCATAGCCGAGAGAGAGAGGTTGATATCGTCCTCATCATCCTCGTCATCTTCATCAGAGTTTTCGCTGTTTTCACCGTCCGGCGCATCGTCGTTGGCAGCCGTTGGTGCTGCTGACGTTGGCGCCGGTGCATTGGGTCCGCCAGGACGGTTGTGCGTTGGGTTGGTGGGCGGTGGCGGTGTCACGCCTTTGCCTTCCGGGTCAGCGTAGGTCGCTTCAAGATCGATAATATCGCGCAAGAGAACTTTTTCTTCGTTCAGCTCATCGCGCCAAATGATGATCGCCTGGAACGTCAGCGGGCTCTCGCAAAGGCCTGCGATCATCGCCTCGCGGCCAGCCTCAATACGCTTGGCGATAGCAATTTCGCCTTCACGAGAGAGCAGCTCCACCGTGCCCATTTCACGCAGATACATTCGCACAGGATCGTCGGTACGATCTGTCGGCTCACGCTTGGTGGTGGTCGCAACGGCCTTGGTCGTGGTTTCGGCCACGGCAGTAGAGGTGCTTTCGGCAGCCTCTTCAGCTTCCTCAGCCTCAACAACGTTGATGCCCATATCATTGAGCATCGCCATCGTGTCTTCGATTTGCTCAGACGCCACCTGGTCGGATGGCAGCACAGCATTCAACTCGTCATAGGTCACAAAGCCGCGCTTTTTAGCGGCCTTGATCATCTTCTTGACGGATGCATCATTGAGATCGAGAAGAGGCGCATCCGCGCCTTCGGTCGAAACTTTGGCTTCAGCCTGTTTTGCAGCCATATAAAAGGCAACTCCTGGTCAGGGTCGTACAGCGCAGCGCACGATGCGCGGCAAGCGCCCTTGAAAAAAGAACATCTGCGCAAGCAGTGTAATGCGTCAGCGTAAAGCGGCTCTTAACCATCATCACGCATCAGCAAGACGCACGATATCCACGTTGATCGATCCAACGATCAATCGCTGATGGTTCAGAGGCGCCCTTGTAAAAACAAGTTTGCCGGATGTTGCGCGTTTCTGAGAATGGGGCGCCATGGCGTCTGGTCGGCCCGCGTTGTCGCGTCGCAGTTTATGTAGGCAATTGATCGCCCTGCGCAACCACCAAAATCACGCAAAATCGACCGAAAGAGAAGGTTTTTCGCGCTTTTTTGGCGAAAACACCCGTCACTTAGCCCGTGCTCTTGACCTTGAGGCTGCGCATGACGCTGGCCTCCTCGTCAAGTTGACGCTCCAGCTCGTCAATCTGCACCTGCATGGAGCGGGTCTCATTCTGTATCGCGACCAACCGCTCCATGGCCGCCTCATTGATCGATTGAGGCTCCAGCGCAAGCGTTGAAGACGCCTCAGCCTCAATGCAGCGCAACTCCATCTTGGCAAACAAAAAAGCAAACAGCATGCCAATGAAGCGTGGGCTGGCGTCTTGTCTCAAGATCGGAAACGGCAGAGCCTCCAGGCTCGCTTCATCATGTGCTCCGCCCTCACCTTGCAGCGCTGTTTCTAACCGACGCGCCAGTGCCTGATCTTGGCAAAGCGCAAAAACATCGCGGTCGGCAAAACGCTGCGCTTCGTCTGGGTAGCGCTGCGCCAATGCGAGCAATTGCAATTCTGGGGTAACGAGCTTGGGCGCGATACGCGCTTTGGCACCTGTGGCACCTGGACTATCACGGAGCCGATCCCTGCCCGCTGGCCTTGAGCCTTGCGGGTTCTGCGCCTGCCGCAACGCTCGACGCATGGCGTAAAATCGGTCTTTAAGCGCCTGGTCATAGTGCTGCCGCACCGCAGCATCTTCAATGCCAGCAACAAGGCGCGAGAGGTTGGTTTGGAACGCTGCCATGCGTTCAGGCGTCGACACATCCAGTGTCGCTGTTTCGCGCACCCACAACGCGTCAACCATTGCGCTGGCTGTACCAAGCTCAGCCTCAAAAGCGTCAGCCCCGCGTTGACTGACAAAGTCATCGGGGTCCATACCTTTGGGCAAAAACAAGAACTTCAAACTCTTGCCAGGTCTAAGCATCGGCAAAGCGCGATCAATAGCCCGGTGAGCAGCACGCTCCCCTGCCCCGTCACCGTCAAAACAGATGATCGGTTCATCGGTGAAGCGCCACATGAGCGCGATCTGTTCCTCTCCCATCGCGGTTCCAAGCGAGGCAACCACCTCCGGAAACCCCGCGCGGTGAAGCGCGATGGCATCCATATAACCTTCAACGACAATCAAACGGCTGTTTTGGTGTGCGGCCTGCCGAGCACGCTGCGCATTGAACAGCATCTCGCGCTTGCGAAAGAGCTCCGTTTCCGGGGAATTGAGATATTTTGGCTCGCCATCACCAAGCACCCGGCCGCCGAAGCCGACCACTTTGCCGCGCTGATCCTCAATGGCAACCATCAGCCGGCCACGGAACCGGTCATACGGCGAACGACCACCGTCTTCCGGCGCAATCACCAAGCCGGTCTCGATCATATCACCAACCGGCACATCATGGCTTTTCAAAAACCCGATCAACCCATCGCGCCGGTCCGGTGCAAAGCCAATGCGAAAGGTTTTTTGCGTGGTTTCATCGAGCCCGCGGTTCAACGCATAGACTAGCGCATGTTGGCCTTCTGGCCCGTGCAAATGGCGCTCAAAATAGCTGGCTGCCAGATCGAGAACATCGTTGAGTTTAAGGCGCTCTTTTTGGCGCTGGGCAGCCTGCAGATCAGGCGCCGGCATAGAAAGCCCCGCCTCGCCGGCAAGAAGCTCAACAGCTTCGGGGAAGCTGAGGCCATCAAGCGCCATCAAGAACCTGAAATGATCACCTGATTCCTGACAGCCAAAGCAGTGATAGCGCCCCTTGCGATCATCGACATGGAAGCTCGGGGTTTTCTCACCATGAAACGGGCAGCACGCCCAGTGATCGCCTTTGGCTGGGCGTGACTTGCGCCGATCCCAGGAAACCCGCCGCCCGACAATGTCGGACAGCGGGATACGATCACGGATTGTGGAAAGAAAACCTTCAGAAAAGCGGATCATGGGCGCACCCGTCCCGTCCGCTGGCACGGCATTTTAGCTGGCGGCAGGGGCACATAAATGCTGCTTGGCAAGGCTAGAAGCTTTGCAGGCATCTATTTGTCCGGGAAACCGTGCTTTCAGCGCGCTCATGATCTTACCCATATCTCGCAAGCCTTCAGCGCCAGTCTCATCGATGACCGTCACCACAGCTTCGCTCACCTCATCCTCACTCAACTGGCGCGGCATGAAGGTACGGATGATGTCGATCTCGTCAGATTCCTGTTGCGCAAGATCAAGCCGACCAGCCTCTTCATAGAGCCGGTGCGATTCTTCGCGCTGCTTCACCATTTTGGCGAGCAAATCCAAGATGCCTTCATCTGACAAACGTTCAGATCCACTGGTCCGCATCGCAATGTCGCGGTCCTTAATGGCGGCGTTGATCAAACGAAGGGTACAGGCCTTGCGGCTGTCTTTCGCCTTCACGGCATCTTTTAAACTGTCATTGAGCGTATCGCGCATGGAGATCCCATAAGATGTTGAACGCATTGAAATTTCACTAGACGGAAGCCAGTGCCGCTGCATCGTCAACAAACTGACACACGGGCAAAGTTAACGCAGGTGCAGCTCGAAGCAAAGCGACATTTCCTTTTCCACAGGCCATAAGTGCAGCCCATAATCGGACGAGCACCCAGTTTACAGGGTCAGTTCATGCGCGTAGCACACGCAGCAGCCAACCTGCTTAGCCATGAGAACGGTATTGTAACGAGCGCGCTGATGTAAGGGCTCGCCAGCAAATTGCAAGTCATGCTGTAAAGGCCCATATCCACCTCCAATTATGCCGTATCGACAACAAAGAACCAGCTAATGACCACCGACACTTTGATGACCACCCCACCAACACCCGCTGATTGGGCGCCTCGCGTCAAAACTGGTCGATTGGTTTTGGCTGATGGCAGCGTCTTTGAAGGTTTTGGGTTTGGCGCCACGGGCACCGCTCTGGGCGAAGTCTGTTTTAATACGGCGATGACGGGGTACCAGGAAATCCTGACGGATCCATCCTACGCCAATCAGTTCATCACCTTCACCTTTCCTCATATCGGCAATGTCGGCACTAACGCCGAGGATCAGGAACAGCTGCCGCCAGGCGAAGATTTCGCAGGCGCGCGCGGCCTCATCATCAAAGCCGACATCACTGAGCCATCCAATTGGCGCGCTGCCCAGCATCTGGACAGCTGGCTGAAAGCACGCGGCATCATCGGCTTGTGCGGTATCGACACACGGGCCCTCACCGCCCACATTCGCGAGCATGGCATGCCCAACGCAGCGCTTGCCCATGCGCCGGATGGGGCTTTTGATCTCCCAGCCTTGAAATCAAACAGCGCGGCTTGGCCAGGTCTACTTGATCAGGACTTGGTCCCTGATGTGAGCATTGCAGAAACGACAGGGTGGAGCGAAACCAGCTGGGTGTTTTCCGAAGGTTTCGGCAATACCAACGATACGCTTCACCACGTGGTCGCGATCGATTTCGGGGTGAAACGCAACATCTTGCGCTTGCTAGCCGACCGCAACTGCAAAATCACCGTTGTGCCTGCATCGACCAGTGCTGAAGACATTCTGGCCCTCAAGCCAGATGGCATCTTTCTGTCAAACGGGCCCGGAGACCCAGCGGCGACCGGCACCTATGCCGTTACCACTATCCAGAAATTGATAGACGCCAACCTGCCAATCTTCGGCATTTGTCTAGGGCATCAAATCTTGGCTCTAGCGCTAGGTGCAACCACCATAAAGATGCACCAAGGCCATCATGGCGCCAACCACCCGGTGATGGATTACACCACCGGTAAGGTTGAAGTGACGTCGATGAACCACGGTTTTGCAGTGGATGGCGATACGCTGCCCGACACGGTCGAAGCAACACACACCTCACTTTTTGACGGATCAAACTGCGGCCTGCGCCACAAGAGCCTACCCATTTTCTCGGTGCAGCATCACCCTGAGGCGTCCCCAGGTCCGCGTGACAGCCATTATCTGTTCGATAGGTTTATCACTCACATGGCGGCGCGATGACCACGCCGACCGCCCAGCTTAGAGCGCCGTCAGGCCTTCAATAACGCGGCTTGTCTCGTCGATTTGCTCGCTTATCGTGTCCCGGCGAGCTGAGAGGAGATCGCGCTGGCGTTCGCAAAGCGCACGCACGGACTTGGCGCGCTCACCATCGGTCAGATCACTTTCGACAAGCTGAACCAACTCACCGATTTCATCGAGGCCCAGACCCATGGCCTTACCCTTGAGGACCAAGCGCAGCCGAGCGCGACAGGCCTCGTTGTAAAAACGGCGATTGCCGATGCGTCGTGGTTGCAACAATCCTTTTGACTCGTAAAAGCGCAGGGTGCGCATGGTCACGCCAAAGGCTTCGGCGGTTTGCGAGATAGATTGCTCGGCTAAGTCAACTGATGCTGACCGAACGGCCTCAGCAACGCTTCCAGACGCCATTTCTGCCGATGCGCTTACCACATACGACGTGTCAAAAAACCAACGCATGTTGGACTCTCCAAGTTTGAACGGATTGCTATCAACCCAACCAAGAACTCACGATCATCTCTATCTAAAGAGGTAGAGCGCGAATCCACAACGTGAAGGGTTTTGCGAAGGATTTCTTTACGGGCGTTAAGGCAGCGGCGCTTTTCCACAGACGTCAAAAACTTGTCCCCTGCGTCAAGCCAACTATTAGCCAGAAGTATATCAGTACTGGCGAGGCTACATTGCCTCGGCGCGAACTTGGCGTGGCGAACGGCCAAACCACCGTTTGCAGGCACGAGTGAGGTTGGCCTGATTGGCAAAACCCAAACGGTAGGCAATTTCGCCCATCGGCAGTTTGGTTTGCACCAAGAACTCTTCTGCAAGGCGCTGACGCGCCTCATCGCTTAGTCTCTGATAATTCGTGCCCAACTCATCAAGGCGACGTTGCAAGCTTCGCGGGCTAACCCCCAAACGGCGCGCCGTCTCGTTGATATTGGGGCCCTCATCGACAAGATGATGCATAATATCTTCTCGTGCGCGAATGGATAAATCGTCAGGAATCCGACGCTCTGCCATCATGCGATCAGCCAACACGACGGCAACTTCGTGGGCATGGCGGTCTGCGCGTACATTGGGCAAGTCCAAATCCGAACGGCGCAAGACAATGCGATTAAGAGGCGCGTCAAAACGAACATTGGCACATAGCGCATCGCGATAGGGGCGCACATCGTTGGGACGAGGTCTTTGCAGATGCACCTCAATGGGCACCCAATCACGGCCAAACAGATCCCGCATATGGGTGAGAAACATACGCGCTGCGCGATCACACATGACATCGCGCGCGACAATCAACGGGGAATAGGCCCAGTCGAAAAAGACGTGCTCCTCTCCCACTGTGGTCGATGCAAAAGAAACATCGGCATAAAGGCGCATATAGCGACACAACACTTGAAGAGCCACGTCGAGATTGGGCGCGCTTATCACCGCATTGCCAAAAGCACCAAGCGAACTGAAGTGGAGGGGGTTGGCGACGTCGAGCCCAATCGCTTCATTATCCAACAGGCGACCAAATCGACGGATCAATTTGGCAAACCGGCTCATGCTAATGAAACTGTCAAAGGCATCCACGCGAACATCGTCAAGACCAAGCATGGCCAACTCGTGCGCGATCACCTCATCAGAAAGGCCCTGAGACTGGCCGTACTCAACAAGGCTGGCCAAGGCTCGTGCGTGGATGAGAAAACGGTCGGATTCATCCTCGCGCTCGACCGCCTTGCCTGCCCGTCGACGGCCAAAGACAGCAGACGTGCGAACGCTATCTTTCGTTTTGCCATCCGGCGGCGAAAAGATGTCGTCCACCATGTGAAACCCACGCGATTACTCGGATGCACTCAGCCGAAACCCCTGCTGGGATAAATATACGGCATCGAGAGACAATTCCCAAACTTGGCCCTTGGTCATTGTTGGATTGTGCGACACCCATCACCTTGTCATCGCGAATGTGAGGCGATAGCTATCGAAAAGTTAACAACGACAGCTTGCAGATGATCCCGCCCGTTGCTCCCTCCGATCCGCTGGTCGCCTTTTCGGCAGCATGGCAAGAATGCCGGGAGACCGGTGCTCTGCCGACACTTGGCGCCTTGAAAGACAAGGGTGCTCCGCTCGATGACCCGGGCTTTGCCATGCTTGGACGCGATGAAACGCAGCATCGCGGAAAAAGTAAGGCTGTTTTCCGCGTGCTTGCGGCGGGACCAGACCATGCCCATTGGTCCAACAGCGTTATGGTGGGACAATTATTGGACGAAATTGTCCATCCAGCACACCTGGAATCGTTAATTGGGTTGTACAATCGGCTCTGCGAAGAAAAGACGCTTCATCGCTGGCGCTGCATGAATATGGTGCGCAATGCGCCACCAACCAGTTACACGCGGGTTATAGCTCCCATTGCCGACGATGTTGGCGACGGTCGTTGCTTGGCCGGTATATGGGTTTGGCACACGCCACAGGCCAGAGACGCTGTTGCTGCCTGAGACTATAGTCGCCGGGCTTCAAATGTATCGCATTGGCTCATATCACCGCCCTCAAAACCGACGCTGAACCAACGCATGCGCTGTTCGGCGGTGCCATGAGAAAAGCTTTCGGGCACCACATAGCCTTGGGCACGCCGTTGCATCGTATCATCGCCGATCTGACTGGCAGCATTCAGTGCCTCGTCCAGATCGCCGCGTTCCAACAAGCCACGCGCAGCTGCATCATGACCCCATACGCCAGCCAGGCAATCGGCCTGAAGCTCAACACGCACCGACATCGCGTTGGAATCACGTTCCGACATCCGCCGACGCGCTTCGTTGAACCGGCCCAAAATACCCAGCTGGTTTTGAATGTGATGGCCGACTTCATGCGCAATCACATAAGCCTGCGCAAAATCGCCCGGCGCACCGAAGCGACGCGACAGCTCCGAAAAGAACGACAGATCAAGAAACACACCACGGTCAGGTGGGCAGTAAAAGGGGCCACTGGCTGAGCTGGCAAAGCCGCACGCTGACTGAACTTGCCCTGAAAACAGTGTCAAGGTTGGTGGTTCGTAGCGCATACCCTGTTCATCAAACTTGGTCGCCCATACATCTTCAGTGTCGCCAAGCACACGCGAAGCAAAGTCGGCCAGTTCATCGCCCTGTCCTGGATTAAACGGTTCACTGGTCTGCTGGGATGGCGCTAACTGCCCCCCTCCACCGCTGGTTCCGCCCGTCAGCAAGGTAAGTGGATTGATGCCAAGCGCCCAAGCGATGATCACCATGACGATGATCCCGCCGATGCCCAAGCCACCGCCAGCACGCGAGCCACGACCGGATGGAATACGAACTCGTCGCCCCGATGGAATGCGCATGCGCGAACCACCCATGCCGCCAGGTGAGCGCGAGGCTCGCCGCAAATCGCGCACCTTCGTGCTGCGTCTCATATTTCGCCAACGCATGCTGGGGGTATTCCCTTGTCACCACTGTTGGCCGCAAACTGCCAACCCCTTCCGGCAAGAGCAAGGCCAATAGCGCCAGACCAACGAAAAACGCCGCCCTAGGGTCTGGTCCTAGGAGCGGCGCATATCGAACAGCGTTTATCGTTGGGGGTGACGGTTTTACCAGTCAATCCCAACATAGCGCATGATTGCATTCCAAGAGCACGAGAACGTTGCGTGGCGATGCAAATCTGGACGGCGCGGTTCAACCATCGAACGGTGGACAATCATATCCGTCAACATGGCGCATCCTTTCATCTTTCGTTGGCGTGTGAACCGGGAAGTCTGGTTTCACAAACCATGGCTTGACCCGGCGCACTGAGTACGCTTTACACAGATGTATATGCACTTTTTGCGCCTCGCACAAGGGCAAAAAGGCACTTTTTGCATGTTTTTGCGCACAAATTGCGACTCGCTGGATTAGGAATGTCTGACAAGCACGATAAAAAATCAGAGGACGACGCCAACCCAATGCCAGCTGAAGCTTTTCGCGATTGGCGCAAGCGCCTTGGGCTCAAACAAAAGGACGCTGCGGATCTTCTTGGTTTGAAGAAGCGCATGATCCAGTATTATGAGACAGGCAGTCGTAGCGGCAAACACGTCTCCATTCCCAAGTCGGTTCGACTAGCCTGCTATGCTTTAGAAGCTGGCGTTGGCGACTATGACGGGCGTAACATCCTTGGTGAAGCACCGGTTTCGAGCAAGTTTCACCGCCCTGGCCTTCAGCAGCCCAAGACGGAGCCCATGACGGCATCGGCGTTGCATGCGGAGTCCGCAAGACGCATGGCCGAGACACATGGCAATGGACAGCCGCCGCCGCTTCCACGCAGTGAGCCTGAATCCGGCTGATCAGCGCAAAACGCCCAGGAAGTCATATCTTAGAGGAAGACACACAGCTTCCACCCCTTGCCTCCCTTCCCAACACCACACTTGGTCTCTATAGAGCCATTTCAGCCCCTTTGACGCGCTTCAGCGCTCGCCAGTCGCACGCAAGTCATCGTGCGCAGCGATCGCGGTGCGCGCCATACGCCTGCCCACCTGTTCCCCTCTCTGCGAGCTGACCGAACCACCATGCCAAAACGTACCGACATCCAGTCCATCCTCATCATCGGTGCGGGACCGATTATCATCGGCCAAGCCTGCGAGTTCGACTATTCCGGCACACAGGCCTGTAAGGCACTGAAAGACGAGGGCTATCGGATCGTTCTGGTCAACTCCAACCCCGCCACGATCATGACCGATCCTGATCTAGCCCATGCCACATATGTGGAGCCGATCACACCGGAAGTGGTGGCCAAAATCATCGCCAAGGAGCGCCCCGACGCGATCTTACCCACAATGGGCGGGCAGACAGCGCTGAACTGCGCGCTTTCATTGCGCAAAATGGGCGTGCTTGAGGAGTACGGCGTTGAGATGATCGGCGCCACGGCAGAGGCAATCGATAAGGCCGAAGATCGTGAGCTTTTCCGCAAGGCTATGATCAAGATCGGCCTTGAAACGGCGCGCGGCGAAACGCTGAAAGGCTCGCTTCGCGATAAGCTAGACGCAGACGGGAACCCAATCACGGATCGCGCGGGCAACCCTGTTCGCGAACTGTCGCCAGAAGGTCTGGCCAAAGCGCTGAACTTGCTTGACATGGTCGGCCTGCCCACGGTCATCCGCCCCTCCTTCACGCTGGGTGGCACGGGCGGTGGCATTGCCTATAACCGTGAGGAATTCCTGCAGATCGTCGAAGGCGGCATCGATGCCTCACCCACCAATGAGGTGCTGATCGAGGAGTCCGTGCTCGGTTGGAAAGAGTATGAGATGGAGGTTGTGCGCGACAAAGCCGACAACTGCATCATCATCTGTTCGATTGAGAACGTTGACCCGATGGGCGTGCACACCGGCGACTCCATCACGGTCGCCCCTGCCCTGACGCTGACCGACAAAGAATACCAGATCATGCGCGACGCCTCGCTGGCAGTGTTGCGGGAAATCGGTGTGGAAACCGGCGGGTCCAACGTGCAGTTCGCGGTGAACCCCGAGGATGGCCGCATGGTTGTCATTGAGATGAACCCGCGGGTCTCGCGATCCTCAGCGCTCGCCTCCAAGGCCACCGGCTTTCCGATTGCCAAGGTCGCGGCCCGGCTTGCGGTCGGCTATACGCTGGACGAACTCGACAATGACATCACCGGTGGCGCGACGCCCGCCGCGTTCGAGCCGACGATCGATTATGTCGTCACCAAAATCCCACGTTTCACCTTCGAAAAATTCCCCGACGCCGATCCGGTGCTGACGACCAGCATGAAGTCGGTCGGCGAAGTGATGGCCATCGGTCGGACCTTCACCGAGAGTCTGCAGAAGGCGTTGCGCGGACTGGAGACAGGGCTCTCCGGCTTGGATGACCAGCACATTGAAGGTCTTGGCGGCGATGACGACAAAAACGTCATTCGCGCGGCTATCTCGACGCCAACGCCGGACCGGCTGTTGAAGGTGGCAGAGGTCATGCGCGCCGGTGCGACCGATGAACAGGTGCATGCCGCCTGCAAGATCGACCCCTGGTTTATTGGCCAGCTTCGCCAGATCATCGATCTGGAAGCGCGGGTCAAGGCTCATGGACTACCGGACAACGCTGAATGGATGCGCGAACTCAAAGCAAACGGATTTTCCGATGCCCGGCTTGGTTCGCTGACGGGTCAATCCGAGGCCGAGGTCAAGGCGCACCGGCTCGCGCTCGATGTGCACCCGGTCTTCAAGCGCATCGATACGTGTGCGGCAGAGTTCGCCTCTCCCACCGCCTACATGTATTCAACCTATGAGACGCCGTTCGGTGATGCGCCTGCCAACGAGGCGCAGCCATCGGATCGCAAAAAAGTGGTCATTCTGGGCGGCGGGCCGAACCGCATCGGCCAGGGGATCGAGTTTGATTATTGTTGCTGCCATGCTGCCTTCGCATTGAAGGATGCTGACTATGAAGCGATCATGATCAACTGCAACCCAGAGACCGTCTCCACTGACTACGACACGTCTGACCGGCTCTATTTCGAGCCACTGACCGCTGAAGATGTGCTGGAAATCCTAACGCTGGAGCAGACCAACGGGACATTGCACGGCGTAATCGTACAGTTTGGCGGCCAGACGCCGCTAAAACTTGCCGACGCGTTGCAACAGGCTGGTATTCCCATTCTCGGCACCTCGCCTGATGCCATCGACTTGGCTGAAGACCGCGACCGGTTCCAAAAACTTCTCACCCAGCTTGGCCTGAAACAGCCACGCAACGGCATTGCCCGCTCCAATGAAGAAGCAAAGCAGATCACCAACGAAATTGGCTATCCTGTGGTGGTGCGCCCTTCCTATGTGCTTGGTGGTCGGGCTATGGAAATTGTGCGCGATGATGCCAGCCTTGATCGCTATATGCGCGAAGCTGTCGTGGTTTCCGGTGACAGTCCGGTTTTGATCGATGGCTACCTGGCCGACGCGGTGGAAGTGGATGTCGATGCGCTCTGCGACGGCAAAACCGTCACGGTTTGCGGCATCATGGAGCATATCGAAGAGGCAGGTATCCATTCCGGCGACAGCGCCTGTGCCTTGCCTGCCCATACGCTTTCCAACGCCATACTCGATGAGCTGGAAGTCCAGACCAAAAAGCTTGCCTTGGCGCTTAATGTCGGCGGCTTGATGAACGTACAATACGCCATCAAAGACGATGTGATCTTCGTGCTGGAAGTGAACCCACGGGCCTCGCGCACTGTGCCGTTCGTTGCCAAAACTGTCGGCGCACCGATCGCCAAGATCGCCTCGCGCGTGATGGCGGGCGAAGCTCTGGAACCTACCCTCACAGCTTATGGCCGCGCGCCGCAACATCGCGGTCTGCCCCATATCGCGGTGAAAGAAGCCGTCTTCCCGTTTGCTCGTTTCCCCGGTGTCGACACAGTGCTTGGCCCGGAAATGCGATCCACAGGTGAGGTGATGGGCATCGATACAAGCTTTGGCTACGCCTTTGCCAAATCGCAGCTTGGCGCAGGTTCCAAAGTACCCCTGCTCGGCAATGTGTTTGTGTCTCTGCGCGATTCCGACAAGCCACGCGCGTTGGAAGCCATCCGACTTTTGCGTGACCTCGGATTTGACATTCTGGCCACCTCCGGCACCCAGCGTTTTCTTGCCGACCAGGGCATTGAAACCGAGCGCGTCAATAAAGTGCTCGAGGGCCGTCCGCACATTGTCGATGCGATCAAGAACGGCAATGTCCAGCTTGTCTTCAACACGACCGAGGGCAAAAAGGCGCTTGAGGACTCCCGCTCCCTTCGCCAGACCGCTCTTGTACAAAAAGTGCCGTACTACACGACAGTGGCCGGGGCCAACGCAGCCGCGCAGGCCATCGATGCGGTTTTATCAGGTGACATTGCCGTCAAACCCTTACAAGATTACATGGCCAATCTGGCGAGCTGATTTGCCAGCGGCACGAGACACCGCTCGATAAGCAAGCTCTCCACCCCGACTGCTTGATACAAGCGCACCCTGCCCTTGCTTAATGCGGGGGCGGACATGGACACGCAAAGGAGGGACCATGGAAAAGGTTCCGATGACCATCGCAGGCTATGAGGCTTTGAAAGAGGAGCTTCAACAACGCCAAGCTGAAGAACGCCCCAAAATCATTGCGGCGATCTCCGAAGCGCGTGCCCATGGCGATCTATCCGAGAACGCCGAGTATCATGCAGCCAAAGAACAACAGAGCCACAATGAGGGCCGGATCAACGAGCTTGAGAACAACATCGCTCGTGCCGATGTGATCGATCCTGCCAAAATGTCCGGCGACACGGTGAAGTTCTCCGCCAAGGTTTTGATTGTGGACGAAGAGACCGACGAAGAAAAAACCTACATCATCGTTGGTGACGTCGAGGCAGACATCAAACAGCACAAGATATCGCTCTCCTCACCCATCGCCCGCGCGCTCATCAACAAGAAGGTCGGCGACAGCGTCGAAGTCGCCGCCCCGGGCGGCAAACGTGCCTTTGAGATTTTGAAAATCAGCTACGGCTGAAACTGAGGGGCGTCGCTCGCCCCAACCTCTTCAGCAGCTGCCAAAAGGCTCGCACGATCGATCAGCGCCAAACTGCCTGGATTGTAGCTTGGTCTTTGCGGGCTGCTGCTCTCGCCTGCCAGACGTTCTAGCACTGCTGGGTGCAACTCATTGATGGATGACGGGCCTTTGCGGTCACGCGCAGAGGCGGCCAGCGCGCGCGCCATAAAACTGGGCTTTTGCGTGGTGTTGCGCAACGGACCCAATGGATCCTGTTGCTTTGCGATGCCTCGAACGGCTTTGGCTTTGAAAGCCAAACCGCAAGCTTGCGCACCTTCTAAAATCCAAGACAGGCCAATGCTCGACAGCGCCAAGATATCGCCACCGCCACCGACCGATCCATGATCACCCAGCAGGAACTTTTCCTGGTAACGGTGTGCCCCATCCTCCTTTGATTGCTGAAGATCCTGCAGATTGGTCCAACGGGTTGGCTCAAAGGTTCTACGACGTTCATCGAGCGCAATAGCGTGACGGGCAGACTCAACCATGCTCGACAGATCAGCATCGTGAAATTGGTATTTCTTCCGGCTAAACAAACCTGCCAAGGACAAATGGCGTGGCACGCCCAAAGCACCAACAGAATCCCAGACACCCAAATGGGTGATCGTCAGTTTGAACGGTTCCAACGGTCCTGCTGGGTTTTCAACGGTTTGCTCGTTGTCCAAACGCCATATCCGTTCCTTGTCGCTGGTCACGATCAAAGGCGACATCTTCAGACGATGCTGGTGACTTTCCTCGCTATCTGGATGCTTTGTTTCATCATCAACGATGCGATAGCGACGTATTGCTTCAGGCAACAGATACAGATGATCTCGCGAAATGATCCCTGTAGACCGGATCAATCCGGTCAAAGAGCGCGCGGTGTAAGCGCCTCTGGAAAACCCAAAAATGTAAATCTCATCGCCGGGCTCATAGAGAAAAACCAGATGTTGATAGGCTGCAGCAATGTTATCCAACAGGCCCCAGCCGAACATTCCGCCCAGATACTTGTCTGACCACCTGGAAAATGCGGTGACGCCTTTGCCGGTGCCAACGCCTGGAACGTAGATGGGGACCTGTGCAACGCCGACATAGTCGACGCTTTGCATAGCCTGGGCCAAACGCACAACATTGGTTGGATATAGGCTGTCAACTTTGTTCCATGTGCCATCACACAGGATAACGATGCGCTTCATATCCCAGGCTCCATAGATCAAAACAGGCCATATCAGGCCGTTCAGATTGTACGGTCCTTAGCTGCGGGTGATCAGGCCCGCATAACAACCTCGCAAAGCATAATGAGCGTGAATTCGGTCAGTTTTTGGACGCGCCAGCAGCCGCTTCACGGTTTCACTGATGGCATCGCCCTTAGCCAGTTCCGCATCCAGCATCATGCCTTCAGCATCGAAAGCGCGCAGAGACAAAAGGCGGCGATGCATCACCTGCGGGATCGTATTGTGCGCTTGATAGGTGTCTTGCGCACCTTCGCGAACAAAGATGGCATGGGACGTTTTATAAGGCGTGTCCTGGCCCATGCTGACATGGTTCACCAGCAGCAAGGTTTCGCCGATGTCTGCGTCTCGCATCTCGATGCGGTCAGGAAAGCCCGGGCTCGTGTCAGCGGTGTACCGATAGGCCCCATGCTCCGCCAGATCGCCATCAGACAGGCCGAAAAGGTGGCGATAGGGCTCGGGCGAGAGGCCAGAAACGACAAACGATGAAGTGGTAGACATGGCAAGGCCCCTCCTTGGACCATCGCCATGTTGGATTGCAGCCATTGCCGCTGCCACCCGTTTTCCAACCAGGCACGAGTTTTCCGAGGCCTATTTAGGCCGCGCTTTGCGCCAGCCGGCGCTGAGCACCATCATCGTAATCGAACAAAAGCATGGCGTCGTCTGCCGGCATCGGTCGGCCAAGCAAGAAGCCCTGCCCGCACGAGCAGCCCAGTGCCTTAAGGGCTGCCAGCTGGGTATCGGTCTCCACGCCTTCTGCGGTGGTCGACACGTCCAACCCGTCACCCAAAGCGATGATCGCTTTGACAATACTCATCTGCTTCTCGTCAATCTCAAGATCATTGATAAAACTACGGTCGATCTTGATCCGGTCGAAATTGAACTTGGCAATCTGCGACAAGCTGGAATAACCCGTTCCAAAATCATCGAGCGCGGTGCGAATGCCTGCAGCCTGCAAGTCGGAGAGAACCTGCAAAGCTGAATCACCGTCCTGGATCATCGCACTTTCAGTGATCTCAATCTCCAGGCGGCTAGGCAGCAGCCCATTGTCCTTCAAAATGGTGATGATGCGAAGGCCAAGCAATTTGTCGGAAAGCTGCGTCGGCGACAGATTGAATGAAAAGGATATATCGGATGGCCAATGCGCGGCGTCTTGGCAAGCCTTGCGCAGCAACTGTTCGCAGAGGTCAGTGATCAAGCCTGTTTGTTCGGCCAATGGAATGAACACCGAGGGTGGAACAACCTCCCCAGTGGATGTTGTCCAACGGGCCAGCACCTCAAAGCCGTAGATCTTGTCACTCTCCAGATCTATCAAAGGTTGGTAATAAGGCTCAATATCACCAGAGCGCACAGCAACCTTTAGCGCGCTCTCCAATCGTGCACGTGAGGCTGCTTCCTCAAACATGTCATCGGTGAACTGCGTCACCGAATTACCGCCAATGCCCTTGGCCGCATACATGGCGATATCGGCACAACACACCGCGTCTTCCATGCTTGCCATTTGGTCAGGATGCACAACAAACCCGATTGAAACACCGACCTCCGCGTGGATGCCTTCTATGCTCATTGGCTTACAAACTGCCTCTGACATCCTTTGTGCCAAAGCCCGAATAGCTTTGACGTTGGGCGCTTTTGCAATGACAAGAAACTCATCGCCACCCACACGCATGATCAAATCGTCCGGCGCGGTTTTGGCAAGACGTCGAGCAACAGCTTTCAGCAATGCATCGCCGCCAGCATGGCCGTGAAGGTCATTGACCTGCTTGAAACCATCCAAGTCGATTGAAAAGACGCCATAGGTCTTGGCGCTGTTAACAAGCCCGGCGTCGCTGTCGAACTTTTCCAAAAACCCGTTGAGAAAGCGGCGATTGGGCAGCTCTGTCAGCGCGTCATTCTGCGCCAACCAGCTGACATCCGCCTCCGCCGCCATACGCTTTGTAAGCTCTTCGCGCGCTTCCCGATAACGTCGAAGCGCATAGACGAAACCTGCAATCCCTATCAATGCCAGCGACGTTATTGCCTCATCGAGTTGCCAGCTTTCGTGACCCTCGACAAAGTCGACCAGAAGCTCAAACGCCTCGATATGACTAAAATAAAGGAACCCAGCGACAAACAAAACACCAAGAAACAAGGCGTCAGTAAAAGCTCTAACACGAAGCAGACTCATTCAATTTCCCCCGATGTTGAGTATGATTTGCAACCAGTACGTGCTGCAACATGACGAGCAGAAGCTAACAATTCGTTGTCACTGGCCGAATGCGCTACCTATGGATAAAACTACAATTCTCTACTTATAATCAATGCCTAATGTACAAAGATCAAAATGTCGAAATTAAGTAGAAGCAATCGAAAAGCGCTTTCTTGTAGCGATATCTTTGCAACCTTAAGTCGCGCATCACAAAACACTGCCGCTCATGTTAGTGTAGCCATTTCAATCAGCGGTGATCAGGAGGACATCATGGAGCTTGGCGCATTTTCTATTAGCCTTGACGTAAAGGACATCGCGGTATCTCGAGCTTTTTACGAAAATCTCGGCTTCACCACCATGGGCGGCGATGAGGCCCAAAACTGGCTCATCTTGAAAAATGGAACAACAGTGATTGGTCTGTTCCAGGGAATGTTTAAAAAGAACATGCTCACTTTTAACCCAGGCTGGGATCAAGACGCCAAAGCTTTGAAAAGATTCACCGATATCCGCCAACTTCAAGCAGAACTGCAAACCAAAGGCGTTCCACTTGAATCAGAAGTTGATGAAACAGGCAGCGGCCCTGGAAGCTTCACCGTTGTCGATCCAGACGGCAACCCAATCCTGGTTGATCAGCACGTCTAGCGCCTAGTCAACGGGTGCCACACCCGCATCTTTAACCCGGCGCAGCGTCAGTGCGGTGCGTACCGACGCGATGTTGTCGGCCCTGGTCAGCTCATCGATCACAAAAGTTTGGAAACTGGAAAAATCTTTGGCCGCACACTTCAAAATGAAGTCAGCCTCACCGGAAATGGCATAGCACTCACGCACCGTAGCCCAGCGAGCCACCCGCGCCTCGAATGCCACCAAGTCACTTTCTGATTGATTGACCAAGCCGACCATCGCGTAGGCGACCACGTCAAATCCTAGCGCCTTTTCATCAAGCAAAGCGCGGTAGCCGCGAATTAGTCCAGCCTCTTCTAAAGCACGCACACGGCGCAAACAGGGTGGCGCTGAAATGCCAACACGTCGCGCCAACTCCACATTGGTCATGCGGCCATCGGCCTGCAACTCGGCGAGGATTTGCCAATCGATATCGTCCAAAAGGGCTTTCATCGCTGCCTCACCTCCTCACATGCAGTTTCGCCATAGTTTTACCGCAGCGTAACATTGTTGCGCGGTCTTGATTGACACCTTCATGTGACGCTTTCAAGCAGACGCTATGGCGGAATTTCGAGCAGCCCTTCACAAAACGAACGGTAGGCCCTTGCACACACTGATCCTAACCGACGGCAAAATGGGTGATCTCGCCCAGTGTCGTGGGGTTGCAGGCGCCCTGGGCGCACCGATCGACGAGATCGTGGTGAAACCCGGTAAGATCGCCGCGATGCTAGGTCGCACAAGCAAGGATCAGGGCTTTGCCGAAGCATTGGCGGCAATCGACAAGCCCCCAAACGTTGTTTTGGCATCAGGTCGCCGCGCAGCTCCCTATCTGAAAACGGTGAAAGACCAATGGGGCCACGAAACTCTGACGGTTTTTCTCAAAGACCCACGCACAGGCGCAAGCACCGCCGATCTCATTTGGGTGCCAATGCATGACACATTACGCGGATCAAACGTCATCACTACGCACACCGGTCCCCATGGGCACACAGCGCAGCGCCGGGCTAAGGCTGGCAGTGCTCTGCGCGCGCAGCTCGCTCGCTACCCACGACCATGGCTCGGCGTACTGCTAGGTGGGGCAACCAAAAAAGTGACGTATGAACAGGCAACCATTGATTGGCTGATCCAAGCTGTCGAAACAGCCGGTAAAAACGCAGGCAGCATTCTGGTCACGCCCTCACGGCGCACGCCAACGGAACTGACCGAAGCACTGGGCACCGTTCACCGACACACATGGGTGTGGGATGGTAACCCGCTGGCCGATACGCTCGCCAACCCCTACCCCGGCATGCTCGGTGCGTGCGATGCCTTTTTCGTCACAGGCGACAGCCACAACATGGTCTCGGAGGCCTTGAGCGCCGGCAAACACACCATGGTGTTCCGCCCTAAAGGTCTGCCCCGAAAGTTCATCCGTTTTCTCGATTCCATGGAGCGCGAAGGCGCGATCACACCGCCAGGCGCTGCGCAATTCGACCGCTCGCAAGACCCGATTGATGCCACATCTTACATCGCTTCAGCTATCACAGAACGGCTGAAACGCCACGCTTAAGGCCAGAAACCGGGGATAAGCCATCACGAGGCGGTGACCCAGCGGCGCCAACGCTTGGCAGCCTGCGCAACCATGCCTATCTTTTGGCCTAGAAATGCACAGGCCACAGACCAAACTCTGCGCCGTGTGCCAAAACCCTTTGCAAGGCCCTGTCTCATGTCTCAAACGCTCCACACCAAAGTGCTCGTCATCGGCTCCGGCCCTGCCGGTTACACCGCCGCCATTTATGCTGCCCGCGCGATGTTAGAACCCATGCTCGTCTCAGGTTTGCAAACCGGCGGCCAGCTCACCATCACAACCGACGTTGAGAACTATCCAGGGTTTGCCGATGTCATTCAGGGCCCTTGGTTGATGGAGCAGATGAAGGCACAGGCAGAGCATGTTGGCACACAGTTCGTGCAAGACATCATCACCGATGTCGACACGACACAGCGCCCGTTCGTTTGCCAAAGCGATTCTGGCACCACTTACACAGCCGATTCCATCATCATCGCCACCGGTGCACAGGCCAAATGGCTTGGCTTACCATCAGAACAAACCTTTATGGGCGGCGGCGTATCGGCTTGCGCGACGTGCGATGGGTTCTTCTATCGCGGCAAAAACGCAGCCGTGGTCGGTGGCGGCAACACTGCCGTTGAAGAAGCACTCTATCTGGCCAACCTCTGCAACGAGGTGACGCTGATCCATCGCCGTGATGAATTGCGAGCGGAAAAAATCCTTCAGGACCGGTTGCGAAAACATCCAAAAATCAAAGTGCTTTGGAACAAGCAGGTCGAAGAAATTCGTGGCGAGACCGGCTTCCCGGCCCATGTCACGCATCTGCACCTGAAGGACACGGCGAACGGCGAAACCATGGACCACCCAACCGACGGTGTTTTTATCGCTATCGGTCACGCACCTGCTGTCAGCCTGTTTGAGGGCAAGGTGAAGCAAAAGGACAATGGCTATCTGTGGACGGCCCCCGACAGCACAGCCACAAACGTCCCCGGCATCTTCGCGGCCGGCGACGTGACCGACGATATTTACCGCCAGGCCGTGACGGCAGCGGGTCTTGGCTGTATGGCTGCGCTGGAGGCGGAAAAATATCTCGCCGAACATGAAAGCCTTCAGCAAGCGGCAGAATAGCCACCAACGGGGCCAACAGGGGCACCGCCCCATCATTTGAGCCTCACAAGGAACCCATCCATGCCCAACTCAGGCCGCATCATCGTCCATGACGACACCGCTGCGGTGATGGACTGGGACAAGCTGCGCATTTTTCACGCCGCAGCTGAGGCTGGTTCGTTCACCCATGCTGGCGACGGCCTGCATATGAGCCAGTCCGCCGTCAGCCGTCAGGTGTCCGCCTTGGAAACCGATCTCAATGTAAAGCTCTTCCACCGCCACGCCCGTGGGCTGGTGCTGACCGAGCAAGGCGAACTTCTCTACCGTACGGCGCACGAGGTGTTGCAGAAGCTTGATCGCGTGCGCACGAGACTTTCGGATTCCAAAAACCAGCCAACCGGCACCCTTCGCGTAACCACCACGGTGGGCCTTGGCTCGACCTGGCTGACCGCGCGATTGCAGGAGTTTCGCGACCTCTATCCCGGCATTCAGCTGGAACTGATCCTCAATGATGATGAGCTTGATCTCTCCATGCGCGAGGCCGATGTCGCCATTCGTCTGCGCAAGCCCATTCAGCCTGATCTTGTTCAGCGGCGACTGTTCACGGTGCACTTTCACATCTACGCAGCACCGGAATACATCAAGCACCACGGCCAGCCGACAACCATTGCCGAGCTCGATGATCATGTGATCCTAAGCTACGGCTATCCCGCGCCGCCCTACCTGCGGAACATCAATTATTTGGAAAATGCTGGTCGCGACGAAGACAATCCACGCCGCGCCCAAGTGCGCATCACCAACGTCTATGGCCTGCGCAAAGCTTGCCTGCGTGGGGTGGGTATCGCGATGTTGCCCGATTACATCGTCGAGGATGATAAGAACCTGGTGCAGATCCCGCTCGAAGGTCAGGATTTGCCCTTCTTCGACACCTATTTTGTGTACCCCGAAGAAATGCGCAACTCAGCGCGTGTTATGGTGTTTCGAGACTTCCTGTTGGCCAACGCCCGCCGCTGGAGCTACTAGCGCCAGCTACCGAAGGCCAACCCCATCTTTTACCGACTCAATGGCAAACCATGGGTTGGTTTAGCAGCGATTCTGCTACGACTGTAGGCGGCACAGTCGACAGCATGTTCTTGTAAAGACTCGCCTAAATCTAGGGTAAATACGTATAACACTTTGGTTGGCACAAGACGTTTTCTTCCAATATATCAATGGCCTATGCACTATTATGACTTCTCTGTGATAGCCATGCGCCAAACGCATAACTGACATGCTAGCTTGTTCATTGTGATTGGTCAGCAATTGCTTAGATATCTTTTCGACACGGTCATACAGGCGCGTCCCTCCCTGCGCCGACCGCTGTTCCCCTCGAGACGACGCTCCACCCCTCGGACGCGTCGTCCGTAACTCCAGACGTCGGGCTTGATCACACCTTTTGGGTGACAGGATCGCCCGGCGTTTTTTATGCCCCAACTGGAATGCCGAAATGGCCTCTGCCAGAGCACGTCTTGTTTAGATTGCAGCGATTTGATGGATGAGATTGTGTGCGTCCCACAAGGAAAAGGCCGCAGCGCGATGCAGCGCATCACGCGGGGATTTTGACGAAGTGGGCGCACACAAGATCGCCAAGCCACAGGGTACAACAAGCGTGATCGTTCAACAGGTCCGCAATCGGGTCGTTTAGCCTGGATCAACCAACTAGCAAGAGCCTCCCAAAACGTATGGAGGCAACATGCAACTCATCGACAAAACAATCCTAATCACCGGCGCAAGCAGTGGTATCGGCGCAAGCGCGGCACGGCTGTTCGCGGGCCAAGGTGCAAATCTCGTCCTGGGCGCCAGACGACAACGCCACTTGGAAGATTTGGCCAGCGAACTGAAAAGCACCGGCAACCGGGTCGCCGTGCTGGCTGGAGATGTCCAAGAAGAAGGTTATGCCCGCGCACTGGTCGACATCGCTGAAAGCCAGTTCGGTGGTCTCAACGGCGCGTTTAACAATGCCGGTATCCTCGGTGAAATGGGTCCAGTGCCAGATATGAGCTTGGAAACCTGGCAGACTGTCATTGCCACCAATCTCAGCAGTGGTTTCCTGGCCGCCAAACACCAAATTCCCGCAATGAAGAAACAAGGGGCTGGCTCATTGGTCTTCACCTCGTCCTTTGTCGGCCACACGATTGGGCTGCCAGGCATGGGCGCTTATGCTGCCTCCAAAGCCGGACTCATCGGGCTTACACAGGTGCTCGCTGCTGAACATGGTAGCGACAACATCCGCGTCAATGCGCTTCTGCCTGGTGGCACCAAAACCGCAATGGCAAGCGATGATCCTGGAAAACATGAGGCAATCAGCCAGTTCCATGCCCTCAAGCGCATGGCAGAACCTGACGAGATAGCGCAAGCAGCACTCTTCCTGTTGTCAGATCAGTCTTCCTTTGTCACGGGCAGTGCCATGCTTGCCGATGGCGGCAACTCTATCAGCAAGGTGTGAAAAACGCGCTTTGGCTCCGTTGCGCTTTCCAGGCCGTGATTAAGCACTGAACATTCTTGTGTAGTGGAGCGCGCGATGGGAGTTCAAGGTCATAGCTCAGATCTTGATGAACGGTGTGAAAGTCGTGTGCAGCACTACCGATCGGACGATCACCGCGCTCAACCTCGCGCTTATTGAGTTCGTCCAGATCGGCATGAAGCCCAACGAAAAATACATCATAGGGTTTGAACAGGTCCGCCAGCTGTTCACGCCACCCAGGCGTATCAAGAATATGCTCTAGGATCAGATTGTTGCCAGCTTGCAGATAAGCGGCCAACGAGAGGTGAAACCCATCGAAAAAGGCAGGTCTGGCGGCCTTCCAGTCAAAGTCGCCAGACTTGAAGCGCGAAGACGGCAACACACCGGCATCGCGCAGATGATCAATGGACACGTGCCAAAACGGTTGATCGATTGTGGCCTGAACGGCACGTGCCAGCGTCGATTTCCCCGCTGAAGACGCACCATGAATAAAAATGATTGAAGAACGTTTCATTGCAAAGACAGGCCTAGCGGTCCACGCGCGCTAGTGCCAATCCAACGCCGGAGGCCATAAACAGGCCGCCTGTCAGCCGGTGGCGCAAGCGCCCGAGCTTCATGATCGCCGGACGGGCCGACCCGGCAAAGGTTACCCACAAAAGATCACCGATTAGGACGACGCTAAGGTAGATCACCATCGGCAGCGCCATCCCTACCGCACCGGCGTTTACATTGACGAATTGCGGCAAGAAAGCGATGTGAAAAAGCAGTGTTTTTGGATTGAGCGTAGAAATGAACAGGCCTTGGAGGAACAAGCGCCGCCCGCTCATCCGTTGCGGGGCCACCTCGTCCAGACTGGCCGATCCGCGTCGCCATGAGACGATGCCCAAATAGAGAAGATAGGCAACACCGGCCCATTTCAGCCAAACCAGTGCCGAGGCTGCCATCGCCAGCAGCGCAGCGAGCCCAACCAGCACCAACGACAGTTGTAAGGCGACACCGAGCGCCGTGCCGAACACTGTCACAGCCCCAGCACGAAAGCCGAAGGCCAACGTGTTGCCAATAAAAAGCGCAAGGTTGGGACCGGGGATAGCCACCAAAACGGCGGTTGCCCCGATCAATGCAAACAGTGTTTCAGGTGTCATTGCATACCGTCCAAATGCACCGGTCTAATTGGCCACGCCGCCGAACGGTTCCATGGCCACCCAGCCGCTCTCACCGTCTTCACCAAACGGGATGAGACACCAGTCCAGCGCTTCGTTGCAGGTTTCGATATAGCCGCCAGCACCAGGTGCAACTGTCCCGGCGACTTCAGTGCCGTTGGCCTCTGTGTAGGCCGTTACCGGCTCTTCAGAGAGATTATAGAAGGGAACCTCAGCGGAGAATGTGCTCTGCCAGTCGACCTCTGGCGTTAGGGCTTCCGTTGCGGCCGCTGCCAAGTCCTGCGCAGCATCTTGAACCGCATCAACAGCATCGCCTGTCGTGGTGGCCACATCGCTGGCAACCTCTTCGGCCGCCGTTTGGCCAGCGGCCATATCATCAGCGACAGCATCTTGCGCTGCATCAGCTGTTTCGCTGGCTGCGCCAGCAAGATCATTGGCCACTTGCGACAAGCCTTCGCTGGCATTGTCCAATTGATCACTGAGTGAGATCACCACGTCGCTTGCAAGCTCTGAGGCCGCCTCATCAATCGGCTGGCCGTTGGTGATTTCATTAAGTTGCTCGGTGGCCAGCGTTGCCAGCGTGCCAGCCGCTTCCTCAACAGCATCCACAGCTTGTTCGGTAGGCGTCAGGTCCGTTGGCGGCGCATCAGCGATCGCGTCTTCTGGGGCGGGCGCTTCAGGTACCGGCGAGTCATACTCATTCAGCTCCGGGGCCTCTGCCTGATCGGTGTTCTGATCATCACAAGCGGCAAGGGCAAGAGCAGCAAGGACGGGAATAACGGCGTAGCGGATGCGCATGGAAAGGCTCCTTAAGTCGGCAAACGGCACAGGGCCTGCCCGCGAGCAAGATGACTCACGGACAGGCCCTGTCGTAACGCGAAAGGTTCTACTCTGTTAAGGGCTGCTGATCGGGAAGTGGTGCAGGCGCCGATTCATTCATCTGGTCAGGCTCTTCCGCACCAGGCGTCTCAGCCGGGTTGCAAGCGGCCAATAAAAGTGCAGCAAAAACAGGCAATAAAGCAAATCGGGGGGTCATGATCTCACATCCATCTGGTTGAAAGAAGTCACCAGACAGCGCGAGTATTATGCCGAACATGGGGCAAGATGGCCTATGAGGCCATCACGTCCCGTTACCGATTGCGAATGCCTTACATAAAGAGCCGCGGATCGTCGATCTGACTGTAAAGCTCGGCGACCTCTTCCGCATATCCATTGTAAAGCTGCGTTGGCACACGTTCTTCAGCATCGCCCAACAAGCGCTCGCTCGCCTGGCTCCAGCGCGGATGAGGCATCTCTGGGTTCACATTGGCCCAGAAACCGTACTCATTGGCGTTGGCCTCTTCCCAGAAGGTCAGTGGACGCTCATCGGTGAAGGTGAACCGCACCAAGCTCTTGGCGCTTTTGAAGCCATACTTCCAAGGCGCGGCAAGACGCAGCGGCGCACCATACTGCTTGGCCACTGGCTTGCCGTAAACGCCGGTCACCATGAAGGCCAAGTCATGCGTGGCTTCTTCAATCGTTAGACCTTCTGTGTAAGGCCACGAATACCAGCTCTGACGCTGGCCGGATGCCATGTCCGGATCGTTGAAAGTCTCCATAACAACGTATTTCGCGCTGGAAAGCGGACGGGCATAGGCCACCAGATCGCGCATCGGGAAACCGGTCCACGGTACAGTCATCGCCCAGGCTTCCACGCAACGATGGCGATAGATACGCTCTTCCAGAGTCATGGCGCGGATCAGCGTGTCGATATCGACCTGCCGCTCTTCCTCAACCATGCCGTCAAAGGTTACCATCCAGGGGCGCGTTTCAAGATCTTGCGCGGCGCGCCAAATGCCTTTGTGAGAGCCGAATTCATAAAAATTGTTGTAGGTCGCTGCGTCCATCTCTTCGGTCAGCGCGCGCCCGGCATTGGCAAAACTGGGGTTCGTGAATGCCGGATAGAGATCAGCGGTTGGGTCACCCTCGACAGTAAAGGGCACCGTATTGCCGCCATCATCGCCTTCAAACAGGCCAAACAACGCGTGGCTTTGCCGGGTGCCAGCGCCGAGCGCTGTTCCAGCGGCCCCAAGTGCCAACGCACCTTTCATCAAGGAACGGCGGTTGAGATAAACACTCTCGTCCGTCGCAGCCCTTTCAGGCAGCTCCCAACGTTTCTTTGAACGGATCAGCATGGCTTTCGCGCACCTTGTCTTTTTGCAACTGCAAGAACAGATAGGCGCGCAGTCCATCACCGTCCATTCACAAGGCCGTTAGCGGATCGCTAAATGTCGCCATCACTCTCGCCGTCATGGCCGGGCAACGCACGAGCGTGTGACTCGGCTCAGCACCAAGCCCCGGAACGCATCGCGTATCCGGGGCCTCGATGATCTTTGGGCACCAGGCCCCGGTTCGGCTTCACCGCCCGGGGCTTGGTGATTGCTAGTAACTGATCGACTTACGTCAAGTTCCCGCAGAACCGTTGGATACGCGTGCAAGCCTCTTCCAGCGCCGCATCCGATGTCGCGTAGGAAATACGGAAGTTCGGTCCAAGGCCAAAAGCTGAACCCTGCACCACCGCCACGCCTTCGGTTTCCAGAAGCTCGGTCACGAAGTCTTCATCGCTCTCCAACACTTTGCCGGATGGCGCCGTCTTGCCCATCGTGCCTGCGCAAGATGGGTAAACGTAGAACGCACCTTCCGGCGTTGGGCAGCTGATGCCGTTGGCCTGGTTGAGCATCGACACCACTAGATCACGCCGCCGCTTAAAGGTCGCATTGTTGGGCGCAATGAACTCTTGCGTACCGGTCAGCGCTTCAACCGCTGCCCACTGCGAAATGGACGATGGGTTGGAAGTCGACTGCGATTGGATTTTCGCCATCGCCTTGATCAGATGCACGGGTCCGCCAGCATAGCCAATACGCCAGCCGGTCATCGCATAGGCCTTGGAAACCCCGTTCACGCTCAGCGTGCGCTCATAAAGCTGTGGCTCAACCTCTGCGACCGTGGTGAACTCAAAATCATCATAAACAAGATGCTCATACATATCGTCCGTCATGATCCAGACATGCGGATGCTTCAACAAAACGTCGGTCAGCGCCTTCAACTCAGAGCGCGAATACGCCGCTCCCGAGGGGTTGGATGGCGAGTTGAAGATCAGCCATTTGGTTTTTGGCGTAATCGCAGCATCCAAGGCTTCAGGCGTCAGCTTGAAACTGGTCTCCATAGTCGCCTCAACGAAGGTCGGCGTGCCACCGGCCAGCAGCACCATATCGGGATAGCTCACCCAATACGGCGTCGGGATGAGCACCTCGTCACCCTCGTTCAGCGTGGCCACCAGCGCGTTGTAGAGCACCTGCTTACCACCAGTTCCGACCGTGATTTGGCTGGCTCCATAGGTAAGGCCGTTTTCTTTCTTGAACTTCGCTGAGATCGCAGCCTTCAACTCAGGGATGCCATCGACTGCGGTGTACTTGGTCTTGCCGTCATTGATCGCGGCAACAGCTGCCTGCTTGATATTATCAGGCGTATCGAAATCCGGCTCCCCGGCGCCAAGACCGATCACGTCACGACCAGCGGCCTTCAGCTCACGCGCCTTGTTGGTCACCGCGATGGTTGCGGAAGGCTTGATGCGGGCAAGGGCGTCGGCGAGGAAAGCCATGGGAGTGTGATCCTTCAAGTACGGGTGAAACCAAGTGGGGGTGAAATATCGCGTTTAGAAACGCAGCAAAACTCCTAGACCTGCCAGCATCCCCGTGCAAGCAGACGAAGCGTCAACACCACAACAACGGGCATCAGCACTTGGACTACGTGTCGGCGCCCACTTTATTCCACGTGGCGTTCTGGCAAAGTGAATTGAGTTGGTTAGGGGTTAGAGTAGCCAGATGAGTGAAAGCAAAGCCCCTCATATCCTCGTGCTTGGTGCCTACGGGCTCATTGGTTCAGGTGTCTGCCACCATTTGTTGGCGCTTGGTCACATGGTAACCGGTCTTGGGCGCAATGAAGCGAAGGCCAAACGGGTGTTGCCTCATCTGCCTTGGCGCATCCGCGATCTTCGGGCACTGCAAACGGTCGAGGCCTGGCAACCATTGCTTGCCGATATTGATGTCGTGGTGAATTGCGCTGGCACGCTGCAGAGCGGGGCCAACGACGACACCGATCAAGTGCAGCACCGCGCCGTCTCTGCCATGGCCAAGGCGTGCGAGGCGACCAACACCAAAATCATCCAAATCTCTGCTGTCGGTGTGCGGGAGGATGCATCGACGGCTTTCATGCGCACCAAAGCTGCCGGTGACGCAGCGGTGCGAGAGGCCAGAACAGATAGTTGGATTTTACGGCCCGGCCTCGTGCTCGCACCTCATGCCTATGGTGGCACGGCACTGATCCGCATGTTGGCAGCAGTGCCGCTTGTTCAGCCGTTAGCGCTCGCGCAAAGCCCCATCCAGCCAGTGGCGTTGGCAGACGTTTGTAAGGCCGTTGCGCTTTGCATCGCAGGGGAAATCCCGCCTGGGACAGAGGCTGATCTGGTCGAACGGCAATCGCACACGCTGGCGCAGATCATTGCCGCGCATCGTGCGTGGCTCGGCTTCAAACCGGCCAGATGGACCTGGATCGCACCAAACTGGTTGATCACCGGAACATCCAAAGCAGCCGATGGTCTCGGCCGCCTGGGCTGGCGCTCGGCGTTGCGCTCAACCGCAGTGGTCACCTTAGGGGATGGCGTGAACGGTAACAGTGATCAGTGGATAGCGGCGGGCGGCCAGCAAGTCGTGGATCTGCAAGCCACTTTGCAGTCCATGCCAGCAACCAGCGAACATCGCCTTGCCGCACGCATGGCGCTGCTCTTCCCAATCGTAATCATAACGCTTTTTCTGTTTTGGCTGACTGCCGGAGCAATTGGTCTGTTCCAATTGGACGACGCGGCCTTGGTGCTGGAAAACGCTGGTTGGTCCACATTAATGGCGCAAGCAAGCGTCATTTTGTGGTCGCTGGTCGATATCGCTCTGGCCTTTGGCATACTGATCAGCCGCTTTGCCAAACGAGTATGCTGGCTGATGGTGGCCGTCAGCCTGTTCTATCTGTTCGCCTCCACCTTTGTCGTGCCGCATCTCTGGCTCGACCCCCTGGGCCCATTATTCAAAGTGCTGCCAGCGATTGTGCTGGCCCTGGTCGCGCGCGTTTTGCTGGAGAGCCGCTGATGGCAAGTGCTCTGGCCTGGGAGCTTTTTCTGCGCTGGGCCCACGTCATCGGCGCGACAGTGCTGCTGGGCACGGGGGCAGGTATCGCTTTCTTCATGCTCATGGCCCATCGCACCGGCGACGCCAAAATCATCGCCCATACCGCGGGCGCGGTGGTGGTTGCCGATACACTGTTCACCGCCAGCGCGGCGATCATTCAGCCTATCACTGGCATCTTGCTAGCCAGCGCGGCGGGTTGGTCGCTGTCTGAAGGCTGGATTGTTCTGTCGCTGTTGCTTTATGTGTTCATCGGCCTGTTCTGGCTTCCCGTGGTGTGGATCCAAATCCAATTGCGCAACTTGGCACGCCAATCAGCCAGCCAAGGCACAGTATTGCCAGAACGCTACCACCGGCTTTTTCGCATTTGGTTCGTATGTGGCTTTCCGGCGTTCGCAGCTATCTTGATTATCATCGTTCTGATGCTGTATCGCCCGGCGATCGACCTTCCCTTCTGACGGCCAGTTCGAGGTCATTCATGCACACCCTCTTTTCGATGCAGAATTCCGGCAATTGCTACAAGCTGCGGCTTGCGATGGCGCAGCTGGGCATCCCGTTTCAAATTCACGATGTCGATATTTTGAAGGGTGAGAGCCGCACGCCAGAGTTTCTGGCGCTCAACCCCAATGGCAAAGTCCCCGCACTGCGGCTGGAAACCGGCGAACTGCTGGCTGAGTCCAATGCCATATTGTTCTTTCTGGCCGAGGGCACAGACCTGCAGCCGGACAACCGCTTCTGCAAAGCAGAAATGCTGCAATGGATGTTCTTTGAGCAATACAGCCATGAGCCCTACATTGCGGTTGCACGCTTCTGGCTGAAGCTGATGAAGGGCGGTCGCGAGCTGAAACGCGATATGCTCGATGATTGGTGGGAGCGCGGCTATGAGGCACTCGGTGTCATGGAGCGGCATCTTGAAACGCATGATTTCTTCGCCGCCGACCAGTACTCTATCGCCGACATCGCGCTCTACGCCTATACCCATGTGGCTGGCGACGGTGAGTTCGATCTGTCGGATTTTCCTGGCATCAACGGCTGGATGGGGCGGGTGCAAAACCAACCCGGCCATGTGACGATGGATTGGCGGCCGTAAGCGCCTCAGAGACTTGCGCATCGCGTCTTAATCCGGTCTCAAAACCTGCCCTAACGGCATCTCTGTGATCGTTAGCACATCGGCTTTGCCACAATTGGGCCATCAAAGCGTACGCAAACGGCCTCACCACCTCCCATGTCAGGCCACACTGCGCTGATCAAAAGGCATCATCGATAGTGATGATTCCAGCGTGAATGGCCCTTATAATGACCACCACCTACAGCGTCTTCCAGACCGACACAGACCTCACCGCCGCTCCAAAACCCAAGCGTCGCCCCTTGCGCGCATTCGGCTTTATCGGCCGCGTGCTTGAAGGCACGGGCATCGTTGCGTTCACGCTTTTCGTCGCATTGATGACGCTGACCAGCGCGGCCCGGGCTGATACGCTGCTCGCCGACGTCAACGCGACCAATGGCCCCTTGGTTGCCATCGCGCTGATCGCTGTCTTTGCAGTGATGCTCGCCATGGTACGGCAAACTTGGCGTCAAACCGCCAAAGGCATTGCGAACGCGCCGCGCCGATCCCATCGTATCGGTTGAGCCGCGCAGGCAAACGACACTAACGGCCGATCCACAATTGCAGCAACGCGTATAACTCCTATGTGAGAGACTAGCCCCCAACATTCTCTGGAGCCCTCATGCAACGCGTCTTGCCCATCGCCGCCTTCACTGCCCTTGCATTTACCTTGCCATCCATGATGGCCAACGCGCAGACGCCTGTTGAAGACGCCAGCGGCAGTTGCCGGCTCGTCGCTGAAACCATCGCCAGTGGATTTGAAAACCCATGGGGCCTGGCGTTCCTCAACGCCAACACCGCACTTGTGACCGAGCGTCCGGGCGCCATGACGCTGGTGAGCCTCTCCGATGGTTCCACACTGGAGGTCGCCGGGGTTCCCGATGTCGTCGATAACCGCCAAGGCGGCATGCTGGACGTTGTCACCGCTCCGGACTTTGCGTCCACCAACCGCATTTTCTTTTCATTCTCACAGCCACGTGATGGTGGCACCGGCACGTCCATCGGCAGCGCCACGCTCGAGGGGTGGCGCACCGGCGACCCAACGCTCAACAATGTCCAGGTGATTTTCCAGCAATCTGGTCCCGATGGGTCGGGGTTCCATTTTGGCTCGCGTATTGTGTTCCTGCCAGACGACACGCTGGCGTTCACCATTGGTGATCGCGGCACGCCGGAACGCGCGCAAGACCCGTCCGATCATGCCGGATCGGTTCTGCGCATCAATCAGGATGGGTCAATACCAGACGACAACCCCTTCACCGGCCCCAATGAGACACAGCCCGCCATTTGGTCGCTGGGTCACCGCAATCCGCAGGGCGCAGCGCTTGACCCTGCAACAGGGCTGCTGTGGACGGTGGAGCATGGCGCCCGCGGCGGCGATGAGATCAATCAGCCTCAAGCTGGCCTCAACTATGGCTGGCCGACCATCTCGTATGGCGTCAACTACTCCGGCACGCCCATCGGCGTTGGTACAGAAGCAGACGGGCTTGAACAACCGCTCTATTTTTGGGATCCGTCCATCGCACCTTCTGGCATGGCGATCCTCAGCGGCGCGCGCCTCTTCCCAAGCTGGGAGGGTGACCTATTGGTCGGTGCTCTGCGCGCGCAAATGCTCGTGCGGCTTGATCGGATGAACGGCAGCATCGTCTCAGAAGAACGCCTGTTTGAAGGCGCGCTTGGCCGTATTCGTGATGTGCGGCAGGGACCAGATGGTGCCATCTGGCTGCTCACCGACGACAGCGAAGGGGCGCTGGTGCGCGTAAGCCCGCAAGAGGAAGCCTGCTAGGCGATCAAGCTTCGTCCGCGTCCACAACCCAGGGTTCCGCTTTGCCTGCCGCTTCCCAATTCTGCCAGGCCGGCAGCGCTTTGATCGTCGCCATATAGGCGCGCGTGTCGTCAGACACCGGCAAATCGTAGACATCCAAACGGTTCACAACTGGGGCAAACATCGCATCGGCAAGCGTGAACCTGCCAAACAGAAACGGTCCACCGCTCGCCTCTAAGCACGTGCTCCAAATCGTCTCAATGCGCGACACATCCGCGTTAAGTTCCGGTGTCACACTGATCCCTTCTCGCGCTCGGCGCATGTTCATTGGACACGCCCCGCGCAACGCAAAGAATGATGACAGCATCTCACAGCTTACTGCCATCGCCTGCGAGCGCGCTTTATCATCTTCCGGCCAAAGGCCAGCTTCCGGATGTTTGCGCGCCACATGATCAAGGATTGCCAACGACTGCCAAATGGTCTCATCGCCGTCCACCAAGGCAGGTACCTGGCTGGTCGGTGAAAACTTCGCAAAGTCCGGGTTCTTCGCATTCGCGTTGAACGGAACCAACCGTTCGTCAAAGGCGATTCCAGACACCGTCATGCCGAGCCACGGACGGAACGACCAGGAGGAATAGTTTTTGTTG
Source organism: Hyphomicrobiales bacterium (assembly GCA_046290645.1). GTDB lineage: Bacteria > Pseudomonadota > Alphaproteobacteria > Rhizobiales > MH13 > MH13. Next base: position 917,813 of record JBKAGZ010000001.1, read on the forward strand.
CCAATGTAAAGAATGGGCATGAAAAGGCCTTATCGTTGGGGTCTTGTTTGCACCAAGACTGCCCCGCCAAACGGGCGCAGAAAAACGAATTCTGCTGTCAGCTGTATTGAAGCAGGTTGATAGCTCCCCCAATGCTTAGAAAGGCAAGGGTTGATGCGCATGGTTTTTTGGATTGTCGCTGTTCTTATTATCGCTGCGGCAACGCTCTTTCTTGTCGGGCCTGCAACGCTCTGGGAGCGCATGGCTGGCGACCCCGATATGGGCGCGCAAACACTGGAAACGCTTGAGCGAACCGGCAATCCCAACGACACATTGCTTGGCCCAGAAGAGGCGCTTGCAATCCCCTCAGATGCCACAACGCCTGTGTTCGCGGTGCCGCCTGAAGAGTTATTCGCGACTTTGGTTGCTCGCATCGATATCGCCGAAGACATCAGATGGGTTGAGCAAGACTCTGACGGCCTCTACGCCCGCGGCATCACCACCTCACCGCTGATGCAATTCCCCGACACCAACCACATCTGGGTTCTGCCAGCGGGCGACAGCCTGCCGCAAAGCGAATCCACTTTGGTGCTTTATTCCGCCGCACAGCTTGGCCAGTCGGATATGGGCAAGAACCGTGAACGCATGGATGCCTGGCTTGCTCTTCTTGATGATATACCAAGGGCGCAATAAGGCTGGATTCTGGCCAGTCGAACCGATGTTTATTCAAGATCAACGCTGCAAAAATCCTGACAGGTCACACTTGTCGCACGCCCCGGAGTGAAAAAAACACTGGCGGGGTAGCCCCCAATGCGTGCAAAGTTGAGGGGCGATCTATGGAGGATTTGATGCGACCGCCCCTTACCGTTGACCTAGCCCTCGATCCAGCAACCGTTCGCCTGTTTATCGACAAGGCGAAGGCTGTGTCCGCCGACCTCAATCAGGAAAATCTTGATCAATCTGCCGATACCGTCGAGTTCGATGCAGAACGGTTGGAAGACACCCATCAGCATGATGGACTGGCTGAAGAGGAAGCTGAAGACCTCACTGGCGAAGAATTGCGTGAACTGATCGATGATCTGAACACCGATGAGGCCGGGTCCTTAGTTGCCATCGCTTGGGTCGGGCGCGGTGATTTCGAAGCCAACGACTTTGTTGCTGCCCTGGAATCCGCCAAGGAGCGCGCCGAGGGTTCCACCAGCGCCTATCTTATGGGTATGCCGCTTCTGGCCGAACATCTGGAGTCAGGTCTTGATGCGCTGGGGGTCTAGCTTTCTGGCGCTTGCTTGCGCCACGAACATGTTGGCAAGTGCAGCATGGGCTGGTGAAGCCGATGTGATTGCTGCGACTGCCACGCAAGATATTCGTGGCACATGGACAGTGTCAGCCACCATTCTGCACGCTGACACCGGGTGGGAGCATTATGCCGACCGGTTCGATGTGCTTGATTATGAGGGCAATTTACTGGGCAGCCGCACGTTGTTTCACCCCCATGTCGACGAGCAGCCATTTACCCGTTCTCTCAATGCACTGGCCATACCCGATGAGGTGACCACCATCACCGTACGCTCGCATGACAGTGTGCATGAGCTAGGCGGCGCTACGGTCGAGATCACTCTTGAACGCTAGTTCCTTGTTTTCGGGCTTTGAAGCCGGATCCATTATTGTCAGCGAAGGCATTGAGATCGCCTATGTCATCGGTGGGTCCGGCCCGCCAGTTCTGCTGCTGCACGGCTATCCGCAAACCAAAGCTCTGTGGGCGCAAGTCGCGCCTATCCTGGCGGAGCACTTCACGGTTGTTGCTGCTGATTTGCGCGGCTATGGCGCCTCGTCCAAGCCTGACAACAACGCCGACAACAGCGCCTACAGCTTCCGCGCATTCGCCAACGATCAGGTTGAGTTGATGCGCCATCTGGGCCTCTCATCATTCCATGCCGTCGGCCATGATCGCGGTGGCCGAACGGTTCATCGCATGGCGCTCGATCATCCGGCAGTGGTGAAAACGCTCACGGTGATGGACATCATCCCCACCAGCGATGTGTTCGCCCAAACGGATAAGCTGCTCGCCATGACCTATTGGCACTGGTTCTTCTTGGCCCAACCCTCACCATTCCCAGAAACGCTGATCAATGCAGATCCAGACCTCTTCTTTGAGACCTGCCTGCTTGGTTGGGGCAAGAGCACGCTGGAAGATTTTGACGCCGATCAGTTGGCCGATTACCGCGCCTCGTGGCATGATCCAGCAATGGTCCACGGGTCCTGCTCTGACTACAGGGCTGGCGCAACCGTCGACAGTGATCACGACGCGGCTGACTCTAACGTCAAAGTAAGCTGCCCGACGCTGGTCATGTACGGCGCTGACGGTGTGATGGCCGACATGTTCGACATCCCAGCCCTTTGGCACGCCAAGTGTCGAACCATCCAATCAGTGGGCGTTCCAGGCGGACATTTCTTTATCGACCAAAGCCCGCAACAAACCGCAGATTCATTGCTGGCATTTCTGGGTGATCAGCCTGTCTAAACCGCGTCCCTAGACCCGTTTGGCGACGATATAGGGGTGATGAGGCTTGCCGTTGGTCAGGTGTGTTTCGCTGGCAATGATCTCAAAACCGGCGCGTTTAACCGCGTCATGAAGTTCATCTGGCGACAGGGTTAAGACATGCCGTGGCGCTTTGCCGACAAGTTTCATCAGCGGCACCGCAACCCAGCTGATCAACGGGTTCATCGCCCCCAAGCATGGCGTCTTGCTGATCAGCAAACCACCAGGTTTCAAGTTCGCCCTCAATCTGGCCAGTAGCTGGTCTAAATCAGCCACCAGATGCAGGATGTTAAACGCGAACACAGCATCGAAGTCACGCCCCGCATAGCGTGGGTCGGCTGCACCAGCGACCTCAAAACTCACATTGCTCATGCCCTCGCGCTTTGCCTTGTCACGGGCAATGTCGATCATAGCGCTCGAGATATCTGTGGCTGTAATGTGGGCGGCATGTGGCGCGAGCTTCAGTGCCGTGGTGCCAGTGCCGCAGCCAACCTCAAGAACGCGATAATCATCATCCAAATGAGATGCGGTTCGCTCCAAGGTTCGCTCATAACCGGCCATATCCCCAACTGGGCTGGCCGCATATTTTTCGGCGATGCCATCCCAAAATCTGGCATCTTTTTGGGTGTCGGGTTTCATCGCTTGCGGCTGTAGGCTCAGTGTGTCGCTGGTCATGGCATATCTCCTTTGACGCGACATCTATCATGCAATTTCATAGGGTAAATTGCGCAATTTTGCAATGATGATATACGTATCTGCATGTCGAATTTTGATTGGAACCAGATGCGCGGCTTCATCGCCGCTGCCGAAACAGGCTCACTGTCCGCGGCTGCACGCCAATTGGGGCTGACACAACCAACGCTCAGCCGTCAGGTCGCCGCGCTGGAAGAGACGCTCGGCCTAACCCTGTTTGAGCGCATCGGCAAGAAGCTCGCACTTACAGAAACCGGCCTTGATCTGCTGCATCACGGCAAAAGCATGGCCCAGGCGGCCGACGCGCTGGCACTGGTTGCCACCGGTCGCTCGGAGACGGTGGAAGGCTTGGTCAGCATCTCGGCTGGCGATGGCATCTCAATCAAGATCCTGCCGCCAATCATCGCAAAGATACGAGAAGCCGCCCCGCAGGTGAGTATCGATCTGATTGTCTCCAATGCGCTGTCTGATCTGCGTCGGCGCGAGGCAGACATCGCCGTGCGTCATGTTCAGCCCACCGAACCGGATCTAATCGGCAAGAAACTGCGCGATGCCAAAGCTCATTTTTATGCATCTGAAAGTTGGGTCGAAAAGCACGGACACCCGCACAAGCCAGAGGATGTCAGTGGCCCGGTTTTCATTGGGTTTGATCGCTCCGAGCGGTTTGTTGGCTATCTGCAAGGGCTTGGGTTGAAGGTGACTGCCGCCAGCTTCCCGGTGTCATCGGAAAACACGGTGGCCTGTTGGGAAATGACCCGGCAAGGCCTCGGTATCGGTGTGATGATGCTCGAAACGGCGGACAACACAGAGGGCATGGTCAAAGTGCTTGAAGACCTGCCGCCCATCACCTTCCCCATCTGGCTGGTCACCCATCGTGAGCTGCGCACCTCACGTCGCATTCGCCTTGTCTTCGATATTCTGGCTGAGGAACTCAGCACCCCTGCTTAGGGCTTGGGGTCTGGGCCTTTGGTTCGCCGCAACAACACAAGCATCAAGCCACCAGCGATAAGACCCCAAAACGCACCTGAGACACCGAGGATCGACATGCCCGAGGCTGCTGCCAAAAACGTCACGGCCGCAGCGGGGCGCTCTTCCTCATTCTTGAAGGCATTCAGCGCCGCCGCCCCAAAAGCAGAAATCAGCGCCAAGCCCGCCACTGCCTCGATCAGGATCGAGGGCGCGAGGCTGACAAAGGCAATCACCACACCGGCAAACAGGCCGAACAGGCAATAGGCAATGCCGCACACCACCGTGCCCCAGTAGCGCTTGTCGCTGTCAGGTCCGGCTTCCTCGCCCGCCAACATAGCCGCGGTGATGGCAGCAAGGTTGCTGGACAAGCCGCCAAAGGGCGCACCAAGAAGCGAGAAAACGCCGGTGGCCGCCAGCGTTGGCCCGGTTTTCACTGTGTAGCCATTGGCTTTCAGCACCGTCAAACCTGGCACGTTCTGCGAAGCCATGGTGACAATGAAGAGTGGTAGAGCGATGCCAAACATCGCTGACACCGAGAAGGTTGGAACGATCATCACGGGCGCAGGCACCACAGAGGCAGCAATTCCCGCTTGCCAATCTGGTGGAAAATCAACGCCAACCACCACCACGGCGATAAAGGCGAGCAGCGCTGCTGGCACGCCTAAAAACCGATTGATGCGCCCGCCAATGATCCACGCGACAAGGATCGGCAGACCAAGCAGTGGATCAAAAGCTATGGCGCGAAACGGCGCCAAGCAAAGCACCAACAAGATACCAGCCAGCATGGCGTTGGCCAGCGAACCGGGGATCGCCTCCACGGAGCGGCCAAAGGGTCGCCAAAGACCGGAGAGAACAATAAGAGCGCCGCAGATGATAAAGGCTCCCACCGCATCGGAAAACCCGCCAGCGACAGCAGCCGAGCCAGCCAGAAGCGCCGCGCCAGGTGTCGTCCAAGCCACGCTGATCGGCTGCTTGGTGCGCAAGCTGAGCACGATACCACAAAGCCCCATGGCCACGGCCGATGCCATCAGGCCAGACGCGGCCTCAGCCTCCGTGGCTCCAACCCCGCGCAGGCCCTGCAAGACCACAGCAAAGGAGGAGGCAAAGCCCACAAAGGCGGCCAAGAAACCGATAAAGATTGATTGAGGCGTAATATCTCGAAGCATGGCGCGTTCATGAAGCGCATAGACGCGGCGGGCAAGCCTGCTTAGCATCAGCTTGGTACGCCTCATCTTCGCTGGTCATCCGAGCAGGCAACAGTAAGAGTTGATTTGCAAAGTGCGACAGGACGCCGCACACTGACCACCTTTGCACTTCAGGAAAGGACACGGATATGTTGCGTCACCTTAGCCTTCTCGTGCTTACCCCGCTTAGCTTTGGATTGGCACTTGCTCTGCCCGCGGCAGCTGCCCCTGACCTTCCGGTCGGGACCTGTATGGCTGGTTCAACCGACGGCCAGATAACGTGCGACCTGCGTGCGGTGGTTCCTGCCACACTCGATAAGTTGGAACGCGTCAACGGGGCCATGCAAGGCGAAAGCCTTATGGTGATGCCGTTCGAAGGCACCGCAGCCTGGTTGATGCTTGTGGATGAAACCCATGAAGCACCAGTCGGCCTGATCACCGACGACCGCTATGGCGGCATTCGCGCCGACCTCACCGATATGATCGCGCTTTCCAACGACAACAGGCTGGTCGAGGTTCAAGCCTATGACGGCACGTTGCAAACCTTGGCGCCGTTTGGGAGCAATGTCTCGCAGGCGGCAACGGCGCTGCAAGACTTGCAAGCCGTGCAGGTAGAGCCGCAGGATCGCTCCGGGCTCTATCTTTCCGCGCTTTCCGCCGTTGAACGGCTTGCCGACCTCGATGCTGACCGCAAGGCTTTGGTGCTGTTCACCGATGGTCTGCAAAACGCGTCTGCATCCAGCGTCAACCGTTTAATTGATGCCGCAGAAGCTGCTGACGTTACTATCATCGGCATGGCGTATGCGGGTGGTGAGGCTGACCTCGCCAACCATTTGGACTTGCGGGCAATGGCAGCGGCCACGGATGGCACAACGCTCTACCCGTCCATGACCAACCAGCGCCTGTCAGATGATAATCTGCGCGGCTTTTTTGCCACGCTGGAAAATGGCGGAACCCTGGAACTGTCGATGGAGTCGATGGACACGAATGCCGTGCGCGTGCGTGCGCTCTACTCCGATGGCCGCACCATGGATGGGATGCTAAGTGTCCCTGAACGACAGTAACAGTCGGCGTTAAAAGGGCAGGTTAGCGATCCACGCACCGATCAACGCTGGGGTCGTAAACCTGCCCCTCCTCGCAGCGCGGCGGTGCCGTTTCCGATGGCAGAAGAACTTCGGCACTGGCAACAACCGGTGCAGCAAGAAGAGTGGCTAACAGAACGAAACGCTTGATCATGGGAACCTCGCGATGGCGTAAACTTGCCCGTCATTGGGCCGGTGAGGCAGCATCTCAAAGGTAGGAACCAACGGTCCAATCAAAACGATGTGAGGCAAAAGTCAGGCAAGTCAATCCAGATTGCCAAAGATCAGCGTGGGAGGTAGGGCGGCACGCCGCGCTTTGCCTTGCCACCTAACGCGCGCCTCCTGCCAACATGCTGACAAATCTGTCAGGATATCGTTGCAGATGGCCTTTCCCTCGCCCGCCCTAGCCGCCATATAGCAGGCCATGAGCATCAAGAAAAAACCAGCCGGATTCGAAGAAGCCCCGCAACCGAAGTTTGATTCCGGTGAAGCGGTCGACATCTTCGACTCGATGAAAATTGGCAGCAACTTCGCCAAAGAGGTGGAAGCTGAATCGAAGAAAGCACCAGCGAAAAAGCAGCCTGCCAAAAAGGCAGGCAAGAAACCGGCAAAATCTGCGCGCGGCACATCCCTTGGCGGCACGCACGATCCGAAGAAACGCGCCGCTGCTGGCCTGAATCCGGTCGCGGGCATGGACGTCAGCCTGGAAGACGCCAAGAACCTACCGGCCAATGATGGCGTGACGGCCACCGTCAAAGCACTGGAAGATCTGATCGAGAACGGGCACCCGGCGTTCCGCGCAGGCACTTGGGAGCCGCACCGGCCAGAACGCCCGGTCAAATCCGAAGGCGGCATCCCCTTCAAGCTCACCTCGCAATACGAACCCAAGGGCGACCAGCCCACCGCCATCGCTGACCTTGTTGAGGGCATCCAGGATCAGGATCAAACCCAGGTACTGCTCGGCGTCACCGGCTCGGGCAAGACTTACACCATGGCGCAGGTGATCCAGCGCACGCAGCGCCCAGCGGTGATCCTGGCGCATAACAAAACGCTGGCAGCCCAGCTTTACGGCGAGTTCAAGAACTTCTTCCCCGACAATGCGGTGGAGTATTTCGTGTCCTACTACGACTACTACCAGCCCGAAGCCTATGTGCCGCGCACCGATACCTTCATTGAGAAGGAAAGCTCCATTAACGAGCAGATCGACCGCATGCGCCACTCGGCCACGCGCAGCCTGCTGGAACGTGACGATGTGATCATCGTCGCCTCGGTGTCGTGCATTTACGGCATAGGCTCGGTGGAAACCTACACCGCCATGACCTTCGAACTGGAGGTGGGTGAGCGCATCAACCAGCGCGCGCTGTTGGCCGATCTCGTGGCCCTGCAATTCAAACGTAATGATGGCGCGTTCGCCCGTGGTACGTTCCGCGTGCGCGGCGATACGGTGGAAATCTTTCCTGCCCACTATGAGGATCGCGCCTGGCGCATTTCGCTGTTTGGCGATGAGATCGAGAACATTTCTGAGTTTGATCCGCTGACCGGGCAGAAGGCTGGCGACCTGAAGAAGGTGAAAATCTACGCCAACTCGCACCACGTGACCCCGCGCCCAACGCTGAACCAGGCGATCAACAAGATACAAATTGAGCTACAATCCCGCCTTCAGGAGTTGAACGGCATGGGCCGACTGCTGGAAGCCCAGCGGCTGGAGCAGCGCTGCAATTTCGATCTGGAAATGCTTCAGGCCACCGGTTCATGCGCGGGCATCGAGAACTATTCGCGCTACCTGTCCGGCCGCCAGCCGGGCGAGCCGCCGCCCACTCTGTTTGAATACATCCCCGACAATGCGCTGATCTTTGTCGATGAGTCCCACCAGACCATCCCGCAAATCGGCGCGATGTACCGTGGCGATTTCCGCCGCAAGGCGACACTGGCCGAATATGGCTTCCGCCTGCCCAGTTGCATGGACAACCGGCCGTTGCGCTTCGAGGAATGGGACATGATGCGCCCGCAGACCGTCGCGGTGTCGGCAACGCCCGCGGCGTGGGAGCTGGAGCAAGCTGGCGGCGTGTTTGCCGAGCAGGTGATCCGCCCCACCGGACTGATCGACCCGCCGGTGGACATCCGCCCGGCGACCAACCAGGTGGACGATCTGCTCGGCGAGCTGAAAGAGGTGGCGGCATCCGGCTATCGTTCGCTGGTCACCGTGCTCACCAAGCGCATGGCCGAAGACCTCACCGAATATCTGCACGAAAACGGCGTGCGCGTGCGCTACATGCACAGCGATATCGACACCGTCGAGCGCATCGAGATCATTCGCGATCTGCGATTGGGCGCGTTCGACGTGCTGGTCGGCATCAACTTGTTGAGGGAAGGGCTCGACATTCCTGAGGTCGCGCTGGTCGCCATCCTGGACGCCGACAAGGAGGGCTTTCTGCGCTCCGAAACCTCGCTCATCCAGACGATTGGCCGCGCCGCGCGCAACATTGATGGCCGCGTGGTGCTTTATGCCGACCGCATGACCGGCTCGATGGAGCGGGCGATTGCCGAGACCAACCGCCGCCGCGAGAAACAGGTCGCCTACAATGAAGAACATGGCATCACGCCGGAAAGCGTGAAGCGCGACATCGCCGACATTCTCGACAGCCCGTACGAGAAGGACCGCGTGCATGTGAAGTCCGGCATGGTGGACGAGGGCAAGCTGGTCGGCGGCAACATGAAGGTGACGCTGGAAGAGCTTGAGAAGAAGATGCGCGACGCCGCCGCGAACCTGGAGTTCGAGGAAGCGGCCCGGCTGCGCGATGAGCTCAAGCGCCTGCGCGAGACGGAACTTCTGTTGGCTGATGACGCCCTTGCGACGCAGATGGCCGTGGAAGATCGCGCTGGAGGGTATGAGGGCCAGAAAAAAGGTGGTGGGGCGAAGGCTCGCTCAAGACGCCGCCGCTAGAAAAAGTCGTCATCCTCGCCCTTGTGGCGGGGATCCATTCCTAGGCGTGTATTGGAACCAACGAAGCAGCCGGAAAACGCACTGAAATGGATCCCTGTGACAAGCACAGGGATGACGGCTCATATGATCGGCGCTATCGGGCTCTACAAAATATCCATCGACACCCGACACGTACCTGATGAGATACAACCAATGGCACGTGCAGCGCCACGGCTGAGATCAAGACCGCGACCGTGCACGAACGGGCCGCGATCATTGATGCGCACCGTTACAGTACGGTCGTTGGCAAGGTTGGTGACCTGGACACGCGTGCCAAAGGGCAGCGTTTTGTGCGCAGCGGTCAGACCATCGGGATTGAAGGCTTCGCCGTTGGCGGTGGTGTGGCAGCACTGATACCAGCTGGCGACCGTCACGGTGTTGTTGGCAAAGCCGGTTGCCGACAGACCGACAGACATGCCGACAACGGCGAACAGGCCCAGAAGGGCCGCGAGAAAAGACTTATGCATGGGAGACCTTAGTGTTCAGCAAGCGACGCGTCGCTGGGGAGCCGTCGCTTCTAGTGGGGGGATGTCAGCTGCCTTTGGTCGTTGCCCAAACAGGTGACGCGCTCGTTAGCGGAGCGGCGCAGGTCGCCACAAAATGCGGCATAACGATGGCCCTGCGTCGAGAACCTACGACCATTCGATCATTGCGGCTCGGATGCTCTCTCCCCTGCTATGGCTGCAACGCGGCGCGCTGAGCAGGAGTGAGAGCATGGAGCGTCACCGCCACAACCCCATTGTCTTCGGCTACAGACCAATCCTCGATTACCACGCCGCCGATGCTTGCGACCCAACCATCGGCTTCCGCCGGCAATGGTTCGGGCATGGCATCGGTGACGTGTAAGCGCAGCACCGAACCGTCCGGGCCATTCGCGTCCTGGAACGCGGTGATGGCCGCCGCATCGATATCGAGTCTTGCGACCTGCTCATAGGTGACAAGCAAGGGCTCGCCAGCGGATCGCAAGCCTTCCAGACGCTCAGCCCTCTGACGCATCGCCGCTTTATCGGCGCCGGAGACATGGATGACCGGGCCAGACATAGCCGTGCGCACATGGATATCGGCTGACAGGACATGGCCGTGCGACACCGTCATGATGGTGCTGCCGACCAGACTTTGCGTGAACGCCTGCAAGCGCTGCGACTGAGCCGCCGAGAGGGTTAGGGCGATCGCGCCGTGCCCCTCTTGATCGACAGACTGAACGCTCAGGACATCCTCCGCCTCGAAGCGAAGGTCGGCGCCCGTTTCATAAAAGGTGATTACTGGTGATTGGGCGTAGGCCGGCGAAACGGCGGCCAGAACAAAAGCCAAGGAGGCAATCAACCAAGCTCTCAATGTCTTTCCTTTCAAGGGAAGGGCTTTTTTTCTAGCGCACCGACACACGCACCTGCTGGCCAACCGAGTGGCTCCTTGCGCGTATGGAAATTGCTGTCGCGACATTGCCGGTAATTGTTACATCAGAAGATCCGGGCCCAACAGCACTCACAAAGCGATCTGCACCTTTCACTTCCACATCAAAGGTCGACTTTGCTTGCGATGTCGTTTGGTAGGAAATGGTCTTGCGTATTTGAGCGTCGTTGCCGCCTTCTCCCACAACGCCGAACACCGCAAATATCTCACTCCACGGCCCCCAAGATAATGGCGGCGCCCAGATGCTAAATATTGACTTTCGATCGATCAGGACATCGCGTCGCAAAAACTTAAGACGATAAGGGCGTAATGACGAATTGATCGCTTCATGGACTGTTTGATTACGAAATTCGTAACTCATTTCTTTGCTCCCCAAGTATGTACAGTTGAGGGCAAATTATCCGTCAAGTACGCCGGGGCGGGGATAAACTATGGGCCAAGTTATGCGAAGAGGGCGATAGGTTTGACGAACTCCTGCTTCTTGTTGTGCCTCGGTGAACGGCTATGCCACTCATTATCGCGCTTTACTCCCGGGTCGGTCCTCACCCTGCCGTCACCTGCCTGAGGGGACAGCCTTAGCTTTCAGCGCGTCATGGCCAGGCTCGACCCGGTCATCCAGCACAATCGTGCGACGCTCGTTGTGTGGGCAGCCGTCAAAGGACTGGATCCCCGGGTCAAGCCCGGGGATGACGACAGTAGGTTGGGGGCAGATCCCGGCTCACACGTGATGCGTGACGACCGGGATGACATGGAGAGTTAGGGGCCAAGCCCCCAAAAGCGCCTCCCCGATCCCGGCTTAGCCGGTCTGATCATCCACTTTGGCATCGGGCGCGTTTTTCTTCACAGACGCGATGCCATTGTCGCAAGAGGCTTCGCTCTCATACATTTCCGAGGTGCCGATCACCTGGCCGTTGGTCGCCTTCAGGTTGAACATTGACTTGCCGTTCTTCGATTTTTTCTTCTCAAACCGGGCTTCGTCGGCGGAGTTCTTGCGCACCGATTCAATTCCGGTCATGGCGCTGGCTTTCTTTTTGTAGCCTTCGCTCGCTAAGATCACCTGCCCGTTGCCGGCTTTTAGACGGAACCGCGTTTCGCCGCGCTTATCGGTGTAAACTTCAAACTTGCCAGCCATTGTCTTCCCCTTGGTCATCCGCGTTGGCCATGATGGTAAGCCTAGCAAGGCTTGATTTGCCGGATTCGTCAACGCCTCAGGCGCGATATAGCGCCAATAAGGTGAGGATAGACTCCAAAAGCCTCCCCGCCCATCATGTCTCCGCAGGCCCTTTCCCAGCCTAGCAAAGGAGCTTATGTGCTGGGTGGAAACCCTTGACCCTCCGGCTCACACCCGCCACGCTCCTCCCGCAACCAAAAAGGGAGAAGACCCATGAGCGTAGCGCGCGTCACTGAAATCATCGCATCCTCCACCGTCAGCTTCGAAGATGCTGTCCAACAGGGCGTCGCCCGCGCCTCCAAAACGTTGAAAAACGTCGAGGCCGTCTGGGTAAAAGACCAAAAAGCCACCGTGCGCGATGGAAAAATCGTCGAATACCGCGTCGGCCTGAAAGTGACCTTCGTGCTGGAAGACTAGGTCCACACCCATCGTCATCCTCGCCCTTGCGGCGGGGATCCATTCCAGTAAGCGGCACAAGGGACAGGACCAACAGGCACGGCCTCAGGCGTGAACCCCTGTGAATGGATCCTGTGACAAGCACTGGGATGACGCATTGGAGTTGCGGGAAACTACCCTTCAAATCCTTGCACGATAAAGGGGTTGCCCTCGCGTTCCGCGCCGAGCGTCGAACCAGGCCCGTGGCCAGGCAGGAACTGATAATCGTCACCCAGCGGCAGCACCGTCTGAAAGATGCTTTTCATCAGCGTGCCGTGATCAGAGCCGGGCAGATCGGTACGGCCAATCGAGCCTTGAAACAGCACATCGCCCATCACGATAAACTTATGCGCGTGGTTCACGAAGATCACGTGCCCCGGCGCGTGCCCGGGCGTGAACAAAACATCAAACGTGAGATCACCGACGCTCACCGTATCGCCGGCCTCCAACCAACGATCAATGCTGGGCACCTTCACTCCAGGCGTGCCGAACATCGCAGCTTGAGCCGCAACGCCCTGGATCAGCTGCTCATCGGCTCTGTGCGGCCCGACAATCGGCACCGAAAAATGCGCCGCCACATCGGCCGCGCCACCAATATGGTCGATATGGCCGTGTGTCAGCAGCACCTGTTCCAACGTGGCGTCGGCCCGCTCCACTGCTTCGATCAGCTTTTCTGCCTCGCCGCCCGGATCAACCAAGGCCGCCTTGCGGGTTTGGGTACATATAAGAAGGGAACAGTTCTGCTGGAACGCCGTCACCGGCATCACAGCGATCTCCAGAGTCGGGGCTTCATGGCTCGGAGCTTTTGGTTCGTCAGTCATGAACGTTGCGTGCCATGAAGGCTCCACCGTGGCAACACATTGGCGCAGTGTACTTCCAAAACGTCACACGCCTGTGGCATGGTTGGCCAAACCAATTGGAGATTCCCCGATGATCCGCGCCCTTATCTTGGCTTTCGCAACCTTGATGGCCACCACTGCTTTCGCCGCCGACTATGGCCAAAACCGCACAACGGTCTATGGCGACATTCCCGCCTGTGACGCGCGCGGCGTGCTTTCCCAAGTGGCCGAGAAAGAGCACTATCACGGCCAGCGGCCCTATCAGGATTTGGTGGATGTCGTCGAGTTCGACCATGTGCGCCAAACCCGGCACGTCGGGTCTGCAGGGCCAGGTCTGCGCGAGCGTCGTTGGTGCCAGGCCCGCGCCCATCTTGCCACCGGTCACACCCGCTCAGTCTATTATCTCATTGAGAGCCATGCGAGCTTTGTTGGCGTTTCCTACGGCGTGGAAAGCTGCATGGCCGGTCGCGATCTCTGGAATGTCCATGGCGGGGATTGCAGCGCGCTGCGACTTTGGTGATTAGCCTGTTGTAGCGAACACCGTGAACCGGCGGCTCTTTCAATGGGGCATAATCGCGCTCGCCATAGCGATTGCAGTTGCCACCAGCTGGCAAAGCGATGAGCCTAACCAGAACGCCGAACAGCCATTTGATTTCTATGTCCTGGCCCTCTCCTGGTCACCGGCCTTTTGCGCCTCCGAAGCCGGGCAACGCTCTCCGCTGCAATGCGGCTCCGGCACCATCCACGGCTTCATCACTCACGGGCTATGGCCACAGTTCGAAGAAGGTTGGCCAAGCTTCTGCCAATCAACCCACGGCGACAGCATGCCTTCCACCATCACCGAAAGTCTGCTCGACATCATGCCAGATCGTGGTTTGATCGAACATCAATGGGACAAGCATGGCACCTGTTCGGGGCTGTCTCAGCAGGCGTATGCGGAACTCACGCGCCAGGCCAGCGAACGCATCACCATCCCGTCTTTGTTTGAAAGGGCCACACCGGCAAGGATCGATGCCGGTGAGATTGAACGTGCCTTTCAGCAGGCCAACCCGGCCATCCCGCGCGGCGCGCTGGCTGTGTCCTGCCCTGGCGGACGCTTTGCCGAGGTGCGCATCTGCATGGATCAAAACCTCACGCCACGTGTTTGCGAAGAGGTCGATCGCAATGGCTGTCAGCAGCAAAATCTACACCTGACCGCCCGTTAGGCCACGCGATTGATACTCCTTCCCATTTGAGCCAAGCGCTTAAGGCGATGGTTACCCAACCCGTGGCATACACAACCTATGGTAAGCTTTACCTCATACGCGTGGCGCCGCCCGTTGCCTGACCGCAGTTTCAAACTGATTGTGGTTGGCATCGGCTTGGCGTTTTGGCTCGCCTGGGGCATCGCCATCCTTTTCCTCGTTGAAGGTCACCCTCTCAACGGCATGGAAGGCTGCGGTCCAATCGACACTGTCGGCATTTTTTGGGAATGCGCCACCGATAAGCTTCATACCCTGCTTGCGACCTCCATCAATGGCATCATCATCTTGACCTTGGCGATGCCGGTGTTGGTTGCGGCTGCGAACATTGATCCCGTTGCTCTGCCTTTGGCCATGCCAGGCCTGTTGTTTAATGTTTTTGGCCTACCGGCGGGTATGTTTGTGCTGGTGCGCTCGCTAAGGCGGCTGGTCGAAAAGGCTCGCGCCTAAACCGACTTAACCAGGAACGCGGCCGACAACGCGCGAACGCTTGCAAGGCAACACAAAAAAGCCGCCCCTTAATCAGGGCGGCCGCAAACGCATAGTCGTTTCAACATGAGCCTGATTAGCCTCTCAAGCGGCTGCTCACATACCCGAAATAAGTATCCATGAACTCAAGATCGCGGACAGCCTCGACGCTTTGAACGGCGTAAACAGCATCCGCCGCAACAGACCGCACATCATGGTGGAAATTGACCAGTGGCACATCCAGCATTTCTGGGCGCAGATCGGCAAACTGAGGCGAACCCCAGGCAAACGCAAACCCGGCTAGAAGCAATGTGCGGAACAACGAACTGGTACTTTCTCTGTTAAGCAGCGCATAAGCTGCTTGTTTCCACTTGACGCTATCAAAATAGCAGCGATGTTTGAAAGCGCGATCAACGCAATAGGTTAAGTTTTAGGGGAATTCTCTTGGCAATTTTACGCAGTGCTGCTGCATCACCGTTTGTACGCAAATGCTCCATTGCCGCTATTGTTCTGGGCCTGGAAAACCAAATCCAGTCGCAACCGGCCAATACCGCCGATCCGCTTGACCCGCTGCGCAAGCAAAATCCATTGGGCAAGATCCCCACGCTGATCCTCAATGATGGTGAAACGCTGTACGATAGTCGCGTCATCGTTGCCTATCTTGATCAGCTTGCTGGCGGTAACAAGCTTTATCCCGCCGACCCAAAACAGCGCATCGCGGCTATGAAGCTCGAAGCGCTGGCCGACGGCATAATGGATGCAGCCATTTTGCAAGTGTACGAGAAGCGCTACCGCGAACCGCATGAACGCAGCCACAGCTGGGTGGAACGCCAGGCCGAACGGGTCAGTGTCGCGCTCAACCATTTGGAAGACAATCTACCCCCCACCACCGGAGCGCCAACCGTTGGCACCATCGCGGTGGCATGCGCGCTGGGATACTTGGATTTTCGCTTTGAAGGGGCCTGGCGACGCGCGCATCCGGCGCTTGTAGCCTGGTTGAACGCTTTTCGTGCCACAGTGCCAGCCTTTGATGCCACGGCGCCAACAGCCTAGGGGCCAAGCGATGCAAAAGAATATGGCATAACCTCTCGTCAACCCTTGTCTTTTGCCGATTCACATCACACATGCGCATTTCCACGAGCCGCCATACGCGGCGTTAGCTCGCCACATCGCATGATCGCTCGGACAGCCCATCTTGCTTGACTATTTGATCTTGGCGCTTGGCCTTGCAGGGCTTGTTATCGCCGGTGACGCTTTGGTGCGCGGTGCTGTTGGCTTGGCCGAACGCTTCGGTATCCCCCCTCTCATTATCGGCCTCACCATCGTTGCCCTGGGAACCAGCGCACCAGAGCTGATGGTATCGATCCAAGCCGCTTTCGAGGATGCGGCTGACATTGCCGTCGGTAACATTGTTGGGTCGAACATCGCCAACATCTTGCTGGTGCTCGGTGTTCCAGCCCTCATCGCGGCAACGCCATGCGATCAAATAGGCTTGAAGCGCTCCACAGTGTTCATGATGGGTGCCTCGCTTTTGTTCGCAGCCTTCGCCTTCACAGGGCAGTTGGTGCTCTGGCAAGGCCTGGTATTTCTGGCACTTCTGGCGGTGTTTCTGATCGGCTCCTACATGTCGGCGCGCAAAGCAGGCGCGGGCGGCGATGTCAGCGAACTTGAAACCATTGATGGTGTGGAGGGCGTGCCCCATTCGCTTTGGGCCGCGCTTGGCTTCTTTGCGATCGGCGTGATTGGCCTGCCACTTGCGGCTGACGCGACGGTGGACTCCGCATCGTCCATTGCGCGCATACTTGGTGTTCCCGAGGTCATCATCGGCCTGACGATCATTGCCATCGGCACATCCTTGCCCGAGCTTGTCACCACCGTTGTCGCCGCGCTCAAACGCCAAGCCGATGTCGGGGTCGGCAATGTCATTGGCTCTAATGTTTTCAACATCCTGTTTATTCTCGGCGTCACCGCAAGCATCACCACCGTACCCATTGCTGAGCAGATTTTGCGCTTTGATATCTGGGTGATGCTGGCAAGCTCGGCCCTGCTGCTGCCCTTGGTTATGATGAAAATGACCATCGGGCGCAAAATCGGCCTCGCCTTTTTGGCGCTCTACGCCATCTACCTTGGCCTGTTGATTGCCAAGGCCATGAGCTAATTGGCTGTCGGCGTATAATGCACGCCAAAAGGCCTCCCATGACTGTTCTACACGCAACACTTATCACCGGCGCGGCCAATCGGATTGGCAAAGCTATGGCAAAGGACCTTGCCAAAGCAGGCACACCCGTTTGCATTCATTACCGTAGCTCTGAAGATGCCGCACGCCAGACCGTTGAGGCCATCACAGACGCAGGCGGTCGCGCTGCAATGGTGCAAGGCGACTTGCTGAACGATGATGATGTTCAAGGGCTTGTTGCAAGGGCAGCAAAAGCATTGGGCACGCCAATCGGCTGCTTGGTGAACAATGCTTCGCTGTTCGAAGGCGATGCGGTTGGTTCGCTCACACCGGACCTTTTCAAAGCCCATTTCGGCGTTCACGCGACGGCGCCAGCCTTGCTTGCCGATCAGTTGGTGAACCAACTGCCACCGGACGCAGAAGGCCTCATCGTCAACATCATCGATCAACGCGTGTGGCAACTGACACCGAATTTTGTGTCCTACACGGCCTCAAAGTTTGCGCTTTGGGGGCTAACCCAAACACTGGCTCAGGCTTTTGCGCAAATCACACAAGGTCGGGTGCGCGTCAACGCTATTGGCCCAGGGCCAACGCTTTCCAATGATCGACAGGTGGATGAGGATTTCGCCAAGCAAATCGCAGGCGTACCGCTCAAACGCGGGCCTGATCTTGATGCCTTTGCCGCAACGCTTACCTATCTCTGGCAGATGAAATCGATCACCGGGCAGATGATAGCGCTTGATGGCGGCCAGCATTTGGGCTGGGAAACGCCCGATGTGGTTGGCGTCAACGAATAACAAGCGCCATGACGATGAAGCCTGCTGCCAAACCTGGCAGGAAAGGCCAACGCAGTCGCAAGCGGCCGATCTGGCTTCGGCCTAAATTTCCCGACATTATGGACCCCATGGACGAAAACGATTCCAAACTTGCCGACCCAAAACTTCGCGACGCAGTTGGCCCAGGCCCGCTGGCAAGCGAAGTTTGGGTAGGCGAGCAGGAAGCAAGCGATACTGACGCGCCGCAAACCGGCTTCGATGTGATCGCGGCCTTCGTCAAAAAGCTGCCGAACACGCCTGGCGTCTACCGCATGCTCAACGACAAGAGCGACGTGCTCTACGTCGGCAAAGCGCGCAAACTCAAGGCCCGCGTGACCAGTTACACGCGGCCCAACGGCCTTTCCAACCGCATCGTGCGCATGATCACGCAGACCGCGGCGATGGAGTTTGTTTCCACACGCACCGAAACCGAAGCGCTGCTGCTTGAGGCCAATCTCATCAAGCGGTTGCGGCCACGTTTTAATGTGCTGCTGCGCGACGATAAAAGCTTCCCCTACATCCTGATGGCCGAGCAGCATGAGGCCGCCCAACTGGTCAAACACCGTGGTGCGCGCAACAGCCAAGGCAGCTATTTCGGGCCATTCGCATCGGCTGGCGCTGTCGGACGTACCATCAACGCGCTGCAAAAAGCGTTTCTCATTCGAACATGCTCCGACAGCGTCTATGACAGCCGCACGCGGCCCTGCCTGCTCTATCAAATCAAACGCTGTTCAGCGCCATGTACGGGCGAGATTAGCTTGGAGGACTACCGGCATTTGGTGAACGATGCCAAGGCGTTTTTGTCTGGCAAGTCAAAACAGGTGAAAGCTGACCTCGCCAGGCAAATGGAGCGCGCCTCGGAGGATTTGGATTTCGAGCGCGCCGCCGTCTATCGCGACCGAATTTCTGCGCTCAGCCAAATTCAGAGCCACCAGGGTATCAACCCGCGCAATGTCGAAGAGGCCGATGTTTTCGCGCTCCACACCGAAGGCGGGCAATTCTGTGTGCAGGTGTTCTTTTTCCGCACCGGGCAAAATTGGGGTAACCACGCCTACTTCCCCAAGGCTGATAAAACCGTGGAGCCTGAAGAGGTGCTGCAAAGCTTCCTCTCGCAATTCTACGACAACAAGCCGATCCCCAAGCTGATCCTAGCCTCTCACGCTTTGCCGGAAGCGGAGCTGATGGCCGATGCATTTTCCCAGCATGCCGGGCGCAAGATCGAGCTTTTGAAACCACAACGCGGCGAGAAACGCGATCTGGTGGACCACGCCACCACCAATGCGCGCGAGGCGCTGGCCCGCAAACTGGCGGACAGCGCCAGCCAAACTAAGCTTCTTGACGGCCTAGCAGAAGCATTGAAATTGGACGGCACACCACGTCGCATCGAGGTCTACGATAACTCGCACATCATGGGCACAAATGCCGTCGGCGGGATGATCGTCGCCGGGCCGGATGGGTTTGTGAAAAACCAGTACCGCAAGTTTAACATCAAGGATTCCACCCTCACCCCAGGCGATGATTTTGGCATGATGCGCGAGGTGCTGACACGCCGCTTTTCACGCCTTGTCAAGGAAAGCGAAGGGCAGAGTGAGGACGATGCCGAAGCTTTCCCCGATTGGCCAGACCTTGTGATCATCGATGGCGGTAAAGGGCAAATGTCAGCCTCCAAAGCCGTGCTTGATGATTTGGGAATCACTGACCGGGTGCAGATGATTGGTGTGTCCAAAGGCCCGGACCGCGATGCTGGCCGCGAAACGCTGCATCCTATGCAGGGCGAGCCCTTCATGCTGCAACCACGCGACCCGGTGCTCTACTTCATTCAGCGCTTGCGCGACGAAGCACACCGCTTTGCCATCGGCACACATCGGGCCAAGCGTTCGGCGCAAATGCGCGAAAACCCGCTGGACGAGGTTGGCGGTATCGGCCCGACGCGCAAACGTGCCCTTTTGAACGCTTTTGGCTCAGTTAAAGGCATCAAACGCGCCGGTTTGAGTGATCTGGAACAGGTACCTGGCATTTCTGGCGCCCTGGCACGCACGATTTACGATCATTTCCGCGAAAGCGGCTGACCCTGATATCATGACGACACACCCTTCAGGCACAGTCCTTGATTGACGCCCGTACCGCCGCCGTGGTGAAACGACCGTAAGTCAACTGCCAGCGCGAGACCTTCCATGGCCACGGCCCAAAGCACCGTCTACTCAGTGCCGAACCTTTTGACCTATGGGCGCATTGCGGCCATTCCCGCTATCGTGGCTTGTCTCTATTCCAGTCAGCATCTTTGGCTTTGGGTGGCACTGGTGATTTTTATTGTCGCCGCGATCACCGACTATCTTGATGGCTATCTGGCACGCGCCTGGTCGCAGCAATCCAGCCTCGGCAAAATGCTCGACCCCATCGCGGACAAATTGCTGGTTGGCGCGGTGCTCATCATGCTGGCCGCTAACGGCACCATCACAGGCCTTGCGCTGATACCTGCCATCATCATTTTAAGCCGTGAGATTTTGGTGTCGGGCCTGCGCGAATATCTCGGCCAGATGAACCTTTCGGTACCTGTCTCCAACCTCGCAAAATGGAAGACGGCAGTGCAGTTGGTGGCGCTTGGTGTACTGGTAACGGGGCCGGCAGGCGATGCGCTCATCCCAGGCACGATGATGGTTGGCATCGCCCTTTTGTGGTTGGCAGCGCTGCTTACGGTTTGGACAGGTTATGATTATGTGCGCGCTGGGATTGGTCATCTCGTCGCCGCTGATCAGGCGTAAAATCATGAAGCTGCTTTATTTTGCTTGGGTGCGTGAACGCATCGGAACCGAAAGCGAAACCCGCAAGATTCCCGCTGATGTGACCACCATTGGTGCGCTGAAAACCTGGCTTGCCAGCCTGGATGAGGGCTACGCTTACGCTTTTGAGAACCCGCAGATCATCCGCGTGGCGCTCGACAAGACCCTTGCCGAGGACGATGCGCCGCTTGGCGATGCGCAAGAAGCAGCCTTCTTCCCGCCCATGACGGGTGGCTAGCGACCATGAAAGCCATGGTAAAAATTAAGGTTCAAGCCGAGCCCTTTGATGCGGGAACGGAGATTGCCACATTGCACGCTGGCAACCCCGCGATTGGCGCTGTGACCAGCTTCGCTGGCTATTGTCGTGATGAAGGCGGCCAGCTTGAAGCGCTGGAATTGGAACACTTTCCTGGCATGGCTGAAAGCCAACTAACGTCCATTGCACAGGAAGCCAAGGAACGCTGGCCACTTCAGGGCATCACCGTCATTCATCGCTATGGCAAACTGAAACCAGGCGAACCTATCGTGTTGGTTGTTACCGCATCAGCCCATCGTCGCGCGTCGTTTGAGGCTGCGGACTTCCTGATGGACTTTTTGAAAACCAAAGCGCCGTTCTGGAAAAAAGAACACCCAGCAAACCCTTCTCAAGAGGCCAACTGGGTGGAAGCAAAGGCATCGGACGATGCCGACGCTGATCGCTGGAAACGCTAAGCGGCTGCCTGCGCTGCCTTGGGCCGGATCGCCACATCATAATCGGCAATCAGGCTCTGCGAGATTTGCCCAGGCTTGAAGCTAAACGGTCCGATTTCAGACACCGGCGTTACTTCGGCAGCCGTGCCAGTAATGAAACATTCGCTGAACTGCGCCATTTCGTGCGGCAGAATACGACGCTCAACGACCTCAATGCCACGCGCTTTGGCAAGCTTGATAACCGTGCGACGCGTGATGCCGTCCAGAAAGCGGTCCGGCGTTGGCGTATGGATCACGCCGTGTTCAATGAAGAAGATGTTCGCCCCTGTGGCTTCAGCCACATAGCCTTCCCAGTCATACATCAGCGCGTCCGCGTAGCCCTTAGACTCCGCAGCGTGTTTTGACAGCGTACAGATCATATAGAGCCCAGCTGCTTTGGCATCGTGCGGCGCCGTACGCGGATCGGGGCGACGCCATTTGGCGATGTCCAGGCGAATGCCCTTCATCCGCTCTTCCGGCGCGAAATAACTCGGCCATTCCCATGCCGCTATGGCAACATTGATGCGGTTGGCCTGCGCTGAGACACCCATCATCTCCGAGCCACGCCAGGCAATAGGGCGCACATAGGCATCAATAAAACCGTTGCGTTTGATCACCTCTTCGCAAGCGGTGTTCAACTCTTCAACGCTGTAAGGCATTGTCATATCGAGAATTTCAGCAGATTTGTGCAAGCGCTCATGGTGCGCGGTCTGCTCAAAGACAATGCCGCCATAAGCGCGTTGGCCTTCAAACACCGCTGAGCCATAGTGCAGGCCGTGGGTGAGGACATGGACCTTGGCGTCATCCCATTCGACAAAGTCACCGTTCATCCAGATTTGTCCGGACAACTGATCGAAGGGCACACCGGCCATAGTCTTCACTCCCAAATGAAAAACGTTTTATGTTAAGGACTTGGCTCGGGCAGCTCGATAGACTTGAAAAGCCTGAACCATTCTTTGATCGTCAGGCACGCACGCTGATTCCTTAGCGAATAACGCAACTGCCTGACAAAGCGGCACTGAAAGCAAGAAATGAAAACGTCGACCCGACAAGAGGACCTTTTCTTTCGCCAACAGAGGCTGCGATGTAACAACCTTACCGAAATATGTCAACATGGCTGACATATATTTCGATCCCAAGCAGCGTCATGATCAGGACGGCGACCCAGAAACCGTGTCGATCATCGAGCACCTGTTTTTCGCCTACCGCGATTTTGTTGGCGAGCCGGATGCGATCCTCGCTGAACTCGGCTTTGGCCGCGCGCACCACCGGGTGCTGCACTTTGTCCATCGCAATCCTGGCATGACGGTCGCAGTGCTTTTGGAGATTTTGCAAATCACCAAGCAGAGCTTGGCTCGCGTGCTGAAAAACCTGATTGAGACTGGCTACATCACCCAGAAAACAGGGCCAGATGATCGTCGCCAGCGGCTTCTTTACACCACCAAACAAGGCGCTGATCTGGCTGAAAAGCTCATCGCCATACAATCGTCACGGATCGAAGGCGCATTGCAGACGCTCCCAAAGGGCGGCCGGAGCGAAGTGCGTGACTTTCTGCGCGCACTGATGAATGACCCGGTAACCCCGTTGGAAAGCTTGAACACCGCTGGCAAACCAGGCGAGACCTCCTCATAGATCTCACTCTGGCGCGCCCGAACAAGGATGTCCGCTATGCCATCTGCCGCCACTTTGTCGATTCCAGCCGACACCGCTGCTCACATTCTCATCGTTGATGATGACGCGCGCATTGGTGACCTTCTCAAGCGCTATCTCGGTGACAATGGCTATCGCGTCACCGTCACCAAATCGGCCGGCGATGCACGTCGCGCAGCCTCTGGCCTATCGTTCGATCTGATGGTGCTTGATGTGATGATGCCTGGCGAAAGTGGCCTGGACTATCTTACAGAGCTGCGCAAAACCTCGGCGATCCCCGTCATCATGCTAACCGCCCGTGGCGAGGCTGGTGATCGCATTGCTGGCCTTGAAACCGGCGCCAACGACTATCTGGGAAAACCGTTCGAACCGCGCGAATTGCTGCTGAGGATCGGCAACATATTGCGGGCTAGCCAACAAACACGCAGCGGCAGCGTCGATGCGGTCGATTTTGGCAGGTTCCGTTTTGCACTTTCCAAACGTGAGCTGACAAAAGACGGTGAAATGGTCAGGCTAACAGAACGCGAGCGCGAAATCATGGCCATGCTTGCTGCGCGCCCCAACGCCACCGTGTCGCGCCTTGATTTGCTCGGCGATGATCCCAGCAAGACTGACCGAGCCATCGATGTACAAATGACGCGACTGCGTCGTAAAATTGAAGAAAAGCCAGCAGCGCCCGCCCATCTTCAAACCGTGCGCGGCGTAGGGTATCGTTTGGTGAGCGACTAGCCGCAACGCACCCGTTTTCCGCACAAGGATCGCCAACAGCCGATGGCCGACTGGCAAGAGACCAACCCAGATGCCATCGAGACGAGCGACGCAAGTGCGCGCGAGAACCGCTTCGGCGGGCTATGGCGCCGCCTTTCGGGCCACTGGTGGAGCGGCCGTCGCGGGCCAGCTGATCAATCCATCGAGCAGTCTGTTGGCCGGTTAGGCCGAACGATCAGCACGCTTTTAGCGCCTCTAAACCCTTTGTTCGCCGCGCTGGGTTGGCTGCTTCGTCAGCTTGGAACAATCGCCAAACCGCTGCTGCCGCAAGGTCTGTACGCACGT
Organism: Hyphomicrobiales bacterium; assembly: GCA_046290645.1. Classification (GTDB taxonomy): domain Bacteria; phylum Pseudomonadota; class Alphaproteobacteria; order Rhizobiales; family MH13; genus MH13. Next base: position 942,009 of record JBKAGZ010000001.1, read on the forward strand.
TCACTGTTGATAATCATTACGCCGGTGGTGATCTTGCAGTCAGTGGTCGCCTTCGTGTTCATGGAGCGCCACTGGGAGCTTGTCACCGAACGCCTGTCGCAAGCAGTGACCCGTGACATCGCGGCTGTGATTGAGATGGTCGAAGCGTTCCCGGACGACGAGGCTGACCAGACCGAGATCATCCGCATCGCGCGCGACGCGCTTGACCTCAACGTCGCCTTTCTGCCCGACACGGCCCTGCCCACAGCCCTGCCAAAACCGTTCTTTGACCTGCTGGACCGCACGCTGAGCCAGGAGATATCGCAGCGCATCGAGCGCCCGTTTTGGATCGACACTGTTGGTCGCTCCAACCTGGTAGAGGTGCGCGTTAAACTGAACGACGGCCAGGTGCTGCGCGTGTTTGCCCGCCGCAACCAGGCCTATGCGTCCAACTCGCACATTTTTCTTGTCTGGATGACAGGCGCATCGCTGGTACTGTTGATCGTTGCCATCCTCTTCCTGCGCAACCAGATCCGCCCGGTTCTCAAGCTGGCCGATGCGGCGGATCGCTTTGGGCGCGGGCAAGAGGTGGACGAGGGCATGAACTTGCGCGGCGCGAGGGAGATTCGCCGGGCCACCATCGCGTTTTGGCGCATGCGCGAGCGGATCGAGCGTCATGTGGATCAACGTACTGCCATGCTGTCAGGCGTCAGCCATGATCTGCGCACCATTCTTACCCGCTTCAAACTGGAACTGGCCCTGCTCAGCGATGAAAAAGCCGCCCAAGAGATGGGCCGCGACGTCGATGAAATGCAGGCAATGCTGGAAGGCTATCTGGCGTTTGCGCGCGGTGATGATGGCGAGGTGAGTATCCCCAGTGATGTCGAAGCGTTGCTCGATGATATCGCGCATACAGCCAAGGCAACCGACCACGAGGTCACGGTGTCATTCCAGGGGTCAGCAATCGCCTCGGTCAAACCGCTGGCGTTCAAACGGCTTGTCACCAATCTCGTCAACAACGCTTTGCGCCATGCTGACACCGTCACAGTGCATGCTGAACGCAAGACGGAAGAACTCGTTGTCAGTGTGGATGATGATGGTCCAGGCATTCCTGAGGCGAAACGCGAAGACGTGTTCCGGCCCTTCTATCGGCTGGATGAAGCGCGCAATTTGGATGAAAGCGGTACCGGTCTGGGCCTTGCTATCGCGCGAGACATCGCTCGCGCCCATGGCGGTGACATCACGTTGCACGACAGCAGCTTGGGCGGCCTCAAAGCCACAATCACAATACCGGCTTAGAAAGCCCTAGAGAATTTTTAGGAAAAGTGTCCGCGGTTTTCCGTCTGAAAAGTGCGATAAAACAAAAGGCTAGAGGATGTGAGATGAACGGGTGTTCATCGAACATGCTCTAGTAGAGCCGAGCGCCATTGGGCACATCGGTGGTGGGTTGCAACAGCACGACCTCACCATCGGCGTCTGGCACGCCCAATGTGAGAACCTCCGACATCATTGGGCCGATCTGGCGCGGTGGAAAGTTCACCACAGCCATGACTTGGCGGCCAAGCAACTCACTGGGTGTGTAGTGTTTGGTGATCTGAGCGGAACTTTTCTTCACCCCAATCGCATCACCAAAATCGATCTTGAGCTTGATCGCTGGCTTGCGTGCTTCGGGAAACGGTTCTGCCTCAATGATCGTGCCGACACGCACATCGACTTTCAAAAAATCATCAAAGCTGATCGCCTCGCTCATTACTCAAGCAGCTTCCGGCGCAGAACCTGCATCATCGTTTGATCCACGCTGGCGCATCCGCTCGCGCAACCGGCAAAGCGGACCACCACTAGCTCCGCCCTCGCCGCGCATCAGCTTAACCAGCCCGTCCATATCTCCGATCCGGCGTTCAGCCTGGCGCAACGCCTTATCAAGTTCGGCCATGGTGAGCGCCTGGCCTTCATCACTTTCACGCACAAACACTCGCATCACGCGCGCATAAACCTGCAAAAAGCCAGCCCTGACGATGGCGCCGCGCGCACCATCAACATCGACGTCCGCACTGGCCGCCATACGCGCCATCGATTTGGAGGCGATACGCGCCAGCGCCATCGTCAAAGCGGGATCACGCCGCGCATCCCGCTCAAGCTGGATCAGCGCGAGCTTATGTGGCAACAGCGCATCGAAGCGGCGCATGAACACATCGAACAGGCGCTCGCGTGCTGGTTCCTCGGCCATATCCGGATCATCCTCGGCCAACACCGCTTCATCGATACGCTTGGCGAAGCCTTCAAAAAGCTCCAGGCGCGAAGAGAACGTCATCAAAAGCTTAGCGAGCGGCACATCGGCTGCCTCAGCAACCGCGCGCAGGCGGATGTCGGAAAATGGGGTCGTCATCAGCGCCGTCATGAACGCATCGACGACAGCTTCTGTCTCAGTTGTGTTGAGCATGGTCTCTCCTGCGAATACCGCAGAGTGTTACGATTTCGGCACGTCTTTGGATGCCGCAAGCGCAACCGACCTGTCAAATGCGGCCTTTGTGGTATCGCGCATGAGATCGGCAAGATTGCCGGTGTCACGCAACACAGTTAAACCGGCAGCGGTGGTGCCGCCCGGCGAGGTGACATTGGTACGCAACTGCGCCGCGGTTTCATCGCTCTGCGCCAAAAGCTCACCTGCGCCCACAATCGTCTGGCGGGCCAGCGCCATGGCGGTCTCAGCTGGCAGTCCAAGCGCTATGCCAGCCTCAGCCAACGCCTCGACCATGTGGAACACATAGGCAGGGCCAGAGCCGGAAACCGCCGTTACCGCGTTCATCGCGCGCTCAGTGTCTACCCACACCACCTGACCAACGGCCTCAAGCAACGCCGTCACACCCGCTTGCACATCGGCAGTCGCATCGGGGCCAAAGGCCGCAGTGATGCCCGCACCCACAGCAGCAGGCGTGTTGGGCATCGTCCGGATGCAAACAGCCATGGGAAAGGCGGCCTGAAGCGTCGCCAGCGTGGTGCCAGCCGCAATGGAAAGCACCGTTAGCCTCTCATGATCGAGCGGCGCCAAACCAGGCAGCACTGCATCCATCATTTGCGGCTTGATCGCCAGCATAAGCAGGGCAGGTTCACCGATGGTCAGATTATCAACGCTTGCAAAACAGCCGACGCCTTTGGCGCGCCACCCACGATCATCGTTGGCCAGCGCCGGATCAACAAGATAAACGGACGCCGGATCAACGCCTTGGCCAATCCATCCATCCACCAATGCGCCGCCCATTTTGCCGGCGCCAATCACCACGATGCTTTCAAAGCCAGCCATAGTGCTTAAGCTTCCATGGTGCTTACGCTTCGCCAGCGGTCTCAAACAGCGCATCGGAGAGCGCATCCTGCGCGCTCTTTCCAGCCCAGACAACATATTGGAACGCTTCGTAGTAGCGCTCACAAACCTCAGCGGCGGATTCTAGCATACGGGCACACTGCTGCGGCGTTGCATCAGCTCCACCGCTTAAGAGGAGCGTTGCGCGGAACACAATGGCCGACTGGTCGCGCCACAGATCAAAATGGCCAATCCAAAGTTGTTCGTTCACCAGGGCAAGCAGTTTGGTGACCTCACCAAGGCGGGTTGGCGGCACTTTCAAATCAAAACCACACGCCAGGTGCAGCGCTTCATAATCTTCCATCCAGGAGAAGGAGACGTGGTAAGACGACCAGGACCCCTCCACTGAAATGGTAATCTCATGGTCGCTCGAACGCTCAAACGCCCACTCATTGAGCGAGGCCAAATGTTCGACAACATCGACGGGATGGTTGAGGCGATCAGCCTCGAAATCGGCGAGCGACATACTGCCTATCCTTTGCCGGGGCCAAGCAGAGCCTGGGCCGGGAGCAAGCGAATCTTTCGGTACGTCAACTATAGGTGAGCAGCGGGCCTCGGGCACCCCACAAAGCAATCACACAAGGGGGCAAGCACGGCATTACCCGTGAACAACTTTGCATCATACTGTGGATGACCCAAAGACAGGTCTGCGACACAGAGAGTTAAGCGTCAGATTTTTCTGTAGAATTTGTCGGTGTGAGCTTGGCAAGCTGCTCTTCGAGCGCAGACACGCGAGCTTCAAGCGCCTCATTGGCGGTGCGTTGCGTGGCAACCATCTCGCGCAAGATGTCGACATCTTCTTCACGCGCAAGGTCCATCGTGGCCACCATCCGCTCCATCTGCGAGCGCGCTACAGTTTCCACCTCACGACGCACGCCATCGGCAAGTCCAGCCGCATCGGTCATCAAGCGGCCAAGATCGTCAAACAAACGGCTGTTCGATTGGGTCATGTCGAAGTGGTCCTTTTTCAAACGTGGCGCCACCAGCGCTTGAAAACATATGGTTCACCCTTCGCGTTCATGCAAGAGAGGGGCAAAACTGCCAATCGCACAAACGGCCGAGACGGGGCACGCGCATACCCAATGATCACGCTAACAACCCTTCCAGCCCTGGTTTTTCCGATCATTGATCCTGTTCTGATCGAGATCGGCCCATTCGCGATTCGCTGGTACGCGCTGGCCTACATTGCGGGGCTGGTTGGCGGCTGGTGGTATGTGCGCCGTTTGGTGCAACGCCCACAGCTTTGGCCAACCGCTGGCGCGCCTTACACCCCAGAGGATATGGACGATTTTCTAACCTGGGCCACCATCGGCGTGATTGTCGGTGGGCGCCTCGGCTACGTGCTTTTCTATGAGCCCGCCCGTTTTTTCGCCGATCCAGTAAGCATTTTCTATGTTTGGCAGGGCGGCATGGCCTTTCACGGCGGGTTGCTCGGCGTCGTCGTGGCGATGATTTTCTTCGCCCGCGCCAAGGGCGCCAGCGCTCTTTCCCTGTTTGACATCATCGGTGCGGCCGCACCCATCGGCTTGTTCTTTGGCCGCCTGGCAAACTTCATCAATGCAGAACTTTGGGGCCGACCAACAGGCCTGCCCTGGGGCATGGTGTTTCCAACCGCCGATGATCAACCACGGCACCCAAGCCAGCTTTACCAATCCTTCGGCGAAGGCATTGTCTTGCTGGTTGCCTGTGCCATCGCCATCCGGTTGGGCGGGCTGAAGCACCCAGGCCTTGTCGGCGGCGTTTTCACAACCGGCTACGGCATGGCCCGTTTCCTGGTGGAGTATGTGCGCGCCTTTGATCCTGGCATCGGGCTTATCGGCGGTTTCATCACCATGGGCCAACTGCTTTCACTGCCGATGATCCTTGCCGGCCTGATCCTGATTGCACTGTCACGCAAAGCAGCAACTGGCGCAGCGGCATGACAGCGCTGAAAACGCTTATCACGGCCGAGATTGAAACCGTTGGGCCAATACCGGTCAGCCGCTACATGCAGCTTTGCCTCAGCCATCCTGAGCACGGCTATTACGTGAAAGCCGACCCCATGGGCTTGAACGGCGATTTTACCACCGCGCCTGAAATCAGTCAGCTTTTTGGCGAACTGATCGGCGCATGGCTGGTGGAGGCTTGGCGACAGCTTGGCCGCCCGAGCCCTTGCAGCTTGGTGGAGCTTGGTCCAGGGCGCGGCACGTTGATGGCCGACATACTGCGCATCGCCAAACTCGACACACAGTTCATGAGTGCCGTCACCGTCCATCTGGTCGAAACCAGCCCGGTCCTGCGTACCAAGCAGAGCGAGACATTGAAGCCATTGGGCATCAGACCCACCCATCATGCCACGCTCGACGCCTTGCCAGATGGACCAGCCCTTTTCGTGGCCAATGAGTTTTTCGACGCTCTACCAACCAACCAATGGGTACGCACGCCAAAAGGGTGGAATGCCCGCAAGATCGGGTTGGATGAGGCGGGAGATCTTGTGTTTGGCATCGATCCAACCCCACTGCCCGCGCCCAAGCCGATCCACGAGGTGCCACCTGGTACAATCCTGGAACACAGCCCAGCCCAGGATGCTGTGATGCGGCAACTGGCCGAGCATGTCAGAGAAAATAGCGGCGCCGGGCTCATCATCGACTATGGAGCGCTGGAAGCAGGCACCGGCGACACGCTGCAAGCGGTGCGCGCGCACCAAAAAACTGACCCTCTGGCCAACACCGGCGAGGCGGACCTCACCACCCATATCGACTTTGCCCATCTGGCGCACGTGGCAGAAGAAGCCAACGTCCAAACAATTGGGCTTGCTGAGCAAGGCAGGTTTTTGCTCGATCTTGGCCTTTTGCAGCGCGCTGGAACGTTGGGCGCAAACAGCGCACAAGAAGTGCAAGAAGCCATCAGCCTTGCGGTGGAACGCCTTGCTGGCGACACCGCGATGGGCAAACTGTTCAAAGTGCTTGGTTTTGCCAGCACCTCGATCCCCTTACCTGGCCTTGCGCCCTTCACCGTTCAAAAGGAAACCGCATGAGCGAAGCCCTCAAGCCGCTGCTGGACCCCACTTTGGCGGCCATGGCAGGCATTCGCCATGGCTTTTTCACCCGCCAGGGCGGGGTATCGATGGGCATCTACAACAGCTTGAACACGGGGCTTGGCTCGCGCGACAACGTTCCGCACGTGAAGGTGAACCGCGCACGCATCCTGGCTTATCTGGGCGGCGAAGCGTTTTTGACCGTCTATCAGCATCACAGCGCCACCTGCATCCGCACTGCAGTCCCCTGGCAATCCAACGCCGCGCCACGCGCCGACGCCATTGTCACAGCGACACCAGGCCTGGTGATCTGCGCCCAAGCCGCCGATTGTGGTCCGATCCTCTTTGCCGATGAGCAAGCGCGTGTTGTCGGCGCGGCCCATGCTGGCTGGAAGGGTGCCATGACCGGCATCATAGAGGCGACCATCGCGCAGATGGAAGCCGAGGGCGCCACCCGTGCGAACATCAAAGCAGCCCTTGGCCCATCGATCAGCGCCAAAGCCTATGAGGTTGGGGCTGAGTATCTGGCGCGCTTTGTTGAGCACGATCAGGACAATGCCCGCTACTTCGTGCCTTCGCAGCGTGAGGGCCATTTTATGTTCGATCTGCCCGCGTACACGATGGATCGGCTTACCAAGGCCAGTGTCACGGCCACCAGCCTCAACCGCTGCACCTACAGTGAGCCAGATCTCTTCTACAGCTACCGCCGCAGCACCCATTTGGGTGAGCCGGACTATGGCCGCCTGGCCAGCGCCATCATGCTGACACACGACCACCAGAGAGAAGAAAACGCTTAACCCTAGACGTGGTAGAGGATTGCCGCGATAAAGCCGGTCCGCATTGGACTGCCCTCAGTTGAGTCGAGTACACCCTTGTTAAACCGCGCCGCCATCTTCGCCGCCTTGTTGTTTCTGGGCGCGTGTGCATCGCCAGAAGGGCCAGGATCGCTGCAACGGGTAAGCTCCGTCACGCCGCAACCGGTGACACAGGTTCAAACAGCGCCTCTGCCAGGCACGGTAACGGCACAGCCATTGGGCACAACACCTGGTACCCCCGGCTCACAGCCAATCCAAACCGCCCAGCAGCCAAGCACACTGACACCGGGCACCTTGCAACCTGGAACCTTGCAACCGGGCACCTTGCAACCAGGCTCGCTTTCCACCAACCCAGCACAATCCTCCACGCTGCAGGATTTTTCGCGCACGCAGCCATTGAGCGGGTCAGAGGGCAACGCGCAGGAAACGCTGCAAGATGCTGTTCAAGCTGGCCTTCAACCGCAGTCGGTGGCACCGGGCCTCGCTCCTGCGGCACCGACCTGGCCACGCGTCTCGCTTGCACCGATCACCACAGCGCCGGAACCGCATGCGACCCAATTGTTTGACGCCATCGACGACGCAACCTATCGCCGTGGGATGCAGCTTGCCTTTTTCGGCGATGAAACCGCGCACTATGTCGTGCGCTCACAGGTCAGCGCCATCCCGGGCGATCAAGCGACGTCAGTGATCTATGTCTTTGATGTTTTCGATGCGCGCGGCACGTTGCGCCATCGTGTTTCCGGCTCCCAAACGATCCCACGTTCCGGTCCAGATGGCTGGGCGCTGGTCGATCCGGCAACCACACAAACAATTGCAGATGATGTGGCCGGTCGCCTGATGCAGTGGCTTCAACAGAACCCAAGCTGACCGAAAAACCGGCTTTGAACCATTGCCAGCAACACTTCTGTTACAGACTCCCAACGCGGTGCATGGACTCTAAGGGACCCTTTCGCTAACACACCGGCGACTTTTCCCTTTCAGGACCGCCCACATGAAGCTTGTCGCCGGAAATTCCAACCTTGCGCTGGCCAATGCCATTGCGGGCTATCTTGATGTGCCGCTGTGCAAAGCCGATGTCCGGCGCTTTGCCGACAAAGAAATTTTCGTTGAAATTCAGGAAAATGTGCGCGGCGAGGATGTCTTTATCCTCCAATCCACCAGCTTTCCAGCCAACGATAACCTGATGGAAATGCTGATTCTGGTCGATGCGCTGCGCCGCTCCTCAGCCAAGCGCATCACCACAGTGATTCCCTATTTTGGGTATGCCCGCCAAGATCGTCGAACCGCTGGACGTACGCCCATCTCCGCCAAATTGGTTGCCAATCTGATCACCGAAGCTGGCTCAGACCGTGTCCTCACCATTGATCTGCACGCCGGACAGATCCAGGGCTTCTTCGACATCCCGACGGACAACCTGTTTGCCGAGCCGGTAATCTCCAAAGACATCATGGACCACTACACGGCCAATGGCCCGCTGGCTGTGGTCTCACCGGATGTTGGCGGTGTGGTGCGCGCCCGCGCCATTGCCAAGCGTGTGGATTCGCCACTTGCCATCGTCGATAAGCGCCGTGACCGTCCAGGTGAATCTGAAGTGATGAACGTGATCGGTGAGGTGGACGGCATGTCATGCCTGCTGGTCGATGACATCGTCGATTCCGGTGGCACGCTATGCAACGCGGCCGACGCGCTGCTTGGCATGGGCGCCAAAGAGGTTTCCGCCTACATCACCCATGGTGTTTTATCAGGTGGCGCGGTGACCCGTATTGCAGGGTCCAACCTCAAAGAACTGGTGACCACGGACACCATCGAGACCACCGAGGCGGTCAAAAACGCGCACAACATCCGTGTCATAACAGTGGCAGGACTGCTTGGCGAAGCGATCATGCGCACAGCATTAGAAAAATCGGTCTCCAGCCTGTTCGCTTAAAAACAGAAACAGGCGAGCACGGTTCTCCCCGCACCCGCCTGTCGATAGAGATCAACGAAGCGCTCCTCAGCGAAGCACGACTACCCGGTCCAACTCATTGTTGTGATCGATGATAACACGCACCTTATCGCCAGCGGCAGCCTGACGTGGGATCGCGAACCACTCGATTGACTGATCAAGGGTGGTGCCATTTGCCAAGTTCATCACACCGTTGTTCCGGTCAACCGACAAGACAGTTGTGTCTGTGTAGGTCTCAAAATCATCGGCCAGTGCAGGCGCAACGGCGGAGCCTGCAACGAGGGAAGCGGCAACGATGGAAAGAGCAAAACGTTTCATGATGGTATCTCCTAGATTTGAGTTTCAAGCTTAACTGAACTAAACTGTTTGGTTCAGTTGATGGACAAATGTCATGGAAATGCGCTACGGTCAATGAGAAAATGAACTAAACAGTTTGTTTTACTTTTATGACCAATCCACCCTGTCTCCACCAAGCCAAAGATCAGACCGATGACCGAGACCACCGCAAGCGTGCACCGACTCGACCAGTTGCCAAGCCAAGTGCTGCACGCACTTGATGAAGCGGTTAAGCGCAAACCCGTCGGCCGCAAAGAGGATCAACTGCTTGATGCGGCCGAGGAGATATTCCTCTCACACGGTTATGCAGGCGCGAGTGTTGACGACATTGTACTCGGGGCGGGCATATCCAAAGCCACGCTCTACAAATACTTTCATGACAAGGAAGCGCTGTTTCGCGCGGTCATTGATCGACGTTGCGTTCAGCAGCGCCAGCGCCTAAGCGCGCTTACGACAAACGCATCGACCGAAGAGGCTCTGATTGAAGGCGGAAAAATGGCTGTCACCTTCATGGTCTCACCACTTGCACAATCGGTCTATCGCACCTGCGTGGCCGAAGCAGAACGCTTTCCTCATGTTGGGCATGCCTTCTATCTCAGTGCCGCCGTCGCCATGACCAAGCAACTCTCGGCAGTGTTTGAGCGCGCTGAGGCAGCTGGCGATCTTGTGGTTCCTGACAAAGCATTTGCCGCCAACCAGCTCTGGCAGCTGGCGAGGTCGGTCTATTTTTATGAACTCATGTTCCAGGTGCGCGACAACGTCAGCCAGAACGAACGCAACCATGTGGTGAAAGAGTCGCTGGAAATGTTCGTCGCGCGCTATGGCACCGACAGCTTCAAACCACGGATGGCCGAAGCGCTGAAAAAACTAAGTTAGAGCGTTTCGCGTGTAACTGGAGATACAGAACGTCACATAATGCGTTGAAATCTTTGATTTCAGGCAGCGTTATGTGATTCAGGTTTAACGCAAAACGCTTTAGCCGAACAATGTAAACGCCACGCCCAGCGCTGCACACACACCCAGCGTAGTGAACAGCCCGCGCTTCAAACCGATCAGTAAGACACCCGCCACCACAGCGATCACCAAGGCGGGCAGATCGATGCTGGAAAGCATCGGTGCTGGCAAGCGCGCCGGGCCAATCTGAATGGCGCTTACCACATCAAACAAAACCTGAATGGCGAACCAAACGGCCAGCGAAGCGATCACACCAACCACGGCCGACGTGACGCCGCGCAGGGCGTTTTTCAGCCAGACGATTTCGCGGGTGCGCTCCACAAAAGGCGCGCCGAGGAAGATCCAGACAAAACACGGGATGAACGTGAACCACAGCGTCAGCGTGCCGCCAAGAATGCCTGCCAGCACCGGACCGATGCCAAGACCTGCTTGCGCAGCCGCGACGTATCCCACAAAGACCAGCACCAGGATGAGAGGTCCAGGCGTGGATTCAGCCAGGCCAAGGCCCGTCACCATGTCGGCAGTTGAAAGCCAAGCAAAATCCTGCACCACAACCTGCGTGATGTAGGCGAGCACCGCATAGGCACCACCGAAGGTAATAATGGCCGTCCAGGAGAAGAAAAGCGCCTGCTGCGACCATAGGTTCTGCAAGCCTAAGCCCAGCACCAGCAATGCCAAGGGAAGCAACCAGAGCACCGCGCACACAGCAGCGGCGCGAAGGGAGGATGCGTTGCGCTTCGCATTTTCGGCAACAGGCTTGTCAAGCCGCGTACCATCGCCCCTACCCCACACAGCAACGCCAAGCAGGGCTGCCACAGCGATGACCAGTGGAAACGGTACATCAAACACATAAAGAGCTGTGAAAGCTGCCAGCGCCAAAGCTGCTGACAATGGAGAGGTCAGCGTTTTCTGCGACAGCTTGATCAGCGCTTGGAACACGATCGCAAGCACCGCGGCCTGCAAACCAAACAGAAGCCCTTCAACGGCAGGCACATCACCAAGCGTGACATAAAGAGTGGCAAGCCCAAGCAGAACCAGAAACCCAGGCAGGATGAACAGAGCGCCGGCGACCAGTCCGCCACGTACGCCCTGCAACAGCCAGCCAATATAGGTGGCAAGCTGCATCGCTTCTGGCCCCGGCAGCAGCATGCAGTAGTTCAGCGCATGCAGAAACCGATCTTCTGGCAGCCACTTCTTCTCGTCCACCACCACCTTGTGCATCAGTGCGATCTGCGCTGCCGGCCCCCCAAAAGAGAGCACACCAACCCGGGCAAAAGCGCTTATGACCTCAGCAAGGGACGGATCACCATTTTCGGAAGCAGGCAGGTCGGGGGACGTAACACGATCAGTCATCAGGGTTGCCCTTCGCCGCTAAAACTAGCCGTTGGCAACCCAAGTTCGCACCAAGCATCCAGCCCACCTTCCAAATACGCCGCGTCGAACCCGTGGCATGCTGCTATTGCGCAGGCGGTTTGGCTGACCGCGTGGCCGTAGACACACACCATGACAAGGCGATGACATCGTCCGTTCATTGCTCTTAGGCTCGACAAACGTTGCGGCAATGTCCACGGCTCCCAACGCTGCGCCCCAGCAATACCAATGGGATTGACGGCAAAGGCTTCAGCTCGGCGGACGTCAAAAACATTCGCCCCATCCACAGCTTGCAACGCCGCTGCCAGCTCATCAGGCGCTATTTTTATTAGGGAAGAGGAAAAGCTCATAGCCATCTCTCCTTTCACACGAAAGAAGAGCGGCTCTTGGGTGACAGAACACCTAAGGAGGGGCGGCCACTCGTTGCCCCTGCGAACCAAGTTAAAAGTGTTATCGTGCCGAGGCAAGCTGCATTTGCATCGCACACAAAACGGCGTTATAGACCGGCGTCCGCGCCAGACCCCCCTGGAGGCACGCGTGGATGGATCGCCGGATTGTCCGGCGTTTTTTATTGTTACATTGGAGAAATGCCATGCGTGAGAGCTATGAACTGGCTGGTGCGCGGCGCGAACGGGTCGGCAAGGGAGCTGCCCGTGCTCTGCGACGCGAGGCCAAGCTGCCCGCCGTGATTTACGGCGACAAAAAAGATCCGATCCCCGTTGCACTGCCTTACAAGGAAGTGAACCTGTTGATCCAAGGTGGTTCCTTTATGACCACCGTCGGAACGATCAATGTGGATGGTGACAAGCACCAGGTAATCGCGAAAGACTTTGAGCTCGACCCTGTGCGCGATTTTCCCATGCACGTTGACTTCCTGCGCGTGTCCAAAGGCGCAACGCTGACCGTCAACATTCCGGTGCACTTCCTTAACGAAGAGACAAGCCCAGGCCTTAAGGCTGGTGGCGTTCTCAACGTTGTGCGCCACGAAGTGGAGCTGAATTGCCCAGCCAACGCGATTCCAGAGTCGCTGGAACTGGATCTTGGCGCTGCTGAGCTTGGCGACACGCTTGGCATTTCGGCCATCAGCCTACCTGACGGCGCTGAGCCAACCATCACCGACCGCGACTTCGTTATCGCCACCATCGCGTCGCCTGCTGCGCTTAAGAGTGAAGAAGACGAAGCTGCAGAGGGCGAGGAAGAAGCCAGCGTCGAAGTGCCAGCGTCCAACCAGAAAGACGACGAGGAGTAAGCTCCTCGTCTTGTCTGCCCATCTGAGCGAGGCGAGCCATGCATCTGCTTGTCGGCCTTGGTAACCCAGGTGGCCAGTACGCAGGCAATCGGCACAATATCGGCTTTATGGCCGTTGATGCCATCCATGCGCGCCACGGCTTTTCGCCGTGGCGTTCGCGTTTCTCTTCGCAAGTCAGCGAGGGACGCATTGGTGACCACAAGGTTCTGCTGGCCAAACCAACAACCTATATGAACCTTTCAGGCCAAGCAGTTGGCGAAATCGCACGCTTCTACAAGCTGGACGCAAGCGACGTGACGGCAATCCATGATGAGCTGGACCTTGAACCTGGCCGTACCCGCATCAAGGTTGGCGGGGGCCATGGTGGGCACAACGGGCTGAAAAGCTTGGACGCCCATTTGGGCAAAGACTATCGCCGTATTCGTCTCGGCATCGGCCACCCAGGGCACAAAGACTTGGTGTCTGGTTATGTGCTGCGCGACTTTGCCAAAGCCGATGAGCCATGGGTAGAAGCGCTGTGCGATGAAATGGCTCGCTCCATCGACTTGGCGCTTGATGGTAAAGACGGTGACCTGAACGCCCGCCTCAATGAGGCGACGGCAAATTGGCGAAAGTACGAGGACAAGCCAGCCAAAGCGCAAAAGGCCAAATCCTTTGGCGCCGGAGGCGGCCAATCCGATATTCGCCAAGCGCGGCAACCCAACAAACCGAACGTGCCCAAATCGGGGCCCAAGACCGGACCAATGGCCGACATGCTGAAAAAGCTCCTCGGCAACAAAGACTAGAACGGATCACTTTCCATGGGTTTCAAATGCGGCATTGTTGGCTTGCCCAACGTCGGCAAATCGACACTTTTCAACGCGCTCACCAAAACGGCAGCAGCGCAGGCAGCGAACTATCCCTTTTGCACCATTGAGCCGAACACCGGCGATGTGGCGGTTCCCGACCCGCGCCTAACAGACATTGCGGCCATTGCGACCTCCAAAGAGATCATCCCAACACGGATCACGTTCGTGGATATCGCCGGGCTGGTCCGTGGCGCGGCATCCGGTGAGGGCCTCGGCAACCAGTTCCTGGCCAACATCCGTGAGGTCGACGCCATCGTGCATGTGGTGCGCTGCTTTGAGGATGAAGACATCACCCACGTCGATGGAAAGATCGATCCACTGGCTGATATCGACACCATCGAAACCGAGCTGATGCTGTCCGACCTGGAGAGCCTGGAAAAACGCGTGGTCGCCGCGCGCAAAAAAGCATCCAGCAAGGACAAAGAAGCCCTCCAAATGGTGCCGCTCATGGAGAAGGCGCTGAACCTTCTTCAGGACGGCAAGCCGGCCCGCTTGGCCGATATTACCCCGGAGGAAGAAAAGCCCTTCCAAGAGCTGAACCTGCTGACCTCTAAGCCCATCCTTTACGTCTGCAATGTCGAAGAGGACTCCGCCGGCGAAGGCAATGACTACTCAGCCAAAGTGTTTGAGCACGCGGCGGCAACAGGTGCACGCGCAGTGGCCATTTCAGCGGCAATCGAGTCTGAAGTTGCCGTGCTGCCGCTTGAGGAGCAGGCTGAGTTCCTGGAGACACTGGGGCTGGAAGAAGCCGGCCTCGACCGCCTGATCCGTGAGGGTTACGCGCTGCTTGGCCTGGTGACCTACTTCACCGCAGGCCCCAAAGAAACCCGTGCCTGGACCATCACGCAAGGCACCAAGGCCCCGCAGGCCGCAGGCGTGATCCACACCGACTTTGAGCGTGGTTTCATCCGCGCGCAGACCATTGCCTATAACGACTATGTGACCTTGAAAGGCGAGACAGCCGCCAAAGAAGCCGGTAAGGCTCGCGATGAAGGCAAGGAGTATGTTGTCCAAGATGGCGATGTACTGCTGTTCAAGTTCAACACCTAGGGTCAGGGCCCTAGCAGTTTCCCCGCATAACGGACGGCAGCGTGAACACACAGACCCATCTGCTTGTTGCCGCTGCTATCTTCGCAAAGCCCGATCAGCCCAGGCGCAACGCGGCTCTGATCATTGGCGCGCTGCTGCCCGATGCAGCGATTTTTACTCTGTTCGGCTGGGCAATGCTGAGTGGTATCCCCCAAGAGACCTTGTGGCGCGAGATCTACTTCTCTGAGCCAATGCTCACCTTCACCGCTATTGGCAACTCCGCCCCGCTTTATGCCGCCATTGCTCTGCTGGGTTGGTTTTGGGCCCGTGCCCGGGCCGGTGAGCCCCCGCCGGCATTGCCTGCACTCACGGTGCTCGGTCTTGCCGCCCTCACCCATTTGGCGGGCGACTTCCCCGTGCATGTGGACGATGCGCACCCTCACTTCTGGCCGCTCTCCGATTGGCGTTTCCGCTCGCCAGTATCCTACTGGGATTCAGCGCACCATGGGCGCGCTTTCAGCGCGTTTGAAGCAGCGCTAGGCATCACGCTGGCTGCGATCCTGTTCTTCCGCTTCAAAGCACTTTGGGTCCGGGCCCTACTGGCTCTTTGCGTTATCGCCTACCTGGCGGTGCCACTCTTCTGGTTCTTGCAGTTTGGCGGCTAACCTCACCCAAGATCAAGTTCAGGCAGCGGCGCCTCGCCGTCAGTCGCCTTCGAACTCCATCAGGGCATGCACAGGTACACCAAGCGCTTCGATTTTCTTAGCCCCCTGTAGGTCGGGCAAGTCGATGATGAAGCAGGCCGCGACGACATCAGCCCCCATCGACTGAAGCAGCTTAATCGCCGCCTCTGCCGTGCCACCGGTGGCGATGAGGTCATCGACCACAATCACCTTTTCACCAGGCTTGATGGCGTCTTTGTGCATCTCCATCTCGTCGATGCCGTACTCAAGGCTGTAGGCAATGCGCACCGTTTCATGCGGCAGCTTACCCTTCTTGCGGATTGGCACGAACCCGGCGGAAATTTGGTGAGCGACAGCACCGCCCAAAATGAATCCACGAGCCTCAATCCCCGCCACCTGATCGATCTTCAGACCGGCATAGGGCTGGACCAACTGATCGACAGCACGACGAAACGCTCGGGCGTCACCTAGAAGCGTTGTGATGTCTCGAAAACTGATGCCAGGCTTGGGGTAATCGGCAATGGTGCGGATCGCCGACTCAAGGGTCGGATCAGGGTGGATAGCCAAAGCGGAACTCCGTCAGGGAAAACAGGCGCGAGAGCGCGGCAAACCGGGGCACCCTAATCGCGGGCTGGCCCGGTGAAAAGGCCAACCATGGTCATGGTGCCACCGCCCACAAAAAAGCCGCCCATGGCAGACCAGGGGCGGCTTTAAAATTGAACAAGCGAGACGATTAGTGGTCGACCGCGTTCCAAACGCGACGCTTGGTCATGTAAACCAGTCCGCCAAAGATCAGCAGGAACGCCATCACACGGAAGCCCATTTCCTTACGTTGCTCAAGATGAGGCTCAGCCGCCCACATCATGAAAGCAGCAACGTCCTGCGCATACTGCGAGATCGTTTCCGGCGATCCGTCTTGATAGGCATGCATACCGTCAAACAGCGGCGGCGCCATCGCGATGTACTCACCAGAAATGAAGTACGGGTTGTAGTAGTTCAGCTCGCCCTCAGGGTTCACATGGTCCTCATCGTACCCGGTCAGAAGCGAGTAAATGTAGTCAGGCCCGTTCTCCTGATACTGCGTGAAGATGTCGATCACAAAGCCTGGGAACCCACGAAACGCAGCGCGTGCTTTGGCAAGCAGTGAGAAGTCTGGAGGATAGGCGCCCATCGCTGCGACAGCAGCTTCCTGGTTAGGAAACGGTGGTGGGAAGCGATCAGACAGACGACCAGGACGCTCAAACATTTCACCGAACGAGTCTGGTCCGTCCATAATGAAATAGTTCGCAGCAATCTCGCGAACTTCAGCCTCTGAGAATTCCGGGCCACCCGGTTCCATTAGGTTGCGGAAGGCAACGCGGCTCAGTGCGTGACAGGCTGAGCAGTTCTCCGAGTAGACCTGAAAACCGCGCTGAAGCTGCGCGCGATCATAGTGGCCAAAAATGCCTGAAAAGGACCAGTCCTGCATGCGCGGCGACTTGGAGTCACCGCCCGCAGCAAGCGCAGTGCCCGCTGGAACGATGGCAACAACAGCTGCCATTGCCAGCGTTTTTAGGGAACGGCTTGAAAAGAAAGCCATGGATCAATGTCTCCTATTGGCAGAGGTGCCGTGTGGGTCGAGACGGGTCGCGACCCTAACCTTTGGTTTCAGGTGCAGCGGTCGCGCCAGCGGGCTGGCCAGAACCAGATGCGACGCTCTTGCCGTTCTTCTTCAACACAGCTTCAGTGATGGATGCTGGCAACGGCTTGGGTGTCTCAAACAGACCAAGCAGCGGCAAAATGATGATGAAGTAGGCGAAGTAGTAGATCGTCGAAAGCTGCATCATCGTGACGTAGAGGCCCTCAGCAGGCTTGGAACCAAGCCACCCCAGGAACACCGCGTTGATAGCAAACACCCAGAACGCGACCTTGAACCAGATCGAGCGGAACGCGCCTGATTTCACCTTGGAGGTATCAAGCCAAGGCAGCAGGAACAGGATCGCAATCGAACCGAACATCAACAACACACCACCCAATGCTGAAGGAACAGCACGCAGGATCGCGTAGAACGGCAGGAAGTACCACTCGGGCACGATGTGCGCTGGCGTCACCAACGGGTTGGCTTCGATGTAGTTATCCGCATGGCCCAGATAGTTGGGCAGGAAGAACAGGAAGTAGGCAAACAGCAGGAAGAACACCACCATCGCGAACAGGTCTTTGACCGTCGCATACGGTGTAAAGGGCAACGTGTCCGACTTCTGCTTCACTTCAACGCCAGTTGGATTCGTCTGGCCGGTCACGTGCAGCGCCCAAACGTGCAAGATCACAACGCCAAAGATCATGAATGGCAGCAGATAGTGCAGCGAGAAGAAGCGATTGAGCGTTGGGTTATCAACGGCAAACCCGCCCCACAGCCACTGCACCAACGTATCGCCGACGATCGGGAACACTGAGAAGAAGTTGGTGATCACCGTCGCGCCCCAAAAGGACATCTGGCCCCACACAAGGACGTAGCCCATGAACGCGGTGGCCATCATCAGAAGGAAGATGACAACGCCCAAAATCCAAAGGATCTCGCGTGGCTCTTTGTAGGAGCCGTAATAGAGACCACGGAAAATGTGCAGATAGACGGCGATGAAGAACATCGAAGCGCCAACCGCATGCATATAGCGCAGCAGCCAGCCATAGTTCACGTCGCGCATGATGTGCTCAACGGACGAAAACGCCATGTCAGCATGCGGCGTGTAGTGCATCACCAGCACGATACCGGTGATGATCTGCGACACCAGCATGATCATCAAAATGCCACCGAAGGTGTACATGTAGTTGAGGTTCCGCGGGATCGGGAACTCAACAAACTGACCATGCATCATGCGCACGACAGGCAAACGCGCATCGAGCCAACGCTCGATGCCGCTCTTTGGAACGTAGGTTGAAGGTCCAGCCATAAAGGGGTCTCCTAGAAACCTTTCAATCGAAAGATCAAGCTCGGCTTAGCCGATGCGAATGGTTGTGTCTGAAATGAACTCATACACTGGAATGGGAAGGTTTTCCGGAGCCGGTCCACGACGGATGCGGCCAGCCGTATCATAGTGCGAACCGTGGCATGGGCAGAACCAACCACCAAAATCACCAGCCTCCGAGAGCGGGATGCAGCCCAAATGGGTGCACACGCCAACCATCAAGATAAAGGCAGGGTTTTCAGGCACCGAACGCGCCTCATTGGTTGCTGGCGCAGCCTCGTCTACGGCCAGACGCGCGACCGGATCGGGCAAATCGCTCACATCGACGGCTTCAGCCTCGGCGATTTCCTCTTCGGTACGGTAGCGAATGAAGACAGGCTTGCCCTGCCACATCACCGAAACCTGCTCACCTGGCTGCATGGACCCGATATCCACTTCGCTGGTGGCGAGCGCGAGGGCTGATGCATCTGGGTTCATCTGCGCGATGAACGGCCAGGCAAGACCACCCACGCCAACAGCGCCCATGGCGGCCGTGGCAATGAAAAGAAAGTCGCGCCGGGTTGGCTCGTCTTGTGTTTGGGCTTCAGTCGACAACTTCGTCATCCTTCGTAGCAACTGTCCGGTAGGTTGTGCCAACACGAGCGCCAACCCAGTAAAAATCCATACTCTGATGAACTGGCATGCGATATAGAGAATCACGTGCGCCTTGGCATGCAGGCATATCGCCGCATTTGGTTAGGCTCAACAGGTGGCTGCTCTTAGCGTTTGCGTGACGCGCTTGTCCACTAGCCGATGGGCGGCAAAACACGAGAAACAAGCTCAAGCCTATTCTGCAAAGGGCTGAGATGAACGGTCCATCTTTTGCCTCGCGCTGCCGACCGATATGTGTTGAAGAAAAGGCACCGCATCCACCACCGTATTTGCAGCGCTTCTACCTTGGTTTCACTCGCCCTCTTCCAGCCCGAAATTCCCGCCAATACAGGCACGTTGATGCGCTTATCGGCCTGTCTGAATGTGCCATTGCATGTGATAGGCCCAACGGGATTTTCGATGGACGACAGGGCTTTGCGGCGCGCTGGCATGGACTATCGCGACAAAGCCTTAACCCATGTGCATGTGGATTTTGATGCCTTTTGTAGGGCCAACGCCTGGACGGCACC
This sequence comes from Hyphomicrobiales bacterium, assembly GCA_046290645.1. GTDB lineage: Bacteria > Pseudomonadota > Alphaproteobacteria > Rhizobiales > MH13 > MH13. Next base: position 961,694 of record JBKAGZ010000001.1, read on the forward strand.
TCGCCTGATAGTGATGACCACCAAAGCGAGCATGACCTACACCGACTTTAGCTTTCAAAAGAGCGACATGATCGTGATGGGCAGAGAAACCGCCGGTGCGCCAGGGTGGCTACACGAGCGCGCCGACGCCCGCCTGATCATACCCATGGCAGTGGGCACCCGCTCACTGAACATGGCAGTCAGTGCAAGCCTTGTGGTTGGTGAAGCTTTGCGCCAGACCAATGACTTTCCAGAAACACTGTCTCATACTGCCGCGCCCGAGACGTCCGGCATAGGGAGCCCCATCAAAGGGAGCCATTGACCATGACCAGCTTTACTCCAATCTTCTCGCCCGACCAATTGAATGCCGGTTTGCCTGATGACATTGAGACCAAGAAAGAGACCGCGCAGGCTTGGTTTGCGCAACTTCGCGATCAGATTGTCGGCGCGTTCGAGCGCATTGAGGACGAAGCAGACAGTAAACCAGGAACCGAAGGTCTTGAACCAGGTCGCTTTGAACTGATCCCGCACGAGCGCACCAACCATGACGGCACGCCTGGCGGCGGCGGCACGATGGGCCTGATGAAAGGCCGCGTGTTCGAAAAAGTCGGTGTGCATATTTCCACCGTGCACGGCACGTTTGCGCCGGCGTTTCAAAAGCAAATCCCAGGCGCTAATGAAGACCCACGCTTTTGGGCTTCGGGCATTTCGTTGATCGCCCACCTTCACAACCCAAACATCCCGGCGGTTCATATGAACACCCGCATGGTCGTCACCACACGCCAATGGTTCGGCGGCGGTGCTGATCTGACACCGGTGTTGGACGCTCGGCGCAATCAAACCGACCCAGACACCATCGCCTTCCATGAAGCGATGGAGATAGCCTGCGAGGGTCATGCCCAAGCCAACTACCCAGCTTTCAAAGCCTGGTGTGAAGATTACTTCTATCTGCCACACCGCGACGAACCGCGCGGCATTGGCGGCATCTTCTACGACTATTTGAATTCAGGGAATTGGGAAGCTGATTTTGCGCTCACCCAATCGGTGGGTCGCAGCTTTGCCGATATCTATCCCAAGCTGGTGCGCGAAAACTGGGACACGCCTTTTACCGACGAGCAGCGCCACGAGCAGCTGGTTCGTCGTGGACGCTATGTGGAGTTCAACCTGCTTTATGATCGCGGCACGATTTTTGGTCTCAAAACCGGTGGCAATGTGAACGCCATCCTGTCCTCGATGCCGCCGGAAGTGCGCTTTCCGTGAGTTTCAGCATTCGATTGGCAACGCTGAGCGATGTCCCAGCGCTGGTGCCGCTCTGCTTGGAGACGGAAACGCACTATCTGGGTGATAAGGCCATTGATGAGGCAACAGCTCGGCGAAAGCTCACCCACTGGTTTGAGAAGACCAGCGACAGCGTGATGCTGATTGCTGTCAAGGACACTACGCCAGTTGGCCACGCCGTCATTTGCCCACTTTTCCCAGCAGGCGATCTGTCCACAGCTTGGTTTTTGAAAGACATTTATGTGTCGCATACTGCGCGCGGTGAAGGCATTGGCGAGGCTCTCATCAAGGCCTGCGCCAAAGAGACTGTGCGCCGCAAAGGCTCGCGCCTTGATCTGACCGTTGATGCTGGCAACGATGGTGCCCGCAAGCTCTACGAGCGTTTAGGCGCGCACGACACGGCAAAAACCTATCTGCGGTGGGACGGTGAAGCGCTCGCAGCATGTGGAAGCGACTAAAGCGTTTCGCTTTAAGTCTTCAAAACGTCCAGAAGTTCATCGCGACCCATCGTGAAATCAGAAGCAGCCCAAGCACCTTCCATCATTTTCAATGCGGTGCCGAGCTGAGGCCCCGCTGGAACGCCGCGCTTCAGCAAATCTTTGCCTGACACCGGCATCGATGGCTTTGTCCACGTGTCGGCAAGGTTCCACATGCGCGCGACACGATCTGCCTCGCCATCCGGCAATGCCTGTTCAGGGTCAGCATCCAGCGCGCGCGCCGCTTGCAAGATCAGCACATCGCGCATCGCCCGCTCGCCATGCTGGTAAAGCGCAGCACGCAAAGGCTTGGGCTCGGCAAGCGAAAGACTGTTCAGCGCTGCGTCCGTTTCCATCGCAGACGTTAAACGGTCGCGTTCAGCACCAGAAAGCTTCAAACGGCTCGCCAAATCCTTGACGCGCTCGGCGGCTTGCGGTGGCAAAAGAGCCATCAACCGCAGCAGAGGGTCGGGGTGCACACCGGTTGCTTCTTCCAACCGCATGAAGCGGGCAAAGCCGTCCATATCCCCGCTTTCAGGCAATACGGCCTGGTACACACCCGTCTGGCGCATCCAAAGCAGTGAGCGCGTGACGTGTGGCGCAAGAAGGATTTTCTTCAACTCGGCCCAAACGCGCTCGGCCGATAGCGAAGCAAGACCAGCCTTGTTGGCGACAATCGCCTTGATAGCGTCTCGATCCGGCGCGCCATGACCATACCAGCCGTAGAACCGGAAATAGCGCAGCGTGCGCAGATAATCCTCTTGGATGCGCGTGGCCGCATCGCCAATAAAGCGCACACGGCGGGCTTCCAGGTCTGCCAAACCGCCCACTGGGTCGTGCAATACCCCGCTTTGATCGACGTAAAGCGCGTTCATCGTGAAATCGCGGCGCCCAGCATCGTCAGCCAAGTCATGGCTAAAGGCGACAACGGCGCGGCGTCCATCGGTTTCCACATCGCGGCGCAGCGTGGTGACTTCGATGGGCGTGTGATCCACAACTAGAGTCACGGTGCCATGCTCAACCCCAGTTGGCACAGCTTTCATACCGGCGGCCTGCGCGCGCGCCATCACGGTTTCCGGCAAAGCCTGGGTGGCAATATCAATATCGCTGGGCGCTTCACCCAACAGCGCGTTGCGCACGCATCCGCCGACCAGCCAAGCTTCATCGCCGTCTTTGATGATGGCGTCAAAAACCGGTGCAACACCCGGTGCATTCAAGAGGTCGCGAAGCGGCTCGCTCATTCGACTGGTTCAACAACCCGGCCTGGAACGATCTCTCCATTTTCAAAACGCGGCGGCTCGTATTGGCCGGTGACATCGCCGGTTTCAAACTGGGCAAAGGCGATCATCGCCACCAACACCAGGGCAACACCAGAGCCAACTAACCAGTAAAACGGCATGTCGGAGCGTTTGCCGCGCACCGTTGTCCATAACAGGTACAGCGCGAACGGGACCAGAAAGAGTGCCAGGTTGATAATTGCAATGCGCGCCACGCGATAGCTCCAATGTGAAAGGGGAATCCAGGGTCTAAACCCTAAGACAAATGGGTGATCAGTCGCTCTGACATGTGGTGCACAATGCCCGCCGTCAAACCCCAGATGGCATGATTTTCAAAGTGGTAGGTGTAAAAGAAGCGCTCCTTACCCTCAAACACACGGCTTGTGCGCTCAGCATTGCTTGGATCGAGCAGAAAGGCCAGTGGCACCTGGAAAATCGCATCCACTTCGGCTGGGCTGGGTTGCAGCGTCGGCAACCCATCCAACGCGCCAACCACAGGATAGACGCGATAGCCGGTGCGCGAGGCGTAGCTCGGCAAAAAACCTCGCACCTCGACAGCGCTTGGCGGCAGAGCAACCTCTTCCATTGCCTCGCGCAAGGCAGTTTCTTGCGCATCTTCACCCGGGTCCACGCGGCCACCAGGAAAGGCGATCTGACCGGCATGGGCGCTTAAAGTGGCGGTGCGCACAGTAAGCGTGACATCGGGTTCAGGCTTAGCCATATCCACGGCAATCAAAACGGCGGCTGGCTTCAACCCGTCCTTGGGACGGAAAGCGGAGAAATCTGGGTTGAGAATATGATCGCCTGATGGATCATTCGCCTCGGCACGTGTCGAAACATCCGGCTGATCGGTTTGTAGCGAGTCAAACAGCGCGCCAGCCAACCGCTGACCATCTAGGTTTGCAATCGGCGAGTTCTGTGGATTTTTAAGATCGGTCCAATTGGACAAAGGCACATCCCTCAAGAGCGCCAACGAGAAGGCGCTCGTTCAAATTTCACCAGGCAGAATAGGAAATCTCTGGCCGCCGGAGCGCAGAATAGGTGTCTCTTGGGTAAGATCAACAAAGCGCTCATCGTTCACAAGCGCCATCGTCGTGGCCCGGTTGAGCAGCGCTTCGATCCGCCCGCGCACCAGCACATAAGGTTTTAGCCCTTCGCTGCCAACCTCTTGTGAAAAGCGTATCGGATGGTTCTCATCCACCTCCACAACATCACCCATGGAGGTTCGCAGGACCAAAACCTCACCATCAGACATGACCTTGGACGCATAATCCACAACGACAAGCGGGGCATCGTCCACCTGGATGGCGAGCTTCTCCTGTGGGGTCACAAGATAAGTGACGCCATCTGCATCCTTGCGCAGGACTGAAGAAAACAGCTTGGCGAGCCGCGGTCGGCGTATCGCCCGGCCTTCATGGTACCAAGTGCCATCAGCCGCGATGCGGATATCGATAGCGCCGCAAAGCTCTGGGTTCCACAGATCAACCGGGGGATTACGCTTGCCCGAACCAGCCGCTCGCAGCAAGGCGTCAAACGACTCTGATGCTCCAGTGTCATCGACGGTTGATTGGGCCATTTGCTGTTTCCATTGTCAGTTTCAGCGCTACTTTCACCAGAAGGTGATGAGCAGCTTATGCCAAACAAAGACCATGAGGTCTTGCGCACCGCACACTTATTGCGCAGCTTCCCATCAACAACCTTGCAAACAAGGTGCACCATGCATCTCACGACACGTGACAAAAAGGCGCCATGAACGATCCTGATAAGTGTAAAAAGCTGTCACAGAATCAACCTCCCATCATCCGTTTGGCCGCGAAACCTGTCGCCGCTTAGGAGCATCACGTGCCCGATACTGACTTAGACAATCCAGCAGCCGCTGACACCGAAGCGATCGCAGACCAAGCCCAAGCGATGGCAGAGCGGCTTTCAACCGCCAAGGAAACCATCGGTAAAACGATCCTTGGCCAAGAACAGGTGATCGAGAACACGCTTGTCGGCCTTTTATGCGGTGGTCATGTGCTGCTCGTTGGGCTTCCAGGTTTGGCAAAAACCAAACTGGTGGAAACGCTTGGCACGGTGCTCTCGCTCGGTGCGCGGCGTGTGCAGTTCACCCCCGATCTTTTGCCGTCGGATATTCTCGGTGCTGAAGTGCTCGAAGAAAGCGCCAGCGGATCACGCGCTTTTCGCTTTATCGAAGGCCCGGTCTTTTCGCAGCTTTTGATGGCCGATGAGATCAACCGCGCAAGCCCACGCACCCAATCGGCCCTGCTGCAAGCGATGCAGGAACATCATGTAACAGTCGCTGGCACGCGCCATGATCTGCCCAGCCCGTTCCATGTGCTGGCCACGCAAAACCCGATTGAGCAGGAAGGCACCTACCCGCTGCCCGAAGCTCAGCTTGATCGGTTCTTGCTCGAAATCGAGATTGGCTTCCCTGATCGCGAGGCAGAGCGCGCCATGCTGCGCCTCACCACCGGCCAGGCAGAAGCCACACCGAAAGCGGTGATGGGCCCACAGGAGCTGATCAATGCGCAGAAGCTTGTGCGTGCCATGCCGGTGGGCGAACAGGTGGCTGACGCAATCCTCGACCTGGTGCGCGGTGCCCGCCCCGGCCCCGAAGCCCATCCGGTGGTCGGCGATCACCTCGATTGGGGTCCTGGGCCGCGTGCATCCCAGGCTTTGATGCTCGCAACCCGTGCCCGTGCTTTGCTGCATGGACGTTTTGCCCCGTCTAAAGATGATGTGGCGGCGCTCGCTGAACCCATTTTGCGTCACCGCATGGCACTCACCTATGCTGCACGCGCTGAAGGCGTGACCCGACGCGATCTGGTTGCCAAACTTGTCGAGGCGCTTTTGTGATCACATGGCCTGGCCAAACACGCGCAACGCAAGGCCCAGGCGGTCTCAACCCCCTTGATCCGCTGGATCTTGGCACGCGACCGCGCGCATTGGCCGATGCGATGCCGGACTTGATGGTGGAGGCGAAAAACCTTGCAGCCTCGCTGCTGGCCGGTCTGCATGGGCGCAAACGCGCAGGCGCTGGCCAATCCTTTTGGCAATTCCGCCAATACGGCTCAGGCGACGCATCCAGCCGCATTGATTGGCGGCGCTCAGCCCGTGGCGATGCCTTGTTCGTGCGCGAAATGGAGTGGGAAAGCGCCCACACGGTGCGCCTCTCGGTCGATATGTCCTCCTCCATGCGCTTTGCCTCACCTGATGCACGCGAACCTAAGCGTGATCGCGCTGTCGTGATGGCCCTGGCGCTCGCAGCCATGCTCACCAAGGGCGGGGAACGCGTTGGTCTGATTGGCGGAGAGCGGCCCAAAACAAATCACGCAGCCCTCAACACCATGGCCCTGGAGCTGATCACCCGCGACACAGACAAAACCGGCAAGTTGCGTTGGTCGGATATGACAGCGGTCAAGCCGCGCGAGGATGTGATCATCCTATCGGATTTCTTGTTTGATGAGGAAAGCCGGTCTGGGCTGGTTGAACAGCTGGTCGCACGTGGAGCACGCGCCCATCTGGTGCAGATCGTTGACCCGGTTGAGGAAGCATTTCCGTTCAAGGGCCGCATGCGCTTTCAACCACTCGACAAACACTCCAGCGACATTATTGCGGGGCGCGCTGAAAGCTGGCAGCGGCCCTATCAAGCACTGTTTCGGGCCTTCACCGATGAGCTGCGTCAGATCACCCGCGCCCGTGGCTGGAGCCACACCATCTCACATACCGACCGGCCCGCCGCGACGCCACTGCTGAGTGTCCACGAAGCGCTATCACGCGCCCGGGACCGCTAGATGGGCGCGCTTAGCTTTCTCGCACCGCTGGCTTTGATTGGCCTGATCGCTTTGCCAGCGCTTTGGTGGCTGCTGCGGGCGACGCCCCCGCAACCGGCAACAACGCTGTTTCCGCCCCTGCGGCTGCTGGAAAAGCTGACCAACGCTGAAGAAACGCCGGTGAAAACACCATGGTGGCTGCTGGCCCTGCGCATGGCTCTGCTGGCGATACTGATATTGGCCTTTGCTGGGCCGATTTTGCGCGCATCTGACCCTATTGCCTTGCCCGGTCAAACATCGGCGCCAGTGCTTGTTGTTATAGAAACCGATTGGGCGGCAGCACCTGATTGGGATCAACGTCTGGCTCAAGCGGAACGGATTATCAACACCGCCAGCGCCAATGGGCGACCTGTTGGCATCGCGGCCTTCCCGCAACCTCTTTCCACGTCCGCTCTGCCTGGCGACCGCGCCGAGGCTTTGGCCAACCTGGCAAGCCTCGAACCACAGCCCATTGAAACCGATACAGCAGAAATGCACGCCGCCTTGGATGCGCTGCTCGCCGTCACAGCCTGGCGAGAGGCAAGCATCGTTTGGCTTTCAAGCGGCCTGGCGCGCGATAACGAAACACAGGGTTGGCTGGACGAGCTTACCCAGCAACACGCCATAGCCTGGGTGAATGGAACCGCACCAACACTCACGATCAGTCTGGACGGCGGCAGCGACGGGCCAGCAGTTTTTGTTACCCCTGTCGGCAGCGAAAACAGTGCCGATGCGCGCTCAGTTGCCGCTCTTGACGGCACAGGCCGCCAGCTCGGCCTGGCCCCATTGCTGGATGCTGAAGGCTTATTGCAAACCCGTATTGCCTTTGACCTGCCACTTGATCTGCGCAACGACATCGCCCGCATAGCCGTCGTGCCTACCCAGCATGCCGGTGAAGTTGTTCTGGTTGACGACCGGCTGGAGCGTCGCCGTGTTGGCATTGTCGGCGCTGAGCGTAGCGACGAGGCCCAACCGCTCCTCTCAGGCACCACCTATGTAGAACGCGCCCTGCGTCCCACCGCCGATGTCATCGTACCACGATCCGGCGACACAAACGGTGAGATCGAAGCCATGATCGATCAAGATGCCAGCGTCATCGTGCTCATTGATGTGGCAAGCCTCATTCCATCCTCGGTGTCATTGCTCGAACCGTGGATCGAAGATGGTGGGGTGTTGATCCGCTTTGCTTCCACTGGGCTAACGCAATCTGGCGATGATCTTATCCCAGTGCCACTGCGGGCCGTGGATCGTCAGCTTGGCGGGGCGCTCACTTGGGAGGAACCGCAAAGCATTGCGCCGTTTTCATCAAGCAGCCCCTTTGCCGGCCTTTCCATCCCTGAGGATGTCGCTATCGAGCGCCAAGTGCTCAGCGAACCAGGCGCAGCTCTGGCGGCACGCACCTATGCCGAGCTGGCCGACTCCACCCCACTTGTCACTGGCGAGGCACGAGGTTCTGGGCAGTTGGTGCTGTTTCATGTAACTGCGGATACCGGCTGGTCCAACCTGCCGCTTTCGGGTCTCTTCGTCGATATGCTCGCTCGCTTGGTGGAGCTTTCAGCGACTCGGTCCGACACCGCAGCAACCTTTGGCCCAAGCGAAGAAACCACTCTTGCACCGCGCACAACGTTGAGCGCTTTCGGCACACTGGGCAGCCCGCCGCAACATGTCGAGGGGTTGGTCCTCACGTCGGCTCCGACCACACCGACCTTAGAAAACCCTCCAGGTTTTTACGGCCCGGCAAGCGGTCCCCGTGCGCTGAACCTGTTCGACGAACCGCCAAACTTTACACCAGAAGATCTGGCGTTGATCTCCCAATCAGGCGCAGAGCTGTTGGAAATCGGAGAAGATGAATCCTTGTCTCTGCGACCTATATTGTTGAGTGCCGCAATCGCGCTCGCCTTGGCTGATACGGTGATCGTGCTCATTCTTTCAGGTGCATTGGCGGGCCTCTCATCAGCCCGTCGCGCAGGCTCAGCGGCCGGTATAGCCCTCCTGGCGGCGTGTCTTGTTGGTGGCAACGCTCTCGTCCCAACGCTTGCTCTTGCTCAATCGAACAGCAGCGAGCAATCGCAGCTTAGTCGCCTGATTGCAGCGGCCAACTCCACACGGCTTGCCTATGTCGTCACCGGTGATGGGCAAATCGATCAACGCTCCCGCGAGGGCCTTTCTGGTCTGTCGCGCATTCTCACCCAGCGCACGGCGTTTGAGCCTGGCGATCCGATGGCGATCGATCCGGCGCAAGATGAACTGGCGTTCTACCCGCTGATCTATTGGCCCATGCCGGACGTGCCGCTGGCGGTCTCAGATCGGCTGATCACGCGCATAGACGCATACATGAACAATGGCGGCACGATCCTCTTCGACACGCGCGATGAGGCTGTCAGCATCACCAGCGCCTCTATCAGCCCGCAGACGGCAAACTTGCGCACACTGCTTTCAGCGCTGGATATCCCACCGCTGGAACCGGTGCCCGACGATCACGTGCTCACCAAAAGCTTCTATCTTCTCGACAGCTTTCCCGGCCGCTTTGCCACCGGACCATTATGGGTTGAGGCGCTGCCCGATGATCCAGAGGGCGTCAATCGACCGGCACGCGGCGGCGATGGTGTCTCACCTATTATGATCACCGGCAATGATATGGCGTCCGCCTGGGCACTGTCCTCCGATGGCCGACCGCTCTACGCGACCTCGCCGCCCGACAGATTGCAGCGCGAGTTTGCCTACCGCACCGGCGTCAACATCGGCATGTATGTCATGACCGGCAATTACAAAGCCGATCAGGTGCACATCCCGGCCCTTTTAGAGCGGCTGGTGCAATGAGCGACTGGACGCTGCTTTTCGACCCCTTGATCCCGCCATGGCTGATCATCCTCTTCGGCGTTATGGCGTTGGGCCTCACTGGCTTCGCGCTTTGGCGCGGGCGACGCGGTGCTTTGCTGCGCGCAGCAGCGATGGCGATTGTCATCCTCACACTGCTTGATCCCTCGCTGCGCCTGGAGGAGCGCGAGCGCTTGCCCACCGTGGTGGCACTGGTCACTGATGAAAGTGCCAGCCAGACCATTGATGACCGCGATGCGATGGCGACGAGCGCTGCCGAGACACTGCGCCCGCAGCTCGAAGCACTTGGCGCTGTTGAAGTGCGCACCATCCGTCTTGGTACCGACCCGGACAGCGGCACGCGCGCCATCGGTCCGATTCAGGCTGAACTCGCTGATGTGCCGCAGGAACAGATCGGCGGCGTCATCTTGCTAACGGACGGTCAGGTCACCGATGTGCCTGATGAAGAAACAGCCATCCCGCTCACCGAAAACAACGCTGTGCCCGTGCACACGCTGCTGACCGGTCATGCAGAAGAAGGTGACCGCCGCATTGAACTGTTACAGGTGCCGCGCTTTGCCCTGGTGGATCGCCGCGAGGTAGTGCAGTTCACGGTGGTCGAAGACGGCATTCCACTTTCCGCCAACCCAAACCCGACCGTGAACCTCACCATCCTGCGCAACAACACCGTTCTCGCCGAAGCACCCGTGCCAGTGGGCGTCACAGTCGATGTGCCGATCCAGGTCGACCGCGCCGGGGACAATCTGTTCGAAATCCGTATCGAAACGGCTGACGGCGAACTCACCGCGCTCAACAACCAGGCCGTTTTCTCGGTGGAGGGTGTGCGCGACACGTTGCGTGTATTGCTCGTCTCCGGCGAACCCCATGCCGGGGAACGCACCTGGCGCAATCTGCTAAAATCGGATCCGTCGGTGGACCTGGTGCATTTCACCATTTTGCGCCCGCCGGAAAAGCAGGACGGCACGCCGATAAGCGAACTGTCCTTAATCGCCTTCCCAACTCGCGAACTTTTCGTCGACAGGATCAACGATTTCGATCTGATCATCCTGGATCGCTATCAGCGCCGCAGTGTGCTGCCGCTGATCTATTTTGAGAACATTGCCAACTATGTGCGCCGCGGCGGCGCCTTGCTGGTCGCCGCAGGTCCAGAGTTTGCAGGCACGAGCAGCATCGCTTTCACCGCTCTTGCCGATATTTTGCCTGCCTACCCCACAGGCTCCATCGCCGAGGAGCCGTTCCGCCCCCAGGTGACCGATCTTGGTCGCCGGCATCCCATCACACGCGGCCTACCCGGCGATGTGGCAGGTGACGGCGATGGGGACCCGAGCTGGAGCCGTTGGTTCCGCCTCATTGAGGCCGACGCATCAGCTCAAAGCACAGTGGCGATGCGCGCACCAGCGTCCAGCTCCATGCCGGGCGCGCCTCTGCTGGCCCTTGATCGGGTAGACGAGGGACGGATCGCACTGTTGCTTTCCGATCATGTTTGGCTCTGGGCGCGCAACTTTGAAGGTGGCGGCCCGCATGTGCAGTTGCTGCGCCGCATGGCCCATTGGCTGATGCGCGAGCCTGATCTTGAGGACGAAACACTTAACGCCAGAACGCAAGGCCAGCGCATGATCATCGAGCGACGCACGCTTGGTGAAACTGTTGATCCGCTGAGGATCACCACGCCATCAGGTGAAGAGATCGCGCTAGAACTTACCGATGAGGGCGATGGCCTGTTTCGCGGCAGCTTGCCTGCCGATGAGATTGGCCTCTGGCGCATCACAGATGGTACGCTCACGACCCTGGCCCATGTTGGTGCACCCAACCCGGTTGAGTTGCAACAAGTCGTCTCAACGTCCGATCATTTGACGCCCCTGACCGAGGCGAGCAATGGCTCATTGGCGCGGTTGACCGAAAACCAAGGCGATGAGATGACCGTGCCGCGCGTGCGGCTGGTGGGCGAAACGGCCCGCACATCGGGCAATGGTTGGATTGGCGTGCGCCGCACTGATGCGAGCGTTCTCATCGGCGCAACCCAGCAACCGCTATCCCTTGGCCTTTGGGCACTTTTGCCCGCTTTGGCGCTCTGGGGCGCTGCCTGGTGGCGCGAAGGGCGTTAAGACGTTCCTCGAACGGCCCCAGTGGGCAGGCCGGTGGGCAAGGCATCCACTGACCTGTTGATGGCGATGAGAAGACGGGTGGGATCAACCGGCCCGGGCATGGTCATCGTTCCAAACGGCACGACAGCAAAGCCCGCAGGCGCGTAGTAGGGCAGGTCGCCGACCAGCAGAACAAAGGGTTCGCCAGATTGGTGGGCGGCTTCTACGGCCTGAAACAGCAAGGCTTTGCCAACACCCACATCACGTTTTTCCGGCAAAACCGCCAGGGGGCCAAGCAGCACACCTTCTACCTCTCCCACCGCGATCCGCGACATGGAAACAGCACCGATCAGCGTATCCGCTTCCTCAGCCACCAAAGACAAAGCCAACAATGGCGCTGCCTTCTCGCGCAGGCGAAACGCCGTGCGGGCAAAACGGCCCGGACCGAAAACACGCTCATGAAGTGCGTTGACGCGTGGTTCGTCGACCGATTGCATAGGCGCAAAAGTGACGGTGCTCGGCACGGCAGGCATGCCAACGGGCTGAAGAGGAAGGGTCACGACGGAATACTCGGAAAAAAGAACAGATCAGGGCGAAGGATTGGGCGGCCATACGTAGGCGCACACGCAAAATGTTGCGTTATCGTCGTGAGCGTCGTCGCTCTGCCTGGGACCTGATGATGTTCATGGCGTTGCGCTAGCATGACAAAAAGGACGATGCAATCGCAGCAGACCACCATTGTTCGCTGGAAGGTAACAGTGCGTGCGGAACCTGATCGCTATACAGAACGATGCTGCCGCCCTATTTCTTGCCTCGACGCGACGAACACGCATGAAGGATAAAAATGATGGGCTTGCTGGTAGACGGTGTCTGGCACGACACATGGTACGACACAAAGAAATCTGGCGGAAAATTTGTCCGCAATGCCTCACAGTTCCGCAACTGGATCACCGCGGATGGCAGCGCTGGCCCTTCTGGCAGCGGCGGCTTTAAGGCCGAAGCCGGGCGCTACCATCTCTACGTGTCGCTCGCCTGCCCTTGGGCGCACCGCACGCTGATCTTCCGCAAGCTCAAAGGCCTGGAAGATATGATCAGTGTCGATGTGGTTTCCCCTCTGATGTACGATAAAGGCTGGGTGTTTGACGCCGATCAGCCTGAAGCCACCACCGACCGTCTGTTCGGCTCATCTGTTGCCGCAGATATCTACGTGAAGGCCGACCCAACCTATTCAGGGCGCGTCACCGTGCCGATCCTTTGGGACAAACACACGAATACCATCGTTTCCAACGAGTCCTCTGAAATCATCCGCATGTTCAACCAGGCCTTTGATGGCATCGGCGCCAAGCCAGGCGACTACTATCCGCAAACACTGCGCGAAGAGATCGATGCAATCAATGAGCGCGTCTACCACGCAGTCAATAACGGTGTTTACAAGTCTGGCTTTGCCACCACGCAAGACGCCTATGAAGAGGCAGTCACCGAGCTTTTCAAAGTCCTGGACGAACTGGAAGAACGCCTGTCCTCAAGCCGCTATTTGGTCGGCAATCAGATCACCGAGGCCGACTGGCGCCTGTTCACCACGCTGGTGCGGTTCGATCCGGTCTATGTCGGTCACTTCAAATGCAACATCCGCCGCATTGCGGACTATCCGGCCCTGATGGGCTTCCTGCGTGAACTGTACCAAGTTCCCGGTGTGGCTGAGACTGTGAGTATGGATCACATTAAACGGCACTATTACATGAGCCACGAGACCATCAATCCGACCCGCGTGGTCCCTGTTGGGCCGGAGCTTGACCTGACAGCACCCCATGGCCGCGAAAGCCTCAAAGCCGCAGCCTAAGTCCTGGGCCCAGAAGCCCTGCCTTAAGCCCAATAAGGATCAACAGCGCGTCCGGCCTGCCATTCGGCAAGTCGGGCGCGCGTGCCCTTGGTGGTGCCGTCCGGCAAACTGTCAAGAGCAAAGAACCCGATCTCGGCGATTTCAAACCCCGGTTCGATGGCACGCACATTCTCGATAGCGCTCACGGTGTAGACGGCCACATGGTCGCCCTTCCAAAGTCGGCTGTTGTAGCTGAGGCCGCGAAGCGCAACCTCGCTGGCAGCGCGATAGCCGGTTTCTTCCTCCAGTTCGCGTCTCGCAGCTTGCTCCATGGTCTCGCGGTAATCAACGCCACCACCAGGCAAATGCCAGCCCGGCGTATAGCCGTGACGCACCAAAAGCACGTCACCAGCATCGTTGAGCGCGATCACCCGCACGCCAAGTGTCATGCCACGCTGAAACAGCATCACCCGCACCCAAACCCAGCGGGTTAGCTTGCCAAAAAGTCCTCTTGGTGTGTCCAACGCCAAACCTGCCTGTGTGTGAATCAATCGTTGCCAACCGCATGCGCGCCACGCATAGCAGCCGCGCCGAGCTGTGTGTTGTGCAGAACAGTCAAACACGCCATAGCGCTTGTCCGATCATTGATCGGCACTGCCAACAGGCAGCGCCTCCCCCACTCGTACACTTCGGTGATAGAAATGTTCTCCTTGTTTTGGAAGGCCCTTTGGTCAAGCCCACTTAGCGCCCGTCATTCTTCTATGGACTGGTCACAGCCCGGCACATACGCCGCGCGTAACACCATGCCAATCTAAAGCGTTTCGCGTTAAACCTGAATCACATAACGCTGTCTGAAATCAAAGATTTCAACGCGTTATGTGACGCCCTGTATCTCACGTTAAACGCGAAACGCTCTAAGCGCAGCCAAACGAGCAAAACACACTTGCGCGCACGAAAAGTTTGGCCAATGTGCGCGCAACATGACCTTCCGCATCGCCCACCTTTCTGACTGTCACCTTGGCCCGTTGCCACCGGTAAGCCGCCGCGAGTTGATGTCAAAACGTGTGCTCGGCCACCTCAACTGGCAGCGTAATCGCGCCAAGGCCTTTGTTGCTGGCACGACAGACACACTGATCAGCGACCTCAAGACCCAATCGCCCGATCATATCGCCGTCACCGGCGATCTGGTGAACATCGCTCTGGAAGCTGAGTTTGAAAATGCCGGTCGCTTCCTGGCAAGCCTTGGCGCGTCCGATAGCGTGACCGCAATTCCCGGCAATCATGACGCCTATGTGCCCGGCGCACTGGACCGCTTCAATCTGCACTGCGCAGCGAACCTCGCCTCTGACACGCCACAATCCTCGATCTATCCGGTGCTGCGCCAGCGCGGGCCCGTTCAGATCATCGGGTTATCGACGGCCACAGCAACCGGCCCGTTCATGGCCACAGGCAGCGTTGATCAACGCCAGCGCGCCAGCATGGCCTCAGAACTCGACGCCTCAAAGGACCTGTTCGGCGTGGTATTGATCCACCATCCCCCCTTCGATCGCGCAGGGCCTTGGTACAAACGGCTGGTGGGCGCCAAGCGCGTGCGTGATGTCTGGAAAGAGCACGGCGCAGAGCTGATCCTCCACGGTCATACCCATTTGCCGACACGCCAGACGGTAGAAGGACCCAACGGCCCCATAGCTGTGTTCGGCGTTGCCTCAGCCGCACAGGCACCGGGCGGACATAAGCCAGCTGCAAGCTACACCCTGTTTGATATTGAGGAGAGCGAGGAAGGCTGGAAAGTCACAGCCACCCGTCGCGGTTATCCAGCTCAAGGCGGCGCAATCACTGAACTGTCGCAGGAGAGCTTTTCGGCACTGCGGGCCTAGCCCGTTGGCCCCACCTGAAGCCACGCATAGGTGAACAGAGCCGTCGCTGAGCAGACACCGCCAAGCACAAACAGCCAAAACCCTGGCCAAAAGCGCGAGCGAGGCTGCGGAGCAGGATCTTGCTGTGTTGATAGGGTTGTTGGCGCGGCGGCGGCCACCGGCGCTGTTCCCACCAAACCCTCGCGCTCAACAATTCTATCAGCAATATAGTCCGCCACACTGTCGGCCATCGCATCGCGATCAGTCTTTTCAGCAATCACCGACGGACCCTCGCGCTGCTGTCGCACAAGGCGATAGTCCTGCGTTTCTGGGTGCAGATCGACATAGCTCAGCGTATCGATGGATAGGCGCTCGCCATTTTCTGATGGCACAAGCGCGAAACGACCAGCCTCACCGGAGGGCAACTCATCGGCCATGGCGCGCAACTCGTCCGCCAAGGCGTCCAAGCGCCCTTCTTGGGCTGCCAGCGCATCGCGCAACCGGCTTTGCTCACGGGCACGCGCACGCTGCAACGCATCGGCCAAGCGACCGGCGCGGCTTACGATGGGCACGACATTGGATGTATCTTCACTCATGGCCAGAGCTTAGCAGACGGGCAGTGTAACGGGCAATCTTGCCCTCTTCATCGGTGGGAACAACCAAGACATCAATGGACGATCGGTCAGATGAGATTTTGCCGGCATTGGCAGCATTGGCATTTTCATCCAGCGCCATGCCCAACCAGCCAAAGCCCGCGCAAACGCGCTGGCGGATCGGTGCAGCGTTCTCGCCAATACCGCCGGTGAACACCAACGCGTCCAAGCCGCCCAAAACAGCTGTCATGCCGCCAATCTCACGCTGAATGCGGAAGACAAAATAGTCCAGCGCTTCCTTGGCACGAGGATCGTCACTGGCAAGCAGAACCCGCATATCGTTGGTCAGGCCCGACATGCCTTTGAGGCCTGACTCTTTATAAAGCAGTGTTGCAATCGCATCGGCATCCATACCGTGCTCTTGCATCAAATAGAGCAGAACACCGGGGTCGATCTGCCCGCAGCGCGTGCCCATCGGCAGTCCATCCAACGCGGAAAAACCCATGGTCGATCCAACACTATGCCCGCCTTTCAGCGCACACATAGAAGCGCCATTGCCCAGATGGGCGATGATCACCCGACCTTCCCTTACGCTTGGTTCAAGCGCTCCGGAAACATAGTCGTAAGAGAGCCCATGAAAACCATAGCGGCGCACCCCTTCGGCATAAAAACGATGCGGCAGCGCAAATGTATCGTTCACAAAAGGGTGCGTGCGGTGAAACGCGGTATCAAAACAACCGACTTGAAGCGCCTTGGGGAAGGCCGCCTTGGCCTGCTCAACGCCTGCAAGATTATGAGGTTGGTGCAGCGGTGCCAAAGGCGAAAGCTTGGCCAGATCGGCAATCACATCCTCGCTCAGGACGACCGGCGCCGTATGGTCCATCCCGCCATGCACCACGCGGTGGCCAACGGCGACGATCTCGCCAAAATCATCCCGGCCCTCACACCAGGCAAGAACGGCAGCAAAGGCGCTCGCCAGTTCACCAGGTTGATCCAGCGCCAAGACCTTATGCTCGCCGTTCACGCCGGTGATCGCGACGTCATGTGGCGCCGCCCCACGATCAAAGGCGCCGGTGTAGCGCCGTTCAGGCACATCCCCATTGAGTGCAAAAAGACTGAATTTTAGGCTGGAGGACCCAGCGTTCAACGTGAGCAACGCCTGCGTCATAGCCAGTTACTCAACGTCGTTGAACAAGCGGGCATTGACTGGTTTGCCCGTGCGCAGCCACGCCCCATAGAGAGCGGCCAGCGCGCAAGACGCGAGCCGGGCTTTGTCATCATCAGCCCGGCTGGTGAGGATCACCGGCACGCTGGCACCGACCAACAGGCCAGCGGCTTCCGCATGGGCAAGGAACGTCAGCTCCTTGGCGAGCATGTTGCCCGCTTCCAAGTTCGGCGCGATTAGCACATTGGCGTGCCCAGCCACCAAACCGCCAATGCCTTTGGTGCGCGCCGCACCGATGTCCACGGCATTGTCCATCGCCAACGGTCCATCAACGATGCCGCCTTTGATCTGACCGCGATCAGCCATCTTGGAAAGCACCGCTGCATCCAGAGTTGACGGAATGGCCGGGTTCACTGTCTCAACGGCGGAAAGAATACCAACCTTCGGGGTGTGAATACCGATAGCAAGCGCGATGTTGATCGCGTTCTGAACGATGTCGACCTTGGTTTTGAGATCCGGGGTAATGTTGATGGCAGCATCGGTGATGATGATCGGTTGCGGGCGCCCTGGCACATCCATCACGAACACATGGCTGATGCGTTTGCCGGTGCGCAGGCCGCCATCGGCTTTCACGACATGTTTCAGCAAACCATCGGTGTGCAGATGACCTTTCATCACCGCGTTCACGCGGCCCTCATGCACCATCGCGACGGCACAGGCTGCCGACGCGGGTTCGTCGTCAATATCCACCAGTTCCAAGTCAGCAATCGATACGCCAAGTGTCTCGGCTGCCTGGTGAATGCGGGTTTTTGAACCCACAAGAATGGGTTTGATCAGGCCTTCATCGCGCGCCAGCAAGGCGCCGCCCAGCGAATTGGGATCGTCAGGCGCCACCACAGCCACCGGCAAGGGTTCAAGACTCTGCGCCAGCTCCAACATCGCATCAAAATGGCGATGCTTTTGCACTTGCAGGTCAGGCACTTCGATATCGGCCAAATACACTGGCGCATCTGGCGCCTGAATTTTCGCCTCGCCCTCAACAAGCACCACGCCATCAGGCCCTTTCACGCGGGTGACCAGCGTCACCTGACGATCATCGGAAAGCTCAGCGACGGTCACCTTGACAGTCAACTCATCGCCCACCCGCGCACGACCGGAAAAGGTCAGCGTTTGCGAAAGATAGAGGCTGCCCGGCCCAGGAAGGTGGTTGCCCAGCACTGAGGAGATCAGCGACCCCAACCACATGGCAGGCGCGATGGGCACATCATCCACGCCATCGCCGGTGGTATCGGTAGAGGGAAGATGGATCGGGTTCATGTTGCCCGAGGCATGGGCGAACACAATCAGGTCGTTGGCAGTGCAGAGCCGCACAATAGACGCACTTTGTCCAACACGAAGCTGATCAAAGGGCGTGTTGGCCAAACTGGTCGAAGGGTCTTGGGAGGAGAGATTCATGGGGGGATTCCGTTGTTAGATGGCCGGAACCTAGCCCAAGCATGGTGACGATGCCATGTCAGCAAAACCCTTAAGGTCGGGCCGTCGAAACGCCCAGATAATCAGCCAGCGCCGGGTGCGGCGGATTGGCGAGCATGGCATCGGTATTCCCCAACACCGCAATCTCACCGTCGAACACAAAAGCCAGCTGATCGCACAGGCCACGAAGCTCAGTCGGCGCGTGCGACACTGTGAGCATGGTCAGCCCACGTTCCTTCTGCATGGCGCTCAAAAGCGCGGTAAAGTCAGAGCGCATCGATGGACCGAGCGCCGCGAAAGGTTCATCCAACAACAGGATTGGTTTATCGCGCACCAAAGCGCGCGCCAAAGCGACCCGCTGTGCCTCCCCGCCAGACAGGCTGGCCGGGCGCCGATCGTCAAAACCGGCCAAACCTAACTGGGCAAGCGCGTCGCGCACCTTGTTCAGGGGTTCGCCAGCTTTGCGAAAGCGCGGACTGATCCCCAAACCAACATTGGTCGCGACATCCAAATGGTCGAACAGATTGTTGGATTGAAACACCATTGAGATCGGCCGCTCTGCCGGAGCGCTGGCCGAGTGGTCCTGTCCAGCAAGCTCGATAGTGCCGCTATCAAGCTCCACAAAACCTGCAATCATCTGCAGCAATGTCGATTTACCAGCGCCGCTAGCGCCGATCACGCCAAGGCTCTGGCCTTCACTGACCTCAAGATCAAAGCGAAAGGTCCCTTCCTGCGAGAAACGCCTGGTTGCACTGGTCAGCCGTATCATCCGAGCACCTTATGGGTCCGCTCTGCGAGCGCAATAAGCGCAAAAACAAACAGGCCAAGCAGCAGCGCCACGCCCGCAGCATCATCGGTGCGATAGCTGCCCATCAGATTGAGGATCAGCACCGGTAAGGTCACCAGATCATAGGCACCAAACAGCGCTGCGGCGCCAAGATCACCCACAGAAAGCACCAGCGCGAAGGCCAGCGCGACAGCAAACGGTTTGGCAAGCACCGGTGCATCGACGCGTGAAAAACGGTTCATGCCCGTCAAACCTAGGCTGGCAGACAAAGCGCTGTAGCGCCGCTCGGACGCATCAAACGCTGGGCTCATGATCCTCAGCACAAAGGGAAGAGCCATCAACGCATTCACAAGCACAACCAAACACGCGGCAATGAACGTGGGTGCAGGCCAACCGCGCATGGCCAGAAACCACCCCGCGCCCAGCACCAATGGTGGCACGGCCAACACCGCCGAACCGACCATGCCATAGCCCGCCTCGTAAACCCGCAAAGCCTGGCTGGTCGCACGAAAACCGCGCAGCCTTGCAACCAACATCGCGTAGCTGGCCAGCGTAGCAAGAAAGGCCGCGCAGGTTGCAATAACAAGACTGGTGCCAATGGCAGCCCAGAGCCTGGCCATACCAAACAACCGCCCCCACTCAGCGAACAGGCCACCCACAACCAGCGCCGCAAGGGGCGCAACGATGAAGAGGATCGCCAAACCTAGCACCAACCGTCCCCAAATCGGCAGCGGTCGCACCCTCGCCTCATGGCTTACCAACGCCCCAGCCCGGTCCTCCGGCGCACCGCCCAACCGGGTCAGGAAAATCAACACTATTCCAGCCAGCATCAACTGGACCAACGTGTAGAGCGCCGCCAAAGCGGGGTCAAAATCAAAGCGCAGCGCCTGATAGATCGCAACTTCGAACGTTGATGAAGATGGCCCACCACCCAGCGTCAGCACCAGCGTGAATGAGCCAATGCAAAGCATCATGATGAGACCTGCAACGCCAGGCAGATGCGCGCGCAACAAAGGCCATTCCAAACGTGTAAACCGGCTCCAACCCTCAAGGCCAAGCTGATCGGCCAGCCGAAAAGTGGTGGCGGGCTGACGCTCCAAATGGGTCAGCATCAGCCGTGCCGCTAAGGGCAAGTTGAAAAAGACATGGGCGAGCAAAACGCCCTGAAGCCCAAAAACATCGAGGCGCACATCAAAACCAAGCGCTTGAAGCACGGCCGATACCAGACCGCTGCGCCCCCACACATCGAGAAGGCCAAACACCGCAACCAGCGGCGGCAAGGCCAGCGGCAGGGCGAGCAGGCGCACCAAGGCCGCACGTCCAAAGAACTGCTGGTGACGGTGCAGAACAATCGCCAAAGGCAAAGCGCCTAGGATTGAAAGCACAACTGAAAGGAAGGACTGCGTTAGCGTGAAGGCCAGAAGCGATCGGGTGTACGGACTGGTCAGCCGATCAAGCGGCAAGCCTGACCCGCCAGCCACCATCAACGCCACCAATGCCAGCACGATAAACGCGCCAAAGCCTGCAATGACCACAACGCCTGGAAGCGCGGATGCCCGCACGTGCGCGGCCTTTACCGGATCACCCCTATTGGCTCATGGCATCCAGCCACTCCTCAATCCAACCCTGCCGCTCGGTCGCCACTGTTTCTGGATCAAAAAGCAGGGCATCACTTGGCTGCACCAAACGCTCAAACGGTTCGGGCAGAGCCTCAGAGCCGGGCGCGACTGGCATCATCCAATTGGTCACTGGCAGAACAGACTGCGCTTCTGGCGCGATGAGAAAGGCTAGAAAATCGCGAGCCAGATCAATCTCAGGCGATCCTTCAATGGCTGCTGCCACCTCAATCTGCATGTAGTGGCCGTCTGAGAAGGCGGCCGCCTGGTAACGCTCATCTTCTTCCACCACCATGTGGTAGGCGGGCGAAGTTGTGTAGCTGAGCACCATTGGCGCTTCACCAGAGGTGAACAGGCCATAAGCCTCGCTCCACCCTGGGGTGACTGTCAGAATACGCTCCGACAATTGCGCCCATTTCTCGCCAGCCTCATCGCCATAGACGGCCTTCATCCAAAGCATGAAACCAAGCCCGGGCGTTGACGTCCGCGGATCCTGAAGAACGATGGGCTGGTCGGCATCCCCCTCAACCAGATCTGTAAGGCTGGTCGGCGGACTGCTGATCGCCTGCGTGTCATAAACAACGGCGAAATAGCCGAAATCAAACGGCACAAAACTCTCGTCCGTCCATGCAATTGGCAGGTCGAGCGCGCTAACATCAACCTGGTGCGGCGCGATCAATCCGGTGGCCACCGCCTCGGCTGTCAAATTGGTATCGAGGCCCAAAATAAGGTCAGCATCGGTGCTGTCGCCCTCGAAGCGCAAGCGGTTGAGCACAGCAACACCATCGCCAGGTGCGACCCATTCGATGGTGCATCCACACTGGGCTTCAAAGGATTCGGTCAGCACAGGCCCGGGGCCCCAGTCGGCAACAAAGCTGTCATAGGTGTAGATCGTCAGCGTGCGATCATCAGCGTTTGCCGTGACAGGCAGTGCCATCACAGCGGCAAAGGCTGACATAGCGGTGAACGAAAAAAGGCGATTGGCCACAGGTAAGGTCTCCACGTCAAAAGAGCGGAACACCAAACGGATGACAGATATTGAGAAAGCGCTGCTAATGAAAGGAAAAGCGCTGGCCCAAATCCCTCCGCCGGCATAATCCGGATCAGGTTCTACGGGTTCGCGAAACGCATCTCAGCCTCGTTAAGAGGCACCCCGGTGAGCAAGGGCAGACATAAGACCAAGCTAAGAAACTGTCCAGTGGGCGCTTGCGTCGCACCGCCTGCTGGGCCATGGGGTCGCGGGATGACAGACCCTAACTCGACCCATTTCGTGATTTTGCTGGCCGGCGCCATCACCCCCACACCCAGACTGCGCGCTCAAGTCGCTGGCACCAGGGTGATCGCAGCCGATGGCGGCATCGCTCACGCCAAAACACTCGGTCTGACGCCTGAGCTTTGGGTGGGGGACTTTGATTCCTCCAGCGAGGCCGATGGCGATGCCTTTCCAGGCATGGTCCGCCACGCCCATCCAGCCTTAAAAGCGGCAACGGACGGCGCATTGGCCGTTGAAGAGGCGCGAAAACGCGGCGCAACGCGCATCACACTGGTAGGAGCTTTTGGCGGACGCACTGACCACAGCTTTGCAGTGATGACACAAGCCTCAGCTTTGGGCACTGAGGGTGTCTCGGTACTTCTGACTGATGGCCGCGAGGAAGCCCGCCCGCTGTCGCCAGAGCCACAAACGTTTGACTACCCCTCTGGCACAACGTTCAGCGTATTGGCCTTTTCTGCATTGGAAGGCCTCACCCTCACCGGCGCCCAATGGCCTCTAGACGCAATCACCATGCCCTTCGGTGACACGCTCACCATCTCCAACACGGTTGATGGGCAACTGACCGCAACGCTCACGAAGGGCACGGCACTGCTGCTGGCTCAGCTGGAGCCCTGACGCGTCAGGGCAGTGCTCGTGCAGCTTCGACCAGCGTCGGCGAACCATCGGAGGCACGGCGAACAAGCGTCGGCATCATGACGGCGTCGAACTGCGCTGGATCGGCGCCTTCCATCACACGGAAGAGAATATCCACAAGTTGCTGACCGATCTCACGCGTTGGCTGGCTCATCGTGGTCAGTGGTGGCGCAGTGTAAGCACCAAGCGGCACCCCATCATAGCCGGTGATCGAAACATCACGACCGACATGATAGCCACGCGCGCTCACCGCCTGGATCGCACCGATGGCCACAACATCGGCAGGGCAAACCACAGCCGTGGGTCGGTGCGAGTTGCCACCGTCAAACAGCGTTGCGATAGCGCTTTGCCCGCCCGCTGATGTGTGTGGCACCCGCACAATGGCAACATTGTCATCAAGCAGAGCATTGCGGCTGACGCCCAGCTCAAATCCAATGCGGCGCAGCCGCGCGAACGTTGCCTCTTCTTCCAAGTCCACATAGGCAAAGCGCTGGTGACCAAGCGCGAACAAATGATCGACCATGCCTGCGATGGCCGCCTCATTGTCCATGTCCAGATGCGGATACGGGGCATCGCTCGATGCCCGGCCATAAACGACAAACGGAACGTTGAGGTCACGCAGAAGACATATGCGAGGGTCATTGTCACGGGAGTTGGTAACGATGAAACCAGCGCATTTGCCTGCCGCGATCAGGCGCCGATACACTTCGATCTCTTCCTCATCATCGCGGACAGTGGCGACCAGCAAATCATGATCGCGCGCTGAGAGCGCCGATGCCAAAGCGTCCAAAAAGTCAGAGAGAAATGGATCATGGGTGTTGCGGCTGTTCACCGGCAGAACGAACGCCACTGTTTCCACACGCCCACGCGCCAATTGGCGGGCACGCGAGGATGGCTGATAGTTCAACTCCACCGCCAGGCCCAAAATACGTTCGCGCGTCGCCTCTGCAATATCGGTGTAGCCGTTCAGCGCACGCGATACCGTGGCTGGCGCAACGCCAGCACGCTCGGCCAAATCATTGATGTTGATGCCAGTGCGACGGCGCTTCACACGCCGACTGCTGACATTGTTCTTGGTAGACGTCATAACGCCTTCCCCCCATAGCGTGGCCTTTTCTGGCCATCTTGTTCGCAACCGCCCCAAATGAGGCAGTATCCGAAAGCGGTTTCGCCCAGCCTGCCCTATCCCACCATCGGCACGCAAGGGTTGCGCAAAGAAAACGGCGTTACACCTTTTGGGGGCCAGCAGGCAAACCGCGCCGCAAGAGCAATGCAAAGCGGCCACCCATGGCAATCAACGAAATGAGGCTTGAAATCAAAATCGCCTGGTAAAGGCCGATGGCACCACCGCCCAAATGCAAGGCAAGAAACCAAGCAAGCGGCAGCATCACAAACCAATAGCTCACCATGTGCAACGAGGTCGGTATCCACGTATCCCCGCGCCCGCGGCAAGCATGGTTGAGCACCGTCTGCCCACCATCAGCAAGCAGCGCCATCACCATCCAAATCATCACCGGCAACGCCGCCGCGATTACCGCCTGATCGTTGGTGAGGCCCCGAATGAAGACCTCTGGAAACAGAACAAACAAAACGCTGACTGCACCAGAGGCGACCAGCGAAAGCCCGAAACCGGCCCAGCCGGCCTGCACCATGCCACGCGCATCCTGCCGCCCCCAGGCATTGCCAACACGCACCTGCGTGGCGCCAGCGATCCCAAACGAAATCATAAACGTGATCGCGAAAAGCTGAAACAGAACACCCATCGCCGCCAAGCCAATCACACCCAAAAGGCCAGCCAGCACGGTGATGCCCGCAAACGCTGCGGCCTCCAGCCCGTAAGACGCCCCAGCAGCATAACCAAGCTTGCGCTGCTCATTGCCAGGCGGTGGCAAATCAGCAGATTTGACACCAAATCCATACGTCTGCCGGTCTGGCAGCAGAAAACGCACATACCCTGCCAACCCAAAACCGAGCAACGCTGAAGTGATCACCGTCGCGAGCGCACAGCCCCACGCGCCCATCGCTGGGATCGGGCCAAAACCGAATACAAAGATGATGCTGAGCACCAAGTTCACGCCGTTGGCAATGAACACAGCGATGGTGGCATGAAAGGGTTTTTCCAGCGCCTCAAGCAACGTTGCTGAGACCAAATAGAGCCCGATAAACGGCAGACTGAACGCAAGCAGAGCCGATACAGCACCACCACCACGCGCCAGATCCTCCTCTTGCCCCATGGCCGTGAAGAACCAGGGCGCACCCTGCCAGGCAATCGCTGCAGCCAGCCCAATGATGACGGAAAACAAGAGGCCGCGACGCCAAATAACGGCAGCGAGATGCGGGCGGCCCTCACCAATCGAGCGCGCAGCAAGTACCGGCACGCCAAGCTGAAGGCCAGCCATGACCGCCACCAAACTGTCGATAACTGCAAAACCAAGAACGTAGTAAGCAAGCTCTTGCGCACCGGCTCGACCAACCACGACAACATCCATCGTGCTCATCAAGACGACGCCAACGCGCGAAAGGATCACCGGCCAGGCAAGCACAAGCGTACGCCGCACATGCCAGCGCAGCGTATTGGGTGTTGTGGCTAGGGGAAGCGGTGCATCAGCCAATCATTGTGCCGCCCGAAGACGCGCTATCATGCCTTGGCCAGCCACTTTGTGTAGTCTGAGACAAGCAGATGGTTGGGCGTCACATCTTCCTCAATGTCGGCAAAGCGCGGAATGTCTTCCTGGAAGATGTTGTCGGTCTCATCATCATTGACGGTGGAAACCTCGCCAATCAGCACATCCCCGCCCTCGCCCCAAAAGGCGTGCCAAACACCGGGAAGCAGCGTGACGCTTTCGCCTGGATCAAGCTTCAAAAGGCCACCAGCTTGCACGGTGCGCAACTGTCCATCGACGGGCACTGTCACTGGTTCGGTCGGGTGGCATGAGCCGTCCTCCGCCGGTGCAAAAAGCTCCAGCACAAGCTTACCGCCACCACGATTGATGATGTCTTCAGCCTTGATGATGTGCTTGTGCATCGGCGCAAGCTGATCTTTTTTCGAGATCATGATTTTTTCGGCATAGACCATGCCACCGCCAGCTTGCAGGTCGGACAGCAAACCATTGCGCACGGTGAACAGGAACAGCCCGGTCGAATCGAAATCACCTTTGCCATAATCGGTGATGTCCCAGCCCATGCGCCGGTCGATGATCATGCTGCCGCCGGGCGCATTGCCGTCAGCCAGCATCTCTTCTGGCGACCAATAGGCAAAGGGTGGCAGGGTGTAGGAAAAGGATTTGAAGAAGGCATCGCCCTCTTCCAAGATGGCATTCACCTGCGAGCGCTTCATGGCAAGGGTCCTGACGCGTTGGATCGAAACTATCGGTAAACCGGACTTGCCTGTTTAGACCGATAGCGCCGCTGGTCAATCACCCCACGCCATCACGTTGATCAATCCTGCCATCAATGCAGGCTAAGCTCACCATCCACATGACGCCAAAGGCCAGGTTTGATAAGCTTTTGGTGGGCGTATTGCACCGAGTGCAAGGGCCCATCAAGCGAAGCTCGCCAAAAATCCAAGAACTTGGTGAGCCGAGGGAATCGCGGTGCTAGATCGTACTCCTGCCAAATATAGGTCTGCAGGACACAGGGGTGATCGGGCATGCGATATAGAATGTTGGCCGTTGTCAGCCCATAGCCCTCGAGCATCAATTCCATCTCACTGGGCGCATCGCTCTGGGCACGTCCGGTGTCTGGGTCCAAAAACGTCATAGCAACCTCCGTCGTGGCACATCGCCATTATGAAAGCCTCCGCCTGTATGGTTAACAAGCTGTAAAGACGGGTAAGAGGCTGTGTTTTTAGCGCTGTATTACAGTACGTTAGCAGCCATACTGCATGAGTGATAATGCCTTGATAATCACGCCATTACCCTACGATATCGTGGCGATGCTGCACCCTATAGGCGCGCGGGGTCATGCCATGATGGATTTTGAAGAGCGCATAAAAGTGGCTGAGATTATCCAGCCCGACATCTATCGCAATCTGTACGATAGCCTCGCCAGTGTCGGCCAGCAGCCGCGCTGCAAGCGCCATACGGGCCTCGGTAACAAGCTGAGACGGCGTTTTGCCGGTGTAGCGTTTGCACACCCGCGCAACATGGGCCGCGTCTAGGCCAGAAACCGCAACAAATCCTTTCACCCCTTGCCGCAGCACGTCCGGACGGGACAAAGCGCGGCAGCTTTCGCTGAGCCAGATGGGGCCATTGCCCGCGCCTTGCGGCAACGGATCATCGTGTACCAGCAGGCCCAAAACCGCGAGCAAAAACGCATCAAGGGCAAGCTGACCACGGCCCGATGCGTGCAACCTCTGTGTCCAAGCGTTCAGCGTACGACGCTGCAACGCCCCCAATGAAACGGCGTCGGGTTGGTGTTGCCTGCTCCAAAACGTACCACCGCGCAGCACGCCACCGTGACGCGCTTCCAGATACGCAATCGTTTCTGGCCAAAAAGCGATGTTGGTGATGTGCGTCGCACCACCACGCGGACGGATCGCGTGCTCATCATCAGGGCGAATGAAGGTGACAGTGCCGCTTTCCAACACATCTATCTCGCCATTGATTGCGTGCATGATTGAGCCGCCATCAAGCCAAAACAGTTCAAAAAAATCGTGCCTGTGAACGGGCGGGCGGGCACCGGGTGTCAGCGTACGCCGGGTCAGCAAAAAGCGCTCATCGCCTTGAAGATAATCGTTCAAACGGAACAGAGGGACCGTCAAAAATCAAAATACCATAAGAAATCGGTGATTTAAGAGAAGATAGATCAACAAAACAAAGCCACCGTCAAGGCACCACCAAATCACAACGAAGAGTGCCCACCATGCTGCAATCTCAACACCACCTGGCCTTCAAACCGGTTGCCAACGCCAGTCCTAAGGCGCTTTCGCTGAAGCAAATCGAGCAGTACAATCGCGAAGGCTATGTGAGCGGCTTCACCGCCTTTGATGAAAACGGAGCCAATGCCAACCGAGCCTACTTTGACGATCTGTTGGCGCAAGCAGGTCCGGATGGGGCCTATGGCATCAACTGTTTTCAAGCCCGCCTGGCTGGCCTTTGGGATATCTGCACCAACCCAACAATCCTTGATCATGTGCAGGACATTGTTGGGCCAAACATCATCTGCTGGGCGGCGCACTTCTTTGCCAAACTGCCCGGTGATCCCAAAACCGTGCCGTGGCATCAGGATGCCAGCTTCTGGCATTTCTCACCGGCGCGCACGGTCACGGTGTGGCTGGCTATCGACGATACCGATGAAGAAAACTCCGCGATGCGCTTCATTCCACGCACCCACGACAAAGGCCCAATGCAATGGAAGGCTGCCGCCAAAGAGTCGGTTCTGGACAGAGAACTGGTAGGCGCCGAAGACCTTGGCGCACCGGTAAGCAACAACCTCAAGGCCGGGCAATTTTCCATGCACGCCGATATGCTGGCACACGGATCACTGCCCAATACCTCTTCGCGTCGCCGGTGTGGACTGACCATCCGCTACTGTCCGCCGGATATCGCAATCACAGACGAAAATTGGGGTCGAGGCATTGAAGCCATCCTCTGCCGCGGTGAGGATGCCGGTGGAACCTGGCGTCACCACCCACGTCCACAAAACGACCGCTTGGTTCTAAGCGAAGGTCCTCGCAACATCGGCGGCAACTAAATCTCTATAGGCGAGAGAGCAGCAATCCCCCCATCACCATCAACACCGCAAGCACGCGGGTGAGCGAAATCTCTTTGGCTTGCAGACCAAACGCGCCGATCGCGTCAATCACCAGCGATGCCATCAATTGGCCAAATACCACCGCTGCCACCACGGTCAGCACACCGAGTTTGGGAACACTCCAAAGCGCAGCCAGCACATAGACGGTGCCAAGCATGCCGCCGATCCAAATCCAGGCTGGGGCCGCAGATATATCGGGCATCACAAAGCTCTGTTCACGCAGCACCAGACTCACCGCCCACGCGACAAGCAACGCAACAAATCCAACGAAAAACGATATGCACGCGGTAAGAATAGGGTCAGCAATGGTCCGGTTGAGCATGGCATTGATCGGCGCCTGCGTTGCGATGGCCGCCCCGCCGGCAACAACCGACAAGACAGCAAGGATCAAGATGATGGGGGAAGGTTCGCTGGGCATTGGATCACTTTCTGCAGCGGGTGCCACTCGGCTATTGCATACGAATTCAACACGCGCGATGACTGCGGTTAACAACACGCCCTACTTGGCGATACCACGACAAAGGACACAAGCACCATGCAGCTAAAATGGTACGGTCACGCAGCCTTCCGCATCACCGCTGATGACGGCACATCCATCATCACCGACCCTTACACGCCAGAAGGTGTTGGTTACCGCTCGATCGACGAATCCGCCGACCTGGTGATCATATCCTCCGATGATGATGACGCCCATTGCCGCGCCGATCTCATCCCCGGAAAACCAGCAGTTATCAATGCCCTGGACACAGCGCTTGATGGCGGCAGCGCAACAGCCGCTGGGATTACGGTCAACGCTATTGAGGCGGCAGAATGGGTCAACCATCCGCGCGGCATTCCAGGGCAGAACGGCATGTATCGCTTTGAAGTTGATGGCATCAAAATCGCCCATATGGGTGACGTTGGTAATCCACTTACTGAAGCTCAGATGACATTCTTTGAAGATGTCGATGTGTTGCTGGCGCTGGCCGGTGGTTATCTTACCATTGAGCTGCCCGATCTGGACGCTCTGATCAAAAAAGTGCGCCCAAAAATCATTGTGCCGATGCACTTTCGCACCCTCACCTACAAGCCACGCAACACGATGTGGATAGAGAGCTTTCTGTCCTACTTCGATGATGCCGATGTGGACTTCGCGCTCGACCACGTCACACAGCTTTCCAAGGCCGATATCCCAAGCCAAACCCGCGTCTTGGTGATGGATTACGTCCACTAGTCGCGATACTGGTGGGCGGTGATGCTGACAGCCACCCTTTCCTTTTTGCTCGCAGCCCTGGCACTGACAGGAAGTCCTGGGCCCAACACGCTTAGCATGGCCGCTGTCGGCGCCTCGTTCGGGCGTCTACGCGGCATTGAATATATGGTGGGCCTCAACCTCGGCATGGTGGTCGTCATTGCGCTGGTTGGCACCGGAATGGCCGGCATTGTTCTGGCCGTCCCGGGCCTTGCGCCAATCGTCACAGTGCTGGCCGCGGCTTACTTTATCTACCTCGCCTATCGCATCGCGACGGCTCCTCCATTGAAAGCGGCCACGCCAGACGATAGTTCTGCCCCAACGAAACCGGCGCCACGCTGGTATGAGGGTTTTGGCCTCTCGCTGGTCAACCCAAAAGCTTATGCCGCCATGGCCGCGCTTTTCTCCGGCCATGTGCTGGTCGACGGTAACCAACTGGCCGACAGCCTATGGAAAGCCGGCCTGCTGATCACGACAATCACCATCGTGAACATCGCTTGGCTTTCCGTCGGCGCCGCAATGACAAGCGCTCTGCAAGACCCACACACGTCGCGGATGGTCAACATTGCTTTTGCCATTCTTCTTTTGCTTTCGGTGGCTTACGCCATCCGTGGCTGAGGCCTCACTTGCCTACCAACTGACGTTGCGACAGCACAAAATACGTGCACCCTTGCATTCGTATTCAATCTGGACTTATGCTTGCCGGAAAATAGCTTCTTAAAGAAGTGTGGCGGCTTTTTCGAAAAGGCTTCCGCGAAATTCATGCATCAGGTTCCAAGGGAGGAAACCATGAACCATCTCAAAGCAAGCTTGCTTGCTGGCACCGCTTTCGCTGTTGCGTTGACGGGCACTGCCTTTGCGCAGGACGTGCCGCGTGAAGACACCGTCATTTTCGACATCGACCGCACCATTCGCGATCCAGAAAATTTCAACCCGTTCACCCCGGGGGTGAAACGTCAGCACGGTGCCCACCAGACAATGTGGGAGCCGCTTTTCATCCTCAATTATGAATCCGGTGAGATTGAACCATGGCTTGCAACCGGCTTTGAGGCCAACGACGCACAGGACGAATGGACGGTCACCCTTCGCGATGGCGTCACCTGGTCAGACGGTGAAGCGTTCAACGCCGATGACGTGGTGTTCACTGTGCAGATGGCACTCGACAATGAAGGCCTCTCCGAGCGTGAGCCAGCCACGATCCGTGCGCAGGTCGCCAGCGTTGAAAAGGTCGATGATCTAACTGTCACTTTCACGCTAAACAGCGCCAATCCGCGCTTCATTTTGGAGAACTTCTCCAACCGCATTTTCGGCTCGTTCCTCATCATGCCGGAGCATGTGTGGGCAGGCGAGGATGCAGCGACATTCGCCTTCAACCCGCCCATCGGCACCGGCCCCTACACCATGACATCCATGGCAACGAACCGCGCCATCTGGGACCGCAATGATGAGTGGTGGGGCGCAGCGTCCGGCTTCATGGACTTACCAGAGCCGCTTCGCGTGATCTTCCTTGAATCGGGCGGAGAAGAAAACCGAGCCCAGCTCATGGTGGCCAACGAAATGGATGCGGCACAGGCCGTAACCCTTGGCACCTTTGAGGCCATGGGCTTCCAAAACCCCAACATGATCGCTTGGTTCGATGACCTGCCTTATGCCTGGCCAGACCCTTGCGCCCGCCAGATGGAATTCAACGCCACAGTTGCCCCATGGGACAATGCGGACATGCGCCGCGCTGTGGAAATGCTGATCGACCGCAACCAGATCGTCAACGTCGCCTATGAAGGCACCACCCAGGCATCGCGTTCCATGTTCGTCCAGTATGGCGCAATGGAACCATTCATCGAAGCCATTGAGGCAGCTGGCCACGGCTTCACGGCCGAAGCTGATATTGAGGGTGCGCAGGCGCTGATCGAAGCCAATGGCTATGCCATGGGTGATGATGGCATCTATGAGCTCAACGGCGAAGATCTTGTCGCCAACATCCACGTGAATTCGGCCTCGCCGGAGTACACGCGCACCATCGATGTGATCGTCGAACAGCTGAACCGCGCTGGCGTCTCTGCCCGTTCAGTGCCGGTTGAAAATTCGGTGTTCTGGGGCGAAGTGCTGCCGCTTGGCGGCTACGACATGAGCTATTCTTGGCTCTCCTGCGGTTCGGTGAACGAGCCTTGGGCGTCCATGAACCGCTACACCAACGCCACCATCGCACCCATTGGCGAACGTGCGCCTGGCTTCAACAACACTGGCCGTTGGGACACCGATGCCACCGCTGCGTACACGCAAATCGTGCAGCAGATGGGCACCATGGCCATCGGCGATCCAGCCATCGTGGACATGGTTGCTGAAGCCCACGGTTACCTCGCGCAAGAAGTGCCGTTCGTACCGCTGGTGCAGGCTGCAAAACTGCTGCCGTTCAACACCACCTATTGGACGGGCTGGCCAACGGCTGAGAACAACTACAACCATCCGGCGTTCTGGTGGGGGTCTGCACACCAGATCATCCACAATTTGGAACGCGCGCAGTAGTCGCTTCACAATCGGGCGGGACGCTGAGCAGCGCCCCGCCCTCTTTGTATCCGCTGCAATAAGAACAGCCGAGCAAAAAACAACCGGCTACAGAGCCATGGGAACAGGGGCAGGAACAAGGGCATGGGCATGGGCATGGGCATGGGAGCGTTTCAATGAGCGGGTCATCTGGAGGCGGCATACCCAAAGAGTATGTCATCAACCGTCTGATCACCTTCGTGATCACAGTCTGGATCGCAGCAACGCTGATCTGGATCATTCCACGCCTGTCACCGGTCGATCCGGCCGAGGTGATGCTTGGACGCATGGCCTCGGGCGGTGCGTTTGTTGAAGGGTCTGACCAAATACTGGCGCAGCTTCGCGAGCGCTTCGGCCTCAACGAGCCGCTATGGATGCAGTATCTGCTCTATCTGCGCTCCATCATCACCTTCGATTTTGGACTGTCAGCAGCAAGCTTCCCGACACCCGTTGCCGCCCTTATCTGGCAGGCCCTGCCCTGGACCCTTGGCCTGATGCTGCTGTCGGTGATCATCACCTTCTTCATCGGCAACGCGCTTGGCGCCTTCATGGTCTGGGAGCGAACACCCAAGGTCTGGAAGGTCGTCATCCCCAGCATGATGATCTTTACCGCGATCCCTCCGATCCTGTCTGGGCTGCTGCTGCTCTACCTGTTTTCCATCAAGATGCGGCAATGGACGGGCAACGAGTTTTTCTTCCCGCTCACCGGCTCGTACGGGCTGAATGTCGAACCAGGTTGGACGCTGGAATTTGCTCAATCTGTAGCCTATCACGGCACGCTTCCAGCGCTTTCCATCATTCTGGTGACGTTCGGCTTCTGGACGCTTGGTATGCGCGGCCTGATGATCACCGTGCAGGGTGAGGATTATGTGAACCTTGCCAAGGCCAAGGGCTTAAAACCGCGCTATATCCTATACAAATACATGGTGCGCAATGCGATCCTGCCACAAGTAACAGCGTTCGCCCTCAAGATCGGCTTGCTGGTGTCCGGGCAGATCCTGGTGGAGCGCATCTTCTCCTACAATGGCATGGGCAAGCTGCTCTACGACGCGATCCTCGATCAGGATTTCTCGGTCATTCAAGGGGTCAGTTTCATCATCATTTTGATGACGGCAGCCAGCGTATTCATAGTCGATCTCATCTATCCGCTGATTGATCCGCGCATACGCCAATCGACCGAAAAGGCTGCGTGAGATGGCCGACACAACCAACACTCCTGGTGTGACAGCAACCACCGATTCAGAAGCCGCTGGCGTGGTGGACACCTCCACTGCAGGCGGTCGCTTCAACCGGTTCGACAACCCATGGCTCAACCCCAAACTGATCTGGGGCGTCAGCATTCTGCTCTTCATCATCGTGATGGGCATGATCGGTCAGTTCATCTGGAACACTGACCTGGTCTTCACCGGTTCCACGCCCTTGAAATTGCCGCCGGTTGGGTTTGAAAATCTGCGCGGTCAGGGCGGGGTAGGCGACTATCCAATGGGTACCGATGGCGCGGGTCGCGATCTCATGGCCCTGCTCATTGTCGGCACACCCAACACGCTGATGATTGGCGCCATCGCTTCGCTGATCGGCATGTCCACCGGCATCTTTTTGGGCTTCTCGGCTGGTTTTATCGGCGGGCGCACAGACGATGTCATCCGCATCCTGTCAGACGTCATGATCACAATCCCACCGCTGCTCATCCTGGTGGTGTTTCAATCAGCCTTCGGCGATGTTTCGTTGATCATGATGTCGGTGCTGATCGCGGGCTTCATGTGGCAATCGCCAACGCGGCTGATCCGCGCGCAGGTGCTGTCCATGCGGGAGTCGGGCTACGTAAAAATGGCCCAGCTTTCCGGTGCATCAACCATGCACATCATGTTCCGCGAGATGATGCCCAATCTGGTGCCCTATCTGTTCGGCTCGTTCATCGCCAATGTCACCACCGCCATCGTGACGGCTGTTGGGCTGGAAGTTCTTGGCCTTGGCCCACAGCGCATCCCAACGCTTGGCCGGGTGATTTACGATGCCATCAACTCTGGCGCACTTATCCAAAATCTCTGGTGGTGGTGGGGCTTACCGACAGCGCTTCTGGCCATCATGTTCATTGCGCTTTTGCTGGTGAATTTGGGCCTTGATGAAGTCTCCAACCCGCGCCTGCGCAAAGTGTGAGGACCAACCGATGGCAGTCGAACAATCCGGAAAAGTCGTCCTGACACTCAAGGACGTGTCCATCGATTTTCCAACCTCAGGAGGGTTGGTGCATGCGGTGCGTAACCTTGATCTGGCGATCTATGAGGGCCGCCGCGTCGGCTTTATCGGCGAGTCGGGTTCCGGCAAAACCACCACCGCATTAGCGGTGATGCAGATGCTGGCCGCACCTGGTTATGTCTCGCAAGGCTCGATCACACTGGGCGACACCGAAATCCTCGATCTCAATGAGGAAGAAATGCGCCGCACGCGACTCCAGCGGGTCGCCTACGTCCCGCAAGGGGCGATGAACTCCCTCAACCCGATCATGCGCATTGAGGATCAGATTTGGGATGCCATCCGCGCCCATGAAGGCAATGTAGCCAAGGCCGAGCTGAAACAGCGTTCCGATAATTGTTTGGCGAGCGTCGGTCTTGGCGGCCATGTCGGGCGGCTCTACCCGCATGAGCTGTCAGGCGGCATGAAGCAGCGTGTTTGTATCGCGCTTGGGGTTTCCCTGAACCCAGAACTCATCATCGCCGACGAACCAACATCAGCACTGGATGTGGTCACCCAGCGCCATGTCATGCAAACGCTCAAGCAAGTGCAGGCCAAGATCGGCTCCGGGCTGATACTGATCGGCCACGATATGGGCTTGATGGCCCAAAGTGTGGACGAGTTGGCTGTCCTGAAGGATGGTGAGCTGGTCGAGCACGGCACGGTGAAACAGATCATCGAAAGCCCGAAACACCCCTACACCAAGCAACTCATTTCCTCGGTGCCTCTGGTGGGCGGTGATAGTTTCTTGGACGAAGGTTTGGGCGCACCGCCCGTCAACCGCTCGGCGGGATCAGAACCCCTGTTGCAGTTTGATGATGTGACCAAAACCTATGGTGATGTCACCGCCGTTCACCCAATGTCGTTCAAGCTAGATGGTGAAGTGCCAAAGATCATTTCCATCGTCGGCCAGTCTGGTTCAGGCAAGTCCACCATGGGCGATATGATGCTTGGCTTTACGCCGCCATCGTCGGGCAGAGTGATGTTTGAGGGCAAGGACATCAACAAAATGGGCCCATCGGCCCGGCTTGATTTCCGCAAGAACGTGCAGGCGGTTTTCCAAGACCCTTATGCTTGCTTCAACCCGTTTTACCGGGTGGATCACGCGCTGAAGTTCCCGTTCAAACGCTTTGGTTTTGCCAAATCTGAAAGCCACACCGAAGAAAAGATGTTCGAGGCTTGCACCTCCGTGGGCTTGGACCCAGGTCAAGTGCTACGGCGCTACCCGCACCAACTTTCAGGTGGGCAAAGGCAAAGGCTGATTGTCGCGCGCGCTCTGATGCTGGAACCCAAACTGCTGATTGCCGACGAGCCCGTCTCGATGGTGGACGCGAGCCTACGGGCCACGATCCTGAAGAACATCTATGACCTGAAGGACCAGTACGGCATCTCGATCCTCTACATCACCCATGATCTGGCCACCGCCTATCACGTGTCGGATTATGTGATCGTGCTCTACCACGGCCATATCGCCGAGGCTGGGCCGCCCAAGGAGGTGATCGGCAACCCGCAGCACCCCTACACGCAGCTTCTCATCGATTCTATTCCCTGGCCCGATGTGAGCCGATCTTGGGGTGAATCCGCATCGGCGGACGATGACGTCAAAACGCTCGAACAGCTGTCGAAAAACACCCAAACCGTGTTTCGTGGCCAAGTGCCGGGCTTTGATCTCACCGTGCCTGGGAGTATATCGAAAGCTGCATAAGGCTCTTCGAAGAACATCCTCCATGAAACATTCTATCTACTGGACGGTCGAAAAAATCGCCGCCCGTCTAAAACTGATCGCGCCGCTTGTTTATCGGCGTCGCCAGCCCATCATGCCTTTTCGTTACACGACGCTGGAGGGTCCGCTCGCCAAGGCGCCGGTTGAGGCTGGCGTCGATATCAGTGAATGGGAGATGATCTCTTTCGACAGCTATTGGGGCAGTTGGGCAACCGACTTTGTGATGCGCACGCGCATCTCTGTGCCGCCAGGATGGGGCACCAAAGGCGAGCATGGCGGGCCTCTAGCCCTGCACCTTCCACTGGGTGTAGCCGGCGATATCTTCACCCACCCTGAGGCTTTGGCCTACATTGATGGTGAGGCAGAAGCCTCTGTCGACCGGCATCATCACGAACTCTTCCTACCCGACCATATCAACGATGGCAGCGAGCATGAACTAGCCCTGCATGGCTGGACCGGCCTTTCCGGCTGGCCGCCCAACCCCAACGCCAAGGACAAGCTTTTTATGCGCGAATGCTCGCTGGTGGAGATCGATCCGCCAACCCGCGAGCTTTGCCAATTGGCCCACACCGCGCTCGACGTGGTGAGCCAGCAGCCGGAAACCTCCACCGCTCGCAACGAAATCCTGAAAAGCCTCGACGCCGCTTTCAAAGCGCTCGACACGCGCGATCCGGTCGGCGGCGCGCCCTTCTACGCGTCGGTTCCCGAAGCGCTTCAGGTTCTCAAAGACGGCCTCACCCAAGGCGGCAACCCGCTGGATGTCGACATCATCGCCATCGGCCACGCGCATCTTGATCTGGCTTATATGTGGACCGTCGATCAGTCGCGCCGCAAATGCGGGCGCACCTTCGCCAACGTGCTGAAGATGATGGACACCTATCCGGATTATCACTTCAGCCAATCCCAGCCGCTGCAATATCAGTTCACCAAGGAAGACTATCCGGCGATCCATGAGGGCATGCGCGCGCGCATCGAAGAGGGTCGCTGGGAAGTGCTTGGCGGCATGTGGGTGGAGCCCGACTGCGTGATCACCGGCGCCGAAGCGCTGGCCCGCCAGATCGTCTATGGCCGGCTCTATTTCCGCGAAGAGTATGGACCGGAAGCGGAAACGCCGGTTCTCTGGCTGCCCGACACGTTCGGATTCACCTGGTCGCTGCCACAGTTGATGAAGGAAGCGGGCCTAAAATGGTTCGTCACCAACAAGCTCAACTGGAACCAATACAACCAGATGCCGCACCAACTCATGTGGTGGCAGGGCCTGGATGGCAGCAAGGTGATGGCGCATTTCTTCACCACGCCGCGCAAGGTGCAGTACCTGCCCCACGCCACCACCTACAAGGCCGAACTGACGGCTGAAGAGGTGTTCGGGACATGGGAGAACTTCCGCCAAAAACCCTCACACAATGAGCTGATCATCGCCTACGGTTATGGCGATGGCGGTGGCGGCCCGACACGCGATCTGATCGACACGTTGCACGCCTATGATCAAATGCCAGGCGCCCCGCGATTGCGCCCTGGAACCGTGCGTGAGTTCTTCGAAAACGCTGAAAACGATCCCGAAGTCACAAGCATCCCCACCTGGAACGATGAGTTCTATCTGGAACTCCATCGCGGCACGCTGACCAGCCAAGCCCGCGCCAAATGGCACAACCGCAAATGCGAGGTTTTGCTGCATCAGGCCGAGTTCATCGGTTCGCTGGCCAACATAACAACCGGTCACCCCTACCCGGCTGAAACACTGCGCAAAGCCTGGGAACTGGTGCTTCTCAACCAGTTCCACGACATCCTGCCCGGCTCTTCGATCACCGAGGTCTATGAGGAAACCATGGCCGACTATGCCGAGGTGCGCCGCAGCGTCTCGGCGGTGCGTGAAACAGCGATCAAGGCACTGGCGCAATCGATGCCGGAGCGGACCACCGCTTTGGTCATCAATACCCAGCCCTTCGGCGGCGGACGCACCGGCTTCCTGGCCGACGACATCGACACCGGCCTGATGGATTTGCGCGATGAGCGCAGCCTGCTCACCCAAGCCGTCGATGGCGGTACACTGATCGAAACCCCGATCATCGAGCCCTATTCGGTGATCGCCCTGGGACCGACCGCGAGCCCAGCCAACACCAACACCGGCCTCGCCGCAGAACTGACCGAGACCGGCGCAACCCTGCAGAACTTCGACCTCAAGGTCGTGTTCGACCTGAAGGGCGAGGTCGCTTCCATCTGGGACAAGCGCGCCAAGCGGGAAGTGCTTGAAGAGGGCAAGACCGGCAACCGGCTCCTCGCCTTCGAAGACCGTCCGGTTGTCTGGGATGCCTGGGACATCGACATCTATTATGAGGATCGCTGCGATGTGATCGACGCGCTCGATTCCATGGAAGTGATAGAAACCGGTCCGCTGCGCGCAACCATCGCAATCACCCGCACCTTCCGCCACTCGACCATCACCCAGCGCATCTCGCTGGATCATCGCTCAAAGCGCATCATGTTCGATACGGTGATCGATTGGAATGAGACCCACACGCTGCTAAAGGCTGCTTTTCCAGTGGCCATCCTATCGCCTACGGCGACCTACGACATTCAGTTCGGCAATATGGAGCGCACCACCCACCGCAACACCAGCTGGGACTATGCGCACTTTGAAAGTGCGGCTCAAAAATGGGCTGATTTGTCAGAGGGCAATTACGGCGTCGCCCTGCTCAACGACAGCAAATATGGCTATGACATCCACCACAATGTCATGCGGCTCTCGCTGCTAAAATCGGCCACCATGCCCGATCCCATTGCCGATCAGGGCGTGCACTATATGACCTATGCTTTGCTGCCGCATGAGGGCGATTGGCGCCGCGATGTGCCGCGCGCTGCCTATGATCTCAACAATCCGCTGATCGTTCGTCACGTTGAGCAGGCGGGCGGCCGCACGCCTTGGCGCCACTTTGCCATGCCGCACCAATCCAACCTCATCATCGAGACGATCAAGCAGGCTGAGGATGGCAATGGCGTCATCATGCGACTTTATGAAAACTGCCGCGAGCGTGGGCCAGTCACCGTTCAGTTCGGTTTTGATGTTGCCGCCGTGCAGCGCTGCAATTTGCTGGAAGATGTGCTCGAGCCAGTGCCGGTGCGCCACAACCATATCGAG
Source organism: Hyphomicrobiales bacterium (assembly GCA_046290645.1). GTDB lineage: Bacteria > Pseudomonadota > Alphaproteobacteria > Rhizobiales > MH13 > MH13. Next base: position 1,001,273 of record JBKAGZ010000001.1, read on the forward strand.
CTGGACGTGAAACCCTATCAGATCATCACGCTGCGGGTGATCCCGGCGCTTTCCGGCGGAGGCATTCCGCTGGAACTGGTTAGCCAGCAGGGTCCTGACGCTGCCCAGCAACCAGACTGACCAGGTGCTCCCCAATCGGTAGCGAGGATGTCGCCGCCGGAGACGGTGCGTTGCAGACATGCAGCGTGCGCGGCGTCTGTTTGATCAGAAAATCGTGCACCAGCGTGCCATCCTTCATCACCGCCTGGGCGCGAATACCGGCGGGATAGGGTTCTAGGTCATCGAGCGTCAGACTGGGCGCATACTTCTGGCAAAGCTTGAGGTAGCGCCGCTTGGAGAGTGAGTTGCGGAACTCGGCAATCCCAGAGCCAAGGTTCTTGCCCATCACCTTCCAGAAGCCTGAAAATCCGAGCATCGCGGCGACATCACCGGCGTTGAGCGAACCCTTGGGATAGCCTTCACGGGCAAAACCAAGCACCGCATTCGGTCCAACGGTCACAGACCCGTCGATCATCCGTGTCAGATGCACGCCGAGAAACGGCAGGTCAGGATCAGGGATCGGGTAGATGAGATGCTTGATGATGCTGTTGTGACGTGCGTTCAGGCGATAATACTCGCCGCGAAACGGCACGATCTGGAAGTCCACATCCACGCCGGCCATCTTGGCCAGTCGATCGGCCTGCAACCCGCCGCAGACCACAAGCTGCCGCGCTTCATAGAGACCGGTGCTGGTCGCAACCGACACGGTATCCGGACCTTCGGCGATCCCGGTCACGGTGCAGCCAAGAACAACCTCACCGCCAGCCTCTGCCAACTCCTTGGCCATCGCCCGCGCCATTGCCGGATAATCGACGATGCCCGTCACCCGCACGAACAGCGCGCCAAGCCCGGTGATGTTGGGCTCTCGCGCTTTCAACTGGTCAGCAGACAGGCGCTCCGGGTCCAGCCCATTGGCGCGACAGCGCTCTTCCAGCGCGTCCATCCGCTCAAGCTCGACGGGCGTGGTCGCCACCAGCAGCTTGCCGCACTGCTCGAAGGGAATTTGGTGACGGGTGCAAAACGCGATGGTGGCATCCACCCCGGCCCGGCAGAACTTCGCCTTCAAACTGCCCGGCGCATAATACACCCCGGCATGGATAACGCCGGAATTGCGACCGGTCTGGTGGGCGGCCAGGCGGTCCTCTTTTTCCAGCACCCGCACCGTTGCATCCGGGTAGCTCTTAGCAAGCTGCATCGCGGTCGAAAGACCGACAATGCCGCCGCCAATCACCAGATAATCGGAATGCCGGTCGTCAGAACGCAAGGCCTACCACTCGCCGGTGTTGGGCATCGACGCCCATGGCTCCTGCGCTGGTAGTGCGTCACCCTTCTGCAAAAGCTCAATAGAAATACCATCGGGGGAGCGCACAAACGCCATGTTTCCATCACGCGGCGGGCGGTTGATGGTCACGCCGCCATCCTGCATTTTCTGACAGAACGCGTAGATGTCATCGACCACATAGGCCAGGTGACCAAAGTTGCGCCCGCCGGAATAGCTTTCTGTTTTTCCATCCTCATCGGGCCAATTGTAGGTGAGCTCGATCATCGGCGCTTTGTTGGCAAGCGCGGCCTCTTTGTCCTCAGGCGCTGCCAGGAAAATCAGCGTGAATCGCCCACCTTCGCTTTCGCGACGGCGAATTTCCACCATGCCCATAAGGTTGCAATAAAAATTCAGACTGGCATCGATATCTTCGACACGAACCATAGTGTGCAAATAACGCATCGTCGCTCTTTCTTTTTGTCTGGTTGACCCCGACATAGGACACCTGACGCTCTGAACCAAGGCCATCTCACCAATGCCCATCAAAACGCACACCCCACGCAATACCCAGCCGAAAAACGATCTGGAGCGCGCGGCCTACCCTACCCTGTCCGACGAGCATGTGGCGCTTCTCGAAAGCGTTGGCGAACGCCGGACCCTGGAACCTGGCGACGTGGTCTTCGAGGTGGGACAGGACAGCTACGATTTCCACCACCTGCTGTCCGGAACAATGCATGTGATCGACCGTACCGACGGGCATACGGTGGTAACGGTGTCCTCTCCTAACTTTGTGGGCGAGTTGGGTATGTTGATGGGTCAGAGGACCTTTTTTGCCGCAGAAATTGGCGAAAAAGCTGAGCTGATCACCGTCAAAAACGACGTGCTACGCGACCTCATCGCCACCCATCCCGAGTTCAGCGACATCATTGTCACAGCGTTTGCTGCGCGCCGCCGCCTGATCATGGAATGGGGTGAAGGCCGCCTCACACTTGTTGGCAACCCGAGCAACCGCACTACGTTACGCCTCTTGGAATTTGCCACCCGGTCTCTAGTCCCCCATCGCTTTGTCGACCGCACCCAAGAGGGCTGGGAAAAAGCACTCGATCATCACTGCGCCCTACCGCAAGCCGATTGCCTGGCGCTGATCGGCAAGGACGAGATTTTGGTCAATCCACGCGCCCGCGAAGTGTCCGCCGCGCTTGGCCTCGATCTGGAGGCCAAGGCTGACAGGCTGTTTGATGTGCTGGTGGTCGGCGCCGGGCCAGCTGGCCTGGCAGCATCGGTCTATTCCGCGTCCGAAGGGTTGAACGTCATCACCATCGAAGACACCGCCATTGGCGGGCAGGCCGGCACCTCCTCACGCATCGAGAACTATCTGGGGTTCCCGCGCGGCATTTCCGGCGCCGATTTGGCTTATCTCGGCGAGGTTCAAGCGGTGAAGTTCGGTGCGCGGTTCACCGTGCCCCGCCGCGCCTCCAAACTGCACTGCAAGGGCGACCATTACGAAGTTGAACTGGACGATGAGACCTGCATCCGCACCCGCGCCGTGGTTCTAGCCAATGGCGTGCAATATCAGCGGCTGCCATTAGACGATTTGGAGCGCCTGGAAGGTCACGGGGTCTATTATGCCGCCACCGAATTGGAGGCGCGCTTCTGCAAGAACACCGAAGTTGTGATCATCGGCGGCGGCAATTCCGCTGGCCAGGCCGCCATGTTCCTGTCGCGCCACGCCAAGCATGTGCATCTGCTCGTCCGACGTGACGGCCTGTCGGAAACGATGTCATCCTACCTCTCCACGCGCATCTTAAGCGACCCGTCGATCACCTTGTGGACGCAGAGCGAAGTCTGCCACCTTGATGGCGATAAACGCCTGGAAGCCGTGCACATCAAGAACCGGCAGACCGGCGAGGTGAAACAGGTGGATAGCCAAGCGCTTTTCATCATGATCGGCGCCGCCCCCAACACCGGTTGGCTCGATGGACAAATCGACCTGGACGCCAAAGGCTTCATCAAAACCGGCGGTGATGTGAACCTTGAAACGCGCGGCTACGCGACCTCCATGCCCGGCATCTACGCGGTGGGCGACATTCGCTCTGGCTCGGTCAAACGCGTTGCCTCGGCGGTTGGCGAGGGCTCGGTGGTGGTTTCAGCGGTGCATGCCCATCTCAATGGCGGATAACCGCGCCGCGTCGAAGGCGGGCGGCGCCGTGAGCGACTTGGGCCCAAATGCACAGGCCAAAGTCTCGATCTACCAGATCACGCAGGCCACAACAGCAACCTTCACCGAGCTCTATTTCCGACTGACGTTCCTGTTCTTCATCCAGCGCGGAAGCAAACACGTGCTGTGCCCGACACAGGGTGAGATCGCCGGTCACGAAGGTGACCTGATCATCTTTCCGCCGGGGTCCATCGTCACGATGGAAAACCGCCCGGTTATGAACGACGACTATCGAGCCTTGGGGGTGTGTTTCTCCCACGATCTGGTGGATGCGGTCTTTGCCGACCTCCCCAAAACAAACAGCGCCTTGGGTGTGCAGGTTGTGCGTGCCCTGGATCACAATCCATCGGACATCCTAAGCCTGATCCAAGAGACTTTGGACAATGACAGCCTGCCGGAACCGATTAAGCAACATCGCCTGATCGAGCCGTTGCTCTGGCTGCGCAGCAAAGGGTTTCAACTGCCGACGAATGTGCAAGATGACCCGATCAGTCAGGTTCGAAGCCTGATCGAAACCGACCTAAGCCATCCCTGGATGGCCGCCGAGGTGGCCGCGCACTTTGCCATGAGCGAGGCAACAATGCGCCGCTGGCTGTCGAGGACGGGTCAGGGGTTCTCCAAAATTCTGCTGAACACACGGTTGGAACACGGGCTAAGCCTGCTGCAAACAACGGACGCGCAAGTGTCCGATATTGCCTTGGGGTGCGGGTTCAAAACGCCGTCGCACTTCTCCGATGCCTTCCGCAAAAGGTTCGGGATTAAGCCAAAAGACATCCGTTCAGCGGCAGATTGATCGAATTTCGATAATTCTTGATTGGGAACAGGAAGCGACAGAGCGCGACGGCGGGTAGCTTGGCCTCATCAACAACCAACGATCCCAAGCAAGGATAACGCGATGAGCCGCAATCTAATCCTCTCCGCCGTAATGGCCGCAACGCTTGCCAGCCCAGCTTTGGCAGACGGATTGACCCTGACCAGTCCCGACATTGCCGAAGGCCAGCAGCTGAGCAACGCATTCGTTTTCCAGGGTTTTGGCTGTGAAGGCGAAAACACCGCTCCAACACTCGCCTGGTCCGGCGCGCCGGAAGGCACGCAAAGCTTTGCAGTGACCGTCTATGACCCGGACGCGCCGACCGGCTCGGGCTGGTGGCACTGGTTTGCCTTCAACATCCCTGCCGATGTCATGGAGCTTTCTGGCGGCGGCGAGATGCCGGCAGGCGCGATTGAGCTTGCCAATGATTATGGCGCAAAGGGCTTTGGCGGCGCTTGCCCTCCTCCCGGCGATGTGCACCGCTACCAGTTCACCGTTCACGCGCTCGGCACGACGCTCGACTTGGACGCCTCAGTCAGCAACGCGCTGGCCGGCTTCATGGTCAACGCCAACAGTCTGGCTTCCTCGACCATCACCGCGGTTTACAACCGCTAATGGCAGGCCCCAGTCTTGCACCGGGGCTTCAACCTCGCGATTTGGTATTCTTCTCCTCCGTGTCGCTGTTCATCATCGATTCACCCCATCGGCGAATTTTCGCGCTCAGGGAGCCAGTTCTTAGCTGACCGTTAGCCTGTCTGCCCGACCATCGCCGCGGGGAGTAGCAAATGGCTATCATCAGACGGCACCATGTTCGATTTGGCGCGATTTTCGTGTTGGCTCTTTCTGCCTGGTTGGTGGGCGGACAGGCGCTGCACAAAAGCATTTCGAACCACAGCAACACACTTGTGCTCGAGGATCTTTCTCAGCAGTTGATACGGCGTGCTGAGAAAGCCATTGATTTCGTTGTGATCGCCAACTCCGAGTTCCTGGTTGCCGGCCACAAAGCTTGTGATGAACCAGCGCGCAACATGCTGCTGCAGCTGGTGATCGACACAGGGACTGTTTCCGACGTTTACATGGTAACGCCAACTGGCGTGTGCTCGAGCTTTGAGCAGTTGAGCAACCCGCTGCCGTCAGCAAGCGAACGCTCAACATGGGTTGAAGCGCGCAATCCCGCCTATCGCATCGGAAAAATCGATGGCCACAGCTCCCATTTGGTCGGCGTCTCGCGGGGGTTTGGCACCGACCTTGAATTGGTTGCCGCCATCAGCGCCGATGCAATCTTATTCGATGTCTTGCCCAACGAGCTACGCAGTACAGGCCGCGTTGGCCTCTCAATCGATGAGATGCTGATCGCAGACTTCGTCGGTGCGCAGGCGCAAGCGCCAGATGCGTCCGACTGGACGTCGTTCGCTACCATGGGGTCTCGCTATCCCCTCAATGCAGAAATTCTGGTGGCCCCAGAAGCGCTATCGAACTGGCGCGCAACTGTTTCCATGCCAATCATGCTGGCCTGGATTGTCTTGGGCTCTGCCGTTGCGTGGTTAAGTGCCTGGGCAGCAAGCGGTGGCCGCAACCGGCACGTCGCGGACGTTGTGCATGCACTGGAAAACAATGAAATTGGTCCACATTTCCAGCCAATCGTTGACCTGCGGACGACCAGCGTTATTGGCTGCGAAGCCCTTGCACGGTGGACCAAACCAAATGGCGAGCAGATCTCACCGGGCCGATTTATCCCGTTGATTGAGCAACATGGGCTCAATGACAAGCTGCTTAAGATCATGGTTGAAAAGGCCGCAATCGGCCTGCGTGACGCGCTGCAGAACGATCCAAACTTCTATGTAAGCTTCAACGTTACGCCGGATCAGCTGTGTCGGCCTGGGTTTGCCAAGGTTTTCACAGACTTGGTGGAAGACAACAGCTTAGCGCCTGCACAAGTGTGCATTGAGATCACCGAACGCCAGGAAATTTCATCACCTGATAACGCAGCATCTGCAACAGCGATCCTGCGCGAGGCAGGTTTCCGAGTCGCAATCGATGATGCAGGAACGGGGCACAATGGTCTTGCGGCCATTCAGATGCTCGACGCATCAGTGCTGAAAATCGATAAGTTCTTCATCGATCATATCACCCACGATACACGCTCAACTGTGATGGCTGATATGCTCGTATCCATGGCAAAGCGCTATGGCATGAAGACCGTCGCCGAAGGCGTTGAAACGCAAGAGCAAGCAGAAATATTGCAACGCGCCGGTGTCGATTGCGTTCAAGGCTTTTTCTATTCGCGGCCTGTCCCAGCCGATGATTTTCTCGCCGCTCTCACCACACGCTGGCAGCGTTTTGGCGAGTCGGAAACAAACGATGCTGCCAACGAGAAAACAGTACCAACGACATCGGTCGCGGCAAAATCGCCTCTGATCCAAGTTGGGGCAGCAGCTTCCGCTTAAGGCATCGTGGCCAAAGCACGCCTATCCGATCTCATGCAACCGAAGTGATCATCCATCGGCCGGTCCAACCGCCGTTGCCTCGATCTCCACCAGAAACTCTTCGCGTGTGAAGCCGCCAACGATGATCAGCGTTGAAGCTGGAAGCTTGGGCACGTCAGCAAGCCATGCATCGCGCGCTTTCATGTAGCCAGCCATGTGCTCACGCGCGGTCACGAAGGCAAACAGATGACAGACATCGTTTTTGCTGAGGCCTCCCTCGGCAAGCACTGCGTCTAGGTTCGCAAACACCAGCTGCGCTTGTGCTTCGGCGCCCTCGGGAATTGTGCCATCCTTGGCCATCGCCAGCTGCCCGGCGGTGCGCACCATGCGTTGGCCAGCTTCAATCGCCACACCATGGGCATAGCGGGCAAAGGGAGGAGCCAAACTGTCGGGCAAGAGGGATCGAAAGCTCACGAGGACCTCGTTCAAAAGCGTTGTCTGATGGATTGTGCCTGCGTATGCAGCACAAAAGCTAGGCAGTGTGCACAGCACAAAGGCAATAGGGCAACACGATTAGATTTTAGGCGTTTTTGCGTTGACATCACAACCCGCCCGCCACCTAATCAGCATAACCGGAATGGTGCGCGCGGCATGATAGCGCTGCCGATCTGTTCCCAATCAAGGCCTGCACATACTTGCAAGCCACACGATGCGCGACGCATGCGCACAAAAAACAGCGGAGTCGTTCATGACACTTTCCAGCTCATCCCTTCCCAAGCGCCGCACATCGATGCGCAAGGTCGCCTTACTGGTTGCAACAGTCATGTCCTTGGGCGCAGTTTCGCCAGCACTGGCCCTTGAAGAAGTGGTGTTTGGCACCAACTGGCTGGCCCAGGCAGAACATGGCGGCTTTTACCAATCGGTGGCCGACGGCACCTATGAAGCTTGCGGCTTGGACGTTTCCATCGTCACTGGCGGCCCCCAAGTGAACAATAAAGCTTTGATGCTCGCTGGTCGCATTGATTTCCATATGGGTGGCGATCTGCTGTCCACCTTCTTGGCTGCCGAGCAGGGCATTCCAGTGGTTGCCGTTGCCGCCTCTTTCCAGAAACACCCCCAAGTGATCATCGCCCATCCGGGCGCAGCAGAGGCCTGGGATGACCTGAAAGACCTCACACTGCTGATCGGCGACAACGGCTTTGCCGGTTACTATCGCTGGATGGTCGCGGCCCACGGGTTCACCGACGAGCAGCGCCAGCCCTACACCTTCAACCCAGCACCATTCCTGGCAGATACCGGCACGGCCATGCAGGGCTATCTCTCCTCCGAACCCTATGTGATTGAAACTGAGGCGGGTTTCACACCTGAAGTTTTCCTGATCGCTGACGCTGGCTTTGCAACCTATTCAACGATCATCGAAACGATGGCCGACACCATCGCAGAACGCCCTGAGGTGGTGGAGTGCTTTGTCGAAGGCTCGATCCTGGGCTGGTACAACTATCTTTACGGCGACAATGCCGAAGCCAACGCCATGATCATGGCCGACAACGCCGAGATGACGCAGGACAAGATCGATTTTGCCATCGAAAAGATGTTGGAGTTTGGCATCGTTGATTCTGGCGAAGCGCTGGAGTTCGGCATCGGCGCGATGACCGATGAGACAATCAATGCGTTCTATGCGCAGATGGTCGATGCGGGCGTGATCGACGCTGGTTTGGATTACACAGCTGCCTACACGACAGACTTTGTGAACCAGGGCCTCGGCATGGATCTGCGTCCAGAGTAAGCCTTTCAATTCATCCCCCCGATGACACTGCCGCGGCGCGCCTTAACCCAAGGTGCGCCGCAACCCTGAAAAGATCCCGGATCTGTATCTTTGCCCGAGACACCACACGCCACCTCACCGATCCTCTCGCTACGCCATGTCGGCAAAGTATTTGGCGGCACAGTCACAGCGCTCGATGACATGTCGCTGAACATTCACGACGGCGATTTTGTCAGCCTTTTGGGGCCGTCGGGTTGCGGAAAATCCACCGCCCTGCGGCTGATTGCTGGGCTGATGCGCCCAACATCAGGCCGCATTGTGTGGTCTGACACGGGGCAAAAAAGCACCGGTGGGCAGGATCTCGGCGTGGTGTTCCAAGAGCCAACGCTGATGCCCTGGGCAACGGTGGAGGATAATGTCTGGCTGCCTATGCGCCTTTCGCGCATTCCCAAAGCGCAGGTGCGCGACCAGATCGCCGAAATTCTCTCCGTCGTCGGCCTATCTGGTTTTGAGAAAAGCTACCCGCGCGAGCTCTCTGGCGGGATGAAAATGCGCGTTTCCATTGCCCGCGCCATGGTCACGCGCCCCAAACTCATTCTGATGGACGAGCCCTTCGCCGCGCTTGATGAGATAACCCGGTTCAAACTGAACAATGACCTGTTGGAAATGCAGGCGCGCATTGGCTGCACCGTCATCTTCGTCACCCACTCGGTGTTTGAAAGCGTGTTTCTTTCCAACCGTGTGGTGGTCATGGCCGCCCGACCAGGCCGGGTGGTGCAGGAGCTTGCCGTCGACGAACCCTACCCGCGCCATGAAGATTTCCGCACGTCTCCGGAGTATGCGGCCCACTGCAGGCAAGCATCCGAAGCGCTGCATGGGGCAATCATGAACACCAGTGTGGAGGCAGCATAGATGGCTGTGATATCTCCCGATGAACGCACACCGCACGTCGGCCCATCCGATGATGCGCAAGTTGTCGATCTGGAAGAGCGCGCCATTGCTCGGCGCGAACGCTTGGACAAGATCGGCGCATGGATGCTGCCCGCCATCATGATTGCGCTCGGCATTTTCGCCTGGGATCGGATCGTCGCAATCAACGAAATTCCCCATTACATCCTGCCCGGCCCCGGGCGCGTTTGGGACACATTGATTGCCGACTGGCGCGTGCTGTTCGATGCGCTTTCGATCACCATGATGATCACCGCCGCAGCGCTTCTCGCCGCCATCATCGGCGGAGCTGGGCTGGCCATTCTCTTTAAGCAGTCCCGCTTGATGGAGATGTCGCTCTACCCCTATGCGGTGATCCTTCAGGTCACACCTATCGTGGCGATTGCCCCGCTGATCTTTATCTATGTTGAGGAACGACTAGTCGGCCTGCTCATCTGCGCCTGGCTGGTGGCGTTCTTCCCGGTGCTCTCCAACACCACGCTGGGGCTCAACTCCGCCGACCACAATCTGCGTGACCTGTTCAAGATTTACGGCGCCTCGCGCTGGCAGCGATTGTTGCATTTGGAGCTGCCCTCTGCCCTACCCTATTTCTTGGGCGGCTTGCGTATCGCGGGCGGCCTGGCGCTGATCGGCGCGGTGGTCGCGGAGTATGTTGCAGGCACTGGAGGCATCGGCTCGGGACTGGCCTTCACCATCCTGGAAGCCGGCTATCGGCTCAACATCCCGCGTATGTTCGCTGCACTGATCCTCATCGCCGCCACCGGCGTTGTCATCTATGCCGTTCTTAGCTTTCTCAGCTGGCTGTTGCTGCACAAATGGCACGAAAGTGCCTTGAAACGGGAGCGCTAGGTGCCGTCTCTTTCCCTACCAAACGGCCCTATCACGTTCGACAATCTTTCGATCCCCGGCCCGCTCATAGGCTCACAGGAAACGCTTGTCTCCACCTCGCTGACGATCCGCGACGGTCACTTTTCCGAGCAGCCAGCCGAGCAGTGCATCGACATGGAAGGGCAGATGGCTCTTCCCGCCTTGGTCGATATGCACACGCATTTGGACAAGGGCCACATCTGGCCACGTACACCCAACCCGGACGGCACCTTCGATGGCGCCCTATCCTCGGTTGGCGAGGATCGCGAGGCCAAATGGTCCGCCGACGACGTGCTTGCCCGGATGAATTTCGCGCTGGAATCGGCTTACGCACACGGCACCAAGGCCATCCGCACGCATTTGGACTCGATCCCGCCGCAGGATGAAATCTCTTGGGCCGTTTTCGATCAAGTAAGGGGCGATTGGAAAGGGCGCATCGACCTGCAGGCCGTCAGCCTCGTTGGCGCCGATGGCATCGAACCCGATGGCACCGGTCGCTATCAAAACACAGCCGACATCGTCTCCAAAGCCGGTGGCGTTCTGGGCATGGTCACCTATCCCCTGCCCGATTTGGAGCAGCGGCTGGAAGCCTTTTTCGATATGGCGACCCAGCGCAATCTCGACGCTGATTTCCACGTCGATGAAACCGGCGATCCTTCCGTGGCGACGCTTCGCCAAATCGCGCAGATGGTTCTCAAAACCGGTTACAAAGGCAAAGTCGTTTGCGGCCATTGCTGCTCGCTGGCTGCGCAGGATGAGAGCGAAGCCGACCGCACGATGGACTTGGTTGCCGAAGCAGGTCTCACCATCGTCTCATTACCGCTCTGCAACCTTTACCTTCAAGATCGCGACCGAGGTCGCACACCGCGCTGGCGTGGCGTAACGCTTGTTCATGAGATGAAGGCGCGCGGCATTCCCGTCGCCTTTGCTTCTGACAACACCCGCGACCCGTTCTACGCCTATGGCGATTTGGATATGGTGGAGGTGTTGCGCGAGGCGACCCGCATCGCGCACCTCGATCATACCGGTAATGATTGGGTGAAAGCCTTCACCACAACGCCCGCAACAATGTGCAACTTCGACTATGCGCCCTTTGCACATGGCAAGCTGGCTGATTTGATTGTGTTCAAAGCGCGTAGCTGGAACGAGCTGCTATCACGCCCCCAGACCAACCGCACGGTCATTCGTGGTGGAGAGGTGCTCACCCTTTCCCCGCCCGACTATGCGGTTCTCGACCCCTTGATGGAGTAAAGCATGACTGGAAACATCGCTGCCGTACGCGAAGCGCTGAACCACCTTGATATCGACGACAATCCGGCCACGCTGAAACAGAAGAGCCGCGACTTCTTCTGGTACTCCCCGGTGCTCAAAAAGAAGATGGATCATCTGGTTGGCGACTTCGTCGTCTCACCGCGTTCAGAGGACGAGGTGATTGAGGTGCTCAAAACTTGCTTCGCGCACGATGTGCCTGTCACCACACGCGGCGCTGGCACCGGCAATTACGGTCAGGCCATGCCGCTTGCTGGCGGCGTTGTCATGCACATGAAGAACATGACCAAGGTGAAAGAAATCCACCCCGGCCGTGTGATCGTCGAGCCAGGCAAAGTCGTTAAAGACCTTGACGCTGAAACCCGCGCGCACTCAGGCCAAGAAATGCGCATGATGCCTTCAACCTATGGCACGGCGACGATTGGCGGGTTCATCGCAGGCGGATCTGGCGGTATCGGGTCCGTGCGCTGGGGCGCTTTGCGCGATCTGGGCAATATTTTGCGCCTGCGCGTCGTCACCATGGAAGCCGAACCGCGCATTCTGGAATTCACCGGCGAAGATCTTGCCCGCGTATCCCACGCCTATGGCACCAACGGCATCATCACCGAAATCGAAATGCCGCTGGCACCGGCCTATGATTGGGTGGAGTTTGCGCTCGGCTTCGACGACTTTATGGAGGCGGCGACCTTCGGCTACAATCTGGCGCAACAAGATGGTATTTTGGTGAAGCTCATCACGCCGATTGAAGCGCCAATCCCGTTCAAATTCTTCAAACGTTTTTCCGGCCATGTACGCGAGGACCAGAGCATTCTGATCGTGCTGGTCGCGCCACAGTCGCTGGACGGTTTTAGCGCGTTCATGGGCCGCAACAACGACCCGGATGTCATCTACCGCTCAGACGCGTCCACGTTTGATCGCACCCCTGGCCATCTGGCCGAATACACCTGGAACCACACCACACTGCGCGCACTTCAGGTCGATCCAACGGTCACCTATCTCCAGGTGCGCTATGGCGGGCCCGACCCGCTCGCCAAGGTTGCCAAGGTGCGCGAAACCTTCGGCGCAGAAGTGCTCCAGCACCTGGAAGCCATGCGCGAAGGTGGCAACGTCATCTATGCCGGGCTGCCCATCGTCGATTTTTCCAACGAGGAACGGCTCAATGAGATCGTACGCATCCATGAGGAGCTTGGCTGCATGATCTTCAATCCGCATCGTTACACGCTGGAAGAAGGCGGCCGCCAAAAAACCGATGATCGTCAGCTGAAGTTCAAGCAAGAAGCTGATCCAAAGGGCCTCTTAAACCCAGGCAAGATGATCTCCTGGGATGATCCTAACTGGTCCTATGAAACCATGTACGCCTACCCAAAAATGAGAAAAGCAAGTTAATCAACTGAATTTCAGTTCATTCGGGGGAATGAAAGCATGCCAGGCAATGAGAAAAGGGTGATGGTGATCTTCGCGCACCCGGTGCCTGAAAGCTTCTCCTCTGCCTTACACGCGCGTGTGGTCGAAACGCTAAAAGATAAGCAATGGCAAGTGGATGACTGCGACTTGAACGCAGAAAGCTTCCCTGCCGTGATGACATGCGACGAGCGCCGTACATACCACGATGAAAATATCAACATAAATCCAGTTAAATCATATGTTGATCGGCTCCAGGCAGCGCAAGCTGTGGTTTTTGTCTACCCCGTTTGGAACTTTGGCTACCCAGCGATCCTCAAGGGGTTTTTCGACCGGGTTTTTCTGCCTGGCGTGTCGTTCAAACTGGTCGATGGGCAAGTTCGCCCAGCACTGACGAACGTCAAAAAGTACGCCACCGTCACCACCTATGGTGGGACGCGGCTACGCGCCTTTATGGCCGGTGACCCGCCGCGCAAGCTGATGACCCGGCCTGTACGATACGTGATGAACGGTGCGCCTATGCAATACCTCGCACTTTACGACATGAACCGGGCGAGCGATCAGAAGCGTGCCGCGTTTTTACAGCGTGTGACACACCAGATGGAGAGGTTCTGACCCAGCATGCAGGCAAGTAGCAGGACGAAAACGATATGAAAGCGTTGATCGTTTATTGCCATCCCAGCGCAGCCAGCTTCAACCACGCGGTTCTTCACACTGTGATGGACGAACTCAGCCAAGCTGGCGCCGAAACGCGCGTGATCGATCTGTATGGCGAGCAGTTTCAGCCAGCGCTCACACTGGAAGACTGGACTGAGTACGAAGACACAAGCTGCAACACCGATCGCATCGCCCCGCATGTTGAGAGCCTGCAATGGTGTAACGCGCTAATTTTCGTTTACCCGACCTGGTGGTTCGGCCAACCGGCTATGCTGAAGGGCTGGCTGGACCGGGTGCTGGTGCCCGGCGTTGCCTTCACCATGCCGTGCGAAGAAGACAAGCGCTTCGGCCACACCCTCAAACACATCAAGCATCTGGGTGTCTTCACCACCTGCGGGGCATCCTTCTGGCTGACCAAGCTCATCGGCTCACCGGGCAAGCGTATCTTGATGCGGGGCTTGCGCGCGCTGTGTCATGAACGGGCACGCACCGCGTTCGCCGCGCATTACCGCATGGATTTTTCAACACCCGATAGCCGCGCCAAGCATTTGGCCCGCGTTCGCAGCAAAATGCGCAAACTCATCGGAGAGCGGCGGTTTGAGCAGCAGGCAGCACGCTATCCCAGCAAAGCGAGGCAAACGGCATGACCACCATTCCCATTCTCGACTACGCGACGTTCTCCGGCGCCACCAAACAAGAGTTTGTAGACGCATGGGGCAAGGCCGCACGTGGACCGGGCTTTATGGTGGTTAAAAACCACGGTGTGGACCCCAACCTTATTGCCGGCATGTTTGATAAGGCCGATGAGTTCTTCGCCCTGCCCAGCGCAGAGAAATCCAAGATTTCCATCGACAAGTCCCCGCACAATCGCGGCTATGCTGGCACCGGTTCGGAAAGCTTGGATGAGAAAAGCGGTCAGATGGATCAAAAAGAGGCCTTCAACATGGCTCTTGATCTGCCCGCAGATGATCCGCGCGTGATCGCCAAGGAACCTTATCGCGGCACCAACATGTGGCCGGATGTTCCTGGTTTCAAAGAAACCTTCACCGCCTATTTCGATCAGGTGTTCAATCTGGGCGTCAATCTTCATCGCGCCATTGCGCTGGACCTAGGTCTGCCGGAAGATCATTTCGCCGAGCCTTTCGTGGATTCCATGTCCACCTTGCGCGTGCTGCGCTATCCACCGGCGATCAACCCGCAACCTGGTGAAATCGGCGCCGGCGCACACACCGACTATGGCTCTATCACGTTGCTGATGAGCGATGGCACCGCTGGCCTACAGGTTAAGCCGCGCGACAGCGCCGAGTGGATCGATGTCCCAGCCGTCGATGGCGCTTTCATCGTCAACATTGGTGACCTGCTGATGCGATGGACCAACGACATCTATGTGTCCAACCCGCACCGCGTTCTGCGCCCGGTTAAGGAGCGCCGTTCCATCGCCTTCTTCATGGACCCCAACCCCAACGCGCTGGTGGAAGCTCTGCCGGGAACGGGCGAGGAGAAGCACTATGAGCCGATCCTCTGCCACGAATATCTGACCATGCGTCTCACCGCGACCTACAGCCAGAAAGCGGCAAGCTGACATGGCAGATACCCCCTCTCGACGCTACCGCTGGGCCGAGTACAAAACTACAGAGTTTGAAAACCTCGACCCGCAAAAGGTCGTTGCTGTGCTGCCGACGGCGGCCATTGAACAGCACGGGCCGCATCTGCCGGTTGGCGTCGACACCTATCTCAACGAGGGCATGCTCTCGACCGTTGAGGCAATGCTGCCAGACCTCGCACCGGACTTGGATGTGCGCATCCTACCGGTTCAAGCCATCGGCAAATCCAACGAGCACCTGCATGCGCCGGGTACGCTGACGCTGCCTGCTGAGCTTGCGCTATCGATCTGGACGGAAATCGGATTGTCTGTCGCTCGCGCCGGCGTGCGCAAAATGGTGATCACCAATTCGCATGGCGGCAACCTCGATCTGATCTCGATCCTGTCGCGGGAAATGCGGGTGCGCGCGCGCATGCTGTGCGTGAAAAGCCAGTGGGGCAATTGGGGCGTGCCTGACGGGCTCTACACCGAGGATGAGATGAAATTCGGCATCCATGGCGGAGACGTCGAAACGTCCATGATGCTGCATTTCCACGAAAACCTGGTGGACATGAGCAAAGCGGAGAACTTCCGCTCCACCGCCGAAGATCGCCAAGGCGGCTTCAACATTTCTCCCACCGGCATGCCCGCCTATGGGTGGATCTCGTCTGACCTCAACACCGAAGGCACGGTGGGCGATGCGAGCATTGCCACAGCGGACAAAGGCCGACAAACCGCTGAGCATTACGCCCGTGGATTCATCGGCCTGTTGAAGGATGTCGCCGAAGCCGACATCACCCGGTTTGATTAGGACGCATTAGCTGTTGCCATTCTGATCCGGCTCATACCGGATCAGATCACCGGGTTGGCACTTAAGAAACACACAAATTTTCTCCAGCGTCTCAAAGCGCACGCCTTTTACCTTGCCGGACTTGAGTAGCGACACTTGCTGCTCGGTGATGCCAATGGCTGCCGCCAGCTCCTTGGAGCGGACTTTGCGCCGCGCCAGCATCACATCCAGATCGACAACAATCGGCATCAGACAATGCCTGCATGATCGTCGGCCACCCGCGCAGCCTCGCTAAGCACAAGCCCAAGGCCCCATAAGGCAAAGCCCGCCGCATAAGCACCCAGGTCTGACGCCGTGAATCCAACACTGAAGACGCCCGGAGTATCCGGATTCGTCATGGAAAGATAAAGCGTCGTCAATGTGTTGCTGAGCATGGCCGTCACCGCAAACAGTACAAACCCGATTCCTGCCCGCGACACCAGCTTGGCATTGCGCTCATCAAGCACAACGCCCTGGGCAAGACGGCGAAAGAGCTGAAACAGCGTAAGCATCGTCAGCACAAAGACGATCGCGGGCACGGTGCGAAACAGCATCGGCCATATCACGCTGGGGAAGCTCGCTGCGCCCGGTGCCATCTCATTGCCCATCATCCCGAGCGAGGTGCTGATGTACATCGCGCGAATGTCTTCCGACACCCATTGCGCCACCAAGCCAACCAGCAAAAGCCCGGCAGCCAGCAGCGGAACAACAGCGACCCAGCGCGCGCGCCGCGAGATGGGGGTAAGGGTGGAAGAATGGGGGGAGGCATGCATGGGGTTGTCCTTAAACGTAGAAAAGGTCAGGCGATGAAATTATCACTTCCAATCTAAAAATTAATATAATACATGAATTTTATCGTGTCAAAGTCCGAGTTAATCAAACCATGAAGTTCATTCCCCGCACTCTCCCCTCCTTCCCTAAACTCACCAGTGCATGTCTTGGTGCTGCAACCGCGCTTGCCCTGCTGGCCGGTTGCAGCCACGTGCCGGTGATGTCGATCCCAGCGCTGGCATCCATCGACTTCCAAACCACGCAGTTCAGCGCGCTGCGCGCCGCCATTGAGATGCCAGCCGTCTTGGTGCCAAATATCGATGGTGTTCGGCTCAACGTCACACTCTCCATCGAAGGCGCAGTGGCCGAAGAACGCTCTTACGCTTTGGTTGGGCAAGACCTTGCCTCTCTCCAAACTGACCTTCCTGAGGCGAGTAGCGACCGCCACATTTTCGTTTACGCGCTGTCGCCGGAAGATCAGCTGGGCATGGATGCGATTCGCCGCGCCGTTGAGGCAGCCAAGGCAAACGACCGGAGCGGCTCCTTGGCGATCAGTGTGAGCGTCGATGAGATGTGCGCAGCAGGCAGCCTTCCAGACGGCCCGCTTCGCGTGGATGTGTTCTTGAAAACCAGCGAAACCAACCGCTTTGTGCGCACACTCGATGGGTTCGATTTGCGGGAAATCTCAATCGACGGATTGGAGGAAGAGCTACCGACCTGCTGATTCCAGCGCGGACATTCTGCATAGAAATGCTGCTTGCCAAGGTTGAGGGCAGAGTGGAAGGGTGAGCGCATCTCATAACGCTCGGAGCCCATGATGCCCTCAACTGCCCTCACCCGATTCTCTGTTGCGCCTTTGTCGAGCATGACCCGCCATCTTGCTGATGTGGCATCCGGGCGGGCAGACCCTGATTTGGTGATCACCGGTGTGCGCACGCTCAACACCTATTCTGAGCGCATCGCGACAGACAAAGAAGTGTGGATCGCTCGTGGACGTATCGCCGCCGTGAAGCCCGCGGGCATCTATCAAGGCGCTGCCAGCCGCTATGACGGCAAGGGCGGCATCATCGCACCAGGGCTGGTTGATCCACATCTGCACATCGAATCCTCCATGGTCACCGCCTGCGCCTACGCTGAGGCTGCGCTGCTTAACGGCACCACGACCATCTTTTGCGACAGCCATGAGATCGGCAATGTCATGGATGTGGCGGGCGTGGAAGCCATGCTGGAAGATGCGCGCCAAGCACCGCTTTCGATCTTCCTCACTGTACCCTCCACCGTTCCTGCCACATCGCCGGAGATGGAAACAGCAGGCGGTGATCTAACACCGGAAAAAATCGCAGGTATCTTTGATCGTTGGCCCGAAGCCGTCGCCCTGGGCGAAAAAATGGATTTCGTTCCGGTCTGCATGTCAGACGAACGCTCCCACGCCATCATTGAAGCCTCTTTATCACGCGGACGACCGGTTTCCGGCCACGTCTATGGTCGTGAGTTCGTCGCGGCCTATGCCGCAGCAGGTGTCACTGATACGCACGAAGCCATCGACCGCGACATCGCCGATGATCTGCTGGATGCGGGTATCTGGGTATTCCTGCGCGGCGGACCACCGACAACACCGTGGCATTCGCTGCCTAAAGCCATCAAAACCATCACCGAGCTTGGTGCGTCGACCAAGCGCGTCGCGGTCTGCACCGATGATCGCGATGCAGACGATCTGCTTATGTTTGGGCAGGACTGGGTGACCCGAGAAGCAGTGAAAGCGGGCATCAAGCCCGAAACCGCCTGGTCCATGGGCTCCCTACATGGCGCAACGCGCTTTGGCATGGAAAACGAGATTGGCGGCCTCGGCGGCGGACGGCGTGCCGATCTTGTCCTGCTCAACGATGATCTAGAGCCGCAAAACACCTGGTATGGCGGCGAGCTGGTGGTGGAAGACAAATCTATCACACCTATGCTCGATCAGGCGCTTTCTACCCGTTACACCTATCCCGATGCTGCCTTCACCAGTGTCAAAGTGCCAGGCGCCGTCACCATGACGCCAGACGTTCCATCGCGCGATGTCACCGCCAATGTGCTGCGCGTGGCCCTGCCCGGCATCACGCTTTTCCACGATACGGTGGACTTAAAGGCCAGCAACGACTGGACCACGCATTTCGATGAGCATGGGCTCTGCTTCGTCACCATCATCGAGCGCCACGGCAAAAGTGACGGAAACGTTGCGCACGGCTTGCTGAAAGATTTTGGCTTGAAAGATGGCGCTGTCGCATCCTCGGTCGGTCACGACAGCCACAACATCATCATCGCCGGCACCAACGCTGAAGACATGCAGGTCGCGCTCACGGCCCTGAAAGAGCATCAAGGCGGCGTGGTCACCGTCCAAGGCGGCCACGTCACGGCCATGGTGCCGCTGCCCATCGCCGGTCTACTTTCCGACAAGCGCGTGACCGCAGTGGCCGAAGAGATGAGCGCGTTGAAAGTGGTCTGGAAGGACATGGGCTGCACCATCCCCTTCATGGGCTTCAACCTGATCCCACTATCGGTGATCCCAGAAATCCGAATCACCGACAAAGGCATGGTGCGCGTTCCAGAGATGGTTTTGGAACCGCTTTACGTAGCGGAATGAGAAAAACCGTTGAAAATCAATACCGGTTGCAGGATTTCTGAAAGAAAAATTTTTCTGAATGATCCCAACCACTTTCGCGAAAAATGAGGGAATGGGCAAAGATTGTTGACCTAAACCTAGGTAAACAGCGTAAGGTATTACCCGGATCGAACAGTCTTCCAATCGGGAATGTCACTATGCAGACCTCTTTTCAAACGCCTCCGGCCAAACAACCAGCGCCGAAGTTGGTGCGCTTTCTCATCAAAAACGCCGCCATTGGTTTTGCCGTGGCCATCGTTTTTGTCGGCGCGATCCTCAGCTTCAACATCGGCAACCTTGCCACGGTGTTTGCGCAGTCGGGCGTTGGCCTGTTTGCCATCGCGCTGATGACGTTCATGATCGGCCTCACCTTCGCGAGCCTGCAAATGGGCTTCGCAGTGATGTTTACCTCCCGTGACCACAACGATGATCAAAACGGGCGAGGCAACCCTGAGGCTTCGCTGGACGATATGCGCCGTTTAGGCTTTCAGCCTTTACCCGTGAAAGCCAACAAATCACTGGGTTCCAGATCCCAAAACCCCGAAGCTTCCTCCCGAAACTAAAAACGCCGCGCTGGAGTTCCAACGCGGCGTCTTCTTTTTGGTTTAGGGTTTTCAGCAAATCTGCCGGAACCAAAGACTACTCGTTTGGCACAACCGTCTGGCGATAGAGGTGCCAGGTCGCGTGCCCGATGATCGGCAGCGTGATGATCAGCGGGAAGAAGAACAGCAGCGCCGAGACGGCAACAATACCGGCAACCATCACGCCCCAGACAAACATCGGCCATGGGTTTTTCGCCACCGCGTGCACGCTGGTCATAATCGCCGTCATGAAGTCCACCGGTTTATCGTGCAAATAGGGCACGCCCACCACGGAGATGGAAAACACGGTGCCCGCAAGAACCGCCCCAAAGGCGTTGCCTACGAACAGGAACACCAGACCGCGGGCGGTGAAAGCTTCTTCGATCAGGGAGCTGAGATCCATCTGCGCAAAGAACAGCGGGTCATAGCCAAAGTTCAGCGCGTAAATCACGCGGGCGACAACCAGCCAGACGATCAGCATGAACGCCAGCACGAAGCCATAAAGAAACACGTGTGTGACGCCATGGCGTTTGAAGGCACCAAGCACATCCCAGTCAACACGCTCACCTGTCTCAATGCGGCGTGAGATTTCGTAAAGGCCAATCGCTGCGATTGGGCCAATCAGCAGGAAACCAGCGGTGAACGGGAAAATCAGCGAGTACGATTCGGTGACCAGCAAGAACACCATCAACAAGAGACCCATAACAAAATAGGCTGCGCCAAAGAAAGTGGAGATAAAGGCCCCTTTCTTAAAGTCGGCAATGCCTGCGTGCAGTGAGCTGAACACGGTGTCCAGCGTGATCGTGTTCACCTGGGTCGGTGGCACATAGCCCTGCGGCACAAAGCCTGCGCGGCTATCCTCGGGCTCACCAATGATTTCATCAAGTTCGTTGATGTCCGGAATATCGTTTGCACTCGTCATCGGTGTTTCATCCCTTTAGTGCCTGCATCGTGCTCAACCTTGCCAGCGTCAGCCCCTGACGCCCAAAGGCCCCTTCAAATCGGACCATAGCCCGGCTCATGCGACAACCTGTCCAAGAGGCGCAAAAAACGCAAGTCCGGGCAGTCACTGTGCCGACCCATTGAGAGTCGCAATGGGGTCCAACCTGACCGCTATACCCAATCGCGTTTGCGCGGATCGACATAGATCAAACACGGACGCGACTTTTGTTCATCCGCAAACACCCGTGCGCATCACCCCTAACTGATGAATGATAGGTCACTTTGTCTACCTTTGACCTAGCGCAACGCCTTAACGCCCACTTGGGGGTTTGTGGGCGGTGCGTCGGGCCGTGAGTCCGTCAGTGCCAGCATTCCATCGGCTTCAACCGATGATCATCCGCCCGCACTGACATTTCACAGCCTGGATGCAGACGCGACATAAGACGAATTAGGTCAAGGACACCAAACAATGTCAGCACAAGCCGTAGCTCAATCGGCTGGCAGCACAGAAACCGCAGCACGCCCGCTTACTTACGCGGACGATGCGATTCGCTTGTTCACCATCGCAACGGTCCTGTGGGCCTTTGTGGGGATGGCAGCGGGAGTTTTCATTGCAGCGCAGCTCGCTTTCCCCTGGCTCAACTTCCATGAGTGGGTTAATTTCGGCCGCTTTCGCCCTGTTCACACCTCAGGTGTGATTCTCGGCTTTGGCGGCAACGCTTTGCTGGCAACATCCTACTATGTTGTTCAGCGCACCTGTCAGACGCGTCTGTTCGGACCGAACTGGTTCCACATTCTCCAGTTCTGGCTGTTTCAAGTCGTGCTGCTCTCGGCTGCTGGCTCTTATGTTCTGGGCTTCACCCAATCGAAAGAGTATGCCGAGCCTGAGTGGATTTTCGATATCCTCATCACCGTTTGGTGGGTCTCCTATCTGGTCGTCTATGTCGGCACGCTGGTGAAGCGCAAAGAACCGCACATCTATGTCGCGAACTGGTTCTTCCTTGCCTACATCGTGGCTGTGGCCATGCTGCACACGGTCAACAATATTTCGATCCCGATTTCGTGGCTCTCAATGCACTCCTACTCGGTCTATTCCGGCGTTCAGTCGGCGATGATCCAGTGGTGGTACGGCCACAACATGGTGGGCTTCTTCCTGACGGCCGGCTTCATCGGCATCATGTACTACTTCGTGCCCAAGCAGGCTGAGCGCCCGATCTACAGCTATCGTTTGTCGATCGTGCACTTCTGGGCGCTGATCTTCCTCTACATCTGGGCAGGTCCGCACCACCTTCACTACACCGCGCTGCCCGATTGGGCGCAGACGCTCGGCGTTGTGTTCTCCGTCATGCTGTGGATGCCTTCCTGGGGCGGCATGGTGAACGGTATCATGACCCTATCGGGCGCTTGGCATAAGCTGCGCACCGATCCGATCATGCGCTTCCTGGTGGTGGCGGTTGCCTTCTACGGCATGTCGACCTTCGAAGGTCCGCTCATGTCGATCAAAGAGGTCAACGCTCTCTCGCACTACACCGACTGGACAGTGGGCCATGTGCACTCTGGTGCTCTTGGTTGGGTAGCGTTCGTTGCCTTCGGCGCGATCTACTACCTGGTCCCACGCCTGTGGCGGCGCACCATGCACTCGGTCGCCCTGATCGAGGTGCACTTCTGGCTCGCCTCAATCGGTATCCTTCTCTACATCACCGCGATGTGGGTGTCGGGTATCACCCAAGGCCTGATGTGGCGCACCTACGACGAGAACGGCTTCCTGCTCTACACGTTCTCCGACACGGTCGCGATGTTGCATCCTTACTATGTGACGCGCTTCCTGGGCGGTGTGCTCTATCTGACCGGTGTGGTTGTGATGATGTACAACCTTTTCCGTACCGTCACCGGCCCGATCGTCGCCAGAACGCCAACCCCCCTCGTCTCAGGGCCACACCCTGCAGACCTCACACCGGCGGAGTAAACGGCTATGTTTAATCACGGTATCATTGAAAAAAGCACGCCGTTGATGTTGCTCCTGATCCTCCTGTCCTTGGGGATCGGCGGCATGGTGCAGATCATTCCGCTCTTCAAGGTGGAATCGACTATCGAGCCAGTGTCGGGCATGCGTCCGTATTCACCGCTCGAGCAGATCGGCCGCAACATCTACATGCGAGAAGGCTGCTACAACTGCCACAGCCAACAGGTGCGCCCATTCCGCGATGAAGTGGACCGCTATGGCCACTATTCGCTGGCTGCAGAAGGGATTTATGACTATCCCTTCCTGTGGGGCTCCAAACGCACCGGGCCGGATCTGGCCCGTGTGGGCGGCAAATACTCCAACGAGTGGCACGCTGCCCACTTGCGCAACCCACAAGCTGTGTTGCCGGAATCGATCATGCCCGACTACGCGTTCCTGGAGCGCCCACTCGACTATGACGATATCGAGCTGCACATGCGCACCCTGCGCTTTGTCGGTGTGCCTTACAGCGACGCCGACATTGAAGCAGCCCGCGATGATATCATTGCGCAAGCGGTGCCGCTCATCGGCGACACTACAGCCTTGCGTGAACGGTATGCAGGCGCACCACTTGGCCCCTTCACCGGTCCCGATGAAGAGGTCACCGAGATGGATGCGATGATCGCCTATCTGCAGGTTCTCGGTACGATGGTGGACTTCACCTCGTTTGATCCGGACACCATGCTGCAAGGCCAGGAGATCGGACGATGAGTGCTGAAGCTCTAATCGGATACTCCGAGGCCGCATTCCTAACGGTCGGTCTGGTGGCCATCCTGTTCCTGATCATTCGCGTTTACCACCCAGGTAGCCGCGAAGCGATGGATGACCACGCCAACATCATTTTCCGCGGGGAAGATGCGCCCGAACCCAGATCAGAGGTCGGATCACAAACCCCTCAAGACGCAGGCCGCACAGCGGCAAGGCAGGACCACAATGGGTAACAAGATTGAACGCGACCCAATCACGGGCCAATACACCACCGGTCACCAATGGAACGGCATTCGCGAGCTTCGCACGCCCGTTCCCACTTGGTGGATGCTGGTGTGGATCGCCTCCATCGCTTTTGCGGTGGTGTATGCGGTGCTACTGCCCTCCATCCCGCTTGGTGACCAAACCACCGCGGGCACAACCGGCTACACAGCGCGTCAAGCGCTGGAAGCGCAACTGGAAACCGTGCGCACCGCGCGCGAAGCCCAAGGCGCTGTGCTGGCTGAAACGGAGCTGGCAGACATTGTCGCTGATCCAGAGCTTGCAACGCTTGCCTTCAATGGCGGTCGCTCAGCGTTTGGCGTGAACTGCATCCAGTGCCACGGCGTTGGCGGTGGGGGTCAGATCGGCCAGTTCCCATCGCTCATCGATGATGACTGGCTGTGGGGCGGTACGCTGGATGACATTTGGTATTCCATCAACCATGGCATCCGCAACGAAACGCTTGATGCGCGTTTCTCCCTTATGCCTGCCTATGGCGATTTCTACGAGCAAGCTGACATCGAAGCGGTAGCCGACTATGTTTTGGCCCTCAATCCGGCATCACCAGACCACGCCACGCGTGACCAATTGCCGGGCGCTGAAACGTTCGACTTGGAGTGCTCGGCCTGTCACGGGGTGAATGGCCTGGGTGACACAGTCTTCGGGGCACCAAACCTTTCAGACGCGGTCTGGCTTTATGGCGGCGAGCGCGAGGAAATCATCGCGCAGATCGCCAACCCACAACAGGGTGTGATGCCTGCCTTTGGTGAGCGGCTTGATGAAGCCACCATCAAAATGCTGGCCGTCTATGTGCACTCGCTCGGTGGCGGCGAAGAAACTGGCGCCGGCGAAACAGCCGCCCTTCAATAGGGCGCTACCAACACCAAAAAGCCGCGCGGCACGATGGTCGCGCGGCAAAAGGTCCCGCAGCCCTTAAGGGCTAGTGCTGACGACGGCGGGCACCGCGCTATGGAACATTAGCGTCACATTATTCAATTCGGACAGAAGGCAAAAACAATGGTCGTGGGCTACCAGGCAGACGAGTTCCCTGGCGTCAAGAAAGTCTATCAAAAATCCGTCACGGGCACGTTCCGCCGGATCAAGAGCCTTGTCCTGGCCGCCATCACAATCTTCTTCTTCGGCGCCGCCTGGATTCCTTGGAACAGGCCCGGCGAAACGCCAGACCAAGCCTTTTTGATGTCGTTCACCGAAGGCAAGTTCTACGCCGGACCATGGACGTTCTGGCCGCAGGATCTTTACCTGCTCACGCTGGTGCTTTTGTTCTCAGCGTTTGGCCTGTTCTTCACCAACACCATTGTCGGTCGTATCTGGTGTGGCTTCTCCTGCCCACAGACACTCTGGACCGATGGGTTCCAGATGATTGAGCGCCTGTTTGAAGGCGACCGCAATGAGCAGATGCGCCGCGCCAAAGAAGGCCTGACGGCGCAGAACCTTGTGCGCAAAACCGGCAAACACGCTGTTTGGGTGGCCATCGGCCTGCTGACAGGCCTGACGCTGATTGGCTATTTCGGTGGCACGGTGAATACCTTCACCCAGGTGCCTACCTTCCAGGCCAGCACAGCTGCCATTGTCATGGTTGGTGTGTTCGGTGCTCTCACCTACCTCTTGGCCGGTTTCGCACGCGAAAAAGTGTGCCTCTATATGTGCCCATGGCCACGTTTCCAGTCGGCCATGCTCGACCCCAACACCAAGATCGTCACCTATCATGCTTGGCGTGGCGAGCCACGCGGCAGCGCCAAGAAGAAGGCCGCCGGCGCTGATATTGGCGACTGCGTGGACTGCAATCTTTGCGTCAATGTTTGCCCAACCGGCGTTGATATCCGCAACGGCCTGCAACTGGGCTGCATCGGCTGCGGCCTTTGCGCCGATGCCTGCGACGGCATCATGACCAAGCTGAAACGCCCCACCGGCCTCATCAACTTTGCCAGCCTTGCTGAAACCCATGATGAGGCCCATCTGGCCGCACCGCTGGTGGAAGTGGGTGGCAAGAAGCGCAAGCCAACGAAAGTTCGCTTCTATGGCTATGGCGCGCTGATGATTTTGGTGTCTGCCGCCATGGTGTTCACTGTGCTGAACCGCACTGGCTTTGACGTTGCCATTACACCGGACCGCAACCCTGCCTTTGTGACGCTGTCAGATGGGTCCATTCGCAACATCTACAATGTCCGCCTGTCGGATCGTGGATCGGAGGCTGAAACCGTACGTTTTGAAGTTGAAGGCCTGACGGGGCAAACCATCGCCATCAGCCACGCCGGTTCAACCTTGGCAGAAGGTCAAGCGCCGACCATTGGCTTCAGCGACATTGAGGCCGCCTCTTTGCGGGTTCTCATCACCGTTCCGCCAACCCGCCGCCCTGAAGGTCAAACGCCCATTACCTTCTCGCTGGTCAATGGCGACAATGGTAAAGTGATGACAACAAGCAGCACCTATTTCTGGGGCCCTGAAAACTAGCAGACCCCGAGCGAAAACCTCTAAGTGGCCGCCAAATTGGCACGAAGGAAAGAAACGATGAGCACAGATACGCTTCAGCAGACACCGCCCAAACGACGCGGTTTCATGGGTTGGCTGATCGATTCAAATGGCTGGATACCCCTGCTCTTCGTCGGTGGTTTCCTGATCCTCTTCGCCGTCACCGGCAACTTTGTGCGCCTGGCGCTCACCACCTTTCCAGGCTTGGTCACCACCAATGCTTATGAGCGTGGCCTGGCCTATGATGATGTCATCGCCGCTGAGCAGGCCCAATCCGAGCAAGGCTGGCAGATGGAAATCATTGCGCCTGAATTTTCTGGCGAAGGCCAGATGGCTGCCATCACCTTGGCCGACCGCAATGGGCGGGCGCTGTCTGGCGGCACCGTCATCATGATGGCCGAGCGGATGACCCGCTACGCCCAGCAAGTCCGTGTTCCGCTGACTGACGTCGGCGGCGGGCAGTATGAGGGCCCGGTCAACTTCCCGATTTCAGGGCGCTGGTTTGTCAGCGTTTTGGCTGATGTTGATGGAGCGCGGCACTTTGCAACGCAGGAAGTCTTCATCCACGCACCAGGCGTCAATTAAGAGCGCGGTCCAGAACGACATATGGCATCACTCGACGCATCCTTCGCTCTGCCTTCCAGCAAGCCCGGCGCACGGCCTGGCCTTGACCTTTCGACTGCCGTCGAAACCGACAAGGACGGTATGCACACGATCAATCTGTTGGTCGGCAATGTGCATTGCGGCGGTTGTGTGCGCAAAATTGAAGATCGCTTGGCGCAAGAACCCGGCGTAGAGACGGGTCGCGTCAATCTCTCCACCCGCCGTCTAACGGTGAAATGGAGCGGCGCAGAAAAGCGCGCCAACACGTTTGCCAAAGCCATCGAAGATCTGGGTTATCCCGTCGCCCTCTACCGCATGGAAGCGGTGGTGGAACGCGACAAGAAGACCGAGCGCGAGCTGATTATGGCGCTGGCGGTCTCCTTCTTTGCGGCTGCCAATTTGATGATGCTCGCCTGGGCCGTCTGGGCCGGACATTTCGCCACCATGGGTCAGGCAACGCGTGACTTCTTCCATTGGATCGCCGCGCTGATCGCCGTACCATCGGTCTACTATGCAGGTCTGCCGTTCTACCGCTCGGCCATCGCTGCCCTGCGCAAGGGCCGCTCCAACATGGATGTGCCAATCTCGGTTGGCGTGACACTCACCACCGCGATGAGCCTCTATGAAACGTGGACCGGCGGCCCGCACGTCTATTTTGACGGCGCTTTGATGCTGCTTTTCATTCTTCTGGTCGGTCGTTATCTCGATCACAAAGTGCGCGGCACGGCACGCTCAGCGGTACATGATTTGGCGATGCTGGCAGGTCAGCCCGTGCACAAACTGCTCCCCGATGGCACGTTGCAAGCCGTTGCTCCCGACAGCCTGGCAAGTGGTGATCGCATTCAAGTGGCAGCAGGCGAACGCATCGGCGTTGACGGCATTGTGCGCGAAGGCGGATCAAGCATCGACACAGCCCTCATTGATGGCGAAACCACACCCAAAGACGTTGCCATAGGCGCCAATGTGCTGGCTGGTACCATGAACCTCACCGGCCCGTTGATTGTGGAGGCCAAAAGCGTCGGTGAAGCCACCGTGCTCGCCGAGATCGTGCGCTTGCTGGAAGCCGCTGAGCAGAAGAAAGGCCGCTACATGGCCTTCGCTGACAAGGTGGTGCGTTGGTACTCCCCCACCGTGCACGCGCTCGCGCTCGGCGCGTTCCTCGGCTGGTGGCTCTTTGGCGACATGGCGGTGCCGGAAGCGCTGATGATCGCCGTTTGCGTGCTCATCATCACCTGTCCCTGTGCCCTTGGTCTTGCCGTGCCGATCACGCAGGTTGTCGCTGCAGGCCGGTTGAGCCGTCAGGGCGTGCTGGTGAAATCCGAAACTGCGCTAGAACGTTACGCCGCCATCGACACCATCGTGTTCGACAAAACCGGCACGCTGACAACGCTGGAACCGCGACTGGTGGGCCTGCCGGAAGATGACGAGGCTCTTCAAGTCGCCTCTTCCATCGCCGCCTCGTCTAAGCACCCGCTGGCTCAATCCATCCGGGCAGAAGCACCCGATGTACCGCGCGTCAAAGGCGTCGATGACACCCCAGGCATGGGCCTTTCTTGGATGAGTGACGAAGGCGAGGTTCGCCTTGGCTCAGCGCGTTGGTGCGGGCTGTCGGATGAGGAAACCGAAGCCAACGATGCCTCCCACGGCGGCCTGGAAACCGAAGTTTGGCTTACACGCCCAAATCACACCCCGGCCCGCTTTGCCTTCGCACCCTTGCTGCGCCCAAAAACCCGGCAGGTGATCGACACGCTGAAACAGTGCGGCTTCCAGATCGCCATCATGTCCGGAGACCGCGCCCGTTTCGTTGGCCCCTTGGCTGATCAGCTTGGCATCGCCGATTGGCAGGGTGATATGACCCCCGCCGATAAGATCGCGGCCATTGAAGCCATGAAGGCTGACGGCAAACATGTGCTGATGGTCGGCGACGGCCTCAACGATACCCCGGCGCTGGCTGCTGCCCACGCCTCATTGGCGCCGACCAGCGCTGCAGATATCTCGCGCCGTGCCGCTGATGCCGTGTTCCAAGGCAACAGCCTTACAGCCCTGCCCGAAACGCTGGAGACCGCGCGCGCAACACGGCGCATTGTGGTGCAAAACATCACCTTCTCGGTGGGCTACAACCTCTTCTGGGTGCCGGTGGCCGTGCTTGGCCTGGTGACACCTTGGATCGCAGCCATCGCTATGGCCGCCAGCTCCATCATCGTCACGCTCAACGCCTTGCGCATGGATGGCCTAAACCCGTTCAAACGCCTCAGCACCCGCACCGAATCGCCAATGGCCGCGCAACCAGCAGAAGGAACCATGTGATGGATGTTCTGCTTTTTCTGGTGCCGCTGGCGCTGGTTCTCTCAACAATTGGTCTAATCGCGTTCTTTTGGGCGCTAAAATCGGGACAGTTTGATGATTTGCAAGGCGCGGCCGAGCGGATCCTCTACACCGATGACCATCCTGAGCATTCTTTGCCTCTCGACACCACACCCACCAAGACGGATGAAAAGCAATGAGCACTTCAAACGCGGGCAAATCGACCGCCGGTAAAACCCTAGGCGGCCTCATCGTCCTCCTCATCAACATCGTCGGCTTTGGCGGCATCGGCTATGCCGTGGGCGGCGTTACCGGCGCTATCTGGGTGACGTTGATCGGCCTAGTTCTTTTCGGTCTGTTGTTTGCCTGGCCAAGCCTGACATCAGGCGCCGAGCAAACCGGTCTGGCCAAGATCGTCTCCGCTCCCTTCGCGCTGGTCGCCAGCATTATCCTGTTCATTCCAGCGCTCATTGTTGGCCTTTTCCGTCGCTTAAAAGCGCAGCGCGACCGCAAGATGGGCATCGAGCCAACCATCGATGATGTGGATGACACAGGCGAAAAGCGCAGCTTCTTCTACGGTCGCTGGACGGATGCGACCACGCTCTCGCTGTTCCTGGTCAACGCCGTTGTGGCGCTGATCATCGCCGTCATCGTCTTCGGCCCGGTTGCACTTATTGCGTTTGGCGTTATCGCAACGCCGGTCTTCCTGATTGCGCTCTTCCTGGTTGGCCTGAATGGCGCCAACCCCGAGCTTGCCAAACCACAGCCGGGTGAAGAGGTCGAAGAGCTGGCAATTTAAGCCGCTTCCCTTCCACCAAACACGATCAGGGCGGTGCCAAATGGCACCGCCCTTTTTCATTCACCGACAGAAAACGCCTTAGAACTGCTCTTGCATGCGCCGCAGGCCAACCTGGCGATCAGACGCTTCCAGCGCATCGGCCAGCGTGTATACGCCATTGGCTTCGAGCAGCGGCAATAGCTTGATGAACACTTCGCCTGTGGCCAGCGCATCGCCCAGCGCCGTGTGGCGATCCTCAGGCGGCAGCACCACACCAAACCGCTCTGACAGTCCATCCAGTGACAGGCTTTCATCACGGCCCAGGGCGTGAGCGGCCAACAGCAGCGTATCAAGAACAGGTTGGTTGAACTGCACGCCCACTTGGCTCTCTTTGAGGGCCAGGAACTTCATGTCAAACGCCGCATTGTGCGCTATCAGCGCGCCGGGGCCGACATAGCCATGAAAGCGCGGCAAGGTCTCATCGATCATCGGTGCATCGGCAACCATAGCATCGGTAATGCCGTGGATCTTGGTGGAAGCCGCCGGAATCGCGCGCTGCGGGTTGACGAATTCATTGAAAATTTCGCCGCGCAACAACCGCCCATTCACAATGCGCACCGCACCGATAGAAATGATCTCATCGCCCTTAGACGGCTCAAGCCCTGTTGTCTCCGTGTCAAACACCACACAGGTGAGTGCACGAAGGGGTTGCTGGTCCAACTCGCTGGCATGCGGCCGGTGCAGCAGATCAAAATCGTAAAACTCACGTCGCGCTTGCGCCGGCATGAAAGAGCGCTCGGTGCGCTCATACCGCTCGGCGGCCACTTTCAGAGCCAAGCGGAGCCGTGTCACGCCCTCACCAATGTTGGCATCGATCTGGAGGCTGCTGCGATGCCGGTGGACAATGTCATCACCGGTCACCGATCCCAGATCGGGTTCCAGTCGTTCCTCCAGCCAGCTGGCAAGCACGGCATCGTCCACGGGCTCACCGGCATAGAGCAGGTCCACATAGGCTTCGCCATCGGAAGCCAGTGTGGCGATCACGCGAAAATCGCGCACGTCAAAATCAACGGCGATCCGGTTGGCAAGACGATCCAAAAGATCGGTGATTGAGGCGCTATCGCAATGCAGCCAAACAGGATCGCCCTCGACGGAGAACGTAAGGCCACGGCCTTCAGAGTCCCGCTCGGTCACACAGTGAAACAGCGTGGTGGAAAACACCGCGCTCATTGGCCAAGCACCGGCCAGCACATCCAGAAGGAAAGTATCCAGCCGCTCAACCTCCTCGCGCACCGCCTGCATCTCAGCCTTCATATCCGCCGCATCGGCTTTGGCGGTAAGGCTCACCAGGCGCGTATGCAGATCATCGCGAATGTCGAACAGAGCACGCTCGCGGTAAAGCGCCGTAGAAAGCGCGTTGGTCACATCCTCAAAGGTGACGACATAGCCAACCGGCACCTCGCCCGCATCGTCCATCATCAGCGACATGCGCCCTTTGATCGTGTGACGACCATCCACCGTGCCGGCGATCAACATGATGCTCAGCCCATCAGCGTGATCAACATGGCGACCGGACGCAAAGCGGGCTTGTAAGCGCAGCAAGGCGTGACGGAAAGGTCGCTCAGCCAGCGTTTCAAACAGCGGACGATCTAGGCCCACCTCGCCCGTCACATGAAGGATCTCCAAAGCACGCGCATTGTAGAGCAACACCTGGTGTTCCAGCGTGCAGATCAAGACACCATCGTGCAGATCACGCAGCACCGTTTCCAACCGTCCACGCACCGCCGTTTCGCGCTGCTTGGCATCGTCCTGCCCACTGGAAAGATGCGTTTCCAGCAACTGGCTCACCTCGCGCACCACGCCACTCAAAAGCCCAGGGTCACGCAAACCAGAAACAGCCGTAGCGCCCTCATCGGGAACACGGGCCAGTGCACCTTGCAACCGTTGCGCAGGCGCAAGCGCTGTTGCCTGCACCTTGTTCATCAACGCGAACAAAAGCGCGATGAGCGCCAAAGAAGCGAGTGCCGCAAGCGGCGCAAGCGTGCGCGACAAACCGCCATCGCCTCCAAAAGCGATGGTTGCCGCAAGCAAGGTGACCACGACCGCCAGTCCCATGGCCGGCATGAACAGACTGCGCGCAGCGCGGCGCGGCTCAAAGGATGAAGCGTTCTTGCTCACGGCGGTCCTCCCAGGCACCCTTTCGGGTGTTCACCAGTGCATCAGGCCGCCATGTTCTTTTTATGTGTGGCTTTAGGCCCGTCGAAGGTCGCAGGCTAAGCATAGCCGGCAGACCTTTCCTTGATCCTAGCCAATACGCGGGTGCTCCAAGCACTATCCTTCCGTCGAAGGCTGGCGCGAAGAAAACCGCTAAGAGACCTGAGAACCGTGGCGCGCGCACGTGGCCGCAATCAGCGGATCATCCAACCCAGCCTGCGTCCAGTTGGCATCAACCGGCATGCCGTTCTCGTCCATCTCGGTGTCGTCACCCAGAAGAAACCGCTCACCAGCCTCGCAGTTGATCATGTTTGTTGCGATCAAAGCTGCAGAAAACCGCTCCATCAAGATCACATCCACCAGCACCATGTTATCGAGATCAGGATTGGTGCGTGCCGTCGTGTGATCGATGGCAACAAAGCGGTTCACACGTGGCACCAGATAGGTCCAGGGCTGATAAGCCACCGAATAATCAAAGGTCTGCACCACCTCGATCTCCTCTGGCAGGTTGGAAACAACCTGATCGTACCAGCCATACTCGATGTGGATGGTCAGCAGCAGCATGCCAAGGCCTGCCGTTGCCGGATACATCCAACGTGGCAGTTTGAGCCGAAATGTTTTTGAAATGATCAAAAGCACCGCGGCCAGGCTGATACCGCCAGCGATTGCGCCAACATAACCTAGGAACATAAATGCCTTCCGGGCAAAACGAGAAACACGATCAGCGCTCCGTTTAGCCTGTGACGGGCCAATTCACCAGCCCAGCCTTTGGTCGACGCGGCCCGGCGCAAGCCAAGCAGAGCTTTGACCGCTATCCCGCGCTGCGCCCGTGCCCAAGCGCTGATTGCAGCCCCTTGATAACGCCGAAAGCATCCTTCAGATGGTTGCGCTCAAAAGACGAAAGTCGCGATGGGGCTAGGAAATTGTCAGGCTTTTCACCATCGCGGATCTGCCGTGCCTGATGGCGTAAGCGCATGGTGGAAATCAGGTCATACGCATCGATCAGATCGCTAGCACCAGACTTGGAAAGCGTGCCGGCTTCACGCGCAGCCTCCAGCCGCTCGCGCGTGTTCACCGCACCAATGGCACCTTCCAGCGCGTACATGCGCGCCAGATCGACAATCGGCACAACGCCATTGTGCTTCAGGTCCACCGTGTCTTTGTGTTCGCCGGACTTGATAAGCGCAAACCCGCGAAAAAGACCGAGCGGCGGGGTGTGTTTGAGCGAGTTGGCCGCCATGTGAGCGCGGAAAATCGAATTCTTGGAGGCCAGCGCCAGTGTCGATTCTTGCAATCCATCAAACAGGCTCATGTCGCCGTGAATAGCGCGCAGATCGAACATCACCGAGGCAAGCATTTGCGCCATCGGGTCGGGTTTGCGCACCCAGTTTTCAAAATAGCCGCGCCAGACTTTTACCGGCTGACGCCACCGATCATTGGTCGCCATCATGTCGCCGGGGCAATAGAAATACCCAGCTTCATCCAGCCCATCAGAGACAAACTGAGCCATGTCTTTGAAATAGGCATCGTGAGAGGCCGGATCGAAATCATCATGTAGGATCAGGCAGTTATCCTGGTCGGACACGCCTGTCTGCTCGCGCCGCCCCTGGCTGCCGCAGGCAAGCCAGAGATAGGGCACCGGAGCGTGCCCAAACTTCTCTTCAGCCATTTCCAAAAGGCGGGTCGTCAGCGCATCGGTGAGCGAGGTCATCACCCGCCCGATCTCGTGCGGCGGCACGCCAGAACCTACCAATTGCACAAGCAAGGCTGGCGCTTGATCGATGACCTCTGCCAATTTGGCAGTGTCTGAAAGGCGACGAATATCGCCGATCATGTAGACCGCCGATACTTGCTGGCGACGCACCAAATTGGTGCGTGTTATAATGCCAACAGGCTTGCCGTCCTCGGCAATCGGCAAATGACCTATCCCGTTGGTGCTCATCGCCAGCATCGCATCAAAACCCGACGCATCCGGCGCAAACGCCATAAGATCGGCGGTCATCACCTCATCAACCGGGATCTTCGGGTCGCGGGCCTGTGACACCACCCGCCCGGTGATATCGCCGGTGGTCAGCAAGCCAACCAACCTCTCACCATCGACCACCAGCACGCAGGAAATGTGCTTATCGGCCATGATACCCGCCGCATCCTGCACGCGGGTGCCCAGCGGCACAGTAATTGGATTGGGCGTCATCAAATCGCGCAGCGCGATGCCCACCAGACTGGCATCGGCATTGGGCGCCTGCTCGGCTTGCTCGGGTAGGAACCTGCCAAAAAAGGCTTTGAACGGGCGGCTGGTTTCCACCAACTGCATGAAGGTGGCGGTCGGCACGGTGTAGACGGCAACCTGGTCGCCGCGTGCACGGGCCGATTGGTTGGCCACCCCATCATTGAAGAGCGCCCGTGAGCCAAAACTGTCACCGGCATGCACCTGGCTGATCACATCACCATCGGGCGACAGCAGATCAACCTCACCACGTGCCACAATGCGCAGCGCATCCACATCCTGGCCAAACCCGAAAATGATCGTGCCATCGGTGTAGGTCTCAACACCCATGCCATCCAACAGCTGCTCCACGGCCTCATCGGCGAGCGAGTCAAATGGATGGTAATTGCACACAAAGTCAGGCGCGTTGGCGAAGGTCACGTCCATCGGGAATCCTTGGCATTAACAGCGGCAAATCCGCTTACAGACCATGCGCTGGCCACGCACCAAGGCCAATTGGGCAAAGCCCTTAAAAGAGCAGCCTAGCGGTGCCTTCACCCAAGAAAAAACGGGCCCCGCGCAGGCGGGACCCGTCAAAGCATATCGCAGGTTGCGAGGACTTAGTGGTCCACAGCAGCCGCAGCACCACGTGGAATACGTACCGATTCCACCAGCGCTTGAATGTGCTCTGGCGGAGCCGCCGTTGCACGCGAGACCAAGAACGCAGCAGCAAAGTTGAACACTGCACCAATTGGCCCGAAGTGGGTTGGTGGAATGCCAAACAGATACTGCGAGCTATCAAACGATGCCGTCCCTGGGATGAAGAACCAACCGAGGAAGAGGAACAGGTAGAGACAGGTCGAAATCAGACCAGCCAACATACCTGCGATCGCCCCGGCGGAGTTCATCCGCTTGGAGAAGATCCCCATCATCAGCGTTGGGAACAGCGTTGCAGCGGCAAGACCGAAGGCCAGCGCCACAACTTGCGCAGCAAATCCTGGAGGATTGAGGCCCAGATAGACCGCCACACAGATCGCCACCGCCATCGAGATACGCGCTGCAAGCAGCTCGCCTTTCTCCGAAATACTCGGATTGAACACCGACTTGATCAGATCATGCGAGATGGCAGACGAAATCGCCAGCAGCAGACCCGCCGCCGTTGATAGCGCAGCAGCGATACCACCAGCAGCAATCAAGGCGATCACCCAACTTGGAAGCTGTGCGATTTCCGGGTTGGCAAGCACGAGTATGTCACGGTTGAAGGTGACAAGCTCATTGCCTTCCCAGCCACGTTCAGCAGCCAGTGCGTCCATGTCGGGATTGGCATCGTTGTAGTACTGGATCCGGCCGTCGCCATTCTTGTCTTCGACACCAAGAAGGCCCGTGACCTGCCACGTTTCGAACCAATCAGGCAGTTCATCCACAGCAACAGCTTCGCCTTCAATACCAGCCGGCCACATCGTGGTCGTGATGTTCATGCGCGCCATCGCACCCACAGCCGGAGCGGTGAGGTAAAGAAGAGCAATAAACACCAAAGCCCAACCTGCAGATGTACGAGCATCAGCCACTTTAGGCACGGTGAAGAAGCGAATGATCACGTGTGGAAGACCAGCTGTACCGATCATCAGCGACAGGGTGTACAGCGCCATCAACCAAGGATTGGTTGTTGCCGTGTATTCCCTAAAGCCAAGGTCGGTTAGCAGTCCATCGAGCGTCACCAAAAGGTGTTGCCCAGCGCCTGCTTGGCCTTCAGCCATGGTCGAGAACAGACCAAGACCAGGGATCGGATTGCCGGTCAGGTTCAGCGAGATGAAGATTGCCGGAATGGTGTAGGCAATGATCAGCACGCAGTACTGTGCAACCTGGGTGTAGGTGATGCCCTTCATACCGCCAAGAACGGCATAGACGAACACAACCGCGCCAGCGGTGTAGAGACCCAGCTCAATGTCGATTTCCAGGAAGCGTGAGAAGGCAATGCCCGCACCACGCATCTGACCGATCACGTAAGTCACCGAGATCACGATGAGACAGATAACCGCCACAACGCGCGCAGCGTTGGAGTAGTACCGGTCACCAACGAACTCAGGCACCGTGAACTTGCCGAACTTACGCAGGTAAGGTGCAAGCAGCATGGCCATCAGCACGTAGCCGCCGGTCCAGCCCATCAGGAACAAAGAGTTGTTGTAACCAACGAAGGCGATCAGACCCGCCATCGAAATAAACGACGCGGCCGACATCCAGTCAGCAGCGGTCGCCATACCATTAACAATTGGGTTCACACCACGACCAGCGGCGTAGAACTCGCTCGTGGACGCAGCACGCGCCCAAAAAGCGATACCGAAGTAAAGGGCAAAGCTGGCCCCCACGACGATAAAGTTGAGTGTTGTTTGATCCATAATTGGTGCTCCCAGACCTACTCTTCATCCACGCCGTATTCTTTGTCCAAAGCATTCATGCGGATCGCATAAAAGAAGATCAGGACCAAGAATACGAGGATGGAGCCCTGTTGGGCGAACCAAAAACCAAGATCGGTACCGCCAACGGCGATGCCGGAAATCAGCGGGCGAAGTAGGATCGCAAAACCAAACGAGGCAAGCGCCCATATCACCAGGCAAAAGCCCATCAGGCGAAGGTTCGCCTTCCAATAGGCATTGTTATCGGAGTTGTCAGACAATACGCGTCCTCCCTAAAGACGTTTCCAGCCCTTAGATCGCATCTGCCCAAATGGAGATCCCAGCACGCCGCAAGGCACACAAAAAGAGGATAACCCAATGGTAACGACCCAAAGCTGCTGGGCAAACTATCGGAACGCTTTGGATTCTTGAAGCGGGTACGTACGGACTACCCCCTATACTTCCGGGTAATCAACGAACGGCGTCCGCCCTTCGGATAAGACGAAAAATAGTATTTATTCTCAATGGTTTAAAGAAAAAATCACACCAAGTATTCACGTTGCACCGCAGCAATATCATGCACTGCAACTTTCGCTGCCCTGTGAAATCACGTAGCCGCCTACAAGGGCCGGCGGCTACGCGCAGATGTCATTAAGACCTGTCGATCAAGCCTGCATGGCAGGAATAATCGTATCGCCATAGCGCGCGATGATGTTCTCTTCATCGCCATTGTCCAGATAGATGTTGAACTGGGTCACACCCACGCTTTCCAGCTCTTGAAGCTTGGCAATGTGATCATCCACCGAGCCCAGAACAGCAAATCCATCGATGATGTCATCGGTGATGAAATCGAGGTACGGATTGTCGCTCTGACCATGCTTGGAATAGTCGTAACCGCGACGCTTCTCCACATAAGCGGTCAGACTTTGCGGCACCAGATCGGTGTCAGCGCCATACTTCTCCACGATGTCCGCTACATGGTTGCCAACCATCGCCGGGAACCATTTGGTGGCCTCACGCGCTTCAACGATATCACCGATATAGGCAGGGGCAGCTGACATAACCTTGAAGTTCGACATATCACGCCCGGCTTCATTGCCCGCAGCAATTGCCTGATCGGCGAGCCACTTACAAATGCCAGGTTCAGCAATTTGCAGGATCAAGCCGTCGCCGACCTTACCGGCTGATTTTAGCGCCATTGGACCATAGGCAGCCACCCAGGCGGGCAGCTCATAGCCTGTTGCCCAAGGGAACTGGATGGGTGCAGGTACATCGCCATAGGTCACCTCTTCGCCACGCACCATGGCCTGCACCTTGGTGATGAACTCTTCCAGCACAGCGAGCTTAGCGGGCTTTTTGCCCATCACACGCACCGCGCTGTCACCGCGCCCAACGCCGATATCAAACCGGCCGCCAGACTGTTTGGCCAGTGACCCGAACATGGAAGCTGCCAGCGACCAGTCACGGGTGTTGGGGTTGGTCACGCAGGGGCCAAAGCGCATGGTTTTGGTGTGCTCCATCAGCATCGCCATAGCCGCGAAGCTTTCGCGCCAGAGAATGTGGCTGTCGTAAAACCAGCAATAGGTAAAGCCGGCATTCTCTGCTTGGCGCACCAAGGCGCGTGCCCGGTCAGGCTCGACAAAGCCTTTAAATGTGATCCCAAATTCCATCGGTTTATCCCCTTTTGTGTGGCTGTTTGATAGGGTTTCGGTCCTGACGCTAAAGGCCATTCATGGCGCGCAGATTTGCGCCGAAAAGGGTGGATTTTGAGCACCGCAGCGCAGTGTACGTTTGAGTACAAGAGCAGGGGATGCGCAGAAATCCGCGCTTTGTAGGCCAAAGATGCATGTCAGGAATGGCCTTCAGGTGGCCAGATCTTGATGCCAGCGTGCGTAAACGGCACCTGCTTGGAAATGTTGATGCGAATGAGAATAGGCGTGATGGCCTCAATGCAGCGCGCCGCGCTTGCGCCACCGGCATTGTAGGCTTCCACGCCAAGCTTCTTCACCAATGCCATCACCTCTTTGCGGGCATCCAGAGAGTTGCCGCAGACCAAGACATCGCAATTGATATCCCAATCAAGAGTGTTGAGCGTCGCCGCCGAAACATTGTGCAAGGCGCCAATCACCGGAATATCGTCGCCCAAAATGGCTTGCGCTGCCTCGGTGGCCGAGCCTTCCGGCGGCATATCAACGGTCTTCGGATCGTTGGGCGACAATGGAACCACAATGTCCACCAAGATTTTGCCGGCAAGGCCGCTCTTGATCTGCTCCAGCGTTGCGTTGTGGCCAGCATAGGGCACCGACAAGATCACCATCCGGTCGGCAGCAGCAACCGCTTCATCATTGCTGTGGCCCGTGATCGGCGCGGCATCACTGCCAAGCTGCGCGGAAAGCTCGCCAGCGATCTCAGCAGCACGTGCTCCATCGCGCGAGCCGATGGCCACCGGCACGCCGGCACGGGCAAAGCGCAACGCCAACCCTTTTCCCTGGGGGCCTGTGCCCCCGACAATGGCAAGTGTCATCGAAACATATCCTCGCTTTGCGCGCGTATCAGGTCAGCCCCCCGCGCATCGTTCGTTGTTGGCCAATCAAGGCCGCGAAAAAGTACCACTGGCGTTTGCGCCGCCTTGCCGATCACCAAGCCAGACGCTGCCGCAACCTCATCGGCAAAAGCAGGTTCGGTCACCTTTAACTCGCGCCCGCGCGCATCGTGTCCACCGGCTTCATTGATCCGCGCTGGAACACCAGCCAAACCAATGGCCACATTTACCTGACCAAGCCGCCAGGGCCGGCCAAACGTGTCGGTGATGATGACGCCGATATCCGTACCGAAGCGCGAGTGCAGCGTGTCGCGAAGCATCTGCGCGCTGGCATCGGGGTCTTTGGGCAGCAGGATCACTTCATCCGCACCGCCGGTGTTGCTTTCATCCACAGCCGCATTGGCGGAAATCAGTCCCAGCCGATGCTCGCAGATCATCGTGCCTTCTGTGGCATGGGGGTGTTTGAAGGCGCGCACCACGCGGGTGCTCTCATCAAGCACCGCCTGCACTTTGCGCGGGTCTTTGGAAAGCTCAGTGCCGTAGCGCAGTGCCTCCTCACCCGGGGTGATGTGAGCAAGTTGCCGCACCTGACCTTCAGCCTTGGAGACGATCTTGTGAGCGAGGGTGAGAATATCCCCCTCACCCGGCTTCAGGTCAGCAGCCACCAGTGCATCACCGATCAGGAGGCCAAGATCATCGCCCACCTTCACTTCCGGTATGCCTGGAACCGCTATGATTTCCGCCCGCCTCATTGCTTGCCGCCTTTGGCAAACGCGCCGAGCGATCGGTCAAGCCCGCGGACAAGACGCGCACCCAGATCGGATGAACGATCCACATCGTAAAGCAGGCTCGGCAGCGGCATCACCAAACAAGAGAGGCCCGCCTCTTCGGCGTTAGCCTGGTGGGCTGCGCAGCTATCAGGCCCGTAGGCAAAGGGCAGTGCTTCCGGCGGTGTGACCAGAAGCGCGTTGGTGCCACCATCATGCGCTGGCGCTATGATCGCGGAGTGGGTCTGACGCGGCAGTGCAAACAGCGTTGCAAGATCTTCTGGCGCCGGGTCGGCAAGATCGCCGGGTAAAACGCAAACGCTGGAGAACCGGTGATGCGCCGCATAGTCTGCGCCCGCTTTCACCGCTTCGTTCAAACCACCGCCCGGATCATCGAGCACTTGCACACGAAA
The DNA here is from genome assembly GCA_046290645.1 of Hyphomicrobiales bacterium. GTDB lineage: Bacteria > Pseudomonadota > Alphaproteobacteria > Rhizobiales > MH13 > MH13. The sequence goes on from JBKAGZ010000001.1 coordinate 1,041,962, forward strand.
CGGCAAGCAGATTTCGGCAATTGCATCGGAGTTGGTAACGACGACAATATGGAGGCTTTGGTCTAGTGTTTTCAGCACCCGAAGCGTCTGACGGAACAGAGTGCGGGTTAGCGCCGCGCGGGTTTTCGCAGGAAGCGTGTCGCCGAGCCGGGTCTTGGCCTCACCGGGATCTTTCATCGGAATGACGACGCAAAGAGATGCGTTGGGCGAACTCACAACGCCACCTCCAACAGATACGCCGCCAGTTCACGCTTGCGTTCTTGGGTCGGCATCAAGATATCGGTCGTTGAAACCTCCATGCCCAGCGCTTCGATGGCAGGGCGAAGATCGGCATCTTGGTTATCGATGACCAGGCTATCAACCAACCCTTGATAGTGCCGCGCGATACCCAGTGCCGACGCATCTAAACCAAGGCTTGCCATCATCCGCGCAGCAGGGCCTTTGACCGTTTTGCCAGCTATCAACGGACTGACGGCGATCACTGGCGCAGGTGCTTCCACAACGGCGTCGTGCATACCCGGGATGGCAAGGATCGGATCAAGGCTCACCAGCGGGTTGGACGGGGCGAGCACAATAAGGTCGGCACTTTCAAGGGCTTCCAGCGTTTCTGGCGTCGGCTTGGCAAACTCCACGCCTTCAAACCAGATTTCCAAAACCTCCGGTTTGCATTGCTCTCGCACGAAATATTCCTGGAAACTCAATGGTCCAATATCGGTGACCAGCCGCGTCTGCATCCAATCATCGGTCGGCAGAACGATGGTCGGTTTGACGCCAAACGCCTTGGCGATGTGCCGGGCAATATCACTGGGGCGATCACCCTCGGCGCGGCGCATCGTGCGATAAATATGCAGGCCTAGATCCTTGTCACCCAGCGTCATCCAGGTGTGCTCGCCAAGCCTCTCCAAAACGCCAAGAGCCCGCAAACCTTCGTCGACCACACCCCAACCCTGCTTGCGATCAATGAGACCTGCCAGCGTGTAGGTGACGGTATCAATATCCGGCGAAACCCAAAGCCCGTGAAACTGTTCATCATCGGCGATATTGCCGATGATTGTCAGCTCAACATCTGGCAAAGCGGCCAAACCCTCGGCCATTTTGGCGCCGCCAACACCGCCTGCAAGGAGCGTCACCTTAGGCACGCTTCAATTCGCTTTTCTCTAAAAAAGACAGAGGGTTAGAACCTTTGCGATCGACCAGAGGCGCTTGCATGTCGGGATCGGAATTTTCGAATTTTTGCACCGTTCCGTAAAGCGTATTCCGTTGCACAGGAACGCGACCAGCAGAACGGATGATTTGCACCATTTCGTGGGCCGTGACTTCTTGGCCATTCTTCGCGCCAGCCGCCCTAGAGATGCTTTCATTCATCAGCGTACCGCCCAGATCGTTGACGCCGCAGCCAAGCATCGCCTGCGCCATCTCGGGGCCAAGTTTTGTCCAGGAAACCTGGATGTTATCGATGTATCCGTAAAGCATGATCCGCGAAACGGAATGCATCGCCATCACCTCTTCGCGGGTGGGCCCGGGGCGAACGGAAGAAGGGTCTTTGCGGTAAAGCGGCGCATCCTCATGAACGAAGGAAAGCGGCACAAATTCGGTGAACCCGGCGGGCGCTTGACCCTGATTTTGAGACAGACCGTCTGCTTGCTGATGCAGACCGTCCGCTTGATCATGCAGACCGTCCGCTATTTGAGGCAGACTAGTCTGCAGACCGTCCGCTTGGTCAAGCGGACGAATGCGCGCAATTTTGCGCAAACGCTCCAAATGATCGGCCCAATGCTGCGGCCCATCCACATGCCCATACATGATCGTCGCGGTGGTCGGAATGCCAACCTGATGCGCGGTGGAAATGATCTCCACCCACTCGTCGGTGGTCAGCTTATCGCGGGTCAGAACTTTGCGGATTTCCGTGTCGAGAATCTCCGCCGCTGTACCGGGCATCGACCCCAAACCGCAGGCTTTCAGATCAGCCAGAAAATCGGCGATGCTCATGCCCGTTTTTTTCACGCCGTACCAAATCTCAAACGGCGAGAAAGCATGGATGTGCATGTCCGGCAGTTCGGTTTTGATGGCCAGCAGAATATCGCGGTAATGCGTGCCCTTCATTTTCGGGTGCAAGCCGCCTTGAATGCACACTTCCGTGGCGCCGCGATCCCATGCCTCACGCGCGCGGGCGACGACGGTTTCCAGCGACAAAAACTCCGCGCCTTTGTCCTCCATACGCTTGGCAAAGCCGCAGAACTGGCAGCCCATGTAGCAGATGTTGGTGAAGTTGATGTTCCGGTTGACGGCGAACGTCACGTCGTCTCCGCACACCTGACGGCGTAGCTGATCGGCGACGGCCACCACGGCCGCCAGATCGGCACCGCGCGCGCGAAACAGCACCTCGCCTTCATCGCGGCTCACCTCGCCGCCGGCCAAGGCTTTGTCCAATATGGCCCGCACCGGCGAGGAAGCGGGTTTAGGCAGCAGCATGGGCGACCACCCCTTCTTGCTCCAAAGCTTGCCGGGCAGCCAATCCATCCTTGCGCGCCATCGCTTTCGCACGGGCAGCCACGGGCGAGGCCACAAAGCCATCGGCAGTCAGAAAAGCGGGGTACACCGTCAACCGCTCCTGCAAGGTAAGGCCTTTGTCGCCACAAGCTTTGGCCAACCCATCAAGCTGCGGCCAGGGGCGTTCGGGATTGATGAAATCGCGCGTCACCGGCGAAATGCCGCCCCAATCATTGATCCCGGCATCCAGATACGCTGCGTGGCGCGCCGACAGGTTGGGCGGGGCTTGCAGGCTGATCGACGGATCGAGGATGAGCCGCGCGGTGGCCAGCGTGAGCAGCATATCGTCAAGCGACGGCTCAGGATGATTGGCCATGGCAATGCCCGGCTTGGCCTTGAAATTCTGGATGATCACTTCTTGAATATGCCCGTGGCGCTGGTGCGCCGCATTGATCGCCGCCAGCGCTTCCACGCGCTCGGCCCAGGTCTCGCCGATGCCGATCAACAGCCCGGTGGTGAACGGCACTTTGTTGCGCCCGGCAACCTCCAGCGTGCGCAGCCGCGCTTTTGGCGTTTTATCGGGGCATTGGTGATGCGGCATGCCCGGTTGCATCAGCCGATTAGAAACGGTCTCCAGCATCATACCCATGCTGGCAGACACCGGCTTCAGCGTTTCGATTTCTTGATCAGTCAGTGTGCCGGCGTTGACATGCGGCAGCAGGCTCGTCTCTTCCAGGACGAGGGCACACATGGCCGCCAGATAATCGATCATGCTGGAATAGCCGAGCTTGGCCAGCGCCTTGGCGGCTTTCTCATAACGTTGCTCAGGCTTTTCACCCAGGGAAAAGAGCAGCTCCTTGCAGCCGGTTTCTTCGCCCTTGCGCGCCGTCGCCAGAACCTGCTCTGGCGTCATGATGTACGCGCCCGGATCATCGGGGTGTTTGACGAAGGTGCAGTAGCCGCAGGTGTCGCGGCACATGGTGGTCAGCGGCGCAAACACTTTGCGCGAATAGGTGATGGTCGTGCCCCAATGGGCAGAGCGGATGGCGCAGGCCTGACGCGCAAGTTCGCGGCGCAAGCTTTCGCCCGCCTCACCATACGCAATCGCCTCTTGCAGGCTGACCATAGGGCCTTTTCCCCTCGTTCAAGCGCCTGCCTTCTGTGGGCAAAACCGCTTTGAAAGGAAAAGTAGACCATTTGGTCAAATTTTGGTCAAGGGGGATGCATTCAGCGTGAATTCTGACGCATCCACCAAACTGAATTGATCAGCAATTTCCGCTACAATGATACTATCCAGTTAAACAAGGCAGAGCCAACGGCGCTCGCAATAATCGCGCCAATAAATGTAATGATCGACGTTATTCGATATCTTTTCTTCCTAAGATATATTTCTTCTATCTTCTTTTTATCTGAATCATATATATCAAATATTATTCTATGTTTATCGCTAACAATGCTAGGTGGATCAAGAATCATTATAGGTAAAAATACTAGTAAAAGTGCAATAATTAAAAATACGACATTATATATTGCATTAATATGTGGCCTGGTAATTTCAATTAAATACTCAATTTGCCCCTCAACGGTCAATGAAGACAGATCTTCAGGAAGCCTAACTGCCGCTTCATAATAAAAAACGCCAAAAATATAGATTGATATACCTGCAAGAACCAGCATTCCTTTAAAAGAATTGCTACCAATATAACTTGGGTTTTGTATATAAATCGCTTTCTTGTCGCCAATATTACTATTAATCAAAATCGAGTCTACAGTATTCAACATATCTTCAGCCCAGTGACGATTCACATATTCTATGGACAATTCTGCGCGTACTGCATCGTCTGATTTCGAAAAACTCAAATTGATTGTTTCGCGAGCGGGAGAATTCATACCTGGGTAGACTATGACGAATACATACTCAACAGCGAACGACTTTGAATTGTCATTAAGGCTTGGAGAAAGAGAGAATATGGAGTTCAGATTATCCGAATTCAAACCGCGGCCGCTGGACAATTTAATACTATACCTTTTCGATACAATCGAACCTTCGTTTTGACTTTGCAAACGTTCTTGAATTGCCGACTCTATCGCAACGAGAAGCGCGCGATTGACCAACAAACTTGAATAGTATTCTTTTCTAAGTCTATCCTTTCCCCCAATGATACTCCCAATAAAGTCAGCAAATTCCTGCCTTTTTACTGGAAGAGAAACGTTGATTTCGTCTTCATCACCGACCTGATTTTCAACTACAATGTTTTTGTCAGGCATATCTTTAGAAACTCCGCGTCTGCATCAATTTCAAGGAGAGTATGTCGATACTGCTCGGAATTGCGCGATGATCAAGAAACTGAATCAGCATGTGAAGCTTCGCACCTAGCGAAGTGCGTGACAAATGAATCACGTAACTCTGAAAACAATAACGCATTAATTGTCGATCGATATTTCTTTTGCACGTCGACCAGCACCATCTCAGTGGATACACAAATCCTATCTGAATCCCCACTTCAAGTCCGGCCATAACGATAGAGCTTTCCGCAACCCCAATCGTCATCCTCCCCCGCCGCGCGAGCGCGTGTGGCGGGGATCCATTCCAGTGAGCTTTCCACCATCGGTAGTGTCAGATCAGCCTCTGGCATGGATCCCTGTGACAGGCACAGGGATGACGGTCTGTGGTGTGGCGATGTGCGTGCGAGCGAAAGCAAATGGTTTCATCCGCGTCATAGCCGGGCTCGACCCGGTTATCCAGTTCAGAAGCATCCTCCGACACCATGTTGAAGGTTGAGCTCCCTAGGGCTGGATGGCCGGATCAAGTCCGGCCATCCAGCCCTAGGGAGCTATCACCACCTCCAATCGTCATCCCTGTGCTTGTCACAGGGATCCATTCCGATGAACGTTCCAACCATCGGGAGTGTCGGATCAGCCTCAGGCATGGACCCTCGGGACAAGCCCGAGGGTGACGTACGGTGGGTTTGGCAGGCGCGGGATGACGGGCAGTGGGTATGGCGGGCACAGGGATGACGCCCCGTGGGTGTGGTCACATCAAGCGCACACGCCATGTCAGCGTGAGCGGGGACCTCGATGATAACCTGCGCGAGGCCCCGGATCGGACGCGCGAGGCCCGTCCGGGGCTTAGTGAAACGGCTCCATTGCCCCAATCCCCTCCTCTTGCCTAAACTCTGGCAAAACGGGGAACAAAAATGCTCAAACGCTTTGCACCATCCGCTGCCCTTATCGCGCTTCTTTGCGCAGGCGCGAGCGCCCAAGAGGCACCCGAACCCATCGATTTGATGACCTTTGCCCAAGGGGTGCTGCCGGTTTCCATCGCCACCAGCGCTGACTTCCGCACGACCACGGAGCAGGCCATTGCGGCCATTGACGGCAACCCTGGCAAGTATGTGATGACGCCGCGCTTCGGCCAGGCAACCGAAACGCTGGAGATCGTCTACGCTCTGCCCGCCGCCACGCGGTTCGATAGCTTTGCCGTGCCAAGCGTGCTGGAAACGCCCAGCCCCTCGCAAACCTTCTTCCAAAATGTGGAGGTTCTAGGCTCCGCGCAAAGCGCCGACGGGCCATTTGTGCCGTTAGCCAGTGGCACGCTCACCGAACACGACGAACGCGGGCTTGTCACCGAACTTACCCTGGCCGCCAATCAGCCGGACGTGCGTTGGGTGAAGCTGCGGCTTTCCGACGGGCTGGATGTGCAAGTGGAGAACACGTTCTTTGAGTTCTCCGAGCTCATCGGCACGGGCACGCAGGCCTCCGCGCCACAGTCGAGCCTCTTTAGTGGCATTTGGGACGGACGCGGCGTTGACATCGAGCTGGCGCAGGAGGGCGTTTCCGTCACCGGCTGCTATGATCTTGGCAGCCGCCTTTCCGGCACCGTCGATGGCACCGTTCTGCGCGCGCTTGGCGCTGATGAGGCGGGCATTCCTTCGCATTTCATCCTGATCGCCACAGACGATGGCGCCTTGCGCGGCCTGCGCTCCACCAATGGCGCACCCTTCCGGCCTTATGATGGAGAAGCTTCAACCGACGCGCCGGTCTGCCTGCCGCCTGAACCGCCCGCGCTCGGTTGCGGCGATACGGTCTATGGCATTAGCTTTGATTTCGACTCCGACGTCATTCGCGCCAGTTCAAACAGCGTGCTTGACGATCTCTATGCGGGCCTTTCCGGCGACGCCGCCACCGGCATCCAGATCATCGGCCATTCTTCCAGCGAAGGGGCGGACGACTACAACCGCGACCTCTCACAGCGCCGCGCCGCCTCGGTGGTCGAGGCCTTAGCCGCGCGAGGGCTGGACGCCGGGCGCATGGCAGCGGTCGGCATGGGCGAGGATCAGCCCATCGCCAGCAATGATGATGAGGCCGGTCGCTCGCTCAACCGGCGCGTGGAAATCAGTTGCGCCGGGTAAGCTCCAGCGATGGACCAGCAAAGCCAAAGTTAAGCCGAAGTTAAGCCGACGCCTTCTGCGCCTCGCGCGCCTGAGCCCGCTCCATGTTTACGCGCACTTTGGCCAGTGCCGCATCACCGCCACGGGTTTTGGAGATCATCTCCAGATCGTCAAAGGCGTCCAGCTCCACCGGCTTGGTCGCCAGATCAACATAGTCGCGGCGGTTCTTATCGTGCTTGATCCGCCAATAGTCTGGAAACACCGAGGCCAGCAGCGCCAGCCAACGGGCCTGGCTCGCCACCATTTGCCAGGCGATCTTGGGGTAGAACAGCCAAACCGGCTCCACCGGCAGGCCAGGGCGACGATCCAACCGAGACCTGCGACGGAAGAACCCTGACTCCAGCGGGTGCACACCCTCGATTTTCACCGATCCGGCAAAGATCAGCATCAGCATCATGATGTTGGTCGGCGAGCGCCCCGTGGCCGCCATCCGGCGCATCACGGTCGCCATATGATCGGGTGAGTAATAGCGGTCCCAGGCATCGTGATACGCCTTCTCCCACGCCTCATCGCTCATTTTTGGATGATGCGAGACCCGGTGGTTGAGATCGTACTTGTTCATGTCCGGGTCCATCCATTCGCCTCGGCCATGCATCACCTTGTGATCTTCTGATCCAGGCAGCGGCGTGAGGAAAAAGAACTCCAACAGATCAAGCGGCAATTCGCGCTTCACAATGTCGATGTCGCGCATGATGGACTCGTATGTGTCGCCCGGGAACCCAAGAATATAACCGGCATAGGTCGTCACGCGCCGGGCTTTCCAGGCCTGCAACATCTCGCGATATTCAACGATGCGGTTCTGCTTCTTTTTCGCCGCCAGAAGATTGTCCGGATTGATGTTCTCAAGCCCGATGAACACGCGGCTGACGCCCGCCTTGGCGGCTTTGTCGATAAACCCATCAATCCGGTGGCACAGCGTATCGACCTGGATGACGAACTTCACGTTCATGCCGCGCCCTTGGCGCAGCTCGATCAGCCGGTCAAAAAATTGCTCCCAATCCTTGTTGCGGGCAAAATTATCATCGGTAATGAAAAACCGGTCGATGCCCTGCTCATAGTTTTCCACGATGATGCGCTCCAGATCATCGGCGGACCGGAAGCGAGACTTGCGGCCCTGAACATTGATGATCGTGCAGAACGAGCATTGGAACGGGCACCCGCGGCCCAAATCGAACGAGGAATGACTGCCCGCCGTGCGGCCAATATGCTTGGCTGGTAGGATCGGCACGGGTTGCCCGGTCATGTCCGGCAAATCGTTCATGAAATTGTAGAGCGGCTGCAAAGCGCCTTGGTTGGCGTGCTGCAAGATATCGTCAAAGCGACGATCTTCAGCCTCACCGGCAAAGATCGTGATGCCCATATCAAGCGCCGCCTGCACATCGCTCTGCATCTCATCGAGCATGGAAATGCAGCCCGAGGCGTGAAACCCACCAATGGCCACCTGATAGCCCGCATCACGAAACGGCTTGGCAATGTCGCAAGCGCGCGGGAACTGATTGCTCTGCACACCCACCAGCGCGATGAGCGAAGCGGTTCGATCCTCTGGCAGCCCGCGCATAATCTTGGCCGGGTTCACCCGCGCATTGGTCTCATCATAGGTGGAAAGCACAAGGTCGGTGTCGGCACCAAGAACGCGGCGGGCTTTGCAATCCTCACCAAGCCCGTTGAGTGCAGCCAGTGTGTTGGATGGTATCAGTGAGCGATACCATTGGATGACATAACCATCATCGTCATAGTGTGATGGCTTGATCATCACCAGGTGAAAGGCGCGTGCCATGCTTGCATCCCATTATCGTCATCGGGCAGGTCAAGTCAGCAATGGCGCAACCAAACCACAGACTTATGAACTTGGCGAATCGGCGATGCCGCAGGGTCAAGCACGACAGCAGTCCGGCAAAGGGTTTCGCCCTGGTTTCCATCGCCGCACGCGTTGGCTATAGCCTCGTTGACCCTTTGCGAAGCGGAGCCGCATGAACGCCCCCAAACAGTTAGACAACCAAGCGCCGCAAGCCACAGATCTGGTGTGCATCGGTGGGGCGGCGATCAACCGCAAATACCACGCCAAGGGCGCGCTGATCACTGGCACGTCCAACCCGGCTACCACCTACCAGAGCTTTGGCGGCGTGGCGCGCAATGTGGCTGAAACGCTCGCCCGCCTACAGACATCAGTGAAGCTGGTCTCGCTGGTTGGGCAGGACGAGGCGGGCCGCGCCATCCTGCATCATGTAAGCAAACTGGGTATCGATACCAGCCAAACCGTCGTTTCGCCCGCCAGCCCAACGGCAGAATATGCTGCCATCTTGGATGAGGCCGGCGGCCTGCATATCGCCATGGCGGCCATGGACGCGTTTGAGGCGATCACACCAGCAGTGCTCGACAGCGCCTGGCCCCACATCGCCGCGAGCGGTTGGATGTTTGCCGATTGCAACCTACCGGAAGAGACTTTGCACACGCTGCTGGACCGCAAAGCGAGCACGGATGCACAGCTTGCTGTCAACACGGTCTCTGTTCCCAAAGCGGTGCGGTTGCCACACAATTTGTTTGCTATCGACGTGCTCTTCACCAACGCCGATGAGGCCCGCGCCATGCTAGGCGACACCGGGCAAGCGCCTGAACGCCTTACCGCCGGGCTGCGCGCGCGCGGGGCAAAGGGTGTGGTTCTGACGCTTGGCTCAAAGGGTCATTTGGTACACGAAGACACCGGCATCACGGTTGTGTCGAGCCTGGAAGCCGACACGCTGGATGTCACCGGCGCTGGCGATGCTCTGATGTCCGGCACACTTTATGGCTTGATGACAGGCCAATCGCTGGTCGATGCCTCGCGCCTCGGCGCGGTACTCGCCACCTTCACTCTGGAATCCGAGCAAGACGTTTTGCCTAACCTCAACCCTGCCTGGTTGGAGGCGCAAACCGACCGCTTGGCTCGTATCACATCACGAAAGTTACCCATTTCATGACACCTGAAACTTTGATTTCACTAATCGATATTCACCCGACAGTCGCCGAGGCGCTGGCGGCTGTTCGCCCGCTGGTGGCGCTGGAGAGCACCATCATCACCCATGGCATGCCCTACCCACAAAACATCGAGATGGCGCAGTCAGTCGAGGACATCATCGCTGAGGGCGGCGCGACGCCTGCGCTGATCGCGGTCGTGGATGGCCGGATCAAAGTGGGTTTGAGCGACGAGGGACGCGCTGCCTTAGGCCAGGCCAAAGATGCCCGCAAAGCTTCTCGCGCCGATCTCGCCTACGCTGTCTCGTCGGGCGGCAGCGCAGGCACCACCGTCGCGGCGACCATGATGGTGGCGCACATGGTCGGCATCAAAACCTTTGCCACCGGCGGCATTGGCGGCGTGCACCAGGGCGCCAGCGAGAGCTTCGATATCTCCGCCGACCTGCTGGAATTGGGCCGGACCGGCGTCATCGTCGTGGCGGCTGGGGCCAAGGCCATCCTTGATATTCCCAAAACGCTGGAAGTGCTGGAAACCCAGGGTGTGCCGGTCGTCGGCTATCAAACCGACGTGATGCCGGCCTTTTGGTCGCGCACGTCCGATCTTCCCATCCCCCTGCGCATCGACAGCGCGCGGGAGATCGTAGCCTTCCAGAAAACCCGCGACCAGATGGGCATTGCCGGTGGTATGTTGGTCGCCAACCCCATCCTGGTTGCCGATGAAATCCCGCAGGCCGAGATGCAAGGCTACATCGCGCAGGCACAAGCCGATCTGGACCGTCTCGGCATCAAGGGCAAAGAGGTCACGCCCTATCTGCTTGGGCGTATTCTGGAGCTAACCGACGGCGCAAGCCTGACCAGCAACATCGCGCTGGTGAAGAACAATGCGCGTCTGGCCACCGAGATCGCCAAGGCTCTGGCATAGATGATCATCGACGACCTCAGCCGACCTGCCCCACAGGCAAGCAACGGCGCAACCTGGCAGTTTATCGCCGATGGTGTGATGGGCGGCGTGTCGCAAGGCGCCATGGCCCGCGAAATGGTTGACGGGCGCCAAGCCTATCGCATGCGCGGACAGGTGAGCCTCGACAACGATGGCGGCTTCATCCAGATGGCGCTGGACTTGGCGTCCGATGGTTCAGCGGTGGATGGATCAGCGTTCACTGGCATCGCATTGGACGTCATCGATTCCTCGCTTGCTCTGGGCATTCGGCCCAACCGCGCTGGAAACGGTGAAACCTACAATCTCCACCTGCGCACCACCGATGTGACGCGGCCATGGCAAAGCTACCGTCAAAGCTTTATCGCCGGTCCGGAATGGGAAACCCACCGCATCCCCTTCACTGACTTTGCGCCACATCGGATCGACACGCCGCTAAATGTCACCAAGCTGCGCCGCATCGGCATTCTGGCGATTGGGCGAGAGTTCGAAGCGGATGTGAGCGTGGGTGGGCTGCGGTTTTACGGGTAGGAACGTCAACTACATTATCGTCATGGCCGCCCGTGAGGCGGCCATCCAGCCGATGGATTTTAAAAAGGGCGCGATGGTGCGTTGTGATCCTTTGGCTGCTGGATGGCCGGGTCAAGCCCGGCCATGACGCAAATGAATAGGTGAGCAAAAAAGGGCCGGTCTCCCGGCCCTTCTCATCGATGCTTGGTCCCGGTCATTCTGTTCCTAACGGAACAACCACTCGCGGGAACAGCAGCATTCATAACGTCGTCCAGCTAAGTGGTCGTTCTTCCGACTCAGGAAGAACGGAACGTGCTGGACGACCAGGACGGCTTACATGCCGTCCGTAATCACAGATGTCCAAGCCCCGGTTGGGCGCTCGGTGATCACAGGGTCATCGCCACCAAAGAGCAGCGAGTCGACGGTGGTTTCAGCAGCCGCGACATCCAGCGCGCCGGTAGACCCAGCCGTTAGATTGTTGATCTCACCCATCATGCGGATCTGATGCGCTTCGGTTTGCGCGCCGGTCTGGTCATATTCTAGCACGATCATCGCCGCCTCTTCCGGGTTTTCCTGGGCCCAGTTCCAGCCCGCCATGGAGGCACGCACGAAGCGGGTCAGCTTGTCGACCATTTCGGGGTCTTCCAGCGACTCTTCAAGCACATAAAGCCCGTCTTCCAGCGTCGCCACGCCCTGGTCGGTGTAGTTGAACACCACCAGATCATCGGGACTGAAACCGGCGTCGATCACCTGCCAATACTCATTGTAGTTCATGGTCGACACGCAAGCGGCCTGACCCTGGATCAGCGGATCAACATTGAAGCCCTGACGCACAACCGTCACGCCATCGTCGCCACCATCGGTCGAGATGCCAAGCTGGCTCATCCAGGAGAGGAACGGATATTCGTTGCCGAAGAACCAGACGCCCAGCGTCTCGCCTGGGAAGTCATCCGGTGAGGTCACACCGCTATCGGCACGGCAGGTCAGCATCATGCCCGAACGCGCAAACGGCTGGGCGATGTTCACCAGCGGCACACCGCGCTCACGGGCCGCCAAAGCAGCTGGCATCCACTCCACGATCACATCAGCAGCACCACCGGCGATCACCTGCGGCGGTGCGATATCCGGGCCACCTGGATTGATGGTCACATCAAGATCCTCGGCCTCATAAAGCCCCTCGTGCAGCGCCACATAGTAGCCAGCGAACTGAGCCTGCGTGACCCATTTCAGCTGCAATGTCAGCTCATCGGCCGACAGCGCCGGTGCGGTCATCGCGAACGATGAGGCAAGCAGCGCGCCCCCTGCGATCCATTTGGTTGCGGTCTTCATAAGTTGGAACTCCTTCCAGTTTTCGTGAGCGCCTTTGCGACGCCCATTCCCCTTATTCTTCATGTCTTAGCGCGCCCGCCGGTTCGACGGATGCCAGAACGTGATGCGCCGTTCTACCAGAGCTATCGCACCATAGGTGAGCGATCCTGCCAAGGCGGCGACGAAAATTTCTGCCCACACCAGATCGATGTTGAGGCTGCCAACGGCAGTGGAAATCCTAAAGCCCATGCCGACAATTGGCGTGCCGAAAAATTCTGCAACGATTGCCCCAATAAGCGCCAGCGTGGAGTTGATTTTCAGCGCGTTGAAGATGAACGGCATCGCGGCAGGCAGACGCAGCTTTAGCAGCGTTTGCGGATAGGACGACGCGTAGGTGTGCATCAAATCCCGCTCCATCTGCCCGGCGGCGTTAAGCCCCGCCAGCGTGTTCACCAGCATCGGGAAGAATGTCATCACAACAACGACCGCAGCCTTGGAGGGCCAATCGAAGCCGAACCACATGACCATGATCGGCGCGATGCCGATGATCGGTAGCGCGGACATCAAATTGCCCACCGGCATGATGCCCGCTTTCCAGAACGGCGAGCGATCCACCAGGATCGCCACGATGAACCCCAGCCCACAGCCCATGACGTAACCGGCGATCACTGCTTTCAGGAACGTCTGCTGGAAATCAGCCCACAGAATATCGACGCTGTTCGTGATCCGCTCCCAGACCATGGAGGGCGGCGGCATCACCACCTGCGGCACGTCGAGCCCGCGCGTGATCCCTTCCCAGAGCACCAGCAGCGTGGCGCCGAACAGTATAGGGATCAGCAGGTTCACCAGCATTTTGGGCGCACCAGAGAGGTTCAGCCCGGCAAGCCGTTGGTTCGCCGCCCAGGCAACAACCCAGAAGACGAGCGCCGCCCATAATAGGCTGGTTCCGGTGAGGCCCATCATGCTGTGGCCCCGCGCGCGCCGGTTTGGGCGCCCATGCGCTTGTTCACGAACGTGCCAATCCAGCCAATGGCGTAGACCAACAGCGCCGACATGAAGGCGGCGGCAAACAGCGCTGCCCAGATCTGTATGGTCTGCCCATAGTAGGACGAGTTGAGCAGCCGCGCACCGATGCCGCCCTGCGCGCCGGTTGGCAGTTCGCCAACAATCGCGCCAACCAGCGAGATGGCCACGGCGATCTTCATGGACGCAAAGAGGTACGGCAGCGAGGCGGGCAGCCGCAGCTTCCAAAAGGTCTGGCTCTGCGTCGCGTTGTAGGTGTGCATGAGATCAAGATGCATCGCTTCGGGCGAGCGCAGCCCCTTCACCATGCCAATCGCCACCGGGAAAAACGCCAGATAGGTGGAGATGAACGCTTTCGGGATCAGCCCCTGCACCCCAAGCGTGGAAAACACGATGATAATCATCGGCGCGATGGCCAGGATCGGGATGGTCTGCGAGGCGATGATCCAGGGCAGCAGTGATTTGTCGAGAACCTTGGAATGCACGATGCCAACGGCAAGCAAAATGCCAAGCAGCGTGCCCATCGCAAAACCAACCAGCGAGGACGACAGCGTGATCCAAGCGTGGAAGACAAGGCTACGCGGCGAGGACGGGTCGCGGCCAAAAACGCTGGATTGGAACTCGTTCCACACCTGATGCGGCGCTGGCAGGATCGGCCGGTCCATAGCCATGGTCGCCTGCACCATTTCTAGGGTGGTTTTTTCAAGGCCCATGCGCTCAAAACGCTCCGCCTCAATACGCCAGTTCAGCGCCACCGTGCCAGCGTACCAGACCACCAAAATGATGCCGAGAACGGTGAGAATGGGGAGGATGGAGCGGGTCATTCTGGCCGCTCCTTATCTGGATCGACGCTGAATCCTTGGTCGCTCAGCCAGGCAGCGACGTACGGCCAACCACCTCGTCCGAAACTTACAAACATCTGGGTGGAGATGCCCTTGTACCGAAAAGCAAGGTGGGGTGGAGGCGAATTCTTTCCGTACGACCGATAAAAGGAGATTGGTCCGAGTTGCGCACGCTCCAAAATTTCTTTCCGGACTTTTCCATGCCGGATACGGTGGCGCTCTAGGGATTGTTCCGTCGCAACGAGATACTCTGACTCATGTAGAAGACGCCACATGAGCCAGACAATGACTACGAACAGAACAGTCAGCGCGGCGCCAATAACAAACAGCGCAACGGGTCGGGCATTCGGTTTCAACGGCTCCACAAGTCCAGTGGAAGTGTACATTGAGAGTGAAAAGAAAGACCCGAACAATAGAACCGTGAACCAAAATCCAATCCAGGCACCAGTTGTGCCCGCCTTGGCCAGTTGAAGCCTATTTTCATGCTCCGGATCACCAGCTTCCTTAGTGACTTGGCCCGTTGGCAGATTGGTTTTCTCCGCGGTCACCTACACCTCCTCATAGGCATGGCCGGCGCGCAGGCCTTCGCGCACACGGTGGGCGATGTCGAGAAACTCTTTGCTCTCACGGATATCCAGTGGGCGCTCTTTGGGAAGCGTTGAGTCTATCACATCCGTCACCCGGCCTGGACGGGGGCTCATCACCACGATTTTTGTGGAAAGATAGACCGCCTCGGGGATCGAGTGGGTTACGAAACAGATCGTCTTGTTGGTGCGATCCCACAGCTTCAAAAGCTGCTCATTGAGGTGATCGCGCACGATTTCATCCAGCGCGCCGAACGGTTCATCCATCAACAGAATATCGGCATCGAAGGCGAGCGCACGGGCAATCGAGGCGCGCTGCTGCATGCCGCCGGATAGCTGCCAGGGGAACTTTTTGCCAAACCCGGCAAGGTCCACCAGCGCTAATGATTTCTCGGCCCGCTCGCGCTGCTCAGCCTTGGCAAAACCCATGATCTCAAGCGGCAGCGTTATGTTCGCCTCAATCGTGCGCCACGGGTAAAGCGCCGGCGCCTGAAAAACATAGCCATAAGCACGGTTCAGCCGGGCTTGGTGCGGTGTGATTCCATCCACGGTGATGGTGCCACCGGTCGGGCGTTCCAGATCGGCGATGACGCGCAGAAACGTCGTTTTACCGCACCCCGACGGCCCGATGAAGGAAACAAACTCGCCCTTGTGAATGTCCAGATTGACATCCGACAGCGCATGCACGGGTCCGTCGTTGGTCTCAAAAGTGAGATCGAGATTTTGGGCAGCAATAACGGGTGGAGAGGAGGCAGGTGTGGCTGTCACGCGGATACTTTCATGTCTAAGAGCGCGTTGGAGTTCTGCACGATCCGTGCCACGCTCTCAATGCGTCATCCCCGGACTTGACCCAGGGATCCAGTCTGAGTTTGCATAGCCCGTTGGCTGTTGCAGGGCATGTACTGGACCCTCGGGTCAGGCCCGAGGGTGACGATGGTGCGAGCGACACGCAAAGCATCAACCTTTGCCCCCGGCAGGCACGCCTTCACACACGTCAAGCACCCAGCGCTGGCTACCATCAGGTCCGGACACGGTCATGCGCGGCGTGGGGCCATCGCGATTAAAATCAATGATGAACTGCTCTAACGAGGGTATGCCTTCGCCGCTGCAAAGGCCCTGCACGCCATAGCCCCCTCCACCGGGATAGGGCCAAACCTCTGCCCAAGTGCAACCCCATTCATAACCCCTGAGCCGATCCGCATAGACGTTGACGCCGCCCGGCTCATCGATGTCGTTGGGACCCATGGTGAGCCGTGCGCAGCCCAACTCATCGCCAAAGATACCATCAATAGGCAGCTCAGCGGCGAACAAACCGCCAGGAAATATCACTAGAAGAAGACAGATTCTAATACGCATAAGGATCCAAGCCGAGCTTACGATGTTCTTCGGGATCATAGCCGAGTTTTTCAACAATCTCATCGTACTCCGGGGTCCGGCGAAACTCGTGGTACGCCCAATCACCGTGGCGTTCCTTTAAGCGATCGATGCCCTGGTCAAATTGGCCCAGCAGTTGCTCGCGTTGCGATTTCAATCTGGCCTCAATGTACAAGTCGACAAACCAGGCGCCGAGAAAGAGTGTCGCTAGACCTACCAGTCCGGCCAGCAGCAAGTGTCCTAGTGTCAGCCCGAATTGCGCGATCACCAGTGCAAAGAGGAAAACGCCTGGGAACGCAGCTATGAGCTTATAGACCTGCAACCCTAAACCCCACTCGCCGGGATGCCTGTGCGCTCCACTTTGCGCGGAGCGGTGACCTCTTTCCAGGTCGAGAGCGCGGTGTTCACCGCCTGGAACGGCTCACGCTCGACAAACTTGCCGTGGCCCTCCCGCGTCTTCACCTCGCCGTCATCCACGGCCACCATACCGCGGGTCAGCGTGTAGCGCGGCAGGCCCTTCACATGCTTGCCCTCAAAGACATTGTAGTCGATGGCCGATTGCTGCGTGCCCGCCGTGATCGTCTTCTCCTTGGTCGGATCCCACACCACGATATCGGCGTCAGCACCCACCAAAAGCGCACCCTTTTTCGGGTAGACGTTGAGGATTTTGGCGATGTTGGTGGAGGTCACAGCCACGAATTCGTTCATCGTCAGCCGGCCCGTTTCCACGCCATGGGTCCACAGCATGGGCATGCGATCTTCTAGCCCGCCGGTGCCATTGGGGATCAACCGGAAGTCACCCACGCCGTTGCGCTTCTGCTCGGTCGTGAAGGCGCAATGGTCCGTGGCCACCACCTGCAAAGAACCGGCAGCGAGACCGGCCCAGAGCGAGTCCTGATGCTTCTTGTCGCGGAACGGCGGCGACATCACGCGGCGCGCGGCGTGATCCCAATCGGGATGGGCATATTCACTGTCATCCAGCGTCAGATGCTGGATCAGCGGTTCGCCATAGGCGCGAATGCCGTTCTGCCGCGCCCGGCGGATCGCCTCGTGCGCCTGTTCCGATGAGGTGTGAACGATGTAGACCGGCACGCCCGCCATATCGGCGATCATGATGGCCCGGTTGGTGGCCTCGCCTTCCACTTCAGCCGGGCGGGAATAGGCATGCGCTTCGGGGCCATTGTTGCCCTCGGCCATCAGCTTTTCCTGAAGTTGCGCAACCACATCACCATTCTCAGCGTGCACCAGCGGCAGGGCGCCGATCGCGGCGCAGCGCTGGAAGGAGGAGAACATTTCATCATCATCCACCATCAGCGCGCCCTTATAGGCCATGAAGTGCTTGAAGGTGTTGATGCCGCGCTTGGTCACCTCTTCCATCTCGTTCCACACCTGCTCACCCCACCAGGTGATCGCCATGTGGAAGGAATAATCACAGTTCGCGCGGGTCGATTTGTTGTCCCAGCGCTGCAACGCTTCCAGCAAGCTCTGCTCGGGGTTGGGCAGGCAGAAATCCACCACCATGGTCGTCCCGCCGGAGAGCCCCGCACGCGTGCCACTCTCAAAATCATCCGACGAGTAGGTGCCCATAAAAGGCATTTCCAGATGCACATGCGGGTCGATCCCGCCGGGCATCACATAGCAACCGGTGGCATCCAGTTCGGTGCCGCCGGAGAGGTTCGGCCCGATCTCGGCGATCTTTCCATCTTCGATTTTGATGTCGGCTTTGTAAGTCAGATCGGCAGTGACGACAGTGCCGTTCTTGATGATGGTGGTCATGGGGCCACTTCCTTCCTGTTTAATCGGGTCGAGGCCCCGGATCAAATCCGGGGCTTAGGCTAGCGCCACCAAGTCCCGGACGGACGCCTGCGTCTGATCCGGGACCTCGCGCAAAATTTAGCTCAACAGGTCTGCGCTCAGATCGCACCAATTTGGATTGTCTTTTTCGATCAGGTCGATCTTCCAGTGGCGCCGCCAACGCTTGATTTGATGTTCCCGTTTTGACGCCAAATGGCGCTCTTCGTGCACCTCGCTCCAGACCAGCGTGTGGATGCCATACCGTTTTGTATGCGCTGATATCGAGCCCGCGCGATGTTGCTCCACGCGCTGCGCCAAGTTGCTGGTCGAGCCGACATAAAGGGCGCCGTTGGTGCGGCTGGCGAGAATGTAGACCCAGAAGGTCATGATGGATTCCAAGCTGTATATCGAGGTCCCGGCTCAAGGCCGGGACTTGGGACCCAATAGCTAAGCCCCGGGCTTGATCCGGGGCCTCGAACCAAAATGAGCACCGACATTCGCTCACCCAACAATCTCCGCTTTTTCGACAACCGCGTGGAACAGCACGTCGGCCCCGGCGCGGGCCCAGTCCTTGGTGATCTCCTCGGCCTCATTGTGCGAAAGCCCTTCAACGCACGGGCACATCACCATGGCGGACGGTGCAACACGGTTGATCCAGCAGGCATCATGGCCAGCGCCGGACACAATATCCTGGTGCGAATAGCCAAGCCGTTCCGCCGCATCGCGGATCATCTTTACGCAGCCTTCGTCAAACGCCGGCGGATCAAACTGACCGACAGTCTCGCAGCTCAACTCTACACCAATAGCCTCACACAGCTTGGGCGCTTCTTCCTCAAAGCGCGCCACCATCGCCTGCAGCCGGTCTAACTCATGGCTACGCATATCGACGGTGAAAACCACCTTGCCGGGGATAATGTTGCGGCTGTTGGGATAGACATCGATATGGCCAATGGCCCCAACAGCGTTGGGCGCATTGTCCATGGCAATCGTGTGCACCAGCTCGGTGATCTGCGCGAGCCCTCGTCCGGCATTCTTGCGCATTGGCATGGGGGTGGAGCCGGTGTGGCTTTCTTTGCCGGTCACCGTGCATTCAATCCAGCGCAGGCCCTGGCCATGGGTGACGACGCCAATGTCCTTGCCTTCGGCTTCCAGGATAGGGCCCTGCTCGATGTGCAGCTCAAAGAAGGCGTGCATTTTGCGATCGCCAACTTTTTCCTCGCCCTTCCAGCCAATGCGTTGCAGCTCATCGCCAAACTTTTTGCCCTCAGCATCGGTGTGCTCATAGACGTCGTCCTGGTCGAGCACACCAGCAAAAACGCCGGATGCCATCATGGCCGGAGCGTAACGGGTGCCTTCTTCATTGGTCCAGTTGGTGACCACAATCGGGTGCTTGGTGTTGATGTCGAGATCGTTGAGCGTGCGCACGATTTCCAAGCCTGCCAGAACCCCAAGCACACCATCATATTTACCGCCCGTGGGCTGAGTATCCAGATGCGAACCGACATAGACGGGCAGCGCGTCGGGGTCGGTGCCCTCGCGGGTCATGAACATGGTGCCCATTTCATCGACACCCATGGTGAGCCCGGCATCCTCGCACCAACTTTGGAACAGGCGGCGGCCTTCGGCATCTTCATCGGTCACCGTTTGGCGGTTGTTACCACCGGCGATGCCCGGGCCGATTTTGGCCATGTCCATCAGCGAATCCCACAGGCGCTCAGGATTAATCCGCAGGTTTTCGCCTGGTTGATTTCCTGGCGGATTGCCTATCGACCCCATTGCATTCCCCTCTGGCTCAAATCGGTTTGAGCCAGTGAAGACCGCAATTGGCCCGACGTCAAGATTTTGACCATTTGGTCGAAAGTTTTCTCGCTCGCCGTTGCTGAAATCGCTACTTTATGCCTTTCTTGATCCCTTCTTGGTTCCCGTCTTGCACGCCCCGCCGGTCACGAGTTCGATTTTTGTCAAAGCCAAGCCGCATCCAAATGGAAAACCGCG
Organism: Hyphomicrobiales bacterium; assembly: GCA_046290645.1. Lineage (GTDB taxonomy): Bacteria > Pseudomonadota > Alphaproteobacteria > Rhizobiales > MH13 > MH13. The sequence goes on from JBKAGZ010000001.1 coordinate 1,062,222, forward strand.
CCGCCATCGCGCAGGCGGCGGTTAGCGAGTTTTCATCGCGCGGCTATCATGGCGCGACGATTGATGCGATCGCCGACAAGGCAGGTATGTCAAAACCCAACCTGCTCTACTATTTCCCCTCCAAAGAAGCGATCTACAAAACGGTTCTCGAACAGATTGTCGAGGAGTGGCTGTCGCCGCTGATGACGCTCGATCCGGCCGCTGACCCTGTGGAGGAGCTGCGCCGCTACATCACCCTAAAAATGCGCATGTCGGCGGATCGCCCACAGGCTTCGCGGCTGTTTGCCTCCGAAGTCTTGGCCGGCGCGCCAATTTTGAAAGACTTTTTGGAAACACGGCTCAAATCACTGGTGGAAGAAAAATCCGCCATCCTGCAAAGCTGGATCGATGAGGGCAAACTGGCGCCGGTCGATCCGGTGCATCTGATCTTCATGATTTGGGCGACCACCCAGCACTATGCCGATTTCGAAGCGCAGATCGATGCCGTCACCGGCGCGCAATCGAAAAAGCCCGGGTTCAATGAACAAGCCTCGCAGGCGGTGCTCTCAATCCTGCTGAACGGCATCAAACCGCGCTGATCGGCTTTTCGGCGTTCAACGCATTGTTAGCCAGCACACGGGCGAGCAGCGCGATCAACTGGGCCTGCTCATCCTCGTTCAAGCTATCCAACAGGCGCGCGTTCACATCGGCGATGGTCGCAAAAAGGAGCGGCGCAAGGTCTCCGGCTTTTTGTGTTGCATGCACCGTATTGGCCCGGCGTGAGGACGGATCGGTGCGCCGCTCCAAGAAACCATCGCGCTCCAGCCCATCAATCGCGCGACTGATCGCATAGGCTGGCGCGCTAAACCGCTGACCGATTTCCTTTTGCGACAGGCCATCATGAATGATCAGCGTCATGACGATGGCAAAGGACTGCACCGTCAGCCCATGCGGTTCCAAGGCGCTGTTCATGGCGCCATCCAACTGCCCGGCCAAGCGCTGAATGTGCCAGCCAGCGCTCGCCGCGCGCACCGCGTCGGCCTGCTCGCTCAAACGTTGTGTATCGGTTGCCATGCCAACTCATCCCCTTCAGGCAACGCCATACGAGTCAAAATAGCACTTCGCAACATTTGCATATTGCAACAATAAAGGAAATGGGATAGAAATTCCCATCCTCACCATCAACGCATAGGCACCAGCATGAACCGCTATCACCCCGCTCTTGTGGCCCTGCACTGGGTTTTGGCCATTCTGATCCTTATCGGCTTGTTTGGCGGAACGTTCGTTTTGGACCCGCTACCGGAGGACCACCCCTTCAAGATCGAAGGTCTCCAGGGCCATATGACGGTAGGTATCGCTATTCTGGTTTTGATGCTCATACGTTTGGTTGTGCGCCTGCGTACCACCCACCCGCCAGAAGCTGATATTGGCAACGCGCTTCTCAATCGCCTGTCCAAATGGGCCCATTGGGCCTTCTACCTTCTGATTTTCGCCATGCTTGGGTCCGGTATCGCTATGAGTGTGCTTGGTGGGTTGCCGCCGATCGTCTTTGGCGGCTCGGGCGAGCCTCTGCCGAACCTGGACGAGCTGCCACCGCGCGCCGCCCATGGGTTTTTCGCCACAGCCCTGATGCTGCTCATCGCCGGGCATATCGCAGCCGCGCTTTACCACCAGTTCGTGCGCAAAGACGGGCTTTTGCGCCGCATGTGGTTTGGTGCACGCCAGTAACCGGCGAGGTTCTGCCTATTTGTTAGGCTGGACGAGGGAAATTTCATCGCATACGTTTTCGCCCGAACCTCGATCAACGAGGTCGGGCGCGGCGTGGCTTCGGCACCGAAAGCGCTTCCAGTTCTAGGGAGAAGCAAGATGAAACAAACAACCCTCACTATCAGTGCGCTTTTGGCCGGCACGTTCCTGGCCTCGGCAGCCAGTGCGGAGACGATCCGCTTTTGGACGACCGAAGAGCAGCCCGAGCGCCTCGCCGTCCAAGAGCAGATGGCCGCTGATTTTTCCGCTGCCACCGGCAATGATGTCCAGGTCATCCCCGTGTCGGAGAACGAGCTGGGCACCCGCGCCACCGCCGCTTTCGCCGCCGGCGACCTGCCCGACGTGATCTACCACACGCTGCAATATGTCCTGCCTTGGACCGAGGCTGGCATTCTTGACCCGGACGCCGCCACCGACATCATCGATGATCTGGGCGATGATACATTTGCACCGGGCGCGTTGGAAATGGCCGAAATCGAAGATGGCATCTACGCGGCCGTGCCGGTGGACGGTTGGACGCAAATGGTCGTCTACCGCACCGATCTGTTTGAAGCTGCCGGCCTTGAGGCACCGACCTCCTACGCCAACATTTTGGCTGCCGTCGAAGCGCTGCATAATCCACCCGAGGTCTTCGGCTTCGTGGCCGCCACCAAGATCGACGAGAACTTCATGAGCCAGGTGCTGGAGCATGTCTTTCTCGCCAACGGCGTCTCGCCAGTGGACGATGATGGCTTCTCGGAGCTCGATGAAGAAGCAACCATTGAGGTTCTGGAATTCTACAAAGCCATCGCCGAAGCCTCCCCTCCCGGCGATCTTTTCTGGCAGCAGTCGCGCGAACTTTATTTCGCTGGCCAGGCCGCGATGATCATCTGGTCACCGTTCATTCTTGATGAGCTGGCCGGTCTGCGCGACAGCGCCCCGCCAACGCTCAACGATGACCCAACCTCCCGCGAGCTGGCGTCCAACACCGGTGTGGTCACCACCATTTCCGGTCCATCCAATCCCGATGGCGCGGCCTGGGCCGACATCCGCTATCTCGGCATTACATCGGGCGCAAACCTTGATGTGGCGCAGGACTTCGTCGCCTACTCGATGAGCGAAGGCTACATGTCGACGCTCTCCATCGCGCCGGAAGGCAAGTTCCCCGTGCGTCGCGGTACCGAGGACAATCCGACCGAATATGTCGATGGTTGGTCGATGCTGGATGTCGGTGTGGATCGCCGCGCGCCGCTGTCCGACCTTTATCCTGAAGAGGTCATTGGCAGCATCGTTGCCGGTCTTGAAACCGCCGACCGCTGGGGCGTGACCGAAGGTCAGCTCTCCATTGCCTCGCAAATCATCAACTCGCAGATCATCAACCGCTATGTGCGCGAGTTCATCGATGGCGAGCGCGACGCTGCTGCCACCGTGGCAATCATCAATGAAGAGCTGGCAGCCGCCGTCGAATAAGACGCTGCTCGTTCGATGCTAGACGCGGCGCTGTCCTTTGGATGGCGCCGCATCCCCCCTCTGGCACTCACAATTGCGAACAAACATTCTGTCTGACCGCACCGGGTGAATGCCGTGTCGATTGCTGACTCCTCCCTCATAGGGCCGCCTAAAGGCTCTGGTCCGATGCGCAAGCGCGAGGCGAAGCTTGCCTTTGGCATGCTGCTGCCGACAGCGCTGATCGTCATACTGGTCGTTCTCGGCCCGCTGCTCGCCAACTTTTGGATTTCCGTCAAACCGGTCGAGCTTGCCGATCTGCGCGCGCCCGCGATGCTACTGACCGAGCGCTTTCGCGGCGACGCGCAGGCGGCGGGTGATGAGGTTGAGCTTGAATACCGCATGCGCAACTCCTCGCCCAACCAACCGGTGCGCGAAGCGGCCTTCACCGACCAGATTCCAGCGGGCCTGACGGTCACCGGGCTGGACGAGCGTTGCACGCTGACAGGCCGTGAGCTTTCCTGCGCGTTGGGCGATCTGGAAGGCGGCTTCCGCGAACGGTTTCGCCTGCAAGCCGAGGTCACCCAAGCCTTTCTCGATAATCCGATTGACGTGCGCCAAACCGAGCCCAATGTTACCGGTTCCGGCGTCAATGTGCTGACCAGCTTTGATTTCACGCTTGAGAACTTTCAGCGCGTTTTTGACAGCTCTGAATTCTGGTTCGTGCTGCGGGTGACGATCTACTACACCGTGTTCTCCACCGCAGGCGCGCTGGTCGTCGGCCTCTTTGCGGCCCAGCTGATGAACACCGCCTTCAAAGGTCGCGGCATTCTGCGCGGTCTCTTCCTGTTCCCCTATGTCGCGCCGGTGATCGCCGTGGCCTTCACCTGGCTTATTCTGCTCGATCCATTCTCAGGCACCATCAACGCGATGCTGGTCGAGATGGGGCTGATAGGCGCGCCGATAAACTTTTTCGGCACGCGGGAGGTGGACATCACCATCTTCGGGCTCACCTTCGGGTTCCCGGTCGCCCTCTCCACCGTGATCGCGTTCGAGGCCTGGCGATACTTCCCGCTCTCCTTCCTCTTCATTTTGGCGGCGATGCAATCGGTCTCCGCTGAGATGTATGAGGCCGCCGAGATGGACGGCGCCACGCCGCTGCAACAGTTCTGGTACCTGTCGCTGCCGCAATTGGTCGGCATCCTCTCGGTGCTGTTCCTGCTGCGCTTCATTTGGACCTTCAACAAGTTCGACGACATCTTCCTGCTGACAGGTGGCGCCGCTGGCACGCGCACGCTGACCGTTCAGGTCTATGAGCAGGGCTTTGCGCTCTCCAACCTTGGCGCAGGCGCGGCGGTGGCCGTGGTCGTCTTCTTCGTGCTGCTTGCTTTCGCGCTCGCCTTCTTCAAGTTCTCACCCAAAGAGGGAGGGGCGTAAGCCATGGCCATCGCAGAAACCTCTCCCGCACCAGCACAGTCGGGCTTTGCCTTCGGGACTGGCACCATAATCAGCGCTGTCATCGGCACCTTGGCCGGCTTTGTGGTGATGATTGTTGTCGGCGTGACGCTTGGCCTCATCACCGGTGCCTTCGCGACGCCTCCCGCGGGCGCCGCCGCACTGGCGGGCCTGGTGGCCGGCGCTTACATCGGCGCGTTGGATGCTACCGCGCGCGCCACCAAACGCTCCCGCGCTATCGCCTTCATTCTCTTTTTGATCTTGCATTTGCTGGCGACCTTCGCCATGCCGTTCGGCTTACCGATGAACGCCGTCGCCGTATGGCAAGGCATCGCGCTTGCTATTCTCGGCATGCTGACTGTGGTTGGCACGACGCTGATGATCGGCGACCTGCCGTCGGGCAAAGTCTCGCGCTACATGGCCGAAGCGGCGTTCATCCGCACCATGAAGGGCCTTGGCTTTGTGGTTTTCACAGTCATGGTTGCCCTGCCCTTCTATGTCATGGTGATGACAAGCCTGAAGAACCAGGCCGAACTGCTAGCCAATCCGCTCGATCTTTCCATTGATCTCAGCCAAGGCTTTGCGGGCCTTTTCTCCAGCTACTACGAGCTGTTCACCCAGTTCAATTTTGGCCGCTATTTGCTCGTCTCGTTCATCGTCTCAACCGCAACGGTGATCCTGACGCTGCTCTTCTCCATACCCGGCGCCTATGCCGTGGCGCGGCTGCGCTTCAAAGGCCAGCACGCTTTCGCGCGCTCCATCTTACTCATCTACATGGTGCCGGCCATCGTGCTGGTGATCCCGCTCTACGCCGTGTTCTCGCAGCTTGGCCTGCGCAACTCGCTGCTCGGACTGTTGATCGTCTATCCGGCGACCACGGTGCCGGTCGCGCTTTACATGCTGAAGGGCTATTTCGAGGGCATCCCGGCGGAGTTGGAAGAGGCCGGCCTGATGGACGGGCTGACGCGCTTTGGCGTGATCGTGAAAATCACCTTGCCACTCGCCTTGCCTGCCCTCGCCTCGGTGTCGCTCTACGTCTTCATGATCGCCTGGAACGAGTTCCTCTTCGCCTTCATGTTCCTTGATGACCCAAGCATCTTCACGCTGTCGCGCGGTGTCGTCTCGCTCAACTCCTCCGAAGTTCCGCGTCAGCATTTGATGGCCGGCGCCGTGGTGGCAACCGTGCCCGTGCTGGTCGTCTTCCTGTGGCTGGAACGCTTCCTGGTCGCCGGGCTCACCGCCGGCAGTGTGAAAGGCTGATCTCATGGGCGCAGCAGAAAGATTAGAAATGGACGAATTCGCCCTTTCACGCGAAGCGCAAGCGATCATCACCGGCAACGATCGCGGCGGTTACACCGTGCCGACAGCGGGGCTTTATCCCTATCAGTGGAACTGGGACTCCGCGATTGTGGCCATGGGCTTTGCCGCCTTCGATCTGGATCGCGCCTGGACCGAGATTGAAACGCTGGTCGCACATCAATGGCCCGATGGCATGATCCCGCACATCGTCTTCCACAAGGAAGCGCCGACCTATTTCCCGGGACCGAATGTTTGGGACACCGGACGCCCGGTGCCGACATCCGGGCACTCGCAGCCACCGGTTGCTGCTTTCTGCGCCGAGGAACTTCTGGCCCGCGACAATGGCCCGCTCGGCCAGGCGCGCGCAGCGCGGGTGTTTGATGCGCTGATGCGCTGGCACCGCTGGTGGCACGATTATCGCGACCCCGGAAAGCTGGGCATCGTCGCCGTCACCCATCCTTGGGAGTCGGGCCGTGACAATTCTCCCGATTGGGACGATGCGCTGCAAGCCGTCGATGGCTCAAATGTTGCGCCCTATGAGCGGCGCGATTTGAAACACGTCGATGCCAAAATGCGGCCGACGAAAGAAGAGTATGACCGTTACATCGCGCTGGTGGAATTTGGCCGCTCACTCGGCTGGAACGCCCGCGACATTGGCCAGCGCAATCCCTTTTTCGTCGCTGATCCCGGCACCACCTTCATTCTTCTGGCCGCCGACCGGGCGCTGCTGCGCATGGCGCATATCTTGAAGAAGATCGACGACATCCCGGTGATCGAAGAGTGGATCATACGCGCCGAAACAGGCGTTGATCGCCTTTGGGACGCGAGCCAAGAAACCTTTGCAGCGCTTGACCTGCGCACGTCCAAACATGGCGGTGGCGTCTCCAATGCGGCCATGCTCTGTTTCTTTGCCGAGGCTGGCTCACCAGACCAACGCGCAGCCATGCTGGGCCATTTCAGGCGTATCCGCGCGCAGACCGGCTTTGGTGTTGCCAGCCACGATCCCGATCAGCCGAACTTTGATTCCATCCGCTATTGGCGCGGGCCGGTCTGGGCCTTCATGAACATGATGATCGGCAAGGGCCTGAGCGACCAAGGCTATGACACTGAAGGCAGCCAGGTCTGGGACGACACCCGAGCGTTGATGTCCACTTTCGGCTTCGCTGAGTATTTCGATTGCAATGACGGCTCACCAGCCGGTGGCGGCGCGTTCTCCTGGACGGCGGCAACCTGGCTGCACTACGCCGCAGACGGAGCCCCCTGGGCTCCACAGAACGAAGAGTAGAGGGTTCCAATGGGCGCGATTGAACTCAAAGCGGTTGAGAAATGGTTTGATGAGCTTCAGGTCATCAAGGGCGTGGACCTCAAAATCGAGGACGGCGAATTCGTCGTTTTCGTCGGACCCTCCGGCTGCGGAAAATCCACGCTCCTGCGCATCATTTCCGGACTGGAAGAAGCCTCGCGCGGGGACATTCTGATCGATGGCAAAAGCGTTGTGTCGGCGCCACCATCGCAGCGCGGCCTTGCCATGGTGTTCCAATCCTACGCCCTCTACCCACACATGTCGGTGCGCGAGAATGTCGGGTTTGGCCTCAAAACAGCCGGTAAGCCGAAAAGCGAAATTCAAGAGAAGGTCGATTACGCCGCCAGCATCCTGAAGCTCGACGAATATCTCGACCGGCGCCCCAAAGCGCTGTCGGGCGGCCAGCGCCAACGCGTGGCCATCGGCCGTGCGATCGTGCGTGAGCCCAGCGCGTTTCTGTTTGATGAGCCTCTGTCGAACCTTGACGCGGCGCTGCGTGTGGAAATGCGCTTTGAGATCGCCAAGCTGCACCAAAATCTCAGCGCGACGATGATCTACGTGACCCATGATCAGGTGGAGGCGATGACGCTGGCCGACAAGATTGTCGTGCTCTCAGCTGGCCAGATCGAGCAGGTCGGCTCGCCGCGCGATCTTTACGATCATCCGGCCAATCTGTTCGTCGCACAGTTCATTGGCTCGCCGAAAATGAACATCATTCCCTGCACGACGGTGGCGGAGAACTTCAAGATTGATGGTCACGGCACAGGCAGCTTCCCGCAACACACAACCGGTCGCAAAGCAGTGAAACTCGGCATTCGCCCCGAGCACATTCAGCTTGGCGATCCGACCTATGCCCACATGCAGGGCCGCGTCGATGTGGTGGAGTATCTGGGCGCCGACACCTATCTCTACGTGACGCCAAAAGGCCACGAAACGATGATCGTGCGCGTGGCTGGCACCGAGACCGTGATGGTGGGCGATGAGGTCGCGCTGGTCTTCGAAAAAGACTTTATCTGCTTCTTCGATGAAGACGGCCAGGCGATCCGTTAGATTGCGATCCGTTAGATCGCGAAACGCTAGACCGGCAGCCGTTAAATCGGCCCTTTAGTTGCCTGCGGCAGGTCCATCCATTTCGCGCATGGACCACCCGGTCATCCGCTTTTCGACCGCGATGGCAATCACATACATGATGACGCCCATGATGGCGGTCACCAGCAATCCGGCGAAGACCAGCGGCACTTCGAACCGCGAGCTAGCCACGATCATCAAGTGACCGATACCTTTGTTCGACGCCACGGTCTCTGCGATGATCGAGCCGACAAACGCCACGGTGATGGCGATCTTCAGCGAGGCGAAGAAGTAGGGCAGCGAGCGCGGAATCCCAACCTTGACGATGATGTCGCGTTTGGAGGCGCCGAGCGCCCGCAACACATCCTTCAATTCCGGCTCAACGGTCGCGATCCCTGTCGCAACGTTCACCAGGATCGGGAAGAAAGAGATCAGGAACGCGGTGATGATGGCCGGCACCGTGCCGATGCCGAACCAAATCACCAGGATCGGCACGACGGCCACTTTGGGGATCGAGTTGAAGCCGATCAACACCGGGTAGAAGCCATTGTAGATGAGGCTCGACGAGCCAATCACAATGCCGGTGACCAGACCGAAAACGATGGCGATGGCAAAGCCCACCACGGTGGTGAAGGCGGTTTGGGCGGCATTGTCCAGGATCGGCACCCGCCATTGCCACATCGCCTCAAAGATCACCGAGGGCGCCGGTAGGATGAACTGCGGAAAATCAAAAACCCAGACCGCAAACTCCCAGAACACAAAGAGGCCGATCACGACGGCCCACGGCATGATCCGTTCGAGCGTCTTGGCCGACATGTGAAAGCCGGACGACGCCTTGTCAGAGCTGGGTGACGTCGCCTGCGGTGCTGTCGTATCGGCCATCAGGCGGCATCCTGTCGCGCGGTGTAGATGTGGTCGCGCAGATCGTGTGCGATGTCGCCGAAATCGGGACGGAACGTGATATCCAGATCGCGCGGACGAGCGAATTCGATCTCGCGCTCATGGATGATGCGCCCTGGGCGCGAACTCATCACATAGACCTTGTCAGCCAGATAGACCGCCTCGCGCAGATCATGCGTCACCAAGATCACGGTCGGGCTTTTGGTCATCCACACTTCTTGCAGAACGCCCCACAGCTCCTCGCGGGTGAACATGTCGAGCGCTGCGAACGGCTCATCAAGCATCAGCAAGGCCGGTTCATGGATCAGCGCCCGGCACAGCGACACGCGCTGCTGCATGCCACCTGAAAGCTGCCAAGGGTATTTGTCGTCAAACCCTTCCAAACCAACAAGCTTCAAAAGCGCGCGCGCCTTGTCTTTGAAGTGGCCTTTGCGACGGTTCATTTCTGAGCGGTACGGCTGGGTGATTTCCAGCGGCAGCATCACATTATCCAGCGTCGTACGCCACGGCAGCAAGGTGGCAGCCTGGAAGGCCATGCCGACAATGGACAGGGGACCGGAAACGGTTTGCCCGGCGACGCTGACGCCGCCGGACGTAACCGGCCAAAGCCCGGACATCGCTTTCATGAGGGTGGATTTGCCACAACCTGACGGACCGACGACGGCGATGAACTCGCCCTTACCAACCGAAAGGTTCATGCCCGACAGGGCGAGCGTTCCGGTGGCTTCCCCACCGTAGCGCAGCGCCACATTGTCGATATCGACAAACCCTGACCCCATGAAATCACCTCCTCAACCAGCCTGCTTTAAGGCAGCATACGCTCTTCGGCTGGCGGCAGATAGGCATCGCTGAAGATGTCATCCACGCTCAGGACGTTGGGCAGACCGTACGCGTCCTCAACAGAGGCGATGGAACGCTGGAAATACTCTGTATCGATGGTCGAAATGCCACTTTCGGAAACCGCAGGCGTGGTGATCATTTCTTCCATGGTGATCCGCCAGCGACGCAGCTCAACCTCTGGATCGGTCAGCGGCTCATGGTCGACAAGCGCTTCCATAGCGGCTTCAGGATCAGCCATCGCCATCTGCACACCATTGATCATGCAGGCCACAACGGTGCTGACGGCCTCTGGATTTTCCTCAGCAAACGCACGGCTGGTGAGGATTGAGGTGGAATAGAGCTCCACATCGAAATCCTTGTAACGGAACACCCGCTGCTCATCGGTGCTCATGCCCAAGCGATCAAGGGAGATCGTCGAAGACGTGATAAACCCGGTGATGCCATCGGCCTCGCCACGCACCAGCATGGGCTCGCGCAGTTCTGGGCTGACCGAGATCCACTCGATGGTGGAATCATCGATGCCCGTGGCGGCAGCAAAGATCGGGAACAGCTGACGACCCGCGTCAAAGTCTGGTGCGGCAAGCGTTGTGCCCTCAAAATCGGCAGGCTCGGTGATTTCGCTGTCAGCGGCAACAACGGCCACCAGCGGAGAACCTGCAAAAAGCACCGCAACGGCGATCAGATCGCTGTCAGGGTTTTCCGCGCGAAACTTGATGGTCGGATTGATGTCCGCCAGGCCCATATCGTAATTGCCGCCGGCCAGCTCGACTGGCACACGACCGGAACCAAAACCACGGTCCATCGTGATGTTGACGCCACCGTCTTCAAAGCAGCCAGCGTTGCGCGCCATCAGGGCAAACGCCTGCGGACCCTGCCAGGCCCAATCCATCATAAAGCGAATGTCGGTGGCAGCAGCCGATGTTGCGCCCATCCCGAGGCTCAGCGTGGCAGCGATCACTGCGCGGCTCATTGTCTTGCGATCCATTGGTGTCTCTCCTCAACCATACGAAGCGGACCGGACGGTCCGGGGCGCAAGGTCAATGGTTGCGCCAACTAACCTAGCGGTAATGGGCAGGCGAAACGGCGGCAAGCAGCACAAAGCGCGACTCCTGCACATTTTTCCATCATGCCCAACATTCGCTCTGAATGCACCCTGCTTTGCCACAAAACTAGGCAGATGAATTGAGGTGCTAAGGAACGACCGGCACATAGCTTGGCATCTTGCCTGGATTGAGCAGACCGTGCGGGTCCACTTTGGCTTTGAAGGCCAGTTGGTCGCCGGGCACGCGCTTATGCCGTGAGCCATCCTCAACGGTGAAGACATGTGGATTCGCAACGGGGATGCCAGCCTCTTCGTGCATCGCAATGATCTCGGCAAGCCTCTCCGGCGAGGTATAAGGCCAAAGCTGGGCACCATTGGCGGCCAATTCGCCCTCATAGCGGATGAACTCCAAATGCATTGGCAGTTCATCGCCAAGCGCGTGATGCATTTGCGTGGCCGTCTCAATGATACGGCCTGGCGGGAACAGCGTTTGAAGGTAGGAGAGATTGCGGTTCTCTTTGAGCGCATGCAGCGTGGTGTGACCCCACGCCATCTCATAGATCGGCAAACGTTTCGGATCGCCCTCACGTTTCTCGGTGGGTTCCGACAGGATGACAGGTTCGGTGTCGAGTTTTTCCAAGTCGCGGCTGTCGATCATCATCAACACCGCGCAGTGCCCCTCCTCCAGTCCAGGGATTAATGGGCGCAGATAGTGAGCGCAGCTCGCCACATGAAACGACACCAGCCGCTTAGCAATGGAATTATTGGCCGCCACATCGTGGGCGAATGCGAGTGCCGCGTCGAAGTCGGCAAAACTCGCCACCACATCCTGCCATGGCCGTGCCGGTTCCAGCGGGGCAGACACATCCACAACGATGCCCGTTGACCCAAAGGTGCGGTTCACCAGATTTGTGTCCAGGCCAGCAAGTTTGATGATTTTGGGCTCTTCCTCCAGCGTGACGACCGTCGCGCCATGAAGGTTGCCCTCCTCACGCAGTCCACCCCAGGTCACCGAGCCGATGCCTCCAGAGCCTCCGCAAAAATAGCCGCCAATGGTCGCCATCTTTTTGGTCGAGGGGTGCATGCGCAGTTCCAGACCTTGCGCGCGCGCGGCTTGCTCGACGGCATCCACTTTGGCACCCGATTGCGCCGTAAAGCCGTCCGGGCCGACGCGCATGATCTCCGTCATCTCAGAGAAATCGAGCACCACCCCACCATAAAGCGGCACGGCCTGCCCGTACGTCCCGGTTCCCAGGCCACGGACCGTGACAGGAATACGCAATCGCGCCGCCGCCGAGGCAATCGCCATCACGTCGTCCACACTATATGGCACGGCGACCAGATCGGCCTGCTTGCCATCAAGAGCGGCCTTGGCGATCGGGCTAAACCAATAATAGTCGCGGCTGCGCCGCTTCAGCGTAACCGGATCATCAAGCAGCTTGATGCCAGGAACGGCAGCGCGAAAAGCGGCAAGGTCATAGGTTGCGGGATCAAGATCATACGCTAGGCTCATGCATCATCCTCCGTTCGCTCACGCAAGGACACATGTGCGGCGACCACTTTCCACCCCTCCGGCATCCGAACCCAGGTCTGCGACTGCCGCCCGATCTTGTCGGTTCCCTCACGTGTAAACTCGGTGTTGGCGGTCGCGAAGTCCGTGCCAAAGGTCGTGATCACGGTGCGGCGAAGCATGCGGTCTAATCCATCCGACGGGCGTGCCTTGCGAAACGCCACAATCTCATCCTGACCATAAAGGCTTTCCGCTGGTCCATAACGGATGGTGTGCGGCGAGCCCCAAAACAGCGCATCCAAGACTGCCACGTCATTACCAATCAGCGCAGCCTCGTAGCGCGCGAAAACAGCTTCAACCTCAGCCAACACCTGCGAGTCGTTGGCCACCATCAGGCAGCAACCGGCATGCGCCGCGAAATGACGGCCAAATCCTCATCGCTCAGCGGCACCTCTTGGCCCGAATGGATCAGTTCGGCGAACTCCTCATTGGGCACCATGGCGCAGAGCGCATAGAGCTTGCCCGCACCGGTATTCTCCACAATGTGTTCTTTGCCGGGCGGAATGAGCAGCGAGGAACCCGGTGCCAGATCGACCTCGACCCCGTCGCAATAGCCCTTGCCGGTGCCTTCCAGGATGAAGAAAAACTCATAAGCAATGCTGTGCGTGTTAGGCGGCGTGGCGCCACCTTTTTCATAGATCTCAACAATGAAGGTGAACGGCACGCCTTCGGCCACCGGATCGGCGAGACAGGCAAAGTAGTTCGTATCGTCTGGGCTGATTTTGTAAGCCTTGAGGTCGGCGGGCGTTTTAGCGACAACTTGGTTGGCAACAACCTGTCCAGTCATAAATGCTCTCCTTCTGAGACAGCTTTGAGAGCCGCAACAAAGGCGGCGGATGTCAGCGTGAATCCGAAAATCTGCCGCGCATTGTGCAGCGTGGCTTGCATACAAAAATCAGGATTTGTCGTGGCACTGGCATCTTCAAAGAGCAGCGTGTCGTAGCCAAGAAAGCTGGCATCGGCGAGCGTGTGCAACACGCACTGGTCGGCGTTGACGCCGCCAAAGAACAGCGTGTCGATTTTTAGATTGCGCAAAATGCTATCGAGCGGCGTATCCCAAAAGCCAGACATGCGGCACTTGTCGACGAAGATGTCGCTCGGCTCAGGCTCCAGCTGATCAATGATCGCCGCGCCCCAACTGTCCTTTTCCAGCACCGGCGCCTTGCGCGGGCCAATAGCATCGCCCAAACCGCCACCGGTGCCCGCGCCGTCATAAACGTGCCGCAAGGCCGGTGAGATATTGGCAAGGTCCGCGCGATTGCCCCAGTTCACCCAGACAATGGGCATGCCCACCGAGCGCGCCGCAGGCAGCACCGTTTGCAGGGGTTTGATGGCGGAGCCAGCGCCCGCGACATCCACCCCGATGCCCGCAAGCCAGCCATCGGCATGGCAAAAGTCGTTTTGCATATCGACAACGATCAGCGCGCTACGCGCCAGATCAACCCGCACCGGTTTCGGGCTAGCCTGCATCTCAACCGGGCGCGGCAGGATAGTCTCGCGCACCAAATCGGCAGCGCCCTCACCCACTTTCCAGCGGTTGCGCGGAGTTGGCCCCAACGGATTGAGATCATCGAATTGGCTCATAGGCTCTCCAAATCGAGGCCCAAGCCGAGAAGCACTTCATCTGCGCCTGACCAACCGATGATACCCAAACCGAGCGGGCCATCGGGCGTGGAAAGGGCTGGCACGGCAAGCTGCGGCAAGCGCCCAAGGCCGCTGGGCGAGAGAATGTCCAACGCCCGGTTGCGTATGTCATCGAGAACCGGGCCTTCCAGACCGCGCGTCGGCGCAACGCCCGCAGCACCAGGCACCAGCAGCAGCGTTCCCGGCAAAAGAGTGCCCGCCAGATAGGCCGCGATGTCCTCGCGCTTGGCCTGGGCTTGGCGCACGTCATCGGCATCAAGTCCCTTGGCATAGGCAAAGCGATCTTTGATGCCTGGTCCAAGCTCTGGCTTCTCGGCTTCCACCCAAGTGCCATGCACCTGCCAAGCCTCCGCTGATTGGCACATGCGGAAGACGTGCCGCCAGGCTTCAAGATCACCCAAGTCGCCGTCTTCGGGGGCAAGTGTGATGGTTTCAAGCGCCAAGCCCAAACGCTCGGCGGCCAACACCGATTTGGAGAGCAGGGCATCACGCAGATTTTCATCGACCCGCGCAAACATGTCTTCGGCCAGCAGCAATCGATCCGGTGCGGCGCCCACCCCACCATCGGTCATCAGCACAGCGCCAGCCTTGATCATCAGCTCCGGCGATTTGGAGAACCAGCCCACCGTGTCGAAACTCGGCGCGAGCGGCACAGCGCCGCCCAGATCAACACGCCCATGGGTCGGACGCAGGCCCCAGATGCCGCAATAGCTGGCGGGCAAGCGCACTGATCCGCCGGTGTCCGATCCCAAAGCGATCTCAACCAAGTCACCTGCGACCGCGGCAGCCGAACCAGCCGACGACCCACCTGGGATACGCCCAGGCGCGGCTGGGTTCACAGGCGTGCCGTAATGGGCGTTCTCACCGTTCAAACTCCATGCCAGCTCATCGGTCAGCGTTTTGCCCACAAAGCGGGCACCGGCATCCAACAACGCGGCAACAGCAGGCGCATGCACATCGGCATCAGGAGCATTCTGCAACCAAACCGGCGAACCGGCCCCTGTCTTCAAACCGGCCACATCGAACAGGTCTTTAATCGCCAGCGAATGCCCGGCCAGCGGCCCATCCACGGGCGTAAATGCATAGCCATCCAGTGCGTAAGGCGCGTGGGCAATGAAAGCACCAAGCGGATCAGATGTTGTCGTGGTGGGTTGGGTAAACATCATTTTTTCTTTCTGCGGGGGTCATCACAGCAAGAGCGATGCCAAGTTCATGGGAAGGCAAGTTCATAGGCAGGAAAGGCGAGGTCTCGCCCGTTGCGTCGGCTTGCTCTAGGTAAAGCGTAGCACTTTCTTTCCCACAACCGATGGTGCGCCGCCCGGTCCTGGCGATGAATTCGCCAGCAGCTATGATGTCGATGACGAGGATGATTTTGGAATCTGGTACGGCCATTCAGGTGGCTATGACGGCTTTGAAGCGGACCTGCGTTACTACCCGCAACATGATGTGGTGATCGCCTATCTGGTCAATGGCAATCAGCTTTCTGACCGTGATTTCCTCGACGCAGCGGCCGACTGGCACTTCAACCAATAGGCGTTTTTGGCGCCTTTGCACGTAAACCAAGCCGGAAAATCAACGGTTGCGTGGCTTTGGCCACTTGAACTAAGAAAAAGTACGCGCGTTCCTCAGGCTGTGCTAATCGCAGCTTGGCTTACGCGTCAACACAAGAAAAAACGCGCAGAAACGCGCCGCATTGTCGTCTTCACAGGGAACAACAGTATGAAAAAAGTACTCCTTGCTGGTCTCAGCACCGCTGCTCTCATGACCGCAACAGCCGCAATGGCTGATGGTCATGAAGTCAAATTGGGCATCATCCTCGGCTTCTCCGGCCCGATTGAATCACTGACGCCAGACATGGCCGCAGGCGCTGAACTGGCTATGAGCGAAATCAGCGACTCCGGTAACTTCCTGGATGGCAAGACGGTTTCCTCCGTTCGCGCTGACTCCACATGCATCGACGCCGCCGCTGCCACCGCTGCTGCTGAGCGTTTGATCTCTGCTGAAGGCGTTGCTGCCATCATGGGCGCTGACTGCTCCGGCGTGACCACCGCCATCATCAACAACGCGACCGTGCCGCAGGGCATCGTCAACATCTCACCATCGGCCACCTCACCTGCGCTGACAGATATCGAAGACAATGGCCTGTTC
Source organism: Hyphomicrobiales bacterium (assembly GCA_046290645.1). Lineage (GTDB taxonomy): Bacteria > Pseudomonadota > Alphaproteobacteria > Rhizobiales > MH13 > MH13. The sequence continues at coordinate 1,078,662 of JBKAGZ010000001.1, forward strand.
TTCCGCACCGCGCCTTCTGACGCACGTCAGGGCATCGTGTTAGCTGAAGTTGTGATGGATCGCGGCATCGAAGAAGTTGCTGTTACTTTCACCAACAATGATTACGGCCAGGGCTTTGCTGATGCGTTCGTTGCAGCGTTTGAAGGCATGGGCGGTACCGTCACCCTGTCAGCACCGCACGAAGATGGTCGTGGCGACTATTCCGCTGAAGTTGGCGCACTGGCGGCTGCCGGTGGCGACGCGCTGGTCGTGCTCGGTTATGTCGACCAAGGCGGTCTGGGCGTGATCCGCTCCTCCATCGACACCGGTGCGTTCGACACTTTCGTTGGTGGCGATGGCATGTTCGGTACCTCGCTGGTCGACAATCTCGGCGCTGACCTGGAAAGCTGGTACGGCACGGTTCCTGGCTCGGCTGTTGGCGACGACAACCCATGGCCTTCCGTTGCTGAAGCAGCCAGCGTCAACCACGAAGGCCCATTTGTTGGCCAGAGCTATGACGCTGCTGCGCTGATCCTGCTGGCCATGCAGGCCGGTGGTGAAGCAACCTCAGAAGCCGCTGCTGCCAACATGATGGACGTTGCCAACGCTCCTGGCGAGGAGATTGCAGCCGGTGAACTGGCTCGCGGTCTGGAAATCCTGGCTGCTGGTGGCGACATCGACTATGTCGGCGCAACCGGCGTTGAGTTCAACGAAGTTGGCGAGCCATCAGGCGTATTTAATGAGTTTGAACTGATGGACGGTTCGCTGGACACTGTGCGCACGCGTTAAGCGCTGCCGCTTTTTTGCACATCTTGATGGATGGCCGCTCCTTGCCGGGGCGGCCATACTTCTATTGAGTACCCAGCCAAGTTGGGGAGAGTTTGAGTGTATTGGGGGCAGCCATGATCCGCGTTACGGATCTGCACAAGCGTTTTGGCGGTGTGCACGCCGTTGATGGTGCTTCCATCGAAATCAAGACCGGAACCATCACCGGGCTGATTGGCCCCAATGGGGCGGGCAAAACAACCCTTTTCAATGTCATCGCTGGCGCGTTCCCTCCCACATCGGGCAAGGTTGAGCTTGACGGGCAAGACATCACCGGCCTTCCAGCACACGAGCTGTTTCACAAAGGCCTGCTGCGCACCTTCCAGATCGCCCATGAGTTTTCCACGCTCACCGTGCGCGACAATCTGATGATGGTGCCGCCCGGTCAGCCAGGCGAATCCTTGATCAGCGCCTGGTTTCGTCCGTCAGCGGTGCGCACGTCAGAAAAAGAGATCAGCAACCGCGTTGACGAAGTGCTGGACTTTCTCGGCCTCTCCCATCTGGCCGATGAGCGCGCAGGCAACCTTTCCGGCGGTCAGAAAAAGCTGCTTGAGCTTGGCCGCACCATGATGGTGGATGCCAAGATCGTCTTTCTTGATGAGGTCGGCGCGGGCGTGAACCGCACGCTGCTCAACACCATCGGTGACGCGATTATCCGCCTCAACAAAGAGCGCGGCTACACCTTCTGCATGATTGAACACGATATGGCGTTTATCTCCCGGCTCTGCGATCCGGTGATTGTGATGGCCGAGGGCAAAGTGCTGGTCGAAGGCCCGGCAGACGTGGTGCGCAAAGATGAGCGCGTCATCGAGGCCTATCTCGGCGTCGGTCGCAAACAGGCAGCCAAACACGAAGAGTCAGCGCCGAGCAGCACGACCCCGGGCGAGACCCCAAGCAGCGAGGCGCCAGCATGACGCTCCTGCAGGCCAACAATATGCGCGGCGGCTACGGCAAGGCCGACATTCTTCAAGACTGCACCATCACCTGTGACCGCGGTGAAGTGGCGGTGATCGTGGGGCCCAACGGCGCTGGCAAATCCACCGCTATCAAAGCCATTTTCGGCATGATGGGCCTGCGCGAAGGCAACGTGAGTTTCGACGGCGCGACACTCAATGGCATGCCGCCGCAAGCGCGTGTGGAAGCCGGGATGGGCATGGTGCCGCAAACCAACAATGTTTTCCCCGGCATGACGGTGGAAGAGAACCTGCAAATGGGGGCCTTCCTGCGTAAGGATGGCGGCGCGGGCGTTATCGACAAAGTTTATGAGCTGTTCCCGGCGGTCCACGAAAAGCGCAACCAACTGGCGGGCGAACTTTCGGGTGGCCAACGTCAGCAAGTCGCTGTCGGTCGCGCGATGATGACCGAACCCACTTTGCTGATCCTCGATGAGCCGACAGCGGGCGTCTCGCCCATTGTGATGGACGAACTGTTCGACCGTATTTTGGAAATCGCCAAAACCGGCGTTGCCATCTTGATGGTGGAGCAAAATGCCCGCCAGGCGCTAGAAATCGCTGACACTGGCTATGTGCTGGTGCAGGGGCAAAACCGCTTCACCGACACCGGCGCGGCCCTTTTGGCCGACAAAGAGGTGCGCGCGACGTTCCTGGGCGGAGACCAATCATGATCGACGTCGCCAACGCCTTGGTGCTGCTTTCCAATTTCGTTTTGATCCCAGCCATCACCTATGGCGCCCAACTGGCGCTGGGCGCGCTGGGCATCACGCTGATTTACGCCATTTTGCGCTTTGCCAACTTTGCCCATGGCGACACAATGGCCTTCGGCACCATGCTCGCCATCTTCCTGACCTGGGGCATGCAATCGCTGGGCTGGTCGCTTGGGCCATTGCCGGTTGCGCTGCTTGCCCTGCCGCTGGCTATCCTCGGCACCATCGCAATGGTGCTTGCAACCGACAAGGTGATCTACAAATTCTACCGCGACAAACGCGTGGATGCCGTCATTTTTGTCATGGTGTCTGTAGGCGTCATGTTCATGATGAACGGCCTGGTGCGTATCTTTATCGGCACCGGCGACATCAGCTTTGCTGATGGCTCGCGCTTCATCATTCGCGCCCGCGAGTTCCGCGAAATGACGGGGCTGGATGAAGGTTTGGCGCTGCGCACCACGCAGGTGATCACCATCGTCGTCGCCGTCAGTGTGATGGCGGCGCTGTTCTGGTTCTTGCAAAAAACCCGCACCGGCAAATCGATGCGCGCCTTCTCTGACAATGAGGACTTGGCGCTGCTATCGGGCATCAAACCGGAAAAGGTCGTCATGGTCACCTGGATGTTGGCAGCTGCGCTCGCCACCATTGCAGGCGTGCTCTATGGGCTAGACAAGGGCTTCCGCCCCTTCACCTATTTCCAACTGCTTTTGCCCATGTTCGCCGCCGCCATTTTGGGAGGGATCGGTCAACCCATCGGCGCGGTCGTTGGCGGATTTGTGATTGCCTTCTCCGAAGTGGCGGTCACCTATGCCTACCGGCGCGTGTTTGAGTATCTCGGACCGGAGGGTTTTGAGGTGGATGGCCTGATGCAGCTGTTGGCAACCGAGTACAAATTCGCGGTCTCGTTCATCCTGCTTGTCATCGTCCTGCTGGTCCGACCGACCGGCATCTTCAGGGGGCGCATCGTATGAGCGGATCAACACTCAACGTGCAGACGAGAAGCGGCCCGGTAAAAGTGCATCGGTCATTGTTCCTGTTTGCCATTATGGCGGCACTGCTTGCCCTTACTGGCTTTGCGCAAAGCTGGCTGCTGGCGCTCACCATCCTTCAGCTCTGCATCATCTCCGCCATCATGACATTGGGCGTGAATGTGCAGTGGGGCTATGCGGGCCTCTTCAACGCCGGCACCATGGGCTTTGTTGCGCTAGGCGGCTTGGCTGCTGTTTTGGTCGCCGCTGACCCCGTGCCGGAAGCCTGGGTTGCAGGCGGCGCAGGCATTGGCCTTTCCGCCCTCATTATCTGCGCCACCATTGCCGCCATTCTCCTTGTGCGCGCTTATTTAAGTGGTTTGCTTCGCTTCCTTGCGACCATTGTCTGCTTGGTCATTGGTTACGTGGTATTCGGCCAAGTTTTTGGCCCAGCCACCGACGCGATCGAAGCGGTGAACCCAGCGCAATCGGGCTATCTGGGCGGCATGGGCATATCGATTCTGTTTGGCTGGCTGCTTGGCGGTCTGCTGGCGGCTGGCGCGGCCTGGATCATCGGCAAGATCGCCATTGGCCTGCGCTCAGATTACCTGGCCATTGCCACGCTTGGCATCGCCGAAATCATTCTGGCGTTTATCAAAAACGAAGACTGGCTGTCGCGCGGCGTGAAGAACGTCACCGGCCTGCCACGCCCTGTGCCGTATGAGGTCGATCTGCAAACCGACCCAGGCTTCATTGAGCTTGCCGCCAATTGGGGCATGGAACCCAATGCGCTGGCCGGCATTGTGGTGAAGCTTGCTTTCATCGCGCTCTTCACGCTGGTTCTTGTGGTGCTGGTCTATCTGGCCGAACGGGCCCTGCGCTCGCCGTGGGGCCGCATGATGCGCGCCATCCGCGATCAACCCAATGCGGCCTCGGCCATGGGAAAGGATGTCAAGCGCCGCCATCTGCAGGCCTTTGTCATTGGCTCGGCTATTTGCGGCATCGCTGGCGCCATGCTGGTGACCGTCGATGGCCAGTTCACGCCCGGCTCCTATCAACCGCTGCGCTTCACCTTCTTGGTGCTGGTCATGGTCGTTGTCGGCGGTTCGGGCAACAATCTTGGCTCGGTGCTCGGCGGCTTCCTGATCTGGTTCGTCTGGGTGCAATCCGAAGCTGTGGGCTTTGCGTTGGTTGACCTGCTCTCCAGCGGGCTTGATCCAAGCAGCTGGTTGGCAGGACATCTTACCCAAGCAGCGCCTCACTTACGGCCGGTTTTGATGGGCCTCATTTTGGTGCTCGCGCTACGCTTTGCACCACGAGGCTTGATACCGGAGCGGTAGACGAGAAAGGCCGGATGAGCGATCTAGACCTCCTGCCATCGAAATTGCTTGCTGTGCTCGTACGGCCAGATTTCTGGCTCTGGCTCGGGCTTTTGACAGCGCTTTGGGCATCCTGGCGTGGGTGGCGCAAGATCGCCACGTGGGTTCTGGTTTCACTGGTCATGACGGTCACGCTGGTTGGCTTTGTTCCGGTCGGGAATGTCTGGCTTGCGCCGCTTGAAAGCCGCTTTGCCACCAACCCAGAGCTTCCAGGCCCACCGAGCGCGGTCATCATTCTGGGCGGTGGCGAAGACCCGCGCACCAGTGCGGCATGGAATACATACAACGTCGGAGATGCAGGCGATCGCATTCTGCACGCCATCCGCCGCGCCAACGACTTTCCAAACGTGCCCGTTCTTTTCACCGGCGGCGCATTCAATGCGACAGGTGATCCAATGCTGGACGGCAACGCCGAGCGTGTTGGTGCAATGCTTCAAGATGCTGGCGTATCACCTGCGCGCGTGTACATCGGCGCCATCGCGCGCACCACCGCAGAGCATCCTGCCGATATCACCGCCTTCTTAGAAGAGCAAGATTTAGAGCCATCGGCAGAGGCGCCGCTGCTGCTCATTACCAGCGCGTTCCACATGCCTCGCGCCATGGGCGTGGTCTGTACGGCTGGCATTGAGCATATCGTGGCCGATCCAACCGACCACCGAACCGTGCCCGGTGCTCGCTGGCAGGACAGCATCCGGTGGGGCTACGCAGGCAATCTCTCAAACCTTCAACTCGCTATCCGCGAATGGGTTGGCCTCGTTGCCTATCAGCGCGCGGGGCACACATCAGTGCTTCTGCCTGATGGCTGCTGACACTAACCCCGCCTTGCCTCCCCTCGCCCTGTCCGTGCGCCAACCATCTGCCTGGGCGATCATCCATGGTGGCAAGGTGATTGAGAACCGCTCGCTTGGCTCCATTCGCGCGGGCAAGATGGATTGCCGCCGCATTGCCATTCACGCTGCGGTGGGTTTGACCGAAAAAGAGTATCGCTGGAGCCTGCACAAATTGCAGGAGTTGGGCGTCTCTTGCCCGCTCCCAGCCGATCTACCCCGCAGCGCGATCATCGGCAGCGTCGATGTGGTGGACATCGTCTCAGCATCCAACAGCCCTTGGTTCAGCTCTCGCCCCGGCAATCATGGTTTGGTGCTGGAAAACCCGGTGCCCTGCGACCCGATCCCGGCAAAGGGCACGCTTGGTTACTTTAAATGGGAACCATCCGGCGCGTTGGCACCGTCCAAGCCTTGGATGCGAGCTTACGGAGCACCCAACAACGACGATCAGACCATGAACCTGTTTGACGATCTGGAACCAGGCTTCAAAACCCCGCCCCCGAAACCTTGGGGCGAGGATTGAATGGCAAGGCTTAGCGGCCCCTATTCGTAGGGACCGCCAACCTCTATCACCTGCCCATCGGACAGAACCAATTGGTCGGCATAGACCTCTCTTGGCAGATCATCATCCAGGCGCCCTTTCACCGTGACGGCATCGCCCGCGCCCACCGGCATACGATGCGGGCCGATATAGACGCGAATGCTCCCAGTCGCATCTTCGAACACAAAGGTGTCGCTGTCGGTAACGCGCTCAACCGTGCCTTCAAGCGCAGCAGGCTCGTAGGGTTCTAGCTGATCGACCGTGGTAAGCTGATAGGCCAACGCTGGAACCGCCAAAAACGAGCTGACACCAATCAAGGCAAGTCTAGTCAATTGCGATGCCCAGAAGAACCAAAGCAACAATCGCCGCAAGCACAAAAGCCCATGTCGGCGCCGTCAAGCTGAGCGGTTTCTTCAGGAAACTCATCACGTCTTGCGTCTGCGGCGGCTGATCTGTTGTGCTTTCAGCAGAGGTTTGCGGTTTATTCGTCGGATGGACGTCTGTCATCGAGTGCTTCAAAGCTCCGTATAAAGGTTGCAATGAACGTTACGTAGAAATGCCCAGGCGCCCTACAAGAAGTGGTATGCCGAATTCACAGAAAAGCCACAAAGAAACGTGCTCGCACGCTCATACCGCTTCACACGCGACGAAAGCGCAGCGCGATATCAACGACATGAGCGATCCCGGCCGCCGTCAATACAGTGGCCGTCAAGGTCCAGAGTGCGTCGGTCAGAGCCAACCTCACGGCAAACATCAGCAACGCACCGGACAAAAGCGTTGGCCAGAGCACTGCCAGATGCGGCACGAACAGGCGCGGAGCATTTGGGACAAAACGATAGAGTATCAGAAACACCAAAGCTTCTAGCGCCACCAGCACTAGGATCGCATCGATCATCGCACCCGATTGCAGAAACTCCGCCATGCGGGGTGCGGGTTAGGCTTGCGGTTTTGGCGAGGCGCCACCGGAGTCTTTGGGTGCAGGCTCAACCAGCCCGAACAGATGAGCAAGGTCTTTGAAGAAGATGCGCGCATGGGCCATCGGATCGGCCTTAACCAGCTTCTTGTTCATATAGGCCTGCCAGGTGAGCCGCTGCACATCTGGGTCCTCACAGATGGAGACAAACCGTTCGCGGCGCTTGTCACTGGCATACCAAAAATGCTGCATCATCCCCAAAATCCAAAAAACGCGGCCATGGGCTTTCATGAAGGCCTTGCGGGCACCGGTGAGCGCACGGGCATCGCCGGTTTCCAAGAATTTCGCCGTGGCAAGCCCGGCCAAGCGTCCACCTTCCATGGCGTAATAGATGCCCTCGCCCGAAGACGGCGCGACGATGCCGGCAGCATCACCTGCCACCAGAACGTTTTTGCCGTCATCCCATTTTTTCAGGGGCTTCAGAGGGATCGGCGCGCCTTCGCGCCGCACGGTTTCGGCGTTTTCAAGACCGGAAATCTCACGCAAGGTTTTTGTGGCACCACGCAGCGAAAACCCCTTATTGGCGCTGCCAACGCCGATGCTCGCATGCTTGCCATGGGGAAAAACCCAGCCATAAAAGTCTGGTGACACGCGGCCTTGATAATAGACATCGCACCGGGTTGGCTCATAGTCGGCGCTGTTGTCATTGGCCTCAGGCGCTTTGACGATCTCATGATAAGCAAACACACAGGGCACGCGGTCAGCATTTTTCACCGCCTGTTTGGCCACCGCAGAACGCGCGCCATCCGCGCCGATCAACCCACGCGTGCGCACCGTTTCCAAAGGCGCATCAGGATCGGCATCTTTGGAACGGAAATGCACCGTGACCGTGCCATCATCATTGCGCGAGAAGTGATCAAACGTGCCATAGACCCGGTCAGCACCTTCCAGAACGGCGCGCTCACGCAGCCATTCATCAAAGTCTTCGCGGTCCACCATGCCAACATAGCCGCCCTCAATGGGCATCGGCACTTGGCGACCGGATGGCGCCACCATCAAGGCAGACTTGATGCGCGCTACTAGCAGCGCATCGGGAATATCGAAATCTTCCACACAGCGCGGTGGAATGGCACCACCGCATGGCTTAATGCGGCCATCCTTGTCCATCAGAAGAACGCGCCATCCATCGCGCGCCAATTCCGTGGCAGCCGTGGCGCCGCAAGGCCCGCCACCGACGACAATCGCATCGTATTGCTCGGCTATCGCAGCACCTGTCTTTACAGATGCTTGAGGTCCATTCTGTGTATCTGTTTGCATAGCTTAAGGGCCTCCAACGCCCGAAAGATAACCGTCGCCAGCCACAGCAAGACGATTTCGTTTTTCGCCCAAATGGCTCATGCCGATGCGCGCTGCCAGCAGCGCGGAGACGAGGAACACAACACCCTCCAGGGTGAAAACAGTGGTGTAAGCAAAGGCCGCTGAGCCGGTGATCGCTCGCGTGATGTCGATACCCATTGTGCCAACCAGGCCGCCAAGCCCAAAAGCGATGGCTTGCGCCGCGCCCCAAAGGCCCATGCGCACGCCCTCACGGTTTTTGCCGCCTTCGGATGCCAGGCTCATCATCGATCCGATGGCCGCCACCGCAAACGCACCATTGGCCAAACCCAGCGCGAACACGTTGGCCTGAAGCGGCCAAACCTCAGGAAAGCGGCTGGAAATCGCCAGGGCGAACAATGCCAAGCCTGACGCCACGCAGCCACCAACAGTCCAAGCCTGCAAGCTGCCGAACCGGCGGCCTTTGAAGCCCATGCCAGCCAGCGCAACGATGATCATGCCGAGCAAAACGCCGCCATGCTGCGTGCCCGCAAGCTGTGTCGAGGCGCCGGGCGTATAGCCATAGATGGCACCAGCAAACGGCTCCAAAATGAGATCCTGCGTTGAGTAGGCGAGCATCGAAGCAAACACGAAAATCGAGAAATTGCGCGCCTTCGGCTCGGCCCAGACTTCGCCGATCACTTGGCGGAAGGAGGGTTTGGGTTCCTCGGAGATTTCAGCTGTAACAGACGCGGCCTGCGGCTGACCCTCTAGCCCGATCACGGCCACAAGCGTCAACGCAAAGGCAAGCGCTGAGACAACGGACGTAACCACCACAAGGCGGGTCATCGAAAAGGGATCAAGCTGACCACCTGCGATGGCCGCCGTCAGGATGAAGCCGACGATCATCATCACCCAGACAATGGTCGCCGCCGGTGCGCGGCGTTCAGGCGCGACGCGTACGGCAAGCAGCGTCAGAAGCGAGGTGCCGGAGGCTCCAACGCCAACGCCAATGGCAATAAACGCAAGCGTGGCGGCAACGATCCCAAGCACTGTGCTGGTTGCCATCAGCGCCACCGACAAAGCCGCGCCTACGCCACCAAGCGCCAGCACCGCCATGCCGCCAATGATCCACGGCGTGCGCCGTCCACCCATATCCGAGCCATAACCCCAACGCGGACGCGAGAGCTGCACCGCGTAATGGATACCGACCAAAATACCCGGCAGCATGGCGGGCAGCATCAGTTCCACCACCATCACGCGGTTAAGCGTGGACGTGGTGAGAATGACGATTGCTCCAAGAGCTGTTTGCACCAAGCCCAGGCGAACAATGCCCGACCAACCAAGCGGCGTTTGCCCGTTCACTGTCATTTAAAGGCCTCCAAGGATGAGGCCGCGCACCGCAAAGGCGCTGACCATCATGCCAGAAACGTAAAGCGTGGTGCCGGTGGCATTGTAGATCGCAGCGTTGCGATAGGGCTCGGCCAACAGGCGTTCGGTGTTCAAAAGGTAGCGCGCCATCAGCCAAATCTGAGCGAGCAACAGTACGGCGACAGCTGCCGCAAACACTGGCTTATCCCAGGTGACCAAAAGACCGATCACCACGACTTGTGGCAATGCCATCACCCAGCAGGCCAGCTTGGCAGCACCAGACGCGCCAAGTTGCACGGGCAGCGAACGCACACCCATTTGCTTGTCGCCTTCAATGGCCTTGAAATCATTGAGCGTCATGATGCCATGGGCGCCAATGCTGTAGAGCACCGCAAGCGTCACGATGCGCCAATCGGGAAAGGCGGCCATCAGCGCCGCCGCCCCGGTGAACCAGGCGAGCCCTTCATAAGAGAGACCAACGGCAGCATTGCCCCACCAGCCGTTTTCTTTCAGGCGGAACGGTGGAGCGCTGTAGGCCCACGCCAGGAAAAGACCGACAATGGTGGCCACCACCACCCAGGTTCCGAGCAGAAAGGCCACGGCCAGTGAAAGCGCCGACCACAGAATGGCAATGTAAAGCCCCCACTGCCCTGGAATGCGACCAGAGGGAATGGGGCGGTCAGGCTCATTGATCGCATCGACATGGCGATCATACCAATCATTGATCGCTTGGCTCATGCCACACACCAGCGGACCGGCCAAGACAATGCCAAGCAGCGCAAAAGCCCAAGACTGTGTGATGGAGACACCTGAGGAGATCACCCCGCAGGCAAATGCCCACATGGGCGCGAACCAGGTGACCGGTTTCAGCAATTCCAAAACCGCCAGCGGATCAAGCCGCGTGCGCGCCGGTTGATCGGCTGCAGGAGATGGCGATGCAGGCATGGTAAGGCCGCTACGTTTCATGCCATCAGGCTACGCGCGGAACCAAAAAGTGTCAATTTTATTTGACGCTTTTTGGTGTCAACTAAGTGTTAGAACGTGGGCTCAGTCGTCCACATTATCTGTGGCCAGATCACCCAGCCCAAAGCGATGCATTTTCGCGTAAAGACTTTGCCGTGAAACACCGAGCATTTGCGCTGCTGATGCACGGTTGTCGCCAGTCAGTTTCAGCGCCGCTTCAATGCAAAGCCGCTCCACCACATCGGTGGTTTCGCGCACCACTTCTTTGAGCGGCATATGCCCGATCAAATCGGTCAACTGCTCGGCAGACTGCGCCGGAAAGCCTGTAATCGGCGTTTCTTCAGACGAGGTTCGCACCGAGCGGCGCAACACCAGCCCGTAGAGCGTACCGCTTTCGCCAGGAACGGAGACAGCCGTGATCTCAACATCTTCGGCCGAGCCCAGCTCACCGCGAACGACGGTTGGGAAACGGCGCACCAAACCGTGCTCACGCACGTTCGAAAGAAGCACATTGGCATCGACACTGGATCGCTCAAACCAGGAGTCGATCACCGCATCATGGACCTGCTCGTAGGTCGCAGCCTGAACCAGTTCCAGGAAGGCTGCATTGGCGCTTTGCACACGGCGCTGCTCATCGATGATGACAAAGCCCTCGGGCAAACGGTCAATGACAGCCATAGCGCCATCTGCATTGGTCGAGCCAATGCTGACATCCGAACCTGAACGGGGCAAAAGACGGACAAGGATGTAGGTAACATCGGCCTGACGGAACAGCGAACCTTTCAGCTCAAGGCCGCCGGTCGACTCGCTGGTCGCGTTGGCAATGGCCTCAGCCCGGCCCACCGATTGCGACGTGGCCAGCAGCGAACGCACCGCCTCGCGGTCTTTCGACCCAAACACATGGCTTGCGCGGCGACCGACAATCTTGGCCACCGGCACGCCGAGCAGTTCAGCAGCCATGGGGTTGGCGTCCGTCACAGCCATCGTGGACGCATCCACGATCAGCACGGCTTCGCCAACAATCTGGAACAGAAGCCTATAGCAAGCCTCAGCTTGGCGCAGGCGGGTGTATTCGCGCTCCATGGAAATTTGCGTGTTGACCAGTCGCTGCTGCAAGCGCGCAAGCCCGCGCATATCGCGGCCGAACAAAACAATGCGGCCCTCATCGCCCAGCCGAACCGCCATGCAGTTCATCGGCAGCGATTCGCCACTCTCACCGACAAAGTTCAGTTCGCGGCGGCGCGAAACCAGCCCTGAGCTGAGCTCGCCAAACATGATCTCGACTTTGTTACGGCTGTCTTCGGTAACGCAGCCACCCAGCGGACGCCCGATCCATCCATCAATCCCGTCGCTGGTAAGCTCAGCGCCAGAATAGGCCATATCAAGCACGGCACCCGCGCTGTCGAGCACCAAGGTCAGATCAGCGGCAGCCGACAAAAGGTTGGCCGCAACTGACGCATCCATTGCGCCAAGGTGGCTTTCCGCATCATTGAAACTGCGAGCGACGTTTGGGCTAAGCAAAGCATCCACCACGTTTGGAACGATCGACCACGATCTGGAACTCCATTGGTCAGTTATAGGCGCGTTGCGGCGCGATTCGCGACATCATGCGCTCGATTTGGTCGAGCCCCTCACGTCCGTCGCGAGCAATCAAATCTACGTCAAGCATACGGGTCGCCGTACTGGCTTGCTGAATCCCGTAACCACCTACCAAAATTAGCAAATTAGAATTAAGTGATACATCGCGACATGCCTTTACAAGGCTTTGGCAATTTTGCAAGTCGTCGGAGTTGCCAACCGACAACCCCAAAACGCTGAACCGTGTTTTGCGCACCGCATCAACAATAGCGCTGTGACCAACAGTCGACGGGCTGCGAACGACCCAACCTGAACGGCGAAACAATTCTTTAACGATCAACAGACCGAAAATGTGCTGGTTGCCAGGCATCGGCGCGAACAAAGCACTGCGGTCTTGATCAGGCGCACCACGAACAGTGCCAGCAGGGCCCGAGCAATGCAGCACAACCTGCTCCAGCGCTGACAACCCAATGGTCACATCGCAAAAGCTACATGCATCGCGCAGCCACATATCGCCAAGCTCTTTGGCGGCAGGTGCACACAGATCAAGCAACAAGTCGGGCACAGCGTGCCCACGAGACACCTGGGCGTCAATGAAGCGCTTGGCAACAGATGGCTCAAAGGCGATCAAAAGCTCGGCGAACGCGGTTACGTCGGCGCGTGTCACCCGAAGCACCGAGACCTCTGCCAGATCGTCGTCGGCAAAACCATCACTTGCAGCTTCGCTGTGACCACCAGACCAATCAACGTCTCCTGAGGAGGGTGCTGCACCCTTTTCATCGCGCAAAAGACTTTGATGGGCGAGCAGCAAGCGCGGGATAATCTCGCCCTCAATGGTGTGGATCAGCCCGTCTACTGACGACGCTTCTTCGCGCGGTGTTCGCGCTAGGTCACTGGGCACACCACTGAGCCCGCCACGCGGACGTTCTGAGCGCCCTTCGTTCTGCACATTCGCCATACCGCTACTCCCCGTCGGTTGACCGGCGCTCAATATGACAAGCGCCTAAGCCTTGTGAATTATCGTTGTGGCGCTCCACACGTCTCAAAAAACGTTTGATAGCACCCGGCATTGCAGTTCAATTGGTCCAGCAGAAAACACGCTAGCTAGTTAAAAACCCACCCCGATGTGGGCTTTCATTGGCACCGCCAATCGGCCTTACGATCAGTGCGATCCCCTGGGGGACGCACCACACAGGCCAACTGCTACGAGTTCTGCGACGTTATTAAGTACGTGCTACTATCGACTTGTTATTCACCTTTGGCGGTGCGCACACTTTATTATCCCGCACACACAGCCTCTCCCAAAAAATCCAATGTGTCAAATTTTTTTGACGTACAGTCTAATTGACATTCGAGGCAAGCCACTCCTAGATTGTGTCATAAGACGGGCGCAGGTCCGTCGCGCCACAAAGGCAGCAATTCGGGAGAGCGCGGCACCACATGGCAGGGCAAACAGGCTCCAGATCAGCACCTGATCAACGCGTCTTTTCGGCCGCGCCCAAGAGCCGTTCGCACATTGAGTCGGGCCGATCAGACCCGAACCCAAAAGCGTCAAGCCAGCTTTACACTCCTGAGCAACGCGAACGCCGCGACGCCACTCCATGGACGTTGGTTCAGGGTATTTTGGCGCCGGTGCAATTCCTTGTTTTTCTTGTCAGTTTGGCGCTGGTCATCCGCTACCTGGTGAACGGCGAAGGGTTCGCATTGGCCACCTGGTCGGTGGTGATCAAGACCCTCGTTCTTTACACGATCATGATCACCGGCGCGATTTGGGAAAAGGTGGTTTTTGGCCGTTATCTCTTCGCCCCCTCCTTCTTCTGGGAGGACGTGTTTTCGATGCTCGTGCTGGCGCTGCACACGGCCTATCTGATCGCGGTCTTCTTCGATCTTTTGGGCGCTCAGGGGCAGATGCTTTTGGCGCTTGCCGCCTATGTCACGTACGTGATCAACGCCGCACAATTTGTGTGGAAACTGCGCCAAGCACGTCTTCAAGGCCCTGCAACGCCCCCCGCCAACCCATCCTTTTCGGTGGGAGCAACGTCGTGAACGAGCTTTCGCCGATCCAAAATGCCCCCGCGCAAGGCTGTCTTGAGCGACCGATTCTGCGCGAGCGCGGCCAGCGCGAGGTCTTCTGCGGACTGACCGGCATCATCTGGCTGCACCGCAAGATCCAGGATGCGTTTTTCCTCATCGTTGGCTCGCGAACCTGCGCACACCTCATGCAATCCGCTGCTGGCGTGATGATCTTCGCCGAACCGCGTTTCGGCACGGCCATCATGGAAGAGAAAGACCTTGCCGGTCTCGCCGATGCCAATGAAGAGCTCGACAAGGTTGTGGCGCGGTTGGTGGAGCGCCGCCCTGATATCAAACTGCTGTTCCTTGTGGGTTCGTGCCCATCCGAAGTGATCAAGCTGGATCTCGCTAAGGCTGCGCAGCGCCTTTCAGGCACATACGCGCCGGATGTTCGCATTCTCAACTATTCCGGCTCTGGCATCGAAACCACCTTCACCGAAGGCGAAGATGCCTGCCTGGCATCGCTGGTGCCAAGTCTACCGGAAGCTGGCGGGGCAGCAGCCGATCAATTGCTCGTTGTTGGCGCGTTGGCCGATGTGGTGGAAGACCAGTTCACCCGCCTTTTCGATGCTATGGGCATAACGAACGTCAGCTTCCTGCCGGCGCGCAACGCTGGCTCGATGCCCGCCATCGGACCGGGCACGCGGTTCCTGCTTGCCCAACCATTCCTGACTGAGACCGCGCGCGCGCTGACCCGTCGCGGCGGCATTCACCTGCCCGCGCCATTCCCCCTCGGTGCGCAAGGCACGACGGCATGGTTGAAGGTGGCGGCCGAAAGCTTCGGGGTCGATGACGCGTTTTTCGCTGAGGTCACCGCTGCACCCAAGGCGCGCGCTGAGAAGGCCCTTACCCATTACCAAGAGCAATTGGCCGGCAAGAGCCTCTTCTTCTTCCCCGACAGCCAATTGGAAATCCCGCTTGCCCGCTTTCTGCATGCCGAGCTTGGCATGGTCCCCTTGGAAGTGGGCACCCCCTTCTTGAACAAAACGCTGATGGCGCCGGAACTCGACGCACTGCCGGACAATGTGCTGGTGAGCGAAGGCCAAGATGTCGATAAGCAACTCGACCGTTGCCACGAGCAGCGCCCTGATATCACGGTGTGCGGCCTCGGCCTTGCCAACCCGCTTGAGGTTGAGGGTCTGACGACCAAATGGTCGATCGAACTCGTCTTCACGCCCATCCAAGGCTACGAGCAAGCTGGCGATCTGGCCGAGCTTTTCGCCCGCCCGCTTGTCCGTCGCACACGGTTGGAGGTCTAGGCGATGCAGCTCACCGTCTGGACTTATGAAGGCCCGCCGCATGTCGGCGCCATGCGCATCGCCACCGCGATGAAGGGCCTGCACTATGTGCTGCACGCTCCGCAGGGCGATACCTATGCGGACTTGCTGTTCACCATGATTGAGCGCCGCAAAGAGCGTCCGCCGGTCACCTACACGACCTTCCAAGCACGCGATCTGGGCAAAGACACCGCCGAGCTGTTCCAAAGCGCCGCACGCGATGCCTATGCCCGCTTCCAACCGCAGGCGATGATCTGCGGCGCAAGCTGTACCGCTGAACTCATCCAAGATGATCCAGGCGGCCTTGCCAAAGCGATGGATTTGCCGATCCCGGTGATCCCCTTGGAGCTGCCCTCCTACTCCAAGAAAGAGAACTGGGGCGCCTCGGAAACCTTCTATCAGCTCGTGCGCGGCATCGCAGGCGCACAGGCGCCCGAGCCAGGCACGACACGCGCACCACGGCCTGATGGCCAGCGCCCCTCAGCGAATATTCTTGGGCCAACCGCCCTCGGCTTCCGCCATCGCGACGATGTCACCGAGATTTCCCGGTTGCTCACCTCGCTGGGCGTGGACGTCAATGTGGTTGCGCCGCTCGATTGCACGCCGGCGGAGCTTGCCGGTCTCGGCAATGCCGATTTCAACGTTGTGCTTTACCCAGAAATCGCCAAGACAGCAGCCGATTGGCTGAAGCGTGCCTTCGGTCAACCGATGACCAAGACCGTGCCTATCGGCGTCGGCGCCACCAAGGCCTTTATCGCTGAGGTCGCAGAGATCATCGGCGCGGACGCTGAGGCCCTGGTCGCGAACGAACAAAGCCGCTTGCCCTGGTACTCACGCTCCATCGATTCCACCTATCTGACTGGCAAACGCGTCTTCATCTTCGGAGATGCGACCCATGCATTGGCTGCCGCGAAGGTCGCCGAAACCGAGATGGGTTTCAAAGTGGTCGGCCTTGGTACCTATAGCCGCGAATTTGCCCGCGATATCCGTGCTGCCGCCAAAGACTATGGCGTCGAGCCTCTTATCACCGATGACTATTTGGAGGTCGAGCAGGCGATCATCGATGCCACGCCGGAACTGGTGCTTGGCACGCAGATGGAGCGCCACATCGCCAAACGCTTGGGCATTGGCTGCGCCGTGATCTCCGCCCCCGTCCACGTTCAGGATTTCCCCGCACGCTATTCTCCCCAAATGGGCTTTGAGGGCGCCAACGTGCTCTTTGATACCTGGGTCCACCCGCTGGTGATGGGCCTGGAAGAGCATCTGCTTGGCATGTTCCGCGACGACTTTGAGTTCTCTGACGCCAATGGCCCCTCGCACCATGGCCACGCCCCATCTCGGACTGCTCAAGAGCCTGAGACGGCACACGCTGCGGCACCTGTTCAGGACGCCGCCAACACGCTGATGGATAGCCCGGCCGACATGCTAACCGGCTGGACGGCAGAAGCTGAAAAGGAACTGAAGAAAATTCCGTTCTTCGTGCGCGGAAAGGCGCGCCGCAACACGGAAACATTCGCCGCCGAGCACGGTCTGGCGCAGATCACTTTGGAGACGCTCTACGATGCTAAAGCTCACTTCGGCCGCTGACGGCACGCCTGTAAAGGTGGTGATCGTCACGCTGGACAATCATTTGTCCGGCGCGGTGGAGCGCGCCCAAAAGATGCTGCTGCGCGAGATGCCCGGCGTTTCCATTGCGCTGCATGCCACGTCCGAATGGGGCGACAATCCCGACGCGTTGGAAGCCTGCAAAAACGATATCGCCACCGGCGACATCATCCTCGCCACCATGTTGTTCATGGACGATCAGATCCAAGCAATCCAACCAGCGCTGGAAGCGCGGCGCGATCGCTGCGATGCGATGATCGGCATGATGTCGGCTGGTGATGTGGTGAAGCTCACCCGTGTCGGCCAGTTCGACATGAGCGCCAAACAAAACGGCGCAATAGCGCTGCTGAAGCGGCTGCGCGGATCGAGCAAAAAGCCTGGCGAACAAAGCTCCGGCGCCAAGCAGATGGCAATGCTCAAGCGTCTGCCGAAAATCCTGCGCTTCATTCCAGGCACCGCGCAAGATGTGCGCGCCTATTTCCTGACACTGCAATATTGGCTCTCAGGCTCGGACGAAAACGTCGCCAACATGGTACGCTTCCTGGTCAGCCGCTATGCAGCTGGCCCGCGCGAGAACCTGCGTTCATCCGTTAAGGCCGATTTGCCCGCCGACTATCCCGAGGTCGGCATCTACCACCCCGATCTGCCGACGCGTGTGACCGAAACGGATGCAGGCCTGCCAACACCGCCAAAGGCGCGCGGCACGGTGGGGCTCATCCTCATGCGCTCCTACCTATTGGCCGGCAACACCGCCCATTATGATGGCGTTATCCGCGCCATCGAAGCGCGCGGCTTAAAGGTCATCCCGGTCTTTGCGTCCGGTCTTGATGCCCGTCCTGCGGCAGAAAAATTCTTCGTCAAAGACGGTCGGCCCATCGTCGATGCTATGCTCTCGCTCACCGGCTTTTCGCTGGTTGGTGGCCCGGCCTACAACGACGCTAAGGCCGCCGAAGAGATGCTGGCTGGCCTGGACGTCCCGTATCTTGCCGCTCACGCCATCGAGTTCCAGACCTTGCAGGACTGGGCCAAATCCAATCGCGGCCTGATGCCGGTGGAATCGACCATCATGGTTGCGATCCCCGAGCTTGATGGCGCCACCGAGCCCACTGTTTTCGGTGGCCGGGTCGATCCGGCGGGCGATGCTTGCACCGGCTGTCACAAGGCGTGCGATTTCTGCGATCCGGAGCTTGCCAAGCTCATGCAGGTTTGCTCCGAGCGCGCCGAACGCCTGGCCGTGCGGATCGATCAATTGATAACGCTGCGCCGCTCCGACCGCGAAGACCGCAGGGTCGGCATCGTGCTCTTCAACTTCCCGCCCAATGGCGGCAACACCGGCACGGCAGCTTATCTCTCCGTCTTCCGCTCGCTCTACAACGTTCTGCAGGGCCTTGAGGACGAGGGCTATGATGTCGAGATGCCCGAGAGCGTGGATGCGCTGCGCGAGGCGATCATCAATGGCAATGCGGGCCAGTATGGCGCGCATGCCAATGTCGCCGCCCGCATTCCCGTCGATGATCATGTGCGCCGCGAGCCCTACCTGAAAGAGCTGGAAGCCGTTTGGGGTCCCGCGCCTGGCGCCCAACAAACCGACGGCCAGTCGATCTTTGTATTGGGCGCGCAGTTCGGCAATGTCTTTGTCGGCGTTCAGCCTGCGTTCGGCTATGAAGGCGATCCGATGCGCCTGCTCTTCGAGAAAGGTTTCGCGCCGACCCACGCGTTTTCGGCCTTTTATCGCTGGATGCGTGAAGATTTCGGCGCTGAAGCTTATTTGCATTTCGGCACCCATGGTGCGCTGGAATTCATGCCCGGCAAGCAGACCGGCATGTCCGGCAAGTGCTGGCCGGACCGCCTGATCGGCGATGTGCCCAACTACTATCTCTACGCGTCCAACAATCCGTCCGAAGGCATGATCGCCAAGCGCCGCGCCGCCGCGACGCTGATCAGCTACCTGACCCCACCACTCGCCCAGGCTGGCCTCTACAAAGGCCTCAATGAACTCAAAGCCTCCATCGAGCGCTGGCGCGGTATGGACGATATTTCCGGCAGCGAAGCGCAGAGCCTGGCAACGCTGATCCAAACGCAAGCAGCCGAGCTGGATCTGGCCGAAGAAACGCCTTCCTGGGGCGAAAATGCTGGGACACAGATCGTGGCGCTGCAAGAGGCGGTACTGGAGCTGGAATACACGCTCATCCCGCACGGCCTGCATGTTGTCGGCGAGCCGATGAGCGAAGCTGAACGCGCCGACATGATCCAAGCCATCGCCGAGTCTGCGCACGGGCTGAAACTCTCCGAAGATGACGCGCTGGCCATCGTGATCGGCAAGGACCCGGCGCAAGAGATCGATGTTGAAACGCTGAGCGCTCTGGCAAAAACCGATGCTCTTCTCTCCGAAGATCATGAGCTCAAAGCCATCATCCACGCGCTAGACGGGGGATTCATCGCACCGGCGCCGGGCGGTGATGTGGTGCGCGCGCCGGAGGTTCTGCCCACCGGTCGCAACATTCACGGCTTTGACCCGTTCCGCATCCCCTCGGCATTCGCCATGGCCGATGGCGCCAAGCAGGCCGATCGTCTACTCGCCCGCTACAAGGAAGAAACAGGCGCGCTGCCAACCTCCGTCGCGTTGGTGCTTTGGGGCACGGACAATCTGAAAACTGAAGGCGGCACCATTGCTCAGGGCCTCGCCCTGATGGGTGCTGCGCCGCGCTTTGACAGCTATGGTCGCCTGTGTGGCGCGCAGCTGACACCGCTGGAAGAGCTGGGTCGCCCGCGTGTTGATGTGGTGATGACCCTCTCCGGTATTTTCCGCGACCTGCTGCCGCTGCAAACCAAAATTCTCGCCGAAGCGGCCTTGCTGGCCGCGCGGGCCGATGAGCCACTGGACCAGAACCCAATCCGTGCTCATGCGCTGGCCTATGGAGAAAAACACGGCTGCGACATGGAAACGGCCGCGCTGCGCGTCTTCTCCAACGCTGATGGCGCCTACGGCTCCAACGTCAACAATCTGGTGGAATCAGGCACCTGGGACGACGAAGACGAGTTGGCCGAAACCTACGAGCGCCGCAAGAGCTTCGCCTATGGCGCATCGGGCAAACCGGTCCAGCAAGCCGCCCTACTGCAGTCGATGCTCGCCGACGTGGACATCGCCTATCAGAACCTCGACTCCGTCGAGCTCGGCGTCACCACCATCGACCACTATTTCGATACGCTCGGTGGCATTAGCCGCGCCGCGACCCGCGCCAAAGGTGATGCGATCCCGGTCTACATAGGCGACCAGACCCGCGGCGAAGGCAAAGTGCGCTCGCTGTCTGAACAGGTCGCGCTGGAAACCCGCACTCGCATGCTCAACCCGAAATGGTACGAAGGCATGCTTCAGCACGGCTATGAGGGCGTGCGGCAGATCGAAGAGCATGTGACCAACACCATGGGTTGGTCGGCCACGACCGGCCAGGTTCAGCCCTGGGTCTATCAGCAACTCACCGAAACCTATGTGCTCGACCCTGAGATGCGCCGCCGCCTGGCCGATCTCAACCCGACAGCATCCGCCCGCCTGGCTGGCCGCCTGCTGGAAGCGCATGAGCGCGACTACTGGCAGCCTGATGACGCCGTTCTTGATGCCCTGCGCGATGCAGGCGAAGAGCTGGAAGACCGGCTTGAAGGCATAGGCATTCCCGCCAACGACACATCCAACCCACAAACCGCCGCCGGCCAATCGCTCGGCATGGAGGCTGCAGAATGAACATCGTGACCCCACCGCCAACCGGCACCAAAACCACCCTTCTTGATCGCTCGCCGAAGGGATTTGGCGGCAAAGGTGAAGATGGCGAAGGCTCAGTCCAGGTCAAAATGGACCCGGCCATGACCATCGACACCGCCAAAGTGTTTGCCGTTTACGGTAAAGGCGGGATCGGCAAATCGACCACCTCGTCCAACCTCTCGGTCGCCTTCTCCAAGCTCGGCAAGCGCGTCTTGCAGATCGGTTGCGACCCCAAACATGACAGCACGTTCACGCTGACCAAAATGCTGTGTCCCACCGTCATCGACGTGCTCGAAGAGGTGGATTTCCACTCCGAAGAGCTGCGCACTGAGGATTTCGTGTTTGAAGGCTACAATGGCGTCATGTGCGTCGAAGCTGGCGGACCGCCCGCTGGCACCGGCTGCGGCGGCTATGTCGTCGGTCAGACGGTGAAGCTCTTGAAAGAGCACCATCTGCTGGAAGACACCGATGTGGTGATCTTCGACGTGCTGGGTGATGTGGTCTGCGGCGGATTTGCAGCCCCCCTTCAACACGCTGAAAAAGCGCTGATCGTCACCGCCAACGATTTTGACTCTATCTTCGCGATGAACCGCATCGTCTCGGCCATCAAAGCCAAATCGAAAAACTATGATGTGCGCGTCGGCGGCGTGATCGCCAACCGCTCCACCGACACAGACGAAATCGACCGGTTCAACGAGGTCGTCGGTCTAGAGCGCATCGCGCATCTGCCCGATCTTGATGAAATTCGCAAAAGCCGCCTCAAAAAGCGCACGCTGTTTGAAATGGACGAAACACCTGCTGTTCTGGCCGTGCAGAAAGAATATCTGCGCCTTGCCGCCAGCCTGTTGGTCGATGACACCATCTGCGATCCTTCACCGATGAAAGACCGCGACATCTTTGACTTCCTGGGGTTCGACTAGTGCAGGAAACCGCTCAACCCATCGATACCTACCAAACCCGGCGCGGCGAGATCGAAGCCTATTTTGATCGCACAGCCGCCAAAACCTGGGAGCGTCTAACCTCCGACGCGCCGGTGTCGGGCATTCGCGCCACGGTACGGGCTGGCCGCGATGCGATGCGCGCCACACTCCTGTCCTGGTTGCCCGATGACATGACCGGCCAACGCCTGTTGGATGCCGGTTGCGGCACGGGCGCGCTGGCGGTGGAAGCCGCCAAACGTGGCGCCGATGTCGTCGCGGTGGACCTCTCGCCCAATCTGGTGGACGTCGCCCGCGAGCGCATGCCGCACAATCTGCCAGGCACCATCACCTGGCACGCCGGCGACATGTTGGACGAAAGCTTTGGCCGGTTTGATCATGTGGTCGCGATGGACTCGGTGATCCACTATGAGGCCAGCGACAAAGTTGGTGCTCTGGCCCGCCTTGCCGCACGCACCGATGGCCAGGTGCTTTTCACCTTTGCCCCCAAAACACCTTTGCTGGCAGCGATGCATACGGTTGGCAAAGCCTTCCCGCGTGGCGACCGCTCGCCCGCAATCGTGCCTATCTCGGAAAACAATTTGCGCAAGATGATCGGCAAACGCCTGCCGGACTTCACCATCAACAACACGCAGCGCATCGCATCGGGCTTCTACACCAGCCAAGCCATGCAGATCAGTCGCCGAGGCCCACAAGCATGAAGCCGAAGCGCGTACCCCTGCAGGATCGATGGATGGAGGTTGGGCCAAAGTTCCTGCCCTTCGCCGATGCGGCCAGCGATGAGCTGCCGCTTAAGCGCCTGCTGCGGCTCGCTCTGTTTCAGATTTCTGTCGGCATGGCCGTCACGCTGATCACCGGCACCTTGAACCGTGTGATGATTTTGGAGCTTTCCGTTCCCGCGTGGTTGGTCTCGGTCATGGTGGCTCTGCCGCTTTTGTTTGCGCCGTTTCGCGCACTGATCGGCCACAAATCCGATACCCACCGCTCCATCCTCGGCTGGCGCCGCGTGCCCTACATTTGGTTTGGCACGATCTTTCAGTTTGGCGGCCTCGCCTTCATGCCATTTGCGATACTCTTGATGAGCACTGGCGGCGGCCCGTTCTACCTCGGGCAGATCGTGACCGGGTTTGCTTTTCTGCTCGTCGGCATTGGTCTGCACACAACGCAGACCGCTGGGCTGGCACTTGCCACGGATCTAGCGCCTGCCGAAAGTCGGCCGCGCGTCGTGGCGCTCCTCTATGTGATGCTGCTCGTCGGCATGGTCGCCAGTGCGCTGGCCTTCTCCTGGCTCTTGGCTGACTTCGAGCCGATCAAACTCATACGTGTCATCCAGGGCGCGGCTGTGATCACGATCGTGCTGAACATCATCGCGCTGTGGAAGCAGGAGGCTCGCAATCCAGCTGCAACATCGCCAAGCATCCCGCAGCCAAGCTTCCAGGAAGCCTGGCAGGCCTTCTCCGATGGCAACCAAACACGGCGGCTGTTGCTGGCGGTTGGCCTCGGCACGCTTGCCTTTTCCATGCAGGACATCTTGCTGGAGCCCTATGGCGGCGAGGTCCTGGGGCTATCGGTCAGCGCCACAACACTGCTCACCGCCCTCATCGCGGGCGGCACGCTGGCTGGCTTTGCCCTGGCAGCGCAGCGTCTTGGATCAAACCGCGATCCAATGCGCTATGCGGCTTTGGGCCTCGTGATCGGCGTCGTCGGCTTCTCCATGGTCATCTTTTCCGCGCCGCTGGGCTCCGCATCTGTGTTCCGCATCGGGACCGCCTTCATCGGTCTTGGCAGCGGCCTGTTTGCCGTTTGCATGCTGACGGCAACAATGGAACTGGCGCGAACCGAGGATGGCAAGTCGACAAGCGGCATCGCGCTGGGTGCCTGGGGAGCTGTCAACGCAACAGCGGCAGGCCTTGGACTGGCCGCAGGCGGCGCCCTGCGCGACACGTTCTCCAGCCTTGGCTCACTGGGTGTCTTCGGCCGTATTATCGACGACCCGGCCTTTGGTTACAGCGTCGTCTATCACCTTGAAATCGCGTTCCTGTTTGCAACGCTGATCGTGCTTGGCCCCTTGGTCGGCGCACATCGGCGACGCTCACAGGCCACCAACAAGCAGCAAGGTTTTGGCCTTGCTGAGTTCCCCGGATAGCCGGGCAAAAGGGAGGATCGAACATGCTGAACTTGCTAAGTCGCGAAAGCTTCGATGTCGGCTGCACCGTGGATGTGCAGAACACGTTCGACAGCTTGCACGCCTATGTTGAATTGGATGGCGATATCGCCATCAAACCTGGCGATGAGGTCATCGTGCACGGTCGGCCAATCGAAGTGCCCTACGGGGAACATGTCGTGCTTCAGCGCACCGCCACCGTGCGCCGCGCCAATTGGTTGGAGCGTACTTGGACGCGCATGACCGGTGACTTTGAATTCATGGAACTTTGCGAATTTAGCTTTTCTGAGGAGGTTGCACTATGAACGTTCACGCCCCCGTCAAAGATGGCACGCCGGTTACATCCGATGTGAAAGCACGCGCGCCGATCAACGAAACCACGCGCATGGCGCAGGAAACCACCCTGCTCGATCCGCGCTTTTACACTACCGATTTCGACAAGCTCGACAAGGTTGATGTGACCTTGGTGCGCGAAGAATGGGACGCGCTAATCCAAGAGATGCGCGATGATCCCAACAAGGGTCATTTTAAGCGCAACGAGGATTGGGACGAGATCGATATCGATGCGCTTGGCCCGGAACTGAAGAAAGAGTTCATCGACTTTCTAGTCTCTTCGCTGACCGCTGAGTTCTCTGGTTGCGTGCTCTACAAAGAGATGAAAAAGCGCGGCAAGAACAAAGAAATCTGCGAGCTGTTTTCGCTGATGGCACGCGATGAAAGCCGTCACGCTGGCTTCATCAATGATGCCCTGAAAGAGTTCGACATCGGCGTGAACCTTGGCTTCCTCACCAAAGCCAAGAAGTACACCTACTTCCAGCCGAAATTCATCTTCTACGCCACGTATCTGTCGGAGAAGATCGGCTACGCGCGCTACATCACCATTTTCCGCCATCTGGAAAAGCATCCCGACAAGCGCTTCCACCCGATCTTCAAATGGTTTGAAGAGTGGTGCAATGACGAGTTCCGCCACGGCGAGGCATTCTCGCTCTTGATGCGTGCCGACCCAACGCTTCTGGAAGGTCGCAACAAGCTTTGGATCCGTTTCTTCCTGCTGGCCGTCTTCTGCACCATGCATGTGCGCGATCAGGCCCGTCCGGCGTTCCACAACGCCCTTGGGGTGGATGTCGAAGAGTACGACATGCAGGTGTTCCGCACGACCACCGAGATCACCAAGCAGTGCTTCCCGGTCCTTCTTGATCTGGACAATCCAAAGTTCCTAGAAGGCCTGCGTAAGCTTAACCGGATCAACATTGCGATGTGCGAAGCTGACCGTGCTGGTGGCCTTGGCGGCAAGCTGCGCAAGTTCGGCCTTGGCACTAGCGCGTTTCTCACCTTCGCCGGACTCTACTTCATGAAAACCAAGCCCAACACAATCCCGGCAACCAGCCGGCTTCAACCAACCTGGTGATGCAAGACCCGTGACCAGCTGGCTCGCCCCGATCGGATTTGCCCTATTCCTCTGGTGGTTCTCCACCGGGGTGATCCTGCTGGCCGACCGGCTGCCGCGTATCACACCACGCGCAACCCTGGCGGTTGCGAGCCTCTGTGGCCTGGCTGCCATCGTGGCCGTCTGGCTAACGCGCGACATGGTAACCGTCAGCGGCGCATTCATCGCCTTCACGGCGGGGCTGGCGCTTTGGGGTTGGCATGAGGTGAGCTTTTTGACCGGGACGATCACCGGCCCACGCCGCACCGATTGCCCACCGGATGCCAAAGGCTGGCAGCGGTTCAGATACGCCACCCAGACGCTGATCCACCACGAGGTGGCCATTGCTCTGACCGTCGTTGGGTTGGTGGCCATGCTCTGGGGCGCTGACAATCAAGCCGCCCTTTGGACGTTCGCCATCCTCTGGGGCATGCGCCTTTCCACCAAGTTCAACATCTTCCTGGGCGTGCCCAACATCACCGAGGAATTTCTTCCCAGCCATTTGGAGCATCTGAAAAGCTATTTCCGCAATCGCGCCTTGAACATGCTTTTCCCTGTCTCCGTAACCGCAGGCACCATCCTCACTGTATGGCTTGGCCAGCAAGCCTTGGCGACAACGCCGCCTGCACAAACGACTTATATTCTGCTGGCAACGCTCGCCGCGCTTGGCGTGATTGAGCATTGGTTCCTCGTCCTGCCTTGGCGCGATGAGGAACTGTGGCGCTGGTATCTAAAAAGCCCAACGCCAAAACCTACCGAAACGCCCAAAGAGGCGTCCATTCCAACCTCCATCATCACACACCATGCCCAACAACGGCATGAGACTGACGCGCCTGCGGGCGTGCATTCCAATCGGGGATTATCGACTATGACGGACACAACCAAACCCAACGACACCAAGAATGGCCCTGTCCCGTTCAGCATTTCGACACAGTCAACCGGCTGTCCAGCCGCTACGTTGGCAACGCGGGTGAAAACCGCGCACCCGGCAGCCGCCAATGATGAGATGATGGATTATGAGACCTATTTCGCCGGCGCCTTGGATGGACTGCGCGAAGAAGGCAACTACCGGGTGTTCGCTCACCTTGAGCGCAAAATGGGCGCCTTTCCAAAGGCTATCCGCCACACCGATGATGGCATTCAAGATGTCACCGTTTGGTGCTCCAACGACTATCTCGGCATGGGCCAGAAACAAAGCGTCATCGACGCTATGCACGACGCGATCGATCGCTGTGGCGCAGGCGCAGGCGGCACCCGCAACATTTCTGGCACCAACCATTTCCACGTGCTTTTGGAGCAGGAGCTGGCTGACCTTCATGGCAAGGAAGCCGCGCTGATTTTCACCTCAGGCTATGTGTCCAACTGGGCATCGCTGGGCACGCTGGGCTCCACGATCCCAGATTGCGTGATCCTGTCCGACGCACTCAATCATGCTTCAATGATTGAAGGCATCCGTCATTCGCGCGCCGACAAAGCGATCTGGAAGCACAATGACCCAGAGGATCTGGACCGTAAACTCGCCGCTATCGCGCCAGGACGGCCAAAGATTGTGGCCTTTGAGTCAGTTTACTCCATGGACGGCGACATCGCTCCGATGAAGGAGATTGTTGAAGTTGCCGAAAAACATGGTGCGATGACCTACCTGGACGAAGTGCATGCCGTTGGCATGTACGGGCCACGCGGCGCTGGCATTGCCGAGCGCGATGGTGTGATGGACCGCATCACCGTGGTTGAAGGCACACTTGGTAAAGCGTTCGGCGTCATGGGCGGCTACATCGCGGCCTCGGCAGCGCTGTGCGATTATGTGCGCTCCTTCTCATCGGGGTTCATCTTCACCACTGCCTTGCCGCCAACTATTGCGGCGGGTGCAACAGCCTCCATCCAGCATCTGAAAGAAAGCTCCATTGAGCGCGACACACAGAAAGAGCGCGTGGCCACGGTGCGCGCAGCGCTGGATGCCAAAGGCATTCCGCATCTGCCCAACCCCAGCCACATCATTCCGGTGATGGTGGGCGATGCCAAAAAATGTAAATTTATCAGCGATGTACTTCTTGATCAGTATGGCATCTACATTCAGCCGATCAACTATCCCACAGTGCCAAAGGGCACTGAGCGGCTGCGCATCACCCCGGGGCCGCTGCACAGCGACGATGACATTGCACATCTGGTCAGTGCACTGAACGACCTTTGGTCGCAATGTGCCCTTTCACGGGCTGTTGCCTAACGCCAGACGAGCGGTTGGTGGGCCTTTCGGCCCACTAACCTAGCCAAACGTCTAAGGCGCTTATTTCAGCCCGTCTTGAACCGAACACCACACCATGCGTAAACCTACTGTGCGTGCGAAAGCTTGCGGAAACCATCTCTCGATTCTGTGAGAGAAGTTCGTAGGCTATTTCAGCAACGCGCCCGCCTGTTGCCTTGACAGAGCTTTCTTGCTCGCGTCAGTGTTTCTGCGGAGTGGCATTTCAAAAGCGGCCATCCGGCCAAGGGAGAAAGAATGATGAAACGTTTCGGGATCGCGCTCGCAGCTGCGGCCTTCACGATGGTTGGTGGCGCAAGCATCGCAACTGCGCAGGACGCCCAACCTTATATCGACGCTGATGCAGAAGCCGGTGCTGCCGTCTTTCGCCAGTGCTCAGCCTGCCACATGGTTGGCCCCGGCGCTGTAGCCCGAGTTGGTCCACCGCTTAACGGTATTATCGGCCGCGAATGGGCTTCTATTGAAGGCTTCCGCTACTCTGACTCCCACATAGCCGCTGGCGAAGAGCAAGGCGGCGTCTGGACTGTCGCGATCATGTCTGAATACCTGCAAAACCCACGTGCCATGGTCCCACGGACTCGCATGGCATTTGCTGGGCTGCGTCAGGACGCGCAAATCCAAAACGTCATCAAGTATCTTGCTGGCTTTGATGCCGAAGGCAACGATGTGGACCCAGAACCAGTGCTGACCGACAATTACGACGGCGATATGTAAGCTTTTGCTTATAAAAGATTTTTTGAAAAGGCCGGTGCTTATGCATCGGCCTTTTTTCTTAGCCAAAGATACAAAAGAAGAACGAATTGCCTGCAAAGCGCTCGTTACACGGGACATAGCACGAACAGAGATCATGAGGGCGTAAACCGCCCTCACTTGATACGTGTCAAAGAAAATGGACACTTATAACTGTTCACTGGCCTGATCGGACAACATCCGAGCCGATCACGGAAAGGACCAGCCATGCGTATCCTGCTTATCCACCCCAATTATCACTCGGGCGGCGCGGAAATCGCGGGCAATTGGCCACCGGCCTGGGTCGCCTATCTCACCGGGTCGTTGAAAAAGGCAGGCTACACAGACGTCACCTTTATCGACGCGATGACCAACAAGATGTCGGACGCCGATATTCGCGATGCCATCGCCGCCGAAAAGCCTGATGTGATTGGCTGCACAGCCATCACCCCATCGATCTACAAAGCCCAAGGCATTTTAAAGGTTGCCAAAGAGCTGCACCCGAACGCGGTGACCGTACTTGGCGGCATCCATGCCACTTTCATGTACCAGCAGGTTCTCGCCGAAGCGCCATGGATCGATTGCATTGTGCGCGGCGAAGGCGAAGAAATTTTCGTCGACCTCATCTCCACCATTCACCAGGGCAACTGGCCCGGCGCCCGCGAAGCAGTACGCGGCATCGCCTATCTGGATGGCAGCGACGTGGTGGCAACGCCCGCCGCACCAACCGTGAAAGATATTGACGGGCTATCGCCCGACTGGTCGATCCTCGACTGGGATAAATACATGTACATCCCGATGAACCGGCGCGTCGCGATCCCCAACATGGCGCGCGGCTGCCCGTTCACCTGTTCGTTCTGCTCACAGTGGAAATTCTGGCGCGACTATCGCATTCGCGACCCCAAAAAGGTGGTCGATGAAATTGAGGTGTTGGTCAAAGAGCACGATATCGGCTTCTTCATCCTTGCCGACGAAGAACCGACCATCAACCGCAAGAAATTCATCCAGTTCTGCCAGGAGCTGATCGATCGCGACCTGGATGTGCTCTGGGGCATCAACACCCGCGTCACCGACATTTTGCGCGACGAAGAGCTGCTGCCCTTCTACCGCAAAGCGGGCCTGGTGCACATTTCGCTGGGCACCGAAGCGGCCGCTCAGCTGAAGCTTGATCTCTTCAACAAAGAAACCACGATCGAAGAGAACAAACGCGCCATCCGCCTGCTGCGCGAAGCCGGTATCGTGACCGAAGCGCAGTTCATCGTCGGCCTTGAAAACGAGACGGTCGAAACGCTGGAAGAAACCTATCAAATGGCCCGCGATTGGGAGCCGGACCTTGCCAACTGGGCGATGTACACGCCATGGCCCTTCTCCGATCTCTTCAAAGAGCTGGGCGACAAGGTCGAGGTGTTCGACTTCGACAAATACAATTTCGTCACACCGATCATGAAGCCTGAAAGCATGGACCGCGCGACACTGCTTGATCGCGTGATGCACAATTACCGGCGCTTCTACATGAACAAGGCCTTCTTCTCCTATCCCTGGAAAGGAACGGGCCAGCGGCGCAAATATCTGCTCGGCTGTTTGAAAGCCTTCTTGAAGGCTGGCTTTGAACGCACGTTTTACGATCTGGGCCGCGTCAATTATTGGGGCCCACAATCGAAAAAGGGCGTCGACTTCAAGTTCGACACCACCAAGCAACGCTTTGATGCCAGCAAGGTCGAGTGGCAAACCACCCACAACCGGCCGGAGAGCACGATGCATGAAGCGGCCAAAGCGATGGCCTGCGGCGGTGCGCCCGTGCAATTGACTGACGAGCAAATGGCAGAAGCTGAAAAAGTGGGCCATGTCACCGTGTTCGACGGCCACCCCAAAGCAGAAGCAAAGGGCGAGTCAGCGAACCAAAACGTGCCCGCCTGATGGGCAGCACCGCGACTTGGCAACCGACCGCGCCAATAGAGGGTGATCGTTCAAGTGATCACTCGGGGCGCATTGGCCCCAACGCGCTTCTCCAGGTTTTCAATGCGTTAGAAGAAGCCCACGGCGCCCAAGAAGCAACGCGCCTGGCAAGGCTAGCTGGTCTTGCACACCACCGTGCGCAGGCTCCGGCAAGCATGGTCGATGAGCGTGATGTGGTGGCTCTGCACACAACCGTGCGCACCAGAATGGCAACGTATCAAGGCAATCAAGTCCTTTGGCGCGCTGGGGAGCGAACCGCAGATTACATTTTGGCCAACCGGATCCCAAAACCTGTTCAGATTTTGCTGCGCGCCCTGCCAGCCAAACCGGCAAGCAGACTTCTCTTGAAAGCCATCGCAAAGAATGCCTGGACCTTTGCAGGCAGCGGCACCTTCGCTTTTACAGCGGGCAAACCGGCCACCCTAACGCTCACCGATTGCCCAGCCTGCACAGAGGTCTACGCCCAAGATGAGCGATGCCTTTATTACGCAGCGACCTTACAGGGCCTGTTTCAGGCACTGGTCCATCCGCGCGCGCGTATCGAAGACGATCTAAGCCCCACCCCCAATGGGCGTGTGCGCAGGTTTGTTCTAGACTGGCCGTCCTAAGCGGAAAAATACCGGCCCCGCAGCGCTTTTGCAGGACTGCCATGTCTCCTATCACCACGCCTAAAAGCACAAAGCCACAGATCACCATTCCGGCCATCGCCGAAGATGGATCACTCTACCCCATCGAGAAGCTGCGGGCGCACGAGCTGGGCGTGCTGCACTTGGCGATTTCAGCGTTCGTGTTTAGCCCGAGGGGCGAGTTGCTTATTCAGCGGCGCGCTTATGAAAAATACCATTGCGGTGGGCTCTGGGCGAACACCTGCTGCAGCCACCCGCATTGGCAAGAAGATATCGCCGATTGCGCCCACAGGCGCATGCAAGAGGAACTGGGAATCACGCTGCCCCTTGAGCCGATTGGAGAGGTCACCTATCGCGCCGATGTTGGTGGCGGGCTAACCGAGCATGAACACGTCCATATGTTCAAAGGCATCGCGGATCCGCAAACATGGATTCCCAAACCCAATCCCGATGAAATCGCAGAGCTACGCTGGGTTTCCATGGACAGGCTGTTTGCAGAGAATGAGCAGAATCCTGAGCATTTTACGCCTTGGTTTCGGCTCTACATCCAGCGCTGGTCAGACGTTTGGGCGCCAGCAGCCTGACCGACCAAAGCGACACTGTTCTCCTATACCGGTTTCAGCTCGCGATTTTTCATCTGTAAACTAAAATCAACGTCCAATTTTATTGACACATAGAGGCTGTCGCCCTTACTCTGTAAGGTGTCGGCGCCTGGTTTTCCTGTGCTGGCAGCTACCGGTGGCGTTCCATCGGATCGAACAGAACGGACAAACCAGATGATGCTCGTCATCCGACAGGTCAGGGTTACCCCGGCAGGTGCTTTTGCACAGACCGGTAGCGCGTCCTATCGCCATCGTCCCTCTGCTCAGCCACCCGCACGGCAGTGCCCAATCCGCCTTCGGCCTGGCCATTTCAACGCATAAGGGAGCATTTGGAGGGCGTTATGGATTTCACACAATTCGACTTCGTCAACTTAACCACCCACTTGGATCTAGCGCAGGTCTTGCTTTACGGATTCTGGCTGTTTTTCGGCTATTTGCTGTTTTACCTGCAAAGGGAAACACGGCGCGAAGGCTATCCGCTGGAGTCCGATGAAACCGGCAATGTGTATGAGCATGGCATCTACATGCCAGAGCCGAAAACCTTCCGCCTGCCACACGGCCATGGGTCGGTAACAGTGCCCAACTATGAGCGTGAAGCACGCGAGCTGGCGCTTCAGCCAAGTGAGCCATGGTCAGGCGCACCCAAAGATCCAACCGGCAACAATCCCATGCTCGATGGCGTTGGACCGGGCGCCTATGCACTTCGTGCCGATGTGCCTGATTTACTGAACTCCGGTGCGGTGAAAATTCGTCCCATGCGCATGCTTGAAGCTTTCGCAATCCCAGATGGCGATCCCAATCCCATTGGCAGCCCGGTTGTTGGGTGTGACCAGGAGGTTGGCGGCACCGTGGTTGATGCATGGGTTGACCAAGCTGAAAGCGTCATTCGCTACTACGAGATCAGAGTCTCCGACGAGGAAGGCGCACGCACCGTGTTGATGCCGACCAACTTCGCGGTGGTGAAAACACAACCGAATCTACGGCTCTATGTGCATGCGATCAAAGGCGAGCACTTCGCCGATGTACCGCTGACAGCAAGCCCTGATCAAGTGACCATGCTCGAAGAAGAGAAGATCATGGGCTACTACGGCGCAGGCTACTTCTATGCCATGCCGCATCGTGCGGATCCGCTGCTGTGAACTATATCCACAACCATGATGACTATGCCACTGAGCCAGTTCGCGGGCTTCCCGCAGCTCTGCCGCGCGGCGAGTTCGTGTTGTGGCAAGGCGCTCCATCCTGGCGGGCTTTTGCTCGCCAGGTTTTTAAAACCCACATCATCACCGCCTTGGTTGTGGCCGGTGCCATTGTACGCGCTGCACTGTCGCTAAACGCCGGAGCAAGCGTTGGCACAGCCGCTGGCGAGGCTGGCATCATCCTGGCCTTTGGGCTGGTCGGTGTGGGCATTTTGATGCTGCTGGCTTGGTTTGTTGAGAGGACGACCGTCTACACCATCACCAACAAGCGTCTTATGATGCGCGTTGGCGTCGCGATCCAAAAAACATTCAACGTCCCCTTTGCTGCCATTGATGGGGCCGCACTCAGGTCCAATGGCAAGGATATCGGCAACCTGTCGGTTTCCTTGAAACCAGGCGTTTCCTTGGCTTACCTCATCCTGTGGCCGCATGTGCGGCCATGGCGCATGGGCAACACCGAGCCAACGCTGCGCGCGATCCCCAAAGCCTCCAGCGTCGCTAAGCTGTTGACCGATACCTACACGGCCTATGTGCAGACAAATGACGCTTTGCAGCGTTCCGGCGTTAGAGTTGAGAATCTGAATGCCGACGAGCCACAAACAGCAAACGTTGAGGCACCCGCAAGCGATGCTGGTGGCCAAAAGAAGCTTCAAGACCCGCATTACATTCCGCGTTCCCTGGTCATGATGGCGGCAAGCGCAGCGATCATCACAGTGCTGGTGGTTGCCTTTGCCCAATGGACCAACACAAGCGCACTGCGCACCAATGATGGCGCGCCCGCCTTTGCTCAAGAGGTTCAGTTTCTCCCGCTAGACGGTGACCGGATTGCCGTGCAATCGGTTGCCGATGGCGCGTTGATCACGACCGTTGAAGCTGGCACGGATGGGCTGTTGCGAGGCGCACTGCGTGGCCTCAACATGTCACGCAGCCAATCAGACTTTGATCTGGCTGCCCCCTTCATTCTTCAGCGTTTTGAAGAGGATGGCGTGTACTTGGCTGATCCGCTGACCGATCGATCAATCCGCTTGGAGTCTTTCGGGCCCATAGAAACCGGGGCAACCGCTGATCTCCTGCGCTTGGGGCATGCCGGCGCAAACTAGGGTCTAGGCCCCAAACGCGTTGGGCGTTTGATCTGCGAGCAGTCTTACCGCAAATCGCTCTGGTCAAACGCCGATCAATCCAACAACAATCTTGCGGCGCCTCACATGGCGCCGTTTTTGTTGGATCGTTCTGCCGCACTACGGCTCACAGGCTAAACGTCGCGAACAACCTGGTAGTGCGATTGCACCAGGCCAGACGCAAACCCTTTGGTCCCAAGATGCTCCAGCTGGACATCGGCAAGCACCTCACCAAAGAGCGGCAGCCCCTGCCCGATCAGAACCGGAGCACGGGTGATGATCATGTCCTCAATCAATCCTGCCGCAAGAAAGGATTGAATGAGCTGGCCACCATCGATGTAAGCGCGTTTCCAGCCAGCCCGGCGCACCTTTTCCATCACCGCTAAAGGCGATAGATCGCAGATCTCGACCTGCCCCTCCAATGCCTCAGGAATATCAGAAGACTGACGGGATCGGCTCATCACGACAACTGGCTTGTGATACGACCAAGGCTCGAAGGTTTGCACCTTTTCAAAAGTCCCGCGGCCCATGATCAGTCCATCAGCGGAGGCCATCATGGCATCATAGCCATGATCGTCGCCACCAGTATCGACGCGCATCAACCAATCCAGATCACCGTCTGGCCGGGCGATAAAACCATCCAAGCTGCATGCGATGAACACATGACCGGTTGTCATCGAATGCCCCTTTGGTGGAGCTCTGCATACGGGTCAAGCACCGAACGATCACAGCTGTTCGCAACACCAGCTCACCCTGCGCATCGCCTTTGACACGACCCTATATGGCAAAGCCATCGAAGCAACAGCTGAGCCAGGCCTTCCCGATAAAGGCTGACACGCCGCACGGCAAGCGACCTTGAACGAACGCGAGCAAACAAAAACGCCGACCCAAAGGCCGGCGTTTTTCAGTATCTTGGTGCTGAGGAACCAACTAGTTGGTCGTTCCCTCACTTGCCGGCGGCGTTGAGTCAACCGCGTCGGGTTGGCCATCAGCCACAGGTGCTGAATCAACACCCAGTGTTTCAGGGGCCGCAGGCGCCACGTCAACAACTGGCGGCGGTGCTGGTTCGATAGCCCACTGGGAGACCGTGGAGTCTGGCGTTATCGGCCACCAGAAGAGATCCTCCGGCACAACCCCGTGCTTCATGCCCCAAAGGGTCCAATCATCGACCACAGTGCCGGTGATCAAAATACCGATACCACCGGTCAGCGTGGTCAGCATCGCAAACCACCATGCCCAACGGTGAATGGATTCCATGGAAGCGTTGAAGCCCATGGTCCAGCGCCAGAACAGCGCAGCACGTTCCGAGGCCGTTCCGCGATCGGTGATCTGCTCAATCTCGCGCTCGCCGCCATAGCGGGTGACCGCCAGGATCGTCGCGCCGTGCATGGCAAACAGCAGCGCTGAGCCATAGAGGAACACAATCGAGAGCATGTGGAACGGGTTCCAGAACAGATTGCCCCACTCGATGGAGAAATTGTTCGTCCAATCCAGGTGCGGGAAAACACCATACGGCACGGCATGGTGCCAACTGCCCATCATCACTGGGCGAATGAAGCCCAGAACCAAGAACAACCAAATGGCGGCACCAAACGCGTAGAACACGTGCAGGCCCAGCCCCAGCGCCTTGGCGCGACGGTACATGCGCGCCCACCACAGCAAAATGGACGCTGTGAGGAAGAAGCCAGCAATCAGGAACCAACCCCCCTCGCGTAGAGGAGGAAGGATCGTCAAGCCGTACTCGGGGCCTGGCGGATCAAGCGACAGCCAGAAGAACTCGCGTACGAACAGGACCGGGTTCCAGCCCACATCAGCGGCCATATTCATGCCCAT
This sequence comes from Hyphomicrobiales bacterium, assembly GCA_046290645.1. Lineage (GTDB taxonomy): Bacteria > Pseudomonadota > Alphaproteobacteria > Rhizobiales > MH13 > MH13. The sequence goes on from JBKAGZ010000001.1 coordinate 1,114,543, forward strand.
GATGAAAAACGAGATGGAAAAGCAGATCACGGACGCCACACCAAGCGCACCAAGATAAATCGGGCCCAGCTGGGCATTGCCGATCTTGCCTATCCAGTAGCTCAAATAACCACCAGTGCGCTCGTACGCTGTGTCATCGTCGGGAAGATCAATACCCGGCTCGACATGTCCCATGACCTGCACGCGGGTGAAGAGGTTTTGATAATTGTTCATCGCTCTAGCTCCCTATACGCCGTTCCAGGTGATGGTTTCACGAATGAACTCCCACCAGTCGATCCAGGAACCGGCATAGACCGGCCCAGAAATGATGATGCACACCGCGCTCCAGAACCCAGCGTTCAATGCCAGGAACAGACCTAGGCGGTGAATGCCAAGCGTACCGATGGAGTAACCGATGGTGTCGCGGAAATAGGTGTCTTCATGTTCCGGCGTTTTCACCTCGCCGCCACGCTGCGGATTGACCGCGGACAACACCATGCCGCCATGCAGCGCCAAGGCGAATGTGGTCGTGAAGAAGAACGTGATCGCGATCATATGGGCGGGGTTGTAATGGAAGTTTCCGTACTGGTAGCCGGTGAACCAAACCCAGTTGAGGTGGCTCATGATGCCATAAGGGAAGCCGTGCCCCCATGCGCCCAGAGCAAACGGTCGGAAAACGTTCAGTGTCACAAACGCCAAGATCGCGATGGAGAAGGCGAAGGGAACATGAAGTCCCATGCCAAGCTTGCGGCAGATTTCCACCTCACGTAGCGCCCAAGAGCAAAAGGCTCCGACCGCACAGATGGTAATGATTTGCCAAAGGCCGCCTTCTTGCATGGGTGCAAGGGCCAAGCCGTAAGAAACATCAGGCGGATTGATGGACAGCAACCAGATGTTCCAGGTTGGTCCCATCGATGCACCGAAAATGATCAACGCTGTTCCAAGCGCGGCGAAGAAAATTGACGTCACGCCGAAGAAGCCAACGTAAAAAGGCCCAACCCAGAAGTCGAATAGGTCGCCTCCGATCAGTGTGCCCCCGCGCACGCGATACTTTCGCTCGAAGCTGAGCAAAGCCATGATGTCCTCCTTAGCCGAGCGTGGCAGATCGTCAGCTCAAGCCGTTAATCGTCGAGTGAAGGGAAGCGGGGGGAGACGGGGTCAACCCGTTGTTCCCTCCGCCGCCATTGGCATGCGAAACGCGCGAGCGCGCCTAGCCGAGAAGTGTCGGCCGTGCAGGTACGCTCATTTCGATGTGAGTTGCGTTGCCTGTCATGGTTGAATCGCCCAACCAATTGAACTTGTCGGTGCTGAGCAAAATGAAATGGATCAGCACTGCCAGAGTAAACAGGAACACGGCCAACGCCACGAGAACGCGGCGCGGATCGAAGAGAAGCCAGATTCTCCACATGTTTTCAGGTCCTTATTTGATGCGGCCGGTTAAAGCCAAGGATTGTAGAACCACATGGAAATGTGGGCGAGGAAGGGAAAGAGTGACATTGCAATTGCACTCTTCTTGAAGAGTCGATGAAACTCTTGCGCCTCCTCAGCATTCAGCCCCGATGGGGTAGTTCTGTCTGAAGCCATTTGCATGACCTCCACTTAATTGCCTTTCGGCGGTTACCGCGCACCTCCCGCGCGGCGGGGATGCCAGAGCATGCAAGAACATCTCTGGCGCTGGCCCGGCAAACCGAACCAACCTTTTGATGGCCCGGCGTATCCGGACCAGAACGATGGGCTGCTAGCCCATGAAGGCGTAGCCAACGGCAGTGCTGGCCGCCGAACGCGCCTCAGCAATCACCGAAGGCCGTGCGCTGCTCTGCGCGCCAAACACCCGCCAAGGCAGCAGCCGGGCGAGCATCACAAACGGCAATGCCAGCGTGAAAATCAGCGCGAAAAGCATCCAAAACGCGCGCCGATCATCACCGCGTGCGCGCGGTGAATGGATGGTTGTATCGGTCATGAGCGAAGCTCCCCGGTGCTGGTCAAAAGGAAAGGCTTTAAAAGAAAAGGAGGCTGCATCAGGCAAACTCCTTGCTAGTTTGATTGCTGGTTTTGGTACCACTGACAGCGCGAACAGTTTTTAGGCCGACATGGCGAAGCCCCTCGGCGCGCGCCGAGGCTTCTGCGGCATCACGCAGACGCTTGGCTGCGGAGATACGAACCAGAACAGGTTCAGCTTCCACCAGCTCATCAAGCAGGGCTTTGGCATCATCATCCCAGGCCAGCTCTTCAACCAGCCGCGCCGGTGTTGCCGGTGCCTGGTCCATATCGGTGGCCAGCGGCAGGATGTTGAACAGCGCATCGAACAGGCAGTTGCACACTTCCTGGATCAGATAGGTCGCGCCGGCATAGCCCATAAACGGTGTGCCGGTGTGCCGCCGAATGATCGCCCCTGGGAAGGAAGCCGGAATATACTGCGCTTGTGGGCCGAACCCACCACCAGGCTTTTCGGCCAGATACATGCGTTCATTGTAGGAGCCGAACAGGATGAGCGGTGTCTTGGTGTGCACCATCTCACGCACGGCTGCATTGTCGGTTTTCTTGCCGGTATGGCGCGCCACCGAGAATGTGCAGGGCAGCCCCATCTCGTTTTCCAAGAAGTTGCGCAGGCCACGGGCGTAGGTTTCATTGGCGACCACAGCAAAGCTTGCCGTGCCAAAGAAATCCTGTGTCACAGAGCGCCACAGATCCCACAGCGGTTTGATGGTCGTGTGCTTCTCTTGTTCGATGAAAGGCTCAGGATCGATATCCAAAAGCTCGCCCAGCTTGCGCAAGAATTTGGTCGTCGAGTGCAGGCCGATCGGCGCTTGCAGATAGGGCCGGTCGAGGGTCTCGCAGAGCAGGCGACCAAACTCGCGGTACATGCAGACATTCACTTCCGCATCAGCGAGCTTGGGCACATCGGCCAGATGGCTGCCAAGCGGGAAGGTGAGATTGACCTCTGCCCCAATGCCTTCGATCAGGCGGCGGATCTCGGCCAGGTCAGACGGTGTGTTGAACGTGCCGTAGATCGGCCCGATGATGTTGACCTTGGGCTTTTCACCCTCTTTGCGCGGCTTCAACGCCTTCACGCGTTTCGGGCCGTACTCGGTCCAAAGCCACTTGATGGCGCGGTCGGCACTTTCCCACTGATCTTCATCGATCGTACGGGGTAAGAAACGGGCAATATTGGTGCCTTCCGGCGTCACACCACCACCGATCATTTCGGCAATCGATCCGGTGACGACCACAGAAGGCAGATCCGGGTCGAGCGCCTTGTGCGCCCGGCTCATCGCCTCTTCGGTGCCCTTCTGGCCCAGCTCTTCTTCGCCAAGACCGGTCACCACAATTGGCAGTTCATGTGGCGGCAGCGCATCGGTGTAATGCAGCACCGAGGTCACAGGAAGATTTTCGCAACCCACCGGGCCATCAATAATCACCTGCAGGCCTTTGATCGCCGTGAACGCGTAGACAGAGCCCCAATAGCCACCAGCGCGGTCGTGATCGAGAACTAGCATCCGACTGAGCCCTCCACGACTTTTTTGGTTTTGGAGGCGATGCGTGCGGCATATTTTTTCTTAAAGTCGGGGCGCACATTCGGCGTGCCTTCCCAGACACCTGCCGTGTCACCTTTGCCAACGCCTTCAAAGAAGGTCGTCATTGTGTCGAAGCGCTCTTTGTTGGCAAGCGCAGCGTTGATCACGGTCGCCAGTGAACCCGCACCAGCCGGTCCCATCAGTGGACGCGCTGAAATCAAATTGGTGAAGTAGAGGGCTGGAATGGAAAGCTCTTTAGCCTTCTGCACCACTGGCGTCGTGCCAATAGCAAGATCAGGCTCATACTCAGCCATCGCCGCCAGATCCTGCTCCAGCGAGGCACGGAATTGAACCTGAACGCCTTTGGCTTCCAACCATTCACGATCAGGGTCGGAGAAGCGGGTTTTGGGAAGCGCCGTGCCGACATAGCGAAGATCAGCGCCGCTTTCGACCAGCAGACGGCCCACCAAAAGCTCTGAGCCTTCATAGCCCGACAGGGTGATACGGCCATTGATCGGCATCGCCGACAGGGCACCCTCAATGGCGGGGATGATCGCGTTTTGCGTCGCGCCAATGGTGTCGGCGGAGACGCCGCAGGCGCGGCCAATGGCCTGCAACCAATCGGCGGTGCCATCTCGGCCCACCGGTGCGGACCCAATCACCGGACGGCCAGCGGCTTCAAACTCGCGAAAAGAGGCTGTGTAGAAGGGGTGAATGCCGGCAACCGCTGCACAATCGAGTGCAGAATAAAGCTCGCGCCACTCACGCGTCGGCACAACTGGCCCAGCAGCTAAACCCATCGGCGCCAAAAGCTGGCCAATCACCACCGGATCAGCGGGGAACATTTCGCCCACAAGCGTGACAGTCGGCTTGTCAGAGCGCGGCACATCCGGTGCCTGTACAGGCCCGCTCATCGCTTCTTCACGTGCATATTTCAGCATCGCACCAGCGAGCACATCTTTGGCTTCGGCGTGGGTTGGGATACCGAAACCTGGAACATCAATGCCGATGATCCGCACACCATTGATCTCTTTGGGCAGCAGCCGCAGGGGCACACCGGAGGCCGACGGCACGCAGAGGTTGGTGACAACAATCGCGTCATAGTCTTCCGGCTTGGCCATCTCGAACACCGCCTCGCGAATGTCCTCAAACAGCTTGCCGGTGACCAACGTTTCGGAATTGAACGGCACATAGCCAACCGAGCGTCGCGCGCCATAGAAGTGCGAGGTAAAGGTGAGGCCGTAAACACAGCACGCCGAGCCAGAAAGCACGCTCGCCGTGCGCTTCATGCGCAAGCCAACCCGCAACGATCCAAAGGCCGGACACATGGATTGTGGCTGATCGTGCGGTCCGACGGGATAGTCCTTGGCGAACTGATCTAACAACTCGCTTTGGCCTGCCTGTTTGGCGGCCTCCAGCATAGTGTCTTTGCCGGCATGGCATCCGTCGGTTGCAGGCGCTGCTGCGGTCTTTATAGTTTCAGCAGTTGCCTCTGGCGCAGCGCTATCGAGCGGTACATTGTCGATCAACACCTGTCCGGCGTCATCATAGACAACCTCATGCACTTCGCGGTCACCGGCGGAGAATCCGCCCGCTTCGGAAGTGTTGGACCGGTCAAGATGATCGATGGCACTCACCTTCAAACCTCGTCGTACACAACTTCGAGGGAAGGTTTCTCGACGTAATTCACGCCGCACATATCGGCATAGGTCGCCGGTTCCAGCGTGTATCCATTGTCGCTCTCTTTGCCTTTAAAAAGATCGAGCAGTTCTTCGTGGGTCAGCGGCGTTGGGTGCTTTGGCGGCGCTTCGGCAACGTTCATGCCGAGTTCCTCAAACAGAGGCCCCCAATCGCCACCCGGCTTGCCGATAATGTCGTAGTTGGCACTTTTGCGGCGAATGTCATCATCAGCCGGGATCGAGGCCAGCACGGGAATTCCAACGCTGTCAGCAAAGGCCGATGCCTCGCCGGAGCCGTCATCCTTGTTGATGACCATGCCTGCGACGCCGACATTGCCGCCCAGCTTGCGGAAATACTCCACCGCCGAACAGACATTGTTGGCAACGTAAAGCGATTGCAGATCGTTCGAGCCGACGACGATCACCTTCTGGCACATGTCACGGGCGATCGGCAGACCGAAGCCACCGCAGACAACGTCGCCCAAAAAGTCGAGCAGAACGTAGTCGAAATCCCAGTCGTGGAAGCCTAATTTCTCAAGCGTTTCAAAGCCATGGATGATGCCGCGCCCGCCGCAACCGCGGCCCACTTCCGGGCCGCCAAGCTCCATGGCGTAAACGCCGTCGCGCTTGAAGCAAACATCGCCCACTTCGACCTCTTCACCGGCCGCCTTCTTCTTCGACGAGGTCTCGATGATGGTTGGCGTGGAGTGCCCACCAAACAAGAGCGACGTCGTGTCGGACTTGGGATCGCAGCCAATGAGCAGCGTTTTCTTGCCCAGCTGCGCCATCATGTAGGAGAGATTGGCGAGCGTGAACGATTTGCCGATTCCGCCCTTGCCGTAGATCGCGATGATCTGCGTTTCTTTGGTTACCGGCCCGGTGTGGACGTCATCAGGCTCTTGCGCGGCTTCCGCGCGCACCGAAGCCTGCGTGTCAATCAGGGTGTGCTGCGAGGGCGCTTCGGTGGCCTCAGCAGTTGAAATCTGGCTGGCGTCTTCAAGCATAGACGTCATGCTGCATTCCTCCAGTCGAGTACCATTTTTAGGCAGTCAGGGTCGCCAAACGCGGTGCGGTACGCGCGATCGGCGGCATCTGCCGGTTCATTGTGTGTGATCAGGCCGTCCAGCGAGAGTTTGCCTGCATTGATCAAGCCAAGAACCGCCTCCAGATTGCCAGGCTGCCATTCAGCGGCCACGCGCAGGCGCGCCTCGCGCATAAAGGCTGGTGGGAAGGCAAATTGCAGAGGCTTGTCGTAAAAACCGGCCAGCACAATCTGTCCGCCACGGGTCAGCCGACCGATCAGCGAATCGAGCAACGTGCCATCGCCGCTCACATCGTAGATGGCTGCATAGTCGCGCCGTTCATCGGTGTCAGGGTGCACAACCGTGTAGCCCTCCGCCCCCTCAGCGCGCTTGGCATTGGTTTCCCAAACTATCGGCGCTTCATCGGCAAGGCTGGTGGCAATGCGCGCCAACAAACGGCCCAGAACACCGTGACCAACAATCAAATCGGGTAGCACCGCATCGCTTGCGGCAAGCGCGTGATAAGCCGTCGCGGCCAGCGCAAGCAGCACACCACTCTGACCAAGATCATCATGGATCGCTGGTGCACGATCAGAGGCGATCACAACCCGCGCCGCTGAGCCGCCAAACAGGCCGCGCACATCGCCAAAACAGCGCGCACCCGGCACAAAAACAGTCTGCCCAATACGGTTGGTGGCATCCACACCGGCATCAACAACCCGGCCCACCGACTCGTAGCCCGGCACCAGCGGATACCCCATGCCGGGGAAGTCAGGCATCCGCCCGCTCCACAAAAGGCGCTCTGTACCAGCGCTGATTCCACTCCATGCCACATCGACCACAAGATCCCCGTCACCGGGCGCCGTAAGCTCAAGCTCACGCACACTCAGCGTTTCAGGGGCCTGCAGAACAACGGCCTTTGTGGAAAGAGAAAGGGTCAAGGCTTTGCGTTTTCGATCCAGAAGTCATTTCTACTCAATGACACTCTAAATTGACACATTAATCTGTCAAGTATGTTTGACACTTTACGCGCTGCTTTTTCCCTTACGTAGCCTGGGCAATCAGCACGCGCGTGAGCAAGGGGCTGGATGTACGCGGGCTGCGAATGCACCCAAAACCGGTTTGTTCAAGGAAGGCGCGCAGCTCGTGCTCTGTGCGCGGTCGCCCGCTGCGCATAGCAAGCAGATAGAATCCGAAATACGCATCCCCGGCTTTTTGAGCACCGGATGTATCCGCCATCGGCTCGGCAACCAGCAAAGTTTGGCCGACATCAAGCGCCGCGCGCACTTGCCGTAGCAGGTGCAAAGCTTTCTCATCATCGTGATCGTGAAGAATGCGCACCAGCGAGATGATATCGGCGCCTTTAGGCAAGGGATCGGCAAAGAAGTCACCGCCCTTGGCATCAGAGCGCCCGGCAAGACCGGCAGCGCTCAGCCTTGCTTTGGCCCTCTCGGCAACGGCAGGCAAATCAAACACCGTGGCGTGCAAGCCTGGCGTGCGCTCCAGAGCAGCCTGAGCAAAACGCCCCTCGCCGCCGCCAACATCCATCAAGCGCTGGTGACGCCCCAGCGGATAAGCATCCAAAACCTCATCGCTGATGAACCCCTGCGAGGCGGCCATAAGCGCGCTGTAATCAGACACATCACCAGCACCCAGCGCGTCGGGCGCGCCAGCTTGCGCATACGCCCAATACTGTGAAAGCCCCGTTGGCTTATCCGGGTCTTTGAGCAGCGCCAGCGGATCGCGCAGATCTTCATACAAAATCTGATGATGCTCGATCATCGCAATCACGCCAGGATTGGCCAACAGCGCTGCACCCAGCTCATCCAATCCATAGCGCCCGCCCGATCGTGATGAAATGAACTCCAATGCTTGCGCACCGCGAACCAGGCGCAGCGTGGCATCTTCATCCAGGTCAATGGCTTGGGAGAGATCAGCAAGCGTGGCTGGTCCGTCAGCCATTTGCTCAAGCAGCTTGACCCGCACGCATGTTGTGATGATCTGCGTGTAGACAAACCCTGCCACCAGATCGAAAAGCTGTCGGGTTTTTCGGCGCGAGAGCGGACGCGTCAGCGGAAAGCGCGTTGCCCAGCGGATGAAGGCAGGCTTTTGCAAAAGCCGCGCGCGCCAATCACGGAAACGGTCGCCAAAAGTCTCGCGAGCCGTGTCTGTCACATGGGTAGGCCTTCAATAGGGTAGAAAAACTAGGCAGCAACCAGGGAAAGGTTTTTCGGCTTCAACCGCTTGGCCTCGCTCATTATCAGCGCTTCCAAGGATGCGCGCCCCTTACAATCGGGGATCGAGGCAATCGCGCCGGCCACATAACCTTCAAGGCGGCCAACTGTTTCTTTGACGCCGCATTCACTCACCAAACTTGGTCGATCATGGGCATCGTCTTGCCCAGCTGGCTTGCCCATTTCCTGCGATGAGCACAGCGCATCGCGCAGATCATCAGCGGCCTGATAGGCAGCCCCAAGACTGTCGCCCAAGGCGCGCCAGGGTGCAGGATCAGAGCCAGCCGCCACAGCGCCAGCCATTGCCGAGCCAACAAACAAAGCACCTGTCTTGGCGCGATGATACGCCTCCACCGGGACGGAGGTTTCACTTTCCCAACCCTGGCCAGCAACGATGCCACCTGGCATGCCAACAGCGCTGGCAATGGTGGTGACAAGTGGTGCAAGCCGCTCGGGCGCATGACCCGCAGCACGGGCCAAAACTTCAAACGCAAGCACGATCATGCCGTCGCCAGCGAGCAACGCCAAAGGCTCGCCATAGGCCGTATGGACTGCGGGCCGCCCGCGACGCACGTTGGCATCATCAAAACACGGCATATCGTCGTGGACGAGGGAGGCAGAGTGCAGAAGCTCCACAGACGCCGCAGCAGCATTGGTGAGTTCCGGGCGATCGTCACCACAGGCCGATGCTACGGCCAGGCAAAGCCGCGGGCGCACGCGCGCGCCACCGGGAAACAAAGCATAGCGAATGGCTTCGCCCAACTGCGGTGGGGCGTCGGGGCCACTGGCACCATCGACGGCGACTCGAAGAGCATGGTCGATACGAGACTTGATATCCATGGAGACCATCCTTTGCACCAGCATGCTGGAAACCGTTGCGTTATTGTCAACTTACAACGACTTGGTTTAGTGTCAAGATTAATTGACACTTGATGCACAAGGCTTCGTTTGTGACCACCCACCATGCTGTGATTGTCGGCGCAGGAATTGGCGGCATGTCGGCCGCCCTCGCGCTTGCAGGGCAAGGATTGCAAGTGACAATCCTGGAAGCACAGAGCGACGTGGGCGGCAAAATGCGCGCCGTTCGCGTTGGCGACGCGACCATTGACGGCGGCCCCACTGTCTTCACCATGAAATGGGTGTTTGACGAGCTATTCGACGAGGCGGGCCTCACCTTCGATGAGGCGGTGACCCTTACCAAAGCCAACATTCTGGCCCGCCACGCATGGGATAATAGCGGAACCCTCGATCTGTTTGCCGACCTTGATCAAAGCGCGGACGCCATTGGTGCCTTTTGCGGTGCCAGCGAAGCGGCAAACTTTCGAACGTTCGCACAAGAAGCCGCCAGCATGTACGCGACGCTGGAGAAGCCCTTTTTACGCTCCTCCAAACCCAGCATACTCGGCATGAGCGCGCGCCTTGGACCCAAAGGTTTAGCGGTCAAGCCTTTCTCCACCTTGTGGTCGGCGCTCAAAGGCCGGTTCAATGATCCAAGGCTTATCCAGCTTTTCGGGCGCTATTCCACCTACACCGGCGCCTCACCCTTTCTGGCACCCGCCACACTGATGCTGATTGCCCATGTGGAGATGGAGGGGGTGTGGATCGTCAAAGGCGGCATGCGCGAGCTGGCACAAGTCATGCGCCGCGCCTGCCAGGCCAAGGGAGTTACCATCCAAACCAATGCCAAGGTTGCCAACATCGAGGTCGAGCGTGGCGCCGCCCGCGCCGTTGTTTTGGAAAGTGGCGAGCGCTACGCTGCCGATGTGGTGGTGGTGAACGCCGACGCATCGGCCATTGGCACAGGACTGTTTGGTAAAAACGTTCAGCGCGCAGTCGATCCCGTCGAACCCGCCAAACGATCCCTCTCGGCCATCGGGTGGACTTTGAAGGCCAAAACAGATGGCTTTCCCCTGGTCCATCACTCGGTGTTTTTCGGCGCAAACTACCCACAAGAGTTTGAAGCGGTGTTCAAACAGACCGAGTACCCAGCCGACCCAACCGTTTACATCTGTGCGCAAGATCGCGCCGATACTGGCACACTTACCGCGCCAGACACGCCTGAGCGCATGTTGATGGTGATCAACGCCCCACCCAATGGTGATCAGAGTCCCAGCCAATCGGAGATGGAACAATGCATGGAACGCAGTTTGGCACGCCTGAGGGCCTGCGGCCTTTCGGTGCAGGTGGACCCGGCGATGAGCGTGCCGACGGGACCGGAGGGTTTCAACAGCCTTTTCCCAGCGACGGGCGGAGCGCTTTACGGGCGGGCCAACCACTCCCCGTTCGCGAGCTTTCAGCGACCGGACAACAGGACCAAGATACCAGGTCTCTATCTGGCGGGGGGCAGCGTTCATCCAGGGCCGGGCGTTCCGATGGCAGCCCTTTCGGGCCGCCTGGCGGCAGCGCGGATCGTTGCCGACCTCGCTTCGACACGCCCGTCGCGCCAGACGGTTACCGTTGGTGGTATGTCGACGGCCTAAGCGATGATGGTCGCTATGGCCTCTCGGTTATCGCCTTTATCGGCTCGGTTTTCTCGCCCTACTACGCCTGGTCTGGCCGCAAAGACCCTTACGACCATATCTCCATCAATGTGGCGCTCTACGGACCAAAATCTCGCTGGGCAATGACCGAGCGCGGCAAAGATGCGTTGGATGATGGGCCAGATCACTTCACCGTTGGCCCGAGCGCTCTGCATTGGGAAGGCGACACACTGGTGATCGACGTCCACGAGATCACCGTTCCACTGCCCTCACGTCTTCGGGGTCAAATTCGGTTCACGCCAGATGTGGGCCAAACCAAGCATTTCGCGCTGGACACGCCTGAGCGCCATCATTGGTGGCCCTACGCTCCCTTCGGGCGCATCACCGCCCAGTTCGATAAGCCTGACCTTTCTTGGGAAGGTCACGGCTATGCCGACACCAACACCGGCACCGCTGCGCTGGAAGCTGATTTCTCCGGCTGGACCTGGTCTCGGGCAACGGTCGATGATGGCGCGGTGATGTTCTACGAGCCGCAAGAGCGCTCCGGTGCGCACAAAACCATCGCGTTCCATGTCGGTCCAGATGGCACCCTCACCCACCGCAAAGCCCCTCAGCGTGTTGATCTGAAACGCGGGTTTTGGGGCGTTGCGCGCGACACACGGTCAGAAGATGCCAGCCAAACCCGCATCACGCAGACATTCGTGGACGCCCCGTTCTACACCCGCGACGCTCTTCAACTGGTGCTCGATGGCAAACCCTGCCCAGCCGTGCATGAGAGCTTGAACCTTGATCGGTTCGCCAGCCCCATCGTGAAGTTGATGCTGCCTTTCAAGATGCCGCGACGCGCGAAGTGGCATCACCCCAAGGCATAAGGATCGTTTACGTGGCTTGCTGCGGGTTCAAACGCAAAATCGTGAAATTGAGAAACGCCGCAAAGCTCACCCACACAAAATAAGGCACCATCAACCACGCAGCTAACGTGCTAATTGGCCAAAACGCGGCGATCGTTGCCGCGATGGAGAGCCACAGCAGTGCAACATCTACCAACGCGTAGTCCATCCGCTTCATGCCAAAAAACAGCGCTGACCAGAGCGCGTTGAACACCAGTTGAACAAGCCAGAGGCCAATGGGCACCAAAGCTGCCGGCCAACCAGTCTCTTGCCAGACGATCCACGCTGCCAAGGCCATCATGGCGTAAAGAACCGTCCATGCGATGGGGAACAGGAAGTCCGGCGGATTCCAGCTGGGCTTGGTGAGATCACGATACCATTGGCCCGGGCGAAAATAGCCGCCCGACATCGCAGCAACAAACGTCACGGCGAAGAACGCAATCAGTGACCAGGATATCGACAAATCCATAAACTTCCTCTTTCCCCGGCATACGTATCACACGGTCACACGGATGGCAGCCCATGGAACCCCAACGCATTAGGGCCAACGCGGTTCAACACTTCAGGGAAAGTTAGGACGATTGTCGCGCGCTTAACCCGTCTTGTTTGCGGCGTTCCAAGCGTTCAAGAATTTCCACGATACGGCTCATCGGACGCGTATCCTCATAGGTGCCGATGCCAGCAGAGGCTGGATCGAAGGATGGCACCGCATCGACCAAAAAGGCGGTTTCAGGCAACGCCGCAGCTGGTTCGCTGTGCGGTGTCCACATGGCCGCGTTGCAAGCCGTGCCAAGCAACACCAGTTTGCGGTGCTTGGAAACGACGGCGCGCTGATCGACAGAGTTGTAGCCATTCGCCGCCACCTTGTGACCAATCTCGCGATAGATCAGTCGCGCTGCATGGATCGCCGGGCGACAATCTGCCGGCAGGCCAGCAATCCCGCCAACGGCCCGGTCGTAGAGCATGTCTGCGGTCTCAAGAAGCCGTTCAACACAGGCTGCAATGCGCGCGTCAAACACCGGATTGGTAAGAAACGCGTCAACATCCACCCCAGCCTCCTCCAACCAATCACGTGGCAGATAGGTGCGGCTATTGCGGGCATCCTCGCCCACATCACGCGCAATATTGGTGAGCTGCATGGCCACACCCAAATCACAGGCGCGCGCCAACGTATCGGCCTCACGCGCGCCCATCAGCACCGTCATCATCGCCCCAACAGCAGCGGCAACCCTGGCACTGTAAGCATAGGTATCTGACAAAGTTTTGGGCGCCCATCCGTCGCTGTCCCACTCCAAACCTTCCAACAAGGCTTCGGGAAGCACGCGCGGCATCTGGTAACGCTGTACCATTTCCGCAAAAGCACGATCAGCCGGAATGTTTTTCGGCTTTTCCGCATAAGCAAGGTCCAACCGTTCACGCAGGCGGTCAACGGCATCTCTTGGCGCGTCCACCGCATCCACAGCATCATCGGACACGCGGCAAAACGCATAAAGCGCATAAGCAGGCGTGCGAATGCGATGCGGCAGCAACAGCGAGGCGGCATAAAACGACTTCGACCCCTGGCGGATCAAAGCCCGGCAGGCGGTTTCATTCCAACCGCTCTGAAGACTGGCTTTAAAAACGGCTGTCGGCAGTGTCTTTCACCTTCTGTAGGTCTAGGCGATGAGAATAGCCAAGAGTGTAAAGATCGGGCAACATCAGTTCTGCATATCCGCTTGCGCCGGTGCCGTGAGCACATCAAGTGTTTGCGCAAAAGACACAATGCGCTCAACAGCACGCTGTGGCGCTTCCTCATGCGCCAGATGACCGAGGCCAGGCCAAAGCTCGACCTCTGCGGCCTGGCAATGCTCGGCCACCTGCTGCGAGACTTTGGGTGCCACGGCGCGATCTTTCTCACCAGCGATTAAAAGCAACGGCACGTCCAGACGGGGCAATTCACGCATAAGCTCTGTCAGTTCCCAATGCGCCATCATCCCCAAAACACCAGCGATATGGCCTGGCGACTGCATGAGCACCCGGTAGTAACTGAGACCCTCATCCGGCAAGCGCGAGCCCGTGCCCTCAATCAGGCGTTCCACCCGCGCGTGGCTGCGCCCACCAAGCGCGAACAAGCGTGGCGTGAGCGGATTGACAAAAAGCAGCTTGGCAAGTGCTGGAAAAATGGCCCCCGCCGCCCCATCGAAAGGTTGAAAGGCCCCGTTGAAGCTGATCAGACCAGCAGGCGCGATTCGATGATCCAGAGTCATGCGCGCAAGCGTTGCCGCTCCGGCTGAGTGACCAATCGCAATGCGCACATCGATACCCAACATTTGGATGAGTTCACCCAAAAGCATCGAAACACTTTGCAGCGTCGGTCGGTAGCTTGGCGGTGTGTCTGAGAACGCATGGCCAGGCAGATCGACAGCAACCACGCGGAAATGCTCAGCCAGGCCAGGCATCATCTCACGCCAAGAATGGGTGGAAGCACCCGCGCCGTGAAGCAAGAAAAGTACAGGCGCTTCACCGCTTGTTGGCCCCATCTCCTGCACATGCCAACGCATGCCGCCAGCGTTCACAAAACGGCTTGCGGTGTGGTGCGGCCAGGTGCGCCCAATGGCCCGCCAAGATAGAGCTGCCGACGGACTGGATGTGGTTGGATGCGCCGACATCGCTCTAACCCGCCATCTTGCGTTGCAAGCCGCCATCGACCAACTCTTTCAGCCCAGCCGCATTGGGATAAGGCAGCGGCAAATGGATGGCATGCATTGCCTGTGCGATATCAAAAGCCTTGGATGCCGACGCTGACCCCTTGCGTCCACCACGCTGCGGACTGGTGTCGATGAAAAGGCTGGCAATACCGTGCGCAGCGATACGCTTGGCAGCCGTCAAAGCGTCCTCACGCGCGCCGGCTCGCCCGGATGTTGGATCATAACCAATATTGGCTTGAGCATCGCTCATGACCACCAAGCACGGACTTCTGCCAAGGCGTTTGCATTCCAAGGCAACGTCCAACCCAGCATCCAAACCCGCAGCCAAGGGTGTGCCACCGCCGCCGGGCACGCCTGCCAAACAACGCTTGGCGCGCACCAAAGAACGGGTGGGCGGAAGAACCATCTCCGCGCGCTCACCCCGAAATGTAATCAGCGCAACATAGTCCCGGCGCGCGTAGCTTTCCGCCAAAAGCAGTTCCACTGCGCCCTTCACTTCAGCCAGACGATGCAAGGCCGCAGAC
The DNA here is from genome assembly GCA_046290645.1 of Hyphomicrobiales bacterium. Lineage (GTDB taxonomy): Bacteria > Pseudomonadota > Alphaproteobacteria > Rhizobiales > MH13 > MH13. The sequence continues at coordinate 1,129,553 of JBKAGZ010000001.1, forward strand.
CCAGACGCATCCACCAGAAAAATGGTGACGCTTTCCTCGTTCTGCTTGAACCGACGCACCCGAATATCGTCGCTCGCAACGGAAATACGCGAGGCGCTATCACGCGCTTGCCGCCTCAAAGGTTGCCAAGGTGCAGCAGCGCGCAGCGTATCCACCACATGCAGTTTCGAGCGACCATCCAAACGCCCACGGCGCGATCCGATGGGTCGGCCACGCATCAATGCCTGTTGCTGCGCACCTTTGCCCCCTGCGCTTTGCGCACTGGACCCGCCCATAGCAGCGCCCAGTTTCAACTGCTCCAGCAGGTGGGCCGGAATGGCTGACTCAACCGCCTCAAGCACCTGATCGTCCAGTGGCCCGTCAGGCGGCGGTGGCGGATCATCACGATCTTCCTGCGCCATCTCTTGTTTCTGTTGATCGGGCTCAGGCGGCTCTTCTGGTTGCTCGTCCGGCGGCACTTCAGGCTCTTCTTCCTCCGATTGCTCTTGCATAGGCAGCCGCGTGGCGCGCGGTGCAATCACCAAGCGGGCAGCCAGCTCGATATCATGGTCCTCGGCGTGCGCACGACCATCCAAAGCAGCAAGCCCGCGCGCTGCGCGGATGGCAAAGAGGATCGCCCGAACCGAAGACACACCAAAGGCTGTTGCTAAGGCCGTCATGGTCTCTAGCAATCGATCGTCGGTCGGAGCCGTGTCGAACAAACCCTTCACCGCTGCCACATCCTGCTGTGTTAAAGGCGCGTCAGCCATGTCTCGAATAGAAAGATGCGTAAGGTCCGTTCGGAAAGCCATGCGATCGGCCAACGCCGCTGAAAGCGTCTCATCACCCAGACTTCCCTGGATACCTTCATCCAGCGCCACAATACCTAGCTTGGCTGGCAACGTTGCGGTGATGCCATCGCGCTCAAGCGCCACCTCACCGGTATCCAGCACTGCTGTCAGTCGCGATGCCGTCAGCGCTTCCATCCGCTCGGCCATCGGCACAAGGATGACGCCACCGTCAGCCTCTGACAGCAATCCGCGCTGGGTAACAGGCTTACCGGCCTTCAAAGTCGCCGCCATATCCAAGCCACCAAGCAGGCGTTCGTCAGCAATATGGCTGGGCATTTTGCGCACAGGCATTTCGCGAGGCACGAGATCCTGAAAGGCCTTCACCAAGCCATCGCGCACCGGGCCGGCATGGGCGCGCACCACGATGCCGCCAAAAGCGGGTGGGTCAAGCGCCACAAGAGCCATGGCCGTTAGGGCATCAGCCCAAATCTGCGCTTTGGCATCGGCAGAAAGGTCAGTTGAAGGGTCGACCGGCAGGTCCATCAGAGGATCACCCCATCGCCTCATCTATGGCGCGCTCTACCCGGGTCGACGCACGGGAATCATCCAGCGGATTGCGCCGCAAACGGTGGCTGAGCACCATCGGCGCAACAAACTTCAGAGCATCACGCGTCACCTCGTCATGGCCTTCCAGGGCCGCAAAAGCGCGCGCGGCGCGCATGAGCGTCAGTTCACCGCGCAGACCATCCGTGCCCAGCGCCATGCAAAGCTGCGCTGCCTGCTCCAGAACAGTATCGGGAACCTCGAGGCCTTCTAGCCTTTCGCGCGCGCCCACAATTTCGCGGCGCACCGCGCCGTCCTTGCGCTTCCATTTGGCAACGAAGGCGTCTGAGTCGCGATCAAACGCATCGCGACGACGCACCACTTCAATGCGCTGTTTGACATCCTCTGGCGTGGAAACATCCACCGACAGGCCAAACCGATCGAGCAGCTGCGGACGAAGCTCACCCTCTTCTGGGTTACCCGAACCGATGAGCACAAACCGCGCCGGGTGACGGATTGAAAGCCCCTCGCGCTCCACCACATTCTCGCCTGACGCTGCCACATCCAGCAGCAGATCGACCAGATGATCTTCCAGCAGATTGATCTCATCAATGTAGAGAAAGCCGCGATTGGCCTGCGCCAACAAGCCAGGCTGAAAAGCTCGTTCGCCTTGGGTCAGCGCCTTCTCAATATCCAGCGCACCCACCACACGATCCTCGGTGGCACCAAGCGGCAGATCGACAACAGGCACAGGTATCTGCCGGGTTTTCACATCGGGATCATCGGCCTTGGCCGGATCGATATTGTAGGGCGAACCGGCGACCACTTTCATCTTCGGCAGAAGCTGCGCCAAGGCACGCACGGCGGTGGATTTGCCGGTGCCACGATCACCAAAAACCAGCACGCCGCCAATGGTCGGATCGACGGCGGAGATGAGCAGCGCGCGCTTCATCGCCTCCTGCCCAACAATGGCGGAAAAGGGGAAGTTCACACGCATAGACACAAGAGGCAGCCACTCACAGAATTCAGGAGTCCCAGTCCTAGCAGCGCAAAAGCGTCATGCAAAGTTGACACTTGTCCCTACCAAGCACGCTCAACACACATCTGGCCCAAACCAGCCAATATCGTGGATCGCTGCCTCACCCAGTGATCGCCCTTCAAAGATCGCTTGCCGCAAAAGCGGCCAGGTTGCGGGCGTCATCAGAACGAACGGCAGAGGATCGCTTAAGCGCCACGTCACGTCGCGGCTGGTAAAAAGCGCCTTGCCGATCTCCCGATAGCGCGACCAATTGCCTATAGCACCCCACAGGAGTGTGAGCGTGGGGTAAGCCTGCTGCATGCGCGTGTGGTGGTTGAAACGCGGCACGAACCCCGGCTCTAAAATCACGCGTGCAATGTCGGCTGTTTCCAGGAAATGAATCCCGCTGTTGGCGCGCGGATTGCACTCAAAAGCTGTGACCTGATCCGCGTCGAGCATCATGTCGAACGACAGAAACCCTGTATGCCCACTGCGAGCGGCGATCTTGGCCACATAAGCTTCAACGAGCGGCCCGTCGATACGCTCAAAAACCGTGGAAACCGTGCCGTCGCGGATGACAGGCCTGTAGACCACCGTCGCCGCCACCGTGCCTGAATGCACGATGGAAAAACTGCTGACCTCTTCGCCGTCCAGCCGCTCTTGAACCAGCGCATTGCGTCGCTCCGGCAATTTTTTGCCCTGTTCCAAAAACTCAACATTGGAGCCGGATGCACCCCATCTGTCTTTGATGATTGTGGGCGCAGCATCAGCGATCCCTTGCGCTTCCGGCGAACCAAGTAGGGCTGTTTTGGGCGCGGCAATCCCGGCCTGTTCTAACCCCTGAACAAACTGCAATTTGTCGTGCAGCGCGAAGATATCCTCCGACGTGGCGGTGAAAAGCTTCACATCATCGGGCAGACGCTCGCCGAGCGCGGCAACATGCATCGTTTCCTCAGAGATCGGCACAACCAACGACACGCCCTCGCGCGCAATCAGCGCCAGCAAGGCATCCAAATAGCCAGCCTTGTCAGTGTTGGGCGCAGGCACCTGAAAGGAGTTGGCCACCGACCGCGACAGCCCACACAGGTGCCAACCGAACGGTTCGGCCACCAACACCCGGCAACCGGCGGCGTGGAGGCTGCGCGCTATATCCAATCCCTTGGGAAGCCGCCCCAGCGTGAGCAGCACTGTCTGCGTCACCAAACCTTGTCTCCCTGCGGCGGCGCATCACGTTGCCCGCACTTTGCCAAGCTGGTAGCGTCAAACATGTTTGACACACAAGGGGCGCGTTATGCTTGACACCACATCGGATTCTCGCCCCAGGGCGATTGTGGTTGGTTCAGGCTTTGGCGGTCTGGCCGCTGCCGTGCGACTAGGCGCAAAGGGCTACCGCGTTTCGGTGCTGGAAAAACTCGATAAACCTGGCGGCCGCGCCTACACCTATGTGCAAGACGGCTACACCTTTGATGCCGGGCCGACGATCATCACCGCGCCGCAAGTGTTTCACGAACTGTGGGAGCTGTGCGGCAAGCGCTTTGAAGACCATATCGACCTGCGCCCCTCCAACCCGTTTTACGACATCCGCTTCGATGATGGCCGCGTGTTTCGTTACAGCGGCGATGATGATGAAATGCGCGCCGAAGTCGCCCGCTTCAACCCAGATGATTTGGACGGTTTTGAGCGCTTCAAAAAGGTCAGCGAAGACATCTACAAGGTTGCTTTTGAGAAGCTGGTGGATGTGCCTTTTCACAGCCTGCTCTTCACGCTGAAATGCGCGCCGGATCTGATCCGCTTGGGCGGCTACAACTCGGTCTACAACACGGTTTGCAAGTACCTCAAAGACCCTGCCCTACGGGTTGTGTTCTCGTTTCACCCGCTGCTGATCGGTGGCAATCCGCTGACCACCACGGCCTATTACTGCCTGATTGCCCACTTGGAGCGTAAATACGGCGTGCATTACGCCATGGGCGGCACCGGCGCGTTGGTGCAGGGCATGGTGGACTTGATCGAGGGCCAGGGCGGCGAAGTGATCTGCAATGCCGGCGTGGATGAAATCCGCATCGAAAACGGCACAGCTGTCGGCGTGACGCTGGAAAGCGGTGAGCGGCTGGACAGCGCGGTGGTGGTCTCTAACGCCGATGCCGCCGCCACCTACACAAAGCTGCTGCGCAACCACAAACGCAAGGTCTGGACCGACGCGAAGGTGAAACGCCGCGACTTCTCCATGAGCCTGTTCGTCTGGTATTTTGGTACCAACCGCAAATTCGACGATTGCCAGCACCACACCATGGTGCTCGGACCCCGCTATGAAGAACTGCTGAAAGACATCTTTAAGCGCAAGATTCTCGCGGACGATTTCTCGCTCTATCTGCACCGGCCAACGGCCAACGACCCTTCGCTGGCACCGGAGGGCTGCGACTCCTTTTATGTGCTCTCACCGGTGCCGAACCTGAAAAGCGGGACCGACTGGAGTGTGCAGGCTGAGCCCTATCGGCAGGCGATTGAAAAACGTTTGGAAGAGACGGTGCTGCCGGGGCTGGGAGAGAGCATCGTCACCCAGCACATGCTGACCCCGCAGGACTTTCAAGACAGGCTGTCCTCGGTCAATGGCGCGGCGTTTTCCATCGAGCCAAAACTGTTCCAAAGCGCTTGGTTCCGCCCGCACAACAAATCACCAGAGGCGCAAAACCTGTTCCTCGTCGGCGCCGGCACCCACCCGGGAGCAGGCGTTCCCGGCGTGCTGCCAAGTGCAAAGGTGATGGAGAAGGTTGCTCCGGATGCGAGCGAGTTTGTGAAGGTTTAGGGGGAAGCTTTTAGCGAATTCCGCCCAACCCACCGCACGTCATCCTCGCCCTTGTGGCGGGGATCCACTCCGAAGCAATCTCCGGAAACACTCAATTCGCAATAACAGTCTCAGGCATGGACCCCTGTGACAAGCACAGGGGTGACGCTCCGGATGAGGTCTACCCTTCCTTCGTTATTCTCGAGCCGGATTCGAGAATCCATGCCGTTGGACTGTCTTGCGATTGCAATTATGAACTCATGACCTAACGCAGGGAACAGCAAATCTGTTCATTCGCGATCAATGTAGATGTTCAATAAACGAAAAAATCTTAGGCTGCGCAGCGTACGTTCCTCGTAACTACCTGGCTTCAACCTGCCCGCTTTCTGCTCATTCTGTAAAGGATCATAAATCAATGACGTTACGTTGGCTCCAACACCCCAAACCCAAAATGTAACAGCACCGAGACCGCCTGCGACAAAGAGACAGTAAGCCATGTAATTTTGGAACGTTGGATTATCGGTGCCCTTAAAAGCTTCAGGAAATGCCACCGCGAAAGCTACTAGCACCAGCGCCGGTAAAAGCGAATATTTCAGTATGTTACGATTTGTCGAGCGCTTCATGTAATCTGCGTGAGCATTTTGAGGTCACCTGGATCAATTGTTCTGTTTTGCGATTTTAGCAAGCCTTCCAAGGACGACCGAACCAAACAAGACATAAAGACCGCGATCCACCATTCCGCCCGTGGTTGCTCCGTACCGACGTTCAAAAAAAGCTTGCATCTGAGCTGCCGCTTCGGGAATTCCAATCGGTAAATTATTGGCGAGGAAGATGCCCCTTCCAAGGTAAATGGCCCCAATGAAAAAGCCACGCACGCTAACAACGAACCGATGCGCACAAAAACATGACTGGTCTCTACTCCGCAGCCTGCACGCTCTCCCGCCGCACCTTCCGTTTGGGGTTTTTGACGCGGTACCACTGGTAGAAAATGATCGACAAACCAACGATCAGCGGGATTGACCAGAGCGTTGGCGTCAGCGCGGCTTCTGGCAGAAAGCGCACGGCGCCAAAGGCAAAGAACGCCGTGTAGACCGAGATGCCCGTCCCCACCAGCGCCTTGATATGCTCCATCAACCAGTCTTTCACCCAGGGCTTGGGCTTGTAGAGAAACCAGAGGTTTGTCGCGACCGTGGCATAGCCGATCGTGGAGATGCCAATCATCAAAACCTGCCCGTCGATCACGCCGTGATAGGTGCAGTTGATCGTCGCCACCAAAAGCGCCGCTTGCAGAAAAAGGTTCAGCGGATCGCGGATCGCGTCCCGGTCCACCTTGTGCTTGACCGTCTGCCAGCCATACCAGGTGAGGTTGATGGTGAGGATGGCCAGATAGATCATCAGCCACCCAAAAATGGCGCGGATCGTGACCTCGTCACCGAAATCAGGATGGGTCATAAGATGAGGGTGCGTACCGGCCGGATCATACAGCGTTGTCAGGCTGATCAGTGTCGCAAAAACACCGGTAACCAGCATGCTGATCGTAAAGATGCGTCCGGCCCGCACATGCCACCAGCCACCTTTTTTGCCGACCACCGGAACCCAGAAGATCACCAGTCCGACGGCGCCAAAAACGATATGCCCCCACACAAAGGCGTGGAAGACATCGATGCTCGGGATACCAAGGATCGTCAGCG
>JBKAGZ010000002.1:2500-1007149 GCA_046290645.1 Hyphomicrobiales bacterium
GGGTTCGCTTCCCTTGCGGGATACCTCAAAAGAGGTGGGTTTCCCCATTCGGAAATCTTTGGATCAAAGTTTGTTCGCAACTCCCCAAAGCTTATCGCAGCGTACCACGTCCTTCATCGCCTTCTACCGCCTAGGCATCCACTGGATGCACTTAAGACACTTGATTGCTCTCATTATCGATACACACGCACGCCCGGGGGATAACCAGGGTACGCTAAACGTATGCAATAAGAACAGTATTATTAGACCAAAATCACGCGATAATACCCAGATGAGTGCGGTCAGGCCCTCACGGTGGCTTGGCGCTTAAGGAGCACGCCAGCCCTGGATACATCGTCTCTTCACCATATAAAAGAACAAGCAGTCTCAGGAACGTGAGACCGCAATCGATGTTTGCCGAAGATGCAAAATTTGGGGTTGAAAAACTGGTGGAGCCAGTCGGGATCGAACCGACGACCCCCTGCTTGCAAAGCAGGTGCTCTCCCAGCTGAGCTATGGCCCCAAGTTAATTTTGCCAAGAGCAAAATTGACGTCGAACGCACAGTGTTTCGCCGGATGCGAAACGCGAGGCGTTCCCGCCACAACAATGATAAGCGCACGCGATTGGCGATGCCATTCGCTGCCGCGCTCGTCCAATCCGCGACGCGGATGTGAACGTTGGTGGGCCTGGGTAGATTCGAACTACCGACCTCACCCTTATCAGGGGTGCGCTCTAACCAACTGAGCTACAAGCCCGAACCCCAAAAATGCTGACACCGATGTGTCAGCAACTTCGGCAAGAAAGAGAAACGAAGGCGGCAATGTTCCGCGTAATGCCAGTGTATCAGCGAACTGATACCTAGCTAATGTTCTAAGCGATCTTGAAGATCGTCACTTAGCCCGAAGGCCAAGCTGTCTGGTCAAGATCATTCCTTAGAAAGGAGGTGATCCAGCCGCAGGTTCCCCTACGGCTACCTTGTTACGACTTCACCCCAGTCGCTGAGCCTACCGTGGTCGGCTGCCCCCTTACGGTTAGCGCACCACCTTCGGGTAAACCCAACTCCCATGGTGTGACGGGCGGTGTGTACAAGGCCCGGGAACGTATTCACCGTGGCATGCTGATCCACGATTACTAGCGATTCCAACTTCATGCTCTCGAGTTGCAGAGAACAATCCGAACTGAGATGGCTTTTAGGGATTAGCTCCTCCTCGCGAAGTCGCTGCCCTCTGTCACCACCATTGTAGCACGTGTGTAGCCCAGACCGTAAGGGCCATGAGGACTTGACGTCATCCCCACCTTCCTCTCGGCTTATCACCGGCAGTCCCTTTAGAGTGCCCAACTGAATGCTGGCAACTAAAGGCGAGGGTTGCGCTCGTTGCGGGACTTAACCCAACATCTCACGACACGAGCTGACGACAGCCATGCAGCACCTGTATCCAATCCAGCCGAACTGAAGGAATCCGTCTCCGGAAACCGCGATTGGTATGTCAAGGTCTGGTAAGGTTCTGCGCGTTGCTTCGAATTAAACCACATGCTCCACCGCTTGTGCGGGCCCCCGTCAATTCCCTTGAGTTTTAATCTTGCGACCGTACTCCCCAGGCGGGAAGCTTAATGCGTTAACTGCGCCACCGAACAGTATACTGCCCGACGGCTAGCTTCCATCGTTTACGGCGTGGACTACCAGGGTATCTAATCCTGTTTGCTCCCCACGCTTTCGCACCTCAGCGTCAGTATCGAGCCAGTGAGCCGCCTTCGCCACTGGTGTTCCTCCGAATATCTACGAATTTCACCTCTACACTCGGAATTCCACTCACCTCTCTCGAACTCAAGGCCGCCAGTATCAAAGGCAGTTCCGGAGTTGAGCTCCGGGATTTCACCTCTAACTTAACGACCCGCCTACGTGCGCTTTACGCCCAGTAATTCCGAACAACGCCACCCTTCGTATTACCGCGGCTGCTGGCACGAAGTTAGCCGGGGCTTCTTTACTGGGTACCGTCATTATCTTCCCCAGCGAAAGAGCTTTACAACCCTAAGGCCTTCATCACTCACGCGGCATGGCTGGATCAGGGTTTCCCCCATTGTCCAATATTCCCCACTGCTGCCTCCCGTGGAGTGCTGGACCGTGTCTCAGTTCCAGTGTGGCTGATCATCCTCTCAAACCAGCTATGGATCGTCGCCTTGGTGAGCCATTACCTCACCAACTAGCTAATCCAACGCGGGCCCATCTTTAGGCGATAAATCTTTCCCCTCTCGGGCACATACGGTATTAGCAGTCATTTCTAACTGTTATTCCGTACCTAAAGGTAGGTTCCCACGCGTTACTCACCCGTCTGCCGCTCACTCCGAAGAGTGCGCTCGACTTGCATGTGTTAAGCCTGCCGCCAGCGTTCGTTCTGAGCCAGGATCAAACTCTCAAGTTGAATTTTGAGATTTTGAACCGACTTTAATCACGCTTGACGAGGACACACTTCATTTCATGGCGCCGCGAAGCACCATGACCTGTGATGATATCCGAAGATACCATCTGGTGTGTCTTCAAAAAAACGTGTCTTGTCGAAACTCTTCGATCAGCCTTTTGGGCCGATCCGCAAGAACATCGCCGACCACGTTTCTCTTTCTTTATTCACTTGTCAAAGATCGCTCATCATGGCGCCAGCCGATTGATGAGACAGAAACGAAATCAACCGCCCCGCAGGACGGTGAATGTTGTCTTCGTTTCTGAAGAACCCCAAGAGCGCAAGAAGCTGTCGCCAGCGGCGTTCCGCTCTCGGTGTTGCGGTTTATAGGGCGGTGACCTCTTCAGTGTCAACGACCGAATTTCAAAAAAATGCATCTTTTTGACCAACTGGAAAAACGTCCCCATCGGTACGCCGCCAAAGACCCCGCAAACCCGGGCTTTTGCCTTTGCGCAAGCCTGTGGAGAGCTGTCAAAAAAATGTCATCCACACCCATTGGCAGGCTTTGATCACCCCACTTTGGGACTTAACGTGACCTCACCCAGTGCGATGCCACACCAATTGGGCAGGCTGAGCATCGCGCGCGATCCAAAAAGGGGGACTCACATGACCATCGGATTTATCGGCCTTGGCAATATGGGTGCGCCCATGGCCATCAATTTGGCCAAAGCGGGTCACCCGGTCATCGGCTTGGATGTATCTGCGAGTGTGCCCGACGCACTGGAACCAGCATCATCACTTGCTGATCTTGCCGGGCAGGCAGACACCATCATCACCATGCTGCCAAACGGCGCGATCATGCATGAGGTGGTTACCACCGCCCTACCCCATGCCCAGCCTGGCACTTTGTTTCTCGATTGCTCCACAGTGGATGTCGCTAGCGCCCGTGAAGCCGCCGACGATATCCACACTGCAGGGCACATGGCGCTGGATGCACCAGTATCGGGTGGGACGGCTGGCGCGGCAGCTGGAACCCTCACCTTTATGGCAGGCGGCAGCGAAAATGCCTTTGTGCGCGCCAAACCATTGCTTGACGTCATGGGCGCAAAAACCTTCCATTGCGGTGAAAATGGTGCAGGCCAAGCAGCCAAAATCTGCAACAACATGATTCTCGGCATTTCCATGATCGCCACCTGCGAGGCATTCGCTCTGGCAGATGGTCTGCAGCTCGATCGGCAAGCGCTTTTTGATGTGGTGTCCGCCTCGTCTGGCCAAAGCTGGTCGATGACCACCTATTGCCCCGCGCCAGGCGTCGGACCGCAGACCCCTGCCGACAACAACTATCAACCGGGCTTTACCGCTGATCTCATGCTGAAAGACCTGACGCTTAGCCAGCGAGCCGCCAAAGATGCAGGCGTGGCCACCGCAATGGGCGAACATGCCCGCGCGCTTTATCAAGCTTTTGTAGAGAATGGCGGCGCCGGACGAGACTTCTCGGCCATGCTGGAGCAGATCACCAGCACATGGCGCAAATGACCTGACGAAGGTGGCTGCCACACCACCACCTTGTTTCCAATCCACATTTCCAGCTTCACCGGCGGGCCAACAACCCCAACGGCGGAACCATAAAACCTGCTGAACGTTGGGCAGGTGCACAGGAGGGCATTCTGCGCAAACCCAAGCGAGGAACCTCGAATGAAATCCCACACCACCCAAATCAAACTTTTTCGCAGCTCAACAGCGATTGCATTGGCCTTGGCCATGACATCGCCAAGCAATTTTGCCCACGCTCAGACGGTCGAAAACGTTGTTGATTGCCTGGTTGATACTGCCAATGCAGCATGTGTTGAGGCGCCCGCTGACGTTGATACAGCACCACCGGTTGAACCAGAAGCCGCTCCCGAAGCGGAAGCGCCTGTCGAAGTTGAAGCCGAGGCACCTCCCGCACCAGATGTAGAGGTTGAGACAGAAACCTCCGCCGAAGAGACTCCTGCTCAGGAAATGCCCACTGAAGAGCCGTCGTCAGAAACGCCCACACTAGCTGAACCAGCTGAGGTGCAGGCAGAAACTGATACGCCCCAGCAGGAAACCGAAGCGCCAAGCGTAGAAGCCGAAGCTCAGACCGAAGTCGACGTTGAAGCGGCTCCGGTTGAAACGACCGAGTCCCAAGATGCCGAGCAAGTTCAGCCAACCGTGGACGCTCAACCAGTAGAGACAGCACCCGCTGAAGGGACGCCGTCTGAAACCACCGCCGCCGAAGAACCAACCCAGGGCGACGCACCGGTTACCGAAGAGATGGCCGACGACGCGCCCGAAGAAACCCCTGCGCCCTCAGAAGACGCAGCTGCTGAAGAGGCCGCTTCTGGTGAGAGCGAAGATCAACCCGCAGAAATACAGGCAGAAGCGCCTGCAGCTCCAGTCGAAGACCCCGAAGCGGCAACCGCCGTCATCGCCGATGAGACGACCGAAGACCAAGCTGCGCAAATTCGCGCACAAGAGGAGCAGCGCCGTGAAGACGCACGCGAGCGTCGCAACGAACTGCTCGGCGCAGCCGCTGTCGGGGCGATTGTCGGCGCCATCATCCCGGCGCTCGGTGGCCGTGTGGTCGAAGACCAGGGCGACCGCCTGATCGTTGAGCGTGATGGCGAGTATTTCGTACGCCGCGATGAAAGCAGCCTGCTGCGAGATAGCGATGCAGAAGTGCGCATTGAGCGCCTACGTGGTGGCTTGACGCAAGAAACGATCACCCGGCGCAATGGCGTTCAGGTGATCACTATCCGCGATGAAGGTGGCTTTGTCCTTTATCGTTCGCGGATCCGTCGGGACGGCCAAGAAGTCGTGCTGATTGACAATCGCGGCTTCAATGACCCCGGCGATATCTTCGTTGGTGAACTGCCACCGCTACAACTGCAAATTCCCCAGGAGCGGTACATCGTGCCCGCACAGCGTGCCAGCTATGACGTGATTTTCGACACGTTTGCCGCGCCGCCAGTTATGGAGGTCGAGCAAACTTACACGTTGCGCCAAGTGCGCGAGAACGAACGGGTGCGCGACTTGGTGCGCCGCGTTGACCTGGATTCGATCACTTTTGAAACGGGCCAAGCGACCGTGCGTCAAAGCCAGGTGCCCTTGTTGGAAGATATCGCCCGCGCAGCGCAGGCACAAATTGATCGCGATCCAACAACCCTTCTTTTGGTTGAAGGTCACACCGATGCCATTGGGTCTGAGGTTTCCAACCTTGCTTTGTCGGATCGTCGCGCAGAAACGGTGGCTAGCATATTGGTGGCATACTTCGACGTGCCGCCAGAAAACCTCATCGTTCAGGGTTACGGTGAAAGCTTCCTCAAGGTGCAGACCCAAGCCGCTGAAGAGCAGAACCGCCGCGTGACGATCCGCAACATCAGCCCGCTGCTTGGCTCGGCGAAGTAAAGCGACCAACACGCTCACCACACGATGTCCCGCCCCCGCCCACCGAAGCGCTGTGGTGGGGCATCAAGCCATCATCGTCGTGTCATCGGCGGATCACAAACAATGGTGCATCCACCTTGTGGCGCACCGACTCACTCTCCTATAGTCCGTGCGCAATTTTGCTCCCAGAGGCGACGGCCTCGTCTTAAAAGGAACGTCCCATGAATCTCAGTGCTCCAACGATGATCGTTTTCATCATCTCACTGGTCATCGCAGCGCTTGGTGTTTTGGCCGCGCTTGGTATTTTGGCCGTTATTCCCATGCCGTCGGTTTGGATCGTAACGATCGCTTACGTCGTGCTATTGGCCGGTGTGCTGCTCAAAGGGGTGTAAATTCACCCACAAAAAAAGTGCTATCGCGCCTTTCCAACGGCGCGCTGGCATGTGCGGCTTCAATACGTAAGCCGTATCAAGGTAGCGTTCGCTGGTTTCGTTGCCGCTGACTTGTCAGCGCGCATTGCACTGTCTACATGAGCCAGACAACACGCCACGCACCCTGTGGCCCAAAAAATCTTTAGTGGAGCCAAGCATGCGAGCCGTTCTTGATGTCATCATGTTGGCACTCAATCTGTACTGGTGGATTATCATCATTTCAGCGATCTTGAGCTGGCTGGTGGCATTCAACGTTATCAACCCGCGCAACCAGGTCGTTGGAACCATCGGCCAGGTGGTTCACAACCTCACAGAACCGGCGCTGCGACCGATACGTCGGTTCCTACCAAACATGGGTGGCATTGATCTCTCACCCATCGTCCTGCTGCTGGGCATCTTCTTCCTGCAGCAGTTGATCGTGCGCTACGCCTATCCGAACGTCTTCTAAAGCCGATTAGAAAAGTGCGCTCCACGGGTGAATGTCAGGACGTTCGTCTGGATTATCTCGCAAGAAGTGGTGCAGCACGTGCAACAGTTCACGCTCGTGGGCCACGTTTCCCTCAGCCTGAGCTATGCGAATATCGTCAATGATCATGTCGCGCACGCGCGACAAACCCTTATGATCTGAGGACAAGTAGGCGCCCAAGTTCGTCGCCACACTTGGTGGTATATGCTCGTGCTCAGCGATGGCGAGAATCTCTTCCTCGCTGAGCCCACTCATACCCACCATGTCTTCCAGGCTAATCATGGTCACCTCCCGATACGACCACTTTTGCCTTAGGCTGTCACAAATCTGTCATATAAGAGTTGCGCGCGGTCAATGCAGACAACCATTGCCCCTAAAACGAAAAAGGGTGCTCGCTGAGCACCCTTTGGAAAATGCTTCAAAGTGAGCTACCTGTTACTTGGAAGCCTTTGCCCGCTCAATGGCCTCACGCACCATATCTTTGGCTTCATCCACGCCAGCCCAGCGCTCAATCTTCACCCATTTGTTGGGCTCAAGATCTTTGTAGTGGGTGAAGAAGTGCTCGATCTGGCTGGTGAGGATCGTCGGCAGATCGGTGTAATTCTGCACGCCATCATACCGGCTGGTGAGCTTTTCCGTGGGCACCGCCACCAGCTTCTCATCGCCGCCACCATCATCTTCCATGACCAGCGCGCCGACCACACGGCAGTTCATGACCGCCCCTGGAACAATCGGGCGTGTGTTGCAGACGACCACATCAATCGGGTCGCCATCGGCTGACAGCGTGTGCGGCACGAAACCGTAATTACCCGGGTAGCGCATCGGCGTGTAGAGAAACCGATCGACGAACAGCGCGCCAGAATCTTTCTCGATCTCATATTTAATCGGCTCACCGCCAATCGGCACTTCAACAATCACATTCACATCATGTGGTGGATTTTTCCCGATCGGGATAGCTTCAATGCGCATAGGGTTCTCAAGGCTCCGCTGGCAGATTGATGGTTCTGGCCATCTCTTATCAGCGTCGGCCCGTTTGTGCCTTAAGAAAGAGGGCTAACGTCCAAAGGTCGCAACCGCCTGGCAACGCTCCTTGGTCTGCGGGGCTACTTCGCACCCCAGGCAAATGCCAGCTTACGGCATTGACCCTGGTCGAAATGCTCAATTCCGTGAGCCACAGGTTCACCGCCCATCGATTGATAAAAGCCAATCGCCTGATCATTGTCTTCCAGCGCCCAAACAACAAAGTGCTCCAAGCGGGCTGCCTTCAACCGTTCACGCGCCGCCTTGAACAGCCGTCCACCAAAGCCAAGACCTTGATAGGTCGGGTCAATGTAAAGCTCGTAGATCTCGCCGCGCACCCGCAATGTCTTGGAGCGGTTGGCGCCCAGTGTCGCATAGCCCGCGATCTTGCCATGCACCTCCAGCACCAAAACATTACGCTGATGGTTGATCAGACGGGCCCACCAGCGCGGACCACGCCGTTCCACCATCCGCTCCAAAGCAAGGCCTGGAATGATACCGCGATACGCCCCACGCCAAGCACGATCATGCACAGTGGCAACGGCTTGCGCGTCGCACGTTTCGGCAGGCCTGATCGTGATCTGGTCAAGGCTCATAAGGGGAGCCTAGGATCAAATGGCAAAAACGCAAAGCGCTTTTGTGCGACCTATTATGTGGCCGTGATCTTAAGCGGCAGCCTTAGCCTTGGCAGCACGCTTTCGCTCGTGCGGGTCAAGATGGCGCTTGCGCAAGCGGATCGACTTGGGTGTCACTTCCACCAGTTCATCATCTGAGATGTAGGCCAACGCCTTTTCCAGAGTCATTTGGATCGGTGTTGTCAGCCGCACCGCCTCATCCTTGCCAGAGGCACGCATGTTGGTTAGCTGCTTGCCCTTCAGGACGTTGACTTCCAAATCATTGCCGCGCGTGTGCTCACCGATGATCATACCTTCATAAACAGGCGTGCCAGGCTCAATCATCATTGGCCCGCGATCTTCCAAGTTCCAAAGCGCGTAGGCCACCGCATCGCCCTGCGACATGGCAAGCAGAACGCCTGTATGACGATCTTTGATTGTGCCTTTGTGCGGCGCATACTCAAGGAATGCACGGTTCATGATACCCGTGCCGCGCGTGTCGGTAAGAAATTCGCCATGATAGCCAATCAACCCACGTGTCGGCACGTGCAACACCAAGCGCTGCTTGCCGCCACCTGATGGCGTCATCTCAACCAAATCGCCACGACGTTCAGCGATCTTCTGCACCACGGTGCCAGAGAACTCCTCGTCCACATCCACGGTTACTTCTTCGATCGGCTCAAGCAGTGCGCCGCTCTCATCCTTCTGGAAAACCACCTGCGGACGTGACACGCCAAGCTCAAAGCCTTCGCGGCGCATCGTTTCAATCAGAACAGCAAGTTGAAGCTCGCCGCGACCAGAAACGATGAAGGCTTCTTTGTTCTCACCCTCTTCAATGTGCAGCGCGACATTGCCTTCCGCTTCAGCCATCAGGCGCGCACGGATCACACGGCTTTGCAGCTTATCGCCGTCGCGGCCAGCCAGTGGGCTGTCGTTGACCATGAAGGTCATGGACAGCGTCGGTGGATCGATAGGCTGCGCTTCAATTGGCTCTTTAACCTGCGGATCGCAAATCGTATCGGCCACGGTTGCCTCGGCAAGACCAGCCAGCGCGACGATGTCGCCAGCATGGGCTTCCTCGACAGGCACCATTTCCAAGCCTTTGAACGTCATAACTTTGGAGGCGCGGCCCACTTCGATCTGTTCGCCATCACGGCGCAGCGCCTTGATCGGCATGTTGGCCTTCAGCGTGCCAGACGCGATGCGACCGGTGAGAATGCGCCCAAGATAGGGGTTGGCCGAAAGTGTGGTTGCCAGCAGGCGGAACGGCCCCTCTTCGGTGGCCGGTGCGGGCACATGATCCATCACCAGCTCAAACAGTGGCGTCATGTTGTCCTGCGGACCTTCAGCTTCGCGCGCCATCCAGCCTTGCTTGGCCGATCCGTAAAGCACAGGGAAATCCAATTGCTCGTCGGTCGCATCAAGCGCTGCAAACAGGTCGAACACTTCATCGAGAACCGCATCAGGGCGGCTTTCCGGCTTATCGATCTTGTTGATCGCAACGATTGGTTTAAGGCCAAGCTTCAGCGCTTTGGAGAGCACGAACTTGGTCTGCGGCATAGGCCCTTCGGCGGCATCGACGAGCAGGATCACGCCATCGACCATGTGAAGGATACGCTCCACCTCGCCACCAAAATCGGCATGGCCCGGCGTGTCGACAATGTTGATGCGATTAGGTTGTCCACCCTCAGGGTGCCACGTCAGCGACGTGACCTTGGCCAGGATGGTAATCCCGCGCTCGCGCTCCAGATCGTTGGAGTCCATAGCTCGCTCAGCCACCGCTTCGTTCTCACGAAACAGGCCAGACTCGCGCAAAAGCACATCGATAAGAGTGGTCTTGCCGTGATCGACGTGGGCGATGATGGCAATGTTGCGCAAAGCGTCGGACGCTTGAGCCATGACAGTTTCACTTTTCAAAAATCTCGGAGGGTTGCGCTCCTTTACGTCGAATGTTGCCAAAAGGCTAGCGCTTAACGACAGCACGTAAAAACACCCCAGATGGCGGGGCGGCCATCCAGGGTGCAGCCCCCGCAGCTTTTTAGGGCTCATGGGGCTCGGGGGGATAGTATTGTGAGGTGCGCTGAACGCTGGCCCGGCTAAAAAAGCCGGACCAGCTAATTAGCGCTACTGCATCATCGCAGCCATCGCCTCATACTCTTCTTGAGTGAGCACCGTATCGGCATTCACATCAGCTGATGCAAAGGTCTCTGCGGTGGCTTCAGGCATGGCCATGAGGAACTCATCCTCACTGATCACACCGTCGACATTTTGGTCGACCTCGGAAAAGTCGGGGGCGTCCTGCGCTTGCGCCATATAAGGTGCCATGGCGACCCCAACGGTAAGCCCGCCGGTAAGAAGGGCCATTTTCCAGGTGCGTAGGAAGCCGTGTGAACGTTTGATCATCGTGTGTCTCCTTTAGGTAAGACGCGGATGCTCGCGGATTTTTGGGAGGAATGGGCACCGGGCAGTGCCTTTGGTTGTGAGGGTGCGCAAACCACCAATCTGACAAGGCCCGGTGCCCGTGCCCGCTGCGGCTATCCGCTGCCACCGCGCCGAGCACGAGAAACAGATTGGCGTTCGAATGTGGCTCCAAATGATCGCTTTTGCGGCGGGCTTGCGGCGAACCGGTCACGCCATGTTGCTCACTGTAAGTTACAGCCCAGAACGCGCTTGATCAGCTATGCCTTGACATAGAACCTTTTTGTATCATATTAAATAATACCTATTGGTACTCTAAAGGATAAAGCATGAAGCAACCCACGATTCAGACCACGCCGACACCACCGCCAGACGTTGTTCAGGGCGCGTTCCGCGCGCTCGCCGACCCGACCCGCCGCACCATCCTTATGCACCTGGGCGAACAGGACATGACGATTGGCGAGGTTTGCACCCATTTCGACATGACACGCGCTGCGGTGAAGAAGCACCTCACCATTCTTGAAGAGGGCGCTTTGATCTCCGTCCACCCACGCGGTCGCGAGCGGATCAACCGCTTGGAACCCGCCGTGCTGAAAAGCGTCGCCGACTGGCTGAACCATTTCAACCGCTTCTGGGATGAACGCCTGGCACAGTTGCAGCATGCCGTGGCGGATGAAGAAGCAGCCAAGACAACCCAACGATCCAAACCCAAAAAGTGAGAAAGACCGATGCTCATGACACCGATGAAAGATGCCACCACCATCTCCAAAACCGTGTTCTTCGCCGCCTCGCGGGAAACCGTCTGGTCGTTCCTGACCAACAAAGACAAGCTCGCCACCTGGTTCCACCACTCTGACGCCGACCTTGAAGAGGGCAAACCCTATACGCTGCACCGGGTAACCGAGAATGGCACCAAGGTGCCGCAGATTTATGGGCAAGTGTTGGAGATGGACGCGCCGAACCGTCTGGTCACCACGTTTTGCATCGAGCCATTTGGCGAAAAGTCCACCACCGTGACCTGGGTTCTGGAAGAGGCCGCCGGTGGCACCCGCTTGCACCTCACCCATGAAGGTGTTGCCGATGCCGCTGGCCCGGCAACCGGTCGTATGTTGCTATCTCTAGATGCTGGCTGGGACGAACATTTCGCCAGCCTGCGCGACGCAGTGGCTGCTTGATCAGGACAATCAAACACGCCTGGTCACATCACCAGGCGTGTTTCCGGAAAGGCCGCATGCCAGCCGAACCAGAAGGCACGGTGCGCAGGCAGCCGTGGTAACGTACGGCCATCTTCGGCAGTCAACGCGTCTTCGCTAAGCGTCCATATTGCGCCGTCCTCATCGACAATCGTCTCCTCGCCATCATAGCTGGCGAACCTCACGCCTTGCGGATCGTAGACCCGGTTCGCGCCGCTGCCATCGGTGAAGACAACCACCTGCTGAAAGCCAACATCTGCAGTATAGATCGGATTGTCCGCCAGATAGGCCGTGTCCACAGCAAGCTGATCGTTCGGCGCGCCGGGAAACCGCAAGCCCAACACCTCCTGCTTGTTGTCGAGGTCATCATTGTTAAACGGCGTGTTGAACATCAGCTCATCGGTGGCAAAGTAGCGATTGTAGGCAACGCCTTCCCCATAATCGCGTGTGTGGCCCGTGTTGAGCGAAAGCACTTGGGTATCAGGATGGCGTCGCTTCCACTCACCCCATGTCGTGGTGACGATGGGTTCGGACTCCATCACAATGCCCTGGTCCACCAGCGGACCGACCACCGGCTCGCCGCGCATCGTGCTCCAAAGGCTCTGGGTCGCCTGATCGTACATCAGCTTGTTGGAGCGATATAGAAAACCCGATGTGCCCATCACATGGTTGGTGCCATCGACGGTGGTGCGATAGGGGATCACCGTGCCGCACAGCGTGCAATAGACGCCCGCGATCTCCACGCCACCAATCGTATCGACGAACATTTCGTGCCAGGCGAGAATGCGCTGCGGATAGGCGCGCGCATCGCCATTGATCTCCAGCCCAAAAACCACGTTGCTGTCATCAAGATAGTCGGCCTCGTCGGTGGACAGCATTTCCGGATTGCGCAGCGGCGGAATGCCATCCTGCACCACACCGCCCCAGCGAATTTCGTCCAGACGAATGCGAGCGCTTTCGGTCCGCCCAGCGAAATAGGTCTCAAAGCGCGGATCAACCAGCCGATAGATCAGCGATTTAAAATCGGCATAGTCGGCGGTGATCGCTTCGGGTTGGTTCCACAACCATTGGAACCAAGCTTGAGAATCGGCACCCAGCGATTGGCCACTGATTCGCTCCAGAAAATCGAAAGTTGCCAGGCGCGCCACCCAATTGCTGGTGAAGGCGGTGGTCTCGATCAGCGGCGCGTAATAGCCGTCGCTCCAATTGTCTTCCAGAACCTGAAAGACTTGCTCAAGACGGGCCTCATTGCGCGTGCGAAAAAGAATGGCCAGCGATGTTAGCGGAAGCTCGGCCTCTACGATGGTGGGGCCGAGGCTTGCGTCTTGGGCAGGCACCAACGTCACGGGCGCCGCAGCCATGGCAATCGCCAAGGCGCCGGACGCCGCCAGTTTGCCAATCCACCTCATCGCACACTCCTAGCCTTGCTTGAAGAAGGCTAGGGGCGCGGCTCTCACACGGTCAAATGGCGTTGCATCACATTCTGGTTAGCTGCAATTCAGGTGAACTGGGCTTCGTTTATATTGATGACTGGGCGTCAGACACGCATGTTGGTGCCGATCACAATGATCAGGCGCCTTGATTTGCTCGCTATTAGGTCTTATTGAGCGCCATCGACTCTTGATACTGGTCTTGTCTTTTACGCCCATCATCGATGGCAGCGCACTTTTCAAGCATCTCTACATTGTTCGAAAAGGCAGCAAGCACGCAATGACGCGCGCTTGACGCGCCGCACACGTCATTGATGAAAGGACATTCTATGACAAACGGAACAGTTAAATTCTACAACAGCCAAAAAGGCTTCGGCTTCATTGAACCAGAAGATGGCGGCACAGACGTTTTTGTTCACGCCACAGCTCTGGAACGCGCCGGCATCAGCACGCTGACCGATGGCCAAAAAGTTTCTTACGAAACTGAAGTCGATCAGCGCAGCGGCAAAACCGCCGTCAGCACAATCAAGCTTGCTTAACTGGTAGGCTCTGCGCTTTTGGCGCGGGGACAACAGACTTTGATGAAACGGCGCGGCCTAAGGCTCGCGCCGTTTTTTTGTTGGTGCGCGGTTGGGCCGAAGGCACAGAGCAAAGAGGCATGGATACGGCACCACACGCGGCCAATCGGCGTTCAAGGGATCAGCTCACGCTGCTGCATTGGATCGTCAGCGGGATCTGAAGGCGGGGTTTCGTCACCCAAAATCATACCGGCAGCCGCCGACGCCGCATCGCGGTACGGCATGAGCACGAGGTCGGCATGTAGCTCCTGCAGAGCTTCATTGTCCTGGTCATGGTGTGCAGCGACCGCAACGCGGCCTTTGTAGCCCAGATCGCGGGCTGTGCGCAGAAGCGTTCGCCGTGGGTCGAAATGCGTCAGCCCCGTTGCATGCTCAGGCACTGCCAGCACAAGCCAGTCGGCGTTCTCAACGGACAGATGGGAAAGAAACTCCGGATCGGAGGCATCACCAAAAACGGCTTTTAACCCCCGTGCTTGAGCAAAGCGCACAGCCTCGGGGCTGAAATCAACGCCGAGGACCGTTTTGCCGTCCTTCTCAAGCGCACGCGCGATAGCAAGACCGTATCGTCCAAGCCCAAACAGGATCACATCGTGGCGTTTCGCCTGCGCCATACCCTCATCGAACGCGGTGTTGGGGCGTTTGCGTTCAAAGACACCGATGAACGGTTCCAATCTGTCGTAGAGCTCGTGCGAATAGGTGATCATGTAAGTCGAGGCTGCGATGGTGATGAGGCCAACCAACGTCACCAGCCCCAGCGCATCGTCGGCGACGTGCCCAATGGCAACCCCCATCGCCATGAAGATGAGCGAGAACTCGCTGATCTGCGCAACCGTCAATCCGGCAAGCAGGCCAGTGCGTTTTTGATAGCCCATGGCACTCATGATGATCAGCACGATGAGTGGATTGCCGATCAGCACGAACAGCGACAACACAATCGCCGGACCAACGCTTGCGCCAAGAACGGTGAGGTCCAATGACGCGCCCAAAGCGATGAAGAAGAACAGGAGCAGAAAATCTCGCAGCGAGGCCAGCCGGGCCGCGATGGCCTCACGAAAGGGTGTGGACGCGAGCGATACACCCGCGAGAAGGCCGCCGAGCTCCTTTCCGAAGCCGAGGTAATGGCCGACCGCCGCCAGCAGCGCCGCCCAGCCAATGGCGAACGAGACTAGTAGTTCCGGCGCGCGTGAAAGCTGCTCCACCAGTGGGTTGGCGACGTAGCGAATGAACACGACGACGGCAGCAAGCATCGCCAGCCCATAACCGAGCACCCAAAGAACGTCGGTGACGGCGCCGCTTTCCCCGGCGGCGTTGCTGACACCGATGGCCGACAGCGCAATCATGGCAATGACCACCACCACATCCTGCACAATCAAAAACCCGAGCGCGATCCGCCCATGAAGCGCGTCGATCTCGCGCTTGTCGGACAGCAGTTTGACGATGATGATGGTGGAGGAAAAGGTGAGCGCGATCGCCACGTAAAACGCCGTGAGCGCATCAAGCCCCAAGGCCAGTGCGATCAGGAAGCCAAATACGGTGGTGAACACCACTTGGCCGAGACCCGTGACCAGCGCAACGGGGCCGAGCGTGCGCACAAGATTGAAGTCCAGCTTCAGCCCAACCAGGAACAGCAAGACGGCAATGCCAAGCTCGGCAAGCAGATCGATCTGCTGGTCGGATCGTGCAATGTTCAAGAAGGATGGGCCGGCCAAAATGCCCACGGCAATGAAGCTGACGATCAAGGGCTGGCGCAGCATCAGCCCGATGAACCCGACACTGGCGGCCAAGACCAACAACGCAGCGATTTCGTAAAACAGATAGCCTTCGATTGCCGCCGTCATGGCGCCTGCGTGGCGCTAGCGGTCAACTCGCTGGCTCTGAAAAACTTTGCAAGTGTGTCGTTGGTTCGGGGGGTACCGCAGCGCATGACGTTATCCAAACAAGCTGATTGATCAGACAAATCTAATGTCATGAGAGCGATAAAGAAGCGCACTTGCTGTTTGAAGTCGTAGTAACCCGCTCAGTAGAGTTCAGAGCACGTCAGGCATGTTCGAACCGGACAAGATTGGGAAAGCCCTACCTTCTTCAGTCGGGGGCCGTGAATGACCTATTGACGACTGGTCTGGAACAACAAGACTGAATCAGCGTGTCGCTAGAATCGGGGACGGTAACCTGAGAAAAAAGACGGCAACCGAAGTCGCCGTCTTCCAACTAGATTAAATTCAATGTGAACCAAGCCAGCACCAGAAGGCACGAAGCAAGATTCACTCGAACCACAATCTGAACCGACATTTTCTTGTCACACTTTCGCATGGCAATCTCCAATGTCGGGCGTGCACACGCCCAATTTCGGGCGAAGTGTTTATAAAGCGCCCTTGCTAGCGCTCGATCTCCGGTGCGCGCGCACCTTCGATCAGCAGGGAGGTGTGCCGAGGTCTGAGCTCGGGCTCCCCTTAGGCTTCACTTGGAAAGTTCCACCCCGACGTCCAAGTCTAACTTCGCCAATGGTTGGTCCATCCGGACTCCATTCAACAAGCTTTGAGAAAGGTAGCAGATTCTGCCCGCAGAACAAAGAGGGATCATACATCAACCATGTTTTCCACAAGCGGCTTTGGTTCAACCTTAAATCCAACCACGTCATGGCCGGGCTTGAACCGGCCATCCAGTTCAACTGACTACCATAATCTCTAGCCGAGGGCTTGGGGGTTGGATCCTCGGATCAAGTCCGAGGATGACGATTGAGGGTGGTGCTACCCGCAATGCCAAAGCCCCGGAGCGCGGCAGCGGTTTTTCCGAAGGAACAGAGCTGACGAGTCGCGCATCCGGGGCCTCGATGATCATCTGGTTCCAGGCCCCGGATCACACGCGCGCGTGATGTCCGGGGCTTGGTATCGGTGGCAAGCTCTCCTCTCCCCTTGGGGGAGAGGTCGGGCGGAACGCCCGGGTGAGGGGGTAATTGCAAACGCCCCCTCACCCGGCCCTACAGGCCACCTTCTCCCCGAAGGGAGAAGGAAAGACACCTAAGCCGCCACTTGCTCTGAGCCCGACTCATCGCTGTCGGCCGCGGCGACGACCTGGAAGATGAGGCGGTCGGCGCCGTTCTCGAACTTGCCGGCTGACACCTTCACCAGGTCGCCATCCTTGACGGAACCTTCGAGGATTTTCTCCGCCAGCGGATCCTGAAGGTCGCGCTGGATCACGCGCTTCAGCGGACGCGCACCATAGGCCGGGTCATAACCCTTATCGGCAAGCCATTCACGGGCGGTATCATCCAGATCAACAACGATCTTGCGATCTTCCAGCAGCGCATGCAGACGGCCCATCTGGATATCGACGATTGCGCCCATTTCAGTGCGTTTCAGGCGCTCAAAGAGCACGATCTCATCCAGACGATTGAGGAACTCGGGCCGGAAGTGCCCGCGCACCATCTCCATCACGCTGCCGCGCACGCCTTCCATGTCCTCATCATCCTTGGCAGCAACCAGATGTTCCGCCCCAAGGTTAGAGGTCATGATGATGAGCGTGTTCTTGAAGTCCACCGTGCGGCCCTGACCATCGGTCAGGCGACCATCGTCCAGCACCTGCAACAGCACATTGAAGACGTCCGGATGGGCCTTTTCGACCTCATCGAACAGCAGCACCTGATAAGGACGGCGCCGCACCGCTTCGGTGAGCGCGCCACCCTCATCATAGCCGACATAGCCCGGAGGCGCGCCGATGAGACGGGAGACGGCGTGCTTCTCCATATATTCGGACATATCAAGGCGCACCATCGCCTGCTCATCATCAAACAGGAAGGTTGCCAAGGCTTTCGTCAGCTCGGTCTTACCCACGCCCGTTGGCCCGAGGAACAGGAACGAGCCGAGCGGCCGGTTCGGGTCCTGCAAGCCCGCACGGGATCTACGCACGGCGGTGGAAACGGCGTGCACGGCTTCGGCCTGCCCCACCACGCGGCGGGCCAGTTCATCTTCCATGCGCAGCAATTTGTCCCGCTCGCCTTCGAGCATCTTGTCGACCGGCACACCCGTCCAACGCGAGACCACATGGGCGATCATATCCGGCGTCACCGCCTCTTCGACCATATCGTCACGTTCCCCGGTTTCTTCAGCCGCGGCAAGCTGCTTTTCCAGTTGCGGGATGCTGCCATAGGCAAGTTCGCCGGCTTTGGCGAGGTCACCCTGCCGCTGCGCCTGCTCAAGCTGCGTGCGCGCATCATCAAGCATTTCCTTGATAGCCGTGGCACCGGCGAGTTTTTCCTTCTCGCTCTGCCAACGCGATGTCATTTCCGCTGATTTCTGCTCAAGCTCGGAAAGTTCACTTTCCAGCTTTTCCAATCGATCCTTGGACGCTGAATCGGTTTCCTTCTTCAGGGCTTCACGCTCGATTTTCAGCTGAATAACGCGGCGATCCAGCTCGTCCAATTCCTCGGGCTTGCTATCCACCTGCATGCGCAGACGCGCCGATGCTTCATCCATCAAATCGATGGCCTTGTCCGGCAGAAACCGGTCGGTGATGTAGCGGTTGGAAAGCAGGGCAGCCGACACCAGCGCCGCATCCAAGATGCGCACGCCATGGTGCAGCTCATACTTTTCTTTCAAGCCACGCAGGATCGAAACGGTATCTTCCACCGTTGGTTCGTTCACCATGACGGGCTGGAACCGGCGAGCAAGCGCCGCGTCTTTTTCCACATGCTTGCGATATTCATCCAGCGTCGTCGCGCCAACGCAGTGCAGCTCGCCACGGGCGAGAGCCGGTTTCAAAAGGTTCGAGGCATCCATCGCGCCGTCGGCTTTACCGGCACCGACCAGCGTGTGCATTTCGTCGATGAAAAGAATGATGCCACCTGCAGCCGCTTCCACTTCGGAAAGCACAGCTTTGAGGCGTTCCTCGAACTCGCCACGGAATTTCGCGCCTGCGATCAGCGCGCCCATGTCGAGCGCCATCAACTGCTTGTCACGCAGGGACTCAGGCACATCGCCATTGACGATGCGCAGCGCCAAACCCTCGGCAATCGCGGTTTTACCCACACCCGGCTCACCGATGAGAACAGGGTTGTTCTTGGTGCGGCGTGACAGCACCTGGATCGCCCGACGGATCTCTTCATCGCGCCCGATCACCGGATCGAGCTTGCCTTCGCGGGCAACCTCAGTAAGGTCGCGGGCGTACTTCTTCAGCGCGTCATAGCCTTCTTCGGCCGACGCGGAATCCGCCGTGCGACCCTGGCGCACGCTTTCAATCGCAGCGTTCAGGCTTTGCGGCGTCACGCCACCCGCTTTCATCGCTTTGCCGGCATCGCTCTTGGCATCCAGTGCCAGGGCAAGCAGAAGACGTTCGACGGTCACAAAGCTGTCGCCAGCCTTCTTGGCGGCCTCATCTGCGGTCGTAAACACCCGCGCCATGGCCGGGTCCATGTAAAGCTGACCGCCGCCGCCTTCCACCGAGGGTTGGCGCGCCAGGCTCTGCTCAACTTGGGTTTTGACGACATCAGGTTTGCCGCCAGAAGCCTCGATCAGGCGGGCAGCAAAGCCCTCACTGTCGTCAATCAGAGCTTTCAAAAGATGGTCGGGCAACAATCGCTGATGCCCTTTGGCCAGCGCGCTTGTCTGGGCAGCCTGCAAAAAACCGCGTGCCCGTTCGGTGTAGTTCTCAAGATTCATTACGCATCCTCCATGCACCTGCCGACACCTCTTCAGGTCATCGTCCAGGTCTCACACAAGGCCGAGACCCATAAGGCGCCTCGGTCAATCATCGCCGAACCCGTCAGGCATCCAGCGCTGGATTGGATATGGGGATTGAGAAAGCGGTTTGAAGGGGTTTGACTCTCACTTGTGTCATCCCGGATAGCGCTTTGCGTTTCCGGGATGACAAGAGGCGCTACAAAGACCCGGAATACACATCCGCTGGTTCGCGCGTGAAACCAAGAGAGGCATAAAAACCTCGTGCCTCGGCATTGCCGACATCCGTCGCCAGCCACACTTGTGCGCAGTTGCCGTCGCGTCCCCACGCCATGGCGGCTTCAAACAGGCCTCGCGCCACACCTTGGCGTTTGAATGGCGGCGCAACGCCAAGATTGTCGATGTAAAGCTGCGGCGATCGGTCGGCCTGAAACTGGATCATCGCCAGCAGTTGCCCCACCACAACGCCACCACCAACGGCCACAAACAAAGCATGGCCCGGCATCAGCGCCAGCTTTTCCAAATGTGCCACCGTCGGCATAGCATCAAACACATCATCAGCCACCGGCGGAAAAGCCGCAGCAAGCTCAGGCGAAAGGCGTTCGATAGACGTTCCGATCATGGAGATAGACTAGCGCTCCGCGATCCAAAAATCGATCCTTGAAAGCGGTTAGCTGTCATCATCTGTTCAAATGGAGCGGGCTAAACCGCGTGGCAATGACCAAAACGGCAACCCCGAAGATCATCATTGTTGGCGCCGGTATTGTGGGGGCTATGGTCACCCACTCCCTCGCCCGCGCTGGTCTCAATCCGCACTGTGTCGATCAGGGTGAACCTGGTATGGGTGTGACCGCGCGCTCATCCGGTTGGATCAATTGGATCACGGTCGATCCGCAAACCGAGCCTGCGCGCTACAAAGCCTGCCAGCAAGCATTCGCGCGCTATGCCCATCTTGATAAGGCCCTGGGCGATACGCTGATAAAACGGCGCCAGGGTGCGCTGCGCTGGTTCGACGAGCAGCAAAAAACCGAAGCCATGATTTCCGCCCACAAGGCCGCGAAAAGCCCCGTCGAATCTGTTCAGGGGGTGCGCCTGCGCAAGCTCGCTCCATTTTTGGCCGCCCCTCCACCGTTGGCCGCTTTTGCGCCCGACGATTTCCTACTGGATGCCCAAGCGGTCACCGCCAGATTGCTGGATGATGCCAAAGCCCATGGCGCCGCGCTGCACCCTAATGCCCATGTAAGCGCCATCGAAACGCAGGCGGGCAAAGTCACTGGGTTGGCTGTCGATGACACACGCCACGATGCAGATATCGTCGTTATCGCCGCAGGTACAATGAGCAATGCTCTGCTGGCACCCTTCGGCCTGGACGAGCCCATCAGCACGTCGCCAGCGGCGCTGATTCGCTTCAGTGTTTCGGCCATCGATCCAGGGCCGATCCTTGCCGGTCCAGGCATGGAGGTGCACATCCATCCGCCCGATACCATCACCATGGCGCGCAGCGTGCGCGACCCTTTACAATCGGCGGTCGATTTGGGTCATGAGACGCACCGCCGATTGGCCAAAGCGATGCCAAGCTTGAAGAACTTGCAGCTGACCGGCAGCAGCATTGGTCATCGCCCTATCCCTAAGCAATGCACACCACTAGTCGGCCCGGTTGATGGTGTGGAGGGGTTATTCACCGCCGTCGCACATCCCGGTGTGATACTGGCACCGCAAATCGCCGAGCAGATCACCAACCTCATCCAGCAACGCCTATCTTAGCGGCCCGCTCACCAAAGCGCGGGCGCGTGCACGCATGGCAGCGGAGGGGTCATCAAGCGCCACCTTGATCAACGGCGCCGCTTCATTAGGCGCAACGCGGGCCAAAGCGTCCAACGCCCAGACCCTCACAAGCGTGCGTTTATGCGTGAGAAAAGGGCGTATAACGTCAGCCTCGGCATGAGGCGCATGCTGGACCATCTGCAACAGATGCAGGATGGCGTCGGGCTCAGAGAGATTTGGCAAACACTCATAAATGCTGTTCTGTGCTGCCTCACCCAGCAAACCAGCCTCCAACCGCGCCTTCAGCACCCAACTGGCAGCGATTTCATGTGGGCCTGGAAGCAATGCCAAAAGATCAGCGTCCGCCGCATCGGCGTCAATGAGCGCTTTCAGCCCGCCAACCCGCTTGCCATCAAAGGCATAAAGCGCCGCAAGCGCATCACTTTTCATGCTGCCTACCTGCCCCGTGCGCGTATCCTATTGCCGCGCGGTTTATGCTCCAACTCGGCATAGCCAAGAAGCTCCAAAACCGGGGAGACATAATTGGCAAAACGCCCGCGATAGCCTTTGCGCAAGCCGTAATACCCGCCCACCGGGTTGGCCTCATCGCGCGCCCAAGCTTCCAACGAACCCTCTTTCACCGGTTTGCCCTCATCGGCATTGCCAAGCTCCACCCAATCGCCACGCGTGGCCAGCATGGTTGCCACATCTTCTAAGGCGCGAAGCTGATAGGATAGCCGCGTCTTACCAACTTGCACCACCAGCGCCGGCGGATTAGCTGACTCATCCCGCCAGGCTTCATACTGCGAGGACCCCGGCGGTGTTTTCAGCTTCCAGGGATCATCGGCTGTGCCTTCACCATAGGTGATCATGCTGCCTCTCCTTGCGCACGGGATTCGGCAGCCTGTTTCAACGCATCGGCAAACTGATCAAAGCTTGGCTGAAGATCTGGCATCGATTTGCCAATCATGCCCGCCATAGGTCCGGTAGAAATCTCCTGCACCAAAAAATGCGTGCCCGCTCCATCTCGTTCCAATGTAAACGTTCGTTTGCCCGTGAAGAGGCCGAAGGGCATACCGCCTTTCCACACCATGTGCTGGTCAGGTTGGAATTCCGTCACCTTCAGTTTGAACGCCTGATTGGGCGCAATGGCCGCGCGCAACGCCAGCTTGCCGCCCGAAGCAAGATCACCATCCAACTGCGTGATGCCAAAATGGCCATCAAGCAGCGCTTTCCTGTCAGTCAAAACCTGCCAAACGACAGATGGTGGCGCGGCAATGGCGCGCTCAGCTTTGTAAGACAATCCCATAACTGACCTTTCAGGCGATTGGTGCTTGACGACGCCTTGCCTCTACAGCCCTTAATATGACGTCTTCTGTCATATTTGTGCAAACCAATGTGGAGACCGCCATGCGCGCATCACGCCTTTTGCGAATTCTGCTCATCCTACAAAATCGCGGCAGGCAAACCAGCCAGCAACTCGCGCAAGAGCTAGAATGCGCTCCACGCACCATTCTTCGGGACGTGGATGCGATGAGTGAAGCTGGCCTGCCGATTGTCGTGTTTCAGGGTCAGGGTGGCGGCATTGAGCTTGGCTTCAATTACCGAACGCGACTCACAGGGCTCACCACGCAGGAAGCCGAAGCGATGGCCCTGCAACTGATGATGTCCAACCCTGCCATCAACGCTTTGGGGCTAGACGGCACCTATCAAACCGCGCGGGCAAAATTTCTGGAAAGCTTGCCTGACAGAACGCGCGCCATCTGCGAGGCAACAGTGGGTCGTTTCACACTTTCTGCGCCAGTAACTGCAGAACCCGATCCCTATGTGATGGCATTGGCGCAAGCTGTGCGCGAGAAGTACATCGTGACCCTGCAAGCGCGCTCCGCAACGCCGCGCAAAGTGCATCCATGCGCCCTCTCGTTTGACGGAGACAGCTGGTCGCTCACCGATGCGCAACACCCAGATGATCACATCGCGCAAACCGATTGGGGCGATCTCAACATCTCAGCGCGCACCTACGGCTGAACCAGCGCTCGCCGCCCACCGGTGACGGCAGCAATCAAAACCACAAGGCTAAGCGCCAGCAAACCATAGCTGAACAGCTCATAGCCACGTGCAAACCCTACCCGTTCCATGACAGGCTGGCTGATAAGGGGCGAGACAAAATGCCCGGAGAAAATCGCCGCCGACACCAGGCCGACCGAACGCCCGCGCAACGCGTCGGGCACCGTGTTGGTCATCCAATTGGACGCGGTGGGAAACATCAGCCCGACACCCGCGCCGCCAACAATCATAACGGCCAGCACCGCCGGGTAGCTGCCGGCCTGGCTGAGCAGCAGATTGGCCGTGCCCATCAAGCCGTAGGCAAGCGCCACCACTGCCAGATCCGAGAGGCGCGCACGCACATGGCGATAAAAGATGGATGCTATCGCCCCTGTGCCTGAAGAAACCGCCACCGCAAGACCGGCCGCGGCGGCGCCAGCGTCAAAGCGCTCGGCCAAATAAAAGGGAAGCTGAACCGGCCAAAAATAGAAGGCGACTTGCGAGATAAAGACAAGAAGCACGATAAGCGCGACCATGCCCACCGGCCATTTGGCATCCGGCGTATCAGTGCCGAAAGAAGAAGGCCGTGCGGGCTCCGGCACAAATCGCCAAACTAGAACAAACACTAGGAGCGAGGCGAAGTAGACGCTGAACGGCAAACGCCAACCGATCTCCGCCAGCGAGCCTCCAATCAAGAGCAGAACCACGCCGCCCGCACCCAAAAAGGCTGATTGTCTGCCCAACGCCTTGGTTCGCTCCGGGCCCACATATAGATCGGCGATGAGCGTGATGGACGCAGTGAGCACGCACGCGACAGCCAAACCGAGAAACGCTCGACCAACCAGAAGCATCGGCAAACTGTTGAGATAAAGCCCGCTGGTTCCAGCAAGCGCGTAAAGCAGAAGTGCAATCAGCAGCAAATTTTTGCGGCCATGCCGATCCACGATCATGCCGGCCAAGGGCGAGCCGATGACAATAAAGATCGCCGTGACGGTGAGCACCAACCGCGTCAACAACCCGACATGCGGCGTTCCGGCGAACGCCTGTTCGATCTGCGGGAGAGCCGGGCCAAGGGTCGCAGCTGCCATAACCGTTAGCGCTGAGGCCAACAAAAGGCTGATCAACGTCACCGTTTTGGGCAGCGCACTTGGCTCTGGGGAGGAAACAGACGACACGAAGGCTCCATAGGAGAGCCACGGCGTTGGTAGGGGGACGCACCGAGCCCTGGCCAGCAATTTAGACGCTGAAGGTCAAAAGGCAATCGCATCTTGCCCTTGCCGACCATGCACGCCAAAAAAGCTGAACAGAAGGACGCTCGCAGATGACAAGAAGTAGAATTACCCACCTATGGCGCTGGCCTGTAAAAGGCCTTGGCGGCGAGAGCCTGGAAAGTGTTGACGTCGAGCCAGGCGAACTTTTTCGATTCGACCGCGCCTTCGCGCTGGAAAACGGCCCATCTGATTTCGATCCCGCCAACCCTCAACATGTGGCCAAACGGCAATTCATTTGCATGGTGCACCAGCCCACAACAGGGCGGCTTTCCGCAGCCTATGAGGAGGCAACCGGCACACTCTCAATCACAACGCTCGATGGGCGCGCGCTCACGGTTGATCCTGGTGATCCTGACGCATTGCAAGCTCTGGCTGCCGAACTGGTCGACGAAGGGGCAAGTGGACCTATTCGCGGTGAACTGCGCCTTTGCAAAGCTGACAACATGCAAAGCGGTCACGGTTTTACCGATGTCCCAGGACGCTGGATTTCTTTGCAAAACCAAGCTTCCATTGACTGGCTAGGCCAGGCCGTTGGTGCTGACCTCGACCCAAGGCGCCTGCGCGCCAATGTGCTGGTGGAAGGATGGGACGCCTTTGAGGAAGAGGCGTTGGTCGGCAAAACCATCGCGCTGGGCACTGCGGAAATTTTTGTCGAAGTGCCGATCAATCGCTGTCGCGCCATTGATGTGAACCCGGACACCACCGCCCAAGATCAGGAATTGGTAAGGGCGCTACAAGGCGGGCGCGGCAAGCCGAGCCTTGGTATCTATGCCACCGTCAAAAAAGCCGGACACATGGCGCCCGGCGATCAGGTTTTGGTGCTCTAAAGCACTTCGCGAAACACTTGAAACATCAGTCATCACCTAACGCGTTGAAATCTTTGATTTCAGGCAGCGTTTGGTGATTCAGGTTTTTCGCGAAGTGCTATAAATCAAGCGACTTTACGTATCGTCGGATGCGGCCTGCTGCACCGGTGGCACATCATCGCCCAGCGAAACGGGTTTGGGTGCTTCGGGGACTGGCTTGCTGTCAGCCTCGGCAGAACCGCTGGCTTGTTGATCATCGCCGTCAAAGCGATCGGCCACCTCAACACGTGCTTTACGCTGACGCGGTGCGCGGCGTGGCCGCTCTTCAGCGGTTGCCTCGCCAGCATCACCATTGGCCTCCGTGGAGGGCTTGGCGGCATCTGTTGGCGTACCGTTGGGAACGTCGTTCGCGGAAGCTTCAGCACGCTCCGGCGTATCCTCGCTGGGGCGGTCCTCATTCTGCGAGGTATCCGCGCGAGGAACGTCTGAGCGATTGTCGCCACGATTGTCATCACCGCGCGACTCGTCTGCGCGGGACTCGTCCCCACGCGGTTCATCCCCACGGGAATCGTCCCCACGGCCACGACGTTGGCGGCCACGGTTGCGACGCGAGCGACGCTCGCCATCCTCATCATCGCGGTTGCGATCACGGCGGTTATCATCGCGATTCTGGCCAGAGCCGTTTGCGCTGGCATCAGGTTGTGGCGAATCGGGGTCCGATGGATCGAACCCGTCGCGATCATCGCCTTCTTCGCTATCGAGGGGATCATCGGCGCGCTTGACGTTCACCTGCTGATTCATTTGCTGCTGGGCAGCGGCAACGATGCGGTAAAAATGCTCCGCATGTTGGAAATAGGCTTCCGATAGCACCGTGTCGCCAGACGATTGCGCATCGCGAGCAAGGTTGATGTATTTGTCGGCAATATGCTGAGCGGTGCCGCGAATTTTAACATCCGGCCCATTTGACTCATAACTGCGCGACAGCGGGCTTGGCCCCTTACGTCCGCCGCGTCCGCGACCACGCTTGTTCGATTGACCAGGTCTCATTGCCAATGTCTTGTTCTCTTTTTCTCTAAAAAATCCAAAAGGGTGGTGACATCCTGCCTTCAGCGCAGCGCGCCCTTAAGCCAATGTCTAAGCCCCGCAAAGCTCCAAGCTCCGCATCCAAAGCGATCAACGGCCAAGGCCGGACCAATCCAGTGTTCTTGCTCGCGTACCATGTTGCACCAAGCATGCGATCTTGATCGCGAGCGACCGAGACCAAACCCGTTCAACTGTGAGGTTCGCTTGCTGCTCCCTACCTGGCCCACCTGCCATCAGTTTGGTGGGGTCTTGGCTATCATTCCAGGTGCCCTGCAGCACCAATAGCCCTAGCTGCTTCGCATCGCTTTTCCAAGCTTTTTTTGCCCAAACCTGTTCACGCGGCCCTTCATAGCCTGCCAATCAAAGCGTTTTACGTTTGTCCGGAGACAGTTTTATCGCAATTGGCGGTCGAACGAAGAGAAAGATAGCCAATTGCGATTCCTATCCCACGCAAAAAGCTTCAGTGTTGAAACGCAACAACCCGATCTCGGCCCGAAAGGTCCTGATGCGTTTCCTGGTGATGCAACCCTGCCTCTTCACCGAGCTTTTGCACATCACGGGCCTGATCATAACCAATCTCAACCAGACCGTGTCCATCAGGTTTGAGTTTGTCAGCCATCTGAGGCAACAAAACACGGTAAGCATCCAGCCCATCCTCCCCGGCAACCAAAGCCAGTGATGGATCGTGCGCACGCACTTCCGGTGCAAGGCCATCCATATCAGCGGAGCGGATATACGGCGGGTTGGAGACGATCATATCCAGCGATCCATCGACCGCATCCAGCCAATCGCTTTGGAAAAAGGTCAGCCGATCATCAAGACCGAGGCCAATCGCATTGGCCTGCGCCTGCGCCACCGCATCTGGCGCAATGTCCACACCAACCCCAGTGATGTGGGGACGCTCACGGGCAAGTGCAAGCAGGATAATGCCGGTTCCAGTGCCAACATCCACCACATGGGCGGTGCTGTCGGCGGGCAACAGCGCTAGAGCCACTTCCACCAGCGTGCCGGTATCATCGCGCGGGATCAGCGTTGAATCGTTGAGACCAACCTCAAAATCCCAAAAAGCAGCATGGCCAAGCAGGCGCGCCAAAGGCTCACCTGCCTCACGCCGGGCGAGCAAGGCCAGAAGAGTGTCATGGTCGCTTTGCGGAACCGTATGATCACCCACCACGATCTGCGCGGCGGTCGAATGTCCGGTAACATGCTCCACCAGCATGCGCGCTTCGCGCAAACCGTTGGCATTTGGGCGTGCATTGATGCGCGCAGCGAGATCCCGCACAAGCGCATTGAATGTTGGACTCAATTGGCTTCGCTCTCGGCGAGCAGTTCCATCTGGTGCGCTGCGATCAACGGTTCGATCACACTGTCCAGCGCATCGCCGGAAATCACTTGGTCCAGCGAATAAAGCGTGAGGCCAATCCGGTGATCGGTCACCCGGCCTTGCGGGAAATTGTAGGTGCGGATGCGTTCGGAACGATCACCAGACCCGACCTGCCCCTTGCGCGCATCGGCCCGCTCTTCAGCAGCCTTCTGACGCTCCATGTCGTAGAGACGGGCCTTGAGAACTTCCATCGCCCGCGCACGGTTTTGGTGCTGGGATTTCTCGCTTTGCAACACGACAATGCCCGTCGGCAAATGGGTGATGCGCACGGCCGAATCGGTGGTGTTCACGTGCTGACCGCCAGCACCGGAGGCGCGCATCGTGTCGATGCGAATGTCTTCATTGCGCACCTCGATATCGATGTCTTTGGCTTCTGGCAGCACCGCGACGGTGGCTGCCGAGGTATGGATACGCCCGCCAGATTCAGTTTCCGGCACGCGCTGCACACGGTGCACACCAGACTCGAATTTCAGCAGACCGTAGACCCCTTGGCCCTTCACTTCGGCCACGATCTCTTTGAAGCCACCGACCTCGCCTTCCGATTGCGAGAGTACCTCAATCTTGAAGCCTTTGGTCTGGGCATAGCGCTGATACATGCGAAAAAGGCTGCCCGCGAACAGCGCCGCTTCGTCCCCACCCGTGCCTGCGCGCACTTCCAAAATCACACCGCCAGCATCGGCTTTGTCTTTGGGCAGCAGCGCAACCTGAAGATCGGCCTGCAGGCTTTCAAACTGCTTTTCCAGCGTCTCCACTTCATCTTGCGTGAGGGCTTTCATCTCCTCATCAAGGTCAGGATCGGCCAGCATCTCGCGCGCTTCGTCCAGCTCATCGCGGGTTTTTTGCAACAACTTTGCCTGCTCGGCGACAGGCTCTAGCTCGGCATAATCGCGCGAAAGCTGCACAAATTCATCGGACTCCGCGCCCGATGCCATCTTGGCCGCAATGCCTTCAAAACGCGCGATCAGCGCATCAATTTTTTGGTCTGAGATCATGGCTAGAGGCTTATGCCATGTTCGTCCGCATAGGCAACCAGCGCCTCGCGCACCGACACGGTGGCAAGGGGATCAGACAGCATGGTGTCCATAGCCTCAGTTAGCGGTTCCATGCGCACATCGATCACCATCGCTTTCACCGGACCAACCGAAGCAGGCGACATGGAAAGGCGGCGGAAGCCGAGACCTAGAAGCGCCAAAGCCTCCACAGGGCGACCAGCCATTTCACCACATACGGTGACGTCGCACCGGTTGCGCTCACCAGCTTCGGCAATGGCCTTGAGGGGCCGCAAGAAGCTGGGCGACAAGATATCAAAACGCCCTGACAACCGCGTGTTGCCACGATCCGTCGCGGTCATGAACTGGAATAGATCGTTGGAGCCGACCGACACGAAGTCGCACCGGCTCATCAACGCATCCAGTTGGTAAAGCAGCGCGGGCACTTCGATCATCGAGCCAATCTTTAGATCAGTCGGTGTCTTGTAACCGTGCTTGACCAGATGCGAGATCTCACGGCGCACAATGCCCTTGGCCGCATCCAACTCGGCAACATCAGTCACCATCGGGAACATCAGCCGCAAAGAACGCCCTGCCGCAGCCATGAGCAGCGCCCTGATCTGCAACCGCATCAACCCTGGGCGATCCAGCCCAAGCCGCACAGCACGCCAACCCAGCGCCGGGTTCTCTTCAGCAAAGGTGCGCATATAGGGCAGCACCTTATCGCCACCGATATCAAGCGTGCGGAACGTAACAGGCCGGTCGCCCGCCGCATCGAGCACCCGGGCGTAAAGTGTCTCCTGCTCTTTGGTACGCGGCAACGAGCGCGCCACCATGAACTGAAGCTCAGTGCGGAACAGGCCGATGCCATCAGCGCCAGTTTCTTCCAGGCTTGGCAGATCGATCAGCAGACCCGCATTATGTTGCAGCATGATCGGCACACCGCAGGCCGTTACCGACGCACGACCTTTCAGCGCGCGATACTGCGCCTGACGGCGGGCGCGGAATTTGACCTTTTCCACATAGGCCCGTTCCACATCGATGGGCGGGCGCACATGCACCGCGCCTTCTTCACCATCGAGAATGATCGGATCGCCATCTTCCACGAGCGCCACAACACCGGTGACGCGGCCAACAACCGGCACCCCCATGGCGCGAGCAACAACAGCCACATGGCTCGTCGGCCCACCTTCTTCCAGCACGAGCCCGCGGATTTTTGAGCGGTCATAATCCAGCAGTTCAGCCGCACCCATCATGCGTGCCACAATCACTGCGTCGTCGGGCATTTGATCTTGGTGACGACCGTTTTCGCCGGAAAGCTCCCGGAACAGACGATAGGCCAGATCGTCAAAATCGTTCAGGCGCTCACGGATCAACGGATCTTTTTGCCGCATCAGTTTAGCGCGTGTGTCCGACTGCACGCGCTCGACAGCAGCCTCTGCTGTCAGTCCAGACTGGATCGCCTCACGCATCCGCCGCGCCCAGCCACGATCATAGGCAAACATGCGATAGGCTTCGAGGATATCGCGGTGCTCACCATGGTGCGCCACATCGCCGGACTCAACAATGCTGTCGATGGACAGTCGCAAGCGCGCAATAGCCTGGTCGAGCCGGTCAATTTCTTCATCGATGTTCTCAGCGATCATGTCGGTGACGATGAGGCGCGGCTCATGCAGCACCACATGACCCAGGCCAACACCATCGGCAAACCCTGTGCCCTCAAGGTGAAGCTGCCGCGCTGCTTCAAGATCA
The DNA here is from genome assembly GCA_046290645.1 of Hyphomicrobiales bacterium. GTDB lineage: Bacteria > Pseudomonadota > Alphaproteobacteria > Rhizobiales > MH13 > MH13. Next base: position 33,202 of record JBKAGZ010000002.1, read on the forward strand.
AGGCCCGAGCGCGAGACACCTTGCAACTCGCCAGCAGCCATCATCTCGGCGATGACCATAGCCACCGTTTGCAGCGCTTCCACTTCTTCTTCGGAGTAGCTGCGCCGGGCCTGATTCTGTACCGTCAATACGCCAAGCACACGGCCAACCCGCATCACCGGCACACCAAGGAAGGAGTGGTAATCCTCCTCCCCGGTTTCAGGCAAATAGGCAAAGCTGGGGTGCTTTTGAGCGTCAGCCAGGTTCAGCGGCTCTGAGCTGGCTGCGATCACGCCCACCAAACCCTCGCCGATTTTCAGACCGGTCTGGTGCACCGCGTCTTTGTTAAGACCCTCGGTGGAGGAAAGCTCCAGCACCCCATCGGCACGCAACAGATAAACCGAGCACACCTCGGCCACCATGTTGGCCGCGATGAGCACTGTAATCTTATCCAGCCGCTCCTGCCCGCTGATGCGCTCGGCCATAACCTCGCGCAAACGTCGCAACAGAACACGCGGCCCCGCCAGCGAACTGCGCGTGGGCATGATGACCTCGCCTGTCAGTTGGTTTGTGGTGCAAACCCTTGCAAAGGAAGTTTACGCCGCCGCACCGTTGCGGCAATCGGTTTCGATCCGGTTAAGCCGCGTCGAGACCATATAGCGAATGCAGCGTGCGCACCGCAAGCTCAGTATAGGCCGCATCGATGAGCACGGATATCTTGATCTCAGAGGTCGTGATGGCGCGGATATTGATGTTTTTCTCCGACAGCGCCTTAAAAGCGTCGGCAGCGACACCGGCGTGACTGCGCATACCGATGCCAATAACCGACACCTTCACAACGTCTTTCGAACCGTTAAGCGCATCAAACTCGATGCCGCTATCAGGGTCCTCCAAAATGCCGACGGCACGATCGTAATCGCCTTCCGGCAAGGTGAAGGTGATATCCGTTGTTGCGCCATCAGCGGAAATGATCTGCACGATCATATCCACATTGATGCCTGCGTCGGCCAGCGAGCCGAAGACGCTGGCTGCAACCCCTGGGCGATCTTTCACGCGGCGCAAGGAAATCTGAGCCTCATCGCGCGAAAAGGCGATACCGGTGACGACCTGCTCTTCCATTATCTCTTCCTCATCGCAAATCAGCGTGCCGACCGGCGTGTCGGTCGCAAGTTCAGGCGCCTCAGGGTCATCGAAGGACGAGCGCACAAACACCCGCACACCATGCACCATGGCCAGTTCGACCGAACGCACCTGCAAAACTTTGGCGCCCAAGGATGCCATTTCCAACATCTCTTCAAAGGCGATCTTGTCCATCCGCGTTGCTTTGGAGGCAACACGCGGATCGGTTGTGTAGACGCCATCTACATCGGTGTAGATGTCGCAGCGATCCGCACCGACGGCAGCGGCAATGGCCACGGCGGACGTATCCGATCCACCGCGACCGAGCGTGGCGATGCGACCATCCGGCGAGATGCCCTGGAAGCCTGCAATCACCGCCACTTGCGGTGTGCCGGTTTCGCTGCCGGACATACGGCCCAATAGCCTCTGCGCATCAATGGACTCAATGCGCGCCGCACCATGGCTAGCATCGGTTTTAAGCGGTATCTGCCAGCCCTGCCAGGATCGCGCATCCACACCCATACCTTGCAGCGTGATCGCCAACAAGCCGGACGTTACCTGCTCGCCAGAGGCCACCACCGCATCATACTCACGTGCATCGTGCATGGGCGAAGCTTCCCGGCACCAGGCTACCAACTCATTGGTTTTGCCTGACATCGCCGAAACGACCACAGCCACCTCATGGCCAGCATCCACCTCACGCTTCACGTGGCGCGCAACGGTGCGAATACGTTCCAGGTCGGCAACCGACGTGCCACCAAATTTCAGGACCAAACGAGCCATGGGCGTTGAACTGATCTTTCAATCGCAGGAAGGGCGGGGCTAGCGCGCCCCAAACGAACCGGCGCGTGTTAGCCGCAAAGACTTGTGAAGTCCATCACCGCTTTGAACACAGTCCGTAACGGCAGTTGTCCAGTGACCCTACGTTAGCCTGTAAAGGCCTGTCTCATCGTACTTTCTTAAGAAGTTTTAGGCATAAGCATCACCTGGAGAGAAGGCCTTACGTTTTCGTCAATCGAAAGGCCGTCAAAATCTATCGGGCTCGGCGCAGCCTTTAGCGCCCAGCCAAAAGTTTAGTGGGGGTTCCGCGTGAAGAAGTTGTCGATCGGTATGCGCTTGGGCGCATTGTCTGCCGCGTTCATGGTGGGCGTGTTCGCGCTTGCGGCCACGTTTCTTTATCTGTCCAGTCAGATGCTCAACGAGCAGCGCCAGGGCGAGCTTGTCAGCTTGACAGAAAGCGCATTGTCGCAGGTCGCTGCGCAGCATGCGCGCGCCGAGGCTGGCGAAATCACGATGGAGCAAGCGCAGACAACCGCCAAGGATATCATCCGCGACATCCGTTACCGCGACATCGAATATTTCTTCATCCATGATCTTCAGGGCAACATGATTATGCATGGCGTGCGTCCCGATTTGGACGGCCAGAACCTCATTGAACTGCAGGATCCCAACGGAACCTTTCTTTTCCAGGAGCTGATTGCGGCGGCTTCATCCCCGGAACGTGCTGGTGTTGTGGATTATTACTGGCCGCGCGCTGGATCGGAAGACCCGGTCCACAAGCTGTCCTATGTCGCCCAGTTCGAACCATGGGGTTGGGCCATCGGTACTGGCCTCTACACCGACGATCTAACGGCATCGTTGATGGCGAAAGCGGGGCAATTTGCGATGATCGGCGGCCTTATCATCCTGTTTGGCGCTATCGTTGGCTTTGTGATCAGCCGCTCGATTTCCCGCCCCATCCGCGCCATCACCGACACCATGAAAGAATTGGCTGACGGGCAAACCGATATCACCATCCCATCGCGTGAAGAGCGTCATGAGATTGGCGCTATGGCAGCCGCGGTGGAAGTGTTCCGTGACAACGCCCTTCGCCAAACTGAGATGGCCAGCAAAGTGGAAAATGATGCCAACCAGCAAATGGAGCGTCAGCATCGCATCGAAAGTTTGATCGCCGACTTCCGCACGTCAGTGGGCACCATGCTCGACGCGGTAAGTGGTCGGGTGGGCGAAATGGAAGAAGTTGCCAACAGCCTTGCAAGTGTCGCCGAAGACACATCAGGGCGCGCAACAACCGCCGAACAGGCCGCGCAAGATGCGTCTGCCAACGTCCAAACCGTTGCCAGCGCCACCGAAGAACTGACGGCCTCCATTACCGAGATTTCCCGCCAAGTGGATGAAACCACCACCACCGTCAGTCAGGCCACCAACACGGTGCGCACGACCAACGATAAGGTAGAAAGTCTTTCGGACGCAGCGCAGAAAATTGGTGATGTGGTCAAGCTCATCTCCGACATCGCTGAGCAAACTAACCTTCTGGCGCTTAACGCCACCATTGAGGCCGCCCGTGCAGGCGAAGCTGGCAAAGGCTTTGCTGTTGTGGCCAACGAGGTGAAAACCCTTGCCTCACAGACCGCTAAGGCGACTGAAGATATCTCCGAGCAGATCGGCTCCATTCAGGATGCCACGGGCGAAACGGTTGTGGCCATCCGCGACATCGGCACGGTGATTGAAAACATCAACGGCACCATCGACATGATTGCAGAGGCAACGCAGCAACAGGGCGCGGCCACCGCCGAGATTTCCTCCTCCGTCATGGAAGTGGTGCATGGCACATCCAACGTTGCTGACAATGTGTCTGTGGTGAAGAACTCCGCCGGCGAGACGTCAACATCAGCGGGCACTGTGCGTTCTGCCGCTCAGGATCTTTCGGAAAAAGCCGACACGTTGCGTGGTGAAATCGATACATTCCTCAAAGGCGTCGCCGCCGCCTAAGCACAGCATTATCGCAACAGCAAAGACCGGGCGAGGCAAGGGTCTCGCCCGGTCTTTTTGCCTTGCATCAAGGCCTGCCGCGACATGAGACCACTGGCGCTCGCCAACCTGCCCCCTATAGTGTGCTGATGACACAAGCAGCACAGGCACGACCTTCCATGGCCAACACCACAAGCTCCATCGATCCCGATGAAGTTGCACGCTTTTCCGCATTGGCCGCTGAATGGTGGGATCCCAAAGGCAAGTTTGGCGTGCTGCACAAGTTCAACCCCGTGCGACTGGCCTATATCCGCGAGAAACTGTGCGCCCATTTCGGTCTTGATGAGAAGCTGGCCCATCCGTTGAAAGGGCTGCGCATTCTCGATATCGGCTGCGGTGGCGGCTTGCTGTGTGAACCGATGGCGCGCCTCGGCGCCACCGTCGTGGGCGTTGATGCCTCGGAAAAAAACATCAACACCGCCGCCGTGCACGCGCAGGAACAAGATCTGACCATCGATTATCGCGCCACCACGGCCGAGGCCCTTTTGGCTGACGGTGAAACCTTCGATGTTGTGCTCAACATGGAAGTGGTTGAGCACGTTGCCGATGTCGATAGCTTTGTCGCCGACTGCGCCGCAATGGTGAAACCCGGCGGCGTGATGTTCATCGCCACCATCAACCGTACAGCCAAAGCCTTTTTCATGGCGATCATCGGGGCGGAGCGCCTGTTGCGCTGGCTGCCCGTTGGCACGCACCAGTACGACAAGCTGGTCAAACCTGAAGAGCTGGCTAGCGCGCTCGCGCCCACGGGCATGGCGATTGTCGACCGTTCAGGCGTTGCCTTCAATCCGCTGGAAGATCGCTGGAAGCGCGTACCCAATGATCTGGACGTGAACTACATGGTGCTGGCCGCCCGGCCGAAAGCGTAGCTTCAGGTGGCATTTCTTCCTATTTCATGATATATCAAGAAATAGGAAGAAAGGACATGCCATGTCAGACCGGAGAGAAAAATTTGCCACGCAGCTAAGCAGCGAGGTTCTGGCCGAACTGCGAACTCTTGCCAAAGATGAAGGCAGGCAGCTTCAAGCGCTGGTTGAGGAAGCCGTCACCAAACTTATCGACGAACGCAAGCAAATGCGCGCTCGCCCACATGTGATGGCAGCCTACCAGAAGAGCCATGGGCGCTATGCAAGCCTTTATAAAGAGCTGGCTAAGTGACAGATCCAGGGTCCATCGATTATCTGACCCTCGTTGATGTTCTTGCTATCCACGAAGATCAAGTCGCTGTGTACGGCGGGGCAACAGGCGTGCGCGATTTAGGGCAGCTGGAAGCGGCTCTGTTTCGTCCGCAATCGGGCTATTATGACGATCTGATCGCAGAAGCCGCAGCGCTTTGGGAAAGCTTGTCGCAGAACCACCCTTTTGTGGACGGCAACAAACGCACAGCCTTCGCATCCATGTTCACCTTCCTCACGATCAATGGCATCGAACTAACTGCCGACGCCGATACGACATGGCAGTTTATGTACAAGCCTTATCAAGACGGAACATTTCGTTTTGAGGAACTCGAACCTTGGTTGCGAGCAAACACAGGCACGCCCTAACACCTGGTATTGAATACAGTTGACGGAAGTTTTTGATCGCACTGGACAGTTCAATCGGCCTCATTAACCGTCATAAAAACAACATAAGGCAGCAACATACTCAATACCAATAGATTTACATCGCTCTACCCTTGCTCGCATCGCGCCCTTTCACTTTGAACGGATCAGGCCATGGCAGCTCGCGACGTCTCTTTTGCAACCTTCAATCTTTACAATCTGCAACTGCCCGGCCAGGCGATCTACGGCGACACCGATGGCTGGGACGAGCCGATCTACAAGAAGAAGATAGAATGGTCCGCCGCCAGCCTTGTCCGCCTGCAAGCGGACATGTTCGGCTTTCAGGAGCTGTGGGCCGAAGATTCGCTCAAAGAGCTTCTGGATAAGGCCAGTCTTTCAACCACCTACACGGCTCTGGCGCCGCCGGACCACAACGGCAAAAGCATCGTCTGTGCTGGCGCCGTACGCACCGAGATGCTGGTGGGCGATCCGCAATGGATCAAAGAGTTCCCCGAAGAAGCAGTGTTACAATCGACCGGTGAGGATCCACAGACGGAAAGCATCTCTGTAACGTTGCGATCCTTTTCCCGGCCCGTGCTCTACGTCAAAGTACGCCCGGACCCGCGCACACCAGCCATTCATGTGTTCGTTTGTCACTTCAAATCGCGCCGCCCGACGCAAATTTGGCGCGAGCGATCCTGGTATGAGAAAGAGGTTCATGGGCCCCACGTCACAGCCCTGGGCTATGCCATTTCCACCATCCGCCGCACGGCAGAAGCCGCAGCGCTGCGAGTCGCCATCACCAAAATCACCAAGGGCACCGATGAGCCGGTTGTTGTGCTCGGCGATCTTAATGACGGTAAATCGAGCAACACATTGAACGTGCTCACCGAACAGCCAAGCTACCTCAATCCACTGTCAGTCGGTGGCGGTGACAATGCGCTCTACACCGCCCAAACGCTGCAAGAATACCGCTCAACGCGCGATGTTTACTACACCCACGTCTTCAAGAAGCAGCGGGAAAGCCTGGACCACATTCTGTTTTCCGAGCAGTTCTACGACAACTCAAAGGACCGGCTTTGGGCGTTCAATGAAATGATCGTTGATAATGATCATTTGAATTATGATGACCACAAAGAAAGCGGCACGACCGATCACGGTCTGGTGCGCGTCGGTTTTAAGTGGCGTCCAGCACCCACCGCTGAAACGTAAGCTCACAGGACAGTTGTTCGCCTGATCTAATGGCCATCCTCAGGTAAGGAAGGAATGACAAAAACGTCAATGCCCTCCTCATCCAGCGCAGCGGCCTCTTCAAGGCTCGCTTCACCGCGAATGGGGCGCTCATCCGCCTCCCCATGGTGCATTTTGCGCGCTTCCTCAGCAAAGCGCTTGCCCACATCTTCTGAGTTGGCTTCCACTTCCGCCCGCAATTTGCGCACCGTTTCCACATAAGCTTTCACTGGCGCAGGCGCGTCCTTCAGCGAAGGAACCGCCGCCGCGACCGGTGCACTGGCTGGTGATGGGCCCGGTGCAGGCAAAACCTCACCGTCAACAGGCTTGCGGGAAACTTCACTCGATGCTTCTGCGTCTATCACCGCCTTGGCCTGCACCATGGCTTGATGCACTTCTTTGGCTGCTTTTTCCTTAGCACGACCTGTGGAAACGTTCGGCGCCATCAAGGCCTTCATGATGGCAGTATCGCCACAAAGTGGGCATTCCAGAAGGCCGTTTTGCACTTGAGCATCGAAATCGTCGCTGCCACGAAACCAGCCGTCAAAAGCATGATCGTTGGAGCACCGTAATGTGTAAGAAATCATGCAACGGCTTTCGACTGTAGGGCGGGCACGACATCCAGCTTGAAGTCACGGTCATGTTTGAGCGCTGGGATTTTTGCTCGCGCATCAGCAACCTTGGTGACGTCCAGATCAGCCATCAGAACACCCGGCTCCTCATCGGCCTTTTCAGCAACAACAGCTCCCCACGGATCGATAACGAGTGAATGGCCATAGGTTTCACGGCCATCCTCGTGGGTCCCCCCTTGGGCAGCGGCAGCCACGTAGCTACCAGTCTCTATTGCCCGCGCGCGCAACAGCACATGCCAATGGGCAGCGCCAGTCTGGCGGGTGAATGCAGCCGGCATCGTCAGCAGATCAGCGTCAGCCTGCGCTTGTGAACGGAAAAGCCCAGCAAAACGCAGATCATAACAAATACCCAACGCAACCCGCACGTCGCCCAAATCAGCAACAACACAGCGCTCTCCAGGGGCATAAATCGCGCTTTCGCGCCAACTCTCGCCCCCGGCCAGATCAACATCGAACATATGGATTTTGTCGTACGTGGTGATCAGAGCACCGTCCGCCCCGAATAGGTGCGCGCGATTGGCAAAGCGACCATCAGCGAGCGGCACGGCCATAGAGCCGATGTGCAAAATGATCCCTAGCGACCGGGCAAGCGCCGCAAACCGCGCAGTAGCAGCGTCAACCACATCCTGCGTCACTTCAGCCGTCATACGCTCGCGGTCACGCTCAATCAGCGTGGTCATTTCAGGGGTTTGCACATAGGTCGCGCCTTGCGCGGCAGCTTGAGCAATCAGCGCACAGGCCTCGTCCACATTGGCTGACATAGTGCGCTCTGAGCGCATCTGGATGAGAGCGATCTTCATGACAAAGGCTCCTTAGGCGGCCAGCAACGCATCAAGCTTGCCAGCACGTTCCAGTGCGAACAGATCATCGCATCCACCGACATGACTGGTGCCGATGAAAATCTGCGGGAAGGTTGCCGCACCACCCGACTTGGATACCATTTCAGCTTTCACAGCAGGCTTCAACGTTGCGTCATGCTCAACAAAGGCAACGCCTTTTTGCTTCAGCAAAGATTTCGCACGCGAGCAGAACCCGCACATCGCGCGGGTGTAGATTGTAACATTGGCCATCAGGCTCTCCATAAAAAAGCGGTTGGGCAACGCCCAAGTCAACGCCGTTATATGGTGCTGATGCTCTCCTGCACAACGGCAGTGGAAAACACCAAGGCATCCACCTGTTTGGGCCGCATACTTCGACCTTGTGAGCAAAGCGTATGAGCCAATGCGTTCAATGTCGCACCGGTGGTATGGACATCATCCACCAACACCACGCGTTTGTCGGCCAAAGCCGCTTGCGCTTTTAACGTTAGTTTGAACGCGCCGCGCACATTGCGCAGTCGGTCTCCACGCGACAAGGAGAGTTGCTGTCGTGTCCGCTTCACCCGCTTGACACCATCATGAAGAACGGGCGCTCCGGTGATCGTACCAATGGCACGCGCCAACAGCGCTGATTGATTGTAACGGCGCTGCAATTGTCGCCAGGGGTGCAACGGCACCGGAACAAGCACAGTATCGGCCTCATGCAAAAGCGCCCGGCCAGCGCGAGCCATCATGGCGCCCAAGGAGTCGGCTAAATGCCGCTGACCAGAAAATTTCAAAGCGTGCACCAAGCGCGGCGCAACCCCATCATGGGTGCACACAGCTCGCAACCGATCAAACTCAGGTGGGTTGGCAAGCGCTTCAGCTGAAACAGCACCAGGCCCTAAATCATAAGCAAGCGGCAGACCAAGACGGTTGCACACTGGCGCTTCGATCCACGGCACTTGCCGCCAGCAGGCACCGCACAGCCCGCCATCCATTTGGACCATCGTGCGACACAAAGGACAGCTGGGTGGAACAACGAAATCAAGCGTGTTGGTAAACGTGGTGCGCGTTGCCTGCAAAGCACGATGCGCAAATCTTGCCAAAAGGCCCTGCGACGGCAGGTCGGGAAGGTCAGAGTGCGATGCAACGCCCGCAGCAGGTCCGCTGAGTGCAGATAGGCGCTTTGTCATTTTCCCCCCAAGAAATCGACCACGCAAATGACCATTCAGGCGGCAAATCGCTCATCAATTGAGCACCGTTCCACGAAGGTCATACACCCTTTGTCGTAGAGCATCATCACCGCACTGTCATGCGCAGATTCCCTATTAGGGTGCGATGCACAAAAAAACTTGCTTTTCGATCACCGCAGCGCACCTTAAATGACCAAGTGTCCTTCGACAGGTCGAAACATTCATGCCACCACCGCCAACATCCACCTCCTCCGGCACTCCGCTCATCTTTGATGCCCGCTTGCTGCACCAGCGCAAACGCCGAGCATTGGCAGCTGCCTCAAAGCCAGGGGCACGTGATGGAGGGTTTTTGCGTGACCAAGCCGCACAAGATGTCCGCGAACGACTTGATGCTGTAGAACGCCAGTTCGATCACGTCCTCGACCTGTCCGATGATGACGGCAAAGTTGCCGACCTGCTTGCGCAGAGCCCGCGTGTCGGACAGCTAACTCGCCTGGTCAGCGATGAAAGCCTTGCAAACACTGGCCGAGTTCCAACCAGCGTCGGCGCGCAAGAGCATCTGCCAGCAGCGTCAGAAAGTCTGAACCTCGTGACTTCAGTTCTTGGCCTACAATGGGTCAATGATCTGCCTGGAACCATGGTTCAAATACGCCGCGCACTCAAACCCGATGGCCTGTTCCTAGGAGCCCTGGTCGGCGGCAACACGCTGCACGAATTGCGCGATGTTTTGGCGGCCGAAGAGGATGAAGCAACCGGCGGTGCAAGTCCGCGGGTCATCCCATTCGTAGATGTCCGCGATCTGGGCAGTCTGTTGCAAAGGGCAGGATTTGCCCTTCCAGTGACCGATGTCGACACCTTTACGGTGCGCTACGGCAATCTGTTTGTTTTGATGGCAGACTTACGCGCTATGGGCGCAACCAATCCGCTGGTGCACCGTAGTCGCAAGCCATGGACCAAGACCCGCGCTGTACGCGCTGCGCAGCTCTATGCTGAACGCTATGCGGACCCTGATGGTCGCATCCGCGCAACGTTTCAAATTCTTTCATTTTCAGGATGGGCACCATCGCACGTGCAGCAAAAGCCTTTACGCCCTGGCTCTGCTAAAACGCGTCTCGCCGATGCATTGGACGTGCATGAACATCCCACCGGTGAAAAACCGCCCAGCTAAATCAACGCGAAGCTGGCTGAGAGCGTGAGTCTTTAAAGGGCGTCGGAAATCGTTGTTAGAATTCCTTCCAAACCCGTACCAGCTTGCTCAAGACCAAGAAGAATAGCGGCCGATACCCCTGCTATTATAAGTCCATATTCAAGCGCAGTCGCCCCAGACTCATTTTTTAGAAACTTGATCAGCATCGACATGTAGGCCGCCCCTTATCGTGTTGTCTGGGGTTAGCACCCTCGACTAAACCAATATTCCAGCAAATCGGTAAATATTGAACAAACATCGCCTTGGACTGCCTCATGCGCGCCGCTTCGCGTCCTGTCGCGATGGAACCATTACACCGACTCAACAAGACGGGAAGTCGGTACCGCAGAATCAAACTTGTCGCGATCCTTCCAAAGCACAGCGCGGAAGCTATGCTCGGCCTCGACCTGCACCGCATCCAGACAAGCCTCATGGAAGGGTTTAGGCTTGGCAAAGTAGAATCCTTGGATGCACCCGCAACCAAGGTCGGACACCACCCGCAGCTCTGCTTCTGTTTCCACTCCCTCAACCACAAGACCAAGACCGAGCCCCTTGCCCAGGCCAATGATGCCCTGAAGCAAACGTAGCTTTTCTGGGTTCTTGTCGCAGTTGGAAACGAACGATCGGTCGATCTTCAATTTATCGAACGACAAATCATTGAGATAGCTAAGCGATGAGTAACCGGTGCCAAAATCATCCAATGCAATCTTTACACCCAGCTGCTTCAAGTGACTGAGCAAGCGTTGGATACGCGGCATGGCCTCGTCGCTGAATACACTTTCGGTCAGTTCCACGCACAAGAGTTCTGGAGGAAACCCAGACTGCTCCAACGCGTTGGTGATGTCCGCCTCCACATCGCGATGCCAAAGCTGGGCCACCGAAAGGTTGACTGCCATCTCGAGCGGCGCCCCCCCGGCATCAAGCCAGGCGCGACCCTGGCGGCACACCGTGCACACCATCCGCACTCCAAGATCGGCAATCAGGCGGGAGCTCTCAGCGATTGGAATGAACTTTGAAGGGGGAATAGGACCGCGCGTGGGATGGTTCCATCGCGCCAAAGCTTCAAAGCCTAGGATTTTGCCGTTCACCACATCAATTTGCAGCTGATAGTGGGCATCGAGAGCATCAGATTTTATGGCGGTGCGTAAATCGCGGGCCAAGCTCACTCGATCCTGAACTTCGTGGTCAAGTCCGGCATGGAAAAGCAATGCACGATTGCGCCCTTCAGCTTTGGCCTCATAAAGCGCCAGATCGGCAAACCGCATACCCTCTTCCGGATCGCTGGTTTGCTCCGGTAGCATCACCATGCCAATGCTTGTGGAGATATGAACGGTGCCCTCATTGAGCTTCATCGTTCCAGAAAAAGCCGAGATAACACCTCGCGCGACCGCGCTTAAGTCACCGGCCGATCCAACATCGGGCACGATAATGGCGAACTCGTCACCGCCAAGGCGAAAAACCATGCCTGACGCCTTCACTGACAAAGACAAACGCTCAGACACGCGGCGCAAAAGTTCATCGCCTGCTGCATGACCAAGTGAGTCGTTGACCTCTTTGAAATGGTCCAGGTCAAGCAGCAAAAGCCCGGCATTGCTCTGGCCCAATTTGACCTGCTGCAAAACGCGATCAAGTGCACGGGAGAAATTGGAGCGATTGCCAAGACCAGTCAAAGGGTCGTGGAAGGCAAGGGCCTCCAGCGCGCGCTCTGCCCGTTTTCGCTCGGTAATGTCCTGCACCGTCCCAAAAATCTCGTGGACGCGCCCATGGGCGTCCCGCCGGGCTTTGGCGACCACGCTCAAATCCATCGACTCGGAGCGCCCAGCCACCCATTCCACATCGACCGCGTCGTCGCCTTTGCTACGCAGCACCTTGCGAAACGATCGTTGAACTGCAACGCGTGAGTCCGGCGAAAAGCGCTTCATGGCCTCATCAAGCGGCTTAACAGCTTGCTCCTTAGGCAAGCCAACAAGGTCAAGATATTCCGGACTTAGTGTCACCATTTTGGTGCGCAGATTTAATGACCAAGCGCCCAACCGACCCAAACGATGCGCGTCCGCAAGTTCCTGCGCGCGGCCTGCGGCTTCTTCGCGCGCTTCAACCTCTGCGGTGATGTTGGCACTCGTACCGCGATAGCCCAGAAACGTTCCATCCTTTCCGAAACGCGGCTTCCCATTGGCGCGAATCCAAAGCTCAGACCCATCATCGCGGAACCCTTTGTAAACCGCATTGCGAAACGGCCTGTGGGCGCGAAAATCCTCTCGAAAGGCCGCAAACACCTCAAGGTTTTCAGGTACATCTTCCAGGTCGAACCAGTTCACGCCGAAATAACGCTCTGGCTCGGAGCCCGTCTGCTCGCGAACTGCGGCGCTCATATAGGTGAACGCGTGCGCCTCGTCGGTTTCCCACATCCAATCTGACGCCGTATTGGCAAAGTCTTCCATTGCCTGCTGGCGCTCTTCCAACGCGCGCTTGGTTTCTATCTCAGCAGTAATGTTGCTGCCCGTCCCGCGGTAGCCAAGAAACTGTCCGCTCGTATCAAAGCGCGGAATGCCGTTAACGCGAAGCCAGCGATCGTGACCGTCAGCGCCTTTGATTTTGTAGACCAGATCACGAAAAGCTTGGTGGGCGTCAATCTCGAGGCGATGCGCAGCGAAAGCTTCTGCATTGTCAGGGTCGGCGGCAAACGCAAAGCGGCTTTTGCCAACATAGTGAGACGGTGGATTGCCGGTTTGGACTTGCACCGCGTCAGTGATCATCGACATCTTATGTTCGGCGTCGCTCTCCCACATCCAATCGGATGCAGTTTGCGCAAAATCTTCCATCGCCTGTTTGCGCTCTTCAGCAGCCTGTCGGGCCGCAACCTCCGCCGTTATGTTGCTACCGGTACCTCGATAGCCAGCAAAGGTGCCATCCTTGTCATAGCGCGGCACACCATTGATGCGGGACCAACGCGCGGTTTTGTCGGCAGCATAGGAGCAATAAACGAAATTTCGAAAGGGTTGCCGCGCATCAATTTCACGCTTGTGATCATCAAACCGGCCCACATTCTCAGGCAACGACTCCAAATTGAAACGATTCTTGCCAATATAGTAATCCGGTAGGTAGCCGGATTTATGGAACACCGCATCGCTCACCATGGTGAACCGATTGTCGGCATCTGTCTCCCACATCCAGTCTGAGGCCGTTTTGGCGAAGTCTTCCATTGCAGTCTTATGCTCTTCAGCGGCCTGCCGAGCCTCAACCTCGGCAGTAATGTCACTGCCCGTGCCGCGATAGCCTAGAAATTCTCCTTGCTTGTCGTATCGCGGCACACCGTTGATGCGAGACCAGCGCACTGCTCCATCGCTGGAGTAAGCACAACAGACGAAGTTCCGAAACGGTCTGCGTGCGTCCACATCCTTCCGATGACCCTCAAAACGGCCAGTATTTTCTGGGAGCTTTTCCAGATCGCGTGGGTCTTTGCCAATGAAATGCTCAGAAGAAAACCCAGATTTTAGATGAATAGCGCCCGATATCTTTGTGAAACGATTGTCGGTATCGGTCTCCCACATCCAATCAGATGCCATATTGGCGAAGTCTTCCATCGCCGTTTTATGCTCATCAGTCTCTTCGCGCGCGACCACAAACTCCGTCACATCGCTCAATGAGAAGATCGGCTGATTGGGGCTACCGGTCACTTTCAGTGAAAAAATACGCCCAAAGCGATCCATCGACTCGGGAATATCGCAGCTGAAGGCTTTAACGCCATCAGCTGCATTCGTGATGCTATCCAGCTCATCGGTATCCAGCGCCCGGCCAAGCAACGAGCTCAGCTGGTCCATCCGCCGCGATCCAAACATTTCGACTGGATCGGAAAGCGTGAGGAGCGCAAAATCAACAACCTGGTCATCCGCGATGATTGGCTCCAATGTGCCACCAAGAAACCCTGAATCGCGGGTGAAATCAGCCAAAACATCCCAAACCATGGCGACAGGCCGAACTAGCGCCACCACGCGATCTTTGAAATGCTCAGCGCTCGCAACAATGGGCAACAAAAGGCGTTGCCAGCTGTGCGTTTGATGCGTCATCACAGCCTTGTTGACGGCATAGACAGGGGCTTGAAGCGTCAGTGTTTCAAGATAGCTCTCAACAAAAAACGAAATGGCATCTTTATCGAAGTCAGCCGACGACATGCCAAGCAGCGACATACCGCTGGACCGCGCGATGTTGTCGCCATAGTGGGTGTAAACAAACCCACCTGCTTCATCTGCTTCAGCAACAAGCAAATTGTCAGCAAAGGCGGCCAGCGGCCCTGATTGAAAGTCGGTCAACCGCGCATGATCGCCGTTGCGCCAAGCCTCAACCATCGGACGGATTTCGGGCGCTCGGTCCAAATCCAAAGGTGCTACTGGTCGAAGTATGCCTTGAACCCGCACAGATTCCTCCCCCACGACCTAACGGGGTAGGACAATTCCGTTCACGCAAGGTTAAATGAGAACGCAGATATCCGTATTTTGTTACAGCAAATCAATAAGGGGGGCGATGAGTGGACCATCGGCTTCAGGCATCGGATAGCTGCGCAATTGGTTGGGTCGCACCCAAGCCAACTCTTGCCCTTCACGCGGCGCAGGCTCGCCTGTCCAACGACGGATGACATAGAGCGGCATCAACAAGTGGAAATCGTCATAAGCATGGCTGGCAAAGGTAAGCGGCGCGAGGCAGGCCGTCTGCGTTTCAACACCCAGTTCTTCGTGCAACTCGCGCAGAAGCGCATCCTCGGGGCGTTCGCCGGCTTCCACCTTGCCGCCGGGAAATTCCCACAGGCCGGCCATCGCCTTGCCTTCAGGTCGTTTGGCAATCAGCACACGGTGATCGGCATCCACCAAGGCAGCCGCGGCCACCAGAACCAGTCTCAAAGTCACGTGCGATAGTCACCATTGATCGCCACATAGGCTTTGGTGAGGTCGCATGTCCAAATGGTTGCAGCACCCTCGCCCAAACCAAGATCAACGCGCAGCGTGATTTCCGGATGCTTCATCACAGCAGCAGCGGCCTCTTCGCTATAGGCAGGGTCGCGCGCACCTTCCACGGCGACACGTATCTCACTGCCATCAGCACCAAACCAGATCGCTAATCTATCACGGTCAGCGGGCTCACCAGCCTTGCCAACGGCCATGACCACGCGGCCCCAATTGGCGTCTTCACCAGCAAAAGCTGTCTTCACCAAAGGAGAGTTGCCAATGGCACGGGCAATCACATCGGCGCTGGCATCGCTTGTCGCACCTTCCACGCGCACCGTGACGAATTTCGAAAGTCCCTCACCGTCTTTGACGATGGCATGGGCAAGCTCAAGCGACAACTCATCCAGCGCAACCTGCAAGGAGACCACGCGCGGATCATCGGCACGGGTGATCGGCGCATCGACCAACTGCTTCCCAGTAGCGAACAAAAGCACCGTGTCAGACGTCGAGGTGTCGCTGTCGATGGTGATGCGATTGAAACTTCCGCCCACCGCTTTGCTCACCATGCCCTGCAAAACATTGGGCGCAATCGCGGCATCTGTGGCGATAAAAGAGAGCATCGTCGCCATATCCGGCGCGATCATCCCAGCGCCCTTGGAAATCCCCGTGAGGGTGATCGCCTGGCCGTCGATGTCCACCTGTCGCGAAGCTGCTTTGGGGAATGTGTCGGTGGTCATGATCGCTTTGGCCGCATCAACCCAGTGCTCCAGAGAGCCATCAAGCGAAGCGACCAAACCATCCATCGCATCGGCAAATTTTTCAGCCGTCAAAGGCTCACCGATAACACCGGTGGAGGCGAGATAAACCCTCGCCGGCGCCACATCCAACGCTTGCGCAACAATATCGGCCGAACGTTGAACCGACTGCTTGCCCTTCATGCCGGTAAACGCATTGGCGTTGCCGGAATTGACCAGCAATGCCCGCGCAGCACCGGCACCAAGCAAGTCTTTGCACCACTCAACAGGCGCCGAGGCGCAGGCCGATTGCGTGAAAGTGCCAGACACGCTGGTGCCCTCATCAAACGCCATCAGCAAAACATCGGTGCGTCCGGCATATTTGATACCAGCTGCCGCCGTCGCCAAGCGCACGCCCGCAACCGGCAAAACATGCGGATCATGCGCAGGGGTAAACGGCGAGGGAAAGTCGATCCCGCCCATAGTAGCGACGTCCTTTGGTGCTGCGAGTTTCTGGGCGCTATTCTGGCGCGGCTGGTGGCTCCAGGCCTTCCACTTCGTAGCTGATCGCAGCCTCTTCACGCAGGCCGCCAATGGCATCCACAAAAGCCTGCTGCAACAGACCCTGTTGGATTTGTGGTGCCAACTCTTCAAAGGATGGCGCTTCGCTCTCGCGCACTTCTTCGAGATAAATCACGTGCCAGCCAAAACGGCTTTCCACCGGATCAGGCGTGTAGCTGCCAACATCCAGCGAGAACGCGGCATCTTCAAACACCGGCACCATGCGGCCACGGCTGAAGAAACCAAGGTCACCCCCGTTGGGGCCGCTTGGACCGGTTGAGCGTTCGGTTGCCAGTTCGGCAAAGTCCGCGCCGTCGTCCAACTCTTCGATCACGGCACGAGCGTCTTCTTCAGTTTCAACCAAAATATGACGCGCTTTGCGCTCTTCTTCCGGCTCAAAGCCTGCAACGGCTTCGTCATAGGCAGCTTGCAGTGCCTCATCATCAACCTGCGGAGCAAGCACATCCACCAAATAGGCCGTGCGCAGTGTGCGGGCCCGTTGATAAGCCAAGCGACGCTGAAACGCTTCGCCGTCGGCAAGGCCTTCTTCTTCGCCAGCACCAGCCAGCAAATGCAGATCGATCAGCGCATCGACAATCACCGCACGGCGCTGGTCATCAGGCACCCGCTGCAACTGCTCAGCAAAGTCTTGGCTGGCCATCTGCGCTTCGTCTTCGGTGATTTCATACCCGTTGACGGTGGCAAGCACGGTGCCTGGTTCAAATGCTTCCTGCGCCAGCGCAGGGCTTGAAATGGCAAAGGTAGCAAGCCCGGCAATGGCCAGGCGGGTGAAAAGATGCGGCATTAAGATGTTCCTTGAATTGGGCGCTTGGCGTGAAAACGACCCTGTTCCTCAAAATCGGGCCGGACCATGGCGGTGTTTCACGACGTTGACAAGCAAAAGGGCCATTCTTATCTGTGTGGCGCTTTCTCACCCGCTGCAAAGGGCATCATCAGCCATGCAGCCAGCTTTGCTTTTCTTGTTCATCGCACCCAGCCCTTGATGTGGTCCATAGGGGTGCGCGGAGATATTCCCCGCCATGCTCGGCCTTGGTTCCATCGCCTCCAAACTTTTTGGCTCTTCCAACGATCGCCTCGTAAAGGGCTATCAAGCCCGCGTTGACGCCATCAACGCTCTCGAGCCGGAGATGGAAACCCTTTCTGACGACGATCTTCGTGGCAAGACCGCTGAGTTTCGCCAGCGACTGGAAGACGGCGAAACGCTCGACAAGCTGCTGCCTGAGGCTTTTGCGGTGGTGCGCGAGGGCGGCAAACGCGCCCTGGGCCAGCGCCACTACGATGTACAGCTCATTGGCGGCATGGTGCTGCACGAAGGCAAAATCGCCGAGATGAAGACCGGTGAGGGTAAAACCCTTGTTGCCACGCTTGCCGTGTATCTCAATGCGCTGGAAGGTCAGGGCGTCCACGTTGTGACGGTCAACGATTATCTGGCCCGCCGCGATGCCGCATGGATGGGTCAGGTCTATGGCTTCCTTGGACTTACCACCGGCACCATCGTGCATGGCCTGACCGACGAAGAGCGCCGCGCCGCCTATCGCTGCGATGTCACCTACGCCACCAACAACGAACTGGGCTTCGACTATCTGCGCGACAACATGAAATATCGCCGCGCGGAAATGGCGCAGCGCGCGCATCGCTTTGCCATCGTCGATGAGGTGGATTCCATCCTCGTCGATGAAGCTCGCACACCGCTGATCATCTCCGGCCCATTGGCCGATAAGTCCGAGCTCTACACGGCCATCGACAAGCTGGTGCCGCAGCTGGGCGAGGATGATTATGAGATCGATGAAAAGCAGCGCACAGCCAACTTCTCCGAGCAAGGATCAGAAAGTCTGGAGCGCATTCTGGCTGAGGCCAACCTGATCGAGGAAGGCACAGATCTCTACGACGTAGAGAACATCCAAGTCGTCCACCACATGAACCAGGCGCTGCGTGCCCATCAGCTTTTCCAGCGCGACAAAGATTACATTGTGCGCAATGGCGAAGTGGTGATCATCGATGAGTTCACTGGCCGCATGATGCCGGGCCGTCGCTTCTCTGACGGTCTGCACCAGGCGCTTGAAGCCAAAGAGAATGTGGCCATCAACCCGGAAAACCAGACACTCGCTTCGGTCACCTTCCAAAACTATTTCCGCCTCTACGACAAGCTTGGCGGCATGACGGGTACGGCCTCCACCGAGGCTGAAGAGTTCGGCAACATCTATGGGCTGGAAGTCGTTGAAATCCCAACCAATGTTCCCGTCGGGCGCATTGATGATGATGATGAAGTCTATCGCACCTTTGAAGACAAATACCGCGCCATCGTCGCGCTGATTTCTGATTGTTCACGCCGCGGTCAACCAATCTTGGTTGGTACGACGAGCATCGAAAAGTCCGAACTGCTTTCGCAGATGCTCTCGGACAAAAAAGCGGTCCTGGCTATCGCCGACAAGCTGATCGAGCAGGCCGATAACACCGACAAGGGCGAGGCTGAACTGGCCGATTATCTGCGCCAAGCTGGCGAGTACCTGAAAGAAACCGCCACGAAGGTGAAGGGCAAAAACCCAGCTATTCCGCACCAGGTTTTGAATGCGCGCTTCCACGAGCAGGAAGCCCTAATCGTGACGCAAGCTGGTGTGCCGGGTGCTGTTACCATCGCAACCAACATGGCCGGTCGCGGCACCGATATTCAGCTTGGTGGCAACGCCGATATGCGCATTGTCGCTGAACTCGGCGAGATGGAAGATGGCCCGGAAAAAGAGGCCAAAGCCCAGGCCATTCGTGAGGAAGTTGCCCAGCTGAAGCAGCAGGCGCTGGACGCTGGCGGGCTTTATGTTGTTGGCACCGAGCGGCACGAAAGCCGCCGCATCGACAACCAGCTGCGCGGTCGTTCTGGCCGTCAGGGTGACCCCGGACATTCGAAAT
This sequence comes from Hyphomicrobiales bacterium, assembly GCA_046290645.1. GTDB lineage: Bacteria > Pseudomonadota > Alphaproteobacteria > Rhizobiales > MH13 > MH13. Next base: position 52,853 of record JBKAGZ010000002.1, read on the forward strand.
TCTTCCTGTCCTTGCAGGATGATCTAATGCGCATCTTCGGCTCTGACCGGATGGATGGCATGCTGCAAAAGCTTGGCCTGAAAGAAGGCGAAGCAATCATCCATAACTGGATCAACAAGGCGCTTGAGAAAGCCCAGCAGAAGGTCGAAGCGCGCAACTTCGATATCCGCAAAAACCTGCTGAAATATGATGACGTCATGAACGATCAGCGCCGCGTGGTCTTCGATCAGCGCTTGGAACTGATGGAAGAAGACGATTTGGCCGAACCGGTCAAAGACATGCGCCACGACGTGATCGAAGATATGGTCGCCGCTCACATTCCTGAAAAAGCCTATCCAGAACAATGGGATACCGAAGGTCTGCAGGAGCAGGTCAAAGCTGTGCTCAACCTTGATCTGCCGGTTGTTGAATGGGCCGATGAGGAAGGCATTGCCGAAGACGATGTCATGGAGCGCCTGAAACGTGCCGCCGACGAGGCCTATGCTGGACGTGTCGCCCGCTTTGGTCCTGATGTGATGCGCCAGGTGGAGCGCGCGGTGCTGCTGCAAACCCTGGATGGGCTGTGGCGCGAGCATTTGGCAACGCTTGATAATCTGCGCTCAGTGGTTGGTTTCCGTGGCTATGGCCAGCGCGATCCGCTGCAGGAATACCGCACCGAAGCCTTCCAATTGTTTGAAGCGCTGCTCGCAAACCTACGCGAAACCGTCACCAAACATCTGATGGTGGTCGAGGTGCGCACCGAAGCCCCACCGCAACTTCCAACTGCCGATGATGTGCCGGGCGCTGCACCACAGCCCGCTCAACCCATGTCATCAGCTATGTCGCCGGCCATGGCCAAAGCGGCTGCGGGCATGGCAACGCTTCGCGGTGAACCGACCCCTGCGGCTGCACCGGTTGCGCCTGAAGCGCGCGACCCTGAACGCCCTGAAACCTGGGGTAAAGTCGGTCGCAACGAACCCTGCCCATGCGGCTCGGGCAAAAAGTACAAGCACTGCCACGGCGCCGTTTAGGTAAGGTTCAGCGGGCGCGTATTAGCGCCCGCATCGCCCACACCCCAATCACCGGGCCCAGCGCCATCACCACCAGAACGGTTGGCCAGCCCCAAAGGCCTGCCAGCACTGGGGTCGCCTGCACCGTGATCATGGTCAGTGCAAAGCCCAGCGCCGTTTGAAACGTCAGCAAACTGCCCGTCTGGTCGGCAGGAGCATGGTCGGCAACCAGCGCCGAAAGCTGCGGTGAATCCGGAATTACGCTCGCGCCCCAGAGCAGAAGCACCGGCAAGACCAACCAGAGCGGCCCGCCAAAGGTCAGCGCTGCCAGCAACGCCGATCCGCCGCTCACCACCATGGCGCCAGCTGCCACTTGCGCTTTGCCCCACCTGTCGGCCAACCAACCTGTTGGCACGCAGACCAGCGCCCCCAGTGCTATGACCAAAAACGCTGTCAGCGTGGCAAGGCGCGCAGCATCCTCACCAGGCATGCTGATCGCAAAGGACGCTGCTGCGATGAGGCCGATCCACGCCCACATGGCGTAGAGCTCCCACATGTGACCGAGATAGCCGATGATCGCTAGGCGCACGCCCTTGTTCGTCCAAGCGGTTCGGATGGCCTTGGGGTTGAAGGCAGCAGCAGTCACATGATGAGGGCCAAGTTTGGCAGCGAGCGCCAACAGCCCGCCAACAATCGCTAAGCCTGATGCCAACATCACCGTGGTGCGCCAGTCGGTTCCGCCGGTTAGCGCCAAAAAATGTGGGGAGGCTGAGCCCAAGGCCACGGCACCCACCAGCGCACCCACCAACAGGCCGCGATCCGTGGACCCCCAGCCAACAGCGATTTTCATCCCCACCGGGTAGACTCCAGCCAACAAGGCACCGGTGATCACACGCAAAAGCACCGCACCCAACGTGTCAGGTGGCACCACAAGAAGCGCAGCATTGGCCAAGCCTGCCAACACAGCGCAGCCGGCAAACACCTTGCGTGGATCAAGCCTGTCAGGCAGGCCAGAGATCGCCAGCGCTAACGCACCGAGCACGAATCCGCCCTGCACACCGCTGGAAAGCGCGGCCTGCTGCCCTGCCGACATCGGAAACTCGGCCACCATGCCAGGCAGCACGGCAGCCGACACGAACCAAAGGCTCATGCCGCATATCTCGGCGATCATAAGAAGGAGGATAGAACGTGTTTTCACATGCCATGCCTAGCGCGCGTTCAGCGCCCAAGCAATTGACCTATCGGCACGTTTTCGTGTGGTCAGAGCGAGGCGTAAAACGCGCGCATGGCTGCTTCAAAGGCGTCAGGCACCTGCACCGGGGCCATGTGGCCGGCATTCTCCAGCATCACCATCTGCGCGCCTGGAATGGCCGCAGCGAGCGCCTTGGGATGCTCAGCGGGAAAGGAAAGATCGTGATCAGCACCAATCACCAAGGTTGGCGGCGACACATCGCCCAACCGATCCAACACATCATGAGCTTTGACAGCCAAGCCGCAGGAAACAGCTCCAGCCACCGTTGTGGAACCGATCATCCGGGCCACCGGATCAAGATCAGCAGGACCGAACCCGTCGATCAACCCATCACCGTACCAGCGCTCCATGGTTTCGTGGATCTGAGCCCATAGTCCGCGCCTGGTGATCGCCTCCAAACGGGTGTCCCACATCGCAGCGGCCTCGGGCGGCAGACGCCCGGTGGTGCAGGCAAGCACAAGTGAGTGCATCCGATCCGCATGCGAAAGCCCAAGGTGCTGACCAATCATGCCGCCAATCGACAAGCCGCACATGTGGGCACGTTCAACACCAGCATCATCGAGAACAGCGATCACGCTTTGCGCCAAAAACCCCATATCGGCGGCTTTATCGTTGGGTTCTGATTGCCCATGCCCTGGTAGGTCCAAAGCCAAACACCGATAGTTTGGCGCAAAACGGGCAATCATCCCGTCCCACAGCGAAGCGTTGCATGTGTAGGCATGCACGAAGACCAGCGCGGGCAAGCCATCAGTGCCACCGGTATCGGTGTAGTGAACGCGCCGACCATCAAGCGTGGCAAAGGGCATAATAAGTCCTTTGGCAAGGAACGTTTAAAGGGTCAGTTGCCCGAGAACATCCCGTCAAACAGATTGCCAGCACGCGCCATGAAGGAATCATTTGCCGCAGGGGCCGATGCGGGCGCGGCCTCAACGGCTGCCGTTTCAACGCCGGGAGGCGGCGTTGGCGCTGAGACAGGTGCAGCAATCGTTTCAGCCAAAGGCGGAGGTGTGACGGGCGCAGCAGCCACAGTTTCGGTGGCCAGCGGCGCGATTGGCGGCGGCGGCGCGACAGGTTGCGGTGTACTTGCCACCAGCACCTGGTCAGCAGCTATCGTTGGCTCGCCAACGGCGGGCGCGACGACACCACCTGGATGGTACTCGGCCAACGCAACCTCGAAAGCAGCGCGATGTTCTGCCTGCGCGGCCTGGAACGAGGACGCGATCGGCTCCGGCATCGTGTAGGCCGGACATTGCTCAGCAGCAGAAAACTGCTCGGCAGCCACAGCATTGAAGATATAACGGCGGTCGCACACATCCACCTGCGGCGGCAGCTGCGTCAGCTCAAAATGCTGATAGCCTTCTTGCAACATTTCCCAGAAAGCAAAATGTTGGTGCCCCGCATGCCGCGCCATGTTTTCCGGAGTCATGCGGAACGGAAAGGCGTGCACCTGGAACGCCCGCTGCCCGCCCTCAAAGGCTTCACGGGCGAGCGCATAGATCTCCGCAATCTGATCATCCGTCATGGCGTAACAGCCAGCCGATGAGCAAGCGCCATGCACCATCAGATGCGAGCCAGTGCGACCATGCGAGCGGTCATAGGCGTTGGGGAAGCCAAGGTTGAAGGAGAGATAGAACGAGGAGTTTGGGTTCATCTGCGCAGGTGTGATGGTGTAGAAACCTTCCGGCGCCTGACGATCACCCTCTTGGAACTTTGGCCCAAGCTCGCCCGACCAGGTGCAAATCTCATAGCTTTCCAGCAGCATGAAGCGACCACTCGGGCCGCGCTTCCACACTTCCAGCTCACCCTCTTCCTTGAAGATGCGCATGTAAATCGGATCACTCTCGCTCATCGCAAGGCGCTCCATCTTCAACTGCAACGAGGCAGGAAGCGGCTGAAGGTGCTTAGGGCCGTATTCAGACTGGCAAGCGGCAAGCATCGGCGCGGCGCTGGCAAGCAGCAGGCCTTTCACCAAAGTGCGGCGGCTTAACGCGAATTTCTGGGGAACAGGAGACATCGTACGCAATACCTTCACGACGCAAAACAAACAGACGGTACTTTCACCATACAATTTGCCCTTATGAGCTTACGAAAGGTTTACCAAACCTAGCACTGGCTGCCTTGTGATGAAAGGCGCAAGCCAAGGGCCTCACACAATCGTCATCACGCGCGATTACGGCACGTTACACCCGATTATGGCCTGACAATGACTGGAGTTAGGCGTTGGGTTGGGGTCTAGACCCTAGATGCTTAATGTGCGCCCAATGGCCAGAAACTTCTCGTGCCGCAGCGCCCGCCAATCGGTGTGGGGCGCGCCATCGAACTCATCAAAGCTCAAAGCGATCTGGTTGCGCACATTGGCAATGGCATGCGCTGGATCGCGGTGTGCGCCGCCAAGTGGTTCATCGATCACCCCATCAACCACTTTGAGGTCAGTGAGGTCTTCAGCCGTCACTTTAAGCGCCGAGGCAGCATCTGAAGCCCGCGCACTGTCGCGCCACAAAATACTGGCCGCGCCTTCCGGCGAGATCACCGAGTAGATCGCATGCTCCAGCATGAAAACCTTGTTGGCCGTGGCCAGCGCAATCGCGCCACCCGAACCGCCCTCGCCGATGATCACGCTGATGGTAGGCACTTTGACGTTCAGGCACTCTTCAGTGGAGCGGGCAATGGCTTCAGCCTGACCGCGTTCTTCAGCGCCAATGCCAGGGTAGGCACCAGCGGTGTCCACAAAGGTAATGATCGGCAGGTTGAACCGGTCGGCAAGCTTCATCGCGCGCACCGCTTTGCGATAGCCTTCAGGCCGCGCCATGCCAAAATTATGCTTTAGGCGTGAAGCCGTATCGTCGCCTTTTTCATGGCCAATCACCATCACCGCGCGGCCATCAAAACGCGCCATGCCCATCTGGATTGCGTGATCATCTGAAAAAGCGCGATCGCCGGCCAACGGCGTAAAATCGGTAAACAGCGCCTGAGCATACGCTTTGTAATGCGGCCGATCTGGATGACGGGCAATTTGGGTTTTCTGCCAAGGGGTCAGCTTGGAATAAAGGTCGGTCAGCGCCTTTTGCGCTTTGACCTCCAACCGGGCGATCTCGTCGGCAACATCAACCGCCGCGTCCTCAGCCTGTAAGGCCTTCAGCTCAGCCACCTTGCCTTCAAGGTCAGCGACAGGTTTTTCAAAATCCAGATAGGTATGCATCACGCCTCAAACTTGGCTGGCATCGGGGCAAACAGCCCCTGCCGAGAGATCGCCGGACTTGAAGTCGCTTCACGCCCGGAAGTCAAGGGATTGGAGCCGCTCCCGTCACAACAGGCTTAAAAGATCAACCCTTCAGGAGGCGTCACTGAGAGGGTGACAACTGGTCACCAGCCCGTGCAGCCGTTCGTCCAGCACATGGGTATAGATCTGCGTGGTGGCAATATCCTTGTGCCCAAGTAGGGACTGCACGGTGCGCAAATCCGCACCATGGGCCAAAAGATGACTGGCAAAAGCGTGGCGCAACACGTGTGGCGACAGCCCCTTTGTGGGCAAGCCGGCAGCAGCCGCCAGCGTTTTTAAGTCGCGCGCAAAGGCCTGGCGGGTCAGATGACCCTCAGCGCTGTCAGCGGGAAAGAGAAAACTGGAGCTTGCTTGGCGCTTATCGGCATCCAACGCGTCAAGATAGGCCGTCATGGCGCTTTGCGCGATGGGTGTCAGCGGCACCAATCGCTCGCGCCCACCTTTGCCGCGCACCACAAAGGCTTCACCGCCGCCAGCAACCGACCGCGGCAGGCTCACAAGCTCAGAGACGCGCAGGCCCGTGGCGTAAAGAAGCTCCATCAGCGCCCGCATCCGCAGCGCCTTAATGCGCTTGCTGGGCGTAAGGTCAGGAGTTTCACAGGCCTGTTTCGCCCATGCCAACAGCCGATCGACCGCATCTTCGTTCATCACTTTGGGCAAAGGTTTGGGCTTTTTGGGTCCGCGCAGCGGCTCGCACGGATCATCAGCGCGCATCCCCTCAGCATAGAGAAACTGAAAATACTGCTTCAGCGCGGACAGCCGTCGCGCAGCCGTTGATGCCTTCGCGCCATGGGCTTCTAATCGCGCCAGATAAGCCCGCACATCATCGGTGGAGGCCGCGTTTAGCGCGCCAGACACATCATCGGCAAAATCGGAAAGGTCACGTCGATAGGCATCCAGCGTGTTGGGCGAGGCTCCCCGTTCCACTGCCAGCATGTCCAAAAACAACGTGATGTCACCAGCCGCGCTCATGTCTGCTCACTCGTCAAAGCGTTCAGGCGCGATGCGCACCGACACCGGTTCCGGCGTTGGTTCGATATACGTGGCCAGCGCGTAGATCGCACCAGCCGCAAGCGCGCCCAAAAGGGCAAGCCGTATCAAAAAGCGAAAGGTTGTGGGCATTGAACCTTAAAAGCGGTTGGTGAGTTATAGATCAGCGCCATCTTAAGATCGCCAAGGGTGGTTAAGCGCGGGAAACCTTTTGCGCGCAATCATCTTTCCAGTGTGGCTGAAAACGCTTAAGCAAATCTACCATGACGTCACACTCTTCATCAAACGCCGCCGCGACGCTCGACGAGGCGTACCAGCCGCGCGCCAACGCCGCCGATATTGCCCGCATTCGCGAGGGCTTGGGCACCCGCGCCATCGTGATTGTTGGCATGATGGGCGCGGGCAAATCATCCATCGGCCGCAGGCTTGCGCAGGCGCTGCACATCGGGTTCGTCGACTCCGACGATGAGATCGAAAAAGCAGCCAACCTGACGATCCCAGAAATCTTTGAAACCTATGGCGAAGCGCATTTTCGCGATGGCGAACGCAAAGTCATCGCCAGGCTTTTGTCCGACGGTTCCAAAGTGATCGCCGTCGGCGGCGGAGCATTCGAAAACCCGCAGACCCGCCAGGACATTGCCGATCATGGCCTGTCCATCTGGCTGAAGGCCGACTTTGAAACGCTGATGGCGCGTGTGCGCCGTCGCTCGCACCGTCCGCTGCTGCAAAACCCTGATCCTGAGGGCACCATGCAGCGGTTGCTGGACGCGCGTGCCCCCAACTACGCCCTGTCAAACCTCACCGTTCCCTCGCGTGATGGTGCCCACGCAGATGTGGTCCAGGCCTGCCTGCATGCGCTCGGCGCCTACCTTCAAGACGAAACGGACCCGAAGTGAGCCCATCCCTGCAAAGCGTGCGCGTCGAGCTTGGCGAGCGCGGCTACGACATCATCATTGGGCAGAATGTTTTGGAAGGCGCCGGTGAACGCATCGCCGCCATGGCGCCTGGCGCCCGCACGGTTGTCGTTACCGATGGCCGCGTGGCGCGCACGCACTTGGATACGTTGGAAGCAAGTCTAGAGGCCGCCAAGATCGACAGCTTTGCGGTGATCGTAACCCCAGGCGAAGGCTCCAAAAGCTGGCACGGCATTCAAACCGTGACCGATGCGATCATCGGCGGACGGTTGGAGCGTGGCGATATCGTCATCGCGCTCGGCGGTGGTGTGATCGGCGATCTGGCAGGCTTTGCCGCCGCTATTGCGCGCCGTGGCATGCGCTTTGTGCAAATGCCCACCACATTGCTCGCGCAAGTGGACTCTTCTGTTGGCGGCAAAACCGGCATCAATACCGAGCACGGCAAAAACCTTGTCGGGTCCTTTCACCAGCCGATCCTGGTGCTTGCCGATACCGCCACGCTGGACACGTTGCCCGAACGCGAGATGAAGGCCGGTTACGCCGAAATGGTGAAATACGGCTTGATCGATGATGCGCCGTTCTTTGAGTGGCTGGAGGTCAACGCACCTGCAGTGCTGGCTGGCGAGATTGAGCCACGCAGCGAGGCCATTGCCCGCTCTTGCGATGCCAAGGCACGCGTTGTGGCAGAAGATGAGCGCGAGGGCGGACGCCGTGCGCTTCTTAATCTCGGTCACACCTTTGGCCACGCGCTTGAAGTGCTTTGCAACTACGACCCGACCAAGCTGGTGCACGGTGAAGGCGTTGCCATTGGTATGGTGCTCGCGCACCATTTTTCCAACCACCTGGGTCACTGTCCAGGCCAGGATGTGCAGCGCGTTATCGCTCACCTTGAAGGGCTAGGCCTACCGACCGATATGTCGGCCATTGACGGATTCCATCCAACAATCGATGAGCTGGTCGATGCCATGAAGCAGGACAAGAAGGTCGCGCGCGGCGCGCTTACCTTTATTCTCACGCGCGGTATCGGGCAGAGCTTCATTGCCGAAAATGTGCCCGAAGAGAAACTGCGCACCTTCCTCTCTCAAACCCTCAACCTATCGTAGGTTCTAAGATCCTCTGATGATCACCACCGAAATTTGGCTCACCGGCCTCGCGGTCCTCGGCCTTTTGGTTCTTTCCGCTTTCTTTTCCGGCTCCGAGACAGCCCTAACCGCCGTATCGCGCGCGCGCATGTTGCAGCGTGAAAAGGCAGGCGACAAACGCGCTGGCATCGTCGGCAAGCTGACCGAAGCGCGCGAGCGACTGATCGGCGCGCTGTTGCTGGGTAACAATCTGGTCAACATCTTTGCCTCTGCCCTCACCACGGTGTTGTTCACTGGCCTTTTTGGCGACAGCGGCGTTGCCTATGCCACTTTGTTTATGACGGCGCTGGTGCTGGTGTTTGCTGAGGTGCTGCCCAAAACGCTGGCCATCTCCAACACCGACCGCTTTGCCACCATCGTTGCGCCTCTTGTGCGCATTGTGGTGTTCCTGTTCGCGCCGATCACGGCGGCCGTGCAGTGGTTTATCCGCAGCCTGTTGAAGGTTTTCGGCATTGACGTGGAGAACATCGACGTCCTGTCGGCGCACGAGGAAATTCGCGGGCAGCTGGAATATTTTCACCAAGAAGGCGCGGTGTTCAAAGATGATCGCTACCGGCTTGGTGGCGTACTTGATCTGCACGATTTGGAAGTTTCCGATGTGATGATCCACCGCACAAAAATGCAGTCCATCGATATCGACTTGCCGAACGAGAAGATCATCGATGAAATCTTGAACAGCCCCTACACCCGCATCCCGCTGTGGAAGGAACGCTCCGACAACATTATCGGTGTGATCCACGCCAAGGACGTGTTGCGTGCCCTGCGCGCCAAAGGCGACCCGGCCGATGTGGATGTGACCGAGATTGCTCAGACACCCTGGTTTGTGCCGGACACCAACACGCTACAGGCCCAGCTCAACGCCTTCTTGAAACGTAAGGCGCACATCGCCCTGGCTGTCGATGAATATGGCGAGGTTCAGGGCCTGATCACGCTGGAAGACATTTTGGAAGAGATCGTCGGTGACATCGCCGACGAGCACGACATATCCGCTGAAGGCGTGCGCACCATGCCCGATGGATCGGTGGTGGTGGATGGCGGTGTGCCGATCCGCGATCTCAACCGCGTGATGGATTGGGACTTGCCCGATGAGGAAGCCACGACGATAGCGGGTCTGGTGATCCACGAAGCACGGTTAATCCCCGAGCGCGGCCAAGCCTTCACCTTTCACGGGTTCCGCTTCAATGTGCTGCGTCGTCAGGGCAACCGGGTGACAAGCCTGAAGATTGCACCTTTGACGGTGACGCCAAGGCCGGGGTTGTAGTTGCTGCGTCATCTTTGTGCTTGTTACCAACAAGCCCCGGACGGCAAGGCCGATCCGGGGCCCAGAGCATAATGATCATCGAGGCCCCGGATAGCCATACGGCTTCCGGGGCTTTTCGAATCTGATTGCCACCTACTCCACCAGCGTGAACTGGCCAGAAACCGTATCAGATTCACGGCCGGGCTGATTGTAGTCGTTGACCACGTCGACATTCACCTGATTGCCCGTCAGCGCCAGCCGCATGACCCGCGTGGCGGTGAAGGTAAAAAACGCCGCATTCAGTGTTGGCCCGTCCACCTCAGCTTCTTCGGCAAAGTTCCAAGTGCAAAGCGCGCGCCCACAGCGCGTTTCGGCTTTCACCCGCACGCCGCTGACAACATCATCGATGCACCGTAGATCGATGGTGATGCGCGCCAATGCATTTTGCGCCGGGCGCCGCGCCTCCCAAACGCTTTCGCCTTGATGCTGGCACCAATCCGGTTCGGGCATCGTAAGAACTGTTTGCGCGACCGGCATGCCTGGCGTCGCCATCAACAGCAGACAAAGCACAAGAATCGGCCTCATCGCCTACTCCTCCACCCGTGCGCGCGGATGGGCTTGGCGATAGCTTGCCAGCAACGCTGCACCATCAACCCTTGTGTAGACCTGCGTCGTTGAGAGACTGGCGTGACCCAGCAAATCCTGGATGGTGCGCAAATCCCCGCCAGCAGCCAACAAATGCGTCGCAAAAGCATGCCTTAACGCATGCGGTGTGGCGGTTGACGGCAATCCGAGCCTGCCACGCGCCGTCTCGGTTACACGTCGTACAATGCGTTGATCCAGCGCGCCGCCACGGGCACCACGGAAGAAAGCCTCATCGCCATCAAGCGCGAAAGGCACCAGCCGCGCATAGGCATCGCACGCTTGCCCGATAAACGGCAGCACAGGCACAATGCGTGTCTTGCCGCCCTTACCGGTGATACGCAGCGACCGACTGTCCTGCGCCGCCGATGGCGCGTCACCCTTGGTGATCGACAACGCTTCGGACACACGAAGCCCCGCGCCATACATCAGCGCGAATACCGCGGCGTTGCGCGCGACGATCCATGGCTCGGCCTCCAGATCATCAGCTTGGCCTCGTGCCATCTGCAATGCAGCGGTCGCATCCACCGGGCGCGGCAGCCGATCAGGCAGTTTTGGCGTTTTGATAGCCCGCGCAGGCGCCGCTTCAGCCAACCCTTCGCGCTCCAAAAACGTCAGATACGAGCGGATGGCCGCCAGATTGCGGGCCCGCGTGCGGGCACTGGCGCCGTCTTCCACGCGCCGTGCCAAAAAACGCCGAATGGTCGCTGGGCGTAAACCCTCCAAGGCCACCATCACATCATCAGATACATCATCCAAAAACGCCAGAAACGCCCGTACATCGGTGGCATAGGCGTGCAAGGTTGCCTCCGCCAAGCGCCGTTCAGCACGCAAATGCGTCTGCCAGTCAGCAAACCGACTGGCGGGCGACGGAACAAAGGCAACGGGTGCAGGCGCGCTCATATTGACAGTCTACCACAGGGCCTGTTTGCGATTTGTTAATACCTTGCCGCTGCGAAATTGGGGCGTAAAGCCGCAACCTCGAAGTATTTCCTGACACGCTGTTGACATATGATTCGTGCACGATAGGTTCGCGCCATCCCATCGGAATGTTTTTTGCCACGCAACGAGACACGCTGAAGTCTTGAGCGATGATTTTTGTTTGAATGATATTCTTACAATACTTAGCAAAAAACGCGATGGATCGACAAAACAGGGAGATTATTTTGTTTATCAAGAATCTATTCTTGAGTGCCAGCGTTGCTATTGTTGCATCAACCGGCGCCGTTGCACTGGCGCCAACACAGGCACAAGCCTGTGATATCGATCGCGACATCATTTTTGGTGATCTGGATTGGGCATCAGCCCAGTTTCACAACCGCGTTGCCCAGTTCATCCTGGAAAACGGCTATGACTGTTCAACCGACATCATTCCCGGCTCCACTCTGCCGATCTACAACGGCATGGCGCGTGGCGACGTGGACATCACGATGGAAATCTGGGTGCCCAATGTTCCAGAATGGTGGGAAGAAAACACCGCCAATGGCAACGTTGAGTCCGTTGGCCTTGCCTACCCAGATGCTGTGCAGGGCTGGTTCGTGCCGCGCTATCTGGTGGAAGGTGACGATGCCCCCGCAGCAGGTCTGACATCGGTCAGCCAGCTTCCCGAATATGCCGAGGTTTTCCAGGACCCTGAAGACCCCGATATGGGCCGCTTCTACAACTGCATCGCCGGTTGGGGCTGCGAAGATGCCAACACGCGCAAGCTGGCGGCCTACGGTTTGGATGAAACCTTCACCAATTTCCGCCCTGGCACCGGTGGCGCACTGGCAGCGGCCATTGAGTCCTCCATTCTGCGCGAACAACCCATCGTGTTTTACTACTGGGGCCCAACCTGGGTGATGGGCAAGGTTGGCGATGATGTCATCCAGCTCGAAGAGCCAGCCTATGACGAAGACACCTGGAACGCCATGATGGCCGCCGACCCGGCGGACAGCGCTGATGCTGCCACCGCTTATCCGGTGATCCCAGTCGAGATTGGCGTGAACAGCGAGTTCGGTGCTCAAGCACCTGAAATCGTCGCGTTTTTGGGCGAATACGGCATGACTGGCGCTGATGTCTCCACCGCCCTGCTCTTTATGCAGGAGAACGATGTGGAAGCTGACGAGGCTGCTGAAGAGTTCTTGCGCACCCGCGAAGATCTTTGGACCGCTTGGGTGAGCGAAGACGTTGCCGACAAGGTTCGCTCAGCGCTGTAAGCACCCGACACCCTTATCAAGAATGCAGAACGCCGGGGCAAAACCCCGGCGTTTTTCTTGCGCTCAACTCTTGCGCTAGACTGTCTGAAGCTTTCTGATCTCGCGCTGCAAAGCCTCTTGCAAACGCGGCGCCATAGCATGCACCCAGTTTGGCTCGCTGTTGCGGATCATCAGCCAAAACAGGGATTTTACATCCCAAAAAGTGGCATCGATCAAACCCACTTCTTTTTTATCGCGCTTAAAGTGCCAATGAACCGAATTGGGGTACCTCTTTCGAGAGTAGCTGCCGATGTGAGAGATGTAGAGGCCAACGCCCCGTGCTGCTTCATCCACCAACTCCATCATCTGCTGGCGGCTAACACCGTCTGGCAGATCAATCGGCATATCGTAGGATTTTTTGGGCTTGGCCATAGGCTTCTCCATGCTGCTCAACCATGTTGAACGGCACGAAAAATCAAAGCTCTGGAAAGCACAAGAGCCACACCAAAACGAAAACGCCGGGGCAAAGCCCCGGCGTTCTCATTTATATCATGTCAATTCAAACGAACCGCTACCGGCTTGGATCAAGCTTAGTGGCGGCAGGATTGTCGAACCGGCGCTTTTCACCGCGGGTCATCATCGCCTTGGCGGTCAGATAGGAAATGGGTACCGCGACCAAAAAGCTCAGCGCGATCCCGGCAAACAGGGGCAGTGCACCACTGTCGAACTGAAAGATCGGCGTTGCAAAGACCGGTGACCCAACTGCGATAACAATCACCCATAGCAGACCAAACGTTACCGCTGCGACGGGCAGAAAAGCGAGCGCGGCCATAGACCAAACTGTTTTTGTTTTCTCTTGCATCGAAATGCCTCCATTGCGGTGTGTCATGAAGAGAAAACGTTTGCCTGGACCAATGGTTCCGCCGGCGTGTCGCGCTTTGGGGGCCGGACGAACTCGCACGACAAAACCAGAAGCCGGGGCAAACGCTCCGGCGCTCTTGGTTCAAGATTCGATCTTGCGAGCAAGGTAAGCCGAAAACCAGCCTCGATATCGCCTTTGCAGCTCTGGCAGTTTCCAGTCCTTCCCGCTCACCGTCCCACGACAAAGGGAAGAACCGCAGGAGCAGTCCATCGACCAATCATCATCATCGCCGGTTGCGTAGTCGAAGCTTAGTTCCTCATCCTCAGCGATATCACGCATCGCAAAGAAAGAGACCTGGCCCTGAATGCCTACATTGGGTTCGCACGAATGGTTCAGATGCATCATCGCATCAAACCGTTCTTCGGCGGTTACAGGACCAATGAAGACATCATCTTCAATCTGGATTTCAGCCGGACCAAGCGTTTCGGCGAGCTTATCACGGGTCGCCCGGTCAAAAACATGACCGCCCTTCACAACGATCAGCTCGCCAGCAGCAATGGGCTCCTTCGCGTAGAGTCCGGTGCCTTCAATACCGCTATGCCTCTTCTCAACTTTCGTCGAGAAGTACGCAAAGCTCATGCTCAGACCTCGCGAATGTCCACAAAATGTCCAGCGATAGCGGCCGCCGCAGCCATCGCTGGCGAGACAAGATGGGTACGCCCCTTGAAGCCCTGACGGCCTTCGAAGTTGCGGTTGGATGTGGAGGCGCAGCGCTCTTCCGGTGACAGCTTGTCGGCGTTCATCGCCAAGCACATGGAGCAGCCCGGCTCGCGCCAATCAAAACCGGCTTCGACGAATATCTTATCCAGACCTTCCTTTTCGGCCTGCTGCTTCACAAGGCCAGAACCCGGCACGATCATCGCAGACAGGGTGTCAGACACTTTCTTGTCCTTCACCACCTTGGCCACTTCGCGCAGATCTTCGATCCGCCCATTCGTGCACGAGCCGATGAACACGCGATCCAACTTGATGTCGGTCATCTTGGTGCCGGCCTCAAGGCCCATATAGGCCAGCGCCCGTTCTTTGGAGGCGCGGGTATTCGGGTCTTCGATCTTGGTTGGGTCAGGCACAACGCCATCAACAGACACCACATCTTCCGGGCTTGTGCCCCAGGTGACGATGGGTGGCAGATTGGCAGCATCCAGCACCACTTCACGGTCGAACGTTGCGCCTTCATCGGTCGGCAACGTCTTCCAGTAAGCCACAGCCTTTTCAAAATCCTCACCTTTTGGCGCCCGTGGACGACCCTCAATATAGGCGTAGGTTTTTTCATCCGGCGCAATCAGGCCAGCACGGGCGCCGCCTTCGATCGCCATGTTGCAGAGCGTCATGCGCCCTTCCATCGAAAGCGCTTCAATCGCCTCACCAGCATACTCGATCACCGAGCCGGTGCCGCCAGCGGTGCCGATTTCACCGATAATTGCCATCGTGATGTCCTTGGCCGTCACACCATCTGGCAGTTTGCCGTTCACGGTGACGCGCATGTTTTTCGCTTTTTTCTGAATCAGCGTTTGCGTGGCCAGCACATGCTCCACCTCAGAGGTACCGATGCCGTGCGCCAACGCACCAAACGCACCATGGGTGGAGGTGTGGCTGTCGCCGCACACAATCGTCATGCCGGGCAGCGTGAAGCCTTGCTCAGGGCCGACAATGTGAACGATGCCTTGGCGGATATCGACTTCATTGAAATAGTCGACGCCAAACTCTTTGGCGTTGCTGGCAAGCGTATCCACCTGCAACGCGCTTTCAGGGTCATCAATGCCCTTGGAGCGGTCCGTCGTGGGGACGTTGTGGTCAACCACTGCCAGTGTGCGCTCCGGCGCGCGCACCTTGCGGCCCGTCATGCGCAAACCTTCAAAAGCCTGCGGACTGGTCACTTCGTGAACGAGGTGTCGATCAATGTAGAGCAGCCCGGTGCCATCATCTTGCATGTGAACCAGATGATCATCCCAGATCTTGTCGTACATCGTGCGGGGATGGGTGGTCTGCTTGCCCGAAGCGTCGGCCATAGTGAAAGTCCTGCAGTTTGGAAGAGTTTAGAGCGCTTCAGATAGCGACTCTGCGCGTGCGTTGCAACGCCTTGGCGGGAATGCGGGCAGGCACGCAATTGCTTATTTGGTGCACCAGTCGGTCATTGCATATCGGAGGTTGCATTAGCGATTGATTATGATCAGTCTGGGTAACCGCCTAACTGCTACTGCGATCTCCGTTCACTTGAGGGAGATTGCCAAAATCATGTCGATACACCGCACCGCAAAATCACTTGCCTTTCACGCAGCAAGCGCCATCGTTCTTTTGGGGCTCGCGACCCACGCGCAGGCTCAAAATGCT
This sequence comes from Hyphomicrobiales bacterium, assembly GCA_046290645.1. Lineage (GTDB taxonomy): Bacteria > Pseudomonadota > Alphaproteobacteria > Rhizobiales > MH13 > MH13. Next base: position 68,732 of record JBKAGZ010000002.1, read on the forward strand.
CAGTTCGATCCCACCTATGGCTTTATCAACGTCGCACGTGGTTTCGGCAGCCAAAACTTCAGCCTCCAGGCCGGTGGTCAGCTTCAGGCCTCCTCGGTAGGCAACAACTGCAATGGCTTCATCGCCAACGCGCCTGATTACACCATTGATTTTCAGGGCGCGGGACGGGTGCCACTGGACATCAGTGTCACCTCAAGCACCGACACAACGCTGGTGGTGGTCGGCCCGGATGGATCGGTCTACTGCAATGATGACAGTGATGGCCTGAACCCGGCGCTCAGCATCGGGCATCCTCGTGCTGGCAATTATGCGGTTTGGGTTGGCACCTATTCTGATGGCGACACCTACCCTGATGCCACGCTGCAAGTCTCTGCACGCCTTGGCGGTGCCCGCCCGCCCGCCGGTTTCAACGCCCAAGCGGCCCCCACATATGGGTTCATCGAGGTGGCACGCGGATTTGGTAGCCAGAGCTTTGATCTGCAAGCAGGCGGCACGATCAGCGCCAACGCCATCAACAGCAACTGCTCCGGCTACATCGCCGATGCACCCGACTACACCATCGACTTTCAAGGGCAAGGCCGCGCGCCGCTGGAACTGTCAGCGCAATCCAGCAGCGACACCACGTTGGTTGTCGTCGGACCAGACGGATCGATTTATTGCAATGATGACAGCAACGACCTCAATCCCGCGCTCACCATCAACAGTCCCCGAGCCGGTGCGTACACGGTGTGGGTCGGCACCTTCTCGCAATCTGACAGCTACCCCAACGCGACACTGAGGGTGACCGCTGGCCCTGGTGGCGTGCGTCCTCCAGCAGCCTTCAACGCCGGTGCTGAACCCACCTATGGCTATATCAGCGTGCAACGCGGCTTTGGCACGCACAGCTTTGAGCTGTTGGCCGGCGGCGCATTGCGTGCCTCCTCGGTCAATGGCAACTGCTCTGGCTGGATTGCCGATGTACCCGACTACACCATCGATTTTCGTGGCCAAGGGCGCGTGCCGCTAGAGATCAGCGTGCAATCTCGCATCGATACCACCCTGGTGGTCGTCGGCCCGGATGGCGCCATTTATTGCAACGATGACGGTGATGGCCTCGACCCAGCACTCACCATCAGCAATCCAATGGCCGGAGACTATGCGCTTTGGGTCGGCACCTACTCCGAGAGCAGCGACTATCCTGATGCGACGCTATGGGTCACGGCCGGACCTGGTGGCGGGCGCCCCGGTCTGGTGAAATGACGGCCAATCCCGAAAAAAGAGCGGCTTTTTCAGAAAGCCATTCAGACAACGTTCAGGCGTAGTGGCCTTGATGTGACGTCCGTCACGGTGCGGATGTATAAATCTGCTAAATGACGGTGCGCTTTTGGCTTGCTTGGCTTGCCACCGCTTGGTGGACAAATCCGGCAGGGCAGGCGTAACCTTACTCGCGTCACAGAATACCGGGCAGACAAGCCGCGCAGCTTTTCAAAGCGCTGCACCTGCACCAACAAGGGGATCCCGCACGCATGGCTTTTTCAAGCTCCACCAAACCCGCACTGAAACTGCTCGCAGGGGTTGCCACCACCGCCCTATCTTTGGGCCTTGTTGCCAATGCATCGGCACAAAACAGTCAACTTGATCCAACCTTCGGCACGGTCAGCGAGGGCCAAGGCTTTGGCTCCGTGTCGCAGACCATTCAAGCCGGCGGCGACATCGACGCCAGCGGCCTTGCGCCCGGCTGCAACGGTTTTATCGCAGACGCACCAGACCTCATTTTGGATTACAGCGGCGGCGCCTCAGTTTTCATTGAGGGACAGTCGGATGCTGACACCACCATGGTTGTTGAAGCACCGGACGGCGCCATCCTCTGCAACGATGATTTCAATGGCTTGAACCCAGGCATCGAAACATCGTCGGGCGAACCAGGGCGCTACGCCGTGTGGATCGGCACCTATGAGCCAATCCAAAACAACACCTATCCTGATGCCGACATTGTGTTGAGCGAGTCGCAGCAAACCACTCCACCGGTCACCCCACCAGCAACGCCTACACCGGGCGGCACAGCCGCAGGGTTCAATTCCCAGGAAGCGCCAGCGTTTGGGGGAATTGAGATCGCGGCGGGTTTTGGTAGCCAGGACTTCACCCTTCAGGCTGGCGGTTTCATTGACGCCTTTGAGACCAATCAAGCCTGCGCCGGGTTCATCGCCGATGTGCCCGACTATCAGCTGACTGTTGCGCCCGGCATGACCAGTCCAATTGATTTGGCGGTGACCTCAGATGTCGACACGACGCTGGTCGTCGTCGCCCCCAACGGAACAGTGCTCTGCAACGATGATGCCGTTGACCTTAATCCTGGCCTGCAAATCAGCAATCCGCAGGCGGGAAGCTACGCCGTTTGGATCGGCACCTTCGGCCCCATCGAGAACGATTTCTTTCCAGAAGCGGTGCTCAATGTTTCCACCACCGGAGCGCCAGTCACACCGGCCACGCCAAGCACCCCGCCTTCAACCGGCAGCGGCTTCAACGCCAATCAGCCACCCGCTTTCGGCGAAATCTCCGTAACATCGGGCTTCGGCACCCAGACCTTCGAACTGCAAGCCGGCGGCGATATGGATGCCTTTGGCATCAACAATGCCTGTGCAGGCTTTGTCGCCGATGCCCCCGATTACGTGATCAACTATCAGGGCGGCAGCCGTGGGCCGTTGGATCTTGGCGTTGAATCAGCTGAAGACACAACGCTGGTTGTCGTCGATCCGAACGGTCGTGTTTACTGCAATGATGATGATCTGGATCTGAACCCAGCGCTCTCCATCGCCTCACCGACGGCCGGAAATTATGGCGTTTGGGTCGGCACATTTAACCCGATCCAGAACGACTTTTACCCCGATGCAACGCTGACCATCACGACCGGTCCAGGTGGTGACAGCGGCTCGGTATCACCTGGCGGATTGGGTGACCGATTGCGCTTGGCACCCACTTTTGGGTCCACCCAATTGGGCACAGGGTTCGGGTCGCACAATGTTGACATACAAGCCGGTGGCGCCATGGAAGGTTCCACGCTTGGTCAATTCTGCAATGGCTTCGTTGCCGAGGCGCCCGACTATGTTGTCACCTACAATGGCAACCAAGCCTTACGGATCACAGCAACGTCTGAAGACGACACCACCATGGCCGTGGCTTTGCCTAACGGCCAAGTTCAGTGCAACGATGATTTTGCCGGCCTTAACCCTGGCCTCATCGGTCCGGAAGGGCTGAGCGGCGACTATGCCATTTGGATCGGCACCTTTAACCCGATTGAAAACGAAACCTTCCCCCAGACCAACCTGGTGGTCGAGGAAATCTCCACCATCAAAACACAGCCATCAGGCGCGATCACATCCATGTCGTTGACGGCTGGCTTCACGCCTGATCCCTTCACCACCGTGCTTGCTGCCGGTGGCTTTGTCGATGCCAGCTCCATTGACCCATCCTGCTGGGGCAACATCGCATCAGAGCCGGATTTCGTGCTCAACTACACATCCGGTGATTGGCCGCTGCGCGTGTTCGTCAATTCCGACGCTGACACGACACTGCTTGTGCGCACGCCAACCGGCGAGGTGCTCTGCAACGATGATGCTGACGGCCTCAACCCAGCGGTCTCGCAGACCAATCCAACATCGGGTCGCTATGAAATCTTCATCGGCACCTATGACCCGGCGGCTGGCAACCCAGAAGCAACACTGGCAATCAGCGAGATTTTGGACGAAAAAATCCTACCGGATGGCGCCGTCACCGAAGCACCCGTCACCGGCGGTATGACACGTCAGGAGTTTGAACTCTTGGCCGGTGGCTCGTTTGAGGCGTTCAACCAATTTGGCGGAACCTGCAATGGCTTCATCGCCTCCAACCCAGATTTCATCGCCTATGTTGATGATGCTGGCCTGGATGTTGAGATGACAGTGCGTTCAGCCGAGGACACCACACTGGCAGTGCGCACCCCCGATGGTACGGTGCTGTGCGACGATGATTCAGGCGGCGATTTCAATCCACTGGTCCTGGTCGATGGCGCGCAAACAGGGGCCTATGAGATCTGGCTGGGCACTTTTTCTTCGGTCGGCAATGCGCCAGCGACGCTCTCTGTGCGTGACGTCAATGCTGCCAGCGGCACCGCGCCAAACGTTCCAGGCGGTGGCAAGAAATAACCGACGACGCAACGCAAAACGGAAAGGCGGCTATCACCCCTACTAAGTCGCCTTTTCACAATCTGGTTACCGCAATGGAACCAAATCACCTTTGTAGCGTTTCGTGATCAGGACATTGATCGCGAACAATCGACAGATGTGTCCTTAGGGGGCATTTTATTGCCGCCGCGTGCTGATCGATCAGCGCGTCCACCGCAATTCAGGAGATTTTCGTGATGTCGCAGACCCAAGCTCTTCGTTCCCCTACCAAGCGCGGTTTCAAACGTGTTGCTGCCAGCGTTGTTCTGGTCGGTGCCCTGGCCATGGCCGGTTGCCAGTCCATGAGCCGCGTTGAACAAAACACGCTGGCCGGTGGTGTCATCGGTGGCGGTCTTGGTGCCCTAACCGCAGCGGCCTTTGGCGCCAGCGCGGGCTGGGTTGTTGTTGCCGGCGCAGCCGGTGCAGCTGCAGGCGCAATCTACGCCCGCAACACAACGACCAACGAATGCGCCGTTTCCAACGGCGATGGTACCTATCGCATCGTTCGCTGCTAGCAATCCCGGCAGGTAAAGCTTCGGCCCGGCTCATGGATATGTGAGCCGGGCTTTTTTATGTGTTCTAAAACACTTCGCGAAGTACTTGAAACATCAGTCATCACCTAACGCGTTAAAATCTTTGATTTTAGGCAGCGTTTGGTGATTCAGGCTTTTCGCGAAGTGCTATATAAAGGCCCAACCGTTGAACGAAACAGAGTTCTTTCGCCCCATCAAACAAACCGTTTTGGCCAATGACTGGGGCACGCTAACCAAACACGCCTTTGCGCTCAAACGCCGCGATGGCACATGGCAGAACCAGACCCGCGAGGCCTATGATCGCGGCAATGGGGCTGCCTGCCTGCTCTACAATCGCGAGCAAGGCACGGTGCTCCTGGTCAAGCAGTTCCGCCTGCCCGCCATGCTCAACGGCCATGATGGGTTCTTGATCGAGGCGCCTGCAGGTCTCTTGGAAGGTCTGAACCCGGCAGAGCGCATGCGTGCCGAGTTGGAAGAAGAAACCGGCTTTTCTGTATCCAAGCTCACGCTCGTCTTCGATGCTTTCATGAGCCCTGGATCGGTGACAGAGAAACTGGCCTGTTTCATCGGCGCCTACTCGGCAAAAGACCAAGTGTCGGAAGGTGGCGGCCATCCCGATGAGGGCGAGGACATCGACGTTCTGCACATCCCGTTTGACAAGGCGCTGACCATGATCGCGTCCGGCGAGATCACCGACGCCAAGACGATCATGCTGCTGCAGCATCTGGCGCTCAACAAAGAGCAGATCTGAACCCGCGCAGCAGGCACAAAAAAAGGCGGCCAATGGGCCGCCTTTTCATCATCGGAATTGAAAGAAGCCTATTCGGCTTTGTCCTCAGCCGGTGCTTCGGCCTCAGCGGCGGCAGCTTCTGCTGCTGCGGCTTCGGCAGCCTTGGCTTCTGCTTCAGCAGCGGCTTTGGCTTCCTCTTTGGCAGCCTGGGCAGCAGCTTTCTCAGCAACAATGCCAGCACGCACTTCATCGTTCAAGCCGCGGGCGCGAACATTCGTGGCTTCGGCGATACGCGCCGACTTACCGCGACGATCGCGCAGATAGTAAAGCTTGGCGCGACGCACTTTACCGCGACGGATCACTTCGATGCTGTCGAGCAGCGGCGAGTAGACAGGGAACACACGTTCCACACCTTCACCGTAAGAGATTTTGCGCACCGTGAAGCTTTCGTTCAGGCCACCGCCGGAACGTGCAATACAAACGCCTTCATAGGCCTGCACACGGGTACGAGTACCTTCGGTCACGCGCACATTCACCTTCAAGGTGTCGCCAGGTGAGAAGGTAGGGATAGCGCGCTTGGCTTCGAGCTCAGCGGCGTGTTCTTTTTCCAGTTCAGCGATGAGGTTCATCGGCTGATCTCCATATTTCGGTCCAGAGGCATCACAAGGGCCCTGCGCAAGAAGCGCTGTAAAAGGCCGCGGGATGCGTGCGTGTTCGAACAAAGCCCGTCGGTGATGATCATTGCGATCTACCTGGTGCGAAACAAGCGCCCCAAGTGCACAGGCTGTTTTAAAATCCAAAAGCCCGGCAGTCGCCGACCGGGTGAGCAGATCGCTTACACCACGCTTTTGCGCTTGTCGAGAGGTTCAGGCCTCGTAATGGGCAGCCTGCGGCACGCCGTCAGTGATCTCATAGTAATCGCCCTTGTCAGCAACGAAAATATGGCTGGCAAGCGACAGACCAGTTGGTTGGTCGAGACAACCTATGTTGATGCTCATTGCTTCGCTGCCATCATCCCAAAACAACGCTGATCCACAGGCTGAACAAAATCCGCGTTGGGCGAAGTCAGACGAGCGATACCAAGTGAGCGTTTCATCGTTTTCGAAGGTGATCGCAGTTTTGGCGACAACACCAGCGACCTGATAATGCCCACTCTGGCGCCGACACTGACTGCAATGGCACGCTGAAAGCTCGCTCATCGAACCTTGGATGGTGAAGGCCACCGACCCGCAAAGGCACTGTCCGCGCCAAGTTCCGTCAACGGGTGCTCCGCTCATTGCCTGTCCTCACCCTTTGAGAAGATCAGGGCGTCTGGCGCGCGTCAGCCTTTCGGCCTGCTCACGCCGCCATGCATCGATCTTCTTGTGATCGCCTGAACGCAGAACGTCGGGAATGCTGCGCCCCTCCCACTCCACAGGGCGGGTGTAGTGAGGATGTTCCAGAAGCCCATCTTCAAAGCTTTCTTGCGTGCCAGACACATCATTTCCCATGACGCCCGGCAAGAGCCGTACCACAGCATCCAGAAGCACTTGGGCAGCCACTTCGCCGCCTGAGAGCACATAGTCGCCAATGGAGACCTCTTGCAGGCCACGCGCTTCGATCACGCGCTCATCCACGCCTTCAAAGCGCCCGCACACAATCACGGCGCCTGGTCCATCGGCGAGATCACGCACCATAGCTTGTGTTAGCGGCACACCACGCGGTGACATCAGAAGTTTCGGGCGTGGGTCATCGGCAGGCACATGGGTATCGAGCGCCTTGGCCAAGATATCAGCACGCAGCACCATGCCAGCGCCGCCGCCAGCAGGTGTGTCATCAACCGAGCGATGCTTGTCGGTAGCACTATCGCGAATGTTGTGTGCGTCCAACGACCAAAGAGCATCCGCCAGCGCTTTACCAGCCAAAGCCGCGCCCAGCGTACCTGGAAACATATCAGGATAGAGCGTGAAGACGTCGGCCCGAAAGGTCATCTGTCAGCCCCCATCTGCCTCTGAGGGCTTCTTCTTTGGCGGGTCGAGCAGACCTTCTGGCGGGTCAAGCACAACGTACCCATCTACCAGTTTCACGGTCGGCACGATGGCCTTGGTGAAAGGCACCAACACCGTTGGACCGCCTCGGTCGGGCTTTATGTCCAGCAGATCATCGGCACCATAATTGGCCACCTGCATGATCTCGCCGAAGCGCGATCCATCGGTAAGCCGTGTTTCCAAACCGATCAAATCGGTGTGGTAGAAATCATCTTCGTCTTCCACGTCAGGAAGAGCGGAACGCGGCAGACCAAGCTCAACACCGTTAAGCTCAGCCACCTGTTCGCGGTTGGTGACGCCATCGAACGTCGCCACCACCATGTCGGGTGTTTTGCCGGGCCGCAGACCGGTCAAAACAACCGAACCCTTGCCATCGGCCCGTTGCAACGGGCCGTCAGCCAGGCTTGCCGGATCATCACCAAACAGCTTCACCCGCGCCGCACCGCGCACGCCATTGGGCGCACCGATGCGGGCAAGAATGATGAAGGGGTCCGATTCAGACATGGCCAAAAAGCTTAAGGGTTGAAACCCTATTCGGCTTTCTCTTCTTCGGCGCCAGCGTCCTCAGCAGCGGCTTCTTCAGCGGGGGCTTCCTCAGCAGCAGCCTCTTCGGCCGGCGCTTCTTCTGCTGGGGCAGCAGCGGCTTCAGCTTCAGCCTCGGCCAAGGCAGCAGCCTTGTCAGCTTTTTCCTGCTCGCGCTCTTTGGCTTTCTCGCCAGGAACAGCCTTGTTGGGGTTGTTGCGCGCTTCACGCTTGGCAAGACCAGCTTCATCCAGGAAACGCAGCACACGGTCGGTTGGCTGCGCGCCAACGGAAAGCCAATACTCGATGCGTTCCACGTTCAGCTTCACGCGATCTTCGGAATCTTTTGGCAGCAGCGGGTTGTAGCTGCCCACTTTTTCCACGTAACGGCCGTCACGCGGAGCGCGCACATCAGCAGCAACAATGGAGTAATAGGGACGCTTTTTCGACCCGCCACGGGCCAGACGCAATTTAATAGCCATAGATTTTCAGTTCCTTCTGTCAGCTATTTCAAAAATTCTGTTGGTGAGAGATGCCGATAAACATCGGCGGTAAAACTGGTGACCGTCTGCGTGCTCTCATAGGTGGCGCCTAGGCGCTCAGCGAGCTTGCGAGAGGGTGTGTTGTCGGGATCGATTAGGCTCATCGCGGTGTCCCAACCAAGCACCTCATAGGCAAAGCGCAGTGAGGCGCGCGCCGCCTCAAGGGCGTATCCTTGGCCGTGGAAACGTTTGACCAAACCCCAACCAATCTCGCGCTCCGGCCAGCCTTTTGGAAAGTTCGGGCCAGCATGGCCGACGAACTGCCCGGAGGCTTTTTCTTCAACGGCAAACATCGCAAAGCCGCGCAGATGCCACTGGCCAATGCGCTGGGCCACCATGCGCCAAGCATCCCAGGGCGCCATCACACCGCCGATAAACTTGGCATTGTCTTCATCGCCATAAAGTTCCGCCAAACCTTCGGCATCGGCCTCTTTCCAGCCACGAAGCAAAAGCCGCTCGGTTTCAACCGTTGGGATGGTCAGCGCGTAGTCGGTGGTCAATGCACCATCTCCTCGCGCCCGGCGATCTGATGGCGGAAAAAGAACGAAGGACGGCCATCAAACTCAAAATCCTCGCCGCGCAAGGCGCCAAGCTTTTCCGCCACGCGCTGTGAGGCGATGTTGTCCGGGTGGGTCATGGAAAAGGGCGCGGGATTATCTTCAATCTGCGTCCACCAAACAAGCGCCGCACCGGCTGCTTCATGGGCGTAGCCCTGACCGGTAAAGGCTGGAAAAACGCTCCAGCACAGCTCAGGCTCATCCAGGCGCGCCGGATGCCAAAGCCCAGCCCAGCCGACCAGCTCACCAGTTTCTTTATCTTCGACTGCAAAGGTGCCGTAGCCGCGCAGCGCCCATTGACCGGCAAGGCCTTCAAAGTCCTTCCACGCGGTGGTGCGATCCACCGCGCCGCCGCGAAAACGGTTGGCTTCATCATCGGCAACGAAGGCAGCGTAAGCGTCAAAATCCTCAAGCTCCCAACCACGTAGGATCAGGCGCTCGGTTTCAAGCGTTGGAGCAACAAGGGGCAAATCGTCGGTCATTTGCGCTTCTTCTTTTTGCCGCCGCGCTGAGGAATGCCACCAAGACCTGGCAACCCAGGCATACCGCCACCAAGACCGGGAAGGCCGGGCATGCCACCGGGCGCACCCAAGCCGGGCAAGCCGCCGCCCGCCTGCTGCGCCATCTTGGCAAGTGCATCTGGATCGAGGCTTGGCCCACCACCAGCATCGCCACCTTGAGCAGCCTGAGCGGCTGCGATCTCTTCGGGGCTTGGCATGCCACCACCAAACATACTGCCCAGCATGCCGCCCTTTTTCTTGCCCATGGCCTTCATCATGTCGGCCATCTGGCGATGCATTTTCAAAAGCTTGTTGACGTCAGCCACCTGCATGCCAGAGCCCGCAGCAATACGCTTTTTGCGGCTGGCTTTGAGCAAATCAGGCTTGGTGCGCTCTTTCGGCGTCATCGACTGAATGATGGCGATTTGGCGGGTGATGGCTTTGTCATCGATCCCGGCCTGGTCGATCTGCTTCTTCATTTTGCCGATGCCAGGCATCATGCCCATCAGGCCGCCCATGCCGCCCATTTTTTGCATCTGCTGCATCTGCTCTTTCAGGTCGTTCAGATCGAACGCACCCTTTTGCAGACGCTTGGCCATCTTGGCCGCTTTTTCCTGATCAATGTCCTGCGCGGCTTTTTCAACCAGCGAGACGATATCGCCCTGGCCAAGAATACGCCCTGCGATGCGTTGCGGGTGAAACTCTTCCAGCGCATCGGTTTTCTCGCCCGTACCGATCAGCTTGATGGGCTTGCCGGTAACAGCGCGCATGGCCAGCGCCGCGCCACCGCGTCCATCGCCATCAACGCGGGTGAGCACGATGCCGGTAACATCCAGACGTTCATCAAAAGCGCGCGCCGTGTTCACCGCATCCTGACCGGTCAGCGCATCGACAACCAAAAGCACTTCGTGCGGCTTGGCGACTGCCTCAATCTCTGCGGTTTCAGCCATCAACGCTTCATCGACCGTGGTACGGCCAGCGGTATCAAGCAGCACCACATCATGGCCGCCAAGGCGCGCGGCATCCATCGCCCGGCGGGCAATCTGCACAGCGCTTTGGCCCTCAACAATGGGCAGCGTTGGAACGTCAAGCTGCTCGCCGAGCACACGCAACTGCTCCATAGCAGCCGGGCGACGGGTATCGAGCGAGGCCATCAAGACCTTTTTCTTGTCCCGCTCGGTCAGACGCTTGGCGATCTTCGCTGTGGTCGTCGTTTTACCTGAGCCCTGAAGGCCAACCATCAGGATCGACACCGGCGGCACGGCGGCCAGATCAATCGTCTGCGCATCGGAGCCCAGCACCGCAACGAGCTCGTCATGGACGATCTTGATAACCTGCTGGCCAGGGGAAACGGATTTGAGAACCTCAACGCCAACAGCACGAACGCGCACTTGCTCGACGAAAGCGCGCACCACTTCCAGTGCAACATCAGCTTCCAGCAGCGCGCGGCGAACCTCACGCAGGGCTTCGTTGACGTCTTTTTCGCTCAGCGCACCGCGTTTGGTGAGCCCATCGAAAATGCCGGAAAGGCGGTCAGAAAGCGTATCGAACATCGTTCAAGGTCCATTCTGGTTGCTGAAACATCTGGAAAGCATAAGCCCAAACGGAAAAAGCACCCACGGGCGCAACGCGCTGGTGGGTGTTCACCTCCGGGATCAGCTTTAGATAAGTGTCCCGGTCGGCTCATGCAAAAAGCATCAGCAAAGAGATGGCTGTTCGCTAAGGCGCAAAGGCCCGGATGTCAAGCAATGCGCCGCCTATCCGTCGCCACAGAAACATAGGCGATAAAAAAGTGCGCCGGTTTGCAGCGGCAGATTTAAAGCCCGTGTCGCATCCAATGCTTGGATTTGCACTTTCCACTGCTGGGCTTAAATAGGAATTCACTTGCGCCAAAAAAGCTACATACATGGCACAAGGTGAAGCGCATGCTCGAAGTCCCCCCAACACACATCGGACCGAGCGACCAACCGGTCGACGCAAACCATCTCCAAGACGTGGTGACCATGCACGACTCAACTCCTGTCATTCCATCACGGCCTTTAAAGGTCTTGGTGGTTGATGATGATGAGCTGGATCGTTTTGTTATTCGCCGCAGCTTCAATGCCTTGGGAACGCCGGTCGAGCTCATTGAGGTTGCCGATTCACGGCAAGCTGTGGATGCAATCACCACCCATCAACCTGATGTCACCTTGCTTGATATTCAGATGCCAAACATGAACGGGTTTGATGTGCTTGATGAGCTCAGCAAACGTGCTGAAGGGTCAAGCGCGACCCGCTGTGTGATGATGTTATCTAGCTCTTCCCGGCAGGATGATCGACAACGCGCCCTTGAGGGGGGCGCCACCGATTATCGCACCAAGCCATCCACTCTGGACGATTACATCAAACTTGCCGAAGAAATCCGCCAGACCTGTTTTCTGCACCAATACGTTACACCTTGATGCCGGCGAGTTCCGCTTGATGAACGCCTATCCGAGCGTGGGTACGGAACATTCATATCGCATGGGCGCGATTACGAGGATGTTTCTAGGAATGTTCCGCAAATCGTGAAGACGACATTGGCGCCTTCACCGTCAGCCAACCACATGCGCCCTCCACGTGCCTCAATCATCCGTTGCGCGCTTGCCAAGCCAAACCCGCTTGTCGGTGACTGACTTTGTGAGCGCGATGACTGATCGACCAATGTCATGCCATCGGCAAAACCTGGACCATCGTCGGTTACTGTGAACTCCAGGAACCCTGGGGACCCAACACTTTCTGATAGCTCAACACTGCAACGCGAGCGGCCAAACTTAACGGCATTTTCCAACAGGTTGCGCAGTGTCACCTGCAAGATGACGCGCTCAGCCACCACGGTCTGCTTGGGATAATCAAAATGAAAGGATCCATCGGCGTCCACCAACCCTACCAGGTCAGCAAACATCAGGTGCAGATCGACCTCCTCCAGCTTGGCCTCGTCGGGCAAGGAAAGGGCGCGGGCGTAACTTAAAATGCTGTCGACATGCTCCAGGGTGGAGCTGGCGATGGATCCGATGGAGCCCAGCAATGCCTTTTGATCGGGCGATAGCACAACTGGCTCGTCGGCAGCCGGCGCACCATCGGCAAACATCAGCTCCGTGATCACTTTGATTTTCCGTAACGGCCCGCGCACATCATGCGCCGCCATGGATGCGTAAGTATTGATCTCTTCATTCAGCTTGCGCAGTTCTGCCAGCGCATTGGCATCGCGAAACTCTTGGGCTTTGCGATCGGTGATATCGACGGCTGTGCCCACGATGCCAATCACGCGGCCATCATCGAAGAAAAGCGGTGAGAGCGTGGTTTGCCACCAAGTTTCACCATTGGGCAGGTTGAGAACTTCCTCATAGGTGAAAGGCATACGTGAGGTCAGACAGGAGGAATATTTGGCGTTAACACTTTCAGCCATTCGCGGTGGCAACACTTCCAAAGGTGTTTTGCCGGCCAGATCTTCGCTCTTCAGCCCAGTCGTTCTCTCGTGAAATCGATTGAGTTTGCGGAAGATGAGCGTCTCGTCCTCGCGCACTTCCAAAACGAAAACAGCCTGATCTAGCAGATCGGAAAGTTCGATCACCTGAGCCAAACGCTGCTGTGGCATGTGTGTTCCTTGCTGAACCGCGAAGGGGGGGGGATCAATAGTGTTGAGCTGGCGTGATCGTCATTTCAGCAGCAGCCTGAAGCGTTTCGCTTTAAATCTGAATCACATAACGCTGCCTGAAATCAAAGATTTCAATGCGCTATGTGACGCTCTGTGTCTCACGGTAAACGCGAAACGCTCTAAGTAAAAGCGATGTAACGGCAGACACAAAAAAGCCGGACACACATGCCCGGCCCTTCCTTCATCAACGCGTCCCTTTGGGGGTCGACGTTACAATGACAAATCTATCAGTCGTATTGGATTAGTCGTCTTGGACTTGCAGCTGCGAAGCAGCCATGCGGCCATTGCGGCCTTCTTCCAATTCATACGTGATTTTCTGATTGTCTTTCAGCGTCTGGAGGCCAGCGCGCTCGACTGCAGAAATGTGCACAAACACATCCTTGCCGCCTTCATCGGGAACAATGAACCCGAAACCTTTGGTGGCGTCGAACCACTTAACCGTACCTGTAGCCATGAAACGTCTCCTGCCGTGGCATATATAAACAGCCTCACGTGCGAGAGGCCGTTTGTCTAAAACCGGCGATCTTTTGCGTTCCAACTGCTGAAAGCAGGTTAGGCTCTTCAAAAAAAATGCCGCCGCACGTCCATTAAATGTAGCATAAATCCGATTTTTAGCAAGGTGTGCACCGCACACAGACGGAAAAACTGGCCAAAAATTCAGCCTTCAGGCATACATCCGCGCCATGGACGCAAACCCACAGATGCCAAGCCCTACAGCGCTCATCAATCGCCCCGTTCGGGTGATGAACGGCGCAGGAAACAAGATCACGGTTCTCGACCTCACCGACAGCGATCACATCGTGTCGGGCGATGAGGCGCGCGCCATCGCGCTTGACCCCCAAACCACCTTCGATCAGTTGATGGTTTTGCATGCCCCAGCCACTGAGGGCACGGCGGCACTGATCCGTATCTACAACACCGATGGATCGCTGGCTGAGGCCTGTGGCAACGGCACACGCTGCGTTGCCTGGCACCTGGATGAAACGCAAGGGCCGCGAGAGACCCGTTTGGTAGAAACGGCGCGCGGGTTGCTTGCCATTACCAAACCGAACGTTGCTCTTACTTACACCGTTGATATGGGCACACCACGCTTTGCTTGGGATGAGATCCCCTTGTCCGAGCCGTTTCAGGACACCCGCTTCATCGAGCTGCACGTCGGCCCAGCAGGCGACCCGGTCTTGTCCTCGCCTGCCGTGGTAAACATGGGCAACCCGCACGCGGTTTTCTGGGTGGACGATGTTGCAACCATTGGTCTGGATAAAATCGGCCCTATGCTCGAACATCATCCGTTATTCCCGCAGCGCGCCAACATTTCCATCGTTCAGGTGATGGATCGGCAAACGCTTGTTATGCGCACCTGGGAACGCGGCGCGGGCCTCACGCTTGCCTGCGGCTCGGCAGGCTGCGCAGCCGCTGTTTCAGCCGCGCGTCTGCGCCGCACAGATCGCTCAGTCACCGTGCATCAACCCGGTGGCACGCTGCAGATCGAGTGGGCAACCAACGATCACGTGCTGATGACCGGCCCAGTCGAGCATGAACGCGATGTCGTGCTTGATGCTTCTATGTTCGCAGGTCTTGCTGCGTGAGCGTTGATGTTCTCACCCTTGGTTGCCGCCTCAACACGGTGGAGTCTGAAGCCATGCGCCAATCGGCGCAAGCGGCAGGCCACAGCAACACGATCATCGTGAACACCTGCGCGGTCACTGGCGAAGCGGTGCGCCAGGCGCGGCAAGCCATCCGCAAAGCCAAGCGCGACAACCCCACCGCGCGGGTGGTGGTTACGGGTTGCGCAGCGCAGATCGAGCCGGAAACTTTTGCGGCCATGAACGAAGTCGATCTGGTGCTCGGCAACGAAGCCAAAACCGCGCCGGCCACCTGGGCAAGCCTTCCAGCGACCGTTACCGACAAACTGCACGTCACCGACATCATGCGGGTGAAGGAAACCGCACCGGCTTTCACCAACGGTTTTGGCGAGCGCACCCGCGCCTTTGTCGAGGTCCAAAACGGCTGCGACCACCGCTGCACCTTCTGCATCATTCCCTATGGCCGGGGAAACGCGCGTTCCGTGCCCATGGGTATTGCGGTCGATCAAATCAAAGCTTTGGTCGATCAAGGCTACGCCGAAGCGGTGCTCACCGGCGTCGATCTCACCAGCTATGGCCCAGACCTACCGGGATCACCCAAGCTGGGCGACCTGGTGCAGCAGATCCTGCGCCACGTTCCCGATCTTCAGCGCCTCCGGCTTTCCTCCATCGACAGCATCGAGGCTGACCCCGCGCTGGTGGATGCCATCAAGGGCGATCAACGCCTGATGCCGCATCTGCATCTGTCGCTGCAGGCGGGCGACGATATGATTTTGAAGCGCATGAAACGCCGTCATTTGCGCGATGATGCCATCGCGTTTTGTCAGGACATGCGCACTGCACGGCCCGATATTGTCTATGGCGCCGACATCATTGCTGGTTTCCCCACCGAGACTGAGGCGATGTTTGAAAACTCACTGAAACTGGTGGATCACTGCGGCTTGACCTTCCTGCACGTCTTCCCGTTTTCACCGCGTCAGGGCACCCCGGCAGCCAAGATGCCGCAGGTTGATCGTCCGACCATCAAAGCCCGCGCCGACCGCCTTCGTGAAAAGGGCCGCGAGGCGCTTGCCAACCATCTTGCCGCCCAGTCCGGCACCACCCAACCGGTGTTGATCGAGCGTGTTGCTGATGGGCTGGCGCGCGGGCGCATCCCGGCCTACACCGAGGTCGCGATTCCGGTTTCCGGCAACGGCCCCGCCGCTGGCGACATTCTGCCGGTCACCATCACGGGCCATCAAGGACAGCGCCTCACCGGCACCCTAACCAGCAAGGCCGATCAGGCAGCATGAGCGACACAGATACCCCCGCCTTGGACTACATCGCGATCACGCCGGAAAAACGCGTCGAGACCCCATCGGGTGAACCGGCCAAAAAGGGTTGGCTGTCGCGCCTGACCGGAGGGCTCAAACGCTCCTCCAACGCCATCACCCAGGGCGTGGTCTCGCTGGTCACCAAGAGGAAACTCGACGGCGAGGCGCTGGAAGAGCTGGAAGATATTTTGATCCAGGCCGACCTTGGCGTGGACACCGCCATGGCCATCACCACGCGGCTGGAAGATGAGCGCTTCGGCAAAGAGGTTTCTGAGGAAGAGATCAAACAGGTGCTCGCCGACGAGGTCGCCAAGGTTCTGGAACCTGTGGCCCAGCCGCTGCGCGTCGCGCCATCGCGCAAGCCCCACGTGATCTTGATGGTCGGCGTCAATGGAGCGGGCAAGACGACAACCATCGGCAAACTCGCCTCAAAAATCGCCGCACTCGGCATGAAACCGATGCTTGCCGCCGGTGACACGTTTCGTGCCGCCGCTATCGAACAACTGAAAGTCTGGGGCGAGCGCACCGGCGCACCGGTCGTTACTCGCCCGCAAGGCTCAGATGCAGCCGGCCTTGCCTTCGATGCACTGACGCAGGCCAAAGAGCAGGGTGTGGATGTCCTTCTTATCGACACCGCCGGTCGCTTGCAGAACCGCACCGAGCTCATGGCCGAGTTGGAAAAAGTTATCCGTGCAATCAAGAAGATCGACCCCGACGCACCGCACGATGTGCTTCTCACCTTGGACGCCACCACGGGCCAGAACGCCCTCAATCAGGTGGATGTTTTTGGCAAAACCGCTGGCGTCACTGGCCTCGTCATGACCAAGCTGGACGGCACAGCCAAGGGCGGCATCCTTGTGGCCATCGCCAAGAAACACCAGATACCGGTACACCTGATTGGCGTCGGCGAGGCCGTCGACGATCTGGAAGCCTTCGACCCAACAAGTTTCGCCCGCGCCATTGCTGGGCTCGACGATACCCAAGAGAACGAGCCAGCGGAATGATAAGAGTATGAGCGAGACCACCGTCCCTGAGAAAAAAGAGACCAAAAACCCATTCATCAAGTTGGCGCTTGAGCTTGGACCGCTGGTGATCTTCTTCTTTGTCAACGCGCGCGGCGCGTCGCTGATGGAAAGCTACCCGGCGCTCGCCGGGTTCCGCGAACCGATCTTTTTGGCGACAGCCGTGTTCATGGTGGCGATCACGATCTCGCTCATCGCCTCGCGCATCTATCTCGGCAAACTGCCGATCATGCCGCTGGTATCCGGCGTGGTGGTGCTGTTCTTTGGTGCGCTGACACTGTTTTTGCAGGACGATCTTTTCATCAAGCTGAAGCCGACCATTGTGAACATGTTGTTCGCCACGGTGCTGTTGGGCGGACTTTGGATTTTTAAACTCTCGCTGCTCTCTTACGTGTTCGATGATGCCTTCAACCTGAAAGAAGAAGGCTGGCGCATCCTAACGCTACGTTGGGGCCTGTTCTTCATTTTCCTCGCCGTGCTCAATGAAGTCGTTTGGCGCACCCAAACCACCGACTTCTGGGTCGCCTTCAAGGTCTGGGGCGTCATGCCCATTACCTTCGCCTTCACGCTGTTCCAGATCCCGGTGATGAATCGGTATGCTGAGCACGACGACGAGGAAGAGGCGACCACCTAGACGTCATCCTCGGGCTTGACCCGGGGATCCATTCCAATGCGCTCATTGGCAATCATCAAGGCTGCTGAAAGTCCTCAGGCATGGACCCCTGCGACAAGCACAGGGGTGACGCATCCTAAAAAGGCAAACTAAAGCGCCTTGCGGAAGATAATCTTGTCCTCGCCCGCCGCATAGAACTCGCGGATGCGTGCTTCTTCCTCATACCCAGCCTGAGCGTAGAAAGCGCGCGTGCGGGCAAACCCAGCACTGCCTGAGGTTTCCACGAGCAGCACCCGCACGCCTTCCACCGCCAAAGTGTCTTCGACAAAGGCAAGAAGCGCCCTGCCGATGCCCTGGCCGTGGTGATCAGCGTGCACGGCGATCAGATAAAGGTTCCAGCAGCCATCGGTCATTGGCTCAGGGGCCGCATAAGCGACAGCAACCGGATCGGGGTCGGCGAATGTGAGCCAAAGCGCAGGGTCAGGAGAGCCACTCCAATGGCCCTCCATCATACCGTCCAGCATGTCCGGCGGGAAAAGCTCGGTGCTGGCGATCACGCGCTTCAGGGCGGGCAGATCGGCCCGCACAATGGGCCGGATCAGAGTTCGGTCTTTCATGGATTTGGTCTTTCTAGCGGTTGTCCAACTGGGGGCGCACAGAAACGCGGCCCTTGTAGGTGATGCGGTAGGGCTTTCCGCCCGTTGAGCGGATAAGCTTGCGCTTCTTCAGGCGTTCAAAAACGCGAAGTGTGCAGTCGGCGAGCACGTGGCCATCGCGGGTGAAGCAGATGATCTCCTGCACCTTGCCGTTGGCACTGCGCTTAAAGTGGATGGACCCACCTTGGGCGAGCACGTGCAGCACACGCTGCTCGTGTTTGGAAATGTTCATGGGAGTGTCTTGAATTTGGAACGGCAAACGCCAAGCATCGCTCGCTGCCCTGTCAAAGGCGGCAAGATGCTTGTTTTATGGTCCCTTGAGGTCAGCCAAACTGGCCAACCCCCTACGCCGGGGCCTTAGCGAATGCGTGCAATCTCTTGCATAAAAGCTCCAAAAGCAGCGCCGAGCGTTCGGCGTGCACTGGTCACCTAAGCCAGGCCAGGCGCATCTTCAAGCCGGAGCGTACAGGCGGCGCAACAATGTCAGCGCCCGTGTCGAACGGGCCACAATGGCCGCTTCAGACAGCGGCTCCAAAGCACCGGCTGCACGCCGGATCTGCACGTCGCCAATCAGCAGGTTGATGTAAACCTCAGCTGCCTCGTTCGGGTCATCGATCTGGAGTGCACCTTCAGTATCGGCTTGCGCCAAAAGCTTGGCGATCAATGGCAGCAAAGCCTCTCGCCCACCCTTGGCTAGCGCCGCGCCCAGTGTGCCTGTGTCATACACATCGCCAGCCGCCGCCCGGTTCAGCGCCACCGCCCGCTCACTGGTGACCAGTCGCAGAAGCACCGGGCCCAACGCCTCCAGCGTGGTCAAGGGTGTCTGATCACCGGCAAGCGCTTCGCCCAACAGTTCGCGCGCCGCCTGCGCATTGCGTTCGACCAGCGCGGCGAAAAGTCCCTGCTTGTTGCCATACCAGCGGTAGAGCGTCTCGTTGGAGGCCTTGGCTTCCTTGGCAATCGCCAAGATCGAAGCCGCCTTGTAGCCATCGCGCATCAGCACCCGGTACGCCGCCTCTTCGATCATCTCTCGGCGAGCGTCCGCCTTGGACTCTGCTTTCTCTGGCACAGTTTCATCCATCGCAGCGGCCTTATCCCTCACTGGCACTTTGCCTTACGAAAATTTCATTTGCGCATAACCGTAAACTCTTTTACGTCTACGACAAGCGTAAAGTTCTTTACGTTTTGAATTGCGCCGTGTTTGAAAGGAAAAGATTATGCCCTCTCGCCTGCCCCATGCCGCCCTTGGCACCTTGATCATTTTGCAACTGGTGATGCTGGCCAGCCTCTTTGCTGGCGTTGCCCCGCACCCACCACGCGCCATTCCGCTGTTCGCCATGGCCCCGTTCCTTGCTGCTTCCATGGCCATTGCCACCATGGCTTTGGTTCTCGGGCCGCTGTCAGGGACGACCGCCAAAGCCCTCACGGGCCTTGCCGTTATCACAGCGCTCATCTCCTACGGCCCGCAAAAATGGGTGGACCCGGCCATCGGCGAAATCTGGCCAGCCGTGCTGCTCGGGCAGATCGCCGCCATTGCCCTTCTGGTTTTGGTCGCGCGACCCAGGCTCGCCACGCGCTAACGCCCTTGCGCTGATCGAACCGTACCGCTAGGGACGGGGCCTCTTTTCCTACACACGAGGCTCCGTCCATGGCTCCTGCCCGCTCCAACATTCTCGTCCTGCCTGGTGATGGCATCGGCCCCGAAGCCATGGCCGAAGTGGACAAGATCATCGCCTGGACGAATGCAGAGGGCCTGACCGATATCGAAACCGAAATCGATCTGGTGGGCGGCGCAGCCTATGATGATCATGGCCAGGCGATCTCAGATGCAGCCATGGACAAAGCGCTTGCCGCCGACGCAGTTCTTTTCGGTGCGGTCGGCGGCCCAAAATGGGATGAGGTGCCCTATGAGGCGCGCCCTGAGGCTGGTCTCCTGCGCCTGCGCAAGGATCTGGCGCTGTTTGCCAATTTGCGTCCTGCGATTTGTTACCCAGCGCTTGCCTCAGCCTCCTCACTGAAACCGGAACTGGTTGAAGGCCTGGATATTCTCATCGTGCGTGAGCTCACCGGCGGGGTCTATTTCGGCGAGCCCAAAGAGGTCGTGACGCTGGAAAATGGCGAGCAGCGCGCCGTCGATACGCAAGTTTACACCACCCACGAGATCGACCGGATTGCCCGCGTCGCGTTCGAACTTGCCCGCACGCGCGATAAACGCGTCTGCTCGATGGAAAAGCGCAACGTCATGCGCTCCGGTGTTCTCTGGAACAAGGTCGTCACAGCCACGCATGCCGACTTCCAAGATGTCGAGCTTGGCCACATGCTCGCTGATGCAGGCGGCATGCAGCTGGTGCGTGCGCCCAAACAGTTTGACGTGATCGTCACCGACAACCTTTTTGGCGACATGCTGTCCGATGTGGCCGCCATGCTCACCGGTTCGCTCGGCATGCTGCCGTCAGCGTCCCTGGGTGCGGAAGACGCGGCCACCGGCAAGCGCAAAGCCATGTATGAGCCGGTTCACGGCTCAGCACCGGATATTGCCGGCCAAGGCAAAGCCAATCCCATCGCGATGGTGGCAAGCTTTGCAATGATGCTGCGCTATTCGCTGGGCATGGCGGATCTCGCCACCCAGGTGGAAACGGCCATCGCCAACGTGCTCGATGCGGGCATCCGCACCGGCGACATTGCCGGTGACGGAATCACGCCGGTCAGCACCAGCCAAATGGGTGATGCGCTGCTGACCGAAGTGCAGAAGGTGGTGGCTGGTTAGCAATTTTCTTCGTCATGGCCGGGCTTGACGCAGAGTGGTTGCCCTAGCCCTGCGGCAAAACCAGATCTTCGGCCCGCATCCAGCCGGTCGTGGTCACGCGCGTATCTTCATGGGTGAACACCATGAAAAACCAGTCGCCGGTTTGGTTGACGTCGGTCACCCAGCCCATATCACCCTCCACCAGATAGGCGCCGCGCCGCGTCGTCTCGTCAGGCGCATCGTAAAAATAGGCCCGATCAGGATTGGTTGAAATCGCAAACTGTTGAAAGCCGGGGGAGTCCAGTGCCTCGGCGTCCCAGGGGTCGGGCGCAATCGTCGGAATGATCCCGCGCTGAACGGCGCCACCTTTGCCGTCACCACCAAACGTCACCAGATCGAACTCACCCCAATGGGTGCGACTGACAAGGAGATCCAACCCCTCGCCCTGCGACTGATAAACATCCGTTGTCCAAAACGGACCGGAGCGTGAGGGCGCACGGATCGTGCCCATAATATCGTCGCGCTCAGGGTTGGCGATGGTGCCCACCGGCACAAACAGGCGCTCAGCATCAGCGCGGAAAAAAGTCCAGAAAAAGTTCACACCGCCATAGCCAACACCATCCAGCACACCAACATCCAGAAAGCCGTCAAAATCCACATCCATCAGCAAGACGGCCATCTCATCGTTCCACTGGCTCGTCGGATCGTAGGTGGCGAGTGTCAGCGCATCATTATCGGTGCCCGCCAGCACGCGGCCATTTTCAATGCGTACGATGGCGCGCGCACCGTCATAGGCCGGATGGGCAAATTCCGTGGTCCCGGTGCCAGTGGCAGGAACCGCAAACCGCGTGCCGTAATCGGGGATCGAAACGGCGCCATCGGACGCCGCACTTGGCAAGGATGCGCTAAGCAAAAAAGCAACAGCACAGGCCGGAACCATCTTCATAGGGTCTCTCCACATTGACATCGCCGCCCGTCTGTGGCGGTAAAGCGCATCATGCGCCAGGAAACCATCCTAACCAAAGCTTTCGATCTCGTTGTGACGTCGCTCACAACGGCGTTGATGCTGGGCGCAACCAACATCGTTGGCACAAAAACCACCACCACCAAGACGAACGAGCTTTAACCAGCCCGTCCCCACCGCGCGTTCGGCTCATCGCCCAACCCGGAGTTCGGGAGGGGTAAAGGGTAATGTTGCGCGTGGCGCAGCTTTGAGACACATACAGGGCAGCTAAAGAAGGACTTTTCCCATGGGGTATACCGTTGCAGTTGTCGGCGCGACCGGCAATGTCGGCCGCGAGGCACTGGAGATTTTGGCCGAGCGCGGCTTTCCCGCTGACACCGTTCTGGCTGTCGCCTCGCGCAAAAGCGCTGGCCAAGACGCCTATTTCGGCGACACGAGGCTGAAGGTCGTGGCCCTCGACAGTGTCGACTTTTCCAAGATCGACATCGCCATCATGTCCGCCGGTGGCGATATCTCGCGTGAGTGGGCGCCAAAAATCGGTGCTGCCGGTTGTGTCGTGATCGACAACTCTTCGGCCTTCCGTATGGACAGCCAAGTGCCGCTGATCGTACCCGAAGTGAACGCCGATGCGATTGAGGGTTTTCGGCAGAAGAACATCATCGCCAACCCCAACTGCTCCACCGCGCAGCTGGTGGTAGCGCTGAAACCGTTGCACGACGCGGCCACCATCAAGCGCGTGGTCGTGGCCACCTATCAGTCAGTGTCCGGCGCCGGCAAACAGGGCATGGACGAGCTTTTTGCGCAGACCAAATCGGTGTTCTCGGTTGGCGAGGTGAAGGCTGAAAAATTCACCAAGCGCATCGCCTTCAACGCCATTCCGCACATCGATGTGTTCATGGAAGACGGCTACACCAAGGAAGAGTGGAAGATGATGGCGGAGACCAAGAAAATCTTGGACCCCAAAATCAAGCTCACCGCGACCTGCGTGCGCATCCCCGTGTTTGTTTCGCACTCTGAAGCGGTGAATGTGGAGTTTGAAAACCCGATCAGTGCCGAACAAGCCAAAGGCATTTTGCGCAACGCGCCGGGATGTCTGTTGATCGATAAGCACGAGGATGGCGGCTACATCACACCACACGAAGCGGCGGGCGAAGACGCCACCTACATCAGCCGCGTGCGCGAAGACATCACGGTTGAGAACGGCCTGTCGTTCTGGTGCGTGTCGGACAATCTGCGCAAAGGCGCCGCGCTCAACACCGTGCAGATCGCCGAAGTTCTGGTGAACCGCGGCTTGATCGAACCGAAACAAGCCGCCGCCTGATGGCACACTCTGAAGGGCGCGCGGATCTTCATCTGCGCCCCTTCACCGGCGCAGACATCGGCCCGCTTGGCTTGCTGTTCGGGGCATCGCGCGCCTCTATGCAGCTGTTTGACGATCCTTACACCACCGGCGAGCACACCGGTTACATCGCTGGCCTTGCCGTTGGCTGCGCCATCACGGTCGCCGACAGCGATGGGCAATTGGCGGGTTTCTTGAGCTTTGCGCGCAAGCCCGACGAGACCATGGGCGAGATCAGCCATCTTTTCGTGCATCCCGATCATCAAGGCCAAGGCATCGGCGCTCGCTTGCTCGACAACGCGATCACCCAATACGGCCCGCCGCTGTTCCTTTGGGTTTTCGAGGCCAATGCACGCGCCCGCGCGCTCTATGAAAGCCGTGGGTTTATGATCACCGAGCGCACAGATGGGTCTGGCAATGAGGAAAAACTGCCAGACATGCGCTATGATTTGGCAATCTGAGAGTAGGTCACCGACGAGACGCGGACCTGATAGAACGGGAAATAGTCCGCTGTTCCGTAAAAATTGCCAGCGTGAACTACTGTTGGCACTGTGAAGCCCTCAAAGGTTTGGAACTCAGATAGATCGCCGCCAAAGAGCTGGATCTGAAACTGCTTTTGCGGATTGGCATCCGACCAGCGCGGGAAGGTGATATGGGTTGGTGCGCCGCGCGTATCCACATGCAGCTCAACCGGCTGCGCCATACCAAAAGCGGTCAGCGTCACCTGCGCGCTGTTTTCGCCAAGCAGTTCCCACCGAATGCCCTCTCCTGGAAGCAGCGCGGCAGGCGTCCAAAAGAGCGATTCCCCCACATAGCGCCCATAGGCGGCGCGCGCATGATCAGCGTTGCCACCGGCCCGCACAACAGGCAGCAGACCAAGCAACCAGAACCGAGTCCAACTGGTGCGGTGCAAGGCGGCATCCGAACCCATCATCGGAAGACCGCCCACCGACAATTTAGGTTGCCAAAGGAAACCATCAGGCGCGCCAAGCACCTGGCGCGCTGTCATCGCCATCCATCTGGGATTGTCCGCCGTGCCAAGGCTTAGCCGCCCGTCCATCTCGATGTCAGCCACGGTGTAAAGCGGTGTGCCGGGCGCAATGGCGAAGCGAAAAAAGCGCTGCGCCGGTTCGGGCAGGCCTTCCAGCAAAGCCTCATCAAAGGCCTGTGGGTTCGCCGGTTGTAAGGCGTGCAAGGCCGCCATCACTTGAGCGTCAGCACGCGCATCACGTAGCCGCCAAAGCGCAAGCGTCGCCACCGCGACCACAATCAAAACAATGACACCGACAATCCAAAACATCGCCACAGCATGGCGTTTGGACGGTCTGTGCGCCAGTCCTTCCACACCAGTCCTTTCACACCAGCCCGTCAGTGCGCTTCCAGCATCGGCCCGATCACCTCAATCCGATTGGTCCAAATATAACCGCCAAAACCATCCGGCACCTGGGCCAGCGTCTCTGCATCATCGATGCCGGAGGAGAAACCACCCCCGTCATAGGGTCCGATCAAGATCAGCGACGTCCCGTGCGCGGCCAATCGCTCAGTCAAACGATGCGGAAACCCCCAAACGAAAGGCGCGATGTTGATCGGCAGGGCCAAAAGCGTGTTACGGCAGGGCTCAGGCACATACCCGCTCCATCCGAGCGCAAGCAGCGGCTTGCCGCAATCCAGCAACGCACTGCGGGTGAAGCCGCGCAGCCCCTCAACATTGGACAGGGCGACTTGGGTCGGAAACGTCCCACCATACACCCCGAAAGTAGCCGCACGCGCCACCAAACTGCCATTGAGCAGGTCCGCCAGGGTCAACCCTTCTTCCACACGCTGTGACTTGAAATTGATAAGAAACTGCCGGTTGGGGAAAAGATCAAACACCTGCACCAGCGTTGGCATCATGCCGACACCCTGCCCGCGAAACGGAAACGTCTGACCGCCGTCAGCCGTGTAGCCATAGCCGATATCAAGCGCGCGCAAAGTGGCCATATCGGCCTCGTGGGTGACACCGGTTCCATCGGTGCGGCAATCCAATGTCCAATCGTGAAACACCGCAAAATGTCCGTCAGGCGTTAAGTGCACATCCAGTTCCACGACGCTGGCGCCTGCCTCGAAGGCAGCGTTCATGGAGGCAATGGTGTTTTCCAAAAACGCATGGGTCGGCTCGTGAATGAGCGCAGCGGTGCACGTATCGTTGCCAACCCCATCCAAGGAGAAGGTTTGGTGGACACCGCGATGGGCGAGCAAGCGCGTCTCACCGCCATCAGAAAACATCGATGTGTTGGCTGCCCAGAGCCCGCTGACCACAATCAGCAACACCAACGACAAGCGCACAATCCATCGCATGGTTGACCTCCCAATCCCTTTTTACCGGGTCTTTGGGTCTGGACCCTAGTGCGGCAATGGGGCGTCTGCGCGAGCAAGACGCGGCAGGATTGTGATGGCAATCAGTGCAGTTGCCGGTGCGTCGCATACACCAAATGCACAAGCTGCGTGGCCCGCTGGCAATCGGTTTTCTCGCGCAACCGCGCCAGATGGGAGCGGACAGTGAGCGTGGAAAGACCGAGCTGCGTGGCGATCTCTTCCGGCGTCAGCCCGTCTGCTAGAGCCATCAGCACGTCACTCTCACGTGCCGTTAAGCCGTAGCGCGCGCGCAAGACGCTTGCCAGATCGGGCGGCTCAAAGACAAAAGATATCGCCAAAACCGGTGATCCTAAGGCCGTGGCGGGCAATACGGCAATATCGGTGGTCCCAAGATCGGTGCTCCCAAGATCAGCGTTCCATGGATAAGAACAGGCCCGCACATCGGCAAACCATTTGCCCGACGCTTCACGGGTGTTATCAGCTCCATTGACCGCCGTCAGAGCAACCCGTTCGCTGCGCCCCGTCGCCTTAGACTGTCGGCCAGCAGCCAAAATTGCGGCCTGCCATGGCGCGCTCAACGCAAATCCAGCCGCATGTGGGCCATGGATCGGCACCACGCCCTCCAACTGATAGACTTCTGGGCCAGCGGCAAGAACATCACCGTTCAATGCAACCACGGCTCCCAGGGGTGCAAGTTCGGGCAGAACAGCAGCCAGCGCATCGGCACGTGCACCGTTCACCAACAACGGCAGCGCTGGCGCAATCATCGCATGCAGCGGCGCCCTTAACGCGTGAAGCAGCGCAATCTCGTGGTCATCAACATGGCCCGCCGATGGCGCCCGCTGAACCGAAACGACGCCGCACAGGCCATCACCAAAGCGCAGTGTGGCCGACACGAAATAGCGCAGACCTTGGAGCGGAAGGAACTCGGCGTAAAACGGGTTCTTGTCCAACTGCGCATCACTACCAAGCTGAGCATCATATTGGATGGGTGGCGCATCGTTGCGCGCAATCACCGCCGGGCGCGGCGAGAGCTGGTGGTAGTCTTGAAGATAGCTGCACATCAGGCTGTCATCAAAGAAGGCTGATCGCGGGCCGACCATTCCCAGGGCACCGCTCTCGTCAAAAAGCTCAAGCAGGGCTCCAACGCCGCCTAATTCGGCGCCCAATTTCTCAAACACATCAGGCCAGGCGTCAGGCCTACCCTGCGCGTGGGCCAGCACGGTTGCAAGCGGTGCTATCTCTGCCATGGGCCTCAAACCTCCGGACCAAGCGGTTGGACTGCAGCAGCAACCCATTGCCTGCCCGTCAGGGTCCACCCAAGGATAGCCTAACGTCAAGCGTGGCAGAAGTATCACAACCCAGGATCAGCACCCAGCGAAGACCAACTTTAACGCAGCGCGCTCTACCACCTACCGCTCGTGCGGTGACCACCCTTCGCACTCCATCTTGCGGTAAAAATCCACCAACTGCTTGCCGCGCTCGGGCTTGAAACGGGTGCCGTCGGTCACCGGATCAACGATCCGGTCCACACGAAACCCACGAAAATCATCGCGCAGTTCGCACCACGCCAGCAATGTCCACACTTTGCCCCAAAAATAGAGACCAAGCGGACGAACGGCGCGCTGCGTCGCATCGCCCTTGGCATCGGTGTAGTCCATCGACAGCTTTTCAGATCGGTCAATCGCCCGGTCAAGAACATCCAGCGTTTCACGCTGCGCTTCGGCAAACTCAAAACTTGGCGCAAAGATCGCCGTGGCTTCCACCGTCGGGCGCTTGGCATCAGGCAGCACAGCCCCGATCTTCACCAACGCTTCCTGCGCAGCGCGGGCCATCGACAGGCCACCCCAAGCGCGCACCATACGCGCGCCTGTCACCAGCGCAGCGATCTCATCGCGGGTGAACATCAGTGGCGGTAAATCGTACCCGTCACGCATAATGTAGCCAACGCCAGCCTCGCCTTCCACCGGCACGCCAGACCCCTGAAGGTCGACAATATCGCGGTAGATGGTGCGTTCAGAAACTTCCAGTTTGTCAGCAAGCATCCGCGCGGTGACAAGCCTGCCACCGCGCAAAAGTTGAACAATCTGGAACAGTCGGTCGGCGCGCCGCATCAGCTATCCTTGAACCGGAACCAGCCGATGGAATTGCCGTCTGGATCGAGCGAATAGATGAACGAACCTGACGGAATGTCGATAGCAGGCGAGAGAACTTTGCCTCCAGCCTCAACGATTCGGTCGGCGGTCTCTTCCAGGCTCACCGGCGCTGCCAAATGGACTGTCGGGCCAATGCCCTCAGGGGCTGGCGTGCCGGGATAGAGATGCCCGGAAATACCACTTTTGTCGTCGGCAACAGGTAAAAAAGCCAGCTTGTTGGGTCCGCCATCCGTTTCTTCAAGCTCAGTGCCAAGGACGGCGCCGTAAAAGGCGCGGCCTCTGTCGAGATCGGTCACAGGAATTTCGGCCCAGACCACTTGGTGTTCAGGATGTGCCATCGGAAACATCTTTCATGTTTGGTTGCGATGGCAGGACCATGACACACCCCTCCTGACACCATTCTGTCAGGAGCCTGCAGCAAACTTGACCCTAAGAAAAGTGATCCGGCCGGATCACCTCAACACCGCAGATGGTCAGAGTGCCCACCTGTCGCTTCACCAGCACATAGACGCCCTTAAGGGCTAAGCCCAGATCGCGATCTCAAGTCCGTGCGTGTCTTGCTCCGGTGGATCAGGAAAGCTGACGGCTTCGCCTCGTGCCAAGCGCCCAGCAACCAGCCAGCAGACCGCTGCGTCCAGCACATCATCCGCGCCGACGCCAGGCGGTGGTTTGTCAGTGAGGAAAGAGGCCGTCAGCCCATAGCGCGCCAGCAGCGCACGCCGTTCGTCCATGCCGGCCTCATTTACTCGCCCCTTGATCTTCTTGGGCAACGTCATCGGCTCACCCTGGTTCAGAACCGTGAACGCCACCTCCGGATGGCTTTCCTTGACCCGTCCTCCCAAGGCCGGATCGGTGCGCAGCAACGCGTCAATCTCAAGGATCTTTGGAAACAGATAGAACCCCTGAATGGACACGCCCTTGGGTGGCTCAGACAAGGTTTTTGCAAGCGCACTGGCTCTGCGATGCAGCGGATAATCATCCTCTATCCGCCCCGTCATCTGCGCGCCCATCTCCACCACGGCGCGCGCTGGCATGGCAAAGACACTGGACTGGCGAGCACCAAGCATTGGGCGCACCAGCTTTTCTGGCGAGCGGCCACCACCGGTGATGCGGTCCGGCAAGCCAATGGGCATATCAACGGCAATGATGGCATCTGGCAGATCAGCAACCAGATCGGCGAAGCTCTGATAGACCCGCAGGTCCGGCGCCTTGCCAACCACGGCAACCCAGCTGCGCTTGCAGCCGTCGACCCCAGCGATCATGACGAGGCTTTGACCCTCGCAGCCGCCAGACGTCGCGTCGTAACCATCGCCATGGGCGAAATCAGGCTCGCCTGTTCGCGCGCCACCAGCAGCTCATCGCTGCCGGCTTTGACCGAACGGGCAACCATCTCAAACACCGACGATGTGGCCAGCACCATCGCCTTTTCAGCGTGGTGACCCATCAGCAGATGCGCCGTCAGAAGAGCAGAGAACATGTCGCCCGTGCCATGAGGCGCGCCGGGCACAAGGCTATGCTCGGCGAGCGTTGACCCTTTGCCGTCCACCAACAGCGTGCCGATGGCGTTCTTCATCATGCCGAACGCCGATGTGACCACAACACGCGGAACACCAAGGGCCTGCGCCATCCTCACCAGTGTGGCGTTGTCATCTGCCAGCTCCATACCACTGAAAGCCGCGACCTCAAACCGGTTGGGCGTGGCCAGATCGCAGCGCGGCAACAGGTCGGTGCGGATCGCCTCGACCACTTCTTGGGGCACATAGGTGCCATGACTGTCCGCGCTCACTGGGTCGCACACCACCAGCACATCCGGTGAAGCCGCACGCACTGCGTCAATCGCACGGCATGTGGCCTTCACCTGGCCTGCGCTGGCGAAGTAGCCGGTGAGAATGGCCCCCACTTCACCGATCACCGGCGTGCCGACCAAAGCTGACAGGCTCTCATCAAACACATCATCGGGCGTTGGGTGGCGCGGCGGCACGCCCAAGGTTTTGGCGTGACCAGGATGCCAGGGCATCCAGATCGTTGGCACTTTCCAAACCGGCAGGCCGAGGCGCTCAATGGCAAATCCAGCAGCACGCAGGCCAACTGACCCGCGTCCAACCTGGGAGGAAATGGCCAAAACGGCCTTTGGGTTTTGTATCTCCAGCATGGACGCGCTCTTGCCATAGCTGCCGACGAATGACCACCTCGGCATGGTACCATCAAAGCGCTATTGCAGTGCAGCAAACCGTTTGGAGCAAACAATGACCCAGATGCCCCCTCTTCGTACCGTTCTCTACATGCCCGGCTCCAATGCCCGCGCCATTGAAAAGGCCCGCACGCTCGATTGCGATGGCGTGATCCTGGACCTCGAAGATGCTGTGGCGCCCGATGCCAAAGAAGAGGCGCGCGCGCTGATCGCAGAGGCGCTTAACGCGGGTGGGTTTGGCCATCGCTTCATGGTCCTGCGCGTCAACGCATCAGACACGCAGTGGCACGCTGACGACATGAAACTTGCTGCCAGTCTCAACGCTGATGCCGTGCTGATCCCCAAAATCAACAGCGCGCAAGATGTGATCGACGCCCGCGGCAAGCTTCCCGACGCCCCACTCTGGGCGATGATGGAAACACCGCTTGCCATGCTCAACGCGCAAAGCATCGCCAGCGCTGGCTTGCAAGGTTTCGTGATGGGCACCAACGATCTGTCCAAGGATACCGGCGCCCGCCTGACACCGGGTCGTGAGCCGATGCTGGCATGGCTGTCCACCTGCATTGCCGCTGCCCGCGCCTATGGGCTGACAATTCTGGATGGCGTGTTCAATTCCATAGAAGATGCTGAGGGCTTCGTGGCCGAATGTGAGCAGGGCCGCGATCTTGGCATGGATGGCAAAACGGTCATCCACCCCAAACAGCTGGAACCGTGCAACACCATCTTCGCGCCTGATGCGGGCGAGGTGGCCTTTGCCCGCAAGATCATTGAAACGTTTGCTTTGCCGGAAAACGCTGACAAAGGCGCGCTGCGCATTGATGGAAAGATGGTAGAGCGGCTACACGCTGATATGGCGGCCAAAACGGTCGCTATGGCTGACTCCATCGCAAAGCGAGGCTAACCACCATGCAGCTTTACCGCCTGCTCACCGCCGCCGACATTGAAGACCAGTTTTGCCGCAAGGTGACCCGTGCGCTCAACGATGGCTGGGAGCTTTACGGCAGCCCGACCATGACCACCCATCCAGAATCTGGCGAGGTGATCTGCGCGCAGGCTGTGATCAAGTCGCAAGACGGCGACTATCGCGAAGACGAGATGCTCTCAAAGCAATCCGGCAAACCAGCGCTTCAGTAGAAAACCGTTCTTACGTCTCGCCGCTTGCAGACGCATGGATCGCCAGTGCGTGCACGGGCCCTGCCAACTCCTCTGCCAGCACCTCGTTGATCATGCGATGCATGGCAACGCGGCTTTTGCCTTCAAAGGCCTTGGCGACGATGTAGACGCGGTAATGCGTCTCGCCGCCCGGGCGCGCGCCAACATGGCCTTCATGCTGGCTGGATTCATCGCGCACGTCCAAAGCCTCTGGACGAAAAGCAAGCTTCAGTTTGGCTTCAAGGACGGATTGTACAGACATCAGGGCCTTCATCGCGACAGAGGACGGGTTCACCCTGTGAATTAGGTAAGGTCTGGAGTGTAAACAAGCAGAAACAGGGCACAAAGCGCGCTGCGTTTGTTGCAGTTTGCGCGTCAGCGTTTTTCCAGAGCGTTTGGCGTTTAACGTGAGACACAGAGCGTCACATAACCCGTTGCAATCTTTGATTTCAGACAACGTTCTGTGATTCAGCTATAACGCGAAACGCGTTAGCACGATTTGGATGGATGCAATATGTTGGCGACGCCCGGTGCTGGGGACGCCCGAAGGCGCCCCCAGGTTGTGGCACACAGTATCCGGGGGAAGGGATACTGCCTGCAGCACACGTTAAGCTGCGCGGATCGTCTCCAAAAAGGCGTTGATGTTGCGGCGCATGTCGCCCGCCTTTTCGTTGACCACCACAGAAGATTGCAGCACATCTGTTGAGGACTGGCCGGTGGCATCGGCCGCCTCGCGAACACCGTGAATGTTGCGCGACACCTCATTGGTGCCTTCAGCAACCTGTTGCACACTTCGGGCGATGTCTTGCGTCGCCGAGCCTTGTTCC
Source organism: Hyphomicrobiales bacterium (assembly GCA_046290645.1). Lineage (GTDB taxonomy): Bacteria > Pseudomonadota > Alphaproteobacteria > Rhizobiales > MH13 > MH13. The sequence continues at coordinate 100,914 of JBKAGZ010000002.1, forward strand.
TCGACGGCTGCTGCAATGGCCGCCGCCGCCTCATCCATCGCTTCGATTTTGCTGGTGATGGCCTGGATTGCCGTCACCGAGGATTGCGTGGCCGATTGAATGGCTGCAACCTGATCACCAATTTGCTCGGTGGCATTGGCCGTTTGTCCGGCCAGCGCTTTCACCTCACTGGCAACCACAGCAAAGCCTTTTCCAGCATCCCCTGCCCGCGCCGCCTCGATGGTGGCGTTCAGCGCCAACAGATTGGTCTGCTCGGCAATATCCATGATGAGGCTGACCACCTCGCCAATGCGTTCAGCGGTCTGGGCCAGCGACTCCACTTGCTCACTGGTTGATTGGGCCGAACCCACCGCCTCACGTGACATATCGGCAGAGTTGGCCACCTGGTGACCGATTTCGGCAATCGAGGCTGAAAGCTCTTCGGCAGCACCAGCAACCGTTTGAACGTTGGTGCTGACCTCTTCGGAAGCCGAAGCAACAGCTTGCGATTGCGCGTTGGTTTCGTTGGCGGTGGCCGACAAAGATTCAGACGAGTTTTGCATCGTCTGCGCGGATTGCAGCACCGCGCCAAGCGCTTCCTGACTGGCGGTCTCAAAAGCATTGATCGCGATCTCGATGGTTTCAGCACGCGCCAGACGCTTGGCCTGTTCGGCTTCTTGCTCACCGCGCAACCGATCACCTTCGATCATGCTGGCCTTGAAGACATCCACAGCACGCGCCATCGACCCCAATTCATCGCCGCGATCAAGCGCCGGAATGTCCGTGCTGTAATCGCGCTCACGCAGCCGATCCATCACCGACGTCAGACCCAGAACCGGGCGAGAAATGGATGTTGCCAGGACCAACCCAAAGACAGCAGCGATCACAACGCCAATCGCGCCAACCACCAGCGAAAGCATGACCTGCGCATCGAAATCAGCGCTCAAACGTGGGCCAATCGTATCCTGCGCCGCGATTTGGCTGCTGTTGATATCCACCGCATCGGCCATGATGCGCGGACCGACCACGTCGAGCGTCCCGGTATAGATGGCGTTGCGCTCGTAGATCGCGACAACGATTTCGGCCAGCGTGGATTCATAAAGGGCAAAGTCAGCGACCACGTCTTCGGCGATTGCCCGTCGCGAGGGATTGTCGAGCACACGGAAAAGCCGCGGCATGAAGTCTTGCGCGAACGTGATTTCTTCAACGGCACGCGCCTGAAGGCGGTCTTGATTGTTTATGATGAACCGGGAGGCATACGCCCGCGCCAACAACAAATGCTGTAGCGCGCTGCCGGCATAATAGGCCGCCTCAGGATCACTATCCTCATAGGCGCCGAGCATGATCTGCGTCAGAGCAAGCCGCGCCCGGGTTCCGGTCGGCTGCAATGTTTCGGTTAGCAGGCTGTCGATGGCTATCTGCTGGTTGGCCGCCACATCCATAGCGGCTTGATACTGCTCGGCATCATCGACCATGCTTTCAAACTGACGGGCCAAGTCCGGATTACGCGCCTCGATCAGCCCATGGGCGTCGCGAATGCGATCGACCGATTGGGCAATGGCTGCGTTCGGGTCTTCCAGCACGCCGGAGCGAAAACGCATCACATCAAGCCGCATTGTTGTCACGGCTTGGGAAAACTCAGAGCTACCGTTGGAGAGCAGAGCGGCTGCCCGGTAAGAACCAAAGGAGGATTGGTTGTTGACGCCATTCCATACGGCATAGCCAGCCATCAACGCGACAATCAAAACCGTCACACCGAACCCAGCGTAAAGTTTTCCTTTCAAAGATAAAGACGTCATCGCCCACCCACTCTGAAGACTTTCGATTTTCAGAGAACCAATCTCCGTCTCGAAACTAACTTTAATTCCACCGGAAGATGGTTAATGATTGTTTAATTTTATGTATTTTGACTATATATAGAGTCTAGCTAATATAAATTTTTTAAATTTATCGAGAAAAGATTCTAAGGTTTTCCGTTCAAATTCAATTGTATTGGCAAAAATTCTGTAGAATTAGAAATTCATAATTTCCAAAAGGGAAAAAACAGTCACAGAAGCGTCATGAATACTTAAGATTGTGTATTTCTTCTATATACAACCTTAAGTTGATCTAGGCCAATCACCCTGCGACGTACAACCCCCTCGACCCGCACCCCAAGACCGGCTAAACCAGCGCTCCGCTGTTTTCTCCTGACCTTGCGCGGCGGATACGAGCCCTAGCTCTTGTCCACGGCGCCAGCACTCCCATAATGGTTGCCTATGACCTCCGACTCTCCTCTTTTCGATTCCATCCGCATCAAACCGCGCGGAAAAGCCAAGGCGGAAAAGCCAAAGCCGCAAGCACGTGAGTGCAGCTGGGAAGGCTGTGATAAAAAAGGCGAGCACCGCGCCCCCAAAGGCCGTGACCAAGAGGGCGAGTTCCACTGGTTTTGCCTGCCGCACGTCCAAGCCTACAACAAGTCCTACAACTACTTCTCCGGCATGAACGACGAGGACCTGACAAAGTATCAGAAGGCCTCCATGACCGGCCATCGTCCAACCTGGGAATGGGCCAAGAATGGCAAAGCCGAGCCGGTCAAGAAACGCAAAGGCCCCAAGCCGACAGCGTCCGGCAAACCGCGCAAGCCTTGGGCTGATGATGTTAGCGCCGATCCCTTCGGCATGTTTGAAGGAACCGGCAGCGCAGCAGCAGCAGAACAAGCCCGCAAGAAACCCCGCGCCGTCGGCAACGCCGCACGCAAAAGCTTTTCAGCCCTCGGCCTTGATACCGATGCGGATGCCGAAGCCATCAAGGCGCGCTTCAAAGACCTTGCCAAGCGCTTGCACCCGGACCTCAACAAAGGTGACCGTGGTTCCGAGGAGCGTCTTCGCGACGTAATTCAAGCCTACAACACCTTGAAAGCCGCTGGCTTCTGCTAGACAACGGGCTGTCGTTGCCGTGTGAGCCGACCCCCAAATTTTAAACGCCCCTTGCCATCAAGGACACCAAACGCATGACCCTTGCCGTGCCTGCATCCAATGCCGCGAACGAAAACGCTGTGCCCGATACCCCCATCGATGTGCGCAAAGTGTTTGGCATCGACACCGATATGACGGTGATGGGGTTCGCCGACGCCGACGCCCATGTGCCCGATTTTGATCCCGATTACATCTTCGACCGCGACACCACGCTGGCCATCCTGGCCGGCTTTGTGCACAACCGCCGCGTCATGGTGCAGGGCTACCACGGCACCGGCAAATCCACGCACATCGAGCAGGTGGCAGCGCGCCTCAACTGGCCGACGGTGCGTGTGAACCTGGATAGCCACATCAGCCGTATCGATCTGGTCGGCAAGGATTCCATTGTCATCCGAGACGGCTTGCAGGTCACCGAATTCAAAGACGGCATTTTGCCCTGGGCGCTGCAAACCAACACCGCGCTGGTATTTGATGAGTATGACGCAGGTCGCCCCGATGTGATGTTCGTGATCCAGCGCGTGTTGGAAGTGTCTGGGCGCTTGACGCTGCTTGACCAAAACCGGGTGATCCGTCCGCACCCATCCTTCCGCCTGTTTGCCACCGCCAACACCATTGGTTTGGGCGATACATCCGGGCTTTACCACGGCACGCAGCAAATCAACCAAGGTCAGATGGACCGCTGGTCGGTTGTCACAGTGCTGAACTATCTGCCGCACGACACCGAAGTGGAAATCGTGCTTGCCAAAGCGCCGACTTACAGAACCAGCGCAGGCCGTGAGCAGATTGCCAACATGGTGCGGCTGGCTGATCTCACCCGTAACGCTTTCATCAATGGTGATCTTTCCACCGTGATGAGCCCGCGCACGGTGATCACCTGGGCCCAGAACGCTGAGATTTTTGGTGGTATCGGCTTTGCCTTCCGCGTCTCGTTCCTCAACAAGTGCGATGAGACCGAGCGCCCGCTGGTGGCTGAATTCTATCAGCGTTGCTTTGGCGAAGAAATCCCAGACTCAGCGCTCAACGTCGCCCTCAGCTAGGGTCGAGACCCCATGGCAGATGCCAGAACCCGCCCAGGCTCCAATCAGAGAACGTCCAGCCGATCAGCCGCCCACAATGAGCCGTTGAAGAAGGCTGTTTCTGGCTGCCTGAAAGCGATCGCCGGGCGCGAGGACGTGGAGATTACTTTCGCGGCCGACCGCCCCGTGCTCACCGGCAACAGTGCGCGCCTGCCCGAGCCGCCACGCCGCATGACCGCCGAAGACGGCGCGATTCTGCGCGGCCTTTCCGATGCCATGGCGCTGCGCCTGGCCTGCCACGACACCAAGCTGCACAAATCGCTGGCTCCCGACGGTCAAGCGGCCCGCGCGGTCTATGACGCCATGGAGCAAGCGCGCGTCGAAGCCATCGGCGCCGGGCGCATGAAGGGCGTGCGCGGCAATCTCTCAGCGATGTTGGAAGACAAATATCATCGCGGCAATTTTGAAGAGATCACCGATAAAGCCGATGCCCCGCTGGAAGACGCCATTGCGCTGATGGTGCGCGAGCGGCTGGCAGGCATGGAGGTCCCCAAAAGCGCTCAAAAGATCGTCGATGTCTGGCGCCAAGATGTGGAAGCCAAGGCGGGCAAGGACCTGCAAACGCTGGTCGATGCGGCCGATGATCAGGAAGGCTTTGCCCGCGCGATCCGCGAGCTTCTGGTCTCGCTGGATATGGCCGATGAACTGGCGCCCGAAGCCTCGGACAACAATGAGGATGATGAGGATTCTGACGTCAACGATGATGGCGAGTCCGACAGCCAGAACGATGATGAGGCCACCGGCGATGAGATGACCGGATCGGTGGAAGCCGAGGCCGCTGAAGCCGGTGAAGATGACGAAGCTGGCGAAAGCGAAGCGTCTGAAGAATCCGTCTCGGAAATGTCTGAAGGCGACGAACCCGATCAGGGCGAAGATGCTGGCAGCCCGCAGAATCAGCGCCAAAACCAAGGCGTTTTGGAGCCGCTTACCGACTACAAAGCCTACACCACGAAATTCGATGAAGAGGTGAAGGTTGAGGACCTCTGCGATGCGCAAGAGCTGGAACGCCTGCGCGCTTTCCTCGACAAACAGCTGCAAAACCTAGCCGGTGCCGTTGCCCGCCTCGCCAACCGCTTGCAACGCCGACTGATGGCACAGCAAAACCGTGGTTGGGACTTCGATCTGGAAGAAGGCATTTTGGATTCAGCGCGCCTCACCCGCGTTGTCACCGACCCTATGCAGCCACTGGCCTTCAAGATGGAGCAGGACACCGAGTTCCGCGACACGGTGGTGACTCTGCTCATCGACAATTCCGGTTCCATGCGCGGTCGCCCGATCACCGTGGCCGCCACTTGCGCCGATATTCTCGCCCGTACGCTGGAGCGCTGTGGTGTGAAGGTCGAGGTGCTTGGCTTCACCACCCGCGCCTGGAAGGGTGGGCAGGCCCGCGAAAGCTGGCTCAACGCCGGCAAGCCCGCCATGCCAGGCCGTCTCAACGATTTGCGCCACATCATCTACAAATCTGCCGATGAGCCTTGGCGCCGCGCCAAGCGCAATCTCGGCCTGATGATGCGAGAGGGTCTGCTGAAGGAAAACATCGACGGCGAGGCCCTGGAATGGGCGCACAATCGCCTGCTCGGTCGCCCCGAGCAACGCCGTATCCTGATGGTGATTTCCGACGGCGCGCCGGTGGATGACAGCACCCTGTCGGTGAACACTGGCAACTATCTGGAGCGCCATCTGCGCCACGTGATAGATCAGATCGAAACCCGCTCGCCGGTGGACCTGATTGCCATCGGCATTGGCCATGACGTCACGCGCTACTATCGCCGCGCCGTCACCATCGTCGATGCCGAAGAACTGGCCGGCGCGATGACCGATCAACTCGCTTCGCTGTTTGAAGAAGAAAGCGCTGCGACGGGCCGCCAAATGGGACGCAAACTTGCGTCTTAAAACACGCGTGTTTGTATTGGCGCTTGCCTTGGCGATGTCCCTGTCGCCTGCCTTAGCCAATGATCCGATCACCATCACCGCAACACCGCTGCCGATCTTTGATAGGTCGGTGCCGAGCAACCAGTTCGGCCCGCTGACCTATTTGGGGGGCTTGGCGCTCACAAGCCGACATCGCGACTTCGAGGCGCTGTCCGGCCTCACCATGCAAGGCGATCGCGTGATCATGGTGACGGACGAGGGCGACTGGGTAACGGCAACATTGCAATCGGAAATCGATGGCACGCCGACCGGGATCACCGACGCGCGCATCGGCCCGCTGCTCAACACCGATGGCACGCCGATGCAATCCAAACGGCTGGCGGATGCCGAGGCCGTTACGCTGGTGGGCGATGAGCTCTGGGTAGCCAACGAACGCAATCAGCCTATCCGCGCCTACGATCTGCGCGATGGAGCGCTCACAGGTCAAGCCCGTCTGCCCCTCGGATCACAGGCACCGCTGCAAAGCAGCCGCAATGCCGGCCCTGAAGCGCTGGTGCATATCACAGCAGGCCCGTTATCCGGCCAAACCATCCTCTTCCTGGAAGAGCAGTGGCGCAGCGCACCGCTGGAGAACGCCGCCCGCATCGGGCCCGATGGCGAACTGACACTGTTTCAGATCCGGCGGCTGGATCGCTATGCGATTACCGGCGCGGCCATGTTGCCGGGTGGCGATCTGGTGATCGTGGAGCGGTTTTTCACCTGGGACGATGGCATCTTCATGCGGCTGCGCTGGCTACCGGCGGATGAGATTGCAAGCGGCGCTGTGGAAGGCCGCATGCTTCTTGATGCCGATGGCGGCACGGTGATCGACAATATGGAAGGCATCGCCGTCAGCGATCACCCGGACGGCCCGATCCTGACGCTGATTTCCGATGATAATGGCAACTTCTTCCAGCGCACCGTTTTGCTGCGCTTTCAGATCACCGGCGATCTGAACGATCTGCCTGCGCTTACGCCGCCTGCACCTTTGGCCCGTCCAGACCTGTAGCCAGCAGCAACAGGCGATACGGGACGAGCAGCACGGGGATTGCCAGAAGCTTGATCGAAAGATCGCCCAGCGCCCAGCTCACCCAGCGCGGTGCGTCCACAGCCAGAAGCCCGAACAGCGGCGCCATCTCGGTGGCAAAGCCGTCGCCGAAGCCGACCAGCGGCGTCAGAAAGGCTGCAAAGGCGAGCGTGAAGAACAGCGCCGTATCGACCATCGATCCGAAGAACGAGGAAACCGCAGGCGGCTGCCACCAGGCGGCTTTCTTTTCACCACGATTAAGATGGGCAAACAGCTGCACATCCAGCATCTGCGCCACCAGGAACGACAGTCCCGACGCCAGCGCGATGCGCGGCGTGGCGAAGACAATCGACAAAACCACCGCGACCGCAAAACCAACCAGCACCACCTGGCGCGCCTTGGCGGCACCAAATGCCCGATTGGCAAAATCAGTGACCAGGAAAGCCAGCGGGAACGTGAATGCGCCCCAGGTGAGCAAGTCGCTTAGGGCCAGAGGTCCAAAAGATCCGGCAAGCGGGTATTGCACCAACACGTTGGACACAACGATAACCGCCGCCATGCCCAGCATAGCGGCGATAAAGAAAGCTGTACGGGTCATAAGAGCCTTAGGCAGTCTGTGCTTTGAGCACTTCTTTCTTCACTTTCAGCGCATTGGCTGAAAGCTCAGTGTCGCGAGCCTTCATCAAAAAGGCATCAAGACCACCGCGATGCTCCACCGAGCGCAGCGCGCTGGCAGAAATGCGCAGGCGCACTGTGCGGCCAAGCGCATCGGACACAAGCGAAACGGTGTTCAGGTTCGGCAGCCAGCGGCGACGGGTTTTGTTGTTGGCATGGCTGACATTGTTGCCAGTCTGCACACCCTTGCCGGTCAATTCACAACGACGCGCCATGGTCGATCATCCTTAAACAATTGGTTTGCAGCAAAGCCCAACCCGGATTGGCAGGCTTTGCGCGCGAACAAGAGAGCCTGTCGGACAAGGCGCAAACAGCGCTCTTACCGCGGGACTATTGCCGCTTTTGGAAACGAGGCGTGTCTATAGGCACCACTACCCTTTCCCGTCAAGCGTTGGCGCACGTCCTTCAGCCTGTGGGCAGGCCAAAAACCGCACCAAAAATGCCACAATGGCGGGCAACCACCAAATGGTGGGGCACGAATCGCGCATGGTTAACGACTGGTCAACGGCTTTGGCCTAGCGTTTTGCCAAATCATTGCCCGTATTGCGGGCGGTTGGCCAAATCAAAACCCGCGCTGCGGGCCATTGGCCATGAGACAGATAAGCGCTGCCCAAACGAGGACCGAGCGAAAACGATGACCGTGACCCTAACAAAACGCCGCTTCTCATCACGCGTCTTAAAAGGCAGCGCCGCCTTGGCTCTGGGCGCCGCAACGTTCCTGGGTTCGATCCAATCCATGGACCGTGTGGCGCAGGTCGCCCCCATGGCCGGTCCGCCACCCGCGCACGCCACTGCCTCCAGCCTTCGCATCACCTATGCGGCCCGCCTTGCTGGCATCCGTATTGGCACCGGCGTTTTGTCTGCCAACATGGATGGTAGCCGCTACACCGCAACAATCTCAGCACAAACCAGCTCGGTCGGTCGTTTGGTCAGCCAAGGCCAAGGCGAAGCCGTGGCGCGCGGTGTGTTCGGCAGCACGGTCGCCGTGCCCGTGAGCTATGATCTATCGGCGTCAGAAGAAGACCTCACCAATGTGGTGCGCATGCGCCTTTCGCGTGGCGATATCGCTGAGCTTTCCGCCCAGCCCCAGCTTTCTGAACACCCCAACCGGGTGGCCGTCCGTGCCCAGCACCGCCGCGATGTTGTTGATCCGGTCTCGGCGCTTTTGATGCCAGTACCCAACGCTGAAAGCGCCAGTGGCCCAGCCGCCTGTGGTCGCACGCTGCCGCTGTTTGATGGGCGTCAGCGCTACGATATCGCCATGACGTTCGTGCGTATGGAAGAGGTTCAGTTTGGCAACGGCCAAGCCGCCGTCTGTCGGCTGCGCTATCGCCCGATCGCAGGCCACCGTTCCAATCGCCGGGTGAACCAAGATCTTGCGCAGAATCCCAACATGTATGTTTGGCTGTCGCAGGTTGGCGATCAGGCGTTGGTGGCGCCGGTGCGTATGGAAATCGGCCTGGATTTCGGCACCCTGTCGATCCAAGCGATTGAGTTTGCCGCGCAATAAGCAAGATCGCAAAATGACACGCTGCAAAACGGGTTGACGCAGCGAGCCCTTGCTGTCCCTTTCTCAAAGTCAAACGATAATGAGAAGGGCCAGCTATGCTGAGCGAACATCTGCCACATCTTATCTTGGCCTGGTCCATTCAGTTCATGGGGATTGTCTCGCCAGGACCCGGTGTGATGCTCATCTTGGGCGTTGCCACAAGTCGAGGCCGCGCGGCCTCGCTCATCACTTCCTTTGGCATTGCCAGCGGATCAGTGGTTCTTGCAGCTGCGACGGTGCTTGGAGTCACCGCCATCCTCTCGCAAATGGCCGATGCCATGACCGTGCTGCGCTGGCTTGGCGCTGCCTATCTGTTTTGGCTCGCCTACAAATCGCTGAAAACGGCCTGGCGCAACCCGCCTTTGCCCAAGGTGCAGGCAACAACCGTTAGCCCTTTGCGCACCGGACTCACCGGGTTTGGCCTGCAGATCTTCAATCCAAAGGCCATCGGATTTTGGCTTGCCATCGCCGCCGTGGGCGGCATCGGTGAGGCACCACTATCGATCATTTTGCTGTTTATTGGCGTGGCGTTCATCAACTCGTTCCTCGGCCATGGCGCCTACGCTGTGCTCCTGTCCTCACCACCGATCCGCCGCCTTTATGGAATGTTTCGTCGCATCATCGAGGGCGTGCTCGGCTCGCTGTTCTTGGCTGCCGGTCTGCGCCTGGCGCTAAGCCGCTAGCTTCTAGAAAATGGAGGCAGAAGGTTTTCCATGTCAGCAGACACACACCTTGCCAGCTACGGCACCCTTGCCCCTGGTCGCGAAAACCATGCGCAAGTCGAGCAGTTAAACGGCAACTGGGTTGAAGGCATCGTGCGTGGACGCGCCGCCACCAACACAACGGGGCGGTGGGTCGGGTATCCCGGCTTTGTCCTCGACCCTGATGGCGAAGACATTCCGGTTTTCATCTTGCAGTCAGATGATTTGCCAGCGCATTGGCATCACCTCGACGCGTTTGAAGGCGAAGCCTATCGGCGCGTGACTGCAACCGCGCAGACCGCGAACGGTCCCGTTGATGTTTCGATCTACGAACTCAAGCAGCCAGACTGACCGCTCTAACAGTCAACCCGTGATGCAGCCTGTCCATGCCAGGGGCTTGATACCTGGCCACCATCTGTTGGCAGATTGAACAGTTTGCTCAACCGCTGCAGCGAGGATGCTCTGGCCTCCGCTTCGCGGGCCGCCGCGACGCGCGCTTGCTTCTTGCGTTTCAGACGCTCGAAAACTTCCGGCAAAACCTCTGATCTCACCATCGCTTCGATGGCACTGTGTTCCCTAGCCGGCTTCCATGGTTGTGAAGAATCCATAGTTCACCTGTGCGTTGTAGCGTCCTCGCGCCGCGCCAGGATCACTTTACGCAGCGTGCGCTTAGGGGCTTTTTTCCACAAGATGATGCTAATGCGTAGGGTTTCGTGCCTACCTAAAAAGCCCTGACCGCCATCTGCGGACCTCAGGAAGCAACGAAACGTCATCTGACAAGGATCCGTCGAGGGTAAACATAAGGGTTTACCCTAAGCCGCCAGGCAAATGGAACGATTGGCCGCTTCCAGCATCGTTCTACCGCTGAGTGGTGCCGGCGCGGCGCTGACGCTCATCAACTGCCCCGTTCCAGGACACAATCGTTAACATTCCACCTCATGGCAGATCATCCGCATAGCCCGGCTTGTGCCAACCAGGCCGAGCGCACCCTACATCCAGCGTGAACGAACCCTGAAAATCATCAGAACCACCGATTCGGACACGCTGTGTTCCCCGGACGTTCAAAGGTTAACGGGCAAGGCAAAAAATGAGGCCTAGAACACGGGTAAGCATCGCGCCCTCCGCTAGCTCTGACCACTATTACCGAACAGTGCCGCCAACCGCCCAGGTTTGCGGGCAAATGCTGCACCGGCATCCACCAATGACAAGTCCAGCACCAACATGTGCGGATTATCAGGGCCCATACGCGAGGCGCGCACCAAGCAGGGCTGAAGCCCCATCGTCGCACAATCGATGGCGACCTCGATGGGGCCACATACATTGGCGCTCGACAGCTCGCGACACAGCTGCTCGCACAGGGCCTCGTCAAAAATCCGATCAGCGTTTAGTTGGTCTACCGTTGCATCGAACGGCAGTCCCAACAGCTCAAGCGCGGCTTTGTTCGCGTAGCTGAGCATGTTGGTTTCCAGGCTCATGCACATCAGCGCGCTTGGCGCATAATCAAGCATTTGCAGCTGATGATCCGACACCATTTGCTTGGCCGAACGCCTTTGCACCTCAACGTTCTGGTGCTGTGAGGCGATCAATACGCCCGTGATCTTCCCATCCATGCCAATCCAGGGATGGATCAGCCAATTGCACCGCGGGGCATCGCTATCGGTTGACAGGGCAATGGACTGAATGCGGTTGCGCTTACCCTTAAGCGCCGCCTGATGGGCTTGTTTAAGCTCGGCAGGTACATCGGGGAAAAGCTCATAGTAGCTTTTGCCCTCAACCAACGGACGTTTCCGCCCAGCCTCGTGCAACCAGTAATCACTCACCTCCACCACGGTCATCTGAGCGTCGGTGATGATCAGCGAGATTGGCAAATCCTTGGTGAAGGTCTTGACCACGCCGAAAAGATGTTCAGCCTGTATTTTGGCGGTTTCATTATCAGTGATGTCATGAAAAATGCCTGCCAGCTTGGTGATCTTACCGTCGCGCTTTTCAGCCACCGCACCGATGCTCTCAACCAGACGGGTCGTGCCGTTTTTTGATTCTAGCCGCAGACGAAACCGGTAGCCCTGCCCAGTGGTTGCCGCCGTCTCAACAAGCTTACGAACAGCCTCGGCATCGTCCGGGTCAAAGCGCTTGATGGCCTGATCCACGGGCACAACACCGTCGGTCGGCTCGAACCCATGGATGCGAAAAACCTCGTCGGACCAGCGCGCTTCACCGGTTGCCAGATCGACCGACCAATCGCCGATTTCGTGATATTCACAGAACAAGGAATACAAAAAGTCCAGGCGATTGCCCGTCCGCGGTGAAACCGTTGCGACGGTCTCGACACCATCAAACATGTCGATTTTACGCGCACTCTTAAACATGGCCATCAATCATTTCCCCCAATTACGGTGAAAGTGGCAGAGGGGCGTTAGTAAATATCTAATCAGGAGGATTTTTTTGCTTGAAAAAAGACCGTCAAAACTGAATTGGCTAACAATAAAATTGCTCAAGCGCAGCATGGTCTGCATCACCGGCTTGTTGCCCGTCAAAACTTCACTGTCCCATTGCGGTACAACTTTGCTAACATCGTCGCTGAAACGCACATGATTCCATGCCTTGCCTGGTGGCACTTGCCCGCTGCGCGCACCACATATGGCGTGAACAGACCCTGAAAACTGCCCAAACAGCCGATTCGGACACGCCTTGTTCTGGGCACGTTCAATAGGTTAACACCTATCTCACTCTTCCTGCGCTAAGGCCCCTCTCCCCTTTATGCCCTACACTGCACGCTCCAAGGCGCCCGGCGCTGGTGTGACGGCCATTCTTGGCCCCACCAATACCGGCAAGACCTATATGGCGATCGAACGCATGATGACGCACCAAACCGGCGTCATCGGCCTGCCGCTGCGCTTGCTGGCGCGTGAGGTGTATTTGAAGCTCTGCGACCGGGCAGGCCAGGAAAAGGTCGCGCTGGTCACGGGCGAGGAAAAAATCATCCCGATGGAGCCGCGCTATTGGGTCTCCACGGTTGAAGCGATGCCGCGCGATCTGGATGTGGATTTTGTCGCTGTTGATGAAGTTCAGATGGCCGCGAACCTCGAACGCGGTCACGTTTTCACCGACCGCATTTTGAACGTGCGCGGCAAGCTGGAAACCATGCTGCTGGGCGCTGGCACCATCCGCGGCCTACTGGCCAATCTTCTGCCAGGCGTGACCATCATCCAACGACCACGCATGTCGATGATCACCTATGCCGGGTCGAAGAAGATCACCCGCCAGCCCCGGCGCACCGCCATCGTCGCGTTTTCTGCCAATGATGTGTATTCGGTCGCCGAACTGATCCGCAGGCAGCGTGGCGGCGCGGCTGTGGTGCTTGGCGCGCTGTCCCCACGCACCCGCAACGCCCAAGTCGACATGTACCAGAACGGCGATGTGGATTTTCTCGTCGCCACCGATGCCATCGGCATGGGTCTTAACCTCGATGTCGATCACGTCGCCTTTGCCGGGCGTCACAAATTTGATGGCTTTGACTATCGCGAGCTGACCGCCGCCGAAATGGGTCAGATTTCAGGCCGCGCCGGACGCCACACCCGAGACGGCACATTTGGGGTGACCGGCCGCACCGAGGCGCTGGACGACTATCTGGTCGAGAAGCTTGAAACCCATAGCTTTGAGCCGGTCAAACGCTTGCAATGGCGCAACGCCAACCTTGATTTCGCTTCCGTCGAAGCCTTGCGCGACAGCCTGGACGAAATCCCCGGCCATGATCTGCTCACCCGCGCTTTGCCGCAGGAAGATGCCGATACACTCGATGGTGTGCTGCGCGACAAGGCGCTACGCGAGCGGGCGAACAGTCGCGAGCGCGTGGCCATGCTGTGGGACGCTTGCCAACTTCCCGATTATCGCAAAATTGCACCGGCCCAGCACATTGAACTTGTCGGCCAATTGTTTGCCCATATCACCGATCGCGGCACCGTGCCGGACGATTGGATGGATGGCCAACTGAAGAACTCCGACCGTGTTGACGGAGATATCGATGCGCTGTCAGCGCGCATCGCGCAGGTTCGCACTTGGACCTTTGTCGCAAACCGAAATGCGTGGCTTGATGATCCCACGCATTGGCAGGAGCGCACGCGCGCGCTAGAGGACCGGCTGTCGGATGCGCTTCATGAAAAGCTGACACAAAGGTTTGTGGATCGACGCACCAGCGTGCTTATGCGACGCTTGAGGGAGAAGGAAATGCTTGAGGCGATGATCGCAAGCGATGGCGATGTCCAAGTTGAAGGCCAACATGTGGGTTGGCTGGCAGGTTTTCGGTTTACCCCGGACACCACGGCTGAGGACTTAGACGGCAAAGCGGTGCGGACCGCAGCGCAAAAGGCTTTGGCCGCTGAAATTCAGCGCCGCGCGGAAAAACTGTCGCTCGCCGACGATGCCGCCTTCGTGCTTGATGCTGAAGGCGCTGTACGCTGGACCGGCGAAGTGGTCGCCAAGCTGACCGGCTCGGACGATATCTTGAAGCCAAAAATCATTCTGCTGGCCGATGAGCAGCTCACCGGCGGCGCCCGTGAGATCGTCGACGCACGGCTCACCAAATGGCTGAACGACCAGATCGAGAAGCATTTGGGCAGTCTGCTGGCGCTACGGGGTGGTGATGGTCTCGATGGCATCGCCCGCGGCATCGGCTTCCGTCTGGCAGAAGAGATGGGCGCCATCGACCGCCGCGAAATCGCCAGCGACGTGAAAGCGTTGGAGCAAGAGGCGCGCGCCACACTGCGCAAGCATGGCGTACGTTTCGGCGCGTACGCACTGTTCGTTCCACAACTGTTGAAGCCAGCCCCTGCCGGACTGCTCGCCACCCTTTGGGCGCTGCAAAATGGCGGCATGGATCAGCCAGGCCTGCGTGAACTGCCGCAGCTCAACGCCTCCGGCCGCACATCCATTCCGGTCGATGAGAGCTTCGACACGCGGCTTTATCCGATTGCCGGTTTTCGTGTCTGCGGTCGGCGCGCCGTGCGCTTTGACATCCTTGAACGTCTGGCCGATTTGATCCGTCCGCTGGTGTCGTTCCGCGTTGGCCAAACGCAGGGCGAAGCGCCCGATGGCGCGGCTGAAGGCGCGGGTTTCACCGTCACGGTGGAAATGACCTCGCTGCTTGGCTGTGCGGGCGATGATTTCTCTGAAGTGTTGAAATCGCTTGGCTACAAGATGGATCGCAAGACGGTTCCCATCGAGACGCCAGCTGAGCCTGAGACTCCGGCAGAGCCTGAAGCGCCTGAGGCACAAACAGAACCAACATCTGAAGACACATCCGCGCCAAGCGCAGAACCCGCCGCCACCGAAGGTCAAGACACTGACGGTGTTGCTGCGCCTGTGGCCGAAGCAGCGGCGACAGAAACGCCTACCGATGACCCTGCAGAGGCTGCCACGCCGGAAGCACCCGCCGAGGTGGTCAGTGCTGAAACGCCGGCTGAAGCAGCGGAAGCTGATTCAAGCACTGCCAATGAAACCGCACCATTGTTGGAAACACCGGACGCTCCCACCGAACAGGTGATCGAGATCTGGCGTCCAGCACCCAATCGCCCACGCCAACAGGGTCGCCCCAACGCCCGCCGTCAAAATGATGCGCAAAATGGCGGCCAAGAAGCGGGCAAAGGCGAGCAAAACCGCCAGAACGATGGAAAAGGATCGGGCAAAGACCGACGCCAAGATCGTGGCGACAAGCGTGGCAAAGGCCAACGGCGCCAAGATGGTCGTGATGGCCGCAAGGGCGGAAAGCCTGGGGGCAAGCCGTCGGGTCCACGCACCTACACCGCGGCACCGCCGAAGAAAGAGCGCCAGGCCGATCCAGATTCGCCTTTTGCGGCACTGGCAGGCCTGCTCGATAACCAAGACACCAACCGAAAAGATGGCGACACATAACGCGGCCGAAGCCTCAGCCGACAAGCTGCGGCTGGACCGCTGGCTGTTTTTCTCGCGCCTGGTGAAAAGCCGCTCATTGGCCGCCAAGATGATCGAGAACGGTCAGGTTCGGGTGAACGGCGAAAAAACCCATCAGGCCAAGCGCGCGGTGGGACCAGGCGATGTGCTGACCGTTGCTTTGCCACGCACCGGTGCTGATGCCGTGAAAATCATCAAGCTGGTCGCCTGCGGCACCCGACGTGGACCTGCTGCCGAGGCGCAGGGGCTTTACGAGGATCTCACCCCGCCCCCGCCACCCAAAGAAGACCGCGATCTTGTCGCCTCACGGCGTGCACCCAGCCCAGGGCGGCGCCCCACCAAGCATGAACGCGAGCGCTTGCAAAAGCTAAAGCGTGGCGGCGCTAACGACGACTAAGCGGAGTTACCACTGGACCCTTTACCGCCTTGACAAGAGGGGGTGGAAAACGATTTGGAATGACAGGCGCACCCGTCAAGCACGCCGCTCAAAAAGTTAATTGGAGCCCCCCTTAAATGACCTACATCGTTACGGAAAACTGCATCAAATGTAAGTACACCGATTGTGTGGAGGTCTGCCCCGTGGATTGTTTCTACGAGGGCGAGAACATGCTGGTCATCCATCCTGATGAATGCATCGATTGCGGCGTGTGCGAGCCCGAATGCCCAGCGGACGCTATTAAGCCAGACACCGAGCCCGGCCTGGAATCGTGGCTGACGCTGAACACCAAATACGCCTCTGAATGGCCTAACATCACCATGAAAAAAGAGCAGATGGCCGACGCCGAATCTTTTGACGGCAAAGCAGGCAAGCTGGAACTGTTCTCAGCTGAGCCGGGCGAAGGCGACTAAGCTCTGGACCCTAAGCAGGTTTGGCTACCTGCACATCGCGCAAAAAAGTGGCGTAAGGGCAATCGGCGCACAAGCCATTCGCAGCGCACAAAAATGAACAGTGATTAACCATAAGCTGGCAAGAGTTTGATTTTTGCCGCTTTTTGAGGTATGGTTTCACTTCGTTTCAAAGATAACTCGACCAGGCCGGACCCTTTTGCCGCCTCTTTCTCGTTAGTCCGCTCAATCATAAAACCGCCCAGCGCGGCCGTAAAAAGCCCGCCGCTGATGGTGGTCGTTCGTGTTTGATCGCACACGCTCTGGTGCCCCACGCAGTGGCTCAGCGCGGTTGAGAGCAAGTTTGTCCTGAAACGCCAACAATGAGATCGCATGCAAACCAAGCATGCACTGGTCGGGACATTCCCCACTGCCCGGCCCAACAGGAGTTTGTCAGCGTATGGCGACCGCAAAGAAAACAACGCAGAAGCAGGGTTTCAAAGTCAATGAGCAGATCGTGTATCCGTCTCATGGCGTTGGCCGCATCGTGGCCATTGAAAAGCAAGAGATTGCTGGTTTGACGCTTGAGCTTTTCGTCATCACCTTCGACAAGGACAAGATGACGCTGCGTGTGCCTGTGGCCAAAGTAGAAAGCGTCGGCATGCGTAAGCTTGCCGAAGACAGCTTGGTTGAAAAGTCGCTGAAAACGATCAAGGGCCGTGCCCGCGTGAAACGCGCCATGTGGTCGCGTCGCGCGCAAGAATATGAAGCCAAGATCAATTCCGGTGATCTGATCCAAATCGCTGAAGTGGTGCGTGACCTGTATCGCGCTGAAACGCAGCCTGAGCAGTCCTATTCTGAGCGCCAGCTTTATGAAGCTGCGCTGGACCGCATGGCCCGTGAAATCGCCGCGGTTAACAGCATGACCGAAACCGAAGCGGTTCGCTTGATCGAGCAGACCTTGGCCAAAAGCCCCAGTCGCGCCAAGCCGGTTGAAGAGACTGAGGAAGGCGATACTGAGGATCAAAGCGCCGCTGCTTGAAACGCAAACGACCAAAATTAAGACAATCGCAGCCCGGCCATTTTGGCCGGGCTTTTTGTTGCATGAGAGCAGTTTTCCATTGAAATCAAAAGGTTGGTGAGGCCGAACGGCCCAATGCTTCCAGCGTTTAGAAGGATTTTCAGGCGCACCGTGATCTAAGGGCTTTAACCTTTCGTAAGAATCCTTAAGGTGGAGCTATGGTATAAGTCTGATCCATTTAGTCCAAAACGGCAAAGATCGGATGGCCTTAGACAACGCACAGCGAGGGAACGTGCGATGAACGATGGATCAGGTCCACGGCGGGACTTCGTCAAAAAGGCGATGCAAGCCCCCTATCTTGAGCGCGAGGAAGAACACGCGCTGGCAGTCTCGTGGAAAGAACGACAAGACCAAGACGCGCTCCACCAACTCACCCAGGCCCATATGCGGCTGGTGATCGCCATCGCAGCCCGTTTCCGTCATTTCGGCCTACCGATGAGCGATCTCATCCAGGAAGGTCATGTTGGCTTGCTGGAAGCTGCCGCGCGGTTTGAACCGGCGCGTGAAGTGCGCTTCTCCACCTATGCAACTTGGTGGATACGCGCCTCGATCCAGGATTTCATTTTGCGCAACTGGTCGATTGTGCGCGGCGGAACATCCTCAGCGCAAAAGGCTTTGTTCTTTAATTTGAGGCGTCTACGCGCCCGCATCACCCAAAATGGCACCGTCTCACCATCAGAAATGCACCGCGAAGTGGCGGCCGCCATCGGCGTATCGGTGAACGATGTCGCAACAATGGATGTGCGCTTGTCAGGCTCCGATGCCTCGCTGAACGCACCAATTTCCGATGGCGAGGATGGCGGCAGCGCCGACCGTCAGGATTTCCTGCCCGATGAAGCCCCCCTCCAAGATGAGCTTGTTGGCGGTGTGATCGACACAGAACGGCGCAACCACTGGCTTACCAAAGCCCTGGAAGTGCTCAACGAACGCGAATTGAAGATCGTGCGCGAGCGTCGTTTGGCCGAAGATGGTGCAACCCTAGAAGCGCTCGGGCAAACGCTGGGGATTTCCAAAGAGCGGGTGCGTCAGCTGGAAAGCCGTGCGCTGGAAAAGCTGAAAATGGCACTTCTCGATCAGCAAGGCGCTGGCTCCTACGTCTGATCGAAACAGGCACCATCGTTCGAGACGGTCTGCAAAACCAACCAGACCGTCTGCATAAAAGGCGGGCCAGTCCGCATCCGTCCGCTCTTAGTCTGCATAATTATGCGGACCGTCCGCCTCAAAAAGCAGACGGTCTGTCTATTCCACCACCAATTTCACCTTGTCACCAGCCCGAACGCGGTCACCGGGGCCAAGCGCATTGATGATGCGAAACAGCGCCTCAGCATCGCCGCCTGAGTCCATCCGGCGGGCAAGAGAAGCAACGCTGTCCCCGCGCCGCGCGGCCACCACCTGAATGCGCAACGGCTCGATGCCATTGCGCTCATCAGCGCTCATCTGACGGAACGATGCCACGACGCTCGCCACCGCCTGGGTGAACGCGTCCGTGCGCGCATTGTTGGCAAAGATAAAGCGATACACCCGATCTTCGACCACAATCACCGCGACCTTGAACACCCAGCCACCCGCCGCTGCATTGGCTGTGGCCACCCGCAAACCATTGGTCGTATTGATGGCGATGCTGCTGGCATCCAAGCCGTCGATCCAGCCCGATTGCAGATACTCTTCCAAGCTTTGCCCGCGGCGTAGCTCCACACCGTCAAAGCGTAGCGCCCGACCATCCTCATGGGCGCCAAGCACTGCCTGCGGTGTGTTGTCCAAACGGAAGCCTTGCGGCGCTTCAAAGGCAATCCCAAGCCCTGGATGCAGGAACCGCCGCCCACGCACTACGCCTTCATCGGTCGGCTCACCAAACACCAGACCGTCAATGGCATCCAGGTAGCGATCACGCTCTGTTTCCCCGATCCCCGGTGCACCGAACTGGCGAGCAAGGCGCACCGCCGCTTCGATGCGAGCCGGGGTGGAAGGGTGGCTGGATAGAAAACTTGGCACGCCACCATTGCTTGGCAAGGCATCCAGCGCGCTGAACCGCGCCATCGTTTCCAAGAAACGCGCCGCCGCATACGGGTCATAACCCGCCCGGCCAATGGTGCGCACACCAAGCTCATCGGCCTCAAGCTCTTGATTTTGCGAGAATTGCGCCAGCGACACGCCATTGGCAAGCACCGCCATCTGCGCCGCCGACGGATCGGACAGCACATCGGTCAGCACCCGATCGATCAGCGCAGCCGTGCGCACCTCCTGCTCGCGGGCAATCGCGTGGCGGCGGGTCACATGACCGATCTCATGGGCGACCACAGCGGCCACCTCGGCCTCATCATTGGCGAGCGCCAACAGGCCGCGGGTGACATAGAGATAGCCACCAGGCAGGGCAAAAGCATTCACGCTGGCCGAGTTGAGCAGCGTCAGCCGGTACAGGCGCCCCGGCTCATCGGAAGCGGCAATAACCTGCCGCAGCATGGCCACCAGCCGTGTTTCCAGCTCAGGATCTTCATAAACCCCGCCAAACGCATCGAGAATGCGCGGATGCTCGCGCGCGCCGATCGCCTCTTCAGCAGCCAGCGTTGCTGTAGGCCCAGGTTCGGTGCCTTCCACAGTCAGCGGCACCAACGGGCCATCCCCGTCCACCGACAGACAGGCCGCGACCAGAAGGGCCGCCAGCGCGGTGCTTGCCAGACGTGCAATCAAGGAAAGGCGCAAGAAAAGAAGGTCCTTACAAAGAGGGTTCACGCAGCCCAACTGGTGTTGGCATCAGTGCGCGCCGCGTTGTTCGCCGCCAGATGTCAGCCGCCGACTGTCAATCGCTCGATGGCTTCAGGATGATCCACCCGGATCATCGGTCCGCCATCCTCGACCACCCAGCCGCGCACCCGAATCGGCGCGCCCTGCAGGGCATTGAGATCAAAACTGCTGTCCTCAAACACGGGATCATGCTCTCGATCAATCGTAATGGTGAAATCCTCGCGCCAAGTTTCGCCAAAATTAAGGTACCAGCGCGCGCGATGGGCTGCGACATTGCGTACCACGCCCTCCACCAGCTCAAAATGGTTGGTGAGCTCCAAAAGGCCTGCCGCGTCGCGCGCATCACGCACAGCATAATAAGGGTGATCCCAAACCTGCCGCTTCTGCTCACGCGCCACATGCTCGCGCAGCAGCAAATCGGTGATCAGCGAGCGATTGTCGGCAAAGGTGTAAACGCGCGCCAAGCCCGCCAGCACCATCGCGCCCTGCAACCAAAGCGGCTCGCCGGGACCTTCATCCAAAACGATGTGCGCCAGATGTCGCCCGTGCCGATCAGTACGCCGCCCACCAAAATAAAGCTGCGCATCAACCCCGCCTTGGTCGATCAGCTCTTCCAGCAGGCGCTTGGCAGCCCGCGCAAGCGGCCACTCGGCCACATGATCGCGACCCAGGGGCAGTTTGGGCGCCTGCGTGCCGACCATGCGCACATCCGGCCCGCGCTCCAATTCCACCGTATCGCCATCAACCACGGCTTTGATGCGCACACGTGGCCCCGCTTCGAGCGTTAACCAATCAGGTTCAGAAAAGGCGTGGGACATAGAGGCTCGCGGTGGCGACGAAGAAGCTGCGGCAGAACGCACGCGCCCGCCACCTGACTCACTTTGCTGCGAGAAGGCAAGGGCACTGGAAACGCCACGCGGCAAAGCGGCAAAAGCAACAAGGGGCAAGCTCGCGCGAAGGCATCCACGAAGATAGGCCCTACGCGTTATACGCTTTTGCCAAAACGATTTGTCCGTCATCGCATCATCCTCACCCGCTCATCCGCTTAGCTTGGTGCGCACCACTTGCCCTTCGCCGCACCGCCATCCTCGCTTGGTCATGCATATTTGCATATCTCCCATCACCACTTTGGCAATGGTCGCGTGCGTCTTCAGCAGGTATGCGATCAACCGACAGAGACGAATACCCCTTCTTTCATGATCCAGGCCTCATCGGCAGAGTGACACATGTCAGCATATTTCCGCTGACAGGTTCCCAACGGGCTCATGACATCCTACATCCACAGACCATCCAACGATCGTGATCTCCATGACACATACAGCCTCAAACGACCCGATGATCGCCATCGCCGGTCTACAAAAAACCTATGACAGCGGTTTTGAAGCGCTTAAAAACGTTGATCTCACCATCCAGAAGGGTGAGATTTTGGCGCTGCTTGGCCCCAACGGTGCCGGTAAAACCACGCTGATCTCAGCCATTTGCGGCATCACCATGCCAACAGGCGGGTCCATCAAGGTGGGCGGTCACGACATCATCACCCAAGCCAACAAGACTCGCCGCATGATCGGCCTGGTGCCCCAGGAGATCAATCTGGAACCGTTTGAAACGGTGCTGGCCACGGTGCGCTTTTCACGCGGCCTGTTCGGCATGTCGCCCAATCCGGCGCATATGGAAGACGTGCTGAAAAAGCTCAGCCTGTGGGACAAGAAGGACACCAAAACCAAGGAGCTGTCCGGCGGCATGAAGCGCCGTGTTTTGATCGCCAAAGCCTTGGCACACGAGCCGCAAGTTCTGTTTCTCGATGAACCAACAGCCGGTGTGGACGTGGAGCTGCGCAAGGACATGTGGGACGTTGTGCGCGACCTGAAAACTGCTGGCGTTACGATCATTTTGACCACCCACTACATTGAGGAGGCCGAGGCGATTGCCGACCGTGTGGCAATCATCTCCAAAGGCCGTATTCTGCTAGTGGACAAAAAGAGCGCGCTGATTGAACGGATGGGCAAGCGCAGCCTGACCATCGATTTCGACAAGAAACTGGACGCCGTGCCGGAAGGCCTGGCCACCTACGATCTTGCTATGAGCCAGGATGGCACCAGCGCCACCTACACCTATGATACGCGCGCTGACCGCACCGGCATTGGCGCGCTGCTGCGCGATGTGAACGCTGCCGGCCTCTCGGTGCGTGACCTGCACACGGCGCAAAGCTCGCTGGAGGAAATTTTCGTCAACCTGGTTGAGGATGACGCTCACAACCAAACCAGCCAGGGAGATGCGCCATGATCAACTTTCACGCCATCGTCGCCATCTTCCACTATGAAATGGCCCGCGCCCTGCGCACCGCTTTGCAATCGATCATCTCGCCGGTGATCTCCACCTCGCTCTATTTCGTGGTGTTTGGCGCGGCCATCGGCAGCCGCATCGAGTCGGTGGAAGGGGTCAGCTATGGTGCCTTCATCGTGCCTGGTCTCATCATGCTCACCGTCATGACGCAGGGCATCACCAACGCCGCCTTCGGCATCTACTTCCCCAAATTTATCGGCTCGATCTACGAGGTGCTGTCCGCGCCCGTCGGCGTGGTGGAAGTGGTGGCTGGGTATGTTGGCGCGGCAGCCACCAAATCGCTGATCATCGGCATCATCATCATGATAACCGCGACGTTTTTCATCGATATCCAGATCGCTCACCCCGTCGCGATGGCGCTGCTTCTGGTGACGATCTGCTTTGCCTTCTCACTGTTTGGTTTCATTATCGGCATCTGGGCGCAGAGCTTTGAGCAGTTGCAATTGGTGCCGCTGCTGATCATCACGCCCTTGGTGTTTTTGGGTGGCAGCTTTTACTCCATCACCATGCTGCCGCCGTTCTGGCAGACGGTCTCGCTGTTCAATCCGGTGGTGTATTTAATCTCAGCCTTCCGCTGGAGCTTCTTCGGCACCGCCGATGTGGCCATCGGCGTGTCGCTGGCCGCCATCGCGCTGTTCACCACGGTGTGCATCGGCATTATATGGTGGATATTCAAAACCGGCTACCGCTTGAAAAGCTAAAGCGTTTGCAGCAAAAGTGGGAACCGGTTTTGCGTCCGAAAACGCGACAAAAACGAATGTCGGGTTGGTCGATAAGGACAGCCATGGTGGGCCCCGTAGCTCAGTTGGATAGAGCACCAGATTCCTAATCTGGGGGCCACTGGTTCGAATCCAGTCGGGGTCACCATAGCGTTTGGCATTGGCCAAACGCGGAACGAGCGGCAGGTGATCGCTATGCGATCAACGAGAGCGACATTTTCACTTTGCTCTGGGCGTGCCGCCCAACCGCGGTTTCTCAAAGCCGTCACCCCTGGGCCTGACGCGGGCATCAAGCTCCCCAAAGTCCCGGCCCGCGAGCCGGGACCTGGATGAAAGCTTGGCGCGAGACCCCGGATCACACGCAAGCGTGATGTCCGGGGCTTGATGCATCAATAGAGGCACCATCGCCCAAACTTTTCGCACGCCTATGGATTGCGCGTTTGCATGCCGATAGCCTTATATGTCAGCCGGTTCGACGCATCCTCTTGAGGTTTCATGGCAATTCGCAAATCCATCCGCTTTCTGCTCAACGATCAGGTGATCGAGCTTGAGTCGGTGCGCGCAACGACAACGCTGCTCGACTTCCTGCGGCTGGAGCGCGGGCTGACCGGCACCAAAGAGGGCTGCAACGAGGGCGATTGCGGTGCCTGCACTGTGTTGGTCGGACGACTCGGACCCGATGGCCTCGCCTATCAAAGCCTCAATGCCTGCATCCGTTTTCTGGGCTCGCTGGATGGTTGCCATGTTGTGACCGTCGAAAGCCTCGCCAACGGAGGCGCCCTGCACCCGGTGCAGCAGGCCATGGTCGATTTTCATGGCTCGCAATGCGGTTTCTGCACACCGGGCATCGTGATGAGCCTCTATGCGCTTTGGATGGCCAATCCGAGCCCGACCGAAACGCAGATCGAGACGGCGCTTCAAGGCAATCTCTGCCGCTGCACCGGTTATGAACCGATCATCAAGGCGGCCAAGGCGATCTCCACCTATGGCAGCATAGCCGACGACATTTTAGCCACGCAGCGCGAGCGCATCACAGACCAGCTCACCACCTGGGCGGACGAAAGCCTGGTGGATGTCAGCGCGGCCAGTGAGGCTGGCCCTGAGCGCTTTTTCATCCCGCAAACGCCAGAGCAACTCGCCGATGTTTTGGCCGAACACCCAAGCGCCACCATCGTGGCGGGTGCAACCGATGTCGGGCTTTGGGTGAACAAAGATCACCGCACCATTTCACCAGCTATTTTCATCGGCGGCATGAACGCCCTGCAAGCGGTGACCGTGACCGACGACACCGTGACCATCGGTGCAGGTGTGAGCTATTCGGCGTTCGTGCCGGTGCTGCAAGAACATTTCCGGCACATGGATGAACTTTGGTGGCGCATCGGCGGCGAGCAAGTGCGCAATATGGGCACACTTGGCGGCAACATCGCCAATGGCTCACCCATCGGCGACACCCCGCCGGCCTTTATCGCGCTTGCGGCGACGCTGACCCTGCGCTCCAAATCCGGCACGCGCACACTGCCTTTGGAGGATTTTTTCCTCACCTATGGCAAGCAAGACCGTCGCCCGGATGAGTTTGTTGAAAGCCTCGGGCTGCCCAAGCCTGCAGAAAGCTCGATCAACGCCGTTTACAAGATTTCCAAGCGCCGCGATGAAGACATTTCTGCACTGTGCGGCGCCTTCTCGCTCACCGTGACAGGCGGCACGGTATCCTCGGCGCGCATAGCCTTTGGCGGAATGGCTGGCACGCCTGCACGCGCCAAACATGTTGAGCAAGCGCTTATCGGAAACCCGTGGAAACAGGACACAATTGACGCCGCCAATGCAGGATTTTCCAAGGATTATCAGCCGCTTACAGATTGGCGTGCGACATCAGATTATCGTCTGAAAGCCGCTGAAAACCTGCTCACGCGCTTCTATTTGGAGCACACGAAGAGTGATCAGCCCGTGCGCCTTTCCCGTGAGGTGGCGGCATGAACGAGCATGTGAGTGATCCGGATACAGTGCCGGACACCGTCCCGCCACGTGTAAGGGCCAAACAGCATGACCATGTGCGTACGGACGCCACGCCTGAGCCGATCAAAGGCGGCGTCCACCAATCGGCCAAGCATGATTCCGGCCACAAGCACGTCACCGGGCAGGCGATCTACACCGACGACATCGAAACGCCGGCCAGCACGCTGCACGCCTATCTTGGGCTATCGACCTGCGCCAATGGCAGCATTGAGGCGATGGACCTGTCGGCGGTGCGCGCCAGCCCGGGCGTGGTCGGCGTGCTGACCAGTCGCGATATGCCGGCCTCCAACGACATCTCGCCAACCCATCTGCACGATGAACCGGTGCTCGCCGATGGCGAGGTCCATTTTTTCGGCCAGGCCATGTTCGCTGTTGTCGCAACCAGCCGTGAGTTTGCCCGCGCCGCCGCGCAAAAAGCCAAGGTGGAATATGGCGAACGTCCCTTCGCTCGCACCGTCGATGAAGCGCGCGAAGCGGGCTACCCGAATGTGACCAAACCGCTGACCTTGAAGCGCGGTGACGCGGCAACGGCGCTCGACTCAGCCACCAACCGCCTGCAAGGGCGTTACGAAATCGGCGGCCAGGACCATATGTATTTGGAGGGCCATATCGCGCTCGCCACTCCCGGCGAGGACGACGACATGACGGTCTATTCCTCCACTCAACACCCTTCCGAAGTGCAGCACATGGTCGGCCATGTGCTTGGGGTTCCTTCGGCAGCCGTCACCGTCAATGTGCGGCGCATGGGTGGTGGCTTCGGTGGCAAGGAAACCCAGTCCAACCAGTTCGCGGCCGTGGCGGCGGTTGCGGCAAGAAAATTCGGCAAACCAGTGAAGATCCGTCCCGACCGCGACGATGATATGATCACCACCGGCAAGCGGCACGATTTCGTCGTCGATTATGATGTCGGCTATGATGATGACGGGCGGATCGAGGCGGTGTCGGGCACCTTTGCCGCGCGCTGCGGGTTTTCCGCCGATCTGTCCGGGCCGGTCACCGACCGCGCCCTCTTTCATGCCGACAATTGCTATTATTACCCGCACGTTCTGCTGCAATCAGAACCGCTGAAAACCAACACCGTCTCCAACACAGCCTTTCGTGGCTTTGGCGGCCCGCAAGGGCTGATCGTTGGTGAGCGGATCGTGGAAGAGATTGCCTACAAGCTTGGCAAAGACCCGTTAGAAATTCGGCGGATCAATTTCTACGATCGCGAAGGCGAGGAGAATGCCCGAACGGTGACGCCGTACCACCAGACGGTCACCGACAACATCATTCACCGCGTGGTCGATGAACTGGAAGACACGTCCGACTATCAGGCGCGCCGCCAAGCGGTTATCGATTTCAACGCGACAAGCCCGATCATCAAGAAGGGCATTGCGCTGACACCGGTGAAGTTCGGCATCTCGTTCACCGCCACCTGGTACAACCAGGCAGGTGCGCTGGTGCACGTCTATCGCGACGGCTCGGTGCACTTGAACCATGGCGGCACGGAGATGGGCCAGGGGCTCAACACCAAGGTCGCGCAAGTGGTGGCCGACACCTTCCAGATCGACATCGACAAAGTAAAAATCACCGCCACAACCACCGAAAAGGTGCCCAACACATCGGCCACGGCGGCATCCTCCGGCTCCGACCTCAACGGCATGGCGGCCGACAATGCGGCCAATCAAATCAAAGACCGGCTGATCGATTTCGCCTGCGAGGAATATCAGGTCGGCCGCGAGCAGGTGGTGTTTGAAGCCAATGTGGTGCGGGTTGGCAATCAGCGCATACCGTTCCCTGATCTGGTGGATCAGGCCTATATGAAGCGCATCCATCTCTCAGCGGCGGGCTTTTACAAAACGCCGGGCATCCACTGGAACCGGGAGACCGGCCAAGGCAACCCGTTCTTCTATTTTGCTTACGGCGCAGCGGTGTCTGAAGTTTCCATCGACACGCTAACCGGCGAATATCATGTCGACCGCACAGACATTTTGCACGATGTCGGTAAGTCACTGAACCCGGCCATCGATACCGGTCAGGTCGAAGGCGCTTTCATCCAGGGCATGGGGTGGCTGACAACCGAAGAGCTTTGGTGGGATGACAAGGGCCAGCTGCGCACCCACGCACCCTCCACCTACAAGATCCCGCTGGCGTCCGATCGCCCTGCGATCTTCAACACCAAGCTCGTCAGCTGGTCGGTGAACAAGGAGCGCACCATTCGTCGTTCCAAGGCCGTGGGCGAGCCGCCCTTTATGCTGGCCGCCAGTGTGGTTGAAGCGCTTTCCATGGCGGTGGCCAGCGTCGGTAACTATGCGCAATGCCCTTGTCTTGACACGCCATGCACACCTGAACGTATCTTGATGGCGGTGGAGCGTTTGCGGGGGCGGAAGTGAAACCGCGTCCGAAAGGTCCCTATGCTGGATGTTGCCCACCCTGATGAGATTGCGCGTTTTGCGCGCCAAGCACCCTGCATACTGGTCACCATTGAAGAGGCGAAGGGGTCCACACCTCGTATAGCTGGCACGGCGATGCTTGTCTCAGCACAGGGTGTTCTGGGCACCATAGGCGGCGGCCAACTGGAATATATGGCCATCGATGCGGCCCGCCAGATGATCGCCGGGCAGCAAGATGCCGATACGCAAGAGCGCCGCCTCACCGTTCCTCTTGGCCCCGAGATTGGCCAGTGCTGCGGCGGAAATGTTATCCTCCTTTTGTCTAAGGTGAAACCTGATAGCCTTGCGGCCCTAGCGTCAAATGCTAAGACGGCTAAGAAGGCGCAACCTTCCGTTTACGTCTTCGGTGCAGGGCACGTTGGCAGGGCTTTGGCCCAAGCGCTTACGCCCTTGCCTGTGAACAGCCTGCTGATCGACAGCCGCGAGGATGAGCTTGCGCTTGCCGGATCAGCCATTGATCAGGATTTGACTCCCTTGCCCGAAACACACATTCGCGCTGCAACACCTGGCAGCGCCTTTATCATGCTGACGCATGACCACGCCCTTGATTTTTTGCTAACCCAAGAAGCCCTGAATCGTAACGATGCCGCTTATGTCGGCATGATTGGCTCGAAAACGAAACGCGCCACCTTCACCCGCTGGTTTGAGAACGAAACAGGCCATCGAGATGGGCTGGATCAGCTGACCATGCCCATCGGTGTCTCAACCCTCAAGGACAAGCGTCCAGCGGTCATCGCCGCCATGGTCGCCGCCGAAGTGATGCAGGCCGTGGGCACCTACCAGCACACGCACGCAGACAGCGCGCAGGTGCCAGCATGAGCCTTTTGTTACGCGGTCGCACGCTTACGTTTCACCGCCGTCCAGTTGATGGCGATGATCGCCAAGCCTACACCTATGACGGTGATGGCGCAGTCTTGATCGAAGACGGAAAAATCATCGCCAACGGGCCGTTCGATGCCCTGAAAATGGCCCATCCAGATGTGGAGATCATCGATCACCGTCCGCATTTGATTGTGCCGGGCTTTATCGATCCGCACATTCACTATCCGCAGATGCAGGTGGTTGGCTCCTACGCCGGTAGCCTGCTGGAATGGCTGAACAAGTACACCTTCATCGAGGAGCAACGCTTTGCCGATGAGGACCATGCCCATCGTATCGCCGATCTCTTCATGAACGAATTGATCCGCTATGGCACCACTACAGCGGTGGCGTTTTGCTCGGTACATCCACACAGCGCCGATGCCTTTTTCCAAGCTGCCGCCAAACGCAACATGTGCATGGCTGGCGGCAAGGTGATGATGGATCGGGAAGCGCCAGATGCGCTGACCGATACGGCCCAGTCGAGCTATGATGACACAAAGGCGCTGATCGAGCGCTGGCACGGCAAAGAGGGAGGGAAATCCAGCCGGGCCACCTACGCCATCACGCCACGTTTCGCGATCACCTCAACGCCGGAGCAATTGGAAGCCGCCGGAACACTGGCGCGCGAGCATCCAACGTGCCTGATCCAGTCGCACCTGTCGGAGAACGAAGGCGAGATTGCCCGTGTCGCTGAACTCTATCCAGACGATGAGGATTACACCTCCATCTATGAACGCTTCGGTTTGCTCAACGACCGCGCGCTTTACGGCCATTGCATTCATCTGAATGCGCGCGAACGCGCTGCGATGGCAGAGGCTGGGGCGGTGGCCGTCTCCTGCCCAACATCGAACCTTTTTCTCGGATCGGGCCTGTTTCGCCACAAGGTGCTGCAAGAGGATGGAATCCGCATTGCCTACGCCACCGACATTGGCGGCGGCACCAGCTATTCCATGCTGCGCACCATGGATGTTGGTTACAAAGTCGCGCAACTTCAGGGCGACCGGATGCATCCGCTGCAAACCTTTTTTGCCATGACACTGGGCAACGCGCAGGCCCTCGGCATGGAGGGCAATATCGGCACGCTGGATGCCGGCACCGACGCCGACATCGTCGTTCTCAACGCTGCGGCCATGCCAGCGTCGGCGTTGAAAATGGAGCGTGTGGAAACCCTTGAAGAGGAACTGTTCCTGATGCAGACGCTGGCCGACAATCGCATGATCGCGGAGACCTATGTGGCTGGCGTGCCGCTGAAATCGAACCTGTGATCCCAGCGACCACGGTTGGCGCAGGACAACACCCGCGCCAACCAATTCTTGCCGTAAACGCTAGCCGTGTGCGGCACTGACCGCAAAATCGAGGAAGAAGCCACCCGGCAACTCACCAACCCGCTCCAGCATGCTGGCTTTGAGATCATCGGCCGTACTTGTGTCGGCCAAGGCCGCTTCCCATGCCTCCAGGTAACGACGGGTATGGGCGATGCCAGATGCATCGTTCATTGAGGTCTCGGTGCGGTGACCTGGCACCAATGTCCCTACGTCCAAATTTTCCAACGCGGTCAGATTCTCCCGCCACAAATCCATGCGTTCCGGCGTCAGGTTCTCCGTCACCCAAACATGGGTGTCCGTGTAGACCATGTCGCTGGCCACCAGCGTGTCGAGTTGCGGCATGTGAACGGGTGTGATGATGTCGGTATCACCATGCATGGGGGCAAGAACATCAAAGCGTTCGCCCTCAAGAGTGAGTTGATCGCCGGCTAGCGCTTCGGGGATCACAACGCGATCGGGCATGGTGCCAGCCGGAAAAGCCTCTGCCCGCGCCGCGCGAATGGCCTCACCGGTCAACTCAATAAGCGAGACGACAGAGGCATGCGCCAACGGTTTGGCACTAGGGAAACGATCCATCAGCACCGAGAGCCCAAAATGGTGGTCGGGATGGTAGTGCGTGATGAAGATCGTCTCTAACTCTTTGCCAGTGGCCGCGAGCACATCAGCAAGCCGCTCGGCGTTGGGGACGGTGAACTGCGCATCAATCAGCAGCATCTTGTCCTCACCGGCCACGACGACGGAATCGACCAATCCACCAAAGGGATCGGCGGTGAACACGTCGGCGGATGCGTGGCCATCAGCCAGGGCAACGGATGACCCGGCAAAGGCAGTCGCTGCGGCTGTGCCGGCAGCGAGTTCAAGAAAGTTTCGACGATTGAGAAGGAACATGGGTGACATCTCCAATTTGGCTCATAATGAGACTTGGTTTTTCAAAGGCACCTAGTTATTAGTAGTAACCTTCTTCGTTTGAGAAGGAGGCACTTTTTTGTAACCGCAAAAAAAAGCGCGCCCATGCCCATCGTCATTGATGAATCCAACCTCTTTTATGATCCAAACATCTGCCCGGTGCGTCATGTGCTGGACCAGATCGGTGACAAATGGTCGATCCTGATCCTCACCGCGCTCAAGCTGAAAAGCCATCGGTTTTCGGAACTGAAACGGGCCATTCCTGATGTGTCGCAGCGCATGCTGACCAAGACGCTACGAAGCTTGGAACGTGACGGCTTAATCGAGCGCCATGTGACGCCAACCACGCCGCCGCGTGTCGATTACAATCTCACCGTGCTCGGTCAGTCACTTGTGCAGGTGCTAGAGCCATTGGCCGGTTGGGCGCTCAACAAGAAAACCGACATTGCCAAATCGCGCGCCGTTTTCGACCAAAGAGCAGCCGATGGACATCCATGACCGCGCCAACCAGTTTAAGCGCTGAGTGTCGTCATAGCAGCTGGGGCTATCGGCAACCGCCCGCTTTCCGCTACAGCAGATGGAACAAGAAAGTATCCGGGAGATTGAGCGATGAGTGAACCTGTCCGTTGGGGCGTGCTGGGCGCGGCCAATTTCGCACGCGAGCAAATGGCCCGCGCCATCCATGCCGCCGAGGGCGCTGACTTCACAGCGCTCGCGACCTCCAGCGCCGACAAGGCGGCAGGCTTCACCGCCTTCAATCCAAACCTGCGCATCCACGAAAGCTATGACGCGCTGCTGGCAGACCCGGATATCGAGGCGGTTTACATTCCCCTGCCCAATCATCTGCATGTGGAATGGACCAAGAAAGCCCTGGCCGCCGGCAAACATGTGCTGACGGAAAAACCCATCGCCATGAGCGCGACTGAGATCGATGAATTGATCGCCGCGCGTGATGCGGCAGACCGCCTGGCAACCGAAGCCTATATGATTGTGCACCACGCCCAGTGGCAGCGTGCGCGCCAGCTTTACCGCGATGGCGCCATTGGCAAGCTCATCCATGTTGACGGCCTGTTCAGCTACGACAATGCGCAGGACTTAGAGAATGTGCGCAACCGACCAGAAACCGGCGGTGGCGGTATTCCCGATATCGGCGTCTACACCTATGGCGCCACACGCTGGGTCACCGGGCAAGAACCCCTTTCCATCACCCACGCCGATGTGGATTTTGAAAACGGTGTCGATGTTTTGGCACGGGTCTCGGCCCGCTTTGACGGGTTCTCTGCGCATTGGGTGAACTCCATGCGCATGCACCCCTTCCAGGAAATGACCTTTATGGGCGAAGAAGGCGTTATCCGGCTAACCTCACCGTTCAACGCCAATCTCTACGGCCCGGCGGTTGTTGAGCTGCATCGCAACATCGGCAATGGCCATGGCGCATCGGTGACAACAGAGCGCTTCGCCGCCGCCAACCATTATGTGGACCAGGTTGAGGCGTTCAGCCGAACCGTGCGCAATGGCGATGACTATCCCTGGGCCTTGGAAGACGCCCGCGGAACCCAGGCCATGATTGATGCGGTTTTTGCCACGGCCAAAGAGATCTAGGGTCTGGACCCTAAGATCGGGCCTCTAAGTTCCCTTCACCTAAAAAAAGACCTGCATGCCAAGAAGGACGCAGGTCAGTTTGCTGGCTCGGCAAACCGTGATGAGGGAAGTCAACACGCTTGGCCCGGCCAGTACGCAAAAAAGTAGCGATTTGCCAATCCATCCCACCACAGGCGACCCCGCAAACCGGCATGGCAAACGGGCCCCTATTGAAGGCAAATTGGTACAGATGATTGGATGGAAGAGGGCACGCCGAAGGCCTAGGGCAGGGTGATATCCCCGACCACAGGACCAATAAGATCATCGAGGTTGAAACCCAGCAGACGCCTGGTCACGCCCCCCAGGGTGAAACAGGTCCTGTCTGCAGCTACCAACGCGCATAATCTGCGTCAAGCTGTCGCGCATACAAATGTCAATCAAAATGATCAAATGTCGCCAATTCAGCACCCCATGGTTGATAGATTTCGTAACAAACACCTTATTATCGTAACGGCAACTTTTCACTCTACAACTTTAGCTAGAAAACGTGATGGGCGCGAACTGACAGGTGAAATGCCGCATCTGCTTGGGCTCCTGCGTGATCGCAAAACCGCGCAAATCACCAACCTCAGCCTGCAGCTCACCAAACGCTTCAACGATGTAATCAGCATGTGACTGGGTGTAGGTACGCCGTGGGAACGCCAGCCGCACCAGCTCCATTGCAGCGGGTTTTTCTGATCCATCCGGCTGGCGCCCAAACATCACACTGCCGATCTCGCAGGCACGGATGCCGCCAATCTCATAGAGCTTGCAGGCCACAGCATGGGCCGGAAAGTGCAGCGGATCCATGTCGGGCAACCAGCGCTTGGCGTCGATGAACACCGCGTGCCCACCGGCTGGTTTCACCACCGGAATGCCCATCGCATCCAACCGCTCCACAATATACTCGTTGGTGCGGATGCGATATTCCAGATAGCTCTCATCGACGATCTCAACGAGCCCTTGCGCCAAGGCGTCCAGATCACGGCCCGCCAAGCCGCCATAGGTTGGGAAACCCTCGGTTTGGATCAGCTTTACACGGGCCTGCTCGGCCCACGCATCATCGTTGAGCGCCAACCAACCGCCAATATTGCCGAACGCATCCTTTTTGGCACTCATCGTCATGCCATCGGCGACGCTGAAACAGTCACGCACAATGTCACCGATGGAGCGGTTCTGTTGCCCGTCCTCGCGCTGTTTGATGAACCAGGCATTCTCGGCAAACCGGCAGCCATCGATGATGAAGGGCTTGTGATATGTGTGGGCAAGCGCCGCTGTGGCGCGAATGTTCTCCAAGCTGACAGGCTGACCGCCACCGGCATTGTTGGTGATGGTGATCATCACCACGGGCACCGCATCACCATGCTTGGCCAGAAACGCATCCAGCGCCTGCAGATCCATATTGCCTTTGAACGGGTGCAGCGATTGGCTGTCGCGTCCTTCGGGGATGTTAAGGTCATGGGCCTCGGCCCCGCTGGCCTCAATGTTCCCGCGGGTGGTGTCGAAATGCGTATTGGACGGAATGGTTCGCCCCGCGCCACCGAAAATCGACATCAAAATCGCCTCCGCTGCCCGGCCCTGATGGGTCGGGATGATGTGCTTGAACGGCATCAGGTTGGTCACCGCGCTCTTAAACCGCTCAAACGAGGGCGAGCCGGCATAGCTTTCATCGCCCTGCATGATGGCAGACCATTGCTGCGCGCTCATCGCCCCGGTGCCGCTATCGGTCAGCAGATCGATGATCACATCGTCGGATTTCAAGGCGAACAAGTTGAACTTGGCGGCGCGCAGCTTCTCCTCGCGCTCGGCCCGCGTGGTCATGCGGATCGGTTCAACGGATTTGATGCGGAAGGGTTCGATGATGGTTTTCATAAGGCTTCTCCGGTTTGTGAAACCCCGGATATCCTTATCGATCGATTTCCGGGGCTAGCGCTGCGGTTGCATCCTTTGGGTTTCCCTACAGGACTGCCGCGCTCAACGCCGAAAACGAGAAATGCGCTATCATCAAGCTGATCTGGCTGTCAAATCGCCTGCCCCACCACCTGATAAGGCGTATCGAACCAATGTTCTTCCAGATTGGGCGTCTCGCCGATGCGATCCACCACCGCGAAAAGCCCGTTGCCTGCCAGCGGGGTCAGCACGCCATGCCAGGTGCCGCGATGATAGTTCACCCCCTCGCCGGTGTGGGAGAGGAACGCCACAGGCTTCCCCGGCTTGCCGCCATCATCGGGCGCGACGACAACCAGAAACGGATGGGTATCCATCGGCAGAAAGGCCTGCGAGCCTTCCGGATGCCGCTCCATCATGTCGAGCGTGTAGGGAAGCGAACGCAGCTGCGCCTTGAACAGGCTAATACCCGCGCGCCCACCCGAGGGTGCATCCGGACCAAAATCCAGTTGAGCGCGATCATGGTAGCGCCCGCAGAGACCCTGATTGATCAGCTTGTCCGGCTCGCCATTCACGTTCAACACATCGCCAAACGGGGCAAATGCTTCCGCCGAAAGTGGGCGCGCGATGAGGCGGCTCATCGCAAAAAAGACCCCGGACGACCAAAAGGGGACGTCAGCCGCGGCAACCGGTTCATGTCCTTGTAAAGCAGGTAACGAAAACGCCCTGGGCCACCGGCGTAACAGGCCTGCGGGCAGAAGGCGCGCAGCCACATAAAGTCGCCCGCTTCCACCTCCACCCAGTCTTGATTGAGCTTGTAAACGGCCTTGCCCTCCAGCACATAGAGCCCGTGCTCCATGACGTGGGTTTCTTCAAACGGGATGGTGCCGCCCGGCTCAAACGTCACGATATTGACGTGCATATCGTGCGCCAGATCATCCGGCTCAACAAAGCGCGTGGTGCCCCAACGCTCTTCTGTGTCTGGCATCCAGTTGATGGCTTGCTCTTGATCGGACGTCACAAATGGCTTGGGCGGATCGATGCCATCCACAGCTTCATAGGCCTTCCGGATCCAGTGGAAGGTGGAGGGTTCGTTGCTTTCGTTCACAAGCGACCAGGCACAACCAGCCGGCAGATAAGCATAACCGCCAGCTTCCATCACTGTATCGATGCCATCAAACCCGCTCGACTGGCTGGCCGTAAAACCGAGATTGGCCTTGGCTGCCCCCGCCTCGACTGTCAGACGCAGCGCACCGCCGACGACGAACACCACACCCTCAGCCATGGAATCCGGTTCAGGCTTTTGCGAACCGCCGCCTGGCGCGACTTCCATGATGAGGTGGGCGAAGGTTTCAGCAAACCCAGAAAGAGGGCGCGCAATGGTCCAGCTGCGCGTTTTTTCCCAATTCGGAAGCGGGCTGGTGACGATGTCGCGCATCACGCCCTTGGGGATCACCGCATAGGCCTCGGTGAAGATCGCCCGACCCGTCATTAGCGCGCTTTGTGGTGGCAGGCCCCCTAGATCCGTCGGATAGCTCATGGCGCACTACCAAGCGAGCTTGCCAACATCGCTTCCAATCGAAGCCGCGCAATGCGCTCCACCTGGGCGCAGGCTTCTGCGAACTCAGTGTCCCGGTCGTTCTCAAGCCGTCGCTCAAAAGCTGAAAGAATGCTCGCCTTGGTGTTGTCCTTCACCGCGACGATGAAGGGGAAGCCGAAACGTCCGGTGTAACTGGCATTCAGCCGCTCAAAGGTGCGGCGCTCATCATCCGTCAGCGCATCCAGCCCAGCGGAGGATTGCTCAGCCGTGGACGCCTCTGTCAGCCGTTCAGCCTGCGCCAGCTTGCCGGCAAGATCCGGGTGCGCGGTCAGCACACCAAGACGCTCTTCCTCACTGGCCGCCCGAAATGCCCGGCACAGCGCGTTGTGCAGGCCAGCGGCAGTGTCATGGGCAGGACCAAGCTCCAGCTTGTAGGCGCGCTTGGCAACCCAAGGTGAGTGTTCGAACACGCCTCCGAAGGTCTCGATAAACTCATCTTTTTTCATTTTTGAGGGCGCGCTCGCTCCGGTCGTTCCGCCCGACCGCTCGGGCGCGGAATCTCCCACATGAGAGGTCGTTCCGAAGGAATGGAGCGAATGTGGAAAGTGTGTCTTCCAATGCTTAGCGATCTCGATCCGCTTGGCAAACCACACACCTTCATGGCCCATGGCATGTTCCAGGAACCGTTTCAGCGCCATGATCCGCCCAGGCCGCCCAGCCAGACGGCAATGCAGGCCGATGGACATCATCTTCGGCGCGCCAGCTTCACCCTCCGCATAAAGCGCATCGAAACTGTCGGTCAGATAGGCGAAAAACTGATCGCCAGAGTTGAACCCCTGTGGTGTGGCGAACCGCATATCATTGGCATCCAGCGTGTAAGGCACGATCAACTGCTCGCGCCCGCCAGCTTCAACCCAATAGGGCAAATCGTCTGCGTAGCTGTCAGAAACATAATCAAAGCCGCCCTCTTCAGCGGCCAACCCCACTGTTTGCATGGAACTGCGCCCGGTGTACCACCCGCGTGGGCGCTCCCCCACCACCTCGGTATGGAGGGCAATCGCCTCCTCCATGTGCTTGCGCTCATCCTTGCGCGAAAAATCCTTGTACTCGATCCATTTCAAACCGTGGCTGGCGATCTCCCAATCAGCGGCCTTCATGGCCTCGACCTGTTCGGGTGAACGGGCCAGCGCGGTCGCCACGCCATAGACCGTGAGCGGAATGTCCATGTCGGTGAACATGCGATGCAGCCGCCAGAAGCCAGCGCGCGCGCCATACTCGTAGATCGATTCCATGTTCGCATGGCGCTTGCCTTCCCAAGACGCAGCCCCGACGATCTCAGAAAGAAACGCCTCTGATCCCGCATCGCCATGGATGGTCGCGTTCTCGCCACCTTCCTCGTAGTTGAGCACGATCTGCACCGCGATCTTGGCGCCATTCGGCCATTGCGGGTCTGGCGGGTTGGCGCCGTAACCGATCATGTCACGAGGGTAGCGAGGAGGCGTCATAGGGGTACTCCAACAGAGCCGTTGATTGGCAGGTCTATCTCAGACCCTGGGCAGGCTCTTGCATACACTTTAGGCAGGTTGCAGCACCAACCGGTTTGCCAAACGCGGTAAACCGGTGCAGTCCTGCCCGCAACAAACTGAAGCAGGAGACAGGCCACGATGGCAAGCCAACAGACACCGGAGAATGCGGGATTTCTCACGACACATGTGCTCGACACAGCGCGTGGCTGCCCGGCTGAAGGCATCCGCATCTGGCTCTACAAGGTGACAGCCGAAGGCCAGCACAAAATCGCCGAAGCGCTGACCAACGCTGATGGCCGCACCAATGAACCGATCCTACCCAAAGAAGCCTTTGAAATCGGCCAGTATGAGCTGATCTTTTTCGCGGGCGATTATCTGCGCGCCAACGGGCTGGTGAAAGAAGAGCCGCTGTTTGTTGATCACGTGCCGATCCGCTTCGGCATGAACGAGAACGATCACTACCATGTGCCGCTGCTGCTCTCGCCGTATGGATACTCAACTTACCGGGGGAGTTAGAGCGCAAGCAAAGCGCCAAGATCGTCTACCTCACAGACCACCTTACCAATCGTGATCCATGGTGAAGTCTACCCGCCCGGCTGTCATGCTAGGCCTTCTCAACGCTTCTGTTGTGAAAGGCTTGGTGATGAAAGTTCTGCGCGCGCTCAACCGATGGATTCTTGCCCCTATCCTTGTCCCTATCCTTGCCCCGATGCTTGTCGTCGGTGTCTCGCTCCAGGCAACGACGCTGGCTGCGCAAGAGAGTGAGCCTGCCAATTCCACCATCTCTGACTACGCCATCGAGCAGTTTGGCGAACCGCCAACTATACCCGACGGACCGATCTCAGCGGACTTGGAAACCGCGCTGCGCACCGTCTTCATCGACTTTTTCGATACGCGCCGCTGGGGCGCCGACGAAGCCGCAGCTTTGGAACAGATCGTCGAGGCACAGGACCCAAGGGTAGCCTGGATCATCACCGACATGATGCGCTTTACCCTCAACACGGCTTTCCATAGCAACCTTGCTGAGGCCGCGGCGAGCCTGCTGGACACAGAGTTGGAAACACGCACCTTTTGGGGTGAACTGACCGACCACCTGATCGCCTGGGATGTTCCAGCCATACCCGGTTACCTGGAGTACAAGCGCGCAATCTTCACCAGCATTGTGCCCGGTTGGGAGGATCTGATGGTCGAGGGTGACATCGACTGGCGGCTTGTCTCCTGGGGCGGCGTGCTCATCGATTCCCGCCCCCACGATGCAACCGATGTTCCATGCCAGTGCATCCCCGCTGCCGACAATCCAGAGGTCGTGGCCGCCGCAGACGCCACCTGGCCAGCCGATGATGACATCGTCTTCGGCATCGAGGTGAATGGCGAGTACCGCGCTTACCCCCGTCAGATCATGGAAGTGCGCGAGATGGTCAATGACACGCTGGGCGGGCGCGACCTTGGCATTCCCTACTGCACACTATGCGGTGCCGCCCAAGCCTACTTTACCGATGGGCTGCCAGCAGGTGTGGAACGACCGATTTTGCGCACATCCGGCCTGCTCATCCGCTCCAACAAGGTGATGTACGATCTGGTCACCAACTCCATCTTCGACACCTTCCGTGGTGACGCTGTGACGGGCCCGCTGGCCGAGATCGGCTTGCAACTGGACCAGGCCAGCGTGGTCACCACCACCTGGGGCGCGTGGAAAGAGGCGCACCCGCAAACCACCGTCTTGGAAGCGCGCTATGCACTCGGCCGCAATCCCGATTTCCGCAATGGCCGTGATGCCGATGGGCCGATTTTTCCCGTTGGCGATGTGGACCCACGCCTGCCCATCCATGAAGACGTGATTGGTGTGATCTCACAGTCCGGCACGCCTTGGGCCTTTGAGCGCGCAGGCGCGATGGCCGCTCTGCTGTCAGGCGACGAGATCGAGGTAGAAAACATCCGGCTGGAGCTCGATGCTGGGGGTATCCGCGCGGTCGATACCGATGGCGATGACGTGTTTAGCCACCAGGCGTTCTGGTTTGCTTGGTCGCAATTCTATCCACAAACACAGCTCTGGAACGAATAGAACCGCTGGATACATCGACCCAACGTTTGCGCCCTTCGCTGCTCTAAAAACCGAAAATCTGAGCACGACGCGCGCGCCATTTGCCGCCGCTCACATTGACCAAGAGCTGGTGAACCTCTGCCACTTCCCGGCTTTTTTTTACCGTATCGCTTTGAGAGCGGCTTCAACATTTTCAAATAGTGGCGCTGGGCCTCTCGATATCGGCCATCATCGGTTTGAATAGCAGCGAGCCTTTTTTGGATGTGGAACACATCAGGGCTGCCCTCCCTGTTAAAATCGTAGGTCTTATAATGATCATAACCTCGGAAGTGCCTCAACAGTTGATCGAGGGCGCGGATATAGTACCGCTCTCCTCGATCATACAAAGCATGTTCAAAATAGAAATCGGCGATGGACAGGTAAGCGTACCCCAGTTCAGACTCGATCGACATCCATTGCTGGTCATTGACATCACGCGGACTGGAAAAAAAGCGCTCAAAAAGGACGTCGAGCTGCTCGCTCAATCCGTTACGATGATAGGCCTCGCAAACCTTGGAGATGGCCCTAGCTAGGTACCCGGTGTTGAAACGCTCCCGCCAAGCCAGATCAAGAAACTCTGTGACGCATGCGACGGCCCTGTCAGAAAGTCCGTCCTGATCGATCAATTCGGCCATCTCAGCCAAAAGGCGCTCAAACCGCTGTGATTCAATCATCCGTCACCCCGGCTCCAACATCGTCATGATGATCTGCGATTGCTAAGCTAATCATTCTGGTTCGTGCTCATCAAGTTCCCGTCGCGGTGGGTTAGGGGCACCTCACCGACCCATCACCAAGTACCACAATGCGCCCCCTTCCCCTCTGGCGTGATCCTTGCAAGGATCAGCCCACTTGGTTTCGCGTTAAAGGCCCCCCTGCATGTTTGATCTTTTTGTCCTTGGCGACTGGCTGGAATTTACCGTCCGCTGGCTGCATGTCATCACCGCCATCGCCTGGATCGGATCGAGTTTTTACTTCATCGCCCTCGACCTTGGCCTGCGCAAAGAGGGGCTCTTGCCCGAAGGCGTTTCAGGCGAGGAATGGCAGGTCCATGGCGGCGGGTTCTACCACATCAACAAATATATGGTGGCACCGGCGAACCTGCCCGAGCATCTGGTTTGGTTCAAATGGGAGGCCTATTGGACCTGGATTTCAGGCTTCGCCCTGCTGGTGCTGGTCTACTATTTCAGCGCCGATCTTTTTCTCATCGACCCGCATGTGATGGATTTGGCGACTTGGCAGGCCGTCGGCATTTCTGTCGTCTCGCTGGTGGCTGGCTGGGTGCTCTATTCCAGCCTTTGCAACTCCAAGCTCGGCGACAATCCGCCGGTGATGATGGGCGTTCTGTTCCTCATCATCGTGGCGTTCAGCTTCTTCTACGCGCAGGTGTTTTCCGGTCGCGCGGCACTGCTGCATCTGGGCGCGTTCACGGCCACCATTATGGCGGCAAACGTGGCCATGGTGATCATCCCCAACCAGAAAATCGTGGTCGCCGACATGAAGGCGGGCCGGGTGCCCGATGCCAAATACGGCAAGATCGCCAAGCTGCGCTCCACGCACAACAATTACCTCACCCTGCCGGTGCTGTTCCTGATGCTGTCGATCCATTATCCGCTCGCCTTTGCGAGCCAGTACAATTGGATCATCGCGGCTTTGGTGTTTTTGGTCGGCGTGTTTGTGCGCCACTTTTTCAACACCATGCACGCCACCAAAGAAAAGCTCATCTGGCCGTGGTTCGCCTCAGCCGCGACCATGCTGGTGATTGCCGTGCTTTCCATGGCGCCGATGTGGAACGGTCATGATCCGTGGGAGGATGAGACCAGCATGAGCCCGCGTCAGGAGCGCTTTGCAGCCGCGCCGGGTTTCGAAGAGGTGTCTGCCATCGTGCTTGGCCGCTGTTCCATGTGCCACGCGCAGGAGCCGACCTGGTTCGACACCTATTGGGCACCCAAAGGTGTGCGGCTGGAAACGCCCTGGCAAATCGCCCAGCACGCCCACACGCTGACCATGCAGGCCGGCTACACCAACGCCATGCCACCACAGAACGTCTCCGGCATCACCGAGGAAGAGCGCGCGCAAATCGTGGCCTGGTATCGCGCGGGACGTCAGGGCATTCGAGCAGGCACGAGTGCCGATGAAATGGCCGCGCGTGAATAAGCATATCGCGCCACCTGCGTTTCAAAGAACCAAGGGTACCGGGCGCATTGTGGTCAAACAGTCTGCCGGGCGCACCCGCATTGATCAGCTTTATCAAAAAAGCGCGGCGCGCATCCGCGTGCCCGATCACCCCGGCCGCAACGACCTTGAGGCCGTCATCATCAACACCGCAGGTGGTGTCACGGGCGGCGATGATCTGGCGTGGGAGGCCTCCGCTGGCGCGGGCACACACCTCACCGTGACCACCCAAGCTTGCGAGAAGATCTACAAAGCCGGCCAAGATACCGCTAACGTCAAAGTAAGGCTGGACGTGGCAGCAGGTGCGACGCTCAATTGGCTGCCGCAGGAAACAATTTTCTTCGATCAGGCCCGGCTTCGTCGCACGATCACCGCCACCATCGAAGAGCATGCCACGTTGCTTCTCGTCGAGCCGGTTATCTTTGGACGCCGCGCCATGAACGAGACCATGCGCACCGGCCTTTGGCACGACACCTGGCGCATCCACCATAAGGGGTCGCCGATACACGCCGAGAACGTACGACTTTCCGGTGAAATTGCCCAAACTTTAGACAGGAACGCCAGTCTTGGCGGCCACACAACGCTTGCCACCCTGGCGTTGGTCGGCAACCATGCGGAAGGAAAGCTGGACGGCGCACGCGCTGTGATGAACAACGTGCCTGGCTGTGTTGGAGGAGCGTCCTGTTGGACGGTAGCAGATGTGAGCAAATTGATTGTGCGGCTCGCCGCGCACGATGGTTACACGCTGCGTCAGGCACTGATCCCGCTGATCAACCATTTGGCGTCCAGCGGCGAACAAAAAGCTTCCGTTCCCAAGATTTGGTCGCTTTGAGTATTTAAGGACGTTTGCATGCAACTTACCCCCCGCGAAAAAGACAAACTTCTGGTGTCGATGGCCGCCATGGTCGCGCGCAAACGACTGGAGCGCGGCGTTAAACTCAATCACCCCGAAGCCATCGCTTTGATCACCGATTTCGTCGTCGAAGGCGCCCGCGATGGCCGCGCTGTGGCCGATTTGATGGAGGCTGGGGCGCATGTCATCACCCGCGATCAAGTGATGGAGGGCATCGCCGAGATGATCCACGATGTGCAGGTGGAAGCGACGTTTCCCGATGGGACAAAACTCGTCACCGTGCACGAGCCGATCCGCTAAAGAGAGGTCATCCTCGGACTTGATCCGAGGATCCAGAAAATGAACGCAGCCGTTTACATCATGGCCTCACAAAAAAACGGAACGCTCTACACGGGCGTGACCGGAAGCCTGTTGCGGCGCGCCTACGAGCATCGAGAAAACCTTCTGCCAGGTTTTACGCGGGTTCATCGCTGCAAATTGCTGGTCTGGTTCGAACAACATTTACAGATGCGAGCAGCCATTCAGCGGGAGAAGACGATCAAACATTGGGTCCGCAAATGGAAGTTGGATTTGATCGAAGCAACAAATCCAATGTGGGCCGATCTCTATCCCTTCATAAGTGGTGAAGGCCTGGATCCTCGGATCAAGTCCGAGGATGACAGCATCAAAGTGGCTAACCAATGAACCTGAACACCTTCCACCCTCTGGCAAGTTTTGATCTGCTGGCCATCGGCGTTGCGCTGGTGGTGGTGATGAGTGTGATCGGCTTCAAAATGCTGACCGGGCGCCCCTGGCGGCGCACGCTGCCACCCGACGAGATCGACGCGGACTCCTTTTCCTCCACCAGCACCACGCGCCCGCGCGCAACACCCCCTTTGCTCAACAAGGATACCGATCATGATCCAAGATAAGCTCGTACCTGGTGAAGTGATCACGACCGATGGCACCATCACGCTGAACCAAGGCCAACCGGCGCTCACACTCAAAGTGGCGAACACCGGCGACCGTCCGGTGCAGGTCGGTTCGCACTATCATTTCTTTGAAACCAACCCGGCGCTTTCCTTCGACAGAGACGCCGCCCGTGGCATGCGTCTGGACATTGCTGCCGGCACCGCTGTGCGCTTTGAGCCAGGCCAGGAACGCGATGTAACGCTGGTGCCGCTCTCAGGCAAACGGGAAGTCTATGGCTTCCGCCAAGACATCATGGGCGCACTGTGACGCAATTTCTACGCGCCCGACTTGGCCGCTTTCGGCCCACCAAACAGACCCACAAAGGCACATACGACGAATGAAAAAATCGAACAGTAACGCCGTCATGAACCTCAACTTTGCGCTCTGGCGCATGGGCTTTGAGGCGCAGTCCGTCATCGCGATGCGCACGATGGGTGCGGCAGGTTTCTGGAATAACTCGACCAGCGAAAACGAGCTTATGATCCGCGAAAAGCAAGTGGCATTTGCCAAAGGCACGGCAGGTGCCGCCCGCGCGCTCATGCGTGGAGAGAGCCCCGCCGCAGTTATGCTTGAAGCGGTGAAGCCTATGCAGAAGAAGACCGGTGCCAATGCCCGCCGCCTTACAAAGCGCGGCCCGCGTTTTCCAGGCGTAACTGGGTAGTTCGGTATGAAAGCAGCCATCGCCCTCACTGTGCTGTTGCTGGCTATCCTGGGTCAGGCGTCGCCGACCTTTGCCCAATACAAACCCAACTGCGCCGATTGGGGAAACCTGCCGCAGCAGGATATGAATCAGTGCGCTGGCATCGCCTATGACGAGGCC
This sequence comes from Hyphomicrobiales bacterium, assembly GCA_046290645.1. Lineage (GTDB taxonomy): Bacteria > Pseudomonadota > Alphaproteobacteria > Rhizobiales > MH13 > MH13. The sequence goes on from JBKAGZ010000002.1 coordinate 145,413, forward strand.
GATGCAGAGCTAAACCGTGTGTGGGGCGACCTGCGCGAGCGCCGCGGCGAAGGCCACAGCTGGGATGTAATTCTGGAAGCCCAGCGGGCCTGGATCCCGTTCCGCGATGCCCATTGCGAGTCCGTCGCCGCGCCCTATGAAGGCGGGTCGATCCAGCCTTTGATCCGATCCACCTGCCTCACCGATGTCACCGAGCAACGCACCGCGCAGCTGCGCGAGTTTCTGCTGGAGCCCTGAGACGATGACGAGTCCATGGCTAACATTGCAAACCATCCTCATATTCCTTACATTGAAACAAGGTTTGTAAGGAAAAAAAATGACCATTCATGCGAAATTGACATCGAAAGGGCAGATCACCCTGCCCAAAAAGCTGCGGGATGAACTTGGTTTGCAATCCGGTGACACCATTGGATTTCGAAAATCTGAGTCCGGACGCTACGAGTTGGTAAGAGATGCAACACCCGATGAAATGTTCGGAGTTATCAAAGCGGATATTGCTTTGAGCCTCGATCAATTGGACGCTGAACTTGAAGAGACGCGGGCAGGCCGTGGCAAGGACGTCCATCCATGATTGGCGTCGATACCAACGTTTTGGTGCGATGGCTGGTAAGCGATGCAGCCCATGAAGATCAGTCTTTGGCAGCAAAAGACGCACTGAAGGGTCAGATCATTTTCGTCAGCATCATCACGTTGGTCGAGACGGTCTGGCTTCTGCGTGGCGCTTACAAAAGAGCAAGCACCGAAGTTCAAGCGGTGGTGGCCAACATGATCGCAAGCCCAAGGTTCAAGCTGGAATCCGACACAATCGTCGAAGCCGCTCTTCACGATGCAACGTCGCTTGGCGGCGATCTGGTCGACCATCTTATCGCACGCACTGGCGCAGCATCGGGCTGCACAACCACACTCACCTTTGATCGCAAAGCTGCTCGATCACCTCACTTCACTCTCTTGCCGAGCTAGGAGCCCCCCATGCCCGCCACACTTTCCCGCGCCGACTATGCCGGCATGTACGGCCCGACCACCGGCGACAAGGTGCGCCTGGCCGACACCGAGCTTTTCATCGAGGTGGAGCGCGACCTCACCACCTATGGTGAAGAGGTGAAATTCGGCGGCGGCAAGGTGATCCGCGATGGCATGGGCCAAAGCCAAGTGACGCGGGCGGGCGGCGCGGTGGATACCGTGATCACCAACGCGCTGATCGTTGATCACACCGGCATCTACAAAGCTGATGTCGGCCTGAAGGACGGGCGCATCCATGCCATTGGCAAGGCAGGCAACCCGGACACCCAGCCGAATGTCGATATCATCATCGGCCCGGGCACCGAAGCGATTGCAGGCGAGGGCAAAATCCTCACCGCGGGCGGGTTCGACGCGCACATCCACTTCATCTGCCCGCAGCAGATCGACGAAGCGCTGATGTCGGGTGTCACCACCATGCTCGGCGGTGGCACCGGCCCAGCACATGGCACGCTGGCCACCACTTGCACGCCGGGCAGTTGGCACATCGGCCGCATGATCCAGAGCTTTGATGCCTTCCCGATGAACATTGGCCTGTCGTGCAAGGGCAACGCATCCCAACCCGCAGCGCTGGAGGAGATGATCCTTGCAGGCGCCTGCGCGATGAAACTGCACGAGGATTGGGGCACGACGCCCGGCGCCATCGATTGCTGCCTGTCGGTCGCCGACGCGTACGATGTGCAGGTGATGATCCACACCGATACGCTGAACGAGAGCGGCTTTGTGGAGAGCACGATCGATGCGATCGCGGGCCGCACCATTCACGCCTTCCACACCGAGGGCGCGGGCGGCGGTCACGCGCCAGATATCATCAAGGTCTGCGGGCTCGACAATATCCTGCCGTCCTCCACCAACCCGACCCGGCCCTACACGGTGAACACCGTGGCCGAGCATCTGGATATGCTGATGGTCTGCCATCACCTGGATTCGCGCATCCCCGAAGACATCGCCTTTGCCGAATCGCGCATTCGCAAGGAGACTATTGCCGCTGAAGACATTCTGCACGATATGGGCGCGTTCTCGATCATTGCCTCGGACTCACAGGCCATGGGGCGCGTTGGCGAGGTGCTGATCCGCACCTGGCAGACCGCCGACAAAATGAAGCGCCAGCGCGGCGCGTTGCCCGATGAGACCGGCGAGAATGACAATGTGCGCGTGCGCCGTTACATCGCCAAATACACGATAAATCCCGCTATCGCGCACGGGCTATCCAAGGAGATCGGCTCCATCGAAGTTGGCAAGCGCGCTGATCTGGTGCTCTGGAACACCGCCTTTTTTGGCGTCAAACCGGATATGGTGCTTGTCGGCGGAAGCATCGCCGCCGCGCCGATGGGCGATCCCAATGCCTCCATCCCGACGCCCCAGCCCGTGCATATGCGCCCGATGTTCGGAGCGTTCGGCAAGGCGATCACCAACAGCTCAGTGACGTTTGTGTCTCAAGCCGCGCTGGATGCAGGGCTTCAGGAGTCTCTCGGCGTCGAAAAAGGCATGGTCGCTTGCGCAAACACCCGCGGCGGCATCTCAAAAGCGAGCATGGTGCACAACAGCGCCACGCCTGATGTGGAAGTGGACCCAGAAACCTATGAGGTCCGCGCCGACGGCGAACTGCTCACCTGCGAACCAGCAGATGTGCTACCCATGGCCCAGCGGTACTTTATGTTTTGACCGGCGAGCCGCCGGAGGCAGAGAATGACTGACCTTGAACTCAGTGAAAAAGTCGTTGCTGAGGTACTTGTTAGGTTGTTTGAACGTGGACTCCTGGGCTTAGATATCCATGCCCCGTCCGACGTCACAGGCACACAAATCGATGAGGCACACCTTCTGAGCTTGATGTTATGGCTGGAGCGGGAAGGCTTGGTTGCTTTTGACTTTGCAGATGCCTCATCCAATGATGGGAGGAAAGCCCGCTACCTGCAAACGGTCTTGACCAGCAAAGGCTTCGCCGCTCTAGGCTATCAGTTTGGCGAAGCTGATAGCCTCACACTTGGCCAAGCGGCAAAGCAAGTCGCTGCCGGAGAAGGCAGTTTCATTCGAGCAGGCAGTTTCGTTGGCGGCCTCTTAGGCGGTTTCACCAAGTCGATTGGATAGCAGGGATTTCTAAGGAAGCGCACGGCCCGAGGGCGCGGCGCGGTTGGGCCGAAGGCCCAGAGCACGACAGTGCGTAGCGCCCGCCCATTGGGGCGGGACGGGCGCTATCCATTGCTGGCGCAATGGAGAACTATCTGGACAGCCAAACACGGTCTGATGAGATTGCGGAGAACACGCGCCAATAACTATTATTGCCCCACCTCTCATGCTATCCTCCAGCCCAGGAGGACCATCCCATGCCTATTTCTGCTGATCTTGGAAAACCGCTCGAAGAGTTCGTCGAGACCCTCGTGAAATCGGGCCGCTACGGTTCCAAATCCGAAGTCTTGCGCGAGGGCATCCGCCTGGTCCAAGAGCGCGAGGCAAAACAGAAGGCCCTGGATGCTCTTCTAGAACCTGCCCACCGTGATGTAGAAGCCGGGCGTACACTGCCCATGGACGAGGTTTTTGATGAGCTGCTCGCGGAACTGACTGCCATGGTCGATGTACGCGATGCGGGTTGAATTTTCGCCAGGTGCGGAGAATGACCTGCGCGAGATTGCTCTGTTTATCGCCATCGAAAACCCAGAACGCGCGATCACCTTTACCCTGGAGCTACAAGCTGCAGCAAAAGGGATTGGCGACAATCCAAGGCGCTTCAAGCAGATTGGAACGCGCGGCGATGAACCCGTGAGACGCCGCATTTACAACGGCTACGTGATACTCTTCCGCCACAATGACGACCGCGTTGCCATCCTGCGCATTGTTCATGGCGCCGCTGTAACAGGAAGCTTCATCGAAGACCTCTGACCAAGCATCTCTTGACTCTTCGTAAGCATACACTTACCGTAAGTTATGACTTACGAAAAAAATCTCGCTACCCCGCAAACCGCCCTGCCCCCATCGCAGGTGTTTGCCGCGCTGGCTGACGACACCCGCCGCGATATTTTTGAAGCGCTGCGCAGTGGGCCCAAGACCGTCACCACCATCGCCCATGGTCGCCCGATCTCGCGGCCAGCGGTTTCCCAACATTTGAAAGTGCTGGCTGATGCCGGGCTTGTGACCGCGACGCCGAAAGGCACCAGCCGCCTCTATGCCGTTGATCCGCAGGGGCTCGCGCCGCTGCGCGCCTATCTCGACAGCGTCTGGGGCGATGTTTTGGGCGCCTTTGCAGCCGAAGTTGAAAACCAAATCGACCCATCCAACCAGGAAGACCCGTCATGAGTGAACCTCAGATCGCCCCCATCGTGAAAACCATCAGCGTGCCCTGCTCGCCGGACACCGCCTTCTCCATCTTCACCCGCGACATCACCAAATGGTGGCCGCTTGGCGTGAATTCCGTTTCGGCGATGGATGGCAAGCCCGCCCAAGCGGTCAAACTGGAACTCAAAGAAGGCGGCAGCCTCACCGAAATCGGTCACGACGGCACCGTGCACAATTGGGGCTCAGTGAAAGTGTTCCAGCCCGGCGAACATCTGCAACTGGCCTGGCACATCGGCACGCCAGAAGAGAATGCCACGCTCGTGGATGTCCACTTCACGCCGGCCGGATCAGGAACCGAGGTGAAACTCACCCACACCCATTGGGAACGCATGGGCGATGGCGCGGCAGACGCGCGCGAGAGCTACAACAATGGCTGGGTCGGCGTGTTCGAAGAGGCGTACAAAAACGCCGCCCAGGCCGAAGCGGCCTAGCAAAGGCCGCCTAGCCCAGGCCACCTAGTGGAGGTCCGCCGCTAACCTTTCCAAAGTTTCACGCTAGCCAGACGAAGCAAAAGGCATAAGGTGGCGCGGTCTTTCGCTAATCTCCTGTCCTCCTGCCTCGTCTGGCCATGACTCTCGTGTTGCGCTTTCGATCCTATGCCGGACTGCTGCTTGCTGGACTGCTGCTGGCCGGCTGCGCCTCGCGGGCGGAGATGGTGTTTCTGCCAGCCGGCGAAAGCGTCGCAGACATCGAGACCGTCTTCCTTGGCACCACGCGCGCTTTGACATCCGAGGGTTTTTCCACCGAACGCGCGCCGGGAACCCGCTTTATGCGCTACGGCATTTCCATCCCGCCGGAACGGCTGCCAGGGTCGGTCAACTTTGCCGATGGCAACCCCGATCCCCACCAAGATTTTCTGGTTGCCAATCAACAGCCCTTGGCCGGCGCCTCGGATTTTCAAACAGCGCTGGAAGACGCCTTGCAGGCCCGGCCCGAGGGTGAGCGAGACCTCTTCCTCTATATCCATGGCTACAACAACACCTTTGCGCAAAGCCTCTATCGCACGGCGCAGATGCGCTACGATTATGAGATCCCGGGCCTTGCGGCGCATTTTTCCTGGCCATCGCGGGCCGATCCGCGCGGCTATGTCTATGACAGCAACAGCGTTCTGGTCGCCCGCGACGCGCTTGCCACATTCCTGCAAACTCTCGCCGGGGTTGAGGCCGATAATCTCATCATCATGGCCCATTCCATGGGCGCGCACCTGACCATGGAATCCTTGCGCGCTCTCGCTCTGGCAGGTGACCGCGCAACCATTGAGGCCATCGATGGGTTGGTCCTGATGTCGCCCGACATCGATATCGATGTTTTCCGCGCGCAGGCCGAACAGATCGCGCCTTTGCCGCAACCGTTTGTGATCTTCACCTCGCAGAATGATCGCGCCCTGCGGCTATCCGCGACCATTGCAGGCCAGGTGGAGCGCGTCGGCAATATCGACGCTGCCTCCGATCTGGCCGATTTCAACGTGACCATCGTGGATGTCAGCGAGTTTCGCGGTGGCCAGGGCGATGGCATGAACCATATGGCAGCGGCCACCTCTCCGGCTTTGGTGCAGTTCATCCGTCGCGCTGCGGAGGTTAATCGGGCCTTGGAAAACGATGCGCCCCTCGAACGGCCCAGCCTGATCCCAAGCACCGTGAGCTCTATCCGCAACGCGACGCAGATCGTGCTGTCTCCGTTGCAATAAGCCGGGCCAACACCTTGCAGGCTGGCCCATTCCGTGGCGCTATAGCGCCATGACCTTGCCCACAGTTTCCACCATTCTCGATCATACCCATCATCCAGCCGACACCATCACGCTCGATGAAACCGACCGGCATCGCAGGCGCATGAAGATGACGTCTGATGGAGGCATAGCCTTTCTGCTCGACCTGCCAGACGCGCGTCTTTTAAAGCATGGCGAAGGGCTCAAGCTCTCTGACGGACGGGTGATCGAAGTGCGTGCGGTGCCCGAAGCGCTCTATGAAGTCACCGGGCGCGATACCCGCCACATGCTCGCGCTGGCCTGGCAGATCGGCAACCGCCATCTGGCCGCCGACATTAGCGAAACCCGTATCCGCATCCGCGCTGACCATGTCATCAAGGAAATGTTGGAAGGCCTTGGCGCCACTGTTGCTGAGATCAAAGCGCCCTTCGATCCCGAAGGCGGCGCCTATGGAGGCGCCCATCAAGACCATCACCACCATGATCACGCGGCTCACCACGGAGACCATCATCATGATTAGAGTTGCAGCTTTGGTCGCCGCGTTGGCGGTCTCATTACCCATGCTTGCCTTACCCGCCCTGGCACAAACGGTTGAAGCCTGCGACTGGCGTGCCTCGGCCCAGTCCTTGGTCGAGCCATGGGACGCCCCAGAAAACACACGCACCTTTGCCAATGGCGATGTGCGCCTTGCCGTCACCGATGTGATTGAACCGGCCGCAGGCGCCTTTCACCTGGTCATTCTCTCCCCACCCTATGACGAGCTGGGTGGGCGTCAGTGCCAAATCGTGTCCGCCAACGGCAGCGTCGGCTTCACCGGCCTGACACTGGGTGGGATGACCTCCGCCTACGATCCAGCCATTGGCCTCACCTTCACCATTGAAGCTGGCGCCTATGATCCCAACACCGGCGGAACGCTGCCACGCACGCTGACTGTGACGCTCAACCAGGCGACCGGCGCAATCACCGCCAATGTGCAGGGTGGCAAGTGACATCAAACCCACTGCATCTGGCACGCCTGATGGCCTGGCTGTCGCCGGTGTTCCCCACTGGCGGTTTTGCCTATTCCGCTGGGCTTGAGCAGGCCGTCGCCGACCAGTTGGTGCACGATGAAGAAACGCTGCACGTCTGGCTGGAAACGCTTCTAACGCGCGGGAGCTTCTGGAACGAGGCCGTGCTGATCGCAGCTGCCCATCGAGGCGAAACCGACCTCACCGAATTGGCCACCGCCCTTGCTTCCAGCGCGGAGCGTTACCGCGAAACGCTGGACCAAGGCGCCGCCTTTTTGGATGCTGCCAGCGCTTGGGGCGGCTCTGATCTGCCGCGCGAAACACCCTTGCCCGTCGCGCTCGGCGCGGTCTGCCAGTCAGCCAACATCCCACTGGCTGAAACACTGACGGCTGCGTTGCAGACGCTTGTCTCCAATCAACTGCAAGCGGCCATCCGGCTTTCCTTGATTGGGCAAACGGGCGCTGCGCGTCTTCTGGCCAGCTTAGAACCTTTGGTGCTCAGCGTGGCGACAAAGGCTGAAACCTCAACGCTGGATGATTTGGGCGGGTCGGCATTCCTGGCCGATATCATGAGCGCCCGTCACGAAACCCTAGAGCCCAGGATTTTCCTTTCATGAGCCAGCCCAGCACACACGGACCTTTACGCATCGGCATTGGTGGACCTGTCGGCTCAGGCAAGACCACGCTCACAGCAGCGCTTTGTTTGGCGCTGCGCGACACGCACTCGGTCGGCGTGGTGACCAACGACATCTACACCAAGGAAGATGCCGACGCATTGGTGCGCATGCAGGCGCTCACCTCTGATCGCATCATGGGCGTGGAAACCGGCGGTTGCCCGCATACGGCCATCCGCGAAGACGCCTCCATCAATCTGCGCGCCATCGAGCGGCTCACCGAAAAGCATCCCGATCTGGATGTGGTGCTGATTGAGTCCGGCGGCGACAATCTGGCCGCCACCTTCTCACCGGACCTCGCCGATCTCTCGCTCTATGTGATTTCGGTGTGCCAGGGCGAAGACATCCCACGCAAAGGCGGGCCGGCAATCACGCGCTCGGACATGCTGATCATTAACAAGGCGGATCTCGCGCCCTATGTCGATGCGAACCTCGACACCATGCAAGCTGATGCTGAGAAAGCCCGCGCAGGACGCCCGTTCGTGTTCACTGACTTAAAGTCAGGCAAAGGCGTGGAGGAGATTGTCAGCTATCTGACCGAGACCGGCGGCCTTCAAGCCGCCTGAGCGCGATCACGGTGCAGCTGAATCAATAGCTCCGCATAGCTGAGTGTTCCATCAGCCTCCACCCACATGGGCTCGCAGAGCAGCTTGGCATCGCGTACGCCAAGCGCTGGAATATCCCAGCCCATGGAATGGCTGATGGCATAACGCACGCCGGGTTTCGGGTTGAGTCCTGGCTTGATGTCGCGCGTGCCAAGCTTCAGATGGTGGGCGATATCCCACTCCAAAACCTCACCATCTGCGCGCGTCACCACCCAGCAATGCATATCGTCGCACGTCCCGTTTTTCTCTTCAGGAAAAAAATAGCCGGCCGCATAACCAGCCTCGATACCAACGCTGCGTAGCGCCGCAATCAGATAGATATTGATGTCGACGCAGGAACCAGCAGTCAGGCCGCAGCCAAGCATCGGCACCTCGCCACAACCTTCATAGAAGCGCTCTTCGGGATGGCCATAGGTGAATGCCTGCGCGGTGTGCGCCACCACCGCCTCTATGACCTCTCGGGCGTTGTTGCTTCCAGCGACCACCGCTTGCGCATTGTCTATCAAAGCATCGGCGGCGCGGGTGAACTTGCTATCACGCGGCAGGAATATGGTTTCGGGATAGGCTGTTCCACACTCGGCCAACTGATAGCGAAAAGTGATGGTGGAATGCGCTGCCAGGCCGATCGGTGGCACAACGATCACGCTTTGCCCCGTGCGAGCCTCCTGTGTGAAGTGCATAGGCACATCATCAGTCGCCATATGCACCAAGGTCTGATGTGGCGATGGCATGCCGATGGGGGCAATCAACGCACGGCCATCTGCCTTGGATGTATCAACTGCGACAGCAATGGTTGGCATCGCCTAAACCCATCCCGCACTTAGGATTGCTTGGTAGATAAACCCGCTGATGATCGCTCCACCGACGCCAAGGCTGAGGTAAGCGACAAACACCCGTGGCTTCACCAGCGACCACACAGCCGCCATAGCGGGGATGGAACTGACGGCTCCGGCGACAATGAAGGCCATCGCCGCGCCTTGGCTCATGCCCTGCTCAATGAGACCTGCGAGCATGGGCGGTGCCACATAGGAGTTGAGATAGGCTGGCATGCCGACCAGGGCGGACACGGCGATGGGTATCAGACCATCACCGCCGACCAGACCAGCCACAAGCTCAGCGGGAACATAAAAAACCAAGATCGCTTCAAGCACATAAGCCAGGATCAGCCACTGGGCGAGGAACAGCGCCATCTGCCAGAACGTTTCGGAAAACTCCGCACGACGCTCAGGCTCATGCCAAAACCGCCATTGTGGCTTGCCATCCAGCGGATCGGCTTTGCTACAACAGCTCTTTTTCGGCTGAACTTTCAGCACATCGGCAAACAAACCGGTACGGCTAAGCCCTGCAATCACCATACCGCCGGCAAGTCCAAGCCCAACCGCTGCAACAGCTTTGGCGATGGCAAAGTTCCAGCCAAGCGCCGCCGCCGTGATCAAGGTGCTGCCTGGATCAACAAGCGGCGAGGCGAGCCAGAATGCCATCACCGCGGACAGCGGCGCGCCAAGCGCCAGTAAACCGGCAATGAACGGGATGACTTGGCACGAACAGAAAGGCGCAAGCCCACCGACCAGGGCCGCCAGTATAATCATCCGGTATTCGCGCCCTTTGAAAGCCGCGCCCACCAGCCGCTCTGCACCGGTGGCCCGCAGATAGGCCAGCAACAGCACGGCAAACAGAATGTAGGGCAGCGTGCGCAGAAACGCGCGCGCGGCAAAATCGGCCACCGCAACCCATTGCCCCGGGTCGAACACAGCCACCGCGACAAGCGCAAGCACAGTGATTGTCCACGGTGTTTTCAGCCCACGCCACAAGCGAGCCTGAAACGCCTGACGTGTGGAGGGAGGTGCAAGCGTCGTATCGCTCATGCCGCTTCTTCTTTCTGCTGTTGATCGGCGCAGCACTCTTTGAGGATGTAACCAGCCAGCGCTTGAAGATGATCGAAATTGGCACGGCAGACGATCATACGCCCTTGCCGTTCTTGCTCAATAAGGTCAGCTGCCGCCAGCAGTTTGATATGATGCGCCAGCGTTGAGGCAGGAATGCCGGTCCGCTCGCCGATCACGCCTGTCGGCAGGCCGCCGCGACCGGCTTTGACCAAAACCTGCAGGACGGCGAAACGCGATTGCGACCCCATTGCGGAGAATCCATCGGTTGCAAGAGCAATATCCATAGCGTGATCCTATATTTCGATAAAACTAGAAATATCGAATTAAATGAATCAGGTCAAGATCGACGTCTGAGATGAGGTGAATTACGCCAAAAGCGCACTGGGTGCGTCAAACCGCTCACGCGCTCGCGACCTGTGAGAGCCGCAAAGACATATGTGGGCCATTCCACGCACAAAAACGACGCTGCATGGCAAAAAAAGCAGCGAAAGAAACAGCTCAAATCAGCCCTGTGATCACGCACCTCGTGTGAACGTGTCAGCGCGATGAAGCCGCAAATGCTCGGCTTTGTTCAAACACGAAGTGCGTGCATCACGCGCCCTTCACCGACCGGTCGCAACCACCTCACGCCCGCGTGACGCCATGTGACAGCCACCCCCGTTGTGAATTTTTCAAATCCGATTACCTTCAACTCATCGAACGAGACACACCGTCTCTTCAACAACGTGAAAGAAAAGACCAAGATCTTTTCAATAAAAAGGAATATAAAAATGAAAAAATTTGCTCTTACTGCCGCCGCTGTCGCTGTTGCTTTCGGCACCGCTTCTCCAGCTTTCGCTGGAAGCAATGAGAACGATGGTCTGTACGACTTCAACGCCAATATCGTTTCTCTGGACCGTCAAGCTGGCACCATCAACCTTTCCACCGGTCAAACGCTGGACCAGTCGATTGAATGGTTTGCCTTCCCAGCACGCGCTTCGGCTGGCGACAAAGTTCGCATCGACATCGGCCAGGACAACACGCTGAAAGGCGTGCGCGTCCTCAACTAGTCGGCAACTTCGGGACATCTGGTGGGGCTTTCTCCCTCCCCACCAGGTGATCCGTTTTCCCAAAAATTCAGAAACAATGACGTCAGTCTATTGTATCAAATCAAGGATCTCCAAAATGAAAAAATTCGCTCTCACTGCTGCCGCCGTCGCCGTTGCTTTTGGCGCCGCTGCAACACCGGCTCTGGCTGAAAACTCCACCAATGATGGCATCTATGACTTCGACGCCAACATCGTCTCCGTGGATCGCGCCGCTGGCACGATTAACCTGTCCACCGGCCAAACGCTTGATCAGTCTGTAGAATACTTTGCCTTCCCAGCACGCGCTTCGGCTGGCGACAAAGTCCGTGTCGATATCGGCCAGGACAACACGCTGAAAGGCGTTCGCGTCCTCAACTAGGGTCAATACCCTAAAGTGACGACCAAAGGCACCTGGTGGGGCTTCCTCCCTCCCCGCCAGGTGATCTTTTGGTTTTCGACACCCCAAGGTGAACCATGACAAACCGATGGATCAGATTGAGCTTGGCTTTGGCCGTTGTCTCGCCATTGGCTACCTCCGCTCTGGCAGAAGATAGCGCGGCGCTAGAACAAACTGGGTCCAAAATCATCGCGATTGATCAGGATACCAGTTTAGTGGCCTTGGCCGACGGGACGACGCTTTCCCAGCGCAGCACGCCGTCTGGCGATAAGCTCAACGCCGTCGAGACTACGACAAAACAAGAGAATGCACGTTACCGCGCGGTGCGCGGCTAACCAAACCAAGCGGTCAACACCTGTTGGCGCCGATCCGCCCTCGCTTGCCCCGCGCTTCCTGGATCGGCCCATGATGGCAGAAGCGGGCCCTGGCGCGCTTCTGCCATTTCTTGTTGTCACCGCGCTCCGCCGAGCCACACCCAAGCGGCCGATGCGATCAATTGGATGGCAAGCAGTGTGAGCACCCATTTGAACGCGGTGCGAAACGTTTTTTCTGGAAGCGCATGCAACAGCTTGGTGCCAAGCAATGTGCCAAGAAACCCCGCCGCGACCATGGCGGCCATCACCGGCACCCAAGCGCCGAACGCAAAGCCCAAAAAGCCGAACACCACCACTTTCAGCCCGTGCTGCATCACCATCGCGGCGGCGTGGGTTCCGGCGTAGTGCGTACGATCATCCAAACGCGGCGCGAGCAGCGCAGCCACAAACGGTCCTGTTGCGCCCACGAACATGGTGAGGATGGTGGCAAACACCCCGCCAACCGCCAGTCCTAACGGCCCACCTTTCGAGCCTTTCACCTTCGGCGCCCAGAGCGTGAAAAGCACGAACAGACCGACAAAGGTTTTGAGCAGTGCTTCAGGCAGCGTGACAACAAGCTGGCCACCGACAAGCGCCCCGATGAGGGCGCCAACGGTAAAAATGCCAAGCATCGGCCACACCACCAGGCGCCATTGCACCAGCGCCCGGCCCGCATTGGCTCCCAGTTGCACAACTCCATGTACCGGGATGAGAACTGCCACAGGCACGATGGACGCCATCACGGCGAGCAACGCCACGCCGCCGCCAATGCCAAAAGCGGCGGTCAGGGCGGCGGTGAAAAACGCCGTCACGATAAGGAGCAACGCAAAGCCGAGCGACAACCCGTCGGGCAGCAGACTTTCAAGACCAGCGAGTGCCTGCATCGTTTACCTTTTGTTGACCATTGAGAGCAGTTTTCGCTCTGGCAGCCACGCCCAGTAAACGCAAGCCCATTGCGTTTGGCGTGCCGTCAAAAGCCCTGAAAACAAGGGTTTAGACCATCCAACAATTGCAGCAAACGGCTCGGTCGCCTGTAAAGTAGTGGGCATTTGACCGGTAAAGATGACCAACTGTTAACACTGAACTCACCTCCCATCGCTTACTTTGGAGGGAGAGAATTTCACACCTGAAAACCGACGGAACTGCCCCGTTTTTGGCCCGAGGTTGGGCGGTTGGTGTGAACACCGAAACACCTGCGTGGAGCCCCCCATGACCCCGTCTTTAGGCACGAAACTTTGCATTGCTTTTGCCTTTGGCAGCCTGTTCGCAACGCCAGTCTTGGCGCAGTCCTCTTTTGAGCGCGTTGAACAGGGATGGCATTTCTTCGGGCAGGGCGGCCAGCCTTCCGAGGTGCGCCTTGGCCTTGGCGCAGGTTTCAGCCCGGATTATCAAGGCTCGGATGAGTATGAGGTCATGGCGCTGCCGGTGATCACCGCACGCAACGTGCTCGGCTTCAACTTCACCCCCTTCGCGCTCAGCTACAATTTGGCAGAGTACAACAGCGCCGGCGGGGCTTGGAGTGTCGGTTTCGGTCCACGTGTTGCGTTTGATTTCGGACGTGATCAGGATGACAACGCCGCGCTGGCAGGTCTAGGTGATGTGGATTCCAGCATTCTACCTGGCGGTTTCGTCAATCTGCGCATGGGCCCAGCGCTGGCTACGGCCTCGTTTGGCCAGGATGTTGCCGATGGCCATGACGGCGCGGTGGCTGATTTCGGCCTCAGCACCTTTGTACCGGTGACCCAGCAGATCACGCTGATGCCCGGTGTCACGGCAAGTTGGGCCGATGATGACTACATGCAGTCTTACTTTGGCATCAGCGCCACGCAGGCCGCCAACAGCGCTTATGGCGCCTACAATGCTGAGGGTGGCTTCAAAAGCATCGGCGCAAACGTCAATGCGATCTACGCGATCAACGAAAACTGGGCCGCCAACACACGGCTAGGGTATGAGCGATTGCTCGGCGATGCCGCCGACAGCCCGATTGTCGATGGACCCGGCAGCGCCAATCAGTTCTCGGTGATGTTTGGCGTCACACGCGGTTTCAGCTTCTAGCCAACTTTAACGTCATCCCGGCCACCACGCATCGCGTGTGAGCCGGGATGACATGCTGGACACTATTGCCCGGCCAGCCGCGTCTCGACGAGTTCCACCCAATAGCTGGCGCCCAGCGGGATGATGTCGTCGTTGAAATCATAATGCGGGGAATGAAGGTTCGCCGAATCCTCGCCATTGCCGGTGAAGATGAACGCGCCGGGGCGCCCTTCCAGCATGAACGCGAAGTCTTCCCCGCCCATCACGGGCGCCATCTCGGTATCGACCTTGTCAGCCCCCACCACTTTGGAGGCGATGGTCGCGGCGAAATGGGTTTCGCGCTCATGGTTCACAACCACCGGATAGTTGCGCTCATAGTCCAGCACCGCCGTGCAGCCCATGGCGGCTGACACGCTTTCTACGATCTCACCGATCCGTTTTTCAGCCAGGTCCCGCATTTCTGGGATCAGCGTGCGCACCGTGCCCGTCATCTTCACCCGCTCAGGAATCACATTGTCCGCATCGCCAGCGTGAATGGTGGTGACCGAGACAACGATGCTTTCCAGCGGGTCGGCGTTTCGCGAGGCAATGGTCTGCAGCATGGTGATGATCTGCGCGGACGTGACCACCGGATCAATACCGGTATGCGGGCGGGCGGCATGGCCACCAACGCCGGTCACCACAATTTCAAAAATATCCGTCGCCGCCATGGTCGGCCCGGCGCGCATCGCAAATTCACCCACCGGGATGCCCGGATAATTGTGCATGCCATAGACCTCTTCGATGCCGAAACGCTCAAAAAGCCCGTCATCCATCATGGCTTTAGCGCCAGCACCACCCTCTTCGGCAGGCTGAAAAATCACCGCGACCGAGCCGGCAAAGCCACGTGTTTCGCAGAGGTGCTCTGCCGCGCCGAGCAGCATCGCCGTGTGACCATCATGGCCACAGGCATGCATCATGCCAGGCTTGGTGGAAGCGTGCGGCACGCCAGTTTCTTCTTCGATCGGCAGCGCATCCATATCGGAGCGCAGACCCACGGTCGGGCCGCCGCTCTTGGAACCTTTGATGATGCCGACAACGCCGGTCTGGCCCAAGCCTTCCACGACTTCGTCACAGCCAAACGCCCGTAGTTTTTCGGCGACAAAGGCAGCCGTCTCCTGCACCTCGTACATGATTTCGGGGTTTTGATGCAGATGGCGCCGCCACTCTTTGATGGTGTCCGCACGATCAGCAAGGCGGTTGTTTACGGGCATAAGGGTCTCCAGATGGGGTTTGATGTCATCCTAGCGCTTTGGGCTTGATGATCAAAGCATTCTCGGTCGTCATCCCTGTGCTTGTCACAGGGATCCATTCCTGAGACTTTCGCCATCATGCGTATCGCCTATGTCTACATGCTCGCCTCCAAGAAAAGAGGTACCCTGTATATCGGCGTGACCACCGACCTAGCGCGGCGTCTTATTGAGCATCAAAAGGGCATCGGCTCAAAGTTCGCGAAACAATATGGCTGTAGGCGCCTGGTCTGGTTTGAAGAGCACGAGCACATCGACCGCGCAATTACCCGCGAAAAGACAATGAAGAAATGGCCACGTCAGTGGAAGGTGAACGCCATAGAGGCAGTCAATCCCGACAGGAACGACTTAAGTCAGTATCTGATCTGAGTGCCTGAAACTGATGTTTCATAGGAATGGATCCCTGTGACAAGCACAGGGATGACGGTTGATGGATTAGTGCTAAACCCCAGCCGCCTGTCGCTCCCGATCTTTCTTGATGCTCCAAGACAAAATCCCGAGCACGACCAGCGCCCCCGCCGTCTCGAGCAGTGGGGTGTTGGGCCACATCAGGGCCACGCCAGAGGCAGCCGTCAAAATTCGAAGCGGCCAGTTCAGCGGATATTCCATATGCCCTTCAATGGCAGCGCCGAGCGCATAAACGCCGAGCGTGGCCGCCATGAAAATGAAGATTGATTCCAGAAAGTCGCCGCCCAAAAAGTTGGTGTAAGCAAAAAGCACCGGCATCAAATAGATACCCTTGGCGAGCTTCCAGCTCATCACGCCGGTGGCCATGGGCCGCGTCTTGGCAATCGCCGCCGCCGCAAAGGCCGTTAGACACACTGGTGGCGTGACGTTGGAATCCTGAGAGAGCCAGAAGATGATCATATGCGCCGAGAGCAGCGCCGTGGTGATCAGCACCGGATCGAGCACCTGAGGGTAAACCACCGTAAGAAGCTCCTGCGGCATCGACGCCACCAGGGCGCGTGCGGCATCCGGCGCCATGGGCTCGGCAAGCAGCGGCAACACCGATGGATCGGCCAGCATGAAACTCATCCGCGCCACTTCGGGGATCGTGCCATCCACCAAAGCCGAAACCAGATGCGCGTTTTGGATCAGCGCGTGCAGAGCGGGCGCCGAAAGCGTGGCGAGCACGATGTAGGCCGCCGTCACCGGCAGGCCCATGCCGAGGACCAGCGAGGCCAGCGCGATGAGCGCAATGGCGATCATCAAATTGCCGCCCGCCCAATCGGCGATCATCAAGCTAAACGTGTTGCCGATACCGGTCATCGCGATCACGTTGACCATCGCGCCGACCGCGACCAGCAGCACACCAGTCATGATCATGTTCTTCGCGCCCAAAATCAGCGCTTCCATGATGGCTTTCGGACCCATCTTGTTGGGCGTCAGCCAGCTGGCGACGATCACCGAAAGGATCGCCCAGATGGCCGCGAACACCGGCGTGAAGCCGTAGATCAACAGGCTGATCAGTGTGACAACCGGGATCAGGAACGACGGACCACCGCGTTTTAGAACATCCATGGCAGAAGGCGCATCGTCGGCGGCCACCTGCATGTTGAGCTTTTTCGCTTCGATGCGCACGAAGAAGCCGACCGAGAGGAAGTAGACCATCGCCGGCAGGAAGCTGACCGCGACGATATCCAAGTAGGGAATCTGGGTGTAGCTCGCCATCACGAACGCACCGGCGCCCATGATCGGCGGCATCAACTGGCCACCCGTAGAACTTGCCGCCTCAACCCCAGCCGCAAACCTTGGCGGGAAGCCGGACCGCTTCATCAGTGGGATCGTGATGACGCCGGTGGAGACGGTGTTGGCCACCGCCGAGCCGGAAATCGTGCCGGTCAGCCCGGAGGAAAACACCGCCACATAGCCCGGCCCGCCAATGAATTTGCCGGCGACCGCGCGCGCCAGATCGATGATGAATTCACCGGCGCCAGAGCGCACCAAAAACGCGCCAAACAGGATGAAAAGGAACACAAAGGTCGCCGAGATGTTGGCGATCGTGCCAAACATGCCCTCATCGGTGAAAATCGTGCGGAAGACGATAGTCTCAACCGAAAGCCCGGCGAACCGGAAAACGCCATCCAGATGCTGGCCCCAATAGGCCGGATAGGTCAGCGCCAAGATAATGAGAATGGGGATGATAAGGCCGGTGGCGCGGCGGGTCAGCTCAATCGCGCCGATGATGACGATGATGGCATAGACCCATTCCTGCGGCGCCAGTGACACCCCACGCGCATAGATCGCGTTTTCCGAGGCGATCAGCAGCAGTGTTGCCACTGATACGATAACGCCAAACGCTAGATCGAAAGCGAGCACCGCCTTGCGCGCGCCTTCCGATCGGGTGCGGATCATCGGGTAGCGCATGGACGCCAGCATGGCGAACCCAGCAAAGTGGATGCCGGTCAGCCAGAAAGTCGACATGGTGCCAATGAAATTGGCGTAGAGGTGGAAGATCGAGACGGCCAGCGCCAGGCCGGAAAACACCAGACCGATGAACCCGGCATCAAGTGGGCGGGTTTCATCTTCGACGTGGTCTTCGTCTATTTGGATGCTCGGTTTGTCAGCGGGCGCTTCAGACATCTTGCATCCTTACACAATGCGTCATGGCCGGGCTTGACCCGGCCATCCAGCTCAAATTTCCAACCATGTGAGGCAGTGAATCCATTGGAGGATGGATGGCCGGGTTGGAAGCGGGGCCAGTGACTCGAAGACCCCTGGCCATGACATCTTCGATAGGACTTACATATCCGGGCGAAGGCGATCGGGGATCTCCACCCCGGCTTCCTCATAGTAGCGGATCGCGCCCGGGTGCAGCGGCAGCGGCAGACCGGCAATCGCCGCATCAAGGCTCATTGCCTGCGTGGCCGGATGGATACCGCCAAGAAACGCCAGATTCTCATAGATCGTCTTGGTGATCTGGTAGATGGTTTCCTCGTCGATATCGTCACGCACCATCAGGAAGTTCGGCTGTGCGATCGTCTGCACATCCTCATCCACACCTGGATAGGTGCCCGCTTCGATGGTGTAGCGCGTCCAAAGCGCGTCGAAATCGCCATTGGCCGCGGCCATCTGCTCATCGGTGAACTCAAGCAGCGCGATGTCGTCGCCCATCGATGCAAAAGCCCGCGAGACGGCGCCAACCGGTGCACCGGCAGGCGTTGACATGCCGGCGATCTGACCGTTCTGTAACGCATCAGCCGACGGACCGTAACCGGCAAAGACCAAATCGTAGGTCTCTTCCATATCGATGCCAAGACCGGCCAAGATCGTGCGGTTCGAGCCGATGGTGCCGGAGTTCTGGCGGCCCATGGACATGGATTCACCAGCCAGCGCTTCGATGTCGGACACCGTGCCGGTATCGACATGTTCTGAGCGGATCACGAAGTGCTCCACATTTGGCCACAGCATGGTGATCGAGCGCAGGCTCTCCTGCGGACCGGCATCGGCGAGCGGACCGGTACCCGTGGCAGCATAAGCGCCGAACAGGCCTTGAACGATGGCGAATTGGGCTTCGTTGTCCCGCAACAGCGCGATGTTCTCGCCCGAACCGGCTGAGTTAATCGCGGACACGTTGATGCCCATGGACGGCTGCAACCGCACCTTGATCAGTGTGGAAAGCGCAACGCCGACCGGATAATAGGTGCCGCCGGTGGAAGCGGTCGCAAGCAGATAATCCTGCGCGTCCTGCGCCTGCGTGGTGGCTGGTGCGCCAACAACGCCCAGTGTCAGCGCGGCAGCAAGTGCGCCCGCACCCAGCACGGAACGGCGCGTTGGTTTTGTGGAATTGGTCATTCAGTTCTCCCTCGAATACTGCGTTGATTTGCTTCACCGTTCGGTTTGGTCCGACGGCGCCAACGCTTATCCGTATTTTCTAGTACGGCCTGTCATCAAAGGTAAAGCCCAACTGTTGAGCAGCGTGATGCGAGGCGGCTGAAAAAGAACAACGCAAACACAAACGAAAAAGTGATTTTGCCATCCTTGCGCCACATCGGTTAGAAACGAGGATAAGAGCTGGTGTGAGTCGCGCAAATGCTCACATATCGGCGCCAAGCATGTCTGTGTCACACTGATCGCTAGAATGGGCTGAACCCTGTGTCATCCATCCGCCTTCCATTGCTCACCTGTGTTGTGTTGGCCTTTGCATGTCTGCAAGCTGGCCTAGCGCACGCACAAACCTCTGGTCTCGGCCGCTATGATGGGCCCAACATCACCATCGATGTCGGGTCGATGCGGGTGCTATCCTCCAATCGCGCCTTCGATGCCTGGTACCCGGCCTCCACCACCAAGCTGATGACCGCTTACGTGGTGTTCCAAGCGGTGCGTCAAGGCCGCGTGACCATGCAATCCCCGGTCACGATCTCCGCTAATGCGGCAGCGCAACCGCCCTCCAAGGCGGGCCTTGCCGTCGGCCAAGTGCTGACGGTGGAAAATGCGCTGCGCGTGCTGATGGTCAAAAGCGCCAACGATATTGCCGTCGCCTTGGCTGAAAGCGTTGCCGGATCAGAACCGGCCTTTATCGACCAAATGAACAGCGCCGCACAGGCTCTGGGCATGAGCCGCTCCACCTTCACCAACCCGCACGGCCTGCCCGATCGCGGTCAGGTGACCACGGCCTATGATCTTGCGCTGCTGACGCTCGCTTTGATGCGCGATTATCCGGAGCGCAACGACTTTTATTCCATGGGTGCCGTGCGGTTGGGCGAGGCCCGCTGGGTCAATCACAATCTGCTGCTTCAGCGCTATCGCGGCGCCTTTGGTTTCAAGACCGGCTACATTTGCGACAGTGGCTTCAACCTGGTGGCTGGCGCACGCCGTGGCGGTCGCACTTTGATCACCGTGACGCTCGGTGCCCGCTCCGGCCTGGAACGTGCAGCCGCCTCGGCCCACCAGCTTGACGAGGGATTCCGTCGCGGCGGCGGGCTGTTTGGCGATGCCGCCGGCACGCCGCTCGCCCAGTTCCGCCCTAGCGGTTCCGTCCAAACCACCGCCACCCGCTTGCGCCCCATTGTCTGCCAAAGCCCCCGCGTGCGCCCAACCTTCGAAGAGATTGCAGGCCAGTTCGGCACATCCGGCCCAGGCTTCAATCCGACAGCCGTCGCCAGCGCTTTCACCAGCGACAACAGCGCCGTGGTGCTGCCCAATTCTGGCGCTGCTAGCGGCGAAAATGACGGCGCGGATGAGATCGATGTTCTCGACACGTTGCTTGGGCCGGTGATCCGCGAACCGCAGCCGATCCGCTTGGCATTGGGCGGCGCGACCGGCCCTGCCGTCGCCCCAGCAGGGCGCTGGCTGGTGCCCAACCCAATTTCCCGTCCCCCGTCAGGCCAACTTGCATTGGTCCCTGCCGCCGCACCCGCAGCGGCGACGTCAACAGCGCTTCCAGGCCAGATCGCGCCAGCGGCCAGTGGCCCGGCAGTGCAATTGGCGGCGCCAGCAAGCGCACCTACGACCAGCACCACAACGACCAGCAATCCGGGGTCAATCCTCGGCACCGTTGGCCGCGCTGTGCCAATCCCCGTGCCCTCACCGCAGCCACGCCCAAACTAGGGTCAGGACCCTAAGTTACACCAATGGATCCCAAACGCCCCGACCGGATGCCGGTGCTTGTGCTGTCCGGTTTTCTCGGTGCCGGCAAAACAACCTTCCTCAATCAGCTTCTGGCGACACCAGCGCTGGCCGACTCCCTGGTGATCGTCAATGAGTTTGGCGATGCCGGGCTCGACAGCCTGTTTCTTGAAGCTGAAAGCGAAGCGACCGGATCGGGCCTGATGATCGAGGAACTGACCTCCGGCTGCCTATGCTGCACGTTGCAGGGCCCGCTGGTCACGACCTTGGAGGATTTGTTGCGCGCCCGCGACAATGGCCGCATCAAACCGTTCAAGCAGCTCATCATCGAAACCACAGGCCTGGCGGACCCAGCGCCCATTTTGGGGGCCTTCGCCAAACACCCCTATTTGTCTTTGCGCTATCTGGTGGGTGGCATCGTGACCGTGGTGGATGCCGCCCAAGACCTTGCCCATCTGGATGAGACAGCCGAAGCGACGGCGCAGGTCGCTGTGGCCGATGTACTCGCCCTGTCCAAGACCGATCTGGTTGATCAGAAAACCCTGGACCAACTCCAAGCTGCACTCAAGGCGCGCAACCCCCATGCAGAGCGTGAAACCACCGCGCATCTGGCGAAGAACACCGCCTGGCTTGAAAACCTTTTGGCGCAGGCAAGCCCCATCGTGCCTGCGACCGACAACCCGCACAGTCATAATCACGACCACGATCATGATCACCAGCATGCCTATTCGGTGCTCGTTGAAACGCATGATCCCCTGGAAAGCCGCGTGCTTGCCATGTTTATGGATTTGCTCGCCATGAATCTGCCCGGCGAACTGCTGCGCGTGAAAGGCATTGCCTGGGTACAAGGCGAGGCAAAATCAGAACCCTGGGCGGTGCACGCCGCCGGGCCGCTGCAACACCCTGCCCGTCCGATCACCGGGCCGATTGTCGGCAAACTTCTACCCGATGTGACGCAGATCGTCGTGATCACCCGCACCGATCAGACGCAGCGGATCGAGGATCTGTTCAACGCCTGCCTGAAGCAGAACCGCGCACCGGTTACCCCCGCCTGATCCAGAACGTCACGCGCTCGCCCTCAATCTTTTGGTCGATGACGACGTGCCCTTCTTCGCGTGCCATATGCGGCAGGTCGAGGATCGCCATCGGATCCGAGCTCTCCACCTGAACCATTTGGTCGGGCGCCAGACCAAGCAGCGCCTTGCGCGCGCGCAGCACTGGCAGCGGGCATTTCAGCCCAATGCAGTCCACCAAAACGACAGTCTGTTCACTCATGATCGGCTCGTCACGCATGCCGTTTTGTGTCACCGTCTGCCGCCAAACACCAGACATCAGAGCGCTTTGCGTTTGATATGAATCGCAATTCGCTGCCTCTCCCGCCGGTCGAACGCGATTTGCGGTAAGGCTGTCTGATATGAAACGCAAAGTGCTTTAAAGGACCTCATAATGGAT
Organism: Hyphomicrobiales bacterium; assembly: GCA_046290645.1. GTDB lineage: Bacteria > Pseudomonadota > Alphaproteobacteria > Rhizobiales > MH13 > MH13. Next base: position 167,797 of record JBKAGZ010000002.1, read on the forward strand.
GATCGCGCGCTCGAACTCTTGGATGCCTGGTGGGAGATCGGCGAAGAGGGCTGGTACAGCCAGTCCGATGAAACCGATGCCATGCTGAAAGAGCGGTTCGGCGATATGGTCAAGGCCGCACGCGCCGGCAAGCTTGATCATTGGCAGGACGCACCGCACACAACGCTCGCCCTTCTCCTCCTGCTTGACCAACTGCCGCGCAACATCTTTCGCGGCACCCCTGACGCCTTTGCATCGGACGCGCAGGCGATGAAGGTGGCCGAGGCCGCCCGCGCGAAAAGCTTCGACAAGGCCTATCACGGCGTCGCGCGCGGCTTTTTCTATATGCCCTACATGCATTGCGAGGATCTGGACGCGCAGAACACCTGCTGCGATATCTTCCGCCAGATCGGCAATCAGAATGGCTATTATTACGCGCTGGTGCATATGGACGCGATCCGGCGGTTCGGACGCTTCCCGCACAGAAACAAAATCCTCGGGCGCGTCACCACGCCCGAGGAAGAACTGTATATGAAAACCGGTGGGTTTTCGGCTTAGCCTATCGTGTGGGTCTAGGCCGCTGCCACATCGGTGAGGAACTGATCCACCATCCCGCGCAACTTTTGCGAGCGCTCGGTCACCTCTCCGGAGGCCTGCTGAACCTGCCCGGCCGACTGTGACGTCTCGTCCACAGCCTGGCTCATGGTGGACATGGCTTCGGCCACCTGGCCAGTGCCCTGTGCGGCTTCGTTGATGTTGCGCGAGATTTCAGACGTCGCCGACCCCTGCTCTTCTACCGCAGCCGCAATAGCATTGGTGTAGGTCTGCACATCGCGCATCGTCTGGGCGATCGCCTCGATGGACTGCGCAGAGTCAGTGGTTGATCCCTGGATGCCCGAGATTTGGCTGGCGATCTCTTCGGTTGCCTTGGCCGTCTGGTTGGCAAGCGATTTCACTTCGCTGGCCACGACCGCAAAGCCCTTACCCATCTCGCCGGCGCGCGCCGCCTCGATGGTGGCGTTGAGCGCCAACAAATTGGTCTGCTCGGCAATATCCTGGATCAGCGACACGACGTCGCCGATCTGCTGCGCCGCAGCAGCCAGCTGAGTCACTTTTTCGCTGGAATCAACGGCCGACTTGGTGGCCTGATCGACGATCTCATTGGTCTGGACAACCTGGCGGGAAATCTCCTCAACCGAGGAGGACAACTCTTCGGTCGCCGCCGCCACGGTCTGCACATTGACCGAAGCTTCTTCCGATGCAGCGCTGGTGCTCATCACCTGGCTGCGCGAGGAATCGGCTACGCCATTCAGCGCAATCACCGCCCCTTGCATGGATTGGGTGTTTTCTGTCACCGCATCCAGCATTGCCATGGACTCCGCGCGGAATGCCTCAACCAAAGTGTCAACACGGCCCTGGCGTTCAAGACGTGACGCTTGGTCAGCCTCAGACTCTTCGCGCAACTTAACGCGCTCAAGTGCACCTTCGCGAAAGCTCAGAAGCCCTCGCGCCATCGTGCCGATCTCGTCTTTAAGATCAGTATCAGCAATCTCAACATCGTAGTTTTCCTCGGCAAAGGAATCCATTGTCGAAGCAACACGGCCAATGCCCCCGGTGATCTGACCGGCAACCCGCACGCTGAGAATGCCGGTACCAATCAAAACCGCCAAAACCAACGCGAGCTCGATATAGAGCAACCGCATTGCAGAAGCCGCTTGGCCTTCAGCCATACCCTCAAGCTCGTGAATGGCCTCCATTTCCACATCATGGAGCGCTTCGATACGAACGGTGCTGGCATCAAACCATTGCCGACCGGTCACGGAGCTAACATCGCCCCCAAACGGATTTGCTTGCGCAATCAGTCGATAGGTATCGACCGGCCCAGTCACCGCATCGTTCAGTGCTGCGTTAAACTGGGCTTTCATGTTGGACGAGGCCAAGCGGTTGAAAATCGAGAAATCCGTGGCCTGCGCACCTTGCAGTGAAAGCATGCGCGCATACACAGACTCGTCAAAAACGCCCGCAGTGAATCCGGCAGCGCCCATAGCACGCTCCAGACCAGCAGCTTCCTTGGCTTCGATGATCGAAATGTAGGCTTCCACACGTTCGGCCATCTGGCCCGAATGGGCAAAATCTTCAATATGTTCCAAGGCCACAATCAGGTGATGGATGGAAGAGGTGTAAACGCCGGCCATATCGCCAACACTAGCCGTGCCATTGTCGACCAGTGTGCGCATATCAAAGACGCGGGCTTCATCTTGGTAGAGCGTTTCCACATAGTCTGCGAAAGCCTCCGCGATAACAGCCGACATATTGGCGAGCATGTGCTCAACTTCGGCATAGCTCTCACTGGTTGCACGGCGTTGTGCAGCCAGCTCATCGGCAAAGTTTGCGCCTGACGAGGCGATAAACCCTGCTGTAAGCCCGCGTTCGCGCTGCAACTCGTGAACAACCGTTCCGATAATCTCAGCCTTGTGAAGCAGCAGGCCCATATCACTGGCAGCCTTGGCTTCTTTCCACGTTGAATAGAGTGTGAAACCAGAGATCGCGGTAAGCGCAATCAAAGGTAGAGCGCAGCAAAGCACGATACGCTGCTTGATGGACAGTGCGGACAAAGACATTAGTAACCCCCGATACAATCTTAGATACCCATGGCGTACGCAGATTGACGAAGCGTTAAACTGGTTATTTTTAACGCCCCGCTCACCATCATCGCGAACGCACCCTTAAGTGGTAAGGGGCTAAGACAGGCCCTGAACACTAGGGGAAGGTTGCCGCGTGCACCTGTTTTCAAATCTTTCGGCAAAACTGCCTGCAAACTTATGCGAAAAGCTTGCGCCTGTTAGCGCGAAGCTTGATTTGGCGTTCTCTGATGATGGCCCACGCTCCAAAGCTGCCCGGGCCGCACTGCTGACGTTTGCCGTGCGCGTCTTCAACGCCGCGCTTGCCTACATCTCACAGATCATTCTTGCCCGTCTGATGGGCCAATATGAATATGGCGTGTTCGCCATTCTCTGGGTGTGGGTGATGGTGCTGGCAACCTTCGCTGCGCTTGGCTACCCCTCAGCCCTGCTGCGCTTCATACCAGAACTCTACAAAACCGGGCGCTATAAAGAATTGCGCATGGTCCTGGTGCGCGGCAGCCTGTTCAATGTTGGCTTTGCAAGCCTTTTGGGCGCCACGGGCATCGCCATCGTGCTGGTAAAGCCAGAGCTGCTTGATGAGGCCTTCGTTCTGCCGCTGATGGTGGCGGCAATCTGCCTGCCTATGCTGACCTTGCTGATCAACCAGGGGTCCATCGCCCAGGCCTTTGACTGGCCCGCTCTGGTCAACATTCCAGCCTATGTCGCGCGGCCTTCTCTGGTGCTTGGCCTGTTCTGCGTGTTTGTCTTGTTTGGCATCGAAGCCAATGCGGTGACCGCCATGCTGGCCAGCCTGGTGGGCATTTGGTTGGTCATTGTCGGCCAGTTTCTGGTGCTGCGCCACCGTGTGCATGCAAGGTTGGCAACCGGCGCGCGTGACGATGATAGCGCCATCGACGATGGCGGACACCTCTCCCCCTATTTGCGGGCAGCCTTGCCGATGCTGGCGGTGGAAGGGATTTTCTATCTCATCATCAACACCGACGTCATGGTCGCCGGCATTTTCGTGACGCCGCATGACGTGGCGGTCTACTATGCTGCGGCCAAAACCCTAGCGCTGGTACACTTCGTCTACTTCGCCATCCGCATCGCCACCGCCCATAAAATCGCTGAGTATCACGCGTTGGGCAACGAGGTTGCGCTGCGCTCCACCCTGCGCGATGCCATCCATTGGACCTTTTGGCCTTCGCTCGGTCTGGCTTTGACTCTGTGGGTCTTCGGTGGCTTGGTCCTTGGCCTGTTCGGCGAAGGCTTTGCAGAAGAAGGCATGGAGTTTCTCGCCATTCTTTTGGCCGGTGTGGTGGTCCGCGCCACCATTGGACCAGCAGAAGCGCTGCTCACCATGGCCGATGAGCAGACATTGGCCGCCTGGATCTACGCCTGCGTGTTCGTGACCAATCTGGCGCTTAACTTCGTACTCATCGCGCTGTTCGGGTTGATTGGGGCTGCGGTCGCCACGGCCCTGTCCATGACGGTTGAAACAATCCTGCTGTCGCTTGCGATCCACCGCAAGCTTGGCATCGTGTCGTTCATCGGCGCCGTCGGTCGACTGAAAGCGCCAGCGTCTGATCGCTCGCGACCTGATCTACCCGCAGCTGGACCGGCAGAATGAGCATCGCAACCACCACATCTTCGCCAGACCTGCCCGTCGGTTATGATTGGCTGGCGAGCAATGCGGTGGAACGCAACATCTTCTTTGAACCGCAGATCATGGAGCCGGCACTGCGCCATCTGGCACCAGACGGTGTGGACCTGTGCATGGCCACCGATCCGCAGGACGCGATACCGCGCGCTGCCATCCCGCTCTGCCGTGCCCAACGCCGCTATGGCCCCGTGCCAACGCCGGTGCCGCTGACCGTGTGGCATCACCCCTATTCCATGCTCGCAACACCCCTCGTCTCCCCCGAAGACCCGGCTGGCGCGTTGGAAGCGCTGCTTGCAAAAGCTGCCCGTCGGCAGGACGGACCGCCAGTGCTGTTGATGCAAAAAATGCTGACCGATGGTCCGGTGTGGCAGCTGCTTCAGCAAGTGATTGAGACCAGCGGCCGCCGCCTGCATGTTCTGGAATCCACCCCGCGCGCTGGTCTAAAACTTGATGGCGAGGCAACCAAAGCGGCAACCCTACGCACAATCTTGGGTGGCAAAAGCACACAATCCATCAAAGCAAGCCGCCGCAAACTTGGCGCCCATGGTGAGCTTTCGCACACCAAAGCAATATCGCCGGAGGAGGTAGCCAACGCGCTGGAAATCTTCCTGGCTTTGGAAGCAGGTGGCTGGAAAGGCCGCAGCGGCACGGCGCTCATCAGCATCGGCCATGACGGTTTTGCCCGCCAGATGGCGGAAAATCTTGCCAGTGGGGGCCGCGCCCGCATCGACCTCACCATGCTGCACGAGACAGACACGAACCCCAGAGCCATCGCGGGAACGTTTTCCATCAAAGCTGGAAGCGAAGACGCGCCGATCTGGATGCCGTGGAAAACAGCCTATGATGAAGCCTTTGTGCGGGCAGGCCCTGGCGCTCTAACCCTTGCGGACCTGACGGAACGATTACTGCAAGAAGCCAAAGACGCCGAACAGCCCTTTAGGATTGATAGTCTGGCCGACCCTGAAAGCCTGCTTGCTCACCGCCTTTGGCATGATCACTGGACGCTGGTCGATGTGTTGATTGACCTAAAACCCGGCGGCAGCGCCGCGTTTGGCCCTATCCTGATGGCCGAAAAAGCGCGCAAGTCAGCCTATGTCGCTGGCAAAGCGGCGCGGGCCGCCATCAAGCGCGCTGCCAAGCGGGCACAAGCTGCTCTCTCACCGCAGAACTAATCCTGATGCTTCAGCATCCGGCGGATGATCTTGCCGGTGGTCGTCATCGGCAACGTCTCCACAAAGCGGATGTCGCGCGGATATTCATGGGCGGCAAGGTTGGCGCGCACATGGGCACGCAACTCCACAGCCAAGACATCGCTGGGATCAAATCCTTCGCGCAGCACCACGAAAGCGCGCACGATCTCCGTGCGCAGATCATCCGGCACGCCCACCACCGCTGCCATGGAAACCGCTGGATGACCGGTCAAACTGTCTTCAATCTCGCCAGGTCCAATGCGATGACCGGATGAGGTGATCACATCATCATCGCGCCCCATAAACCAGATGAACCCGTCGACATCGCGCATGGCCATGTCGCCGGTCATCAGCAGGTTACCGAGCGTTGCGGAGGTCAGATATTTGCGCTCGCTCGCCTGCTCGGCTTTCCAATAGCCAAGAAACATCACCGGGTCGGGCGCGCGCACCGCGATCTCCCCTAGCTCACCGGGTTCAGCGACGCTGCCATCCTCGCGCACCACAAACACATCATGTCCCGGCACGGCTTTACCCGTGGCACCAGAGCGGGACGCGCCATAGTTCGCAGACGATCCAATGATGAGATTGCATTCGGTTTGGCCATAGGCCTCGCTGATTGCAAAGCCCAGCGCCCGTTCAGCCCATTCATAGGTCGCCCGGCCCAACGCCTCGCCTGCTGACATCACCGAACGCAGGCCGATGGCACGAACATCCTCGTCACCGAGGCTGGCACGCATCAGCTTCAGGGCGGTGGGCGGCAAAAACGCGTGGGTCACCTTTTGCTCCGCCATCATCGCGACAACACGCGCCGGATCGAACCCTTTGGCCTCAGAAAAGGACACCACTGGCGCGCCTTGCGCCAAAGCCGGGAAGAGCAGGTTCAAAAGACCGCCCGCCCAGGCCCAGTCGGCAGGGGTGTAGAACACATCATCCGATGACACCGCGCCACCATGCGCGAACAAAAACCCTGGCATGTGGCCAGCAAGCACGCGGTGACCATGCAGCACGCCTTTGGCTGGGCCGGTGGTGCCGGAGGTGTAGATCATCAGGCAAGGATCATCAGGGCCGGTATCTGCCGGTGGAACAGCCTGGCCCTTGTCGGCAAGCAGACCATCGTATGGAAGAGCGCCATCAACCGGCTCCAGCGCGATAATGTGCTCCAAATCAGGCAAATCATCATCAATGCTGGCAAGGCCTGCGGCACCTGCTGCCGAGACAAGCGCAAAACGTGCGCCGCTGTCAGTCATGCGATGGGCCAGCGCATCGCGGCCATAGCGCTCGGACAATGGCACACTGATCAGTCCAGAGCGCAAAATCGCCGCCTGCACCACCAGGGTTCGCGGTCCTTGCGGAGCGATCACTGCCACGCGATCCCCGCGCTTGGCGCCCAAGGCCATCAAAGCGCCGGAGAGCCGGGCAGCTTCATCCGCCAACACACCAAAGGTTGAAATTTCACCGGTGGCACCGTCAATGATCGCTGGCGCGCCCGGATTGAGAGCAGCAGGCGCATCCAAAATTTGAACACCGATGTTAAGCCGATCTGGAATGCTCCAGGCAAACGCCGCGCGGGCTTCATCATAGGTTGCCGAAGGTGCCAACATGATCATCAACCCCGGCCCGCGGGGCCTTCCTCTGGTGATGGTTCGGCCTCTGTTTCCACGGTGCGGTCAGGCGTGACCTCCCCCTTAGAGAGAGGCTCCGGCGCTGGCACAGTGCTCACACCGGTTTGCTTGGTGGCTTCATCAGGGCTGATACCACCTGCCCCAAGACCTTCAGGCGGCGCAACGCCTGCCTTAGCCAAGGCCTCAAGCACGCTGTCCAAGTTGCGGATGGTGACATCGGATTGCGCGAACGGAATCTCAATGCCTTCCTCCTGGAAGCGGCGGAAAATCTCAAAGCGAATGTCCGAACGCACGCCATAGCCATTGCCGACATCAGCCAGATAGGCAAACAGCATGAAATCCAGCGAGCTGGCGCCAAACTCTATGAAGAAGGCTGCCGGTTCGGGATAGCTAAGCGTCATCGGGTGGGCGTTGGCGACCTCCAGCAGGATGTCTCTGACCTTCTGCGGGTCGCTGTCATAGCCGACACCCACAGGCACATCGATGCGCCCCAGCGTGTCACGGTGCACGCGGTTTTTCACGGTACCGGCGATGAAATCCTGGTTCGGGATCAGCACGGTCGCGCGATCAAACGTCTGAAGCTCCGTGGCACGCACATTGATGCGCTTGACGATGCCCTGCTCTTCACCAACGACAATCCAGTCGCCCTGCTTAAACGGGCGCTCGGCCAGAAGGATCAGCCCAGAGACGAAGTTGGAAACAATTGACTGCAAGCCAAAACCGATACCGACCGAAAGCGCACCGGCCACCAGCGCAATGTTCTCAAGGTTCAGGCCAAGCGAGGAAAGCCCAATGGAGGCGGCGATGATAATGCCGACATAGCCGATGCCGGTGCGGATCGACGATTTCAGCCCGGTGTCCAGCGAGGTGCGCGGCAGGTAGCGATTTTCCAGCCACCCTTGAATGCCGCGTGTGATGACAACACCAATGAACACCAAGGCAACGGCAATGAGCACCGAGGAGAGCGAGAAGGAGAAGCCACCGATCTCGATGCCGGTGAAAACGCGCCGGAAGATATCGGTCAGTTGGCCAGTTTCCACGCCAAAGGGTGCGATGATCAGCGAAGCGGCTGCAACGATAAGAACCAGCTTGATAAGACCTGCCAAAAGCACGCCAAACTGCCCCAGACCCGAGCGCGACAGCCCAACATTGTCGTGCAACCAAACGGATGTGCGCGTGTCTTCCTGCAGGGTCGCCGACATCAGCCCCTCGACCAAGGCGGCCGCAAGGTGCAGCGCTGCCAACACAACGGAGGTCCAGATCAGCCGGTCAACGATAAAAGCGGCCAGCGCCAGATAGCCGAACAGCTGTGCACCCACGACAATCAGGGAAGCCAGGCCTGTGATGGGCAAAGTCCAACGCCAAAGAATATTGCTGATTGGCGGTGTTTCATCGCCCTCGTTAGGCGTCAGCCCGCGCAACAGTGCGCGCAGGGCCGCCAGGATTGAAAGGGCCGCCACAAGCGACGGCATGGCTTCCAGCAATTGCACCACGACCAGCGGTGAAACGAAAACCGCCGCAATGGTCCGCAGCACCTCGCCCACCAGGTAAGCAAAGGCAGCGAGCCGAAAGAACCCTTCAGCGGTGCGTGCATAGCCATTGCCCACCGGCACCAAGCGCCAGGCGGGCAGGCCGGGTGCAAGAAACGCGCGCACGATACCGCTGATAAAGAAGAACAAAATTGTGTTGGAGACGATGCTGTTGATGATCGCCTTGGCCCGCAGCGACAAACCGCCAACCGATTCCAACCCAAACAACAGCAACAAGAAACCAACAGCCGGGATGAGCGTACTCACCAGCACGATGCGCAACGCGCCGAGCGTCTTATCGAAACTCGTTGGATCTTTGGTGTCGGCGCGCGCGGCTTTGCGCAGCGCAAACCGGCGCAGTGGAATTGCCAGCAGAAGCAGCACAACAACCAAAACACCAAGCCCAGCGAAAGCCGACGGCGTTGCCCGGTCACGTACCGAATTCCAGGAGTTGGTGGACAGATCGCTTAATCGCTGCGCCAAACGTGGCACATCACCCAAGCCATCCGACCAAAGATGCGGCGTCAGGATAGAAGAGGAGCGCACAAACAAGCGGTTGGTGAACTCCATCGCGCGCCGCGCAACAATCTCATCGTGCAGTGCACTGGCACGGCCAAACAAAAGCTCAGCGGGTTGTAATTCGCGCTCCAACGCGGCGATGCGATCTTGCTGGGCACTGATTTCAGGGGTCTCTGCCAGCTCGCCATCGGTCGGCACCAAGCCCTCCAGCAAGGCGCGCTGTTCAACAAGGCGCGGCGCCAACTGATCGACGATGACCTGGATGGCGTTGCGTACCGCTGAAACCTCATCACGCAGCGATGCCAACGCATCGAGGGTCAAACCGTCGCGTGTCAGCTCTTGGCGTATCCCATCGAGCTCGTCGGACCAGTCTGCCAGCTGTTGTGTAGGGCCTTCAGCGGCATTTTGGCCGGTGCTTCCATCATCAATCTCACCTTGGGCAATGTCAGCAAAGGTTTCGGGATTGCTTGGGGTTTCAACGCTTGTTTGCGCCCACACAGGAACAACCACGGCTGGCCCCACCAAGGCTGACCAAGCCAAACCGAGCAGCAAGACCAGCAGAAAAGGGCGAAGCAACACACTCATCATCACGTGCTCGGCTCGGACCAATAGCCAACCTTCGGCAGCACCGGACCTCCAGACGTGGCGGTGGGTCGTTTGGCAATCATGTCGATCTCTACCAACGCGCCAACCGCAAGCGCCGTTACACCCACGGTGGTACGCGCCGGGCGGCGATCAGCGGGAAAATAGGTTTGATACGTCTCGTTGAAAGCAGCGTAATCGCGCTCAAACTGGGTGAGGAAACAGCGGCACTGCATGACGTTGGAAAGATCAAGCTTAAGCCCAGCCAGAACGATCTCCAGATTGCGCATCACCGCGTGCGTTTGTGCCACGATCCCATCGGGCAGCGGCGCGGCGGGGTCATCTGGATCGGTTGGCATCTGGCCGGTCAGGATCACCCAACCATCGGCCTCAACAGCGTGAGAAAACGGTGCAACGGGCTGTGCCGCCCCGGCAATCATATGAAATTTTGGATCATCGCTCATGCGCGTGTCTTAAAAGCGATAAGCGTGCGGCGCAACAAACAGCTTCAGGCGGCAACGAGGCTAGGCGCTCGCCTTCTTTTCCTCGGCACCATCCTCAACGGGCTTTTCTGATGCGTCAGAGGAAGACACAGTCTCTGGCGTTTCCTCTGCAGCCTGGTCCGTAGCCGCCGGTTCGTCAGTTGTTTCGTCGGTACCCACAGCGCTGGTATCCGCGCTGTCGCCATCAGCAAGCGGTTCATCATCGTTGACAGCCTGCACAGCTGACGGAGAGAGCACCTCGCCGACATGATCGGGATAAAGCACACCGGCAAGTCCACCATCCTGGCCCACGACGGGGACCGGATGGTTGGTATCGAGCACCGTCGGCAGCGCGTCTTCGATGGAACTGGAATAGTCGAGCTGCTGGCCGTCATCGGCCACATCGCTCAAGCTCGGCGAGCCCGGAGCAGCGATGGCTTCTTCCAAACTGTTCTCGGTCACGTAGCCGACATAGCTGCCGCTATCTTCCACCACATAGCCAACGTCAGTGCCGTTGCTGCGCATGCTCGACAGCGCGTTTTCAAGATTTTCATCGGTCAAACGCAGCTTCGGCGGCTTGGCAACCACGTCTACCGTCAGCACGCGCGCGCGGTTCACATCGCGCACGAACTGCGCCACGTAATCGTCCGCCGGATGCATCAAAATGTCGGCAGGCGTGCCGACTTGGCTCAAAACGCCATCTTTGAGGATCGCGATTTTGTCGCCAATCTTCAGTGCCTCATCCAAATCATGGGTGATGAACACAATCGTCTTGTGGAACGTGTCCTGAAGCTCCACCAGTTGGTCCTGCATTTGCGAGCGGATCAGCGGATCGAGCGCGGAAAACGCCTCATCCATCAGCAGAATATCAGCATCGGTGGCCAAAGCGCGCGCCAAGCCGACACGCTGCTGCATACCACCGGAAAGCTGGCTCGGAAACTGGTCTTCATAGCCCTCAAGGCCAACCTGAATGATCCAGTCGCGGGCTTTCTTATGGCGTTCTTTCTCGCCAACGCCCTGCACTTCCAGGCCATAGCTGACATTTTCCAGCACCGTGCGGTGGGGGAAGAGGCCAAAGCGCTGGAACACCATCGACATGCGGCTGCGGCGGAAGCCCTCAAGCTCTTTGTTGCTGAGCTTCAGAACATCTTCGCCGTCCACGACGATCTTCCCGTCGGTGGGGTCGATCAATCGGTTGAAGTGCCGGATAAGCGTGGACTTACCGGACCCCGAAAGGCCCATGATCACGAAGATTTCGCCTTGCTCAATCGACAGAGACACATCGTGAATGCCAAGCGTGTGACCGGTTTCGGCCAGCAGCTCGGTTTTGCCCATACCGGCCTTCACTTTGCGCAAGGCCACCTTTGGGGTTGGTCCGAAAATCTTGGTTACGTTTTGAACGTCAATAAGTGCCACAGGTGGCCTCTAACTGTTGAAGAAATAAATCAGTGACCGGCAGTGCGGTAGCTTTGCATGCGCGCGCCATAGGCCTGGGTGATGCGATCAAACACGATGGCCAGCACCACGATAGCCAGCCCACCAAGCAAGCCGCGACCGGGATCGTTGCGTTGCAAGCCAAGAAGCACCGTTTCGCCGACACCACGCGCGCCGATCATCGAAGCGATCACCACCATGGCCAGCGCCATCATGGTTGTCTGGTTGATGCCTTGCATGATCGACGGCATCGCCAGCGGCAGTTGCACATCTTTCAGCACCTGGAAGCGCGTTGCGCCAAAGGCACGGCCAGCTTCGGTGACTTCGCTGTCGACTTGGCGGATACCAAGGTCAGTCAGGCGAATGAGCGGCGGCACAGCATAGATCACGGTGGCGATGATGGCCGGAACCTTGCCAAGACCAAACAGCATGACCGCGGGGATCAAATACACAAAGCTTGGGATGGTCTGCATCAGGTCAAGCACCGGATTGACCACAGAACGGGTACGGTTGGAGCGTGCGATAATCACGCCCACCGGCACCCCGATCACCACCGAAATCAGGATCGAAACCAGCATGATGGCGATGGTTTGCATCGCCTGATCCCACAGATCGAAAGCGCCGATGACGTACATCGCCACGCCCATCGCCAGCACCAGGCCCATCTTGCGGCTTGCCGAATAGGCAATCAGCATGATGAGCGCGATGATTTGAAGTTCCTGCACCCACAGCCATTCCATCGGCTGGATGGTCTCCTCACCCACCGTGGTGGTGTAGCGCGAGATAAAGAACAGCGCAGCCTCAATGGCAAACACGGCCCCAGCCAGGATGCTGTTTTTGGAGATCAGATAGACAAACAGGCTGATCAGCCCGCCAAAAACGATCAGCAGGATGATCTCTGGTTCGGAACGGCCCAAAAGCAGCCGCTCGATCCAAACCAGAATACCGAGGATGGAGTTGGAGAAGGTTTCAAACTGGTCGCCATAGGTGATGACCAGAAACTCCACGAAATCGTTGGTCGCACGGCGCACCATCCGACCAACATCGACAAAAATGCCGTTCCATTCCAACTCTTCAAACATACGTAAATTATCCTGCCTTGGGCCCGGAAAAGAAAACCATAAAGAAAAACGTGCGGCGTTCTACACGCCGCACGTTCAATTGTTGAGTCGGCTTAGAGCGCTGCGCGTACCCGTTCAGCAACGTCAGCAGGCACCCAGCTTTCCCAATCGGTCGTGGTTTCCAGGAAATTGGCCGCCGCCTCATCGGCATCAGCGTCATTGTCCTGCATGTAGGCGACCGCCTGCGAGGTGGAGAGCGTCGTTGTTTCATAACGCTCCAACAGCTCTGCGAGTTCCGGCGCAGCCTCAACAAATTCGGCATTGGCACCAACATGGACCGGAGAGGACGGGTATGCGGTTGTGGCCGTAGGCTCATCGCTTTCGCGCATCGCATCCCAGATTTCCTGGTCGAAAGGCTCTTCTTCCAGCTGGATCAGATCGTCACCAATCTGGCCGAACAGACCTGTTGGCGCCCAATAGTAGAACACAACAGGGCGCTCACGGCGCACACGGCTGACAATATCAGCGGCCATAGCGCCACCGGAGCCTGGGCGGAAGTTGGTGTAGAGATCGGTGAGGCCATAAACCTCAAGCTTTTTGGTGTTGATCTCTTCGCACACCCAACCGGCAACACAGTTGTAAAACCGGCCTTTGTCTGGGTCTTCTGGGTCGGCGAACAGTTCGGTATAGCGGGCAAGGTCAGCAGGCGTGCGCAGATCAGGGGCGGGCGCATCTGGGCCTTCCACCAAGTAACGCGGCACGAACCAGCCCTCTAAAGCAGCCGGGAAATTCGGGCCAAGGTCCACCAACGTGCCGTCATCAAGGCTTTCCTGCCAGATTGGCGGCGGGTTGGCGGTCCAGATTTCCATGTTGGCGTCCAGATCGCCGCGCGCCAGGCCGGTAAAGCCCGCCAGCGTTTCAACCGGGATGATTTCGACCTCGCAGTCGTAACCCTCACGCATGATGGTGGCGACAACCTCGGTATGGAACGCGTGTGACTCATAACCCAAGCCAGCCATATTCACTGGCCGGTCGATGGGGCATTCCTGCGCACTGGCAGGCACAATAGCAAAGGCTGAGACAGCCGTAAGGGTTGCAAGGCCAAGGCCTGCGGCGGTGAGGATTTTCATGAACAAAGTCTCCCGTGCCATTGGCACTTACGTGGCAGTGCGCGTGGGTGGGAAGTGTCATGCCCTCATTGGCAAAGCACCTCCACGCGCTTCCATAAGGTTCAGCATAGGGCGTCAGCCCGCAGTGTCCACCCTTGCAGCGGAAAAGTGTCAGCCTGCGTGCCTGGGCCTCCTGACGGTCTCATGCCACCGGCTGCAGCTCAGCCGGTTCACTGTCCTTGCTCGGCTAGACTTCATTAAGCATGTGCTGTGTTTCGCGCACCACACCATCATGCGTTAACGCGCACTTGAAACCACGGGTTGTAGGTTTGGGCAAATAACGCACATCGATGTTGGGGAACTCCATGCATTATCTTTTCAAATGCGCCGCCATTGCTTTGACCCTGGTATCAGCAACATCCGCGCACGCTGAAACACTGACGCTCGGTTCCGTCAACCACGACATACGCAAACACATCGAACGCTTCACACCACTGGCTCAATACCTCGAACGAGAGCTGGCCGACGACGGCGTAACCGATGTCGAAATCTCAGTTCTCCCCAATTCTCAGGCTATGGCAGAGGCTTTGCGCCAAGGAGACGTGGATCTTTATTTTGACAGCCCGTTGGTCGCTACACGCGTCGCACGCTTGGCCGATGCTGTCCCGTTTTTGCGGCGTTGGAAGAACGGTCAGGCCAGCTATCATTCTGTGATTGTTGTTCCAACCGACAGTGAAATGGAGTCGATTGAGGACCTACGTGGCGCCGTCATTGGATTCCAAGAACCTGACTCAACGTCGGGCTACTTGCTTCCAGTTGCCTTGCTGCTGGAGGCAGGTCTGGCACTTAAACATATGCACCAGGATTACGGTCAACCGGCCGAAAACACTGTCGGCTATCTGTTCACCGGCGATGATCGCAACACAGCGCTCGGCCTTGTCCGCGGAAGCATCGAAGCCGGCGCCATCGACAATCAAGGCTTTGAGGCGTTGCAAGTTGCACAGCCGGATCGCTTTCGCGCATTGGCTCGCAGTGTTGAGGTTCCAAGACAAATTGTTGCGCGCAGTGCACAATTGGATGAAGCGCTTGGATCGGTGATTTCCTCCACCTTGCGGTCCATGGCTGATAGCCCAGAAGGCATCCAGGTGATGGCCGCCTTCCACAACACCACGCGCTTCGACGACTTTCCGCGCGGCATTGAGGCGACCTTTGAGCCTATTCACACCATTCTCGACCAGATCAATGAGAGTTCGTTGATGTAGCCCGGCAATAAGGCAAGCAACATGTCGCTTGGTTTCATCTTTAAGAGGAGCTCACGAAGTGGGCTAGCACGCCGCATGGCGATGGCGTTTGGCACAGCCGTTGTGCTGTTCGTCGTCGCTGTCCTGGCAATAAACGTTCAGACACAACGCCTTCTGCTCGCAGAGCGGGAAACCCTCAACATTGATCACCTGCTGAGTTTGACCAAAGAGGTTTCCACGCCTCACCTTCTGGCAAACGATACTGCAGCATTGGAAGTGTTCTTCGAAGAACTGTTGGCTCGAGACGATATTCTCAGCGCCTTCCTGGTCGACGCCAGTGGTCTGGTTGTTGTCGGCGGATCGTATGATGAGACCCCTTTCCTTTCGACTGTCGACGACCCGCTGATCGATCAAGCACTAGAAACCGGCGTGCGACAGGTTCGATTCAATGAAGATGAAGCCACGCAAGAGGTGGCTGGTCCCATTTTCATCGGCGACCAACTTATTGGCGTCCTGCGCGTCAGCCTTTGCAACAAAGCGCTGCAACGAGACATCCAAACGGTTTTCATCACCAACCTTGCACTCGGCCTTCTTTTCTTCTTCATCGCGATGATCGTCTGCCACGCCCTCGCTCGCCGTTTGACTGAGCCGCTTTCCCGGCTCACCGCGATTGCACAGGAGGTGGCTGCCGGCGATCTCGATCAGACAATCGATATTAACGCAGACGGTGAAATCGGCGTCCTTGCCGATGGTCTCAACACAATGCTGGAAACCGTGCGCAGCTCGATGCTCGAGATTCATCGCGTCGCTTTTGAGGACAAAGTCACCGGCGTGCCCAACCGCAGTTGGCTGAACAACCAGCTTGAGCATCTTGCGCTGCACAACACACAAAGCGATACCGGCTTTGCGGTCATGTTCCTTGATCTCGACAACTTCAAAGCCACCAACGACACACACGGACACCATGTCGGCGACCTGCTCTTACGCGGTTTTTCTCGGCGCCTGGCACGGTGCATGCGCGAGCAAGGCCTCACCTTGCTCGACGTCACTCGTGATGAACGCCACCCGGCCGACTTTGCCATCAACGAAGCCGCCTTGGCGCGGCTTGGCGGCGATGAATTCACCCTGCTCGTTCCAAGCGACAAGGCCGATGCACTGGCAACCCATATCGTGTCAGAGATGGCGCGACCCTTCCGGGTGGAAGGTTGCAAGCTAAGCAACACAACAAGCATCGGCATCGCCCTTTTCCCCACCCATGCCACAGGCCGCGAACATCTGCTCAAATGCGCGGATGTCGCGATGTATCAGGCCAAACGCTGCGGCCGGAACACACACCGCTATTACGATCATGCCACCCACACGAAGATGAAGGAGCGCTCGGCCCTTGAGCGTGACCTCGAACAGGCAGTCGAGCAGAACAGTTTTCAGATGTACCTCCAACCACAGTTCGAGGTTCAGTCAGGCAAACTCGATGGTGCTGAAGCGCTTATTCGTTGGGAGCATCCCAGCAAAGGCTTTGTGGCGCCTGATATATTCCTACCGATGGCTGCCAGCATTGGTCTGCTACCAAAGATTGGGCAGCTGATGCTCGCCAAAGCCATCGACGTCGCCGCAACGGTCAACCGCGATCGCGAGAAGCGTTTGGCCATTGCCGTCAATGTGGCCATTGAAGAGCTTAATGATGATGGCTTTGCCGACATGGTCAAGCATTGGCTGGACCTCTATGAGGCTGATCCAAAAACCTTGGAGATTGAAGTCACCGAACATACAGCCATGGAAGAAAGCGTGCTGGTGGAACGTCAGGTAGCCGAGCTGCGCGCAATTGGCGTGCGCTTTGCCATTGACGATTTTGGCATGGGCTACTCCAACCTTGGCAGATTGAAAGCGCTGGCCTTCGAGACGTTGAAAATCGATCGCAGCCTGATAACTGGCGTGGGTGAAGACCCTGCCTCAGAAAGTCTGTTGCACACCATTCTTGATATGGCCAAAGCGATCGATGCGGATGTGGTCGCTGAAGGCATCGAAACAGCAGAGCAACTGGCGTTTTTGCGCAAAACCAACTGCGGCTATTATCAGGGTTACTATGGCGGCAAACCCATGCCCGCCGAGAGCTTTACACGCTGGGTTGCGTTGCAGGACGATCCCACTTCGCAAAATAAGCCGAACCTGCAATTGGCATCATAGAGTTGTTTGCAAGGCGCGCGATTGTGCCAATACACTGCGAAATCAGATGGTTCGCTCTCGGCATGTGCTGCGCAAACGCCTGCCGCTCGTTGCGCGCTTTCGCATAGCCAAAGCGCTATGGCGGAGAGACAGGGATTCGAACCCTGGGTACGCAAAGCGCACAACGGTTTTCGAGACCGCCCCGTTCGACCACTCCGGCATCTCTCCGCAAACACCTTTCGGCGCGCCAATTCATGGGCTGTGGGCGTGGTCTGCCCAAAGCGGCGCTACCGATAGAGCAAAGCGGCTGCAAAAGGCAAGCGCGCAATGGGCTGATATGCTTGACAATGCGCACCAAATTACGCTTATAGCGCCTGAGATCAGAGCGCGGGCCAGTTCCCGCGCCTTTTTTCGTCTGGATGAAGCCACCCCCTAATCTGGTTTCTTTCAGACATCCACCCAAGAATGGCACCCAAGACTGACAAGAAGCTTTGGGCTGGTTCGCACGAATTTGCGAACGGGACTCAACAGCACTGAACACGAAGGAAAAGACGATGTTCGCAGTCATCAAAACGGGCGGCAAACAGTATAAAGTTGCCGCTGATGACGTTATTCAAATTGAGAAGCTTGGCCAGGACGCTGACAGCCAAGTGGTTTTCGACAATGTGCTGATGGTCGGCAACGATGCCGATGTGACCGTCGGTGCGCCGCTGGTTGATGGCGCAAGCGTTGTCGGCGAGCTGGTTGAGAACAAGCGCGGCAAGAAGATCATCATCTTCAAAAAACGCCGTCGCCAAAACTCCCGCCGCAAGAATGGCCATCGCCAAGAATATTCGGTGGTCAAGATCACCGACATTCTGACCGGTGGCGCCAAGCCGAAAGCGGCCAAAAAAGCTGCACCGAAAAAGGCTGAGGACAAAGCTGCTGACGCTGCACCGGCTGAAAAGCCAGCTACTAAGAAAGCTGCACCCAAAAAAGAAGCCCCCAAGAAAGAAGCGCCCGCTGCTTCGGCCGGTGATCTGCCCGAGGGCGCGCTGTTCGCAGCACCTGAAGGTGCAGCCGACGATCTGAAAAAGATTTCCGGCGTTGGTCCCGTGCTTGAGAAGAAATTGAACGCGCTGGGCATCACCACCTTCGCCCAAGTTGCAGCCTTCACCCCGGAAGACATCGCCAAGGTTGACGATGCACTGTCCTTCAAAGGCCGCATTGATCGTGATAACTGGCTGGAACAGGCCGCAACGCTCGCCAAGGGCGAGTAGAGCTAGAGGAACTTGATCCATGGCACATAAAAAAGCAGGCGGTTCGTCCCGCAACGGTCGCGATACAGCAGGCCGCCGTCTTGGCGTAAAAAAATTCGGTGGCGAAGTTGTCGTATCCGGCAACATCGTGATCCGTCAGCGCGGCACGAAATGGCATCCAGGTGAAAACATGGGTATGGGCAAAGACCACACCCTGTTTGCACTGACCGATGGTACGGTGTCGTTCGCCAAAAAGCGTGACGGCAACACCTATGTTTCCATCCTCCCGATGGCCGAAGCTGCCGAATAGGTCGCCTCGATATTGGGCGCGGCCTCCTTTCAAGGACGTCGCAAGCGAAGTTGAAGGGAGGCGCAAGCCTCCCTTTTTTGTTTTAAGGTTCAACAATGACCGTCGGTCCTAACCCAAACGTGCATTTGCGTCCGTATTCTCTTGAGGATGCCGACCGGCTTGCTGTGCTTCTGAACGATCCTGATGTGACCGCGATGACGGCCTCCATCCCCTATCCCTATGCACGCTCGGATGCTGAGGCGTTTCTTTCCAACGCGCGCAACGATGAGGGCCGCATTGTTGGCCGCGCCATCCTGCTTGACGATGTGCTGGTCGGCGGTGTTGGGCTGGGTCCACGACCCAATGGTCGCGAAGAGCTGGGCTACTGGGTTGGCAAGGCTTATTGGGGCCAGGGCATCGCAACGCGCGCGGTCGCGCTGTTTCTGGATGTTTTGCGAACCAAAGGTGTGGCAGGTCCGATACATGCACAAACGGTGCGCTCCAATCAGGCTTCGCAAAAGGTTTTGCTATCCAATGGCTTCACCTTCGTAGGCGAGGGCGAATGCATCACGCCAGCGCGCGACACGCCTAAACAGCCATCCAACGACTATCTGTTGGAGGTATTGTAGATGAAATTTCTCGACCAGGCGAAAATCTACGTCAAAGCGGGCGATGGCGGCGCGGGCTGCGTGTCGTTCCGGCGCGAAAAATACATCGAGTATGGGGGGCCTAATGGCGGCGATGGCGGGCGCGGCGGCGATGTGTGGGCCGAGTGCGTTGCTGGCCTCAACACGCTGATCGACTATCGCTACCAGCAGCATTTCAAAGCCAAAAAGGGCATGCACGGCATGGGCCGTGATCGCAACGGCGCCAAGGGCGATGATGTCGTGCTGCGCGTGCCGGCGGGCACGCAGATCACCCATTCTGAGACCGATGAAGTGCTGGCCGACATGACTGAGATTGGCGAGCGTATTCTTTTGTTCAAAGGCGGCAATGGCGGCTTTGGTAATGCGCATTTCAAATCCTCCACCAACCAGGCGCCAAAGAATGCGAACCCTGGTTTAGAAGGCGAGGAAGCTTGGTTGTGGCTCAACTTGAAATTGATCGCCGATGCTGGGCTGATCGGCCAACCCAATGCGGGCAAATCAACGTTTTTGGCCTCAACGAGCGCAGCCAAACCGAAAATCGCGGACTACCCTTTCACCACGCTGCACCCCAATCTTGGCGTGGTTGGCGTTGATGAGCGCGAGTTCGTGCTCGCCGATATTCCAGGGCTCATTGAAGGCGCCTCAGAAGGCATCGGGCTTGGAGACCGGTTTTTGAGCCATGTGGAGCGCTGCAAGGTGCTTCTCCATCTGGTCGACGGCACGCAAGAGGATGTGGGCGAAGCGTACACCGTGATCCGTGGTGAGCTGGATGCCTATGGCCATGGACTGGAAGACAAGCCCGAGCTTGTGGCGCTGTCGAAAGCCGACGCGTTGAACGAAGAGGAGCGCGCGGAAAAGCTGGCTGCGCTGGGTAAGGCCTGCGGTCAACGACCCCTGCTGGTCTCGGCGGCCAGCCGCGAAGGCGTGCCGCAGGTGCTGCGCGCGCTGATGCGCATGATCGATGGTGATTTTGGCCAAGACCTCGATGAAGACCCGGAGTATCCCAGCCAAGAGGATGCGCCATGGTCGCCGTAAACTTTACGCCGCTTTCCAAGCACAAACGCATCGTCATCAAGATCGGCTCCGCCCTGTTGGTGGATGCTGAAACTGGCGTCTTGAACGAAGCGTGGTTGGCATCGCTCGCCGATGATTTAGCGGCGCTTGCCAAACAAGGCGCGGAGATCGTGCTTGTCTCGTCTGGCGCCATCGCCATGGGCCGAGTGATGCTGAACATGGCCTCGCGTCCCGACAAGCTGGAAGATGCGCAGGCATCAGCTGCCGTCGGGCAAATCGCGTTGGGCAGGGCGTATGCACAGGCGCTTGGCACCCGTGACTTGGTGGCCGGTCAAGTGTTGCTGACGCTGGGTGATACCGAAGCGCGGCGGCGCTATCTCAATGCGCGGGCAACCGTCAACACGCTGCTGGCGCGCGGTGCGATCCCGGTGGTCAACGAGAACGACACGGTAGCAACCACCGAAATCCGCTATGGCGACAATGATCGCCTGGCAGCGCGCGTTGCCTCGATGATCGGAGCCGATGTGTTGGTGCTGCTCAGCGATATCGATGGGCTTTACACCGCACCGCCGAACACGGATCCGGACGCGCAGCACATCCCGCTGGTGGAGGTGCTGACGCCGGAAATCGAGGCGATGGCGGGGGGCGAAGGCTCCAACCTCTCGCGCGGTGGGATGAAGACCAAGGTCGATGCCGCCAAGATGGCGGTGGGCGCTGGGGCCGCAATGGTGATCGCGTCCGGCAAAGTGATGAACCCGTTGCATGCGATTGACGATGGCGCTTGCTGCACCTGGTTCGCGCCCGATGGTAACCCCGCCACGGCACGCAAGCGCTGGATTGCAGGCTCGCTTGATCCGCACGGCGATCTGATCATCGATGACGGCGCGGCGCGCGCCTTGGTGCAGGGCAAGTCCTTGTTGCCAGCCGGTATCCGTTCGGTAGCAGGGGCGTTTGAGCGCGGCGATGCGGTGCGCATCGTGACGCTGGATGGCGCTGAGGTCGCGCGCGGCCTGGTTGCCTATGATAGCGGCGACGCGCAAAAGATTGCGGGACGCAAGAGCGCTGATATTGAAGCGATTTTGGGTTATGCCGGGCGCAACGCTATGGTGCACAGAGACGATATGGCACTGACTGGCGCTGGAGCGGTCGGCTCTGCCGGAGCGACAGTGGAAAAGAATGAAGCGGTCGGTAAAGCCGAAGTGGTCGGCGAAGCCGGAACGCAGGCTAATGAAACGTCCGGAGCGACAGCGGACGGAGAGAAAGTTTGAATCATGGCACTACTGGATAGCGATGCAACCGTCGATGTTGCTGATCTCATGCAGGACATGGGCGACCGTGCCCGTGCGGCCTCGCGTGCGATTGCGCTGGCGTCCACCGATACCAAGAACGCAGCCCTCGCCGCCATTGCGTCTGGTATTCGCGCGCGTGTCGATGACGTGCTGGCCGCCAATGCGCGTGATCTGGCAGGCATGCGTCAGCGCGATGTCACGGTTGCCTATCAAGAGCGCGCGACGTTGAACCCTGACCGTGTCGAGGCTATTGCTCAAGCGGTCGAAGCCATTGCTGCCTTGCCTGATCCAGTAGGCGATGAGATGTCCGCTTGGGAACGTCCCAATGGCCTGAAAATCTCGCGGGTGCGCACACCGCTCGGCGTCATCGGGATTATATTTGAATCGCGCCCCAATGTGACGGTGGATGCTGCGGCGCTGGCGATGAAGTCCGGCAATGCCTCGATCCTGCGCGGTGGGTCCGACACGATTGAAACCAATCAAGCGCTTTATGGCGCAATCGCTGAAGGGCTGGAGAGCGTTGGTCTGCCTGCTGATGTGGTGCAGCTGGTGCCAATAACGGATCGTGCCGCTGTGGGCGCCCTTCTGACCGGCCTTAATGGCACGGTGGATGTTATCGTGCCACGTGGCGGCAAGTCGCTGGTGGGCCGCGTACAGGAAGAAGCGCGGGTGCCGGTGTTTTCGCACCTGGAGGGCGTTTGCCACATCTATGTGGACAAGGCCGCGGATCTGGCGATGGCGAGCGAGATCGTTGTGAACGCCAAAATGCGACGCACCTCGATTTGTGGTGCGGCAGAGACGTTGTTGATTGATCGCGCCGCTGCGGATCAATTCACCGCGCCCTTGGTCAAAGCCTTGCAGGGTGCGGGCTGCGAGGTGCGCGGCGATGAGACCGTGTGTGGTTTGGCAGAGGGCGTGAAAGCAGCCAGCCAAGAGGATTGGTCAACCGAATATGGCGATGCGATCATTACGGTTGGGATCGTCGATGGCGTTGATGCCGCACTCGATCACATCGCAACCTATGGCTCCTCGCACACCGAGAGCATCATCACCGAGGATGAGGCAGTGGCCGCAAAATTCCTCAATGAATGCGATAGCGCCATCGTGATGCACAACGCCTCGACGCAGTTCGCCGATGGTGGTGAGTTCGGCATGGGCGCGGAGATCGGCATTGCCACCGGCCGCATGCATGCGCGCGGGCCTGTCGGTCTGGAACAGCTGACCAGCTTTCATTACGTCGTGCGCGGCCAAGGCCAGATCAGGCCTGCCTAGCTTGGCCATTCCTGTCTATCCTCCTGCCCGTGTGCGGCTGCCTTATGTCGCGCCTGGCCAGTCGGTTGGCCTTTATGGCGGATCGTTCGATCCGGTGCATGACGGGCATCTGCTGGTTGCCGAGCAAGCGCTTAAAGTGCTGAAGCTCGATTGGGTGTGGTGGCTGGTGACGCCCGGCAATCCGCTGAAAAACCATGACCCGGCCCATTCGCTTGAGGCACGCATCAAGGCCGTGCGCGCCCAAGCGCGTCATCCAAGGCGCAAAGTTCTCAGCGTGGAAGAGCAACTTGGCGTGCGCTACACCGCCGACACCGTGGCGATGCTTAGTACTATGCGCCCGGATGTGCGGTTTGTCTGGCTGATGGGGGCGGACAATCTGGCAGGGTTTCACCGCTGGAATGAATGGCGCTCCATCGCTGCCCGAGTGCCCATTGCCGTTATCGATCGGCCTGGCTCGCGGCACGCCTCGCTGTCGGCTCCGGCGGCACGCACACTGGCAAGACATCGTCTGGATGGCGAGGATGCAGCGCTTCTTTCGGACCTTGAACCGCCGGTCTGGACCTTTATTCGTGGCCCACTTTCGCCGCTTTCTTCCAGTGCTATCAGGGCGGCTAAAGGGGACCAAAAGGTTACGCCGTCTTGAAACGTTAAGAATTCCCCTCCACATTGTGAGTCGTGCGGTGTTCGGTTCGCCCGCACAAGGCATGCAGGTTTGGCCTGTTTTGATCGGCTTATCCTGTGGCTCCTCGTCTCTAGAACCACTTTGAAAGGACTTTTGCCGGTTTGACTCCGCAAAACACTGCCGTTGATACCCTCACCACGGCGTCGCTTGCCACCCGTGCGAACGCATCGGGCGCGAGCATCCTCTCTACGGTCCAATCTGTTTTGGAAGACTCCAAGGCAGAGGACATCATCACCATCGATCTGGACGGAAAATCCGCGCTTGCCGACACGATGATCATCGCGTCGGGGCGTTCGCACCGCCATGTCTCGGCTGTTGCCGACCATGTGCAGCGGGCGCTGAAAGAGGCCGGACACGGATCGCCACGCGTTGAAGGTCTGCCCCATGCTGATTGGGTGCTGATCGATACCGGCGATGTGATCTTGCACCTTTTCCGCCCTGAAGTGCGCAGCTTCTACAATATGGAGAAGCTGTGGGACGACAGCTTCAGCGAGACCCCAGGGTCTGAGAAGCCGAACGCTTAAGCAGCGTTTGGACTGACACGATGGTGCGTTTGCTGGCTGTGGGCCGCATGAAGGCGGGTCCGGAGCGGGAGCTTTTTGAGCGCTATTGGACGCGCGCCACACCGATGGCCAAACAGCTGGGTTTTGGCGCGCTGGATATGGTGGAACTGCGCGAAAGCCAGGCGCAAAACGCCGATCAGCGCAAAGCTGCCGAAGCCACCGACCTACTGGCCAAACTGCCCGACGGCGGTGCCCTCATCGCGCTGGATGAGCGCGGCAAGGCAATCACCACACCGCAATTTTCCTCAAAACTTGAGACGTTCAAAGACACTGGCAAGCCGCTTGCGCTCGTCATCGGTGGGCCAGATGGGCTGGATGGCAGTGTTCGTGCGCGCGCCGACCTCGTGATCAGCTTCGGCGCCATGACCATGCCGCATCAGTTGGTGCGGGTGCTGGCCGCCGAACAGCTCTACCGCGCGATGACGGTGCTCAGCGGGCATCCCTATCATCGGTCATGAATTGAAGCCATTCTCGACTTTTGCTGATGCTGTGGGTGGGTCCAATCACGCCCAACGAAAGCCCAATAAAAAAGACCTGCTGATGCCCCCGCTATTGCGCCGAAGATAACAGGGATGGCGATCAGCAATGCTGTTTCTGGCGAAATTGCTAACGTTAGGCCGAAAATGACTGGAACTACAATTCCTATTGCCACTCCGTAAGTACAATAATAGGAAAAATCTCCATTTTTCGATTTCTCACTACAATAAAGAAAAAACAGACTCGGAATGAGAGAAAATAAGCCGATCATTATTGAAAAAGCGAAAACATCATGTGCCGTCTTTTCGAAGAAAGAATTGTAGTGGTGAGCTCTGAATACGCTTGTACCATGTAACGCAAGACCTTGAATAAAAAAGAGTGCATTAAGGGTCAGCGATGCTACCATTGGACTCAATATGAGTCCAAACAATATGACCTTTGATATTCGCCAGACATTCACTTCCCTGATTCCTGTAATCCGACTGTATCTTTTTTCTCGGTGTTGTTCTTGATCGTCCTAATTGTAGTTCGGGGCCTCTCAAAGCTAGCATTAAAACAGGTTTAACGGTGCTGCGCCGGTGCAATGACCCGGAGGCGTGGTTAACGAAAGGTTTAGCGGCGCGGGCTTACGGTTGCCATCTGACCACGTTATTTGAAGTCCGTATGCACGCCTCTCGCCTCCTTCTTGCCAGTCTGCTTATGATCGCAGCGCCTTTCGGCGTTGGCGCACAAGATCGCTTGCAGCCAGGAGAATCCGGCCTGGACCGCTTTGTGCTGCGTGGCTTGGAGCAGCCGGTGGAAGCGGGCGACGAGGGTCTTGCTCAGCAAGAGCTGGAGCAGGAGCGCGATGTTGCCGCCGACGCTCTGGAGCGGTTGCGCGCCGACTTGAACGCCGCTGAAGCGCGCCAAGAGATGCTGGCCGCTGAACTCGCTGACATCGACGCTGATGTGGAAGACCTCACCCAGCTTTTGATCCGCACCACAGATCAAGCCGAAACCATTGCCGCGCGCGTCGACGTGCAACGCCAGCGCATCGGCGTGCTTGATGAAAATGCCCGAGCGCTTGAAGTGTCTTTGCAAGCGCAGCGCGAGCGTATCGCAGTTCTTTTGTCGGCCATGGTACGCGTGGGCCGGGCGCCGCCACCAGCGCTGTTCGTCTCGCCGGGTGATGCGTTGCGTTCGGTGCGCTCGGCCATCCTCTTGGGTGTGGCGTTCCCCGAACTTGCTGCCGAATCACGGGTGCTTGCCGATGATTTGGCGGCCTTGGATGAAGCACGCACGCAGCTTGATGAGGCGCTTGACTTGCTGCTCGCGGACGCCGAAGCGCTGGCCCAAGAGGAAGAACGCATCGAGTTGGTGCTGTTTGAGCGATCACGTCTGCGTGAGGAGAATCAGAGCGTTTTGGAGCGTGAGCGCGAGCGCGCGGCGCTGCTAGCAGGCGAGGCAACAAGCCTTGAATCGCTGCTCAACGACCTTGAAGGTGAGCTTGATAGCGTGCGCCAAGCCATGGCCGATGCCCAGCGTGCCC
Source organism: Hyphomicrobiales bacterium (assembly GCA_046290645.1). Classification (GTDB taxonomy): domain Bacteria; phylum Pseudomonadota; class Alphaproteobacteria; order Rhizobiales; family MH13; genus MH13. Next base: position 193,994 of record JBKAGZ010000002.1, read on the forward strand.
AGGAAGAAGGCCCCCCTGATGCTGATGATCGCGAGGCGCTGGCCAGCCTGCGCGATACCGGTCGCATGGCCCCGGCTTTTGCCTTTGGAAGTGCCCAGGGCCTGATCCGTTCCCCCGTTCGCGGGCAAGAAATCTTAGGCTTTGGTGACCAAGATAGATTTGGCGAAACCAGCCAAGGGCTCCATATAGCAACACGAGCGGATGCGCGCGTGGTGGCACCGGCCGATGGTTGGGTGCTTTATGCCGGTCCGTTTCGCGCTTATGGCCAGGTGGTCATTTTGGACATGGGCGACGGCTACCGCATGATCTTGGCGGGTATGAGCCGCATTAATGTCGCATTGGGACAGTTTGTCTTGATGGGAGAACCTATCGCAACCATGGGTGAACGCGGCTCTGTCGTGCTGGCTGATGGTTCAACTCAAACGCCGCAACCTGTGTTGTTTGTTGAGTTGCGCGAGGATGGACGTTCTATCGATTCTTCGTCATGGTGGGCGAACAGCGATGGGGCAACGCAACGTGACAGTCAAAGGACTGACGGATGATGAAAAAGATACCGGTGTTCGTGCTGGGTTTGGCACTGGGGGTCGCTGTGACCTTCGGGGTGACCCACTATCGGCTGGGACCGATTGGTGCGCAGGCGCAGGCCGGAGCCGAAACGTTCAACCAGCTGAAATTGTTCGGTGATGTTTTCGAGCGTGTGCTCAACGATTATGTCGAGCCGCAAGAAGAGTCTGAGCTGATTGAAAATGCTCTCAACGGCATGCTCACCTCACTTGACCCGCACTCGGCCTACCTTGGGCCAGAGGCTTTTGAAGACATTCAAGAGCAAACCAGCGGCGAGTTTGGTGGTCTTGGCATTCAGGTGACCATGGAAGACGGCTTTGTGAAAGTTGTCTCACCCATCGACGATACACCTGCGGCCCGCGCCGGCATTTTGGCCAACGACCTCATTGTTGGTCTGGATGGCGAAAATGTGCAGGACTTGGACCTTAGCCAGGCTGTGGAACGTATGCGCGGTGTTGTTGGCACGCCGATCACGGTGACGATCCGCCGTGAGGGTGCAGACGACTTCGACGTCACCTTGCAGCGCGACACCATTCGCATTGCTTCGGTACGCAGCCGCTTGGAAGGCGACATTGGCTATTTGCGCGTCACTCAGTTCTCCGGCCAAACCGGTGAAGGCCTGGAACGCGAAATTCTGGCCGTGAACGAAGAGGCCGAAGAGGCTGGTGTGGAGGTTGCAGGCTATGTGCTTGACCTGCGCAACAACCCAGGTGGACTGGTCAATCAGGCGCTGGAAATCTCCGATGCATTTTTGGATCGCGGCGAGATTGTTTCCATCCGTGGCCGCACCGAAGCCGACACCCGCCGCTACAATGCCCGTTCGGGCGATCTGATTGGCGGCCTGCCAGTGGTGGTATTGATCAATGGCGGTTCGGCCTCAGCCTCAGAGATTGTGGCTGGCGCCTTGCAGGATCATCGCCGGGCAACGCTGGTCGGCTCGCTGTCCTTCGGCAAAGGCTCGGTGCAAACCGTGATCCCCATGTCGGCAACCAGCGCTGTGCGCCTGACAACGGCACGCTACTACACGCCTGCGGGTCGCTCGATCCAGGCGCGTGGCATCGATCCGGATATTGAAGTGCTTCAGGAGAACCTTCCTGAAGAGCTTATGGGTCTGGACACGCCAGGCGGCGAAGCGTCGCTGGACGGTCACCTGTCCAATGAAGATGAGGTGGAGCGTTCCGGTTCGTCGGTTTATGTGCCGCAAGACGCTGAGCTTGATACGCAGCTTCAGTACGCGCTGAGCCTGCTGCGTGGCGAGGAAGTGCACGCTGCCTTCCCACCGGACCCAGATGCGCCATTGCCCAATTAAGGGCGGATGAGCCAGGGGCTTGATTGAACCCTTACCAAGGACTTTAAGTCCTTGGTTAACTGAACCTTAAAGCCCTCGCACTAGACATGGTGCGAGGGTTTTTTGTTGGCTTTTTCCTCGTGAGCGGTTGTGCCGGTTGCACAGAGCAAAACTGACTTGTGGTGTGCCAACGGCACAGAGCGAATCTAAAATGAGAACAACCGCTGGGTTTGGGTGCGCGTATCGATGACGACCGATGTTGAAGGTGATCTGCATACCCCGCTGATGCCGCGTGTGCGGTTTGGCGAGAAGTGGGATGTATGGCGTGCCAAGTTTGGCGTGGCGCTGCATTGGTTCACCCGTGTTGGTGGGGCTGCGCTTGGCCTGGTCGTGCTGTTGCTCGCCGGCTGGGTTTTCTTCATTGACGATCCTCTGGGCGGCGAACCACGCACGCAGAGCACCATAGAGATCGCCGGAAGCCCCAATGCGCCGGGTGCGCCAACTCCTGGAATATCCACCAGCGCTGAAGACCTTGCCCAGCCACTGCCGCCACAGCCAGAGCTTGCTCCTGGCCAGCCGCGCGTGTTGCGTGTGCCCTCTCCCGACCCAGCTGATCCAAACGCGCCCGGAGGCGCAGTGCCCGTACCAGGCAATGCTTTGGCCAATGGTCCGCGCTTTGACGGCCGCGGTGGTTTGCCCTCTGTTGCCAATCCCAGCTTGGTGGAGCGTTTTGATGAAAGCAGTTTTGTGCCCTCACTGGGCAGCAATGGCGAGCGAGCGCTGGATGCCTATGCGCGTCCGCTGGAAGCTGGCACCATTGTGCCAGGCCAGCCGCGTATTGCACTGATTGTTGGCGGCCTTGGCCTGTCGCAGACCTCCACCCAAGAGGTGCTCAACAGCCTTCCTGGCGCGGTCACCCTGTCGTTCGCGCCCTATGGCAGCTCGCTAACACGCTGGGCCGGCCGTGCCCGGCAGGACGGCCATGAATATCTGATCGAAGTTCCGATGGAGCCGTTTGATTATCCCAACAACGATCCTGGCCCGCACACCTTGCAGGTGGGTCTGACCGAGCAAGCCAATCTTGAGCGCTTGCACTGGGCGCTGTCGCGTTTGCCGACACCGGTTGGGTTCATGAACTATATGGGTGGTCGTTTCGCCTCTGAAGAGGCTGAGCTTAGCCCGATCATTGCCGATGCTGTTGGGCGCGGTTTGATGGTGGTGGATGATGGTCGCTCTGCCCGCAGCAGGATCAGCAATGTCGCTGGCGCCGAGGCTCCGGTGCTGCGCGCTGATGTGGTGATTGATGCGCGTGCCGACCAGCAGTCGATCAACAACCGGCTTGCCCAGTTGGAAAGCATTGCCCGCGAGAGCGGGTCGGCGGTGGGTGTCGCAACAGCGTTACCTTTGACCATTACCTCGCTGGAGGAATGGACCGCCAGCCTTGCCGCTAAGGGCATTGCGCTTGTACCGGTATCGAGCATCGTTCGTTTTTAGGACTTTTCATGAGCAAAAAACGCCCTGACCTAACGCCTGAGCAAAAGGCGGCACTGCCCTATCGCCCGTGTGTTGGCGTTATTGTCGTCAACAAAGACGGCTTGGTGTGGGCCGGGCGACGGTTGCCGAACGAGGAATACACCGGGCAGACGCGGCTCTGGCAGTTTCCTCAAGGCGGGATCGATGAGGGCGAAGATGCGCAAAAAGCAGCCTTGCGCGAGCTTTACGAGGAAACCTCGATCCGTTCAGTTTCGCTGATCACAGAGATTGAGGGGTGGCTCACCTACGATCTGCCTGATCATCTGATCGGTGTGGCACTAAAGGGAAAGTTTCGTGGTCAGAAACAGCGCTGGTTTGTGCTGCGTTTTGACGGGCCCGACGATGAGATCGATGTGGTCAATCCGCCCGAAGGTGAGAAGCCTGAGTTCGATAAATGGGCTTGGGTGTCCATCGAGGACATGCCCGCCAAGGCGGTGGCGTTCAAAGCGGATTTGTACCGCACATTGATCGACAAGTTGCGTGCTGACCGCGCGCTGAATGATACGTTGGCATGACCTCTATCGCCGATCTGCACGTCAAGCTGCCGCACTGTTGGAGCCTACAATCCAGTTCGCGCTGGAAAGCCGACAATCCGGCGCTGGGCCAATGCGGTGTGACGGCGTTGGTGGCGCATGACCTTCTAGGTGGTGATATTTTGAAAACGCTGCAGAAAAGCGCCGACGGTGACATGTGGCATTTTTACAACCTGATCGACGGCAAGCGGCACGATTTTACCGCCAGCCAGTTTGATGCGCCGATCACCTATCAGGACCTGCCAAGTAATCGTGAAGAGGCGTTTGGTGATACCAATGACGCGCAGTACGAGCATCTGCGCAAAGCTGTCGCCAACGCTATGTAAGCCTGTTGCGTAGGCGCTCAGTCAAGTAAGCGAGGTTTGCCGCCTTTGGGCCATAAGGCGCCAAAGTCGCCAGCGCATCGTTCAGTGTGGCGTCCAGCGTTGCCTGTGCTTTGTCTTTGCCGAGCAGGCCCGGCCAGGTGGTTTTGCCGGCCTCTTCATCTTTGCCAGTGCGCTTGCCTGCCTCATCGGCTGTGGCGGTGATGTCGAGCAGATCATCGGAAATCTGAAACGCCAGGCCGAGCGATTGACCGAACTGGGCCATCCGTTGACGCTCTTCTTCCGGTGCCAACGCCAAGTGCGCGCCGAGCGTACAGGCGACCTCAATCAACGCCCCGGTTTTCATTGCTTGCATAGCGGCCAGCGCAAAAGTGTCTTTGATTTCCGTGGCTTGGCCAAACCTGCCTTCGGCGGCCAAATCCAGTATCTGGCCACCGACCATGCCGTCGGCGCCACAAGCCCGAGCCAGATCGCGGATCATCATCGGAGTTTTGGGATGGCCGCTGGTGGCCACCAATTCAAACGCCAAGGCTTGCAGCGCATCACCGGCCAAAATCGCGGTAGCCTCATCAAAAGCCTTGTGCACGGTGGGCTGGCCGCGACGCAGATCATCATCATCCATCGACGGCAGATCATCATGGATAAGCGAGTAGGTGTGGATGCATTCCAGCGCCATCGCGACCTGCGGCGCACCGGGTGGAAGCTGCGTTTTGGCGTGCGTTCCGGCGGCCAATAGATGTGTGGTTTCAAGCACCAAGACCGGACGCAAGCGCTTGCCACCGGCCAGCACAGCATGGCGCATTGCGGCCACCAAACGGTCTGGAGCCTTGAGCTCGGCCAGAAGCTGGTCCATATCGCGCGTGATGCTGGCGGCCAGATCTGCCAGATGCGCTTTTGGGTCAGACGCTTTGGGGTCTGGCATGGTACGAGCCGCTTTCTTTCGCTGACGAAAAACAAGGTTGGGCGTAGCCAATGGGGCCGTCAGAAACAAGGGCTAGCAGACGCGCTAAAAGGGCCAAACCCCGCGCAAAACGACGCTGGCGCTTGCCGCCAATGCGGCGCCTTGTGCTGCGCGGCGGCGCTTTACTGGCCGCGCTTTTCATCGGCCTGCCGATCTTTCTAACGCTTGCCTACACGGTTGTTCCACCGGTTTCCACGCTGATGCTGCGCGACCTCGTTCTGCTGCGCGGCTATGACCGCGACTGGATCGCACTTGATGATGTGGCGGCGGTACTGGAAAACTCCATCATCGCGTCGGAAGACCAGACCTTCTGCTCCCATAACGGCGTGGCGTGGCCTGATCTGCGTGATCAATTTGACCGCTGGCGCGCTGGAGAAGAGGCGCGCGGGGCCTCGACGCTTTCCATGCAGGTGGCGCGCAATCTCTTCCTTTGGCAGGGGCGCTCAGCGTTTCGCAAAGGCTTAGAAGTGCCGCTTGCGGTTCTGATCGACACGGTTTGGTCGAAGCGCCGCATGATGGAGATCTACATCAACGTGGTTGAACTGGGGCCGCAGCTTTATGGATTTGAGGCGGCAGCGCAGCGTGCTTTTGGGCGTTCCGCCAGCGACGTTTCGCGCCGTCAGGCAGCGCTATTGGTGGCAGCTTTGCCCTTGCCGTCGCAACGCGATGCGGCCAATCCAACCAGCCGTCAGCTGTGGCTGGCGGACGTGATTGCATCGCGGGCACAGCGCATGAGTGGCTATATTGGCTGTTTGGCGCCGCCGGAGAGCTAAAACCGGCGCGGAATTGCTACAAAGTGTGCCGCTGGGGCTTTGCAGAACCGCCGATGCTCTGTATAGAGCAGCCTTCCGAATTTGACGGACGATGAGGTACGCGCCTATCGGCGCGCCGACCCCGCTCGCATCCGTCGCCCGACACGCTTGCCATTTTGGAGTGATACGATGGCTGTTCCAAAGAGAAAAGTTAGCCGCATGAAGCGCGGTTTCCGCCGCTCGGCTGATGGCCTGGCTGCACCGACCTATGTTGAAGACAAGGATTCCGGCGAGCTGCGTCGTCCGCACCATGTAGATCTAAAGTCTGGCATGTATCGCGGTCGCCAGGTTCTTGAACCAAAAGACGAGTAGTCGTCTTTTTGACGCACGTTTTTTTGATATGAAAAGGGCCGGTCACTCGATCGGCCCTTTTCTTTGGGCTATCCTATCGACTCACGCTCACCGCACTCCATGAGTTTGCCATGCGCTACCTTTTCGCTCTTCCGCTGACCATCATTCCACTCGGCCTTTACGTCATGTTGGCGATGGGGCCGAGCGGCGTTTTCGTTTTTGACCGGGAACTGTTCAGCCAAGCAATGATTTCCGGCGGCACCGTTTCACTAACACAGGGCGATGGCCTGTTGGCATTTGCCGTGACGATCTTGTTTCTGGAGGTGGTCAAAGCCACGCGCATCGGCTTCGCGCCTGTGCTCGACCATGTGCTCTCGGTGCTGGTGGTGATGGTCTATGTGGTTGTGTTCATCGTTTGGGAGCCAGCGTCTACGGCGTTGTTTGCGCTGCTGATGCTAATCGCGCTGGTCGATGTTTTGGCTGGCCTCTGGATCAGCTTGAACGTCGCGCGGCGCGACGTTGCCATCTCACCTGGCGGATCGTTTTAGCGGTCTCAAATGGCGGTCGGCAGTCTAGCGCGCCTAGAGGCTCAGCAGCAGCGGACAGTGATCGGAAACTTCTGGATCGTAGATCACATCGAACGCCTGCACAGCGTCCTCGTCGTCAATCAGCATGTAGTCGGCGAACTTACCGGGCTTCTTGTAGTGTGAGTTCCGCGTGCTGGTGAAGCCCCGGCCCGTCACCAATTCCGATAGACCGGCGTCCGCCAATATCGCAAACGTTTGGCTGTCCTGTTCGACGTTGAAGTCACCGCAGACCACGATCACATCTTGCGGATGCGACACCTGCCGAGACAGGTTTAACAGCCGTCGCGCTTGATCGGCCCGATCTGGCGTGTCCATCTTTCCATTCAACTCGCGCAGCCCATGCATATGCGTCACGCTGACCGAGCGGTTGGCGCTGTAGTCATAGACGCGAACGCCATGCGCGCTGCGGGACCGAGGATGGTCCCCGTAGCCGACAGGCGAGTAGTCCTTGTGGACGAAACCTTGAGCCTGCCCGATTATCGGCAGCGATTGATGCACAAACGTCGCCAGGCCCCATTGGGAAGGTATCGACTGATCCTCGTCCCAAAGAATGCCCTGTGCTGCCGGACAAAAGATCGCGACGTGGTTGGGCAAAGCCCTCGAAACATCGCGAAAGAAATTGGCCCGTTGCGGCAGAACATGATCACCGTCGCGGTAGGTCAGCCAGTCTTTGTCTGACGCGGGGCTGTGGACGACTTCTTGAAGGCATAAGATATCGGGCGCGGAGGTTTCGACGTAGGGCAGAAGCGCTTCATGCAGCTTTCCACCCCACCCATTCAGGCACATTACTCTCACCGACCAGCCCTTTTCGTCTGTGCATGAACCATGGCTCTGTGACTTTCTTGTTGCCCTGTTCCCTTGGAACAACCGCGAGGCACAACCGCTTCAGTCCTGCCTTCTTTTCAGACTGCGCTCTGTGACTTTCTTGTTGCTCTGTTCCCTTGGAACAACCGCGAGGCACAACCGCTTCAGTCCTTCATTCTATTCAGACTTCGCTCTGTGCTTCCAGCACAACCGCTTCAGTCCGTCACCGCCACTTTGCCGATGGCAGCGATACCAGCAAGAGCTGCGATCTCGTCATTGTCGGATGTATCGCCGGTGATGCCAACAGCGCCAAGAAGTGTGCCATCCTCTTCCTTGATCAGCACACCGCCTGGCACGGGCACGATCTTGCCACCAGACACGTTGGAGAGGCCTTCGAGGAAGTGGGGGCGACCTTCAGCTTGGGCGTTCAGCCAGCGCGAACCTTTACCAACAGCCAAGGCGCCATAGGCTTTGCCCTTGGCAATCTCAAAGCGCATCATCGAAGCGCCATCGGCGCGCTGAAAGGCTTGAACATGGCCGCCAGCATCCAAGACGCAGACAGCAAGCGGCGCAAAGCCTTTGGTCTCACCCTCTTTGATAGCGGCGGCGATGAGCTTGTTGGCGTGAGCGAGCGTTAGCGACGACAGTGTGGGCATTGGGTGTTTCTCACTTGAGGGGTTTTTCGGGGGGCGATGTATGCTAGGCGCGTACCGCGTGGTTCCCACGCGTGCAAGCTCAATACGTCCGGTTGGGCTCCCTATCAATTGTCGACCAATGAGGATCATCCATGCCGCAGATATCGCGCGATTTTCAGGTTCCTGGGCGCTCACCAGCCCGTGGCATGCGCATGATGGCGGCAACCTCTCACACCGCTGCCACAACAGCCGCGCTGAACGAGATGAGCAAGGGTGGCAATGCGGTGGATGGGGCGCTGGCGGCGGCTGCCGTGCTTTCGGTAGTCGAACCACAAATGACTGGGATCGGCGGAGATTGCTTTGCCATCATCGCACAGCCGGACGGCACCCTTCACGGCGTCAACGGATCAGGCCGCGCGCCTGCGATGCTTTCGGCTGATATGCTGCGGACCGAAGGCCACACAAAAGTGCCGCCGACCAGCCCGCACGCGATCACCGTGCCTGGGGCACTGCGCGGGTTTGAGTATATGGCCAGCCATTTTGGCACCAAACGGTTCCGCGAATTGGTGGAACCAGCAATCAAACTTGCCCGCGATGGCTGGATTGTCACCGATCGGGTCGCTCACGATATGGCGCACCCCAAAGATCCGCGCGATGTGGATCAGGACCCTGTGCTGACCCGCGTGTTCCGTCCGCAGGGCCGGGTGCCGGTGGCTGGTGATCGGTTGGTCTGGCCGCAGCTTGCCAAGACATTGGAAATGATCCAGCGCGATGGCGTGGATGCGTTTTACACCGGTGAGATTGCGCGCGACATCGTTGCCCATATCCGCGAGCGCGGCGGTGTTATGAGCCTATCCGATCTTGCCAATTGCAAGGCCGATGCGATGACGCCGATCCAGGCTGACTATCGCGGATTGACCATCGCTGAACTGCCACCGAACGGTCAGGGCATCACGGCGTTGATCACACTGAAGATCATGGAGCGGTTCGACATTGCTGCGATGGAAGCCGATGGCGTTGATCGCATGCATCTTGAGTTGGAGGCAGCGCGCGCTGCGTACAGTTTGCGCGACGTATATGTTGGTGATCCTGATACCACCGTCGATCCAGACCGCTTGATGGATGATGCGGTGGTCGATCAGCTGGCAGCTCAAATTGACCCGTCTCGCCGCGCCGATGGGATGGAACTGCCGGAAATTCCAAACTCCGACACGGTCTATCTGTCGGTGGCCGATGAAGAGGGCCGCATGGTCTCGCTCATCTATTCTGTCTACGATGATTTCGGTGCGTTGACCGCGACCGAAGCGACTGGGATCGTGTTGCAAAATCGCGGGGCCTGTTTCAGCCTAGAAGAAGGCCATCCCAACGAACTGGCTGGCGGCAAACGCCCCATGCACACCATCATTCCGGCGATGGCACTGAAGGATGGTGTGCCGGTGATGAGCTTTGGCGTGATGGGCGGGGCTTATCAACCCTTGGGCCATGCGCATGTTATTTCCAACATCGTTGACTATGGCATGGACATGCAAGCGGCGTTGGATGCACCACGGGTTTTCTGGGATGTGGGCACAAAGAACCCCATCATCGAAACTCCGTTCGGGGACAGTATGATTGCGGCGCTTAACGCGCGTGGCCACCAGGCGACCGACTATGCCAAGCGAGCGATCGGTGGCGGTCAGGCGATCTGGCGCGATCCAGACACAGGTGCCCTGACCGGTGGGTCTGACCCGCGCAAAGATGGCTGCGCCGCTGGCATATAAGGTCGCAGCTCTATCCTTACCTCTTTGTCGTCATCCCGGCCTTGTGCCGGGATCCATGCCACCATCTGTACCGCACTCCATGTGTACAGCACACCATAGGTACGGCACGCACATTGGAATGGATTCCTGTGACAAGCACAGGAATGACGACAATGGATGTTTAGACCGTGCGGGAAAAGCCCAGCGTGTCCGTTGGCGCAAGGCCTTCGGCAGTAGAGGCGTAGCGTGCGGCTGAGCGCATCGCAGGGTGCGATGGCAAAACCAGCACATCCTCATCCACGAAGTCACGCGAGGCGAGCATCTGCGCGGCGATGCCAAGGCGCAGGGCTGCCGCATTGGCCGTGGTCTCAGTGGAGCGGCGTTCCGTGCGCCGCGCCGCGCGGCGGACAGGTTCCACCCGAAACGTATCAGAGCCGGTGTTACCAGCAAGATCAGCCTCGCGAGCGGCGGTCTTGCCGTACGCGCCAATTGGGCCGTTCCGTATGCCGATCTGTCTGATGGGTGGGGTGATCACCGCGTCTGCCTCTGATAGGCCGCTCGCAAAGCCTGTTTCAAGGTGAAACTGGCACGACGAACGGCTGTTAACGTTTCGTTAAACTATCAGATGGTGATGGCGCGCAAAAGTGCAATCGCCTGCCAAGGTAAAGTGGCAAGGTAAAAAACTACAGTAAAGCAGCGTGGTAAACGCAGATGCGCTAGCGGTTTGGGCTACTTATCGCTAATGGAATCAAGCTTGGATTGCATGGCCGTGAGCTGGGCACGCAGTTCCTCAAGTGAGCTATCGCTTTGTTTTGGCGCTTCGTCTTCAGTGCTGGCGCTGGCGCCTGAGAAGGGCACGAACATCGTCATCGCCGTGGACATGGCGTTCTGGAACAGCTCCATGTTGCGGCGGGTCTGTTCTTGCATCGCACCGCTCATGGCGCCGACAGCTCCCAACGGGCTTGCACCGAAATTGTTGGCCATCTTTTCGCGGATCGAATCCTGGTCGGCCACGAACGCGTTAATCGAGTGTTCCAAATAGCTGGGTACCACGGCTTGCATGCTGTCATCGTAAAAGCGGATCAGCTGACGCAGCACTGTGATCGGCAGCAAATTGGTGCCTTTGTTTTCCTGCTCGAAGATGATCTGGGTAAGCACCGAGCGCGTCAGATCCTCGCCCGACTTGGCGTCTTGCACCAAGAAATCTTCGCCGCCTTTGACCATCTCGGCCAGATCATCCAGCGTCACATAGGTGGACGTTCCGGTGTTGTAGAGACGGCGGTTGGCGTACTTCTTGATGATGGTGGCCGGTGTACCGGCATCCGTATCCGAAGGCATGGCCATCGTTCGCTCTCCTATTGCGGGGCGCCCTTTGCGCCGCCGGGCATTTTTGGGCTCCGGCCTTGTGCAACGCACATTGGTTCGGCAGTGCAACACACAATGGCATAAGCTATGACGTACTCTGCTGCAAAGCACAACTGCAGCCTAAGTGATGTGATACCTTGATGCCAATCAAGGATCATCAGGGCCTTTTGATCAATTGAACCGGCAGGCTGCTGTGTGTTTGAGTGCCAGCATCGTTCTGGCCTTTTCGGCTTTTGCCTTCACCATCATCGCCTCACTGAATGGGGCAATCGGGAGAGATTTCATGACGTCAGTGGTTATTGCATCGGCGGCGCGTACCGCCGTTGGATCGTTCAATGGAGCTTTTGGCACCGTGCCTGCGCATCATCTTGGTGCCACGGCTATTGCAGGCGCGTTGCAGCGCGCGGGCGTTGATCCGGCCGATGTGGATGAAGTGATCATGGGGCAGATCCTGTCGGCTGGTGAAGGCCAGAACCCGGCGCGTCAGGCGGCGATGGCGGCTGGCATCCCACAAGAAGCAACAGCCTGGGGCCTTAACCAGCTATGCGGTTCAGGCCTGCGTGCTGTGGCGCTGGGCATGCAGCAGATCACATCCGGCGATGCCGACGTGATTGTGGCTGGTGGCCAGGAGAGCATGTCCATGGCACCGCACACCATGCATCTGCGCGGTGGGGTGAAGATGGGCGATGCAAAAATGGTCGACACCATGATGTACGACGCGCTGACTGATGCGTTTGCGAACTATCTGATGGGTGTAACCGCTGAGAACGTCGCCAAGAAATGGCAGCTGACCCGCGATGAACAGGATGAGTTCGCGGTGAACTCGCAGAACAAAGCTGAAGCCGCGCAGAAGGCTGGCAAATTCAAGGATGAGATCGTTGCGCACACCATCAAGGGTCGCAAAGGCGACACCGTTGTGGACGAGGATGAGTACATCAAGCACGGCGTGACGGTGGAAGGCATTTCCAAGCTGCGCCCGGCTTTTGACAAGGAAGGCACTGTAACGGCTGCCAACGCATCCGGCATCAATGACGGTGGGGCAGCGGCCGTGTTGATGAGCGAAGCTGAAGCTGAAAAACGTGGCATCACACCGATGGCGCGCATTGTTTCTTGGGCGACGGCAGGTGTCGATCCTGCGATCATGGGCACCGGCCCAATCCCGGCCTCGCGCAAGGCGTTGGAAAAAGCCGGTTGGAAGGTTGAAGACCTTGATCTGGTGGAAGCCAATGAGGCTTTCGCCGCACAAGCCTGCGCCGTGAACAAAGACATGGGCTGGGACCCGTCCATTGTGAACGTTAATGGCGGCGCGATTGCCATCGGTCACCCGGTGGGGGCTTCCGGTGCACGCGTGCTCAACACCTTGTTGTTCGAGATGCAAAAACGCGATGCCAAAAAAGGTCTCGCCACACTGTGCATTGGCGGCGGCATGGGCGTGGCGCTCTGCGTCGAGCGCTAAACGCTACGCGCTAAGCAAAGCATTATTCGGGCGGCGCCAACGATGCGTCGCCTATTTTCCAAAAACAAAACGAGGAAACACCCATGGCCAGAGTGGCATTAGTAACAGGCGGTTCGCGCGGTATCGGCGAAGCGATTTCAAAAGCATTGAAGGCAGAGGGCTGCACCGTCGCCGCCACCTACGCTGGCAACGATGAAAAGGCAGCCGCCTTCACCGCTGAAACCGGCATCAAGACCTACAAATGGAACGTTGCCGACTATGACGCCTCCGCCGCTGGCATTGCCAAAGTGGAAGAAGAAAACGGTCCCATTGATATCGTTGTTGCCAATGCCGGCATCACCCGCGATGCGCCGTTCCACCGCATGACGCCTGACCAGTGGAACGAGGTGATCGGCACCAATCTGACCGGCGTGTTCAACACCATTCATCCGGTTTGGCCTGGCATGCGCGAGCGCAAATTTGGCCGCGTGATCGTGATTTCCTCAATCAACGGTCAAAAGGGTCAGTTCGGTCAGGTGAACTATGCCGCCACCAAAGCCGGTGACCTCGGCATCATCAAGTCGCTGGCCCAGGAAGGCGCGCGCGCTGGCATCACCGCCAACGCCGTCTGCCCTGGTTACATTGCCACCGAGATGGTGATGGCGATCGATGAAGGCATCCGCGACAAGATCGTTGCAGGTATCCCTGTGGGCCGCTTGGGCGAGCCAGAAGAGATCGCGCGCTGCGTGACGTTTTTGGCGTCGGACAATGCAGGTTTCATCTCCGGTTCCACGATCTCGGCCAACGGCGCGCAGTATTTCAGCTAGAGCGCCTCAATCTCAATTGTATCGGACGTCATCCTCGCCCTTGTGGCGGGGATCCATTCCTTTGAGAACGCCAAATAACGGTATTTCGGGATAGCGCGCAGGAATGGATCTCTGTGACAAGCAAAGAGATGACGGCGATGTGTGAGCTCCAACCTTTGGTTGACGGGCATTAACCGTCTTTCCTCACCTGCGGTGTCATCCTTTTAACGTGCGGCTGCTAGACCAAACGCAAAGGTTTCACCGCGCACGAGAGCCGTTTTGGCCGATCTGTCTTCTTCTCAAACCTCGACAAACCGCATCCGGGCTTTGCATGCGCCTGCCAGACGCTGGCGTTGGCGCGATGAGGCTGTGGGCGTTGTCATGGTGGGTTTTGTCGGGCTCGTTCTGGTGGCCGCGCTGCCACACCTCTTGCCTTCCTCGCCGCTTGTGCATCTTGACCAAGGCCGTTTGCACGCCGGTGTCGGCTTTGTTGCATGCGCCTTGGTTCTGTTTATGCTGCGTGCCCCAGTGCGCGCCTTGATCAGCGCGGCGGTCGGCTCAGTGATGCTGGCCAGCATCGCTCTTTTTGCAGTTACCAGCCTGGCACCGATGGCGCGGGACCGGCAGGCTGATTTCACCATGATCTCGTTCAATGTGCTCGGCACCAATCCGCGCGGAAACGAGATTGCGGCCTATCTGGTCGATCAATCACCGGATGTGCTTTTCGTCATGGAAGCCTTGGCGATTGGCAATGATTTGGACGCCATCAATGCAGCCTTTCCCTATCGGGCGGGGTGCTGGCCTGGCCCGCGCTGCGATATGGCGGTTTACTCAAAACACCCCTTTGACGCGGTGGATATCATCCCCTTTTCCACCATTGATGGTCGATTGATCCGCGCACAGATCACGTTGGATGGGCATCAGATAACGCTGCTCGCCGCGCACCTCACCAAACCCTATTGGGGTGGCTGGCATGAGGTGCAGATGGATCGTCTAGTGGAAGTTTTGGCTGGTATCGATGGGCCGGTGGTGCTGGCTGGCGATTTCAACAGCCAGGCTTTTGTGCGAGCCTTCCGCACCCATCTGATCGATCAAGCAGACATGCATCTGGCTTCGCGGCTTCAACCCACATGGCCAGCGTTTACCTCGCCACTGCTATCTGCGGCTGGTTTTGCCATCGACCACGTCCTGGTGCGTGGTGATATCGCGCCGGTGGATGTTCAACTGATCGAGGACCCGATTGGGTCCAACCACCGAGGCTTCATCTCAACGTTTGATCTGGACGGGCGCTAACCAAACCGCAAAGAGCCGCTCAACACATATTTTATGTTTTAAACGCTCGCTCTGTGCCTACGGACCAACCGCTACCGCATATGTTTTAATCGTGCGCTATGGTCCTACGGACCAACCGCTTCCGCGTTTTAGCGCTCGGGCACCACATCCAATTCAGCCTTTTTGGCTTCGGCGCTTTCACTGCTCAAATCATCTGACATCAAGCGTGAGAGCAGCTGATCCACATCAGCATCAGCCTTCGCATCGGCCATCATCGGAATATCGATCGGCGCGGCGGTGACCGCCGGATCAACCGACGTGGTGTCGCCATCGACTGGGCCAAGCTTATCGTCGCCAGCAGCAATATCGGCAAACAGCGCATCGATGGTGCTGTCATCGTCCACCGAAACATCGGACGCATGCTCCGCGCCATTGGCAGTCGCGGCTTTTTCCGTCTGCGTGCTGCTGTCATCAGTTGTAGACGCATCGTTGGCGGCCAGATCAGGCACGAGTTCGGCAGTAAGTTCAGCTTCCAACTCGGCATCGAGATCATCGCCGAAATCAGCGCCGTTGTCTTGAGCAAGACCTTTGGTGAGGTCCTTATCCAAACTGTCGGTCAAATCATCGCTCAGCGATGCGGCAATCGCGTCTTCCAATTCGGCCTCAATGGCCGGCTCGATCGCTGGCGTCTCAACTTTGGGCGACGCATCGGCCTTTGTTTCTAAGCTTGCATCGTCAGCTTTTGCCGCCTCGTCTGCTTTTGCATCGCCGGTTTTTGCCACATCGGCGTTTTTCGCGTCGATTGGCTCGTTGGCTTCATCGATGACGGCCGTTTCACCCGCGCTTACGTCGGCTGCCATCAACGCAGCTGTGCCTGCCCCAGCAGCGGTGCCCGCCACCAAGATCGGGCCGGTTTTTGGATCGGGCCAGGTGTCGCCATCAGGGGCGTCAGTGTTCGGTTTATGATCCTCAGGATGATCCAGTTTCGGCTCGTCCTGCGCAGATTTCTTATCTGATTTTTCGTCCGGCTTTTCATCTGGCTTTGCTGTGCGGCTACTAAACGGCGCGCGTGGAGCCAACGGCTCACTTGGTGTGCGCTCACGCGGTTTGAAACTAGGCGCAGGTGCAATGCTGGAGCTACGGTCGATTTCCAGATCGTCCAGATCAATAAGGCCGTCAGCAATAGCCTCCAGCGCCGAAGAGATGGTTGCATGGTCGACCACCGACACCATCATCAGATGCTCACGAGCAAGCCGTGCGAGCGCGGTGTAATCGGTGCTTCCACCCAGCAGGATGGCCTCTTCATACGTGGCAGGGCTGGTGGCGAACTTGTGCAGATCAACGCTGATGCGGATCAGTGTTTCATCAGGGCCGGATGTTTCGATAATTTCAAAGCCTGCTTCGCGATACGCGGTACGGCGATAGCTCGACACACGGTTGGAGCAATAGGCACGCATCACCGCAATCTGGCGGGTGAGCCCGTGCATGGTGTGGGAGAGCTCGCTGGTGAGCGCGGTTGGATTGGCCTGACCTTTGGCCAGTGCTTCAAACCCTTGGACATCGACAAGCAACAGGCTGGTCATCATGGTGGTTGGCCTCTTCAACTATACTTCAAACAAAACAGGTAATCGGTCGTATGGCAGGGCCAACAAAGCGACAAGCGCGACCCAACCATGCGGTTAATGCAAATTTTGATGGCGTTGCCCCACCATCTGCAACTAGGAGGGGCGCAGAAGACGGCGAAAATGAGATTGAAAACGCTTGACCCAAGGTGAAATTGCAAAGTTGAAAGCGCGCCGCCGCGCAACATTGATTGGTCTTGCCGCCGTTGCGATGTGGTCAACGCTCGGCCTTTTCACTGCCATGACAGGGGAAAACAGCGCATCTGCTGGGGTTTCCGTCAGTGCGTCTGTGCCACCGTTTCAGCTCAATGCGCTGTGTTTTGGTTTGGCAGGAGCGCTCGCGCTGATCATCCTTGCCGGTCAAGGTCGGTTGCGCGATGTGATCGCAACCACCCCC
Source organism: Hyphomicrobiales bacterium (assembly GCA_046290645.1). Lineage (GTDB taxonomy): Bacteria > Pseudomonadota > Alphaproteobacteria > Rhizobiales > MH13 > MH13. The sequence continues at coordinate 210,961 of JBKAGZ010000002.1, forward strand.
AAAGCTTTGGCGCTTACGGTGGCGGGGCTGTTTGGCTATCACGCGCTTTATTTCACCGCGCTGCGCAATGCCCCGGCTGTGGAGGCCAATCTTATCAACTATCTTTGGCCGCTGCTGATCGTGGTGTTTTCCGGACTTTTACCAGGCGAGCGCCTGCGTTGGTTTCATGGCCTGGGCGCGGCCCTGGGATTTGTGGGCGCTGGAATTTTGATCCTCGCCCAGGGCGCGTCGTTCGACAGCGGGTACGCCCTTGGTTATGCCGCCGGTTTTGGTGCAGCGCTGGCTTGGTCGAGCTATTCGGTGCTCTCACGGCTGTTTCCAGATGTGCCGACCGGCGCGGTGGCTGGTGCGTGCTTGATTACGTCAGCCTTATCGCTGATCTGTCATGTGGTGTTTGAAACCACGGTTTGGCCCACCTCGCTCACCGGCTGGGTGGGCGTTGTCGCGCTGGGCCTGTTCCCTGTGGGTGCAGCTTTCTTCGTTTGGGATATCGGCATGAAGCGCGGCGACATTCAGGTGCTGGGTGCGGCGGCCTACGCCACGCCGATCCTTTCCACGCTGCTGCTGATTGCGTTTGGATTTGGCGCGTTCACCTGGCCTGTTGTCGCCGCATGTTTGTTGGTGACCTTAGGCGCGGTGATCGCCGCCAAAGAGATGCTGTTAAGATGATGGTGAGCGTGGCACGGGTCGCCAGTCCGGCTGTGCCATCTCAAAACCCTCAAAGGTGAAGCCCGGCGCCACAGTGCAGCCGACAAGCGTCCATTCGCCAAGACTTTCTGCGGTTTGCCACCAGTCGGCAGGCACCACCACTTGTGGCCGCTCGCCCTGGATAAGGTTGGGGCCAAGGCGATGGCTTTGCGCGTCATGGCCATTGGCGGAAAGCGTTAGCGCCAATGGGCTGCCCCCATACCAGTGCCAGATTTCCGCGGCATCCACCTTGTGCCAAGCTGAGCAATCGCCAACACCAAGCGCGTAGTAGATCGCCGTGCCAACAGACCTGCCATCGTGCTCGCGCGGGTCGCGGAAGGTTTCGCGGTAGTACCCGCCTTCCGGGTGCGGCTGAAGGTCGAGCGCCGCGATGATCTCTCGAAAATTCATCGTTCAGCAAGCGCCAAACGTAGGCCAAGCAGACCAAACGTTGCCGCAAACGAGCGGCGCAGCCACACCATGACCGATGGTTTGGAGACCACATAGTCGCGCGCCAGCGAGGCGCATGCGCCATAACCAATGAAAACAATGAAGGTCAGCGCCATGAACGCTAGGCCAAGCATCACCATGGTGAGCGTTGTGTTGGTGGCCGTCGCGGGCACGAATTGCGGCAGAAACGCCAGGAAGAACAGCGATAGTTTGGGGTTCAACACGTTGAGGACAACACCGTCGCGCGCGGTTTGAAACGCACTTAGAGGCCGGCGATCCTCCGATACGTCCAAAGCACCGCCTTGGCGTAAAATGTTCCAAGCCATGTAGAAAAGATAAGCGACGCCAGCATATTTGATCAGTTGGAAAGCCAGCGCGGAGGTGTGGAACAGCGCAGCCAAGCCGACAATGCTGGCGATCATGGCAGGCAAAATGCCAAGCGTGCAGCCGACAGCCGCTGCGATGCTGGCGCGGAACCCGCGCCCAAGCCCGATGGCAAGGGTATAAAGCACGCCGGTGCCCGGTAGCAGCACGACAATAAGGGATGTGATCAAAAATTCGGTGCTCAAAACGGGGTTTCCTTAAAAGCTGTCTTTGGCGGCGCGCAAGCGGGCGAAATCCGCCGCATCTTTGGCGCGCAGAAACGGGTTGAAGGCAAGCTCGGTTTTCAGCTTGGTGGGTACGGTGGGCATGCCAGCGGCGCGAAGACCGTCGATCTGGCGGGCATGATCGGCAAGGGTGGAGCTATCGGGGTCCATCGCCACAGCAAAGCGGGCATTGGCCTGTGTGTATTCATGGCCGCAATAGATCAACGTTTCGGGGTCGAGGGCGGCGAGCTTTTGCAGACTTGTGTGGAATTGCTCCGGCGTACCCTCAAACATCCGCCCGCAGCCCATCGCAAACAGCGTGTCAGCAACGAAGGCCAGTTTTTCATCGCGTGAAACATAGGCAATGTGGCCAACAGTGTGACCGGGCGTATCGATAATCTCAAAAGCCGCTTCACCCAGCATCACCGTGTCGCCAGGGTTCACTGGCGTGTCGAGGCGCGGCAAACGATGCGCGTCGGCGGCGTTGCCAACAACCTCCACATCATAGGTAGAACGGATGCCACCAACCCCATCGATGTGATCGTGATGGTGGTGGGTGATGAAAATGTGGGTGGGCGTCCAGCCGGTCTCGTCAATCGCCTCGCGGGTGGCCATTTCCTCGGGCACATCAATCAGCGCGACCTTGCCGCTCGCCTCATCGCGAACCAGCACACCGTAATTGTCAGAGCGGCAAAGATAGAGATGACAGCTTACTGGCATTTTAGGGTGCGCCTTTATGGTCGTTTCAACAGGTTCGCGGTAGAACGGCTCGCATGCAAGTTGATATTATCGATCTGCGCGATTTTTACACCACCCAGCTCGGGTTGCGCACGCGTGGGTTCTTGCGCTCGGCGCTGCGCAAGCATTTGCCCGATGCCAAAGGCATGGACGTGGCTGGAATTGGCTTTGCCAACCCTTATCTGGGACAGTTTCACCAAGAAGCTGAACGGCTGATGAGCTTCATGCCAGGTGTGCAGGGCTGTGTGAACTGGCCCTCGCGTGGACCAAACGCCTCCGTGCTGGTGGATGAGGATGCTCTGCCGCTGGCCAATGCAACACTGGACCGGGTGTTCCTGATCCACGCGCTTGAGTTTTCGCCGCACCCGGCCCAGCTGATGGAAGAGGTGTGGCGCGTGCTGGCGCCAGGTGGGCGGATGATCGCCGTGGTGCCCAACCGGCGCGGGCTTTTGGCGCGAGTTGACTCCACGCCCTTTGGCCATGGGCGGCCATTTTCAAAGGGTCAGATGATGCGGCTCTGTCGCGATACGCAGTTTTCTCCGACCGCCTGGTCCGAAGCGCTGCACTTTTTCCCGTTTCAAAACCGGCTGGCGCTGCGCACGTCTGGCTTCTTTGAGCGCATGGGCAAAAGCATGCTCTCACCGCTGGGCGGGGTGATTATTCTTGAAGCGACCAAGCACATGTTCCGCGGCCTGCCGGTGACCGAAGGCGCCAAAGTGCGTGCCAAACCGGTCCTGGTGCCTGTGGGTGCCGTGCCGAACTGAGGGTGCGTTGTTAGGGCGCCAGACCGCCAGCAACGGTTAGGATGGTGCCCGACACAAACTCTGCTTTGGGTGAAGCCAGCCAAAGAGCCGCCTCTGCAATATCACCAAGGTTTGCGATGCGCCCCAGCGGTGTTGCAGCTGCGACGACGCCCGGTCGATCTGGATTGCCCTCGCGCGCATGCATATCGGTCGCCGTTGTAGTACCAACCCGAATTGCAGAAACGCGGATGCCCAGCGGTCCCAGCTCCTTTGCCGCGCCGATCGTGAGCGTTTCAAGCGCGCCCTTGGAGGCTGCGTAGTGGACATACTCACCCGGCGACCCAAGTGTTGCTGCCACCGAGGACATAGTGATGATCGCACCACCAGCGCCGCCACGGTCCGTTCGCATCCGGTGCAATGCCTCTTGAAGACAGTACACAGCGCCAAAAACATTCGTGGCAAATGTCGCGCTGAGGGCGGCTTCATCCAAGTCTGCAAGGGTTGTTGACCCACCGATGATGCCGGCATTGTTCACCAGACAGGAAACTGGCCCCAATTCATCGTCGCATTTCGCGAACATCGCCGTGACAGCGTCTTTGTCGGCGACATCGGCCTGCGCAGCGAAAGCGCGCACGCCGTTCGCCTGGCATTTTGCGACAGTCTGAGCCGCGCCCGACCCATCACGTTGATAGTTCACGCAAACGTCGTAACCGGCCTCACTGAAGGCCAAAGCCGTTGCTGCGCCGATGCCTTTGCTTGCACCGGTAACAAGGACGACAGCGCGCTTGGTCATGTGTTCGCCCTAAGCCGCCTCTGCGCGCTGCGCAGCTTCCAAAAACTGCTCCACATGATCATTTGTCGTGGCAAAGCTTGCCACAAGACGGACCATCACCTCGCCCTCACCATTTTTGCCCTCAACTGGCATCGCATCAGCTTCGGCGGTATCTTTGGGCCAGGGCGCAAAGATCGCTCCGGCCGCTTCGAGCTTGGCGGCCATTGCCTGGGGAACAATCGCGAAAACCTCGTTGATCTCCGTCGGTGCAGCAAGCCGGCAGCCATCCAGCGCGGCAACGCCATCTGATAGCTTTTTGGCCATTCCGTTGGCGTGGGTCGCAAGCACCTTCCAATGATCATCTTTCAACATGGCAAGCGCTTGCGCGGCGGCGAACCGGTTCTTGGAAAAAACCTGACCCATCGCTTTCTGCCGATAGGTGAGATCATCACGTAAATCTTCGCGGAAACTCACCACCATTTCGCTCGCCCAGGCGCCATTCTTGGTGAAGCCAAGCGAGAGCAGATCGACACCCGATTCATGGGTTAGCGCGGCAGGCTTCACATTTTGCGCCACCAACGCGTTTGAGAAGCGAGCGCCATCCATGTGCAAAATCAGATTGTTGCGCCGTGCGATGGAGCCAATCGCGGCAACATCCATCACGCAATAGGTCGTGCCAAACTCGGTGCCTTGGGTCATGGAAACAGCGATGCCGCGCCCGCGATGCACATGCTCGCGCGGATAGGTGGCCAGCGCTTCGATGAGCTCATTGGCGTTGATCCGGCCCTGACGGCCTTGCAGCGCATGCAGCTTCATACCGACCAGAGATTCTGGACCAGCGGCCTCATCCACCAGAATGTGCGCATCGCGATGGGCAAACACCACGCCACCAGGGCGGGCAACTGCGCTTAAGGCAAGCATGTTGGCGGCAGACCCTGTGGCGGTGAAAAACACATCCACATCACGGTCAAAAAACGTGCCCAGCGCATCGCGGGCCTGGGTCGTCAGATCATCTGATCCGTACGCGCCGGCAAAACCATCCGCGCAGACTGAAAGGGCCTCTGCCACCTGTGGCGAGGCCCCTGCCCAATTATCACTTCCAAAAAACATGCTTGCTCTACCGGTCCCGATGATTGATTGGCGACGGCTCTATCACCGTGGCCAATCCGAACCAAGCCAAGTCATGTTTTTTCAAGTCAAGCTTTTTTGAAGACCCGCCCCAGAAGTGCGTCTACCGAAATCAGCCCGGGGCCTTTGAGGACGAGATAGATCAGCGGGAAAAGCCACAGCAGGCGTTGATCGAAGATGATGGAATCCGGGAACCGGTCGAACCAGGCGCCCGCCGTTTCAGCGTCCACGCCATGAAAGGTGAGGTCCACATAGGACTGAACGATCACAAAACCGATCATGCCAAACGCTGCCAACCGTCCAAAAAGGCCAATGACGAGCAGTATCGGCAGAACGAATTCAGCATAGGTGCCCGCGTAGACAAGCGCCGTCCATGGCAGGGCAACCGCGCTTTTATCGTAACCCGCTGCCTCAATCACCGGTGGAATAATTTGCGCGTAAGCACCGGTGGAGAGCGTGAAAATGCTGCCATCGATCTTGGTCAGCGCTGCGTTCCAGTAGTAGCCAAAAAGCACGGCGGCAAAGACCAGCCGCGCTGCAAGGCCAGGCAGCCAAGCTGCTGTCAGCCATTCAATGGCATCGGTGAATTCTTTCCAAAGCGAGGTGACGGTCGCAAGGAGTGAAGGAGATGATGAGTCTGGCGTAGCGCTCATTGTATCGGCCTGATCTAGAGATGCCATTGGGCGTGCTCCAAGGTACTATCAAAAATGGGGGGTGGATTGGAAGGCGGTGAACACGCCAGCGGCCAAGCAAAGCGCAAGGCTTGCCTGAAAGTCGTAATCGGGATCGGCCTGAAAACCGCTATCGGCAGCTGCGCCAAAGGGCACGCCGCGCGCACAGGCTTTGATAAAGGCAAAATCGCCTTTGCCGATAGGTTGTGATGTGACGTCGTAAAACCGGCGCGCAATCAGCACCGCTTCGCCTTTGCGCATATCAACGCCAGCGCGTCCGGTTTCCGGTAGGCTTCCGTCAAGTGTTGCTTTTTCGATGGCGTAAACGGTGGCGACGGGAAACCGCGAGGAGACCAGTCGCACCGCAGGATGCACCATGAGGGTGCCCGCTGAGAGAATTTCGGGGTCGATACCACCCAAGACGGTACCATCGAGCACCGGGGCATCGGCAGCGTGATAGGCTTCAATCCGGCGGCGTTCCAGCAGTGCCACATCACCCAAAAAGGGGCGCGCCTTGGTGGCCGGGTGTTGGGCAAGATAGCCTGGGAAATCTCCGCCATAGGTGGAAAGAACAGCATTCTTTGGGGGATGCGCGCGCACAAAGTCGGCCATCAAAGCGCGCTGCAACCCTTCACCGAGCAATTGTGACGTGATGGGAAAAGCGCCTTTCAGCGCATCGGCAAGGCTTGCCACAACATTGTTGCGATACACATTGAAGGCTTCCAACGGATCGCCGCCATTGGCCCGCGCTATGCCATCAGGAACAGGTTTTTCCGGATTGAGAACGGCCGCGGCAAAATCGCCATGATGATGGTCGCGCCCCGGCATCTCAAGCAACATGACGGCAACCCAGGATCGGGTCGTTCTTGCAAAGAATGGCCTGCGCCTGCTCGGCCTCATGGGCAAGCACCTGGAAGGCGGGCACATCATTGTCCCACTCAACCAGGGTTGGTCGTGGGCCGATGCGCTTGATCAGTTGCTCGTAAAGCGCCCAGACCGGGTCGGACACAGCGCGGTCATGGGCATCGATCAACAGTTTGGCGCCATCATCCAGCGTCACCGACGCGTGGCCGGCCAGATGGATTTCACCCACATGACCAACGGGAAAATCAGCCAAATACTGTTCAGCGGACGTTTGATGGTTCGTGGCGGACACAAAAACATTGTTCACATCCAGCAGCAGGCCACAGCCGGTGCGCCTGGCGATGGCTTTGAGAAAGTCTGTTTCGCTCATCTGCGAGCCCTCAAACACCACATAGGTGGAAGGGTTCTCAAGCAAGATGGTGCGCCCCAACGCCTCTTGAACCTCATCGATGTGATCGCTCACAAGGTCCAGCGTGGATTGGGTATAAGGCAAAGGCAGAAGGTCGTTGAGATAGCCCTCATCATGGCTCGACCAAGCCAGATGTTCTGAGAAAAGATCAGGTTCGTAGCGCTCATTCAGCGCCACCAAACGAGCAAGGTGATCCTTGTCCAAAGGTTTCTGCCCACCAATGGAAAGGCCCACGCCATGCAGCGATAGGCCGAAGCGCTCACGCAGATCAGTGAGCATGCGATGCGGCATGCCGCCCTGGCCCATATAGTTTTCAGGGTGCACCTCAAACCAGGCCACGCTGTGCGCGCTTTCAAACACATCCTGCGCATGCTCATGCTTAAAGCCAACGCCCGCCAGGGCATCGGTGATCATTGGCGCGCTGGGCGGCTTGGGCGCGCTTTGCGGTTTGGGAGCATTTGGCGTTTGAAGACTGGAAATGGGCATGATGGGCCTGAAATCTTAAGGGGTGGTCCGGGTGGTCAGAGTACGATCCTGTGCATCGATACCCCGACCATCCGGTAAGCGAACTGCTACAGCTTATGCTGGCAGATCGCGGTCCAGTTCTTCCAGCGAGCCCATGCGGCCGTCTGGCAGATAAAGGTCGTCATCCATCATGGAAGCCGAGCCGTACTGCTCGCAGGTGCCAGTGTCGACAAATGTCCAGGCGTTGCCCTGGTAATCAACAGTGGACGTACCGGCACAGGTGGTGCCTGGGCCAGCGGCACAGTCATTGGCGCCAGCCACGGAGATGCCGTAGCATTTTTCCTGGCCCTGGGCGTGGGCAGGCACAACGGCAGTAACAGAAGCAGCAACACCGGCAACAGCAGCAGCAATAACGGCGGTGTTCACAGCACGACGAGAAATGCTCATGGAAGATGTCCTTTCAAGACATTTGATTGGCGGTGCCAGACCATGCTGTGCACCGGCGTTCAATGGGGGAAGAAGCGTGATCGCCTCTCGATCCAGAAGATGACAAACCGATTGATAAAGAGGAAATGACAAAGACAGGAAGTTTCGCGCACCCAATCCTCACGCGTTGGTGCGTGTGTGTGATCGCGGTTCACGGGCCCGTGTGGTGGTCGTTACCGTAATTATCAGTCGCAAATGAGTACGATAGTTTCAATTTAACCCCTTAAACCTCGCCTTTTGATGCGAATGCGCCAAATTGCAGCTTGAGCGGCAAGACACTTTCTGGCAAAGACGTCGTGAAAGGTCAGCGATGTTGTCCTAATTTTGGACCTTGCCCTGATCCAATTGCCAGCCTGCCCGCGAACAAGGGTGCTGGTGATCTGAACGCTTGACGCTGCCCGCCCCTGCGGGTCATGTCACGGCGAACACGGCCAAAAGGGGGCTTGCTCCCTTAACTGGCAGAGGGCGTTTACCCCGCCCATCGGACTAAAGCCTTCCGCCACTGGCCACCATGGGCCTGGCGGGCTTGGCCTAACAAACACACGGTTGGCGCAGACCAACGAGCCGCACCAAGGTGCGACCCGGCCTGCGACCTACGCTTCTCGCCGTTGTGCTCACAGTGAGCCAGACGCGCGGCACAAAAGGGCGGAAAACGGGAAGGATGAGGACCATGAGCAACCTTCAAGCACCAAACGCGGTGACGTTGATCGATACGCTGGCGCAGGGCAAACCTGCCGCTCACACCCGTAACAGGACTGATCAGCGAGCGCAGGCTGCTACTCATGGCCTCTACCGTCCGACCCACGAACGCGACGCCTGCGGTGTTGGCTTCATCGCCAACATGAAGGGTGAGACTTCGCATCGCATCGTTGCCGATGGTCTTCAGATTTTGGAAAACCTCACCCACCGCGGCGCTGTGGGCGCCGATCCGCTGATGGGCGATGGCGCGGGCATGCTGGTGCAAAAGCCCGACGCGTTTTTTCGCGAGGATATGACCGCCCAGGGCGTCACACTGCCGGACGACAGCGATGATTATGCCGTTGGATTCCTGTTCATGCCGCAGGACGATGAATTGCGTGCGCGCTGCGAAGAGGTGGTGGAATCGGTCATCGCCGCTGAAGGTCAGGTGTTGCTCGGCTGGCGCACCGTGCCGGTGGACAATTCATCCCTGTCGCAGGCCCCGGACATCCAAGCCTCTGAGCCCGTGCATCGCCAGGTGTTCATCGGACGTGGACCGAACACGCCAGAGGGCGATGATTTTGAGCGGCGCTTGTTCATTCTGCGCAAGGTCATCTCCAACACCATCTATGGGGGCATTGCGTCGGGCGAGCAGTTTTACATCGTCTCTCTATCCTCGCGCACGATTGTCTACAAAGGCATGTTCCTAGCCAACCAGTTGGGCGCCTATTTTGCCGATCTGCGCGATGAGCGCTTCACATCCTCGCTCGCCCTGGTGCACCAGCGCTTTTCCACCAACACCTTCCCATCCTGGAAGCTTGCCCACCCCTACCGGATGGTGGCGCACAATGGTGAGATCAACACGCTGCGTGGCAACGTCAACTGGATGGCGGCGCGCCAAGCCTCGGTGGACTCCGAGCTTTTCGGCAACGACATCTCCAAGCTATGGCCGATTTCGTACGAAGGCCAGTCGGACACGGCCTGCTTCGACAATGCGCTGGAATTCCTGTTCATGGGTGGCTACCCCATGCACCACGCCGTCATGATGCTGGTGCCCGAGGCGTGGTCTGGCAACCAGGTGATGGATGAGGAACGCAAGGCGTTCTACGAGTATCACGCGGCCCTGATGGAGCCATGGGATGGCCCGGCGGCTATTGCCTTCACCGATGGCCGGATGATCGGCGCGACGCTGGATCGCAATGGTCTGCGCCCGGCGCGCTATCTGGTGACCGACGATGGCGATATCCTGATGGCGTCTGAAGCCGGTACGCTTCAGGTGCCTGAAGAAAAGATCGTTGAGAAATGGCGCCTCCAGCCCGGCAAAATGTTGCTGGTCGACCTGGAAGGTCAGCGCATCATTTCCGATGAAGACATCAAGCACGAGCTTGCCACCGCCAACCCCTATGCCGACTGGGTGGAAAAAACCCAGATCGTGCTGGAAGACCTAAAGCCAGTTGAAGCACGCCCATCGCGTGCCGACGTGTCGCTGCTCGACCGTCAGCAGGCCTTTGGTTACACGCAGGAGGATTTGAAAATCCTGCTCGCGCCGATGGCGATTACCGGACAAGAAGCGCTTGGCTCCATGGGCACCGACACGCCGCTGTCTGCACTCTCGGACAAGTCGAAGCTTCTCTACACCTATTTCAAGCAGAACTTCGCGCAGGTGACGAACCCGCCAATCGATCCGATCCGCGAAGAGCTGGTGATGAGCTTGGTGTCGTTCATCGGCCCGCGCCCGAACCTGTTCGATCTGGAAGGTCTGTCGCGTCGCAAGCGGCTGGAAGTGCGTCAGCCGATCCTCACCAATGAGGATCTGGAAAAAATCCGTTCGATCTCGCTGTACGAGGACCGCTTCGAAACGAAGACCCTGAACATGACCTATGAGTCTGCGCGCGGTGCTGCCGGTATGCGCGAAGCACTGACCATGCTTTGCGAGCGGGCAGAAGCCGCTGTGCGTGGCAGCTACAACATCATCATTCTGTCCGACCGCATGGTTGGTCCAGATCGCATCCCGATGCCCGCGCTTCTGGCGACTGCGGCGGTGCACAACCACCTTATCCGCAAGGGCCTGCGCACCTCCGTTGGCCTGGTGGTGGAAACCGGCGAAGCGCGCGAAGTGCATCATTTTGCGTGCCTTGCGGGCTATGGCGCGGAAGCCATCAACCCGTATCTGGCGTTTGAAACGCTCGCCGACATGCACGCCAAGGCGCTGTTCCCTGATGTTGTCGACAAGTACGAAGTGGTCGAGCGCTACATCAAATCCATCGGCAAGGGTCTGCTGAAGGTGATGTCCAAAATGGGCATCTCCACCTACCAGTCCTATTGCGGCGCCCAGATTTTTGACGCCGTTGGCTTAGGCCAAGCCTTCATCGATGAGTTCTTCTTCGGCACAGCGTCCATGGTTGGCGGCGTTGGCCTGGATGAAGTGGCGCGCGAAAGCGTGGAACGTCACTTCGATGCGTTCTCCGATGATCCAACGCTTGCCAACAGTCTTGCGGTCGGCGGCGAATACATGTTCCGCCAGCGCGGCGAAGACCATATGTGGACGCCCGATATCGTGGCGAACATGCAGCACGCCGTGCGCGGCAACGTGCCGGAGAAGTGGCACGAGTACGCAGAGGCTGTGAACGCGGAAAATGGCCGCTTCACCATGCGTGGTCAGTTCCGCATCAAGGGCGCCGATGAAATCGGCACCACGCCCATTGCGCTGGATGAGGTGGAGTCAGCCGAAGACATCGTCAAACGTTTCTCCACTGGCGCCATGTCGTTCGGCTCCATCAGCCGCGAAGCGCATGAGACATTGGCGATTGCCATGAACCAGATCGGCGGCAAGTCCAACACCGGCGAAGGCGGCGAGGAAGTGGAACGCTTCACGCCAATGCCCGATGGTCGCTCGAAACGCTCAGCGATCAAGCAGGTTGCCTCGGGCCGCTTTGGCGTGACCACCGAGTATTTGGTCAATGCCGACATGATCCAGATTAAGGTCGCCCAAGGCGCCAAGCCCGGTGAAGGTGGACAGCTGCCAGGCCACAAGGTGGATGCGGTGATCGCTAAAGTGCGGCACTCAACGCAGGGCGTGGGCCTTATCTCCCCGCCACCGCACCACGACATCTATTCGATTGAAGATTTGGCGCAGCTGATCTTCGACTTGAAAAACACCAACCCAGCCGCCGATATCTCCGTGAAGCTGGTCTCAGAAGTGGGTGTTGGCACGGTCGCAGCCGGCGTCGCCAAGGCACGCGCTGACCACATCACCGTCTCTGGCTTTGAAGGCGGCACCGGCGCCTCGCCGCTCACTTCGATTAAACATGCCGGTGCACCATGGGAGCTTGGCTTGGCCGAGACTCAACAGACGCTGATCACCAACGGGTTGCGTTCACGCATTGCGCTTCAGGTCGATGGTGGACTGCGCACAGGCCGCGATGTTGTGATTGGTGCGTTGCTAGGTGCTGACGAGTTCGGCTTCTCTACCGCGCCGCTGATTGCCGCAGGCTGCATTATGATGCGCAAGTGTCACCTCAACACCTGCCCGGTGGGCATCGCCACGCAAGACCCTGTGCTGCGCAAGCGCTTCAAGGGCACGCCAGAGCATGTGATCAACTTCTTCTTCTTCGTGGCTGAAGAAGTGCGCGCGATGATGGCCGAGCTCGGCATCAAAAAGTTCGATGATCTGGTCGGTCGCTCCGACTGGCTGGATAAGGATGCGGCTATCGATCACTGGAAGGCGCAGGGCTTGGATTTCACCCGCCTCTTCTGGAAGCCAGAGTCCGAGCCCGATGACATCCGTTGGACCCAGCTGCAAAAGCACCCGATTGACGATGTGCTGGACCGCAAGCTGATCGAGTTGGCGCAGCCTGCCCTGGAAAACAAAACACCGGTGCAGATCGATCTGCCGGTGAAAAACGTCGACCGGTCCGTCGGTGCGATGCTCTCAGGCGAAGTGGCCAAGCGCTACGGTTACAAAGGCCTGCCCGATGACACCATCGCCATCAAGCTCACCGGTACGGCGGGTCAAAGCTTCGGCGCGTTTGTCGCCAGCGGCGTGACCATCGATCTGGTCGGCGATGGCAATGACTATGTCGGCAAGGGCCTTTGCGGTGGTCGTCTGGTGGTCCGTCCGCCGGAAAGCACCCGGATTACGCCGGAAAAATCGATCATCATTGGCAACACCGCGCTTTATGGTGCGGTGAAGGGCGAATGCTACTTCCAAGGCATCGCTGGCGAGCGCTTCGGCGTGCGCAACTCAGGCGCCGTGGCCGTCGTCGAAGGCTGCGGCGATCACGGCTGCGAATACATGACCGGCGGCGTGATCGTTGTTCTGGGAGAAACGGGCCGCAACTTTGCAGCCGGCATGTCAGGTGGCATCGCCTATGTGCTGGACGAGCACAAGCTGTTCGCCGCGCGCTGTAACCTGGCCATGGTTGAGCTGGAACCAGTACCGGAAGAAGACGATCTGATGGAAAAACTCCATCACCATGGCGGCGATTTGGAGAGCAAAGGCCGCGTTGACCTTTCTTCGGACATGACCCGCTTTGATGATGAGCGCCTGTTCCAGCTGGTCACCAACCATGCGCGCTACACCGGGTCGGCCCGCGCGCAGATGATCCTAGATGATTGGGAACACTATCGCCCGATGTTCGTGAAGGTGATGCCGGTGGAATACCGCCGCGCGCTGGAAGAAATGGAAGCCATGCAGCTGCAAGGCGTGGCGGCGGAATAAGCAACAAACCACCAGCCGTCATGCTCGCCCTTGTGGCGAGCATCCATGAGATGGCAGATACGCAACTGGATCCTCGGAACAAGGCCGAGGATGACGTTCAGAGTATGGGCCAACCTTCGAAGGTTAAGCCCACCTCAGGAGACCGACGATGGGTAAAGTTACCGGCTTTCTGGAAATCGACCGCCAGGATTCAAAGTATCAACCGGCGGGCGACCGCATCCGGCATTTCAAGGAGTTCACGCTCCCCATGTCGGAGGCTGACGTCAAGAAGCAGGCCGCGCGATGCATGGATTGCGGCATCCCCTATTGCCACGGACCCACCGGCTGTCCGGTGAACAACCAGATCCCTGACTGGAACGATTTGGTCTACCAGGGCGACTGGGAAGGTGCGATCACCGATCTGCACTCCACCAACAATTTCCCCGAATTCACCGGCCGCATCTGCCCCGCGCCGTGCGAGGAAGCCTGCGTGCTGAACCTGGAAAACACGCCGGTGGCCATAAAAACGGTGGAACAGGCGATTGCCGACAAAGCCTTTGAAAATGGCTGGGTTGTTCCGCAGCCGCCAGAAACCAAAACCGGCAAATCGGTCGCTATCATCGGTTCTGGCCCCGCCGGTATGGCCGCTGCACAGCAGCTCGCCCGTGTCGGTCATGATGTGCAAGTCTATGAGCGCGAGCCCGATGCTGGCGGCCTGATGCGCTATGGCATTCCCGATTTCAAAATGGAAAAAATCCACATCCAGCGCCGTGTCGACCAGATGGAAGCTGAAGGCGTGACCTTTCATTACAACGCAGCCATTGGCGATGATTCGCGCGGCAAAGCCATCGCGCCTGCCGACCTGATGGAAAAGCACGACGCGGTGTTGATTGCCGCTGGCGCTGAACATCCACGCGATCCAGAACTGCCCGGCATGGACCTCACCGGCTGCCATTATGCGATGCCGTATCTGGTGCAGCAGAACCGCCGCGTGAACAAAGAAAAGACGATCCCCGAGCCACCCATCCATGCGCAAGGCAAGCATGTGGTTGTAATCGGTGGTGGCGACACAGCATCCGATTGCATCGGCACCTCGATCCGCCAGGGTTGCCTGTCGGTCACGCAGCTCGATATCCGCCCGATCCCACCGGTTGTGGAAGACAAGCTTTCGGTCTGGCCCTATTGGCCGACAAAGTTCCGCACATCCTCCTCGCAAGCTGAAGGCGCAGAGCGCGAGTTTTCTGCGGCAACGCTCGGCATAAAGGGCGATGAAGACGGCAAAGTGGTGGGTGTGGAATGCGCCCGCGTGGATGAAAAACGCGTGCCGATTGAAGGCACGGAGTTTGTGCTGCGTGCTGATCTGGTGCTGATTGCTATCGGCTTCTCAGGCCCAAAGAAAAACGGCATTGCCGATGCCTTCGGTGCTGAGCTCGCGCGCGACCGTCGCGATAACATTCTGGCCAATGATGATGATTATAAGACGTCAATTGATGGGCTTTATGTCGCCGGTGACATTCGTCGTGGTCAGTCTTTGGTGGTTTGGGCCATTCGTGAAGGCCGCCAGGCTGCCCGCGCCATCGATCTGGACCTGATGGGCGAGACAACGCTGCCGCGCTAAACCCTGCGCTGCTAACCGCCAGAACCTTCAGGCCAGGCAAAGGAGTCCGCGCGCCCGGCGGGGGCTGGCAGGGTAGCACCGCGCAACAAGCGTTCACGCGTTTCCGGCTCTTCAGGCAACACGTCACTTGGGTCCTGTACCAGCGTTGCAGTGGGGTCGGCGAAACCTGATGTCATCAGGATGACGGGGCCAATGCCTTCAGCGGAGAGATTGCTGCCCTCAAACACCACCGAGGAAACCTCTGGTTCCGGCCCAACTTGACCATCGCGCGGCACGAACCGCTCGACAAAGTGGGCGAACTTTTCGCGGCCCGCGCGGTTGAAGAAGATACCATCGGATCGGCGCAAATTTTCCACCTGCCCGGCCATGTTTGGACCGGTGCGCGTGTAATTGCCAGCCAAGTCGGCGAAGCCCGAATAGACGCTCACGAACCGCGCGCGCGTCGGCGCCACAGCCTCCTCGATCACTTGGTTGATCAGGCGAATATCCTCGTTCAGCGCTGGATCACCCATTGGCGGCAGGCCAACGAAGATCACCGGATGACCCTCGGTCACAAGCGTCAAAGCAAAACTCGACACGCGGTTGCGATAGATGTCCTGCCAGGTATCGGTGCCGAATGCATAGGATCGATCGCCTTCAATCAGAGGTCGCCGGTCGCTGTAGCCGATGGCCACCGCAATCGCGCCAATCTGAGTGTAATCATCCAAACGCCGCAGCGCCTCAATGTTCCAGTTGAAGTCTTCAAGATCGGTCAGTCCGCTGCCTGGGATCGATGCACCTTCGGCGGTGATCAACCGGTCACCATCGAAGCGATCCACCAAACCCTCGCGCAATTGATCCGCGAATTCATCGCCCAGCGTCACAACGGTGATCGCATCCGGGTCTTTGGGTGGGGGCAGATTGATAATCGGCGCCACTTGAAGCTCAGGCTGCGGCAGTGCCTGTCGCCGCGTCTGACGCTGCGGTTCAAAGCGGAAGATACGGAAAATGCCACCCCTGTTGCCGCCGGATCCAGCGCTGGAACCATCAGGTTGGCTGGGCAGCACTATGGCGCTGGGATCATCCTGGCGCCATGTCTGCGCCTCGGCGATGTCCACCGTCATCAAAGGCGCGCCAATTGCCAGCACAAAGGCGGCGGCCAACACCTTCAAGGGTGGCGAAAATCGAAAAGGGAAAACCGGTCTCATGGCTTCCCCTTAGCACAGGCTTCTAAGCGAGAAAAAGGCGCTTTGGCAGCTCAGCCATCATCTGCCCTGATCATCCACCTAAGCGTCCGAGTAAAGCTGTTGAGGCGTATCCATCGGGTACAACGCCAATGGAGGCTTGAAACCCACGGATAGCACCGCGAGTCATTGGACCAACACGGCCATCAATGCCACCGGTGGAGAAGCCGCGTTGTGCCAGGAGCCGTTGCATTTGCTCCACTTGAGCGCGCGTGAGCGGCTGCGAATTGCGCGGCCAGGCTGACTGGAAGCCACCAAGCCCTTTCAAGCGATCGGCAAGATGGCCAACCGCCAGCGCATAACTGTCAGCATTGTTGTACCGTTTGATGACTTCAAAGTTGTGCAGCATCAAAAACGCCGGACCGCTGGCTCCGGCAGGGGCAACCAACCTAGCCTGGTCGCCCGGGCGCGGAAACTGTCGATCACCGGTACGCACGATCCCCATTTGCTGCCAGTGGGCCAATGGGCGCTGCGTGGTTTCGTCGGCAAGCCGCCAGTCGAAACCTTGCGGAATGCGCACCTCATAGCCCCAAGTGTGACCAGGCACCCAGCCAGAGGCGCGCAAATAGTTCGCGGTCGAATAGAGCGCATCAGGAACGTTCTGCCAGATGTCGGACCGCCTATCGCCATCATAATCGGCAGAATGCGCCAGATAGGTTGTCGGAATGAACTGCGTATGACCCATCGCGCCAGCCCAGCTGCCATACATCTGGTCGGCCGTTGTGTCGCCACGCTGCAGGATTTGCAGTGCCGCCAAAAGCTGTTCGCTACCAAAGCGGCGACGATCTTCATCGGCATAAGCAAGGGTCGCCAAGGACCGGATCACAGGCTTCACGATGTTGCGGTTCTCAAGCACCTCGCCATAGGACGATTCCATCCCCCAAATCGCTACCACAATGAATTTTGAAACGCCGGTTGCCTGCTCGATTCGATCAAGCGCCACCGCATGCTCGCGCAACATCTCCTGGCCATTGGTAACCCGGCGCGCCGAGACCGCACTATCCAGATACTCCCAAATGGGGCGCACAAATTCTGGCTGGTGGCCTGCTGCGCGCAACACGCTATCATCTGGTGAGGTCACACCGGAAAAAGCTTGCGCCAAAACGGCATCGTTAATGCCAGCGCGGCGCGCTTCAGCTTGAAACTGTGCAATCCAGTTTTGAAAAGCCGGATCAGCGTGCGCAGCCTGCGGCACGATCAGCCAACTGGCGCACACGGCCAAAAAACCAGCAAAAACAAAGCGGATCATGGTCGATTCCTCATTCAATACGGGCGACCCTCACGCCACCCGAAACAGTTTATGCCCCAGCGCTTCCGCGCTTTATGCCTCAGCGGTATTCCGACCAGCCATTCTGGTTTCCCAGGCATAGGCATGGCCGACAATCACATCCAAATCATCATAGGCTGGCACCCAGCCCAATTCTTGTCGTGCCCGATCTGCAATGGCCATAAGCGTTGCCGGATCACCGGCACGACGACCGGTTTCACGGGCTTCAAAATCAACGCCGGAAACCCGCTTCACCGCCTCCACAACTTGGCGCACCGAATAGCCACGTCCATAGCCACAATTCATCACCTGGCTGTCGCCACCAGCGCGCAGACGATCAAGCGCAAGAACATGGGCGGCAATAAGATCGCTGACATGAATATAGTCGCGCACGCCGGTCCCGTCCTCGGTGGCATAGTCGGTTCCATAGATTTCCATATGACTGCGCTGGCCGAGTGCCGCTTGGCTTGCCACCTTGATAAGGTGCGTGGCACGCGGCGAGCTTTGACCTGTTCTACCTTCCGGGTCAGCGCCAGCGACATTGAAATAGCGCAGCGCCGTGTAGGCAAAATCATGAGCGTAAGCGGTGTCAGCCAACATCATCTCAGTCATCAACTTCGATGATCCATAGGGCGAAATCGGGATTGTCGGCGCCTCTTCGGCGATCATCGGCTGGTCCGGCATGCCATAAACCGCGGCGGTGGACGAGAAGATGAAGTGCTTCACGCCGCAATTAACCGCAGCGGCCATAAGCGCGCGCGATTTCACCGTGTTGTTGGCATAGTAGCCCAGCGGATCGCTCACTGAATCGGGCACCACGATGGAACCTGCAAAATGCACCACCGCGTTCACACCATGCTGGCGCATGACGCTCTCCACCAAGATTTGGTCGCCGATATCGCCGATCACCAGCGATACATCGTCCGGCAGATTGGGCCGGTAGCCGGTGGTCATATTGTCGACAACGACCAGCGGCTCGACACGATCAGTCAGTGCGTGGACCATGTGCGATCCGATATAGCCGGCACCACCGGTCACAAGAACAGTCATGGTATCGCAAACGCTCCGGTCGCTGTTTTGGAACCTTGGACATGATACCCGGTTTCCAAAGATGGGCGTCATGCCCTAGGACTCATCCCAACGATTCATGAACACATAAGGTAAATGAAGCATGACCCGTCGCATTCGTAAGGCCGTTTTTCCCGTTGCCGGGCTTGGCACAAGGTTTCTTCCCGCCACCAAAGCGATGCCAAAAGAAATGCTGACCGTCGTCGATCGACCCGTCATCCAATATGTGTTCGAGGAGGCCCGTGAGGCTGGCATTGAGCACTTCATCTTTGTCACCGGGCGCAACAAATCGGTGATCGAGGATCATTTCGATGTGCAGGTCGAACTGCGCGACACATTGGCCAAGCGTGGCAAGTTTGCTGAACTCGAAGCGCTGGATGGCCAGATGCCGGAAGCTGGCAGCGTCAGCTACACCCGCCAACAAGAACCGCTGGGCCTAGGCCATGCCATCTGGTGCGCCCGTGAGATGGTGGGCGATGAACCTTTTGCCGTGCTGCTGCCGGATATGATCATGCAGGCGCCAAAAGGCTGCCTTTCTCAGATGATCGAGGTCTACAACGAAACCGGCGGCAACATCGTTTCGGTGGAAGAATGCACGCCGGAAGAAACCTCCAAATACGGCATTGTCGGCAAGGGCAAGGATGTGGCGAACGGCTTTGAGGTCACCGCCATGGTGGAAAAACCAGCGCCCGGCACAGCGCCATCGAATTTTTACATCACCGGTCGCTATATTTTGCAGCCCGATGTGATGAGTATTTTGAGCACGCAAGCAGCAGGTGCCGGCGGCGAGATTCAACTGACCGACGCAATGCTGACGCTGCACGAAAAAAGCCCGTTTTTTGCGATGCCGTTCACCGGCTCAACCTATGATTGCGGCGCCAAACCCGGCTTTTTAGCGGCCAATGTTGCCTTTGCACTCTCGCGCCCGGACATTGCGCCAGGCTTTCAGGAAGCGCTGCGAGACATCATTTCGCGCCGGGTTTAAAGGCCAGCTTGCGGCAATCAAAACACCGATCGCCGGCTCAGCCATGGTTACCAGCGGTGGGAACCTATCTGCCAGGCGCACATGGGCGTGAGTTGTGTCCAACCCCTGACGTCCAGGGCAGAACGTCGCGTTCTCGTCATTTCATCCGATCAAGACTGTTTATTTTCTTTAGAAGGCCGTAGAGTTACTTTGTGTTGCCGGCGTTTATGTTTTGTCGGGAGTAAAGCGTTGACAGATAAGACCCATCCGAAAATCACGCCACGTGAGAAAGAAATAATGGGGTTGATTGCTGAGGGTTTAAGCAGCCGCGAAATCTCCAAACGGCTTGGCATTGCCTATTTTACCGTTCGTAAGCACCGGTCAAACATCTTACCGAAACTGGGTTTGCATGACGCAGCTGCGCTTCAGGCTTTTGCGGCGGCGCACTTTTTTGATGCTGAACAAAAACGCGCCGAGTTGGGCCCAAAGTTGCGGCCAATTTTGATGCGCTGACCAACCGGCAAAAGACCATCGCCACGCTCGTTGCCGAGGGCAAAACGTTCAAACATATCGCCCGTGAGCTGGCAATCAGTCCGCTGACTGTGCGCACGCACCGCCGCAACCTGTTTCGGCTTCTGGGCGTCCACTCGGTGGCCGAGCTGGTTCAGTTTATCAGCAGTATTCATCGCCCAGATTCTCCGCCCGATACCCCAACGGAGTAATATCGCAGAGGCTTTCATTACTACAACTTTAAGTTGTTATAATCTTATCACGCAGCTTAAAGGAGGCCTATCATGGCTACTAGCGAACAAATCATCGTTTACATCGATACCAACCAATTGGCGGCGCAGAAGAAGAACAATTACAGCCTCTATTTGGCCAAGAAAGTGAACGGCAACTACACCGTCGTTTGGCAGTCCAAAGGACCGATTGCCACGGTCACCAACCCGGCTGTCTACGAATACAAGAACACCTTCAACATCACCATTCCCTCCTACCAAGTGAACTACGGCACGGTGACGGATCAGCAGGGCGCTATCTCGTTTTCCGCTGGCGGCAAGGCGGTCAACATCGACGAGGGGCAAACTGTGGCGCTGGACAGCCAGGGCATTTTCGCAACGCCAACCAACACCGGCACGACCGGCGTGATCACCATCAACAATCAGTTGCAAGGCAACCCCAACGCGATCCTCAACGACAATGAAGGCAACACGATTTACGTCAATGATTACAGTGGCATGGATATTGGCCAATCGACATTGACGCCAATTGATGAGTACCAGATTTGGTTCGATTCCTATCAGAACACCGGAACGATCATCGCCCACAACGTCTCCAATGCCGGATCGGTGACATTCTCCGGTGGCGTGGCGAGCCAAACCATCAGCTACACCAGCGAAGGCAAATGGGTTGCGGGTGATCTGCCGTCGTCGTCCGATGTTGATCTGTCATCGGTCGATGCGGCGCAGAACACCCTTGCGGTTGAAGTGGTGGCGCTTTTCAGCAAGGCACTGACCGCCGGTGCTGTGACCTTCTTGTTGAGCAAGCTCATCGACAAGTTCTCTGGCGACCTGCGGCCCTCAAAAATCTCGGCCGGTGCGGGTAACGCCACGCTTGATATTGAGTTCGCCAGCGAGCCGGACAATGGCGCCCAAGTGATGGCGATGGATGCCTATGAGGACGCGGTGAACAATGCGCTGCGGGCCGCTGCCAATGAGAAAGGTTCGCCGATTGCCGGCGAAAAATGGGGCCTCAGCGAGCCTCAGGTCGCGGTGTTCTACCCGAACTAGCCCAGCACAAACAGCATGAGGACGCCGCCCTGCGCTTTGGCCGATGATTGGCTGAAGCATGGGGCGGTTTTTGGGTTGGAAGGTGAGGTGCCGCGGTTTGAAGGCATGACCGGTGATGTTGAGCCTATTCCCAAACTTAACCGGTCGAAATCTCACGATCGACCGCATTAGGGATGAGAGATTAACGCCTTTCCAGCCAACGAACAGTACTGTTCGGCCAAGAAAAACCACGATGCATTTCAGGGCGACTAATGAACCTATGGGAAAAAATTGCTGCAGTCGCGCTTAATGCTGTCATCCCCTTTTTGGGAAATCTTGCTTTTGAAGCGGTCGGCGGACCAAAACGCCTCCTTGTCACGATGTTCGTTCTCTTCAGCACCTTCTATGTGCTGGTTGACGAAAACAATCTCATTTTGGGCAGTTACCAGATCAGCAATCTGACAACAGTTGCGACGGTAGTCGTCTTGCTAGGTTTTGCGTGGTCTTCGATTTGGGTGTTGGGTGAGTCTAAGCGAACGTCTTTCAATTTCCGATTTTTTACCGTTGGCTCTGCCGTCGCTGCCCTTGGCGTCGTGTTGCACTTTCAGATGCCAGTCGATGTGCGGGTGCCTGCAAACACATTGGCTCCATTCATCGAGGTTGATGATGTCATCACCTACCGCGATGAAGCTGAAGATCGAGTGGGCGGTTTGCGTCTCGTTCTCGGCCCCCCTTCATCACCGGATGAAAACAAAGTGGGTTTTGCAATTGCTGAAGCTGGAGATGTTGTCAGCCTCATCGACGGCACTCCGGCGATTTGCTCAAGACAGCAATCGTTGTTTGCTTGTCGTCCTATCACCAACGTGTGCGAGTTTTTGAATGCCGAACCAACCATCCAAGACGGCGAGATCGATATCGCGTTTGAGGTGCAAAACGGTGAGATCATGATCGCAACTTGGCCCCTGATCGACGGGGTGGACAGTCTGCAGTATCTCACCGTGGCGTTTGACCGCGTGTTTTTGATCGAACGGATTTTTCGCAGCGGAGAGGGCTTTTCCCGGGGAGAGAGAGTGCCGGTTTACGGGTGCTTTGACCCTTGAAATTTGGTCGTGTCGGTGGATCGGCCTCATCATCCCTAGACGCGCCGCCCTTCACAAAAAACCCCCTAAACGCTGTTCACCACCCTTAGTTTCCGTTCGCGATAAAGCGTAAAGAGGCCAGCGCCGATGACAAGCGTGGCGCCGAGGATCATCCAAATGTCCGGCACTTCGCCAAAGAAGATGTAGGCCAGGATCAGCGCGGCAACCAAGCGCGTGTAGCGGTAGGGCGCGACGACGGATAGCTCGCCCATACGGGTGGAAATCGTGATCGCGTAATAGGCCGTCATGCCAAATACGCCACCGCCAAGTATGTAGGCCCAAGCGGCGGGTGCAATCTGGGTAAACAGCGGATCACTTTCCATGACCCAATGCATGCCAAGCCCAGTGGGGATCAGCAGCGCGGCCACCATGGTAACGACGGAAAAGGTGGAGAAGCGCGCCTGCATGCGCCGGGCAGCCAAATCACGGATCGCCAGCCCTGCCACCGCGAGCAGCGCCCAGATCGTGTTGATATCATAGCCGCTGGTGCCCGGGCGGATGATGATCATCACGCCCAAAAAGCCAACCAAGATCGCGCTCCAGCGCCGCCACCCGACCGATTCACGCAAGATCAATGCCGCACCCAGCGTCACCACCAGCGGCAGCACCTGCAAAATAGCAGCGACGTTGGAAAGTGGCATCAGCGTTAAGGCCGTCACAATGGCGCCTGCCGCCAGCAAATCACCGGCAGTGCGCCAAGCAATGGCTTTGTCGCTCAGCATGGCGCGCACAAAAGCAGGCGTCATGCGGTTGCCCTCACGCCACATCAAAGCGCCGTAGACCAAGGTGCCAAGCACGCCTTTGATAATAAGAATTTCACCTGGGGACGCTGAACTGTCGCCTAGATTGCCGGCTGCTTTGATCGCCGCATCGTCAAAGGCAAACAGCACCATGGAAAGCGCCATCAAAATGATGGCTTTGATGTTGTCGCCAGACTGATCGGGTTGAGCTGGGTTGGATTGTGGCGGGTTGGTCACCCTATGTCACGTTCTGATCGGATCTGAGCACAAAAATCCCCTGCGCTCCGATCAGGTTCCACACCGCCCACGGCGCACTTAAAGCCAGGCGCTGGCCTTGCGCGTTGAGCGCAGCGGAATCCTCAATGGTCGCGTCCACTTCTTCGGCCAGATTGAGAAAATCACGCAGCGTGCAGAAGTGAATGTTCGGCGTGTCGTACCAGGAGTAAGGCAGAGCTTTTGTGACAGGCATGCGCCCCTGGAGAAGCAAGTGCAGCCTGGCGCGCCAATTGCCGAAATTGGGGATGGTGACAATCACCCGTTTGCCGATGCGCAGAAGTTCTTCCAGCACCTTTTTCGGCGCCTGGGTGGCTTGCAGCGTTTGCGACAAGATCACCACATCGAAGGAGCCATCGGGATAGGTGGCAAGATCGGTATCAGCATCGCCCTGCACCACCGAGAGCCCCCTTGCAACGGCCTCGTTCACGCCATCTTGGGAGAGTTCCAGCCCGCGACCGTCAACGTTTTTCTTCGCCTCAAGCAACGCCAAAAGCGTGCCATCGCCGCAGCCGACATCAAGCACACGGACGCCGTGCGGAACGAAGCCTTCGATGATCGCATAGTCGACACGGCTGTCCGGAACGCTCATGATTTGAGCCCTTCACGTTCGGCAACGCTCGACAAAAACGCCCTCACGGTGGCGAACAGCTCCGGCTCGTCGAGCAAAAACGCGTCATGGCCGCGGCTTGATTCAATTTCCACAAACGAAACCTTGGCCGTGGTGGCGTTCAGCGCATGCACGATGGCGCGGCTTTCTGAGGTGGGGAACAGCCAATCGGAGGTGAACGAGATCACACAAAAGCGTGTGCGCGCGCCAGCAAAAGCGTTGGCCAGCACGCCGTCATGGTCGGCGGCCAAATCAAAATAGTCCATCGCGCGGGTCACGTAGAGATAGGAGTTCGCATCGAACCGGTCAACGAACGTCATGCCTTGGTGACGCAGATAGCTTTCAATCTGGAAATCGGCATCGAACCCGAATGAGATATTGGTGCGGTTCTGCAAGCTGCGGCCAAATTTCCCCTGCAACGCCTCATCCGACATGTAAGTGATGTGCGCGCCCATGCGTGCCACGGCCAGCCCCTTTGTGGGCCGTGTGCCTTCGTTGGCGTACTTTCCGTGGTGCCAGTTTGGATCGGCCATCACGGCCTGGCGGCCAACCTCATGAAAGGCGATGTTTTGGCTGGAATGTTTGGCGGCTGTCGCGATGGGGATGGCGCTGACGACCCGGTCTGGATAGCGCGCTGCCCATTGCAACACCTGCATGCCACCCATCGATCCGCCGACGACCGAGAGGAGCGTCTCGATGCCCAGATGATCAATCAGCTTGGCCTGCGCGTCCACCATATCGGCGATGGTGACCAATGGGAACGACAAGCCATAGACATCACCGTTTTCCGGATTGGGTGAGCCGGGTCCAGTGGAGCCCATGCAGCCCCCCAGTACGTTAGCGCAGATAAGGAAATAGCGGTCAGTATCGAGCGGTCTGCCCGGCCCAGCCAGCGTCTCCCACCAACCGCCCTTGCCTGTTACCGGATGGGTGCCGAGCATGTACTGGTCACCCGTCAGCGCGTGGCAAACCAGGATGGCATTGGACTTGTCAGCGTTCAGCGTGCCGTAGGTCGTGTAGGCGATTTGGCAGCGATCCAGCGTGTCTCCAGAGGCCAGCACAAAGGGCTCCGTCACCTCTAACGTGGTGTTGGTGGCGTGGAGATTGGACGGATCAGATACTGTCGACATAGGCCAAGGGATGATCGCAAAAGAGTGCTGAGCATCGTTCCCTAAACCCTTTAGCGGGCAGGGGAAAGTGGTGCACACCGTGCAACATGGTTGGCGTTTGGCGCCGAGCACAGTAAAGGGTTGGCGATGCAGGACCCGTCACACCCTACACGCCCCACCACCCTTGCCGATATCCGTAGCGAGATCGACCGCATTGATACGGCCATGCACGCCTTGCTTGTTGAGCGCAGTGCGGTGATCGCTGATCTTATTGCGATCAAAAAGGTTCAGCCGGTGCAAGCTGGTGATGATCCGGCGCGGCGCACCTCCGCGTTTCGCCCGGCACGTGAGGCGTCGATGATGCGCGAAATCGTGGAGCGGCACACCGGGTCTCTGCCGCTGGATACGGTGGAAAGCATCTGGCGGGTGATCATTTCCACGTTCACTTACGTCCAGGCTCCCTACGACGTTATCTACGCCCGCGGCGGCGACGGGCTCTCCATGCGCGATGTCGCCCGGTTTCACTTTGGCTACACCGTGCCGGTGCTGGCGGTGGATGAACCAGCGAATGTGCTGGAAACTGTCGGCACGCGCGGTGATGCGCTGGGGGTTATCCCGCTATCGAGCAGCGGAGCCTGGTGGCGGGCGCTGGAAGACCCCAACGCACCCAATGTGATTGCCCGTTTGCCGTTTGTGGAACGGCCTGACCATCCCGCCGGCATGCCATGTCTGGTCGTCGCCAACGCACCCATTGACCGCGAAGTGATGGCAGCCACGGTGCTGTCGGTAGAATTGCCTGGCGGTGATGACTTGCCCGAAGGCGTTGATGTGTTGGCACAAGCAGGTACGCATGCCTTGGTAAGCGCTGACAGCGCAGAGGCCATGGCAGCGGTGCAAAAGCTTTCCCCTACGGCTGTCATTGTTGGTAGCCATGCGCCAGTGTTTCGCGCCTAGGGGCAGCCCGCGACCATGGACAAGGTTTTGATTCCGGGGCAAAAGCGCTGCTCGAACCTTACCTATTGTGTTGGCGTGTTATGACCACTGAAAGCCCTAAAGGGGCCGATCCATCCTTTCCGCAGCCCCGCAAGGGCGTTCTTGATATCGCCGCGTACGTGCCTGGCCGTGGCAAAGCTGCGCCGGGCGTCAAGCTCTACAAGCTTTCCTCCAACGAGACGCCGCTTGGGCCAAGCCCGAAGGCGGTTGAAGCGTTTCACACTGTGGCCGATGATCTGGCCGCTTATCCCGATGGGTCGGCGCTGGAACTGCGCGAGGCGATTGCCAAGCGT
This sequence comes from Hyphomicrobiales bacterium, assembly GCA_046290645.1. Taxonomy (GTDB): domain Bacteria; phylum Pseudomonadota; class Alphaproteobacteria; order Rhizobiales; family MH13; genus MH13. The sequence continues at coordinate 237,404 of JBKAGZ010000002.1, forward strand.
CATGGCATCGCAGCTGACCGGATCGTTTGCGGCAATGGCTCGGATGAATTGTTGGCCCTGCTGGCGCAAACGTACCTCTCGCCAGGCGATGAAGCAGTGTTCTCCGAGCACGGCTTCCTGGTCTACCCCATCGCCACCAAAGCTGCCGGTGCAACGCCTGTTGAGGTGAAAGACACCGACCTTACGGCCGATGTGGATGCGTTTTTGGCTGCGGTCACCGAGCGCACAAAAATCGTGTTCTTGGCCAATCCGAACAACCCGACCGGCACGTACATGCCGTTCTCAGAAGTTCGGCGCCTGCATGCTGGTCTGCCGCCACACGTGCTGTTGGTGTTGGACGCGGCCTATGCCGAATATGTGCGCCGCAACGATTATGAAAGCGGCATGGAGCTTGCCGCCACTGCGCCCAACGTGGTGATGACGCGCACGTTTTCGAAGATCTATGGCTTAGCCAAACTACGCATCGGTTGGATGTACGGCCCAGCGCATGTGATCGATGCTGTGAACCGGGTGCGCGGACCGTTCAATATGACAGGTCCAGCGATTGCCGCCGGTGCCGCTGCCATGGGCGATATCGGCTTCATTGAAAAGGCGGTCGCGCACAATGACCGTTGGCTGCCCAAACTCACCGAGGCGCTGGAAGGCATCGGACTTAGCGTCACACCCAGTGTCGGCAATTTTTTGTTGGTTCATTTTCCCGACACGCCGGGCAAAACAGCCGATGACGCCGACACCTATCTGGTCGAACACGGCTTGGTGACGCGCAAGGTGGCTGCCTACAAGCTGCCCAATGCGCTGCGCATGACCATCGGGTCGGATGATGCCAACGCACTGCTGATCAAGACACTGACCCAGTTTATGGCCAACTCGTAATGGCCGCCGTTTCCTCGCCAATCAGACTGCCCTATGAGCGTATTGCGATCATAGGTTCGGGCCTTATTGGAACCTCGCTTGCCCATGCGGTGCGCGCGCGTGATCCCGAGTGCTTGCTTCAGTTTGCCGACAGTGATCCGCAAGCTGTTGAGACGCTGGGTGAGCTGTTTCCTGATTGTCTGGCAAGCACGGACGCGGCGAACGCCGTGCGAGATGCCGATCTGGTCATGCTTTGCGTGCCGGTGGGAGCAGTCGGTGTGGTCAGCGGGCAGATTGCTGCCCATGTAAAACCTGGTGCGACGGTCAGCGATGTTGGCTCGGTGAAGCGCTCAGTAATGCATGCCATGCGTGATGCTTTTGGGCCTGATGTGCATGTAATGGCAGGTCATCCGGTGGCCGGTAGCGAACAATCCGGCCCGCGCGCCGGTTTCGCTGAAATGTTTGAAAACCGCTATGTGATCCTCACACCTGGCGAAGAGTTCAACATTGAAGCGCTGCAAAACCTCACACGCTTCTGGCGTCGTTTGGGCGCGATGGTCGAGGTTATGGACGCTGACCATCATGATCTGGTGCTGGCGATCACCTCGCACCTGCCGCACCTCATCGCCTACACAATTGTCGGTACGGCGGATGATCTGGAAAGCGTGACCAAGCAGGAAGTGATGAAATATTCTGCCGGTGGTTTTCGTGATTTCACCCGTATCGCGGCGTCTGATCCGGTGATGTGGCGGGATGTGTTCCTCAACAACAAAGAAGCGGTGCTGGAGGTTCTTGGACGGTTTTCTGAGGATTTGTCAGCGCTTCAGCGGGCCATCCGCTGGGAAGATGGCGCCAAGCTGGAAGACTGGTTTGCGCGCACGCGCGCCATTCGCCAGGGCATTGTTGAGCTGGGCCAGGATACCGATGAGGTCGACTTTGGCCGCCGCTCTGCCGCCCCTGTGCCAAAACCCTACGGCGACGACTAAAACTGAATTGGCGGCAGCACGCCCAGCGGCACGGGGCCGATGCTGACGGCGCCCTGTGAGACACGCAACGGAAGTTCGGTGGCGGTATCCTCACCAATGGTGGTTTGACGGCCGAAAAGCATCGCGCCTGCTGTAATCGCGCTGGCATTGTTGGACGCATCAATGCCCATCAGATCGACCAAGGCAGCCACGTCATTGGTGGCAATGGCCCCATCAAAACTGATCCTACCATCCGCGCCGATCACGGCATCGCCGTCTAAATTGATGGCGTGATCGTCAAGCCGCAGACGCGTTGCAAATGGTGTGATACGGCCTGACCGTTCAACCCAAGAGCGCAGGCCCTGTTGCAGAGATCGGGCGCGAATACCGGCAAGCTCCTCCATCAAGGCCGTGATCGACATGTCGATCTGGTCCACACCGCCCAAAAACAGGCTTTCCAGCCCAAACAGGACGAGCGCCACTTCAAGATCATTGTCTCCAGATTGTCCGGTTGCCGCGTTGGCTTCGCCGACAACCTCGGCCGGCTGACGCACATGCATCTCCGCCTGATTGCCCGAGGCGATGGCCTGGGGCGCGCCTTGAAGCGTAACCGAGAAGGGATCAAGCACCGCAGACAAACGCTCCAGTTCCAGTGAGGTGTTCAGGCGAATGCTGGCGCGTAGAAGATCGGATGCAATGTCAGCATCAAAGCCGTCGGCAGAAACGCTGCGGAAGGGCCCGGTCCATTCAGCAATGGTGAAAAGCGGGTTCCAAACCGGTGAGACTGTTTGGAACGCCCCGCCAGAGATTTGTCCCCCGCCTGCCATGGAAAGCGACAGGCTGGAACAACGCCACTCAAAACGCGCAGGAAAACCGCCCAGGCTTTCATCGTTGCAGGTGAGCGTGACCCCTTCGCTGGCCATCGCCGCGCGGCCCTCATCAATGGCGGCGCGATACATCTGCGCGCCGATGAACCATCCGGCAACAACCAAAACAACGAGCACGACCAGAAAGATCGCCATCAGCTTGATCTTGCGGCCAAAAGGGCTAGCGGTGGCGTTCATGGTCGATTCCTGATGTTCCTGCTTTTGCGTTCTTCCACCACGCCCAGCGCTTGGTTACAAGCGCTGGAGTGTGTGTCTGCAGTGAGGCAGTTGTGAGCGATCTTTGGGTTTTTGGGTATGGATCGTTGATCTGGCGGCCAGGCTTTGTGCATCGCGGAGCCTATCCGGCGCGGTTGTTTGGTTTTCATCGCTCACTGTGTGTCTACAGCCACGTACATCGTGGCACGCCTGAGCGCCCAGGTCTTGTGATGGGGCTGGATCGCGGTGGGTCCTGCCAAGGTGTGGCGTTTCACGTCGATGGCGAGCACGCGGGCGAGGTGATGCGCTATCTGCGTGAGCGCGAGCAGGCGACGATGGTCTATCAAGAGCGTGTGCAGCCGGTGCACCTGATGGATCGTGCCGAGGGCCTTCCGCATAATGTTCGCGCGGTGACCTACTGCGTAGACCGATTGCACAAGCAATATGCCGGTGCCCTATCGCGTGAAAATCAGTTGGAGATCGTGCGTGGTGCGGTTGGCCAGTCGGGCGAGAACCCGGACTATGTCATTCAGACATCGCAAGCGCTGGAGAAGTTGGGCGTGCACGACGCCACGCTGCACTGGCTCTCCACCCGGCTTCAGTCGGGTAACTGAGGATTGGCGTTGCGTGCCTCTTCAACCAACCTGCCTGTCTCCGCTTCGATGATGGTTTCAAGCTCGGCGCGAACTTGTCTGGTGTCTTCCCCAGCCGGGATGGCTGGCAGCAACGAGATCACCAGCGTGCCTGGATAGCGTTTGCCTTGGCGCCGTGGCCAGAAGAGCCCGGAGTTGAGGCCTGCAGGCACCATCGGTACGGCAAGCTGTTTGTACATGTGCGCAGTGCCCGACTTGTAGTCGGTGTCAGCGCCGATGGCCTTGCGTGTGCCTTCTGGAAAGATGATGAGCTGACGGTTCGCATCCACGGCTTTTTTGGCGGCTTTGGTCATCTTGCGCAGAGCTTGCGCGCTTTTGGCCCGCTCCACTGGGATCATATTGGCTCTGGCGCAGTACCATCCGAACAAGGGAATGCGCATCAGCTCTTGTTTGAGGATGTAGGCCGGGTCATCCAGATAGGGCAGAAGGCCGAATGTTTCCCACGTCGATTGATGTTTGCAGGCAATGATGCAGCCGCTCATCGTGCCATCGGCGTTGCGCGGTATGTTCTCCAGCCCACGAATTTCCCATTTGATGCCGGCAGTTAGACGGGTGAGCCACATCGTGGATTTTGCCCAGCCCTTCATGGCGGCAACGGGCCATTGTCGCGGGCCAAGCAGGATAGGCGCGCAAATCACCATCCATAGGATGACGTTGATATAGAATGCGGCATTGGCGGCGATGGAGCGGATTCTGGGCATGAGGCTCGATATCGTGCGGAAAGGATCGCCGCCTTATCGGCTTATCCGGCTGCCCCGACAAGATGGCGCACACGCGCCAATTGCAGTTTCATGAACTCACGTGCCAACAGGCTGACAGGCCAAGAGCTGCTTTCTTGCGCGATTGCGCGCTGATTGTCCGCTGCTGGGTCAATCGGAAAGGGGATCAGTTCCACACCTGGCAGCAAGCGGGCAATCTCGCTGGTGGTGCGCGGGATGTGGTAGGCGCTGGTGACAACGAGCAATGAGGAAAATTCGTGCTCCTGCGCCCACGTGGCGGTTTCGCGGGCATTGCCTGCGGTGTCCATCGCGGCGCGATCAAGATCGACGCAACAATCAAACAGTGAAGGATCGGCACGGGTGCGTTCGACCAGGACGGTTGCGCTGGTGGTATCGTGAACGCCGGAGATCAGCAGCCGCTGCGCGGCACCGTCTTCAAGCAGTTGCAGCGCCACCTCGATACGAGCCTGACCTCCGGTGACCACAACAATGCCATCAGCTTCCACCGGGCTTGGAGCGGCCAGAGCGTTCACGTCACGAATGAAGTCAGCAAAGGCGATGAGCGACAGCGCTGCCAAGCCGCCAAGCAGGGCAGTTAGCGCCAGGCGTGAAGCAACAGTCCGCTTACGCCGCCTTGGCGGGCTCGCAGCGGGGCCAGAAGGGTGTTGCCCAGCGTCGGGCGTGTCTGTTGCCTGCGTCGACATGGTTGCGGAATCAGCGTTCACAAGGGCGTCCAGTTTCGCTCTGCAGTATCAGTGCGTCAAATGCGACAAATCAACTAGGGTCTAGACCCTAGGGTCAGGACTCTAGGCTGCCGATTGGGTGAAACTGTGGTGCGTGGGTGGCGTGTTTTTGGCATGTGGGTGCTGGTCACGAGACGTGTCAGCGCCCGCGCAGGAACCGGCTGACAGTAATCCGAGATGTTGCCGCGGTGAGAAACGCGATCAAGAACACCACCAACGCGCAGCCAGCATAGCCGGAAATCCCAAGCGCCGGTGAGCCGATCAGCGCTTCCACCTGCGCGGCATCGGCCGCGCCACGGCGTGCCATCACCCAAAGCTGAAAGATGAGGAACAAGAGGATCGCACTCACCCCACCGATTAGTCCGCCACGCATACCCAGCATCAAAAAGTGTCGCTGAAACTGCCCGGCGATGAAGGTGTGGCTGGCGCCAACAAAGTGCAGCACCTCCACAACATCCTTGTTCCCGGCCATCGCAGCGCGCGTGGCGAAGATCACGCACAAAATGGTTGCCGAGAGCACCAGCACCAAAACACCCAAGCCCCCGAGCACCATGGCGCCTGCCATACGCGCCAGTTGGTCGGTCCATACCCGGTGATCATCCACCGTTGCGCCGGGCACTTCCTGGTCAAGAGCAGCTTGCAGGGTGGTGAGGTTGAGCGCGCTGGTATCGGTGACGGTCATCGCCACCAAGCGCGGGATCGGCAGTTGGGCCAGCGCAGCTTCAGATCCCAGAACACCGAGCCACGGTTCCAAAAGCGCGCGGGTTTCAGCTTCGCTGACCACCGACACTGAGCCAATGCCCGGCGACACACGGGCAAGATCGGCGGCGCGGTCCAGCCGCTCGTCCATGGTGGCTGGATCAACAGCGGAGACCTCGATGGTGAGTTCACGGCCAATGTCAGCGCTCCAATCGCTGGCGGCACGATCGACGAGCGTCACCGCACCCACGGACAAACACGCCAGGCAGCCCATGATGGCGATCACCAGCATGAGCGCGCTTCCGGCAATGGAGCGCTCTGGCACAATGGGTTCGGGCTTGGAGGTGTCTCGTGCAGGCTTATCCGCCGCTGCGCTAGACCCTCGCTCCTGCGTTTTGGAGCTGGCGCGTTCAGGTCTCAACACGATCTCCAGCCTCCCCTAATCATAAATCTGCACCTGGCCGTCGTGCAGCACCAGGCGGCGAGCCTGATGCTGCTGCATGAGCAGCACATCGTGGGTAGCGATCACAATGGATGTGCCCAGCTTGTTAAGCTCCACGAACAGCCGCAGCAAGCGCCGGCCCAATTGCGGATCAACGTTGCCTGTCGGCTCATCGGCGAGCAACAGATCAGGTTGGCCGATCACCGCGCGGGCGATGGCGGCGCGTTGTTTCTCACCGCCAGAAAGCACCGGCGGCATGGCATACATGCGCTCACCCAGGCCCACCCAACCCAAAAGCTCGCGCACATCAGCCCCGTAGGTGGATTCCTCTTTGCCCTGAACGCGCAAGGGCAGAGCGACGTTTTCAAAAGTGGTGAGGTGATCGAGCAAGCGAAAATCCTGAAACACCACGCCAATGCGCTGGCGCAGGGCCGGAATTTCGCGCGCGCTGGCGCGCGCCGTGTTCTTGCCGAAGGCGGTTACGCCGCCACGCGTTGGGCGCATAGCAAGCGACATCAATTTGAGCATGGAGGTTTTGCCCGCCCCGGAAGGGCCGGTGAGATATTGGAAGCTGCGCGGCTCAATATCGAAGGAGAGGTCGGAGAGTACCTCCGGCCCTCCATCATAGCGTAGGCCTACATTTTCCATGGTCAGCACAGGTGCATGCTCCTGCCCGGCGCGTGGTGCGCCCGGCCGCGCGGGGAACTCGTTCGTTTCATACCACTCGCACCCTTCATGGTTAACAGCCCTTTAACGCTCGCGCGTTACCAGTTGTGGATCGGCCTTTCGCAGGCCCTTTGGTGTTAAAAGATGGTCCGCGCGTGAAAATCGTCTGCCCCCACTGTTCGTCAGACTACACTGTTGCTGACGATATGCTTGGCTCCAACGGGCGTAAGGTGAAGTGCGCCTCGTGCCAGAAAATCTGGCACGCTGTGCCTGAAGAAGAAACCGCCGCCGCCGCGGACATTGATGCCCTTTTCGAGGCTGATGATGTCCAGAACGAGGAGGCAATGGCTGATGGCGACGACCTGCTTGATGGTTTTGCCGCTGTTGCCGATGATGGTGCCGCAGATGGCGATGTCGATTTTGCCAGTTGGGATGAAGACCAGGCCGCCGGCAGCGATCAAGAGGCGTTGGCATCCGGCCCTGTTGATGCTGGCGTTGATACGCCGATCCCTCGCAAACCACGCAAGGTTCGCCTGAAGGGTCAAGGCCCGTCAAAGTTAGAGCTTTTCATGCGCAAAGCTCTCACGGTCGCCGCTCCGGCTGGTGTTGCGCTTGGACTGCTTGGCTTGGTGTTGGCCATTCCAGCGCGTGATGCAGTGGTGCGGTCGGTGCCTGACTTGGCGCGACTCTACCAGATGGTTGGGTTGGACGTGAATGTGCGTGGGATTGAGTTCTCGCCCTTCACTGCTGAGCGCTCTTTGGTGGCTGGCCTGACGGTGCTGCGTGTTGAGGGCACCATGGTAAATGCCGACGACACAGCGCGCTCAGTGGCGCCGCTGCGCTTGGCACTCTTGGCGGAAACCGGCGCGGAGCTGTTTGTTTGGCGTGTGGATCCACCGACGACAGATCTGCTGCCAGAGCAAAGCGTGCCGGTGTTCAGCGAGCTTACTGCGCCGCCGGAAACGGTTGCCAGCGTGTCGGTGCGCTTCCTGCAAGAGGGTGAACGCCTTCCCGGCGCGATCAATTAGGGTCCAGGCCCCAAGCATTCTGCGCACTTATTTGTGATCGATTTGCCTATCTGGTCCGGTGTTCACCCCATGTTAAACTGAACAGAATCACCTTTTGCGTCTGCCAAGGAAACATAGGACGGCATCGCGATGGCACGGCTGTTGGTTGCAGAGGATGACGAGGCCGTGCGGGCCTTCTTAGAAAAGGCTTTTGAGCTGGACGGCCATGATGTGCGCACCGCCGAAGATGGCGCGATGGCGCTGGAGGTGCTGGCCGAAGAGGGTGGCGCCTTTGACCTGCTTTTGACCGATATTCAAATGCCCGTCATGGACGGCATCGCGCTGGCGCTTTCAACCGTTCGCGATTACCCCGGCCTGCCGATCCTCTTGATGACTGGCTACGCCAACCAGCGCGAGCGGGCGCATGGGCTGGAATCGCTGGTCGAAGACGTGATCATGAAACCATTTTCGCTGGCTGATATCCGTGATGCGGTTGGCGGTGTGTTGGAAAAACACGCGGCTTAACCCACAAACCATCATCCTCGCCCTGTGGCGGGGATCCATTCCAATGGCGGCTCTGTAACCCTATTGCTTCCAAAACATCTTGAGGCATGGATCTCTGTGACAAGCACAGAGATGACTGTCATGTGTTGGTTCAATCAAAACCGGTCAATCAGCCTGTCGAGATAATCGCGTTCCACCTGCGGACGAACTTGCTCGCCCAAGCGGCGCTGGATTTCGTTCAAGATATCGCGGGCCCGCTGAATATCGGTCTCTTCAGGGATGCGCACCGTGCCATCAGCGCGCCTGCCGCCGGATTCGCGTTGCGGGCGACCCAGCGGATCGGTGCCGCGCTGGCCATCGCCACCAGTACCGAAGGTGATGCGCGGCATGCCCTGGCCTGGCCCTGGGCTTTGTCCGGGACCTTGAGCTTGGCCTTCGCCGCCCTGCCCTTCGCCTTGTGCAAGCTGCTCCATCACATCTTGCGCGCCTTGGCGCAGCGCTTCTAAGGCGCGGCCTTGCTCGCCCAGCGCCGTTGTCGGATCGCCCTCTTCCAACATGTCACCAGCGCCGTCCATCGCGTCTCCGGCTTCACCGAACTGATCGGGGTTGAGGCCAAGATCGCGTAATTGGTCCATCAGGTCCTGAAGCTGATCTTCAAGCGCCCGCTGTTGCTCAGCGAGGTCGTCCAGTGGATCGCTTTGTGGATCGCCGTTTTCATTGGGTGTCGGTCGATTGGACTGGTCGTTTTCACCGCCTGGCGGGGAAAACTGGCGCGGTGGTCGCACCTCTTGGCGCTGCGCATCTGAAGAGAACGGAAAAGTCTCGTCCAGCAGGCGTTGTTGCTCGCGCGTGATCGTCTGAAGCTCCTGCATGGATTCACGCAGTTGCTGCTCTTGCGGGGTTGGTTCGCGCTGCTCCATCGCCTGCGCACCACGCAACTGATCAAGCTGCTCGCGCAACTGCTCCAACAGCTCACGGGCAGCATCATTGGCGCCGAGCTCGGCCAAATCTTGGATCTGGTCCATCATGTCCTGCATCGCCAACGGGTTGAGGTTGGCCATCGGCATGTCTTGCGGCATCTGCGCCATGTCTTGGTTTTGCAACTGCTCTGCCAAGGCCTGCATGTAGTCCTGGAAGGCCTGACGCAGCTCGTCCATCAGCGCGGAGATCTCTTCCTCGCTGGCACCATTTTCCAGCGCGTCTGATAGGTTTTCTTCAGCCTCGCGCAGGCGTTCAGCGGCCAGTGAAAGATCGCCATCCTCCACTTGCAGCGCCAATTGCCAGAGCATTTCAACCACCGCCAGCAGATCGTCATTGCCATCAGCAAAGCGCAGGCGTTGCGTGGTGACTGTCAGCGCTAGGAAGGTGGTCAGCTCATCTTCCATGAAGATCTCGGGCGCCAGCGCCAGGCCCTCCAGCGCCGTGAGAACATGGGGTCGGGTGCGTGTATCGATGGCCAGAAGGCGTCGCTGTTCCACAAGGGCGCGGGCCAAAGGCTCACGGAACGGACGTTGTGGCAAAAGAACTGTCAGCGTTTCGCTGGTGGCCTCTTGGCCTGCCCCATCGGTGGCGACCAGCGTCATGTCCACGTCCAGCCCGGCCCAGGGGTGGGCGGAGAGGTCGCGGGTGGTTTCGACGGTTCCGCCAGTGGGGGTTTGCGGCAGGATGAGATCGATACGCGGCGCGTCGATCAGAGGTGTGGCATCGGCATAGCGCTCGTCTGCCGGTTCCACATCGGCGTGGGCGCTTTCCACGGCATAATCATCTTCGGCGGCATAGAGAATTTCGATGGCGCCAACGGTTGTTGCCTGTGGGTCGCCAGCAAAGCGGATCTTCGGCGGACTATCCGGTGTTATGAGCAGCGGTAATGAAATCGCGCCGCGCTGGGCCGCTAGGTCCAACGTCACATCAGCATCAAGCACTGTCTCCAGGCTTCCACTTTCTTCCGTTGACGTAAAAGTTAATGTCTCGCTGCTGTTCATCGGCGTTAGGCTTGCGGTGACGGCGTCTGGATCGCTCAAAAGGATCGTCAGACGGCTACCCGTGGGCAGCATGGCGCCAATGGGCGGTTCGCTTGTCGCATCAACTGTGACGCCAGCAAGCAGTGTGCGTGGTGGCAGGCCGGTATAGGCCGGTGGCGTGGCCCATACATCAATGCGCACCGGCACGGTGGGCGCTGATTGCAAAGGCGCGAAAGCTTGGCTGATACGCTCAGAACGTTGCGGTCCGGCGACAAAGAACGCCACCACCAGAACAAGCAGAACTGGCGCGCGGAGTGCCCAACGATCAAAAACCTCGGTGCGCGGAGCTGGCAGGCCAGCGGCCAGACGCTTCACTTTGCTGGCCATGCTCGCCTGATGTGCTTGCCAGAGCGCCATGCCCTCCTGACTGGACGTGTCAAAGGGCACATCATCAAGTGCGGCAAGCGGGCGGCCCTCGAGCTTGGAGGCGCTTTCGACCCGTTTCATGCCGTCTTCACGCGATGGACGCGGCGTGCGCGACGCCCAAAGGATAGCAGCGGCGAAGGTCAGACCAAGCACGCCCAACAGTGTGAAGCGCAGAAGGTCCGGCATCAGCGGCCAGAGGCCAAGCCAAGACAGCGTTAGAAACAGGCCAAGGATTGAGCCAACAAGCACCAAGCGCGGCCAAAGCCGCTCCACAAACGCAAAAAGCGCCGCCCGGCGAGTAGCGCGAGCGATGCGTTTGGAAAGCGGTGACAGTGGTTCAGTGTCTGGCACGGAATCCGGTTCTCAAGTGGTCGATCTTAAAGGAGTGTGGCGCGCAGGTGTGGTGAAGGCAAGGCGCTGGGAAACAATACCACATTCGTCACCCTCGCCCCTGTGGCGGGGGTCCATTCCAACGGGTGTACCAGTTTTACGGTCGTTGCCGCGAATGTCTCAGGCTGGACCCCTGTGACAAGCACAGGGGTGACGGTCAGTGCTTATCAGCCAAACCAGCTTGGACGAGAGTCGAGGCCAATCAACGCATCCATCGTGGTGCGGGGGCGCACGACATGGAATTGATCGCCATTGACCATCACTTCCGGCACCAAAAGTCGGGAATTGTAGGTCCCGGCCTGCACAGCGCCATAGGCCCCCGCGGAGAAGATCGCGATCAGATCATCTTCTTTCACCGGCGGGAACGAGCGATCCTTGGCGATATAGTCGCCGGTTTCGCAGACCGGGCCAACCAGATCGACCACGGGCCATAACTCCGGCGAGGTCGGCTCGACCACCGGGCGAATGGTGTGATGGGCGTCGTAAAGCGTCGGGCGGATAAGGTCGTTCATCGCCGCATCAATGATCACGAACGTCTTGCCGTCGGCGGGCTTCACATACTCCACCTTGGTGACGAGAATACCCGCATTGCCGGCGATCAGACGTCCCGGTTCAAATATGATCTCACAGTCGAGCTGATCGACATGCTTCTTCACCACGGTGGCATAATCATCCGGGTGCGGCGGCGGGTCATTGTCATCGGTATAGGGAATACCGAGGCCACCGCCCAGATCGACATGATGAATCGTGTGGCCATCGCCGCGCAATGTCTCAATCAGCCCGCCGAGCTTGCCGAACGCCTGATCGAACGGTTCCAGCTGGGTGATTTGCGATCCGATATGCATATCAATGCCGATCACCTGGATGCCAGGCAAGCTGGCGGCGCGGGCATAGGCATCGCGGGCGCGTGACCAAGGAATGCCGAACTTGTTTTCCGACAGGCCGGTGGTGATTTTCGCGTGGGTTTTGGCATCCACATCAGGGTTGATGCGCAGGGAGACTGGCGCGTCTTTGCCCATACCCGTTGCCACGGCAGACAAGCGTTCCAACTCCGGCTCGCTTTCCACGTTGAAGCAAAGGATACCGGCGGCAAGCGCCTCTTCCATTTCAGCGCGGGTTTTGCCGACACCAGAGAACATGATTTTTTTGGCCGGAACGCCTGCGCGCAACGCCCGTTTCAGTTCGCCGCCAGACACCACGTCGGCGCCGGATCCAAGACGGGCCAGGGTTTCCATCACCGCTTGGTTGGAATTGGCTTTCAGCGCGTAACACACGAGCACCGGCAGATCGCCGAATGCGTCGGTGAACACCTGATAGTGCCGCTCCAGCGTGGCCGTCGAATAGACATAGAACGGCGTGCCGACCTCACGAGCGAGCGTTTCAACCGGCACGTCCTCAGCAAAGAGGCGGCCATCGCGATAGTGAAAATGGTGCATGGATGAACCCTGCTAGAGCATTTTTCGTAAACTGCGGATCACTTCAAAATGCTCTATCTGTTTCTTTCATCGCGTTTTCGGACGCAAAACTGGTGCCCACTTTTGCTGAAAACACTTTAGAGCAAGAGCCCGTCGAGAATGAACTGGCGATCGTCTTGCGGTGCAGCCTCTTCCAGCTCGGCACCTTCAAGTGCCTCTGGAGCGTTGGCGGCCGAAGGCGGCACAAGAGGGCCCTTCACGCCGCACCCGGCGAGGGTCAGCGCGAACATAGTCGTCAAGATCAATGTGCGAAGGCGCATGGCGCGTCTCTTTCACGAAAAACTGTGCTGACTATCCCTAGGCGGTTTTGGTCAGCCTTTTCAACCAACATTCCTGTTGTTCTGCGTCAGCTTAACTGACGCAACCACCGGCGCGCCTGCTTGCGCACATTCTGCGGGGCTGTGCCGCCATAGCTGAGGCGTGAGCGCACGGATTTGTCCACCGAGAGCACCGAATACACATCCTGCGTGATGGCCGGCTCAACACTTTGCATCTCTTCCAGCGACAATTTGTGCAAATCCACTTTGCGCTCAGCGGCCATGCCAACCAGCGTGCCGGTCACATGATGGGCATCGCGGAAGGGCATGTTCAGCACCCGCACCAGCCAATCGGCAAGGTCCGTGGCGGTCGCGTAGCCGGAGCCTGCGGCCTTCTTCAGCACTTTGGCGTTGGGCACCATGTCGGCCACCATGCCAGTGGTCGCTGCGATAGAAAGCTCCAGCGTTTCCAGCGCATCGAAGATCGGCTCTTTGTCTTCCTGCATGTCCTTGGCATAGGCCATGGGCAGGCCCTTCATCACCGTCATCAGCGCTGTGAAAGCACCCATCACGCGGCCAATTTTGGCACGCACCAGTTCAGCCGCATCGGGATTTTTCTTCTGCGGCATAATGGATGAGCCGGTGGTCAGTGCATCGGACAGCGCGATGAACTGAAACTGCGCCGACGACCAAATCACGATCTCTTCGGCAAAGCGCGACAGATGCATGGAAAGGATTGAGGCGGCTGCCAGCGTTTCCAGCGCATAATCGCGGTCGGATACCGAATCCAGTGAATTCGCCGTTGGCCGGTCAAACCCTAGCGCCTTAGCGGTCATTTGCCGGTCGATGGGAAAGCTGGTGCCGGCCAATGCCGCTGCACCAAGCGGGGATTCATTCAGGCGCTTGCGGGCATCTTGGAAACGGCCACGGTCGCGGGCAATCATTTCGACATAAGCAAGCAGATGATGGCCGAACGTCACCGGCTGGGCGGACTGTAGGTGGGTGAAGCCCGGCATAACCGTGCCGGCATACTCCAGCGCTTTCTCAGCCAGGGCTTTTTGCAGGTCCGCCAGGGCCGCATCGATGCCATCAATGGCCGTGCGCACGTAAAGCTTGGTATCGGTGGCCACCTGATCATTGCGAGACCGTCCGGTGTGCAAGCGACCAGCAGCATCGCCGATTAGCTCGCGCAGCCGCGCTTCAATGTTCATATGAATGTCTTCAAGGCCACGCGAAAAAGTGAAGTGACCGTGTTCGATCTCTTCGCCAATCTGGGTCAGGCCCTTGATGATCGCGTCACGGTCGTCAGCGGTTAGAATGCCGACCTCGGCAAGCATTGTGGCGTGCGCCTTGGAGCCTTGAATATCCTGGGCGTAGAGTTTCTGGTCAAAGCCGATGGACGCGTTGATGTCTTCCATAATGGCGGCAGGCCCTGCGGCAAAGCGCCCGCCCCACATGCTGTTTTTGTCGGTGTTTCTGCCAGGGTTTTTATCTGTATCACTCATCTGGCCGCATTGCTCACTGTTGTTCGCCCATCTCGTTGAAGGAAAAGTGTTATGTCGTCACCGCAAAGTCCAGAAAGCCAACCTCCCAAGCGGGATGGGGGAAAGATACGGCTTACGGTTTTGCTGTTGGTCGCCGCCGTGCTTGGCGTCGCGTCTGGTGGGGTTGCGGTCTATATCAACAATGACGACCCTGCAAATGGTGAAAGTGCTGCGGCCTGCACGATCAGTGACGAGCGGCGCTTGGCACTAGATGCAGCGGCGCAGGGCGAGGTGGCAGCTTTTGCTGTGGTCGATGATGCGCGTCCAGCGCCGATGATGAACTTTGTCGATGGCGATGGTGCTGCGCGTACCATCGCCGACTGGCGCGGGCAGACGGTGCTGTTCAACCTCTGGGCGACATGGTGTGCGCCGTGCCGTGAAGAGATGCCAGCGCTTGACCGGCTTCAGGCGAACCTAGGTGGTGATGATTTTGAGGTGGTGGCCGTCAACATCGACACGCGCGAAAGCGCCGACCCGCAAGGTTTTTTGGATGAAATCGAGGTGGGAGCACTGGCCTTTTACCAAGATAGCTCAGCAGATTTGTTTCAAGACTTGCGCGCTGAGGGCCTGGCGTTTGGCATGCCGACCACGCTGTTGATCGATAGCGATGGGTGCTTGCAGGGCTTTTTGGCGGGTGCCGCGCACTGGGACAGCCAAGATGCCGTGGCGCTGATGGATGCGGCGCAGGTGCCTTAAGAAGAAGCTTCCAGTTCCGCATCCTGCGCTCTTGCCCTTGCCCGTTCTCGGGCCTTGGCACGCGCAGCTCGCGAGGCGTTGATGGCCTTGGTGGCCGCTTCCATTTCCTCTTCCATGCGCCTTTTGGTTTCCAATTGAGCAGCGAGCTTTTGCTCGTATGCCAGTCGTTCCATCTCTTTTTGGTGGGGCGACTTCATATTGGCTTTGGCAATGGCTGAACGCGAAACCGAAAGCACCGCCACCATCACAAAGGCAACCACGATGTGCGAGATCACGACGATCACCGTGTCACCGGCATGTTCCAAGGTTGTGGCCATCAGCGCGCGCATCGGCGTGCACGTATCCGTGTCAAAGTTGCTGGCGAAAAAGCACGGGCCGATCAACGCGTCGCGCCAAACGAAGAGATAGGCAATCGGTGCGAGAATGACCGGGGCAAGGATAATGGCGCTGGCATGCTGGCGCACCATGGTGGCCAATGCGCCAAAGATCATGCCGGAAAGGATCCCAACAAGGGTGATGCCGCCCATTTTCGCGATCTAGGCCTGGCGGTCTACGCGCGTGCCGACACCCGCCGCGGTGGCCGAACCGACGGCCTGTGCATCGGCCAAAGCGGCAGAATTGGCTGACGCCTGGTCGATCATCGCGACCAGTTGCTGCGCGGCTTCCTGGTTCATTTTCATGACCTTTTGCGCGGCAGCTGCGCCGATTTGCGCCTGATTATTGGCCATCGCTGATGATGCGATTGCGACAGGTTCCAATTGGGTAATCTCCTAAGCTTGGCGTTAGCTTAGCGACAAATGCTTTCTGATCAGTTGATGGAATGAGACGTGTTGGAGGTGTTTATCCTCCGTCATGGCCGGACTCGGCCAGACAATCGCGAGTGCTTCAACATCCACCCGGTCGTCACCTCGCCCTTGTGGCGGGGGTCCATTCCATCGTGTTTTGCTCACCGATGGAAGGAGTGCACAGCCTTTTGGAATGGATCCCTGTGACAAGCACAGGGATGACGGATGGTGCTGGTAGCGGCCTTTGCGCGCTTACCGCGTCGGCACTGGCACTTCGCCGCGATAATCGTAAAAACCGCGGCCAGCCTTGCGGCCTACCCACCCAGCTTCAACGTATTTCACCAGCAGTGGGCAGGGGCGATATTTGGTATCTGCCAGACCATCGTAAAGCACCTGCATCACCGACAGACAGGTGTCGAGGCCTATGAAATCAGCCAATTGCAGCGGACCCATCGGATGGTTGGCGCCAAGTTTCATGGCTGTGTCGATGCTCTCCACTGAGCCAACACCCTCATAGAGCGTGTAGATCGCCTCGTTGATCATCGGCAGCAAAATGCGGTTCACGATGAAGGCCGGGAAATCTTCAGCCACCGTGATCTGCTTGCCGATATTGGCAACAAATCCGCGCGAGGCTTCATAGGTTTCATCGTCGGTGGCAATGCCGCGCACCACTTCCACCAGCTCCATCAAAGGCACCGGGTTCATGAAGTGAATGCCGATGAATTTTTCCGGCCGATCTGTGGAGGCAGCCAATCGCGTGATGGAAATCGATGAGGTGTTGGTGGCCAGAATGGAGCTTGATTTCACCACCGGGGCGAGCTGCGCGAGAATCTTCCGTTTGACGGTTTCATCTTCAGTGGCCGACTCGATCACCAAATCGCAGTCTGCCATGTTTTCGTAAGCATCAGAGGCGGTGATGCGGGCTAGTGCTGGCTTGATCTCGTCTTCTTTGATGATGCCCTTGCCAGCCTGCCGGTTCATGTTGCCGGAAATGGTGGCCAGACCCTGTTCGACCTTGTCCAAGGCCAAATCCTGCAACACCACATCCATGCCCGACAAGGCGCAGACATGGGCAATGCCCGATCCCATCTGCCCGGCGCCAACAATGCCAACCTTTTGAATGCCACTCATGCTCGTTCGTTCTTTCCGTAGCTTGCCTTTTTCAGACGCTGGCTACTCTTCTAGGATTCAATGGCCGATTTCAACTCTGGCAGCACCTCAAAGAGGTCGGCGACCAGACCATAATCAGCCACATCGAAGATCGGTGCATCTTCATCCTTGTTGATGGCAACAATGATGCGGCTATCTTTCATGCCCGCCAGATGTTGGATGGCACCGGAAATACCAGCGGCGATGTAAAGGTCGGGCGCCACCACTTTGCCGGTCTGGCCAACCTGCCAATCATTCGGCGCGTAGCCGGCATCGACGGCGGCGCGTGAGGCGCCGACTGCTGCGCCAAGCGCATCGGCCAGCGGCAGGATGACGCGCTCAAACTCTTCTTTCGAGCCCAGCGCCCGGCCACCGGACAGGATGACTTTGGCGCTGGTGAGTTCCGGACGTTCGCTCTCGGCCAAATCGGCAGAAAGAAAGCTCGACACCGATGGTACATCGGGAAGGCTCACGGTTTCCACAGCCGCTGAACCACCTGTATCAGCCGCATCAAAAGCGGTGCCGCGCACGGTGATCACCTTCTTGGCGTCAGAGGATTTGACGGTCTGGATGGCGTTACCGGCATAGATGGGCCGCTGGAACGTGTCGGCGCTTTCCACTTTGACGATGTCAGAAAGCTGCATCACATCAAGCAGCGCTGCGACGCGCGGCATGATGTTTTTGCCGGTCGTGGTGGCAGGTGCAACGAAGGCATCATAGCCATCAGCCATGGTGATGATGAGCGCAGCCATCGGTTCGGCCAGCGCGTGTTCCAAGGCTGCATCCTCGGCATGCAGCACCTTTTGCACGCCCTGGAGTGATGCGGCTTCTTTGGCGACGGCATCGGCCCCAGAGCCTGCAACGAGCACATCAACCGGTGCACCCAGTTCTATTGCAGCAGTAAGCGCTTTGGCGGTTTCGCCCGAAAGTGTTGCGTTGTCATGGTCGGCGATCAGGAGTGTGGTCATTGTCATAGCTCCTAAAGAACGCCAGATTCGGCTTTGAGTTTTTCCACCAGTTCACCCACATCAGCGACTTTCACGCCTGCCTCGCGTTTGGCGGGCGCGGCGGTGGAAAGCACTTCCAGGCGCGGCGTGAAATCAACGCCGATCTCCTCTGGTGTTTTTACGTCCAGCGGCTTCTTTTTGGCCTTCATGATGTTGGGCAGAGAGGCGTAGCGCGGCTCGTTGAGACGCAGATCGGTGGTGATGATGGCAGGCAGTGCCAGCTTCACCGTTTCCAGGCCACCATCAACCTCGCGAGTGACGGCCACGCTATCGCTATCCAGTTCAACCTTGGAAGCAAATGTGCCTTGGCCCCAGCCAAGCAGCGCGGCCAGCATCTGACCAGTTTGGTTACAATCATCATCGATGGCCTGTTTGCCCATGATGACGAGACTTGGTTTCTCTTCACCAACTACGGCTTTCAGCGCCTTAGCGACAGCCAGCGGTTCGGTGGTCTCGTCGGTTTTGATCAGGATCGCACGGTCAGCGCCCATGGCCAGCGCGGTGCGCAGCGTTTCCTGGGCTTTCTCTGGTCCGATGGAAACGGCGATTACTTCTTCGGCCTTGCCAGCTTCTTTCAGGCGCAGCGCCTCTTCGACGGCGATTTCGTCGAAGGGGTTCATCGACATCTTCACATTGGCAAGGTTCACCCCTGAACCATCTTCCTTCACGGTGATGGTGACATTGTAGTCGACCACCCGTTTGACCGGCACCAAGATCTTCACGCAAACATCCTATTCTTGCGGTTGGGCTGTAGTGGAGCATGCGCGCATGGCCTGGCTCGAACAGGTTGTGCATCGCAGCAAAGCGCTGGCGGCAAGCTAGGACTGGGCTACCAACCTGTCAACGATCCCAAAGTCGGCACTTGGCCACACCTGGCACTAAGGTTTGTCCGCGGCTGCCGGTTCCGGCAAGTCCTGATCGAACAGCTTCACGTCACGGTGCTTGAACAGTGGAGTTAGTGCCGCGCCTGCCACAAGTCCGCCAATGTGGGCCCACCAGGCTGTGTTGGAGCCATTGTCGCCAGACAGCACCATGACGACGTTCCACACGACATAGGCGCCAAGCACGATCCAGGCGGGTAGCTGGAAGGGAAACTTGATCAGCAGCGTCACCAGAACCCAGACTTTCACTTTCGGATGCAGCATCAGATATGCAGCGACAACGCCGGATGTGGCACCGGATGCGCCGACCAGCGGTGCGGCTGGATCAGGCGTCATGATTGCGTAGGCAAGGCCACCGGCGATGCCGCATAGGATGAAGAAGATCAGAAATTTCACATGGCCCATGGCATCTTCGACATTGTCGCCAAAGACCCAAAGGAACAGCATGTTGCCCGCCAAATGCAGCCAGGAGCCGTGCAGAAACGCGTAGCTGAGTACGGTAATTTCTTCGGGCACGAAAATGAGGTCAGCAGGCCGCGTTTGCTCAGCAAACAGCGTGACGGGGATCAGTGCCAGACGATAATCAGGATAGTCGACCACCGCACCCTGAAAGACCAAAAACATCGCCACGTTGAGAACGATGAGGCCAACCGTTACCGCCTGAACGGTGATCCGCTCTTTGGGATTGGAATCGAAGAACGGCAAGAACATTTGCGCAAGCCCTGATTTTTTGCCGTATCGGCAATCACACCTTGCTCTTAGCGGTTTTTGCCCGGCACCCACAAGACATCGGCTGCGCCCTTGTCATTGGTCCAGCGCGAGGCGACGAACAAAAAGTCTGACAGGCGGTTGAGATATTTGCGCACATGGGTGCTCACCATACCAGGCTCTTGGTCGGCCAGTTCCACCGACAGGCGCTCGGCACGGCGTGACACGGTGCGCGCCACATGCAGGGCTGCGGCAACCGGTGTGCCACCAGGCAGAACGAAGGAGTTGAGCGGAGAGAGATCAGCATTCAATCGGTCGATCTCAGCTTCAAGGCGGGACACTTGGGCGTCCACCACGCGGAGTGGTTCGTAGCCGATATCTTCATTGGTTGGTGGGGTGGAGAGATCGGCCCCCAGATCGAAAAGATCGTTTTGAATGCGCATCAGCATCGCATCGAGATCAGCCAGCGCTGGGTCCGCGCCGGTGGACAGACGTGCCATGCCAATGGCAGCGTTGGTTTCATCGACTGTGCCATAGGCTTCCACTCGCAGGTCGAATTTCTTGCGCCGTTCGCCAGACCCGAGACCCGTCGTGCCATCATCGCCGGTCTTGGTGTAAATTTTTGTCAGAATGACCATGCGGGCTTCCTTGAAAGTTGGATTCAGCTTTGGCTGGCAAACCAGGCGACGATCATCACCACAACGATGGCGATGGCCTGCAAGATCACGCGCCAGCGCATGAGCTGCTGGGAGCGGTTGGAACTGCCGCCCTTCATCATGTTGGCAAGGCCTAAGAATAGGACCACAACCACGGCGCCGAGCGCGAGAAACGACAGGATTTGGAGAAAGGTGCTCATGGTATGTCCTACGGGTCAAAGCGGGCGCTGGGTCACATGGCCGGTTAGGCTCGTCACCGGTTGGCCGCATCAATTGAGCAGCACATACGACCCGTTTAGCAGCGTGGCAAATGTCACCCATGCGGCATAAGGCACGAACAGCCAGCCAGCGAGCCGGTCAACCTGCCGCGCCGCTGCTATCCAAACGATGATCGCGGCCAACAGGGCCAGGATAACGATGATGCCGCCAGTAATCGATTGCAGGGCAAAGAAGGCGATGGTCCAAGCGGCATTGAGCGCCAGTTGGATGCCATAGCGAAGGCGCAGCTTGCTTTTATGTACCTGTGGCGCAGCGGTATCGGCACGCCAACCTGCATAGGCCATCAACAGGTAGAGAATGGGCCAAACGACACCAAACGCCCAGGATGGTGGCTGAAAAGGGGGTTGGTTGAGCGCCTGGTACCAAGCGCTGGTGTCGGGATTGCTGGCAAAGCTACCGGTGATGGATGCCGCAGCCGTGACAAGCACGTAGATGCCCAGCAACATCCAGCCTTTGGCGTAAGCAGGAACAAGAGGTGCAGCCAAAACAGGTGTGGCGGTCATCGAGGGTATCCTTTGAAAATACAAACGTATCAGGGTTCGACGCTTGGCAGCGCAAGACGTTGCCGATGATTATTTGCCACGTGCGCGCGCAAGCATAGCTGCTTGCATGCGTGAGGGCAGCAAACGCCTGACCAATGCTATCAGATGGGTAGGGGTCGTCACGCGGTAAGCAGGTTTGGGGTTAGGGCTTTCCAGCGCCTTGATAAGAACCGCCGTCACAGCTTCTGGACCAAGCTCGAACGAGGCTTTGCCGCGCGCGTGCAGGCGCTTCAATTGCAAGGTGTAATCATCAGCATAGGCGGAGGTGTCGGCGTCAATGGTGCGCTGAAACACGGCCAAGGCGTTGGCGCGGAACGCGCTGGTGATGGGACCAGGCTGGATGGAAACAACTTTGATTCCAAAGCGCGCCACTTCGGCGCGCAGCGTGTCGGTGTAGCCTTCCAGGGCAAATTTTGAAGCCACATAGGGGCCCCGATAAGGCGCGGCGATAAAGCCGAGAACGCTGGAACATTGCACAATCCGCCCAAAGCCTTGGGCCCGCATCACCGGCAGGGCTTGGCGTATGAGCGTGTGCAGGCCAAAAAAGTTAGCCTCAAATTGGGCTCGCATATGGTCGGTTGTCACATCTTCCAGCGCGCCCACCTGACCATAAGCACCATTGTTGAAGAGGGCATCCAGCCTGCCGTCGGTTAGCTCCAAGGTTTCGTCGAAGGCTGTGGCGATGCTTGCCTCATCGGCATGATCGAGGTGGACAGCATGCAGCCCCTCACCCTTAAGGCGTGCCACATCATCGGGTTTGCGGGCAGCAGCGACCACAATCCATCCGCGTTTGGCCAGGGCATGTGCCGCATGGTGGCCGATGCCTGTCGATGCGCCCGTGATGAGGATAGAGCACGGTGTTTTGGTCGCCTGTGTCATGCGCCCGCCTTAGCGCGCCCACGCGGACCAAGCTAGGTTAGGCGGCCAACGATTTGTCGCGTCGGTTGCTGCTATCGAGTTTGGCGCAAACCAAAGCGATCTGTTCGATCAAATCGGTCAGCGCATGCGGCGCCATATGATAGGGGCAGAAGTCCGGCCTGACCCTGTATTTCAGGAAAACCGGATTGGTTTCACTAGCAATATCAAAGGCCGCAAGCGACGGCGAAGTGAATTGCCGGGTCACCAGTGGGCCAACATGCACCAAATGCACGTCGTGGTGGCGATCATCTTGGGCGATGCGGTTGAAGGTTTCGCTCAAAGGTCCGCGCGGCCCTTCCATGACTTGAATGAAGTAGTCATCAACATGGATCAAACATCCCGAAACACCATGTCGCATGTTGTTGGCATCAGCTTGTTTGACCAAATTGCTGAGAAACATACGCCGCTGTTCTCCACGCACTTCCGGTGCGCGGCTAATGTAAATGATGGAATAAAGCGGCATGCGACGGACCTTCTTCGGTGAAGGACTGTAGTTTTCTCTACTTCAAGTTGCAATTGTGTTAAATACACTCAAAGTTGACGTGTCTTGGCGCGCATTTGGTCGCACCTGTACACGATGTGTCCATGGTTACGTCATGGGAAAGCACTAGGGGTTCTGCTTAGGCTTCCAGCAAACGCTTGGCGATCAGCGTTTTTGTGGACGTGATTTGTCTTCACGCTTCCAGAAGGCATTTCGCAATCCGTATTCTTTGGCGTGATCGACCGGATCGCGCTTGCTGTCGCCTATGCTTCCAGCAACCGCTTGGCGATCACTTGTGCCTGAATCTCCGCGGCACCTTCGAAAATATTGAGGATGCGGGCATCGCAGAGCACGCGCGAGATCGCATATTCCAGCGCGAAGCCGTTACCGCCATGGATTTGCAGGGCGTTGTCGGCATTCGCCCACGCGATGCGCGCGCAAAGCAACTTGGCCATACCGGCTTCTACATCGCAGCGGCGGCCCTCATCCTTCTCGCGGGCGGAAAAATAGGTGAGCTGACGCCCGATCATGGTTTCCACAGCCATCATGGCAAGCTTGTCGGCCACACGCGGGAAGTGGATCAGCGCCTTACCGAACTGTTGGCGGTCCTTCGCGTATTGCAGTCCGAGATCAAGCGCTGACTGGGCAACGCCCACAGCACGTGCTGCAGTTTGAATGCGCGCGGATTCAAAGGTTTCCATCAGCTGTTTAAAGCCATTGCCTTCCGCCTCGCCGAGTAGGTTGGCAGCGGGTACCTCGAAGCCATCAAAGGCGATTTCATACTCTTTCATGCCGCGATAGCCGAGCACTTCAATCTCACCGCCCGACATATTGGGATGAGGGAACGGGTCCTCATCCGAACCACGCGGCTTTTCGGCGATGAACATAGACAGGCCCTTGTAGCCCGGCTCATCGGGGTTGGTGCGGGCAAGCACGGTCATGATGTCGGCGCGCACCGGATGGGTGATCCAGGTTTTGTTGCCGTTCAACGTGTAGGTCTCGCCGTCGAGCGTGGCGCGGGTTTTCAGGCTTGCGAGGTCGGAGCCGATGTTCGGCTCGGTGAAAACCGCCGTTGGCAGGATTTCGCCAGAGGCAATCTGCGGCAGCCACTTGTCTTTCTGCGCATCGGTGCCACCACACAGGATCAATTCAGCGGCGATCTCCGAGCGCGTACCCAGCGAGCCGACACCGATATAGGCCCGGGACAACTCTTCGGAGACGACGCACATCGCCTCTTTGCCGAGACCCAGGCCACCATATTCCTCAGGGATCGTCAGGCCGAAGACGCCGAGCTCGGACATTTGCTCGATGATCTCCATCGGGATGTAGTCGTTGGCCAGATGCCACTCATGGGCGTGCGGCTCGACGGCATCAGCGGCGAAGCGGCGCATTTCGGAGCGAAACGCTTCCATCGTTTCGTCCAGACCATCCGCGCCAACCGTGGCCGCGCCACTATCGTTCATCATCGTTGCAACCAGGGCGGTGCGCTTGTCGGGCTCGGAACCAAGCTGGATCAGCGCGCGCACCGATGGGTTGTCGGAAAAGGCCCGGGCGGTGTCCGGCGCCACGCCAAGCGCGGCCAGGCGGATGATCTCGCCCTGGTTCATCGGTATGCCGCCTTCGATCTGGGCGAGATATTCGGCGAAGCCGATTTCCAGGATCAGCGTTTCGGTCTGCCCATAAAGACCTTCGCTTTGCAGGCGCTGGGCGTAGGCAATCAGCTCGCGCAGCGCTTCGCGATAGGTGGCGAGCCACGCCAAACCGTGCGCCGCGTGCTGATGCTGTTCCAGCAGCGCGCCTTTGACGCGGTCGCCTTCCATGGTCTGCGCGGCGACAGCGCTCTTGGCGGCCTCATAAACGGCGTTCACCGCTTCCAACGCATCGGCGGCCAGGGCAAGACCGTCGTTGTCATCCATG
Organism: Hyphomicrobiales bacterium; assembly: GCA_046290645.1. GTDB lineage: Bacteria > Pseudomonadota > Alphaproteobacteria > Rhizobiales > MH13 > MH13. The sequence continues at coordinate 261,808 of JBKAGZ010000002.1, forward strand.
GTGAGATCTTCGGCCAGGCTCATGATGGTGTCCTCGTCGTTTGTCCGGATCGCGGTGCGTCAGCGTATTTGTGCGGCGCAAAATGATCAACAGTTTGCACTGCAGCAACCCCGCCGATGGGCTAGTGGTCTGCGATTCCAAATACGCTAGTCGCGCTCAAACGGTTTTGGGCTTCTGGTTGACCAAATAGACGCCGAAAACAGTGATCGCCATGCCGAGGATCGCGATAGGCGCCAGGTCTTCGTCGAACAGCAGCCAGGCTTCGATCGCGACCAGCGGTGGGATCAGATAGATCAGCGTGGCAGCGCGCGACACCGCGCCATGGCGGATCAGGAGCAGCAACAGGCCGATGGCCGCCAGCGACAGGCCGATCACCGACCAGGCCATGATCAGGGTGCTTTGTGCGTTGATCGTGATGTGCATCTCTTCCATCAGAAACGCGAACGGCAGGGTGGCAAGCGTTGCCCCGATGTACTGCAAGAACGAGATAGCGCGCAGATCGCCGCCTTGCAGAAAGCGCTTCTGATAGAGCGTGCCGAGGGTCACGGAGATCATCGCCACCACATTGATGACGATAAGCCAGGACGCGGCGGCGAACGCTTCGCCCTCCAGCGCGAAGAGGCGCGGCAGCAGCGCGATCACCAGGCCAGCAAACCCGAGTACCAGGCCAAGCCATTGTTTTTTCGTCAGATATTTGGCGAGCCATGTGACGGCAAGAACCGCCGTCAGCAGCGGCTGCAGCGCGGCGATCAAACCCGACAGCGGCGTGGCAAGACCCTCGTCGATCACATACCAAACCCCGCCGAGATAGATCGCGTGCAAGAGCACGCCGGACGCCAAGCCGTGAGCCCAGAGGCGGCGGTCAGCGGGCAGTTTTACCTTGAAGGCAAGCATGATGAGGAAGAGCGCCAGGGCCGCCAGCGCATAGCGCGCAGCCAGAAACGTCAGCGGATCGGCCAGCGGTGCTGCGGCGCGCGCTGCAATCCAGCCCGTTGACCAGATGAGCACGAAAAAAACGGGCGCAAAGCGCAGAAGCATTGTGTGGGCTTTCGGGGACCAGGCGACGACGCTGCGGCTTAACGAGTTACGTCGCGCATGTCATTACTTCTGACCACCTTGGCACCTGGTGCGCCATCACCACAGTGCGTGATCCTCGGGCTTGTCCCGGGATGACGGTCGGTGGGGCGGCGAGATGATACCATCTAGATGGTGTCATCCCGATCTAAGAACACGTCATGGTCAGGGGTACGCGCGTCACGCGCCGCGCTACCAACCCGGCCATCCAGTTACTAAGGCAGGATCGGTGCAGGTGGATCGCAATGTCTGGATAGCCGCCTCAAGGGCGGCTATGACGATTGTGGTGTGTCAACGCGCCGCGTCGAGCACATCTTCAAAGGTGCGCAGGCCAGGTTTCGGCGACCCTACCAGGCACGCCATATTGCCGGGCGCGTGCTGATTTTTGTACATTTTGGTGTGCGCTTTGGGGATATCGCGCCAGGCAAAAACCTCTGACATGCAAGGGTCAATCCGGCGTTCGATTACCAACTTGTTGGCAGCAGCCGCCTGTTTCAGATGGGCGAAGTGAGAACCCTGCACGCGCTTCTGATGCATCCAGACATAACGCGCATCCATGGTCAGGTTGAATCCGGTGGTGCCGGCGCAAATCACGATCATGCCGCCGCGTTTGCACACGAAGGTGGAGACGGGGAAGGTGCTTTCGCCGGGGTGCTCGAACACGAAATCGACGTTCACGCCTTTGCCGGTAATGTCCCAGATGGCCTTGCCGAATTTGCGCACTTCCGAAAACCAGGTGTCGTATTCATCAGAACCGACCTTGGGCAGTTGACCCCAGCAGTTGAAGTCCTTGCGGTTGAGAACGCCTTTGGCGCCAAGCGACATGACGAAATCACGCTTGTCTTCATCGGAGATCACACCGATGGCGTTGGCCCCGGCGGCAGCGCAAATCTGCGTCGCAAACACGCCCAAACCACCTGAGGCGCCCCAAACCAGCACATTGTCGCCAGGGCGCAGAACATGCGGGCGGTGGCCGTAAAGCATGCGGTAGGCGGTGGCGAGCGTCAGGGTGTAGCAGGAAGCCTCTTCCCAGGTCAGATGTTTCGGCCGGGTCATCAGCTGGCGCGCTTGCGCCCGGGTGAACTGGGCGAACGAGCCATCCATGGTCTCGTAGCCCCAAATGCGCTGGCTGGGCGAAAACATCGGGTCGCCGCCATTGCACTCTTCATCGTCGCCATCATCCTGGTTGCAGTGGATGACGACTTCATCGCCGACCTTCCAGCGCTTCACCTTGGAACCGACGGCCCAGACGATGCCTGAGGCATCCGAGCCGTTGACGACATAATCGTTTTTGATGAGATCAAACGGTGAAACCGGTTCGCCGAGGCCTGCCCAGATGGCGTTGTAGTTGACGCCCGCGGCCATAACGAAAACCAGAACTTCATCGTCGCCGATCTCCCAGACCGGGACGACTTCCTGCTGCATGGCGACTTCCGGCTCGCCATGGCGCTCGCGGCGCACGGCCCAGGCATACATGTTGGCGGGGACATGGCCGAGCGGCGGGATTTCGCCGATTTCGTACAAGTCTTTGATGTCACCGGAGGTTTCGGCAAGAGCCATGGCGGGGGCCTCTCATTATCAGCTTTTTGTGCTGCGAACTATGCATTGCTGCGCTGCAAAAAACCATACGACCAATGTCCGTCAGGGGGAGGGGTTTTCCAATTGGCGTCATCTCTGTGGGTCCGCGCGTCACGCGCCGCGCTTCCATCACAGAGATCCATGCCTGAGGCGGTTCTACTAAATGCGATGTTCGGTGAAATCTGTAGGAATGGATCCCCGGGACAAGCCCGAGGATGACGGTCGATGAGTTAACGCCGATTAACCCCCTTCTTGGCTATCGATAAACCGGCTGTTCACGCGCAGCGTCTACAATCATGGGTTGAAGGGACCGTCTGGCGACACAAGCGGGCGGCTGCCCTATGACGTAAGGACACTGTGCCATGGCCGGCCTGTTACCGCCTTTTGTAATAGATAATTTGTGGTTCATCTTCCTCATCGCCTCGGTGCTGACCTGGCCGATGGCCTGGCTTGCCGACGGTGCGTTCAAAGACAACGCCTTCGGCCTGATGGGCAATTATGTGATCCTGATGATCGGCTCGCTGGTCGGCGCGACTTGGCTGATGCTCTATATCGGCTCGGCCACGCAGGTCATGAATCAGCCGCATCTGCCGTTCTTTGCTGCCGTGGCCGGCGCGACGACGCTGATCCTCGGTGCGTGTTTCCTAAAACGCCTTATCATCCGCTAGGGTCGGGTGCCGAGGCATTGCGCCCAAAGGTGAGGTGACGCCGGTCCCTCTGCGCCCTATTGTGCCTCATGTTGCAGCGCACACTTTGGATAGGGCGTTGCGAAACGAGAGGGCGCACCCTGATGAGCGAGACCCCGACCGGCGACAAGCCCAAGGACCGGCCATGGATTTTCCGCACGTATGCGGGGCATTCCACGGCCAAGGATTCTAACGCGCTTTACAAGACAAACCTGTCCAAAGGGCAAACCGGCCTGTCCGTGGCGTTCGATTTGCCAACGCAGACCGGCTATGACCCCGATCATGTGCTGGCGCGCGGCGAAGTGGGCAAGGTCGGCGTGCCGATTGCCCATTTGGGTGATATGCGCACGCTGTTCGACGGTATCCCGCTCGATGCCATGAACACCTCGATGACGATCAACGCCACCGCGCCCTGGCTGCTGGCGCTTTATGTGGCGGTGGCCGACGAGCAGGGTGCGGATCGGGCTAAGCTCGCCGGCACGACGCAGAACGACATCATCAAAGAGTATCTCTCCCGCGGCACCTATGTGTTCCCCCCCGAACCCTCGATGCGACTGACCACCGATATGATCGGCTGGACCTATAAAAATACGCCCAAATGGAACCCGATGAACGTCTGCTCCTACCATCTGCAGGAGGCAGGCGCGACGCCGGTTCAGGAGCTCTCTTTCGCGCTCGCCACGGCGATTGCCGTGCTCGATACGGTCAAGGCGCGCGGCATTATTCCCGAGGAAGATTTCCCCAAGGCCGTTGGGCGGATTTCGTTCTTTGTGAACGCCGGCATGCGGTTCGTCACCGAGATGTGCAAGATGCGCGCTTTCGTCGATCTCTGGGATGAAATCTGCGAGCAGCGCTATGGCGTGGACGATCCGAAATATCGCCGGTTCCGCTATGGCGTCCAGGTCAACTCACTGGGGCTGACCGAGCCGCAAGCGGAAAACAATGTCTACCGCATCCTTATTCAAATGCTCGCCGTGGTGCTGTCGAAGAAGGCCCGCGCGCGCGCCGTGCAGCTTCCGGCCTGGAACGAGGCGCTTGGCCTGCCGCGCCCTTGGGATCAGCAATGGTCGCTGCGCATGCAGCAGGTGATGGCGTTCGAGACCGATCTGTTGGAATTCGGTGACCTCTTCGATGGTTCCAAGGAAGTGGATGCCAAGGTCGAGGCGCTAAAGGAAGAAGCCCGCGCCGAGCTTGCCCAGATCGAGGCGATGGGCGGCGCGATTGCCGCCATCGAGACCAGCTACATGAAGCAGCAATTGGTGGTCTCCAACACGGCCCGCCTAGAAGGCATCGAAAAAGGCGAACAGACCGTTGTCGGCGTCAACCGCTACGAGGAAAGCGAGGAATCGCCTCTTGGCACGGGCGAAGGTGCGATCATGGTCGTGCCCGATGGTGTCGAGGACGATGCTATTGCCACTCTCAACGCCTGGCGGTCAGAGCGTGATGATGCGGTCGTTGAAGCGGCCATTGCTGGCCTGAAAAACGCCGCTGAGGGCAATTCCAACATTATGGATGCTTCGGTCGAAGCGGCCAAAGCCGGCGTGACCACCGGTGAATGGGGCGCTGCGCTGCGCTCGGTCTATGGCGAATACCGCGCGCCAACGGGTGTCGGCAAAGCTGCTCGCGCCGATGTCGATGATCTTGCTGAGGTTCGCGCCGACGTTGATGCAGTGTCCAACACAATGGGTCGGCGGCTGAAAATGCTGGTCGGCAAACCGGGCTTGGACGGCCATTCCAATGGCGCGGAACAGATCGCCGTACGCGCGCGCGATTGCGGCATGGAAGTCGTCTATGAGGGCATCCGCCTAACGCCCGCTGAGATCGTCAACGCTGCTATCGAGGAGGACGTGCACATTGTCGGGCTTTCCATCCTGTCAGGCAGTCATGTGGCTCTGTTGAAAGATGTCATGGACCGCCTGCGCAAAGAAGACGTCGACGATATACCAGTGGTTGTAGGCGGTATTATCCCACCTGAGGATGAAACGGCGCTCAAAGCCATGGGTGTTGCTGCTGTTTACACGCCCAAAGACTTCAAAGTGAACACGATCATGGCCGATATTGTACGTATCGTTGCTGAAGGCCAAGAAAAAGCGGCTTAAGGTGATGTTTAATCGGCTGAATGATTAAACTCTGAGCCATCCTAATCACCAGAGGTTAAAACGCGCTTGGTTAAGTGGCTTTGTCCAGCACAATAACGCGGCAGGTCTGGCCGATACGGCCAAAATGGGTCGCTTGTTCGTGTGCGCGCACTGTGATGAGGCCATCGGCCACAAGTTGGTCGATGGCCTTTTCAAAGCGCATTTTTTCCCACGCCCCATCATAAATATTGAGCGCAAACAGCCCGCCAGGTTTGATGGTGTTCAGCACGGGCAGCAAAGCTTCCGGGCCGACATGGCCCAGTGTGTAAAGCCCGCTTGAGACCGCAGCATCATAACCACCGGTTTCAAACGGCAAGGCTTTGGTGGCGTCAGCAGGTTTAAGGGTGTGGTAGAGCCCTGTCTTGGCCGCCTCACGCAGCATTTTATCGGACAGATCAAAGCCATCCATGGTTCCGCCTGGTAAGCGCTCAAGCACTGCTTTTGCGGTCAATCCCGTGCCGCAGCCAGCATCAAGAACTTTGGGATTGGCCGTGGTCAGGTGCTCGGCCAGGGCATCGGCCACCAATTGCGGTGCGCGATAGCCCAACGCGCCCACCAGCCCGTTGTAGCTGCCAGGCAGCCGGTTGTAGAGCAGACCAAAGGCGCGAACGACGGCGTCAAACGGCTTGGATTTGCGCGAGGACGCAGACGGAACGGGGGGATTGGGCATCACCCATCCTTTCCCATTCTGTCCCCCACGTCAAAATGACTGTCGCGTTTTGCGCGATACGCCGCACCGCGTCAGCCAGCATGATTCACATGGAATAGAAGAATTCCTCGCGCACGATTTGGCCATCGTTGACCGTGTAGATGGCCACCTCATCCATAGGAAAGTCCTCTCCCGTCTCCTTCACCTTGGCCATACCTTTAAAGGTCAAGGCGAACTTGTCCGGTTGATGAGGATAAGGCCCGCCAACGTCGATCGACACCTGTTCCATCGCGTTGTTCCAATAATCATGTTTGCCGCGCAGGGCCTCCAGGCCCTCAAATACCTGCGGCCCGCCGCCTGGTTGCGCCAACGCCTCAACAGAAACGGCATCCTCGGCATAAAGCGTGTTCAGGGCCTCAGCCTCTGTTCCATTGCGGCAATGGCTGATCAGTGCGTCGGCTATCTCTTGCAGTGTCATCGTTTTTCTCCCCGATTGATGCGTATTGCGACAATAGCATGCCACAGCTATGCGCGCTGTCACTGCACAGTCGCGTGAGCGCTTGCGCCTCCTGACAGGCGGTGCCAAAGGGAAGGCCATGTCGCTTCTTGCCATCGTTCTTCCAGTCTTCGGGCTTATCGCCATCGGCTTTGCTGCCGCGCGCACCGGCCTTATCAAAGATCATGTCGGCGATGGCCTGTCAGACTTCGTGTTTACGGTCGCCGTGCCGTGCCTGTTGTTCAAGACGCTGGCCACCGCTGACGTGCCCGAAGCCTCGCCCTGGGCCTATTGGGCAGTGTATTTTGCTGCCGTGATCGTGGTCTGGGCAAGCGCCCACATGATCGTCACACGTGGCTTCGGTCGCGATAAGCCCACCGGCACTGTGGCGGGTTTTTCGGCGGCGCAGGCCAACACAGTTTTGATCGGTATACCGCTGATCCTCACCACCTATGGCGATGCCGGGCGGGTGCCGATTTTCCTGCTGATCGCCGTCCATCTGCCCATCATGATGAGCGCGGCGACCTTGTCGATTGAACTTGGCGGGTCGCAGCGCGGCAATTTCGGTGAGACGGTTCGCAAGCTTGCCATCTCCATTTTTACCCACCCGATTATCATCGGCATTCTGCTTGGCCTGATGTGGCGTTTCACCGGTTGGGAGATCCCGGCGATCCCTTTCGAGATTTTGGATATGCTGGGGTCCACCGCAGTGCCATGCGCGCTGTTTTCCGCCGGTATGGCGCTCAAACGCTATGGGTTGGCTGGTGATCTTCGCATCACGCTGACGGTGAGTTTTTTGAAACTCATCTTGCATCCAGGTTTGGTGTTTCTGTTTGGTGCGTATGTGCTGGCGCTGCCACCGGTTTGGCTAGGCACGGCGGTGCTCTTTGCCGCCTGCCCGTCTGGCATCAACGCCTATCTGCTTGCCAACCGCTATGGCACGGGGGTGCGCATCGCATCCTCGTCCATTGCGCTTTCAACAGCGCTGGCCATTGTGTCGGTCACCGGCTGGCTCTGGGTTCTGACCGTTTGGGCGCCCACTTAGCGTTATAGCACTTCGCGAAAACCTGAATCACCAAACGCTGCCTGAAATCAAAGATTTCAACGCGTTAGGTGATGACTGATGTTTCAAGTATTTCGCGAAGTGCTTTAGGTCGCGTAATCGTGATTGGCCACCTTTGCAGGCCGCTCTATCTACCTTCTTCTAAAAAACTGGGAGGAAAAATATATGCGCATACACCAATCATTTTCGACAGTTGCTTTGGCGGGCATGTTGGCCTGCACACCGCTGATGGCTTTGGCTATGGATCATCTAACCGAGGCGCCAGAGGGGGCAGAGGTTTATTTCATCTCACCTGAAGAAGGTGCCACGCTTTCCAATCCGGTGACCATCCAATTTGGTCTGCGAGGTATGGGCGTTGCCCCCGCTGGCGTGGAGCAGATGAACACCGGTCACCATCATTTGTTGATCAATATGCCGCTCGACCAGGTCGATCTCGAGGCCGCGTTGCCTAACGATGACAATCATCGGCACTTTGGCGGTGGTCAGACTGAGGTAACGCTGGAGCTTCCAGCGGGCACACACACGCTGCAATTGCTGGTGGGTGACCACAACCACATTCCCCATAATCCGCCGATTTCCTCTGACGTGATCATGGTGACGGTTGAGTAGCCATCAGCCGGGAGATCAAAGCATCTCGCTCAATCCCCGCACGCTTTAAAGATCGCAAGCTTTTCGCGCCTTCGGATTTGGAAAGCTTGCGGCCATCCTCGCCCAAGATCAGCCGGTGATGGTGGTAGATCGGGGTCGGCAGACCCAACAATTCCTGCAACAAGCGCTGCACGGATGTCGATGGCTCCAGATCGAGCCCGCGCACCACATGGGTCATGCCTTGGTCGCCATCATCGACAACGACAGCCAAATGATAGGTGGCAGGGCGGTCGCGCCCACGCAGCAGAATATCGCCCCAGACCGAGGGATCGGTCATGGTGGTCACCGGCGCGGATGTCGGCGTTTCCATGCGTTTTTCAGACACTTTGCTGACGCCAAGTTTTTCAAGTGCGGCAGCCATGTCCAATCGGATGGGCACATTATCCGGCATCGCGTCTGGTCGCTCAGCCCGATCTCGCTCGCCGAAGGGGTAGTGCGGACTGCCATCTGGATCGCTGCCCCAGGCGATGTGATCAGCTTTCAGCCCATCGAGCGCGCGCGCGATCTGGGTGCGCGAGGCTGGTGCCGGATAAATCAGGCCTTGGTCATACAGCCTGCGAAGTGCGGTTTCGTAGGCGTCCAGATGCCCGGACTGCACGCGCACCGGCTCTTCCCAGGTTAGGCCAAGCCAGGCCAAATCATCCAGAATGGCTTCGACATACTGCGGACGGGCGCGCGACAGATCGGTATCTTCAATGCGCAGCAAAAAGCGGCCGCCCAGCGCATCGGCCCAACGATGGCATTCAAGTGCACTTAACGCATGACCCAAATGCAGATAGCCATTGGGCGATGGGGCGAATCTCAAAACCGGCTGGCTCATGTATCGATGCATAGAATGTGACGCGGATGTGGTCGAGGGGCTAACCGCGCTTCGTGCCGCCGATCCAGCGCTTCATAGGGCCATGGATGCGGTGGAGCATGTGCCGCTACGTCGTTCGACGCCCGACTTTGCTGGCTTGGCGCGCATCGTAATTGCGCAGCAAGTGTCCGTGGCCAGCGCCAAGGCAATCACCGCGCGCACCATCGAAACGTTGGGTGCCTTAGAAGCCCATCGGTTTTCTGGGGCCGATGACGAGGCGTTGAAGGCATGCGGCCTGTCGCGGCCCAAACAGCGCACCTTGCGGGCCATTGCAGACGCACTGCCCGATGAGGATGCTTTCGCCCGCTTAAACGCCTTGGATGTGGCAGCGATGGAGGCAGAACTCGTCAGCATCAATGGCGTTGGCCCATGGACGGCGCAGATCTATGTGCTCTTTTGCGTCGGTCATGCCGACACAATGCCAGCCGGTGATCTGGCGTTGCAAAAGGCCGCTGCGTGGGCACTGGGGCTGGAGGAACGCATGAGCGCTGAAGCCCTGACTGAGCGCGCCGAGGCCTGGTCGCCCTGGCGCGGTGTGGCGGCGCGGCTTTTATGGTCCTACCACGCGGTGGTGCAGGATGGCCGTTCCGGTATTGCGCTTTAGCGCGCGACAGAGGGTTGCCGACACGAGGTTTTTGGCTGTGGCAACGTGTGTCTTCACAAGCCTGTCACACGCGCTATACATAGGAAAGTGCGTAACAATTGTGTTGTGCGAATCGGACCGGGAGCAGAGCTTGACCGTCGCCGTTTCTTCCGAAGAGTTTCATGCCACCGGGCACCCGGTGGTTTCTTCTGCTTCCCGGATCATGAAGCCTGAGGCCTGCCCGGCCTTGGTGCTCAATGCCGACTTCAGACCGCTGTCTTACTATCCGCTGTCGCTTTGGCCCTGGCAGGAAGCGGTGAAGGCCGTGTTCCTGGAGCGGGTGAACATCCTTTCTGAGTATGACACCTGCGTGCACAGCCCGACGACCGAGTTTCGGCTGCCGAGCGTGGTCTCGCTAAAAACCTATGTGAAGCCGCAGCGTAATCCCGCGTTCACGCGGTTCAACGTGTTTTTGCGCGATCGGTTTGAGTGCCAATATTGCGGCTCGCCGGACGACTTGACGTTCGACCATGTGATCCCGCGCTCACGCGGCGGGCAGACAACCTGGAAAAACATCGTGACCGCCTGCAGCCCCTGCAATTTGCGCAAAGGCGGCAAGATGCCCAAGGTCGCGCAGATGTTCCCGCGCCAGGCGCCTTATCCCCCAACCGTGCATGATCTGCAGACCAATGGGCGGCAGTTCCCGCCTAACTATCTGCACGAAAGCTGGATGGACTTTTTGTACTGGGATACCGAGCTCGATCCATAAGCCATTCTAAGCCCCGGACTTGATCCGGGGGCCTGCGCCTATTGTTTATCGAGGTCCCGGATCGCTTTCAGCGTCCGGGACTTTTTAGCGTCGTCTCGGTGGCCAAACGGCAGAGGCAAAACAGACTTTCATCAGCGCTGCTGCCGCAATCACGTTCCACCCGGCAAAGGACAGTCCGAGCACACGCAGGGCTGCTTCATCGCAAAAGATGATCGTCGTTTCGCTGATTTCATCAAGCAAGCTGCCCGCGGACACGGCCGGTGATCCGCCCGCGCCGCAATCATTGGGTCCAGCCCAGAAGTTCCACTCCGCGCCAGCTTGATAGATGCCGGTGACCATCGACATGGCAAACAGGATGCCTGCAACAGCGAGAAGTCCGCGTGGCACGCAGGCAGGCCATTTCAGCGCCACGGCCAGCGCTGCCAGGGCCAAAAGCGGAATGGCGAGATAGTAACCTTCGCGCTGCTCCAAGCAGAGCTTGCAGGGCGTGTAACCACCTACCAATTGGAAAGCCCAGGCAATGGCCAAGATGACAAGGGATGCCGCGATCACACCAAGCGCGGTGCGAGCCTGGCGCGCGTCAGCAGGGTAAAAGTCATCGGTTTTTGTTGCGTTCATGAGCGTATGACCACCGCTAACCGGTGAAGAAGTCAACCGCCGAAAAACCCAAGCACCCAGATGGCCAGAAGTGGCGCTGAGATTAGCAAAAACGCCACCCAGGCAAGGCCGATCAGCAAGCCAAGCAGGATCATCAATCCGTCCCGCTCAATCAGGCCGATGGAGGTGATGGTCACACCAATGCCCGGCACCGTGTTGGTGGATGGCAGCGGTACCAAGATAGAGGCCGCGGGGATCATCATCAGCGCGCCGACAATGCGGGTCGCACGTGGGCCAGAAAGCGCCAGCAGACGTGGCTTCGAGATATGTTCCGTCCAGCCAAACCATGTCTTGCCGCGGGCGACCACGGTGCGCATGGCGGCAATATCAAAGTCGCGGGTTTTAAGTTTTTCTGGCAGCCACGGCACGTGGCGACCGGAGGCCATCTGGCCGGTGAGCACGAGGATAGGCAACGCCACGATCTGCGGGATCAGATAGACAAAAGGCAGGCAGCAAGGCAGCGCCAGCGCCAACACCATCAGGCCGAACGCACGTTCTTTGAGCGCGCTCGCCAATGCACCAAGCTCCAAACGCTCTGTGCCGGAGGCTTGCGCCTCTAGCAACACCGCATCAATGCGGTCAAAGGCGGTGGCAGAATCACCGGACGTTTGTTCTGTGGAGGCTGGTGAAGAGATGACAGTCATCCTGTGATATGGCCCTTTGATATGGCGATAGGTGAAAAAACCTTAGTGGCCAGAAGCTGCCATCGCGTTACCAGCTATGGTTACGGCGCAAAGATGGCGCACGGTGCCAAAAAGGGATGCAAAAGAGGATTGACGCTTGAGCGGATCGCAGTATGGTCCGCGCCATCTACCGCACATGATGCTTTAGGATTGCCCCTGTGGCGGAATTGGTAGACGCGCTCGATTCAAAATCGAGTTCCCAAAAGGAGTGCCAGTTCGAGTCTGGCCAGGGGCACCAAAGCCAATCGTCAAGCGATTGGCGGAACAAGCGGCAGGCGTTTGCGCAGCAAATGCCGAGAGCGTTCGCTCCAACTTGTTCCGCTCTGCTAGTTTTTCCTTCCATATCTTTGCAAATACACGCGCCATGTCGCACAGATGAATGAGTTCAGACCCTAATCATCCAGGCTATCAACACGTTAACACTCAGGGTGATCAACCGGGTACACGTGATGCCTGTGATCGACTTCAGACGTACGTCTTCCGACCTCATTGCTAAATTTGCTTTCAAATCTCAACGAGGCGCTCATGGAACACGGTGAAAGTTTACCTGCCGGGGCGTTTTACGTTCCATCCTTTCTAGATGCGGCATCGCAGGACGCTGCCGTGGCGGCGATTGACTCAGCCCCTTGGAGCACCGAGCTTCGACGACGTGTTCAACATTTTGGTTATCGCTACGACTACCGTGCGAGGACCGTTACGAGCGATGCCTATTTGGGGCCACTGCCCACCTGGTCAGATGCAATTGTCCAAGACCTCATCGATGCGGCGTGGCTTTCCAAGGCACCCGACCAACTTATCGTCAACGAGTATATGCCTGGACAGGGCATTGCCGCTCACATTGATTGTGTGCCGTGCTTCGGCGATACAATCGTCTCCGTCAGCCTTCTGTCAGCGTGTGAAATGCGGTTTCGAGACCGTAAAACCGGCGGTCAGCTCGCTATAGGTCTTGCACCGCGATCCGCCTTAGTTCTGACAGGTCCCGCGCGGTTTGGCTGGACACACCAAATCCCGGCCAGAAAGTCTGACTTAATTGCCGGGCAGCGCCAAAAGCGCTCTCGACGGCTTTCACTCACGTTCAGATCCACTGCAAAGCATCTTGGCCTTGCCTCGTCGAGGGTCAATCAGCCGTTTCGGGCTTAGAAAATGCGCGTGGTGTAACCTTTCTCTATCGTTCAACGCGGCAACTATCGCTCACGCACGAAGGCCGACTTTGCATCAGAAGGCGTGGGATATGCTTGAGGCTGCTGAGACCGGCATCGACGCCATCAATCCAATGGCTGAAGAACCGAGCTGCGGGTTGCGGGTTACAGCGCCTGCCGGGGCTTTGACCACGGTGATCTGGTCCATGCGTCGCCCGACTGGTCGCTTCGGCCCCTGAGGCTTTACGCGGCTTGGCCAGAACAATCGGCCAGAAAAAACCGCACCACTCTGTTCGTGCGCTTTCTTGCAGGCGATACGCAGCCATGAGGCGGCCATAACGCAGGCGACGTAGCCGCTGAGCAAATCCATGTCTCAGCGGCCATTTTTGTTTGCTATGGGCGTTCCACCCTATCGTGCAAGATACGCGTTGGTGAACCAGGTGGAGACATCCGGCATCGTCTCCAAAGGCTGGCCATCTTCACCGCGCAAAATGCCTGCTTCAAACAGAAACGTGGTGATGTTGGCGATCATCTGCGCGTCGATCAGACCGACAGGCTCGCCTTCATCCTGTAGATAGCCGCCCTCGACCAGGGCTTGCATGGAGGCACGCACCAGGTCGGGATTGGTGAGCATGCCTGACGTTTCCTCGATCAAAATGTTCGCCGCCTCAGCAGGGTTTTCCGCCGCAAACGCATAACCGCGCTGAGCGGCTTGCACAAAGGCTTCGGCAGTATCTGGATTTTCCATCAGCCACGTGCCATTGCCGCCCAGAAACGTTGTGTGCTGGTCCGGCACGCCATAATCGGCATAGCGGAAGGCGCGCTGCGGACGGTTGAGCAGCACCGAGTTCACCCCTTCCCACGTGCTCACCTCAAGGGTGAAATCCACGCTGCCATTGGCCAGCGCCTCATAGGCTGAGGTGCCGAGCGTGACCGTATCGAACGTGCCTTCACCGCCATCATTGGCGATGATACTGGAGATCAACGCCTCCTCCCACGCGCTGCCAAATCCGGCATAGGTCATGCCGTCCAGGTCCGCAGGGCGCTGAATATCCTCACGCTCGCCATTGAACACCAACCGTCCAGTTTCATGCTGAACAACCGCCATCACCACCGTCATGTCAGCGCCGGTAGCGCGCTGGCTATGAAACCCCACCGCGCTTAAAATGCCGAACTCGGCCACGCCGGAAGCCACCAACGTGCCCGATGAGGTGTCGGTGTAGGGCAAGATATCAACATCCAACCCGGCCTCTTCGAACCAGCACTTGGCCTCTGCCACATAAAGGCCGACATGGTTGGTGTTCGGCGTCCAGTCGAGCGCCACGCTCAAGCTCTCTTCTGCCGAGGCAGGCAATGCGCCGCAGAGAAGGGCGGCTGCCAAAAAATACTTCGTAAACGTCATGGATTGTCTCCGGTTTGGTGAATCAAAATGTCGGTGAGCTTGGCCTCCAGCGCATGGGCTTCAGGCGTTGCGGGACTGCCGAGGCGCGGACGCGGCGCGGGCACGGCAAGCTCGGCGATCACGCGGGCGGGGCGGGCTGAGAAAACGTAAATCCGGTCCGAAAGCGCCACGGCCTCGCGCACATCATGGGTGACAAGCAGGCTCGTCCAGCGGGCCTTGCGCCAGCGGGCTTCAAACCAGCTTTGCATCTGGGTTCGAGTCAGTGCATCCAGCGCGCCAAACGGTTCATCGAGCAACTGGATGGGCCGCCCCTGCACCACTGTGCGAAGCAACGCCGCACGCTGGCGCATACCGCCAGAAAGCTGGCCTGGGTAATGGCGCTCAAAACCCGCCAAACCGAAATCATCGAGCAGAGGCATGACCTGCTCACGGGCGTCCTTGCGAACCACGCCCTGCACTTCCAGGCCAAGCGTCAGATTGTCGATGATCCGCCGCCAGGGCATCAGCGCATCGCGCTGGGGCATGAAGGCAAAGCCGTGCTGGGCCGTATCAAGCGCACGACCGCCGACGGCAATCGATCCCTTGTCTTTCTGCACCGCGCCGGTGAGCAGGCGGAAAAGCGTCGATTTACCAGATCCGGAGGGTCCCAAAATCGAAACGAATTCGCCTGTTTCAACATGCAAGGAGATGTCATCAAGAACGTGTGTGTCGCCCAGCGTGACACTGACTTGGCCGACCTTTAAAGCGCTGCTCATGGCCCGCTCCCATAGGTGCGCCAGCGCAGCAATACGCGTTGAACCAGTGCCATGATGGCAAAAAGCACGAGGGTAAGGAGCGAACTGATGACCACAGCGGCCAACACGAGGTCGGGCCGGAAACTGTTCTTGGCGTTGAGGATTACAATGCCCAGGCCAGCGCGCGCGCCGACATATTCCGCAAAGATTGCGGCCACCACCGCATAAGTGATGGAGATGCGCAGACCCGCAAAGAAATAGGGCATCGCCGAGGGCAAACGCGCAGCCAAAAACACCTTGCGACGGGTCGCGCCCATGGAGCGCAGCAAATCTTGGATCTCGCGGTCGGTGGACTCGTAGCCATCGACCAGCGCGACAAGCATCGGGAAAAAGGTGACAAGCGCGACGATGAGCACTTTGGGCGTCAGCTCAAAGCCGAACCACAAGACAACCAAAGGCGCGATGGCAACCAAGGGAAGGGTCTGGCTGACCACAAAAAT
This sequence comes from Hyphomicrobiales bacterium, assembly GCA_046290645.1. GTDB lineage: Bacteria > Pseudomonadota > Alphaproteobacteria > Rhizobiales > MH13 > MH13. Next base: position 277,466 of record JBKAGZ010000002.1, read on the forward strand.
CGGAAACAGCGCGCGGCGCACCCGCGGCATGAAATCAAGCACCACCGACAGCACAAACGCCACGCTCACCGACAGGGCGAAACCCATCAGCGTGGCGTGGATCGTGGGCAGCGTGTTGGCCCATAAGAGATCGCGGTTCAGCACCATTTGCTCAAGCACGCGCGAGGGTGCTGGCAGCATGAGCGGGGAGATACCCGACATGTGCACATAAAGCTCCCAAAGGACGAAGGCGCTGATCAGGCTGAGGGCCGCAGGCAGCCCGCCGATCAGCCCTCCGCCCTTGGGCTTCAACCCAGGGCGAGGGACAGGACGCAGCATCGCACTAACGCTTGGACGGGCTGTTGGCTGAGACGGTCAGATCGATGGTGACGTGCCCATTGGGCGGCCCAAACCGGCAAAACGCTTCCTGCAAGGTTGCAAACACCGGCCCGGCATCGCCCATCAGGCGCGTGCAGAAATTCTTTGATCGATCAAAGGTGCCGCTGCTTTTGAGGAAATCGATACAGCCCATGATCTCAGCCATTTGGTCGCCAGCGCCCATCACGTAGAGCGAGAATTGCGCATCGGCGATCTGCCCCTTTGTTGGCGCTGTTTTCAGCGCCTCCAGCGCGGCACTTTGGCGAGACGCCAACGGTTCAGCCGGGTTGGCAAGCGCATTGGTCTGGCAGATCGGATCATCCGGTTCGCCAGGACAGCCACGTGAAAACGTTGCCCGCAGCACCAGATGATGACCCTTGGAGGCTGCCGAGGCATAAAGATCACGCAGCGCTGGAAACAGCACCTCGGGTGGGCCGACAATCAATGTGGAGATATCATCGGTCTCAATGCGCAGCCGATCCCGCCACGGATCCAAGGCATCGAGAGATGAAAGAATGACGTCCACGAACGTGTCGGTCATCGGGTAGAGGGATACTTGTGCGCCTGCGAACATCGCGGTCCTCCTTGCTACGCTGGCATTACCCAGATCAGCTTCGAGGGTCCTGGGCTTAGCGCCCAAATCTCAGCCGCGGCTCTACGCGGCACCCCTGTGGTGAGGATGTGATGGCAGGTCTAGCGGGCGATGGCAAGAGACCTAGGGTCGCGCCCCTAACCGAATGAACGCAGATGATTGTCCCAGCTCACATCCGTCAGCGCGTGACGTGATGCAAGGATATCACCCTGCCCGGTTGAAAATGCAAAACCTGCGCGTTCAGGTGCAACGCCGCACACATCGGCGAGCAGGCGCACGTCAAGGACGGCCTGACTCTGCGCGCCCAGAATGATAGCCAAGCCACCACGCGGACTGGTAAACGCAATCTGCTCACCATCAACGCTGGATTTGATCGACCCGACATACTGTCGCAAAGCAGCTCGCTCAGCCTCTGGCAAAGAGACCAGCGCAATCTCCTGCCCCCTCTTGTGCCTACCCACCAGCGCTACCGCGTCGGTTGGAGCACCCTCATACTGCCCGCCGAACCAGATCGATCCATCGCCAGCCTGGATCATGTGACGGATCGAAAGCTGGTGCATGCTGGCAGGCAAGGACACCTGCTCCAGTAAATCGCCGGTTGCACGGTCCAAATAGCTGATCGACGGCGCCATTGAAGCAAGGTTCAGCTTCTGGCGCGGAAAATCCGGGTGGGTCAGAATGCCGCCATTGGCCACCGCGATGGTTCTGCCATCGCGCAGCAGCAGCGCTTCGTGCGGGCCGATGCCGTGGGTCGCAAAGGCTCCAATGCGCGCGTACCCTTCGCTGGCATCATAGATGCCGAGCAGGCCGCGCTCGCCCTCATAATCGTTCTCGGTGGCATAGAGCAATCGCCCATCGGGTGAGAAAAACCCATGACCATAAAAGTGGCGTCCCGGTGCGGCTTCAAATGCGGCGGCGGGCAATTGCCGGGTGAGATCAATCACCAGCGCAAAGCGCCCTGGCCTGCGCGCAAAGGTCACAGCCCAGCGATCGTCGGGCGAAACCACCGTATCGTGCCCACGTGCCGGTAGTGCCTCGGTGAAGAGGATCGTGCCAGCCTCATCCAGCGCAGCAACGCCAAAGGCTCCGGCAGGATCACGATAGGCAGACAGAAACGCCAGCGCACCAGATGCACTGGCAAGCGTGGAAAGTGGAGCAACCCCCAGCCCGGCGCAAAGGGCCGCAAAGTGGCGACGTGAGAGATCCAAAATTAGTCCCCGTCCAGCGAGTTGAACCCCATGGTAAGGCCAAGTTCGGCTGGATAAATCTCGCCAATCACGCGCATAGCCCCAGCAAGTGGCAGCGCCACGCTGGCAAGCCTGCCATGGGTTTCCTCACTGGTAACAAGCATCTCCAAATCCTCGCCGCTTTCGATCAGAGCCTCCAGACGGCTGATAATCTGACCAAGCTCAAAGCGCGCCGTGCCAGCCGTGCGCTGCGCCTGTTCGGGCAGCAGGTTGGCAAACTGCCCAACCTCATTCAGGCTCGCCATCGCCTGCGCATTGGCAAGGATCGATGGCAGAGTTTGGCCAGAACGCCAGAAAGGAGCGCGGCGATAGCGTGCCTCTTCCGGCGATGTGCCAACCACACGCACGAGTTTGGCATCGTGGATGATCTGCAATTGCTCAGCCATAGAGCGCAGCAGTTCCTGCAACGCTTCGGCCTCAGTGCGATAAACCGGATTGTCTGGTCCAGGCGACAGCATCAAGGCGGCATAGCCTTGTGTGTCGTGCCAGCCCTCAAACATATTCGCCGCTGTATCAGCGATAGCGCCTGCAATGGCCAGCGCATACGTGCATCGATGCGCATCGCCCTCGGCCAGCCCCTCAGCGCCGGTGCCAAACAGAACATAGTCCAGCGCCAGAAGCCCTTGCAGCGCAACGCTTTTGCCCTGCAAGCTTTCCACGCTGGTAACGCTCTCATCTTGGCTCGCAAGCACGCCTTGCACTTGGTTGAGGCCACGGCCATTGCGGTCGGGCCAAAAGAACATGCGCTCGTAGCGATTGCCTTTGCGCGCTGGGCCAAAGCGAATGAATTCGACCGCCGACCAAGCTTCCACAAGGTCACCGAACCGCGCTTGTGTGGCCTCCAATGCGCCTTGGGTCGGTGCTGAACACAGCTGCTCTGTGACGGTGACCTGCTGATCGGCAACACCCATCAGGGTCGCGTGGGCCGGCAAAATATGCCCTTCGATCATGCTGCGCGTGATTGCACCAAGATCAGTTTGCGCTGAGGCAGAGACTGTCATCAAAGCCAAGCAGGCCGTAGTAAGAAGGTGGCGCATTACAGGCTCTCCAAAAAAGCGATCAAAGCATCTCGATCTTCTGTGGCAAGCTCAACCACCGCATCGCGCGCCTCTTCAGCTTCACCACCATGCCAGAGGATCGCCTCCAGCAACGAGCGCGCGCGGCCATCGTGCAAAAACTGCGTGTGCCCGTTCACCGCTTCGGTCAAACCAATGCCCCAAAGAGGCGGTGTCTTCCACTCCACGCCAGAGGCATCACCCACCGGGCGGTTGTCGGCAAGACCTTCGCCCATATCGTGCAGCAGAAAATCAGAATAGGGCCAGATCATCTGGAACTGATGGGCGTCTGTGGCAGCGTCACGGCTGGTCACATAATTGGGCTGATGACAGGAGGCGCAGCCCAAATCGTGGAACAGCGCCTTGCCGAGCAGAACCTCTGGATCATCCACATCGCGCCGCATCGGCACCGCAAGGTTGGAGGCATAGAACGTAACCAGATCCAGCACCGGGTCTGGCGCTTCAGTATCGCCCAAACGTTCTTGAACGCCCACCGGCATCGCCAAACAATCCGGTTGGTTTTGCGTGCAATCACCATGAGAAGCTGGCGCATCCGGCGTTGAAATACCTATGTCTCCCGCAAAGGCGCCAGCGGACTGTTGGCGCACGGTTGGGTTGGACCCTTTCCAGCCGAACAGGCCCAAAGCGAGTTCGCCTGACTGCTCGTTCATCACCCAACTTGGTCGCCCGGAAATGCCATCGCCATCCGCATCATCTGGATCGGCCAGTGCAAGAATGTCTCCGGGGTGGATCGCTTCGATCAAGCCAAGGCCAATCATCTGCGGCGCAACGCGTGGAGACAGCATCACCTCAGGGTCCATCTCACCATAACCAAGATCGGCTACCGAGTAGGTTGGGCGGCGCAGGCTGACCACCTCACCATCGGCGAGCACAACCTCTTCCTCTTCATAGGTGATCACCATACGGCCTTCAGCTTGAAGGCCTGGCACGGCGAGGTCTTGGAACTGACCACCGTAGGTTGGTTCAGGAATGCGCAGCGTGGCGCGGCTTTCCAGAGCAGCAAAGTCCTCCGGCGTGCGCGGCGGCACCGAGAGCCGCAAAAACATCGATATCGCGCTGTCATTCTCGTCGACCGGCGGATGTCCACGACCATCTTTCAAATGGCAGCTCTGGCATGAGCGCGCATTGAACAGCGGCCCCAAACCATCGGATGCTTGGGTGGACGATGGTGAAGACACCCAGAGCTTGGTGAACAGCGAGTCGCCAATGTTGAAATCGGACTCTTGCTCAAACGATAGGTTCTGGGAGAAGCGCGAAAAGGCGTTACCATCGGGCGTGCCGGTGAAGGTGGCCGCTCCGCCAGACATCGCCTCAAAGGGTTGCGCGGTCTCGAAGCTGTCAGGTGGGGCAAGAACCGAGGCCACGCGCGTCCGATCCGCCAAGCTTAAATCCGTGCGGTGGGGCAGCGGATTTTCACCAGATGCCAGAGGGCCGTTGGCATCCACCAGAATCAGGCCAAGTGCGACGAGGCAGGTGGTTGCACCACCCGCCCCGATCCATTTTGCATTGATAGACATTGGCATCGGCAACCCTACCGGAAAACAGCCGTTGGGTTGTCGAGGCTGTCAGAGCCTTCGAACGCAATGGCATCCAGATCAAGCAGAGCCACAACACGCTCAACCGAACGGGTCTGGTCGATCAGCCCATCGATGGCAGCTTGCACGGTTGCGTTGCCCGCTTCGTTGCCTTCGCCGATCATCTGATCATAGGCCTCAATGCTTTCTGCCCGTGCGCGCATGATGGCCATCGCCGTCACGGTCGCATTGAGTCTGCCGCGAACTTCAGCGTCCAGCGCAGGATCAACCGCGGCAACCAAATCAGACACCGACGGACCGGAAATCACCGAACCATCGATCCGGCGATAGGTGCCGGTATAGGCATTGCGAATACCGATCTGATCGAAATAGTGCGAGTTGTGCGTGTTATCGGCAAAGCAATCATGCTCTTCCTCAGGATCGTTGAGCAGCAGGCCAAGCTTCATGCGCTCACCGGCCATTTCACCGTAAGACAGCGAGCCAATACCGGTGAGGATCGCGGTGATACCAGCATCTTCATCGCCCATCAGCGTGGTGCGAGCCGCACCCTCTTCAGTCCAGTTGCCAACCATCTCTTCAAGATCAGCGAGCAGAAGATCGGACGCAGCTACAAGGAACTCGATACGGCGCTCGCACGATCCGCCGGTGCAATTGCTCACATCAAAGTCAGTGTAAGGGCGGTTGCCAGCGCCAGGCCCGGTGCCGTTCAAATCTTGGCCCCAGAGCATGAATTCGATGGCGTGGTAGCCGGTCGCCACATTGGCTTCCACTTCACCGGCTTCGTGCAGTGTGTTCTGCAAAAAGTCCGGCGTGATGGACGCTGCAACAACCTCAGCGCCGTTGATCATCAGGCTTTCATTGGCAATGACATTGGCGGTGAAGAGATCATTTTCATCGCTCTCCACGCCGTAATAGCCAGCATCGACATAATCGATTAGGCCTTCGTCCAACGGCCAAGCATTCACCCGGCCTTCCCACTCATCTACGATGGCGTTGCCAAACCGGTAGACCTCGGTTTGCTGGTATGGCACGCGCGCTGCCACCCAGGCGGCTTTGGCAGCATTCAACGTTGCGTCACTTGGGTTGGCTACCAGCGCGTCGATGGCAGCATCAAGCGCCAGTGCGGTGGTGTGCGAGTCGGTGTAGGCAGCCAGCGCGATATCGGCATAGGTGGTAAGCACCGCCGATGCCGTGGTGTCTATGGCAGTGGTGTCCATGGCATGGACTGGGGTGAGAGCAGGCGTGGCCATGACGGCCAATACGCTTGTCGCCAGCAACAAGCGGCGGGCGGATGTTTTCAGTGAGGTGGTATGAGACGACGTTATGCGTACCATGGGTGCTTCCCTTGCGTTGCGGGGCGCACCTTGCGGTTCAGCAACCCCGACCAGATTTCGCGCAAAGGATTGGACATGTTTGGAGTTTGAAATTAGAACAACTCTAAAACTGCAATCCATTTGCAACTTATGTTGCAGGGAGCGAGCCTGAGCGCAATTTCGCATAAGTGCGTAGAGGCGCAGGACAGAAACACTTGCGCATTTCAGGGGCCATCGGCGAGCCAGGTCCGCAGGACTTTATTGGTAGCCTCAGGTTGTTCAAGTGTGGGCAGATGCCCGGCGCCTTTGATCACAGTAAGCGTTGAACCCGGCACAAGCTCATGCATCAGTGTGTGGCGCTTAAGGGGGCACAGGCGATCATCTTCACCACACAGGATCAGCGTTGGCACCGTCACGTTGCGCAAGGTCTCGCGCTGGTCTGGTCGGGCTTTAAGGGCCGCCGATTGATCGGCAAAAACCTGCGCGCCAAGATTATCGGCCATCTCCATACAAAGATCGAGGATCGCCTGTTTGTCAGGGCCATCAGCCAAATAGTTGGGTTTCATTTCATCGCGCATAACAACGCGCAGATCACCGGCAAGCGCACGGCGCACCTGCTCATCACGCACTGGCGCCAGATGCGCTGCATCTGGCAAAGCGTTGGTATCGAGCAAGGCCAGCCTGGTCACCCTCTGTGGCGCCAGGCGAACAATCTCCATGGCGCAAATGCCGCCCATCGAAATGCCGGCTAAGGCAAACCGTGGTGGTGCATTGGTCAGGATAAGTTCGGCCAAGCGCTCTATCGTATTGGCGCCCGTCAGCGCCCCAACCGTGACCAATCGCTCAGCGGAGAATTCATGGATTTGCGAGGTGAACAGCCGCCCATCGCACATCATACCTGGAAGCAGCAGCAGTGGCTCGGGAATCATGGTTTCTGCATCACGGTCTTGGCATCAATCTGGTCGCTTACAGCCTATCGCTGACCCTACTCTATAGTTCTAGGTGTGGACCGAGCCGACACAAAAAAGCACCCATCACTTACGATGGATGCTTTTTGTCTCTTGGCCGTCTTGCGGTAGCACCGACCTAAAGATCAGCAGTAGACCGCAGCCGACCTAAAACGAAACGCGCAAGCTGACGCCGCCATAGGCCGTTAAACCCGTGCCGACATCAAGATGGGATGACACATTCACATTACTGGCTGCCGCTGAAAGATCGTAGCCACCTTGAACCTGCAAACCGCCATAAAGCCCCAGCGCCCACTCACAATCGTGTCCGGCCAGCGGGTTCTGATCCCACTCGAAACGAACATCCAAACCACCCGCAGGCACAAAAGCGGTTCCAGCGTCGGTGTAGTCATAGGGTGTACCGCCCCCGCCACCGTTGCCTTCGACACGCAAGTCCCAACTTGACAGGCGACCGCCCACATAAGCGCGGCCACTGATTGAGAATATACCGTCGCGATACACGTCTTGTTCGTAACCGATGAAACCGGAAACGATGTTGGGGTTGTACTCAAAATGGGTCAACGCGGTGTCGCCGCCGTTGGCTTGATCCGTTCGCACATCAATCTGCGCGGTGGGCGCCGACCAAACCGAACCAACAAACGAACCACCACTTTCAGGATGAACGGGAAAGGTAAAATAGGCATCGATGCCCGGATCAATGCTGTCCACACCAACCGTATGACGTTCAACATTGCCGTTAAAGTCGGTGCGCACCTCGACATCGGCGCTGTAGTAACGAAGTTCCGCGCCGAGACCAAAAGAGGAGTCAACGCTCACATCAACCTGAGCCAATGCCGGGTTCGCACCAAGCACCAAAGCAGCACATACTGCCAGGGTGAAACGATGCTTTTTGGCCGCACTCACCAGCCCGCTGAGAATTAAGAACGTCATGCAATGCCCCTCGATCCAAACGCGATTAACCTGTCGGTAACCGTGTCCTAGGGTCACCGCTCGGTGGCGAGCAACGTCAATTTTATGGAGGCGACCAGATATAAATGTGCGTTGTGGACTTGGCGCGACATCTTCCACGACGCGGTGGTTTTACCGGCCGGTGCAAACCACCTAGCCTGTTAGGCCCAACCGGTTCGTCACAGTCTGGGCGTCATGCTAGTTTAATGCGGCAGTCATCTTGGAACTGCAAAAACTCGGCAAGGTGACTGTCATGACCGCAGCGCGCACGCTCTTCACCGCTATCCTTCTGATGATGGTTTTAAACACACCGAGCCTTGCCCAAAAAGGCCCGTCACAAACAGGCGCATCATGCGATGCCTCCGCAGAGGCCAACTGGCCTGAAGGCATCACCGCAAGTGGAACGGTCACCGGCCCGTGCCAAGCTGCCGAGGTGGCGCTCACCCTCACCAACCAGAACGGCGAGATCATCTGGCAAGAGACCTACCGCTCAGATCAGCTGTTCGATTTCAACTGGGCAACCAACGCCGTGGAAATGCAGGCATCGCTCGATCTCTGGCTCGGCGACTATGCCGACACGCGCACCGCTGGCACCTTGCCCGATTGGTTGCCAGGCGAGGAAGCACCGGTCGGCAGCGAGTTTCCCTTCTATGTCGATGAAAGCGTGGCCCGAGATGCCTATGTCGCTGCACGCGAGGCAGACCGCCCCATGGTTTGCTACATCCAGGGCATGGAAAGCGCCCGCTGCCTAATCATCGCCCCGGACGGCGCGAGCGTTGAAACTGTCGGCGTGCAGTCGTTTCCAGGCTGAGGATTAGCGATAGGGCGTGCCGTCTTTATGGGTGAAGACCCACGCACCATCGAGCAACACGGCTTTGAGATCATCCTGCGGGTAGATGCCTTCATCGCCCGGCGTGCGGTCGCCGATTTCCAGATAAATCACCGGCGCATCGGTGCGGTTGATGAGCTGGTGGGCTGAACCGCCAGCAGGGAACCCAGCACACATGCCAGGCACCAAAGCCTTTTCACCATCTTCAGTGCGCAGCGTTGGGTGGCCCTGCAGAATATAGATCATCTCATCCTGCTTGGTGTGTTTGTGGAGCAGCGCGGACTCAGCCCCCGGCGCAAGCTCGGTGAGATTGATCCCAAAGTTCGAAAGCCGAAACACATCACCCAACTGGCGCTTGGTCCGGCCCATCACCCGTGAGGCAAAGGGTTCAGGATAATTTGACGGCTTGCTGTGAGGCGCGACCTCTCTTGCGACGACGGCAAGGGGCGGTGACGCGTTTGTCATTGGGTATCCTCCAAAAGGTCAGCATTGCTGTCATAGTAGAAGACTACCGCAAAAAGCTCTTCCCCTTCTGTCGTAGGACCATCAGGCCGCTAGCAGTAGGCCAAGCGGAGGTCAGACCGCAGGAGATCAAGCGGACGGTTCAGCGCCTGGGATTCCATGCGTCCAACGATTTTGGGGACGTCGCGATCCAAGAGCACAGTCATCAACGCCAAGATCAGCCAGCCCAACAAGCGCGATTGCGGAACGACCGTCCACCAGATATCCACCAGCGCGCCGTCGCCTGCTGGTGAGACCGTCCAACCGCCGGCCATCGTGTCGAAAGGAAACGGGAAATCGGGTTCTTCGGTGCGAAACCTTAGGATCACATTGCGCGCCTCGGGCCGCCACTCGGCCACCTCTTCCTGCCAGCGCTGACCTTGATGGTCGGTGCAACGGCGTACCGAACCCAGCGACACATCATCGCCGGTCAGCATCTGCGAGTCCGAGAGCCCAGCGCTGTAGCGGCGCATCGCGCCAAGGTCGGCAACAACGCGCCACATGGCATCGGCATTGGCCGAAACCGGCACGCGCACGCAATGGCGATAGTGCCCGGGTCCGGCAGTCCGATCCTTCAGCGCGTGATAGATGCCGAACAATTGGCCGAGTGCAAAAAGCCCAACACACGCGGCAACGCCCAGCGTCGCCGTCTGGCCCCAAGGGGTCAGCAGACCGGGGACCAGCACCAAAGGAACCGTTCCAACGACCCAGCCAACATCAAGCGCACTGATGAGCAACGCCCAGCCGATACGGAGCCGCGCCGAGGCATAGGCGATCAAGCCGACGAAGCCAATAAGCCCAACGCCGACCGCTTGGAGAAGCAAAACAGGCACAGCGCCAAGCCTCGCGCCAAGTGCCTCTGCGCCGAAGAAAAACACAAAGGCCGAGGCCAGCGAAAAGAGAAGATTGGCCGTTAACGCGACGCGCAGGATCAAAAACGAATTGGCCGCTGGCAAAGGATTTTGGGATTTTCGATCACCGGTCATGGCTTGGTCCACCTTTATCTAAGTTTTCATTTTGAACTCAGCTACAATTGTCCTATCTGAGTTCACATGTCAAACTCAGATGCGAACTCTCCTGTCAGACATCGCGCGCCGGTGCCCATCGATGAGTGCCCAATGGCGGCGGCCGTCGAAATGTTCGGCGATCGTTGGTCGATGCTCATCTTGCGCGAGGCGTTTTACGGCGTGGTGCGCCATGCCGACTTTCGCGACGATCTCAGCGTCCCGCGCTCTGTTCTCACCGATCGCCTCGGTAAGCTCGTGCGCGACGGGCTTTTGGAGAAAACCGAATACCGCGAGCAGGGCGCCCGCGCCCGCCATGCCTATGGCCTCACCAAGAAGGGTCGCGCCCTTGCCCTCACCTTCATCGCCATGACCGAATGGGGCGTCGAGCATTGTCTGGGTGGCCGGTCGCCCGTCGATATCGTCGACCGTAAATCGGGGCAGACCTTACGCGTAGCGCTGGTCGATGAAGAGGGCAAGGAGCAACCGCTGACCCGCATCGCCCTCAAAGTTGAAGACCGGGATTAGTCCCTAGGCCTGATCACCGCCGGCCACCAAAAGCTCGCGCATCAGCGGGTTGGGGAAGGTGCGTTCCATGGTGACGGCGTAGAAGGTTTCGGCCAAATCCGGCAGAGGCGCGGCCTCGACCAGCAAGCCAGAGGCCAGCTCATCCTGCACGACGATGGGCGGCAGCACGGCCAGCCCCACGCCCTCGCGGGCGAGCAGACGCATCATCGCCATATCATCCACTTCGGCCGCAATCTGCGGGCGCAGATCGAGCCGCTCCATCCAAGCGTCGAACCCCAGGCGCACGCTGCTTTCGCTCGTTGGCAGAACAACCGGGTGGGTGGCAAGCAGCGCTTCGACCCTCTCGCCTGAAATCCGTTCCGGCGTGCCGACCAGACTGACAATCTGTTCGTCCAGCCGGTGCGCCACGAAGTTGGAGAGCGCATCGCGGGGCGGCGGCTGGTTCATCAGCACCACGTCAAGATTCAGCGTTTCAAGACCGCGCAAAAGGTCCTCCGCCCCGCCTGACCGCAAGATGAGATCCACATCTGCGCGACCCAAAAGGGGTTTTAAAAAACTCAGCTGAAAGTTGCGCGATAGCGTCGCCAGTGATCCGACGCGCACGGCACGCCGGGTCTGGCCTTCCTGACGCAAGGTCGAAAGCAGCTCATCGCCGGTCGCAAAGATCGTATCGGCATGGTCGAGCGTCAGTCGTCCGGCCTCTGTCAGATGCAGCGCCCGGCCCCGCCGCTCAAACAGCTGATGGCCAAGCTGTTCTTCCAGACGCTTGATCTGCACCGACAACGCCGATTGCGAGAGATTCAGCTGTTCGGCGGTGCGCGTCAGGTTGCCGGTGTGGGCAACGGCGCGAAAATAGCGCAGATGATTGTAGTTGAGGGCGGCCATTCGTTCGTTTTAAATGAACGTTTTGCGCTAAACAATGTATTTTTATTGAGCATTCCTACGCGTTAATCCCCACCGACTTCGCATCGAACACTGGCTGGAGACATTCCCGTGTACGCACTTCTTGCCTTCCTCGCGCCGCTGGCGCTGATTGCCGCTGCTGTCTATGCCTTTCGCGGCCCAGACTTTCGCCCCGCCGCGACGGTGAAGCTGGCAGAGATCGCAGCGCTTGCCGCCTTTGCCGTCTCCGTTTTGGTTGGCGTGCTGCTGCTTGTGAACGGCGCAGCCACGTCGCCGACCCTCGGCATTTCCAGCTTCGGTTTGGGCACACGCGTCGATGCGCTGTCGGTCATCATGATGCTGCTGGTGTCGTTCGTCGGCTGGGTAGTGCTGCGGTTTTCCGGCACCTATCTGGATGGCGAAGCCAAGCAAGGCCCGTTCACTGGCTGGATGCTGCTGACGCTTGCCTGCGTGCTGCTGCTGGTGCAGTCGGGCACGCTGGTTCAGCTGGTGCTTGCCTGGATCGGCACGAGCCTCTTCCTCCACAAGCTTCTCCTCTTCTACCCTGAGCGGGTCGAAGCGCAGCGCGCGGCGAAGAAAAAGTGGATCGTCTCGCGCGCCGGTGATGTCGCGTTGCTCGGCGCTGCGCTCATCCTAATGGTGAGCTACGGCACGGGCGATATCGCGTCCATTCTCACAGCAGCGTCCGATGGCCAAGCGACCGGAAGTACGATCTGGGTCGCAGGTCTGCTCGCGCTGGCAGCTCTTCTAAAATCCGCGCAGTTCCCGACCCATGGCTGGCTGACCGAAGTGATGGAAACGCCAACGCCGGTTTCCGCCATGCTGCATGCGGGCGTGATCAATGCCGGTGGCTTTCTCCTGATCCGCTTTGCCGACGTCATGCTGCTCGCCCCCGGCGTGTTGGCTGTGCTGGTGATGATCGGCGGCTTCACCGCCCTGTTCGGCGGCCTAGTCATGCTCACGCAGTCAGCGGTGAAAACCTCTCTCGCCTGGTCCACCGTGGCGCAAATGGGCTTCATGATCCTGCAATGCGGTCTGGCGCTGTTCCCACTGGCACTCCTGCACATCGTCGCCCATTCACTCTACAAGGCGCATGCATTCTTAGCCTCCGGCGGCACGGTTGATCTGGTGACGTCCATCCGTCGCCCCGGCCCGGTCGCCGTGCCCAGCCCAAGCGCTGTCGGCAAAGCGTTCCTGATTGCCATCGCCATCTACGCGGTCGTGGCAACACTCTTTGCCGTCATCTTCGGCTTCGACAGCAAGTCGCCACAGGCCCTGGCGCTGGGCGCGATCCTGATCTTCGGCGTCGCCTATCTGCTGGCCCAGGGTCTGGCCGACAAAGCGCCTTGGGTGCTCACCCTGCGCACCAGCCAGTATGCGCTGGCCACCGCACTTGCTTACTTCGCATTGCAGACCGGTGCCGACTGGATAACGGCGGGCACTTTGCCCGCCACCCCGGCACCAGGACCGCTGGAATGGGCGCTGATCGTTCTCTCCATCGTCAGCTTCGGCGTGGTCGCGGTCGCGCAAGCGCTCTTCCCGCTTTGGGCCTACCACCCGGCGGCAGCGGGCCTGCGAGTTCACCTCGCAAACGGGCTTTACGCCAATGCTGTCTTTGATCGCCTGATCAAAGGCCACGCTATCAAGTCTTCATCCTAAGTATCGGGAGCTTTTTCAATGACCACGTCTCATCTCCAAGCTGCCGATCAAGCCGTCCGTGCCGTTCCGCCGGTCTGGCCTTTGGCATCCTCGGTCGCCGTCAATCCCTATCTCGGCCAGTCCCACATGTCGCTGGCAGAAACCGGCGCGCTGCTTGCCCGGGTGTCCGGTGTGGTCATGACCATGCCGCGCGAATGGTATGGCGATAAAATCGTCAAAGGCGAGATCACCGATGCCGACATCACCGCCGCCATCGCGGGCGCACCGGAAGCGCTGCGCCCGGAGGATGCCAAGGCCGTGCACGCTGCACTCGCCCAGCCGCAACAGATCACCCAAGCCGAGGCCCAGCGCCTGCCGACGGTGGCAAGCCTTGCCGCCAACGTCACCGGAATTGATTGGCCGAGCATCATTTCTTATCGCTTCGGTGTTTGGGCGGCGGGTTACTTCGATCAAGGCCAGGCGCTGTGGGCTGCACCAAAGGGCCGCAACGCCTATGCAGCGTGGCGCGAAACGGCCACCCACGATCTGACGCCCGAAATTGCCGGTTTGAAAGGCTTCGCCCAGCATGTGGTGGACGCGCCCGACAATGCGCCGGACGCCATCAAGCGGGCCGTCAAGACACTGAACCTGCCCGAAGCGGCGTGGCCAACCTTCTTTCACGGCCAGCTCACCTCGCTGGGTGGGTGGAGCCAAGTCGCGCGTTACAAGCTGTGGCAGGCAGAACTCGCCGGCGAAACCGATACAACCGGCATCGAGTTCCTCGCCATCCGTCTGGTTTGGGCCGAAGCGCTCTACCTGCACGCCAAAGACACGATCGAAGAAAGCTGGCGCGAGGCGGCGGCCAAATATGCCGAGCCGGTCGAGCCGACCGCCGATCTGGTGCTCGACCAAGTGCTTCAGGAAGCCGCCGAACGGGCGGCCCAGCGCGGCTTGGCCGACATGTTTGCAAGCCCAGCGCCCCAGGCTTCCGACAGGCGCAAGACACTGCAAGCAGCTTTCTGCATCGATGTTCGCTCCGAGATCTTCCGGCGCTCGCTGGAAGCCGTAGACCCCGCCATTGAGACGCTGGGTTTCGCCGGCTTCTTCGGCATCACCACCTCGCACAAGGGCTTTGCCTCCGATGTGGCCGAGCACCGTCTACCAGTGTTGCTCAACGCTGGCCTGCATTCGGTGTCCGGCGATGAAGGCCATGCGGACAAGGACAAAGCCATCCGATTTTCCAAGCGCGCCAGCCGCGCCTGGGGACGGTTCAAGCTAGCCGCGGTCTCCTCTTTCGCCTTCGTTGAAGCCACCGGCCCGGTCTATGTCGGCAAGCTTGTGCGCGACGCGCTGGGCATGACCAAAAACGAGGCGCTGAATGAGCCCGCGCCACGGCTCGACCCGGCGCTTTCGCTGGAGGATCAGATCGAAGCGGCCAACACCGTGCTGCGCGCCATGTCGCTAACCGAGAACTTCGCCAAGATCGTTGTGCTGGCGGGACACGGCGCCAACGTCACCAACAACCCGCACGCCAGCGCCCTGCATTGCGGGGCTTGCGGCGGGTATTCCGGTGAAGTGAATGCACGGCTGCTGGCGGCGGTGCTCAACAGTGCCGATGTGCGCAAAGGGCTGGTGGAAAAGGGTATCAAGATCGCGCAGGACACGCTGTTCCTGGCTGGCCTGCACGACACCACCACCGATGCGATCACGCTTTATGAAGACGACCAGCCGGTGACGGGTCACACAGCCGAACTGAAAACCATCAAGACCTGGTTCGAGGCCGCAGGCAAAGTCACGCGGGCCGAGCGGGCGCTGCGCTTGCCACGGGCGGACGGCGAAACGCAGATTGCGCCACGCAGCAAGGATTGGGCGGAAACCCGGCCTGAATGGGCGCTGGCGGGCTGCAAAGCCTTCATTGCCGCGCCACGGTCACGCACTGCCGGCAAATCGCTGGAAGGCCGCGCGTTCCTGCACAATTACGAGTGGCGCAAGGATGCCGAGAATGGCTTCGGCGTGCTGGAGCTGATCATGACCGCCCCAGTGGTCGTCGCCAGTTGGATTTCGCTGCAATATTACGGCTCGTCTGTCGCGCCAGAGGCCTTTGGCGGTGGCAACAAGCTCATCCACAATGTGGTCGGCGGCATCGGCGTGGTCGAAGGCAATGGCGGCAGCCTCTGCCCCGGCCTGCCTTGGCAGTCGGTGCATGATGGCGAAAAGCTGGTGCACGAGCCGCTGCGCCTGTCGGTGTGCATCGAAGCGCCAACCGAGGCGATGAGCGAGATCCTGTCACGGCACGATGGCGTGCGCGATCTGTTCGACAACACATGGCTGCACCTCTTCGCGCTCGACGCGGAGGGCAAAATGGCCATGCGCTATGTCGGCGATCTGAAGTGGGAGGCCGTGTCCGCGCCAGCTGACGTGGAGAAAGCGGCCTAAATCTCCACAGCTTGGCCAGTGCGGGCCGATTCCTGCGCGGCCATGCCCATCTGCACCGCCATGGCACCGTCGGCCAGCGACACCGCTGGCTGACGGCCGTGGCGGATCGCCTCCAAGAACAGCTGATGCTGGTAGAAGGTCGCGCCATTATGGTCGCCAGCTTCCAGCAAGTCCTCGTCCACCGGAATGTCCAGCTCCATAGGCCCCTTTGGATCGCGCGGTGAGACGATCACCTTGGCCACCGGCGGCACGCCAAGCTGCGCCGGCCAAAAGCGCGTCGGCCCAGGCACAAAGGCCTCGATCTTTCCGTGTGGACCAACGGCGCAAATCTCTTCCTGATAGCGGCTGCCATCGGCGAACATGCAAAGCTCCAGCAGGCCGCGCGCGCCGTTCTCGAAATCAACGATCACATATCCATGGTCCCAAATGTCGGGCACTTGCCCATCATAGGTCTCGTCCAAATGGTTCACTGCTTGCCCGGCGCTCGCCATCACACGGACCGGCTCACTTTGCACCGCAAGGCGCATCAGATCGAAGAAATGGCAGCATTTTTCCACCATCGTGCCGCCGGTGTTGCGCGAGAAACGGTTCCAGTCGCCGACCTTTTCCAGAAACGGAAAGCGGTGCTCCTTGATCGACAGCATCTTGATCCCGCCGGTTTCCTCATGCACCCGGCTCAAAAACGAGGCGATGGGCGGCATATAGCGGTATTCCATCGCCACCCAGACCAGCGCCGGATAACGCGCGGCGAACTCCGCCAACTGCGCGGTGTGCGACGGGTCGGTATAAACCGGCTTTTCCACCAACAAGGGAAGCGCCCGGCGACTGGCGATCTCCTGCATCTGCCCGACATGCAGATGGTTTGGCGAGGCGATGACCAGGGCGTCGATCCCATCCAGGTGTAACAGCGCATCCAAGCTATCGACTGTGGTCGCGTCGGGCGCCAGAAAACCCGCCTCCTTGCGCATGCCCTCGTCCGGCTCGGCAATCGCCACAACACAGGCGTTCTCCAAAAACGCGATGTTGCGGATATGCTCCTGGCCCATCATGCCAGTGCCAACGATGCCATAGCGTGTCGGCGGCTGGTCACTGGGGTTGGGGTGAAACGGCTTGGTTTCGGTCAGCGCTTCAGCCGCCGCCTCGCTGGTGGGATCGCTCATGTTGTCCATGTGTCTTGTTCTCATTTCATGCGGGTGACGTAGCGCGCTTTGTCGGCGTCGAACCAGTTGCGGGAATATTCGGCGACCTTGCCGTCTTTGGCGAAGCTCAAGCGTTCCACCAGACCGGCGGGCGCACCAATAGGTTGGCCGAACGCCGCTGGCGCCCAGTCCGGCACGCGGCCAACGCCGACCCGATCTTCCACACGGGTGATCCAAAGGTTCAGCGCCTGGCGATAATAAAGGTAGAGGGATTCTGAGATCGCATCGCGATTGAGCCGTTCCACATAGGCGCCATCGAGCCAAATCTCTTCCACCGCAGCAGGCTGGCCACCCAGGGAGCGCAGTCGGCGAATGCGGTGACCCTCCGGTGATACACCAAAGGCGGGCAGATCATCTGGCTTGGGCAACCGCTCAATGTCGAGCACTTCGGCCGTTGGAAGGCCGCCACCTTCCATCAATTCCAGGCGAAAGAAAGCGTAGACGCCGCTGGGATTACCGCTGGCGCGCACATAATTGCCCGAGCCGTGCACGCGCTCCAAAAGGCTCTGCTTTTCCAGCTCACCTAGCGATTTGCGCAGCGTACCCACTGAGATCGAGAGCGAAGCGGCCATCTCCCGTTCCGGCGGCAGACGTTCACCGTCACGCAGGCGACCAGAGCTGATATCGCGGATCAGCATTTCGCTGATCTGCAAATAGACGGGAAGAGACCCAGAAGAATGACTGCGCGGCAAAAGGGAGTCCAAAACGGTGGGCAAAAACAAAATTGATACAGCATTGATCTACATCAACTGCAATGCTATGCAAGGGAAAAATGAGGTGCGCTTTAAACGCACAGCCAATGAATGGAAACGCCGCTTCAATGACAATTGTCCCTGTTACCTCCGCCGATCTTGATGCCGCCGAAGTCTCCTGGTTCTCCGCGCTTTGCTCGGATGATTATGAGTTTCTCGGCGTGCCGGACGGCAAGCTGCGTTCCAGTTGGGAGCATTGCTCGGACATTTTGAAAGAGGCCGAGGCCCAGGGTTTCCGCAACATTCTCTGCCCCTCCTCCTATCAGGTCGGCCAAGACACGCTGAGCTTCGTGGCAGGCGGCGCGCCGATCACCGAAGACATCAACTTCCTGGCGGCCATCCGTTGCGGCGAGATGCAGCCGATCATGCTGGCGCGCACGGTCGCGACGCTCGATCATATGCTGCGCGGTCGCCTGACACTGAACGTTATCTCCTCCGATTTCCCCGGCCAGCGCGAAGACAGCGCCTATCGCTATCAGCGCAGCCATGAGGTGGTGGAAATCCTTAAACAGGCCTGGACGCAGGATGAGATCTCCTATGACGGTGAGATCTACCAGTTCGACAAGGTGCCGACCGGCCCTGCCAAACCCTACCAGACCGACGGCCCGCTGCTCTATTTCGGTGGCTACTCGCCACCGGCACTGGAGCTATGCGGCAAGCATTGCGACGTCTACCTCATGTGGCCGGAACCCAAGGATCAGCTGGCCGAACGCATGAAGGCGGTCAACGCCGTGGCCGAGCAGCATGATCGCACGCTGGATTACGGCCTGCGCGTCCATGTGATTGTCCGCGACACCGAAGCCGAAGCCCGTGAATACGCCGATCATCTCGTCTCCAAGCTGGACGATGAATATGGCAAGCTGATCCGTGATCGCGCCCACGACTCCATTTCGCTGGGCGTGGCGCACCAGGCTAAGGCGCGCGAATTGGCGGACAAGTTCGGCTATGTTGAGCCGCATCTATGGACCGGTGTTGGTCGTGCGCGCTCCGGCTGTGGCGCGGCGCTGGTTGGCTCCACCGATCAGGTGCTGTCCGAGCTTGAGAGCTACCAGAAGATGGGTATGCGCGCCTTCATCCTGTCCGGCTACCCGCATATCGACGAGTGCAAGAGTTTTGGCCAGCGCGTTCTGCCGCAGATGAAAACCGCCTCCCTGCCCCATGCGTATGGCCGAGTCCCGGCTGAGCTTCCCGCAACGCCGCTTGCCGCAGGCATACGAGTATGACGCCCCCTATGGAACGCATTGCGCTCAACGAAACCCTGGACCTCTCGCGCATTGTCTACGGCATGTGGCGGATTGGCGACGATACCGACACGTCACCTGCCCATGTTCAGGCGAAGATTGAAGCCTGCCTCGCCCAAGGCATCACGACGATGGACCAGGCGGATATCTATGGCGGCTACACCGCCGAGGCGATTTTGGGCGCCGCGTTCAAAGCCTCGCCAAGCCTACGCGACAAGGTGGAACTGGTCACCAAATGCGACATCGTCGCGCCGATGGGGCGCTATCAGTCGGCCCGCGTGAAGCATTACAACACCTCGCGCACGCACATTCTGGCCTCCGTCGAGCACTCCCTTCAGGATATGGCGACCGACCGGATCGACCTGCTGCTTATCCACCGGCCTGACCCGTTCATGGATCACCATGAAACTGGCAAGGCGTTGGATGAGCTGGTCGCCTCCGGCAAGGTTCGCGCGGTCGGCGTTTCCAATTTCATGCGCAATGACTGGACGCTGCTTCAGTCGGCGATGTCCGCCAAGCTCTGCACCAACCAGGTGGAACTGTCGGTTCTCAACCACACGCCCTTTATCGAGGGCGAAGTCCAGTGGATGCAGGAGTTCGGCATTCACCCGATGGCCTGGTCGCCGTTGGGCGGCGGTGGTTTGTTCGGCGTTGAGGGTGAGGCGGTGCGCAGCGTTCTGCAACGCATGGCGAATGCTCAAAATGTCGATGTCGCCGCTGTGGCCGTCGCTTGGCTGCTCGCCCATCCAGTCGGAATTCTGCCTGTGATGGGCACCAACACTCTCGACCGCATCAAAACATTTGACCAAGCAACCGGCGTGAAAATGGATCGCCAGGACTGGTTTGAAATTCTAACCGCTGCACAAGGCCACGAAGTACCCTAAGTGGTACAAGGAGAGGTTCCATGAACATGCATGCCCCGATTTCCAGTTTTGTGCCGGCAGCGGACAACTCCAAAGAGTTGCGCAGCGCCTTTTCCCGTTTCGCCACCGGCGTCACGGTGGTCACAGCCATGACCGAAACCGGCCCGATCGGCATGACGGTGAACAGTTTTTCTTCCGTTTCGCTGGAGCCACCGCTGACGCTCTGGTCCATCGACCGCAAATCGAGCCGCTACGATGCCTTTGCAAACGCCTGGGACACAGCCATTCACGTGCTGTCGCAAAGCCAAGAAGCGTTGTGCCTGGCTTTCGCGAAGAACGCCGATGCCTTCAACCAAACCGTTTGGCACCAAGGCCCCAATGGCGTTCCGCTGATCGATGGCTGCCTGGCCCGCTTTGAGTGTCGTCGCTATGGCAAGCACGACGCTGGCGATCACACCATTCTGGTCGATCAGGTGATGCACGCGACCATGCAGACCGGTGAGCAGGCAAGCGATCCGCTGGTCTTCTTCCAAGGGCAATTCAGCGGGCTGGGTGACTGATACGCGATTATGATGTCTCCAAAGACCCGCCAAGAGGTCATTCAAGGATTGGAAACACTGCTCGGGAGCCGCCCCAAAGAGGCCGCGTTCGCATCCTCACGTCTGATAGACCGGCAAGACTATAACGGCTGGCATCTCGACACACTGCACTTTGACGGCGCTGAGGATGAGACGATCCCAGCGCTTTTTCTGCATCCGGTCGATCCCCAAAAACCGGTGCCGGCGATCCTCTATTGCCACGCGCACGGCAATCGGTTCGATTTCGGGATGGCTGAGCTGATGGAAGGCCGCGGTAGCTTGCAAGGGGCCTGTGGTCCGGCGCTACAGGCATTGGGCATTGCAAGCCTCTGCCTGGAAATGCCCGCCTTTGGTAACAGACAGGATCACCCCGAAAGCGAACGCGCCAAAAAACATCTTTGGAACGGCACAACACTCTTTGGCCAAATGCTGGAAGAACTCGCCGCAGGCATCAGTTTTCTCGCCGACCATGCCGATGTGGATGCAACCCGGATTGGAACGCTCGGCTTCTCCATGGGTTCAACGCATGCCTGGTGGCTGGCAGCGCTGGATGAACGGGTCAAAGCAAGCGTTGCGCTTTGCTCCTTCGCCGATCTGGATTGCCTCACCCAAACCCCGGCCCACGATGGTCACGGCATCTACATGACTTTGCCGGGTTTGCTGAACCATTTCTCCACCGGTCAGATCGCGGGCCTCGCGGCCCCGCGCGCACTGATGATCGGCGTTGGTCTACAAGACTGGTCAACGCCAGAACCCTGCTTTGAGAAAGCCCGCAAAGAACTTGACGCTGCGTATTGCGATGCGCCTGAGGCCTTGCACTTTCACATTGAACCAGACATGGGCCATGTCGAAACGCCTGCCATGCGGCAGGCCTCGCTCGACTTTCTGGAGGCCCATCTGTGTCAGTAACTCGGTCACTCAACTGCGCTCTTATCGGAACCGGCATGGTGGCTGGCACCCATACCGCCGCCATCAACGCGTCCGACAAGGTCAACCTGAAAGGCGTGACGGCCCGCACGCCGGAAAGCGCGCAAAAATTTGCCAGTGAGCATGGTGTGGAAGCCTATATCGACGTTTCAGCCATCGCCGCTGACCCGGATATCGACTTCGTGATCATCGTCACACCGCCCAACGCCCGGCTCGACCTAATTGAACCACTCGCCAAAGCCGGCAAACCGATCCTGCTGGAAAAGCCCGTCGCCCGTGATGGCAAAGAGGCCGAACTGGTGGTGAAGCTTTGCGAAGAGGCAGGCGTCAAACTCGGCATCGTCTTCCAGCACCGCATGCGCGAAGCTTCCAAAAAGGCCGCCGAATTGGTCGCTTCTGGCTCGCTCGGCGCATTCGGCCTGGCCGAGATCAATGTGCCCTGGTGGCGCGAGCAGGCCTATTATGATGAGCCAGGACGCGGCACCTATGCCCGCGATGGCGGCGGCGTTCTGATCAGCCAAGCGATCCACACGCTGGACTTGGCGCTCTCGCTCACCGGCCCAGTGGCGAGCGTGCAGGCCATGACGGCAACCAGCCGGTTCCACACGATGGAAGCCGAGGATTTCGCCACGGCAGGTTTGCGCTTTGCGAACGGCGCCATTGGCTCACTGGTCGCCTCCTCGGCGAGCTTCCCCGGCGGCGCAGAAACCATCACCCTGCACTTCGATAAAGCCAGTCTGCATCTGGGTTCCGGCGTGCTCACCGTTTCATGGCGCAACGGTGAAACGGAAACCTTTGGCGCCTCGGCCACAACCGGTGGCGGGGCTGACCCGATGGCCTTCACCCATGAATGGCATCAAGGGATCATCGAAGATTTCGCGGATGCCATCACCGAAGACCGTGATCCCATTGTCACAGGCCGACAGGCGCTCGCCGCCCACGCCCTGATCGATGCGATCACCCAAAGCTCCAACGAGGCCCGCGCCGTCATGGTGACATCATGAGCCTAACGTTCGCAGCCCTTGGCATCGACCACCGCCACATCTTTGGCATGGCTGGCAACATGCAGGATGTCGGTGCGCACTTCAAATCTTGGTGGACCGCAGAAACCCCCAATGGGTCGCCAAACACCCAAGAAGGCTTTGAAAAACGCTTTCCCGACGTGCCCAAAAGCAGCAAAGACGCGATCCTCGCTGACCCTGAGATCGATCTCATTCTTATCTCAGCCATCCCCCGCGACCGCGCAGCGCTCGCAATCGAAGCGATGGAAGCAGGCAAAGACGTGATGGTCGATAAGCCTGGCTGCACGACGCTGGAACAGCTTGAGGCCATCAAAGAATGCCAGGCCCGTACCGGGCGCATCTGGTCGGTGGATTTCTCCGAACGCTTCGAGGTGCCGTCTGTCACCAAGGCCACCGAACTGGTGCAAGCTGGGGCAATCGGCAAGGTGGTGCAAACGCTTGGCCAAGGCCCGCATCGCCTGAACCGCGCCACGCGTCCCGACTGGTTTTTCGAACGCGAGGCCTATGGCGGCATTCTGGTCGATATCGCCAGCCACCAGATCGATCAGTTTTTGTTTTTCACCGGCTCGACAGATGCCGATATCACGCTGGCGCAGGTCGGCAATTTCGCCAATCCTGATGACAAAGGCCTGCAGGATTTCGGTGAGATCGCACTGAAAAGCGACCAGGGTCACGGTTACATCCGCGTGGATTGGTACACGCCTGACGCGCTGCCCAATTGGGGCGATGGCCGCCTGACGATTCTCGGCACCGAAGGCACTATCGAGCTGCGCAAATATGTAGACGTAGGCGGACCGGAGGGCACCGACTTCCTGGTGCTCGTCAATGGCGAGCGATGCGAGAAAATCCAGTGCGCCGATGCCGGCCTGCCCTATTTCAGCAGACTCGCACATGACATTACGAACCGTACCGAAACGGCGATGCCGCAGGCCCATGCCTTCAAGGTGATGGAGCTTGGCATCAAGGCGCAGATGATGGCCGAAGGTCGGCTAGCCGGGGGCACATCCTAGATGCTCAACGTGGCCATCATCGGTGCTGGCATTGGCGAGCAGCATCTGACGGGTTACCGCCAGCTGCCAAACCAGTTCGCGGTGAAGGCCATTTGCGACCTCAATCAGGATAGGGCGCGCGTCATCGCCGGTGGTGACAACAGTATCGCCATCCATGCCGAAAGCCATGCTTTGCTCGACGATGACAGCATCGACATCATCGACATCTGCCTGCCGCCGCACCTTCATTTCGATGTTTCTCTGGCCGCATTGGCCGCCCGCAAGCATGTCATCTGCGAAAAGCCGCTAGTCCGTTCCGTCCGCGAGGTCGATGTGCTCAGCACGGCGGCGGTGGCAGCTCATCGTCAGGTTTTCCCAGTCTTTCAGTACCGCTACGGTCACGGCCTGCACCAGCTTCAGGCGCTCATTCACGCAGGGCTCGCGGGCAAGCCCTATGCGGCAAGCCTTGAGACCCATTGGAACCGCGACTCCGAATATTACGCTGTCGCCTGGCGCGGCACATGGACCGGTGAGTCCGGCGGAGCGGTGCTCGGCCACGCCATCCATAATCACGATCTGCTGACTTACGTGATGGGTCCGATCCGATCCCTATCGGCCATCACCACCACGCGAGTGAACCCGATCGAGGTGGAAGACTGCGCAGCCATCAGTTTTGAGATGGAGTCCGGCGCGCTCGCAACCTCCTCCATCACGCTTGGCGCAGGCGATGACACAAGCCGCTTGCGCTTCCTTTTTGAAGGCTTCACCGCCACCAGTGGCACTGAACCTTACGCTCCAGGCGAAGGCAGTTGGACCTTCACCGCCCGCAACCCCACAAAACAGGCACAAATCGATGCCGTTTTGGCCAATTTGAACCCCGTTCCTGCAGGATATGCCGGATTCTTCCAGGCAATCGCATCTGCACTTGACGGGCACCCCGGTCGTGACGTCACATTGGCTGATGGACGCCGGTCAATCGAACTTGTCACGGCGGTCTATCAGGCTGCACGGACAGGAAAGCGCGTGGCCCTACCGCTCGGAAAGGAGAACGCGCTCTACGCCGGATGGCAGCCTGAAAGGCAACATCCCACCAACACGCAAACAACGAAAAATCTGGCCCACTGAACAACCAATCAGGGCCGTCATTCTTGGGAGAGATACAAATGAAGAAGACGCTTCTTGCAACGTCAGCGCTTGCCGCGATGATGGCTGGCACTGCGCTCGTTCCTGCCACCGCCTCGGCGCAGGAAATCCGTTTCATGTGCTATTCCGATGGCAATGAGTGCGAAGTTTATGACGACGTGATCGACCGCTTCGAAGAAGCCAACCCTGGCGTCACCGTTGCCATCGATGTGGTGCCGTATCAGGCGATCCTTGAGAACTTGCCCGTGCAGCTAGCTGCCGGCGAAGGCCCAGACCTTGCCAAAGTCACCGATCTCGGCGGCCTCAACGAGTATTATCTCGATCTGGAGCCCTATGTGGACGCTGCCTATTGGGACGAAAGCTTCGGCGGCACGCTCGACTGGTATCGCGGCGGCGACGATCGTCAGGGCATCTACGGCATGCATAGCCAGCTGACCGTCACCGGCGCGTTCGTCAACGCAACCCTGTTCGAGCAGGCTGGCGTGGAACTGCCGGGCGAAGGTGCGACCTGGGAAGACTGGGCCGAAGCCTCGCGCCAAGTGGCTGAAGCCACAGGCGCACCATTCCCGATGGCGATCGACCGTTCCGGTCACCGCGTTGCCGGTCCAGCCATCTCTTATGGCGCAGCTCTGTTCGATGAGAATGGCGATGCCATCCTGGTCGATGACGGCTTCACCGCCTTCGTGCAGCAGTTTGTCGATTGGCATGAAGACGGCACCATCGCGCGCGATGTGTGGGCTGGCCAAGGAGGTCAAACCTATCAGGATGCCGCCCAAGAGTTCATCAATGGCGATCTGGTGTTCTACTATTCCGGTAGCTGGCAGGTTGGTCGCATGGACGAGCAGGTCGGTGACTTCTTCGACTGGCAGGTCGTCGGCTCGCCTTGCGGTCCAGCTGGCGCTTGCTCCGGCATGCCAGGCGGCGCAGGCATTGTCGGCTTCGCCGAAACCGAGCATCCAGAAGAGGTGGCGGCGCTGATCGACTTCCTTGCCCAGGAAGATGTTTACGGCGAAGTGGCGGCCCGCACCCGCAACATCCCGGCTCACCTTGGTGTGGCAGCGTCCGGCGTTGAGTTCCAGGATGCGTCCGACGGCGCCAAAGCAGCGCTCAACGGCTTTGCTGGTTCCCTGCCCGACATCCACCCGGCCGCGTTTGCCTATCAGGGCTATGCCGGCAACCGCGCCATGTTCGGCATCACGGTTGAGCGCGTCAGCCAGGCCATCGTTGGCGAGTTGACGGTTGAGGAAGCCATGGAACGCGCGGCATCCGACCTCGCCGAAGCCATGGCCGAGACCAACTAGGTCGGACCGGACCAATGGTCACCAACACAGAGGTGGGCGATAACACATCGTCCACCTCAACCGGGCCCGCCTCACCCGAACCTTCCCCACAGCGGCCCGCCAAGGCTGCGCCGGTGAAGGGAGACGGGATCGCCCTTACCATTCTCACGCCCGTCATGCGGGTGATCGAGATACCCTTTTTGGCGCTGCAAAGGATGCTTGGCGTTAACCGCCTTGCCTGGGTCTTCCTGCTGCCGAACCTTCTTCTGTTCGGCTTCTTCGCCTTTTTGCCGATCATTTTGAACGTCTTTTACGCCATGAGCGGCGGTGACAATGTGCTGCTGGAAAACCGGCCCTTTGTCGGCGGTCAGAATTTCGGCACGCTCACCGATTGTTCCAATTTTCTGGAACCCAACTCCTGCCTTCAGGACAAGTTTTGGCGCGCCGTCTGGAACACCACCTGGTTCGTCACGCTTCAGGTCGGCATCATGGTCGGCTTCTCGCTGCTGACGGCCATCATCTTGAACCGCGACATTCGCGCCCGCGGATTTTTCCGCTCGGTTTTCTTCTTCCCCGTGCTTCTGTCACCCGTCGTTGTTGCGCTGATCTGGAAATGGATCTTGCAGCGCGAGGGCCTGCTCAACGCATTCCTCGATTGGACCGGCATTGGCGGCACCAATTGGCTGATCGACGCGCAATGGGCCTTTACCTGGACGGTCTTCCTGTCGGTCTGGGCGAATATGGGCTTCTACACCCTCATCCTGCTCGCCGGCCTTCAGGCCATCCCGCGCGATGTCTACGAGGCCGCCACCATGGATCGCGCCTCGGCCTGGCGCACTTTCACCAAGATCACGCTGCCGCTTCTCTCACCCACTTTGCTGGTGGTTCTGGTACTGGCACTGATCAAGGGCGTGCAGACATTCGATGAAGTGTTCGCGTTCACCGGCGGTGGGCCTGGCACGGCCACCACCTTCATCATCCAGTACATTTATGAGGAAGGCTTTGCGGGGGCACCGCGCCTGTTTGGTTTGGCCGCCGCTGCCTCGTTGATGGTGGCTGGCGTTCTGGTGCTTCTGACGCTGGTGCAATTGTGGCTCAACCGGAGGAATGTCGATGGTTAAGCGTTCGCAGCAAAAGTGGGAACCGGTTTTGCGTCCGCCGAACGCGCCCAAACAAAGAAACGCCATCGCGCGTCAGGGAGGCGCGTGATGGCTAACTCCGTTAGTGGAAAGATGACCCTCTGGCAGATGCTCACCGCCACGCGCGGCAAGAACGGTAAGCTGCATTGGACCGATTGGGTCTCCTATGGCTACCTGATCCTCGGCGTCTTTTTGATGTTCTTCCCGGTGGTCTGGTTGCTCATGTCGTCCTTCAAAACCGAAGGCGATTTGCAGCGCTATCCCCCGACCTTTCTGCCCTATCAGCAGACCACGATCGAACTGCCCGGCATGGACGGGCAGTTTCCGCTGTTCGAGATCACCGGCGGCGAGCATGAGGGCCGAACGCTGGCACAGCTGCGCCGTGTTGGCCTGGTTGCCCAAATGGTCGACCCAGAAGCACCTGATGAACGCTTGCGCGTGGATATCTCTGACCGCGCACCCGTGCAGGAGGTGCGCCTTGCGGTGGAGAATTACACTGGACTCTTCGAGCGCTTCAATTTCATGCGCTTCTTCTTCAACTCCACCTTCATCACGGTGACGGCGACACTGATCATGCTGCTCGTCAACGCGATGGCGGCCTTTGCACTCTCAAAGTACCAGTTCCGAGGGCGAACGGCGGTGCTCTTGCTGGTCATCGGCACGCTGATGATCCCGCAAACCGTTGTCCTGGTGCCGCTGTTCCTGATCGTCACCGAGATGGGGATGCTGAACTCGCTCTGGGGCGTCATCATACCGGGCGCGGCGACGCCCACAGGGGTGTTCCTGTTACGCCAATACATGATCACCATACCGGACGAGATCTTGGACGCCGCCCGCATGGACAAGGCCAGCGAGTGGAAGATTTTCTGGCGGATCATCATCCCGCTCTCGGCGCCGGCGATTGCAGTGCTTGCGATCCTTGCGATCATGTGGCGCTGGAACGATTTCTTGTGGCCACTGATCGTGCTGACGGAGTCGCAGAACTTCACGCTGCAACTAGCACTGAACTCCTTCCAAGGTGAGCTTCAAACCGAATGGTCGAGCCTGCTCGCCATGACGGTGCTGACGCTGCTGCCGATCGCGCTGGTGTTCATGTTCCTTCAGAAATACATCGCCACGGGCATTGCGAGCACGGGTGGGAAATAACACGAGCGGCGCGGTTGTTCCGCAGGAACAGAGCGAAGCAAATAACAAACAATGCGCGGAGAACAGCGCATCGGGGGAATGCACATGGCCAGCGTTGAGCTGAAAGATTTGAAAAAAGCCTATGGCGATGTCGAGGTGATCCGCGGCATTGACATGCAGATCGCGTATGGCGAATTCTGCGTGTTCGTTGGCCCGTCCGGCTGTGGAAAATCCACACTTCTGCGCATGATTTCCGGGTTGGAGCCCATCACCTCTGGCGACATCGAGATCGAAGGCCAGGTCGTCAACACAATCCCCGCCGCCGACCGCGGCCTGGCGATGGTGTTCCAGTCTTACGCGCTCTACCCGCATATGACGGTGCGCCAGAATCTCTCCTTCGGGCTGGAAAACATCAACACGCCCAAGGCGCAGATCGCGGAGAAAATCCACGCAGTCGCGACCATGCTGCAAATCGACATGCTTCTCGACCGCCGCCCAAAAGATCTCTCCGGCGGGCAACGCCAACGTGTCGCCATCGGTCGCGCCGTGGTGCGCGAACCAAAAGTGTTTTTGTTTGACGAACCGCTCTCAAACTTGGATGCCGAACTGCGCGTCGACATGCGTGGCGAGATTTCCTCGCTCCACAAGCGCCTCGGCAACACCATGATCTATGTGACCCACGATCAGGTGGAAGCCATGACCATGGCCGACAAGATCGCGGTGCTGCGTTTGGGTGTTTTGGAACAGTTTGGCCGGCCACTGGACCTCTACAACACACCTGCCAATCTGTTTGTCGCGGGCTTTATCGGCTCACCGAAAATGAATTTTATGACCGGGGAAATCGACACCTCCGACCGCACCAAACTGACGCTGGATACCGGTGAAAAGATCCATCTGCCCTCCAACGGATTCCGCCATCAGGTTGGCCAGAAGGTAACACTTGGCGTGCGGCCCAACGAGCTGCGGCCCGACCCCATCGGCGTCATTGATATGCAGGTCGCCTCGGTGGAACAGCTTGGCAGTGACAGCTACCTCTACGGCGCGCTAAAGGACGGCACCAAGCTCACGGTTCACAATCCTGGACAAACCAAGGTGGAGGCTGGCGAAACGGTGAATTTGGATGCGAACCCATCGACGTTCCACCTGTTCGACACAGCCTCAACGCTGACCCTGCGCGAGGCGTGATAACCTGATGTTGCGACAAACTTGGCGCTGGTTTGGCCCAGCCGACACCATTTCTATTGCTGAAATCCGGCAGACAGGGGCCGAAGGCATTGTCTCCGCGCTGCACCACATCGCGCCTGGCGATGTCTGGACGCCTGATGAGATCGCCAAGCGCAAACGGGAGATTGAGGGCACACCTGATCAACCCTCCGGCCTCACCTGGAATGTCATTGAAAGCGTGCCGGTGTCGGAGACCATCAAAACCAAAACTGGGCCCGTTGCCCAACACTACGAGGCCTATCGCCAATCACTGCGCAATCTGGCTGACCAGGGTCTTCGAACCGTCTGCTACAATTTTATGCCGATCCTGGATTGGACCCGCACCGATCTGGCCGCAAAAATGCCCGACGGCGCAACGGCCATGCGCTTTGATCTGCTGGAGTTCTGCATTTTTGACGCGCTGTTGCTGGCGCGGCCAGGCGCCGAAGACAACTACCCAGAAGACATCCTGGACGATGCCCGCGCGCGCCACGCTGGCATGTCCGACGCCGACAAGCAGAGCCTTGTGAACAACATCGTCGCCGGTCTGCCGGGCGCCAATGACAGCTGGACGCTGGATGACGTGCGCGCCCAGCTTGCCACCTATGCTGACATTACCGCCGATCGCCTGCGCCAAAACCTGATCGACTTTTTGAGCGAGGTAGTGCCGACCGCTGAAGAGGTCGGTATCCGGCTATGCTGCCACCCCGACGATCCGCCGTTCTCTCTGCTCGGTCTGCCGCGCGTCATGTCCACCACCGACGATTATGCAACCGTGCTGGATGCCATCGACAGTCCTGCCAATGGCGCGACGCTCTGTACGGGATCACTTGGGGTGCGGGCTGATTTTGATCCAGTAGATTTCGTTGAGCGTCTTGGCCCGAAAATCCACTTCGTGCACCTGCGCAACACGCGACGGACGGAGCCAGCAGCCGGCCAGAAATCCAGTTTCTACGAGAGCGAGCATTTGGGCGGTGATACGGATATGGTCGTGACCATCGGCGCGCTACTCGGCGAACAAAAACGCCGCCAAGCCGAAGGCCGCACCGACTGGCAAATCCCCATGCGGCCCGACCACGGCCAGGCGATGCTTGATGATCTCTCCCGCAACTCCATGCCCGGCTACCCGCTGATTGGGCGGATGCGCGGCTTGGCGGAACTTAGAGGAATTATGCAGGCGTTGGGGTGAGCCGCGACTATGATTATCTCAATATTGCGTCCTACGTTGACATTATTAATGTAACAAGGAAAACAGCAATTGTGATGAAAAAATTTTACTACATATTGATCGAATATATTACCAAATATGGTTTTTATATTGCCTTGTCGATGGCTGCTCTATCTTTCGTAATTGATATATTAATTGGTCATGAAATTTTTCAACGAACTGGTTCTCTTATAGTTGCGTTTGCAATCCTTCACTACTTTGCAAATCAACGCATTCAGACCGGGATTGATTATTTGGCTACTTTTTGAACTCTGAAGTCCAAGAAAAAATAGAGGGATTGGATCACCCAGTGCCTTCAGACATGTTTGAAATGGAGGACGGACAGGCAGACAAATTTGCAAAGATCCTAAATTGGCAAGTAGCTAAATTGAAGGAAAACGAAATTGATCTGAAAGGTCAGGATCTGTTCGAAGTAGCTTACAGGAATATCCAGTATTTGGTTCATTTAGCTCATACCACGAATAAAGAGCAGGCCATAAAAGAAAAAATCCAGACGCGCGAGATTTTCATGGCAGTTGGTGGAACCCTAATCTGGGGTTTTGGCGATTGGCCTGTGAATTTTTTTGTGCATTGCGGCAAGCTGACTTGTGCATAGGTAAAAAATTCCGCCTAATACTCGATTTCTGACCGTTACATCCCCTACCGCTCCAACTCGCTCAACCTTAGCATCACGTCCAGAAAGTCGCCCAGCGTGTCCGGGTCGTCATAGGTGCCGACCCAGTTGTCATACTGACCGGTAAGTGGTTGGGCGAAGTAAATTCCGGGTTGAGATCACCATCCACGCGGTCATCACTGCACGGACATCCAATTGCTCTGAGGCGGAAACGCCAAGCGATAGCATCTCAGCCGATGCCCTGAAGCCAGCCTAGCGTCGCCTCGGTGCTACCTTGCGGCTTGTATTCGGCGCCAAGCGGTTCACGATAGCCTAGCGTCTCCAACACAGAGAAAATGTGGGCGTAGTTCACCTCGCCATGGTCGGGTGCGCCGCGATCCGGAACCGAGGCGAACTGAACATGCCCAATGTGGGGCAGCAAAGCTTCCAGGCGATGGGAAAGGTCGCCCTCCATCAGCTGTACGTGGTAACAATCGAACATCAGCTTGAGATTTGGTGCGCCAACCTCATCCATGATCGCCACAGCCTGCGTTGTCGTTTGCAGGAAATAGTCCGGCGCGTCATACCTGTTCAGCGGCTCAATCACTATCGTGATGGTGTGCTCGTTGGCCTTCGCACAGGCGTAACGCAAATTGGCAACAAAGGTGTCATGCGCCGCTTGCCCAGCAGCAAAGCCAGCCATCACGTGCACTTTGCCCGCACCAATAGCGTGCGCATAGGCGATGGCTTGATCAATGGCCGCACGGGCTTCCACTTCACGGCCTGGTAGAGCTGACAATCCATTATCGCCAGCATCAACATCGCCGCGCGCCGTGTTGAGGCCGAGCATCGCAAGCCCCGTTTCGCCAAGCGCCTGCACCACGTCTGCTGCCGGCGTTTGGTAAGGCCAGTGGCATTCCACCGCATCAAAGCCAGCGCGTTTGGCCGCTCGAATGGCGTCAGGCAACGTCAATTCCGTCCAAAGAAATCCCAGATTGGCCGAAAACATCATGCCTCCCACTCCACATCGAACTTGGTCACTAAACCATCGATCTGCGCCGGCGTCAGAGCGCGGGCCTCAAAACCACGCATCAAAACCGCAAGGCGAGCTGTGTCTTCAAGCTCTTCGATGGCATTGCACGCTGCCTCGATGTCCTTACCGGCAACCACCGGGCCATGATTGGCAAGCATGACGGCGGACCGTTTTCCAGCCAAACCGCGCACCGCCTCTCCCATCGCCTGATCACCTGGCAAAAAGAAGGGAAGAAGTTTCACTTTGCCAAGCTTCATGATGGCGTAGGGGGTTAGGGCCGGCAAAAAATTGTCTTCATCCACCTCAGGCATCAGCGACCAGGCCACCGCATGACACGAGTGCAGATGCACTACAGCACCGGCGGTGGTGCGCGTGTCGTAAAACGCCGTGTGCAGTGGCATTTCTTTGGTTGGCGGATCACCGTCAATCAGTTGACCTTGCGCATCAAACCGGCTGAGACGCCCTGGATCCAAGCGGCCAAAGCTTGTGCCCGTGGGCGAAACCAACAGCCCACCATCTTCGGTTCGTGCTGAAATGTTGCCAGTGCTGCCACCGGTCAGCCCGCGGTCAAACATGGATTTGGCGAGCAGACACATCTGTTCGCGCAGAGTTGCTTCGCTCATGCGGTCTCCAACACATCCAGGGCATGGCTGAAAAAGGTTTCAGTGCCAAAATTGCCCGACTTCAAGCTCAGGGCGATGGGTGCTCCCGCGCTCTGACTATAGGTCCAGGGCACGCCGGGCGCGATCTCCACACCGATATCAAGGCGGGTAACCCCAAGTGCTTTGGTCACCGCGCCGGAGGTTTCACCGCCTGCCACGACGAAACGGCGAACGCCTTTCTCGCGCGCTGCAACAGCAAGGGTTGCCAAGGCGTCCTCTACCAATTGCCCGGCGCGTTCAATGCCCAAAGCATCCTGCGCTGATTTTACATCTTCGGGTGCAGCAGACGCGTAAAGCATTGGAGTTTTTTCATTGCTTTGCTCAGCAAGCCAGGCCAACGCCTTAGCGGGGCCCTCTTTGGCCAGACTATGCGGGTCGAGGTGATACGAAGAAGGTGCTTGCGCCGCATAGTGCGCAACCTGGCTGCGCGTCATGGCTGAGCAACTGCCAGACAGAATGATGGCAGGTGTGTCCACCTTGGGCTTTTCAGCAGCAGCGCTCGCCAAATCCCCGGCACCTTGCGCCGCATAAAGCGCCGGCAAAGGCATGGCCAAAGCACTGCCGCCGGTCAGCAGCGGCATGGTGTGGCAAGCCTCGGCGATAATGCTCAAATCATCGTCGGCCACGGCATCCACCACGATATGAGCGATGCCTTGCGCCTCTAGTCTTTCCAGCGCGGAACTGATGGATTGCGCGCCTTTGGCAACCGTCAGTCGGTCTACCAGACCCACCGGCTTGGTCACTTGCGGTTCAAGCAACCGCATCAAATTGCTGTCGCGCATGGGCGTAAGCGGATGATCCTTCATCGGGCTTTCGGCCAAGGGCTGGCGACCGACAAACAGATTGCCCATAAAGATCGACCGGCCGTTTTCCGGAAAGGCGGGGCAGTAGATCGTTTGGTTGGTTCCAAGATCGGCCATCAAGGCTTCGGCAACCGGGCCGATATTGCCATCGGCCGTGGAATCGAAGGTGGAACAATATTTCCAGAAGAACCGATCCGCCCCAGCCTCTTTCAGCCAGGCCAGCGCCCTGCGGCATTCATCCACCGCTTCCTCCACGGGCGCTGTACGGCTTTTAAGCGCAATGACCTCAAGGCTTGCCGTTTGCGATGGCGGCGCATCCGGCACGCCGATGCGCAAGCTGACCGGCGCACCGCTGCGCGCCAGCATGCCCGCAAGGTCGGTTGCCCCGGTAAAATCATCAGCGATGCAGCCAAGGAGTGTGCTCATACATCCTCCATGCCGGGTAGCGTGACATTGCCTTTGCGCGCCAACAGTTTGGCAAGCGCGGCGTCGTCTTCGCCACCCATTCCGGCAAGGCTG
This sequence comes from Hyphomicrobiales bacterium, assembly GCA_046290645.1. Lineage (GTDB taxonomy): Bacteria > Pseudomonadota > Alphaproteobacteria > Rhizobiales > MH13 > MH13. The sequence goes on from JBKAGZ010000002.1 coordinate 311,639, forward strand.
GCTTCTTGAAACAGGCCAAGGGCAGCCTGCGTCATGGGTGTTGGGAAGGCTTGGCCTTGCGCCTCCGTGGAGACGATGCCCAGATCTTTAACAAAGATATCGACGGCTGAGTGCGGCGTGTAGTCACCAGCCACAATGTGCGCGCCGCGATTTTCAAACATCCATGAATTACCAGCACTTTCGCAGATCACCTCATAGAGCGTTTCCAGATCCACGCCGATGCTGGCGCCAAGGCTCATCGCTTCTGCGGCCGCTGCAATGTGCACACCGGCAAGCAGTTGGTTGATCATCTTCACCCGGCTACCGACGCCTGGCGCATCGCCCAGACGGAACACTTTGCCGGAGATCGCAGCCATTGCTGGCCCGGCTTTGGCAAAAGCCTCAGGAGACCCGGCGGCCATCATGGTCATTTCACCAGCCTCTGCTTTCAGCGATCCGCCTGATACGGGCGCGTCAATCACCAGCATGCCGCATTCAGCCAGATCATGGGCGATCTCCTGCGCAGCGCTCGGCGCCATGGTCACGCAAAGCACGAACACTGTGCCTTTGCGCGCGGCGCTCACTGCCCCTTGCTCACCAAAAAGTACTTGGCGCGTCTGCGCTTCATTGACGACAAAGACAAACACGATATCGGCGGTCTTGGCGGCCTCAGCAGGTGTCGGCGCTGCCACGCCCCCAGCATCAAGGAGGCGCGACAGCACGTCAGCGCGAAGATCAACGCCAAGTGTGGGCATGCCGGCGCGCAAAAGCGAGGCAGCCGCCCCCCAGCCCATAGAGCCAAGACCGATGACAGCGCTGGTCAGGTGAGTATCGGTTGAGGTTGCCATCACGCTCGCCCTGCACGCGCGACACCAACCGCATCACGCCGCGTGGTGCGCACACGGTACACTTTGTCCGAGGATGTGATGAACATGTCGGTGCCACTCAGGCCGCCAAAACAGAGGTTGGAGGTTGGTGCGGGCAGCACGATCTTGCCGATCAAACTGCCATCAGCATCCAAGCACCGGATACCGTCCATGGCTGATGTCCAAACATAGCCTTCATGATCGACGCGCAGCCCATCAGGCACACCTGGATGAATCTCGGCAAACACATCGCCGCCGGAAAGTGTCGTTCCATCGACCTCAAACACCCTGATATGGTGCGGCAGATCATAATCGATGCCTGGAAAGCTCGCACCTTTGATCGCACCAGAATCTGCGATGTAGAGGCGCTTTTCATCTGGCGAAAACGCCAAGCCATTGGGCTTATCGAAATCGGTGGCAACGGCATGCAGACGTCCGTCCGATGAGAGGCAATACACAAAGCAACCAGCCTGTTCGCTGTTGGCCAAATAGCCTTCCACATCGCTGTTGATGCCATAGGGAGGATCGGTGAACCAAATCGAACCATCCGAGCGCACCACAACATCATTTGGGGAGTTGAGAGGCTTGCCAGCAAAGTGACTGGCAATCACATCAACACTGGTCAGATCCTCCGGCACGGCCCGCCGCACGACACGGCGACCACCATGCTCGCAGGAGATCATCTTGCCGTCCAAATCCAGCGTGTTGCCGTTGGCGAACTCGCTGTTTTCCAAAGCTGTGCTGACACCAGTCTTTTCAGTCCAGCGCAGCATTTTTTTGGCCGGAATGTCGTTGAAATAAAGACCATCGTGCAACCAAACCGGGCCTTCGGTCCACGTAAAACCTTCCGCAATCACCTCAGGCGGTGTGGCCGTATCGATGAAGCTCTCAAAGCGCGGATCGGCTGGCTCATAGGCAACACTCATGCGCGCGTTCCTTTTCTGCGAAGGGTTTGGAACAGCAGCATGATGATGATGATGCTTCCAAAAATGATGTTCCGCCACGCCTCAGAAATCTGAAAGACAGAGAGGATGGAGGTAAGAATGGTAATGAAGAGAACACCGCCGATGGTGCCGACCAATGACCCCCGACCACCCAGAATCGAGGTGCCACCGATGACGACGGCGGCGATGGTGGGCAGCAAAAACGGATCGCCCATCGATTGATAGGCTTGGTTGGCGTAACCGGCGAGCAACACGCCGCCCAGAGCCGAGCAAGCCCCGGCGATCATGAAAGCGGCAAAGATCACGCTGGGTGTCGAAACGCCCGACAGGAACGTCGCCTTCTCATTGTAGCCAATGGAGGAGAGGTAGCGACCAAAACCTGTGCGCGCGAAGAAAAACCCCAAGACCAACGCCACGGCCATCCAAAGCAGGAAGGCAAAGGGTATCCCGGCAACCGACCCCGTCGCCGCTTCAATCATCAGCGTGGATGCAACGCCGCGCGGGCTGAAGCCGCCGGTGTTCAAAACCGCGACACCAAGCAACATGGAGTTCACCGCCAGCGTCCACACCATCGACGGGATCCGAAACACCGCAACGCCCACGCCGTTGATGATGCCCACAAGCACGCCGAACAGCAGCGCAGCAGGCACGGCCAATGCGCCAAGCATGGCGCTGTCCGTACCGACCAGCGCGGTGGAAATGATCGCCGCGCCACCCAGCACCCAAGGCACCGAAAGATCGATATGGCCGAGCAGGATCACCACTGTTGCGCCCAGCGCCAAAACACCCAGGAAGGACGCCACCTGCAATTGCTGCAACAAGTAGTCCAGGCTTAAAAAGCGTGGCACGAAAAACGCGCCAATGATGATAATCGCTGCCGTGGCGAGAAACGGAATCGCCGCATCCAAATCGAAGCTTGGCCGTTTGAAGGAAAGCGTTGTCATCGCCGAAAGACCTCCAAGCGATTGCGTTGGCGCAGGATCGCAAGGCTGCCGACGGCAATGGCTGTGGCGAGCACCAAGCCTTCGACAAAGGGTTGAGCGAGCGGCGGCAGGCCGGAGAAGAACATCAGGAATGCGATGGTCTCCAGGATGAACGCGCCGATCACCGCCCCAACCAAACTGCCCACACCACCGCTCAGCGCAACGCCGCCAAGCACAACAGCCGCGATGGAATTGAGGGTAAAATTGGCCGAGATGCCCGCATCGCCGGTGGTGGTGACGTAGCTGAAATAGGTGCCAGCCAAACCGGCAAAAAAACCACCCAAAGCAAAGGCTGCGATGCGCACGGTGTTAATCGGAATACCCGACTGATAGGCCGCCGTTTCTGACGACCCCAGCGCGTAGATGGAAAGACCCAGACCACTGCGGCGCAAGGGCAACCAGAACGCGCCGATGATGACCGCCAGGATGACAAGGGCGGTGGGGATGCCAAGCACATCCAGTGTCATGGCGTCAGCCAGATCGAAATTGACGCTGCCACCTGGCGTTGGGCGAAGCAAAAGCGCGATGCCCACATAGATGGATGCGGTGGCCAATGTGACGATGATCGGCTGAATGCGGCCGTAAACGACGATCAGGCCATTGATCACGCCGCACGTCGTGCCGACAGCCAGCACCAAAAGTGTACCACCGACAAGGCCAAGCCCGGTTCCGGCCAGCACATAAGAGGCAACCGTGTTGGTGAGCGCCATCATCGCGCCCACCGACAAATCGATGCCGCGCACCAGGACCACGAAAAACTGAGCAATCGCCGCCAAAGCTAGGATCAGGCACTGGTTGGCCCAAATCGTCATGACATAGGTGGATGGTCCGCGTGGGTGGGTGGCCAGATAGACGATCAAGGCTATCATCAAGATCGAAAAAGCGATCAATTCGCGCCGATTGGAGAGAAGGAATTGACGCATTTTAGGCCGCATCCTCCATGGTCTGGGTCAGCCCGAGGTTGAGTGAGGATGCGATGATGTTTTCAGCGGTTAGTTCGTCACCGGACAGGCGCTTAACCACCTGACCGGCGTAGAAAATGTGCACCTCGTCGCACAGATGGATCAGCTCTTCATAATCGGTGCTAAGCAGCAGAACCGCCACACCCTCATCGGCCAGCTTGCGCAGCAGCGCATAAATCTGCGTCTTGGTCTTCACATCAATGCCGCGCGTTGGGTCGGCCAAAAGCAAGCATTTGGGCGAAAGCACCAACCATTTGATCAGCGCGACCTTCTGCTGGTTGCCACCGGAGAGATCCTCAACCGGTTGATCCAGGCTACGGCACTTCAGTTCTAGCGCGTCGATGAACTCTTGAAAGATGGCTGGGCTCGGGGCGTCATCGCCCGTTCGGTCGGTTGCGGCCAGTTCCATGTTCTGACGGATCGATTGCGCGAGGATCAGCCCTTCGGTCTTACGATCTTCAGGCACCAAAGCTATGCCAGTATCAGGTTGCTTGGCGTCTTTGGGTGAACCAAGGGCAAGAGGTTTGCCATCCATGGTCAACGTGCCTTCGGTCTGCTTCAACAGGCCAAACAGGCCCTGGAGCACCAACATCTGCCCCTGCCCATCCAGGCCGCCCAAGCCCGTGATCTGGCCAGCGCGCAACGAAAATGAGACATCGCGTATCTCATTGTTCCAGCTGAAGTTCTCCAACCGCAGAACTTCCTGCGCATGCGGGTCTGGCTCGGGTTTGGGTGGAAAAAGTTCATCGAACGATTGGCCAACCATCTTGTCGATGATCGCCGGATAGTCGTAGGCGCCGTTGGCAAAGGTATCGATGTGCTTGCCGTTGCGAAACACGGATATGGTGTCAGCAAGCGCTTCAATCTCGTGGAAGCGATGCGAGATGAACAGAACACCCGTGCCGTTGTCGCGCTCTTTGCGGACAATTTCGAAAACCTTCTCAACCACCGATGCGTTGAGGGCCGACGTCGCCTCATCCAAGATCAGCAAACGCGGCGAACGGCTGAGTGCTTTGGCAAATTCAACCTGCTGGCGCTCAGCAAGGGTCAGGTCCGCGACCAGCGCCAGGAAAGGGATCGAGGCCCCATCGATCTCATCGAGAATGATGCGCGCGCGATCCAAACCATTAGACTTCAATCGGCCTAACCCACCGCCAGGCGCGCCAAGCAAAAGATTGTCGCGGACGGTCAAATCCGGCACCAGCGAGAGTTCCTGAAACATGCAGATCAGGCCCAGATCCATGGCGGCGCGCGGGGATGAAAGTCTCTGCTCCTTGCCATCGACAAAGATCGACCCTTCGCTCGGCTCGATCACACCGGCAATCAGCTTCATGAGCGTGGATTTGCCGGCACCGTTTTCGCCCAAGATCGCGTGAATCTCGCCAGCGTGACAGTCGAAATCCACATCGCTCAGCGCGGCCGTTGGACCGTAAAACTTTGACGTGCCCGATAGGCGCACCAGAGGTGCCTTTGGATTGGCCATCTTCATCCCTCGTCACCGAGCCAAGCCCCATTGCGCGCCACAGTCGTGGAGCTTTATCGCCTTGGTCAATGCACCGCGCGAAAATGGTGCCCCGCAAAGAGGCACCACTTTCGCAGTGGGCTTACTCGACGCTTTGGCCGAGAAGCTCTTCGGGGGAGAAGGGCTCAAAACACTCAGCAAAACCAGTGCCGGTGTTGAACGAATTTGGCAGATCGGGGAAGTAGTTCACCCCAGCCTCCAAATCATCGGCAGCGACTTGCGGGATGGGCAGGAAGATCGTTTGCGGCAAAGCGTTGCCCTGGAGAAGCGCAACAGCAGCTTCCAGCGCAATGGCTGACATGGCCGGAGCCTGGCTTGCGGAAATGCCGGGAATATCATGCTCATCCATCAGGATCCGCACACCGTTCTCACCATCAACGCCCATCGGAACGATGGGATGGTCGGCGGCGAGCATCGCATTGATCGTACCGGCGGACCCGTGCTGCGACACCACGCCATCAAATTGGCCATGGGTTGCCAGCGCATCGGCAACCACGCGCTGGCTGGTGCCGGTGTCCCAGTTGCCAACAACCTCAACAATCTCAAGGCCATCGACCTCTTCCAACACGCTCATCATACCAAGACGACGATCGCGATCCGTGGCGTTACCTGGAAGACCGTTGACCATCAAAATCTTGTCGGCCTCGCCGCCAAGTTCGTTCATCACGCTCTCAGCTTTCAATCGACCAAGCGCAAACTGGCTTTCATTGACCTGCACCACCTGGTCGGTGTCGAGCACATTGTCGAACGGCACAAGAATGGTGCCTGCCCGCTCAGCGCGGCGGATAACGCTCTCAAACGCGGTTGGGTTCACGGCGATGAAGGTGATGGCGTCATAGCCAGCGGCAATGAAGTTATCGATGGCCGCGATTTGCGCCGCGCTGTCATCGCCAACCGATACGACGTCAAACGTCTCAAGGTTAGCAGCATTTTCTGGACGCGCCGCCCAAGCCTGCGCCGACTGAATGGCCTGAATGCGCCAGTCATTGCCAGCAAAGCCGTTCACGAAGGCAATCTGATACGGGCCTTCGCGCTCATCATACTCAATGACAGCCGAATCCGGCGCCGGCGCAAAACATTCAGCGCGGTGGGTCGCATGATTGTCGGCAGTTGCCGGCCTGCTGAAAGCCACCGAGCCAGCGATTGTGCCCGCCATCAGAGCGGCGACGGTAAAAGCGATTGGTTTCATGATGTCCTCCCAGGACCCTTGGTTATTTTTTGTTTGTGTTGCGCCACGAGGGCGCGCTGCACATTTGACAGCGCATAAGGCATGTCTGTTATGTTAGCGCAAACATATTTTGCAGCGCCATATTTATGATTGCGCTAACACATGTCAAGAGTAGACTTTGAGCGCCAATCAATGGTCTGACTGCGGTCAAAGGAGAGTAGGACACAATGGCGAGCAAAAAGCAGGCTGCGACGACCGCGCGTCAGCCGACAATGAGCGATGTTGCTCGGCTCGCCGGCGTCAGCCAGATGACCGTTTCGCGGGTCATGCGCAAAACCGGCTATGTCAGCCAGGATATTATCGACAGGGTGCAGGCGGCATCCGCGCAGCTGGGTTATGTTCACAACCGCATTGCTGGTGGGCTGGCGGGTGAGAAAAACGCGTTGGTCGGCGTGGTGTTGCCAACGCTTGGCAACCGCGTGTTCACCGAGGTGCTGACAGGCATCACACAGGCCCTCGCCTCCTCCGGGGTTCAGCCCGTGTTTGGCGTGTCGGAATATTCGCCCGATATCGAGGCCGCGCTGGTGGAAGATCTCCTGTCTTGGCGGCCTATGGGCCTGATATTGCCCGGCCTGGAGCAAAGCGAGCCCGTCCGCAGGATGGTTGAATCCTCCGGCATTCGCACCGCACAGATCATGGATATTGATGGCACACCCTTGCAGGGCGAGCATGCCGCCTGTTTTGGCTTTTCACAGGTGCGCGCGGGCACCGAAATGGCCGAGCATCTCTTGGACAAGGGCTATCGACGCTTTGGCTATGTCGGCTGCCAGGTCAATCTTGATGTACGCGCCGCCAAGCGGCGCCGGGCCTTCGCGGAAACGGTTGAGGCCCACGGCGCACAGCTCGTTGCTGAGCGGCAGTCCGATGAGCCATCATCCATGGTGGTCGGTCGCAGTCTAACGGCTGAAATTCTTGCCGACAGCACGCCACCGGACGCCATCTACTACGCCAATGATGACTTGGCCTCCGGCGGTCTGATGCATTGCATCGCAGAATCCATCAGCGTTCCTGATGAAGTCGCGATTGCAGGTTTTAACGGCCTGAACTTCCTGCAATCCATGCCTCTGAAGGTTACCACCACGCGCACGCCACGTTTTGATATTGGCTTTCGGGCTGGACACCATGTCAGTGGCGCGCAGCAAACCGATGGTCAACTTGTGGATTTAGGCACGACCATTGAACCTGGGCAGACGAGCTGAGGGCCAGAGCGCTTTAGATCACCGCTCCAATTCACTCACCCGCAACGTTACATCCGGAAAACCGCCCAGCGTGTCGGGGTCGTCATAGGTGCCTACCCAAATGTCATACTGGCCGGCCAAGGGCTGTGCGAAGTAGATCTCAGGGTTGAGGTCACCATCCACGCGGTCATCATTGCAAAGCCAGGACCCATCGGGCTGGTTGATCAGCAGCGTGGTATCGGCAGAGCCTTGCACGAACACCCGCAGAGGATACTGGTTGCCCGCCTCATAGGTGATGCGCACATCCGGCGCTTCAGCCACGAACCCGACACAGCTGCCGTCCACGTCACCGGCCCAAAGATAGCCACCAGCCTGAAGCGGGTAGTCGATCGGGTCGGGGGTAAAACCCGTCACGATCTGCTCATCGAAGAAGGTGGCAGGCAGCGAGAAGTCTGGATAGACGCGCAAATCGGCAACTTCGGTTTCGCCAGCCATCGTGGCGCGGATCCAGTCCTCATAAGCCGACACGCGGGTGTAGGTGGAGTAGCGTTCACCCTCGTCCACGCACAAGGTGCCGCCGGACACCAGACCCACTTGCACATACCCCTGAGACGAGCGCACCATCAGCGGGCCGCCGCTGTCACCTGCACAGGCATCAACAAGCGCTTCGCGGAACCCCGCACAGATCGCCTCCGGGTCACCGCGTTCATCGCAGCGCGCATTGTCCACCACCGGCACGTCGGCGCCCAAAAGCAGCGGCGAGGTCTCAAACACATCCACGGTTTGAACCACCACTTCACCGCCCTTGCCTCCGACAGTGCCGGACAGATCACGCTGGCCAGGTGTGTTGCCCCAGCCGGTGACGATGGCATCCGTCCCAACACGCTCCAGATTGCGCGCATCCACGTCCATGGACAAGGTGACGGGCTGCACCGCTATGGGGTTGCGCAGCTCAAGCAGGGCAATATCGTCCGCCCCCACGCCGCGATAGTCCGGGTGGGCGTAGATCGTCATCACATCGGCAATCTGGCCGCCCTCTTCCAGGCTGGTCGAGCCGAAAAACACCGCCATCGGGCTTGGGTCGGTCGGCAGAAAATCTTCAATGCAATGCGCTGCCGTCAGAACCCAACGGTCTGCAATCACTGAGCCACCGCAAAAATGCGAACCAAGTTGCGTGCCGCCGCCGGTACGAAACAGCGAAACTTGCCAGGGGAACTCGTCGATGGAGGTCACACACCCACCCATCACCCTGCCAGTATCGCAATAGGCCTCTGCCGGGGTCGTCATCGCACCCACGCCCAACGAAAGGCCTGCGGTAAACAGGCTGGTCGTCAGCGCGCTGGAGAAAAACGCGCGCGATAAAGAAGGTGTCATGCTCAGTACATCCTAATGCAAATCAAACTGGTGCAAATCAAAGCTTAACGGTCACCATGGCACAGCGACTGCTTTGGCAAAAGTGCGCTAGCGGTCGGTGAGATACACAGGCGCGACCTCGCCATAGCTGCGCACCATCCACGGGGTTTGCGCGCCATCGCTCTGAACCTGCAAATGCCTGGCCACCTGCCGAAACAGCACCGCCAGCGGCTCGTGCGGTGCTTCCAACGCATGCAGCAGCGCGGCGGTGAAAGGACTGTTGCTGCCCTCGCCATCGGCGGCGATCTGACCGGGCGCAGCGGCATACATCAAGCTCATAGAGCCGGTGGCACTGGTCACCAGATCACCGGCTCCGCCAGCACCCGGGCCACCGCCACGCAGACCATTGGCGCTGCAGGCATCCACCAACACGATGCTATGGACGCCCGTGCGCGCTGCAAGCCGCCCGGTGAGCGTGCGCAGAGCCACGCCACGGGCATCAAGATCTGCGCGCGTGCGCAACGCCGCATCATCGGCAGGAACAAGGTAGGTGTCACCACCTTGCGACAGGCCATGCCCCGCAAGGAAAACCACCGCCGTCGCACCATCTGGAATCTTAGCTGCAAAATCGCGCATCAGCGCCAGCATTGTCGCGCGATCTGGGTTCACATGCGCCTGCCCACCATGAAGCGCAAAGCCCAAGGCTTGCAGGCGGTCCGCGACAGCACGCGCATCATTGACTGGGTTGCGCAAATCGCGTGCCCGCTCATAGCGCTCGATCCCAATCACCAAAGCGTGGTGCTCACCAGCATGGACGGGAACAGCGAACGCCAGAGCGATGAGACAGGCCAAAGCCACGAGGCCAAAGGCGCGTAAACCTTGCGACAGTTTATAACTTGCCATTGAATTCCAACAATGATGATATGCTTGTCATGGATCAAGGATAGCTGGGGCAACTCGGGTACGTTTTGATCCTAGCTGCAAATCGCTGTCACTTGCATGCCATACATCAAGGTGAAGTATCGCATGAGAGACGTTCGGGACCCACATGATCCTTTGCCATTGCAACGTTCTGACCAAAGCCATGATCTCCGAGGCCATTGATGACCTCGTTGATGATGACCCGTATCGCCTGATCACACCAGGCGTGGTCTACCGTGAGCTCGGCAAGCGCGGCAAATGCTGCGGGTGCTTCCCTCAGGTCGTGACACTGATCGTCAAACGCCTGGAAGAGCTGCAAACGATCTACCCCACATGTATTTTGGAGCAAAGCTTCAGCGGTGCTGCCACAGCATCCTTACGTGCTGGTGGCGCAGGCGGCGCGCGCCTGGCCCTTCAGCGCGATTGATGACCATCGAGACGGACGGTCTGAGCGTCGCTCTGCGGGTGAAAGCCCTCAATCAATCAGAAAATTCATACAAATCAGCGAGTTACAAGGTGGATCATGCGCTGTGCTTGCTTTCGCACGCCTATTGACTTATGCGTACAAACATTAGAAATGTTCCAAACTAGCGATCTGCACGTCGACCTCACCCGTAGTTTGGCAAGCGGCGAAAAGCGCGTTGGTTTCTGCAGGCCAGCAGTAACCCGCACACCATTGTGACCATGCTGTCTCGATTGAGCGATACAGCGCAAAACCCAAAGGAAAGCTCCCATGAAGGGCTCAGAAAAAGTCATCGAACGTCTCAACGAAGCTCTGTTTTTGGAGCTTGGCGCCATCAACCAGTACTGGTTGCACTACCGTCTTCTCGATGACTGGGGTTACGCGAAACTGGCAGCCAAAGAGCGCGCTGAATCCATTGAAGAAATGGAGCATGCCGACAAGCTGGTTGAGCGCATTTTGTTCCTTGAAGGCCACCCCAACATGCAGACGGTCGCACCGCTGCGTATCGGTCAGACCATCAAAGAAGTGCTCGAAGCCGATCTGGCCGGCGAATATGACGCCCGCGCCGCCTACTCCAAATCGTATGATATTTGCGATGAAGAGGGCGACTATGTTTCCAAAAAGCTGTTTGAAGACCTTCTCAACGATGAGGAAGGCCATATCGATTTCCTGGAAACGCAGCTGCAGCTTCTCGAAACGATCGGCGAAGAGCGCTATGGCCAGTTGAACGCTGTGCCAGCGGATTCAGAATAAGCGGTTGTTCTGAAAGAACAGAGTATTTCGGTAAGAGTATCCAGCGCCTAAGCGGTTGTTGATCCGAGCGGGCTCCGGGCTAAAAAGCCCGACCGCGAGGAGGTACAGAGCGTGGCGCATCAGAAGCCAAAGCGGTTGTTCCGAAGGAACAGAGCGTGGCGCCCAAACAAATGCGCGTCACAGAGTCCTTTCCAGAACGCCTTCCGGGAATACAGACGTTGGGACAACACACATAAGAATGGATCCCCGCCCCAAGGGCGAGGATGACGGTAGGAGAACCAGCGCTAAAGCGGTCGTCGCTTGCGACGGAGCATAGCGCGCGAAAAAACTACTCGGCCGCCAAAACCGCGGGGTTTTTTTGTGTCTTGGGCTGATCTGACACCAACCAGATGTCTAAAAAGGCATCCAGCCAGGCATCGACGGCCGCATCATAGCGCAGGCGCCCCTCAATGTGGGCCTTGCGCGGCTGCGCACCAGGCGAAGCCATGCGGTGGGCGCCTTTGACCGTCCAACGATAGGTCATGGCAAAGGTCAGTTCAGGATGAAACTGCAAGCCAAAGGCCGCTGGTCCCACCTGAAACGCCTGTTCAGGAAACGGCCCATCGGCACCGGCGAGCCTCACGGCGTCCGATGGCAAAGCAAAGCCATCCTGATGCCACTGGTAAACCATCTGCGGCCAATGGATAAGCGCTTCACCTTCGGGCGTTGGGCAGATGGGGTAATAGCCCACCTCCACCTGGCCTTCAGGGTCCGGCTTCACAGGCGCTCCCAAATGCTGCGCCATGATCTGCGCGCCGAGACAAAGCCCAAGAAACGGCTTTTCTTCGCGCAGTGGCACACCGATCCAATCGGTCTCGGTCTTGAGAAACGGCTCATCATCATAGGCCGACATTGGCCCACCAAACATCACCGCGCCCGCATGCTCATCCAGCGTTTCAGGCAGGGCATAGCCAAGCGGTGGACGGCGGATATCAAGCGTGTAACCGCGCTCACGCAGTTTCATCCCCACCCGACCAGGCGTGGAGTGCTCTTGATGCAAAACGATGAGAATGGGTTGATCGGCGGACATAGAGCGTTTTCAGCCAAAGTGGAAACCGGTTTTGCGTCCGAAAACGCGACGAAACAAAAGCTCTCCCGCACAAAACCCCCGCAGCCTGGCAATGTCCAGCGGTGGCGTGCGCAAAACTCCGCCAGATCGCCAACAATTGCGTGAAGCGAGGCGTTACCCCAAAACGCGCTAGGACGCCGTTTCGCCCGCCACACGTTTGCGCAAAATCATCCGGTCACGGCTGGAAACGCCCAGAAGCTCAGCGGTGCGCCAAACCATATTGTCTTCCAACTCGTTGACGACACCATCGGCAAACACAGCGCGCCAGAGGAGCTCAATTACCTCGACCCGCTCCTCTTCGGAGAGTTTTACTTTCAAGGTGGAGGTGAAGCCGTAAAGGTCCACCGCTTCATCATCGCGCCGCTGCGCTTCGGCCATCACCTCTTCCAGATCATCACCGGACAGGCCAAACTGGGTGTCGAGCGCCGCGCGGATGGTGGCAGTTTCATCCTCCGTCACCACCCCATCGATGCGGATCATGTGCACCAGCAAAGCGGCCACCGAGACGCGTGCATCGTCTGGTGCAAAAGCGCCAGCATTGTCGGTCGTGGGATCGGGGTCAGCAAATATAGCTTTCAGGCGGTCGAGCATGGAGACGGCTTTCACTTCACAACGGCGTCTAAGGATAGGTGCTGCGAGCCGCGATGCAAGGACGATATCTAAAGTGTAACCTGATGCTCGCGCTGGCCCGTTGCATCAACCGGCGCTGCGAACGTTTGTCCTGCCTTTTCGAAGCCTGGGTGTGCGGTATCCAGATGCTCCTGTGCGGTGGTGATGAACAAGGTCTGCAGATCCTCGCCACCAAAGGCTGGACAGGACGTGTGTGGCGTTGGCGCAGTCACCTCGCAAAGCACTGATCCGTCCAGCGCGTAGCACGCCACGCGAGACGAGCCCCACTCAGCGAGCCAAAGATTGCCATCAGCATCAAACACCGCACCATCTGGGTTCCGGCCTTCCGATGTAAGGTCCAGAAACACCTCCGGCTGGCCCACCGGCGCGCCCGTTGCAGGATCGAGCGCAACTCGCATCACCTGACCCGTCACCGTGTCGGCAAAGGTGGCGTGGCGCTTGTCGGACGCAAAAGCAATCGCATTGGGAATCGTGATGCCGGGGAAAAGGGTGGTCACCACACCACGATAGTAGCGGTGGATCCCGCCTGCACCTTTTTCCGCGCCCTTGCCCATGGTGCCGATCCAGAAACCACCCCAAGGGTCGGCCCGGCCATCATTGGAACGGGTGTTGGGATTGTCGGCATCCAAAGGCAGATGTTTCACGTATTTGCCAGCGTCGATGTCAAACCGCCAAAACGCAGTTTCACCAGCGACCAGCAGCGTGGTGTCATCCACCCAGCCAGCGGCCGAAACAATCTGCGGAAACAGCCATTGGCGAAACACGGATTGCGAGCGCATAAAGAGTTTCTGGCCAAGAACATCGAACCAAAACAAGGCTTTGTGCTCCGGGTGCCACAGCGGGCCTTCACCCAATTCGCACCGTGTCGCGTCAAACAGTCTAGCTTTCTTTGACGTAAACGTCATGAAATTCCCGCGTCAAAAGCAGCAACAATGGCTTTGGCTTTCTTGGCCACATCCTGTGCGCTGTCGCCAGGTTTGTAGAGCGATGAGCCAAGGCCAAACCCATGCGCGCCGGCAGCCAGCCAATCTGGAACAGTCTCAACATTCACCCCGCCCACAGCATAGGTGGTGACCGTCGTTGGCAACACAGCTTTCAGGGCTTTCAGACCCACCGGTCCGATCAAATCACCTGGGAAGAATTTTAGGCCATCAGCACCAGCATCAAGGGCGGCAAAGCACTCCGTTGCGGTGAAAACGCCCGGTAGCGAGATCATGCCCTTGGCTTTGGTGAGGCGTATGACATCTTGGTTCATGTTGGGCGAAACGATGAGCCGCGCACCGGTCGCGGCAACCGCTGAGACATCATCGGTGGTCAGCACCGTGCCAGCGCCAATCACCGCATGATCGCCAAGGCGCGCCACAAGCTTGGTGATAGAATCCAGCGGATCAGGCGAGTTCAGCGGCACTTCGATCCAGGTGATCCCGGCATCAAACAAAGCCTCGCCGATATCGCTAACCTCATCGGGCGTTACCCCACGCAAAATGGCCACCAAGGGCCGCGCTCCCACACTCACATCTCACCTCGTTTTGTTAACCGCGCCCGAATAGGCGGGGATTATGCCGATACCACGCGGCGCTCGGCCAGTTGGGCGTAGATATCGCTTAAGCCGCGCAACACCATGGCCTCACCATCCAACACGGCCGCGTCCAATCCCAGCGCTGCCAAGGCCTCGCTGTAGGCCACGCAAAGCTTTGGCGCACCAATCAACGTAACAGGCTCGCCCGGTTCCAGCTTGGCGCCAGCAAGCTCAGCGCCAACCAAAAGGCCAGAGACCCGGCCACGCGCCCGCACACCATCTTCGCCTGCCAGCAAGCCTTCAGCGCGCACCGAAAACAGCGCCTCGGTTAGGCAAGCCGGATCATGATAGGCGGCCAGCACAGAATCGCGAAAAGCTTCTGAATCCAGCGCATCATCGCTCACCGAGTGGGCCAAAATGGAGTGCTCGGTGATCAGATCGAAAAGCTCGCCCGTCATCGCGGTAGAAAAATGGGTCACGGCGCCACGTTCGACCCGCGCCCATTTAGCATGGGTGCCCGGCAAACACACGCGACCGGATACCGTGCTGTTTGCACCGGACGCCTGGGAAACATATCCCGCAAGCTGTGTCTCTTCACCGCGCATCACGTCATACGGATCGGTTTGACTGATGCCCGGCACAATGAAAGGCGTAAGGCGTTTATCCTTGGCTGGCACCTGTACCAACGCCTCGCCAAGCCCAAAAAGGTTTTGCGGAACAGGTAGATACCCCGCCTCATGCCAGCCCTGGCGTGAACCAACCATGCCACACATAACAAGGCTGATGGGCTGGTCAGCCCGCCAAGGCTCGACGACGCCCAAGAGCGCCGCTTCGAAATCTGCACGTCGGGCATCACCAACCGCGCCCGCTGATAGGGCGCCCATGCCCTGCCCACGGCCACGCGCAATCACGCCGCCATCATTATCCATCGCGTAGGCGCGCATGTGGGTCGTGCCCCAGTCGACAGCAATCCAGTGCGGACGAACAGCATCATTCATCAGGCAGGAACCACCACGCCACCATCGATCACCATGCACTGCCCGGTCATCATGCGGCTGGCGTTGGAGGCCAGAAACAAGGTGCCGCCGACGATATCCTCTGGCACCAGCTCTTCTTTCAGGCACTGCCGCTCCAGATGCTCGGCCAAGGTTTCAGGCGTCACCCACATGTCGCGCTGTTTCTGGGTCATCACCCAACCCGGCGCGAGCGCATTGACGCGGATCTTATCGGGTCCAAATTCGCGCGCCATCGTGTGAGACATGGACGTAATGCCAGCGTTGGAACTTGTGTAGATGGGCATGCCGGCAGCGCCGATCATGTAACTGATCGATGAAAAGTTCACGATCGCGCCACCGCCAGCCTGTCGCAGCAAAGGCACAGCCGCCTTGCAGGCAAAGAAATACGCTTTGAGGTTGATGGCCACCGCCCAATCGAAAAAATCCTCATCCACATCCAGCGTGTTGTGACGCTTGTCGTTGGCAGCATTGTTGACCAGCACATTCAGGCCGCCATGGCGCTCGGCCCCCTCATCAATGCACGCTTTCAGGCGATCAAGATCGGTGATGTCACACTGCATGTAGTGCGGGCGATTGCCATGCTTCTCGGCCATCTCATCGGCAAAGGCCGATGCATCGGAGCGCTGCACGAAGGCAACCTTCGCCCCTTGCATCAAAAACCCTTCCGTTAGCGATGCACCAATGCCCGAACCGCCGCCGGTGATGAAAACGCTGGCGTCTTTAAGGTCTGAATAGCTGGCAATGAGGTCCATCACGGAACTCCCGTCTTAAAAAGTGCGCCGGACATGCCGACAAGAAAACCTTACGCCTATCTGCGCGGTGATGTAGTGCGCAAAAACAAGCCTCATGCCAGTTTGCGCCCCTCAATAACCCACATGGTTTCAGGGTAAGACCAGGGCAGCGTAAGGCCCTGATGTAAAAGGTAACTGCCCGATACCACGATTGGCCCTTCTTTCAAGGCTGGCATGCCACGCGACAGCACTGGCGCTGTGTGGCGGTTGATAAGATTCACCTCGTAGCGGGCCGCAGGATCAAGACGCGTGAGCCGCAGCGGACGCGGCGCAATTTGGTCGCTGGTGGCCGCTTTGCCAACAAAGGCAACAAATTGGCTGCCATCTTCGGCCAATTGCTGCTCGGCGATCACCGCCGGATCAGGGCTATCAAGGCGCAGGATATCAGCGCGCATCATCCAATCGCGATTGTGCTTCCACCAGGCCGTAACCTCTTGGAGCACCGTTGCCTCCTCATCGGTCAACTCACGCGGGTCCATTTCAAACCCCATATGACGCTGCGCCGCCACCCAGGCCCGGAACGAAATATCGAGCACACGCCCAGATGTGTGGCAACGGCGCGGGCCAACATGCGATCCGGTCACCGCAAGCGGCAGGAAAAGCGCCGCGTTGTGCTGCATGCGCAGCCGTTCCAGCGCATCATTACTGTCAGAAAGCCAAACGCGCTGCGTACGGCTCAAAATGCCAAAATCAATCCGGCCACCGCCCGACGCGCAGCTTTCAATCTCCACGTCGGGGAAGGCGGCCCGCAACCGATCGATAAGGGCGTAGCTGCCCCGGGTCTGCGCGGCATCAGGCATCGGCAGAACACGATTGTGGTCCCACTTGATGTAGTCGATAGGGTATTTGGTCAGGATCGCGGCCATTCGCTCATAGATGAAGTCGCGCACCTCACCAAGCGCCATGTTCAGCGCTTTTTGCTGGCGTCCCAGCGTTTGATCTTCTGAGCCCAGCGCCCATTCCGGGTGGGCTCGATGAAGATCACTTTCCGGGTTGATCATCTCCGGCTCAAACCAGATGCCAAACGACATATCGAGCCCGTGAACATGGTCGATCAGCGGACCGAGACCGTCGGGATATTTGCGCGGATCGACCTCCCAATCGGATAGCGATGTGGTGTCATCGTCGCGCTGGCCGAACCAGCCATCATCAAGCACAAAGCGCTCGGCGCCCAGCGCAGCGGCGCGGTCAGCAATCTCTCGAAGAACCGGCAACGTGTGATTGAAGTAAACCGCCTCCCAACAATTGTAGTGCACAGGTCGTGGGCGATCAGGCATGCCGGCTTTTTTGGGCCAGGTTACGATCTCATCGCGCAAATGCCGCTGAAACGCGACCGCGCACCCGTTCAGCCCGTCGCGTGAATAGGTGATGTAAAGCGGCGCCGTCTCAAAGGCAGTGTGCGGGTCATGCTCCATGCGCGCTGCGTGGCCGAATTGAATCTGCCGACGCCCATCGGGCAGTTCCTCGGCGACCATTCGGTGTCCGCCTGACCAGCCATAGTGGAACGCATAAGCGTGGCCCTGCGTGTTGGTGGCCCCACGCTCAGGAAGAATGAGGCCAGGAAAATGTTCGTGCCCGGTGCGCCCAGTGCGGTTTTCGCGATAGCGCATACCCGGCGACCAAGCGGTGGTGTTGGGCTGAAACTCGCCACACCAACGTCCGGCAAAATCGATCATTTCATCGCTTTGCTGCGACGCAGGCAGAACCGGCGCGGCAAGCCAGTGCAAATGAACCGGTTTGGCTGCCTCCAACCGCACTGATGTGGTGATGATGTGGGTGCGTGGGTTGATCGCGAACCGCGCAATGTAGGTCAGCAGAGTCGTTGTGTCTTCGTAGACCAGGTTCAGCGCATCGTCGCTCTGCTCAGCATGCCTAAAGCAAAACTTCGGCAGCAATGGCGTGCCATCGCCATCACGAAGGATCATCCCCGGCTGGCCGGGAAAACTACGGGTGGCCTCCGGGCAAATGGAAAGATCCGGGTTGGCATCCAGCATGCCACCCGTCACATCCAGCCCATTGGCAGCGTGCAAAAGGTCCAGTTCCTCATCCGCAGGCAGAGGTGCGCCCCAATAGACGACCTCCGGCAACCGATCACGGTCAGCTGCAAGGACGAGAGACTGGCGACCGTCATCCAGACGCCAGCTTCGTATCAATTCATCACTCCAATCACTTAAGGTCGGGACCCAATCATTTAACGGCACCAAGTGTCAGGCCTGCGATGAAGTGCTTCTGCATCAAAAAGAACATCAAAACCGGTGGCAAGGCAGCGACAATCGAACCGGCGCTCATCAGATGGTACGCCGCTCGGAACTGCGAGTTAAAGCTGGTGATACCCGCCGTCACTGGCTGCGCGTCAGGACCCTGGGTCAACACAACCGCCCAGAAATAATCGTTCCAGATGAAGGTGAAGATCAGCACCGCCAAGGCCGCCAAAGCTGGCTTCATCAGCGGCAGCACCACGTACCAGAAGATCCGCCATTCTGCGACGCCTTCAACACGCGCAGCTTCCACCAGCTCAAATGGCAGCTGACGAATGAAGTTGCGCATGAACAGCGTGCAGAAGCCGGTCTGGAAGGCGATGTGGAAGAGGATCAGGCCCGTCTTGGTGTCATAGAGGTTCATCGACACGGTGAGATCACGCACCGGCACCATCAAAATCTGAAACGGCACGAAGTTGCCCGCAATGAACATGAAAAAGATCAAGAGGTTGCCGTTAAACTTGTAAACGCCCAGCGCAAAGCCGGTCAGCGAGGACAGCGCGATGGCACCAATCACCGTGGGAACGGTGATCAGAAACGAGTTCAACATGTAGCGCGGCATGTCGGATTCAAAGAAAACCCGGCCATAATTGGTGAAGAACTCGAAGCTGGAAGGCAGCCCCCAATAGTTGCCGTTGGTAAAATCAGCATCAGGCTTCACCGAAAACACAGCAACAGCGATCAGCGGCAACAGCCAAATAATTAGCACCACCGGCAAAAATGCTTGGTAGCCAATCTGTGCCCCACGGGAGGATTTTTCTATCGGTTTGGGAAACATCGGACTTACCTGGCCCCCTTCTCTTCGCGCCACATGGAGTAGAGGAAATAGACAATGAAGAAGAGCATCAGGAAGAACAGCACCACGGCAATGGCTGCGCCGTACCCCATGCGGAAGCCGAACTCTGAGAGCGATTCTTCAAACATGTAAAAACTGAGCACGCGGGTGGAGCCGAACGGCCCACCGTTTGTCATCACCGAGATCAGATCAAACGAGCGCAGCGCGCCGATGATCGTCACCACGAAGGCGATAAAGGTGGCGGGCTTGAGCTGCGGCAGCACCACATACCAAAGCATTTTAAAGCCTTTGGCGCCGTCCAGACGACCAGCCTCGATCTGCTCGGGGTTCACGGCATTCAGACCAGTGAGATAGAGGATCATGCAATAGGCCGTTTGTGGCCAAAGACCGGCGGCGATAATGCCATAGGTTGCCAGTGTAGGATCGCCCAGAATATTCACCGGCCCCATGCCAACCAGGCCCAGCACAGCGTTCAGCAGCCCCTCGCGCGGCAGGTAGAACCAGGAAAACACTAAGCCAACAACCACTTGGCTGATGACGAAGGGGAAGAAGAACAGTGACTTGTAAAGCCGGATGCCGCGCACCGTCTGGTTCAAGAACAGCGCGATGAACAGACCGGCAGGGATGGCCAACAGATAGAGGAACAGCCAACGCACATTGTTCCAGAAGGACACGTCGAACTTGCGATCATCGGTCAGAAGCCGCTCATAGTTGGCCGTACCAACCCAGGTCATTTCCCCTAGGCCGTCCCACTCATGAAAGCTGATCCAAACCGACTGAAAGATCGGAATGATCACATAAACGGCGAAAAACAAAATGCCGGGAATGAGAAACAGCCAGGGTGTCGCGGCAATCTCGTTACGCTTGTACCAGCTGCGCTGTGACCGAGCGGTTGGCCCGGCGGCGGTTGCAGTTGCCATTGGTCGTCCCCCTTGCGGAAATCACCTCATGCTAAAACCGATCTTGCCCTGCGAGGGTTCATCAGTTTGAGGATGAGGGCGGGTGGGAAGAAAAACCCCGCCCAGAACAAGTCTGGGCGGGGTGGAGTATTTTTGGCTTATTCGTAGACGCGCTCGCGCGCATCTTCCAGGCGCTCCAAGATGTCATCCAGATTGTCTGGGAACACCATGAACTCCTGCAAGCCTTCCATGCCGATTGAGGCCATTTCAGCGGGGAAGTCGCGGTCGAAGAACTGCGCCACGCCGCCTTGAGCGTTCTGCGAGAGCATTTCAAAGCCCTGTTCCAGGAACTCGTCCGCATCAACACCAGAGTTGGCGTTCACAGGCAGTTGGCCGAGGTTCTCACCATTGTTGATGCGCGTCTGCACATCAGCGGAGGTGACGAACTGAAGGAACGCGCGCGCTGCTTCTTTGTTCTCTGCACCGGACGGAATATGGAAGGTATCGGTCGGCGCATCTTCACCCTGGGCAAGGCCTTCGGTGATGACTGGGAACTGGTAGAAATCGATCTGATCATCGCCCAGACCGGCATCACGCATCGGTGCCACGGCAAAGTTACCCATCAGATAGGCTGTGGCTTCACCATCGGTGAAGAAGGTTAGCGCTTCCTGCCAGCTGTAAGACTGGTGATCATCGATAAACGCGCCCATGTCGATCAGGCGACGCCAATTGGCGAACGTTTCACGCACACCTTCATCTTCAGTCCAGGACAGCTCACCACGGGCAAGCTGCATGTGGTGGTCAAAGCCGTTGGTGCGCATGTTCAAATAATCAAACCAGCCACCTGCGGTCCAAAGGAACTTCGTGCCAATGGCGTAGCATTTGCGACCAGAATCCAGGATCACCTGACAGTTGGCGATTTCTTCTTCAAACGTTGCAGGCTCATCAAGGCCCAGCTCGTTGAAGATGTCTTCGCGGTAGTACACGCCCCACTGATAGTAGGTGTAGGGCACGCCCCACTGGCGATCGTTCAGCGTCATTGCGCCACGAACGGCGTCGAGGCCTGGCAGCGAGCCGTCATCCCACATATCGGTGATGTCTTCGAACAGGCCAGCATTCACATACGGCGCCATACGGTTGGCAGCGTACCAGTTGATGACATCGGGCGGGTTGGCGGAAAGGGCGTTGCGGATCTGCGTTTTCCAGGCTTCGCGATCAACAATTTCCAGCTCAATGTTAAGGTCTGGGTGCATCTCGCCGAACTCGGCGGCAAGGCTTTCCATCACTGCGCGTGGCGCAGGATTGGACATATCAGAAATAATGCGAAGATCGCCGGACAGTTCGGCGAGCGCCGTTGACGTCAGCAGGCCAAGGCCAGCCAACCCAAGCACAGATGCTTTGAGGGTGCGGTTCATTCTAGTCCTCCCATGCGGACCGTTGGTGGGTGCAACCACCTGCCGTGTCCACTGTGTTTCTCCCATACGCTCACGCCTTTGCGGCTTGTCGCCTGACCTTTGAAAGATCGGGCGCGAACGCGATTGGTTGCACCGTCACAAACCCATTTCAGCGACCAATTTGAGTCTCATTCAATGGAACTTTGTTTTGGTGGTTGAAATGTTACGCATCTTTGCCTACCGTCTGTCAAGGCGCCAAACCGCAAACATGCGTGACCCGATCAACGAGGTCAGGGTGCCAAGGGCTGGTCTTCCAGCCCGATACGGGAGCGAAACACGATGCCACGTCTGGATCATTCCAGCACTGTGCCCAATGCGGCACGCAGTGGACCGTCAAGTGAGACGGCAGAGAGCGCTGGCGTGTCGGTGCATAGTGCGCCGGTAGAAGACGCGCGTGCGGCTTTGACGCGTGCAACGGACCCGGCCTCGATTCCTGCCTCACCGCCCTCACGCACCCCAGGCGATGGGCCTGTCACCAAATCCCTTATGTTGCTCGATGCGTTTGCCGAAGCTGAGCAGCCCTTGCGCTTTTCTGAGATCAAGGAGCGCTTGCCGTTCCCAAAAGCCACCCTGCACCGCATGCTCAAAAGCTTAGTGGATGAGCGCATGCTCGCCCACAACGAGGCCAATGGAAGCTACCAGCTTGGCCCCCGGCTCATTCGCCTGGCGCACGCAGCGTGGGCGCACGGATCCCTGTCCGATGCAGCACGGCCAGTGCTCGATAGCTTGCATGCGCAGCTAAGCAAAACCATTCACCTGGCGCAGCTCGACAATGGCCAAGTGCTCTACCTTGATAAGCGTATAGGCAATCGTGGACTGGCCATGTTTTCACGCCCCGGCAAGGTCGGACCGGCCTATTGCACCGGCGTTGGCAAGGCCATGATGGCCTATCTGCCTGAAGACGCACTGGAAGACTGTCTGCATCGGCAGACGCTGGCGCGTTTCACGCCGACGACATTGACCACGCGTGATGCTCTGCTGGCCGAGTTGGAGGCGATCCGCGGGCGCGGACACGCCTATGACCGCGAAGAGCATGAACCGGGCATCATCTGCATCGCCGTGCCGATCCTTTCCACCGATGGCGCCTTGTTTGGCGGACTTTCGGCCACCAATCCCGGCACAATCAAAGACATCAAGCACCTTGAAGACCTGGCCCCCACGTTGAAGGAAGCCGCGCGCATCATTGCCGCGGATGCCACGATGCGTATGGCGCCAAAGCTAACGTAAGGAAGAAACACATGGCTGGCCTAACCCTTCGCGACGTTAAGAAAAGCTACGGCCCGGTGGACGTGATCCATGGTGTGGATCTGGACATTGAAGACGGCGAGTTCGTTGTTTTTGTTGGCCCCTCCGGCTGCGGGAAATCCACGCTTCTGCGCATGATTGCTGGTCTTGAAGCCATCACCGGCGGCAATGTCTCTATCGGCGATCGGGTCGTCAACGATGTTGATCCGGCCGAACGCGGCGTCGCCATGGTGTTCCAGACCTATGCGCTCTACCCGCACATGACGGTCGAAGAAAACATGTCGTTCGGCCTGCGCATGAACGGTCACCCGAAAGCTGAAATCGATAAGGCCGTGAGGGGCGCCGCGGACATTCTTCAGCTCGATGCGCTTTTGAAGCGCAAGCCAGCCGCCCTTTCCGGCGGCCAAAGACAAAGGGTGGCCATTGGCCGCGCGATTGTTCGCAACCCCGATGTGTTCCTGTTCGATGAGCCGCTTTCCAACCTCGATGCTGAGCTGCGCGTTGCCATGCGGGTGGAAATCTCTCGCCTGCACAACGAACTCTCCGGCGCGACCATGATTTATGTGACGCACGATCAGACAGAGGCCATGACGCTGGCTGATAAAATCGTCGTGCTGCGTGCTGGCATCATCGAGCAGGTCGGTGCCCCGCTGAACCTCTATGATGATCCCGACAACGCCTTTGTGGCCGGCTTTATCGGCTCGCCGCGCATGAACTTCTTGGATGCTGAGGTGACCGGCAAAGAGGGCGGCGTGACCGTCAAGCTCATCAAACAGGCAGACACCACGATCACGCTGCCTGTTGCAGGCGATACGCTTTCCGTTGGCGACATCTGTCAGCTGGGCATTCGTCCTGAGCATATGTCGGTGAGCGATGGCACGATGCTGACACTAAAAGTGGATGTGGCCGAGCACTTGGGCTCCGACAGCTACATTTACGCCGCCTCAACACAGGGCGAGTCGCTGACCATTGAAACCAATGAGGGCCGCAACGCCCGTCACGGCACTGAATTTCAGATTGGCATTCCGCCCGAAAAAGCGTTTCTGTTCTCCGCAGACGGTTTGCGCGCGCGCTGACCAGATTCAGAACAAAAAGGCCAACCCATGATCGATCAAGCAACGCTGATTACTTACATTCTGATCGTCTTGGGTTTTGTGTTCATTCCCGGCCCCGCCACAGTGCTCACCGTGGCCCGCGCCACCACATCGGGCACGCGGGTCGGCGTGGCCACCGGGCTTGGGATCGCGGTGGGTGACCTCATCCACACAGCGCTAGCGGTGATCGGCCTATCAGCCATCATTCTGGCGTCAGCATTTTTGTTCAGCGTGATCAAATATTTGGGCGCCGCCTACTTGGTGTATCTGGGCTTGCGGGCACTGTTTGCCAAGGCGCCTGATCCCACAACACGAAGCACAGTGCCTTTGTCGCCTTTAGCTGCGTTTCGCCAAGCGATTTTGGCGGAGGTTTTGAACCCGAAAACCGCGCTCTTTTTCTTGGCTTTCCTGCCGCAATTCGTGAACCCGCAGAACGGTTTCGTACTAGGCCAACTGGCAATCTTGGGCGTGATCATGGTGGCGCTGGGTCTGTTCAGCACACTGGTTTTTGCCCTTGCTGCCGGTAAGATCGGCAGCTTTCTGCGCACCCATCCAACGGTTCTGCGCTGGCAAGGCAAAGTGGTCGGCAGCATTTATTGCGCGCTCGGTGTGCGCCTCGCGCTCCAAGAGCGATAAAGCACCTTTAGGACAGCCTTCATGACGCCCCCCTTGTCTTGCAAGTCTCGCTCGCTGCTGAACACCGGCTGGATTTTCCGCTCCGGGTTCGATCCCGCTTGGATCACACTGCCGCTGCCAGGCGGCACGGTGCGCCTGCCGCACAATGCCGCCGATCTGCCATGGAACTATGGCGACGAAACCGGCTATCAGCAGCCCTTCACCTACCAACGGATTTTCCATTGGGAGGATCGCTTTGCCGGTCAAGAAATCGTGCTTTGCTTTGAAGGCGCCATGGCCGCCACGAAGGCCTGGGTCAACGGCCATAAGGTCGCCGACCATCCTGATGGCTACACACCGTTTGAAGCCCGCCTGACCGACCATCTGGAAGAGGGCGAAAACCTCATCACCATTGCGATTGATGGCGCCGAAAACGGCGACATCCCACCCTTTGGCGGACGCATTGATTATCTCACCTATGCTGGCATCTATCGCGACGTCTGGCTGGACGTGCGCCCAGCGATCACCATCGAGAACGTGAAGGTCGAGATCCTCGACCCAATGGCAGACACCATCGCCGCCAGGGTGAAGATTTGGCTTTCCAACCCGCAAGCCAAACCAGTGGCAGGTGCCATTTTACTGGATCGACTGGATCAGCATGGTGACCCCATCGGCGACCCGGTTGGTTTTCCGCTGATCAGCGATGAGGGCGAAGCTGAGCTGGTGCTTGGCGCTGGATTTGCGCGCTGGTCGCCAAACAATCCAGTGCTGCACACCTACCAGGTAACCTACAAGGCAGAGGATGGGGAAGACAGCCTGACCCTGCGCCTCGGCGTGCGCAAAGCGGAGTTTCGCCCCGATGGGTTTTTCCTCAACGAGCAGCCGCTGAAAATCATGGGGCTCAACCGCCACCAAAGCTTCCCCCATGTCGGCTACGCGCTCGGACCGGAAGCGCAAGCGCAGGATGCCGACATCCTGAAATTTGAGCTTGGCTGCAATCTGGTGCGCACCTCGCACTACCCACAATCCAAGGCGTTTCTGGACCGCTGCGATGAGATCGGCCTGCTGGTCTTTGAGGAGATCCCCGGCTGGCAGCACATAGGCGGCGATGCGTTCAAAGATCAGAGTGTGAAAAATGTCGAGGCGATGATCCGCCGCGACTGGAACCACCCATCGATTGTTCTTTGGGGCGTGCGCATCAACGAGTCGCCCGATGACAACGCGTTCTATGAGCAGACCAACGCTGTGGCACGCGCGCTCGACCCAACCCGTCAAACGGGCGGCGTGCGTTGCATCACCGACTCGCAGCTGCTTGAAGACGTCTACACCATGAATGATTTCGTGCTCGGCGAAGAGCATCTGCCGGAGTTCCTGCAATCGCGCATCAACCGCCCGCGCACGCCGCTACGCGATCAGCGCGAGGTAACCGGCCTCACCGAGATCGTTCCCTACCTTGTGACCGAGTACAACGGGCACATGTACCCAACCAAGATCTTTGATGGCGAAGAGCGCCAGGAAGAGCATGTGCTGCGCCATCTGGAAGTGCTCGATGCGGCCCATGCCGACCCGCACATTGCCGGCTCCATCGGTTGGTGCATGGTGGACTACAACACCCATGCTGATTTCGGGTCGGGCGACCGCATCTGTTACCACGGCGTTATGACCATGAGCCGCACGCCCAAATTCGCGGCCATGGCCTATGCCAGCCAGGGGTTTTCAGCCAGCGACAAGCCCATTTTGGAACCGGCCACCCATTGGTCGTTTGGCGACCGCAAGGTTGGCGGCGTGTTCCCACTGGTGATCCTCACCAACTGCGACGCGGTCACCTTCCATTATGGCAATGACGAACCGCTGACCTTCTTGCCCGCCTTCAGCCGCTTCCCGCACCTGCCGCATCCGCCGGTGATCATCGAAGCGACCGATATTCCAGACGACAAACGCATTGTCTGGGGCCAGAGCTGGCGTGATGGGCTGTTCACCGGTCTTGTGAGCGGGCAAACCGTGATCGAGCGGCGCTTTGTGGCCGATCCCATACCCACAACGTTACAGATCAACGTCGCACCTCTGATCCGCACCCAAGATGCCTATCAGGATCGGATGGTGCGCCTAACCGCCCGCGATCAGGCGGGTAACCGCCTGCCGTTCCTGATGGACCAGATCACCATCACCGTCGATGGCCCAGCCATTCTGCAGGGTCCGACGACCGTGCCGATGATCGGTGGTGTCGCAGCATTTTGGGTGAGGGTTCTGGGTGATGAACCGGTGACGGTGGATCTGCAAACCGCCTCGAGTGTCTTTGCGCCCCAAACGGTCACACTGAATGGCTGAATCCCTCAAGGAGCTTATCAACACCATCGCCAAACCGGGGCGCGTGGAATGGATCGGTCTACGGCCCGCACGACGCGAGGCGATGCATGAGGTGGAAACTGTCGAGGTGAGCGAAGATGGCTTGATCGGAGATCATGGCCGTCCCGGCAAACGCGCCATCACACTGATCCAGCACGAACATCTGGCGGTGATCGGTGCCTTTCTCGGCCTGCCACCCGTTGATCCGGCCCTGCTTCGACGCAACTTGGTTGTCTCTGGCATCAACCTCTTATCGCTCAAAGCTCGAACCATACAAATCGGCACCGCTACCTTGGCGGTCACAGGCCCATGCGCCCCGTGCAGCCGTATGGAAGAGGCTTTTGGCAACGGCGGATATTCTGCCGTGCGCGGCCATGGCGGCGTGACCGCCAGCGTGGTAGCGCCCGGTGTGATACAGCGCACAGATCGCGTGGTTCCCATCGATTAGGGCAAAACGCTACGTCGCGATTCACTGTTTTTGCACGCCTCTTATGCTTGGAACGTCGCGCAAAAATGCTGCTAAAGGGTGTCTATGGAATCCGCTGTCATTTTTGGCATTGGCCTGCTCGTCCTCATCGTTGTCGGCTCCCTCCTCGGCTTCGCCGCCTTCTTTGGCATGCGCAAGCTTCGCCAGAGCAACGCTGGCTTTCAACAAGACCTTGCCGCCCTCCAGCTGGAGGTGAAAACTCTCGCAGAAAGACTGGCCAATACGCCGACCAGCGCAGCTCCACCGCAAGAAACCGAAGCTCACCAGGACCAGGCGGAGCCTGAGGCCAGCGACGCAGAAGAGCTTACACAGACATCGGCAGCACCGCCTCCTTTGCCACCACAATTGCCGGAAACGGCAGAAGAAACGCCCGAGCGCGCCTACGCTGCACAGAGCGTGCAAGACACGCCAGAGCGCACATCGTCTCTGGATGCAGAAAGTACCATTGGCGGCAAAATCACCATTTGGGTGGGCGGTTTGGCGCTCGCCTTTGGTGGGCTTTTTCTGGTCCGCTACGCCATCGAAAACGCTGTGCTCAGTCCGGCAGCCCGCGTCATGCTGGGCTTTGCCTTTGGTGCACTGGTTGCTGCCTTGGGCGAATGGACCCGCCGCCGGCCGGGTCAATATGCGCTACCAGGGTTTGAGCGAGCCAACATTCCCGCGATCCTTACCAGCGTCGGCATCTTCATCATGTTTGCCGCCGTCTATGCCGCCCATGGCCTCTATGAGCTGATCGGACCGGTGGTGGCCTTCGCGGCCCTTTCGGTGCTCGCGCTGGGCGTCATGGCGCTTTCTTTGGTCCACGGCCCAGCGCTGGGCGGCTTGGGACTTGTTGTGTCCTACGCCGTGCCGTTTCTCATCTCGACAGAAACTGACAGCATATTGGGCCTTGCGATCTACGTGCTGGCCGTCTCAGCAGCAGCCCTTGCTGTGGCGCGCATTCGCGGCTGGCTGTGGTTGGCGCTGAGCGCCATCGGCGCGATGTTCGCCTTCGCTGTGCTGTTCCAAGTGACAGTACCCTTCAGCGAACCTGTTATCGTCAGCCTCTATCTGGCAGCCGCCTTCGCGCTGGCCTTCACAACCTTTGTGCTCTCGATCCACGACCGATCCGTCGATCCCGATAGTGGCATTGATTGGCTGGCTACAGCGGTCCTCTCGCTACTCGTTCTGCCCATTGTGCTGCACTTCCATGAAAGCCAGGATCTGCCGATCCAGGTGATTGAAATGGCCGTGCTCTTCGCCGTGCCTATGGCGATCGCCTACGCCTATCCGGCGATGCGATACGTGGTCATTCTCCCCGCTTTGATCGCTTGCGCCCGCTACCTGACAATGAGTGTTCCAGCCACCCAGGCATCCGCTGAGCAACTGCTCAGCCCAAGCCTGCTCACCATCGAGATTTTGGCCAGCGTGCCGACCTATGCGAGCATCGGCGCCATCGCGTCTGCCGCTTTGCTTGCCTGGTCTAGCTGGGCGACATTGCGCTCACCTGCCCGTGCACCCATCGTCGCCACAGCAGCCGCAAGCGCGCTGCTCCTCCTGTTCATCGCCTATGGCCGGATCACGCAATTCTTTAGCACCGGAGAGTTCACTGGCGCGGCGCTCGTGCTCTTTGCGCTGTTCCATATCCAGGCCAGCATACTGCATGCCCGCATCGGTCAGGGTGCACCTGGCCGCGACCAAGCCATTGCCAGCGCCTTGATCGGCTCACTGGTCGCGCTCGCCTTTGCAGCTGCGGTTGCCTTACAGGGTGCCGGGCTCACCATCGCGCTCGGCCTCATCGCGGGCGCGACAGTCGTAACGTATCTGCGCTACCCGCTCGTGGAACTGCGCATCTTTGCGGTTTTGGCCGTGCTGCCCTATGCGGCACGCCTCATGTGGGAGCCG
Source organism: Hyphomicrobiales bacterium (assembly GCA_046290645.1). GTDB lineage: Bacteria > Pseudomonadota > Alphaproteobacteria > Rhizobiales > MH13 > MH13. The sequence goes on from JBKAGZ010000002.1 coordinate 340,933, forward strand.
TTCATCGACCCCACCGCGCTCATCTCGGCCCCACCTGTCTTCAACATCTTGCTCTGGGGCTACGGCATTCCGACCGCTGGCTTCATCGCATCGGCGGTCGTGCTGACGCGCGCGCGAAACGATATCTGGGCGCAGCTCATGCAAGCTGCCGCCATTGTGGCATCGGTGGTAACCGTTGCCCTGCTCGCCTTGCATGCCATCGATCCGTTCTTCCGCTTCTTCGGCCGTACCGATGCGCTGGCAGCATCAGCGACGCTGGTCATGGTGGGCGGCGCCTTCTCGCTGGGTCTCACACGACTAGATAGCCTGGGCAAATCGCAGGTTCTTTCTCGCGGTGCCGACGTTCTAGGTGGTTTGGGTATCCTTGGTGGCGCCGTGTCGCTGTTCTTGCTCTTCAACCCCGTGCTCGGGCCGGTAGGCGTGCGTTTTGGCAGCATCCGGGTGGGCGAGAGCCTGATCTTCAACCTGATTGGATACGCCTACGCACTTCCGGCGTTGCTGTTCGCGTTGGTCGTGCGCCAAGGCTGGGAGAAAAAGCACAAGGCCTACATCAACCTTGCGCTCGGCTTCACCGCGCTGCTTGCGTTCGCTTGGGTCAATCTAACCATCCGCCAGGTCTTCAGCCCCAACAACCTTACCCTTGAACCGGTGCGCGAAGCGGAGCTTTACACCTACTCGGTGGTCTGGCTGCTGATCGGCATCGCGATGCTGGCGGCAGGAATCCGCTGGCGCAACTTTCCGCTTCGCGCCGCATCCGGGCTGGTGCTGGTCGTCGTCGTGCTCAAAGTGTTCTTGGTTGATCTCAGCAACCTTGATGGCATCTTGCGCGCGATCTCCTTCATCGGGCTGGGCGCGGTGCTGTTGGGCATTGGCGTGGTCTACCAGCGTGCCCTGCGTTCAATGGCCACACCGGCGCTAAAATCCGATCAGCCAGGCTAGTTAAAAAGCTGTCATCATCGACAACCCGGTGACAATGGCCTTGCGGTCAACCGCAAGCGGTGATCATTTAGCGGCGCCTACAAAAGCGCTTGAGAACAAGCCGGTAGAGGCACCACCCGTCTGTCACATAAGTGTCATGCAGCGTGGATACCGCTTTGCGGGAACGTAACCAGGGAGAAGACAAATGAAGATCCTCACCATTACCACTGCACTGGCCGCCCTTATGCTGGTGGCCCCCGCACAAGCCGAATTCATGCTCGGTGATCGCTATGTCGACAATGATGGCGACCTGATCGCTGACATTCCAACTGACCCATCAGAGCTCATCGATCCCAGCACGCTCATCTTCGCCTATACGCCAGTGGAAGATCCCGCTGTCTACGCCGAAGTTTGGCAGGGCTTTCTTGATCACGTGTCAGAGGCCACCGGCAAGAACGTGCAGTTCTTCCCTGTGCAGTCGAACGCTGCTCAGATTGAAGCGATGCGCGCTGGCCGCCTGCATATCGCTGGCTTCAACACCGGCTCCAACCCGCTGGCCGTGGCCTGCGCTGGCTATCGCCCGTTTGCCATGATGGCAGGTGCTGACGGCTCGTTCGGCTATGAGATGGAAATCCTCACCTATCCAGACTCAGGCATCGGCGAAATCGAAGATATTCGTGGCGGCGAACTGGCCTTCACATCCGAAACCTCCAATTCCGGTTTCAAAGCCCCGTCGGCTATCTTGCAATCTGAATTTGGAATGGCAGCGGGCGATGACTTCACGCCTGTGTTCTCCGGCGCCCACGACAGTTCAATCCTGGGCGTCGCCAACCAAGACTATCCAGCCGCGGCCATCGCCAACTCCGTGCTGGCGCGCATGATCGATCGCGAGGTTGTGAGCGCAGATCAGCTGGTCTCGATCTACCAGTCGCAAACCTTTCCAACCACCAGCTACGGTGTTGCCCACAATCTGACGCCAGACCTGCAAGAGGCCATTCAAGAGGCTTTCTTCAGCTTTGAGTGGGAAGGCACAGCGCTGGCTGAAGAGTTCAACCGCAATGGCGAAGATCAGTTCATTCCCATCACCTTCCAAAACGAATGGTCAGTGATCCGCGCCATCGACGAAGCCAATGGTGTTTCTTACGATTGCAACTGATCTCGCTTTAAGACAATCAAAGATGGGCGGCGCTTTGCCGCCCATTTCAGCATTTGTGAGAGGCGTTGCATGCTGCATCTTGAAGGTCTGTCGAAGACGTACAAAACCGGCGACGCGGCGCTTAGCAATGCCACGCTTGACGTGCCCAAAGGCCAGATTGTCGGGCTGATCGGTCCGTCTGGCGCGGGCAAATCAACGCTTATCCGGTGCATCAATCGGCTGGTGGAGCCGACAGCTGGCAAAATCATGCTTGGCGATGTTGATCTGGTGAAGCTCAACAAAACTGCGTTGCGCCATCAACGCCGTCGCATCGGCATGATCTTTCAGGAATACGCGCTGGTGGAACGCCTGACGGTGATGGAGAACGTTCTTTCAGGACGCTTAGGCTACGTGCCGTTCTGGCGCAGCTTCTTGCGCAAATATCCGCCTCGGGACATTCGAAACGCCTACCGCTTGCTTGATCGCGTTGGCCTGATGCACCAGGCCGACAAACGCGCTGATGCCCTCTCGGGCGGTCAACGTCAGCGGGTCGGCATTGCGCGCGCGCTTGCCCAGGAGCCGGAATTGCTGCTGGTTGATGAGCCGACCGCGAGCCTTGACCCGAAAACCTCCCGCCAGATTATGCGACTTCTCACCGAGATCTGCGAAGAGCGCGGCCTTCCTGCCATCGTCAACATTCACGATGTGCCGCTGGCCCAACAGTTCATGCAGCGAATTATCGGCCTCAATGCCGGGCAGATCGTCTTTGACGGCTCGCCCAACGACCTCAACGAAGATGTGCTCACCACCATTTATGGCGCTGAAGATTGGCATGACATGCGCAAAGGCGATGAAGAGCAACGCCAAGCCGAGTCCGATGCCCGCGACCGCATGGCAGCACTCGCTCGATGAGTACCACCCAGGAGACCACCTACCCAACCAAGTATCCGACCACATGGCGTCGCCCACCGCAGATCGTCAAAGACAAGCGCTGGCGCATCATCCTTCAGGTCGGCATCCTTGCCTATCTCGTTCTGGCCATGGGCTCCGTTGAGGTGGACTGGGCGCGGGTTTCCATTGGGCTGGAGCGCGGCCAGCGCTTCATCATGGGGTTTTTGCAGCCTGACTTTTCTAGTCGCTGGAACGACATTTATCGCGGGCTGATCGAAAGCCTGACCATGACGCTGACATCCACGGTCGTCGGCGTCCTGATTTCCGTGCCCATCGGTATTGGCGCCGCGCGCAACTTGGCACCGGCTTGGGTCTACTACATCTGCCGCTCGATCATTGCTGTTAGCCGCGCTTTGCAGGAAATCATCATCGCGATTTTCCTGGTGGCAATGTTCGGGTTCGGACCTTTTGCGGGTTTCTTGACGCTGTCCTTCGCCACCATCGGCTTCATCGCCAAGCTTTTGGCCGATGACATCGAAGAGATCGACGAGACCCAGGCCGAGGCGGTCCGTGCCACCGGCGCATCCTGGTCGCAATTGGTCAATTACGCCGTTCAGCCGCAAGTGATGCCACGGCTTATTGGCCTGTCGCTCTATCGGCTCGACATCAATTTTCGCGAAAGCGCGGTCATCGGCATCGTCGGCGCGGGCGGCATCGGCGCGACGCTCAACACCGCCATTGATCGCTACGAGTATGACAGCGCGGGCGCGATCCTGCTCATCATCATCGCCATTGTAATGGTTGCCGAATACGGTTCCAGCTACCTGCGAAAGTTCCTGCAATGAGCGAGATAAGCCACTACAGCGAGGTTTGGAGCCATCGCACGCCACGCGGACGCTTGTTCCTGTGGCTCGGCTGGCTGGCGCTCGTTGCTCTGTTCGTCTGGTGCTGGGGCATCATGACGGAAAACACCATCTGGGCGTTCGTTTGGGATGCACCGCGCCAAGCTGCCGATATTGGCAGCCGCATGATGCCGCCGCGTCTCTCTTATGTGCCGGAGCTTTTGGTGCCGCTGTGGGATACACTCACCATCGCCACGCTGGGCACCATCGGCGGCGTGATCCTAGCTGTTCCCGTGGCCTTTATGGCCGCTCGCAACACATCGCCCTCAACAAAAATCCTGCGACCCATCGCGCTGTTCATCATCGTTGCCTCGCGCTCGATCAACTCACTGATCTGGGCGCTGCTGCTGGTGGCGATCATCGGCCCCGGCATTCTGGCCGGTATCGTGGCGATTGCCCTGCGCTCCATCGGCTTTATCGGCAAGCTGCTTTACGAGGCAATTGAAGAGACCGACGCCCGGCAGATCGAAGCCGTCCAGGCCACCGGTGCGAGCGGTGCGCAGACGCTGAACTACGCGATTGTGCCGCAGATCATGCCTGCCTTCTGGGGCATTTCGGTGTTCCGCTGGGATATCAACATCCGCGAGAGCACCATTCTTGGTTTGGTGGGTGCAGGCGGTATTGGCCTGAAACTTCAGGCCTCGCTCAACGTGCTCGCCTGGCCGCAAGTGACGATGATCTTGGTCTTGATCCTGGCCACTGTGGTCCTCAGCGAATGGGTCTCTGCCAAAGTGCGCCACGCGATTATTTAGCGATTAGCGGTTGTGCCGAAGGCACAGAGCAAAACAAAACAATGCGGTCGTTTCGAAGGAACGGAGCCAAAAGCCATGCGTTTGAGCCGGAGGGAAAAGACGCTCTCGGCATTTGCTGCGCAAACGCCTGCCGCTTGGCTAACATCTTGTTATTTCGTCGTTCGCCGTGCGAACGACTGTGGTGCCGCTTACGTGACTCGAACACGTGACCCCATCATTACGAATGATGTGCTCTACCAACTGAGCTAAAGCGGCATTGCGGCGGGGCAGCTAAGCCCTTGCGCGATGGAGCGGACGGGTAGCCCAATCGCCCCCTTTTGGCAAGATAGGTTGGAGCCGGCGCGCGAAGAGACGCCAAACCCACGCCAAACCCACCAACTTAGAAAAGACGGAACCGTCTACGCTCGCCAGGTGTTTCGTCTGCGCCTTCTTCATCCGGAGTGCCTGGATCATCGGGCGCATGGCCACCTGGCAAGCCGCTATACTCCGCTTTCTCTTCAGTTTCAGGGTCATCAGCAGCGATTGGCAACGGCGTCACGGTGGCTGCGTCATCATCAGCAGCTTCATCGGCTTTTTCTGGTGCTTCGGCCTGCGCTTTTTCACCTGCAGCGTCACCCTCTGGCGTCTGAGTATCAGGCGGGCCGTCATCATTGGCGATGACAGGCGTATCGTCAGCCTTTGCCTCTGGCTCAGACTTGATTTCGGGTTCGTCGGTCTTGTCCGGTTGGCTGGACGATGCGTCCACAACAGCCGTATCTGCATCAGGCTCAGCAGGCGCAGTATCGTCTTCAACGGAAGCATCGACGATCAGTTCGGCATCCTCAGCCTCATCTTTGGCTTTGTCATCCAACGCTTCAGCCACACCACCAGCGCCAACCGCTGCGGCGACGCCTGGCAGACGTGCGGGCAGCATCACCTGACCATCATTGTTCATCGCATCATCAGGAATGGCCACCGGATCATGCCCGGAGAACCGTTCCACAGGCACTTTCCACTCAAAGGCGTCCACGCGCCCAGAGAGCGGCGAAACCGGTTCCCAAGTGGAGGAAATATAGCCATCGGCCACCCAGGCCGGGTCCCGCTTGGCACGCAGGGCACGCGCCATCCAGCCACGCACGGCTGCCGTGTCACCACCCTGCTTTTCTTCGATCTCCGCCATCAGCAAGCACACGCGCTGTGTCGCCTCTGGACCAGTGTGTTGATCAAGCGTTTCGCGCGCCTCGTCCAATTTGCCCGCTTCCATCAACGCACGGGCCAGTGCCAGCTCACCTTCCAGCGCGTGAGCGCACAACTGAACCAGCTTGCGGGCACGCTTCACGCGGTCCGCCACCGCATCGCCGGGGCGCACGTAGAGATAAACTTCGGCAAGCTCTGGATGTTGAGATTTGCGCCATGTCGTCTCGATCATCTTGCTGGCCTGGGTCATCTTGCCAGCACGGATCAACAGGCGCCCGCCAACGGCTCCAGCAGGTACCAAATCAGGCGCAAGCTTGTGCGCTTCCTGTGCCAGAGGACGCGCAGCATCCGGCTCGCCCTCTTCGCGATCAATCGCTTCAGCGGTCAGAAGCACTGCGCGCAACCGGTTGCGATCAGATTTGGTCACGATGCGGGCCTGAAGGTTGCGCTCCAGCGCGGCACGCGCCGCTGGCCAATCGCCGCGCTGTACCTGGTCTTCAAACTGCGCCTGACCCGCCCAAGGAAGCGCCGGAGCAAGTGCCGCAGCTTGGCTGGCATAGTGGCGGGCGGCCTCTTCATCCTCGGCGCCAACGGCATCAACATAAAGCCCTCGCAGGCCCAAAAGCTGCGTTTTGGGGTCATCCAACATCTGCCGATAGGCCACGCGCTTGGCCTCCGCATCCCCGGAAAGATCAGCGCTTGATGCACTCAACACGCGTGTTAAAGGCGCATCCGGGGCAAGCTTCTTGGCTTGGCTTGCATAACGCTGCGTAGCCCGGCTGTCGCCTGATCCAGCCGCTATAAGGCCGCTGGAAAGCGCTTCATAGCCCTTGTCGCGCCGGCGCGCGGAGAAATAGCCGCCCATAATCTGCGGCGAGCGAAGGATCACCTTCAGCACCCACCACACGGCCATAATCACGATGATCAACACCAACAGACCAACCATCGCCAACATGGCCGACAGTTCGATTTGGTAGCCCATCCAATCGATGGCAACCGTGCCGGGACGATCAGCAAGCCAGGCAAAGCCGAAGGCAAACGCCAGGACCAGAGCTAGAAAGAGGATAACGCGCAACACGGGATAGTTCTCCTAACCTACTGGCTGTTGGTGCTTGAAGAATCGGGCTGTGCGGCATCCGTGACGGATGCATCGTCACTAGGCCCAGCAGCATCGGGTTCTTGCAAGGCGCGCACCAACGCCTGACGGCTATTGGCAATGGCCTCATCCAGCGCAACACGGGCATGCAGCGCTTCAACCAAACCATCACTGGCCTGCTGCACGCCGGCAGGCAGGCGCGTGGCAAGCGTGACGGCATCCTCAAAACGCTCATCGACAATCAGCCGCCCAAGAGCATCAAGCTGATCCAGCGGATCATTGCCGCTGCTCAGAACCGCAGACCCTTCAGGCGCGCGGATCGTCACCATCTGGCGGGCGCGATCTTCCAAAGCTCCAAGAAGACCGCCGCCTTCGCTGGCAGGGGCCGCAGCTCGCATGGCGTCATAGGCGCTCTCATAGGTGGCAAGCAGCGATGCACCATCGAGCGCACCAGCCACTTGGCCGCCAGAAACCGGCGCGAGCGCGTCGCTTAACGCATCATCAAAAGATGCCGCGACCTGCGTTGCGCTCAAGGCATCGGATACGTCTTGTCCGCTATCACGCGCGGCCACCAGCGCATCCAACGCCACGCCAAGCCGGGCGAGCCTATCCGGAGCTTGGGCCACTGGCGCCTCGGCCAGCGCGGTGATGTCAGAAGCCATTGCACCCAAGCGCACATCGACCGTATCGCGCTCGCTCTCAAAGCTTGCGGAAAGCGCTGAGATCTCATCGCCAAGGACAGCAACTCGGGCGTTGCTATCGGCAACCAAACCATCCAACGCGTCAAGGCGGGTGCTGGCTTCAGGTGCCAACGCGCCCTGCCGCGAGGCTAGCTCGGTAAGTTCAGCCTGCACGCCCTCCAGATCGGCACGAACGGCGCTGAGCGAGCCGTTGAGCGCTTCAACCGACGCGGCCAGCGCTGGATCAGCGGTCACCACAGCAGGCGCTCCACTGTCTTCAGCGGCAGAAAAGGCAGTGATGGTCGATTGCAACTGATCTTCAACCGCGCTCAAACGACCATCAAATGGCGCTAAGGCTTCAGCCAACATCGCCGCAAAATCCACCGATGCAGGCGCGTCGCCATCACCAACTGGGGTTTGCAAAACGCTATCCAAATCAGTCCGCAACGCTGAGATATCGCTTTCCAGCGGCTCCAAAACGGCCGGATCGAAAGCCTGCGCTCCTGCCTCCGGCGCTGTCCCTTGCGCCTCGACCGCACCAACGCGTGTCTCAAGCGCGGCCAAAGCAGCGGCTTGCTCGTCCACACGACCATCGGACAGGCTGAAAAGGCCCATGACCGAGGCCAAGAACATCAAGATCAACGCCAGCAGCGCGCCGATCAAACCAGCGGCGAAGAGATAAAACGGGCTTGGTTCGCCGCCGCCCGACTGGGCACTGGGTGGTATAACAGGCGCATCGTCGGATGGTGGCGTCGGCCTTTCCTCAGCAGGTGCGTCGGATTTGGCCTTTGCTTCTGTCTCTGATTTGGCCGAAGGGGCAGCAGAAAGTCCGGCTGCCTGTGCGGTAGCCTCATCCAATCCACCCGAAGGTGCTGGTGAAGCATCCGATGAAGCTGTTTTTGTTGATGATGTTTTTGCGGCTTTGTCGGCCCCCACATCAATAATCAACGGCTTGGACGGTGTGCGTTTGCGCGAACCAGACCCTGCGGCTCGTCCACCCGACGGTGCCCGCTTGCGTGTTGACCCCGATTTTGCCCCTGAACCTGTTGCCACTCTTCGCTCCGCGATTGTCAAACACCGGTGAAAGCAACGCCATAGCGCGCCACACTGGTGCGTTGCTTGATCTTATACACCCTGCGTGCGCACGTCTCACTTTTTGCGATAGCCAATGGACGCAGGGAATCCTTCCATCGCACCCAATTCATGCTCTGATGAACAGGGCATTAAAAATGTGCGCCGTCCACATGTTGCAAATATGACGGGCGCTAGTGGCCATGCGCCAAAAGCTGCAAAAGCGCATCTTGTGTTGGCGCATCAGCAATGTTCACCGCCGCCTGTGACGGCGCCGCCGCGGCCACATCTTGCGACAAGCAAAGCCATTGCATCTGCTTCATAGCGGCTTGCAAATCGGCATCATCAATGGCTTGCGATAGCAAATCTGCCCCTCGATATGAGTAAACCAGCGCGAAGACCGGTGGTTCCGCAGAAAGATGGCGGACAGCATCGGCAGAGAACCCTCTGAACGCCTTGGCCCGATAGACCGGGATCACGCGCATAGCAGGAAAGTGGGTCTCAAGCGCCTGCTTGCGGTCCGCACCCGCCAAATAGGTGAGCGGCCCGTGTTGGCTGTTAAGGTCTTCGATGAGCCCTGCGACGTCGCGAGCGGCAGGCAAAGCCAACGTCGCGCCCAGCTTGGTCAGCTGATCAGCGGCGCGGGCGCCAACAACAGCCCAGCGCTGCGCGCCAATCCAAGAACCAAGCCCGGCACCCTCAAGCACATCAACGGCGCGAGCACTTGTCGCCACCATGACGCCTTTGGCGAGCGCTTCAACAGTCCGCACGCCATCGCTCAAAACTTCCGTTTGCGTAAGGGGAAAGACGAGTGGATCAAACCCGCGCGCTGCAACCAGATCGGCCGTCGCATCAGCGTGTGGCTGCGCCCGCGTGATGAGCACCCGCGCCATGGCGGAAACTTAGACCCAATGCGGCAGGAAGCCAGGCCCCGCCTTTGCTTTCAGCGCGGCTCCGGCCTCAGCGCCCAACCTCACGCCTTCAGAGCGCTTGCCCTTGACGTGCGTGGCGTGGTGCTGAGTGCCATCTTCGGTGAGCACCAAGCCAGAAAGCATGATGTCGTAGCCATGCACCGTTGCGTGCCCCGCGATGGGTGTTTTGCAGGACCCGTCCAGCGCTTTCAAAAACGCCCGTTCGCACGCTACCGCATCACCTGTTTCAGTGTGGTGGATCGGGGCAAGCAGGTCGAGCACACGCGTGTCATCGCTGCGGCTCTCTATACCGATGGCCCCTTGAGCCAGCGCCGGGGGAAAATCACCGGGCGGCAAAATGCTCATATGATCGGGCTCAAGCTCAAGCCGCGACAGGCCAGCCAGCGCCAGAAGCGTGGCGTCTACCACGCCATCAGCCAGTTTTTGCAAACGGGTTTGCACATTGCCGCGGATCGATTCGGTTTTTAGGTCAGGGCGCAGGCGTTTCACCAGCGCGGCCCGCCGCAGGCTTGCCGTGCCGACAACCGAACCGGCAGGCAGCGTTTCCAATGTCGCCCCATCGCGCGAGATGAACACATCACGGGGGTCTTCGCGTGGCAGAAACACATCCAGCGCCAAACCGGCAGGCAGATCCGTCGGCATGTCTTTGGAGGAATGCACGGCGATATCGATCCGCCCGTCTGAAAGTGCTGCCTCAATCTCTTCGGTAAAAAGCCCCTTGCCGCCGATCTCTGCCAGGGGTTGATCCAAAATCTCATCACCCTTGGTCGAAAACACCTGCACCACAATATCGTCCGGCGAGCAATCATGCGCGGCAACCAACCGAGCGCGGGTTTCTGAGGCTTGGGCCAGCGCCAAAGCGCTACCGCGAGTTCCGATGGTAAGAAGAGGCAAAGAACGGGCTCCAAACAGAGAGGCTGTCAAATCATGCGTGCGATGCTATGGGCTGGCGCACGTCCAACCAAGCCTGCAATAGACGAACCGGCTGACAGCCGCCAGACCGATCAACTGCCTATGCGAACCTCCACGAAAGCCTTTCATGCGCGCTCTTGGTATTGAAACCAGCTGTGATGAGACCGCCGTGGCGATTGTGCGCCGCGAGCCCGATGGTCATGTGGTGATCGAGGCGGAGACCGTGCTCAGTCAGATTGAGGACCACGCACCCTTTGGCGGTGTGGTGCCGGAAATCGCCGCCCGCGCGCATGTCGATCATCTCGATCGGCTGATCACCGCCACGCTCAATGAGGCTGATCTGAAACCCAAAGACCTCGATTGCATCGCCGCCACCGCCGGGCCAGGCCTGATCGGCGGCGTCCTGGTTGGGCTGGTAACAGGCCGAGCGATGGCAAGTGCGATAGGTGTCCCGTTCATTGCCGTGAACCATCTGGAAGGCCATGCGCTTTCGCCGCGTCTGGGCGAGGCCGTCTCGTTTCCCTATCTGCTGTTTTTAGTCTCCGGCGGACACACGCAAATTCTCTGCGTAGAAGGTGTCGGACACTATGAGCGCTGGGGCACAACATTGGATGATGCCCTCGGTGAGGCCTTTGATAAGACGGCAAAATTACTAGAGCTTGGTTTTCCAGGCGGACCAGCCGTGGAACGCATGGCCAAAAATGGCGATCCTGATCGCTTTGCTTTGCCCGTGCCGCTGAAAGGTAAAGAAGGCTGCGACTTCTCTTTCGCCGGATTGAAGACAGCGGTACGTTTGGCCGCCGAGAAAGCTGCCCCTCTGGACGATCAGGCCATCGCTGATCTGTGCGCCAGTTTTCAACGTTCCGTTGGCGAAATAATCAAGGACCGCTTGTCATCGGCTCTGTCGCGCTTTTCTGATCGCTATGCGCGCCCACCGGTGCTTGTGGCCGCAGGCGGTGTGGCCGCCAACACCCACATTCGAGCCATTTTGAGCGATCTGATAGCCGAGCGCCAAGGGCGCTTGGTGATACCCCCATCGCACCACTGCACCGACAATGCCGCGATGATCGCCTGGACGGCGCTTGAACGGGAATCAGCCCAATTGCCGCGCTTTGACCCTACAGCTCGGCCCCGCTGGCCGCTGGATTCGCAGGCCGCGCCTAAGCTTGGTTCGGGCAAGAAAGGTGCGCGCGCATGAGTGGCGCAAGCAGCACGGAGCCGGTAAATTATACGGTGGTTGGCGCAGGCGCATGGGGCACAGCGCTCGCCATCATGCTGGGACGAGCCGGTCACGCGGTCTCTCTGATCGCTCGATCAGAAGAAAAAGCTGATGCAATCCAGTCGCTTAGAGAAAACAGAGATGCGCTGCCATCAATCCGTCTGCCGGAGAGTCTCAACGCGCATTCTATGAAACGGGACTCTGAATGGCAGGACTCCTTGTCGCGGTCACCTCACGCCCTGATCGTTCTGGCCATGCCAGCGCAATCAACACGACAGGCGGTGCGCGATTTGGCGCCACATGTGCGGTCAAGCCATAGTTTGATGATCACCGCCAAAGGATTGGAACGCGGCACGCAGGAGCGGCTGACCACGGTGGTTGCCGAAGAAGCCCCCGAGCCCACCATCGCGGTCTTATCCGGACCGTCCTTTGCGCACGATGTGGCGCGTGGCCTGCCAACGGCAGTTACGTTAGCTGCACCAACTTTGGAGACAGCCGACCGCCTTTGCGCGCTGATGCAGGGACCGAACTTCCGTCCTTACGCTAGCGATGACCTAATAGGTGTTCAGCTAGGCGGTGCGCTAAAAAATGTGCTCGCAATTGCTGCCGGCGTGGTGGACGGCAAGGGCCTCGGCGAAAGCGCCAAGGCAGCTCTGATCACGCGCGGCTTTGCAGAACTTAGCCGACTTTCTATTTCGCAAGGCGCACGGCCAGAAACATTGGTGGGCTTGTCCGGTTTGGGCGATCTGATTCTCACCTGCTCCACAGCAGGGTCGCGAAACTTTCGTTTCGGCTACGAATTGGGCCAAGGTAGTAATGTGGCTAATCTTTTATCGTCTGGCCAACCACTTGCCGAAGGTGCGAAGACCGCCGCTGCCGCTTTGGCCTTGGGTAAGGCTGCTGGCGTCGACATGCCCATCACCCAAACAGTTGCCCGCGTGGTGGAGAATGATATGTCCGTTGAGGATGCCATTGATGCCCTGATGACCCGCCCGCTGAAACGCGAATGACTCGGTTTTTGGCGCAAATCATGCGGACGGCAAGCGGACTAAGGGCGGACGGGATGCAGACTAACGCCGATTTATGCAGACTAGATGCGGAATTCATGCAGACGGTCTGCTTAAACAAGCAGACGAACACCAGACCAAATCACCTTTGAAGGACCGCACCCATGCTTTTCGCCATCATCTGCACCGACAAGCCAAACCATCTTCAGATGCGGTTGGACAACCGACCAGCGCATGTTGAGCACCTCCAAAGCCTAGGCACCAATCTGAAGGGCGCAGGGCCATTTCTGGACGCTGACGAAAAGCCCAACGGATCGCTGGTGATCATCGATGTGAACGACAGGTCCGCCGCGCAGGCCTTCGCTGAGGCTGACCCCTATGCCAAAGCCGGACTGTTTGAGAGCGTTGAGATTCGACCCTGGGCCTGGTTGCTCAACAACCCCGAAACCGCCGAAGGAGCCGCATAATGCGCTACTGGCTGTTTAAATCCGAACCCTTCAAATGGTCCTGGGAACAACAGAAGGCCAAAGGCGAGGTTGGCGAAGAGTGGGATGGCATCCGCAACTATCAAGCCCGCAATTTCATGCGCGAGATGAAGCTCGGCGATCGCGCGTTCTTCTACCACTCCAATGAGGGATTAGAGATTGTCGGGATTGCCGAGGTCAGCGCGGAAATCCACTCCGATAGCACCACCGACGATGAGCGCTGGGAGTGCGTGGATATTCGCGCACTGGCCGACGTACCCAATCCGGTGAGCCTGAAGCAGGTGAAAGCCACCGAAAGCTTGGCCGATATGAGCCTGGTCACCTCCATGCGGCTTTCAGTCCAGCCGGTGAAGGATGAGGAATGGAAAATCGTCTGTAAGATGGGCGGCATCGATCCCGATACGCTGAAGCCGGTATAGGCCGGGGCCTTCCAATCGGGATGGTTCGATAACGTCCAGCCATGACGGGTCGGTGCGGTCAATCTCTGCTTGTTTGCCATCGCGACATAGTCGCTGCGGGTAAGAGGGGCGGTTGACCGAATCGGACTGCACTCGCTAGGCCTGATGCAACGGCCACTTGGCCATCGACACGCAAGAAGGAATCGCTCCCATGGACGCCGAAAAAGACGACGACAACGCCAAGCCGCTGGCCCTTGGTCGCCGGTTGGAAGACGCCTTAAGTGAGTCGCGCTATGTGTTGATCACCGGTGAGATCAACGACAAGGTGGCGCGCACTGCCACCAGCCATTTGCTGGCCCTGGCCGAAATAAGCGATGATCCGATCAACATCATCATTTCTTCGCCCGGCGGCCACGTGGAATCCGGCGACATGATCCATGACGTGATCCGCTTCATCAAACCTGAGGTTCGCGCCATCGGCTCCGGCTGGGTCGCCTCGGCCGGTGCACTGATTTATGTCGGCGCACCAGTAGAACAGCGCTTCTGCCTGCCCAACACCCGCTTTTTGCTGCACGAACCGCGCGGCGGCGTCGGCGGTCAGGCCTCCGACGTGGAAATTCAGGCCAATGAGATCCGCAAGATGCGCGAACGCTTTTATGGCATTTTCGCTGAGGCCACGGGCCAGACCATCGAGCGGGTTCAGCAGGATATGGAACGAGACTTCTGGCTCAACACCGAGGAAGCCAAAGAGTATGGCTTGCTTGGCAAGGTCATCTCGTCGGTCGACGAACTGAGCTAAACAGGCCTCTGGGCGGGCGCCTCGGCGCCTGCTGCTTGGTTCAAATATTCTGCCATGATCAGATCGACCTTTGAGCGGCGGATGGACTCGGCCGCGTCCCGGTCGGCCTGATCGATGGGGCCGGCATGGCGCAGCAACACCTGTTTGATGCGCCCAGGATGGCGCACGATGGCGTCGTGATAAACCAGCGCATCGTGCTGGCCGGAGTCGCCGATCAACACGAAATCCAGGCCCGGATTGGCGGCCAAAATCGTATCGATGGCATCGCCTTTGTGCGAGCCGTGGGTCGATGTGATGAACATCGTCTGCGACACGCCGAAATCGCGCAGAAACATCGGACCGCGCGGCACGCCGTTCGCCTCGAAAACAGCGTTCAAATAAACGTGCAAGTTCCAGGGTGACGAGCTGACATAAAAGACCGGGTTGGCATCGCCCTGCAGGCGTTTCAGCACGGCGACCGTGTCCGCAAACACTTCCCGGTCGGTGATGAAGGTTGTCGCCGTCGTCCATAGGTTGCGCGCCAGCGAGAAGGCGCCCGTGCGCATCACCGTGTCGTCGATATCGGAAATGATCCCGAGCTTGGCATCGGCTTCAGGAACAAGAATGGCAGCCTCAATCTGCGTGTCATGGTCCGGCAAATGCAACGCCACAGCGTGCTCACCCGGCGGCAAGGCCGGAACGGTCAGCTGGAAATAGCCTTCCTCATCGCTCAGCGTCTCCACATCACCCGAGGCCACCCGCACGCCCGGCATTTCTGCGGTGAAGAAGTTGCGCGCCATGTTGCGAAACGCGTTCCGACGCGAACGAGCGCCGATCTGAGTTGAATAGCGATGATCATCGAGAACCCGGCCGCGCAACTGGCAACCATCCGTCGTCGCATAGCCAAGGTAAGCGTCGATAACCGGTTCTGGCGTTGTATCGCGCGGGAGCAACCGGTCCCACGCCCGCTCCAAGCTGAGAAAAAACGCGTGCATCAAGCTCTTTGAACGGCCGGGTTCTTTCCTGGTTGAAACGCTCACTGGCAAATCCCTGTGCAGGTCGTTCTTGGTGTCCTTAGGGGTTTTCCACGAGGGCCTTTCGACGCAGATCTCTCCACGCTGTTGGCACCGCTCGCGGGCCCAAATACACCAAAAGGCCCCGCTCGGCGCGGGGCCTTTCGGATTATTCAAACCAATCGTTAGGCGGCTTTGGCGTCGGCGTTGATGCCGCCCTTGCCGGTCGCGATTTCCGTCATCGTGCGGTCACCTTCATAGGCGCTGTCCAACATCTCAATGAGAGTCGCGCCGTCGCCATCCAATTCCAGGCGGTTGGCATAAGCGCAAAGGGTTCCATAAGCGGCAATCGCATAATGGGCCATGCGCTGATACTGCGCGATGATCATCGCATCGCGCACATCTGAATTGCCAAATACGTCTTCAATGGCATGTTCGCGAGCCTCTTTCACAAGACCTTCCATGCCGCCGCAATGGTGGCCATTGGGATTAAGGTCATGCTCGGCGCACAGGCTTTTCAGCTTGTCCATGCCGTCAGAAATTCCGTTGGCACCAGCGATCAGTGCCTCGCTGAGATTTTTATCCTCGGCAGCGCGGCCAAGTTCTGTCGTTGCGGCCAGCGACTGTTTACATGCCGAATGGGCGTCCTGAAGCTGCAGATAATAGACGTCTTGAAGGGTTTTCATGCTGGTCTCCGTATGTTGGCGTTGCGGTGCTTGTTCGTTCAACGGGTGAGCCTGCGGGCCGTTCCAAACCGGTGCAGACTTTTTTGGTGGTTTCCTTAAGGAAATCGATCCCCCACGCGAGAATGGGGCATCCACGGAACGGAAAGCCAAAAAATTGCCAACCCATATTGCGTAAGACTTTTCTTTCATGTAATAAATTTCTAACGCAATATGGTTTCGCTATGACCGACCCATCCCTTCTTGTTCGCCAGCTTCAGGCCCTCGCCAACCCGGTGCGGTTGTGGCTTGTCGCGCGACTGCACAGCGAGGGTGCGCACTATGTCAGCGAGTTGGCCCGCGCCGCCGGCATCAGCCGTCCTCTGCTGAAGATGCATCTGAAAAAACTGGAAGAGGCGGGCCTGGTCACCAGCGAAATCGGCACCGCGGACAACGGAAAATCGGCCAACTTTTTCCGTGCCAAACCCTTCGATCTCAACCTTACCCCCGAAACAATCGCCCGAACCCATCCGGCACCGGCCGGATCAATAAGCGGCAACAATGGAGACAACAATGTTGGACGGTAGCAGCAGCTTCGTGACACTCACGATTTTGGTTCTCGCTCTCATCCTGGCTGTGTTCACGATGAAGTACGTGGTTCAAATCCTCAAAGCACGAACGCAGGCGGCCATGGCCACGCAGACCGATGCTCGCCTGGTTTCAGTTGAAAAAAACACCGACACGTTGGATCGCCGCGTTGCCCATCTTGAGGCCATGCTGAAAGAGGTCGAATGAGTGACGGCCTGCGCTGGGCCGCGCTGGCCGAGGCGGTGACGCTTCTGGCGCTCCTGTTTGTTGCAGTCCCGTTGAAACATGTCGCCGGCCTTCCGCTGGCCACAACGATTGTCGGCCCGGTCCACGGGCTGACCTTCCTGGTGTTTTCCTGGTTCACCGTTCGCTCCTGGTCCGAAGGCCTGATCGATTGGAAGGCCGCGATGCGCCTCTTCATCGGCGCAATGATCCCCTTTGGCGGTTTCATCAATGAACGATGGCTGCGCCGCCACACATCCCTGAACGCGGCCTAAGGCCAGGACTCCAATGCTCTATCAACTGCTGAAAACCGCGCACCTTGTGTCGCTCTTCGTTTGGATTGGCGGCATGGTCGCGGTGGCTCTGTCACTGCGTCACGGATCTACGGCGCAACTCAAACCGCTAAAAGCCTATGATCGAGCGGTCACGACGCCGGCCATGGTGTTGGCCTGGGCGTTCGGCATCCTGTTGGCCTTGCAAGGTAATTGGTTTTCAGACCTTTGGATGTCAGCAAAAATTCTTCTGGTGCTGATACTCTCAGGCCTGCACGGAGCATTGACAGGTCGGCTGCGCAGATCGATCAACGCAGAAAGCGCTGGCGGCGACGCGCGCGCACCGATCTTTCTCCCCTTGGGGCTGGCCTTGGTGACGTTGATCGTTCTGCTCGTCACGACCAAACCCTTCTGAAGGTTCTGACCCAAACGTCCGCCCTGTCAGCAGCCTGCCTTCCAGGCGATTGATCAGCGGCAAAAAAGCTGAAAACAACCCGGTCATGACCGATACCGCACCACCAACCGACACAACAACGCCGCCAGCCAGTGGCAACCCACCGACCAGTGGGCCAGCCGCGTCCAAAAGGGCGCTGGTTTTTATCCTGATTACGGTCGCTGTGGACGTGATCGGGCTTGGCATCATCATCCCGGTGCTACCGGAGCTGATCCGCGAGATTTCGGTCAACACGGGCGGCTCGTCCTTGATGGGCGATGCGGCGCTGATCGGCGGCTGGCTGATGTTCGCCTATGCGCTAATGCAATTCATCTTTGCGCCGATTCTCGGCAATCTGTCGGACCGGTTCGGTCGTCGCCCGATCCTGCTTTGGGGCCTGTTCTGGCTCGGCGTGGACTATGTGATCATGGCCTTGGCGCCGACCATGCTCTGGCTGTTCATCGGGCGCATTCTGGCTGGGATGGCGGGCGCCAGCTATGTGACGGCGTTTTCCTACATTGCCGACGTCTCGCCCAAGGACAAACGCGCGGCGAACTTCGGGCTCATCGGCATGGCGTTCGGCATCGGGTTTGTGATCGGCCCGGCGATTGGCGGGCTTTTGGGCGCGCTCGATCCGCGCTTTCCGTTCTGGGCGGCGGCTGCGCTGTGTTTTGCCAACCTCGCCTTTGGCTACTTTGCATTGCCGGAAAGCCTGGCCAAATCCAAGCGTCGCAAATTCGAGATCAAACGGGCCAACCCCGTGGGTGCGCTCAAACAGTTCATCGGCATCAAACCGGTGCTGATGCTGATCATCGCCGGCACGCTGTTTGAGTTTGCAAGCCATGTCTATCCAGTCATGTGGGCCTATTTCACGCCGGTCCAGTATGGCTGGTCGACGGCGGATGTCGGGCTTTCCTTGGCTGTGTTTGGCCTGATGATCGGTGTTGGCGAGGGGTTCGTGCTGCGCGTGGTTCTGGCGCGCTATGGCGAGCACCGGGTGATCATCGGCTCGACGATCCTAGCGGTCGCCTGCTTTGCCGCCTTCGCGGTCGTGGGCAACGGCACGCTTGCCTATGTGGTGATGATCATCTCGGCGTTTTCAGGGTTTGCCAGCAGCGGCATTCAGGGGCTGGCGTCCAACCATGTCGGTGAAGATGTGCAGGGCGAGTTGAACGGCGCGGTGATGAGCGCGACGTCCATCGTCCATATCATTGCCCCACCGGTAATGACGGCGCTGTTTGCCTGGTTCACGCTGGAAAACGCCCCGATCTACCTGCCCGGCGCACCGTTTATCTTGGCTGCTATCATCGCCGCGCTGGTCTTCTGGCCCTATGCCAGGGCCCGGCAGTTGGGGATTACCGATGCGGCAGGGAAAGTGAAGGGTTGAACCTCAGTCAAAGAGGTCATCCTCGCCGGTCCGCGAGCCGCGGGTCTCGCTCCCATGGCGGGGATCCATCACGCGTCAACAGGCGGCGCTAGACCCTGTAACAATTGATCCAGCACTGCATCGGCAACCTCATCAGGTGAAAGCACCCCGAATGATCGCCTCATATCGCCCGTTAGACCCGCCAGGCCATGAAGCGTGGTCCAAACCCAAAGTGCCTGCCGGTTAGGGTCATCAGCACGCACAAGGCCAAGACGCTGGCCGGTCGCCAGTGTCTGAGACAGGCGCGTCAACGTCGCTTCTCCAGCCTTCGCACCGCCGGTTTCCTGAGCTTCGCTGCCACCTTGAGGTTGATGCATCAGTGCGTAAAGGCGTGGCCACGTTCGCGCGAAGTGGAGGTAAGCTGTAAAACCGGTTTTCACCCGCGCCCGCCAGTCCTCAGCTTGAAGAGTTTGAATGCCGCCGGCTTCAGCAATAGCCGCGCGCAACAATGCGAAACCTTCAGCCGCCACAGCCTCCATCAAAGCGTCCTTGTTGGAAAAATGCATGTACGGCGCGTTGTGGCTGACACCAGCATCAGCAGCCAATTTGCGCAAACTGATCTTGGCCGCACCCCCCTGTTCGATCTGATTGATGGCTCGCTGGATGAGCTCCGCGCGAAGGTCCCCATGGTGATAGGGCGGTTCGGTTCCCGTCATATTGACAATGTCCATATGTATGATATTGACATCGCCAATATACACGCGTCTCCCCAACCCACAAGGATAGCCATCATGCGGGCATCGACCTTTCGCACGCTCTTAAGAACCGTTCACATTATCACCGGACTTCTGATTGGCGCCTATCTCTACGCCCCGCCACTATCCGGTAACGAAGCGTATGCCAACGCACTCCGGTTCGGCATTATCCCAGCCGTTGTCGTGACCGGCATTTTCATGTGGAAGATGAAGTGGTTGAAGGCCCTAATGCGTTAGATATCGAACCCAGCCCGACCAAGTTGAGGCATCACATCCCGTTCAGCATCCAGCCAATCGCCACCACCTGCGGCACGGTGAGGAGCGGCAAGAGCAAGGCTGCTTTCAGGCGGCCCGTCACCTCTTTGAGCACCAAAATCTCGGTGTAATCGGTGGCCGCGCCCGCCATCAAAAACGTAAAGGCGTTGCCGGGCGCTTGGGCGCGGGTCATCAGATCGGCGGCGATAGGCACCGAGCCTTCCGAACACACTTCGATGATCGTCGCGGCAAGCAGCGTCGTCAGCAGTCCGAGGAACGTCGCCCCGAACCAGGTGGCAAACACATCCGTCGGCACCGTGACCTGGATGAGCGCGGCGAGCACGACGCCAAAGAACAGCCAACGCAGCACCATACGGCTGGCGGTGACCGAGCGGCGAGCGACATCTTTCACGAAAGCCCAGTCATAACGCGTGGCCTTGATCCCGGTCTTCGCCTCACGCCAGACGTGAAAATCCTCCGGCAGATCGATTCGGTTGGCGTTGGGTTTTACCTTGCCGGCCCGTTCCAACGCCTCGACGATGAGGCCCGTCACCAGCGCAATCAGCAACGAAGCAAGGATGAACACCACCATCCAACCCCAACCCATCATCAGACCGATGATGATGGTGAGCGACAGCGAGTTCCAGGGCGAGGCGATCAAAAACGCAAACACCTGCCCCAGCGAAGCGCCGCGCTCGTAAAGCTTGGCACCGACCATCAGAACGCCGTGATTACAGAGATCGAGGAAAAAACCGGCGAGCACCGCGCGGCCCAGGCTTTTGGCGCCTTGATCGCGCCCGATGACACCGATCACGAATTCGCGTGGCACCCGGTCGATCAGGCCAACGGCCACCATGCCGATCAAAATGCCCCACCACATCAGGTTCATCATGTCGCGGATCGCGTGGGTGAAATGGCCCAGGCCCCAAAGATCGGTGTGATCCAAGAAGAACGAGGCCGCATAAGCGACCAAAATCGCGATGCCCGACCCCCAAAGCAGCCAGTCACGTTTGCGCTTGGCTGGCTTGGACTCACTGGCGGTCTCGGCGCTGCCACAGCAGCTTGACGTGTTTTCGACAGTCGGCGCTGGCGCAGCAATCTGCGCGACGGCGTTTTGACCGCCACAGCACGAGGCAGCCCTTTCCATCGCAGGCATAGCGCGATCTGGTGAATGGTCTGAACGTTCCATATGCCCTAGATAGGACTTCCAGTCACTGGAAGGTCAAGCATCCATGCTCAATATCCGCAACGCTACGGATGCAAGGCCCAAACAGCCTTAGACCATGGTCGTGCATTGACCCGCATCAACGCCGGAAAACCGCTTATCGCGTCTTTCCACCCAACCAAAGGGCAACGCGGCTCGCCTTGCTGCACTGCGGTACTTGGCAGTAGAAACAATCTATTGAGTGCGGCAAAGCCTCCGCAAAGAGTGGCAGCCGAAGCAAAAACATCATCAGCGGACCAACCATTTGCATCATCTGGGCCGTCTGAGGGGAAACGCACAAAGGGAACACAAGGTATGAGTGAAGTTTATCCAGTGCCGGATGCCGTCGCATCGGCCGCCTTGATCGACAATGACAAATATCTGGCCATGTACGAGGCCTCGGTCAACGACCCAGAAGCCTTCTGGGGTGAGCACGGCAAGCGGCTCGATTGGATCAAGCCCTACAGCAAGGTGAAGAACACCAGCTACGATCCGCACAACGTTTCGATCAAATGGTTCGAGGACGGCACGCTGAACGTTGCCGCAAACTGTGTCGACCGCCACATCGCCACGCGCGGCGACCAGGTCGCGATTATCTGGGAAGGCGATGACCCCTCCGAGCATCTGGAAATCACCTACCGTGAACTTGGCCAACATGTGAACAAGATGGCTGGTGTGTTGCGCAACGCCGGCGTCAAAAAAGGCGACCGCGTCACCCTTTATCTGCCGATGATCCCTGAAGCAGCCTACGCCATGCTTGCCTGCGCCCGCCTTGGCGCGGTGCACTCCATCGTGTTTGGCGGCTTCTCGCCAGACTCCTTGGCCCAGCGCATCGAAGGCTGTTCCTCCAAAGTGGTTGTGACGGCCGACGAAGGCCTGCGCGGCGGTCGCAAAGTGCCGCTGAAAGCCAATGTCGACAAAGCCGCTGAAAACGCTCCGGTGGATGCCATCATTGTGGTGAAGCGCACCGGCGGCGATATCGCCATGCAAGATGGCCGTGACATCTGGTACCACGAGGCGGTTGCCGACGCGCCGGACTTCGTCGAACCCGAAGAAATGAACGCCGAAGACCCGCTGTTCATCCTCTACACCTCCGGCTCCACCGGCCAGCCCAAAGGCGTCCTGCACACCACCGGCGGCTACCTGACCTATGCCGCGATGACGCACCAATATGTCTTCGATTATCAGGACGGCGATGTTTATTGGTGCACCGCCGATGTCGGCTGGGTCACCGGCCACAGTTACATCGTCTACGGACCGCTGGCGAACGGCGCGACCACGCTTATGTTCGAAGGTGTGCCGACCTATCCCTCGCCCTCCCGCTTCTGGGATGTGGTCGACAAGCACAAGGTGTCGATCTTCTACACCGCGCCAACCGCCATCCGCTCGCTGATGGGCGCTGGCCAGGAGCATGTGAAGAAAACCAGCCGCTCAAGCCTGCGCATCCTCGGTTCCGTGGGTGAGCCGATCAACCCCGAAGCCTGGAACTGGTATTATGACGTGGTTGGCGATAAGCGCTGCCCCATTGTCGATACCTGGTGGCAGACCGAAACCGGCGGCATTCTGATCACCCCATTGCCGGGCGCCACAGCGCTGAAACCTGGTTCGGCGACACGTCCGTTCTTCGGCGTGCAGCCCGCTCTGGTCGATGCTGAAGGCCAGATCCTGGACGGCGCGACCGAAGGCAATCTGGTGATCCTGGACTCATGGCCAGGCCAGATGCGCACGGTTTACGGCGATCATGAACGCTTCGTGCAGACCTATTTCTCCACCTACAAAGGCATGTACTTCACCGGTGATGGCTGTCGCCGTGATGAGGACGGGTATTATTGGATCACCGGTCGCGTGGATGATGTGATCAACGTGTCTGGTCACCGTATGGGCACCGCAGAGGTAGAGTCAGCCCTTGTGGCGCATCCAAAAGTCTCCGAGGCTGCCGTTGTGGGGTATCCGCACGACCTCAAAGGCCAAGGCATCTATGTCTATGTCACGCTGATGGAAGGCCAGGAGCCGTCCGACGATCTGCGCAAAGAGTTGGTCAAATGGGTGCGTCAGGAAATCGGGCCGATTGCTAGCCCAGACTTGATCCAGTTCGCGCCAGGCCTGCCGAAAACGCGCTCCGGCAAGATCATGCGTCGGATTTTGCGCAAGATCGCCGAAGACAGCTTCGACAATCTGGGGGACACCTCGACCCTGGCCGACCCAGGCGTTGTGACCGATCTGATCGATAACCGGCAGAACAAGAGCTAGGTCTCGCGGTCGTTCCGTAGGAACGGAGCCAAGTGAAATGGCGGTTGGGCCGAAGGCCCAGAGCGGGAATTATCGCGAAGGGCGGGCGTACCCAGACGGGCGCGCCCGCCTTTTTTCGTAGCGTTCAAACGCGCAAGGTCCTGCTAACTACCAAGAAGGCTCACAATGCCCCCATCGACAACAACCATGCAAGGCGTCATCCTAACCGGCCACGGCGGACCAGAAATGCTGGAATGGCGCGATGATCTGCCGATCCCAGAGCCTGGTCCGCATGAAGTGCTGATCAAAACCAGCGCAGCAGGCGTCAACAACACTGATATCAACACCCGTGTTGGCTGGTACTCCAAGGGCGATGGCGATGCTGAAGACGCCGCTTGGGGCGGCAACGCATTGGAATTTCCACGCGTCCAAGGCATCGACGTGTGCGGCCAGATCGTTGAACTCGGCGCTGATATCAATGCTAGTCGCATCGGCGAGCGTGTATTGGTGGAACCTTGCCTGCGCTATGCCAACGGCGATCAACTCAAAACACCCTGGTTCGTCGGCTCGGAGTGCGATGGCGGCTTCGCCCAGTACATGCGCGTCGATGCGCGGCACGCTTACCCGATTGATAGCCTACTAAGCGACATCGAGCTCGCTTCGTTTCCGTGTTCCTATTCAACAGCTGAAAACATGCTCACCCGCGCCAGCGTGACCGAAAAGGACCGGGTTCTGGTCACAGGCGCATCTGGTGGGGTTGGCTCAGCAGCCGTTCAATTGGCCAAAGCACGCGGCGCCCACGTGATCGCTGTCACCAGCGCATCCAAAGCGGACCAGCTGCACGCCATCGGCGCAGATGAAATCGTCAGGCGGGACGAAAACTATGTCGCGGTGCTCGGAAACAACAGTGTCGATGTAGTGATCGATCTGGTTGCCGGCCCTCAATGGCCAACCCTGTTGGAGGTCCTGGTGCCTCAAGGCCGCTATGCGGTATCAGGGGCGATTGCTGGCCCAATTGTCGAGCTGGATGTGCGCACGCTGTACCTGAAGGACCTGGTTTTGATGGGGTGCACAGTCCTGGAACCGTTCGTCTTTGCCAATCTGATCAAGAGAATTGAGCAAGAAGAGATCAAGCCTCTGGTGGCCAAGACATTCCCATTAAGAGAGATCGGCGCGGCTCAAACGCTGTTTGACGCCAAACAGCATGTCGGCAAGATCGTGCTCGATGTTGAGAACAGCTGACGCACGCGCTGAACCCTACGCCACACTCTGCCGCACCCATTGCGCATAGCCCTCGCTTGCGCCAAGCACCGGCAACACCAAAAACTCCGGCTCGTCATAGGTGTGGTTGGCGCGAATAAAGGTTTCCAAGTCACGCACACGCAGCATCGTGGTCTTAATCGTCAGCAGATGCTCAGCCTCTTCCTCCACCGATCCTTCCCACGTGTAAGTGGACGAGATGCGCACCTGTTGCACGCAGGCCGCCAACTGCTTCTCAACGATCTGTTTGGCAATCCGACGGGCCTGTTTGGCATCGGCATAAGTCACCTGCACACACACCAGGCGATCCGGCACCTCATCTTGCATCCGTTCCACGGTATTTTCTCCCTTGCGCAAATTCGCTCTTGCCAACGCGTTGATTCGGCACCACTCTTGTCTTGTTTTCAACAACCGAAAGGAGGTGACTGATGTCGAGCGATTTTTATGGCCAGGTTAGAACTGGTGGTGAAGCGAACGTGTCAGAGCAGCCTCTGAGCGCGCGCTAAACCATTATGTTGGCGGCGCACCCGGTTGGGTTTGCCGTCGCGACAGGTTCGATCCTGGACAAAAAACGCGGGGGGCTGACCGATTGGTCAGCCCCTTTCTTTTGGCCCGCGGTTGGGCCGGAGGCCCAGAGCAAAAAAGAAATGACGGTTGGGCGAGGCCCATAGCAGAAGGCAACTCCGCCGACCATAATGGTCATACCGGCCTGGAGCCGTGATCCATTTCAGTGCGTCTTCTGGCGACTACCATGCTGCCAACTCGTTCATAGGCATGGGTCCCGGCTCAAGGCCGGGATGACGAGCTGAAAAAACCTAATCCTGGTCCTTCAGCAAAGCCTTCCTTGCCGCGGCCCTGTGCTCATCGGTGATATGGGCTCGCATCAGGGCCAGAACGCCCATGATCACAGCAGCATCATCGGTGAAACCAAGGCCGAGAATGAAATCGGGAATGCCATCAAGCGGCAGCACGAAGTAAGCCAGCGCGCCTAACAGCGTGCCACGCACACGAAACGGCGTTTCACGATCCAGCGCACAAAAATATGCCGCCACAACCTCATCCATAAAAGGGATGCTGCCAGCGGCTTTGCGGGCCGTCACCCAAAAATCCCGGCGCACACGCGCTTCATCTTGATCAAACTGCGTGCGTTCATCCTCATCCAGCACATCACCATCAAGGCCCGGTGGGATCTCGCTCGGCTGGTCTTCAGCAGTGTCAGCGGTGGTTTCAACGCTCATTGAGTTTTCCTGTTCGAACCACGATGCGCCCTATGTGGGTATGCAAATGGCACGGCGCAACGCTTAAACGCTGGCGTCGAAGGCTTTGGCCAGCGCGATATCCTTTTGCGTCAACCCGCCAGCATCATGGGTGGTAAGCGTGACATCGACGGTTTTATAGACATTGGACCATTCAGGATGGTGATCGGCTTTCTCCGCTTCCAGCGCGCATTTGGTCATGAAACCAAAGGCCTGAACGAAATTGCCAAACACATAGCGCTTCTCGATGGCCTCGCGGCCTTCAACCAGGCTCCAGCCTTCCAGCGTGGCAAGGGCGGCGGATCGATCAGCGTCAGACAAGCGGGACATAAGCACTCCTTCAGGCGATAAGGGGGTCAGGCAACAAGGGGATAATCTTCTTCCACCACATAGGGCCCGCCACCCACGGAGTCCCGCGAGGAATACAAAACAAAGCGCTCCACCTCAAAAGAGAGGTTCATGATACCGCCGCGCAAAGAGAGCCAATGCGCCACCGCGCCGGGCTGCAAGCCGCGACACCGCGCCAGCGTGATGTGCGGAATAAACGTGCGGCGCTCTGCTTTCAGGCCAAGGCGCTGCATGATGCGTTCTTGCTCGCCCTGCAAATCGGCCAACTCCTGCGATGGCGCGATGCGCACAAAAACCGAATGCGGTTTGTTGCCACCAAACGAGCCCAGCCCATCAAGCTTCAGGGTGATTGGGCCATGGCGAACCCGGTCCAGCGCACTGACCACCTCGCGGGCAACGCCATGATCAACATCGCCGATGAACCGCAGCGTGATATGAAAGTTATCCCGGTCGATCCAGCGTGCCCCATGAAGCCCGCCTTGCAGCAAGGACAGTTGATCGCCAAAATTTCGCGGCAACTCCAATCCGGTGAACAAGCGCGGCATCGTCCCTCTCTCCTTGTGACCCATAATCAAATGCGAATCACGACGCACCATCAGCCTGCAACCTGATTGTTAATCTGACACGACAGTGCGCCCATCGAATTGGGGATACCCGACTGCTCTGGCAAGACGTGTCTGTAAAGCTTTGGCAAGACTCAGGGATTTTTCCGTTTGCCATGTTGACTCAAACGACGATCTGAGTCGCATCGCAAAGGGAACAAAGCCAAAACAAGTGCCTGACGTAGCGTCAAGAAACAAATCACAAACGTTGACGCCAGCACCGTGCTATCCAGAACGAATTCAGCGGGCGACGCGGCGCACGTGACAAAAAACCTTCGCGCGGTTTCCAGCTTCGCACGGGGGAATCAACGCAACGCAACTGTCCCATTTTGGGCCAATCTGATGGGAGCAATCTCATCGATGGTCATAACGGTGCTGCAACAATATCGAAGACAAAAAGGCCTTGGTTAAAGCGCTGGTTAACGGCGTCGGTTGGGCTTGAAGCACCTCGGTTTACTTTTTGGTAAGCCATTCAAGTCACCAGAACAAAATTAGCAGTTATACCGCCTCGCGGAATGATCATGAGTCCAAGAGGAGTCCAAGTGTGAATCAAAATGCGAACAAAGCCGCAACGGCCATAATAATCGCGATTCGTTCCACGCCGGTGATTCTGTGACGGTTGCCCCGAGAATCATGCCATTTGCGTCAGCGACCATATCCACCCCCAGACCCACCCAATGCCGGCGCCCCTATTGCCAAACCACGCGGATTGCACTCAACGCAGCTCCCCGATAGGAGAACGGCCTGTCTTTCATTGCAAACAGCAGACACGCGTGCCACCAACCCTCAAAGCCCTCTACCGTCGCGTCTTTCCATCGCGCTTAAGTGAACGCACGGCCTATTTTGAGCCGCCACTGATTGGTTGGCAGCGGCGTCTGCACGCCTGGTTCGATATGCTGGCGATGGATCACGGCTTTATCCGCTACGTTTATACCAACTTCCATAAGGTGGATGATCGGCTCTACCGCTCTTCGCAGCCACTGCCCCATCAGGTTCGCAAATGGCGTTCTATGGGCGTAAAAACCATCATCAACCTGCGCGGCGGCATGCAATATGGCTCCTACCCGCTGGAGGTGGAGGCCGCCCAGCAAGCTGGCATCTGTTTTGAGGGTTTGCAGCTGCGCTCACGGGCTCTGCCCGATGTAGCGCAACTTGAAAAACTGGAAGAGCTGCTGAAATCCATCGCCTATCCGGCCGTCATTCACTGCAAGGCAGGCGCGGACCGGGCAAGCCTTGGCAGCGCGCTCTATTTTCTGATCCTGCACAATGATCATGAACGCGCACTTGACCAGATGACGCTGAAATATGGCCACATCAAAGGCTCCAAAACCGGCGTTTTGGACGCGATGGTCGAAACCTATGTGCGTGACGGTGTGCCAAAAGGCCAAACGTTCATGCAATGGGTGCGCGATGGCTATGACCCGCAGGCGATTGCCGCAGCCTTCAAGCCGAAATTTTTAAGCTCGTTCTTCGGCGATACCGTGCTGCACCGAGAATAAAAAAGGCGCAGTCTCCCGCGCCTTTCAAACATTCAAAAAAAGAAATTGCCTCAGCAGTACGGTGCACCGCGGCCATACCCGCCGGTGTCGGTCACATTGCCATTGTCGGAATCTGTCAAGTTGGTGTAGACGCCGCCATTACCGCGCGGACAGCTGCCTTCATCCGTCCAAGTGCCATTGTCGATGTCGGATGCAGCCGCCTGGGTGGGCATCATCGTGGCGCCAACTGTCCCAGCGGCCATAATGCCCAAAAAGGCTCGCCGCCCAAGAGGGCGTTTGGTTGTGATATCGTTCTCGCTCAGCTTCTTGGCTGGCGTTTTGGTCGAATCGCTCATGAAAAAGGTCCTGAAGTGCAACTTTGAGGGGTGAAGAAATTGTCATACACGCGCGAACGCGCGCGCTTCGACGTGCAACAAATAAGGCCGCAGCGTCAACCGGCGCTGCAGCCTTATTTTTAAACACATGCTCAACAAACCAATGTCGAAGCTACACCTTAGCAGTAAGGCGCACCGCGTCCATTGTTGGCCCAATCGCTTGGGTCGGAGTCGGTCAAACCCGAGCCATGCCGACCGCCGCCAGCTGGGTCGGAGCCGGTTCCAAGATCATTGTCGGTCGCGCCCTGCTGAATGGGGCCACGTGGGCAGCCGCCAGCATCCTGCCAAGGACGGCCATCGGAATCAGCAGCAGCAGCCTGAGTTGGCGCCAGCACGGCCCCAGCCGAGCCAGCGGCCATGATGCCCAGGAAAGCTCGTCGTCCAACACCACGTTTGGTCGTGATGTCCGACTCCAAAAGCGTGCCAGTTTTTTTCTTTGTTGTGTCAGCCATCGTCGGCTCCCCCAATTAGCGCAATCGCGCGTGCCCTCGCACCGGACACTAACCTCGTCAACCGTAAAGCGTCAATGCAAGAGAATGCAGCGTGACGTTGCATCCGCAGAGCCAAGGCGCTACCCCTACAGACCGGACAAAAACAAAAAGAAAATCGGGGACTGCGATGGAACACGCAACGCTGGATTTTGACTGGTCGATTGCGCCGCTTACGCGCAAAGCATTCTTCAATGAGAGCTTTGAGAAAAAGCACGTGGTGGTGCATCGCAATGATCCCGCCTACTACTGTCAGCTCGTCTCCGTGGATGATATTGATCGCGTGGTTACAACCATGGGCCTGAGCACCCCAGAGGTGAACGTCGTGCAGGCCAATGCCAGCATCACGCCGGAAGACTTCGCCTATGAATCCGGCTTCATTGATGCGGTGCGCGTCAATCAGCTGTTTGCCGACGGGGCAACGATTATTTTGTCAGGCCTGCAGGAGCGCCTACCGACACTCGCGCGCTTTTGTCGCGCGCTGGAGAACGTGTTTTCTTCGCGCATTCAAACCAACATTTACCTCACGCCCGCGCACAGCCAGGGCTTTCCCTCCCACTATGACAGCCACGATGTGCTGGTTTTGCAGGTGGAAGGCACAAAGGAGTGGCGCATCTACGATCACCCGGTGGAGCTGCCGCTGCTTACCCAGGGCTTCAATCGCGAGGAAATGCCCGTCGGTGAGGAAACCGATCGTTTCGTGCTCGAACCAGGCGACATGTGTTATGTGCCGCGCGGCCTGACCCACGATGCGGTGGCGACCGATCAGACCTCACTGCATATCACGACCGGCCTGATGACCCGCACCTGGGCGGACCTCGTCACTGAAGCAGTCGTTGCTGTTGCCCATCGTGATCCGGCGTTTCGCGCGTCTCTGCCTGCGGGCCATGCGCGTGGCGATTTTGATATGGCCGGAATGGAAACCGCATTCGCCGACCTTTTGCAGCGGCTACAGGACCAGGCCAATCTGCCGGAACTGGTCGATCACATCCGCACTGAATTCATCAGAAACCGCGTCCCACGCGTGCCCGGCCAGATGCGTCAGCTCGCCCGCCTTGCTGAACTGACCATCGATTCAGAGGTTGGGGCGCAGCCGCAACTCATCTTCCAGGTAGAAGATCGCACCGACGCCGACGGCAACCCTATGGTGCAAGTAGGCTGCCAAGGCGCGGAAATTCGTCTACCCGCCCACACCAAATCGGCGCTGGACGTCTGTCTGACGAACCAGCGCTTCAAGGTTCGTGACCTGCCCGGCGACCTGGACGAGGACGGCAAGCTCGTGCTGGTCAAACGCCTCATCCGCGAAGGGCTGATGGTCAGCCACGCTTAGACCACAACCTTCTAATCCGGCATACCAACAAGGCCGTCGCGGCCAACGCTCATATGCCGCGGCGCGCCATTGGATGCTTTTTGCACGCGAATCGGGATCGATTTGAACGACGGCGTGCGACTTGGCTCGTCACGGTGGTCGAGTGCTATCAGCGGCTGCGTTTCAGGATAATAAGACGCGCAGCAGCCTTTTGGCAGATCATAGGCAACAATGGTGAGCGCGTAGACGGCACGGGCATCGTCCATCGCATTGATAAGATCAACTCTATCGCCCTCGGCAAAGCCTAAGCGTTTGATGTCCTTGGCATTCATGAACAAGATATCACGCCGTCCGAAGATGCCACGATATCGGTCATCAAGGCCGTAAATCGTGGTGTTGTATTGGTCGTGGCTGCGCACCGTGGTGAGTTTGAGCACATCTGGATCATCCAGAACCACATCCTCTTCCAAGCCGGGAAACGGCAGAAACTGCGCTTTTTCTGACGGCGTGTTCCAGATGCGCTCAGCCGCCGGATTGGGCAGATGAAACCCGCCCGGGTCTTGGATGCGGCGGTTGAAATTCTCAAAGATTGGAAAAACCGCCTCGATCTTCTCGCGGATCAGTCCGTAGTCGGCGATCATGCCATTCCAATCGACATGCGTATCGCCGACTGTCGCTTTGGCAATGCCCGCAATGATGGCAGGCTCGGAACGAAGATTGGGTGAGGCCGGATCAAGAAACCCTTTCGAGGCGTGCACCATCGACATGGAGTCTTCCACCGTGACCGATTGCTCGCCGCCCGCCTGCACGTCCTTTTCGGTACGCCCAAGGCAAGGAAGCAGATAGCTTTCTCCGCCTATCAAGAGATGCGAGCGGTTGAGCTTGGTGGTGATGTGCACCGCCAGATCAAGCTTGCGAAACCCCTCGATGCAGTCCTGCGGACTGGGCGAGGCAATCGCCAGGTTCCCGCCCAAACAGATCGCAGCTTTCGCGCGCCCATCCACCATCGCTTCGATGCTATCGACCACCGAATGGCCATGCTCACGCGGCGGCGTAAACCCAAACACCTCTTCCAGACCATCAAGCAACGCCTCAGGTGGACGCTCATTGATCCCGACCGTACGGTCGCCTTGTACATTGGAATGACCGCGCAGCGGGCAAATGCCAGCGCCTGGCCTGCCCATATTGCCGCGCAGCAACAGCAAATTGGCGATCTGCTGAACATTTTTCGAGCCGGAGCGATGCTGGGTAACGCCCATGCCGTAGCAGACGATGGTCGCCTTGGCCTTGGCGTAGATCGCGGCCACCTCTTCCATCGCCTCGCGGGTGAGACCTGATGCTGTTTCGATATCCTCCCAAGGCGCAGCCTGCGCATCCGCTGCCAGCGCATCGAACCGTTCGGTATGTTCAGCGATAAAGGCGTGGTCCAGCGCATCCTCACCAGCCTCATCCAAGGCAATCAGAGCCTTGATGATACCTTTGATCGCCGCTGCATCGCCGCCGATCTTCACCTGATAAAAAGTTTGGGCCAGATCCGTCGACTGGCCCGTTGCCATCTCAGAAATGTGCTGCGGTGATTGGAATTTTTCCAAGCCCCGCTCTTTCATCGGGTTAAACACCAGGATCGTCGCTCCACGCTTCACGGCATCGCGCAGTGTGCCCAACATGCGCGGGTGATTGGTGCCTGGATTATGACCGATGGAAAGAATGAGGTCGGTGTCCTCAAAATCCTCAAGGCTCACCGTGCCTTTGCCAACACCGATGGAGTGCGGCAGACCGACTGACGTCGGCTCATGGCAGAGATTGGAGCAGTCGGGAAAATTGTTGGTCCCGAACAGACGCACAAAAAGCTGGTAGAGAAACGCCGCCTCATTGGAGGTGCGACCGGAAGCATAAAACTCTGCCATATTGGGGTCGGGCAAAGCGGCAAGCTGCCCGCCAATGGCCACAAAAGCGTCCTGCCAATCCACCGGCATATAACGGTCCGTGGCGGCATCGTAGCGCATCGGATCGGTCACCCGGCCCTGCGCCTCCAGCCCATGATCGGACTTCGCCCAAAGCTCAGACACGGTGTGCGCGGCAAAGAAAGCCGGATCGACCCGCTTGGCGGTTGCCTCCCAAACCACCGCTTTAGCGCCGTTTTCGCAGAACTCAAAGCTGGACGTGTGTTTCGGGTCCGGCCAGGCGCAGCCCGGGCAGTCAAACCCATCGGGTTGGTTGGTTTTCAGCAGCGTCGCAGCACTCTCAGCGATCCGTTGCTCTTTCTTCAAAGATTTGGCCACCGAGCGCAGCGCGCCCCAGCCACCGGCAGGCGCATCATAAGGGCGAACGCCTTCCGGCGGCCCACCGTCCGGTTTGTCATCACTCATACGGCAATCTCCTGGGCCAAAGCCTGGCGCGTTTCAAACCGAAAACAGCCGTCTTTGCGGGCAAGCGCAATCACAGTGAGACCTGCTTCCTCGGCCACACGCAGCGCCAATGCTGTCGGCGCAGAAATCGCAACCAGCGTAGAGAAACCTGCGCGCACCGCTTTTTGAACCATCTCATAGGAACAACGGCTGGTCACAAGGCAAAACCCATCCGCCACATCAACGCGTTTTGGCGTGCGAACCAACGCACCAATCAGCTTATCAAGCGCATTGTGGCGACCAACATCTTCGCGAATGTGGGAGATGGTTCCATCGGCCGAGCAAAAGGCTGCCGCATGCACGCCGCGCCGTGCCGCATTGCCTGATTTCGGATCATCAAGCGCCTCCAGCGCTGCCTGAATGGCGCCAAAATCAATCTCTGGCCCAGAAGGCGCGGGGTCCAACGCTCGGCGCGCCTCATCCAGGGTTCGCACGCCGCAAATCCCGCATCCGGTACGCCCGGGGATAGCCCGCTCACCACCGCGCAGCAGCGCCGCATAATCAGCGCCGTGAAGGTGCACATCAGCCACCAAGCCACCCTCTTGCGACACCACCGTCAGGCCCTTGATAGCCTCACCATTCTCAACAATCGCTTCGGTCAGCGAAAAGCCGGTAACGAAGTCATCCAGATCGTCAGGGGTTACCATCATCGTGGAATAAGCGGTGCCGTTAAAGCGCAGCTCAAGCGGCACTTCCTCAGGCACATCAAGCACCATTGCCTGGCCACCACCAACGCCGTCTAGAACAGCTTTAACCTTGCAGCCTGCGCTCACAACACCTCCTTTTGCACGCCACTGAAAACCATGGTCTGGCGCTTCGCGCCAAAGTGCGCCATCGCGCGCTGCCTGTCCATGACGGGCGACAAGCCAGTTGACGCAAGCGAAACTTTCCGGCATTTTCATCCAAAATGACACCGATGTCATAAACGATGCCAAACAACTGATAAAAGGCAAAATAGGCGTCGAAAAACCCGTCTGGGAGGACGATTTGGCAACCATCTACGATGTGGCAAAAGCCGCAGGCGTGTCGCCCAAAACCGTAAGCCGCGTCATCAATGGCGATGCGCCAGTGGGCGAAAAAACACGCGATAAGGTCGAAACTGCCATCGCGACCCTTGGCTATGTGCCTTCGCTTGCCGCCCGCACCATGCGCTCCAACCGATCTGGTCTTGTTGGCCTGATCACCGGAGCTATCTCACTGGCGCCCGACAGCGCAGAATTTGGCGGCCTTCCCGATCTCATCATCGTTCAGCGGGTGCAGCGCGTTCTGGAAGACAATGGCATGTCGCTGCTCATCTCTGATACCGGCGGCAAACAAGAGCGCGTCCCCGAGCTGATGCGCACGTTCACCGAGCACCGGGTGGAAGGTATGCTGTTCGTAGGCGACTACCACAAGCAGGTCGCACTTCCGCCCGCACCCGAAGGCACCAAAATGGTGCTGGCCAACTGCTACGATGACGCTGGCACGCCATGTGTTTTGCCGCATGACCAACTGGGCCAGAAAATGCTGGTTGAAGCGCTCATCGCCAAGGGTCACCAGCGGATCGCCTATCTTTCGCTGTCCAATGACATCGATGCCACCCGTTTGCGCACAGCCGGTTACCGCGAGGCGCTTGAGGGTGCAGGCCTTAGCTTTGATCCCGCATTGGTGATCCCGGCAGATACACGCATGAACGACCCGCAGGCCGAAGCACAGCTGCTTTGGGACGCGATTGAACGCGTCATGACCAATCCCAATCCGCCAACTGCGATCTGTTTCGGTAACGACCGCATCGCCCTGCGCGCCTACGGCATTTTGCGCTCGCGCGGCCTTCAGGTGCCGCAGGACATTTCTGTTGCAGGCTTCGACAACCATCGCCTGATTGCCGAAACGCTCTACCCGCAGCTCACCACTGTCGAACTGCCCTACGCAGCGATGGGCGTGCGCGCCGCGCACATGCTGCTCTCACTGATCAAGGGCGATGACATTGCTCAACACCGCGAACTTGTCAGCGGGCCAGTGTGTTGGCGCGACAGCGTGCTGCCACGCCCGGCCACCGTCACCAACATCTCATCGATAGGGAGAAAAATCACATGAAAACCATGAACCGCTTGACCACCAAAGGCATCGCTCTTTCGGCCCTTCTGGCCGCATCGACAAGCATTGCAAGCGCACAAACCGAACTGACGCTCTGGTATCATGGCGCGGGCAATGAGGTCGAAGAGACGATCATCAACCGCATCGTTTCGGACTTTAATGCCAGCCAGGGTGACTGGCAGGTCGTACTGGAGGCGTTTCCCCAAGGCTCGTACAACGACTCGGTGGTCGCAGCCGCGCTTGCTGGCAATCTGCCCGATATCTTGGATGTCGATGGGCCGGTGATGCCCAACTGGGCGTGGTCGGGCTACATGCAGCCACTGACCATCGATGAAAGCCTGATCGAAAACTTCCTGCCTGGCACCAAAGGTATCTGGGATGGCGAGCTTTATTCGATTGGCCTCTGGGACGCCGCCGTCGCGCTGTATGCTCGCCAATCGACACTTGATGATCTCGGCCTGCGCACGCCCACCCTCGACAATCCTTGGACCGGCGAGGAATTCATGGCCGCGCTTGGGGCTGCCAAAGCATCGGGCGATTATGAGTACGCCCTGGATTTGGGCATGGCCTGGACCGGCGAATGGTACCCTTATGCTTTCTCACCCTTCTTGCAGTCGTTCGGTGGCGATATTGTTGACCGCTCGTCTTACCAAACCGCAGATGGCGCGCTGAACAGCGATGAAGCGATAGCCTTTGGCGAATGGTGGCAGTCGCTTTTCACCAATGATCTGGTGCCTGGCACCAGCCAAGACCCAGCAGACCGTGACACCGGTTTTATTGATGGCAGCTACGCCTTTGCCTGGAACGGCAATTGGGCCGCGGTCGATCATTTGGCCGCAGTGGACGATCTGGTGTTCCTGCCCGCGCCGGACTTTGGCAACGGCTCGGTGATCGGCGCAGCATCCTGGCAGTTTGGTGTCTCCGCCACATCCGAGAATCCGGACGGGGCGGCAGCCTTCATCGAGTTTGCCATTCAGGATGAGTATCTGGCGGCCTTCTCCGATGGCATCGGCCTCATTCCCTCCACGCCCTCGGCGGCAGCGATGACGGACACCTACCAGGAGGGCGGCCCGCTCAACGTGTTCTTCGGGCTATCGGAAGCTCAGGCGCTCATTCGGCCGGTAACCCCGGGCTATGTGGTGGCAGCTTCCATCTTTGAAAAGGCTCTCGCCGACATCGCCAATGGCGCCGATGTGGCCGACACGCTGGATGCCGCCGTCGATGAGATCGACCGCGATATTGAGCGCAACTCCGGGTACGGCCACTAAACCCGCCTCCCCAAACACCGGCAAACGCAGGCGCCATTTTCGCGGCGCCTGCCCTCCAAACTGATGGCAGATGAGGGCACACATGGCGTCCAAACTCACCCGATCAAACCGTGCAGGCTGGGCATTTGCGCTGCCAGGCTTTGCACTGATCAGCGCCTTCATCATCCTGCCGTTCTTTTTCGCCTTTGGCCTTTCGCTCACCAACCAGCGGCTGATCTCCCCCAACCCCACTGAATTTGTTGGCTTTGAAAACTACCAAGACCTGCTTGGCCTCTCGATCATCACGCTGGAACCTGAGCGCGATGAGGCCGGCCAGGTGATCCGCGACGAGGATGGTGCCATCGCATACCCGCGTGTGCGCACCATCACGCGATCCGATGATTTTCCGCAGTACCGTGGCATGCGCGAATGGTTCCGCTGGCAGTCTGGAGAAGAGGCCAAGATCGTCATCGCCTCTGATGTGGTGTTCATGAAAGCGCTCACCAACACGCTGCTGTTCGTGTTGATCGTGGCCCCTGCGCAGGGCGGTCTGGCACTCTGCCTGGCGCTTCTGATCAATCAGCGCCTGCGCGGCATCAACATCTTTCGCACCATCTATTTCATGCCGGTTGTGGTTTCGATTGTGGTGGTCTCGCTGCTTTGGCGCTTCATTTATGATGGCAGCGACGGGCTGTTAAACAACATGCTCTCCGGCCTCACCTTTGGGCTGTTTCAGCCGGTGGATTGGCTCGGCAACCCGGACACCGCGCTCGGCTCGATCATGGCGATGTCCATCTGGCAGGGGGTCGGTTTTCACATGGTGATCTGGCTGTCGGGCCTGCAAACCATCTCACCAACACTTTACGAGGCCGCAGAGATTGAAGGTGCTAGCAAGTGGCAAGCCTTCCGCTATGTCACCTGGCCGGGCCTACGTAACACGGCCGTTCTGGTGCTCATCGTCATCACCATGCAAGGCTTTGCGCTGTTTGCGCAGATCGACGTGATGACCAAGGGCGGGCCTCTCGATTCCACCCAGACCATCGTCTTTCAGGCCGTGGAACGCGGCTATGGCCGCCAGGACATTTCCGGCGGCTCGACCATATCCGTCATCCTGTTCCTGATTGTGCTGACGATATCCTTCGTCCAGCGCTGGCTCACCAGGGAGCGCAAATAAATGGCCGCCCTTCAGCCCGACAATCACGGTTTGCGTCTCGCTGTACGCTATCTGGTGCTCACCCTGATTGCGGTGATTTTCATCTTCCCGCTGGTCTTCATGGTGATGTCGAGCTTGAAGCCGGACTTCCAGCTTCTCTCCGACACCTCCAGCCTGCGCGCGTTCCTGCCTGTCGGTGATATCAGCCTCAACAACTACACCGCCGCCTTTGATCGCGCGCCGGTCGGCCTGTTTGTCTTCAACTCAGTGCTGGTAACCGGCCTCACGGTTCTACTTTCGCTGTTCGTCTGCTCGCTGGCCGCCTTTTCGTTCGTGTTCATGAACTGGACGGGCCGCGATGTGGTGCTTGCCATCATCATCGCCACGTTCATCATCCCCTTCGAAACCATTGCCATCCCGTTGCTGCTTATCGTTTCGCAACTGCCCTGGATCGGACTGGACGGTTTCCAGTTCGGTTGGCTGAACTCCTATCAGGTGCAGATCATCCCCTGGGTCGCCGATGGGCTAACCGTTTTTCTGTTCGTGCAGTTCTTCCGCGATCTGCCCAAGGATCTGATCGAGGCAAGCCGCGTGGAAGGCGCCAGCTGGTGGCAGATCTATCGCAAAGTGGTGCTGCCGCTCTCTGGCCCGGTGATTGCCACCGCCGCGATCTTAAAATTCCTGGTCATGTACAACCAATATCTCTGGCCGTTGATCGTTGTGCAGCAAGAGGCCTATCGCCCCGTGATGGTGGGCTTGGGCTACTTCTTCCAGCTCAACCCAGCCTGGGGTGAAATCATGGCCTATCTCACCCTGATCACTCTGCCGGTTCTCGCCTTCTACCTTGTTTTGCAACGCGCCTTCATCGCCTCGATCGCATCGACCGGTGTGAAGGGCTAGAGCGTTTTCAGCAAAATGCCTGTCCCGGACTTGTTCCGGGGTGAACACCGGTTTTGCGTGCGAAAACGCGACCGACATAAACGGACTGATTTCATGACATTAAGCCTACCCGACCAATGGATTTGGGACAGCTGGTACGCCCATGATGGGCAACGCTGGCACGTGTTCTTTCTGCAAGCTGACAAAGCGCTCGGCGATCCTGAGCTGCGTCATTTCAATGTGAGCCAAGGCCATGCCGTTAGCGATGATCTGATCAACTGGCAGCATCTCGGAACGTGCCTAAAACCCACCGATCACATCGCCTGGGACGATTGCACCACTTGGACCGGCAGTGTGGTGCGCGGTGACGATGGCCTTTGGCACCTCTTCTACACCGGGTCGGCGCGAGAAGAGGAGGGCATGTACCAGCGCATTGGCCATGCCACATCCACCGATCTGCATAGCTGGCAGCGCGTTGGCGACGGCCTCTGTCTGGATCTGAAAGGGCCAAACGCTAAACACTATGAAACCGAATGGGTGCGGGGTTACTGGCATGACCGGGCGATGCGTGACCCCTGGGTGATGCGTGACCCCGATGGCGATGGCTGGCTGATGTATTTCACCGCGCGCGTTCCTGGCCTTGATGAGGCCAATGCCGCTGGCGCGATTGGGTTCGCCACCTCACCAGACCTTGCCACATGGACGCTTCAACCACCGGTGTTTGTCGGCGGGTATGGCCAGCTAGAGGTGCCGCAGGTCTTCGAGCATCAGGGCAACTGGTACTGCCTGTTCTGCACCCATGCGGATCATTTTTCAGCCGAACAGGCCACCAACACGCCAGGCGGTCCGGTGTCCGGAACCCACTATCTCATCGGCGAAGGTCCACGCGGGCCTTGGCGCATCGCACCGGGATTCATGGACGGCGCCATGCCCGCGCGGCGCTACGCGGCACGCATCCTTAATACCGACAATGGCTTGGTGATCATGGGCTTTGCCGATGGCGGGCGCGAAGATTTCAAAGGCTATGTGATGAACCCCGAACCGGTAGGCCTGGACTCCAACGAACATCTGTTGGTGCACTATCAAGATCAGGCCGCCGAGTAGAACCAAGAGGTCAACAATGGCATCGCTAAAACTCAAGGATGTGCGCAAAAGCTACGGCAAGGTCGAGGTCATCAAAGGCGTCGATATCGACATCGAGGATGGCGAGTTTGTTGTCTTTGTCGGCCCCTCCGGCTGCGGAAAATCAACGCTGCTGCGTATGATCGCTGGCCTTGAGGACATCACGTCGGGCACGCTGGAAATCGATGGTGTGGTGGTGAACGACCAAGCGCCCAAAGAGCGTGGCATCGCGATGGTATTCCAGTCCTATGCGATCTTTCCACACATGACCGTGCGCGAGAACGTTGCTTTCGGCCTGACCATCAACAAAGCGAGCAAGCAGGAAAAAGATGCCAAGGTGGCCGAGGCCGCCCGCATCTTGCAGATGGAACACCTGCTTGATCGGCGACCGAGCCAATTATCGGGCGGTCAGCGCCAACGCGTGGCCATCGGTCGGGCGATTGTCCGCGATCCAAAAGTGTTTCTGTTCGACGAGCCGCT
The DNA here is from genome assembly GCA_046290645.1 of Hyphomicrobiales bacterium. Lineage (GTDB taxonomy): Bacteria > Pseudomonadota > Alphaproteobacteria > Rhizobiales > MH13 > MH13. Next base: position 380,785 of record JBKAGZ010000002.1, read on the forward strand.
GTCCAACCTTGATGCCGCGCTGCGTATGGATATGCGCATGGAGATCGGCAAGCTGCACCAGGACCTCAAAGCCTCGATGATCTACGTGACCCACGATCAGGTGGAAGCGATGACGCTTGCCGATAAGATCGTCGTGCTCAAAGACGGTAAAGTGATGCAAACCGGCTCGCCCATGGAACTCTACCATGAACCAGCAAACCTGTTTGTCGCCGGGTTCCTCGGGGCGCCATCCATGAACTTCTTGAAAGTGACCGTGGAAGCTGTGGCTAGCGATCAAATCACTGTACGCAACCCATCGCTCGACCCGGTCACGGTGCCTTCACGAGGCAGGGTTTTTAATGCTGGCGACACGGCAATCCTGGGTGTGCGCCCGCACTATCTTGAACCAGCAAACCAAACCAGCGCCATGCTCCACGGCACGGTCATGCTCACCGAGCGTCTGGGCAGTGAAACGGTTGTGGATGTAAAACTGGCCGACGGTGGCAAGCTGATCGCCGCGCTCAGCGAAGACAAGATATACACGCAAGGCGAGCAGCTTCACTTCACCTTCCCACCCGATATGACGCATCTTTTCCCAGAAGATGAGGAAGCTGCAGAGGCTGTACAGCTTCTGCAGAATGAAAAAGCTGCATAAGCCAGTTCGATTGTCTTCTGAAGGGCAATTCTATATTTCAGCAACCTAAGCGAGTATTATCGAAATTTAGTCACTTAACGTCATCGTAACCTTAGTGCCCGAATAGCTACGTACTCTTTTGGATTTTACGTTTGGGGCAGGAGTAAACGAATGGCGAGACGATCGGCGAGCGCATGGGCAGTCGCCCTTGGCGTGATGGGCATGGCAAACGCAAGCGGAGTGGCGATGGCCAACGATGCCGGCGCGCCACCCAACCCGCAGCGATTGATTAATACCGCTTTTATCGCGGAAACACGTGAATGGCTCGCCAATCCCGTTGTTGCTATGATGGTAAGTGCACAATCCGAGCGCCATACGTCCCTCACACAAGCTGAGATCGATGCGCTGGATCAGCAATGGCGCGCCGAGCGCGAAGTGGACAACCAGCCGCTGATTTCAGCCACGCTTTCGACACCGCTCTCCAGCTACCTTACCCGCATTCAAGCAAGCGCGCTGGGCCTCTATACTGAGATGTTCATCGTCGATGCCATGGGGCTGAATGTCGGGCAAAGCGCCATCACCGGCGACTATTGGCAGGGCGACGAAGCCAAATATCAAAACACGTTCCTTGTCGGGCCAGACGCGGTCTTCATCGATGAAGCCGAATGGGACGAGGATTGGCAGATCTGGCGCGCCCAGCTCAACCTAAGCATCCCCAATGAGGATGGTACGCAGGCCATTGGCGCCGCTACCATTGAAGTCAATCTCACCGAACTGGCACGCCGCCAAGGCGCGCAAAGCTAAGCTCGACAGGAAGGAAAAATTATATGTTGAACAGTCTTTCTGTTTCGAAAAAGGGCGCCATCGCGTTTCTCGGCTTGGCACTCATCGCAACGCTTTGCGGCCTCGTCGCGTTCTCCAGCGTGTCACAAGGCAACAAAACATCTGACCTTTTGGCGCAGTCCAATGCCTATGAAAAGGAAGTTGAAAGCCTGCGGATCGATATCCTCGATCAGGTTTTGGCAGCTCGCTCTTTCGCACTCACGGGCAATCCCCAAATGGTGCAAGTCAGCAACGAACTCACGCCGGTCATTGAAGAGCAGTTGAACGCCCTGGAAACGCAAGCAGCGTCCATTGAGCCCTCCTTTGCGGCTCATGTCAGCGAGATCAGAAACGGCTGGCAGAGCTGGCTTGGTCAGCACACCCACGTCCAGTTCCGCCTGATGCGCAATCCACTGACCTTTGATCAAGCCCGCGCGATGGAAGTGACAGGCCAAGGCGATGCGTTGCTGCAAAATGTTTTCACCGCTTTCGATAACTTTACGGCAGAAGCTGCTGCACGATCAGCACAACTTCTGCAAAACAAGGATGCTGCTCTTTCCCGCGCTGAACTTGTTTCGGTCGGCGGCGCAGCACTGGTCACGCTGCTGGCCATTCTGTTCGGTTTTTTGAACCACAAGCTCATCTCTGCTCCGCTCAATCGGTTGGCGATCACCACCAACGAGCTGGCTGCCGGTGACACCGATCAGGTTATTGACTTGGGCAAGCGCACCGATGAGATCGGGGCGTTGGCGAAGGCGCTCGATGTGTTCCGCGTCAACATTCAGCACACACGTTCGCTGGAAGAGGAAAGCACGACGTCGCGTGAGCAAGCCGATAAGGATCGTCAAGCCATGCTTGCCGACATGGCCGAACGTTTTGAATCAACCGTTCTATCCGTCACTGAATCGATGATTGATGAGTTTGATCAGCTCAATGAGTCCGCCACGCAGATGTCTAGCCTGGCTGAGTCGACCGCACAGCGCTCGCAAAGCGTTGCTGATGCATCGGCGCATGCCACCGGCAACGTCAACACTGTGGCCAGCGCCACCGAGGAATTGACGGCATCGATCGCCGAGCTCAATCAACAGGTTCACGGCGTATCATCAGCAGCCGGCGATGCAGCAGGCGGTGTGGACCGCTCCAACCAGTCAGTCGCGCGCTTGCAGGACGTTGTGGCGCGTATCGGTGATGTCACCAAGCTGATCACTGACATTGCCGAGCAAACCAACTTGCTCGCCCTCAACGCAACGATTGAGGCCGCGCGCGCCGGTGAAGCTGGCAAAGGCTTTGCCGTTGTTGCCACCGAGGTGAAAGCCTTGGCCGAACAAACCGGCAAGGCGACAGAAGAGATCGACGCCCAAATCTCCGAAATGCGTTTGGCTGCCGATGACTCCATCAAAGCGACATCCTCTGTTGCCGACATGGTCAAAGACATCGCTGAGCGTACCTCCGCCATGGCGGCGGCCACTGAGGAACAAAACGCTGCAACGGCAGAGATTGCCCGCAATGTAACAGAAGCGGCTGATGGCACCTCAACGGTGACCAACGCGATGAGCGAAATGAGCGAAGCTGCCGCCAACACCGGCCAGATGAGCGCAACCATGAGCACCTCCATTCAGGACCTGCATGAGCGTTCGCGTACCATGCGTGAGGCGATGGGCGAGTTTCTCTCAAAGGTGCGCCAAGCAGCCTAGATTTTTACAGCCTAGCAAGACGCCTCGTTGATGTCGGGACCCAAGTTCCCACATTGGCGGGGCGTCTGTGTATCTGTCTCAGGGTAAGGCCGGGCTCTCGCAGAGCCGAAAGAACCACCGCTTAAACATCAACCGTTTTTGGCCTACGATCTGCGCAATCCAACGGGTGTGGGTCCCTTGCACCCGCTGCCGCCAAGAACGAGACATTGCATGACTAGACTTGCCTACCAGCTCTACAGCTCGCGCAATTTCGGGCCGCTTATCGACACGCTCACCATGCTCGCTGAGCTGGGCTATGAGGACGTTGAAGGCTATGGCGCGCTCATGGCCGATACAGTCTCGATAGAGGTTCTGGCATCTGGTCTTGCCGCCACTGGGCTTTCCATGCCGACAGCGCATATCGGTCTTGATCTGATCGATCAGAACCCACGCCATGTTATCGAGCTTGCAAAGCAGTTCGCCATGCGCGCCGTCATTGTGCCCTACCTTGAAGCTGATAAGCGCCCGATCGACACAGCAGGCTGGAAAGCTTTCGGCAAGCGCCTTGCTTTGGCCGGAGAGCCCATCGTAGAGGCAGGCTTCGCGTTTGGATGGCACAATCACGATTTTGAATTCCAACCCTTGCCAAGCGGCGACTACCCCATCGACTTCATTTTGGGCGGCGGTGAGCATGTAAAGCTAGAGTTCGACCTCGCTTGGGCGCAGATCGCAGGAGAAGACCCGGCAAAGTGGCTGGATCGCTTGGGATCAAGCGTCATCGCTGCACACATCAAGGACATCGCGCCAACAGGCCAAAAAACTGATGAGGATGGCTGGGCTGATGTCGGCACCGGCATCATGGATTGGCCAAAACTCTATTCCCAATTGAAAACACTCGGTGTGCCATCGCTTGTGGTTGAACATGACAACCCGTCCGATGATCGCCGTTTTGCGCGCACCTCTCTGGCCGCACTACGCGGCTTTGAAGCTGCTTAATCGCATTAGGAAATTCCGAGATGGACAAAGACATGAGCGCGCCGCTTGGCGTTGGCATCATCGGCTGCGGCAACATTGCGAGCACCTATCTGCGACTGGCGCCGCTGTTCAAGACCATTGAGATACGCGGCGTGGCAGACCTCAATCGTGCTGCCGCCAAAGCCCAAAGCGAAGCCTTTGGTGTACCCGCGATGGATGTGGATGCACTTCTGGCCAACGATGACATCGACATCATCGTCAACCTCACTGTTCCCACCGCGCACGCTGCCGTCACCCGCAGCATCCTGGAGGCTGGCAAACACGCCTACTCGGAAAAACCCCTCGTGCTTAGCTTGGAAGAGGGCAAACAAATCCGCACTTTGGCCGCCAGCAAAGACCTGCGCGTTGGCTCAGCTCCCGATACTTTTTTGGGTGGTGCGCACCAAGCAGCGCGGGCAGCAATTGATGCCGGTGACGTTGGCAGCATCACATCGGGCACCTGCCATCTTATGAGCCATGGCATGGAGCACTGGCATCCCAACCCGGATTTCTTCTATCAGCCTGGCGCCGGACCAATGTTCGATATGGGCTCGTACTACGTCACCAACCTGCTGCAATTGCTTGGCCCAGTAAAACAGGTCGCGGCGCTCACATCATCGGCGCACAAAGAGCGCACCATCACCTCGCAGCCACGCGCTGGTGAGAAAGTGCCTGTCGGTACGCCAACCGACATCCACGCTCTGCTGGAGTTCGAGCAGGGTGCCACGATCACGCTATCGACGAGCTGGGACGTGTGGGCCCACCGCCACGCACCGATGGAACTGTATGGGACACAAGGTTCGCTCTACCTGCCTGATCCGAACTTTTTCGGTGGAACGCTGGAAAGGGTCGATCCTGCTGGTGTGGTCCAAGCGCTCCCAACCGATGCGCATCCGTTTGGCGTATCCAATGAGCAGCTGGACACCGATCCGCGCGCCAATTATCGCGCGGCGGGATTGACCGACATGGCAGCCGCCATCCAACACAATCGCCCGCACCGCTGCTCATTCGAGATGGCGTTGCATGCGGTCGATGTGATGGTCTCGATCCTTAAGTCCGGAGAAACCAACGCCTTTGTTGCCACCTCAACCATGTTTGAGCGGCCGGAACCGCTGATGGCTGATCAAGCTGCCGCATTGATGCGGCAGTAACGTCCTGTGACGTCGTGCAACCAAACTTTGAAAATGGAGCGGGCGATGAGATTTGAACTCACGACCCTCACGTTGGCAACGTGATGCTCTACCACTGAGCTACGCCCGCATCGCTCCTGCACAGAAGGTCAATCACGCAAGTGATATGCCTGTGCGAGGCGCTTCTATGCATCAACCAAATCGCTTTTGCAACCATGTTTGTGCGCGCAAAGAGCAGCCCAACAGCCGTCTCCCAAACTCGGGTTGTGAGTGCAGGCTGTGATGGCTAGAAAACCAAGCTGCTTTGTTTCAAGAGGCCATCATGTCCGCTGCCCATCACACCCGCCAAAGCCTTGACGACCAGCTTGCTGCCTGGGGACTGATCACCAAAACAGTGGACCACGAGCCGCTGTTCACCGTGGAACAGTCCACCAAGGTGCACCGCGAGGTTGAAGGCGCCCACACCAAAAACCTGTTCTTGAAAGACAAGAAGGGCACGCTGTTTCTGGTCACCGCTGAGCACGGCACCCAGGTAAACCTCAAAAACCTGCACAAAAAGCTTGGCTGCGGGCGGCTTTCCTTCGCCAACGCCGATCTGATGCAAGAGCATCTGGGCGTGACGCCAGGTTCGGTGACGGCGTTGGCCATCATCAACGATGTCGACCACACAGTGACGTTCGTTTTGGATGAAAACCTCATGCGCGCTGAGATCATCAACGCTCATCCGCTGGAGAACACAGCAACCACATCCATCGCCCGCGACGACCTGCTAACCTTTGCGGAAAAGACCGGCCACACGGTGCGCGTGATCGACCTTGAGGCTGATCTGGTCGACAGCGCTTAAACCGCCTTGTAGAACGCGGGCGAAAGCCCATCTCAAACGGTAGCGCCCGTGGGTGCACGGGCAAAAGAATCGTTACGCGTAAGGACATCCCATGCTGATCGGAACCGGCTCGACGCCCCAGTCCAACACCGCTCCTGCCGCAGGAGGCGGCGACATCATAGACGTCACAACCGCAGACTTCATGGCGCAGGTGATTGAAGAGTCCAAAATTCGCCCGGTTTTGGTGGATTTCTGGGCGCCCTGGTGTGGGCCCTGCAAGCAGCTTACCCCGATGCTGGAAAGCGCTGTTACCAAAGCCGGCGGCAAAGTTCGCCTTGCCAAGATGAACATCGATGATCATCCCGAAGTGGCCGGTCAGATGGGTGTGCAGTCCATTCCAGCCGTTTTCGCCTTTGTCGATGGCCGTCCGGCCGACGGCTTTCAGGGCGCGCAGCCCGAAGCACAAGTGCAAGCCTTCATCGAAAAACTGATTGGCCCGCAGGGCCCAAGCCAGGCTGACGAGATACTGGCAGCTGCCGATGAAGCGCTGAGCGGCGGTGATTTGCAAGGCGCCGCCAACATGTACGCGCAGATTTTGCAGCTGGAGCCAGAGAATGTAGGCGCCATGGCTGGCATGCTGAAAGTCTATGTCGCCGCTGGTGAGCTGGAAACCGCGCGCCAAGCGCTCGCAAGCTTAACCGATGAAATGAAGGCTGATCCCGCCATTCAAGCGGCAGAAGCTGCGCTTCACCTGGCCGAAAAGGCTGCCAGCCTTGGCGATGCCGAAGAACTGACGGCCCGTCTGGAAGCCAATCCCGATGATCATCAGGCCCGCTTTGACTTAGCGCTGGTTCATAACGCCAAAAACCATCGCGAAGCGGCGGCCGCTGCCCTTGTCGAGATCGTCCAGCGCGATAGGTCATGGGAAGACGATGGCGCCCGCAAGGAATTACTGCGTTTGTTTGAAGCCTGGGGACCGACCGATCCGGCCAGCATTGAAGGCCGCAAGAAACTTTCTCGGATCCTTTTCTCGTAAAAAGCGCTGGGCACGCGCCTGAACTGGTACAGCATAACAGGTTTTCATGGCATCTTCGCACAGCTCTTTGGCGCAACGCATTCCCGCCATCATACCGGTCTTTCCGCTCTCATCGGCGTTGTTGCTGCCGCGCGGGCAAATGCCGCTGAATATTTTTGAGCCGCGCTATTTGGCCATGGTGGACTATGCGCTTGGCCATGAACGGCTGATCGGCATGGTGCAGCCGAAGTTTGAACGCGATGGCTCACCGATTATGGGCCTTGATCCAGACACACCACCACTATGCGAGATTGGTTGCCTGGGCCGGATTTCAGCCTTTCAGGAAACCGATGATGGCCGCTATCTGATGACACTCACCGGTGTCTGCCGCTTCAAAATTGAAGAGGAAGAAACGGCCATCACGCCGTTTCGCATGTGCCGGGTGACGACCGATCAATATATTGAGGATTTTGAGCAAGGCGCAGGCGAAAAACTTGTCGACCGCGATACGCTACTCACAACTTTCAAAGCCTATCTGGAGGCCAACGATCTGGAAGCCGATTGGTCGGGCGTTGAAAAGGCTTCCAATGAGGCGCTGGTGAACGCGCTTTGCATGATGAGCCCTTATGGACCGCCGGAAAAACAGGCCCTCTTGGAAGCTGATGATCTGCGCGCGCGTGCTGACACACTGATCGCCATCACCGAGCTTTCGCTGGCCCGTGAAAACGATGGCGACCGCTCAAGCTTGCAGTAGGGAGTTTTTGGATGGCTGAAACCGCCAAACGCCTGACGATTGATCGCAAACTGCTCGACATGCTGGTCTGCCCGGTGACCAAATCGGTGCTGCACTATGACCATGACAAGCAGGAACTGATCTCCTACGCGGCCAAAGTCGCCTACCCCATCCGCGATTCCATTCCGATCATGTTGATCGAAGAAGCACGGGAGTTGGATGAGGCGGAGTTGGCGAAGACAAAGGGTACAAAAGGCTAGTCATCGATCTCAACCGTAGCGATAACTTCCTTCCAAAGGGCTTCAATCTCTGTCCCAAAAGAATAGGATTCGTTGGTGTAACCAACTAGCAAATCATCCGCTGATTCCAGAGCTAACAGTAACATCTCCCTACTTCGACTTCGAGATATGGCGTCTCGCGGAGAAGCTAGCCCAGAATCCGTTGGATGAACATATAGAGCGAGTTCGCGAAGATTTTTCAGGTCGCCAGAATCTGCTTCGCTCTGGAGTCTATGACACGCTTCATCCCCCAACAACGCAGGCAAGCGGCCCAAAAATGTTGTCGTTCGAACCGCAATCTGGTGCTTAGACTTGTGATTCATAAGAGGATCACGACCAGCAGATCGAGGCTTCTTACTGTCTCGGTAAACTAGCACCTCGGCCTTGGCCGTTTCCTCGAGTGCTGTAATTGACAAAAACACGCTGGTGCCAAAAGACGCGTTACGAAAGCAGGCCAGTGCATCTCGCAATAGGGAAAGCACGTGACCGGCAACTAGATTCAGCGCTTTAGTTTTTTCCTCTGCCGATAGGGGCCCGGAGAATCCGATAGCTTTGTTGACGATATCGATGAATTGATCATCATCCACAGTGACACCTAAATCGCCTCGCCACTCATCAACCGTGGCCGGTCTTTGGCAATGCCAGCGGCCTCATCGATGAAATAGCGTTTCAGCTTCGGCAGCCGATCCACGACACCAAGCCCAAACGAGCGCGCCATACGCACTGGCGTCATGTCGTTGGAAAAGAGCCGGTTCAAAATGTCGGTCACCACGCCCATCTGCGCGGTATCGAAACGCCGCCAACGCTGGTAACGCTCCAAAACCTCAGATGAGCCGATATCAAGGCCAAGCCGTGCAGCATCCACCACCGCTTCGGCCAGCGCCGCGGTATCGCGGAAGCCCAAGTTCAAGCCTTGACCGGCAATCGGATGAATACCGTGCGCTGAATCGCCGGCCAGCGCCAAACGCGGCGCAATGAACGAACGCGCTAGCTTCAAGCCAAGCGGGTAGCCCACCCGGCGGCTATCAAGCTTCAATTCACCAAACTGCGCACCAAACCGGCGCTCAAGCTCCAGCATGAAGGTGAATTCATCGCCTTCCACCAAGGCATCGGCTGTCGCGGTTTTCTCCGTCCACACAATTGACGAGCGCTTGCCACGCAAAGGCAGCGTGGCAAACGGCCCGGCAGGTAGAAAATGCTCGTAGGCGATGCCTTCGTGGTCGCGCTCATGACTGACAGTGCAGACAATGCCCGACTGGCCATACATCCAACCGACCGTATCGATATCAGCCAGATCCCGCAGCCGTGAGCGCACACCATCGCACGCCACCAACAGCCGTGAAGAAAGCTGGCGTTTGGCATTCCGTGTCCCATCGCCCAACGTAATGTCCACATGGCCCGAACGAGCATGAAAATCATCCACCGTCTGCGGCGCTTCAATGATCACACCTTCCTCTTGGCAGCGGACCCGCAGGCTTTTCGTCATCGCGCCATTGGGCACCATGTGTGCGAATGGCTCTCCGTCCCTGGTCTCGCCATCAAAGGTCAGAAACACCGGGCGCACCGGATCACGTGTCTCACTATCGGTGATGATCATTTGGTTGATCGGCTGAGCTTCATCAGCCAAGCCCTGCCAGGCACCGAGCGTGGTCATCATCGTGCGGGCCGCACTAGCGATAGCAGAGGCTCGCCCATCCTTATCGGCCTGCGCCGGTTCACGCAGATCAACCACGGCAACGGTGAGATCGCTGGCACCCACCTTGATCGCCAACGCCAGTGACAAGCCGACATACCCGCCGCCTGCAATCAGCACGTCAACGGTTTCAGGAACTTTGGAAAGATGCGCGCGCGCCATTTGGGAAACCATGATCTTGTTGTGATGGCGCTAGCATGATCCAACAGCAGCAAAAGACAAGCACGCACACTGTCTCACCCGCGCCGGCGAGGCAGAATTAGAGGTTTCAATGACAACATCCAAAGGCCAGGCTTCCAAGGATCAGGGCTCCAAGGGTCAAGCCTCCAAAGGCCAAGCTTCCATGCAGGCACTGATGCGCGTGCTCGACCTGGAACCGCTGGAACACAACCTCTTTCGCGGCATCTCGCCGGACGCGGGCTGGCAACGCGTCTTTGGCGGCCAGGTGATTGGCCAAGCCTTGATGGCCGCCTGCAAAACCGTGGAAACCGATCGCCACCCGCATTCCCTGCACGGCTATTTCATGCGTCCCGGCGACCCTGCGATCCCTATCATCTATGAGGTGGATAGGATTCGTGATGGACGCTCCTTCACCACACGGCGCATCGTCGCGATCCAGCACGGCAAAGCGATCTTTTCCATGTCCTGCTCGTTCCATGTCGCCGAAGAGGATGTGTTTGAGCATCACAGCGCGATGCCCCATGTGCCTCCACCCGAAGAGCTTGCCGACGAGTCCGACATGAAAGCCACCTTCATGCAGGTCGCGCCGGAGCCGATCCGCAAATACTGGGAGCGTGAACGGCCATTGGAGCTGCGCCCAACCAGCTTTGAGCACTACACGTCTGATCAACCGCAACCGGCAGAACAGCATGTCTGGCTGCGCTCAACCGCCCCAGTCCCTGCGCCCTTCACCGATGATCCCAGGGTTCATGCCGCCATTCTCGCCTATGCGTCTGACATGACGCTTCTTGACACGGCTCTCTTTCCCCACGGTCTATCGATCTTCTCGCGCGCCATTCAAGCCGCAAGCCTCGATCATGCCATGTGGTTCCACCGGCCCTTCCGCATTGAAGACTGGCTGCTCTACGCCCAAGACGCGCCATCCTCCCACGGTGCACGTGGCTTTGCGCGCGGTGCGATCTACAACCGTGCCGGAGATTTGGTCGCCTCAACCGCGCAAGAAGGCCTGATCCGCCCAAATAAGCCCAAACCTTGAGCAGATTCGACCTGCTGAAAGCTGGCCTGCGCCCACTGCCTATTTCTTAGGCAACTCTTCGAGCCGCAATCTGCACAAGAAATAGGCAAGTCTTACCGATTCTTAAGACTTTCCACATCGCAAGGCCAAGGCTGCCGATGCGAGAATCATTTTCTCTATAGATATCAATATTTTGCGCGGAAAATTTGAATCTGGCACGAAACTTGGATGAAATGTGGCGTTCGCAAGGCAGAGGCCCACCAGCCCAGCCCTTGTGGCCCGGATCGTCTCCCCCTGGTGTCATCCGGTTTTAGCTTGCGGGCGGCGGGTGCTCATCACAGCAGCGCACATCGTTCGTGCAAGGCCAACTTGAAGAAGAATAGGACGACACGCGTATGAAAATCGTCATGGCCATTATCAAGCCGTTCAAGCTCGATGAGGTTCGCGATGCCCTGACCGCCATTGGTGTGCAGGGACTGACCGTTACCGAAGTCAAAGGCTATGGCCGGCAAAAAGGCCACACAGAAATCTATCGCGGCACAGAATATGCCGTTTCCTTCCTGCCCAAGCTGAAGATCGAAGTCGCCGTCTCGGCTGACCTCATCGACAAGGTGGTTGAAGCCATCTCCTCGGCTGCCAAAACCGGCCAGATCGGCGATGGCAAGATCTTCGTCTACGGCCTCGACCAAGCCATCCGTATCCGCACCGGCGAGTCCGACGCGGCGGCGCTGTAAGTCTCTCCCCAAGCAAAGGGTAATTTCATGTCCAAGCGTTATCTCCAGGTCGGGATGGCAGCCTCCGCTGCACTTCTCGCCCTTGCAGCGCCTGCCCTGGCGCAAGACGCCACCGAAGTGATGGCCTCTTCTGAGGTTCCTGAATATTCGGTGTTCGTCTTCAACACGACACTGTTCCTTATCGGCGGCTTCCTCGTCATGTGGATGGCCGCTGGCTTCTCCATGCTCGAAGCTGGCCTGGTGCGTTCCAAGAACGTTTCCATGCAATGTACGAAAAACATCGGCCTGTTCTCCATCGCCGCTGTTGCCTACTACCTGATCGGCTACAACCTAATGTATCCGCTGGGTTCCTGGTCCATCGGAACCGATGAAACCGGCGGCTACCTCGGCGCCTTCGCCGTTGCAGCGCTGGAAGCTGTGGGTGTTTCGGCTGATGCAGCCGATGATATCGGCTACGCCTCCACTGGTTCGGATTTCTTCTTCCAGCTGATGTTCTGCGCCACCACGGCGTCGATCGTCTCCGGTACGCTGGCTGAACGCATCAAGCTGTGGCCGTTCCTGATCTTCGTGCTGGTCCTCACTTCACTGATCTACCCAATCCAGGCTTCCTGGAAATGGGGCGGCGGCTTCCTGGACAGCCAGTTCGGCTTCCTTGATTTCGCTGGGTCCACGGTTGTGCACTCTGTGGGTGGCTGGGCCGCTCTGACCGGTGCAATCATTTTGGGCGCTCGTAAAGGCAAGTTCGGCGCTGGTGGCGAAATCCACCCAATGCCTGGCTCGTCCATGCCGCTGGCCACGCTTGGCACGTTCATCCTTTGGCTTGGTTGGTTCGGTTTCAACGGCGGTTCGCAGCTTGCGCTGGGGTCCATCGGCGATGCCGCTGATGTTTCACGCATCTTCTCCAACACGAACACGGCTGCTGCTGGTGGTGCGATTGCCGCACTGATCCTGACCCAGATCCTCTACAAGAAAGTTGATCTGACGATGGTTCTCAACGGCGCACTGGCTGGTCTGGTGTCGATCACTGCTGAGCCGCTGACCCCAGGTCTTGGTGCAGCAACCCTGATCGGTGCTGTTGGTGGTGTGATCGTCGTGATTACGGTGCCGCTGCTCGACAAGCTGAAAATCGACGATGTTGTCGGTGCCATCCCGGTTCACCTCTTCGCAGGTATCTGGGGCACGCTGGCTGTGTTGCTCACCAATTCCGACGCAACGTTCGTTGGCCAAATTGTGCCAATCATCATCGTCGGCGCCTTCGTGGTGGTTACCTCGGCGGTTGTCTGGTTCATCCTCAAAGCCACCATGGGTATCCGGGTGTCTGAGGAAGACGAGATGCTGGGCCTCGACAAAGCCGAGATCGGCGTTGAAGCCTACCCTGAGTTCGGTGCTGGTAAAGCCTAAGGCTTTGCCAACCTAATCTCCCAAAGCGGCTTTTCCGCCGCGAGAACTGGGCCCGGAGAGCAGTCTCCGGGCCCTTTTTTGTGGCACAATGCCCCGACCGACCGGCCATGACCCGTCCCAGGCAGAAACCGATAGCCAGTGGCCGCCTTAAGCCAGATTTAACCATCCGGTGCGACGGTAGCTGAACATGTTTTGCGTTCCATCATCCGCCGAACGCTGGGGGTCTGCATCGTGATTGCACATGCTGACATCCGGCGCTTCGTCTATGAAACGGGCTCGCCGTTCAAACGGCTTGAAGCTCTGCTCGCACCCGTGCGTCCAAATCCAGATCTGGCGCCCATCACCATGACGGTGGGCGAACCGCGCCATGCACCACCAGCAGGCGTGCTACAGGCGCTGAGCGCTGCCCAAGCTGGCTTTGCCAAATACCCCGCCAGCAACGGAACACCAGAGCACCGCCAAGCCATCGGCGAATGGTTGATCCGCCGCTACGACGTGCCAAGCGACAGACTTGATACCGACGCGAACATCCTGCCGCTCAATGGCTCGCGGGAAGGGCTGGTGTTGGCCGCACGCACCGCCCGCGACCTGCGCCATGATGTTGAACGGCCTGTAATCGTCATGCAGAATCCGTTCTATCAGGCTTACGCAGCGGGCGCGCTGATGGCCGACTGCGATGTGGTTCTGCTCGAGGAGACCGACACACGCGGACAGGGTATTCCAGACGAGGTTTGGCAGCGCACCGTGGCCGCTTACATTGCCTCACCGACCAACCCGCAAGGCCAGATACTCTCGCACAGCGATTGGCACGCCTGGATTGAGCTCGCGCGTTTGCATGGCTTCTACCTGTTTGGCGATGAGTGCTATTCAGAGATCTACCGCCGCGACGCACCGCCAGGTGTGCTGGAAGTGGCCGCGCGCAGCGCTGGCGGGTTTCGCCATGTCGTCAGCTTCAACTCGCTGTCCAAACGCTCCAATCTGCCAGGGCTTCGCACCGGGTTCACTGCGGGCGATGAGACCTTTATGGCAGCTTTCCTGCGCCTGCGTACCATGGGCGGGCCACAGGTTCCGATCCCGCTGCAGGCCGCAGCCTCCTTGGCCTGGAATGATGAAAACCACGTCATGGCAAGCCGCGCGCTTTACGCCAAGAAATGGGATTTGGTTGAGGACGCTCTAGGCGCGCATCTCAGTGAACCGACTCCAGATGCCGGCTTCTTTCTTTGGCTGAAGCTGCCTGCCGGCCTCAGCGATGTGGAGGCGGCCTTACAGCTTTGGGAAAACCAAGCGCTGCGCACGATCCCTGGTTCCTACCTCGCCTACCCGACAACACCCACCACATGCCAAGACCGTCTACGGCTGGCGCTGGTTGATGATGAACCCACCACGGCGCAGGCGCTCACCCGCCTTGCCACATTGTTTGCGTAAGAACGGAAACCACCATGCGGACCAGACATATGCGGGCCACGCGCACTTTTGACACGCCACTGCTCGATACGAGCCTGATCAAGGCCATGATGCGCCGCCAGGCCGCGACATTGTCTGGTTTGGCGCTGATCGCCGTTTCAGCCCTGGCAGTGCTTGCGTTGGCCACATGGTCGGTGGCCGATCCAAGTCTTAGCCACGCAACATCAGCGCCCGTTACCAACATGCTCGGCAGCCCGGGGGCGATCTTTGCCGATCTTGTTATGCAGGTGCTTGGGCTAGGCGCGGTCTTCCTGCTGGTTCCCATCGTGATTTGGGGCTGGCACCTGATGACCTATGGCGGGCTGGAAGCCAAACCGCGGCGCATTGCATTTGCGCTCGGTTTTACCGCTGCATGCTGCGCGCTTCTCGCACTGCTACCGCTTTCGGGCGCTTGGCCGCTGCCTATTGGCTTGGGTGGATTGATCGGCGATGCCCTTATCGCCCTGCCCCATGGTTTGATACCCGTGCCATTTGTGCCGGGCTTGCTGGTGGCAGCACTGGCAATCCCAGCGGCTATCCTCACATTCCAACGCGCCGCAGCCACACCCGTTCTGCCAACCCCGCCATCGCCTGCCGATATGCGCATCGAACCACGCCGCGTGCACCGCGCCGATGGCGTGGAAGAAGACTATTGGGATGATGAAGACGAAGATTTCCCGGACGAAGATCATCCTAGCCGGATGCAGCTCGCCATGGGCTACGCCACCCATCTTGGCTACTCAGGTCTCGCGGCCTTCAAACGCTTGCTGCCAGGAAATCGACGTGCCTATCCGCCGGTGCGCCCTGATCTTGGAACATTGAACGCCCGTCTGCGCGCCTCAGAAGAGCCGGAGTTCGCCCACGACGAACCGATGTACATCGAGCCTGCCCAGGAGAACGCCCAAGAGGCTGCATGGCATCAACCGCGATTGCAGCCGATCGCGCCCGAACCGCAGATGGCCTACGCCCCGCAACCAGCCCAACTTGCGCCAACTCAGCCTGCGCCAGGCCAGCAGGACGATTGGGCGCAGTTTGAACCGGCACCACCGCATGAGGCCGTCGTCCCAGCCGACATGCTGCCGCTTGATAGCGAAAACCCTGCGGCTTGGGCCAACCAACCGCATCAGGCAGACCCCGTTTACGCGCCGCAACCAGCACCAACGCGTGGACCCGCCGCCCGCTCGAACGCGCGGGTTGCTGAGATCGCCAAGCCGAAGCCAGGCAAACGTGCTGCCCGCGAAGCCCAAGCTTCGCTGATCAACGATGGCCATGGTTTTGAGCTGCCAGCACTGCACTTGCTCACCAAAGCGCCATCAACCGGACAGAAAGCGTTGTCACCGCAAGCGCTGGAGCGCAATGCCGGGCTGCTGGAAGGCGTGCTGGAAGATTTCCGCGTCACCGGTGAGGTGATCAATGTGTGCCCAGGGCCTGTGGTCACGCTTTATGAGTTTGAGCCCGCACCAGGCGTGAAATCGGCGCGTGTGATCGGTTTGGCCGATGACATCGCCCGCTCCATGAGCGCGATCTCCGCCCGCGTCGCCGTCATCCCTGGGCGCAACGCCATCGGCATCGAACTGCCCAACAACACGCGCGAAACCGTCTATCTGTCGGAAATCCTCGCTTCGCAGAACTTTGAAAAAGCCAAAGGCAATCTGCCGCTGGCCATGGGCAAAACCATTGGCGGCGAACCTGTGATTGCCGATCTGGCCCGCATGCCGCACTTGCTGGTGGCCGGTACCACCGGTTCGGGTAAATCGGTGGCGATCAACACCATGATCCTGTCGATCCTCTATCGCTGGACACCTGAAGAATGCCGCCTGATCCTGATCGATCCAAAAATGCTGGAACTGTCGGTCTATGATGGCATTCCGCATCTCTTGACGCCCGTTGTGACGGATCCCGGCAAAGCCGTGGTCGCGCTGAAATGGGCGGTCAAGGAGATGGAAGACCGCTACCGCAAAATGTCCAAGCTCGGTGTACGCAACATTGACGGCTTCAATACGCGCGTGAAAGAAGCTGAAAAGAAGGGCGAAATCATCAGCCGCACGGTCCAGACCGGCTTTGATGAGAATACCGGCGAAGCGGTGTATGAGCGCGAGGAGCTTTCCTACGAGTCAATGCCGATGCTGGTCATCGTGGTCGATGAGATGGCCGACCTGATGATGGTCGCAGGCAAGGAAATTGAAGGCGCCATCCAGCGCCTCGCGCAGATGGCCCGGGCTGCGGGGATCCATATCGTGATGGCCACGCAGCGTCCGTCGGTGGATGTCATCACCGGTACGATCAAGGCGAACTTCCCAACACGGTGCTCCTTCCAAGTGACCTCGAAAATCGATTCGCGCACCATTTTGGGTGAACAAGGCGGCGAACAGCTGCTCGGCCAAGGCGATATGCTGTTCATGGCTGGCGGCGGTCGTATTCAGCGCGTCCACGGACCATTTGTGTCCGATGAAGAGGTCGAGCTGGTTGTCGATCACCTCAAAACCCAAGGCGCACCGGATTATCTGCACACGATTACCGAAGAAACCGATGACGAGGATGTTGGCGGAGATCCAACCGAGAAGAGCATCGCTCGCCTGGAAAAATCCGATGATCCGTATGAGCAGGCTATCGCCATCGTCATGCGCGACAAGAAAGCCTCCACCAGTTACATTCAGCGTCGCCTGGGCATTGGGTACAACCGTGCCGCCTCGCTGATTGAACGCATGGAAAAAGAAGGGTTGATCGGCCCGGCCAACCATGCTGGCAAACGCGAGGTGTTGATGCAGTTGGGTGAAGAGGATGAACGCTTTGGCGACTGATGCGTAAGCCGGTATCGGTGATTAACGCAACGCTCAGCCGCGGTTAAGGTTGGGTTTGCCACACTCCGGTCGCAGTGATTCGCTTGTTCTGCGAAAACGCCACTGATGGACCACCTTTAAGGATATGCCCGTGCCCGCCTTTTTGTCCCGCTTCAAATCCGGCTTCGCCGTTCTCACCACGTCAGTTGCACTGACGTTCGGCGCCTTGGCCGTGATGCCGGCAAGTGCCGTGAACACCTTCCCTGGCGCTTTGACGCAGGAAGACATTGGCGAAGTCGAGCGCCTTTCCGGCCATATCAATTCGCTTGAGACCATGCAGGGTCGGTTCATTCAAGTTGGCCCAACAGGTGAACGCACTGAAGGCTACTTCGTTCTGCATCGCCCAGGACGCCTGTTGTTCCGCTACTTGCCACCATCCCGGCTGGAAATAGTTTCTGATGGCACCGGCCTCGTGGTCCGCGACGCGTCTGTAGGGACGCACGATCTCTATCCAATTTCGCAGACGCCGCTGCGGTTCCTGCTTGAAGAGCGTGTCGATCTGGTCGGCGACGGCAACGTGCTTGATGTGTCGCAGTCTGAAGGCTCGATCACAGTCATGATGCAGGACGAAACGCCCATCGGTCGCGGACGGATTGCTATCACGGCCACGCAAGAACCGCTGGAAATTCAGCAATGGACGGTGACGGACCCACAAGGCTTTGAAACCACGGTGGCGCTGTTCGAAGTCGAGTACGGCCGCCCGACGGATCCGAATTGGTTCTACATTGACCATCTCAATCGCGGCGAATAGGGCGAATTAGAAGGGGATGGGCCGACGGCATTGCTTGCTCGGCCCTCTGCGTCGGCTTATGCCTTGCGCATGACCCAGACATCCTTTCGCCTCGCCACATGGAACATCAACTCAGTGCGTTTGCGCATTGAGCAGGTGGTCCGTTTCCTCGATGAGCATCAGCCCGATGTGCTCTGCCTGCAAGAAACCAAATGTCGTGAGGAAGAGTTTCCGGCCAAGGCGATCCGTGCGGCGGGTTACGAGCACATGGCCATCCATGGGCAGAAAGCCTATCACGGCTCAGCCATCGTCTCGCGCCTGCCGCTGAACGACATTGACCGCATCGATTTTTGTGCCATGGGCGATGCCCGCCATGTGGGTGCGACGGTGGATCTGCCAAACGCCTTGAGCGGCGCCAACAAAGTGCGTGTGCATTCGCTTTATGTGCCTGCCGGTGGCGACGAACCAAACACCGAAACCAATCCAAAATTTGATCACAAGCTGCGCTTTGTTGCTGAAATGCAGCAGCGATTACAAGCTGATAGCAATGCACCAACGCTTATCGCAGGTGACCTTAACATTGCCCCTTATGAGGAAGATGTGTGGTCGCACAAGCAGCTGCTCAAAGTGGTATCCCACACACCGGTTGAGACAGAGCTGTTTGAAAAAACGCGCGATGCGCTTGGTTACACCGATACCATGCGCAAGCATGTTGCGATGGAAGAGAAACTCTACACCTGGTGGAGCTATCGAGCCAAAGACTGGGCAGCTTCCAACCGAGGGCGACGCCTGGATCATGTGTGGACCTGTCCAAAGTGGGCGCAGCGCTCCACAGGAGTGTCAGTTTACACCGACGCGCGCAATTGGACGAAAGCCTCCGACCACGCCCCTGTGATCGTCGATTACGCTTAATTTTAAACACTCAGAGCGGCCGACGGCCGCTGACCACCACAGAAGCGCGCGCCGTGAGGTTGCGCAGGTCGTCGGACATATCGGCGTAGAGCTGTGCTGCAAGGTCAGGAAATTCCGACAGCATGCGCACGAACAGCGACCTGCGGATCAACAGCACTTCAACCCGCGAAACTGCAATCGCACTATGACGCCGCTTGGTGGGTGCTAATAAAGCACGCTGCCCAAGCAAGGTGCCAACCTTGAACCGCTCGCCCTCATCCTCGTGGCTGCCGTCGGTTAGGCGCACCTGACCGGAAAGAATGACAAATCCTCCTTCGGTCGGATCACCGACGCGAAACAGTGTCGCGTCGGCGTCATGGTGCTGGTTCTCGCCACCAAAGGCGAGCAACCGCAAATGTTCATCGCCAAACCGTTCAAAGAACGGGACGCGCCGCAAAACGGCAATGTCGGAGGCGAGGCTCATATGGCATCCCAAACAATCGCGGGCGTCCGGCTAGCATGGATCAAGAGACCAGCTTGTAGCCGCCCGCTTCGGTCACCAGGAGATCAGCACGGCTTGGATCGCTCTCGATCTTCTGCCGCAGGCGATAGATATGGGTTTCCAGCGTGTGCGTTGTCACCGCAGCGTTGTAGCCCCAGACTTCAGAGAGCAGCACATCGCGTGCCACCGGTTTGCCGCCAGCACGGTGCAGAAACTTCAAAATCGAGGTTTCCTTCTCCGTCAGGCGTACTTTTTTGCCTTCGCCGTCCTGCAACAGCTTGGCAGCAGGCTTAAAGGTGTAGCGTCCAAGCTGAAACACAGCGTCTTCGCTCTGCTCAAACTGGCGCAGCTGGGCACGAATACGCGCCAAAAGCACTGCAAAGCGGAATGGCTTGGTGACATAATCGTTTGCGCCAGCTTCCAAGCCCAGAATCGTATCCGAATCGGTGTCATGCCCAGTGAGCATGATCACCGGTGCTTTGAAGTCGTTCTTGCGTAAGAGCCGCACCGCTTCGCGACCATCAAGATCGGGCAAGCCCACA
The DNA here is from genome assembly GCA_046290645.1 of Hyphomicrobiales bacterium. Lineage (GTDB taxonomy): Bacteria > Pseudomonadota > Alphaproteobacteria > Rhizobiales > MH13 > MH13. Next base: position 400,857 of record JBKAGZ010000002.1, read on the forward strand.
TCCATGATAACAAGATCGATATCGTTGGCACGGGCATAGGTGATGCCTGCCTGTGCACTGTCACAATGATGCGTGGCAAATTCGTCATAGAGCGCAAACTGCTCCTGAAGAGCGCCTGCGAGCTCGGTATCATCGTCCACGATGAGCAACATACGTCGGCTCATAACCCTACCTTTAGTTTGGCTGACATCCAAAAGATGTGCGTCAGACCCCCACACGTGCTTTACGGCATGGCCCCGCTTGCGCGCAAGCACACCAGACCGCACACTCGCGCGTATGCTAAACAGGCCAAGGTATAGAAAAGGTTGGGCAAAGCGGCATTACAATGCCGCAAGACCGCAGCCCAAACGCCACGCCATCGTGTTGCGGGCGCCGCAAAGCCCCGCCACACGGCATCTCGGTCGGTTTTTGTTGGACGGCAAGGCTTATGCCTGCGCGTTAGGAAAGGCCGGTATCACCGGCACAAAACGCGAGGGCGATGGTGCCACAGCGCGCGGAACGCTAGCCGTTCTGGACGGGCGTTTTCGCGCCGATCAGGTGAAAAAGCCTTTCGGCGGCGAATCGTTCTGGCAGCGAATCAAGCCCAGCGACGGCTGGTGTGACGCTGCGTTCACACCGACCTACAACCGTCCGGTCGCCCTGCCGCACGGCACATCCCATGAGGTCATGACGCGAGAGGATCATCTCTATGATCGGTTGATCATCCTTGATTGGAACATGTCGCACCGGGCGCAGGGGCGAGGCTCAGCTATTTTCATGCATCAAGCGCGCATCATCGATGGTCAGATGCAGGGCACTGAGGGCTGTGTGGCTTTGGAAGCCAAAACATTTGCAAAGCTCGCGCCTCGGCTCGCCACTTTGAACGCGATTGTTGTGCTGTAATCAGGTACCGCGTGCGCCAAAGATCGCGCTGCCCACCCGCACATGCGTCGCACCTTGGGCGATAGCACTCTCATAGTCGCCGCTCATGCCCATGGATCGAACGGGCAAGTCACTTGCTTCGGCGAGCTCAGCCAACAAGGCGAAATGCTTGGCAGGATCCTCTTCAACCGGGGGGATACACATGAGCCCTTCCACATTCAGACCGTGGACCTCGCGACAGCGTGTCACGAAATCCGCTGTTTCTCGCGGCGCGATGCCAGCCTTTTGTGGCTCAAGGCCGGTGTTCACTTGGATGAGGCATGGAAGCATGCGGTCCTGTTTCACCATCTCCTTGGCCAAAGCGCCCGCGATCTTGTCACGATCGATGCTCTCGATCACATCAAAGGTGGCAACGGCCTCTTTGGCTTTGTTGGATTGCAGCGGTCCGATGAGGTGCAGCTCTATAGGATCTTCGCAGCGCTCGGCACACCGCTCGCGTAGCGCAGGCCACTTGCCCATCGCTTCCTGAACACGATTTTCGCCAAAAACGCGCTGGCCTGCCTCGATCACGGGCCAAATGGCATCGCCATCATAGGTCTTGGACACCGCAACCAGCGTTACATCACCGCTGGGACGGGATGCCGTTTGCTCTGCCTGGTTTACCGCAGCGCAGACCTCCGCCCATCGTGTTACCGCATCACTCATGCACGCTCTCCTCGTGTTGCCTGCATGGTTGACCATATCCGTGCTTTCTGGTGAAGGTCCGCGCAATGATTTATCAGCCAAACTGGGGCTTTAGCCCGCATCGCGATCTCCCTTTCTTGAAATAACGATTGATTTGATGACCGCTTCAAAACGCCAAGACGCGCCTGAGCGCTACAACCCGCAAGCTGTTGAGCCGCACTGGCAAGCCAAGTGGAACGACGCGGCGGTGTTTGAAACGCAAAACGATGATCCGCGTCCGAAATATTATGTGCTGGAAATGTTTCCCTACCCGTCCGGGCGCATTCATATTGGCCATGTGCGCAACTACACGATGGGCGATGTGGTGGCGCGCTACAAACGCGCCCGCGGTTTCAATGTGCTGCACCCGATGGGATGGGATGCCTTTGGTATGCCGGCGGAAAACGCGGCGATGCAAAACAAGGTGCATCCGCGCGACTGGACCTACGAGAACATCGATGCGATGCGTAGCCAGCTCAAAGTGATGGGCTTATCGCTTGATTGGACACGCGAATTTGCAACCTGTGATGTCGAGTATTACCACCGCCAACAGATACTCTTTACCGATTTTCTGAAAGCTGGCCTGGTCACCCGCAAAACCAGCCGGGTGAATTGGGATCCTGTGGACCACACCGTGCTCGCCAATGAACAGGTGATTGACGGGCGCGGCTGGCGATCCGGTGCATTGGTGGAACAACGCGAGTTGGCGCAGTGGGTGTTCAAGATCACCGACTTCGCGCAGGACCTACTCGACGGCCTGGATGAGCTCGACAATTGGCCAGACAAAGTGCGCACCATGCAGCGTAACTGGATTGGCAAGTCACGTGGCCTACATATGGGTTTCGCGCTGACCGCTCCAACCCATGGCTTTGAAAGCATTGAGGTTTTCACCACCCGCCCGGACACGCTGGCAGGTGCAAGTTTCATCGCCATCGCACCGGAGCATCCACTGGCTCAAGCGTTGGCCGAAGACAACAAAGAGTTGGCAGACTTCAACGCGGATGTGCGCCGCGCAGGGACGTCTGAGGAAGCGCTGGAGAAGGCCGATAAGCGCGGGCTTGATACAGGGCTCACCGTCCAGCACCCGGTCTACCCCGACCAGACGCTACCGGTTTGGGTCGCCAATTTCATTTTGATGGACTACGGCACCGGCGCAGTGTTCGGCTGTCCGGCGCACGACCAGCGTGACCTTGATTTTGCGCGCAAATATGAGCTCTCGGTCACCGACACCTATTTCGCCTTGGACGACGATACTCCAGTAGCCAATGAAGCGTTCGTGCCGCCAAAATCCCAAAAGGTGCGGTATGTGAATCAACCTGCCGGGATTGAGGTCGCCACCGGTGATGAGGGTGTGGATGCCACCATCGCATGGGCCGAGGCGAAAGGGCTGGGCAAGGGCCAAGAACAGTTCCGGCTGCGCGATTGGGGGGTGTCACGTCAGCGCTATTGGGGCTGCCCGATTCCGGTGATCCACTGCGAAGACTGCGGTGCGGTGCCGGTTCCCATTGATGATTTGCCGGTTAAACTTCCGGATGATGTATCGTTTGATAAGCCCGGCAATCCGCTGGATCATCAGCCAACTTGGAAGCACACAACATGTCCAAGCTGCGGCAAGGATGCCGTGCGTGAAACCGATACAATGGATACGTTCGTGGATTCATCCTGGTATTTCGCGCGCTTCACCGACAGCACCGCCAAAAACCCAACCGTCCCGGGCACAGCCGAAGCCTGGCTACCGGTCGATCAGTATATTGGTGGCATCGAGCACGCGATTTTGCACCTGCTCTATTCGCGCTTTTTTGCCCGTGCGATGAAGGCCACCGGTCACATGGACGTGCGCGAGCCGTTCAAAGGGCTTTTTACCCAAGGCATGGTGGTACACGAGACGTACAAAGGCGCCGAAGGCTGGATTGAGCCGGCAAAGGTTTTGATTGAAGGCGAAGACGCTGCCCGGATCGCCAAACACATCGACACCGGAGAAGTGCTTGAGATCGGCTCGATTGAAAAAATGTCGAAGTCAAAAAAGAATGTTGTCGACACCGACGAGATTATCGCCAGCTACGGCGCTGACACAGCCCGCTGGTTTATGCTGTCGGACTCCCCGCCCGAGCGCGATGTGATCTGGTCTGATGCAGGTGTGGAAGGCGCACACCGCCACATTCAGCGTGTCTGGCGCTTAGTCAATGATGTGGTGGCCGCAACACCGCATGATTTCAGCGACGCCAAACCCAACGCGTTTTCCGATGATGCGCTGGCCTTACGTAAAGTGATGCATCGCATGTTGGCCGCTGTCGCCGATGATGTCGAAAAGCTGGCTTTTAACCGCTCGGTCGCCCGCATTTATGACGCAACCAATGCCATCGGTAAGGCTTTGGCCAAGAAGAGCAACGACGCGGCCATGATCTGGACGCTGCGCGAAGCGGTATCGCTGCTGGTGGAAAGCATGCAGCCCATGACGCCGCATTTGTGCGAGGCGTGCTGGGCTGAGCTGGGCAATCAAGATATGCTGGCGACCAAACCGTGGAGTGAGGTTGACAGAACCCTCCTCGACGATGACACAGTGATGCTGCCCATTCAGGTGAACGGCAAAAAGCGTGGCGATATCAGCGTTGCCAAAGATGCCGACAAATCTGAGGTTGAAGCCGCTGTGTTGGCTGATCCCACGGTGCAAAAGCTTTTGGATGGCCAAGCACCCAAACGGGTGATCGTGGTCCCGCAGAGGATTGTGAACATCGTTGTCTGACACACGCTTCCCATCTCGCCATACCCTTTCACGTCGCGCAGTGCTTGGAGCACTAGGCGTTGGTGCGCTCGTGTTGGGTGGATGCCAGGTCAGCCCACTTTATGGCGACCAGTCCCCTGCGACCGGCGGGCGTTCGGCTACCGCATCGGCACTGAGCACAATCTCGATTGACGCGCCGGCAGATCGCACCACGCAGCTTGTGCGCAATGAATTGTTTTTTGGGCTCGATAGCGGTTCGAGCGCTCCGCAGTACCGTTTGGCTCTGCGCGCTTCGACTGGCGCTCAAACGCTTGGCGTCGGCCCGACGGGTGCAGCGTTTGCACGCACTGTTCGCGTGACCGCAAGCTATCAGCTTTTTCCGCTAGGGGGCGATAGCCCAATCGCGGAAAACACCGTGATTTCAACAGCTTCCTATAATTCAGTTGACCAACGCTTTGCCAACCAACGTGCTGCTATTGATGCTGAAGCGCGAGCAGCACGCGATGTCGCGCGCGTGATTGAAGCACAGCTGGCAGCGGCCTTCGCCACCGGCCTTTAATGGCTGAAATCAAAGGCCAAGCGATCGAACGCTTCCTAGGGAAGCCCACACGGGACCATCCCATTATTCTCATTCATGGCCCTGATCGCGGTCGTGTTTCCATGCGAGCAAAGCAGCTCGTGCAGTCCCTGGTTGGACCCGATCCCGACCCAATGAGCCTTGTTGATCTTGATGCAAATCTGCTGAACGAGGATCCAGCTCGCTTGGCCGAAGAGGTCGACAGCGTGGCGATGTTCGGTGGCCGCAAAACGGTGGTTGCCCGGCTTGATGATCCGAAAGCTCTGGTGAAGCCTGTGGAAGCGCTACTGGCAGCGCCACCCACCGATGCAACTGTGATCATCGTGGCAGGAGACCTTAAAAAGTCGCACCCGTTACGTACCCGAATCGAAAAAGCGGGGGGCGGTGCTGCTATTGCATGCTACGCCGCTGATCGCCGAGATGTTGCTGCGCTCCTGGCCAGTATGGTGAGTGCACATGGACTGACCATCAGCCCAGAAGCACAGGATGATGTGCTGGCGATGTTGGGTGCCGACCATGCCATGTCGCAGGCTGAGATCGAGAAGCTTTGTCTTTTTGCGCGCCGAGATGGCGCAATCACAGCTGATCATGTGCATGCGATCCTTGTTGATGGATCAGCGCACGCGATGAGTGATGTCAGCGATGCAGCCTTTGCTGGTCGAAAAGATGCCGCGCTTGAAGCACTTGCCCGCGCTTTGGCGGAAGGTATGGAACCCTCGGTGATCACACAAATGCTGCTCAGGCACGCACAGACATTGGAACGGCTCCGAATCGACGTTGAACGAGGAACATCGCCGGACCGCGCTTTGGCATCAGCCCGCCCGCCGATTTTCTTCAAACGTCGAAGCGCCATGGAGCAAGCATTGCACCGATGGCCCCTGTCTGACTTACGCAAATGTGTGTCTTACCTGGATGATGAGCTTGTCATCACGCGCCTCGATCAGGCGCTCAAAGCCACACGTTTGGAACGACAAGTTCTACGTGTGGCCTCAGAAGCGGCGCGGCGCGCGCGCTAGAGCGTTTGGCGTTTACCTTGAGACACAGAGCGCCACATAACGCGTTAAAGTCTTTGATTTCAGGCAGCGTTGTGTGATTCAGGTTTAACGCGAAACGCTTTAACCCATTGATTTGTCGCTTAAACAGCGCCAATGCGGCGCAAAAGATCATCGAGCTGCTCAAGCGTTTTATACGCAATGCTCAATGTGCCCGAGCCATTGGCTTTGGCCTTTAAGCGTACATCAAGACCAAGATGTTCAGACAATTTGGCTTCAATGGCGCGCGTATCGGCATCTGCCAGTCCGGTTCGCTCATCCGGAGCGCTGGCATGAGGAAGCGTGCCATCCGAAAGCGGCTTGTCTTGAACAATACGCTCAACATCACGCACTGACAAACCATCATCGATAATTTTGCGCGCCAATTGTGCGGCATCATCACGGCCAACAAGCTGACGAGCATGGCCCGCCGAAAGTGCACCGGAAGAGACAAACAGCTGAACGCCTTCCGGCAAACGAAGCAGGCGTAGCGTGTTGGCGATATGGCTGCGGCTCTTGCCAATTACACTTGCCAAATCTTGCTGTGTGTACCCAAAGCTATCGATAAGGCTTTGATATCCTTGAGCTTCTTCCAAAGGATTGAGGTCGGAGCGCTGCACGTTCTCAATGATGGCCAGCTCAAGCGATTCCTTGTCATCCACCTCTCGGACGACCACAGGCACCATATCAAGCCCGGCACGCTGTGCTGCACGCCAACGACGCTCACCAGCGATGAGCTCAAAGGCACCTTCATCAAGCGGCCGCACCAAAAGAGGTTGAACAACGCCTTTTTCGCGGATCGACTTGGTAAGATCTTCCAGCGCGTCCTCGGCAAAATTGCCGCGTGGATTGCGGGGGTTGGGCGTGATCTGCTCGATGGGCAACCGGCGCGTGCTACGCGACTGGTCGACAGCGACGCTCTCCGGCACCGCATCGCCCATCAGAGCAGCAAGACCTCGACCCAACCGGCGCTTGGATGCATCATCCGCCATATCTGTTTCCTCCACGCTAGGCGGCAACTGCGCGTAGGGCGCGTTCGCGCTCAATGATTTCCTGCGCAAGTTTGATGTAGGCTTGGCTTCCAGCGCACTTGAAATCGTACAAGATCGCCGGGCGGCCATAGCTCGGCGCCTCGGACAAACGAACATTACGCGGGATCATGGTTGAATAGACTTTGTCACCCATGACCTCTCGGACATCCTCAACGACCTGGCTGGAAAGGTTGTTGCGGGCGTCGAACATGGTGAGCGCAATACCATGAATGATAAGCTCTGGGTTCAGTGCGCCACGAACCTGCTCCACCGTGCGCAATAACTGAGAGAGACCCTCCAAGGCGAAGAATTCGCATTGCAGGGGCACCAAAACCGCATGCGAGGCCGCCATAGCATTGACAGTGAGCAAACTGAGCGATGGCGGACAGTCAATCAAAATATAGGACAGTCGCTTGGCGTTGGGCAGCTCCATCTGCTTGGATTGGTAGGTATGAAGCGCTGATCGCAACCGCATAGCGCGCTGCGGATCTGATGCAATTTCCATCTCCAGGCTTGAAAGATCGACGGTCGATGGCACGATGGAAAGGTTCGGTACAGCCGTTGGCATCACAGCATCAGCGAGACCGGCTTCTCCGGCCATTACTTCATAGCTGGTGGTGGTACGATCTTGCGGTCCAATACCCAAACCTGTCGATGCATTGCCCTGAGAATCAAGGTCCAATATCCCAACCTGCTCGCCGATAGCGGCAAGGGCCGTTCCCAAATTGATGGCGGTCGTCGTCTTGCCAACACCACCTTTTTGGTTGGCCACGGTGATAACGCGTGGATGCGGGTGGATTGGCGGAATGGGGGGCGTGTGCATCATGGTGCTAGCCTTGGTCTCTGCACACCCTTCCACTGATTTGGAGGATGCGGCTGTTTGGATCAACGACACTGACATGCTCTACCACGTCATACGCGTCGGCGTCAGTCCATTCCTCCAGCTCGCGTGCATACTCCCCACCTTTATGAAAAAAAGCTGTTGCGCCTTCCTCCATCCAAGGTTAGGCAAGGTGGATCAGTTTTGCAAGAGGCGCCAAAGCACGAGCTGTGATAATGTCAGCGGGAACCTCTCCATCGGTATGCGCCACTTCGATGCGCTCGTTCAGAACGGTTAAAGGCACGCCTGTTTCACGTGAAACCGTCCTTAAAAATGAAGCTTTTCGACCATTGGCTTCAACCAGCGTGACCGCAACAGGGGGACGTTGCGCGGCGTGGCCCTTGGGATTCTCGGCTTGCGCCATGGGACAAACGCTTCCAAGAGCAACGATCATGCCTGGTAAGCCCGCGCCTGACCCCAAATCGACAACCCGCACGCTTTGACCATCAAAATCGGAACACCACCTGTGTATCAACGGTATAAGCTGCAAGCCATCGGCCACATGACGCGTCCAAACAGCATCCAGCGTATCTTTTGAAACAAGGTTTTTGGCTTTCTGCCAAACACGCAAAAGCTCAACATACGTCATAACGTGATCTTGAGAGGTTTCAGACAGCTCGACGCCCGTGAGTTTTTGAGCCGTTTCGAGTCCGAATCGATCATTCATGGCGGTTGTCTTTAGATCGAAGCGCGATAATTATGCAGCACGTTTACGCACGTGAACCAAAAGCAACGCCAACGCGCTCGGCGTCATACCCTCCAGCCGCCGCGCTTCGGCCAGCGTTGCGGGGCGCGTCGCTTTCAGTCTCTGCTTCAACTCGTTCGACAAACCCGGCAAAACATCAAAGTCGATATCTGCAGGGATCGTCAGCGCGCTCTCTTTGTTTAGTGCCACGACTTCCGCATCCTGCCGGTCAACATAGACCGCATAATGCGCATCAACGGCAACTTGTTGAAGGATATCGGTCGCATGTGCGTTGAGAGTGGGCCAGACACGCAAGACATCGTCCAATGATATCGTCGGGAAACCAAGAACATCAAACGCTGAACGAACACGTCCATCCTGCTTAACGCTCAAACCGTGTCGGGCCAACTCATGAGGTGACGCGGTCACAGCCTCGAAATCAGCGCGCGCTTTTGAAAGAGCCTTGGTTTTGGTTTCATACACCTGACGACGAGCATCACTGATCAAACCAAGGTCGATACCCGTTTGCGTGAGCCGTTGGTCAGCATTGTCGGCCCGAAGACGCAGCCGATATTCAGCGCGCGATGTGAACATGCGATAAGGCTCTGTTATGCCACGTGACGTCAAATCATCGATCATCACGCCCAAATAGCTCGTTTCACGTCCAAATCGAATCGAGTCATTACCTCCGGTTTTTCGTGCCGCATTCAACCCAGCGACAAGACCTTGTGCTGCAGCTTCCTCATAGCCTGTTGTGCCATTGATTTGCCCAGCCATGAACAAGCCCGGCAAAACGCGGCACTCAAGCGTTGCATCCAAGGCGCACGGGTCGATGTGATCATATTCAATCGCATAACCGGGTTGTTCAATTGCAGCAGACTCCAGTCCTGGAATGGACGCCAGAAGCTCCCGTTGAACATCTTCTGGCAAACTGGTCGAGATACCATTGGGGTACACCGTATTGACGTCCAGCCCTTCGGGTTCCAGGAAAATTTGATGGCTGTCGCGATCCTTAAAGCGAACGACCTTGTCTTCGATAGATGGGCAATAGCGTGGCCCACGACTATCAATCTGACCAGAATACATGGCCGAGCGATGAATGTTACGCTCGATAATCGTGTGCGTGTCTGGCGTTGTCCGTGTGATGTAGCAAGAAAGCTGCGGTGTCGTGATCGCGTCAGTGAGCGTTGAAAACGGCACTGGTACATCATCGCCAGGCTGCTCCTCCAAGCAATCCCACGCAATGGTACGTCCATCCAGGCGCGGTGGTGTGCCCGTTTTCAGCCGTCCCATGGGGAGCTCCATGGCACGCAGGCGGTCCGCAAGTTTTTGCGCTGGCGCTTCTCCATGCCGACCAGCGGGCCATGTTTTGTCGCCAAGGTGTATAAGACCACCCAAAAACGTGCCAGTGGTCAGCACAACCGCCCCTGCTGCCAAGCTGCGTCCATCAGCCAAGATCACACCTTTTACCTGGCCATCATCTGACACACCAAGATCGGCAACTTCACCTTCAATGAGGTGGAGGGCGTCATAGGCACTGAGAGCCTTTTGGATCGCCGCGCGATAAAGCTTGCGATCCGCCTGCGCCCTTGGTCCTTGAACGGCTGGACCCTTGCGACGGTTAAGCAGGCGAAACTGAATACCGGCCGCATCCGCTGCCTGACCCATCAGACCATCAAGCGCATCAACCTCCCGAACGAGATGCCCCTTGCCAAGCCCGCCAATGGCCGGATTGCAGCTCATGACACCAATCGCGTCCACTTTAAGCGTAACCAACGCCGTCTGCGCACCAAGGCGCGCTGATGCAGCGGCGGCCTCACAGCCGGCATGGCCGCCTCCAACAACGATCACGTCAAAGTTCGTGGTCTTTGGATCAAGGGACAAGGTCATAGAAGTCTAATACAGCCTCAAGGCTAACGGTTGATCACGCGTCGTGACTCAGATTTGGGACCAGTACAAGTCATGCCGACAAACTGTTCGCCGAGAGATCAAACAACGCAAACGTTAAGTTGGACGTGCGATGCCCTGCGTTTCACGTGAAACGAGTTGGTACGACACCGCCAGGATCACTTTCCAATGCAGAATCGAGAAAACACCCGATCGAGAACCTGCTCGGCATTAACATCGCCTGTTATCGAACCAAGCGCTCGCTGTGCCAAGCGCAGCTCTTCGGCAGCATGATCAAGCGACAAAGCACCTTCGCTCAAACGACCGAGTGCTTCTTCCAAACTGGTACGAGCAGAGTGTACTGCGATCCGGCGACGAGCATCTAAGACAAGGCTTCCCCTAGCCTTCCCGGTCTCGCTTTCCATGCTGTAGCGATCACGCAACCTATCCGCGATCGCTGACTTCAACGAATCTAAACCTGCGCCCGTTTTACCCGACACCTGTAGATCAACATCCCGGGTTAGTGTCCCATCAGGGTCTTCTATGTCTGATTTAGATCGGACCCGAATCGTTTTTCCAGTTTCGTTATTCTGTACCGACTTCGCGCTTTCATCACCACCAAGCAACCACACAACACAATCAGCACCCTCAACGGCTACCCGCGTCTTTTCAATACCCATCGACTCAATCGGGTCGCTCGAATTGTTGTCAGAACGAATCCCAGCAGTATCTGACAGGATCACCGGCAATCCATCCAGATCAATTGGCACGTCTATCTGATCACGCGTGGTTCCAGCCACTGGGGAAACAAGCGCCGCATCACGCTGCAAAAGCTTATTCAACAGGGTCGATTTGCCACTGTTCGGGGCTCCGGCCAGAACGACACGGAACCCGTCTCGCAACCGTTCCGCAACAGACGAGGAGAGCTCCATCTCCATTTCTTTGAGCAAACGTTGCAATTGCTCCGGCAGCGAATCCACGACGGAGCCTGGAACATCATCTTCGTCCGAGAAGTCAAGATCTGCCTCTATCATCGCTCGCGCGTCGGCAATCACATCCTTCCAAGCACCAAGCTTACGGCTGGCCGCCCCTTCCAGTTGATCCAAAGCTTGATCCAACTGCCATGCGGTTGACGCGTGAATAAGATCGCCAACCGCCTCAACCTGCGTCAAGTCAAGCTTGCCATTCAAAAATGCCTGTCGCGTGAAGTCACCGGCCTCCGCTGGAACAATCCCATCAAGCGACCACAAAGCCTGAAGCAAAGCGCTGACAACAGCGCGGCCACCGTGAGCATGAAGCTCTGCGACGTCTTCACCGGTAAAACTGTTCGGCTTTGGAAAAAAAAGAACCAGCCCTTTATCAAGGGTTTTGCCCGTGGCTGGATCTTTGAAAGCTCTCAAGGTCGCAAGCCGCGCCTGCGTAACGCCACCAGTGATTCTTTCGAGAGCGAATCGAACACTCGGCCCTGAAATCCGGATAACAGCAACACCGCTTGGCACCAACCCAGAGGATAGAGCTGCAACGGTATCCGCCATCGTTTCCTATCCGAATCGATTCACGTGAAACATTCGGTCCGGCCGACCAGCTTATGTGTTCATCGTATCGAAGAAGTCCGAATTCGTTTTGGTCGCCTTCAGCTTGTCCAACAAGAATTCGACTGCATCCACGGTTCCCATCGACGACAAGATACGTCGCAGAACGAACATTTTTGCCAGGTCGCCTTTCGGCACCAAAAGCTCTTCCTTGCGCGTACCAGACTTCAGAATATCAATCGCTGGGAAGACACGCTTGTCAGACACTTTCCGGTCCAGAACAATCTCACAGTTACCGGTCCCTTTGAATTCCTCAAAGATAACCTCATCCATACGGCTGCCTGTATCAACCAGCGCGGTAGAGATGATCGTCAACGAACCACCTTCTTCAATGTTACGGGCAGCACCAAAGAAACGCTTGGGTCGCTGCAGAGCGTTGGCATCCACACCACCGGTCAAAACCTTACCCGAGGATGGAACCACTGTGTTGTAGGCACGACCGAGACGGGTGATGTTATCGAGCAAAATGACCACATCGCGGCCATGCTCGACCAAACGCTTGGCCTTCTCAATCACCATTTCAGCGACCTGGACGTGGCGCTGCGCTGGTTCGTCAAACGTTGATGACACAACCTCTCCACGAACCGATCGCTGCATGTCGGTCACCTCTTCCGGCCGCTCATCAATCAAGAGAACCAGCAAGAAGCACTCAGGATGATTGGTCGTAATCGAATGTGCGATGTTTTGCATCAGCGTCGTTTTACCGGTGCGCGGCGGCGCAACAATCAATGCACGCTGGCCCTTACCAATCGGCGCGACCAGATCGATCACGCGTGCTGAACGATCTTTCAAAGTGGGATCGTCCACTTCCATCTTGAAGCGCTCATCGGGATAAAGCGGCGTCAGATTATCGAAGTGAACTTTGTGGCGCGCTTTCTCCGGCTCTTCAAAATTGATGGTGATCAGCTTCACCAAGGCAAAGTAGCGCTCACCATCTTTGGGGCTGCGAATAATCCCTTCAACTGTATCGCCGGTGCGCAGAGAAAATTTTCGGATCTGCGTCGGTGACACGTAAATATCATCAGGGCCCGGCAGATAATTGGCTTCCGGAGAGCGCAAAAAGCCAAAGCCATCTTGAAGCACTTCCAAAACGCCTTCGCCAACGATCTCAACATCGCGCTCGGCATAACGCTTGAGAATCGCAAACATGAGCTCCTGTGTGCGCAAAGCGCTGGCGCCTTCCACCTCCAACTCCTCGGCCAAGACCAGAATGTCGGTGGGGGATTTTGCTTTAAGGGCCTGAAGCCGGATTTCTTCCATGGAGATACTATTTTGCCTGTGGAGGGTCTGCTGGTCTGGGTGAAGAAGAAAGAAGGAAAAGAAGATCAGAACTGATCGAAGAGAAGTAGGAAACGCCAGAACGTGAGGTGGTTGGAAACCTGCTTGGGCACTGCTGCGTATCGGAATGATTCGCCGCACCAGAATTGAGCATTTCACTCATGGTGCGCTGCAGCGCCTACCTACAACGCCGCATGTAAGACAGGTTTGTGGCTTTGACAAGACACGATGCGCTCGGCGCCTATCGAACTCGACAAAAAGCCGATCTTAAAAGGGCTGCACCACAACCAAAATGACGATGCCAATCATAGCAAGCGTCGGTACCTCATTCATGAACCGCCAGTACCGGCTCGATTTCTGATTGGTGTCACCGGCAAACCGGCGCACCGAGGCTGCCAGATGCCCGTGCATAGCAAAAAGAATAATGATCAAAGCGAGCTTGGCGTGCAACCATCCTCCCTGAAAACCATGAACAACGATAGCAATCCAAAACCCGGTGATAGCCGACACGATCATCGCTGGCGTCATGATTGCTTTCAGCAACCGGCGTTCCATCACTTTGAACGTTTCTGACTGAACCGAGCCAATCTCCGCATCCACGTGGTACACGAAAAGCCGCGGCAAATAGAGAAGACCAGCCATCCACGCGATAACCGCGATGACATGCAACGCCTTCATCCAGAGATACGCACCTGCCGGCAACAGATAAGCCAGAGCCGCAACGATCACCGCCAGGATCGCCAAAGCCAGTGCATGCCCACCATACTGTTTCAGGGCAGAGGGTTCTTCCAGTGTTGCCATTATGAACGTCCAGCGCGAACCCGCTCAATGAAGCGATGCACCTGATCAATTTGCCCATCGGGCGTAATGCCGTGACCCAAATTGGCAACGTGCGGCACTCCGGCTGCGCCGCTTAACATTTGGTCCACCGCCTGATCCAACGCATCGGGACCACACGTCATCAAAAGCGGATCAATGTTACCCTGCGTGACCATACTGGCTGGCAACTGCTTGCGTGCTGCAGAAACACTGATCGTCCAATCAAGACCGACAGCATTGATGCCGGTTGTTTCGCTGAACATGCCAAGCTCATGCATTGCACCTTTGGCAAAGCCGATAATAGGCGTATCTGCGTGCTGCGCCCGCAAGCCACGAACAATCTGCGCAATGGGTTTTACACTATAGCGATCCAGGCCAGCCGGGCTCAACGATCCCGCCCAACTGTCAAACACCTGGACAGCATCGGCTCCAGCCGCGATCTGCCGTGCAAGATAGCGCACGGATGCCTCGGCAAGACAGGAAAGCAGGCGATCAAATACCTCTGGCTCCTTCAGCGCAAACTTGCGCGCTGCGGCTTGGTCTGGGCTGCCGCGTCCGCCAACCATGTAGGTCGCGACCGTCCAAGGTGCCCCGCAGAACCCCAGAAGGGTGACGTCATCAGGCAAGCTTGCGCGTAACAGACGCACCGTTTCAATCACAGGATCAAGATGCGCATCAAACTGTTCCGGTTCAGCTTCAAATCGATCAACCAACGCTTTTATCTCAGAGACACTGAGCGGCGGTAAAACCGGCCCGACACCCTCTTCAAACCGCACGTCCTGACCGAGCGCATGGGGCACAACCAAAATGTCAGAGAACAAGATCGACCCATCAAAGCCAAACCGTCGGATCGGCTGCAACGTCACCTCGCATGCAAGATCAGGATTGTAGCAGAGATCGAGAAAGGACCCCGCTTCAGCACGCGTTGCGCGGTATTCCGGCAGATACCGACCGGCCTGACGCATCATCCAAATCGGCATTCGTGGGCCTACGTCGCCCTTCAACACATTCAACAACAGCCGATTGCTCACGCCATACCACCCTTCATTCGCCCTTCAGGGCTTAAGTTCACTGACCTTTGCCAGCGGGAAACATCGGAAGGAAAAAAGAGAGACTCTTAAAGAGCCTTTTTCCTTCTTTTTCTTAGGCGTGGAAAAGACTCATAAGCCTGCCCGCCATAGCTCTGCATAACCCTATCCAAGCTGCTTGCCATCAGGAACGCCACGAAGAGTGAAAAGAGATTTCTTGCTAACCCGTTCACCATTTATAAACCTTAACAAACCGTTAACGCGGGCCTCAAACTCTGCTTGGCCATCGCCAAACAGATCACCAACTACCTCTTTCCTTTTTCGTCCACATCTCATCAACAGCTTGATCCTTACCCAGCCACCTTGGACAGTTTTTGCAAAACCCCCCATAAGGCCAGGTAACCCTCGCTTACCCAGCGCGACTCGCCCCTTTTGTCCACACAAGCTCGCGCCAAAGGACACAGCCCGTTGACAACCGCTGCCTCGCGCTTCTTCCACCTACATCTTGTGTCTGACTCCACCGGAGAGACCTTATCAACCGTCGCTCGTGCTGTTGCTTCGCGATACCCAAGTTCCCGGGCCATCGAGCACAGCTACGTCATGGTCCGCGATCAGGCGCAGATTGAACGCATCGCCGCCGCCATCGAACAAGCGCCAGGCATTGTGCTCTACACCATTGTGGACCCAGACCTTGCCGCCCGTTTGGCTGAGCGATGCCGCGACCATGGCGTACCGGCGATCTCAGTTCTCGACCCGGTGATCAATGTCTTTCAATCATATCTCGGTGACTCCGCAGCCCTCACCATCGGTGCGCAGCACGTGCTGGATGCCGATTATTTTCAACGCATCGAGGCATTGAATTTCACGCTGGCCCATGATGATGGCATGCTGCCATCCAATCTGGATCAGGCCGACATCGTGATCATCGGCATCTCACGCACCTCTAAGACGCCAACGAGCATCTATCTGGCTCATCGCGGCTATCGCACCGCCAACTACCCGCTGGTGCCAGGCGCACCCATCCCAAAAATTCTGACCAAACCCACCAAAGCTTTTGTGGTTGGATTGATCGCCAGTACCGATAGGATCGTCCAAATCCGGCTCAATCGCGTGCTCACCGACTACAATGAGAGCGCCGACACCGATTACACCGACAAGGCGCTCGTTGCCGCAGAGATTGCCGAGTCGCGCCGGCTTTGCACGCGTCAGGGCTGGCCCACCATCGATGTGACCCGTCGATCCATCGAAGAAACGGCCGCCGCCATTCTTTCGCTTTATCGCCAGCACCGCGAGGCGCAGGACCTCGCTCAGCAAGATCCAGCAAAAACACAAAACTCTCAAGCAGATGTTCACTGATGGCAGACACCGTGTCTTCCCATCTTATTCTTGCATCCGGCTCGTCCATTCGGCAGTCGATGCTCAAAGGCGCAGGGCTCTCTTTTTCTGCCCAAACCGCTGACATTGATGAGCGTGCTCTGGAAGACAAGCTGGGCAGCCTTTCGCCGGATGCCTTGGCCCCAGATGCCTTAGCCAAAGAACTGGCCATCGCCAAAGCGCAAGCTGTCAGCGCGATTGTTTCGCAAGCGAATCCAGGCGTGCTCGTAGTCGGAGCCGATCAGGTTCTCGAGCATGATGGTGCTCTGCTGCACAAAGCTGCCAACCGCGAAGAAGCTGATCACAAACTCAAACGCCTGCAGGCGAGCACCCACCATCTTGTCGCCGCTGCCGCTTTGGTTCGCGACGGCCAGACACTTTGGAGCACATCGGACCAGGCGAGCCTCACCATGCGCGCACTCTCTGATGCAGATCGATCTGCCTATCTGGATCGCGCCGGCGACGCCGCCACTCAAAGCGTTGGCGCATACCGACTGGAAGAGCTTGGCGCCACTTTGTTTGAGCGCATTGAAGGCGACTATTTCACCATTCTGGGTCTGCCGCTTTTGCCTCTCATGTCGGCTCTAAGAGCGCTCGGTATCGACCCGCTTCTGGAGACCGCCGCCACATGACACGTCACGCAGCCGTTCTTGGCTGGCCGATCAGTCATTCTCGCTCGCCCCTAATCCACGGCACCTGGATCGCCGAGCATGGCCTGGACGCGACCTACACCGCCATTGCCGTTGATCGTGATGGCGCACCCCATTGGTTTGAAACCTTTCCCGACCATGGACTTGTCGGCGCCAACGTCACCATTCCGCACAAAGAAACCGCGTTGGCCGCCTGCGACCACGTTGCTGACCATGCCGCTCGGCTGGGCGCCGTCAACACACTGTGGCTTGACGGGGGCAAGCTTCACGGGACGAGTACCGACGGCGAGGGGTTTATGGCAAACCTTGCCGATCAGGCGCCCGATTGGTCGGGGCATCCTAAGGCAGCGACGGCCTTGGTGCTGGGCGCAGGTGGTGCCGCCCGCGCCATCATCGATGCTCTGCTTGTGGAAGGTATCGACCGTGTCATCGTTCTCAACCGGTCAGTGGATCGCGCTGAAGCTCTCGCCAAGCATTTTAAGCGCCATTTCGGCAACGAGCGGATCGTTTTTGGCGGCCTTTCAAGCTTTGTGGATCACGCTGGCGACGCTGGCCTTCTGATCAACACAACAGCTCTTGGCATGGAAGGCCAGCCCGCACTTGATGTTCCCATCGAACGCTTGGCTGAAGGTGCAACGGTGACGGACATCGTTTACACGCCGCTTAACACGCCGCTGCTCACCGCTGCACGTGGGCGCAATCACCCGACCGTCGATGGGTTGGGCATGCTGCTTCATCAGGCCGTTCCGGGATTCGAGCGCTGGTTCGGCGTGCGCCCAACGGTGACGGACGCGCTCAGACAACTCGTTCTTGATGATATTAAAGCAAAATCAAAGACTTAGTATGATAAAACTTGGTCTCACTGGCTCCATTGCAACCGGCAAATCCACCACCGCGAAGCTCTTTGCCAAAGAAGGCATACCGGTTCATGATGCCGATGAGGCCGTGCACCTTATCTATCAGAACGAAGGCGTGGCCCCGGTTGGCAACCTTATCCTGTCCGCCATCCGTGATGGGATCGTCGACCGCACGGCTTTGAAGGCAGCGCTGGCCGCTGATCCCTCACTTTTTCCCAAGCTTGAAGCGATCGTGCACCCACTTGTTCACGCTCGTGAGGAGGCCGCTTTCCGGAATGCGCAAGGCGAAGGTCACTCCATCATGGTGTTTGATATCCCGCTGCTCTTTGAAACCGATGGGGATGCTCGCATGGACAAGGTCGTTGTCGTTCACTGCAAGCCGGAGACGCAGCTTGCTCGCCTGCTTGCCCGCCCCGGCATGGATGAGGCCACAGCGCACATGCTGATGGACCGTCAGATGCCGCAGGCGCAGAAAGTCGAGCGTGCCGACTACCTCATCTCCACCGATCATGGTGTTGATGCCGCGCGTGCTGATGTCAGGCGCATCCTTGCTGAATTGCGTGCATAACGCTGGCAGGGTCGATTCCATCCGTCGCCCAACTGGGGCATGATTGGACGCAACAAGGGATCAAGCAGAAGGGCGGGGTATGCGCGAAATCATCTTCGATGTTGAAACCACTGGCCTGCGCGCCAAAGACGGCGACCGCATTTGTGAAATCGCGGGCGTGGAAATGGTGGACTATGTGCCCACCGGTGTTGAATTCCACGAATATGTGAACCCAACGATCCCCATGCCTGCCAAAGCCGAAGAAATTCACGGCCTGTCCGATGCGTTTCTTGCCGACAAGCCGCTTTTTGATGCGGTGGCCCAGAAATGGGTCGATTTCATCGGTGATGCACGCCTTGTCGCCCACAATGCGATGTTTGATTTCGGCTTCGTCAATGCGGAGCTGGAACGATGCAACCTGGTTGCCATGTCGTTCGAACGGATGATCGACACGGTCGCGATAGCGCGGCGCAAGTTTCCTGGATCCGACAATTCCCTTGATGCGCTCTGCAAACGGTTCGGGATCGATCTGTCAGCCCGCGAAAAACACAACGCGCTGCTGGATACGCAGCTTCTGGCCGATGTGTATGTTGAGTTGATTGGGGCGCGCCAAAAGGCCATGAGCTTTGGCGACACCAGCCGCCAGCGACGCACCCAAGCATCCATCATAGAACCGCGGCCATCGCCTCTCCCCGACCGGTTGAGTGAGGACGAAAAAGCAGCCCATGCAGCCTTTGTTGCAACGCTTGGTGAGGATGCGGTTTGGTCCCGCTACCCACATTTGGTGGGCGAAAAGACCGATCAAACGTAAAAAACCGCGCTCTGGTAGAAGCGCGGTTTTCTAGGGTTTAGACCCTAAGTGTCTCAGTTTTGAGCGCGCTTAGCTGGCGGCGGCTTGAGCGGCCTGCGCTTGCGCTGCACGCTGGCGATAAAGCGCCAGGAAATCCACTGGATCGAGCATCAGCGGTGGGAAACCCGCCTGGCGCGTGGCGTTGGCAAGAATTTCCCGGGCAAACGGGAACAGAAGGCGAGGGCCTTCGATCATCAGCGCAACCTGCATCTGTTCTTGCGTCATGTTCTCTGCGCGAAACAGGCCGGCATAGGCAAGTTCAACGGCAAACAGCATGTCTTTGCCTGTGCCAGCTTTAGCATCCAGCTTCAGCACAACCTCGTTGGTGCCTTCAGCTTTGGCGTTCACGCCCACCGAGACATTGATATCGATTTTTGGTTGCTTGCCAGCGCGCATCGACTCCGGCGAGTTTGGGTTTTCGACGGACAAATCTTTGATGTACTGACCAAGGGCCTGAAAGCGCGGCGCGGCACCGGCGGGTTTTGCAGCTGCTGCGGCAGCCGCCGCCGCGGCAGCACCGCCACCATTGGTTGAGCTGGTGTCAGCTTTGGTCTCTGCGGCAGCGTCGTCAGCCTTTGTCTCGTCAGCTGCCGTCGTCTCAGATGCCTTCTTGCTTGCCATGGGGCTTATTATTCCTTGAGTTTAGGGAGGTCTTAAGAGGCGCGTATGATGTCATGCGCGCAAAACGTGGGCGGTGGCTACCATTTTGGCCGCGGGGCGGCAAGCGATGTGCCACGAATCAGCTCCGCGAAAAGACTCTTAGGCTTAAGAGCCCCAGGGATTACGCTCTTTCTGTGAGCGATTGGGCGAACCATCATTGGGTTCAGCATCGGCATCGATCACCACGGTGTCGTTTGCCGGATGATGGCTTTGGTTGGGCGATTGCCACTGGCCGCCTTGACGCACATCGGGCATGCGACCCGCCATTTGACGGCCATAGCGTGGCCAAACCAGCATCTGAATGGGCTTAATGAGGAGGGCGATGCCGATGAGGTCGGTAAGAAATCCCGGCACGATCAGCAAAACACCGCCCAAAAACCCCAAAACCAGTCCACCAAGCTCTTGGCCAACCGTTTCGCCCTCCTGGGCGCGCTTTTGCATGCGCTGCACGCTGGCAAGGCCAATGGTTCGGATAATGAAAGCGCCGGCAACAATGCCCAGCACAATGAGCGCAAAAACACCCAAAAGGCCGACCGCTTCCGCCATTGCGACGAAACCGGCAACCTCTAAAAAGATGAACAATAAAAAGAATAAAGCAAAAGGCATGATGGCCAACATGGGGCCATGATAAGGTGGTTACAAGCACCAATCGGAGTAACTATGGCCATAGATGCGACGATGGGAGCGTTGCAGAACACGCTATCGTGCTTGCGTACACCCCTGGATGCTGCTTGAAACGCACCTACATATGAGTTCCAATTAAACCAACCCAACAAGAAGGTTCGGCCCGCGCAACAATGAGCGCTTTTCCCAAGGGCCGAAACGTGGACGCCGGTGGATATTTATACCCTCTTCTTTCTGGCCATTGCGGTGGTCATCTTTTTCCGTTTGCGCTCCGTCTTGGGCAAGCGCACCGGGGAAGAGCGTCCGCCGTTTGATCCTTACACAGCCCGTGAAGAGGCTGAGACAGGTGGCGACAAGGTCGTGACCCTCCCAACGGCGCGTGCGCGGCAGGCTGCTGACCCTGACGATCAAATCGGCGGTGTGGTCAAACCCGGCTCTGCTGTTGAAGGCGCGTTGAAGACACTGCTTTCTGCAGATCCTAGCTTCCACGCCCGCGAATTCGTCGACGGCGCCCGCATGGCCTACGAGATGATCGTGACCGCTTTTGCCTCAGGCGACAAAGCCACGCTGCAGCCCTTGCTTGATGAGGAAGTGTATCAAGGCTTCGTTCAGGCCATTGATGAGCGCAATGAAGCTGGCGAAAATGTTGACTTCACCTTCATCGGTTTGGACAAGTCCGACATCGTTGAGGCGGAGTTGGCCGACAAAATTGCGCAAATCACTATGCGCTTCAAAAGCCAGCTGATCTCTGTGACCAAAGATTCCGATGGCCGCGTGATTGATGGCGATCCGACCGAAGTGACCGAGATGACGGACATCTGGACCTTTGCACGTGATGTGAGCACCGGCGATCCCAACTGGAAGCTGGTCGCAACCGAAGCGACCTAAGCGCCGGTCGTTTATGGGATGTGCGGTCCAACGCCATACCAAAATGTCTACCAAGATATTCGCCAACAGGCCTACCACCATGGCGTTGGGGCTTGCCCTTGTTCTCGCCAACGCGTTGATAACCGCTCCTGCAATGGCCGATAGTTTCCCTGCGCACCTCACGCCGCTTGCCTTTGATTATCTTGAAGGTTGGGCGCAGGATGATCACGCCGCCGCCCTTACAGCTTTCCGGCGTACCTGTGATCGTGTTGCTGAGCGTACACCACGCACACGATCAAGCGGCGTCGATGGAGCAGCGCTTGCCGCGGTTTGCGTGTCGTTGCCAGACAACGCTGCAAATGAAGCGCGCGCTTTCTTTGAAGCCAATTTTACCCCACATCATGTCGAAGCTCGCGGTTTGTTGACCGGCTATTTTGAGCCGCAGGTGCGCGCCTCGTTCGAGCGCACAGAGGTTTTTCAGTATCCGCTCTATGCGCGCCCGGCCGATCTGATGGAATTGGGCAGTTCCGCCGAAAGCCTCGGTATCGATGATGACGTTACGTGGGGCCGGTCGACCGACACCGGTTTTGAAGCGTTCCCCGACCGTGCTGCCATCATGAATGGCGCGCTGGATGGCCAGAACTTGGAGCTGGTCTATCTGCAAGACCCTGTCGATGCATTTTTCATCCATATCCAAGGCTCTGCCAGGCTGGCGATGACCGATGGATCGTTTCAGCGGATTAATTTTGCCGGCAAATCAGGTCATCATTACACACCAATCGGGCGCACATTGGTGGAGCGCGGTGAACTGGCGCTGGAAGATGTCACAATGGACAGCTTGCGCACTTGGTTGGCGGCTGCAAACCCAGGGGATCGCGATGCCGTTCTGGCAACGAATCGATCTTTTATTTTCTTTGCCATGGCCGAAGACTTTGATCCTTCAGCCGGTCCTGTCGCGGCCGCAGGTGTACCTTTAACGCCCAGGCGAAGCCTGGCTGTTGATCGGCATCTGCACACTTTTGGAACGCCCGTTTTTGTGCAATCGCACAACCCATTACCAGACGCCGAGGAGCCACTTAGCCGACTCATGATCGCTCAGGACACCGGTTCGGCCATCGTTGGCCCAGCGCGTGGCGACATCTTTATCGGGTCGGGTGATGAGGCAGGGCGCATCGCCGGAGCGGTCAATCAACCCGTGCGCTTTACGATCCTCATCCCCAATGGTGCTGATGGCTCATGAGCAAGAAGAAGCCGAGCACCGGTGCCAACCAAAGCGATGGTGAAGCCGGCCTTTGGGATCGGGTGAAGCGCACCGTTGATCCGCTGGATGCCAAGCAGCGCGCGCTCTACTCCCAGGCGCTTGCAGAGTATTTGGAAAGCGGCCAAATCAACACCAAGTCTGCGCACCCCCACCCAGTGCACCCAAACAAGGGCGCGATGAAGCATCACGCGTCAGGCCACCCGCAGGCCAAGAAGGGCAGCACCAAGAAGCTCGACACACTGTCCGCACCGTCGGCCAGGCAAAAACCGCCAACCGCCGGGCAGCCACCTTTGGTCGATCTCGACAGAAAAACACGCACACGCATTGCCCGTGGTCGCACGCCCATCGATGCGCGGTTGGATCTTCATGGTCTTCGCCAGCACGAGGCCCATGATGTGCTGCGCTCTTTCATCTGGCGAGCGCATACCAACGGACATCGCACAGTGCTGGTGATCACGGGCAAGGGCACACGGGTTCGCGATCCGCACCCTCATGCGCCACCTTGGGCGGTCGGGTCAGGCATTCTGCGCAAAGCTGTGCCCGGTTGGCTATCTGCGCCCGACCTGCGCGCTGCTGTCCTTGGCGTAGAACCCGCTCATGCAAGCCATGGCGGGGAGGGCGCGCTTTACGTGCGCTTGCGCGCCAAGAAGGCCAAGCCCTAGTGTGGTGGATTTGAAGTTCCTATCATTGTTAGCGGCGCGCTCGGAAAGGAACTTCAAATCCCTAAACCACACGAGAATCATAATGTTGCTAGTGTCCTGATTGAATCTGAAGTTCGTTTAGAGTGTGCTGCATACCGTGACGAACTTCAGATTCAGGACACTAGTGTGGTGTCAAAGGTTTTGGAAACATGAAAGCCACCACCCTCACTCCGCTTGGCGAGAAACTGCGCCAATTGCGCGAAGCGCGAAGTGTCACGCAGGCTGAAATGGCCGAGGCTCTGAATGTGTCCAGCGCCTATCTGTCGGCGCTTGAGCACGGCAAGCGTGGTCTGCCTAACTGGGCCTTTGTTCAGCGCATTGTCGGCTACTTCAATTTGATCTGGGACGATGCCGACGAGCTTGAGACGCTGGCGTTTTTGTCTCACCCACGTGTTGTGGTGGACACGGTTGATCTCAGTCCTAATGCCACGCGTCTTGCCAACCTTTTTGCCCAGCGGATCGGCGATCTATCTGCGAACGACTGCATGTATCTGGAAAACGTCATCGCGATGCTGATTGAAGGCACAGCACCTGCGCTGGAAACTGCCACGCGCAGACGTGCGGGACAGGGTGATGGGTCCGAATCCGGCTAAGCATCCCCATTCGTCATCCCGGGTCTCGCATAGCTTGCCCGGGATGACGCAAAGGTATCTGCCAACTACAAGATAAACTTCGACAGGTCGGTGTTTTTCGCCAACTCGCCGATGTTTTCCTGCACGTGATCAGCATCAATGATGATCTCTTCACCCGCGCGATCTGGCGCAGTGAAGGAAATCTCATCCAATATCCTTTCCATAACCGTTTGCAGGCGACGTGCACCGATGTTTTCCACCGAGCCATTCAGATCGACCGCCACATCGGCAATTGCGTCGATGGCATCATCGGTGAAGGTGATCGTCACATCTTCGGTGCCCATCAGCGCGACATACTGTTTGATGAGGCTCGCCTCGGTGTCGCGTAGGATCTGACGGAAATCCTCGCGTGTCAGCGCTTTCAGTTCCACCCGGATCGGCAGACGACCCTGAAGTTCCGGCAGCAGGTCAGACGGTTTGGCAACGTGAAACGCACCGGATGCAATGAAAAGAATATGATCGCTCTTCACCGGGCCGTACTTGGTTGAAACCGTTGTGCCTTCCACCAAAGGCAGAAGATCGCGCTGCACACCTTCGCGAGAGACATCACCGCCGCGCCCAGCGCTTGATGCGATCTTGTCGATCTCATCAAGGAAGACGATGCCGTGATTTTCCGTCAGCGCGATGGCTTCCTGAGTGATTTCCTCGTCATCCAGCAGTTTGTCAGACTCTTCGGCGAGCAGCAGATCATGGCTGTCGACGACGGTGACGCGGCGCTTTTTGGTTTTTTGTCCACCAAAGGCTTTGCCGAGCATATCGGACATATTGATCATGCCCATATTGGAGCCCGGCATGCCTGGGATCTCGAACATTGGAGCGCCGCCAGCGTCGCGCACATCGATCTCGATCTCTTTGTCGTTGAGATCGCCTTCACGTAGCTTTTTGCGAAAACTATCGCGCGTGGCGGGCGAGGCATTCTCGCCAACAAGCGCATCCAACACTCGATCTTCAGCGGCAATGTGGGCCTTGGCCTCCACCTTCTTGCGGCGTGTTTCACGCACCAGGCCAATCGCCGCTTCCACCAGATCGCGCACGATCTGCTCCACATCGCGGCCGACATAGCCAACTTCGGTAAATTTGGTCGCTTCGATCTTAATAAACGGCGCGTTGGCAAGTTTTGCCAGGCGGCGCGAGATTTCGGTTTTACCGACACCCGTTGGCCCGATCATCAGGATGTTTTTCGGCATCACCTCTTCGCGCAGGCCTTCATCCAGCTGCTGGCGACGCCAGCGGTTGCGCAAAGCGATGGCCACAGCGCGCTTGGCGTCGTGTTGGCCGATAATGAAGCGATCAAGTTCGGAAACGATCTCGCGGGGGGAAAAAGTTGCAGCAAGGTTGCTCATAAAGTGGCGTGTCCAAAAAAGGTTAGAGCTGCGGAGGGAACATTTCCATCAGCAGCGTGACGGACCCATCCGGGTTGGTGAATTGGTCGAAACGGGAAAAGCCTGCCTTTTCATAGGCGCGTACGGCGCGTGTGTTTTTGGCATCGGGATCGATGATGAGGCGCGGCGCCCCTTCAGCGAAGAGTTTTTGGCAGAACTGCCGCACCACCTCGGTCCCAAGACCCTTACCCAGCAGATCGGGTCGTCCGATGGTGATATCAACCCCTAGCGTGCCAGCGGGCTGCTCAGCGACCCATGGCTCGTCCTTGATCGCCTCGGCTGGTTGCTTGTCGCTCGGCCAAGACTGGATGTAGGCGAACGGTCCATCGTCACCATGAACAATGTAGCCGCTGGATTCGCCGGTTGTCTCGCCATCAAAGATCAAGCGAATTTCATGATCGGGATCGCCCCACCAGGTCTGCGAATCTGGCGTCGAAAGCCAAGCGCGCAGCATAGGCTTGTCCTTAAGCGTTACGGACGCGAATCGAAACTCCATCAATTAACCGCCCAGCGCGTCCGGGCCCGCTGGATTGGGCAAGCGCACCGACAAACTCTCTGGTAAAACGCTCAAGAACGCCCTTCGCATAGGCTGCCAACCAAGGGCGAGCCCAACAACGAACAGACCCAGCATCAAGGCTGTGATGGCAAACTGTGTATCGGGCGCAACGCCTGATTGGCTGATTGTGTAGGCAATGGCGCCTGCCAGATAGAGCAGTGCCGAAACGATGAAAGCACGTCGGTCGATGAGAAGGGCGAGCAATCCAAGCACAAAGACCACGGTAAACATCCGCAGCGCTTCGCCAGTTGAGCTGATATCGAGCGACGTTGCGCCGCCGGTTAAAGCCAACACGATCAACGGGGCGGCCAGAAGGTGCAGCCAAAACGCATTTTCTGATTGGCGTTGCACGCGCTTTGGATCGCGCAGCTCATAGCTGATGGCGACCGCAAAAACGACCAACCCAACGGCAAGCGCTGCAAATTGGAAGGTCAAGCCAGGTGAATCGAACCACGTGGGATCAATCATCCGCAAAATGGTGCTCGATAACCCGCCGGCGACCAGGAGGAGCGCGGCTGGTAGACGAAAGCGAACATAAAAAAGCAGGGCACCCAGCGCACCCAAAATCGGTGCGAGAAGATCAATGCTCAATCCAGTGCCGGAACTTAGGCCAGCCATTTCGCTAAGACTTACCAGTGTTGCCGCAAAGGCCGCGCTAAAGGCTAAGACTGTCACCAGGCTTGCCAATGGCATGCGCAGCTTCCCCGTGACCCATTCAGCCACGATCCAGGCGATGATCGCCAACATCATGCCGAACAGAGCATCCGTCCAACCGGCTTGCAGATCAAACCGCATACCCAAGATTTGACCGGCTACACTGGTTAACCCGACAGCAAGGATGACGATGCCGATCGCCAAAAACACATCGCGGAACCCGCGAAACAAGGCAAAGGGCTCATCGCCTGACGCGACCGTGGAGAAGCGTTCCGGACCCGAATCCAAGGGTAGCTTCCGCAACGCCAGTGCTTGATCAGGCGTGATGATCCCCGCCGCAACGCCAGCGCCAATGCGGTCATGCGCTTGAGAGATGGGAGGCGGAGTGACCATTGCCGTGATCCTAGGCTTCGTCGATGCTTTCCAAAACGACATTGTGGTTGGTGTAAACGCAGATATCGCCTGCGATTTTTAGGGCCCGCCGGGCAACCTCTTCGGCGTCATGATCGCTGTCAGCTAGCGCACGGGCTGCCGCTAAGGCATAGTTGCCACCCGACCCGATGGACATAATGCCATCTTCTGGCTCCAACACATCGCCGGTGCCGGTCAAAATCAGGCTTTCATCCTTGTCGGCAACAATCATCATCGCTTCCAGGCGGCGCAGATAGCGGTCGGTGCGCCAATCCTTGGCAAGTTCCACCGAAGCGCGCTTCAGCTGGCCGGGATATTGTTCCAGCTTGGCTTCGAGCCGCTCAAACAGGGTGAAAGCATCGGCGGTCGCGCCAGCAAACCCGCCGATCACGTCGCCGCTGGCCAGACGGCGGACCTTGCGGGCATTGCCTTTGATGACGGTCTGGCCAAGGGAAACTTGCCCATCTCCGGCCACAACGACTTTGCCGCCTTTGCGCACAGTGACGATGGTGGTGGCGTGCATGGAGGGTAGCGCACTATCAGGTGAATGCATGGGAGTATCTTCGCTCTCAATGGTGTCTTTTACCGCATGTAAGGGTCCGCGTGCCGATTGCAAAGCAACAGCGGTGCCATCGTTCGTTCACCAGCGAGCGGTTCGGTGCTTGGATCGCAGCGCACAGCCTGTTAGAGGGAAGCATCTTCTAGCCAAGAGAACAGTTCGACCATGCCTCGCACAGCCACGCTTGAGCGCACCACAAACGAGACCTCCGTCAAAGCGACGGTGAACCTTGGTGGCACCGGCGCATCACAGATCACGCTCAATGGTGCGGGGTTTTTTGCCCATATGCTTGATCAGTTGGCCAAGCATTCCCTGATCGACATCACCGTTGAGGCAACCGGTGACGTGCACATCGATGACCACCATCTGGTGGAAGATGTTGGTATCACGCTCGGCCAGGCGCTGAAGGAGGCGCTGGGCGACAAACGTGGCATCCGTCGCTATGCCTCCGCTGATCTGCCGATGGATGAAGTACTTTCGCGCGCAGCCATCGATGTCTCGGGGCGGCCCTTCCTTGTGTGGCGGGCCGAGTTTACCGCGCAGAAAATCGGCACATTCGACACCGAGCTGGTGCGCGAGTTTTTCCAGGCGCTCGCCATGAACGCAGGGATCACGCTGCACGTGGAAAGCGTCTATGGCGCCAACAGCCATCATATTGCCGAAAGCATCTTCAAAGCTGTCGCTCGCGCCTTGCGCGATGCGCTTGCCATTGACCCGCGCGTAGCCGGTGAGCTGCCGACCACCAAAGGAGCGCTCTGAATGCGCACCTATTCTATTTTTGCACCGCCGGTGATGGCCGGTACAGTGGAAGAGGACGCCCAAAGCCTGGTTTTTGTGCGCCATGGCTGGTCGCTGGCTGCTTTGTTCGTGCCGCTTATTTGGATGCTTGTACGTCGCCTCTGGTGGGTGCTGCTTGCCTATTTGGTGGTGGTGATAGGCATTCAGGTGCTCAGCTTTGCGGTGCCTGACCTAGTCACGACTGGCCTGTCCGTCGCTGTTGCTATTGTTGTTTTTGTCGAAGCCGGGCAACTGCGTTTGGAAAGCATGGCGGTAAAAGGCTACCGCGAAATTGCGGTGCTGGAAGCACGCAACCGAGACGAGGCAGAGCGTGTTTTCTTCACGCAATGGCTTGCTGATCGCGATGCGGTTCAGCCCGTTGCGCCGTCACGCTCATCAGGTGGGCCTTTGCATCGACCTTCCAGCGCGACGCCGCCTACCCTTTCCGGTTTTTCCAGCTAACGAACTGTTTCATGAGCGAATCGATCGCCATTATCGACTATGGCTCGGGCAATTTACGCTCGGCCAGCAAAGCGTTTGAGCGCGTTGTCCGCGAACAGGGTTTATCGGCGACCGTGCATGTCACCGAAGACCCAGATTTGGTGCGCACCGCTGATCGTGTGGTGTTGCCAGGTGTTGGTGCGTTCGCCGATTGTGCCTCAGGTCTTTCAGCCGTCCCTGGGATGCGTGATGCCTTGTTCGACGCGGTTACACAGCGCGGGGCTCCGTTCCTGGGGATATGCGTTGGCATGCAGCTGATGGCGTCCCGCGGCTTGGAGCATGGCGTAACGCCCGGGTTTGATTGGATTTCCGGTGACGTGGTGGCTATTGAGCCGGATGATCCCAGTCTGAAAATCCCGCACATGGGCTGGAACGTGCTGGAAACCGTCAGCGATCACCCAATCCTGGACGGTATCAGCACGGGTGAGGACGGGTTGCACGCCTATTTCGTGCATTCTTATCATCTGCAAGCGACCAATGAGGCTGATGTCATCGCCCGCGCCGATTATGGTGGTCGGGTGACCGCCATTGTTGGCCGCGACAATCTTATAGGCACGCAATTCCACCCTGAAAAAAGCCAGACACTGGGTTTGGCTTTGATTGGTAATTTTTTGAGGTGGAAGCCTTAGCTATTCGAACAGATCTAGTTGGTCTGATGGATTCATAGGGAGTTCGCGACCGTCATCGTTGCTCTCGTCTTGTTGTTTCAGCTCCGGATAGCGAAGTTGAAGTTTTTCTTTGATCAGATCAGCGTCATCGGCTGTTAGCGACGGATTGGTCTCTATGAACTCAAAAATGTCGGCGAGGTTTGGCAGCGTTTTCACAGCTTAGTCCTTTCAAGATTAGAAGGACGGCCAATCTGAACGCATCTAGAGTGTGTCAATTGCTCGTTCTAAGACGTGGCATTGAATTGTAAGAGAATTTTTAGAAATGAGAGTTGTGGATAACCCGAGAATGATCCTTTTTCCTGCCATCGACCTTAAAGACGGTGTCTGCGTTCGCTTGAAAAAAGGTGAGATGGATCAGGCCACCATCTACAACACCGATCCAGGCGCGCAGGCCGCTGACTTTGAAGCGATGGGCTTTTCCTATCTGCACGTTGTTGATCTGAATGGCGCTTTTGCCGGATCCAGCCAGAACAGCGATGCGGTCGATAGCATTCTTAGCCGCGTCACCATGCCGGTGCAGCTTGGCGGTGGCATACGCGACCATGCAGCGATTGATGCCTGGCTGGATAAAGGCATCGCCCGCGTGATCCTCGGCACCGTTGCCGTGCGTGACCCGGGTTTGGTGCGTGACGCTGCGCGCCGCCATCCTGGCAAGATCGTGGTTGGTATTGATGCCCGCGACGGAAAAGTGGCCGTTGAAGGTTGGGCGGAAACCTCCGACATGTTGGCAGTGGACCTGGCCAAAGCCTTTGAAGATGCTGGCGTTGCTGCGATTGTTTATACCGATATTGATCGCGACGGTGTTCTGACAGGCATCAATTGGGAGTCGACCATTGATTTGGCCAAGGCAGTTTCCATTCCAGTGATCGCTTCTGGAGGTCTCGCCTCGCTGGATGATATCACGCGGATGACGCAACCGGACGCAGCGATCCTCGAAGGTGCTATTTCTGGTCGCGCGCTTTATGATGGGCGCATTGATCCGGCTGAAGCGCTTAAAATCTTGAAGGTCGTGTGATGGGTTTTCGACGAGGTTCCAAAGAACGGTTGAGCGAAGCCGATGCCAAGCGTTGGGCGTGGCGTTGGTCAATCGGTTTGGTGTTGATCATCGGCTTGTTTCCGCTGGTGGGTGCTTTTGTCGGCGAATTGATCGCGCTTGCGATGGGCTGCACGGTGGATATGCCCACTATGACTGGCTGCACGCGGTCCAGTTCATTTATGGAAAGCTTTGCCGGATCGCTGATGAGTATGATCAATTGGGCCATTTTGACCGTACCTTTGGCCATCGTCACGCTGGTCGGGCTTGCGGTAACCTATACGATCATGAAAAAGCGCGGCGCCTAGAGTTCGCCCCAACCTAAAACCGTTTTTGCGCACGCAAAGGATGTCTCGATGAAGACCTGGAACGTTTATCTCTCCGGAGAGATTCACACCGACTGGCGTGAAGAAATCGAAACTGCGACTACGGCGGCAGGTTTGCCCGTGCAGTTTTCGGCACCGATCACCAACCACGAAGCCAGCGATGATTGTGGCGTAGAAATTCTTGGCGCTGAACCTGACAAATACTGGCACGATCACAAAGGCGCGATGGTCAACGGCATCCGCACCCGCACGCTGATCGGTGATGCGGACATTGTCGTGGTGCGTTTCGGCGAAAAGTATCGCCAGTGGAACGCCGCGTTTGATGCCGGCATCGCGTCAGCTCTCGGAAAGCCGATGATTGTTTTGCAGCGCCCTGAGCATGACCACGCCTTGAAAGAGGTGGACGCTGCCGCTTTGGCCGTGGCCCGTGAACCACGCCAAGTCGCTGAGATTCTAGCCTACGTTATCAATGGCGCTCTACCGGGTGCTGCCGCCGCGCAAGCAGCTGAGTAAAGTCTGCAATGTATGTCCCGGCCTTGAGCCGGGACCTCGAAGTCAATAGGGCTCTAGGTCCCGGATCACGCGCGTTCGCACTGTCCGGGGCTTTGTGGAGAGGCAAATGTCCCTAAAACCCCGCGTTATCCCATGCCTTGATGTCAAAGACGGGCGCGTCGTCAAAGGCGTAAACTTCGTTGATCTGGTTGATGCCGGTGATCCAGTGGAGGCTGCGCAGGCCTATGATGCCGCCGGTGCTGACGAGCTGTGCTTCCTCGATATTACGGCCAGCCACGAGGATCGCGGCATTCTGTTGGATGTCGTGCGGCAAACCGCTGAGCATTGCTTTATGCCGGTCACCGTCGGTGGTGGTGTGCGCACGCTGGACGATATCCGCGCGTTGCTGAAAGCCGGTGCCGATAAAGTCTCCATCATGACGGCAGCGGTCCATGATCGCGATTTCGTGCGCCGTGCCGCTGAAAAATTCGGCTCGCAGTGCATCGTTGTGGCCGTCGACGCTAAGCAATCGACGCGTGAGGACGGATCCACCTGGTTTGAGGTGTTCACCCATGGTGGCCGTAAGCCCACTGGTATCGACGCGGTAGAGTACGCCAAAGAGGTGGTCGAATTGGGTGCGGGCGAAATCCTGCTCACATCCATGGACCGAGATGGCACCAAAATTGGCTTTGATTTGCCGCTCACTCGGGCCATCGCCGATGCCGTGACCGTTCCGGTCGTCGCCTCAGGCGGTGTCGGCACGCTGGATCACTTTGTTGATGGGGTGCGCGAAGGTCATGCAACCGCTGTGCTTGCCGCTTCGGTCTTTCACTTCGGAACCTATTCCATCGGCGAAGTCAAAGAGCATATGATGGAAGCTGGAATACCGATGAGACCGGCATGAGCACGTTTTCCTTGTCTGACCTGGAAGCTATCCTCGCTGAGCGTGCCAACGCCCCAGCCGATGAGAGCTATACCGCCTCACTGCTGGCTGCGGGCATGCCAAAAGCTGCCCGTAAACTGGGTGAAGAGGCCGTTGAATCCATAGTTGCCGCACTGGAAGGCGACAAAGACCAGCTGACCAAGGAGGCTGCCGATGTCCTCTATCATCTTCTTGTCGTCTTGCGCATTGCCGATATTCCGCTAGACAACGTGCTCGCTGAGCTTGCCCGCCGTACGGGCCAGTCCGGTCTGGCGGAAAAGGCCGCGCGCAGCTCATAGTGAGCTTTGTGTGGCCGCGCCGCGCACAGAAAAGGCGGTCGCCATGGATCAGATGAACCGTTCCGATCTTTCCCCCTATCGCAGTTTCACCCGCGATGAGTGGGCGGCCCTGCGTGAAGGTGAGCCGATGGTGCTGGGCGTTGAGGAGGTCGATCGCCTGCGCTCGCTCAATGACCGGCTGTCCATCGAAGAGGTCGAGGCGATCTATTTGCCGCTCTCGCGTCTGCTTGCGATGTATGTCGCGGCAACCCAGCAGCTTTTTAAAGCCACCAAGCGTTTTTTGGGCTCCAATGGTGCCAAAGTGCCGTTCGTGATTGGCGTTGCTGGCTCTGTAGCGGTGGGCAAATCCACCACCAGTCGTGTGCTGCAGGCGCTGCTCAGCCGTTGGCCGAATACGCCGAAGGTTGATCTGATCACCACCGATGGATTTTTGTTGCCCAACGCGGTGCTGGAATCCGAAGGTCTGATGAACCGCAAGGGCTTCCCGGAAAGCTATGATGTGAAAGCGCTTTTGGGGTTCTTAAGCGCAGTGAAGGCTGGCCATGAGCATGTCGAAGCACCGGTCTATTCGCACCTCACCTATGACGTGATGCCTGGCGAAACTGCATCTGTTCACAAGCCAGACATTCTGATCGTTGAAGGTCTCAATGTGCTTCAGGCACGTCAGCCCTCACCATCCGAAGCAGACCGCGCCGTACCCTTTGTCTCTGATTTCTTTGACTTTTCTGTCTATATCGATGCGGCTGAGGACACGTTGTGCACCTGGTATATTCGTCGGTTCATGCGCCTGCGTGAAACAGCTTTTGCCGACCCGCAAAGCTATTTTCACCGCTACTCAAAGCTGAAAGATGACGAAGCTGCCGCCACAGCCACGCACATCTGGAACGGCATCAACCTGCCAAACCTGCGCGACAATGTCCGCCCCACCCGTGCTCGCGCCGACTTGATCCTCACCAAAGGCGAAGATCACATGATCGAGCGCGTGGATTTGCGGAAGGTCTAGCCACCCTCTGAGACGTCATGGCTGGGCTTGACCCGGCCATCCAGCTCCATGGAATTTGGCAAGCGTTCAGTTAGATAGAGCTACGGGAAACTTGGCCATTCGCGGCAATGAAAGCACCGAAGCTGGATAGCCGGGTCAAGCCCGGCTATGACGAAGCCAACAAAAAGGGCGCCGGAGACAGTGTTCCGGAGCCCTTCTTATTCTTTTAAAAAATCAACGACTTAGTCGTCGTCGCCTTCGGTGATTTCTTCACCCGTTTCCTGATCGACCATCTTCATGCCAAGGCGAACCTTGCCGCGGTCATCAAAGCCCAGAAGCTTCACCCACACCTTGTCGCCTTCTTTGACAATATCGGTGGTCTGCTTCACGCGGTCCTGCGCCAATTGCGAAATGTGCACCAAACCGTCTTTGGGGCCGAAGAAGTTCACGAACGCACCAAAGTCCACGGTCTTCACAACCGTACCCTGGTAGATTTCGCCTTCTTCAGGATCATCGGTAATCGATTTGATCCACTTGATGGCCGCTTCAATCGACTTGCCGTCTGATGAGGCCACTTTCACGGTGCCATCATCTTCGATGTTGATCTTCGCACCGGTTTTCTCAACGATCTCACGGATCACCTTACCGCCGGCACCGATCACATCACGGATCTTGTCGGTTGGGATGGAAAGCTGCTCGATGCGTGGCGCAAACTCACCAAGTTCCGAACGTGCTTCACCAAGGGCACGGCCCATTTCACCAAGAATGTGCAAACGGCCGCCTTTGGCCTGATCCAGAGCGATCTGCATGATCTCTTCGGTGATGCCATCGATTTTGATGTCCATCTGCAGCGAGGTGATGCCGTTGGCCGTACCTGCCACTTTGAAGTCCATATCCCCAAGATGATCTTCATCACCCAAGATATCGGACAGCACAGCGAACTCATCGCCTTCCTTGATCAGACCCATGGCAATACCGGCCACTGGGGCTTTCAGCGGAACGCCTGCATCCATCAGCGCCAGCGATGTGCCGCAAACGGTGGCCATCGAGGAGGAACCGTTGGATTCGGTGATTTCCGACACAACGCGCAGGGTGTACGGGAATTCGGTTTTGGCTGGCAGCATTGGGTGGATTGCACGCCATGCAAGCTTGCCGTGACCGATCTCACGACGACCAGGAGACCCCACACGGCCTGCTTCACCAACCGAGAACGGTGGGAAGTTGTAGTGCAGCATGAAGTTGCCGAAGTTCAGGCCATCAAGACCGTCAATCATCTGCTCATCATCACCTGTGCCGAGCGTGGCAACCACAATCGCCTGCGTTTCACCGCGG
Source organism: Hyphomicrobiales bacterium (assembly GCA_046290645.1). Classification (GTDB taxonomy): domain Bacteria; phylum Pseudomonadota; class Alphaproteobacteria; order Rhizobiales; family MH13; genus MH13. The sequence continues at coordinate 435,888 of JBKAGZ010000002.1, forward strand.
GTGAACAGCGCTGAACCGTGCGTGCGTGGCAGAAGACCAACTTCAGACTCGATCTGACGAACGGTGACGAGGTCACGGCCATCAATGCGGCTTTTGGTTTTCAGGATGGAGCCGCGAACGGTGGCGGCTTCAACCTTCTTGAACACGGTTTTGACCTGCGTCTCGGTCCAAGCCGGTGCGTCGGCACCTTCTGGGAAGAACGTTGCCATAACTTTTTTGCGCGCTTCGCCGATGGCGTCCTGACGTTCCATCTTTGTGGTGATGGCGTAGGCAGCTGCCAGATCATCCGCAACCATGCCGCTAACCGCGTCATAGAGTTCTGAGAGATCTTCAGGCTGGAAATCGCGTGGCTCTTTGGCGCATTTTTCAGCCAGCTGGATGATGGCGTCGATCACAGGCTGGAAGCCTTTGTGGCCGAACATCACAGCTTCAAGCATGGTGGCTTCGTCAAGCTCTTTGGCTTCGGATTCCACCATCAGCACCGCATCATTGGTACCGGCAACAACCAGATCAAGCTCAGTGTCTTCCATCTGATCGTTGGTTGGGTTCAGCACGAACTCACCATTGAGGCGACCAACACGCGCGCCACCGATGGGCCCCATGAAGGGAACGCCGGAAAGCGTCAGCGCAGCAGAAGCGGCAACCATGGCGATCATATCGGGGTCGTTTTCCATGTCATAGGACATGCAGGTACAGATCACCTGGGTCTCGTGCTTGTAGCCGTCAACAAACAGCGGACGGATTGGGCGATCGATCAGGCGGGAGACGAGCGTCTCTTTTTCGGTCGGACGACCTTCGCGCTTGAAGAAACCGCCTGGGATGCGGCCAGCAGCGTAATATTTTTCCTGATAGTTCACCGTCAGCGGGAAGAAATCCAGGCCCGGCTTAGGTGAGTGCGCCGAAACAACGGTCGCGATCACAGTGGTTTCGCCGTACGTGGCGATAACCGCGCCATCTGCCTGGCGGGCAACCTTGCCCGATTCCAGTGTCAGTTCGCGGCCGCCCCAGTCGAGGCTGATTTTATGATGATTGAACATTCATCGTTCCTTGTGTCGGACGCCGATCCCTTTGGAAGGGCGCCCCGGTCAAATGGCATGATCCCCCATGGATCAGGCCGGTTGCCGACAAACAAGAAGCGAAGGCCGCACGGTCGCCAGTGGCGACGGACGAACTTGACCGCAACGCGTATCAAGCCCCGTGAGATTACCGTCTGTGCCAGTCTTTTGGCTCAACAACCATCAGCAAGACGACGGAACCTTGGGGTTTTCCAAAAAGCGGATCCAATGTTCGGCAATCCTGCCAGTGACCAACGCGAGACAACAGGTATGGCGTGAAAGGTGGCCTTCGCCGTTCGTACACCGGCAAATGCCAAGGGCACGCTGGCTTTAACCGGCATGCCCTTGAAAAGCGTATTTAGCGACGGATACCCAGACGCTCAATCAGTGAGCGGTAGCGGGCGTCGTCACCCTTTTTGATGTAGTCAAGCAGCTTGCGGCGCAGGCTGACCATTTTCAGAAGACCACGGCGGGAGTGATTGTCCTTTTTGTGGTCTTTGAAGTGACCGGTCAGATTGTTGATCCGCTCGGTGAGAATAGCGACCTGAACCTCAGGTGAGCCTGTGTCGCCAGGCTTGTTGCCATACTCTTCCATCAGCGCAGCTTTGCGCTCAGTCGTAATCGACATCGGGTTACTCCTTTTAAAAGGTGGGAGAAACGGCCTGCCCGGGATGTCGTCCAGCGCAGGTCGGGGAAGCGGTTGTGCCGAAGGCACAGAGCCGAAGGGAATGCTCCGCCAGGCAACGCACAACGATGCCGGGGCTATAGAGGGTTTTACGGCAGATGGGAAGCGATAATAGAACTTGGGTAACGCCCCACCAATCAAACCTCCGGCGTATGGTGGCACCGTCTCAGTGAGCGATCCGAAGAAACACTACTGTGTGCCCCAGCTATTGCTGAGGCACTTCGTCGATTAATCGGCTTGTGAACTTGCAAACTCATCAATCGAACTCCTATTCTCGGCTACCAAACTCCGAGGAACCCCATGTCCCTTCGCATGCCCCGCGCCTCCATGCACCAACTTGAGCAGGCGAGCGTGGACACGGCCCTCAACGTTGAAATTCTTGAGGAAAAGGCCGCTGCGCTGGGTCGAGCGGGCAAGCGGGCTGAAGAAGCGCTGGCAGCCCTGCGTCAAAGCACCGGCGAGGATCGCGAAAACGCCCGCCTCGCGGCTGCCGAGGCCGTCCACGCCTATATCATCCAGCGTGAGCTGTGCGGTCTGCGCGATCAGCAAGCGGTGTATCGCAGTTACAAAATTCCCGCCGAAGTGATTGCCATTCTTGGCGCTAGCTAGCACCAGACATATCTGTCCGGAGCGGTCGACTGCCTTCAGTACCGACAGGAGACCATTCATGAGCCATTATATATCCCAAGCTGGCCACAAGGACTGGCTGCGCACCACATCCATCGTGGTGGGCTCTTCCGCACCGGTGCTGTTTTTCGGCTCTATGGCAGCAACCGCAGAGCCCGCGCGCTTTCTGATTGATCTGATCACCTGGCCGCTCGGCACTGTCACCTTCGCCGCGCAGGAAACACGCTTCCTGTCAGCCATCACGGCAGGGTTTCTGCTGGGCTGGGCGGTGATGATCTGGTGCTTACGGGCATGGGTCTATGATGCGGCGCCCGATGGCGTGCGCAAAAGCATGGTGGTCGGGAGCGTGGCGTGGTTTGTGCTGGATAGTGTGGGAGTGGTGCTGGCGGGCAGCCCGGTCAATGTCGCGTTTAATGTGCTGGTGCTCGTGTTTGCCGTCGGCCCTCTCTGGTGGCCCGCACGAGAGTATCAAGCCGCCTAACCGTCGGCGGGCACGATCACACGCTTGGGCAAAAACTTGCCATAGTCCATCACGCCGATAGCGATCAGTTCATCGCCATCCATGGCGTAGACTTCCTTGCCATTGACGGGTGCTGTTGGCCCACGCACCAACAGGCTCATGCCCCGGCGCAGTTTGGCCGCATCGCCGGACATCACCTGAATTTCATGCAGTTCACCCAGCGCATCGGCCATGGGTGTGAGCAAAGCGTCACAATCCTCGTGGCTCTCCATGGCCTCCAGTTGATCCAGCGTCACCGTGCCGTGTTCATCAAACGGACCGACTTGCGTGCGGCGCAGGCTGGTAACATGGCCGCGCGTGCCCAGCGCGCGCCCCAAATCACGGGCAATAGCGCGCACATACGTGCCCTTGCCACAATGGGCTTCAAACAGCGCGCGATCCTCGTCCGGCGAGCCAAGAAAGGCCAAATCATGGATTGTCACTTTGCTGGCGTCCAGCTCCACCACTTCGCCGTCGCGGGCCAGATCATAAGCCCGCTCGCCATCGATCTTCTTGGCTGAAAATGCGGGTGGAACTTGATCAATCGTGCCAACAAAACGCGGTAGCACCGAGAGAATAGCCTCTTCATCTGGGCGCGCATCGCTGGTCGCGACAGGCTCACCCTCAGTGTCATCGGTAGAGGTTTCAATGCCCCAGCGGACGGTAAAAAGATACCGCTTCTCGCCATCCATGACGAAGGGCACGGTTTTTGTCGCTTCCCCTAACGCAAGCGGGAGGACGCCGGAGGCAAGTGGGTCGAGTGTGCCGGCATGACCTGCCTTTTGCGCATCAAACACCCGCCGCACGCGCGAAACCGCGTGGGTTGACGTCACACCGACGGGTTTATCAAGGATGATCCAGCCAGAAACTTTCCGGCCTTTTTTTCGCCTACCCACCTAAATTTCTTCCTCATCCTTCCCCCGGTTGGGGTCGGTGTCGCGGGCGACGTCCGGCGAGCGCAGAATCTCGTCGATCTTGCCGTAGGTGTCGAATGAGGTATCGGGTTTGAAGCGCAGAGTCGGCGTGAACCGCAAATTGAGCTGACGACCAATCTGCATGCGCATATCGCGCGCGCCACCGGCGAGCTTCTTGGTCAGTTTCTTAGGATCACCCGGCCCGATGGGCGTGACATAACAGGTCGCGATCTTCAGATCTGGCGACATGCGCACCTCGGACACCGAGACCAGTGTGCCGCCAAGATCAAGTCCATGCACATCGCCGCGTGTGAGTACGTCCGACAGCGCGTGCCGGACCAGCTCACCAACCCGCAATTGCCGTTGAGAGGTAGGGTTCATCGAAAAACCTTCGTGAAAACGTGCTTATGAGTGCGGCGCGCTTTAGGTTGAAACCTAAAGCTTGCGCGCCACTTCTTCCACACGGAAGCACTCGATCACATCGCCTTTGCGGATGTCTTCGTAGTTCTCAAACGCCATACCACACTCTTGGCCGGTGGTGACTTCGGCCACCTCGTCCTTGAAGCGCTTGAGCGTTTTCAGCTTGCCTTCGTGAATGACCACGCTGTCGCGGATCAAACGCACGCCAGAGCCACGCTCCACCTTGCCTTCGGTGATCGTACAACCGGCCACCTTGCCGACCTTGGTGATGTTGAACACCTCCAAGATTTCAGCATTGCCAAGCATCGTTTCGCGACGTTCGGGCGAAAGAAGCCCTTCCATCGCCGCTTTGATATCATCCACCAGATCGTAGATGATGTTGTAGTAGCGGATCTCAATGCCTTCAGCCTGCGCTGTGTCCCGAGCCTGCTTGTTCGCACGCACGTTAAACGCAATGATCGGCGCTTCGGATGCTGCGGCGAGCGCAATATCGCTCTCCGTCACACCACCAGGCGCGGCGTGAATAACGCGGGCCGCGACCTCATCATTACCAATCTTTTCAACAGCTTGCACAATGGCTTCAACCGAGCCCTGCACATCGCCTTTGACCAGAATGGGGAACTCGCGCAGGTTGGATTCCTGCAAGCGTGTCATCATCTGCTCAAGCGAACCACGCGCCGTACCAAGACGGGCAGCGGTTGTCTCGCGCAGCTGCCGCTGACGATATTCGGTGATTTCGCGGGCGCGTGCTTCGGTGTCCACCACAGCAAACGGATCGCCCGCCGACGGTGTATCCTGGAAGCCAAGCACTTCAACCGGTGCCGACGGACCAGCTTCATCCACTTGTTTGCCGTGATCATCGATCAAAGCACGCACACGTGCCCAGGCACCGCCCGCGACAAGAATGTCACCTTTTTTCAGCGTACCGCGTTGCACCAGAACGGTGGCAACAGGGCCACGGCCTTTATCAAGCTGCGCCTCAATCACAACACCTTCAGCCGCCCGATCCGGGTTGGCTTTAAGCTCCATGATTTCTGACTGCAACAAGATCGCGTCAAGCAGACTGTCCAAACCTTGGCCGGTGGTGGCAGACACTTCCACGTCCTGCACTTCACCGCCCATGCCTTCCACTTGCACTTCGTAGCGAAGCAGATCGGTGCGCACGCGGTTCGGGTCAGCCTCAGGCTTATCCATCTTGTTGATCGCCACAATCATCGGCACTTCGCCGGCGCGTGTGTGATTGATCGCCTCAATGGTCGTCGGCATCACACTGTCGTCTGCGGCAACCACAAGGATCACAATATCGGTGGCTTTCGCACCACGTGCACGCATAGCGGTGAACGCTTCATGGCCCGGTGTATCGATGAACGAAATCTGCTGGCCGTTCTTTTCCACCTGATAAGCGCCGATATGCTGGGTAATGCCGCCTGCTTCACCTTGCACAACGTTGGCGTTGCGGATGGCGTCGAGCAGCGACGTCTTACCGTGATCGACATGGCCCATGATCGTCACAACCGGTGGGCGCGGTGACGCACCTTCATCATCATCGGTCGTTTCGGTGGAGAAGAGGCCCTCTTCCACATCCGCTTCAGAAACGCGCTTAACCGTGTGGCCAAGCTCTTCAGCGATCAATTGAGCGGTATCGGCATCAATGATGTCGTTCACCGTCAGCATTTGGCCTTGTGTCATCAGCACTTTGATCACGTCCACAGAGCGCTCGGCCATACGGTTGGCAAGCTCTTGAATGGTGATCGCGTCTGGAATGGTTACCTCGCGCAGAACCTTCTCGCGCGGACCAGTTTGCTGCTGACCGCGACGAGCTTTCTCTTGGCGGCGACGCATCGCAGCCATCGAGCGGCCACGCGGATTGCCATCATCATTAAGCGCACGGTTGATGGTCAGCTTGGAACGGCGACGCTCATCAGTGCGCGGCGTTGGTTTTGCAGGCGTCGGTGTTTCTGGCCGTTTGTTACGCGTGTCGCCACCCCGGCCTCCACGTGCTGGGGCATCGTCGGCTTGCGCACCACGTTTGGGTGCTGCTTCAACCACTGGCTCTTCAGCAACAATGGGCTTTTCTTTGACTTTCGGCTTGCGAGCCTCAGCTTCGGCAGCCAGTTTGGCTTCCTCGGCAAGGCGTGCAGCCTCTGCCTCAGCTTCCTTCTTCAGGCGCTCTTCTTCCGCGGCCCGGCGCTTGGCTTCTTCAGCAGCAGCCTTGGCTTCTTCCACTTCACGTAGCTGCGCTTGTTTCAGCGCATTCAGCCGTGCTTCCTGCTCGGCATTGGTGGCGCTGCGCGCAGCCTCTGCCTTTGCGGATGTCGATCCAGATCCCGCACTTGGTTTGATCACCCGACGCTTAGTCTGGGTGACAACCTTCGGCGTTGGCTTGGATGCCTCCGCGGCTGGTTCGCTTGGTGCATGGCTTTCGCCAGGCATAACGATACGACGCTTACGTTTCTCCACCACGACCGAATTGGATCGGCCATGGGAAAAGCTCTGCCGTACCGTCCCAGAGGATGGTTTTAACGACAGGGTGCGCTTTCCGCTTGCGCCTTCGCTTGCGCCTTTTTCGTCGGTTGTGTCTTGATCACTCATACTGCCGTCTTGTCTCCTAGCACCGAGCCTTCCGCCCGCTGCGTTGATCCTTCAATGCTGTCGCCTGACGTATCGTCGCCATAGCAATAGGCTTCAAGCCGCCGAAAGGGGGCGAGAAACCGCACAGCACCCGGACCGTCTAGAAGGGCCGCATGTATCACATGTTCCAGCCCCAATGCCAAACCCATTTCGCCGTGTGGTAAAACACGTAAAACCGGCACGCCCACATGGCCTGCGAGCCGGTTCAATTTCTTCACGCCATCCGCGCCAGCATCGGTGGCATGCAGAAGCGCAAGCACCTTGCCGTTTTTCAGTGCGCTTTCCACTTTGGAAAAGCCGTTGGTAACCAGCCCCGCTTTGCGCGCAAGGGCTAAAGCACCCCGCGCTTGCTGGCGCAGAATGTGCTCGGTTCGCTCGATAATATCATCAAGCCCACCGGGTGGCACGTCGGTTTTGAGCGCACGACCAAACGCCTTGCGCTTCACCGCCTCGGCAAGCACATCACGGCGAGCCGAAACCCAAGCACCACGGCCTGGTAGCACGGCTTTTACGTCGGGAACCAGTACCCCATCGGGGTCCAGCACATAGCGGATCAGATCAGTGTCATCGGCGCGTTGGCGCGTGACGATGCACATGCGCTCGCGCGCAGCCTCGCCTGTCTCGGTCGCCTTGGCGTTTGCCATACTTTGATCTGAACCCTTGTGCTCATCACCGGAGGCCCGCTTACGCGGGCGCTCCTTCTTCTACTTGGGCCTCTTCGCCCACATCTTCATCTTCGGCGTTTTGCGCCATCAACTCTTCGGCTGTAATCCAGCCTGCCGCGACACGCGCCTGCATGATCATGGCTTCCGCATCGGTTTTCGAAACATCGAAATCCGACAGAGCGCCAGGGAAGCGAACAACTTCGCCATCCTTGCGCTCGTTCCAGCCGACCAGATCATCGGTTGCGCAGCCGGCAAAATCTTCGATGGTTTTCACCTCATCCTTGCCCAGCGCAACCAACATAGGCGTAGTCAGCCCATCAATCTGGCGAAGCGTATCCTCAACGCCCAATTCACGGCGTTCAGCATCTGCTTTGGCTTCCAGCTCTTCCAGATACTCACGCGCACGGGCCTGAAGCTCGTCAGCGGTTTCATCGTCAAAGCCTTCAATGGTCGCGATCTCATCGCGTTCCACATAGGCGATCTCTTCCATCGTCGCGAAACCTTCCGACGCAAGAAGTTGACCCACCACTTCATCCACATTGAGCGCACCGACAAACAGCTCAGAGCGTTCGGCAAACTCTTTTTGACGACGACCGGACTCTTCGTCCTCCGTCATAATGTCGATATCCCAGCCAGTCAGCTGCGAGGCCAAGCGCACATTCTGCCCACGACGTCCAATCGCCAGGGACAGTTGGTCTTCCGGCACCACAACTTCAATACGGCGCGTGTCTTCATCAAGCACAACCTTGGCCACTTCAGCAGGTTGAAGCGCGTTCACAAGGAACGTTGCCTCATCAGGCGACCAGGGAATGATGTCGATGCGCTCGCCTTGCAGCTCCTGCACCACAGCTTGCACACGGCTACCGCGCATCCCGACACAAGCGCCCACTGGATCAATGGACGAATCGTTGGAAATCACACCAATTTTGGCGCGTGAACCAGGGTCGCGAGCGACACTCTTGATTTCGATAACGCCGTCATAAATCTCCGGCACTTCCATGGTGAAGAGTTTCACCATGAACACAGGATGCGTGCGCGAGAGGAAAATCTGTGGCCCGCGCTGTTCACGGCGCACGTCCAGAACATAAGCACGCACACGGTCGCCATATTTGAAGATCTCGCGCGGGATCAGCTCATCACGGCGCAACATGGCTTCGCCGCGACCCAGATCCACAATCACATTACCATATTCAACGCGTTTCACGGTGCCGTTGACGATCTCGCCAATGCGATCTTTGAACTCTTCAAACTGGCGATCACGCTCAGCTTCGCGCACTTTCTGCACGATCACCTGTTTGGCCGATTGTGCGGCAATGCGACCGAAATCAAGCGGCGGCAGAATTTCAGAAATCACGGAGCCAACTTCGGCATCCGGCAATGTGTGCTTGGCATCAGCTACCGTCATCTGGGCGTCTGGATTTTCCACCTCTTCAACCACATGAATGAGGCGCTGAAGCTTCAACTCACCGGTTTTCGGATTGATCGTGGCACGGATGTCAGTTTCCGACCCGTAACGTGCACGGGCGGCTTTCGCCATTGCCTCTTCCATCGCCGAAATTACGATCTCACGATCAATCGACTTTTCCCGCGCAACCGCATCGGCGATTTGCAACAGTTCCAGTCGGTTAGCACTGACGGCCATGGGCCTTCTCCTTAGATCACCGGTGCGCCTGCCTTAGGCGCGATCTCCAGCGTTGCTTTCTGTATTGCTATTGTTGTCGTTTGTATCGGCTGCAGCGTTTTGTGCCGCTTCAATCAAGGCATCGGTCATCACCAGCCGGGCATCTTCAATCGCGTCATAAGGCAAAGCCACGGTCAACGCACCACCGGTCGCATCAATTGTCACTTCCACCGTCTCATCAAGCGCCGCGTGGATGATGCCACGATAGCGCCTGCGCCCTTCGCCAGTGCCCGTATCGATGGGCCGCGAAAGTTCGATTTTCGCCTCATGACCAACGGCGCGAATAAAATCGATGGGGCGCACAAGCGACCGGTCGATACCAGGCGAGGAGACCTCAAGATGGTAAGCGGTCTTCACCGGGTCATCCACATCAAGCACAGGTGAGATATCGCGGCTCACCGCCTCACAGTCTTCAATGGTGAATGTGCCATCGGGGCGCTCAGCCATAATCTGAACCGTGCAGCCGTTTTGCCCGGAAATCTTCACACGCACCAGGCGATACCCCAAGCCTTCAATGGCTGGTTCGATAATGGCAGCAACACGCGCAGCAAGGCCAGTTTCACGCACCACGCGTGATGTGTGGGCATCACTGCTGTTGTCGATATCGGTTGGCGTCATCGTGTTCCAGTTGAGATTGCTTGCGCCAAACGAAAAGGGCGGGCCCGTGAAGGACCCACCCTAATCAGATGTCTGACGATGAAGGTGTTGGAAAGAAGATAAGCCAAAAGGACGTGGTGTGCAAGGGCTTTGTGTTATTGAGGCAACACTTTGGCGAAAAATGAGAAGTAAGCCGGTGTGCGCCCTTCGCGGATGGCTTTGGCCTCATAGCGGGTTCGGGTCCAATCCGGCCACGGTTCGGCTGTATCACGGTCGCCAATTTCAAATCCGCGATGTGCCTGCGTGGCCCTAAGCGTCGTGGTTTTGTACACGTCGATATCGCTGGCAACGCGCAACTCTGCGCCTGGCGTCAATTTTGGGTGCAGCAAATCCAGCGTATCAAGCCCCATGAACCGTCGTTTTTCGTGCTTCAATTTCGGCCAAGGGTCCGGGTAGAGCAGGTAGACCAGGTCCAAGCTTGCGTCGGGCAACCACGCTATGACCTCTCGGGCATCGCCCTCATGCACGCGTAACCGATCCCGACCTTCGTGATCTTTGGCATCGTCAAGCAGCCGGGCCATACCGTTGACGAACGGCTCACAGCCTATAAATCCGGTGTCTGTTTGGCGCGCGAGCTGATGCAGCAGATGTTCACCGCTGCCAAACCCGATCTCTAGTGCCAATCTGCTGACCGGCACATCGAAAAGGCTGTTGGCCTCGCCACACGGCACAGAAAGGTCGAGCGCATGGCGCGCAAGGCCAGCCTCGTAGACTTTCGCCCGCGCGTCGCGCAACGTCTTGCCCTTGCGCCGCCCGTAAAGGAGCCCGCGCGCGCGATCTTTCGGGGTATCGTTGTTAGCCTGCAACGGCCGCCTTCAACTCATCGACCAGATCGAGTTTCTCCCAAGAGAAGCCGCCATCATTATCTGTGTTGCGGCCAAAATGACCATAGGCGGACGTGCGCGCATAAATCGGTTTGTTGAGATCAAGGTGAGCACGGATACCGCGCGGCGAAAGATCCATGACTTCGCCGAGCGCAGCTTCAAGCTTGGCTTCGTCCACGTTGGCCGTGCCGCCGGTATCGATGTAGATCGACAATGGTTGCGCAACACCAATGGCATAAGACAGCTGAATTTGTGCCCAATCGGCAAGGTCCGCGGCCACAACGTTCTTGGCCAAGTACCGTGCCGCATAGGCAGCTGACCGGTCCACCTTGGTGGGGTCTTTGCCCGAAAACGCGCCGCCGCCATGAGATGCTGCGCCGCCATAGGTATCGACGATGATCTTGCGACCGGTCAGGCCGCAATCGCCGTCTGGTCCGCCAATCACAAACGCCCCGGTTGGGTTCACATGCCAGACAGTTTCGTCCGTGACCCACCCATCAGGTAGAACCTCGCGCACATAGGGCTCGACAACCGCCTGCACATCAGCAGACGTCATGGAAGCATCCATATGCTGGGTGGAGACCACAATGGATGTCGCGCGCACCGGCATGCCGTTCTCATAGGCGAGCGTGACCTGGCTCTTGGAATCGGGGCCGAGCACCGCAGCGTCGCCGGATTTGCGTGCCTTTGCCAGCCGCTCCAAAATTTTGTGGGCATAGTAGATCGGTGCTGGCATCAAGTCCGGAGTCTCACGGCAGGCATAGCCAAACATGATGCCCTGATCGCCCGCGCCCTCATCTTTGTTGCCAGCGGCATCGACGCCCTGCGCAATATGGGCCGACTGGCCGTGCAGCAGAACCTCGACATTCGCCATGTTCCAGTGGAACCCATCTTGCTCGTAGCCAATATCTTTGATGGCAGCACGTGCAACCTCTTCAACCAGCTCACGGCCGATCGAAGCTGGACCACGCGTTTCACCGGCGATCACAACACGGTTGGTGGTCGTCAACGTCTCCGCGGCCACGCGCACCTGCCAAGGGTCCATACCCTCAGCAAGAGCGGTGCGGAAATAGAGATCCACGATCTCATCAGAGATGCGATCACACACCTTATCGGGATGACCTTCAGAAACCGATTCGCTGGTGAACAGATAAGAGGAGCGCGCCATACACAAACATCCCAGTAGGAGAAAGGGGAGAGGCGCAACACTATCTGCGCCGATGTTTTGCCAAACGGCGTTCGATAAAACAAACGCCCGTTCGTCAAAACGGATCGGCGGCTTCATGCCATCGCAACTGCTTGAAATCAAGGCGTAGGTACGCCTTGCCGTTTGGGATGCTAGAACCCGGCTGCTTGGCTACCCGTTCGAGGCAGGTTTGTGAGCTGCTCCGCCATTGCTGCCATCTTGCCCTGCGATCGATTTGACCAGATCGACAATACGGCGACGCACGGCGGGATCTTTCACGCGCAGAAAGGCACGTGTCAGCTCAACACCGTCGGACGATGTCAGCAACTCCGAAACATAACTCATACCGGTTTCGGCAAAGCCCATAGAAGGTTCTTCTCCGGGCAAATCATCATAGAAGTAGGGAATCGGAACTTTCAGTTCCGTGGCAATATCGCGCAAGCGTCCAGCGCCAATGCGGTTTGTGCCTTTTTCGTATTTCTGGATTTGTTGAAAGGATACGCCAAGAGCTTCGCCAAGCTTTTCTTGGCTAATAGAAAGCATCATACGACGCATGCGCAAACGCGTTCCAACGTGCACATCAACCGGATTAGGCGCTCGTTTATTTGCCATAGGGTGGTTTTTTACCTTACACCAGCACGCCCTAACGGAAAGTGCGGGGCCTTTCTTTACAGATTCTCATTCATGCCGACTGCTTCGAGTGGTCTTATAGGTGTATAAAGCAAGTGGCTTTAACTCAAGCCAAAACCGGTTTTTAACGCCTTTGGTAGTAAAAACAAAGACTTAAAACCATTGCGAGCATAGCCCAGAACGGCGCATTACCAAGCCGTCCATAAACTGTTGTCGAAAGATGTTGCGGCAAAAGCGCGTCTACAACGCCTTGCTGGTCGATTCCAAGTTGAGCGATGACGCGGCCGTAAGGGTCAATCACGCCGCTGATGCCCGTGTTGGCCGACCGCACAAGCGGCAAACCCGTTTCCACAGCACGCATTCGGGCTTGGAAAAAATGCTGGCGCGGCCCTGCGCTTGTCCCAAACCACGCATCGTTGGTGACATTGAGCAGATAGTCCGGCGCATGGGTGCGCACGCCCGAGCGCACGAAATCTGGAAAAATCGCCTCATAGCAGACCAACGCAAGAGCAACAGGTCCGCCCGAACCGCGCAGAACACCTGGCCCCGTGCCGGGCTCGAAACCGGCTGGGGCCGATACCAAAGGTCGCAAACCAAGGCGATCAACCAGATCCTCAAACGGCAGCATCTCTCCAAAAGGTACCAACCGTACCTTGTCGTAAGCATCAGTGATTTCGCCGCGATCATTGAGCGCGTAGACCGAATTGTAGAACGCCCGATCTTGGGTGCCGCGCGGCTCAGCACGAACAGCGCCAGCGAGCATCTGCACGCCCAGTGGCAGTGCGGAGCCTATCGCGGCCAAGGCGTCGGGACGTTGGGTGAGCAAAAAGGGAAAGGCTGATTCGGGCCAAACCACATGGCTGACACCCAAAACGCCCAATTGGTCAGAACCGGTTTGCCGGGTTGTCAACTCAAGCAGTGTCGCGACATGGGTTTCGCGCAAGTCTGGATCCCATTTGTCAGCTTGCGCAATGTTCGGCTGGACGATCCGCATCGTAACGCCGTCGACCATGGTTGTGTCAGCGCCAGCTAAGCGAAGCGCGCCGAATCCCGCCCAAAGCCCAAAAACCATAAGACAGCTCAGCGCCGCGATTCGTGATCCGCGGCCCGTGACCTCACGCGGCCAAATGGCTGCTGGCGTCATTGCGACCAGCAGAACCAAGAGACTTGCCGCCAGTGGGCCAAGCAAGGAAAGGCCCTGTAGAAGCGCGTCATGGAGCCCAAGCGCGCTGTGAAATCCATTCCAAGGAAAACCAGTGAGCACCACGCCGCGCAGCGCTTCGAACGCTGCAAGCAGGCTCGCAAGCATGCCAACGCGCGCAAACCCGGTGCTCCAAAACCGAGCTGCCAGGGCGCAGGGCAACGCGATGAACAGCGCTAGCCCGCCGGGAATCAGGATCAAAGCAAACGGAATTAGCCATGCATGAGCGCTGGCATTGACCAGCAACGCCTCAGCGATCCAGTAAAGCCCGGCCAAAAAGTAGCCAAAGCCGAACCACCAGCCAACCGCAAAGGATGGCCCCAAGACCGCAAACAAACGTCTTTTCTTCTTGGTCGGTGTGGGGTCGGCGTCCGCGCCATCCAGCAGCAGCACCAGAACCGGCAAGGTGATCAGAAGAACCGGTGCCAAAAAAATCGGCGGCATGGCCAAAACGCTGGCCACACCAGCTGCAAAAGCAGCACCCCAGCGGCGCCAGCCATGCAGTAAAACAAGACTGTCAGCCAAGGCGTGCAAGCCGCGTGTCATGCTGGTCCGCTAGGTCCCAGTGGCCTGGTTCAGCGGTTCGTCCTGCGCACTCGGTGAGGGTTTTTCATCCTCATTGGCAGCACCTGATCGAGTTGCTCGGCGTGGCGTGCGCGGGTCGCGTCGCCGTAAACCCGCTGGATAGACCTTCAAGCTTTTGATGCGACGCGGGTCAGCGTCGGTGACTTCAATATCAAGCCCCTCAACTGCATCAATCAATTCGCCGCGAACGGGAATCCGACCAAGCGCGGTGAACACCAGGCCGCCAAGCGTATCGATCTCTTCGGCGTCATCTTTGTCGATCTCAAACAGATGGCCAAAGACGTGCTGAACATCCTTGATTGGCACACGCGCATCGGCGATGTAACCGCCATCGCCTATGGCATCAAAATGCGGCGCGACGTCATCATCGTGCTCATCTTCAATATCGCCGACCACCGTCTCAATCAGATCTTCCAGGCTGATAAGCCCGTCCGTTCCGCCATATTCATCGATCACGAGCGCCATCTGCACACGGTTGGCCTGCATTTGCGCCATCAAATCGGTGGCTGACATAGATGCTGGCACAAACAGCAAGGGCCGAATGATCTCAGCATCTTGCAAGTTGGTTTCAAGGTCGATTTTGCGCAGGTCAAAGCCAGCAGCTTCCGCTGTTTGTGTGGCTGCGCCACTGCCTTGCTCAACGGCCGCTTTGCGCGCTTTGGCGCGCTTGCGCGGCGAGGTGTCGTCTTGGCGTGCGCGGTCAATCAGATGCGAAACCACATCCTTGATGTGAACCATGCCGACAGGGTGATCGAGCGAACCGTCGAAAATCGGCATCCGCGAGTGACCCGAGCTGCGCAGCTTTTCCAGCACCAGGCCAAGCGAGGTCGTCTGATCGATGGCAACAATATCGGCCCGCGGCACCATCACGTCTTCGGTGCGGGTCTCGCGAAGCCTTAGGATGTTGCGCAACATGGCCCGTTCTTCGGGCGAGAAGTCATGGCCCGGGCCTTGCTCTTCAGCCAGCGCGTCTTCCAAGTCGGTGCGCAAATCGGTGCCGTTTGTTGATGGTTTCAGCCATCCAAACAAACGATCCACCCAAGCGGTGTCCGATGAAGCTGCGCCTGCAGCCTGAGATTTGGGGTTGGAGGAGGCCGTCATCTGACGGCCCGTACTGGAGGGCTCTAAGCTCGAAGCGTCGTCGTTCATCAGCGTGCAGCCGATTTTGGCAGCTGCGATCCTTGTTACACGTTCGTCTGTGCGCTGTCCCGATAGGGGTCAGCGATGCCAAGCGATGCTAGAATGCGCGTTTCGAGCGTTTCCATAGCGTTGGCCTGTTTATCTAGTTGGTGATCATAGCCCAAAAGATGCAAAAAACCATGAACAATCAGGTGGCTCATATGGTGGTGAAAGCTGATTTGGCCAGCGTCTGCTTCCCTCTTCACCGTTTGCAAGGCGAAAACAAGGTCGCCGAGCAAAAACGGATGCTTGCCGTCAAGCTTTGAGAGCGCGTCTGGTTCAAGCGCTGGAAAGGAGAGCACATTGGTCGGTTTGTCCTGGCCGCGATGCTCCTTGTTGATCGCTTGCATGGCCGCATCATCGGTCAACACCACACTGATTTCGCCGTGCCGCAGACTGAAGTCGGTGGCTGATACCGCACGTCCAATGGCGCCTTCGAACCACGCCATGAGGACATCCTCATCGGGCCAGTCGCCAGCCTCAACCACCAAATCAACTGATGGGTTCACTGGTCTCCGCCCAAAAGCGGTGCCTGGCGTTCGGCGGCCGCACGCACCCGGCGACGGGCTGCATCATCGTAAGCCGTCACAATCTTGCTCACCAAAGGATGGCGCACAACGTCTTCGGCGCGGAACTTCAGATGCACGATATCGTCGATGCCACGCAGCATGCGATAGGCTTCGGCTAGACCAGAAACCTGGCCGGGCGGCAGATCCACTTGGCTTGGATCGCCGGTCACGATCATTTTCGAGCCTTCGCCAAGCCGGGTCAGAAACATCTTCATCTGCATGCTGGTCGTGTTCTGCGCCTCATCCAGGATCACCACCGCATTGGCCAGCGTGCGCCCGCGCATAAAGGCAAGTGGTGCAATTTCGATGATCTGATTTTGCAGCCCTTTTTCCACCTTGTCGGCGGGCATCATATCGTAGAGCGCATCGTAAAGTGGACGCAGATAAGGGTCGATCTTCTCTTTCATGTCGCCGGGCAGAAAACCAAGCCGCTCGCCAGCTTCCACCGCTGGGCGTGAGAGGATCATCCGCTCAACATCACCGCGCTCAAGCAGGGCTGCGGCATACGCGACGGCCAAATAGGTTTTGCCCGTGCCAGCCGGACCGGTACCGAACACCAACTGGGCCCGGTCGAGCGCACGGATGTAGGCATCCTGCGCGGGATTGCGCGCTGTGATGGTTTTCTTGCGCGTGCCAATGGTGGCCAGTGCCAATTTGCCACTGCGCGGTTCGATATCGGGCAAGTTTAGCTGCGTTGAGGCGGTTTCGGCCATCCGCACGGCACCATCCACATCACCGGGGTGCAGCGTGTGGCCCTGCTCCAAGCGCTGATAGAGGCTATCGAGCACTTGGCGGGCCAGAGCGCAGGCGTCTGGTGTGCCCTTGATCGACACCTTGTTGCCGCGCGCAGCGGCATCCACACCAAGCTTGTGCTCAATGATTGCAAGGTTTTGGTCAAACTGACCGTAAAGATCGCCCACCAACCTGTTGTCGTCGAACTCCACCACGATGTGCGCCAAATCGGACGCGTGACCTTCCACGGAGGATTGGGTCTCGGTGATATCGTTCAAGAGGCGGCCTCCAGGAGCGGTTCTACGGTTGAAGTTTGACCTGATTCGGTAAGGTCTGCGAACAGACTATTCGTGCCAGTGTGCGTAATTGTGACCGTTTGCAGGGTTCGCAGCATCGAGTCAGGCGCTTGCACATGCACCGGCTGCAACCAGGGTGAGCGTCCCACCAATTGACCAGTGTTGCGCCCCTTCTTCTCAAAAAGAACCGGGAAGCTGAGGCCAACACGGCTGTGCTGAAACGCCTGCTGTTGCGAGGTGATGAGGGCTTGAAGCGCGTGCAGGCGTGTCGTCATCACATCCTCAGGCACGTGATCGTCCATCAAGGCGCCAGGTGTGCCGGGTCGCGGCGAATATTTGAACGAGAACGCCGCCGCATACTCCACATCGCGGATCAGCTGCATGGTGTCTTCAAAGTCTTGATCGGTTTCACCGGGAAAACCGACGATGAAATCGCCCGACAGGGCCAGGTCCGGCTGCACGGTACGGATGCGTTCGATCAGGCGGCGGTACTCATCGGCGGTGTGGCGTCGGTTCATCGCTTTCAAAATGCGATCTGAGCCTGATTGCACCGGCAGATGCAGATAGGGCATCACTTGGCGCAGGTCGCGGTGGGCGTTGATCAGATCATCATCCATGTCGCGCGGGTGGCTGGTGGTGTAACGCAGCCGCCAAAGGCCATCGATCTCCGCCAGCGCATAGAGCAGCTTTGCCAGTGACCAGGGCTCCCCGTCCGGTCCTTGGCCATGATAGGCGTTCACATTCTGGCCAAGCAGGGTGATCTCGTGCACGCCCGCTTCCACCATCGTGCGAGCTTCACTCAGAATTTTTGCCACATCGCGGGAGACTTCGGCGCCACGCGTGTAGGGCACCACGCAGAAGGTGCAGAACTTGTCGCACCCTTCTTGTACGGTGAGAAAGGCCGTCGGCCCACGGCTGGCGAGCACCTTTTTCGGTGTCATGCCAATGGCGTCGAACTTGTCCTCATCAGGAAACTCGGTGATCACGACACGCTCGCCCTGGCTTGCGCGCGCTACCATATCGGGCAGCGCCTGATAACTTTGCGGGCCAACAACGAGATTGACCACATCGGCACGTCGCGCGATTTCCTCGCCCTCGGCCTGCGCCACACAGCCGGCAACGCCAATCATAGTATCCTTGCCCAGCGCGGCGCGTTCACCCTTAACTTTGCGCAGGCGTCCGAGTTCTGAGTAGACTTTTTCAGCCGCTTTTTCGCGGATGTGGCAGGTGTTGAGCAGGATGAGGTCGGCATCATTTTGATCCTGCGTTGCGGCATAGCCAGCCGGCGCCAGCGCATCGGCCATGCGATCAGAATCATAGACATTCATCTGGCAGCCATAGGTCTTGATGAAGACCTTTTTGGCAGCTTGGGATTTGTTCGCGCTCATGCGTGTGCATTGACCTAAAAGGGATTGGATCGGCGGTCTTTAGCGAAAAAACAACGGCCCGCCTAGGGTCCGTCCGCTCAGGGCTCAAGCTTGACGGGCGTAGCTCTAACTATCGCGACCGCGCAATTTGATGGCGAGCGTTTGCCGCACATCCTCTTCCATGGCTTTGGCAGCACGCTTGCGGCCACCAATCTCAGCAACATTCATCGGCTTGCCAAGAACCATCACCACGTCCAGCGGACCGCCATGGATGATGTCGAGCAAGCTTGGCAACAGATCAAGATCACCGTACCAGCCCAGCGTTGCCCGTTGTCCGCGCGAGATAGGCAAGCCATCTCGGCGCAGATAGGCAATGGTGAAAGGCTGCACCATCACGTTTTTGGCCTCATCAACCAGCGCACCAAACAGGGCAGGACGAAACGGCAGCACCTGCCCGCCATCGCTTGTGGTGCCTTCAGCGAACAGCACCAGACGATCGCCATCGGCAAGCGCTTCACGCATGGTGTCTGTCATCTTGCCGGTATCGGTTTTGCGCGTGCGGCTCACGAAAAGCGTGTTCTGTAGGCGCGCCAGCGTGCCAAACACTGGCCAGTCGGCCACATCATCTTTGGAAATAAAGCGAAACCGCCCGCGCGCACCAATCATCACGATATCGAGCCAGGAGACGTGGTTGCCGGCCAGCACAACCGGTCCTTTGGCAAGGGCTTCGCCCTCAAAGCGAACGCGAACGCCCATGCACCAGAGGGCTGTGGCATGAAACGCGATGGGCAAACGCGAAGAAATGGCCTTCAACCGCAACAGATTGGCCAACCACTGCAACGGTGCCAGCACGATCAACGCGATGATGAGTGGGATCATCTTGATCGCCGCACGCACGATATCCCACGTGCGTGGTCGCTCGCCGGGATGCAGATCGGCCATCATGACAGGTCTCGTTTCAAAGGCCGCCCAAACAGCTCCAACCGGTGATCGACAAGCTTGAAACCGAGCCGCTCGGCAATCTTTTCCTGAAGGGCTTCGATCTCAGGGTCAGAAAATTCAATCACTTTGCCGGTTGTCACGTCGATGAGATGATCATGGTGTTCATCCGGCGTTTGTTCGTATCGCGCGCGCCCATCACCAAAATCAAGGCGGGCGACAATACCGGATTCTTCAAACAGCTTCACGGTGCGGTAGACGGTCGACATGGAAATGTTGGCATCAATGGATGAAGCGCGGGCATAAAGCTCTTCAACATCGGGATGATCATCAGCAGCATCGATCACCCGCGCAATCACACGGCGCTGATCGGTCATGCGCATGCCCCGCTGAGCGCACAAATCTTCCAGCGGGACGTCAGGATGGCGGGCGTTTTGCGGCATCAGAACTCCATCAAACCGGTGCCCGGCTGGCTACCCGTATTCGCGGCGCATGACAAGCGCGCGACCTTTTGATCCATCAGCCAAGGTGGCATAGGCCGGCCGTTCGCCAACTTGGGCAAACCCTCGCCGTCGGTAAAGCGTGATGGCGCTGTCATTGCCATCGGCAACCTCTAAAAACACCGCACGCACGCCCTTTTGCCGCAAAGCCATCAGCGCATCGTCCAGCAGCCGGGTGCCGTAGCCGCGGCCTTGGCAGTGTTGTGCCACAGCGAAGGTCAGCACCTCGCCTTCATCGCTTGCCTGACGCACCATCACAAAACCTTCCACCGGCCCGCGGCCAAACCAGCTTAGCGGGCGGATCATGCGTGTTGTGACAGCCGGATCATCAATGAGGCTTGAAAGATCATCGGCGTTCCAGCCGATGGGAAAGGCAGCATCGTGCAGGTCTGCAAGGGCTTCGGCATCCTGCGTGCTTGCATCTTCTACTATTCGCAGCCTGCTGACGCTGGCGCGCAGTGGATCAACGGCCCAGTGATACCAATCATCAAACGTGGAAGACGGTGAAGAAGACTGCGACATAGGCCAGAGATTACACCGCGCGGGTGTCCAGTCCAATACGCAGGCCAGCAGGTTTGGCGGCGATGACGTCGGCGGGTTTCAGATAAAGCGGTTTCGGCTTCTCGGTCACATCGCTTGTGGCAGAAAGCTCAGCCAAAGCTGCCGTGCTTGGCACGTCCGCGGTGTTGCCAAGTGTGATGCGCTTGCCCGCCGAACGGGCCAAGGCCGCAATGATCGAGGTTGCCGGGCCAACAAGGCGCGCGCCGTTTTGAACCGATGCAGCAAAAACCAAATCAGCCATCACGTTTGCAGGTTCTATTGCCACGCCGTTGGCATCAAAGCGCTGGCCATAGATCAGCCCATTGCGGGCATCGATGGCAACGCAGCGCACGGCGTCTACGTCACTCTCTAAGAGATCTGACCGCGCCATAGCTTCCAATGTACCGATCCCGACCACTGGAATGTTCAGTGTTGCTGAGAACCCACGGGCTGCGGCCAAGCCAACCCGCATGCCAGTGAAGGATCCCGGT
Organism: Hyphomicrobiales bacterium; assembly: GCA_046290645.1. Classification (GTDB taxonomy): domain Bacteria; phylum Pseudomonadota; class Alphaproteobacteria; order Rhizobiales; family MH13; genus MH13. The sequence goes on from JBKAGZ010000002.1 coordinate 456,761, forward strand.
CCAACAGTCACGCCGATGCGATCAAGATCGTCATAGGTGATCAAAGCGTCTGCCAACACCTGTTCGATCATCGGGATCAGTGCCTCGCCATGCCCGCGCAACATTGTGACGGATTGCTCACTGATGATCCGCGACCCATCCGAAACCACAGCTTGGCAGGCAGGGCCGGCAGTATCGATGCTCAGGACAAGGTTAGACTGTGTAGGCGGCATGGCAGGTATGGTGTTCATGCCTTCTACCTAGGCGGGCAAAGGCCAACACGTGCAGTCGGGGAAACCTCTAATCACCCATCAATGGCGCGAAGTCTAGGGCGTCACCTGTTCCGGCAGGGAAAGAATGGCAGGTCAGTCGCCTGGTGTGTTGGCGCTAGCTTGCGCGCACTTCCTCAACACCTGGCACGAAGTGCCGCAAAAGGTTCTCAATACCGTTTTTCAGCGTTGCTGTTGAAGATGGACACCCAGCACAGGCGCCGCGCATGTTGAGATAGACCACGCCGTCCTGAAAACCCTTGAAGGTGATATCGCCACCGTCTTGCGCAACAGCAGGGCGTACGCGCGTTTCCAGCAGTTCCTTGATCGTATCAACCATCGCGCGGTCATCCTCAGCGAAGAATTCTGAACCGTCGCTGTCATCGGATTCGTCAGCATCCTCAACAAGGATGGGCATGCCGGTGACGAAATGCTCCATGATCCCGCCAAGGATCGCCGGTTTGATGTGCGACCAATCTTCCACGTCAGCGGTGACCGTGACGAAGTCTTGGCCGAAGAAAACGCCCGTTACGCCAGGAATGGCAAACAAACGCTGCGCAAGCGGTGATTTTTCAGCACCGGTGGATGAGCGAAAATCAAGCGTACCTTCTTCCAGCACCGTTTTGCCGGGCAGAAACTTCAACGTCGCAGGGTTCGGCGTCGACTCGATCTGAATGAACATGAAAACCTCCAAACGGGATGGCGCTGCCCATCATATGGGTGCGATCCACCGCATAGTCACGCCCTAAGCCAGCGGCATTTTCAAACCGCGTACGACCAATGCGTTCTTTGCGACATGTTATGACGCAATTGCTGTAGTTTGGAAAGGTTCTAAAATGAAAATTGGGCAGTCGTTAGGAGGTTGCCGGCCAGAATTAGGCCTCTACCGTCAGTTCGCCGGTTCGCAACTGCTCTTCCTCAATGCTTTCAAACAGCGCGCGGAAATTGCCTTCACCGAAGCCCTCATCGCCCTTGCGTTGAATGAACTCAAAAAAGATCGGCCCGATGACGGTCTTTGAAAAAATCTGCAACAGGATCTTGGTCATTCGGTCGCCTTTGGCATCATCGAACACGCCTTCGCCGTCGATAAGGATGCCGTGTTTTTTCATGCGCTTGATGGGCTCAGAATGGCCGTTCACCCTTGCCTGAGACATTTCATAATAGGTGTCTGGCGGACCGGGCATGAAGCGTAGGCCGTTGTCAGCCAGCCTGTCGGTTCCGTCATAAATGTTTTCGGTGCCGACAGCGATGTGCTGAATGCCTTCGCCCTTATATGTGTGCAGATAGGTTTCGATCTGGCTTTTGTCGTCGGTGGACTCGTTCAGCGGAATGCGGATTTTGCCGCAGGCCGAGGTAATGGCGCGGCTGACAAGGCCGGTCATCTTGCCTTCAATGTCGAAAAAATGGATCTGCGTGAAGCCGAACAGCTCGCGGTAGAAATCCCACCAGGTGTCCATATTCCCTCGATAGACATTGTGGGTGAGGTGATCGAGATAGTAGAAGCCAAGGCCCTCGGGCTTTGGATCGCGCTCGCCGAGCCATTCGAACTCAGCATCATAGGCTGAACCCTTCTCGCCGTACTGATCGACGAAATAGAGGATAGACCCGCCAATGCCGACAATGGCCGGAACATCCAGCGTGCGGTCATCTTCCAGATAAGGTGTCGCGCCTTTGGCAACAGCGTGATCGAAAGCGTGCTGCGCATCGACAACGCGCCAGGCCATCGACGGCGCGCAAGGCCCGTGTTCATCGACAAAGCGCATGGCATGGCTGCCTGGCTCAGCGTTCACCACATAGTTGATGTCGCCTTGCCGCCAGATCGTGATGGCTTTGGATTTATGGCGCGCAATAGGCGTGTAGCCCATCTGCTTGAACAGTGCCTCGAGCTTCTCCGGTTCGCGATGGGCGAACTCAACAAACTCAAAACCATCAGTACCTGCCGGATTGGCGGGTGTGATCTGCGCAGCCGGCGCGTCATGTGGAAACGGTCCCAAAGCGGTTCTCCCTTTTTGATAAACGGTATCACACGATGGGTGCACGGTTCTTGCAAAGTGATCACGAGACTGAGAAAGTATGCGCACTATACGCGACAAAGCGTTATTTCATGCGCAGGACATGCATATGAATGATATTGATCGAAAAATCCTTGCAGCTTTGCAGGATGATGCAAGGCTGACCAACAACGAGCTTGCCGACCGTGTGGGGTTGTCGGCATCGCAGTGTTCGCGTCGGCGTGCACAGTTGGAAGAAGACGGGCTGATAACCGGCTATCACGCCAAATTGGATCGCGAGAAAATTGGGTTCGGATTGACCAGCATCATCTCGGTGACGTTGGCGACCCACAATGAGGACAACTCGAAGCGAATCCGGGAACTGTTCGCTGCTTTGCCAGAAGTGCTGGAGGCGCACGCCATGACAGGCGACATGGATTACTATGTGAAGATCGTAACAAAGGATCTGAAGTCCTTGTCATTTTTCATCAATGACAAGCTTCTTGCTCATCCAGCGGTACAGCAGGTGAAAACGGCGATATCTCTGCAAACTCTGAAAGAAACCGAAAGCGTGCCTGTGTGGTCAGCCGGTAACTAGGGTCCAGACCCTGATGTCAGTTCGGTAAGCTGGCCAAAGCACTTTGCGAAATACTTGAAACATCAGTCATCACCTAACGCGTTGAAATCTTTGATTTCAGGCAGCGTTTGGTGATTCAGGTTTTTCGCGATGTGCTATAAAGCCATCCACTTTCCAGGCCTTTTGCCCAATCGTCACGACCGAATGCGCGCGCCTGGGCAGCTGCTGCATTGTGATCGTAGGGCACCGAGCGAAATGTAACATCCCAGCCACGGTCCGTTTTCTGCAAAATCGCGTAGCTGGCATTGGGCGTTCCGGTTTGCATCACATGGGGCACCGGCAGGACATCATCATAGGCCGGACAGCCTACCGAACCTGGGTTCACCAGAAGAGTGCCGTTCGATAGACGAGCCAGCCGCGCAATGTGCGTATGGCCGCAGAGAATGAGGCTCGCTTCAGAGCAAGCCTCACTCAACTCAGCATCCAGTTCTGCTAAGTTTGCCTGCCGGATCATGCCACTTGGTTCGACGCGTTCCATCCAATAGCGCTCGTCAGTGCGTGGCGTAGCGTGACAGGCAAAAACACCCTCGTAGGGCGCCAGACTGAAGGGCAACGTTCGCAACCAATCCAGATGCTTCGTCGACAAGGCTTGGTGGGTCACAGCATCGGTTTGCCCCATCTCTGAGGGGTCCCGCTCAACAAGGTAGCGGTCATGATTGCCGCGCACCGTCGGCCAGCCAAGCGGGATAAGGCGTTCCGCCAGACTGTGCGGATCAAGCGGTCCAGAGAGCACATCGCCCAAATTGACCACCTCGCTGATGTCTTGCCGATTCAAGTCGGCGAGAACCGCTTCAAGCGCCAGAGCGTTTCCGTGGATGTCGGCAACCGCTGCAAAGCGCATCACTGGCCCTCATCAAGGGTGAACTCGATATCCAGATCGTCCAGCTTCTCAGCCAGAAAGGCCCGCGCGTCTTGGATGCCAGCATTGTAGAGCGACGGTCCGAGTTGACTGAGCATGAAAGTCAGCAGCTCTTCAGCGCGAAAGGCACTCAAGGTTTCATCGAATTCATCGGCAAAATAAGCTTGTAGCCCGCTCACCAGTTCGGCGCGGCGTTCCGGCGACAGCTCAAGCTTGGTCATCAGATTCCCCACTTGTCATCCCAGAGGTCAAAGGCAATCCGGGACCTAATAGTGACGCGAACTGGCAGATCGCAGGTCAAGCCCGTGAGGAAATCTTGTTTAGGCAATCGCTTCAATCGTGGCATCGTCCATGTCGCCCGGCACGATGGTTACGGGCACAGGAAAACCACTTCCGCGTCCCCCCGCCATCCCGGAGGCCACAGCACTCACCAGAGGTCCAGGGCCATCTTTGCCGAGGCCACCACCCAGCACCAGGATGGCGATATCTTCATCGTCATGGATCAGCTGGGTGATTTCTTCCAGCGCAGTGCCTTCACGCACCAGCCGTTCCGGCGTCAGCGAAAGGCCGCGTGCGCGCAGCAGGCCAACGTAGCGATCCACGGTCGCATCGGCTTCAGCTTGCGCTTCGGCACGCATGATCTCTTCCACACCAAGCCAATGCTGAAATTCGGAGGGTGGAACAACATAGAGCATGGAGAGCCCGCCGCCTGTGCGCTCAGCGCGCCGTGCCGCATAGACCACAGCGCGCTCGCATTCGGGCGTGTCATCAAGGATGACCAGAAACTTGCGCTGGTGGCCTTCATCAAAGGCGCGGCGTGCTTTGAGCATGATCTTCTCCGCCCGTCCCTATGGTTTGGCGGGCATCCTACCTCACCAATCCGAGCAAGTCATAGACTTCATCGAGCACGGGAACAGCAATCTCGCGCGCACGTCGCGCACCATCACGCAAGATATCGTCCAGCGCTGTCTGATCGTTCTCGATCTTCACCATCTCATCGCGAATGGGCCCAAGTTTTTCGACCGCCAGATCAGCAAGTGCAGGCTTGAACACACCGAAACCCTGGCCACCAAACTCGGCAAGGACCTCAGCTTTGCTCGTCCCAGCCAGCGCGCCATAGATGCCGACAAGATTGTCCGCTTCGGCTCGCCCTTCCAAACCATCCACCGTTTCAGGCAGAGGTTCTGGGTCAGATTTGGCCTTCTTGATCTTCTTGGCAATCGCATCACGATCGTCAGACAGATTGATGCGTGAGAGGTCTGAGGGATCGGATTTCGACATCTTCTTGGTGCCGTCACGCAAGCTCATCACACGTGTCGCATCGCCCAGGATCAACGGCTCGGTAAGGGGGAAAACCTCCTTGCCCCAGTCATTGTTAAACTTCTGCGCGATATCGCGGGTCAGTTCCAAATGCTGCTTTTGGTCTTCACCCACAGGCACGCCGGTTGCCTTGTAGAGCAGAATGTCGGCAGCCATCAGCGTCGGATAGGCGTAGAGGCCAACACTGGCCTTCTCGCGATCCTTGCCAGCTTTTTCCTTGAACTGGGTCATGCGGTTCAACCAACCCAGCCGTGCCACACAGTTGAACACCCATGCAAGCTGTGTGTGCTCAGGCACTTGGCTTTGATTGAAGAGCGCTGATTTCACCGGATCGAGGCCCGACGCGATGAAGGCCGCTGCCACATGGCGTGTCGCTTGCCCCAATTCTTGAGGGTCCTGCCACACCGTGATCGCGTGCAGATCCACCATGCAATACATGCAGGTATGGGTTTCTTGCAGCGGCACGAAGTTGCGGATAGCGCCGAGATAATTGCCCAGCGTCAGCTGGCCGGAGGGTTGCACACCGGAAAAGATGCGCGGCGCGAATTCAACGCCTGAAGCGTCACTCATGGGTGTTGGCCTTCGATGGAATGAAATCGGCCCGCCTTATCGCGGGTCTTTGGAGCCTAATCAAGATGCGCTTCGATCAGCTGAAGGTTTGCGCATCATCATGCGCTTCATGTCGCCAAGCCTGGCCGCACCAGTCAGATGCGCCAACCCGAAGAATGTAACGACGCCGGCGAGCACCAGCCCACCCAGTGCAGCCACGCGCAGCCAGAGTGGTGTCGTGATGGCAAGTTGGGCGTCAAGCACGCCTGCCAGCCCCATCAACACCGCACCCATGGCAACAGCGCAGCCAAACAAGATGGCCACCTTGACCGCTAATGCGCGCTCAAAATGCCAATAACCGCGCTTGGCGATGAGAAAATAGAGCACCAGTGCGTTCACCCACCCGGCAAGGCTGGTGGCCAGCGCGATCCCGACATGACCAATGAACGGGAAAAGCGCCAGGGAACAGGCAACATTGACCGCCACGGATAGCCCGCCGACCAGCATCGGCGTTTTGGTGTCCTCGCGGGCAAAAAAGGCTGGCGAAAACACCTTGATCAGCACAAAGCTCGGCAACCCGATGGCAAAGGCTTGCAAGGCCGCTGCGGTTCCAAAGCGCGCTTCTTCGCCAAAGGCGCCACGCTCAAAAAGCACCGAGACCAGGGGTATCGGGATAGCAGCCAGCGCCACGGCGGCGGGCAGCGTGAGCAGCATGGCGAATTCCAGTGATCGCGCGCTGGCCACTTTTACGCCGGCCTCATCACCAGCCTTCAAGCGCCGTGAGAGCTCTGGTAGCAGCACCACGCCGATGGCAATGCCGACCACGCCCAGCGGCAATTGGTAGAGCCTGTCTGCATAATAGAGCAAAGACACTGCGCCGGCCTGAAGCGAGGCGATCATAGTACCGACCACGATGTTGATTTGCGTGATGCCGCCAGCGATCACACCGGGCACACCTAGCGAAACCAGCCGTTTCATGCGATCCGACCAACGTGGTCGAACGAGCTTTAGAAGAAAGCCTGCGCGGTGCAGATCGCCGACAACCATCGCCAGTTGCGCGAACCCGCCTATGACAACGCCGATGGCTAGCCACATGCCTGCCTCGGCCTCACCGGCCAGTCCAGCAGCAAGCAGCGCCCACAATACGCCGATCAGCACGACATTGAGGAGCGTCGGCGCAAAGGCAGCCGCAGCGAATCGCCCAAGTCCATTCAGCACCCCTGAAATCAGTGCCAAAATGGAGACGAGCGTCAGGTAGGGAAAGGTAATCCGGGTAAGAAACACCGTCAGGTCGAACTTGTCAGAATCTCCAATAAAGCCCGGGGCAAGCACCAGCATCAGGATCGGCATGGCGATCATCGCCACCGCTGTGACCAGCGCCAAAACCGTCAGCAAACCCGCCATGGCTTCCTGCGCGAAGGCTTTGGCGCTGTCTTTCCCCTCGCCTTCTAAGGTGCGCGCAAAAAGCGGCACAAAAGCCGAGTTGAAGGCCCCTTCGGCAAACAGGCGGCGGAAAAGATTGGGGAACCGGAATGCCACCACAAAGGCATCGGCCACAGGTCCGGTACCAAGCGCTGCGGCCATCAAGATGTCGCGCACGAATCCGAGCACGCGGCTGGTCAGCGTTGCACCGCCGACGGTCGCGAAGTTGCGCAACAAACTCATGATCTAAGTGTGTGCTTTGGATTTGGAGCGCCGAGCAGGGCGCGGCGCGGGCGTGGACGGCGCATGTTCTGAGGGTTCCAGCACAGCAGTGTTGCCGCGACCACGACGCGCCAAGGCAGCAGGTCGCGGTTTGGCCGGCGTACCGCCCAACACCGTTTCAAGCTTCTTCTTGATGGCGTTCAGTTTGGCGCGACCGGTGACTTTCAGGCCCACCAGGTCGGTTACGTAGAAAACATCCACCGCGCGTTCACCAAACGTGGCGACATGGGCTGAGTGTGTGTCGAGCGACAGATCAGAAAGTGCGTGTGCCAAATCGTGCAACAGGCCGGGTCGGTCGCGCCCAGCGGCTTCAATCACGGTGAAACGCTCTGAGCCCTGATTGTCGATCATGACTTCCGGCGGCACCTTGAAGGCCTTCACGCGGCCTTTTGCCTTGCCTTTCTCTGCCATCATCGGTGGCAGATGCACATCGCCAGTCATCGCGCTTTCCAGCGTAGCGGCAATGCGATCGGCGCGCCGACGTTCATCGGCTTCTTGCTCAAATTCTTGACGGATCAAAATGGTGTCGAGCGCTTTGCCGGTGGCCGTCGTGTGAATTTGCGCCCCAACAATATCAGCCTTGGCCGCCACGCAGGCCGCAGCAATGGTGGAAAGAAGGCGTGGATGATCGGGCGTGTAGAGCACGATCTCTGTTACACCTTCAAAGCTGTGCACGGCTGTCAGCGAGGCGAAGGCTTTGTCGGCTTCATCGGCGTTCTTGATCAGATGCGCATGGGCAATTTTTCGGTCCAAATCTGTGCGCAGCCAATAGGGCGAGTAATGCATCGCTGCATACGCTTCACGTTCGGCCTCGTTCCAATCGGGCAACGCCTCAAACAGCATCGCCTGCGCGCCCGCAACGCGCTGCTCACGTGCCGCCTCAGAATGGCCGCCGGTCAGAATGATCTCAGTTTCATAATAGAGCGTGCGCAGAAGCTGGCCCTTCCAGCCATTCCAAACACCTGGGCCTACGGCGCGGATGTCGCAGACTGTCAAAATCAGCAGCAGCTTCAACCGCTCCAGCGTTTGCACGCGGGCGGCAAAGGTCTCGATGGTGGTTGGGTCGGAAAGGTCGCGCGATTGCGCGGTCATCGACATAACCAGATGGTCTTCAATCAGCCATGCCACCAAGGCCGTCTCGCTTGGCGACAGACCAAAACGTGGGCAGATGCGGCGGGTAATCTTCGCGCCCTCGGTGGAGTGATCTTGCGGTCGGCCTTTGGCGATGTCGTGCAGGAACAGCGCCACATAAAGCGCGCGTCGGTTCTGGATAGTCGGCAGCAATACCACCGACAGCGGGTGCTCTTCTTTCAGATGGCCGCTCTCTATCTGCGCCAACACACCAACGGTTCGCAGCAAATGCTCGTCCACCGTGTAATGGTGGTACATGTTGAACTGCATCATCGCCACGACCTTTCCGAAATCGGGCACAAACCTGCCAAGAAAGCCTGTTTCGTTCATCCGGCGCAGCGTCGCTTCCGGTCGATTTTTCGAGCAGAGGATCTCCAGGAAAATCGCGTTGGCGTCAGGATCGGTTTTCATCGCTGGCGTCACCAGCTTCAGCGACAGTGTGACAAGGCGCGTGGCGTCAGGATGCAGTGCCAGGCCGTATTTGTCAGCCAATTGGAAGAAGCGCAGCAAGTTCACCGGGTCTTCAGAAAACACCGTTTCGCGCGCGACATTGAGCCGTGATGTGTCGACCACAAAATCACTGTTCGCGGGCAATTTCTTCACATTGCGGCGGCGCAGCGGACCGAGCATCCGGTCAAGGATCGGTGTCGGCTTGGCCTCGTTCTCTTCCAGGCGTGCACACAAAATGCGGGTGAGATCACCCACATCTTTGGCCACCAGAAAATAGTGCTTCATGAACCGTTCCACCGGCTGCATGCCCGGATGGTCCGTGTAGCCCAGCCGCTGGGCGATGTCGCCTTGCAGATCGAACGACAGGCGATCATCGGGCCTGCGCATCAGGAAATGGATATGGCAGCGCGTGGCCCATAAAAAGTCGCTGCCTTTCACAAAGGCGTTGTACTCGCGTCGGGTGAACACGCCCTTGGTGACGAGTTCGGCCTCGGTATCGACCTGGTAGACATATTTGCCGATCCAAAACAGCGTGTTGAGATCGCGCAGGCCGCCCTTCGATTCTTTGACATTGGGCTCAACCACGTAGCGCGATGAGCCCTGTTTTTTATGCCGACCGTCGCGCTCACCCAGCTTGGCGGCAACGAACTCGGCTGCTGAACCTTTGACCACCTGATCCTGAAACGCGCTCTGGAACGTGTCGAAAAGCGGCTGATCACCAAGGATAAACCGGGTTTCAAGCAAGGCTGTTCGGATGGTCATATCCGTTTTGGCAAGCTTAACGCATTCATCGACCGTGCGTGTGGCGTGACCCACTTTGAAACCGCAGTCCCAGAGGAAATAGAGCAGGCTTTCCACCACCTGCTCACCCCACGGCGTCTGTTTGGCAGGGCGCAGGAACAGAAGGTCGATATCCGATTGCGGCCCAAGCGTGCCGCGGCCATAGCCGCCGACGGCACAAACGGTGATACGCTCGCCCTGCGATGGGTTGACCAGCGGATACCGGTATTCTGTGACCACGCGGTAAAGTGTCTGGATCAGAATGTCTTCGGCCAGCGACAAACGCTGCGCACAGGCAAGCCCACCACGATCTTCCAAAAGCAAAGCTTCAGCCGTTTGCAGGATCTGAACGACAGCCGCCTTCACGATGGGGATCAGCTGGGCGTGCGCATCATCGTAAGAACCTGCGCTTTCGATGGTATCGCGCATCTCAACGTAGAGCGCTTCGCCATCCAGCAAGGGTGGCGCGTCATCGCGGTGAACCAGTTTGGGCATTTTGGGGGGGCGGCGTTGGGACACGTGACAGGCGTTTCTCTAGGGTTTTGTTTTGAGTCGACTGGCCAGATCATAAACGAAATCGAGCGCTTGGCGCGGGGTCATTTGGTCCGGGTCATGCCCGTCAAAAAGCGCCGAAAGCTTGGCATGGGCAGCGGTTTCGATCTGCTCCGGTGTGGGCGCAGCGCTGGCAGCAACCGGCTTGGCTGCCGAAAACAGCGGAAGCCCTTCAAATAGGCCATCGTCGCCGGAGGCTTTTTCGCCGCTGTCTTGGCGCGTTTCAAGGTGATCAAGTACCGAGCGAGCGCGAGCAACGACGGAGGCAGGCAAACCGGCGAGCTTTGCCACCTGTAGCCCATAGGAGCGATCCGCTGCGCCGGGCACCACCTCGTGCAGGAAGATCACATCGCCTTCCCACTCTTTGACTTTGAGCGTTCGATTGTCGACGCGGTCCAGACGCTCCGAAAGCACGGTCAGCTCATGATAATGGGTGGCAAACAGCGCCCGGCATGCATTGTGGGCGTGCAAATGCTCCACACAGGCCCAGGCGATCGAAAGCCCATCATAGGTGGCTGTGCCCCGGCCAATCTCATCCAGAATGACCAACGAACGAGAGCTTGCCTGGTGCAAGATGGCTGCCGTCTCCACCATCTCCACCATGAAGGTGGAGCGCCCACGTGCCAGATCATCCGCCGCGCCAACCCGGCTGAACAGTGCATCGACAATGCCGATGGTCGCCGATGTGGCAGGCACATAGGCTCCAGCTTGGGCAAGGATTGCGATCAGCGCGTTCTGCCGCAGGAAGGTGGATTTACCGCCCATATTCGGCCCGGTGACCAGGTGAACCGCGCCGTCGTTCAAGGTGCAGTCATTGGCAACAAAGTGCTCTTTGCCCTCGCGCTTCATCACCTTTTCAACCACTGGATGGCGTCCGGCTTCTATCTGGAAGCTCAGATCATCGCGCATCTGCGGGCGCACATGGTTTTCACGCACCGCAGTTTCGGCAAGCCCGGCGGACACATCCAGCGCGGAGAGTGCATCGGCAACGTTTTGAATGGCATGGCGAGCATCTTTCACCGCCTCGCACAGTGTCTCAAAGCGCGCCACTTCCAGCGCCACAGCACGCGCACCGGCACTGGCGATCTTGGCTTCCAGCTCGGCCAGTTCCTTGGTGGAGAACCGCATGGCATTCGCCATGGTTTGGCGATGGAAAAAAGTTTCTGCCTGCTCTTGCAGCGGACCGGCTTGCAGGGTGGGCACTTCGATGAAGTAGCCAAGCACGCCATTATGCTTGATTTTCAGCGATTTGGCCTGCGTTTGAGCGCTGTAGGTTGATTGCAGCCCAGCGATCACCTTGCGGGCATCGTCGCGAAGGCTGCGCGCTGCATCCAAATCATCGTCAATACCCTGCGCAACAAATCCGCCGTCGCGGGCAAGCAGCGGAGGGCTCTCTGAAAGCTCGTCCACCAAACGTTTTGACAGATCCACCGGGCGGGCAGCCAGAGAGGTTTTGGCTTGGACAACTAGATCGGGCAGATCATCGCCGAGCAAGCTTTCGACCATGCCAGCCTGATCAAGCGCCGCACCCATCGCCACAAGATCACGTGGCCCTGCTCTGCCAAGCATCACACGCGACAAAGCGCGCGATATATCGGGCGCACCGGTAAGCGCTGCGCGGACATCTCGCCGTGATGCAGGGTCGTCTGCAAACCAGCCGACAGCATTATGGCGCTCAGCGATGGTGTTGAGATCTGTCAGCGGTGCAGAAATCTGGTCTGCCAGGCGTCGCGTCCCAGCCGAAGTGACGCAGGCATCCACCGCACTCAGAAGCGTCGTCGCGTTTTCGCCGGAGCGTGCCCGTACCAGGTCAAGGCTCGCCCGCGTGGCTTCATCAATCGCTATCGTGCCGCCCGAACGCTCGCGCTGCGGCGGCTGAAGACTGGCAAACGCCTGTTTTTGCGTGCGCTCCACATAGCCGATAAGCGCTGAGGCTGCGCGCAGCTCACACCGCGACAGCTCCCCAAATGAATCGGCGGAGGCGACACCAAAAGCCCGCGCCACCTTCTCGCTGGCTTGTCCGCCGTGAAACACTGCACCTGGCTGCGGCGAAAGGGCTCCACCCAAGCGACCGAGAGCCTCTTGGATCGGTCCTTCGGGATCGACCGTATCGGGATAGAGCGTTTCAGCAGGTGCCAAACGAGCCAGCTCGGATTCCACGTGGTCGGTGGCCACGTCACCGAGACGAAATGTGCCGGTGGAAAGATCGAGCCACGCCAAACCAACGCTTTGACCATCGGCATCGGGTGCAAGTGCCACCAGCCAGTTGGAGGCGCGCGCGGGCAAAAGCGTGTCTTCGGTCAGGGTTCCAGGCGTGACAAGCCGCACCACATCGCGCTTAACGACGGCCTTTGAGCCACGCTTTTTGGCCTCCGCCGGATCTTCGATTTGCTCGCAAACGGCAACTTTGTTCCCGGCGGCAATCAGCCGTTGAAGATAGTCGTCTGCGGCATGCACCGGAACCCCGGCCATGGGGATGTCCTGGCCTTGATGCTTGCCGCGCTTGGTAAGCGCGATGCCGAGCGTCTGCGCAGCTATGGCGGCATCGTCGAAGAACAGCTCATAAAAATCGCCCATCCGGAAGAAAAGCAGGCTGTCAGCATTGGCCGCTTTGATCTCCAGATATTGCGCCATAACCGGCGTTGCACCGGCCGTGTCGGGCACGTTGGCAGTCTTGGCATCAGCGGTGGAGGAAGGTGTGGTGGCGTCCATGAGCCTTTTCTAGCAAACGGGGGCGCAAACACCACAACAAGTGGCGCGGAAAGCCGTGCATAGCCTTTGGGCGAAAGCTTCCGGTTTTTTGCTGCACCGCACTTCCTCTTCGTGCCAACCGCCCCTAAGGTCCGCTCCCACCAAACACTAAGAAAAACAAAAACTTCAGGTAGGAACACGCGCTGATGGCCAAAGACCCAATCAAAGATCCGCACAAATCTCGCAGCACCTTTGGCAGCAAGCGTCCAGCGATTACCGATCAGGATGCGCTTGATTTCCACGCCCAAGGCCGTCCCGGCAAATTGGAGGTTGTTCCCACCAAACCTATGGCGACGCAGCGTGATCTGTCGCTAGCCTATTCACCTGGTGTGGCGGTGCCAGTGGAAGCCATCGCCGAGAACCCAGATGCTGCCTTCGACTACACAGCCCGTGGCAATATGGTCGCGGTGATATCCAACGGTACGGCCATTTTGGGTTTGGGCAATTTGGGCGCGCTTGCCTCCAAGCCGGTGATGGAAGGTAAGGCCGTGCTCTTCAAGCGCTTTGCCGATGTGGATTCCATCGATCTGGAAATCGATACCGAAGACCCTGAAGAGTTCATCAATGCGGTGAAGTATCTCGGACCATCGTTTGGTGGCATCAATCTGGAAGACATCAAGGCACCCGACTGCTTCATCATTGAAAGTCGCCTGCGTGAAGAGATGGATATCCCGGTCTTTCACGATGATCAGCACGGCACGGCTATCATCGCGATGGCCGGTCTCATCAATGCGCTGGACCTCACAAATCGCGACATCAAAGACACAAAGCTTGTTTGCAATGGCGCAGGTTCAGCAGCCATCGCCTGCATCGAGCTGATCAAAGCCTATGGCATGCCTGCGGAAAACATCACGCTGTGCGACACCAAGGGCGTGATCTATCAGGGCCGTGAAGCTGGCATGAACCAGTGGAAGGCTGCCCATGCCACCGCTACGAAAGATCGCACGCTGGAAGAGGCGGTGAAAGGTGCAGATGTGTTCTTCGGCTTGTCGGTCAAAGGCGCGTTGACGCAGGACATGGTGATGACCATGGCCGACAATCCGATCATCTTTGCGATGGCCAATCCTGACCCGGAAATTACACCTGAAAAGGTCGCTGAGGTGCGCGATGATGCCATCGTTGCCACAGGGCGTTCGGACTATCCCAACCAGGTGAACAACGTTCTTGGCTTCCCCTACATCTTCCGTGGCGCGCTGGATGTGCGTGCGACCACGATCAACGACGATATGAAGATCGCAGCCGCCAACGCGCTTGCCGCTTTGGCACGCGAGGACGTACCCGACGAGGTGGCTTCGGCCTATCAAGGGACACGCCCTCGCTTTGGGCCAAACTACATCATCCCGGTTCCTTTCGATCCGCGACTGATTTCATCAATTCCCGCAGCAGTGGCCAAAGCAGCCGTCAACTCTGGCGTTGCCCGCCGCCCGGTGATCGATGAGGGAGAGTACCGCGCCCAGCTTTCCGCCCGCCGCGATCCTGTGGCCGGTGTCCTTAATCGCATCTATGAGCGGGTAAAACGCCTGCAAAAACGTGTTGTCTTTGCAGAGGGCGAAGAAGAACAGGTGATGCGCGCCGCCGTATCTTTCACCAGCCAGGGACTCGGTCACGGGATCCTTGTCGGCCGGGAGGACGAGATCAAACGCGTTGCAGAGGAAGCCGGCATCGATCTGGGCGGTCTCACCATTGCCAATGCCCGCGTGTCTCGCCGCCAGGAAGACTATGCGGAGTTTTTGTACCAACGCCTACAGCGCAAGGGTTTCCTGTACCGCGATTGCCAGCGGATGGTGAACACCGATCGCAACTATTTCGGTGCTGCCATGGTGGCGATGGGTGAGGCCGATTCCATGATCACAGGCACCACGCGCAACTACTCGGTCGCGCTGCAAGCGGTACGCCGTGTGGTGGATGCCAAGCCCGGCCACCGTGTGATTGGTGCCTCACTGGCACTGTGTCGTGGTCGTACCGTGTTGATCGCCGATACCGCCGTGCACGACATGCCAACGTCTGAGGAACTGGCCGATATCGCTGAGGAAGCCGCCGGTGTGGCCCGCCGTCTTGGCTATGAGCCACGTGTTGCGATGCTGGCCTACTCCACCTTTGGGCATCCGTCGGGCGAGCGCTCAGAACGGGTTCAGGAAGCGGTGCGTATACTCGATAAGCGGCGCGTTGATTTTGAGTATGATGGTGAAATGAACGCGGATGTTGCGCTCAATATGGACGTGATGGAGCAGTACCCATTCTGCCGCCTCACCGCGCCTGCCAACGTGCTGGTCATGCCAGCGTTTCACTCTGCATCGATCGCAACCAAGATGCTGGAGGAGCTTGGCGGTTCAACCGTGATCGGTCCATTGCTGGTTGGCCTCGACAAACCGATCCAGATCGCCCGCCTTGGCGCCCGCGACACCGAGATCGTCAATATGGCGGTGCTATCGGCGTATAATGTGAGTGTTTAACCCACAATGAGCGGTCGGACGGAAGGTCCGGAGCGTAAGTGAAGAGACAGTGCGAAAGCGGTCGTGCCGGCAGGCACGGAGCGTGCGGGACATAAAGGCGTGAAAGCGGTCGTGCCATAGGCCCAGAGAATGGAACCAGTTTGCCTACTGCTCTGTATGTCCACCGCTTCTACGAAGCACAGCCGTGCGCAATGACGCGGGAATGGCATTCCACGCGGCCTTCATCGCTGGGCGTAAAGTGTTGAGATAAATCCCGCGATAGAGCCGGGCCTTCGGCGTGCAGGCCATGACATGGTCTGTGACATCACAAACGGTGTTGGTCCAACTTGTCTTGTACTTATCAAGCGGCGCCATAAGGTCATAAGCAGGCCACCCGGCCTCGGAACCAAAGCGGATGGTCGATTCAATCTGCACCATGCCGGGGCTCAACGCGCCATGATCTGCCGAAAAAGCCGTCAAGAACACCGATTTACCACGAGGGCCGACCAAGCCAACGGCGATTGCAACAGGCTCATCGTCCAACGTCTGAACAAAAGTCGTGAACGGATTGTGCTTTCCAGGGCGCGCGATGGCCGTACGCAAGGTCGCTAAAGCGCGCTCATCCATGAAGGTGCGGCTGGTCAGTCCATTCTCGGCAAGCCAGGCCTTCTTCCAACTCAGCGCCAGGTCGTAGGTTGCCAAGACATCAGGTCCGGCGGCCACAACCTTGAAGCCAAGGTCGCCAGCTTTGCCAAGTTCCTTGCGCCGACGCCGTATGCGTTTGCGCGATTTGGATGTGAAAGTAGCGAAATAGTCGTCTGCTGTCGCATACTGTGTCAGATCAGCTGTTGCCGCTTGACGCACAACGCCTGCTTGCGTGGATCGATCCAGACGCAAAACACTGTGGACGGCCGCGTCGGCGCGCACTGCACGCAAGTGCAACCCATCAACGCCCAAGCCGCAAACAACGTCCTTGAGAATTGTGCTCAACGCGACGAGGTTGCAGGATTGATCGAGCAGCATGTCGCCATACTGAACCAGAGGTTCGCCTATCCATTCGGCCAAAACCACCGCGCCGCTAAGAGGCACGGCCAAAGGCAGCAGCCCAACAAGCCCATCATCTTGGTAGAAGGCAATCACCTGCGCTTTATGAGTTGGGTCTTCGCCGAACACATAAGCATCGAGCCAGGGCAGGCACAGATCGAAAGCCTGGAAAACCGTGTTGGTTTGACTGATCGCCTCAAGACGATGCCATGCCTCTTGCACGGCAAGGATTTCCTCGCGCGTGGACAGGCACTTTGCCTGTACCTTGCCGGCATTTGATGCGCTCAGCGACTGGCTTTCAGACGCGTCCGTGACATCGACAATCTGCGACACGTCGCCATCAACCGAAGGCTCGCAGAGGGGGTCAACATCATGACGCATGGGGGTAGTCCTATCGACGCAGCTGGCAAACACTCACCACTACCGTGACAGATTGGACTTAAAGCCCCTGCAAGAGGGATGGTCAAAAGCGCGTTAACGGCAGTAGGTGCTCGACCGGCGCGCGTTGTCGAAATGGATATGGTCTTGGTGGTGCCCATCCGATCCTGGACCAAGGATGGTGTTGAATGGGCCGCAGGCGGCTTGCCGAATGGCGCGTTGAAACTGTGCGGCAGGCGCCTCAGAGTCCTGCGAATGCGGCTGAACTGACCAAGTCTGACCATTTTCCAGCGCCAAGGCCCGGATATCGATGGCGCGACCAAAACCATGCTCGCTCATCCGTGCGCCCGCCACATTGTTGCGACCGCGGCAGGCATAGGAGGCAGCGACAAAAATGCGTTCGGGGTTCGACCCAAACGCCGTTCTTGCCTCGCGCGCCATAGTTCCTGACCAAAAATTGGTAAAAGCCAGCGCCGTTGGGCAGGTAAGCAGTGCACCGGGCTGCAAAGCCACACCGTTGATTGACGATAGCATCACTGCGTCATCAATGCCGCACTGCCCCCTGCCTTCATGCCGTCCACGAACCTCGAACACCGCGCCTGCAGCCCTCAGATCACCGAGGCAGGCTTGGTCACGAACCTCAGGCGTTGCGGCGGTTGTTGTTTCTTGTTGGGGTCGAGCGGTTGGATTGGGCGGCGGAACCACCGCGCTCGCATCAGTTGGCTCGGTTGGTTCGTCAGGGTGGCTGCTTACATCAACATTGGGCCGGGCCGATGGATTGGGGGGCAGCACGATGTCGCTGTTATCCTGAGCGTAGACAGGTGCAGCCCAAGACATCAGCAGAAGCAAAGCGGGAAGAAGGCGCACAAGCAAAGCCCTTGAAGAAAAAGATGCGGGCCAGTGAAGCAGCTTCGTGGTCAAAAGGTGGCGCGGATAGAACTGTTAAGCGGCAACGAGCGGTTATCCGCCGAAGAAGTCTTTGACCTTGGTGAAGAACCCACTCATTTCCGGGTGCCAGCGTTGCCGCAGCGCCATCGGGCGCGAGGACACGAAAACAAAGCATGTGTTGCCCGCAGCGCCGTCGGGCGCGAGGACACGCAATCAAAGGTGAATCACCCCGATCTCACCCATCTATCCGCCGAAGAAGTCTTTGACCTTGGTGAAAAACCCACTCATCTCGGGATGCCAGCGTTGCCCGCAGCGCCAATTGGCGTGAGGACACGCAATCAAAGGTGAATCACCCCGCCTTCACCCATCTATCCGCCGAAGAAGTCTTTGACCTTGGTGAAGAACCCACTCATCTCGGGGTGATTATGCTCGCCGCCTTCAGCTTCGAACTCTTCGAGAAGTTCGCGCTGGCGTTTGGTTAGCTTCTGCGGTGTTTCCACGGACACTTGGACGTACATATCGCCAAAATCGCGCTGCCGCAGGATCGGCATGCCCTTGGTCTTCAGGCGGAACTGTTTGCCGGTTTGCGTGCCCTCCGGCACTTTCACCCGTGTGCGACCGCCATCAAGCGTCGGCACCTCAAATGAGCCGCCCAGAGCGGCGGTGACCACGGAAATCGGTGCACGGCAGAAAAGATCAGCCCCATCACGCTGGAACAGTTCGTGCGGCTTGATCGAAATAAAGATGTAGAGATCGCCAGCAGGTGCACCACGCATGCCCGCTTCGCCTTCACCGGCAACGCGAATGCGATTGCCATCATCGATACCGGCGGGAATGTTCACCGACAGGGTACGCTCTTGTGTCACGCGGCCCGCGCCCGAGCATGTGTCGCATGGATCTTTGATCACCTCGCCACGCCCGCCGCAGGTTGGGCAGGTGCGTTCCATGGCGAAAAAACCTTGGCTCATGCGCACCTTGCCCATGCCGCCGCAGGTGGAGCAGGTCGATGGGCTGGTGCCCGGCTTGGCACCGGAGCCTGAACAGGTGTCACAGGCCACAGAGGTTGGCAAAACCAAGTCGACGGTCTTGCCCTCGAAGGCCTCTTCGAGCGAGATTTCCAAATTGTAGCGCATGTCTGAGCCGCGCGCCGCACCACCAGAAGAACGACGGCGTCCGCCGCCCATGAACTCTCCAAAAATCTCCTCGAAGATGTCGCCCATTCCAGCGCCGCCCGCACCGGCCCCGCCGAAACCGCCGCCACCCATGCCACCTTGTTCAAAGGCTTGATGGCCGAAGCGATCATATGCGGCGCGCTTCTGCTCATCGCGCAGCACTTCATACGCCTCGTTGACGGCCTTGAAATTCTGCTCGGCCTCGGCGTCATCAGGATTGCGATCTGGATGATACTGCATCGCCTTCTTACGGAAGGCGCTTTTCAGCGTTTTGTCGTCAGCATCACGTGAAACACCGAGAAGCTCATAAAAGTCGGGCTTGGCCATAAATCACGGACTTCTTTGGGATGCGAACTGCGTTGCAAGGGACGATTGTGGGGCTACGCTCACCCCTCTTACAAAGGGCAAGCGCTGCGGTGGTGTGCGTTGGCAGCTTGACTGCGCCCTGTCAACCAAGGCGCCTATCCAATCCATCAAAGCCAGCCGATGAAAGCCAACGGCTGCTACTTCAGGTGGCGATGCTAACGCATGGCAGCATGTAGGAAGCTTGCCAGCGCTTTGCCAGGGTCTGTTGTGCCTTGATGTGGCGTTCTTTTGTCATCTTCGCTAGAGAACCGCTGGCGCCAAGCGGTACGTTTGCAACGAGTGAGACAGTGTATGCCTATTCTTTCGAGCCTTTTACGGAAATTCGTGCGCAAGGGTACGCTGCAAGTAACCCATGCCAATGGGCAGCACATCACCTATGGCGGCACTGCACCGGGGCCTGAGGTTGCCTTGCGCTTTCACGATGCGAAGGCTGAGCGCGCGATTTTCTTCAATCCAGAGCTGGCGGCTGCTGAAGCCTATATGGACGGTCATCTGACTTTCGAAGATGGTTCGGACATTCACCAGTTTCTCAAACTGTTCTCAGTCAACCGCGCGCCACTGGCCCAGCACCGAGTCCAAGGGCTTTTGCGCCGGGGCTGGAAGGCGATGCGCCGCCGCCAACAAGCCAATTCTGTCTCCAATGCCAAGCAGCAGGCACGCAGCCACTATGATCTGTCGACGCAAATGTACCGGCTCTTTCTCGACGAGGGCATGAACTATTCCTGCGCCCTCTACACCGATGAGCATGAAAGTCTGGAAAAGGCGCAGATCAACAAGCTCATCCATATTGTTGCCAAGCTAAAACTTGAGCCGGGCATGCGGGTGCTGGAGATCGGCGGCGGCTGGGGATCGCTGGCCATCATGTTGGCGCGCGCTGGCGCGCAGGTGACGTCCCTCAACGTTTCGCCTGAGCAGGTGAAGATTGCGCGTGAGCGCGTTGAAGAGGCCGAGCTGGATGACAAGGTTGAATTTGTCATCGAGGACTATCGCGAGCACCAAGGCACCTACGACCGGATCGTTTCCGTCGGCATGATGGAGCATGTCGGCGTCTTCAATTTCGATGACTATTTCAACGTGGTGCGCGACCGTTTGACCGATGATGGGTTCGCCATGATCCATTCCATTGGCCGCATGACTCAGCCGGGAACAACAGGCCCCTTCTTCCGCAAATACATTTTTCCAGGCGGCTATGTGCCTGCGCTATCGGAAACGTTTGCATCGCTGGAACGCTGCGGGCTCTGGGTCTGCGACACTGAGATATTGCGCTTGCACTATGCCTACACGCTGCGCGATTGGCGGGTGCGGTTCCAGGAGAACCGCGAGGCGGCCATGGCGCTTTATGATGAGCGTTTCTGCCGCATGTGGGAGTTTTATCTCTCCGCCGCCGAGCTTGGCTTTGTTGACGGCTCCAACATGGTGTTCCAGCTGCTGCTTTCCAAAGAACGCGATGCGGTGCCGCTGATCCGCGACTACATCACGAGCGATGGTAAGAAGCTGAAGAAAAAGCTGGGCTGACAATCAGCCTGGCTTCGCCAACATCAGCCATGTCACGATGACCAAGGGAACTGTGCTTGTCAGCCCCCACACCAACCAGCGCTTTGAAAGGGCACGATATTCCTCGCCCACATCACCCGCCGAGAAAGTTTTGGCCAAACGCGCCTGCTTCATCTGGATCGGCACGATAAGCAAAAGCCAAATCATCCCCGCAAGCACGAACAGAACTTGGCTCCAAAACAGCCACCCTTGGCCGAGGTCAAAGTCGGCGGAAATGGCCATGTAATAGCCGCTTGCCATGATCAGGACCACGCCCCAGAACGTCATGGACCAGTCGGTGTAAGTCACCAGCTTTTGCGCAAACCCAAGTACCTCTGGCCGCCCATCGCGATCGGCAAAAAATTTCCAAATGGCTGTCACGGTGATGTTCCCCATCAACATGGCAACGCCGGTCACATGCAGAAATTTCGCCAGATCATAAAGCATGAATTATGCATAGCACTGCCCGCGATCTTGAGAAGACCGACCAAAAGGCAACATGCGGTTCATGCCTGTTTGCGCCGATGCCAGCTGTGGTGTGGAAGCAGACGGCTTACCGTTCAAACACCGTGTCAGATCGCCCGTGATGGGTGACGTGGTAACCTGCGCCGATGATCAGCGCGGCAAGCTCAGCATCTTTGTCGTGCTTGGTTTCCGCCAAAATCATACGCGGCAGCAGATGAGCCGGGGCCTCTCGTAAGAACGGCCCAAGCGCCTGAACCTCGTGGCCTTCAATGTCGATTTTTAGAAAATCGATCCTGGGCAGGTCCGCCTCCTCGACAATGGCAAAAAGCGTGCGTGCAGGAACACTAACGAGCTTTTTGACTTTTGAGCTGGCCGACCCGTTCGTCACCTTCACTGACCCAAGGTTCCACTGGCTAGTGTCAAGCATCACCGTCCCCGGCGTGTCGCTCACAGCGCTTGCCACCATTTGGGTGCATTCCTCCAAACCGCTGAACCGCAGATTTTCCGCCAGTCGCATTTGGGTTTTTGGGTTGGCCTCAATGCAGGTGAGGTCCGCGCGCTTACCGATACCGCGTGCGAGGTTGGCTGAAAGCACCGAATAGGTGCCTGTGTTGGCGCCGACATCGACAACGATGAATTGATCGTCTGGGCTCGATACCGCGCAGCGCGCAATTGCTCGTTCTTCAGGAAGGTCGCAGAGGGCGGCACGCGAAAAGCACTTGGTGTCGGCGTGGTTCTCGCGCGGATAGAGCCGGAGGCGAAACCCTGGGAACGGTTCCAGGTCCACCGGGCCAGGTCGACCAAGCAGGGATAACCGCCATATCGGCCAATTGATGATCGAGCCAAGGCGCGGATAGCGCCGCGGATAAAGCTTGGCGCCAAACGAGCGCAGCACCTCACGCCATGGCGCTAGCGTGTAACGTCCGAAGGGAGCGTGGTGTGTCTCAGAAACTGGACCCCACACGGGGCGCGTTGGAACGTCATGCGAATCGTGAACAGAAAGATCAACCATGGCTACGACGCTATGACCGGCGATCTTTGCGGTTTCATGACAGTAAAAGGGCGTGTTCTTGCAAAGAAAAAGCCCGGCGCTAGGCACCGGGCTTTCCAATCACATTGTTTGAAGCGTCGAACTAGGACGCCTTTTTCTGGTCTTCGTCGTCGACATCCTCAAAGTCGGCATCGACAACGTCGTCGTCCTGAGCAGGTTCAGCGCTGTCATCCATGTCCATTTCTGGCTCGCCTTCAGCATCGCTGTCGGCATACATGGCTTCACCCAACTTCATGGAAGCTGTGGCAAGCGCCTGGGCTTTCTCTTCGATAGCGACCTTATCATCGCCTTCAAGAGCGGTTTTCAGCTCAGCAATCGCGCCTTCAATGGCAGCCTTGTCCTCATCACCAACCTTGTCGCCATAATCGGCAAGGGATTTCTCAGAGGAGTGGACCAAGGCTTCGCCCTGGTTTTTGGCTTCCACCACTTCGCGCTTTTTCTTGTCTTCGTCGGCATGGCTCTCGGCGTCTTTGACCATCTGTTCGATGTCATCGTCCGACAGACCACCAGAAGCCTGGATGCGGATCTGCTGCTCTTTGTTGGTGCCCTTGTCCTTCGCCGAGACATTCACGATGCCGTTGGCGTCGATGTCGAAGGTCACCTCAATTTGCGGCATGCCGCGTGGCGCCGGTGGAATGCCCACCAGATCGAACTGGCCGAGGATTTTGTTGTCCGCAGCCATTTCACGCTCACCCTGGAAGACCCGGATGGTCACAGCCGACTGATTATCATCAGCGGTTGAGAACACTTGGCTCTTCTTGGTCGGGATTGTCGTGTTGCGGTCGATCAGACGGGTGAACACGCCACCCAGCGTTTCGATGCCCAGCGACAGCGGGGTCACGTCGAGCAGCAGAACGTCTTTTACGTCGCCCTGCAACACGCCGGCCTGAACGGCAGCGCCGATGGCAACCACCTCATCAGGGTTCACGCCCTTATTGGGTTCCTTACCGAAGAACTCTTTTACGGTTTCCTGAACCTTCGGCATGCGGGTCATGCCGCCAACAAGAACCACCTCATCAATGTCACCGGCTTTCAGGCCAGCGTCTTTGAGGGCCGCTTTCATTGGATCAACGGTGCGCTTCACCAGATCGTCCACCAAGCTTTCGAACTTGGCACGCGTCAGCTTCATGGTCAGGTGTTTCGGACCCGAGGCATCAGCGGTGATGAAGGGCAAGTTGATTTCGGTCTGCGTGGCAGAAGAAAGCTCGATCTTCGCTTTTTCGGCAGCCTCTTTCAGGCGCTGCAAAGCCAGCTTGTCGCCTTTGAGGTCGATGCCCTGTTCTTTCTTGAACTCAGCAGCCAGATAGGTAACCAAGCGCAAGTCGAAGTCTTCACCGCCAAGGAACGTATCACCATTGGTGGACTTCACTTCGAACACACCGTCGCCGATTTCCAGCACGGACACATCGAACGTACCGCCGCCAAGATCGTAAACAGCGATCGTCTGACCGTCGTTCTTCTCAAGGCCATAAGCCAATGCAGCGGCTGTCGGCTCGTTGATGATGCGCAGCACCTCAAGGCCGGCAATCTTGCCAGCATCTTTGGTGGCTTGGCGCTGAGCGTCGTTGAAATAGGCAGGCACTGTGATCACGGCCTGGTCGACCGTTTCACCAAGAAACGCTTCAGCAGTCTCTTTCATCTTTTGCAAAATGAAAGCCGAAATCTGCGAAGGGGAATAATCGGTGTCTTCAACCTTCACCCAAGCATCGCCACCTGGCGACTGGATGATTTCAAACGGCACCATGTCTTTGTCTTTTTTGACGGCCGGATCATCGAACCGGCGACCAATCAGACGTTTGACCGCAAACAGGGTGCCTTCAGGGTTGGTGACAGCCTGACGCTTGGCGGGCTGACCCACCAGGCGCTCGCCGCCATCGGCAAACGCAACCATAGACGGCGTTGTGCGCGCGCCCTCGGCGTTTTCAATCACTTTAGGGGTTGAGCCGTCCATAACGGCTACGCAGGAATTGGTGGTTCCCAAATCAATACCAATGACTTTCGCCATGGACGATACCTCATTCAGTTATCGGCAGATCGCCCGGACCCGATTCGTATCGGCGTTCCGGCGAAGCGCGCGCTTATAGCAAATAGAACGCCGCGCTGCGATCCCCTTAGGGGGGTTGGAAAACAAAATTCGACAAACAGCCCACAGATAGGGCGTCCCGATGGCGGCTATATAAGAACCACATTTGCAGCCTGCAAGGCGCTGCGAGCAGTTGAAGCCAATCAGGTGCTGGTTAGCTATCAAACAACGCGGCAGGGTGAGCGACCAACAGGGGCTATTCAACCACCGACAAAATGGCCTCCAGCGGCTTTTTGATTTTGGCCACGGCAGGCACCGTGGCGTCCTCTGCTGGATGACCCACAGCGATGATCATGATGGGCTTCTCATTGTCTGGACGGCCGAGAAGCCCGTTTAAGAATTTCATCGGGTTGGGTGTATGGGTTAGCGATACCAGCCCGGCATGATGCAATGCTGTCAGCAGAAACCCGGTAGCAATACCGGTGCTTTCGGGCACGTAGTAGTGCTTGAAGCGCGTTCCATCTTCATACTCGCCCCAACGCTGCGCGAACACGATGATCAGCCAGGGCGCTTCTACCAAATGCGGTTTGTTGGCACCTGTCCCGATGGGCTCCAATGCTTTGAGCCACTCATCGCCCGCAGCACCATCGTAAAAGCGTTGCTCTTCTTCTTCAGCGGCCTCGCGCACCTTTTTCTTGGTGGCCGGGTCGCAAATGGCAACGAAATGCCAGGGTTGATGATTGGCGCCTGATGGCGCCGTACCAGCGGCGCGAACACACTGCTCGATAACTTCACGCGATACGGGCCTGGGCGCATAGTCGCGCACCGAGTGGCGCTGCTTCATGCGCTCAAAAAATGCCTTTGCCTCAGCAAGCATCTGAGCGTCGCTGAGATTGGAGCGATCAGGCAGATCGAGCGGTTCATAGGTGACGTTCTTACGCATGACAGAGTTTGGCTTTAGGTTCTAATTCGCGCGGCGCGAGGCATCTTCGCCATAATAGCTGATGTAACGCTTGGAGATTTTCTCCACCGGCAGAAGGATCAGCACGTCGGTGGTGCCGAACTGATGATCCACCACGGCGCCCTCGCCGATCATCCCGCCAAGGCGCAAATAACCTTTGATCAGAGGAGGAAGCGATCGCAAAGCATGCTTCTGGTTGATCTGATCTTTGGCGATCCGATCCATCGGCGCATGGCGTTCATCCAACGCGCGCACGCTCCAACTTGGATCGGCACCAGCAAAATGATGGAGGAACGAAAGCGGCAGGGCCAGCGCCTCCGGATCAGTGCCATCAAGGCTGGCGCAGCCGAAAAGAACATCGATCTTGCGCTGCACGACATAGCTCCAAATGCCATGCCATAACAGTTCCACGGTGCGCTTGGTGCGATAGGGCTTCAGAACACAGGAGCGACCAAGTTCAAGAAACTTCAGATCGGGCCGTGCGGCGACCAGCTTATCGATTTGGTACTCGCTGGCCGTGTAAAAACCACCATTGGCCTGCGCAACCTCCTGGCTGAGCAGGCGGTAGGTACCGACAATCGCCGGACCTCCAGTCCGTGGATCGGCAGGCGCATCATGGTCAAGCACCAGCAAATGATCGCAAATTGCGTCGTAGCGATCAAAATCACGCCGCAGTATTTTGTGCATCAAAGAGGGTTTGGCCGACATTTCCTGATAGAAAACATTGTAGCGCAGACGCTGGGCGCGGTGAATATCGCGTTGGCTTGTTGCAAGCCGCACTTCCAGGGACCCGATGGCACCAAGAATTGTCGATTGGTTAGGCGTTTCAACAGTGCTATCGGGCAAATAGAGCGGGGTTCCGGGCAAAGGCGCAATATTGGTGCCCCGCGTGAATGGCAAAACCTGTTCCATCACCCGACGTGCTGCGCTCGGTACGGCAGCCAAACGTCCCACGCGCTGATGATCAGCATCAGCCCAACGTTTGTCGGACACGTCATGGTCAGCCATTCAACCCTCTTTTCACCGGCTTATCGCTGACGCCTCCTACAAGTCGGCACCAGCTTGACCTGAGCGTCGAACACAGTTTCACGACGCTTGCATGACAGGCGTTTGACCGGCCTGCAAAGCTGCTTGGACAGCTTATCACGCTCCTTGTCAGATGGCATGTCGCCAATCTGCCCGCAAGGGCGTGGAAGAGTGCTTAGGTCTCTGGAAGGTCTGTAACCAGCGCTTGTAGAGCGTCAGGCGCCAGCGGCTTGTGGGCGAACCCATCAAACCCGGCAGCTTTCACTTGATCGGTGAGGGCCGGATCGGTGTTGCCGGAATAGGCGATGAGACGCCCCTTGAAACCAGCATCGCGAAGTTGGCGCGCTGCGGCAAAGCCATCGAGAACCGGCATTGAAAGATCAAGCAGCACCAAGTCAAAAGGTGCGCGTGCATCGTCTGCATCGCCCGCCAAAGCGATGGCCCGCGCACCATCGCCAACAACGGTTACGTCATGGCCCTCGCGTTCCAAAGCAGCCTCCGCAAGGCGTGCATTCACCGGGTTGTCCTCGGCGATAAGAATGCGTTTGCCTGGACTTGGCTGCTCGGCGCGCTCCGTGTCTGCTGGATCATCCAAGAAATGCGTCGTCACATCGTCATTGAAGCGATGGGTGAGCATCGCAACCAAAGACGACTGACGCAGCGGGCGGGTCAGATAGCCCGAAAATCCCGCATCGCGCAGATCATCCAAAAGATGGCGGTTGTCGGGGCGCAGCAAGATCACAGGGCGCAGGCCGACTTGCGGCAGGCAGAGGCGCGACCAAAGCATGGCGTGGTCAAAGCCCGCATCGACCAAAACGTGATCAACATTCTCCGGAGCGCCATTGAGCTCATCAGCCGTGCCCAGCAGGCGCGTTTGTGCGCCCAAATGTTGAAGCGTGGAGGCCAGAGCCTCAGCCTCAGGAGAGTGTGCGATTGATGGGTCGAGCACCATGAGAACGCGCTGACCATCCAGTGGCTGGCTGTCGTCATCAGAGCCATTTTCGACCAGGCCGCAGGGTAGGGGGATCACCAAGCGCATATGCGTGCCTTGATTGGACACAGACGTGATCAGCTCAAGCGAACCGCCAAGCGCCTGCGCCAACCCGCGCGAGAGCGGTAGACCAAGGCCGGTGCCTTCGGTTGCGGACACTTGCGCTGTTTTCGTTCGACCAAAAGGTTGAAATACCAAGGCGTGGTCGCGTGGAGCAATACCATGGCCCGTATCATGCACGTCAAAAACCAGCTCGGTCTTGGTTGTCGGAGCACCGGTGGGCGCATAGGGCGCCAAACCGCTTGCCTCCACAGGCGTGCGCAAGCCGACCGATAGCTGAACGCCGCCAACATCGGTGAACTTGATGGCATTGGACAACAGATTGGTGAGGACCTGACGAACGCGCCCGGCATCCAGCTCAAGCAGAGGCCGGTCCTGCTGCCACGCCCGAAGCATCGGGTCGATCACACTGCCAACAGCCAGCCCTTTTGCATGCGCTCGCGGTGCAGCGAGCTCGACAGACTGATTGACCAGATGCGTCACGTCAGTTGGGGCGATGTTGGGTTCAATCGCGCCATTTTGAAGCGCGGTCAGATCAAGGAGGTCGTTGACCAGTGTCAGCAACACCTCGCCACTGCTTGAAATGCCATCAAGGTAGTTGCGCTGCGTGCTATCGAGCTGCGTTTCGCCAAGAAGGTACGACATGCCGATGATGCCGTTGAGTGGGTTGCGCATCTCATGGCTCACCGCGCCGATCAGCTTAAACGCTGACCCGTCCTCCTCGCGTGACACGGAGGCACCGAAGGAACTGGAGGCACTGGAGGTTGGGAACGCGCTTGTCGTCGCTCGCCCAGGCGATGAGCGCGCGTTTTCGGAGCGCAAGTCTTCGGTAAAGTCTTGGACGAACAAGCCTTGAGAGGGTTTGGTGCTTTGCATGGCGCCAACCATACGCCTTGGCCGTTAACAACCGCTCACCGTCACGATCAGAAAGCTTCAGGCTGCCATCAGCGCTGCCGCATCCATGCCGCGATAGGTAAGTGCCTCAGCAAGGTGGGCGCGTTCCACGCCATCTGAACCAGCCAGATCAGCGATGGTGCGGGCCACGCGCAACACGCGGAAATAGCCGCGTGCCGACAGATTGGCCGTGTCTGCAACTTGCGAAAGCAGCGCCAGCGCGCCTTGATCAAGAGCCACATGCTTCTCGATAGCGCCTTGCTCCGCCCGCGCATTGAGCAAAGCTGCTGGACCATCCGAACTGGCCATTGCGGTATAGCGGGCGTTCTGGCGCTCACGGGCCTGCACCACACGTGCAGCGACGACGGCGCTTGTTTCACGTGGAGCGGGATCAGAAAGGTCGCGCGCTGTGACCGCGGGAACATCAATCCGCAGATCGATCCGATCCATCAGCGGACCGGACACGCGGCCCTGATAGTCGGCAGCACACCGTGGTCCGCGGCGGCAGACATGGCCTGGTTCGCCCGCATGCCCACATCGGCAGGGGTTCATTGCAGCGACCAATTGAAAGGCGGCTGGATAGGTCACGTGGTGATTGGCCCGCGCGATATGGCACTGCCCCGTTTCCAGCGGTTGCCGCAAACTGTCGAGAACCTGCGGGGAAAACTCAGGCAGCTCGTCCAAAAACAACACGCCATTGTGCGCCAGAGAAATCTCACCGGGCTTGGCGCGCATGCCCCCACCAACCAGGGCTGCCATGGAGGCCGAATGATGCGGAGCGCGAAACGGACGTTTGTCCGAAAGCGCGCCAGCTTCCAGCTCACCGGCCAGCGAGCAGACCACAGACAGATCCAGCATCTCACGCGGTGACAACGGGGGCAAAAGGGAGGGGAGACGGGCTGCCAGCATGCTTTTGCCCGACCCAGGCGGCCCAACCATCAGAAGGTTATGACCACCGGCTGCCGCGATTTCCAGCGCCCGCTTGGCGCTGTCTTGTCCGCGCACATCCACCAGGTCAGGCAGGCCAGGCCCATGCGCCAATTCCACACCAGGGCGCGGTGGTGTCAGCATTTGGCGGCCAGCAAAATGATTGGTGAGTTCAAGCAGTGAGCCCGGCGCAAGCACGTTCAGTGTGTCTCCCGCCCAGGCAGCTTCAGGCCCGCACTCTTTGGGGCAGATCATGCCCTCATCGCGCCCAACTGCCATCATGGCTGCTGGCAGAACGCCGGAGACCGGCGCGAGCTGACCATCAAGCGACAGCTCGCCCAGCACAACATGACCAGTCACACTGTCACCCGAAATCGCGCCCATCGCGGCCATGACCCCAAGCGCGATAGGCAAATCGAAATGGCTACCCTCTTTGGGCAGATCGGCAGGTGCAAGGTTTACGGTGATCCGCTTGGCTGGCATCGCCATGCCGCAGGCCACCAGAGCCGAGCGCACCCGCTCGCGGCTTTCAGCCACTGCCTTATCGGGCAATCCAACAATGGAAAAGCCAACCAGCCCTGGTGTGATGTGCACCTGAACGTCTACCGGTAGTGCGTCCACACCTTGAAAAGCGATCGTTGTGACGCGCGATACCATGGTGTGATCCTCCAACTATGAAGCAATCACAGCACATATTCAGTTCTTCATCAAGAACAAAAAAAGAACATGAAGAAAAACTAGCTAAGCTTTGCTTCAATCGCGTCCCACATGGCGGCTGCAGCATTACCGCCGCCCAGCTTTTCAAGGGCTCGGATCCCCGTGGGCGAGGTGACATTGATCTCGGTGATATAGGGCCCGATCACGTCGATACCGACAAAAAGCAAGCCCAGATCGCGCAGCGTTGGGCCAATCGCGGCGCAGATTTCGCGGTCGCGCTCGGTCAGCGCCGAGGCTTCGGCCCGACCGCCAACCACCATATTGGATCGTACATCACCATCGGCTGGCACACGGTTGATCAGGCCAAACGGTTCGCCTTCCACCAGAAGAATGCGCTTATCGCCCTTGGCGATCTCGGGCAGAAAAGCCTGCGCCACCCAGGGTTCAGGATAAAGATCGCGGAAGAGCCCGACCAACGAGCCAAGGTTTTGATCGGTCTCGCGCAGGCGAAACACACCCTTGCCACCATGGCCATAGAGCGGTTTGAGAACAATGTCTTTCTGCGCAGCGCGAAAGGCCTCAATCGCCGATACATCCTCGGTGACAAGGGTTGGCGGCATGAGGTCGGCAAATTGCATGACCAATATCTTTTCAGGTGCATTGCGCACCGCAGCCGGATCATTGATCACCAGCGTCTTGTCACTGATCATCTCCAGCATATGCGTGGAGGTGATGTAGCGCATGTCGAAGGGCGGATCCTGGCGCAGCAGGATGACATCGAAGGTGGAGAGATCCAGCCGTTTTTCTTCGCCAAGCGTTACATGATCGCCCACAACATCACGAACCTCTGCCGATTGAACAAAGGCGGTGACCACGCCGCTCTCCAACGCCATGGATTGAGGCGTGTAGACCGATAGTGAGAACCCGCGCGCCTGCGCTTCCAGCATCATGGCGAACGTGGAGTCGCCTGCAATGTTGATGGATTGAATAGGGTCCATCTGGACGGCGACGTTCAAGGTCATGGAATGTCTCAATCAGCTAAAAGCCACCATCCTCGGCGGCAGGAAAGGCGTTGGGGATATGGAGTGGATCGTGGCCAGGCGCAACCACGATGACATCACAGCGCACGCTCTTGGTGGCCAACCGCGCGCCTTCGCTATCATGGGTAGAGAGCCATGCCCGTAAGCCTGAGCGGATGCGGGCCTGTTGCCGGGTGCTTACGGCCTCCACCCCATCAGTGAGGTTGGTGCGCGCCTTCACTTCAACAAAAACCAGGGTTTCGGGGTCTTCGACCACCAGATCGATCTCGCCGCCCGGCATGCGCGCGCGTCGGTCAACTTCCACCAATCCAAGCGAAAGCAAGAAACGTGCGGCCGTGTCCTCCGCTTCCAAACCCAGCCGGTAGGCGTGTTTTCGGTCAGCCATCTTTGGAAAGCTCAAGGGCACGTTGATAAAGCTCGCGGCGCGAAAGCCCATAGGCTTCCGCCACCAGACCAGCAGCATCTTTCACGCGTTCTGTTTTCAGCGCCGAGCGCAAGGCCGCATCCACATCTTCTTGCGTTGTGGTTTTCTGCTGCGCTGGAGCAAGCACAATGACGATCTCGCCGCGCGGTTCTTCGGCTTCGCCATAGTGTTTGCTCAATTCAGCCAAGGTGCCTGATTGCACCGTCTCAAAACGCTTGGTGATTTCCCGACACACGCTGGCTTGGCGCTCTGCGCCCAATCCATTTGCCAAAGCTTCCAAAGTATTTGCCAGTCGTGAGGGCGCTTCATACAGGCACACGGTACCTGGCAGTTGCGCCAGATCGGCAATCGCATCTGCGCGGGCCTTGGATTTGCTGGGCAAGAAACCGGCAAAGGTAAATTGATCGGTTGGATGCCCGGCAATGGAAAGCGCAGCGACCACCGCGCTCGGCCCGGGAATGCTAACAACACTGTGCCCCGCCTCGCGCGCAGCCACCACAAGCTTATAACCGGGGTCGGCGATCAGTGGTGTTCCGGCATCAGAAATCAGGGCCACCGCGCCGCCGTCAGCCAGCTTCTCCAGCACAATTGGGCGCGCCTGCGGACCATTGTGGTCATGGTAAGCCATCAAGCGGCTGGTAATGCCGTAGCGATCCAACAGCACCCGAGAATTGCGCGTGTCCTCACAGGCGATGACATCGGCAGCTGCAAGGGTTTGCAAAGCACGCAGCGTGATATCGGAAAGGTTGCCGATGGGTGTGGCAACAACGTAAAGACCAGGCGCTAAGGTGTTGGCTTGAAAGCTTTGGCCATCAATCAAAAAGGGATGGTTGATCTGGCGATCCGACAAGCTTTTGTTAATCATCTTTTTAGCCCTC
This sequence comes from Hyphomicrobiales bacterium, assembly GCA_046290645.1. Taxonomy (GTDB): domain Bacteria; phylum Pseudomonadota; class Alphaproteobacteria; order Rhizobiales; family MH13; genus MH13. Next base: position 488,943 of record JBKAGZ010000002.1, read on the forward strand.
GACCGTCATCATGACGCTCTAACGTTGTTTTGTGGCCAATGCCCACGCGCTGGCTGTTTTTTTGCCGCGTTTCCAGCTAAAGACCAGATGGGATGGGCAAACACCATATGTGCGGATGCGTAAGCTGAGGAGGATCGCGATCATGAAAGCGATCATGGGGACGAAGACAATGCCGGGCAAAGCGCCTGACAACAGCAAAGGTTTGGGCCGCCGCAAGGTGGTGCAAGGCCTGGGCGTCAGCGGTTTGTTAGGCCTTTCAGCATGTGGTCCGCAAGGCTTCACGACGATTGGTGGCCCGTCACTCACGGTCAACACACCTAGCATTCAGCCCCAGGGCGAGACGCTTGGAACTGGCGCGGCACGTGTGGCGCTGCTTTTGCCGATTTCAGCCACCGGCAACGCCGGTCAAGCCGGGCCAAGTTTCCGCAACGCTGCCGATTTGGCGGTGGCTGCCCTTGGTGGCTCTGACATCACGGTGATCATCAAGGATACGCGCGGCACGCCGGAAGGAGCAGCTGCTGCGGCCAGCCAAGCGCTCTCTGAGGGCGCGCAGATGATCTTGGGCCCGATCTTTGCTGCCGAAGTACGTTCCGTGGCTGCGATCACGCGCCCTGTTGGCGTGCCGGTTATCGCCTTCTCCTCAGATGCCAGCGTTGGTGGGCAGGGCGTTTATCTGCTGTCGTTCTTGCCATCATCCGATGCACGGCGGATCATCACCTATGCAGGTCAGCAGAACCGCACGACGCTCGGTGCGCTGTTGCCCAACAACGCCTATGGCCAGATCATGGAAGCGGAAATGCGCCAGGCTGCTGCGACCGCTGGCCTGCAGGTTGCTACTGTTCAGCGCTATGATCTGACGACCATCGCCATTCAGGCAGCTGCCAGCGAACTTGCCACCCAGCGTGCGCAATTCAATGCGCTGTTCGTCCCCGAAGCTGGCGACGTGATGGTGTCCATCGCGCAAGGCCTTGCCGCTGGCGGTTTGACGCCACAGAACACGCTTTTCCTGGGCTCCGGTCAGTGGGAAGACGCCCGTGTTCAGAATGCCACCGAGTTGCGTGACTCTGTCTATCCGGCGCCACCTCGTGCCCAATACCAGGACTATGTGAGTCGGTACCGCGCCCGCTATGGCGGCGAACCTGTGCGTATTTCATCGCTCGGCTATGACGCGGTGACCTTGGCTGCAGCACTTGCCCGCGCTGGATCTGGCCGGATTGATCCGCAGATGCTGGCGGCTTCATCGGGCTTCTCCGGCATTGACGGGATCTTCCGGTTCCTCTCCAATGGCGTCTCTCAGCGCGGTCTTGCGGTCTACCGTGTGACCGGCTCAGGCACTGAAGTGGCATCCGCCGCGCCGCGCTCGTTCCAAGGCATTTTTTAGGGTCTTCAGGTCATGCCGCCAGATCGGCGACCACGGCGTCCAGCAGAAACGAGCCTTCGCGCGTCGCGCGCAGGCTCGCGCCATCATCATCCGTTTCGATGAAGCCTTGCTCCACCATCAGCGCCACCTGCTTGTCAGTGAACGTGCGGCCCGACAGAGCCTCATAGCGCGCGCGCGAAATGCCTTCACGCAGACGCAGGCCCATCACCAGATATTCATCACCCATTTCTTCCAGGGTTAGCGGATCGTTAGCGGTAAGCCCGTGACCGTTGGTCTCGACGCGTTCCAACCACTTTTCTGGGTAGCGCTCTGTCGATGTTGCAAAGCGCTGCGCATAAGGGCTCGCTTGGTCGATCAGGCGGCCATGGGCGCCAGGTCCAACGCCGACATACTCGCCATAACGCCAATAGACGAGATTGTGCTGACACACCGCATTCTGCGCAGCGTGATTGGAAATCTCGTACGCTGAAAGCCCGCGCTCGGCCGTCATTGCCTGCGTCGCCAGGAACATGTCAGACGCGATCTCATGGTCAGGAACCTGCAGGCGCCCGGCTTTGTGCAGAATCTCAAACTGCGTGCCCGGCTCAATGGTCAGTTGATAGAGCGAGAGATGATCGGCAGCGAAATCGAGCGCTTGGCCCAGCTCGTCCTGCCACTGGGCAACGCTCTGGCCTGGCCTGGCATAGATCAGATCGAACGAGATGCGCTCGAACGCATCGCGGGCAATGTCCACCGCGCGCAGAGCGTCTGCCACCGAGTGGGTGCGTCCCAGCGCCCGAAGATCGGTATCGTTCATCGCCTGGACGCCAAGCGAAACCCGGCTGATGCCTGCTTTGCGAAAACCCTTAAATCGATCCGCTTCAACACTTGTCGGGTTGGCTTCCAGCGTGATTTCAGCATCAGGCGCAACGTCCCAATGGCTGCCAATGGCATCCAGGATGGCGCCGACCGTTGCCGGCTCCATCAGGCTTGGTGTACCGCCACCGAAAAAGATGCTGGACACCGTTCGTCCTGGCGTGCGCGCAGCCATCGTAGCGAGTTCGGCTTGGAAGGCTTTCACAAAGCGCGGTTGATCGATCGGCGCTTTGCGCACGTGAGAATTGAAGTCGCAATAGGGGCATTTGGAGGCACAAAACGGCCAGTGCACGTAAATGCCGAATCCAGCCTCTGTGTCAGAGGTCACAGGCGCAAACGCGTGATCCAAAATCAGGCTGGTCCTGCCGACACGATGGCGTTGAAGAATTTTTCAAACGCCCGTGCACGGTGGGAAAGACCGGTGCTCTCACCATGGGTCCAGCCATGCTTCTCGTCCGCCACCATTTCTCCGAAGGTGATGTCATACCCATCGGGCTGGAAGATAGGGTCGTAACCAAAGCCCTTATCGCCGCGCGGTGGCCAAACCAGTGTGCCCTCCACTTCACCGCGGAAGGTTTCTTCTGATCCATCAGTGCGAACAAGGCCGAGCACAGCAACGAATTTGGCGCGCCGCGCCTCTGGCGTTGTCGCCGCAGCAGCTTGGAGTTTTTCCTCCAACGTGCGCATGGCCATGGCAAAATCGCGGTCAGGCCCAGCCCAGTCGGCGGTATAAACGCCAGGGTCACCGTTTAAAGCATCAACGCAAAGGCCTGAATCATCGGATAGGCTGGCCAGCTTCGTCGCTTCATGACCGGCGCGGGCCTTCAGGAGGGCATTGGCTTCAAAGGTTGTGCCAGTTTCCTCAGGCACATCCAGTTCCAGGTCCGCAGCCGACGTGACGGGCATGCCAACCGGTTCGAGCAGAGTGCGTAGCTCATCGATCTTGCCGCGATTGTGGCTTGCGATCAGCAGCCGATCGCCGAAACCTTTGAGTTTCATGTTTTAGGCTCCCACAGCCTTCGCTTGAAGTTCGAGCAGTTCGCCAATGCCTTTTTTCGCAAGGCCCATCATAGACGCCAGTTCATCTTCGCTGAAGGGCGCGCCTTCTGCAGTTCCTTGAATCTCCACCATGCCGCCAGAGCCGGTCAGAACGAAGTTGGCATCGGTTTCGGCGGCAGAGTCTTCCAGATAATCCAAATCCAGCACCGGCTCGCCCTTGTAAATGCCGCAGGAGACGGCGGCGACCTTGTCCTTGAGAGCAGGGCCTTTGAGCATGGACCGGCCTTCCATCCACTTCAGGGCATCGTAAAGCGCAACCCAGGCGCCGGTGATCGAGGCGGTGCGGGTGCCACCATCGGCTTGAATGACATCGCAATCGACGGTGATCATCACTTCGCCAATGGCTTTCAAATCCACCACAGCGCGCAGTGATCGGGCAATCAGGCGTTGAATTTCAAGCGTGCGGCCAGACTGTTTGCCTTGGGTGACCTCGCGGCGCATGCGCTCATGGGTGGAGCGTGGCAACATGGCATATTCCGCCGTTACCCAGCCCGAACCCTTGCCGCGCATCCAGCCTGGCACCCGGTCTTCGACACTGGCAGCGCACATAACTTTGGTGTTACCGAAGGAAACCAAGCAAGAACCTTCAGCGTGGCGGGCAAAGCCGCGCTCCAGTGTTACGGGGCGTAATTGGTCATTGGCGCGATTGGATGGGCGCATAGAGACGAGCTTTCTGTTCGAAGAGGTTTTGCCCTGGTTACGCTGGCACCACACGGCATGCAAGAGAAGTTTGATGCAAGAGACGGCATAAGGACAGGGCTGGAATCTCCCGCCAACTGATTTAGATAGGAAGGATGAATGCACCCCCGCCTCGCCTAGATGATCTGGATGCCCGCTCGCGCGATATTTTTCGCCGCGTCGTTGATCACTATCTGACCCAGGGTGAGCCGCTTGGCTCACGCAGCCTGGCGCGTGATCTGACCCAATCCAACGCGATGCCAACGCTCTCACCAGCCACGATCCGCAATGTGATGAGCGATCTGGAAGCACTGGGGCTGGTTTTTGCGCCCCACGTCTCCGCAGGCCGCTTGCCGACTGAGCTTGGGCTGCGGTTTTTCGTCGATGCTTTTATGGAAGTTGGCGCCATTCCGCCCGAAGCGCGCGCTGCGCTTGACGATAATCTTGGCCCGGATCGGCAAAAAGGATCGGTGGAAGACGCCCTCACCGAAACATCCTCATTGCTATCAGGCCTGACATCAGGCGCCGGTCTGGTGTTGGCGTCGAAAAACGATACGCGCCTGAAGCACATCGAGTTCATTCGTCTGGAGCAGACCAAAGGCCTGGTCGTTCTGGTGGGTGAGGACGGCAATGTTGAAAACCGCTTGATTGATCTGCCTGAAGGACTGCCAGCGTCAGCGCTGACCGAAGCGGCCAATTTTCTCAATGCGCATCTGCGCGGCAAGACGCTGGGCGAAGCGCAAAAAGCGCTGATCGAACGCGAGCAAGCCGTTGCCGCTGAACTCGATCGCCTCACCCGTCAAGTTGTCGATGCTGGCATTGCCAGTTGGGCTGGCGCTGAAGAGGGCAAACCGCGCCAGCTTATTGTGCGTGGCCGCGCCAATTTGCTGGAAGACGTTTCAGCGGTTGAAGATCTTGAGCGCATCCGCCTGCTGTTTGAGGATTTGGATTCCAAGAAAGAGTTGGCGCGCCTCCTCTCAGCCACCGAAACGGCCGAGGGCGTCCGCATCTTCATCGGCTCAGAAAACAAGCTTTTTTCGCTCTCCGGTTCCTCCATGATCGTTGCGCCATACCATGACGATGCGGGCCTTATCGTTGGTGCTGTTGGGGTTATTGGCCCAACACGGCTGAACTATCAGCGCATCGTGCCGGTGGTGGATTACACAGCCAGCTTGGTCAGTAGGCTTGTTTCTCCAGGCAGATAGCCTTGATTTTTGGCCAAAACGCCCTGATATGCGCATCAAGAATTTGTCCCCCCACATCCTGTATGAGGTTTGACCATGTCCGGTGCTGGCAAAAGTGCTGAAGAAATGGCTGCAGAAGACGCAGCGGCCGCCATGGAACGTGAGATGCTTGTCGAGGAAGAGGCTGAAGCCGCTGAAAGCGCCGCCGCAACTGACGCAGAGCCTGCAAGCGCCTGGGAAAACCCGCCTGAAGACGGTGAGGAGCCCAATTACGAGGCTGTGATCGGTGCTCTCCAAGACGAGTTGGAGCAAGCACGCGATCAACGCATTCGTGCCGCTGCCGAAATGGAAAACTTGCGCCGTCGGACAGCACGCGAAGTAATGGACGCTAAAAAGTTTGCCGTCTCATCGTTCGCGCGTGACCTGCTGTCGGTATCCGACAACATGACCCGTGCTCTGACCGTTGTGACGGACGAGGAAAAAGCCGCTGCTGGCGAGGTTTGGAAAAACCTGCTTGAAGGCGTGGAAATGACAGAGCGCGAGCTGCTGTCCGTGCTCGATAAGAACGGCGTGAAAAAGATCAACCCTGAGGGTGAGCGCTTCGATCCGAACCAACATCAGGCGATGTTCGAGGTTCCCGACCCCAGCCAACCGTCGGGCATGGTGGTGCAGGTGGTTGCCCCTGGTTTCATGATTGGCGAACGCGTTCTGCGCCCTGCCATGGTTGGCGTCACCAAAGGTGGCCCCAAGCCAGCCAAGCAAGACGACGCCAAACCAGAAGAAATGAAGGCAGCTAACGATACGATTGATGCCGAGCCCGGTGAAAGCGTCGACAAGTCGGCCTAGGGCCCTGACCCCAATCTGGACTCCGCAGCATCCGAGAGTCATGATCAGCTTCTAATGCGTTTCGGGGGGAAACGCGTTTTCGGGGAGACAAGATCATGACACCGCATGGCCATTTTCACTGGAACGAGCTGCAAACACGCGACTTAGCAGCAGCAAAGAAACTCTATGCCGATGCGCTGGGATGGACGTTTGAAGACGTGCCCATGCCTGACGGGACCATTTACACCGTCTGCAACTCAGCCGGTGCAATGGTTGGCGGCATGTTTGACACCACCGGCATGGAACACATGGATGGCATGCCTAACCATTGGATGGCCTATGTTGCGGTTGATGACATTGATGCTGTGCTTGAAAAAGCCAAAACCGCTGGAGCGGTGATCATGGGCGAACCCTTCGACGTGCAGGGCGTTGGCCGCATCGCCATGGTGCAGCAGCCTGATGGCGCGATGATTGGCTGGATGACGCCCTCCGACGAACCGATGGAAAACTAGGGTCCTGACCCTAAGGCCGCACGCGCCTCAGCGTCAGATTAATCCGCCCCGGTGCGTCGAGCAGGGTCGAAGTCCCGGGATAGATGCGCGTGACGCCATGAAAGGCGAGGCGACTTTCCCCTCCAAGCACCAACACATCGCCTGATGTCAGGCGGATGCTTTGCGTTTTCCCGCCACGCTGTGTGCCACCCAACTTGAACAGCGCATCATCACCCAGTGATAGTGAAACCACCGGGGCATCAAAGGTTTCTTCGTCACGGTCTTGGTGCAGGCCCATTTTGGCGTCTGGGTCATACCAATTGATCAGGCAAGCCTCGGGATCTGGGGCGTCGGGTACCACATCCCGCCAAAGACTGAGAAGGCTGTCCGGCATAGCTGGCCATGGCTTGCCGGTCACCGGATGGTGCGGCTGGTAGCGATAGCCTGCTTTGTCAGCCACCCAGCCAAGCGGCCCACAGTTGGACATGCGCACAGATAGTGGTTTGCCGGTGCGCGGCATAACCGGCTGAAAAAGCGGGGCGGTCTTCAAAACCTCGCGTAGCGCTTCCACCTGAGCCACTTGTGCGGCCTTATCAAGCGCGTGCGGAAACAACACGCATCCCGGCTGGCTAGTTGGCACTACATTTGTGGCCAAGGTATCAGGCATGCACACTCCAAGAAGCATTGATCACAATTCTCGAACGATATGTTTGGCACAAAGGGGCCTCCCATCGTGCACAAACCTGCCTACTTTTTCGGTCATCAGTTCCAAGCACCCAACGTTCCCCTGGAGAAGACCATGACACTCACCAAAATCATCACAGGCCTTGCCCTGTCCACCGCCCTAATCGGTTCGGCTGCAGCTGAAGACCTTTCTGTTGGCTCAGGCACCTATTCCCTCGACCCAACGCACGGTTCGTTGTTTTGGTCGGTGAACCATTTCGGATTGTCTGAGTACACCGCGCGCATCAACACATTCGATGCAACCATTGAGCTGGATGCCGATGACATCACGCAGTCCTCGCTCACCGCCACAATCGATATGGCCAGCGTTGACACCGATTTCCCCAACCCAGATGCGCATGATTTCAACGCCGAACTTCGCGGTGAAAACTGGCTGAACACCGATGCGTTTCCGCAGGCGACCTTCGTTTCCACCGCCATCACAAAAACCGGTGACACGACCGCTGAAATCGAAGGTGATCTGACCTTCCTCGGCGTGACATTGCCAGTCACACTCGACACCACCCTGATCGGTGCCTTGGGTAAACATCCGTTTGCAGAGGGCGCGGCCTTTGGCATCCAAGCCGTTGGCACAATTGACCGCACCGAGTTTGGTTTCTCGACCTTCGCGCCCAATGTTGGTGCAGAGGTGACAATTGAAATCAACGCTGAGTTTATCGGCGATGCCTCAACGGCGAACCCCTCCTAAACTGCACCAAACACCGGGCTGAGCATCATGACGACCCTCCCTATCGATAGCATCGATACGTCTTCGGCCCGGCGCTACACCACTGTCGCGATTGTCCTTCACTGGGCGATCGCGGCGGCGATTCTCTTCCAACTGGTTGGCGGCAAGTGGATGGTATCCGCTGGAGCGGCAGCAACCGGTTCTGTTTTCACTGTTTTTCAGATCCACAAGACGGTGGGTCTGACGATTTTGGCGCTCACGCTGGCACGCATCATCTGGCGCTTGGCCAATCCGGCACCCGCGCTGCCAGAAGGCATGAGCCGCTTTGAGCGTTTCGCCGCAAGCATCACGCATCTCGGGTTCTATGCTTTCTTGATCGCCGTGCCGCTCTCAGGCTGGGCCATGGCATCGGTTTCGCCCACCGGTGTGCCGACCTTCTTTCTGCTCTTGGACAGCCTGCCCTTCGCTCACCTGCCATTGCTTGGTGATGCCGGTTTGACCGAGCGCCACACCGCCGAAGCGTTTCTGAAAAGCGTGCATTACTATCTGGCGCTGGCGATGGGTTTGCTGATTGTGCTGCACATCGCTGCAGCGCTGAAGCATCAGTTTATTGCCAAGGATAATCTGATTGCGCGCATGATCATTTCTGCGCGAACAGCGCCCAATTCCATTGCCAAGGCGAGTGTTGGAGGCGTTGCAGCATCCGCGACGCTTATGTTTCTGATCGGTGGCATCGCCTGGGGCATCAACCAATCAGCCAGCTATCAAGTGGCGCCCACCACACCAAGCGATACCCAGAGCGATACTCTTGCATCAGATGGTGCATGGGTGATCGATCACGCCACATCCACCCTCGGCTTCACCATCACCTACACCGGCAATGCAGTCGACGGCACGATTGGCAGCTGGACAGGCGATGTTGTCTTCGATCCAAGCGATTTGGAAAATGCCAGCGCCGCGATAACCATTGATATGGCCAGCATCACACTAGGCGATGCCACCTTGCAGGCCCAAGCTGCAGGCGGTGATGGCTTTGATCTGGCCAACCATACCACCGCGACCTATAGGGCAGACAGTTTTGCGCGCGCCGATGATGGTAGCTTCATCGCCGATGGAACGCTCACCCTGCGCGGCGTGACGGTGGATGTGCCACTCACCTTTACTTTCCAAGACACCGATGGCGTTGCCACCGTGTCCGGAGGCGCAACCCTCAACCGTCTTGATTTTGGCATTGGCGCGGTGGGCGCGGCGAACGAGTCGTGGATCCTTTATGGCGTGGATGTCGCCTTTGAGCTTGTCGCCACGCGGCCTTAAGCGTTCCTCATAGCCGTTGAAAGCGGTTGTCTTGCCACGTTGAGAAGAAAAGAGGCCGTTGGCGTTGCAGCAAGTGACCAATGCTGTCATCTCCCTGTCACTCTGACGCGTAGGGAATTGCGCATTGTTTCTCGGCTCATCAAAGGACGCCCGTTTCGTGACGCCTTCCCCTCAGTCCAAACACGAGTCATCAACGCCCAGCCCGGCCCGACAATCTTTCCTATCCAAGGTAATGGACGAGGGACGGTTTCTGCGCCAATGGGCGGGCAATCCGCTTGCCATCGGCGCGATAACTCCCTCTGGACCGCAGCTTGCCCATGCAATGGCAGGCTACCTCGATCCAGAAAGCGCTGGGCCTGTTGTTGAGCTCGGCCCTGGCACCGGCGTTGTCACCAAAGCTATTTTGGAGCGTGGAATCGCGGCCAGCGATCTCACATCGATCGAGTATTGCAGCAATTTCGCAAGCCTTTTGCGCACCCGGTTTGCCGACATCAATGTGGTGCAGGGCGATGCTTATGATCTGGCGGCCAGCCTGGGCGATCATCCACCGCTTGCTGGTGTTGTTTCCAGCCTTCCGCTTTTCACCAGCCCACCGGAGAAACGCCGCGCCCTGATCGTGAGCGCTCTCAATCGGTTGGCGCCCGGAGCGCCTTTTATTCAGTTCTCTTACGCCTTGGTGCCGCCGGTTCGCGCTGAAAGCGGTGTGTTTTCGGTCTCAAAAAGTGACTGGATCTGGAACAATGTGCCTCCGGCGCGCGTTTGGATCTATCGCCAGGCTCCCTCCAATAAAGCTTCCCCCTAAACATCCAAAGGCCCCCCATGTCCGCCGTCAAACTGCTCGTTTTCTCAGGATCCACCCGCCAAGGATCGTACAACACCAAACTGGCCACTGCTGTTGCCGCCATGGCGCGCGATCTTGGGGCCGATGTCACCCAGGTTTCGCTTGATGAGTATTCGGCACCACTGTTCGATCCGGATTGGGAGAAGGCAAATGGCGTTCCTCAGACCGTCACCGATTTGGGCGCGCTGATGCATGAGGCCGATGCGGCGTTTATCGCGTCTCCTGAATACAATTCTGGGGTCACGCCCTTGCTCAAAAACACCATCGACTGGTTGAGCCGCTTGAAACCTCACCCTATCAAAGAGACGGTGTTTTCGCTCGGCGGCGCATCGCCAGGTACGCTGGGCGGTATTCGCGGGCTGTTCTCGCTGCGCACCACGCTTGTGGGCCTCAACGCTATCGTGATGCCTGAACAATTGACCGTAGGTGGCGCTGCGTCGGCCTTTAACGAGGATCGCAGCTTTGCCAATGAGCGCTCTGCGGGTTTTGCCAGTGCGCAGCTTGAGCGTTTGATCGACGTAGCGGGAAGGTTACGCAGTTGATGCAGATACAATCAGCCAAAGATAGACTGGCCGTTGCGATCGACGTGACGGGGCGGGATGACGCGATGCGTTTGCTCGATAAGGTGGCCGATGAGGCTGGGGTCATCAAGATCGGCCATCGCCTGGCCTATTCGGGCGGATTTGGTCTGATCGAAGAGCTCGCGCGAGCGGGCAAACAGGTATTTGCCGACCTCAAACTGCTCGATATTGATCAGACCGTTGCCGAAGGCGCGCGCAGCGTGGCGGCCACCGGCGCAGCCTACCTGACGGTTCATGCCTATCCCAAAGCCATGCGAGCCGCCGTCGAGGCCCTCGGTCCGGGCCCATCGTTGACACTGCTCGGCGTCACCGTGCTCACCTCAATGGATGATCAGGATTTGCAGGAGGCAGGTTACGCGGTGCCTGCCGATCAATTGGTGATGACGCGGGCGTTGCAAGCTCAGCAAGTCGGCATGCCAGGCTTGATTTGTTCAGCGCTGGAAGCAACCTCCCTGCGTGCCGCCCTCGGCCCCGACATGTTGCTTGTTACGCCAGGCATTCGCTTTGCTGACGGCGACGCAGGCGATCAAAAGCGGGTTGTAACGCCACAAAAAGCCATTGCTGATGGGGCTGACATCCTGGTGATGGGCCGCCCGATCACGGCAGCCGACGATCCCAAAGCGGCGGCCCGCCGCGCTGTCGAGGAGATTGAGGCTGGGCTTGCCGAACGAGGCTAGCATCCGCGCCATCACTGCTGACGATTTTTCTTCGCTTGCTGCCTTAGGCCTTGATCAAACCGTGGCGATGCGTGCCATGGCGCAGGATATGGGCTGGGTGCTTGCCAATGGTGAGATGATCCTTGGCGCTGCAACCGCCTATCTTGCTGATGGCACAGTGTTTCTCGACCACCTGCTTGGCGATGAGTCCACCCAGCTCACCCTGATGGATCACGCCTTGTCCTACGCCCAATGGAGCTACACCCCAGCGCTGACGGTGTTGGAAGGCAAGTATTCTAAAGCTCTGCACGCACGCGGTTTTGTTGGCATTGACCCGGATAGGCTGCCACCAAACCTGCGCGCCGCCGCTGGCGACAACAAAGTGCTGATGAGACGGCTCTAACCGGTCACCTGCGGTTGCACCAATGCCCAGCGCTGGGCTAGATGCGGGCGACGCAGAGGAGGCGAACAGGTGGCAGACGTGCGGATCGCGGTGGTCGGAGCATCAGGCCGGATGGGCAAGGCATTGATTGCCACCATTCTTGAGACCGACGGCGCCACCCTTAGCGGTGCCATCGAGCGCGAAGGCGCCGAAGCTCTTGGCCAGGATGCAGGCAGCCTGGTCGGCCAAGGCCCAATCGATATCTCTCTGAGCGATGATCCCTTACCGGTTTTTGCCGCAAGCGATGCTGTTTTAGATTTTACCGCGCCAGAGGCAACGCTTTACTATGCTGAACTCGCGGCGCAAGCCCGCATCGTTCACGTCATTGGCACCACTGGTATGGGCGTTGAAGATGAAGCCAAACTGGACGCCGCTGGCCGGCATGCCGCCATCATCAAGTCTGGCAATATGAGCCTGGGTGTGAATTTGTTAGCCGTCTTGGTAGAACAGGCCGCGAAAGCGCTGAGCGCAGATTTCGACGTCGAAGTGCTTGAAATGCATCACAAAGCTAAGGTTGATGCCCCCTCAGGCACGGCGTTGCTGCTTGGCGATGCTGCAGCAAACGGACGGGGATTGAACCTTGATGATGTTGGCGTGTTTACCCGCCATGGCAACACCGGTCCGCGCCCCGAAGGTGCCATCGGCTTTGCCACCATGCGCGGTGGCTCGGTCGTTGGTGATCACTCTGTGCTTTTGGCTGGCCCTGCTGAGCGCATCACGCTTTCGCACCATGCTGAAGACCGCAGCCTTTTTGCCCGCGGTGCCGTGAAAGCGGCGCTTTGGGGGTATGGAAAGAAACCAGGCCGTTACACCATGCGCGATGTGCTTGGCCTGCCTCAATCATCATAAGTTACCCGGCAAAGGAAATGCTTTATGGAACGCCTTCTTGTGCTCGTCCGTCACGGACAAAGCGAATGGAACCTGAAAAACCTCTTCACAGGGTGGAAGAATCCCGATTTGACCGAGCAGGGCGTCAAAGAAGCCCGTACGGCAGGACAGACTCTCAAAGAGATGAAGCTTGAGTTTGATGAGGCGTTTACCTCTGATCTTTTGCGCGCCCAAAAAACGCTGGATCTCATGCAGGAAGAAATGGGCACCGACCTGCCCATCACGCGCGATCAGGCACTCAACGAGCGCGATTATGGTGACATCACCGGCATGAACAAGGATGAGGCACGCAAGCAGTTCGGCGAGGAACAGGTGCACATTTGGCGTCGCTCCTACGACGTGCCGCCGCCGGGTGGCGAAAGCCTCAAAATGACGGCTGAGCGGGTCTTGCCCTACTTTGACAAAGAGATTCTTCCGCGAGTGTTATCTGGCAAGCGTATTTTGGTCTCTGCGCACGGCAATTCGCTACGCGCGCTGATTATGCAGCTTGAAGGTTTGACGCCTGAAGAAATCCTGAAGCGTGAACTGGGCACCGGCACGCCGATTATCTACCGCCTGGACGAAGGCGGTGGCATCGTCGAGAAAATCGATTTGGCGGAGTAATTCTCCAAGTCCCGGGCAAGCTTTTCGCGCGACCCGGGACCTCGACGGGCAGATTACGCGAGGCCCCGGATCATGTCCGGGGCTTGGTGTTTGGTTCTACCCAAAAAGTTCCGTCTGCGCGTCTGGCTTGACCTTGCCGATACTGGCGGCTTCCCAGCCAAGCATGGCGCGTTTGCGGGTTAGACCCCAATGGTAGCCGGTCAGCGCTCCGGTGGAGCCAACAGCCCGGTGGCAGGGCACGACAAATGAAATCGGATTCTTGCCCACCGCCGCTCCAACGGCGCGCGACGCTTTGTGCCGCCCTATCGAATCAGCCAGCTTTCCATACGTCGTGATGCCGCCAAGGGGGATCGACAAAAGTGTCTCCCACACCTGTACCTCGAAGTCTGTCCCGATGAGCGTAATACGCAGCGGGGTATCTGCCTGCCAGTGTGCTGGATCGAAGATGCGCCGTGCGGTCAATGCCGTTTTTTCTGGCGCGTCCACATAATGGGCATTGGGCCAACGACCCGCCATATCTTCAAAGGTTTCAGTCTCTTGGCCTGCATCGCAGAACGCCAAACCCACCAAACCATGTTCGGTTTCCATCACCAGCGCGATGCCAAAGGGTGATGGATGGAACCCATAATCGATCTGCAATCCGGTTCCTTTGGCGCGATAGGCGCCGGGTGGCATGGCATGATGGGTCACAAAAAGATCGTGCAGGCGCCCCGGACCCGACAAACCAGTATCCAGTGCGGCGTCCAAAACAGGCTCGCCATGCTCCAAAAGCATCTTAGCTTTGTCCAATGTTACGGCCTGCAGGAAAGCTTTTGGCGTGAGCCCGGCAAACGCGCGAAACTTGCGCGTTAGGATCGCCGGGTGCTCACCAACTGCGCGGGCGATGGTGTCGATATCCGGTTGATCAAGATAGCGCTCGGATATGTAAGCAATCGCCGCACGCACGCCATCATAGGCATCGCACCGATCCTCATAGGCTATGGGCGTTGCAAGCTTAGCATTCAGGGGTGTTGTGTCTGTCTGTAGCATCATAGCGTCAGTCTTACCCAAACCAACGGGCGGCGACACCCGAATCCGAACCGAGTCTGTGGAGCAATGGGTTATGGCTTAGGCAGGCACGCCGCCACGTTTCAGTTTTGCCAGAACCTCGCCCAGTGCGTTGGCAAAGCTTTCCTTGTCATCAGGGTTCATGAACGCACCGACGGGCACCTGCTTGCCCTTGCTCTCCAGTTTGATCGCCAGCACCCGTTCCTCTTCCTCGTCATAGGCGGTTTTCAGCCGCGTCCAGACCGGGTGCAATTGATCAACCGACACGCGGCCCCACGGGCTGACGCGTTTGATGGTCAGCACATCGGGAGTCACGGTGACCTCCTCATAAGCTCGTCCAGAACGATAGGAGAGATGGAAGGCCAGGAGGATGGTCGCAACATCAAGGATAAGAAAGGCCACGATTGGCCAGGCGCCGATGGCCAGAAACATGATGCCTGTAGAGAGTGTTAGCCCGCCGATCAAAAGCATGAGCAAGATAAATCCGTTTCTTGGCAGCGAGCGATGCGGCGTTAAACGCGCTGCAAACAGCGGCGGATCGCTTTTCAGGTTCGTGATAGGGTTGTTGTCGCTCATAGCTCTCTATAGGACTGAAACCGGCGATTGGATGACCGGTCGATCGCGACAAAGCAACGCTGCATTTGAGTTTTCATGGCCTCAAAACCTTCTATCTCACCACGCAAACCTGCCGCCAAAAAACCTGCCGCCAAAAAACCCGTGGCCAAGAAACGCGCTGGCCGTTCACGCCTGAAGCGCGAAGAGATCGAGCAGCTGTTTGCCGCTTTTCATGCCATTGAGCCAGAGCCCAAGGGCGAGCTTGAGCACGTGAACGCTTACACACTTCTGGTGGCGGTCGTGCTGTCGGCGCAAGCCACTGATGCAGGCGTTAACAAAGCCACGCGGGGCCTGTTTGCCCGTGCCGATACACCCGAAAAGATGCTGGCGCTGGGCGAAGATGCCGTGCGCGAGCAGGTCAAAACAATCGGTCTTTACAAGGGCAAGGCCAAAAATGTGATGGCCTTGTCGCAGCGTCTTCTCGATGAGCACCCCGACTTACCCGCTGGCGATGTGCCCGAAGACCGCGATTATCTGGAAAGTCTGCCAGGCGTCGGACGGAAAACGGCCAATGTTGTCATGAACATGGCGTTTGGCCATCACACCAATGCCGTTGATACCCATGTGTTCCGTGTATCGAACCGCACCGGCCTTGCGGCTGGCAAGACGGTTGAGGCGGTTGAGGCCGTGTTGGATCGCGTGGTCCCAGACCAGTATGGCCTGCACGCCCACCACTGGCTGATCCTGCATGGCCGGTATCTCTGCAAGGCGCGCGCGCCCGAATGCTGGCGCTGCCCTGTGATCGGGATTTGCAAGTTCAAGGATAAAGTGCCCAACCCTGCGGACGCACCCAATAAGCCGCGAGTGAAAAAGACATCCTGAACAGTTAGTGCGCCGTTCCGGGGATGGGCGTGAGTGTGGTCAGCACGGCTGTTGTTGCGAGAATTACTGCAAAAACAACTGCCTCCCAACCAATCGAGCGGCGCAGTTTTACGCTGGCTTCAACGTTTCCCGATTGCATGGCCGGCACGATCGAGCGCCGGTTTTTCAGCGCTAGCGCAAGCAAGCCCGCGACGATGAAAAGCTTGGTTGCAAGCGCCCACCCATAGGGTGATGTTAGAAGCGCGGACACCGGATCGACGCGCAGAACCGTGAAAAGCGCGCCTGCGGCGATCAGCGCTGGAACCACAATCATCGCCTGATTACCAAATCGATGGGCAAGGTCGGCTGCATCTTCCTGTTCGCAGAGCCGCGTTGCCCGATAGAGCGGCCAAAGCGCACCAATCCAAAAGCTGATACCCAGAACATGGGTGGTGATGATTGCCGAAAGCACCAGCCTGGGCTCCGCGGTCGCATGGCCAGAAAGAGCAAACGATGCTGCCACCAGCACCGCGCCAATCAAAGCGCCGGGCACGAGCAAAGATGGGAGGAAGAAAGTCACGATTATCAGCGCCAAACCGGTAAGACGGGTAGCCGCAGCATGGCCAAGCGGTCCCTCGCCAACAAGGGTCAGCGCGAACGGATCAACCATCCCGGCCAACCCATCATCCATAAGGTAGCCAGCCTGCACTATGAGAAACGCCAGCGTTGCTATGGCACCTGCGGCCCCAGCCATCAATCCAGCGCCGCGAGCCTCAGCGGTAACGGCGTGAGGAGGTTTCAGCGCAATCACAAAAAGCGCTGATCCCGCCGCAACCAAACTGCCGCCATAGGCCAGCGCTTTGGTGAGCACAGCGAAAAAGCCCCAAAGGTCAGGCTCCATGGAGAAAGCGCCTAGTCTTCACTCACGGTGAAGGAGAATCGGCCATTCACGGCATGGCCATCAGCGCTCATTGCCCGCCAATCCACGGTGTAAAGCCCAGGTCCGAAATCGGGCGCTTCAAGATGCGCCGCATCCATTGCCTCACCTGGCAGTGTCAGGCGCGTGTCTTGTGCTTCGCCATCATGGCTGTGGGTGAGCTCAACCCGGGTCAGCGTTGCCGGTTCGTCAAACTGGATGATCACCTCGCTCGGCGCGGCGTCCAACTGCGCTCCATCCTCGGGCATCGTACCTTCTTTGGTGGAGTGGGCAAACGCGCTGCCCAAACTGAGAACGCTGGCCAGCAACAGGCCACAAGCAAGACGAACCATCACACATTCCTTTGTTTTTACACCAGACGATCAGCCTTTCACCAACCGGCGTCAAGCATGCTGTGCGCGCTCGGCCCGCGAGATGCTTTTGTGCAGATGCACCATCAAAGCCGTAGCAAAAAGCGGGGTCAGCAGGTTGACGATGGGGATGGCAACAAGCCCAGCAATCACCAATCCGGCCAAAAACACGCGCCCACCATAGCGGCGACGAAGGGCTTTCACCTCCGATTTGGGGCGGAAACGCATGGCTGCCAGCTCAAAATACTCTCGGCCAAGCAGATAGCCGTTGGCGATCAAGAAGATGATCGCGTTGATCCCCGGCACCAGCAAAAGCATCAGTGCGCCAAGGTTCACCACGATCACCACCAGCGTGAAACCAATCGCTTCTTTCAGCGCTGTCAGCATCGGCAAAGGGCGCCCGGCGGGTTCGTCTGAATAGTGTGTGGCTTCAACCACTTCGGCGATGTCATCAAGGAAAAGGCTGGCCACCAGAGCTGTGACGGGCACAACCAGGAAAACCGCGCCAACCAGCAGGGCAACGCCAGAGATGACCTGAACCAGATTATCCAGCCATCCACGCTCCAGCGTCACAAACGTATCAATCAGCCATTCCAAGCCAAACCAGGCCACGATCAGCGCAAGAATGGTGAGGCCAAGCGACTTGAACAGCACGCCGCGAAACGGCGGTGAGAGAACATCGCGGGCAGCTTGGCGCACAAGAGCAAACATCGCAGACAGATTTTCCCGTCGTTTTGGACAAAAGCCTCGCTGAGATAGGCAGTTGATGGGGCCTTCACAATGGTCCAAGAGGGTTCCCAGCTATTTTGCCCTTTTGTGTAGCCTGTTTTGAAAGCCATCCATGACCGACACGCCCCTCGCTTCACCACGGTATGACGTGGTTGCCATCGGCAATGCCATTTTCGACATCCTTGCCCATGTGGAAGATGATTTCCTTGTGCGCGAAAAGCTTGCCAAAGGCGCCATGCGCTTGGTCGACGTCACAGAGTCGGCGCGGCTTTACAACCGCATCGGTCAGGCAACCCGCATGTCGGGCGGGTCGGCTGGTAACACCGCAGCGGCCATCGCATCGTATGGTGGCAAAGCGGCCTACATTGGCAAAGTGTCTGATGATGATAATGGCCGCGCCTATGCCCATGACATGCGCGGCATCGGCGTGTTTTTTGATGTCGCGCCGCTGCCGCGCACCCAGGATGTTCGTACCGCGACCTCCATCATTCTGGTCACGCCTGATGGTGAGCGCACGATGAACACGTCCTTGGCCGCCTGCCAAGAACTGACTGTCAATGACATCGATATCGACCTCATCCGCGACTCCGCCATCACCTATATGGAAGGCTATTTGTGGGACCCAGCCAAGGCCAAAGAGGCCTTTCGCATGGCAGCGCAGGTGGCCAAAGAGGCAGATCGCAAGGTCGCACTGACCCTCTCGGACTCGTTTTGCGTGGACCGGTATCGCGATGAGTTTCTTGATCTGATGCGCAGCGGCAAAGTCGATACACTTTTTGCCAACGACCATGAGCTGCGCTCCCTGTATGAAACCGCTGACTTGCCCACAGCGCTCGACGCCTTGGCCAAGGATGCGCAGCTGGGTGTGGTTACACTGGGTGAAAAGGGGTCCATCACGGTCGCAGGCGATGAGCGCATAGAGGTTGGAACCCCAAAAGTGGATGACATCGTCGATCTGACTGGCGCCGGCGATGTGTTTGCCGGCGGCTACCTTTTTGGCCTTGCCAACCAGATGCCTTTGGCCACCTGCGCCGAGCTTGGCCATCTGGCGGCCGCTGAAGTCATATCGCAGATGGGTCCCCGCCCTCAGACATCGCTGAAGCAATTGGCCTTTGACGCCGGGATTTTGGTGGAGGGGTAGGTCGGACTTCGTCGGGTTCGACCCGGCTATCCAGGTGGCAGGCGCGGGAGTTACCCCCGCTCATCCTTTGGGCTTCCCATCACAAAGTAGCTGGTGATTGCGGACAGCGGTTGTTCCGAAGGAACAGAGCAAAACAAGAAACAGCGGCGATCTGCTAAGGGAGTACGAGTTACCCCCGCTCATCCTTTGGGCTTCCCATCACAAAATAGCTGGTGATCGCCGCCACCTGCTCCACCGTGCCCAGCACTTCGGTGTGGAAATATTTATACCCTGCAAGGTCGGCCACTTCCACGTGAAGCAGATATTCAATGGTGCCCGAAACATTGTGGCACTCGCGGACCTCACGCGCCGTTTTCATTGCGCGCTCAAAAGCGTCCTGATCAGCTTTCAAATGTCGCGAGAGGCCAACGGCCACATACACTTTCAAGCCTCCTCCCAGCTTGCTGCGATCGAGCACCGCGCGATAACCTATGATAACGCCGGAATCTTCCAATGCCTGCACACGCCGCAAACAGGCCGACTGGGACAAACCAACCTTATCGGCAAGCGCCGTGTTGGAGAGGCGGCCATCCAGTTCCAAGGCACGCAAGATCGTGCGATCCATATCATCTAGCATGATGAAATCTTGCCCATTTGTGATCTAGGAAACAATAAAAGCAAAACTCTTGCGAGGAAAAGTCAATAGCCTTGCGCCATTATGACTGATCTCTTCCTGACCCTTGTTGCTTTCGCTTTCCTGTCTGCCGGCACGCCTGGCCCAAACAATGTGATGCTGATGGCATCGGGCATGAACTATGGCTTCCGTCGTTCACTTGGCCACATCACCGGCGTTGCCCTTGGCTTTCCGCTGATGATTGTCGCCGTCGGACTTGGCCTATCCCAGCTGTTTGCCATGCTGCCATGGCTTGAAATGGCGCTGAAATACATCTGTGCGGCGTATCTCATCTATCTGGCTTACAAAATTGCCACCGCTCAGCCGAAGATCGCTGAGGGTGGGGCGCTCGAGGTGTCAGGCAATCCGCTCACCTTTGTTCAAGCCGCTGCGTTTCAGTGGGTGAACCCCAAGGCTTGGGTGATGGCGACAACAGCGCTCACCGTATATGCACTACCGCTTTCAAGCACGGGCAATGCCTTTGCCGTGGCTGCCGCTTTTGTCTTTGCCGGTACGTTCACGGCCAGCAGTTGGACAGCGCTCGGTGATCGGCTTCGCGTTTTCTTTTCCGATCCGGTGCGCCTGCGCGTCTTCAATGCGGTGGCCGCTATTTTGTTGCTGGCAACACTGATCCCGGTGTTTTGGCCTGGTCTTCTGGCTTAGCGCTCTCGTTTACCGCTCCCTTGCCGGCCCTTCCGGCGGACGCTGCAGGGCAGTCTCGATCTCGCCCATCACGCTGTCAGGCAAGGGGCCAAACTCCAGCGCCTGGGCATTGTGAATTGCCTGATCTGGCGTACGTGCACCGGGGATAGGGAATGTTGCGGGGGATTTGGCCCAAAGCCAACCCAGCGCACCCTGGGCAAGGGATCGCCCTCCCACCGTCAAAAGGTCACGCACTGCTTCCACACGGGCGATGAAATCCGGCGTGACCTTCCCATCCTTGAAATAGTCCATCCAGTGCAGATTATTCAGTCGCACATCCCCGGGGCGGATGGTCTCTCCGTCGTTGAACTTGCCAGTCAGTAAGCCCATTGCCAGCGGCGAGCGATTGAACGATGCCAGCTCATGGCGGTCCACAACATCCATCATGCTCGGCGCATCAAAAAACACGTTCATCGCGTGTTGAACAAGCATAAAACCCGGCCGTTTTGCGACAGCGCTTACCGCATCAGGAAAATCGCTCGACCAGCCATAAGCGCCTAGCCGGCCTTTTGCGATCTCCTCGTCAAGCACATCAAAAAGCAGTTCGGCTTTGGAAACGGGCAAGGTGTTGAGATGCAGGAAAACGATATCCAGATGATCGCGCTGGAGCCGCGTGCGGCTGCCATTAAGTGCAGCGATCAGATTAGCAGGGTCTGTGTCCTCACCCAGGACCTGGCGGCTGTTCTCATCAAACCGCAGACCGATTTTCGTGCTGATCGTCACATCGCTCTTGCCCTTGAGGGCTTCGCCCAGCAGCCGCTCTGAATGACCCGCACCATAAACCGGCGCGGTATCAAACAGCCGAATACCAGTTTCATAGGCGGCGTGAACGGTGGCGATGGAGCTAGCATCATCATGGCCGGTGAAACCGAGTTGCGTTTCACCATCGAAAAATTGTCCGCCGATGGCCCAACATCCCATACCAAGGCGGTTCTTTGAGTTTAAATCCATTTTGCCGATCTCCATTGCGGTTTTGCACGCTTATGGCGCTTGCGTGGTCAATCTGGTAGAGCGGTGATTGAACGTTGTTTTTCAAAAATGAAAAAAGGCTAACTGAACAGTGAATTGGGATGATATCCGGATTTTCCTGGCCGTCGCACAGGCGGGCGGTCTGACGGGAGCAGCTGGCGGGCGCAACGGCAGTCCGGCCACGCTTGGCCGTCATATTGCCCGTTTGGAAGAAGCAATCGGCGAGAACCTCTTTATTCGCTCAGCAACCGGCTATGCGCTTACACCAGCTGGTGAGGGCCTGCGCGCCCACGCCGAAGCGATGGAAGAGGCTGCTCTGGGTGTAGACAGGTGGCAGGCAGGCCTGAACGGCACCCAAGCCGTGCGCATTTCTGCTGGCTCGTGGATGAGCCTGTTTTTTGCCCGCAACGTTGCTGCACTTAACGGCCCAGAAGACGCATTTCGCCTCGATTTTGTAAGCGCTGAAGCCCGGCTTGATATCGCTCGGCGTCAGGCGGACATCGGTTTGCGCAATGGCCGCCCGGTGGAAGCTGGCCTTGCTGGAAAAGCGTTGGGCGAGGTTGCCTTTGCTGCCTATCGCGCGCGTCAAAGCACGGTGAACGTTTGGATACAAAGTGCAGCCAGCACACCATCGGCGCGTTGGGTGGAGAGCCATCATGGCGAAGAAATCGCGATGGAAGCGAACAGTCCGCGTCTGGTTATGGATTTGTGCCAATCAGGCGCTGGTCTGGCTGTTCTGCCGTGCTTTGTTGGCGACACCAACCCGCTGTTGGAACGGGCATCGGCACCCATAGAAGCGCTAACCCACCGGCAATGGCTGGTGCTTCATCACGAAACACGCCATCAGCCGAATATCCGCCGTGTTGTCCGCAGGCTCGAAGCCTTGTTGCAGAAAAACCGCGAACTGTTTGGCTGGGGCAACATCAACCCTTGACGGCGATGCCTACTTCCAGGGCTACCAGCGCTGGTGAACGTGTGGTGCAATGCGCTCTTGATACAGCGCCCGCACGCTTTCCATTGTCGCTTCGCTGAGCGGTGCCAGGCTGCTGGCAGCAGCGTTGGCTGTGGCTTGGTCTGGCCTGCGTGCCCCTGGAATGACGACCGAAACCGCCTCTTCCATAAGAATCCATTTCAGCGCGAACTGGGCCATGGTCGCGCCACCTGGAACAAGCGAACGCAGACTTTCCACCGCATCCAACGCCACATCGAAGGGAACACCGGCAAAGGTTTCACCAACGTCAAAAGCCTCACCGTGGCGATTGAAGGCGCGGTGATCATCCTCGGCAAAGTGCGTGTCGGCAGATATCTTGCCGGTTAACATGCCGCTAGCCAGCGGTACGCGCACAATCACCGCGACATCGTGTTTCTTCGCTTGCTCAAAGAACAGGTCTGCCGGTCGCTGGCGAAACATATTGTAGATGATCTGCACCGAGGCAACGCCGGGATAGGCAAGCGCTTTCAGTCCCTCTTCGACCTTCTCCACCGAAACCCCATAATGTTTCAGCTTGCCGGCTTGAACCAGGTCATCCAAGCCTGCAAACAGATCCGGCTGATAGTAGACCTCGGTGGGCGGGCAATGCAGTTGCACCAGGTCCAGGCAATCCACGCCAAGGTTTGTGAGGCTGCGATCCACAAAGGCCTCAATGGCTTGCTTAGTGTAGGCCGATGCCACATGCGGGTCGAGCCGCCGCCCAGCTTTGGTGGCCACAACGGGTCGTGGGCCTGAGCGCTCGGCAAGCACGTCGCGGATCAACCGCTCTGAACGTCCATCGCCATACACATCGGCGGTGTCGAGAAAGGTCATGCCTGCGTCGAGCGCGGCATGCAGGGCGGCTTTGGCCTCGCTGTCGTCGACATCACCCCAAGAGCCGCCGATCGCCCAGGCGCCGAAACCAATTTCCGATACCGGCCACCCGGTTTTGCCAAAGGTGCGTGTTGGTATGGTCATTGGGCAGAGTCCTTGTAGGCCGAGGGAGTTTGGAAATCAGAGCGCAGGCGTCGTGGCCGGGCTCGACCCGGCCATTCAGGCCTAGATATCCAAATTGCCAACCGTCAGCGCATTGTCCTGAATGAACGCGCGGCGCGGGTCCACATCATCGCCCATCAGGTCGGAGAAGATGCCATCGGCCTCATCGGCCTCCTTGATCTTCACCTGCAATAGGGTGCGCACATTGGGATCAAGTGTGGTTTCCCAAAGCTGGTCGGGGTTCATCTCGCCCAACCCTTTGTAGCGCTGCAGCGACACGCCCTTGCGGCCCATATCCATCAACGCAGACACCAGCGCGCGCGGTCCACGGATTTGCAACTCTGCATCCTTGCGCTTCAGCACGGCAGCCTTGCCGTAAATCTCTTGAAGGTGTGTGGCAAAACCATCCAGGCGCAGGGCATCCGCCGATTCAAGCAGCGCAGTATCGATGGTGACCACATCGGTCACGCCGCGCAGCGTGCGGTTAAACCGCAGATCGCCTGTTTCTAGGCGTTTGCCTTCCCAGCCTTTTTCGAACTCATCGGCCAGAATATCGATGCGCCGCGCCACATAGGCAGCGGCCTCTTCAGCCTGCTCGACATTGGAAAGCAGCGCCGCGTTCAGCGCGCCTGCGATGGCGGCTTGCTCCACCACATCGCGGTTGTAGCGATGGTGCAGCCCGTCCAGCACCGAGTTGATACGGCGCGCCTCGCTCACGGTGGCCAAAAGGTCTTGGCCGGACAGAACTTCCCCTGACGCAAGCGTAAGACTTGCACCATCCAGTCCGCCATCCAGAAGATAATCCTGTAACGCGTCCTCGTCTTTCAGATATTGCTCAGAGTTGCCGCGCTTCATTTTGTAAAGCGGCGGCTGGGCGATGTAGAGGTGCCCGCGTTCGATCAACTCACGCATCTGGCGGAAGAAGAAGGTAAGCAGCAGCGTGCGGATGTGCGAGCCATCCACATCAGCATCGGTCATGATGATGATCTTGTGGTAGCGCAGCTTGTCTGGATTGAACTCTTCAGCCCCAATGCCAGTGCCCAGCGCGGTGATCAGCGTGCCGATCTCATTCGACGACAGCATCTTATCGAAGCGGGCCCGCTCAACATTCAAAATTTTACCGCGCAGCGGCAACACAGCTTGCGTTTCGCGCACGCGGCCTTGCTTGGCTGAACCGCCAGCAGAGTCACCCTCAACCAGGAAGAGCTCGGACTTGGCTGGATCACGTTCCTGACAATCGGCAAGTTTGCCGGGCAGAGAGGCAACATCCAGCGCACCTTTGCGCCGCGTTAGGTCACGCGCCTTGCGCGCTGCTTCGCGTGCGGCAGCAGCCTCAATGACCTTCGAGACAATGCTTTTGGCGTGCGCAGGGTTTTCTTCAAACCAGATGGAAAGCGAGGAATTGAGAACGTTCTCCACCACCGGGCGAACCTCGGAGGAAACCAGCTTGTCTTTGGTCTGCGAGGAGAATTTTGGATCCGGCACTTTCACCGAAAGCACGGCAGTGAGCCCTTCGCGGCAATCATCGCCGGTGGGGTTCACCTTTTCTTTTTTGGTGAGGCCCGACGAATCCGCATAGCCGGTCACTTGACGCGTCAATGCCGCGCGGAAGCCAGCCAAATGGGTGCCGCCATCGCGCTGTGGGATGTTGTTGGTGAAGCAGAGCACGTTCTCGTGGTAGCTGTCGTTCCACCACATGGCGACTTCCACAGTGATGCCGTCTTTTTCCGCCGTCACGAAAATCGGCGCTTCGAGTACAGGTTTCTTCTTGCGGTCGAGAAACGCCACAAACTCTTTCAAGCCACCTTCATACTCAAGCGTGACGACCCGGTCTTCTACGCCGCGTTTGTCCGACAAGGTGATTTTGACGCCGGAGTTGAGGAACGCCAGTTCCCGCAAACGGTGCTCAAGCGTGTCGAACGAGTATTCAATGTTGGTGAAGGTTTCCGGTGATGCCGTAAACGTCACCTCGGTGCCGGTCTTGCCATCGGAAGGTCCAACAACTTGCAGCGGTGCTTCCGACACGCCATGGGCAAACGCCACTGTATGTTCTTTACCTGCCCGCCAAATGCGCAGTTCCAAGCGTGTTGAAAGCGCGTTGACCACGGAAACACCAACGCCATGCAGACCGCCAGAAACCTTGTAAGAATTCTGATCGAACTTACCGCCCGCGTGCAGCTGGGTCATGATGACCTCGGCGGCTGAAATGCCCTCTTCGGTGTGAATATCGGTGGGAATACCGCGCCCATCATCAAACACGGTCACTGAGCCGTCAGCGTTCAACGTCACGGTGACCTCGCTGGCGTGGCCAGCAAGCGCCTCATCGATGGCGTTATCGACAACCTCATAGACCATGTGATGTAGGCCGGAGCCATCATCGGTGTCGCCGATATACATGCCCGGGCGCTTGCGCACCGCATCCAAGCCCTTGAGAACCTTGATGGAATCAGCGCCATAGTCAGTGCCGTTAGCAGCTTCAGAATCCTCAGAGGGGGTCGGTTCACCAGCGGGCGTATCGGTCAAGGTGAAATCCTTCGGTCGTGGTCGATAAGGTGTATCGGAAAAAGGGCGCTAAACCCGGAGAATCACTTTGGTTTTTATACCACCAAAGGTCGCGAAATAGCGAGCAAGCGGGCCGCTCTCATGAACAGATAGATATAGGGGTTTCCTGATCAGAATCCAGCAGGTGATCAGCGACCAGTCGATGGTGATCTTTGGCAAGGGATGAGGCGAGAAGAGGCCGGCTCACGTTACGGAACAAGATGGCCGATCAACAGTTTGACGAACAGTGCTGGAACAAACCACTCCAGTCCGGGGGTTGCGCCAAACACGTGAAACGTCAGCGCAATGGCAATAAGGTAAAAAACGACGGCAACGGGAAGCTTGAAGACTCGCGGCGTCGCAAGCACAACCAGCATAGCTGTGATCAGGGTCGCGGACAGTCCCAACCCGTAGGCAAAATCCAAGCCAGGTCCACGAAATGCCCATGCAACCGCAACAATGTGCAACACATGAAGGCCGGTGAAGCTCACGTGTTCGCGCAGCGTTGCGCCGGGCCGATGATACCATCGTTTGGTGGTCTGCGTGGCGTTACAGACGGCACCGCCAATGACATCCAGCGCGATCAATGCACCCAAGGCTACAAGCCAGAGCGGGGCGCCGTGCAGCAGCAGTGCCCATGCAGCCAAGCCAGCGCCAACCGTGCCGGAGCCAATGACAAGAGTATTTTCTTGCCAACCCATGCCTGGGCCGACAAAACGGTCCCATGCGCCCAGAACGCCAGGACGTGGTTGCGGCATGGCTGCTGACATCATCGATCTGATCCCATGGTTGAGAGCAAATTATGGGACCATCATGGCCACGTTTTCAATGAACTTCAGGTTGCAGATCGCGCAGTTGGGCCGCAGGCCAGAGCAAATCTAAAGCGACAACCGCTTCAGCGCGTGTTCACCCGCCCACTTGCCGGTCGCAAGGCAGCCGGTGATCAGATAGCCGCCTGTGGGAGCTTCCCAGTCCAGCATTTCCCCGGCACAGAACACGCCTGGCAGGTCACGCAGCATGAGGTTTTCATCAACGGCATCCCATGCCACGCCTCCCGCCACGGAGATAGCCTCATCCAAGGGTCGTGGCCCATGGTGGGTAATGGGTAAGTGCTTGATGAGCCGTGCCAATTCTTCAGGATCACTGGGCAAGGGCCGGCCGAACTCCATCAGAAGCGCGCGTTTCACCGGGCTGAGTTTCAGTGCTTTGCGCAACTGGTTGGCCACACTGTCGCCGCCACGGGCCTTGGAGAGCCGCAAAACCGCCTGCTCAAGCTTTGTGCCTGGCAGCAGATCAAAGTGCAGTGGCGAACCTTCACGGACAGCGCGCGAAACTGCATAAATCCCGCTGCCTTCAAGCCCGTGTTTGGAGACCACACACTCGCCAACCACCCGTTCCTCGCCCGCAACAAAGACAACGCCTTTTACTGGCGCGCCGAAATGCGCCGACATAGGCGCGGACCATTCCACCGAAAGGCCCATATTGGCCGGTTTGAAGGGCGCAATGGCAACACCTTTGTCCGCCAGCAGGTTGGTCCAGGCTCCATCGGATCCAAGCCGCGACCAGCTGGCCCCACCAAGAGCAAGAATCGTAGCGTCAGCATGCAAGACATGTTCACCATCCGGTGTTTGGAAAACCAGATCCTTGAGCTCGGTCGCTCCGTGCTTATCAGCACGACCGCTCCTGTCGCCAAAACCCACCCACCGCCAACGCGTACGGACCTCAATGCCTTTCTCAGCAAGGCGGGCAAGCCAAGCGCGCAGCAGAGGTGAGGCTTTCATAGCCTTCGGGAACACGCGACCAGACGAGCCAGTGAATACCTCTTGGTCCAAGTCGTTGGCAAACCGCTTCACCGCATTGGGACCCATGCCGGCCAGCATCGGCTGCATTTGCGGCGCAGCCTCATAGAACCCGCGCAGGAAGGCGGCGCCCGGCTCGTCTTTGGTAAGATTGAGGCCAGACTTACCAGCCATCAAAAATTTGCGTCCGACTGAGGGTTTCGTCTCGCAGATTATGACCTTTACGTCAGCGTCAGACAAAACATCGGCGGCCATCAATCCGGCAGGACCAGAGCCAATGATGACAACGCTCTTTTGATCAGTTGCCATCGGGATCACGCATCAATGGGTGAAGGGTTTCTGTGCCAAGGCCAAGCCCAGCTTGCTCCACCCCATCAGCCGCGCGCAAGCGCACATCATCGGGTTTGTTCTGCGACAGTTTCCACGTGCCATCAATCTGCGCCACGTCCATCGCAAACGGGACGATCTGGCGCTGCATTTTGCCGTAGACGTCTTGGTTCATCTTGTTGCTTGTCCACGGTGTTTTGGGCCGCAGCTGTTCCTCTTGGTGCGCTGAGAGGTTCCACAAAACACCGTGAAGCGCTTCATCTGGTAGGCGCCGCAACCTACCGCGCAGGTGCACGGCAATATAGTTCCAGGTCGGCACCTGATCATCCACCTCGTACCAATCGGGCGAGATGTAGGCATCGCCGCCCGACACCGCGATCACGGCGGGACGGTCGTTCTCCAAAGCCCGCACGATTGGGTTGGAGCGCACCAGATGCAATTCAACGTGCGTGCCATCTTCGCTGAGCAAAAACGGGATGTGGCTGACAAGCGGTCCATCATCGGCATTGATCGCCAGCATGCCAAAGGCTCGCGAACGCGCAAATGCGATATTGCGTGCCGTATCCGGCTTTCGAAAGGCCCGGTTGGGATGCATGGCAAATCTTTTCGGTAGGTGTTTACAGACTTTGCACGAAACGGCGTGCTTCGTCGGCGAGATCTTCGCACGCATCCGGGCGATGGCAAGGCACAGCGATCCATTCACGCATCGTGCGCTTCTTCTCACCCTCACCCATTGTCATGCGTTCGCCTACACCATCGCTGACCAGCTCGTCGATACGTTCTTTCGGCAGCTTCATCACAATCGTATCGCCGGTCGCAAAGGCAAAGCCCTTGCCCGTAACCCGCAGCGCATCGGCGTGCAGCATTTTGCCGACGTCCACGCTCGGCTTGTCGCGCTGCTGATCGACAAGCTTGGAAAACAAGGCTTTCGCGGTTTCGCTCACACCCATGGGCAATATCTACTGCCCAGGTGAAGCCGATGATCCGGCCAGAATACCACCATCGATGGTGAGTTCGGTGCCGGTCATGAAGGTGGCCTCATCAGACGCCAGCAGCACGCAAAGCGCGGCAACCTCTTCCGGGCGACCAAACCGATGCAAAGGCGTGCCTTGCGCAACCTTCTTTTTCTTTTCTTCTGCCCCATCGCCATGACCGATCATCGTATCCCAGATATCGGTCCACACAGCGGCGGGGTGAACGGAATTGCAGCGGATTTGCAGGCCTTCTTGGGCGCAGTGCAACGCCACCGTCTTGGTGTGGTTACGGATGGCAGCCTTGGAGGACGCGTAAGCGGCAGCACCCGGAACACCAACGATGCCGGAGCGCGAGGACATGTTGATAATGGAGCCTTTGCCATCATTGGCGCGCATGGCTTTGATCGCATAGCGACAGCCCAAAAAAGTGCCATCAAGGTTCACCGCGTGCACCCGGCGCCAATCCACCAGATGGGTGCGCTCAGGATCATGATGCTCGTCGCCGCGCTCATGGCCGGTGATGCCGGCATTGTTCACCAGCACATCGATGGTCGGATAGCGCTCTTCGAGGGCGCGCCAATCTTCCTCATCTGCAACGTCGAGATGGAAATACTCCGCGCCAATCTCTTTGGCGAATGCTTTGCCCACCTCATCGTTGACGTCCGTCACAACCACGTTGGCATTTTCAGCCGCGTAGGCGCGTGCAATGGCAGCGCCAATGCCTTTGGCAGCGCCGGTTACAATGCAGGTTTTATCAATCAGGCGGTTCATCAGATCTCCGTTACATGGCCACAGGTTTGAGAAAAGTGTGTTCAAAGCTCGGTGCGTCCCACCCCGCTTTAGCCGCAGCACCGTCGTAAACGCTTTGCAGGAAATCAAGGATCGCACCTTGAGGATCGGTTTCGGTGCGCATTGCGTCGTAAGTAAGGACTGCCAGAGCGCCGTTACGATCCACCCATTGCGCCGATGTCGGCGCAAGCGCCACCGTGTTCAGTTCGGCCGGTTCCGGATAGGCGTAGGCATAAAACGCAGCGTGTGGAAACGCATCATCGCCCGGCCAAAAACCGAAGGAGATCACCTCGTGCGAATAGGCTTCTTTGTCTGATGCCGTGCCGCCTTCCAGCGGCGCTGCTTTGCCAGAAAAACGCGTCGTCACCAGATCAAACGAATGCCAGTAAAGCTGCACTGGCGTTTGCTTGCCGGTAAAGCGAGAGCGGAAGGTCTCAAACACCGAAGCGATGGAGCACAGCGCGCGCCAAAAGCGCGTTACCGCAGTGCCGTCATAGGCGCGCTGCGCATGATCATCGGGGAAAGGCGTGGTGGATTTGTTCTCATAAGGCTTGGCGACAATCGTCACGTCGATGCCAAGCGTTTGAAGCGCCTCAAACAGCGCATCGTAAAACTGCGCGACCGTTTTGGCTGTCCCCTGTGGATCAAGCACAGCGAAAGCTTTTTGCCCGCCATCATTGGTGGTCACGTGCACAACATGGTCCACCAGGTCGTAATCGATCTGAAAAGACCGCCCCATATGGGGTATGCGCCCTGTCGTCAGTCCGCGCGTGTCAGGATAGAGCGTGACATGCCACCAATGGTTCAGCTTGGGATGCGCTTTCATGCGCACCTTGCCGATAATCTGCAGAAACAAGTGCAGCGTGTCGCGGGTCTCAACCCAGTCTTCATAGGGCAGTGATGGGAAAAGATCGGTCGTGTCAGTCATATCTCACCCGTTGGCATCTTGCGGCAGATCATCCTTGATTTGGTAATAGTCGCCCTTGTCTGCAACAAAGATATGTTTCTCCAGTGCAAGGCCGGTTGGGTTATCGAGTGACCCTAGAGAGAACGAAGTTTTGCCTTCCCCATCCATAGCCCAGAAAAGAAAAGACCCGCAGGCTGAACAGAAGCCCCGTTTGGCGGTCTGCGAGGATCGATACCAGGACAGCGTATCGCCTGTGATGACGAGATCTTCATCTTTGCACTGACCGGATGCCCATTGATGCCCTGATTGTCGGCGGCACTGGCTGCAATGGCAAACCGTGTAACTCTCCGATGGTCCTTGCACCTGGTAGCGAACCGAACCGCAAAGACATTGGCCTTGCAAAGTTGGGCCCTGCCAAGTTGGGCTCTGCCAAGTTCCACCCTGGAAAGCCTGGCTCATCGGGTGGCAACCAGCCCGGCGGCTCCGGCCAGGCCAACGGCGCAGGCCTTGTTGATCCGCGCCATGCCAAATGTGCCAAGCAGTGCGCCGCGCGCCCGGTCAAACACCAACGCATAGACCATCATCACCGCTGGCAGGCAGACGGCAATCACCAAGCCAATCTCGACAAATCCAATCGTGCTGAGCGTCGCCAGATCAACCACTGTTGGTAGAATGGCCAGGAAGAACACCATGGTTTTGGGGTTGGACAGGGTTAGAGCCAGCCCGGCCAGCAGCATCGACCCGTTGGTATCAGCTGACAGTTTGGGCGCCTTGGTGCTTGGGTCAGCCGGCGCGGTCCAAAGCTTGTAGGCAAGGTAAAGCAGATAGGCCACGCCGGCATATTTGATCACCAGGAACACCTCTTGCATGGTCTGCGCGATGACCGCGAGACCGGCGGCGGCAAGCGTGAACCAGACAAGATCGCCAATTGCGCAACCGGCGATGAACCCCGCGATGCCTTGCTTGCCACGTGCCAAAACACGGGCGGTCAGCGCCAGAACGGCAGGTCCGGGGGAGGCAACGGCGGCGATGTAGATGCCGGCAAAGATCGCAAGTGCGGTGAGGGTCATGACACCAATCCTACCGAAAGTGCGTGGCCAGACAATCAAAATCGAACGCCATTGCCCCTTCAAAACTACGCCGAGCAAAAGTGCTCGGCGCAACCTGTTTTGGTTCTTAGCTCGAATGACCCGTTTATCTTTCGGCGGGCTCAAACCAGCCCAGATGCCGGAAGATCAGCCAGTCGAACAGCAAGACGACGATCAACGAGGCGCCCATAAGCGGAAAGAGGATGGCCAGCACCGCAATGAGAACACCGAGGCCCCATCCCACCGAGAAACGTTCAGGCACCTGCGGCACGCCAAGTGAGCCTTTGGGTCGTCGCATCCACCAAGCAACAAAGCCCGATACGGCAAGCATGAACCCAAGCGTCGCCGCGAAGAGATTTTGCACCAAATTCAGTGTGCCGTAGAGCCGACCCTCATGGAAGGCGATCCCGGCGGATATCAAAGCCGCCAGTGTTGGATAATCCTCAAAACCAACGCGGCTGAGCACGGCGCCAGTGTATTGGTCGATATGCACTTCAACCCGTTCCATCGGCACGTCCTGCCGTGAGCGAATGAAGTACACGCCATCGGCCCCGCGCGGTGGACGCACTTCTATCGGTCCTTCCACGCCTTGGGTTGCTGCCATAGCAAGCGCCGCTTCAACGCCGATGGGTGTACCTTCATTGGCAGAGGACCGGATGGGTGGCCCACCAAAGGCGCGCGACGGCGACTCTTGGTTGGTCAGGCTTTGAACCTGCGAGAGACCGCCGCCCCAAACATCGGTCCAAGGCAGGCCGGAGATCAAGATCGGTGTGATCAGGAGGGCCGCAAAGATGCCGACCGTGCGGTGGATATCACGCCAGAAGGCTCTGCCTTTTCGTGAGAAATCCGGCCACAACGCACGCGCCAGTGAGCGATTGCCACGCGGCCACCAGAGATAGACGCCGGTAATCAGAAGCACCACAGTCCAATGCGCAGCGAGCTCCACCACCTTGGTGCCGGTCGAGCCAAGCAGCAGCTCACCGTGAAACTTGCGCACCATCCGCATGAGCGTGGAATCGCGCTCCTCGCTCGCCAAAATGGTTGGCCCATAAGGGTTCACCCAAACATAGGACCGGACGCGGTCAGCATCTTGCACCTCAAAGACGGTGGCGCGGGTTTCATCAGTGGGCAAAAGGAAGGATCGGATGCGCCCGCCATCAAGCTGGGCTTCGACAAGCGCGCCTTGCACCTCAAAGCTTGATGGCTCCCCCGCTGGGGTCACGTTGAGGCGATCTTGGTAGATCACCTCTTCGATCTGGCGATCGAAAAGATAAATCCCGCCCGTCAGCGAGAGCATCGCCATGAAGGGCAGAACAAACAGAGCGGCAAAGAAGTGCCATTTCCAAACGGCGCGGTAGAGACCGCTGGCGCGCGGCGAGGCAGACGCGGATGCGCCCGAAACAGTGATATCGGTCATGGGTCACCTGACAATGGGTCCGCAGCGCGCAAACAGACTTGTCGGCACGCGGAAGAAAACGAGAAGGGTTGAGATTCAGGCTGTCAGGTGAGGTGGCGCACGCTGACCAAGACTGGTCAGGAACGTCAGGTCATTGGGGCGAGCAGCATGCGCGACCGGCCGAAAAGCCGTTGAGCGTTTTTCAGCCAGCCAAGTTGGCTGTGGCATGGACGGTGCGATGGACAGTACGAAGCCAGCACAACCCGGGCAGTCGCGGCTTGGGCCTGATCCGTCGCCTGAGGCGTTGATGCACAACCACATCAGCGAGCCATCGACAAACCGCACGCTGCGCAGCCATTGGCCATCTTCATTTTGTGCGGTTGAGATTTCATTGTCCAAGGCGACGCCAAACGCACCATGCGCCGAGCTTTGAACCAGCGTTGAGGTCAGCAAACCCAACGTGAAGAGCAGGCACATGGCCAGCCGAATATCAAAGAGGCGCAGGACTTGGAACATAGGTGAGGCAACACAGGTTTGCTGAAGCGATGCAAGTCTTACGTGTATGGCATCTCACGTAAATGACCATGGTGTCGCAGTCCCATCGTGGACCTGAAACTGGTCAGCGCCATCAGGCAGGCTCTCAAACAGGGCTTTATCGGTTCCCGTCATGAAGGTCTGCCCACCAAGCTCCGCGCAGAGGGCAAAAAGCGCAGAGCGGCGGCTTTCATCCAGGTGCGCCGCGATCTCATCAAGCAGCAAGATGGCCGCGCGCCCGGTTTCGCGCTTCACCAGGCGCGCTTGCGCCAGGATCAGCCCGATCAGCAGCGCTTTCTGTTCCCCGGTTGAGGCAAGTTTGGCCTCGACATCCTTTGGCCCGTGCCGCACCAAAAGATCCACCCGGTGCGGGCCTTCTAGGGTTCGTCCGGCGGCGCGATCACGATTGCGACCCTCTGCCAGCTTTGTGCGATAGGCTTGCTCGTCGGCGATTTCAAACCCGGCCAGATCGAGCACGGCATGGGGGAACGCAGAAACCGCATCACGCGCCTCATCGACCGCCTCACGTAACAGGGCAAGCACGGCCAAGCGCGCCGATTGCATAGCCGCCCCGCTTTGCGCCATTTCCAACTCGACCGCCTCAAACCACACAGGGTCGGTGACGCCCTCGTCCAACAGTTTGTTGCGCGAGCGCATGGCGGTTTCAAAACGCGTTGCCGTGCGACCATGCGTGGGGTGCAAAGCCATCACCATGCGATCATAGAAGCGCCGCCGGTCGCTGGTGCCGCCGGTAAACAGGCCATCCATGGCAGGCGTGAGCCACAGGCAGATGAGGTGCTCTAACAAGGCATCGGACGATTTGGCGGGTACCTTATCGATGCGGACCTCGCGGCCGCTCGCGTCCGGTGCGGCGATCCCGGTTCCGATTGTGATCGGGTCATCGCCCTCATCATAATCCGTGGGCACCAGATCAGCGGACACAGCAAACCCACCTGCGCCGCCAGCTGAACTCATGTCAGCCAGTTTGGCGCGGCGTAAACCACGGCCTGGCGAGAGCAGGCTGATCGCTTCAAGAATGTTGGTTTTGCCTGCGCCATTGGGCCCAGTGAAGGCAACCAGCTGGCCGTCAAAGCGAAGATCGGTGCGTGCGTGATTGCGGAACTTGGTTAGCGTGAGCCGCGTGATGCGCGGCCCGGCAGCACTCACTTAGACCCGCATGGGCATCAGAACATAAAGCGTGTCTGAGCCATCAGCGTCCTGCACCAAAGTTGGCGCGCCTGCATCGGCAAGCATGAAGCGGGCATTGTCGGTTTCAAGCTGACCGGCGATGTCCATGAGATAACGAGCATTGAAGCCGATTTCCAGTGGATCGCCAGCATAATCAACCATCAGTTCTTCGGTTGCCGAGCCGGAATCCGGATTGGTCACCGTGAGCGTCAATTTGCCATCGCCCATCGCCAGTTTGACCGCACGGCCACGCTCGGAGGCAACGGTGGACACACGATCGACGGCGGCTGAGAAGGCGGGCCGATCGACGTCCAGTGCCTTATCGTTGGCCTGTGGGATCACGCGGGCATAATCGGGGAACGTGCCGTCGATCAGCTTGGAGGTCAGCACCACCGCATCGATGGTCACGCGGATTTTGGTCTCCGACAGCTCCACCGATGCTTCGCCGTCATGGCCTTCGAGAAGCTTCAGCAGCTCACCAACCGTTTTGCGCGGCACGATAATGCCCGGCATGCCATCGGACCCCGAGGGCGCCTCGGTTTCGGTTTTGGCCAAGCGGTGTCCATCGGTCGCCACCGCGCGCAGTTTCAAGCTGCCATCCACATCGATGGAGTGCAGGAAAATGCCGTTGAGATAATAGCGGGTCTCTTCAGTGGAGATCGCGAACTGCGTGCGCTCGATGAGGCGGCGCAAATCGCCCGATGCAATCTGAAACACATGGGTGAACTGACCAGCGGTAAGATCGGGGAAGTCGGACTTTGGCAAAGCCTGAAGCTCAAAGCGCGCCCGGCCTGCCTGCACCAGCAGCGTGGTTTCCCCGCGCATATCCACTTCAACCTGCGCGCCATCAGGCAGTTTGCGGACGATGTCATAAAGCATATGGGCTGGAACGGTGGTGGCGCCAGCCTGCTCCACCATGGCTGGCAAGCTTTCCGACGCCTCCAGATCAAGGTCAGTGGCTTTCAGGCGCAGGGCGCCATCGGCGGCATCCAGCAGAACATTGGCAAGAATGGGGATCGTGTTGCGGCGCTCCACCACGCGGTGGACCCGCGCAAGCGCGCGCAAAAACGGAGTGCGATCAAGTGAGAATTTCATAGCCCGGACCCATCATACCAACGATACCAACATTGAGGTATCTGGCAGGGGCAATAACGGCTCAGCTCACCAGACACCAAAGCCCTCGCTGCCCGAGAGGATGCAGTGTGCATCCAACCCAAATCAAGCGAAGGGCCTTGAACCTATATGGGAGGGCTTGAGGGCACTTTGCAAGCCAAACGGGGTGTCTGACCCTTGGCTGGCCCAATCTTGCACAGATGCTGACCGTGCAAGGGTTGGTTCAAGCGCACACAGTGCACATGCGGTGATGGGTAGACCGGGGTCGGACCTTAGCTTTGCGAAAGAATCGCGCTTTTCAATGCCTCAACCACCTTTTGCAGGCTTGCATCGGTTTGCAGTTCTTTTTCGATCTTGCGCACCGCGTGCAGCACGGTGGTGTGGTCTCGCCCGCCAAACCGGCGCCCAATGTCGGGCAGCGAGCGCACGGTCATCACCTTAGCAAGATACATCGCGATCTGACGCGGCCCGACGATCTGCTTGGTGCGGCGGTGGGAGAGGAGGTCGGTCTTGGTCAGACCAAATTGCAAGGCGGTCGCGCGCTGAATGTCTTCAATCTTCACCCGCGGCGTTTCAGCGTTGGAAAGCAGAAATCCGATGCAGGAGGCAACGCTCTGCTCTGTGACCGGCGCGTTGTTGAGGCCAATTTCAGCGATGATCCGGTTGAACGCACCTTCAAGGTCACGGCCATTGGTGGTGACAAGGTCAGCAACCTTATCAAGCACCGCATCGGCAACATCGGCCTGGCCACCCTCGGCCTGGTAGGCGGTGCGGCGACGCTCAAGCAGCGCACGGCGCACAGTGCGGTCCATGGAGGCGATTTCCACCACAAGACCAGAGGAAAGGCGCGACTGCATGCGCACATCAATGCTGTCGAGGGCAGCAGGGGCGCGGTCAGCGGCCACCACAAGGGTCTTGCCGGCATCGATCAGCGTGTTGATCACATGGCAGAACTCGCCTTGGATCACAGGGCCGGACAGAAATTGAATATCGTCCACCACCAGCACATCAATGGCCGCCAGTGCTTCTTTGTAGTCCACCGCGGAGCGCGACTTTAACGAGATCACAAAGTCACGCATGAACTGTTCGGCTGTCAGATAAAGCGTGCGCTTGCCGCAGCCATGCAGTTCAGCGGCCACCGCTTGGCAGAGATGGGTTTTGCCAAGGCCAACGCCGCCGCGCACAAACAAAACCTTGCAACCAAGCACAGAGCCTTCGCGCGCCAACTCACGCGCCGCGCGGAAGGCAAACTGGTTGCTTTCTCCCACCGCAAACGAGGCAAAAGTATAGCGCGTATCCAGTGGCGTTCCGTTGGCGCCTTGACCGCTTGTCTCATCCGCCCCGGCATCGCCGACGGACCGCGTGGTCGCCGTTAAAGTCGAGCGAGCCGATGGTTTGCCGCCAAAGGCTACGTCATTGGCGATGGTCCTGGCATTTTGCGCGCCTGTTTGGCTGGTGGCGGCGCGCTCGCCAGTATGGTTGGGGTTGGCGGACCTGCCTTGGGCGGTCTGTGCTTCAGCCGAGGCGCCAAACTTGGTAACCCGCCGCGCGCCATTGGTGCGAACATGAATGGTGTAGCGCTCCACTGCTTCATCTTCGATGGTCCAAAGCTCCAAAAGACGCGTGCCAAAATTGTGCTCAATCCAATGCTTCAAAAAGCGCGTGGCCACCGACAGTTCCACGTGGCCATTTTCCGCAGTCTCGAACATCGCGCTGGAAAACCATGACGAATACACATCTTCACCCAACTCAGCCCGCAGGCGAGCCTGGACACGCTGCCAATGGCGCTTGCCGCGCTCGTCCTGGTCACGTGCGTCAGACGGGTCGGGCAAGGCGGCCATGGATTGGGTTTCCTTTTGGTCAGGTTGGGCTTGGGGGGGAAGGCCAGCAGCAGGCGAGGGCGGTGGTGTGACAGGACTGCTAGTGGCGGAAGGGTGGGAGGAGGGCAAAGTCATAGGTGAAAAGGGTCCAGCGCAAAAAGGTCGTGAAGGATGATCGCAGGCGGTGTTGCCGCGCGGCGCTCACAAGGAATAGGAAGTTTGGGAAATGCGGTGATCAAATCATCGCAAAGGGTCTGCGCACGCTGTCTATCGTGCTGCAAGTAACCGGCTTGCCAGCCGCCCCGGCGATGCACCGCCTGCAGGCCCACTAGCAGGCCCGCGATCAGGAGGCACGCCATGGGTATGGCGCAACCCACGCTGATGAAACGCGGCATGCTGCGTGGCTGGATAGCGGGACCCAACGCATGTCGACGTGAAGCTCGAACATGGTTCTGAGATGTCGTTGAGAACAAGCTGTTCCATGCATGCCATCGTTAAGGTCCCTCCATTGGCCGCCGCGGCCTCGTTGTTCAAGGCTTGCCAGCACTGCCAACCGATGGAACGTCTCAAAGCACGCCAACCAAAATGGTCGCGTACCCTGCCTCGCGCACACCGGCTGGACGATACCCCCAAGCCAGGTTTTCAGGTCAGAACGAAAACAACCAAACCCTGTGCCCAGCGATCACCCCTCATGGTGCTCGCCGATGGGTCAGCGTGTTCAAGCCCCTTGTCGCCACCGTGCCCCTACGGACGACGACCAACCTATCGACAGACCCGCCATGATTGCGTGGTGATGCATCATCTCATCAACATGAGATGAACCAAACACAACGCCTGTGTCGCGCACGTCCTTCAAACGGTAGGCCTGTTCCATCTGATCCTGCAAAGTGGCGACATCGCGTTGGATGGCCAATTTGGACGAGACCAGAACAAAGGTCTTCTGCTTTGAAGTTACTGCATTTAGCAGGCATTCAATCATTTAGATCGCAGATGTATTCCAGGCAATAAAGTAACGATCTTCAAATCTAAGTTTGAAGAGCAGCAATTCATTGCTTTGTTCTGCGGATGGTCTTCAGCGAGTGCCGTCGATGAAACTTTTCTAGACCCTGCCAACGCCTCAGCGCAAGGCTGAAAAAATGACTCTTTTTGCTTGACTCACCTGGCTGCTGACGTTCCACCGCGGGCTCCGGCGGGCCACAATTTGCAAACGCTTTGACTCTACGCCGTTTTTTCCCAGTGTGGCCTTCTGCGGTGATTTTGCTTGGGCAGACGAACGGCAGCTTTTTTCTCAAAAACGATGCTGAATCAGCCTCATATTACACTTTTGTGATAAAAAGCGAAAAAAGGTCTATGACTCAAGCAATTGAAAATAAGTCAAAAAAAGATTGAGTTTGACAAAAAGGTGATCATTTATCTGCATAGAGATTTAGAAAGCCGGCTTATCAAATCGACCCCTTTAAACCGGTTTTTTATGCGGGCGAGTTCAAAATGCAATCGATGTTGTGCCTCATGTTATCAATTGGCTGGGCAACAAAAAAGGGGTCGCCTATTTTTAGCGACCCCTTATTCACGTTATGCGAGCGCTTGTGCACTTATGCACCTTGACGCTGCGGCTTGTTAGGCGTCCGAAGACCCAAGCGCTTTTACTTGTTTGGCAAGGCGCGAAACTTTACGTGACGCTGCGTTCTTATGAACGATGCCGCGATTGGCAGCACGCATGATCAGCGGCTGCGCTTCTTTCAAAGCGGCTTCAGCGGCAGCCTGATCACCAGCGGCGACGGCTTCGTCAACGCGACGGATCTGGGTGCGCATAGCGCTTTTACGGTCACGGTTGATCGCAGTTTTGCGCGCGATCTTGCGCACCGCCTTTTTGGCGGAAACGGTGTTGGCCATACTGTCCTCGTGTTTGGCACGGTGTTGCGCTGAAAATCCCGGCTGGCTCTTGCTGTCCATTGCGGGGGACGCGGGCTTTGATCGGCGCGCGTCCAGCGATCCCTAGGCGGATATGCCAAGGGATGCGGGCAGGTACGGCTTTGGTGGCTGGAAGTCAAGAGAACAGCGGTCGTTCCGCAGGAACGGAGCATACGAAAAATGGTGGTCGTTCCGCAGGAACGGAGCATACGAAAAATGGCAGTCGTTCCATTCTTGATTGCTCTGGCTTGCGGTTGGGCTGTAGGCCCAGAGCAAACGAGTGTGGTTTAAGCGGCGTTACCGCTGCTTAAACTGCGCCGAGCGTTTTTCGATGAAGGCCTCCATACCTTCTTTCTGGTCTTCGGTGGCAAACAAGCTTTGGAAGGCCCGGCGTTCAAAGCGCAAACCCTCCGACAAGGGAACCTCAAAGGCGCGGTTCACCGCTTCCTTGGCCATCATGGTGGCAGCGTGGGACATCTCGCCGATCTTTTCTGCTGCCTCCAGCGCCGTATCGAGCAGATCATCCACCGGCACTACACGTGCCACCAGGCCGGCGCTTTCTGCCTCATCTGCTTCCATCATGCGCCCGGTCAGCACCAAATCCATCGCCTTAGCTTTGCCAACCGCATGCACCAGGCGTTGCGTACCGCCAATGCCAGGGATAATGCCAAGCGTGATCTCCGGCTGACCGAACTTGGCGGTATCAGCCGCAATGATGATGTCGCACATCATGGCCAGTTCGCAGCCTCCGCCCAGCGCATAACCCGCCACAGCCGCGATGATCGGTTTGCGGGCTTGCGCGATGGCCTCGTAGCTTGCCGCATAATCCTCCACGAAGCTTTGCGGGAAGGTGAGCTCGGCCATTTCCTTGATGTCGGCCCCAGCGGCAAAGGCGCGCTCTGAACCGGTGATCACGCTAGCGCCAACGCGTGGGTCTCTGTCGGCCTCGGCAAGCGCCGCTGATATCTCGCCCATCATCTGCGCGTTCAACGCGTTAAGAGCATCTGTTCGATTAAGCGTGATCACAAGCACATGGTCGCGCTTGTCGACGAGAATGGTCTCATAAGCCATGGAGGGGTCCTTGCGTGTTGATGTGAGAAGGTTCGTTAGCGCTGGCAGGTTGGGCAGTAAAAGGTTGAGCGTCCCGATTGAACAATGCGTTTGACGGTGCCTCGGCAGTTGGGCGTCGGACAGGCGGCATGTTCGCGGTCATAGACTGAGAAGCTGTGTTGGAAATAGCCCAAAGAACCATCGGTTTGTTTGTGATCGCGCAAACTCGACCCGCCTGCTTCAATCGCTTCGCCAATGACATCGCGGATCACCTGGGTCAGGGTTACGAGCCTTTGCGTGGGTAAACCCTTTTTGGTGACAAGCGTTCCCGCCAGGCGTTTGGGCGAAAGATGCGCGCGTGAAAGCGCCTCGCATACATAAATGTTGCCAAGCCCAGCAACATTCTTCTGATCAAGAAGCGCGGCTTTCAGTGGCGCCCGCTTGCCAGCAAAGCGGCCTGCCAGATGCTCTGGCGTTAGAGCATTGCCAAGAGGTTCCGGACCAAGCTCAGCAAGAAACGGGTGCTCATAGAGCGTTGCGGTGGGCGCGGCGAGAACAAACCCAAACCGGCGCGGATCATTGTAGATCACCTCTGCCGGGCCAACAGTGCCGCCCCCGACCTTAAGCACCAGATGGTCATGCGCGCCGAGCGTTGAGCGTGTATGATAGAAGATGCCAGGTATTTGGGTTTCTCGATCACTTAGCGGTCGTTCCCCTTGGGAACGGAGCGTGTGATCCAAAAGAGAATGGACCCTATAACTCCCCGACATACCAAGATGCGCGATCAGTGTGGTGCCTTTGTCCAGCTCGATCAGTAGATATTTTGCACGCCGTGTCAGCGCGGTGATCTGCGCGCCTTCCAGCAGGTCTTTCAATCCACCCGGGAACGGGAACCGCAGGTCTGGCCGCCGCACATCCGCCAAAACAATCCTCGCACCCTCCAGAGCGGGAGCAAGGCCGCGCTTGACGGTTTCAACTTCGGGCAGTTCGGGCATTCTTCACCGGCGGCTCCAAAGGGAGTGTCAGAGGGATTCATCATGCGGCAATTGAGCCATCTCTTGGCATAGCGCTTGCGCACGCCCTTGGGTATGAAGTGTCGGGACCCGGTCTTCAAGCGGTCGTTCCGAAGGAACAGAGCACGAAGACCAAGAAAAAAGGACACATACCGTGAGCGATATAGGCTCAAGCTTCGGTCGCCGCCACGTTGAGGTGGATGAAAAACAGCCACTGGTGGATGACGTCTTTCATAAGGTCGCCGGTCGCTATGACCTGATGAACGATTTAATGTCAGGCTTTCTGCACCGGGCTTGGAAAGATGCCATGGTCGCGCGCGTCCGACCGCGTAAATCAGGCCCAGCTTGGCGCGGCATTGATGTGGCCGGCGGCACCGGTGATATCGCTTTCCGCTTGGTCGAAGCCTCCCGCAGAAACGACAATCTGCATGCGCAGGTGGATGTTGTCGACATCAACGCCTCCATGCTGGATGTCGGTCGTGAGCGGGCGCAAAAGCGTGGGCTTGACGACAATGTGACCTTTATTGAAGGCAATGCCGAAGAACTGGCGCAAGAGTCAGGCGCTTATGATGCGTACATGATTGCTTTTGGCATTCGCAATGTGCCGCGCATCGATAAAGCGTTGTCCGAGGCCTACCGGGTGCTGAAACCTGGCGGTAAATTCGCCTGCCTGGAGTTCAGCAAGGTCGATGTGCCGGGCCTGGATGCGGTGTACGATGCGTTTTCTTTCAACGTCATCCCCAAGCTTGGAGGCTTCGTTTCCGGCGATGAAGCCAGCTACCAGTATCTGGTGGAATCGATCCGTCAGTTTCCAGGCAAGATGCGCTTCGCCAAGATGATCGAAGACGCTGGTTTTTCTCGCGTTGAAGCCACACCCTATTCCGGCGGCATCGCCGTTCTGCACACAGGCGTGAAGCTCTAGCGTATGTTTGGCACGATCTCCGCCCTTTTTCGCCTCGCCCGCGCTGGCTTTGTCATGGCGCGCGAAGGCGTTTTTTCTGGCATGGAGATCGAGCTTACGCCGCCGCCTGCGCACGTGCCGCTACGCCTTGCCAATATGCTGGCGCGCCGCAAACAGGCGGCAACCCGCGCTGATCGCATTTCCACCGCCTTGGCGCGTCTTGGCCCGTCCTACATCAAACTTGGCCAGTTTTTGGCAACCCGGCCCGACTTGGTGGGCATGGCCGTCGCGCGCGATCTTGAAACGTTGCAAGATCGCCTGCCATCCATCCCGCTCGACAAAGCCAAGGTGCGCATTGAGGATGCCTTGGGTCGCCCATGCGATGAAATCTTCGAAAACATTGAGCCCGCGCTCGCCGCAGCCTCCATTGCGCAGGTACACAAAGCCACTATGCGCGACCCGGACACTGGCCAGATCAAGCCCGTAGCGGTCAAAGTGCTGCGTGAGGGCGTGCAAGCGCGTTTCGCCCGCGATCTTTCCACCTTTTACATCGCCGCCAAACTGCTGGAACGCACCACA
Organism: Hyphomicrobiales bacterium; assembly: GCA_046290645.1. Lineage (GTDB taxonomy): Bacteria > Pseudomonadota > Alphaproteobacteria > Rhizobiales > MH13 > MH13. The sequence goes on from JBKAGZ010000002.1 coordinate 531,991, forward strand.
CCTGCCCTGCGCCGTCTGCGCCCTGTTGCGGTGGTGGATACGCTGGCAGCCTCTGTTCGCCTGGAAATGGATTTGCGCCTGGAAGCGGCGGCTTTGGCCGAAATGGCCGAAAACACCAAGGATGATGAAGGCTTCCGCGTGCCCTCGGTCGATTGGGACCATTCAAGTTCGCAGGTAATGACGATTGAGTGGATCGACGGTCGCAAGCTTTCGGACGTTGAAGGCATTCGCGCCGATGGTCATGATCTTGAAAAGCTTGGCGCGCTGGTGATGCAGTCGTTCCTGCGCCATGCGATGCGCGATGGATTTTTCCATGCCGATATGCATCCCGGCAATCTGTTCGTGGAGCCTGATGGCACGCTGGTGGCGGTGGATCTTGGCATCACTGGCCGCCTTGGCGAGGCGGAGCGCCGGTTCTTGGCTGAAATCTTGTTCGGCTTCATCACCCGGAACTATCGCCGCACCGCCGAAGTGCATTTTGAGGCTGGCTACGTACCCGCCCATCATGATGTAGACAGTTTCGCCCAAGCGCTTCGCGCGATCGGCGAGCCGATCCATGGTCGCAATGCCTCGCAGATATCGATGGGCCGTTTGCTGACCCAGCTTTTCGAGGTTACCGACCTTTTCGATATGCGCACCCAACCGCAGCTCATTTTGCTGCAAAAAACCATGGTTGTGGTGGAGGGTGTTGCCCGCACGCTCGATCCAAACTTGGACATCTGGAAGACGTCTGATCCGGTGGTGTCCGCCTGGATACGCTCCAATCTTTCTCCGGTGCGCCAGGCTGAAGAAGCTGCCAAGTCTCTGGCGACGCTGGCGCGATTGGCCGCCGATGCGCCAGATGTCCTTCATCGGTTCGAAAGGGTGCTCAAAGCACTCGATCCGGCCGATCCGACAACGGTTGCCACAAACGCGACCACAAAATTCGATGTTTGGCCGGTGCTCTTTGGCCTGGGCATCATCGCCTTTGCACTGGTTGCGATTTTGGACTGAGGCGGTTGTGCCGCAGGCACAGAGCAACATGTGGACTGGATTCTCTATCCGTCATGGCCGGGCTTGACCCGGCCTCCCAGCTCAAACTGGCGTTTTAACTCCTAAATCTGGATCCCCGGGTCGAGCCCGGGGATGACGGCGATGTAGGATGACAACACCGCGTGATCTGGCTACACCTCCATCCATGCTAATCGATCAGACCCTTTCCGGCCGCACCGTCCTGCTTGTGATTACTGGCGGGATCGCCGCTTACAAGACGCCGGACCTGGTGCGCCGGATGCGTGAACGCGGCGCTCGCGTTCGCGTTGTTATGACCAAAGGCGCAGCCAGTTTCATCACACCCATGACGCTGGGCGCAGTGTCTGGTGAGCCGGTGTTCACCGAGCTTTGGGACCGCGATTCGGAGCAGGATATCGGTCATATTCGGTTGGCGCGCGAGGCAGATCTGGTGGTTGTGGCCCCTGCCACCGCCGACTTCATGGCCAAAATGGCGAACGGTTTGGCCGACGACCTGGCCAGCACGGTGCTGCTCGCAACAACCGCTGATGTGTTGATCGCCCCGGCGATGAACCCAAAAATGTGGGATCATCCGGCCACACGGAGAAACGCTGACACACTCAAAGGCGATGGCATCGCCTTCATTGGCCCGGAGGCTGGTGAGATGGCCGAAAGCGGCGAAAACGGTGTTGGTCGCATGGCTGAGCCGATGGACATCGCGATGTCCGTGGAAGCGCATTTCGGACCAGATCGCACCAAAGGACCGCTGGCTGGCAAACATGTGGTCGTCACCGCTGGGCCGACCCACGAGCCGATCGATCCGGTGCGCTACATCGCCAACCGATCGTCCGGCAAGCAAGGCTATGCGCTTGCCAAAGCCGCCTATGAGGCTGGCGCGCGCGTCACACTGGTTTCCGGCCCTACCAAGCTTGATGCACCCAACGGCGTTGAACGCGTGGATGTGCAAACCGCCGACGAGATGCTCGGCGCAACCCAGGCAGCTTTACCCGCCGACATCGGCATTTTCGCTGCTGCCGTCGCCGACTGGGGGGCTGCCGACCCGGCAGAGGGGAAGATCAAGAAGGATGGGTCTGGTCCTCCAACGCTAAAGCTCGTGGAGAACCCCGACATTTTGAAAACCATTGCAATGGGCGCCAACCGGCCCCGCTTGGTGATGGGCTTTGCCGCTGAAACCGCCGATATGGAAAAACATGGCGCGGACAAGCTGGTGCGCAAAAATGCCAACTATATCGTCGCCAACAATGTCGCCCCGCCCAAAGGCCAAACTTTGGGCGGCGTGATGGGCGGTGATGCCAATACGGTTACACTGCTTACGCGGTCAGGCTCAGAGCCGTGGCCAACCATGAGCAAGCATGATGTGGCCAAGAAGCTGATTGCGCGCTTGGCCGACGACTTGGCAGGCACCGTGCATGCCTAAGGTTCTCATCCAGCGGCTGCCGCACGCAGGCGATCTGCCGCTGCCAGCGTATGAAACGTCGCTTGCCGCCGGAGCCGACCTGCGCGCAGCCGTTGAAGCCGATCATGTTATCGTGCCGGGCGCCCATGCCCTCATCCCGACAGGCCTCCAGATGGCCTTGCCCGCTGGATATGAAGCGCAGGTGCGCCCGCGTTCAGGCTTAGCAGCCAAGAACGCAGTAACCGTGCTCAACACGCCCGGTACGATTGACGCGGACTATCGCGGTGAAATCCACGTCATTCTCATCAACCACGGTGCGCGACCTTTCAAAGTCGAGCGCGGTATGCGCATCGCACAGATGGTGGTAGCGCCTGTCGTGCAGGCGACTTTTGAAGCGTCGGAGAACCTGCCGGAGACGGTGCGCGGCGCAGGTGGTTTTGGATCGACGGGCACTGGGTAGATGTCGCCAGGCGGTCATATTTTGCCGAACACGTGCAATTTCATTTTTCTATTTTTGTTTTTTGAAGAATGACCTTCCAGCGCAGCTAGCAGTTCTGCATGTCCATCCCTCGTAGCAAAGAATGGGCGACGGTATATTGCGGGCATCAGAATCCAGACCATCTGCGAAGGAACCCGCCATGAGCGTGACCGCATTGAAAACCACCGAAACTGAGTCCCACACACCGGGCCGTGGCCGCATTTTCAACTCCATCCTTGAGACCATCGGCGATACGCCGCTTGTGCGCCTGGATAAGCTTGCCAAGGACAAAAATGTTGGCGCCAACATTTTGGCCAAGCTGGAGTTCTTCAACCCCATCGCCTCGGTGAAGGATCGTATTGGCGTCGCCATGCTCGACAGTTTGGCCGGCCAGGGTAAATTGAAAGACGACACGGTTTTGGTTGAGCCGACCTCTGGCAACACCGGTATTGCACTGGCTTTTGCCGCCGCGCAGCGTGGCGTGCGGCTTATTCTGGTGATGCCAGAATCCATGTCGATTGAGCGTCGGAAAATGCTGGCTCTACTAGGCGCCGAATTGGAACTCACCGAAGCGGCCAAAGGCATGAAGGGCGCTATCGCCCGCGCTGATGAACTGGCCGCTGAAATTCCCGGTGCAGTTATTCCGCAGCAGTTTGAGAACCCGGCCAACCCGCAAATTCACCGCGAAACGACGGCTGAAGAAATCTGGAACGACACCAAGGGTGAGATCGATATTCTGGTCTCAGGCATCGGTACCGGCGGTACGATCACTGGCGTGTCTGAAGTGCTCAAAGCTCGCCTGCCAAACCTGCATGTGGTGGCAGTGGAGCCGGAAGACTCACCGGTTCTCTCTGGCGGCAATCCTGGCCCGCACAAGATCCAGGGCATCGGCGCAGGCTTCGTGCCAGGCGTGCTCAACACCAGCGTTTATGATGAGGTTGCCACCGTTTCGAACGATGAAGCGCTCGAAACCGCCCGCCATGTCGCCCGTTTGGAAGGTGTGCCGGTGGGCATTTCTTCAGGTGCGGCTTTGGTCGCAGCGATCAGTCAGGGTCAGAAGCCTGAAAATGCTGGCAAAAACATTGTCGTGATTATTCCAAGCTTCGCCGAGCGCTACCTCTCGACGGCGCTTTTTGATGGCCTAGCTTAAGCGCCAGCGATCATCGCGGCGGACCTGAAAAAAAGCCCGCGCTCTGGAAACAGAGTGCGGGCTTTTTTATCTGGTAAGCTATCGATTCACCGGGAGCGACGATGGCGAAAAGTGTAAGTTTGATTTTGGGCAGTGGCGGCGCACGGGGCCTGGCCCATATCGGTGTGATCCGAGAGCTTGAAGCACGCGATATTCGCATCGGCTCGGTCGTTGGGTGTTCAATAGGAGCGCTGATCGGCGGCGCCTACTGTGCGGGCAAACTAGACGTCATTGAAAACTGGGTCGTGGACCTCAGCGAATGGGACGTGTTTCGTTTCATGGACCTTTCGCTGGACTTCAGAAACGGGTTCGTCAAAGGCGATCTCATCATGGACAAGCTTCGCGCGTTGCTGGGGGATCGGCAAATTGAGGATCTTGCTGTCCCTTTCACCGCGGTGGCGACAGACGTGGTAGCCAAGAAGGAGGTTTGGCTGCGCAAAGGCGACCTTTTTGAAGCCATGGGCGCATCGATGGCCATACCAGGTGTTTTCACACCCAAAGTCCTAGGTGGCCGTACGCTGGTCGATGGCGGACTTCTCAACCCGCTTCCCAATGCACCGGCAACCGCTGACGACACAGATCTGATCGTGGCCGTCAACCTGAATGGTCGAGACGTGGTTTCGCCACTGGGTCCGCAAAGTGTTGAAGAAGCCGACAAACCGCCTGCTCAGCATCGCGGTGCCATCGAAAACTTCTTGACGCAGGCTCGTGATGTGCTGGGCATCACCGACCCAATTTTTGACGAAAAAGAACCAAAAAAGATCCCCGAGCAACTCACGCTCACGGGTGTCATGCTGTCCACGTTCGACACGATGCAGGCGTGTATTGGGCGCTATCGTCTGGCCTCTTATCCGCCGGACATTCTGATCGATATTCCTTCCAACATCTGCGAAAACCACGACTTCCACAAAGCAGCTTCCCTTATCGAGGCCGGCCGTTTCTGGGCGAAAGAGGCCTTAGAAAACCAGGAACTGGAACTTTAAGGGCGATTTTATCACATTTGATATAAAGACATCTTTATATCTGCATTGCATCGTATGGCGCTTGGTGGTAGGGGCTTTGCGAAAGCGGTCGTTCGGTACGAACGGAGCGGCGGCAGCACGAAAAAGACTTCTAAGCGGTCGTTCCACTTCGTTTTGCTCTGGGCCTTCGGCCCAACCGCAGAACGAACGGAGCGCCGGCAAGCCATTCATCTTTCCACCACCAGGAATCTTTCATGACCGACTACATCGTCAAAGACATCAGCCTCGCCGATTGGGGCCGCACCGAGCTCGACATTGCCGAAACCGAAATGCCGGGCCTGATGGCGTGTCGTGCAGAATATGCCGACGCCCAGCCGCTGAAAGGCGCGCGCATTGCCGGCTCCTTGCACATGACGATTCAGACCGCTGTGTTGATCGAAACGCTGGTCGCGCTCGGCGCAGAAGTGCGCTGGGCCTCTTGCAACATTTTCTCCACGCAGGATCATGCTGCCGCCGCCATCGCTGCTGCGGGCATCCCTGTTTTTGCCACCAAAGGCGAAACGCTGGAAGAATACTGGGACTATGCCGACCGCATCCTGGATTGGGGCAATGGCGAAACCGCCAACATGATCCTCGACGACGGCGGCGATGCCACTATGTTGGTGCTGCTCGGTGCGAAAGCTGAGACTGATCCGTCGGTGCTCGACAACCCGCAGAGTGAGGAAGAAGAATACTTCTTTGCCCAGATCAAGAAACGCCTGGCCAAAGAGCCCGGGTTCTATTCGAAGGTCAAAGCCAACATCCAGGGTGTGTCGGAAGAAACCACCACTGGCGTGATGCGCCTCTATCAGCTGCAGGAAAAGGGCGAGCTTCCGTTCCCGGCCATCAACGTCAACGACAGCGTGACCAAGTCGAAGTTCGATAACAAATACGGGTGTCGCGAGAGCCTAGTGGATGCCATCCGTCGCGGCACCGATGTGATGCTGGCCGGTAAGGTCGCTATTGTTTGCGGTTATGGCGATGTTGGCAAAGGCTCAGCCCAGTCGCTTTCTGGCGCTGGTGCTCGTGTGCTGGTCACCGAAGTTGATCCGATCTGCGCTCTTCAGGCCGCTATGGATGGCTTTGAAGTGGTGACCATGGAAGAGGCCGCGCCGCGCGCTGATGTTGTGGTGACAGCCACCGGCAACAAAGACGTTCTGACCGTCGATCATATGCGCGCGCTCAAAGACATGGCGATCGTTTGCAACATCGGTCACTTCGACAATGAAATTCAGGTCGCTGGCCTGAAAAACTTCAAGTGGAAGAATGTGAAGCCGCAGGTCGATCTTATCGAGTTCCCAGACGCGTCTCGCATGATCCTTCTGTCTGAAGGCCGCCTGGTGAACCTTGGCAACGCCACCGGTCACCCAAGCTTTGTGATGTCGGCGAGCTTTGCCAACCAGACGCTGGCACAGATCGAGCTTTGGACGCGTGGCGACCAATACGAAAACAAGGTCTATGTGCTGCCCAAACATCTCGATGAGAAGGTCGCCATGCTGCACCTTGGTAAGCTCAATGCCGAGCTGACCAAGCTGTCTGATGAGCAGGCCGAATACATCGGCGTCAGCCCGCAAGGCCCCTTCAAAGGCGAAGCCTACCGGTACTAAGATCGGCACCTGACCTAACAGTCAGTGCGGTATGATCTCAAATCCGTCGCCACTTTTGTGGCGGCGGATTTTTTGTTTTTGCTTTGTTCACTCCCCACACGAGTCCACCTGCTTGTACCTTGTCAGTGATTCGATGGCATAAGCCGTGGGTCGCGAGGGCATTGGCAGGTCTTGTAGAGGGCCAAAAACAGGACAAGCATGGCGGGTCAACACTCCAGCGCACCAATTTTGCGGTCGGCACCTTTGTTTGCAACGAAGGCTGTTGCCATGGTGCTGCCGACCCAAGTCTTTGGGCAAAACGCGCCTGATCAAACTCTTGACCGGATGACGAGCGGCCCGATGCTGGCTATGGGCGGTGCAGCACTGATCGGCCTGTCGCTGTTCGTCGGCGTGATGTTGATCTCGGCATTCGTCAGCCTGCGCCGTGCACGCCGCAAGGCCAGTGAGAGCGAAAATACCCTCTCGCGCCTGCGCGCTCAGTTGGATGTGACGCAAAGCCTGGTCGATACCTCCGGTGATGGCCTGCTGATGCTTGCCGAGGCCGGTGCACCGATTGTTCTCCATTGCCCGACCGATCAATCCGCGATGCCAGAGCACCCAGATGATCTGCCGAGCTTTGATCGCTGGATCGAAGAAGGTGATCTGCCTGAGCTTGACGCGGCTATTGATCAGCTGCGCCAAACCGGCAAGCGCATCGATCTGGATGTGCGCACAAAAGGTGGCACGCTGATCAATGTCCATGGGCGGCCGATCGGCGCCCGCCTGGTTGTGCGGTTGCGCGATCTTTCTCGACTGCAGCGCGATTTTGCAGATGCGCTGCATCTTTGCGCCAATCTGGAAGCAGAAAGTGATCATCTGAAGCAGCTGTTGAATGCTGTCGAGTTTCCCGTCTGGACCGCCGACAAGGTGGGGCTGGTGTCCTGGTCAAACGATGCGTTCAAGCAGCGCGGCGTGAAATCCGCCGCCGATGGTATCGTTTCGGCACGCAGCGTTGTGGGTAGCAAAGCGCAATGGGCCAATGTCGATGGCATTCATGCTGAAGGCGCACGCCTTGCCGATAGCCTGTCCGCCAATGATGGCCAGACGGGCGAAGGCGACCGTTTGGTCCACCTGCGCTCAACCACCAAAGCCGGCGCGGTGGTGACCGCAGGCTATGCGATGCCGCTGAGCGACCAGACCCGGTTTGAGCAGGCCCTGCAAAACGTGCACGCGATCCAAGGCCGAATGCTGAACGCCCTCAACACGGCCGTTTGCGTGTTCAATGCTGAACGGCACGTGGCGTTCTACAACGCTGCCTTCGCTGAGCTTTTTGGCTTCCAGCGCCGCGTGCTTGATGAGCACCCACATGAATCAACCGTGCTCACCTACATCAAGTCCACACGGCAGATGCCCGAAAGCGGCAACCATCGCGGATGGCGCGAGCAGTTCACTTCCGCCTATGGCGCCAGCGAGCCGATCACCGATGATTGGGAACTGCATGATGGTCGCTTCCTCCGTGTGATCACCGCACCCAATGCTGATGGTGGCGCCATCTGGCTGTTTGAAAATGAGACTGAGAAGGTGGAGCTGAAGTCGCGCTTCACCGCGCTCACCCAAGTGCGCGCCGCTACGCTGGATGCTCTGCGTGAAGGTGTTGCCGTGTTCGGGTCCAACGGGCGGCTTCAACTGGTGAACCCCGCCTTCGGCCAGCTTTGGCAGCTCTCGCCAGAAGAAGCCAAAATCGGCGCGCATGTGAAGGACATCACCGGCCCAATCCGCGATTTGGCGCGTGATCGCCGCGTGATCGATCAACTGGTGGGTCTGGTTGGCTCGCTTGGCCAGCGCCGTGAAGGCATCATCAGTCGTATGAGCCTCACCGATGAGCGCGTGATTGATCTTGTGGCTACGCCCTTGCCTGGCGGTGCGACCATGCTAACCGCCAACGATGTCACCGCTTCGGTTGGCATCGAGGACACGCTGCGCGAAAGCAACGCCGCGCTGGAGGAAGCCGCGCGCATCAAAACCACGTTCATCAAGCATGTGTCCTACGAACTGCGCTCACCGCTCACCTCCATCATCGGCTTTGCCCAGTTGCTGGATGACAAAGAAACGGGGCCGCTGAACGAGCGCCAGCGCGACTATTTGAACTTTGTTCTTTCCTCCACCCAGTCGCTGGTGGCGCTGGTGGATTCCATTCTTGATCTGGCCACGGTGGATGCTGGCATTCTCACACTGTCGCTCGACACGATCTCACCCATTAAGTTGGTCGAGGATGCCGAGCTTGGCCTGAGAGATCGCCTGCTTGATGCCGATATCACCATTGATCATGTGCTTGATCCGAACGTGGCAACATTGGTGGTTGACGAAACCCGCATGCGCCAGGTGCTCTACAATCTGCTTTCCAACGCTGTGGCGTCCTCGCGACCAGGCAACAAGGTGCGCGTTAAAACCCGCCTGGATGATGGCGGCAAGAATGGCCGTGTTATCGTCTCAGTGATCGATCAGGGCAGGGGCATGAACGCCGCCCAAGCCAAGGCAGCGTTTGAGCCGTTTGAAACCGGACAAAACACCGTGGGCAGTGGAGCTGGCCTTGGCCTCACGCTATCGCGCGCGCTGGTGGAACTTCATGGTGGCACCATGCAGCTTTGGTCGCGCGAAGGCCTTGGCACCGTGGTGCGCTGTGTGTTGCCACTTGACCCTGAAGAGACCGCACCGCTTGACCAAGCCGCCGAATAGGCAGCCATGATAAGTGATCTGGCATGATTGGCCCTCTTACGCTTGTTGGCGACACCGCAACTGAGCAATTGGCGCAGGATATCGCCATGGTCGCCGCGCCCGGGTGGGTGATCCGCTTGGAGGGTGATCTCGGTGCTGGCAAAACCACCTTCGCCCGCGCCTTCATCCGAACTCTCGCCAAAGACCCTGGCCTAGAGGTGCCCTCGCCGACCTATACGCTGGTGCAGCGCTATGATGAGGCTGATCCGCCAGTTTTGCACGCTGATCTTTATCGTCTGTCGGACCCGTCCGAGATGGTGGAGCTTGGCCTGGACGATGCCGATGACCCAGCAGTTCGGTTGATCGAATGGCCGGGACAAGCAGGTGAAAACGCCTTTCCTGGGGCGATCGCGCTAGCGCTCGTCATGCAGGGTGAAGGCGCGCGTCAGGCGACTTTAACCGGCCCGCAGGACATCTTGGACCGCATCGCCCGCAGCCTAGACATTCGTGCGTTCCTAGCGACTGCCAACCATGAGGGCGCTGATCGTCAACGCCTGCTCGGCGATGCTTCCACCCGCCGTTATGAACGGGTGGTCGATAGACCCTTGATCGTCATGGATGCGGCGCGTCAGCCTGATGGTCCTGTGGTGCGCCCCGACACGGGCCTCGCCCTGCAAGAGGCCAAGCCCTACAGTCAGTTGGTGCATTTGGCTGAGAGCGTGCACGCGTTCTCTGCGGTCGGCACCGCACTCGGCCAGGCGGGTTTTGCCGCCCCTGCCATCCATGCTGCCGACCTGGAAAAAGGTCTTTTGCTTATCGAGGATCTGGGTGGCGATACCATTCTCCACGAGGATGGTAGGCCCAACCCCGAGCGCTATCAGGCTGCGGTTGAGCTGCTGGCCGGGCTTCATAGGCAAGACTGGCCCAATGAACTGACCATTCCTGGCAGTGTCACCCATCATCTGCATCGCTACGATACCGGGGTGCTTCTGACCGAGATATCCCTCTGCCCCGATTGGTATGTTGCTCACCGTGAGGTAGACGCGGCCGATTTCGACCGGGCTGGGTTTTTCGCCGCATGGCAGAAGGCTCTGGCCCCGCTGGACGATGAACCGCCTACCCTCACCTTGCGTGACTATCATTCGCCCAACATCATCTGGCGAGCGCAGGAAACTGGTCCGGCGCGCCTTGGCCTCATTGATTTTCAAGACGCGCTCTTAGGTCCGCCCGCCTATGATGTTGCAGCGCTGGCGCTGGACGCCCGCGTCACCATCCCCGCTGACCTCCAGGACCATCTGGTCGCGGCCTACATCGAAGCGTCAGGTACCGATCCCGATTGGCTGCAAGCTCGCGTGGCGCTGATGGGCGCGCAGCGCAACTCAAAAATTCTTGGTATCTTTGCCCGCCTCAACGCTCGCGACGGCAAGCCGGGTTATCTGAAGCACCTGCCGCGCGTGGAGAACTACATGCGCCAATGCCTGGCGCATCCCGCGCTGGCGCAATTGAAGCCGTTTTACGATCAACTTTTGCCGGAGGAGGCGTAATGCATCCGGTTATGGTGCTTGCCGCTGGTCTGGGCACCCGCATGCGCCCAATCACCGAGAGCTTGCCCAAACCGCTGGTGCAGGTCGGCGGGCAAACCATGCTTGATCGCGTGCTCGACACATTCGCAGACGCTGGCACAACCCAGGCAGTGATCAACACCCATTATCTGCCCGAACAGATCGAGGCCCACTGCCAGGCGCGTAGCGGTGCGCCGTCCATCAGCTTGTCACCGGAAATCGATGAGCGCCTGGAAACTGGTGGCGGTATCGCGCGTGCGCTCCCTCTGCTGGGCGAGACGTTTTTCTCCACCAATGCCGATAGCTTTTGGGTCGGTGACGACACGGCCATCAAAGCCATGCACACAGCTTTCGACCCTACGATTATGGACATGTTGCTCTTGGTGGCACCGCGCGAGAAGAGCATTGGCCTGGATGCCCATCCCGGTGATTTTTCGCGCGATGAGGGCGGTTTGCTCGCCCGCCGAGGGGCGCAACCAGTGCCTTACAATTACACCGGTACGGCGGTTATGAGCGCCTCGATCTTCACCGATCTGCCGGACGGCCCGTTCTCGCTGAACCTCATGTTTGATCGCGCCATCGCCTCCGGCCGCCTGTATGGTCATCTGCTGGAGGGCCTTTGGCTGACTGTTGGCACGCCACAGGCTATCACCGAAGCTGAAACAGCGCTCAAACAGGCTGGACACAGCTGACCGCCTCGCGCCAGATGGCGCTCATGACCAGTGCCCAGATGACGTCACGCGTGAATCTCTTCACCATCGGGTCGCACAGGCCCTTCCTGGCGCAGCTTGCGCAAAGCTGGCTGGCTGGTGATTTGGGCGTTGGACCGACCGATGATCCGCTTTCGCGCATCGATGCCACCTTCTACTTACCAACCCGCCGCGCAGCCCGTGCCTTCGCCGACGTGCTGACCTCCGAGCTTGGCGGAACCGCGCTTCTGCCGACCATTCGCACACTGGCCGACGCGGATGAGGACGAGTTTCTGGTTCCCGAGAGTCCGGATTCTGAGCAACTTGCCATCCAACCCGAGGCGTTGGAACCGCCCAACCTTGCCACGATGCCGGGGCTAAAACGCCGCTTGATCCTCACCCGGCTTGTGGGCGCGGCGGGCGAGGCGATGCGCCGCGCTATGACGGCTTCGCAGGTTTCGCAGCAACCCGTGTTTCCCCAGTCCGTGGCCGAGAGCGCGTATCTGGCCAAGGCGCTGGCCGATCTTATCGATCAGGTGGCAACGGAGGAAAGCGACTGGCAAGCATTATTTCAGTTGGTGCCAGATGATCACGCCGCCTATTGGCAGTTGACGCTCACTTTGCTGACGCTGGTCACCCAAAATTGGCCGGCCATCCTCGCTGAAGAAGGCGTTGTCGATCCAGCCACCCGCCGCCGCCTTCTGCTTGATGCCCGCACCGCGCGCATCCTGGCGGGCGAACACAAAGGCCCCGTCATCGCCGCAGGGTCCACCGGCTCGATTCCTGCCACCGCACGGCTTCTTTCCACTATTGCCCGTGCCCAAAACGGCGCTGTCGTGTTGCCCGGGCTTGATCTCACTGTGGCGGATGCCGCGTTCGCAACCCTTGGCGAGGAAACGCCGGAAAGCGCCAGCCACCCGCAGCATGGCCTTTTCAAACTGCTCGACACCATGCAGGCCACCCGATCCGACGTCACCGATCTCAGCGGCGAAACCCCAACGCGCCAGGCTCTGATTTCATCGGCCTTTCTGCCCGCCAGCGCCACGGGTGACTGGCCCAATCTTCGCCCACAAGACACCGATGCTTTTGACGATGTCACGGTTCTTGAGGCGGCCAGCGAAGGCGAAGAAAGCCTGGCGATTGCCATGGCCATGAAGGCCTCGCTGGCAAGCGATCAAACGGTCGCGCTGATCACGCCAGACAGAAATTTGGCCCGCCGGGCGCAGCTTGATCTGGAGCGTTTTGACCTCACCAGCGACGACAGTGCGGGAACACCGTTGCGCCAGACCAGCCCTGCCCGTTTGATGCTACTGGCCGCAGATGCATGGCGCACCGGCTTTGCCGCAATCCCGCTATTGGCGCTTTTGAAACACCCCCTGACCGCGCTCTTTCAAAACCCGGCAACCACGCGTGCCGATGCGCGTTTGCTTGAACGTTTGGCCCTGCGCGGTTTGGCGCTGGCCCCTGGGTTCCACGCGCTGCGCGAGGTCATCCATCAGCGAGCGTTAGAGCGCGAGGATGACACGATCCGCACGCCCGCCATTCGCGCCAGTCTTGATGCAAGTGATGATGCCCGCGCGCTGACGCTCATCGACCAGCTGGAAACTGCGTTTTCCCCATTGGCCGGGCTTACCCAGAACGATACGCCCTTCACTGCCTACACAGAGGCGCTGTTTGCCGCCTGCGAGGCGCTTGCCCAGACTGACAATCCAACCGGCCCCAACCCGCTTTATGCCGGATCTGGCGGTGAAGCTTTGGCCGCGTTGCGCTTGCAACTGCGCGAGGCCGACACCGTGGGCCTCACCACGCCGATGGCCGAAGCGCCAGCTCTTTTGGAAGCTTTGCTGGCCGAGGCCGTGGTGCGCCCGGACAGGCCAGCCGATCCGCGCTTGCACATTTGGGGGCCGCTGGAAGCGCGCTTGCAGGCGGTGGATCATGTGATCCTCGGCGGGTTGAACGAAAAAGCCTGGCCGAGCCTTCCATCAGCCAGCCCGTTCCTCTCTCGCGCGATGATGGCCGGCATGGCCCTGGAAATCCCCGAGCGCCGCATTGGCCTGTCGGCCCATGATGTTGAGCAGGCGCTTGGTCAGCCGAAGGTTACGCTGACCCGCGCGCAAAAAGTCGATGGCGGGCCCACGGTGCCATCGCGCTGGCTACAGAGACTGATGGCCTTTTTGCCGGAAGAAACCGGCGGCCACATGCGCCAGCGCGCGGCACTCTTGTTGGCAGCGGCAAGCACCTGGGAAACGCCATCGAAGGTTGCGCCACGACCGCGGCCGGAGCCCAAACCAAAAACCCCGCCAACGCGTCTTTCAATCACCGAAGTCGAAACCCTGATCCGCGACCCCTACACGGTCTATGCGCGCCGCGTTTTGAGGCTGGAAGAAGCGCCGGGGCTTGGTCTGCCGCCTGGTCCAGCGGAGCGCGGCACGCTGTTTCATGCCCTCTTTGAGGCGATGGCCCCGGCGCTTAATGAAACACCGCCAGAGGCTTGGCCAGAAACGATGCAAGCTGAGGCTGAGCGTCAGCTTCAGGCGCTGGATCCTTTCCCCGATATCCAAGCGCTTTGGGCGCAGCGCATCGCGCGCGTCATGCCGCCTTATCTGGAAGCTGAGCGGGTGTGGTCAGAAGGCTTAGACACACGCATCCCCGAGCGCGGTGGGGCGCTGGACATGACCATCGCTGGCCATGAGTGCCGCCTGACAGGCCGCGCCGACCGTGTCGATCTCTACATTGATGGTACGGCGGCGATCCTTGATTTCAAAACCGGTAATCCGCCCAGCCTTGCTCAGGTGAAGACATTTGCGCCCCAACTTCCTCTAAGCGTGGCCATGCTGCGCACAGGGGCTTTCAAAGATGTCGATCCGCATCCCGCCCGGTCTGCGAGCTACGTGCAAACAGGCGGCAATCGCGATCCGTTCAAGATCACCGCGCTGGATGATCACGATGAACTGAACGAGCTGGCAAGCGAAGCCGTGGCGCAGCTTGAAGCGCTTTGGGCGACCTTCTTGATGGGCGCGCCGTTCACACCCTTGCTGCGGCCCGAACGCGCGCGCGATCAAGGCCCCTATCATCAACTGGCGCGCGTCAAAGAGTGGCGCGCCGCTGATGAAGCCTCTGGTGAGGGCGCATGAGCCCGCGTCAACCGATCCCTGAGGCGACGCAGCTTGCCCAAGCCAAAGCGTCCAACCCTCGGGGATCGGCCTGGGTGGGGGCGAATGCCGGCTCAGGCAAGACGTTCGTGCTTACCCGGCGCGTGCTGCGCCTTCTGCTTGATGGCCAGGATCCGGCAAGCTTACTCTGCCTGACTTTCACCAAGGCGGCTGCCGCCGAGATGGCAAGCCGTGTTTTCAGCGAACTAGCGCGTTGGACCCGCTTGGGTGACACCGATCTCGCCGAGGTTCTTTCCGATCTTCAAGGCCGCGCGACAGCCCGTGACTTGGCAAACGCCCGTGGGCTGTTTGCCCGTGCATTGGAAACGCCTGGTGGCCTTAAAATTCAAACCATTCATGCATTCTGTGAGAGCCTGCTGCATCAGTTCCCGCTGGAAGCCGGTGTCGCCGCGTCGTTCACCGTGCTCGATGACCGTGATGCCGATGCGCTGATGCAAGCCGCCCGTGCCGAAATCATCGCGCGTGCAGCGCGAGGCCAAGACCCAGCCCTCACCCAAGCCTTTGAGGGCATGGTCGCCCGCTTTGCCGACAGCACGGTGAGCGATCATCTCGACGCGGTTTTGCGCGCCCGCCACGCGCTTATCCGCACCTTTGACGCGGCGGGCAAAGAAGGGTTTGAGCCGCGCCTTACCCATCTCATCGATCTGCATGCGGCCATGCTGGGGTTGGACGATGGCTATGTAGACACAGCACGCAACGCCCTTACCGACCCGATCAAATCCTCCCCCGTTTTGCCCAAAGGCCGGGTTGAGGCCATCGCCCAAACCGCCCTTGACGTCGGCACCGCCAAGGATGCTGAAAAAGCCGATGTGCTGGTGCGTGCCTGGAAAGAAACAGACCCCGATGCAGCACGCGCTCTCTGGGATGAGGCGTTTCTCACCAAGCAGGGCAAGCCGCGCAAAGTGGAAGGCAGCTACTTCGCCGCCAAGGTGCGTGATCAACTGCCTGATGTTGGCCTGTGGCTGAAAGCTGAACAGGATCGCGTGCTGGCCCTGCAAACCCATATTGGGTTCGCCGATCTGATGCGCGTTGCGCTTGCTGTGCTTGATCGCTTTGAGACGCTGAAAACACAGCGCGGTGCGCTCGATTTCGGCGATCTGATCGCTCGCACCGCCGCCCTTCTCACCCGGTCAGAGGCCCAAGCCTGGGTGCGTTACAAGATCGATCAACGCATCGATCATATCTTGGTCGATGAGGCGCAGGATACCTCGGCTCAGCAATGGGCCATCATCCGTGCGCTGGCCGATGATTTCTTTGATGGGCAGGGCAGGCGGGACGATGGTGCCACGCCCACCTTCTTTGCTGTGGGTGATGACAAGCAGTCGATTTACTCGTTCCAGGGCGCCGATCCGCGCCAATTTGATGGCACGCGGCGGGCGCTGGAAACCAAGGCCATACAAGGCGGCAGCGCCTTTGAGGGCCGACTTTCACTGCTGCTCTCCTTCCGTTCCACGCGCGATATTCTTTCTGCCGTCGACACGGTTTTCTCGCGCAACGAAGCGCTGCAGGGCGTCACGCGTGACACTGGCCTGGTCCACGAACCCTACCGTCCAGACCGGGGGCAGGTGGAGCTTTGGCCGGTGATCAAGGGCAAGAAAGAGCCAGAGCCAGAGGATTGGACCGCGCCGATTGATGCGTTGCCTGCGCCGCATTTGCAGCTTGCCGACGCCATTGCAGGCCGCGTTGAAAGCCTGGTGGCGGGTGGTCAGTACCCCGGCGATATCCTGATCTTGCTGCGCACGCGCGGCGCTATGGCCGACGCCATTAACAAGGCGCTCAAAGCCCGCGCCATCGCCGTGGCCGGTACCGACCGTTTGCTGCTCACCGAGCACATCGCGGTGGAAGATCTGATGGCACTGATGCAGACCGTGCTCTTACCAGAAGATGATCTCTCGCTGGCCTGTCTGCTCACTTCTCCGCTCGTCGGCCTGTCGAACGAGCAGGTGGAAGCGCTGTGCGTGGATCGGCCTGGCTTGCTGATCGATGCGCTGAACGCTGCGACTGATGATCCGGCAATCCATCAAGCCGCGCAGGACGTGCGCCATTGGCGGGCTATGGCCGACTTTGCCTCGCCCTTCAGCTTTCTTTCCACCGTGCTTGGCCGCGATGGTGGACGCAAAAAAATGCTGGCCCGTCTGGGTGAGGATGCCCGCGATCCGCTGGATGAGTTGCTCCGTTTGGCGCGCACCGAGGAAACACGCCCTGGGTCCGGCCTGGCAAACCTTGAAGCCTTTCTCGACACGCTGCGCCGCCTAAAGCTCGACATCAAACGCGATATGGAAGCGCGCGCCGACAAGGTTCGGATTATGACCGTGCACGGCGCCAAGGGGCTGGAGGCGGGCACCGTGTTTCTGGTCGATACCTGCCGCGTGCCGCGCGCGCCGTCCGGCATTGTTGAGACCGTACAGGAGGAGGGGTCGTCCTACACCACCAAACCCCCACTGGTGCTGCTCGCCGGCGACACCCATGCCCCGGCCTACCAAGAGATCAAAGAGGCTGGAAAATCCCGTCAGCTGGAGGAGTATCGACGGCTGCTCTACGTGGCGATGACCCGAGCCGGCGACCAGTTGATCGTCACCGGCCACATGACCAGCGAGGCCGATACGCCGGAGGGCAGTTGGTACGATCTGATCGACAAAGCGCTTGGACCCGACGCCCGCGATGTGGGTGATCTGGATGGTTTGGCCGATGGCGAGCCGGTGCGCGTTTGGCGCGCTGATCCATGGCCTGATGGTCTTTCGCAAACGCAGAAAGAACAAAAAAATCAGCTTTCTAAGCCTGATCTCGCACCGCTCAAAGCGTTGCTTGCCAAACCGACCCCGGCCCTCAAAATCACCGCGCCGTTGCGCCCCTCCAAGGCCCATGCCGACATCGCTGTCGATCCGCAGGCTTGGCCCCAGCAAGCGCAAACCGAACGCCATGCCAGAACGGTGGAGCGTTTGGAGGAGGGCGATCAAAGCCAGGCGCTGCTCTTTGGTACGCTGGTTCACCGCTTGCTGGAACCGGCGCATCTGCCAAGCTTTGATCAAGCCGAAACCATCGCAAAAGCGCTCGATCCTGAGATTAATCCAGTCTTGCTCGCGAAAGCTTTGGCTCAGGCAGACGCTGTCCATCAAATGGACATCGCGGACACGCTTTTTGGGCAGACATCGCGCGCTGAAGTTCCTCTGCGTGGGTCTATTTTGGATGCCGACGGCAACACCCGAAACATCAGCGGCTCGATTGACCGGCTGGTGATTTTGCCGAACGAAGTCTGGGCAATCGACTTCAAAACCAACGCAATCGTGCCAGAATTAGGCAGACTACAGGCGGACGGTCTGCATTATTTGGCGCAAATCTCGCTTTATTCCGCTCTTTTAAGCAGACTGTTTGCAGACCGTCTGCTTCGATGTGGCCTTCTTTGGACCGCGCAGCCGCGTTTGGATTGGGTGACGCCAGGCGATCTGCGTGTTGCCGAAGAGAGCCTCAATCTATCGATCAGCAAAGCGTGATGGCCACTCTGGTTGACGCACCTCTCCCCCGTTCATACGTTCGGCCCATGAAACCTATCTGATTCCGCAGCCCAAGCTGGTGCGGGTCACAACCGGAGAAAGTGCCAATGGCCACCGTTACCGTTACCGATGCGACGTTCGAGAGCGAAGTGTTGCAGTCCGATGTTCCTGTTATCGTTGATTTTTGGGCCGAATGGTGCGGACCCTGCAAAATGATCGCCCCGCACCTCGATGCCATTTCTGACGAGATGGCCGACAAGGTAAAAATCGTCAAAGTCGATGTCGACAACAATCAGCAAACCGCGCAGGCGCTGCGCATCATGTCGATGCCCACGCTGGTCGCATTTAAAGATGGTCAGCCGGTCGCACAGAAGGTTGGCGCTGGTTCGAAAACCGATCTATCCAACTGGATTTCCAGCGCAATATAGAGCAATTCCGGCATAAACCGGATCATATGAGGGTCACAAAGCGCGTTCGAGCGTGAGCGAGAGGCAGCGTTTTTTGACTCGGTATAGGCTGGAATTACTCTAGTGCCGCAGGCTGAATTCAGTTCACTCATTTACGCCGCGTTGGGCTTCCCCAGCGCGGCGTTTTTTTGCCTAGAACGGACATCGATGCGGCGCTTTCACTACATGGTGAGGAAAAAGAACAGCGGGATGGGCGCAACTGCCACCAGCAGCGTTGCGAAGAAGGCGGGAAAGCGAAACAGACCGCTCATACCCGCCGCCAAAGCCAAACCGCCGCCTCCGCCAACCAGTGAGTTGCCTGGTAGATTGAGCACCAGCATCATCGCCAGGTAGCGATGGCGCACCAACATCGGCACCCACCGGCGTGGTGCTGTTTCCAGCAAATAATCGATCCGGTTTTTACGATCACGCGACGCCAGGTCTTGCGCCAACCGAGCCGCCTTGCTGAACCCCAGATAGGCAAAGAACCGAACAATCCATGTTGGTGGAACCAGAGCGCCGACCAGATAGGAGATCGTGAGCGCGCTCACCATTGCGCCATAGACCAGGACCGCGACCTTGCCGCCAAAAACAACCATCAGCCCGAAGCCGATCTCCGCACCCGGAATAAAGGGCATGGCTGATGTGATGATGAAAACGATGAGCGTGACAGCCAGAATTTGGAACATCATGGCTGGATCCATGGCGCTGATCTGGGTGTCTTCCAACCGCTGCCATTGCGTGCCGATCCACAAACCCAGGGCGATGAGGCCAGCATAGAGAGCCAGTACGATCAGCCGATTTTTGTGGCGCGGGCTCAACGGCAAGGCCGTACGCCTGCGACGCGAGAAACGGGAAGGAATGGGTTAAGCGGCATGGAACGTCGCGGATTGCGGACTTGTAAAGACAGTGCGCAGCGCGACGCGTGATCTTTGTAAGCCCTCTTTACGGTAGGACAGCATAGGCCCTTAGCACGCCAATGCGCGAGCGCCCATGTGGTGACGGTCTTTCACATCTGCGCGCGCGGTTTGCACCCTGGCCTTGGGAAGCGCCGAAAAGTCTGCGATGCTTGGCGTGTTAAAAGCAACGCCTGCCAGCCATTGCGAAGCGCTTCGACCGAAGGTGGCGATCCTTTGCTGCTCGGCCAGTTGAACGGTACAAGCGGATCAGCTACACACGATCCGCTTGCACCCGTAGCTCAGCTGGATAGAGCGCTGCCCTCCGAAGGCAGAGGCCACAGGTTCGAATCCTGTCGGGTGCGCCAATAATTTCAATGACTTGTTAAGATAGGCAAGGTGGGAGCTTCGGAAAAGTAACCACATAGTAACCACGAAAACCGTCCCTTGCGAAAATCTTGAATCATACGTTGCGTTAGTCTGTGGCTTGATGTTGTCGTGGGTTTCTTCCCACTTCTTTGGATGCGAGCTGAACAACCGTTATCAGCAAGTTTCTATAGGCCGCCAACACCTTTAAATTTCTCAACGAAAGCGGAGATGCGCTGGAACACGCCGCGTTTCTTAGTCAGATACTCAGGATTAAGCGGACTCATTTTTGGTAGGATCGCATTCAGCTCCGTACCGTTCTCGCTCGCATATTCTCGCTTAATTGATGTTGCGATATAGCGCATTGCGGCATCAGGATTTAGCTTTTCGCTTACAATGAGCTCTTCCGCTTCCCGGCGTTGTTCCGCTTGTGCGAATGCAAAGAAGGCTTCGATCACCCCGGCTTTGTCTCCGAGTTCATCGAGATTTGTCTGATTGATGAAATCGACGACCAGGCTTTCCTTTGCGCGGTTTCCGATGCTCGCGCGAATAACACGGCGGATTTCGGTAACAAGCTCAGATTTGCTTTTCGTTTTTTTGTTGTGCTCGAAAATCAGTTCGAGAATGTAGTCAAGATTGATTTCTTGCGATTTGAGCAGGTCAACCTCGAAGACAACATCCTCCCAGTCAATCTTTGAATCGGCTTGTTCGGCGCTTGATTTTTCTCTGCGAAGCCAGTCCCGGATATCGTTGTAGGTCGAGCGGTAGTCCTGGACCTTCCGGTCCGCGGGCATTCTAACAGCCTTCAATTCTTCAACGTCATCATCGCTCAGATGGTGCCACTCTTTGAAGGCCGTGAGCGCTTCGGCATCGGTCTGATCGATCTCCTGAAGCTCTCTAAGGCTGGCAAATTCATCGTAATTATGGAGGATGTTCTCGACCTGGAGATACTCACCGAACAGCTTCGCAAAAGCCTTTTTGTCAGCTTCCTTTTCAATGGCAACAGGGTCAGGGAACCGTTCTTCGAGCTCGTTTACAACCTCCAAAAAGCCGCGCCTCGCTTTTCCGGTTGCTTGGTCTGTAAAGCCTTCCATATATTCGGAATAGCTCTTTTCGAGGACGACATTCTTTGTGTTCGCATTGCCGAATAGCGTAATCGCTTTGACGGTCGCGTCTTCAAGGTCGCGGAAGGTGACGATATTTCCGAATGATTTGGTCGCATCATAAATACGATTGGTGCGGGAATAGGCCTGAATGAGACCGTGAAAACGCAGATTCTTGTCTACGAAAAGCGTGTTGAGCGTCGGCGCATCGAAGCCGGTCAGGAACATACCCACCACGATGAGTAGATCCACTTCCTTGGACTTCACCCGCTTGGCCAGATCCCGATAATAGTTCTGGAAGCCGTTGCTATCGACGCTAAAGTTCGTTTTGAAAAAGGCATTATAATCAGCGATGGCAGCGCTGAGAAACTCCTTGGCGCTGCTATTTAGCGCGGAAACCTCAAAGCTCTCGTCGGGAATGTCGCCAATCGCGTCTTGCTCCTCATTAGCAGTAAATG
The DNA here is from genome assembly GCA_046290645.1 of Hyphomicrobiales bacterium. GTDB lineage: Bacteria > Pseudomonadota > Alphaproteobacteria > Rhizobiales > MH13 > MH13. The sequence continues at coordinate 553,551 of JBKAGZ010000002.1, forward strand.
AAAAGATCGTCGCAATCTTCAACGGTTTGTCGCTGCCCGCCTGCAGCTTGTTCAGGCTCTCATAATACAGCTTTGCCGCCTCGACACTGCTGACGGCAAACATGGCATTGAAGCCCTTGTTATCCCCATAGAGTCGATGCGTTTTGCGACGAAAATTGTCCAGTATGTACTGGGAAATCTCAGCGACACGTTCAGGATGCTGAAGGGCCTGACGGTTTTCGGCGGCCGTCAGCTTCTTCTCGTCCTGCTCTTTCTCGATTGCCTTAAACTGCGGGCGCACGTCATTGTAATCGACCTTGAACTTCAGCACCTTTTCATCGCGGATGGCGTCGGTGATCACGTAGGAATGAAGCTCGCTTCCGAACACGCTGGCCGTTGTCTCTGCCCCTGAAGCATTTTCAGGAAAGATCGGCGTGCCAGTGAAGCCAAACTGGCAGAAGTGCCTGAATTTGCGCTTGAGGTTCTTCTGGGCCTCGCCAAACTGGCTGCGGTGACACTCATCGAAAATGAAGACGACGCGTTGGGTGTAGACCGACAGGTCCCCGTCGCTTTTCATCAGATTGTTTAGCTTCTGGATCGTTGTAACGATGATCTTGTTGTCGTCCTTTGACAGGTTCCGCTTCAGTCCGGCGGTGCTGTCTGATCCATTGACGCTATCGGGCGAGAAGCGCTGATATTCCTTCATCGTCTGGTAATCGAGGTCTTTGCGGTCCACTACGAAGAAGACCTTGTCGATGAAAACAAGCTCGGTGGCGAGGCGGGCCGCCTTGAAGCTGGTCAGTGTCTTACCTGAGCCCGTAGTGTGCCAGATGAAACCACCGCTTTCTGGCTTGCCAAGCGTTTTGGCCTCGAAGGAACTTCTGATCTTGCGCAGAATGCGTTCTGTTGCGGCGATCTGATAGGGTCGCATTACTAGCAGCGTGTCGCTGACATCAAAGACGGAGTAATCGAGCAACACCTTCAATAGGGTGCGCTTCTCGAAGAAGGTCGCGGTGAAGTCTTTGAGGTCCCTGATCAGACTGTTATCCGCCTGCGCCCAGTTCATCGTGAAATCGAAGCTGTTCCTGTCGCGCTTGGTCGTGTTGGCGAAATAGCGCGTGTCTGTGCCATTGGAGATCACGAAGATCTGGAGATATTTGAAAAGCGAGCTGTCAGAGTTGAAGCTTTCTTTGCTGTAGCGGTGTATCTGGTTGAACGCTTCGCGGATGGCGACGCCGCGCTTCTTCAGCTCGATCTGTACCAACGGCAGACCGTTTACCAGGATAGTCACATCGTAGCGGTTTGCCTGCGTCCCGGCCTGCTCAAACTGCTTGATGACCTGAACCTTGTTGCGGCAGACATTCGTCTTGTCGAAAAGATAGATGTTCTGAATGCGGCCATCATCGAAGACGAAGTCAAAGATGTAGTCGTCGTGAATTTTACGGGCCTTGTCCGTCGCGCTGTCGCTGGGCTTGTCCAGGTAGGTCTCAACGAACCGCGCCCACTCCTTGTCAGTAAACTGAACATCATTGAGCGTTTGCAACTGTGTGCGGACGTTCGCCAGCATGGCATCGGTTGATTTTAGACCGTCCAGAAATTCATAACCCTGATTGCGCAGGTCCTGGACCAGCTCGCGCTCCAAGTCGGCCTCAGACTGATAGCTGTCTGCCGCTTCCCAGGCGCGCACATACTTATCGAGCACGATGAAGCGATTGGTTTCGGCAATAGGGGTTGTTTGATCAGCCATTCGGCGCGCCCTCCTGCCAATAGCTGTAATTGTTGCGCAGATGCTCTAGCAGCAGCTTCACCGTCTGCTTCTCTTGCGCAGACGGCTCGGCAACGGCCTCGCTGGAAAGCGTGCCATGGCTCGTGAACTGAATGATGCGGTTCAGATAGAGTTGCTTGTCGTCGGGCAGCAGCTCAGACCACCGCGGATAGCCCAGAAAGTTCGACGTCTTCTCATAGAGATTGCGCAGCAAGGTGAAGTGATACCGTTCGATCTTATCCGCCGCGATCGCCTGCTCCAGAGTTTGTTTCAGGTAAAGGTGGTAGGAGAAGCTCTGGTTTGAATCGCCGTTCTTGGCCGTAAGATCGAACGTTCCATCCTCAAGTCGTTTCAGCATGTAGCAGGTTTTCTGCTTCAACTCGTTGAATAGCACATTGAAGAAAAGCGGGCTGTGCGTCGTAATGATGAACTTGAGGCCGTTCGTCGTCTCGCTTTTCTTGATCAGGTCCGCGACATCAACGGCCAGCTGAATCAGGTGGTTTTCATCGAGTGAGCTGACCGGGTCATCGATGAAGACATATTCGAGGTCATTGAACTGATCTGTCTCACGGTCTTCGACCTCGGCGACATTGCGGGTGCTGATGACCTGATCCAGCAGGCAATAGAAAACGCTCCAGATGAAGTTGCTCTCTTCGCCCTTTGAGATTTTCAGGTTGCCGGTGCTCGTGTCGGTTCCGCGTTCAAGCGAGAAGGTCACCTCTGAAAAATCGGAGTTGAAACGAGGCGTCAGGTTCGGCTGGGTATAGCGCTGGAACGCGGTGATGACTCTCGTATCGAGTCCCAGGTCTTCAAAGGCGGATTTCGTGTAAGCATTCGAATGAATGCAAAGCTTCCGCTCCGTGTCACCGTCCAGATCATTGTCCCAATAGAATAAGTCTTCGGTGAACGCGTTATAGTAAAGGACTTTTGGGTGTTGGTCCTCCGAGCGCTCTTCTGTCTTCGGATCAATGAGTTCTCTGAATTCGCGGGACAGGCGGGTCTTCCCTGACGCGTTGAACGCATAGATCAGCTGCACCTTAGGAACAGGCTTGTGTTCCTCCACCTCTTTGGGCGCAATCTGCTTGGTCTCTTTGGTAACCGTTTTTCGGGTTACCTGAGGTGTTCGCAGCCTATTCGCAATCTCTTCCAGCCTCTGTCCCATTTAGGCCGCCATGTCATCAGGTTTGGGGAAGCTCAGCAGCAGATCGCGATAGTAGGCATATTGCCTTCCGCGCAGTTCGATTTCGCGCGGCAGGCCTTCAGTTAGCGAGGTGGTCAGAGTGCTGAATTTGTCGAGGATATCGACGATGCGGGCTTGCTCTGCCAAGGACTTTTCGGGGTCGGTGGGGTGCGGAATGGGTATTTTGAAGCCCTTTATGAGTCCCGAATTCAGATCGCCACGCGCGCCTTGTCCCATCTCCTTCAACTTCTCATAGTTTCTGCTTACCCAATGGAAAACATAACGGTAACTCGCCTGCTTTGGGTCAATTTCCAAGCAGCAGCAGTGCTGGTTTGTGGTGAGCGGAATTTTATTGATGCCCGAGCGTCCAGCTGTCGCCCCCGATATGGCGATAATAACGCAGTTCTCCGGAACCCATTTGGCGGCTGTCTCATCTACAGCGGCCTGAGTGATTTTCATCGCCGTGTCATGGATGTCACCAAAAACAACCTCTTGTGTTCTTAGCCAAGGAATTGATCCGCCGTCATAGTATTTTGGGCTGCCCGCCCTAGGCGTAGCGCCGGAATATGACTTCAGACTCACATCCCCCAACGTCTTCCACTCGACTTCATCCTCATCGAAAATCAGGAGCTGATCGCGGTAGTGGTTGTATTGCTTTTTGCGCTGGGTAAGCTCGGCGGTAAGCTCGGCGGTAAGCTCGGCGGTATGTTCGGTGAAGCTGTCGAGTATCCGAACAATCTCCCCCTGTATCGCCAGCGACTTCTCCGGATCATCGGGGCATGGGATGGGGATTAGCGTTTCTTTAGCTTTCGACCAATGCCGTTTGTATTTTCCCGTCTTCTTATAGAAGTTCAGAAGCGCGTAATAAATGTATTTCGAATGACAATCTTTTGATTTTAGGATTTTCAGTCCATCAGCACCCTGAACAAAAGCGAAATCAGCATACTTTATATGTTCAGAGTGATCTCCGAAGATCACATATTCACCGCAAGCTACTGGTTCGAAGGTTTCATCGGCATATCCAGCGATGAAGGTTGCGCCTTGATCTATAATTGGGTTTATACCTTGTTCCCGATAGTCGGTTCTTTGAGCTTTTGAGGGAGCGGTAACAGTTTTTATCAGCTTATCCAGCGGCACTAATTCTACCATAGCCCCATCCAGCAGCTTTTCCAGAAAGCCCGCCGCGTTCACGCCCGCTGCACTCATGCGTCAATCTCCGCAATGATTGCGTCGATGTCGGTGCGCAGGCGATCGATCTTCTCAACCGTGGTTCTGATCTGGGCATTCAGCTCATTGATGTCGATCACCTCGCGGGTGTCCTTCGGCTCCACATAGGAGCTGACCGAGAGATTATAGCTGCGCTCAACGATGGTCTCATTGGGCACGCTGGTGGCGACATACTCCACCTCTTTCTTGTCGGCGAATATCTTCATCAGCCTGGCGATATGGTCATCCGTCATCAGATTGGTGTTGGAAGCCTTCTTGAAAAACTCCTCTCCCGTGGCGTCGATGAATTGGATGGCCGTGTCGGTCTTGTTCTTGGCCAGCACCAAGATCGTCACAGCAATGGTCGTTCCGTAGAAAAGGTTGGAGGCGAGTGCGATCACCGTCTCGACATAGTTGTTATCGACCAGATATTGCCGGATCTTCTTCTCCGCCCCGTCGCGATAGAATATCCCCGGAAAGCAGACGATCGCCGCGCGGCCCTTGGCCGACAGATAGCTGAGCGCATGGAGCACAAAGGCGAAGTCGGCCTTTGATTTCGGGGCCAGAACGCCCGCCGGGGCAAAACGATCATCATTGATCAGCGTCGGATCATCCGAGCCAATCCATTTCACCGAATAGGGCGGATTGGAGACGATGGCATCAAAAGGCTTGTCGTCCTGAAAGTGAGGCTGGATGAGCGTATCGCCTCGTTGGATGTTGAACTTGTCGTAATTGATGTTGTGCAGGAACATGTTCATGCGGGCGAGGTTGTAGGTTGTGTGGTTGATCTCCTGCCCGAAAAAGCCCTCTTCGATAATGTGCGCGTCGAAATGCTTCTTTGCCTGCAGCATTAGCGAGCCAGAGCCGCAGGCAGGGTCATAAATCTTGTTGACCTTCTCCTGCCCATGCATAGCGAGTTGGGCGATGAGCTTTGAGACATGTTGCGGGGTGAAAAACTCCCCGCCGGATTTGCCCGCATTGGCGGCGTAGTTCGAGATCAGGAATTCATAAGCATCGCCGAACAGATCGATTTGGCTGTTGTGGAAGTCCCCGAAATCTAGTTCGGCGACGCGTTTCAGGACCTTGGCTAATCGGCTGTTTTTATCCGTGACGGTATTTCCAAGGCGCGTGCTGGTCGTATCGAAGTCGGCAAACAGGCCCTTGATATCGAGCTCAGACGGGTAGCCATTGGCAGAGGATTCGATCGCTGCAAAAACTTGAGCCAGATCGGTGTTCAGACTGTCGTTCGTGTTGGCGTCTTTCGCGATATTGGCGAACAGCTGGCTGGGGTAGATGAAGTAGCCCTTGGTCTTGATGGCGTCGTCCTTGATGTCATCGGTGATGACGTCATCGGATAGACCCGCATAATCTATGCTCTCATCATCCGCCTCGATGTAGGCGGCGAAATTCTCGCTGATGAAGCGATAGAAGAGTGTACCCAGGACATATTGCTTGAAGTCCCAGCCATCGACGGAGCCGCGCACATCGTTTGCGATGTCCCAAATTTTCCGTTGTAGCGCCGCCCGTTGTTCTTGCCCCGTCAATTTTTTCTTGTCCTTTTTCCGCTCGGCGGTATAGCGTTCGATCATTACGTCGCGAAATGCAATTCGCTCCGTGAATTGAAGCACGTGCCCGATCACACAAATCAGCCTAATCACCTCGCATCATAGATTTGCAGTTGACGACTACGTTTTCCAACTCCTGTTTGCCCTAATGAGCAACTTTCAAACTTGGTTCAACACTCGTTTGTAGATTGGGCGTAGACGGTCAGAGCTCAATAATAGACAGTTTCAGAAGCCGCGTTGCCGCAGTATGTTCTCTAGATCTTGTGCTGTAAGCGGCTTGTCGTCTTTATCGTCCTTGGTAGATGCTGCCCGCACCAAGCGCCCTTGTTCCTCAAGCCCTATTTTGCCGTAGCTGTTAAGGGTTGTCATCGCGCCTTCATGGCCAAGGTTCTGACTCCACGCTTTGAACTCCTGCACAGACAGGCCGCGCCGGTACATCTCCGAAACGATCATGTCGCGGAAGCGGTGCGGCGTGAACTCCGGCAAGCCCGCACTGCTGAAGGCTCCTTTGAAGATCGCGCGCACCGGTGAAGCGTTGGCCCAATGCTCTCGGCTAAGCCCCACCGCTCTGAAGCATTGGTCTTCGTCCTGCCCTATGGCAGTTTTGGGAAACAGCGGGTCGCTATCGCCAAACAGCTCGGCGTTGCGCAGGTATGAAATCCAATCGAGGGCAATGCCCTCGAACTTCTCATTGAGCGGGAACAGGAAGGTATCGATCCGCTTGGAGAACTTGGTTGCAACCTCTTTAGGGTCTTGCAGCACCAACTGCCGGGTTTCATCAAAATGCTTCAGCTTGATCGTAACTAGCGCCCCATCGCGAATACCAGTGATTGCAGTGAAGGCGATCAAAGCCCGGTCACGCTTTTCAATGGCAGTTTCCGATGGCATCGTAGCGACTACCTTCTCAACCATTGGTAGGGTGGGGAACGCTTTGTCCGCTGGTGTTGTCGCGGCGCGCACCGCCTTGTCGGATAGGTTAAGGTAGTCGATATCCGCCGATTTTATCGCGCGCTTGAAGCCCGGTTGGAGGGCAAGCCAGCCAAAGAAAAGCTTAAGGTCATTCAGCGCGGTCAGGATGGTGGCCGGAGCCAGTCCCGTCTTCGCAAGTTGTTCTTTGAAAGCGACCGCCTGCAGCTGATCGAATGTCTTAAAGCTTTGCCTTCCGGTGAAGTCCTCGAAACGAGACAATGAACGGGCGATTTGCCTGATAGTAGATTCTGATCGCCCCAGCGCCTGCTTCAGATGGTGAAGGTATGTCCGCTTGATGCGTTCATTTTCAGCACTTTTTTTGGTCACGTGATCTTCCTCATGAGCTAAAACAGTTACGGTTTATGGTTGGCTCTTGCTGCTACCGGTCCGATGCCAAAACCGCCGGACTTTTGCCCTCCCCCACCCTTGTTGATGAGGTGCAGGAAAGTGTGTGCTTTAAGGTTGAGAAACCGCACCCAACTAAGATGGTCATCGGTAGCGTTTGGTGGACGACTGAAGCGCCATCGACGGCCTGGACGTGGCCACTGAAATGCAGGTCTTGCTGGACTTTACGAAGCGCGCTCAGTTCGACTTCATGTACGCCCGCATCCTGCGGCGCTCCATCGCGCCGCGCGATCAAAGGGAAGGCCTGCTCGCGAATATCTTTTCGGGCAGCCATCTCGCCGACTTGAGCCTCTACAATCTCCTCCTGCAACCGCTCAAATTGCTCCGCCATGCGCTGGGCTGGATCCCAACGGTCGATGTCAAGGGTGTCCTCAATGCGCTCTCCGGTCGCGTCTTCATAGCTCCTGCCAGCCGCGGAGCCCGATGCGCGGGTTCGTGCGGACCCTTCTCCTTGATCGACTGTTTGGTTCGTCACCGCAAATCCCTTTCAGATCACCTATGCCGCTCGGTTTTCATTTCGGACGCTGCTTCGCGGAGTTGATCGATTAAGGAAGGCCTGTTTCGGGCGGCGGCATTAACAACGCGTGGGGCATGACGGTTGGCATCGCAGTCGGACAGGCCAAAGACCTTGGCCAATGTTGCTGTAGCTGTCGGGCGATCGACCTTCCCATAATGATCGATAGTCTTGGCGATGACTTGGCCGATGGGCGCAAGTGCTAGGAAAGCTGCCTCGTCGGCTTCGTATTCCATGATCTCTGCCTCGGTCGAGAGCGGCACGCCGTCCTCACGCTCCATCACGTCAGTAAAGGCCCCGAGCGAGCATCCGGTCAGGATGCCGGCAAGTCGCTCTTGGGGCGTCGCGGGCCGGACGCCATCGAGTACATTAACGATATCTGAGCCCATCCGCGCAATCACAAGCTCGCGACGCGCGAGGTAATGGCCAACAAAATGGGAAAGCTCGTGGGCAAGCGCGAAACGCATCATGTTCGGATCGTCCTCATCAAGGAAGATCATCCCGAAGCCCCGATGTGCAACTAAGCAGCCACGCAGGCGCCGCTCGCGCGTCGGTCGGCTAGCTTTTCCTGTGGCGCTCCTAAGCGCCTTGGCGACGTCGGCTGTCGTTAGGTTAGCAGCCACCAAAATGGAAATTGGCAAGGTCAAAGGCGCGATATGGGCAAGTTCGCGCGGAAAGCCCGAATCGATCAGGTCGACTCCGGCAGTGATTCTTGCTGCCACGGCTGCGGCGTCGAACGTCATTAATCGTCGTGCTCCTCCACCTCGGCGTCGAGCGCAGCCATCAGCATTTCGCCATCATCTTTCGTGCCAGCGAAAGCATTAGCACTTTCGGCGAAACGCAGGATGTTCACGAGCCCGCGCGGATTGAGACCAAGCGACGAGGCGAGGCTCATCGCCGTTTGCGCCAGGCTCTCACTTTTCGGTCTTGGCGTAACCGCGAGGCGCCACAACCGTCCTTCGTCACAGCTAAGTTCGATCAGAGCAGGGCGGCCCGGGTTCGCTTGGTCCCAAAGCGCAAGCGCGCTGCCGATGAATTCCGGGCGCCCCCCGGCTGAACGCGCCATGGCACGGCCCAGCCGTTCGGTTTCTGTGATATCGCCGCCAGCAACCGTCTCTATAGTGCTCATGCTTCCATCCTTTCCTTCAAACGTCGCGCCCGTCCCCGGATGCGTTCGATACGCCGCTTTGCTTCAGCATGACCATCAGCGTCCTGCCGCAGTCCCAGTGTCCTCGCGATCTTAGCTGCAGAAACGGCGCCGAGCTTCATCAAGGCAACTATCTCAGCATCGCCATCTTCCTTGATCAGGACGCTCCCAAACCGCGCCCAATCGACGGCAGACACCATCGTGTCTTCATTTTGGGCTTCAGCTAGAGGACTTTGAGTGACGTCTTCACGCTGAGCATATTCGCTTTCGTACTTCGTGCGGCGCCCCTGCCCGCGGCGCAGTGTCTTGGCATTTCCCTTGGCAATGGCCACCAAGTAGGTCATCAGCTCTGCGCGATTGGGATCATAACCGTCAGGCTTGCTCAAATACTTGAACAGTGCGTCGAAGCAGGCTTCCTCAACGTCTTGCATGTCGTGCAATCCATCGATATCGCGGGCTACAATTGCAACAAGCCGCGAGATCGTGAGCTCGACGATCTTTGAACTCGCCAACGCGTCGCCAGCGAGAAGTTGGCCGTGGAGTGTCAATAGTTCCTTTTGTCTTGACATATGCATCCTCGTTTTCACGGCGCTACCGATTGCAGCTAACTTAACTGCTGATCATTTCTGCCGCCGAAGCCCGGTTTTTGGACGCTACATTTGTTTTTCCCGAAAAATACCAGCAAGTACCACTATTAGGTTCAAGGCCAAAAGGGCCGCCTGTTCATCTACGGCACGTAGTAATGGTGGTGTTTGTGCGTTGAATCTACGTCAGTAATCGGACACTCAGACGGCCATCGACTGGCCATACATGTCCATCGCAGCCATCAGAACAAGGTTACTGTTTTCAAAGTTCGCGCGCTGGTCGGTAATGCCAGAAGACCATTTCGGGCCATGAAACAGATTGTTGCGCAACCGATGAACGATCAGGAGTAACGCGGTCAAGACCGCTGCCGGCTCTTCATGGCCAGCAAGCACGGGCTCGACATCGGTTACCTGCTTCGCTGCCATGTTTAGACCATCGAATAGCGGAGTGAGCCTCCCGTCCTGCCAATAGCGATTGCGGAAATGCGCTAGCGGCTCGTCCAACCTTAACAAATCGAGGCACTTCGTTGCATCAATGCGTCCAACCACTTGGCGGATAGCGTCGGGAGAGCCATGGGTCGCAAGCATTTTGCCCTCGAAGAAACTCCACAGCAGCGCAAAGTGATAGATTGCCAGCCGTTCGTTTTCGTCGAGATTCGAAAATCCAGCTGCACGGACATTGAGCCAGTCATCCGGATCCATTAGCGGCCTCGTTTTTGCGTAGTGATGTCGACATCGAACAAGCATTCTCTAGTTTTATTTGGAGCTGCTAGGAAACAAGGTGGCCGTAGAAGACTTTGCTCGGGTCCGATTGTTCTGATGAAGTTTTGCTTTGATAGGCTAGGATATGGCGGGTCGGTCGACGCCTAACGGGTTATGGCCTTTTAAGCCCTTCGGACCGAATCAACTTTGGATTCGACAACCGAATACTACTGGTCAACCACGTCGCTCCAAAAGGCCGTTCCCAAATCGGATAGAGCTAAACCAAGCAGTCCGCTTTCGAAGCCAAACCATTCCATTTGCATAGGAAGGCAACGGAGGGCTCTCTCCACCCTTTCAAGACCTAATCTTCTCGTCTAAGCCCATTCCTCTGGCAGGTTTTGACGCGTGTTGAAGATCGCGGCGATCCAGATGACATCATCGCGGATTTCATAGATCACATAATGCGAGCGATAAGTATAGCGGCGGAGGTTGCCGCTGAGATCGCTTTGCACGCTCCGGCCCATACGTGGATTGTCGGTCAGAAGATCGAAGCTGTAGAACAGACCATCGGCGTATTCATCGGCTTGCTGCTCACCGAAATGCTCGATCGTGTAGCGGATGATCTCTTTGATGTCGGCGCGGGCTTGCTCTGAGAGCTGGTAGATCATGCGCCTCGTTCGGCGCGCAGTTCAGCCATGATGTCGTCTTTCGTGGCTTTGGTTGCCGCTGGTCCACCAAGACCTTTCTCAACCTTGCTCATGATCGCAGCACGTTGTTGCGCCGGCGTCATCTTTTGCCACGTCGCCATCTCCTCGTCAGTCGGGAAAACCGAAGGGATGACGTTGGCTTTTGTGTCGTCGATGGTTTCTGCTTTGCTCATAGATCAAGTGTACCAGATTTCGGTGTGCTGATGCCACAGATTTCAACGCTCGATCTCAATACCCTCCCGACGTAAGGATCGTGCCAGCGTCCAGCCTGCAACGCCATAGTCTGCAGCCACCTCTTCGAAGCTCTCCGCACCACCGGCCAACCGTATCGAAGCGTTCTGAAGCTGCCGTTTGGTCATCTTGGGCGGGCGACCGATGCGCTTGCCGTTGCGCCGCGCTGCTTCCAGTCCTTCCTTGGTGCGCTGCGAAAGCAAGTCGCGCTCGAACTGAGCCAGCGCCCCAATGATCGTGTAGATCAACACGCCGTATGGCGTGCTCGTATCGAGGCCGAGATTGGCAATATGGATGGAAATGTCACGTTCACGCAGACGGTCAAGCTGATCCAGGGCGTCACGGGTCGATCGATAGGCTCGGTCCAGGTCCCAGATGACGAACACATCGCCTGGTCGTAAGCGCCTCATGACGGTCTCATAGACGGGCCGCGATTTGCTGACGGCGGAAACGGTCTCGATATGCAGTTCATCGCACAGGCCGCGCAAACCGAAGATCTGACGATCATGGCTCTGCTCAGGTGTAGACACCCGTATGTAGGCCCGTCTTTTCATGCTGTTTCAGTGGGTTAGACCGTGCTCCCCGTCTCCTTGACCGTCACAAAAACGACCCTTTTCGTGTCGCCGCTTTCGGGCGCGAGCGCCGTGCCCGCATTCCCCTAAGTTCTTCTGTTATTTTACCAAATTTCGCCACCCGACTTCAAATAACCACAAAACCGGTCGGTTATGAGGGTTTGGAATCAGGCAGGTTTGAAGACGGCGGCGGCCGGAGCAGCGCTGGTAACAAGCGCGGCTATAACCGCGCTGCCTGTCGCTGCGGAGACAGCCATGACGGCGGGCGTCATTGCCGAGCGCATGCCTCAAGAAGATCGTTTCCCATACGCGGCTGGTCTAGTCGAAGGGATCGCTTTTGGCCGCTATCAGATGGGCGGCCAGGATGTTGCGTCCATGACCTGCATCTTCGACTGGTTCTACGATGGCGACGGCATGACATTGCTCGTCTTCGAGGCCTTCGAACGGTTTCCCGACTATACGGCTGGAGCCGTTGTGGCAGCGCTAACGAACAGGGCGTGTCCGCATGAATAGTCTGATCGCATCCGACGCCATCTGGTCCAAGCTTGGGAAAACCGAAGCTAGCCGACGTCGCCTGCATCAGGAACAACAACAGCGAGACGACAAGAAGCGTGCCGAGGCAAAGGGCATGGAAGACGACTTCGTCGATCTGGCCATACCCATGGTTCAGGCGACAACGGCGCAGATTGAAGCGTTTACGGTTCAGCTGGATCGCTATGACGCGGCCACGGTTGCAGCCCTCAACCGCAATGCCAATGAGCTTGAGCTCGTACGCGAGCGGATTGAAGACATGTTGCTTCGGGCGCACGTCTTGGATGACGGACGCCGTGTGTTCCGTACTCAGGATGGAACGAAGGTCTTTGATGAGTTCGGCGTCGAGGTCGCGCCAGAGACTGTTACACCTGATGAGATCGACCCATCCGCACCAACCTGGGAAGAATACTGGTCAGATCGCGAACGTCACACTGAACTCACGCAGGAGCGACAAGAACTCCTAGACTATCAGGAACGCCTTGACGGCACCCGCGAGCGGGTCACAGATGGTGAACTATCAGCAGATGAACTTGATGCTCTGGAGACCGAGCTAGAAGAACTGATGCCCTTAGCGGTTCAGGAAGAGCTTGGACTTGAACCTACGCAAGAGCCAGCTCTTGAGGGTGACTTTGTTCGAGCCACGGCGCCCGCAGCGGGTGTGCCAAACCTGAACTGAATTTGTAAGCTGATTTAGCCAGCGCAGAACGGATGCCGGCCGAAAGATCGTAAGCTCGTTGGAGCCTTCACGCCCAGGACAGCTTCGCCGTGATCTCGCGTGAGTAACCCCGACCTGCCAACCTTTCAGCGTATCGGCCCATCAAGGAGGCGCGGTAAACGTACGCTGTCTGACCTCCACCCCGGAACGCTCGAGCCAGGCCAGCACATCATTGCGTGCAATGGCCGTGTAAATGCCGCCGCCGCCACAGCCCAAGGCGTTGTCGTTTCCGCCGTTCGGCAACGCACGGGAGGTTATGCCCACCACGAGCAGTTCCTGCTCGTTCTGGGACGACAGATCGGGCCGGGCGTAGAGCACCGGTCCGCCGCTGTCGCCACCGCAGGTGTCGGTTGGTCCGCCATCCCCATTCAATGACGCATCTGACAGGATGAACTCCTGAAACCGCGCGCATGAGGCTGGCGCGCGGGAACAGAAGTGGGACCCTATCTCAACATGGCCTGCCAGCGCGATGTCCGGCAATGCGGCGCCATCCGTCCACCCATATCCCATCACCGTCAGGCGGTTGATCGGCCGGTCTCGGTACACATGCACCATATGCGTGATCGGGATAAGCCATTGTTCCGCGAAAGAACCCGATTGAGTCTTCAAGAGCGCCAAATCGAAGCCAGGCACGGTCTGGCCAGGCACGCGGCAAGCATCGCGGAGGAAGCGGATCGGGGGTGCGACAAGGGACACGGGGACCTGGCTGGTTAAATCACTCGCGTACCGCATGACGCTGTAGGAAAGAGGGTCGCCGCAGGCACAATGACCTGCAGTCAGCACAAAGTTCTCGTCCACGGCGACACCCGTGCAGACACTCGGTCGCCCGTCATTGCGCGTGTAGGTGATCCGAACGACCGCTCTGGTTGCGTCGCGGAATGGCTGACTGCGACTGAGTGCACTGTCAGGTTCAGTGACGCGAACGCCAGTGCCTGCATCGTCCACCACGCCGAGTTGATCACGAGCGCCAATTTGAACAGACCGCAGGTCAATCGCTCCGATCCTTTTGCTGTCCGCGCCGATGCCCTGCGCTATCGCGTCCTGCGCCATCAGAACCGACAAGCCGATTAATAGCGCCGCACAAAGGGTTTGGACAACCGGTCGTGCCACCGCCATCGTTCAGTCCCCGCGTTGGAGGATCGTTTGGCACAGCTCGATGCCGCCGTCGGCCAGCAGGAAGGCGTCATCGTCCAGGCAGTTCTGTCCAGACCGGGCTCCCGATGCCTGGGCGGTCCCCACCGGAACGAGGACAGAATTGACCCCGCTGGTACCGCTGGCAACTGCGCGATCAGCCTGAACTTGCGAATCCAAACTTCTGAGTGTGGCAATCAGCTCGCGGTTTGAATCGATCAGTGCCTGTCGGTTCGCAACGTCGTTTTGCAGCAAGGCAAAAGTGCGCTCAGGGATCGAAAGCAGGGCATTCACCGCGTAGATCGGAAGGGCGGTGAACGCATCAAGCTCGCTTGGCTTGTTGATATCAATGTCGGTCAAAATGCCATTGTTGAAGGTGATGTTGGTGTCGGCATCAGCGAACAGCCCCCGGGTGACCCCAAGGGCCATGATCGGTGCTCGGTTGGGGAGCATGACATGTTCGGTGCCGACCATAACCCAGGGCTCATGGCGGTCCCCCGGATCGGTGCGTTGGAGCACGACCAGCCTGTGGCTGATCTCCGGTCGGTGCAAGATGGCGCGCGTGGCAAGCTGCCGCGCGGTTGCCTGCTCCTGGACAAATTGCTCTTCGGGATAGGAATAGTGGACGTGTGACGTCCTGTGTCCGCAGACAGTCGACCACCAGGATGGGATGCGCGGGTCGTTGCGATTGTCGAAATAGACGCAGTATCCAAAGTGCCGGAGCTCACCATTGACCCGTCTGGCTGCTGTTTCGTCAAACGGATCAAAAGTGAAGCGCCGTGTGTCGCTACCAACGGTGGTGGCGTCGACCACGGTGTCTCGTGCCTGTTGGGCAGACCGTGCAAACGCGTTGGGATCTGACCGCGCGAACTGCGCCGCCGCCCCAGCGCTCGCCAGCGTTGCGGCAGCGTTGATGGTTTCGCGGGCAATCTCGTTGGTTTGGCTGTCAAACTTCGTGAAGATGCGCGTCAGCAAACCACCATTGCGGTCCACGCCGATCTGGTTGCTACCGAACCAGGAATAAAGAAAATCAAGGCAATAGATCGCGCTCCGATCGGCAAACAGCAAATCGGTGTCCTCGGTCTCCACCTTGATGCCATAGGGTCCGGTACCCTCAATCGTGATGCTCAAATGGCGGTCGGGGAGGGCATAGGTTCCAAGCTCCGTTTCGCAGGCGACGGCTGTTTGGACACCGCTCTGAAAAGCCGTGCCATGGTCCTGAACCTCATAGCTGACGATCGAACTGACACACCCACCAAGGACAGGAACGGCGATGATGAGGCCCATCAAGCGGAGCAGCCAAGAGAAGGAAGTTGCGGTAACGATCCTCATCACCCAGCCCTCCTTGGCTGGGTAATCCCTTCGATGTTGTTCGGCAGGTCTCGCTGACTGAGGTCACAGATGCTCTCAAAACCCTTGACTGGGACAATCGAACCCGCGCTCGACTCCCCGCCAACCGACGACGGAAAAGCACCGTCATCGACATCATTGCCGAGCGTGAAAGTGGTGTTGGCGGTGGTCGGCCCGATGTCCAAACTGCTGGCGGACCGCCGCGATTCCGGTGGTTCCGCCCCGCCCTGCAGATAGTCGATATAGGCGCGTTGGGCGGCAATCAGTTCCACTTGGGCCTCAATGAGTTGCCTTCGCGTGGTGTTGCTGTCAATCGCGGCTTTGATGCGTTCGGCCGGTAGGTTGACGATCCCGTAGACGATCTCCAGCGGGATTTCGATCAGACCCGCCAGTTGGCCACCTCTGGCGATGCAGACATCCTCAAGCGTGCCGTCATAAAAAAGCAGTGCGCCGCGCTGCTCAGCGAAGAAGGCGCGCCCCACATTCACTGCGACGATGGGCGATGCATTGGTCAGTTGGAGGGTCTGCATAACCGAGAGCCGCCAGGGCCCCGGGCCGTCGGGATCCCGTTTGGTGTAGATGGCAAGCGCGTAGGGAATGGCGGGGCGGTACAGGATACCGCTTACCGGTCGCTCGCCTAAGAAATCCTGCTGCGCGACAGCATGCGCACTGGGCGAGGGGTGACGGGATTCCTGGTGTATCGGGTTATCGCAGTAGCTGTCCGCCGACACATGACGCGGATCGAAGCTGTACGCGTCGAATATGATGCAAAACCCATACTGTCGGATGGCGGCATTGACCTGCGCCATCTCCACGGGATCGAACGGATCAACCTCATGGCTGGCAACCACGGTTTGGGGGTCCGACAAGTCGATGGATCTACCTAGCCCACCCGATTGGGCCAGGACGTCAAAAACAGTGCGGATCAGCCGTCGAACGATCCCCACCGAGCGATCCGTCGCGTTGGTTGCGACAGTCTGGATGAACGGCGTTTGCTCTGTTTCGTCGGTGGGTTTGCCATCACCATCCGGTACCGGCCGACTTCGATTGACGATAATCCGATCATCCGCGAGCGCGTTGCTCAGATGATCGAAGCAAAAGGTGAAACGATCCGGGTCATCGGTCACCGTCGTCAGATCCACCTCGCTCATTCTGTGGTCGACGGATTGTGTACCGTTCGTTGGCCGAGAGATGGTGAAGGTTAGAAGCTGTCTGGGAAGCGTGTAGGACCCAAGCGTGCTTCGACAGGCTGGGGCGGCGGAGGAGGCAAATCCCACCGGCGGAACATTGGTCGAGCCGACCATGGAACAGGCGGCCAAGAGCGTCGCTAGCGCGGAAAGAAGGCAGAGCCTGATCACGCTGCCCGCCATCAGTCGTTGACGCCTTGGAGCAGAACCGCCTCATCAGCCGCGCATTGCAAGGTCCAGTTTTGCGCGCGCAGAACCCTCGCTGTGAGCGCACCTGGATGCGATGCATCAAAGCGCCTGTCATTCGACGGATCGATGTGGGGATTGCGCGCGAGCGAATCCCATTCGTCCCGCCGCCCACGATAGCATGCGTAGCGGATTTCGATGCGCTGGTTTTCGGGTCGCGCAAGTGGGATCGGATCGAAGCCGCACAGATTGGTTTGGTTTCGGGGGCCGTCCGAAGAACTTGTAACGGAACACAGCAACCGACTCTGGCAATGCTCGCGGATGGTGCGTGAGGCATCGCAGCTCCGGCTTGCCGATGCGCCGCGGCGCAGATCTCCATAAACAGCCGAGATGATGTGGATGCGCGGTGAGGTGCGATCCTCAAGCCCGATAAGGGCGCTCAGCAAGTCACGGCGCGCGAACATGGCCTCAGGCGAGGTACTGATGAGCGACCTGCGCGCGTTCTGCGCAGCTGTGTCAGCATCGCTAGCGCTGTTCGCTGCAGGCACAATGAACATTCGAAGAAGATTGGCTTCAGTTGTGAACGTCGCTGCCGGTGTTTGGCCGCGAACGCCGATAATGGTTTGCCGAAGCGCCGCAAGGCTGGTCTGCACAGGCTCGTTGCCCAACTGGGGACTGTAGCCGGGTTCGCCGGTTGCAAGCATGGACGCTGCGCTGGTTGCCAAGGCCGCGCTCAAACCATCGAGATGGAACTGCCGGGTTGCCATCGTGACCGGTCCAAAAAGTCCGACCAGTGGTGTTGCGATGTCCCCATTGGAACTCAACGTGGGGTCCCGTGCCACAGTCGTCGCGGCAGCTGTCAGCCTCTCGGTAAGACGCATCACGCTTTCTTGCATGCTGGCCGCCGTGTACGGACCGCTCGCCATCCGCTCCCAGATCGCGTGATCGACCTTCATCAAGCTTTCGCGAATGACGTCCAGGTCGCCTTCGAAGGCCTGCACTTGGTCGGTCAAACCGGTGGCAGCTTCTATGATAGCTTGATCACGGACAGTGGGCTCCGGCGCCTGGGCCTGCTCGTCGTCGGACGGTGGCTCGCTGGCTTCGTTCGCGTTCTGCGGGCCCTGACCTTCGGCAGCTGAGATCAACTGAGCGCTAAGCTCCCGAAACTCATCGGCTTCCTCGGGCGTTAAGGGCTCATCGTCGTCAAGCCCGTCGATCATTTGGCTCAACAGGGCGACGGTTTGCAAAAGGGACATGTCCTGTGCCGGGCCGTCACCAACCATACGCACCTGCGCTACCGTCGAACCCGGAAAGGCCAGACAGCACAGCAGCGCGATCATCACCAATAAGGACTTAATCGACGGCAAGCTTCGAAGGCAGGCATTGGTTGGACGCATCTGAACAAACTCTGCAACGACGAAAGCCATACTGATGGCTTGTGAGAAGAACCTCGAGCCTATCCAACCGTCAATGTAAAACTGATTGTCTTCAATCTATCCTATGGAATAATATATGCCATAGACCCAGCACTCTAAAGTTTCAAAGCCATTCTTGAATCTGAAAATGGATTCTTAATTCCAATACATCGAGAGCGACATTTTAGATCTTTCGTTTGGTCGAAATAACCAATGTGCGAAGACTCGTCCGGATGGGAGGGGCACTGGGATCGTGATTGTTTCTAAAGCTGAGGGGCTTTTCCTGCCTCGCTTGAAGTGTCTCGCGATATCTATGACCTTGTTGGCTGTTGGGCATGTGTGCGCCACGCCACACGCCAGGGGCGATGAGATCATAGGTGGCAGCGACTGGCAGGAGCTGGATCCTTCGATTCTACAAAGACAACTCGAGCAATTTCGAACCAACGAACTGATATTGCCTGCTCCGTCCGGCTCCTTCGGCGGTGACCCGGGGCAATCGAGCCCAGCCTTTTCCGAGCCCATTTTTCAAGGCCCGCTTCATCCGCCGGGCACGCAGACCACGCCGGGAGGTCAACTTGTTCAACCAGGTGTGCCCAATCTGACGGCACCGTCTCAGCAAACCGTCCCATCCTACCCCGACTGGCAAAGGGAGCTTGAAGCGCTTTTGCACCCGGACGGGCCCCAGCCAAACCCTGGCCTTGCGACAGAGGACTACGGACGGCTTCGCGAGACACTTCCCTCGGTTTCCCCCTCCTTACCCATCGATCGCATCATGGACGAGTTGGTTCAGGACGCCCACACCGTAGTGCAACCTGGCATCGCCTTCCCAGGCGGGCTGTCTCCCTATCCGGCTGTGAGCGCTCTTGAGCAGGCACTTGCCTCTGCAGATGCCGATGCGGTTTTCCTCGACCGATATCAAGCTTTGATTGGTGCCAACGGGCGACCCTTGGCCCCCGACGCGTTGGATTTGGAAGACTTAATAGGGGGCCTGCAGATTTTCCGCGTGGTGGGTATCCCTTCGGCCGGGCCAGCCCTCGAACAGGAAGAAGCCATAGCTCGCGGGCTCCCTTTGGCGTTCGCCGTCGATGAACAGGAGCCGACCCGAACCATCACCCTCGACGCGTCTGTGCCAATTGTGTCGCCGAGGTTGGGTTTGTTTGCCAGCGTCGGCATCATCGTCCAAAGGCGGGACTTGGTCCTCGAAAACGGCATGTACCGTTTGGAAGACGGCAGCTACCGAACTGACGGTCGGCTCCGCATGGCAGGCACACAGGAGGCGCTGCCAATATGTACGCGTGATGATCAGGGACTGGAGGTGCAATCCATCATGTCCCAATACGCGGCGGCCCCACGATACACCGGGCGCGCCTGTTCTGGATTCTTGGCCGAAGACCAACAAACTTTTGTCACTGCTCGTCATTGCGTTCTGAGCGCCGAGCAAATGCAGCGTCTCGCCAACAATGGCTTTGATGGCTGCCTGAGTGAAACAGGCGCTGGGCGCGCGGCGCTGTCAGAGGTGGAAATTGATGAAGACTATCTGTCTGACTTGGCTGTTCTTTTCGGCTTCAAGGTTGATCAGTTTGGACATTTCCCAACGGCATTCGAGCGCGACCAAGTCTACTTTGTAGATGCTATCATTGAGGCCGAAGAGGCCTCGGATGCGGTCCAGATCGTTCTGAATGCACCTGTCCCAGAAACGGTTGCCGAGCCTCTGCCCATCGATCAGGAACTGCGGACCGACTGGTTTGCAATGCAGGATCGCCACCTTGTGTTCATCTCGCACAGCCTCGGCCTGCCACAGGTGTTGGACTACCAGAGCGTTGGAATCCTGAGACCGCGAGGGAATGATGGCTTCGACCTGTTGGCGTCGGCTGACAGCTACGCTGGGGGGTCGGGCGGGCCCTTGTTTGATTTTCGCTCCAGAACGGTCGTCGGTATCTTGGTATGTGGCGCCGAGGACTATGCAGTTAGCCGATCGTTTGACGCCGGTAACCGTGCCTGTCTCATGCCGAGAATCACAAAAGAGCCCGAGCAAAGCACTCAGAGGTTTCTCCACCTCCACTCCGTTCTGCCGTGATCCTGGTTGCGCCGTAAGGTTCGCGCGAGCCCCGACCCGGGGGTTTGGCGGCCGACCTTTAGCGACGCCTTGTGGAAGTTTGCTTTTGAGCTGCAGATCCCTGCATGTGTCGAAGCACAACTCAACACCGCTCGCGCGCAAAGTGCTTTCTTTAGAGTGCCGTTTTGTTTGAGCAGCGGTTGGCCGAACTAGAAGTGAAGCCGTAAAGATGTCGATGGTGTGAAACCAATGCCAACTGCGCGAATTTGAGATGGATGGAATCCAAGTGCTTTGCTTCACCCCGCCACGAACTAGTTTGGATGGTGGTAGGACCGAAGGCCTTTGGTAATACCAGCTTGGAATTCGCGTTCGCGCTACGCGCAAGATGTGCGTGGTAGCACCACGCATCTTGGCAAGGGGGCGTGTCGCCCCCGTTGCATCCCCCTATTCCAGACCACGCCGTTCTAGCAAAGCCGACAGTTTATCGTAGAGCTGCGACAGGGTCAGTCCCTGTGTCTTCACCTTAGAACCTGACAACAGCATCTTGTATCGTAGCCGATCTTCCTCCACGACGCGTGCCCGCTGAATCTGCGCGTCAGTCACAAAGCTGCTGTCACGATTCCCGATAACAGATGTGTAGTTGCTAACAATAGCGAAATATTTAATGCCGTACTTCTGCACTTCCTGTGAGCCAAATCGGGGCGAAAAACCTTCGTCGCGCGGTTCAATGGTGCCGCGTAGCGTGTAAACCCTGTTCTGCTGTGTTGACCGTGAAATATTTACGATCATAGCACCGGCTTCGATCTCTTCAGTGAATATGGTGATCTGGCAGAAAGAAAAATTGTCTATGGTCGACTGCGGATTAGAGGCATGGCTGTATAGCTTCGAGCGTGAAAATATCAGTGTGCCCTCAAATGAATTTCCTTCATGATCCGAGTACCTTATCCGCGCCGTATCTTCGAAATAGATTTCAATCTTCTCTTCAAGAATGAAGATGTCTGCCTGCTTATCGGCCTTAGCTCGATATAGCGCATAAGCCCCTGCGAAAGGGGAGATCAATTCCTTCAGTTTCAGCTCGTCAGCGAGCATGTCGGGTGGAATTACCTGCTTGTCCTTAAGAGAGAAGACAGAAAACGCATTCACAAGGTCTCGGTCGTTGGCTGAAAGGGTTTCGAAGACTGATTCCTTGCGCAGATTAAGCGCAACGACAAAGTCGTGTAGGCTTGCACCTAGGCTGTAGCCGCTTTTGTATGTCCGGCCGCTATCGGCCAAGCGAAGCTGGGCGTAGTTATCTACGAGGCGAACGAAATCTTCATTTTGAGTATAGGGTTTGGCGCCAGCAGCTGGTTCAACTTGCCTCTTGCGCTTTCTTGTAAGCTTAAAATGGTCATATATCGTGCCCCGAACGGGAACGCTTCCTGCCATATTCTCCGCGCGATCGATTAATTCGCTACGGAATTCGTCGATATCGCTGTGTTCAAGAAGGACAGACAGAGCGGAGAGGCGGTCTAGGACGTTCATTCATGTATTCATGGTGCAGCGGTGGAACGTCATCCCTCTGTCAATCGCAGGCTCATGTCAACGGCTGTCGAACTATTGCCAGTAGCTAGAATCCCTCGCATCGCTGGCTATTTACATGAAGCGCTACAGCCTAAAGGATGCGCAAATTTTGCAGATGTGGATTGCCGTTCGACGCACGTTGACACGACGGGGTGCCTGTGGCAGTTACTATGCATGGAAATTGTATCGAGGTCGAAATTGTTTAATTTTTCAGCGAGCTTGCAGGGGGAGTCGCTTTCTGACCGAGATTGTGTTTCCAACGAAAACTCGGATGAAGCAAGCTCGACGGTGATCCAGTTCCCCGATACCGCTTGCCACCAAATGGATGGTCTATTCGTCGGCGATTGGGAGATCTCGTCGGAGAAACTGGATCAGCTAGCATGGGACATCGCAGCCAAGTATGTTTCTGATGCGCGCTTACGCATGAACGCGCCAAACTCACAACCTAGCTGAACTTCCCCGTTATCCACGCTACCATTGTCGTCCACACTGTTTGATATCCGCCGTCAATAAACAGCGGGGCTATAGCTGCGCCTAAGATCATGCATACGATTGCAACCGCAGCCCAAATTGCTTTGATCGAGTCGCAGTATTCCCTAATCCGTTGGACACGTGCGCGGACAGATCCCTTTCGGCTGTCTTCACCCTTCTTGGCCTCCAAAGTCTTTATGCGATACACAAGTCCGATTGCCTGTACTATCGCTTCTCTGACCCGTTTCACTACGGTTTCGGGCGACTTTTCAAACAGATAGGAAAGGTAAGCGTCGGTGTCATGATAGGATGCGGGTGTCCCTGTATCGTGGCACTTCTGCAAGTAACGTCGATAAAGCCGCTCAAGCTGTAGGTCGATCAACGGCTCGAGGACGAGTTCGACCTGTTCTTCGCATTCAGGCTTGATGAATTTTTCGTCTTTTAAAACGCTGCCAATAATGCGCTGCAGAGTCTTCGAACGATAGCGAAGTGGCGTTCGCTTTTTGGGTGCATTCGATTTCTTCGGCATCCAAAAGTCCTCCCGATAACAGGGTAGCCTTTTTCCATAATCTTTTCCACAAGTTTGTGTCTGCCATGCCAACGAGGCAAAATTGACTGACAGAATTTTACTTGGGCAATGGCCCAGTCACCTGAGTGTCCGTGGCTGAGTTTGGCCTGCAGCCTTTGCCTATTGTAGTATTCCGCGCTGACCTACAACTCGTGCAGATCAATAAACCGCTGCGCTCCGACGGCTTCAATCTCTTCGGTCATCGGGTTGTTAGGCCTTTCCAAGCGCCGCACAACATCGAGTGGCCGAGCAAGCTTGGAAAAACCAGATTCGTACTCTTTTGTGAGCTGGTGCAGTTCGTCTTGATGCACCTGTGGCATTCGCAAAGAGTTAGAATTAATCTCCTTGGCAACACGAGTATGTCGGCTACTCAATCGATCAAGGTGATCGCACAACAGCCTCTATACCGATGTTTCACAGGCATTGCTTGCAACGCTATTCCCGGGCAAGTCTCTCGCGCTTTCGCCTTCGGTCTGGCTTAGGGTAACGTCCGGCGACCATCCGCCAAACATGCAGCGCTTCGATGTCCCTGGCGATGGTGGATAGCGCCTCCCTAGACCGCAATTCTTTATCTGCTATCCGTTCAAGTGAAGTCCGTTTCTGATCCAGTGCCAGGTGGAGATGTGTCCGTTCCTTGTCGTGCTGTCGGCGAAGCCGCTCGCGTTCTAGCCGGTTCTCTTCAACCATACGTTTCCGCCGACCGCTTAGGCGATCTAGTAGTCCGAAAAGGCCAGTTCGGAAGCGAGAAGCATGCTCGGCCAGAGCTTCAAGCGAGAGCTTTTGGTGCTGTTCAAGCGCCTCCAGCTGTTCATCCTTATCTTTGGTGAGCTTTGCGAGCGCCGCGCTCCATTCAACAAAGGCCGCTTGGCGCTTCACTGACAACTGGTCTCTCAACTTATCCAAGCGCGATACCGCCATATCAGCGATCTGGCATTGAGCATCGTTAACTGATTGTAGTTGGCGTTCATCACCCAACCGAGTGCGTAGGTCCTTCGGCTTTTCACCAGTCCAGCGGGAAAGCGAGTAGACTTCACCCGTGTGATCGACCGCAGCAAATCCACGTCGATTGCCACGAGCGAGCGCGAAACCCTTTTCGAGCAGCGAATTCGCAAACGCATCGCGACTATCTGACATCGCCCATGCTTCTTGAAACATAGCCTTGAGGACGCGTGGGTCTTTCTTGCGTCGCTTGGCTTGCTGCCATTCCTCCAATGTGAAGTTGCGCGGATCGCAGAAACCTTGTTGCAGCAATCCCCTTGGCATTTGCCAGCCATGTTCGAGGTAAAGCTCACGCGCCAGCGATTGCAGCCGCCGATGCGAGAACGACAGCTGGACGGCCTTCATCTGGTTGATATCAATACGACACCAAACAGCATGAGCATGACGTCGGAGCTTGCCATCATCACCGCGCTTCGCATGGAATACGACGGTTCGAGGTTGTCCGCTCAAGCCGAGGCGCACCTCCGCTTCTCGGATGGCCTTCTCGAATACGGCGTTTGAAACGCTCTCTCCTTTCGGCGGGCTCAAGCTTAGGGAATACAGATGCTGTTTGCACTGAGTGCTGCGGCTGACAGCGTAGGACTCCCGAAACGCGCCGAGCAAGTCCGAAGCGACGAAGCCCCGAACCTCATGCACCTCGATGCGCTCATTCTCAGACTTCATCAAGTGCCGGGCGAGGTCGGCTCCCCCTCCACGTTGGTTGCCGACCAGGATCACTGATTTGCCCGATTTCGAAGGCCAAGGGCAGTCAGTAGCTTGCTGCGCATCGCAGCGATATCAGCGCACGCTCCGCGCAACGCCTCACAGGTCTCGACGTCCAGCAGGATGACACCTTCATCAACGCCAAGCTCAAGTTCTTTGAGCGCCCATGTCAGATCCCATTCTCCAAGGTTCCGGAGCAGCCGTGAAAGCAGGGCGTTGTCCGGTCGGGCGGATGATGGTGCACGCCTCGTCTTTGCAACTGACCCGAAGAGGCGCTGTCGGATGTATCCATTTAGTGACCTGGACCCGGCTTCGGCTTTAAGGCGTTCAAGCTCTTCTTCACTGAACCGTACCGACACAGGCGATGGTCGCGTTCGCTTTTTCGCGTTTGGCTTAGCCGCAAGTGCGAACTGGTCTTTGGATGAGGAGGGATTGGCGAAGCGATCAGGCTGCTGCCCACTCATGGCCGAGGCCTCGGCGCCGAGCGTTTCTGTGGCTGTGGATCAGGTCGCTCAACATGCTTGAGCTGGTGTTCCCAATCCCGCAAACTGTCGAATAAAGCGTTCGAAGTTTCATCCTCGAAGCGCACCATTTTTTGTTTAGCTCTGTGCCTTCGGCACAACCGCATCCTAACCAATCGCTTGCGATTGGGGGAACACGCGGCAGGTGATTGCGTGGCAATCACTGGGAGCGATAACATATCCAATGGATATGACCCCTGGTCGCGTTTGAGCAGTTTGCCAACATTGCCAGGTAAATGAGCTCTAAACCCTAGCCGTTCTGCCGGTCTTTTTCCAAAAACTCGATCAATGACCGGCTGGCACCAAGAATGTGAGCGCGGGTCAGTTCCGACGCTGCCTCGCTGTCTCGATGGATGGCGGCATTAAGAATGCCCGCATGCTCTTTGCGGGCACGTTCAATGCCAGAGGTCAGCACAAGCTGCGCACGCAGATACCGACTAACATTGTCCAGGGCATTGGCGATGATCTGCAAATGGTAGGGCTTCTTGCAGTCTTTGTAGAGCGTATAATGGAACCGGCGATTGAGCGTACCCCAACGGCTGCTATCGGTCTCGTGCGCGAACTCCTGAGCGAAGGTCTTCGCTTCTTCCAACGTTCGGTCTGTGATCTGATCGACCGCCTGACGGATCACCTCACCTTCTAACAGCGCGCGGAATTCAAAAAGCTCAGAAATCTCATCGAGCGACAGCGAGCTCACCACAGCGCCTTTATAGCGCTGGTTGGTCACCAGGCCCTGCTCTTCCAAACGCGCCAAGGCCTCGCGTACCGGAATCCGGCTGACGTTGAACATGGTCGCGATCTGGTCCTGGCGCAGCAAGTCGCCGTCCTTCAGCGTTCCTTCCACAATACCTTCGCGCAGGGCATCGAAGATGACATCGGAGGAAGATGACGCGGCGCCAAGATCAACGGTTTTCAAGTTCAACGACATAGTTTCTGTCATTCCGAATAAGGTGCGTGAACGCCAGGCGCACTGGCTTTGAAGCCTATCAGTCGTGCGCACAATTTGTTCATCATAGCATATTGTAGATTGTATCCAATATGCTATCGTCAATCAGCGCTGACCGCACAAAGCCGCAGCGCCAAAAACAAAGGAGTCGAGGGAATGAAAAAATTTGTAATGGCCGCCGCAGGGCTTGCCATCGCGTTTGCCGCCGCACCGGCGTCTGCAGATACGCTTGATGATGTCATCGATCGCGGCGTGCTGCGCTGCGGTGTTGTGCTGGACTTTCCGCCGATCGGTTTTCGCGATTCAAACAACGAGCCAGCCGGGTTCGACGTCGATTACTGCGCCGACCTCGCCGCTGCGCTTGATGTCGAGCACGAGATCATGCCGCTAACCTGGGCGGAACGTCTGCCGGTCATCGTTACCGGACGCGCCGATGTTGTTTTTGGCGCAACGTCTGACACGCTTGAGCGTGCGCGCACGGTCGGTTTCACCATCCCGTATGCGATTTATTTTGCCCAGGGCGTTGTCGGTGTCGACAGTGGTATCGAGACCTTTGAAGACATTCGCGGCAAGCGTGTTGCGGCAGCTGTTGGCACGGTGCCTGAACAAGAGTGGCTGGAAATTGCTGCTGAGTGGGGCGAAGAAGACCTCTACCAGGGCTATCAGTCGGAGAACGAAGTGTTCCTGGCAGTCGCGCAGGGGCGCGCCGATATCGGTATCACGACCAACACAGCCGTTCTGCCGATTACCCAGCAGTACGACACCGTGATCCCTGGCCCGCGCATGCCGTGGACGACCGACTACACATCTGTGGTGGCCGAGCGCACGGACGTCAGCTGGCTGAACTACCTTAACCTGTTTGTGACCCACCAGGTCCGTTCGGGTCGCTACCAGGAACTCTGGGGCCAGTATGTCGGTGGTGAAGCACCGGAACTGCGCATCCCGGGCGTCATGTACTAAGCTTCCCGCACTCTTGACGAGGCCTCTCCCGCACCGCTCGTGCGGGAGAGGCCTAGATTGTCTGGCTCGTGTTTGATTACAATTTCCATTGGCGTCCGGTTTTCCGCGACCTACCTGACCTGATAGCGGCGAGCCTTGTCACGCTTCAGGTGGCCACGCTCGCCATGATCCTGGGCGTGATTTTCGGGCTGGGCCTGGCCCTCATCCGCTTGCACGGACGAGGCCCCTTGCGCTGGTTTGCCACCACTTGGGTGGAACTGGCGCGCAACACGCCGGCACTGATCCAGCTGTTCTTTTTCGGCTTCGGTCTGGGCGCTTTTGGTATCTTCCTGTCACCCTTCATGATCGTGCTCATGGGCCTGACCTTCAACTGTGCAGGCTACCTTGCAGAGAACTTCCGTGGTGGCTTTCAGGCTATTCCAGATACACAGCTGCGCGCGGCAAGATCCTTGGGCATGACCGCCTGGCAGGCCTACACCCGGATCATCATCCCGCAGGTCCTGCGCATCGTGTACCACCCGATCACCAACCAGATGGTGTGGGCCGTGTTGATGTCGTCGCTCGGCATGCTGGTCGGTTTTCGCGAGCTGTCGGGCGAAACCCAGTTTTTCGCTTCGCGAACCTTCCGCATCTTTGAGTACTTTGCGATCACAGCTGTGCTTTACTACGTGATCGTCAAAATCATCCTTTTGGCATCGCGCCTGCTTGCGATCCGCCTTTTCCGGTACTGAGGCAGAGGGCGCGGATATGGAACCAACTGTTCAATTCTTTAGCGGGTTTGCCCCCAGTGACATGTGGTTCATGGCGCAGGCCGCATGGCGCACGCTGGTCATCTCGGTTGTCTCAATCTCGCTGGGCACACTTCTTGGCGCGTTATTCGGCTGGGTGCTTTATGAGGGCAAGTTCTGGGCCACGGCGGGGTTGGCTGCCTTCTTAGACATCTTTCGGTCCGTACCCCTGCTCATCCAGCTTGTGCTGTTCTTCAACCTGGCGCCGATTGTCGGGCTTAACCTGGATGCTTTTGCATCCGGTGTCGTCGTCCTGACGATTTATACAGCAGCGCTGGTCGCCAATGTGGCGCGCGGTGGTCTGGAGGCCGTTGGCACGCCGATGCGAAGGGCTGCCCGCAGCCTTGGCATGAGCTATTGGCAGGCTCTGCGGTATGTCGTTTTTCCCATTGGTGGACGCGCCGTTTTTCCTTCATGGATAGGCGTCGCGCTGGGCGTGATGAAAGACAGCGCTCTGGTATCGGTTCTAGGTTACGTCGAGCTTCTCAGGGCCAGCCAGATCCTGATCACGCGCACCCAAGAACCCTTCCTGATTCTCGCCATTGCCGGCGCTTTCTATTTTGCCCTGTCGTTCCCCGTAGCCCGGTACGCAGAAAAGCTTGAGCAAAGGTGGGCCATACGATGATCGAAGTTCGCAACCTGCATAAAAAGTTCGGGCCCCTTCATGTGCTCAAGGGTATCGACCTTACCGTGGAAAACGGTGAAGTGGTCTCGGTTATCGGTGCGTCAGGGTCAGGCAAATCCACCCTTCTTTACTGCATCAACCGGCTTGAACCGATCAACGAAGGGTCTGTTGTCGTCGACGGCGTCGATGTGCATGCCAAAGGGACCGACATCAACAAGCTACGCCAGAAGCTCGGCATGGTGTTTCAGCAATGGAACAGCTTCCCACACCTCACGGCTTTGGAGAATGTCGCGCTTGCTCCAAAAATCGTTCGTGGTCTGCCCAAGAAGGAAGCGAACGAGCTGGCTGCGGCGCAGCTCAATCATGTTGGTCTCGGCGACAAGCTGAAGGCATTCCCCAATGCCCTTTCCGGCGGGCAGCAGCAGCGGTTGGCCATCGCACGCGCCCTGGCGATGGAGCCGCAGTACATGCTGTTTGACGAAGCGACATCGGCGCTCGATCCTGAACTGGTTGGTGAAGTGCTCGATACGATGCGCCTTCTTGCCGAAGAGGGCATGACGATGATTTGCGTGACCCATGAAATGGGGTTTGCCCGCGATGTGTCGGATCGTGTTGCCTACTTTCACGATGGCCTGATGGAAGAGATCGGGCCCCCCTCCCAGATCTTTGGAGACGCCGTTTCCGAAAACACACGCAAGTTCCTGGCAAAGGTTCGCTGAGGCGGTTTTCAATCCGCCTTTGGTTCGTGGTCAAACAAGAAAAATTGGCAGAAAGCCGCTCGCTTTCCGCCGCCCAAGAAGGAGACTCCCATGCATCCCTCGCTGTTTTACGGCTGTGTCCCTGCGTTGATGACGCCCTGCCATGCCGATCGAACGCCCAACTATGATGCGCTGGTGCGCAAGGGCAAAGACCTTGTCTCCAGGGGTATGTCAGGTGTGGTCTATTGCGGGTCCATGGGCGATTGGCCCTTGCTCAGTGATGAGCAGCGCAAGGAAGGCGTGGCGCGCCTCGTCGATGCCGGTGTGCCAACGATGGTCGGTACCGGGGCGATCAACACCGCTGCTGCAGTGGGGATCGCGGCGCATGCCGCCCAAGTGGGTGCAACTGGCCTCATGGTGATCCCGCGGGTTCTCTCGCGCGGCACATCGGCGGTGGCACAGCGGGCGCATTTCTCGGCTATCCTGGACGCGGCAAACGGGCTTCCCTGTGTGATCTACAACAGCCCGTATTATGGCTTTGCGACCCGAGCCGACCTGTTCTTCGACCTGCGTCGGGATTTCCCGAACCTGATTGGGTTCAAGGAGTTCGGCGGCGCCGATGATCTGCGCTATGCGGGCGAGAACATCACATCACAGGCCGATGACATTCTGCTCATGGTCGGGGTCGATACCGAGGTCTACAATGGCTACATCCACTGCGGGGCGCAGGGTACTGTGACAGGCATTGGCAATGCGTTGCCCGATGAAGTGCTTCACCTGATTTCTTTGTGCAAGAAAGCCGCTGCCGGTGATGCCGTTGCGCGGGTCAAGGCACAAGAGCTGAGCGATGCGCTGCACGTCCTCTCAACCTTTGATGAGGGACCGGACCTCGTTCTGTTCTACAAGCATCTGATGGTGCTCAATGGCGAGCAGGAATATGCGCTCCATCTGAACGAGGCCGACCGGCTTTCCGACAGTCAACGCAACTATGTCGAGGCGCAGTACAGGCTTTTCCGTGCCTGGTATGCGCAGTGGAACGATGAAGCGCCAGCACTTGCCAGGTCCGCCTGAGGCTTCGGTTCAGGTCTCGGGCAAGTGGGCGACCAAGTGATTTTTGATCAGTGCGTCATAGGCGCCGGGATTATCGGTCTTGCGATAGCCTTCAAGCTAACGCAGGCCGGTCAATCGGTGCTGATCCTGGACAAGGGCGGCATGGGCGAAGGCGCAAGCAGCGGCAATGCCGGGGCGTTTGCCTTCGCTGATGTCGAGCCCATGGCATCGCCTGCCATGCTGCTGAAGTCGCCACGCTGGTTGCTGGACCCAATGGGCCCGCTTTCTGTCCCGCTTTCCTATGCGCCGAAAATGGCGCCCTGGATGGCGCAGTTTGCCCGTGCCTGTCTGCCAACGGCCCATGCCGCCAGCACCAAGGCGCAGGCCGCCCTGATGGAGCTTGCCAAGGCTGAAACCGAACCGATGTTTATGGACGCTGGCCTCTCACACCATCTGCGCCGCGAGGGTGCACTCTACCTCTATGCCGGCAAGCGAGCCTTTGATGCCGCAGCGGACGTCTGGCGCGTGCGGGCCGAGCACGGGGTGGCCTTTGAACCGGTGACCGGTGCGCGCCTTGCCGAACTTCAGCCAGGTCTTGGACCGCGTTACACACATGCGATGTTCGTGCCTGACTGGATGATGGTGTCGGACCCTTTTGAGATCACCAAGGCGCTCGGAAAGCAGGCGGTGTCTGAGGGCGCAGAGTTCCGGCAAGCCAAAGTGGTGCGCCTTCAGCCTGGCGAAGAGGCAATCACGATCACGCTCGAAAACGGGCAAACTGTCACCGCACGCCAAACCGTGGTCGCAGGCGGGGCGTGGTCCGGCACGCTTGCTGCCCGGCTGGGGGATACCATCCCGCTGGAAGCCGAGCGCGGCTACAACACCACACTTCCCGTCGATGCGTTTGACTTGAAACGCCAGCTTGTCGTGCCCGCTGACGGCTATGTCATCACACCGCTCGCCAGTGGTATCCGTGTCGGTGGAGCGGCTGAGTTTACCGGGATGCAACGCCCGCCGGATTTTCGCCGCTCGGCGTTGATGTTGAAGAAATCCGAAACCGTTATGCAGGGCCTGAGAACCACAGGCGGCAAGCAATGGATGGGTTTTCGGCCATCCCTGCCTGACACGCTGCCGGTGATCGGTCGCGCGTCCGCCAGCTCGCGCGTGATCTACGCGTTTGGACATGGCCATCTGGGCCTTACCCAGTGCGCTGCGACGGCAACCCTTGTGCGTGAATTGGCGCTCGGCACTGCGCCGTGCATCGACATGCACCCTTATCGTGCAGAAAGGTTCTGCTGATGGCCTCGCACACTTTCTCTTGCGTTGATGGTCACACCTGCGGCAATCCGGTGCGGCTGGTCGCCGGCGGCGCACCGTCTTTGCAGGGCGCAACCATGCTGGAAAAGCGGGCGCACTTTTTGGCTGAGTACGACTGGATACGCCGCGGCCTGATGTTTGAGCCGCGTGGTCATGATGTGATGTCGGGCTCGATCCTCTATCCACCCACCCGCGAGGATTGCGACACCGCGATCCTCTTTATCGAAACCTCCGGCTGCCTGCCCATGTGCGGCCATGGCACCATCGGCACGGTCACCATGATGATCGAACGCGGTCTGGTCACGCCCAAAACACCTGGCACCGTGCGCCTTGATACGCCGGCGGGTCTGGTGGTGGCTGAGTACCGGCAAGAAGGTGAGTATGTCGAAGAGGTGAAGCTCACCAATGTGCCGGCTTTCCTGCATTCAGAAGGGCTAAGCGCAGAGGTCGACGGGCTGGGCGAGGTGGTCGTGGATGTTGCCTATGGCGGCAATTTCTACGCCGTCGTCGATCCGCAGCCAGCCTTCAATGACATCGCCGATGTCAGCGCTGGTGATCTTTTGCGCTGGAGCCCGTTGCTGCGCACGGCGCTCAACGAAAAATACAGTTTTGACCACCCCGAACAGCCTGACATCAAAGGGCTAAGCCACATTCTATGGACCGGCAAACCCCTCGCCAGCGAAGCGACCGCGCGTAATGCCGTTTTCTATGGTGACAAGGCGATTGACCGCTCGCCTTGCGGCACCGGAACATCGGCTCGCATGGCGCAATGGGCGGCCAAGGGTCGGCTGAAACCTGGTGAAGCCTTTGTCCATGAAAGCATCATCGGATCGACCTTCACCGGGCGGATCGAGGGACAAGCGACGGTTGGCTCATATGACGCCATCATCCCGTCCATTTCCGGTTGGGCCCGCATGACCGGTCTCAACACCCTCTTCATCAATGACCGCGACCC
Source organism: Hyphomicrobiales bacterium (assembly GCA_046290645.1). GTDB lineage: Bacteria > Pseudomonadota > Alphaproteobacteria > Rhizobiales > MH13 > MH13. Next base: position 585,811 of record JBKAGZ010000002.1, read on the forward strand.
GTACGCCCATGGGTTTGAAGTGAAATAAGGCCAATGCCTTCAGGAGTAACGTCATGAAAATCACCGCCATCAAAGCCTATCAGGTGGATCTGCCCCTGAAGGAAGGGCGCTACAGTTGGTCCAACGGCAACTATGTTGATGTGTTCGATAGCACGGTCGTGGAGGTGGAGACCGATGCCGGGATTACCGGCTATGGCGAGTGCTGCCCGCTGGGCTCGGCCTATTTGCCGGCCTATGCGCTGGGCGTACGTTCCGGCCTGGCGGAGGTCGCCCCGCAGGTCATCGGTTTTGATCCGCGTGACCTCGGTGTGCTCAACCGGCATATGGATGCGGTGTTGCGCGGCCATCCCTATATCAAAGCGGCCATCGACGTGGCCTGCTGGGATATCTTGGGCAAATCGGTGGGCCTGCCGGTCTATCAGCTACTGGGTGGCAAGGCGCAGGAGGAGGTGAAACTCTATCGCGCGATTTCGCAGATCGAACCGACAGCTATGGCCGCCAATGTCGCGGGCTATCGCGATGAGGGCTACACGAAGTTTCAACTTAAAGTCGGCGCAGATGCGGACAGCGACATTGAACGCATCCGGCTCTGCGCCAAAGAGATGCGCAAGGGCGACATTCTGGTCGCCGATGCCAACACCGGCTGGACCATGCATGAGGCCGCCCGCGTGGTGAACGCGGTAAGCGATATCGATGTCTATATTGAGCAACCCTGCCCAACCTATGAGGAATGCTTGGTCACACGGCGGCGCACTACGCTGCCCTTCGTGCTGGATGAGGTGATCACCGGTGTCGACAGCTTGACCCGCGCGCTTTCCGATGGCGCGATGGATGTCATCAACCTGAAAATTTCTAAAGTCGGCGGCCTGACGAAGGCGCGCTTGATCCGCGACATCTGCATCAATGCCGGTGTGCCGATGACCATCGAGGACACCTGGGGCGGCGACATCGTGACGGCGAGCATCGCCCATCTTGCACAATCCACGCCCGAAGAATTTGCGTTCTCCGCCACCGACTTCAATTCCTATGGCACGGTTGATATTGCCGCCGGTGCACCCAAGCGCATCAACGGCACCATGAAAGCACCCGATGCGCCAGGGCTTGGCATTGAGCCGTTGATGGACGTGCTCGGCGCGCCGGTTTTGGAAGCTTAGCCATGCGCAGCAGCAAGAGCATCCACATTGTCGGCTGCCACGCCGAAGGGGAAGTTGGCGATGTGATTGTCGGCGGTGTCGCGCCGCCACCTGGCGAGACGCTGTGGGAACAGGCGCGCTGGATCGCGCAGGATGATCGGTTGCGCAACTTTGTGCTCAACGAACCGCGCGGCGGCGTGTTTCGTCATGTGAACCTGCTTGTCCCGCCCAAAGATCCGCGCGCGGTGATGGGCTGGATCATCATGGAGCCGGTACATACCCCGCCAATGTCCGGGTCCAATTCACTCTGCGTGGCCACCGTGCTGCTCGACAGCGGCATCGTGCCTATGCAGGAGCCCGAAACGCGCTTCACCATGGAGGCGCCCGGCGGTTTGGTGGATGTGGTTGCCGCCTGTTCAGATGGCAAAGCCCAATCGGTACGTGTCACCAATCATCCAAGCTTTGCTCAGCACCTGGATCGCCAGATTGAGGTAGAAGGTTTGGGCACTCTGAGCGTTGATACGGCCTATGGCGGGGACAGCTTCGCGATTGTCGATGCCAATGCTCTTGGCTTTGCGCTCACCGCCGATGAGGCACGGGACCTGTCGGAAACCGGCATGAAGATCACCAAGGCCGCCAGTGAGCAGATCGGGTTTTCGCATCCAACCAACCCTGATTGGTCGCATATCTCTTTTTGTCAGTTTGCTGCGCCAGTCGATGTGCAGGGTGGCGTGAAGACGGGGCGCAATGCGGTTGCCATTGAGCCGGGCAAGATCGACCGCTCGCCGACGGGCACCGGGTGTTCGGCACGCATGGCGGTCTTGCATGCGCGCGGAGAATTGGCGGTTGGGGAAGCCTTTGTTGGTGTTTCTATCATCGACAGCCGGTTCAACTGTCGGATAGAAGAGACGACCGATCTTGGAGGCACGCCTGCGATCATTCCATCCATTAGTGGCCGCGCCTGGATCACCGAAACCAAGCAATTGATGCTCGACCCATCCGACCCGTGGCCAGAGGGTTATCGCGTCGGGGATACGTGGCCGATGGCGTAACCGACCAAACAGTTCATCGAATTTCATAGAGAGACAATGACCATGCTGAAAGACAACACGCTACACGGCCACCATTTGATTGCGGGTTCCTGGGTTGAAGGATCGGACACGTTTTCGAACATGCCGGTTGATGGCGATGCGGATGCGTTTGCCGTTGGTACGCCGGATCTGGTGGGCCGGGCGGTTGAGGCCGCTGAAGAGGCGTTCAATGTTTACAGCGCGACGAGCCGGGTTGAGCGGGCAGCGTTCCTGCGGTCCATTGCCGATGAGATCGACGCGCGGGGTGAAGCGATCACCACCATGGGCATGAAGGAGACGGGCCTTCCGGAGATGCGCCTCAATGGTGAACGTGGTCGCACGGTTGGTCAGCTGAAACTGTTTGCTGATCATATTGAGCAGGGCGACTATCTTGATCGCCGCCATGATGAGGCGCTGCCCGATCGAGCCCCTCTGCCACGGCCAGACCTGCGCTTGATGCAGGTGCCCACTGGCCCGGTGGCGGTGTTTGGCGCGTCGAACTTCCCGCTCGCCTTCTCAGTGGCCGGCGGTGATACGGCGTCAGCGCTTGCGGCTGGCTGTCCGGTGGTGGTGAAGGGCCATTCGGCCCATCCTGGTGTCAGCGAGTTGGTGGCCCAAGCCATTGAGGCTGCCATCAAAGCGCATGATATGCACCCCGGTGTGTTCTCGCTGATCCAGGGTGGCAACCGCTCTGTGGGTGAAGCGCTGGTCCAGCATCCGCTCATTCGTGCCGTCGGCTTTACCGGTTCGCTGGGCGGCGGTCGGGCACTGTTCAACCTCTGCGCTGCACGTCCTGATCCGATCCCGTTCTTTGGCGAGCTTGGCTCGGTGAACCCGATGTTCCTGCTGCCTCACGCCATCGCCGCTCGCACCGAACAGATTGCCACCGGCTGGGCAGGCTCGCTGACCATGGGGGCAGGCCAGTTCTGCACCAATCCAGGCATCGCGATCGTGCTTGATGGGCCCGATGCGGACATTTTCACACGGGCCACACAAACAGCGCTCTCAGAAGTCTCTGGCCAGACCATGCTAACCGCTGGCATGGCAGAGGCGTTTGCGTCCGGCAAGGACACGATTGCCAGCCAGAAGGGCGTGAAGGAAGTGCTGGCCATGGGTTGCGCTGAGCGCCAGGCCTCACCGTTCCTCTATGAGGTCTCCGGTGATGATTGGCTGGCCAACCATGCACTGGGTGAGGAAGTGTTTGGACCGCTGGGCCTGATCGTGCGAGCCAAAGACACCGACCAGATGATCGCCATCGCCAAAAGCCTGCAGGGTCAGCTCACCGCCACGCTGCACATGGACGACCAAGATACCGAACTTGGCCAGGCCCTGATGCCGATCCTCACCCGCAAGGCTGGCCGCATTCTTGCCAATGGCTTCCCCACCGGTGTGGAGGTCTCCGACACCATGGTCCATGGCGGGCCATACCCAGCCTCCACCAACTTTGGGGCCACCTCCGTGGGCACCATGGCCATCCGCAGATGGCTGCGACCCATCTGCTACCAGGCCATTCCCGGTGACCTGCTGCCACAAGACCTGAAGTGAGGGCAAAGGAACCACAATGAACATCGGTGAAGTGGCGGCGCGCACGCAGCTGCCCGCCAAAACAATCCGTTACTATGAAGAGATTGGCCTGGTGCGCCCGGGCCGGGCTGAAAACGGCTATCGCGACTACGCTGAAGAGGATGTGCATCGGCTTGCCTTTCTTCAGCGTGCCCGTGGCCTTGGCTTCACCATCGAAGAATGCCGCCAGCTTCTCTCGCTTTATGATGACAAGCACCGGGCAAGTTGCGACGTCAAAGCGCTGACGCTGGAAAAGCTGTCGGAAATTGATCGCAAGCTGAACGAGATGCAGGCGCTTCGCGATACGCTTGCCACACTTGCCGACAGTTGTGTTGGCGATGACCGGCCCGACTGCCCCATCTTGAACGACATGGCCCGACAACTGCAGACCTGACGGTGGACCGAACCCATCCGTGTGATTGGCCGCACAAATGTGATGGTCATCACGGAAGGGTGTTGACCCAATCGCTAGCGTGCCCTTGACCTTAGGGTCAGACCAGCCATCAATCCGCAATTAGCTGGAGGCCATACCGGGGTGGGGATCATGACAGGAATTTTTGGCCGCGTCGCCAAGCGGTCGGCCTATGCAGCGCTGGTGTGTTTAGCGCCCAGTTTCGTGCAGGCGCAAGCGCTGCCAACATTGGCAGGCCATGTGCCCGATGAAACCCTTTGCCAGGACATGGATGGGTTTGCCGCCAGCGCCCTGACCGATGGCGATCTGGAGACGCTGTGGCGCACCGACGGACAGATTGCGCCTTGCCACTTTGTTTTCCGTTTTGATGATCCAGTGGCCATCACGTCGGTCACCTTGCACAATCGCTATGGCAAGGGCGCAGGAACACCGTCTCGGCGTGCGACGCTGTGGGCCAGCCACCAGGATTTTGGTCGCGCCTATTTCCGCATCGCCCATGAACAATTGAACGACGAAGGTGCCACGGTCTTCACCTTCGACGAGCCTATCCTGATGCGCACCTTGAAGGTCGCCGTCGAAAACACTGAGCCCATCTCAGGAGAACGTCTGACTGCTTCGTTGGCGGAGATCGAGATTGATGCGGTGGCGCCCGATACGGCCATGCGATGGCCCATGCCACGCCCGCAACCACTGGCGGGTGGTGATCCGATTACGCCACAAACCGCCACGCTGTGCGATGAGCTGGCCGCCAACCTGTTCAATCCTGACAGCTATGGGTTTGGCCGTTTGAGCCGCGACATTGATGTCAGTGAGGCGCTAGACGCTTGCGTGGCAGCCGTTGCAGACGCGCCACAAAGCGCACGCCTGGCCTATCAGTTGGCGCGAGTGGAAGCGCTTGCCGAAGAGGCAGTCCAATCCGTGGCGCGGTTAGCCAGCCCATTGCTTTCCGACTACCCACCGGCGATGCTTGCCTTGGCCGATGCTTTCGAGGACGCGCGCGGTGTGGCGGGCAATGTCGAGCGGGCCACAGAGCTTCGACAGGCCGCGGCAGACGCCGGCTACGTCCCCGCCATGTTGGCCGTTGCCCGCGAAAACGAAGATGCTTTTCGCGCCGCCCTGCTAGAAGGCGAGATCACCGCCGATGGTGAAGGTCTTGACCCGATGTTGGAGCAGCTCATCGAGATCGGTCATGTGCCAGCCTACGGGCTCTACAATCGCTACATCCTGAGAACCGACGCCTCTGCGCTGCGCGCCTTGATGCCACGCTTGGAAGAGCTGGCCGAGTTCAACCTTTCCGGGGCCTTCGCTCAACACCTCTACAATGACGAACACGGTATCCCCGATGACCGCCATCGCGCGACACGTTGGATACGTGAAGTCGCGCAGCGCGATAGTGATCCCGAAAGTCTGGGCAATCTCTCTGTTGGCGCGTTTTTCACATTATCCAGCAGCGAGCTTGCAGTGCGAGCCGCCCGGCAAGGCGCCTATTCTGGTGCGGCCTGGCCTGTTGAACAGCTAGCCGAACGCCTTGGTGGCGCAGCAGCCCAACGTCTCTTCGTTTTTGCCTTCGATGATGCTTTGCGAAAGGCAGAAGGCGGTGATCCGGAATCCATGTTCCATACCGCCGAAGCGCTCATCGACGGGCGTGGCGTCGAACAAAACCGCGAAGAGGGCGCGCGCTGGATGCGCCTTGCAGCGGCCGCCGGCGAACCGCGATCCATCACCTATTTGCAAAACAATTCTTGGGCACGTGAGCCATGAGCACCGATACCGCTGAAACAACGCCTTCGAACCGCCCAATGTTTGTCCGGTTTGCCATACCGGTCATCATTTTGGTCGCCGCGCTGCTTGGCCTGTTGGCCTACTGCCAAACGACAAGCGACCCGCGGACTTTGCGCGAGCTGATTGTGCAGTCCCGCGATACTTATCACGAGCCTTGGGCAAGCGTGGAGGAGGCGGCAACCGCTTTGGCGACACCGGAAGCGGCATTGGCTTTTGTCAGTCAGCGGATTGCCACCAGTGTTTATGAAGGTCGCCTGCAAACGCCGGAAGCCGTGCTGGAAACCCGCACCGCCAACCCTGCCGACAAGGCAATGCTTTTGAAAGCCTTGCTTGCCGCACTTGATGTCACCACCACTGCCCATGCTGCGCCACTGCAAGGCGATCAGCGAGCAGAGGTTTTGGCTAACATGAGTGCCATGGGCATTGCGTTGCCAGAGCCGATGGCAGCGTTGATGGAACGGATCGACTATGACGATGATGGCCTGGGAGCCGATCAGTTGGCTGATGATCTCGCCGCGGCATTGCTGTTCGACGAGGCCGAGCGAACGGTTGAGACCGCGCTTACCCATGCCCAAGATCTGCTTGACCTAGACGGTCCATCCAGCGCGCCGGCCGCATACCTCGATTGGGTCTGGCTGGAGGCTGAGGACGGCACGATCTATGACCCGCTTCTGCCCGACGCACCGCGATCAGAGCTTGCGCGCTCTTACGGTGATCCGGTTGTCCCTACCCAGATTGCCCTGTCTGCACGCGACCGGTTTGGCCGCACACATGAGATCGTGCGCTGGAGCGGTGAGGCGTTCGGCACCGATGTTAGCTTGGCGTTCTACCCGACGATCAACACGCTTGAGCGGCTGATCGGCGACCCCGATCTCTCCGATGTCACCGTCTGGACGCCCGGCATCATTGTTGGCGGTGAACTGACCAGTGAGGCCGCAGTCACCCTGGATGGCGATGTGGTGCCGCAAAGCATTATCAGCACGCTCTCAACCGATGACAGCAACACTGTCGATATAACGGGCTTCACAGCGCCAGAGATCGCCAGCCTTTCTCTCGCCAGCGTCGATGCAACCACGTTCCCACGCGTCGAGGTTGGGTTGAACGCTGCCGTGCAGAACCTGCCCAACTGGCATGGCGCTCATTTCCGGCTGCTGGTCGATGGCCAGCAGGTTCCGGTGCGCATCGAAGAACCTTTTTCCACGGCAACCAACGTGATCGCGGTTCACGATCAAAGCGGTTCCATGCGCCGTGATGATCGCTTTGCGATGGCGCGAACCTTCAACCAGACGATGACGACCCATCTTTCCGCTGGCCAACGGCTGGCCGTCATCTCGCATAACGATGGCATCCGGGTGGAACGGCTTTTTGACCCCATCCAAAGCAGCAGCGCGCTTGATGATCCATCCTTCTGGGAACAGGCAGTGCGTGGCGATGCTGAGATCGTCGATGCGCTCGACTATGCTCTCAACGCGATTGAAATTGAGCTCGGCCCCGAACCGGCTGAACGCACCTCGATTGTTTTTGTCACCGATGGCGAGCCAGCCAGCACAGCGCTCTATTCCATGGGCCGCAAAATGGAAGGTCAGATCGAACGCGCGCAAGCGCTGAACGCAGCCCTCTATCCGGTGATCCTGTCCGGCTCGCAGACGCTCGATTTTGCTGGCATGGCCGAGCAGACCGGTGGCCAACTGGTGCGGGTGCAGGACCCTGACCAAATCGTGTCGGCGGCGCAGGCGCTTGCTCGCCGTCTGTCGGGCGGCATGGCCATCAGCTTCGAAGCGCCCAGCGACCCGGTACCCGCTGCCGGAACGGTGTTTGACTTCACGCTGGAAGTGGCTGGCTATGATGGCCTGGAGCAGGGACGGTACACAGTTCCTGAGGATATCATCGCCAGTAATCCAGGTGTCTTTGTGGAGATCAGCGCGGGCGAACATCGCACGGTCCGCCCTTTGGTGGCGCTTGGCGAGGCGTACGACGTCAATGCGATGACCGGCAGCCACGCGCTTTACATCGCGCCAGGCACCTATCCATCCGACCGCATGACGGCACAACGTCTCAACCAATGGCTGTTTGCCTATGACGCTGCGGTTGAGGATGCGGACGCGGTGACCGCCCACCTTGCCGATCCTGCGTTCTCCACCGCCCATGCCGGGATCATGAACGGCCTTGCCAACATGATGGCTGCGGCACTGCCAGACGAGCAGGCTTTGCGGTTCCCCTTGGCCGCGCTCACGCACACGCAGATTGCCAACCCACTGTCTGATTTGGTTGGGCAAAGCGACGGCGAGGTGAGCCTTGCCACTACGCTGGACGTACCGGCTTGGTCGACATTCCTCAGCGAAACGGCAACCCGCGAAGATGTCGCCCGCATGGGCTTGGCGCTCAATGATGCCGAAGCCCGCTTGCTCGGCGATGGGATTAACCTCACAGCCGCTTTTGCTGATGACACAAGTTTGGATCCAAGCGAGACCGAACAAGACGGCGCGCATATTAGTCTTGCCAGCGCATCTCAAGACGACCGTTATTGGTGGCACGACCCGGAATCCGGCAGCCTGTTTGGCTACCTGGATACCAATGGTTTGGCTGCCAAAGGCAGCCGTGATGTGGCCATTGCTCAGCAGTTCAAGGACATCAACACCGCGATCGATTGGTACCTCTACGCCGTCCAGCCCGCCACTGGCGCGATGCCGGCTAGCGCTGTCTTTTCCGGCTTTGTCGGCTTCAAAAAGGAAGAGCTAAAGCTCTGGTGTTTCTCCACGGTCATGTTGAACTACGTCAATGAAAGCATTGCCGGTGAGCCGGATGCCATTTTGGACCAGAGCGTCGCGGCGGCCGAGGCCCGCGCGGCAGAGCTTTGTGAAATCCAAGGCGATCCACGCGATGTTGGCGAGCGACTATTCCGCGCGGCTGCCACGGAAATGGGTAAAGCCATTTTTCAGAGCATCGCCGATGAGTTACCAGCAGGTCTTGGCGGTGGGCCGGACGTTCCAGCCTGGATCAGCGATCAGGTTGGCGGCAACAATCTGACCGACTGGATTTCTGATCCAACCGTTCGCGAATACGCCGAACAACTGACCGAAAGCGGCCGCAACCATATCGCCCAGCAGGTGCGCGACTATGCTGGGCGCGGGTACAATGAAGTGTCCGATGCGCTGCAGCGCCATGGCCTTGGCGGCGGTCGCGGCACCGAGGGCGGATCACCGACAACAACAGGCTTCAACGCCGCCATGCAGCAGGTGATCGAGGATTTGTAGGAATTTTGTGCTAAGCTGGCGCAGTATAGAGAGTAAAAAGTCATAGATAATTAAGGTTAATACGTGCAAATCGCAAACAGAAGCGCTCGAAAGACGAGCGCATAGCTTGGGGCGATATGATGAAGAAGACTTTCTATGCAACCATTGGTTTTGTTTCTGGATCATTGCTATCAACTGCAGCCTATACAGCGGATCACACCACAGTAGATTACGAGGTCATCCCGGACGTCATATCTTACCAAGATAGCCTCTGGACTGGCTTCTATGCTGGCGTACATGGCGGCTTTGGCCTTCTCGATACGCAAGGCTCGGATGGCATTGATGGCGAAAACTATCGTACACCTATTGGCGGCGCCCACGCTGGTTTCAATTATCAGGTCGGCAGTTTCGTGCTCGGGTTGGAAGCCGATGTATCTGCAATCAACATTGACGAAGATTTGGATACCCCTTTTGCCGACGTGAAGGCCGATTGGATCGGATCTGCTCGGGCGCGGGTTGGCTACGCCTTTGACCAAGTGATGTTTTACGCAACAGGTGGTGGCGCTCTTGCTCATGCAGAATCAACTTCAAATACCAGCGGCGTTAGCGACGACAATATTCATAAAGGCTATGTCTTAGGCGCTGGCGTTGAGGTGTTTGTTTCGCACGATTGGGTAATCGGCGCGGAATATCTGCGTTATGAGCTGGACGAGGAAGCATATCAATTTGCCACCACCAGAGTGCGGTCTCAAGGCAATTTTGACGCCTTCAGGCTGCGCGTATCATACGCGTTCTAGCATTGGTGTCGGGGCTGCCCTGTAGTGGCGTGTTTCGTTCCGGCACGGGCGCATTTGGTCGACTGAACGGTCCATCAAGGTGAATCAGGCTTTATCAAAGGCTCTTGCTGTGCACTGCGCGCAGCTTTGCCGTGGGGGCCTTCACTTTGTATCGATCACGTCTTCCGCTCGCACTGGCGTGCTCAGCTTGCCTGTTAACATCAGCGCTCGCCGCTGATGCGGTCACCTATCAGCAGGCAGCGCCGCAACAGGTAGCGCCGCAGCCGCGCGTTGTTCACAATGAGCCACCTCGCTGGACGGGGTTTTATGCAGGCGTGCATGCCGGTCTTGGCTTCGTGGACAGCTGGGACAATGTCGACGGTCTTCTGGAAGACAAGCAGAGCTTCCTGGGCGGGTTGCACGCAGGCGGATCGCTTCAAATGGGCGGTGTTGTGCTGGGCGTGGAAGGCGATGCGTCACTAACCAATTTCACCCGCCCGCGTGTCGGGGTAACATCTCTGGAAATCTCCATGCCCTGGTCTGCGTCCGTGCGCGGCCGGGTTGGCTACGCGTTTGGCCATCTGCTGATTTATGGAACCGGCGGGCTGGCCGTAGCAGGTGTCGAAACCGCCTCAGCAACCGCGAGCAGCACAGACACGCGCTACGGCCATGTGCTTGGTGCAGGCGTTGAGTGGGGTCTCACCCGTCACTTGGCGTTGGGTGGCGAATTTCTGCGCTACGACTTTTCCAAAGAAGATCTCACCTTGGGTGCGTCCTTCCAAAGCGAGCACAGCCAAGATGTGGTGCGCGCCAGGCTGTCGTTCCGGTACTAGCGAGCCGGCTTATCTGGACAGCGCATCTTTCAGCTTATGCCAGCTGGCCTTGGGCGTGCGGGCTAGTGTCTCGAAATCCACGTGCACAAGGCCGAAGCGTTTCTCATAGCCCAGCGCCCACTCATAATTATCGAGCAGCGACCAGACGGTGTAACCGCGCACATCAATACCCTCTGCCAGCGCTTGTTTCACGCGCGCAAGGTGCTCTGACAGGTAGCGGATGCGCTGCTCGTCCTGAACCGCACCGTCCGTCAAGACGTCATAGGATGCGAGCCCGTTCTCGGTCACATAGATCGGAAGATCGGTGTAGCTTGCCGTGTGCCGCAGGAAATGCAGCAGGCCATCGGGATAGATTTCCCAATCCATCGCCGTCTTCTCCAGCGGCCCTTCGCGCTCTTCCAGAAACGGGAACTGGTCTGAACCATCCGGACCGATCAGCTTGCGGGTGTAGTAGTTGATGCCAACCCAGTCGAGCGGCTGGGCGATGGTATCAAAATCATCCTGCCAGCCATCGGGCATATGTGGGCCAAGATGAGCCAACACATCCTCGGGGTAAGCTTTACGGAAAATTCCGCCCAGGAACCAACGATTGTAAATGCCATCATATAGCTCGGCGAGTTCCTTTGAGCGTTCAGAGTCGTCGGCGGGCTGGGCGTACTCATGGTTCATCACCGCGCCAAGCCCGGCCATGCCAAGTGAGCGCATCGCCTGCGTCGCCTTGCCGTGGGCGAGCAGCACATGATGCATCGCGCGGGCCGCAGCACGAATGTCGCGCAGACCAGGCGCGTGGTGCCCCATAAAGTGCGACAGCCAGGCCACGCACCAGGGCTCATTGATTGGCGCGGTGCGATGCATACGGTCGCCGATGCGGCCCATAATGCAGGTCGCAAAATCGGCGAACCGGTCGGCAATGTCGCGGTTGCGCCAGCCGCCAAGGTCGGCAAGCGGTGATGGCAGTTCCCAGTGATAGAGCGTGGCCATCGGCTTGATGCCGCGTTCCAGCATGCCATCGACCAACCGGTCATAAAAATCCAAGCCCTCAGGATTGGGCGTCACGCCATCGGGCATCACCCGCGCCCAACTGGTGGAAAAGCGATAGGCATCTAGATTGGCACCCGCGATCAGATCAAGATCATCTTCCCAGCGGTGGAAATGATCGCACGCCACCGCACCGTTTTCGCCGTGCACCACATTGCCAGGTGTTTCTGCGAAGCTGTCCCAATGCGTTTGGCCCGCGCCGCCGAAGCTGTGCCCTTCAATTTGATAGGCAGAGGTGGCGGTTGCGAAAAGAAAACCGTCAGGAAAATCAGCGCGGCGATGGGCAAACGTCATGGACGACCTCAAATGCTGGGGTGAAAGAAGCTTGGCCGCCCATAGGGCGCGGTTGATGGAAATGCAAACAAAACCCCAAGTCTATCGGGTGCTTCCAGTTGAAACCGTTTTGGAAATTGGCCTCTCATCTTCCGCACAGAGTCGATAAGGCGGCTTTTGTTTCGCGCAATTGGCTTGACAGAATGCAGAAGGAGCGGTGAATGTGAGCTTATCCGTAGCGGAAGCGCTTTCAGTGATCCTCTGCAGGACGAATTTTTAGCCGGTCAACAGAACCGGCGCAAAGGGAGAAACCAATGAAAAAACTGCTTCTGGCAGGCGTAGCCCTATCGGTTTTGGGCACGACCGCAGCCACGTCTCAAGACCTGACATTTGCGCCGGGCTCCGGTGACTTTAACTGGGCAAGCTACGAAGAGTTGGCGGCATCCGCTGATTACTCTGGCGAGCAGATCACAGTGTTTGGCCCCTGGCTTGGGCCTGACCAAGCAGTTGTTGAAAGCGTGCTGGCCTATTTCGCTGAAGCAACTGGCGCTGACGTGCGCTACGTTGGTTCAGATAGCTTTGAGCAGCAGATCATGGTCGATGCCGAAGCCGGTTCGGCGCCAAACGTTGCTGTGTTCCCACAGCCTGGCCTTGCCTCTGACATGGCCTCGCGCGGCTTCCTGACGCCGCTGGAAGATGGCACCGGTGATTGGATCCGCGAAAACTACGCCGCTGGCCAATCCTGGGTTGATCTTGGCACCTACGCTGATGAAAACGGCGACGATAATCTCTACGGCTTCTTCTACAAAGTCGATGTGAAGTCGCTGGTTTGGTACTCACCGGAAAACTTTGAAGATGCCGGGTACGAAGTGCCTGAAACCATGGAAGAGCTCAAAGCGCTGACCGACCAGATGGTCGCTGATGGCGAAACACCATGGTGCATCGGTCTGGGTTCGGGCGGCGCGACCGGCTGGCCGGCAACCGACTGGGTGGAAGACATGCTTCTGCGAACCCAGACACCTGACGTTTACGACATGTGGGTTTCCAACGAAATCCCGTTCGACGATGAGCGCATCGTGGCTGCCATTGAAGAGTTCGGTTACTTTGCCCGCAACGACGATTATGTTGCAGGCGGTGCTGGCGCTGTTGCCTCCACCGATTTCCGCGATAGCCCACAGGGCCTCTTCGACTCGCCACCACAGTGCTACATGCACCGTCAGGCATCGTTCATCCCTGCCTTCTTCCCAGAGGGAACCGAAGTTGGTGCTGATGCCGACTTCTTCTACTTCCCAGCTTACGAGGAAGCAGATCTTGGCGCACCAGTGCTGGGCGCTGGCACGCTTTGGGCAATCACCAATGACTCGCCTGCTGCGCACGGTTTGATCGACTTCCTGCAGACCGAAATCGCACACGAAGTGTGGATGGCCCAGGGTGGCTTCCTCACACCGCACACCGGTGTGAACTCCGACGTGTTCGTTGACCCAACCGTGGCGAAGATGAACGACATCCTGCTTTCGGCAACCACATTCCGCTTCGACGGTTCTGACCTGATGCCTGGCGGTGTCGGTGCTGGTTCGTTCTGGACCGGTATGGTTGATTATGCCGGTGGCGATGATGCAGCTGCAGTGGCTGCTGAAATCCAGGCATCTTGGGAAGCGCTGCAGTAAGACTGCGCGACCACATTCAAAAGCTCTAGGACTGCCCGGCGGCACAAAACCGTCGTTGGGCAGCCCCCATAAAACCAAAAAATCATCGGGGAGGGGGAGCCATGAATCCGGCCATTCAGGGTCTGATCACGATCATTGTAGGGGTGGGTGGTTGTGTTGCCTATTTCTATTTCTCCAACCAATTTCTGGACAAAGTCGTCTTTCCGTCCACCGGGAAGAACGCTGGGCGCAACATTTCGCGCGCCAACATGGTTCGGCCTTGGTTGTTTTTGTTTCCTGCGATGTTCGCGCTGGGCTTGTACCTCGCCTACCCCGTCGTTGAGACGCTGCGGCTGTCGCTGACAGATCGCGACGCAGGCGGTGCTTTCGTTGGCCTTGCCAACTATCAGCAGATGTTCAGCGAGCCGAAATTCTGGGAAGCGCTGACCAACAACTTCCTTTGGTTGTTGGTGGTGCCAGCTTTCTCCACCGCGTTTGGCCTGCTGGCTGCGCAGCTCACCGATCGTTTGGCGTGGGGCAACATCGCCAAGTCTCTGATCTTTATGCCGATGGCGATTTCCTTCGTCGGCGCAGCGGTGATCTTCCGGCTGATCTATGTGGCGCGACCTGTCGATCAGGCGCAGATCGGTGTGCTCAACGCTGTCTGGCTACAGTTTGATGGTGGCTCAGGCAGCTTCATTATGTTGAAGCTTCTACCAGGCCTCATACTGCTGTGCTTTGCGCTGTTGTGTGCGTACGTGGCGTATATCGTGGTCAAGCCGTACTTCGATGGTGGCAAAACCGGCGGGCTGTTTATGCAGCTGTTTCGCGTGATTTTCTTGGTTGGCGGCCTATTCCTGGCGTTTACGTCGCTGCGCTCGGTGCTCAACCTCTTTGGCGCTGAGCTGCCCTATGGCGAGCCACAGCAATGGCTGACCATTCCGTTCTTCAACAACTTCTTCCTGATGATTGTGCTGATCTGGATTCAGACCGGCTTTGCCATGGTCATCCTGTCAGCTGCGCTGCGTGGCATCCCCGAAGAGACCATTGAGGCTGCCATCGTTGATGGCGCCAACCCGTTTGAGGTCTTCTTCAAGATCAAGGTGCCGCAGATCATGGGCACCATCGTGGTTGTCTGGACGACGATCACGCTTGTTGTGCTGAAGGTCTTCGACATCGTGTTCGCAATGACCAACGGTCAGTGGGAAACGCAAGTTCTTGCCAACTACATGTTCGACAAGCTGTTCCGCGCCAATGATTGGGGCGTCGGTTCGGCCAGTGCGATCATCATCATGCTTCTGGTCAGCCCGATCCTGATCTGGAACGTCTACACCGCTCGCAAGGAGATGCGCTAATGGCTGCTATCGCCGGAACCAAGTCGAGCCTCACATGGGCAGTGCAACTGTCGACGATTGCGCTGGTGCTTTTGTGGGTGTTCCCGACCCTTGGATTGTTGGTTTCCTCCTTCCGCACGGTCGATCAAATCAACTCATCAGGCTGGTGGGCTTCACTCACCGCCGCTGAACAGAACGTGGTCTTCCGCGCAGCAGACCCGGATGAGAACCGTGTCGCCGAAGGTGCCGATGGTGCGACATTCGTTGTCTCCGGCAACGTGTTTGGCGAAGAAGCATCCGAAACCACCATCAGCGTGTGGGGCACCTCGTCCCGCGCCATCGATATCTACCAAGTTGGCGAAACCGCTGATTTGGGTGACGGTGAAACCGTCACATTGCAGGCCAATGGCGACTATGAATGGCGCGGCAATGACGAGCAGCTGTCTGGCCGTGGCCAGCGCCTGTTTGCCACCATCACCGCTCCACCTGACTTCACGTTGGACAATTACGACCAGGTTCTCCTGTCGGGCGACAGCACCGACGGCATGACCAAGGCGTTCTTTAACACCCTCACGGTCACCATCCCCGCGACCATCATCCCCATCGTGGTGGCCGCCTTTGCTGCCTACGCGCTGGCTTGGATGGATTTCCCTGGGCGAGCCCTGCTTATCGCGATGGTGGTTGCCTTGCTGGTGGTTCCACTGCAATTGGCGCTTATCCCGCTTCTACGACTGCACTTGGGCATCGGCATTGGAAAGGGGTATTTGGGCGTTTGGCTTGCCCATACCGGCTTCGGCCTGCCGCTCGCGATCTACCTGTTACGCAATTACATGGTCGGCCTTCCCAAGGACATCATCGAGAACGCCAAGGTTGATGGCGCGACCGACTTCCAGATCTTCACCAAGATCATCCTGCCGCTGTCGTTCCCGGCGCTGGCCAGCTTTGCTATTTTTCAGTTCCTCTGGACGTGGAACGATCTGCTCGTCGCCAAAGTTTTCCTCATCGACGCGACCGGCGAAACCACGGTCATGACCAATCAGATCGTGGAACTGCTCGGCACGCGAGGTGGCAATTGGGAGATTCTCGCCACCGCCGCTTTCGTCAGTATCGCTGTGCCCTTGGTGGTGTTCTTTGCGATGCAGAAATACCTCGTACGCGGGCTTCTCGCCGGTTCGGTCAAATAGACCGCCGGCGTGATGACCCAAGCGCGCCGTAGAAAGCGCACGCACACCAAAAGATAAGAAAGTTTAGGGGGAGAGTACCATGGCATCGCTGCTCTTAAAGGATGTCGCCAAGTCTTACGGGAAGGTTGAGGTTCTCAAGAACATCGACCTCGACATCAAGACCGGTGAACTCATCGTGTTCGTTGGCCCATCAGGTTGTGGCAAGTCCACACTGCTACGCATGATCGCTGGCTTGGAAAGCATCACCGGTGGTGAGTTCCAGATCGACGGTGAGCGCATGAACGAGGTGCCGCCATCCAAACGCGGCATCGCGATGGTGTTCCAGTCTTACGCGCTCTACCCGCACATGACGGTCTACGACAATATGGCGTTTGCGCTGAACATCGCCAAAATGCCCAAAGATGAGATTGATCAGCGCGTTCAAAAGGCTGCCGATATCCTTCAGCTTGGCGAGTATCTGGAGCGGCTGCCAAAGGCGTTGTCAGGCGGCCAGCGCCAGCGTGTGGCCATCGGCCGGTCGATTGTGCGCGACCCGAAAGTTTATCTCTTCGATGAGCCGCTTTCGAACCTTGATGCGGCTTTGCGTGTCGATACACGCATCGAGATCGCGCAGCTCAAGGAAGACATGCCCAACTCGACCATGATCTACGTGACACACGATCAGGTGGAGGCGATGACGCTGGCGACCCGCATTGTTGTGCTCAACAATGTCACCCACACCATCGGCCAGGTCGGCACACCGCTGGAGCTTTACGAGAAGCCGCGCAACACCTTTGTGGCGCAGTTCATCGGTTCGCCGAAAATGAACTTGCTCAGCGCTAAGGTTGTCAGCGGCGGGGCGAGCACGACGGTCAAGCTCGACCATGGCGAGGAAGTCGTCGTGCCAATCAAGTCCGATGCGTCAGCCGGCGATACGGTGTCCTTCGGTATCCGCCCGGAAGACTTCGTCGTGGCGCAGGAAGGTGATCCGGTGATTTACTCTGGTGAAGCGCTTTTCACCGAGAAGCTTGGCGAAGTGACCGTTGTGTATCTGAAGCCAGCCGCAGAGGGTGAATCATCGCTCATTGCGAAAATCCCTGGCATTGCGCATGTGAAGAAGGGTGAAACGCTTCAGCTCACCGGTGCGCACGACAAGATGCACCTGTTCGATGCAGCAGGTGATAGCTTCCTCTACAAATAAGCCCGCGCTGATCACGCGCCTTAAGGCTCGGCCCACCTTTCTGGCCGAGCCGATACAGCGCTTGTCACGCCATGCTCTGATACATTGTGTGACCAGACCAAACTTGCGCTGAGCGGCCAGTGGCCCTAATCGGAGCGGGATGAGTTCTTCGGCTCCCAACACACGCCTGTCGGTTGCATCCGACGATGGCCAGAAAGTGCTGCAACGGCTGCTTCTGGACACAGGGCGTCGCTATGTTGGTCGCTACGCGCTGGCCTTCTTCTTTATGGCCGTGGCGGCGGCAGCCACCGCCTTAACCGCCTACATGATGCGCGACCTTATCAATGAGGTCTTCATCAACCGCTCGCAGGAGTGGTTGATCTTTATCGGCACGGCGGTGGTGTTGATTTACCTCGCCAAGGGCGCATCGATGTATTTCCAGATGGTCATTATGGCCCGGGTCGGCAATTCCATTGTTGCTGACGTGCAAAACCGCATGTTCAAGCGCTTACTGGAAGAAGATGTCGGCTTCGTTCAGGGCCAGCCATCGGCGGAGATCGCCGCTGTTTTTGCCAACAATGCCAATGCCGCGCGCCAAGTCTTGAACCTCATCGTCACTGGCGCAGGGCGCGATGTGCTTTCACTGATCGCTCTGTTGATCGTGATGCTCATCCAAGACCCGGTCATGTCTCTGTCGATGATTTTGGGGCTGCCGGTGAT
The DNA here is from genome assembly GCA_046290645.1 of Hyphomicrobiales bacterium. Lineage (GTDB taxonomy): Bacteria > Pseudomonadota > Alphaproteobacteria > Rhizobiales > MH13 > MH13. The sequence goes on from JBKAGZ010000002.1 coordinate 603,967, forward strand.
GGCTTTCCTGATTGAAAAGATGATGGGCCGCGTGCGCCGCATCGCCAAGCGCCAGGTTTCGCTGACCGCAGAGATTGGCAATTATGTGCGTGAGACGGCACAGGGGTTTCGCATCGTTAAAGCCTTCCGGATGGAAGAAGAGCTTGGCGGGCGCATCGGTGACACCATCGATGATTTGCGCAAGACCGCCGACAAGATCGCCATCTACCAGGCGCGTCCGGTGCCTTTGGTGGAGACGATAGGCGGCATCGCCGTGGCCATAGTCATCTTCTACGGCGGCTATCGCGTGATCGAGCAGGGTCAGTCACCGGGCGAGTTCTTTTCCTTCGTCACTGCGTTGCTGCTTGCCTACGAACCGGCCCGCAAACTGGCGAACCTGCGCGTGCCGCTGGAAGCGGGCCTGGTCGGCGTGCGCATGATGTACGGCTTCCTTGATCGCCCACCCTCCAAACGTGAGGCTGGCAGTGGTGAGACGTTCACGTTCGACAAGGGCGAGATTGCCTTTGAGGATGTGAGCTTTGGCTACCACTCAGGCGGCGATGCCGTGCTGCAAGGGCTCACCTTCACCGCGCCTGCTGGCAAGACCACCGCGCTTGTCGGTGCCTCTGGTGCGGGCAAATCGACCGTCATGGCGATGGCGCTGCGGTTCTGGGACCCCGATGGCGGGCGTATCTTAATCGATAATCAGGATCTCACATCCCTCTCAACGCACTCGCTGCGCGCCACCATGGCCTATGTTGGTCAGGACGCGTACCTTTTTGACGGCACAGTGGCTGACAACATCCGCGCCGGTTTGAGCGAAACAAGCCAGAGCGATGTTGAGGAAGCCGCGCGCCGCGCTGAAGCGCACACCTTCATCACTGCCCTTCCGCAAAGCTACGACACGCCGGTGGGTGAACTTGGCTCGCTGCTGTCTGGTGGCCAGCGCCAACGCATCGCCATTGCCCGCGCGTTTCTGCGTGACGCGCCGATCCTGCTGCTTGATGAGCCAACCTCCGCGCTGGATGCCCATTCAGAAGACGCCATTCAAGCGACGCTGGCTCGGCTATCGGATGGCCGCACAACGCTTGTCATCGCCCACCGGCTATCCACCGTGCGAGACGCCGATCAGATCATCACGATGGATGGTGGCCGCGCCGTCGAGTGGGGTACGCACGATGAGCTTGTGGCCGAAGGCGGGCTCTATTCCAAGCTCTATGAATTGCAGTTCGGCACTGATCGGCTGACCGCTTAACTGGTCAGCCGTGCCGCCTATCAATCATACGTCGCGTAAAAAGCATCCAGGGGATCAAGGGCAACGCCCATGCCCTCAAGCTTGCCGCCAAATCCGTGTCCGCCCAGTGGGCTGATTGGACCAAAGCCGCCGGTGGCGAAGCTGCCAGGAGAGGTGCCAAGGTTGAAGACACACAAGATGCGTTCGCCTTCATAGTCGCGGGTAAACGCCACCACGTCGCCCTGCGTGTCGTGAAACTTCACCGAGCCACGTCGTAACGCCATCTGTTCACGGCGCCAGCCCAGGAACCGGCGAACATGGCGCAGTGGCATGCGATCATCGGCCTCCTGAACGGAAACGGCGCGGGCCACATGCTCAGGCGGCACTGGAAGCCAAGGCGTGCCCTCAGAGAAACCACCATTGGCAGCAGCGGGGTTCCACGGCATTGGCGTGCGACACCCATCACGGCCTTTAAACTCCGGCCAGAAGCGGATTCCATAGGGGTCTTTGAGTTTTTCAAACGGAACAATGGCCTCGGTCAGCCCAAGCTCTTCGCCCTGATAGATGCAGGGCGTGCCTTTGAGGGAAGAGAGCAGCGCGATCAGCAAGGGCGCGGCGCGATCGGCATCCGAGCCAAGCTGCCAGCGCGATAGAACACGCTCCACATCATGGTTGGAAAAGGCCCAGCTCGCCCAACTGTCGCGGTTGTTTTCCATCCGCTCAGCCACTTGGCGAATGAAATCAGCGGAAAAATCGCGATCCAAGAAGTCGAATGAATACGCCATGTGCAGGCGTTTGCCCGCCTCTGTGTAGTCCGCCAGCGTGGAGTACATGTCGAGCACAGCTCCCACTTCACCAACGGTGGTGGTTGCTGGGTATTCGTCCATCAGGGAGCGCAACTGTTCTAGGAACGCCAGATTGTCTGGGCGTGTGATGTTGTAGATCGGCTGCTGCTGTCCATAGGGGTTCTGCTCAGGAATCCCGTTGACCTTCATGCCCGGTTCAATGGCTGGATTGTCGCGCAGCTCGGCATCATGGAAGTACATGTTTACTGTATCCAAACGGAACCCATCGACGCCGCGTTCTAGCCAAAAGCGAGCCGCATCCAGCACAGCGGCCTGCACAATCGGGTTATGGAAATTAAGGTCCGGCTGCGAGGTTAGGAAGTTGTGCAGATAATACTGCCGTCGCCGCGAGTCCCACTCCCACGCTGAGCCACCAAAAATCGACAGCCAGTTATTGGGCGGCGTGCCGTCCGGCTTCGCATCAGCCCAGACATACCAATCAGCTTTGGAATTGTTGTGATCCACACGGCTTTCGCGGAACCAGGGATGGCGATCGGAGGTGTGCGAAATCACCATATCGATAAGCACACGGATGCCACGTTCATGCGCTGCGTCCAGCAGGGCATCGAAGTCTTCCAGTGAGCCAAACATCGGATCGACATTTTTGTAGTCGGCAACGTCATAGCCGTAATCATCCATCGGCGAGACGAAGAACGGCGAAATCCAGATCGCATCAACGTTCAGGCTTTTGATGTAGTCCAGCCGCGAGGTGATGCCAGACAGATCACCAATGCCGTCAGCGTTCACATCCAGGTAAGAGCGCGGGTAGATCTGGTAGATAACACCACCGCGCCACCAATCAGGATCACCGCCAAGTTGGCGACGTGTGTGGACGCTGGATGAGATAGGCGAGACGAACATCGGACGTTCCAATTCGAAGGTATCTGTGTGGCGTGGCAGGTTCCTGTTTTTGACCCGCCAGCGCTGAAAACCTGCGTCAAGCAGAACCCCCTGTCAAAGGGTTTCCGGTAGCGCTTCCGAAATAATTGCGCACAGCGTTCTTAGGCCTGCGCGATGTGGTGAAATGTTTCAAATTTGAGGCACTGAGGTTACCGCCCGCCAACCCTATTGCGCATTAGGGTCGTCTTAACGCTGCCTGTCAGGCAAATGGCGGCAGAAAGGGTGTCAAAGTGCTGGTCAATCAGTCTCCCCGGGACAGAGCGACCATGGCCAACCTAGAAAGCGTTTCCTTGCGGCACACCGCCGCCAACGACACCGTGCCCGATGGCAGTTCGGTATACACCGCGCCGCTGACCCAACCGCTCGTGCTCGACCTGGATCGTACGCTTTTCCGCTCTGATTTCCTGATGAAGCTAGCCGAGCGTGAGGCTTGCCGGGGCCGCCGCGTGGTGCTGGTAACGGCATCCGATGATCTGACGGCGCGCCGTGTATTGAAGCGGTTTGCCTTCATTGGCGAGGTCGTGGCGTCTAACGAGACACAGAACGTGACGGGTGCCGCCAAGGCGCAGCACTTGGCAGAGCTTTTTCCGCAGGGCTTTATCTATGCCGGTGATAGCAAAGCTGATCTGGCGGTGTGGCAGCAAGCCCAAAGCGCGGTGGGTGTGAATCTACAACCCCAAACCGCCAAAGCACTGGCGCGCCTTGGCAAGCCGATGCTGCTTCTCAATGATGCCAAACAACCGGTTGGCGTGCGCACGAAAGCAGCGCGGGTGAAGCAATGGGCCAAGAACGCGCTCACCCTCCTTCCAATGTTTCTGGTAGGCATGGCGCAGCACGCCAAATTCAAAAACCGCTGACACGGTCAAACAGCGTGGTTGGAAGTTGGGGTAAAGACGGGCCTAACGTTGGGTGATTTGCGCAGGCGCGGCACATCGGCTAGGGCGAGACCATGTCTACATCGGTGGTCGGTTCGGCCCTCTTTCCTGTCATGTTGGTGATTGCGCTCGCCTTTATCGTAAGGCGCATCGGACTTGTGTCTGATGTCCATGTCGCGGGCGTGGAGCGGGTCACCTATGTGGTCTTCTTCCCAACACTGCTGTTCTCAAACCTCTCCACCGCAAGCTTTGATGATCCCGCCGTCTGGACATTGGCTCTGCTGCTTGCAGGCACCCATCTGACCGTCGGCATCATCACCTGGGTTTTCTACACCCGATCAAGCCTGGACGGCCCTTCGGCAACCAGTGCTTTTCAAGGTGCCAACCGCTTCAACAGCTACATCGTGCTGGCACTGGCATTTGCGGTCTATGGCGCAACTGGGGTGCAGCAGATCACCGTTCCGATGGCGCTGATGATCATCACCATCAACATATTGTGCGTCTCGATCCTTGCCCGCTATGGCGCGCCTGAGGAGGGCGTTGAAGCCCCCTCGCTGGTTAAAGCCCTTGCCACGAACCCGCTGATCCTTGCTTGTGCGGCTGGCCTTGCGATCAATCCGCTGGGCATCGATTGGCCAGGGCCAGTGGATACGGCCTTTGGCTGGTTCGGCACGGCCGCCATTGCTCTGGGTCTGTTTGCTGTGGGCGCTGGCCTGCGTCCGATCTCCGGCAAAGGCTCGCTGTTTGCGATTGCCTCTTCCAGCATCATCAAGCTGGCGGTTCTGCCCGCCCTCTTTTTGCTGGTGGCCCACCTGGTTGGATTACCACGCGATTTGGCGGCGCTCGGTCTCATCGCCACCATCGTGCCAGGCGCGACATCGTCCTACATCTTGGCACGCCAACTGGGCGGTAACGCGCCTTTGATGGCCCAAAGCGTCACCGTTGGCACCGTACTTTCAGCGGCAACCGTCACGCTGTGGTTCATCCTCTGGCCGCATCTGCTTTAGTCCGTCAAGTTAAGCCGCTTTGTCGAGACCTCGTTTTTCAAGCAGAGCATCTACGGTCGGCATGCGGCCACGGAAGGCAGTGTAAAGTTCTGCCGGGTCCGTGGCACCACCGGCTGAATAAATGTGCGTTTTCAGCTTTTCGGCAACGTCGCTGTCGAACGGCGAACCGGCTTCCTTGAACGCGGCAAAGGCATCGGCATCCATAACCTCCGACCAAAGGTAGCTGTAATAGCCTGACGCGTAGCTGCCGCCGGAAAAGATGTGCTGAAAGTGCGGTGAACGGTGCCGCATCGTAATCGCACTTGGGATGCCGATACGCTCCAACGTTTGCGCTTCAGCGGCCAACAGATCGCTCGTACCGTCCGTGGTGCCATCATGCATATCGAGGTCGACCATCGCCGAGGCGACATATTCCACGGTTGTAAAGCCCTGATCGTATTTGGATGCCGCTGTCAGACGCTCAATCAAATCATCGGGGATCACCGCGCCGGTCTGCGCATGGCGGGCATGGGTGCGCAGAATATCAGGCACCATCAGCCAGTGCTCGTAGAGCTGCGAGGGAAGTTCCACAAAGTCGCGAGAGACCGACGTACCAGCCACAGATGGGTAGGTGACGTCCGACAACATACCGTGCAGCGCGTGGCCGAACTCGTGGAACAGCGTGCGCACATCATCCAGCGTCAGCAACGCTGTTTCGCCCTCCGGCGGTTTGGCAAAGTTCATCACGTTGACGATGATCGGGCGCACATCCTCACCCAGTTTGCGTTGGCCGCGAAACGCGCTCATCCAGGCGCCGGAGCGTTTGGACATACGACCATAATAGTCGCCCAAAAACACCGCCACATGCTCGCCCGATGGACCCAGAACTTCATAGGCGCGTACGTCGGGGTGGTAGACCGGAATGTCGTCACGCTGCTTGAAGGATAGGCCAAACAGCCGGCCCGCTGTAGCAAAAGCCGCGTCGATCATCGCATCCAGCGTGAAATAGGGTTTCACCTCATCGTCGGAGATTGCAAACTCTGACTGGCGGCGTTTTTCGCTGTAGTGGCGCCAATCCCAAGCTTCCAGTTTGATGTTGGCGCCTTCGCTGGCGGCCAAAGCTTCCAGTTTCTCTTGATCGGCCAGTGCCATCTCACGCGCCGGTGTCCAAACGTCATCGAGCAGTTTGCGCACCGCTGACGGGTCCTTGGCCATCTCATTTTCAAGCTTGTAGTGCGCGTAGGTTTGATAGCCGAGCAGCTTTGCTCGCTCCTGGCGCAGTTTGAGCGTTTCTTCGGCGATGGCCCGGTTGTCGGTTTCCCCGCCGCGCTCGCCGCGGGACGTCCATTGGCCAAAGGCGGCTTCACGCAGGTCGCGGCGCGTGGATTGAATGAGGAAGGGCTCAATCAAAGATCTTGAGAGCGTGATCACCCAGCCTTGCTTGTTGCGCTCCTTGGCGGCCTCTGCCGCGGCAGCGACCAGCGAAGGCGCAAGCCCTGCCAGATCGGCTTCATCCGTAAGTTGCAGCGCCTCTACCTGCTCATCCGCCAACACGTTCTGCGAGAACTGTGTGGCGAGCACCGCAAGGCGCTGGCCAATCTCTTTGATGCGCTCGCGTGCTTCGCCTTCAAGCAAGGCGCCTGCGCGCACAAAGCCTTTACGGGTGAGTTCCAAAACGCGCGCCTGTTCGGAGGTTAGGTTCAGCGTGTCTTTGATCGCCCACAGCGCTTCGATACGTGCAAAAAGCCCTTCATGCAGGCTTACCGCTTGGCTGTGCTTGGCCATTTTCGGCGCAAGCTCACGTTCCAGCGCTTGCAAGGCATCGTTCGTGTCAGAGCCTGCCAGATTGTAGAAGACGGAGGCGGTCTTAGTCAGCAAGGCGCCAGCCAGCTCCAGCGCATCGATGGTGTTTTCAAACGTCACCGGATCGGTATTGGAGGCGATAGCATCCACCTCAGCCAGATGGTCTTCAAACGCCTGATCGAGCGCCGGGCTGATATGGTCCGGCGTGATGTCACCAAAAGGGGGAACCTTGAAAGGTGTTTGCCACGTTTGAAGGAACGGATTGCTGGTCATGAAGGCCTCATGGAGCTGAATAGTGTTGGGGTCGAGCCCCTAGCGATGTGGGAAGGTTGGGCGTTAAAGACAAGCGCGAAGAGCCAAGAGCCAAGCGCCAAGCGCCAAGAGCCAAGAGCAGGCGTTACGCGCCTGCCTTTTCCACAATCCCTATCGCTTCGGGGATGATGCGCACCAAATCATCAGCGGGCACTGCGCCGGAAATCAAAAAATGTTGATCAAGCAATAAGGTCGGCACACCGCTCACCCCTTGGCCAGCCAATCCATCGGCAAGATTGTTGGTGGCCGAGCGCAATTCTTCATCGCTAAGCGCCGCCATGGCAACCTCGCTTGGTAGGCCAGCATCTTCGGCAAGGCCCACAAGAACGCTCTCCTCGCCAATGTCCTTGCCGTCGACGAAGTAGGCTTTGAACAACAGGTTGGCCAAGACAATGGAGGCATCGCCTGCATCGGTTTTAAGGCTGGCTGCCATCGCCATCAGCATATGCGCTTTGATCGTGTTGGGCGTGCGCTCCATCTTATCGTGATGGATTGCAATACCGCTTTCCTCGGCGGCTTGGCGCACTTGCGCATCCAGCTCGTTGGAATGCTCAAGCGAGCCAAATTTTTGCTCGCGATAATCGGCGCGTGCCATGCCTTCGTCCGGCATGGCCGGGTTCAGCTTGAAGGGCAGATAGCGCAGTTGAGGCCTGTCTTCAGCGGGCATTTGATCAAGCGCTGCATCCAGCCGCGCTTTGCCGATGAAGCACCACGGGCAAACGAAATCAGAAACAATCGACAGCGTGTGCGAGGGGGATGTCACGAGAATCTCCTGGGAATCTTTGCGCACGACACTAACGGTGCTGCCCACAAAAGCCCACCCGCACTTGGCGCTACCGGCAAGCAAAGCCTTGCACTCCAGCATGCGAGGTTTAGAAGAGCTGCCACCCGGGCGGACGACCGGCTTAAGGAGGCACACCTTTGATTACCATTGCTGGCGAAGCGCTTTACGATGTTTTCCCAAAAATGGGAGCGGCGCAGGACTCACAGATCGGCCTGGACGCGGTAACCGGCGGTTCTCCGTTCAATGTTGCCTGTGGGCTTGGTCGCCTTGGTTTTGCTCCGCACTTTTTCGGTGGAATTGCCGAAGGTCAGTTGGGTGATCGGCAGACGCAGATCTTGGCCGATGCGGGTGTGCGTCCTGAAGCGATTGTGCGCAAACCCAATCTTGTCCCGTTGATGCTGATCGCGCTCGCGGAGGATGGCCAGCCAACCTACAGCTATTATGGCCAATCGACCGCTGATGTGGACATCACGCTGAACGATCTTTCTGCCTTGCCGCAGATGCCTGATCTTTTGCACTTAGGTTCGTACAGCCTGGCCATGCCGCCCTTGGCCGATACGCTTGCAAGCCTTGTTGCTAAGCTTCCGGATACAAGCCTTCTGACGCTTGATCCCAATGTTCGCCCGATGGTTGAGCCAAGTGTGGATGTGTGGCGGGCCCGTTTAGAGCCGCTCTACGCTCGCGCTGACATCATCAAGCTTTCCGATGAGGATATTGCCTTCTTGGCCCCTGGCGCTGATCCGCACGACTATGCCCGTGATCTGACGGCGCTCAGCGGAGCACCGGTTTTTCTGACGCTAGGACATGAAGGCGTGACGGTGTTTTCAGGCGATGCGTCTCAGAGCGTTATTGCTCCCAAAGTGGACGTGGTCGATACGGTTGGCGCGGGGGACTCGTTTCAAGCAACATTGATTGCTTGGGCATCTCGTGAGGAAAATGCCGAGGCCCTGCGCAAGCGCAAGGTATCGTTGCAAGCGTTGGTGGAGATCGCGGAGGCGGCGGTTGCTGTTGCCGCGCGTATCTGCGCTCAGCAAGGGCCGGTCATTCCCCAAGCAGATACGCTGGAAGCTGCGATCTCACCCCGTCTTTTTCAGCGGTTCGCTTACAATCGATAGCTTGTTGGCGTTTTCAGCCAGGCTGAACTCCAACTGTTCAGCGCACCGCAACGCTTCCTCAGCAGTCTCAGGGCGCATATAGGCAAAACCCTGCACCATGTCGCAGCCATAGGCGCGCAACAGGGCGATCTCACCCTCTTCCTCAGCGCCTTCGCCAATCACGCTCATGCCAAGGCCCCGACCCAGCGCAATGATGCCTTGCAGCAGACGTGCCTTGTCTGGCGCTTGGTGAACACCGGCAATAAAACAGCGATCAATTTTCAGCTCGTCAAACGGCAGGTCATTGAGGTAGCCAAGCGAAGAGTAGCCTGTTCCAAAATCGTCAACAGCCAGGCGAATGCCGACTTTTTTGAAGCGAGCCAATGCTTTGCGCACGCGCCCCTCGCCGTGATCGGCAAAAACGCTTTCCGTCAGTTCCAGGCAGAGCAATCTGGGCGGATACCCGGTCTCTTCGATGATGGCGATGACATCGTCTTCGAAATCCGACTGCCAGATTTGAGCGGCAGACACGTTCACCGATATCATACGCTCTGGCTCACCGGCCGCCAGCCATGCTTTTCCGGTTTCGCACGCATCACGCAAAACCCATAGGCCAATGTCACAGATGAGGCTGGAGCTCTCAGCCACCGGAATGAACTCAGCAGGTGAGATGTAGCCGCGTGTGGGATGTTTCCAGCGTACCAGCGTTTCAAAGCCCGCCACCTTGCCGGTCGTCAGATGCACCTGACCCTGATAGCGCGTTTCAAGGTCATTGTTCTCAATGGCCATGCGCAAATCGCGAGCAAGGTTGAGGCGCGCTTGCACCGAATGGCTCATATCCGGTGTGAAGAACAGGGCTTTGCCGCGGCCTTCATCCTTGGCCATGTAAAGCGCTAAGTCAGCATTACGCAGTGCCTGCTCGGCATCCCCACCATCTTGCGGGATCAGCGCAATGCCAAGGCTGGTACCGGTGAGAACTTCACCGCGCTCCAGCTTCAAAACGCCGGTCAATTTGGTGATGATGGAGTTGGCGAACCGCTCCAGGCATTCAACGCTGGAATAGTCGCGAATGATCACGGCAAACTCATCGCCGCCGAGGCGGGACACAAAACCACGTTCGTCGACATGCTCTTTCACGATGCGCGCAATGGTACGCAACAGTTCATCGCCTGCCGCATGCCCGAGCGTATCGTTGACCTCTTTGAAGTGGTCTAAGTCGAGCAACAACAGAGCGGCCGATCCACCCGATGTTTGCACGCCGTACATCACATCGCGCAGCTCGCGTGAGAAAAGCGCTCGGTTGGCCAAGCCTGTCAGCGGGTCGAAGAAGGCAAGGTTGCGCAGCTGCTTTTCGGAGTGCTTTCGCTCGGTGATGTCCTGAACAGTGCCGAACAAGCCGGTGATGGCACCTTGTTCGTCAAACAGCGGCTTGGTCATCATCGTGTAATAGCCGAACGTGCCGTCGCCGCGCCGCGCCTGCACATCGATGCTTGATGAAGGTTTGCCTTCCAGGGCAGCGGAGTGTTCTGCGCGGATCGCTTCGCAGTCTTCGTTGGCGCATAGCGATAGGATTGCCTTGGGCGTTGGCACGAAGTGGTCGGGATCGAGCCCCAGAATTGTGTAAAGATGACGCGACCAGGTGACCCTCTTGGTGGATAGGTCAAACTGCCAATCGCCAATACCGCCCATCTCTTGGGCTTCGCACAAGGTGGCACTGCGCTTTTCGAGTTCTTTCTGAGCGCGTTTTAGGTCGCTAACGTCCTGCGCCACACCCATCAATTGCGGCCCGTGACTGGATGTCGCCTCCTTGAGCCGCATCATAATACGGAAATATCGCGCGCCACGCATGCCCGGCAGAAAGTAGCGAATATCCAGCGGCTCAACCGTTTCACCGGCGGCAGCACGCCTCAGGCGATCGTTGAACTTCATTCGGTCAGCACGGTGTATGCGCGCCAAAAGTTCGCGCCAGGAGGGCATCTGGAATGTACCGCTTTGAGATGCATCATCGGTACCGCCCTGTGGCGTGCAAGCGTCACGCTGAAAGCCTAGAAGCGCAACAAGACCATCGGACCAACGTGTGGATCGGCTGTTGAGATCGGTGACCCAATGGCCAAGTTTTGCAATTGACTGGGCGGTTTTCAGAGCGAGTTGATTTTCACGATTTTCGTGCTCAGCTTCCAGCTTCTCGGTGATGTTACGGGCGGTGCCACGATATCCAAGAAAGGTTCCGTCATCAGCAAAGCGAGGCTTGCCTGCTATTTGCAGGCTGTAGATCGTGTCTTCCTCGTCTTCGGAGTGAATTCGATAGACCAACTCATCGAACGGGCGATGGGCGTTTAGGTCTTCAAAATGGGCATCGATGATCCAGCGATCTTCTTCGACTAAGCGGAAATCATGGCGGGTTTTGCCAACATATTTGGCCTGCAAGTGGCGGCTGGCTGGATCGCTGCTGTTGGTGAACTCGACGAACCTATGCTCTTCGTCGGTTTCCCAGCACCAGTCGCTTGCCGAAGCGGCAAAATCACGAAAACGCTCTTCGCTTTCGCGCAGTTGATCGCGCACGGCCTGCTCTGCGGTTATGTCCTGAACCAACCCAAACAGGCTGATAATACGTCCGGCCTCATCGCGCATCGGGCTGCCGGAAATGCGCACCTGCAGCCGTTGGCCATCCGCGCGCGTTAAGCTGCCTTCAACAACGTAGCTTGTTCCCTCTTTCCAGCACGCCTTGACGGCCGCTTCGGTGGTCGCACGCAAATCATCATCATAGTGCTGGCGCAGCTCTTCCAAGTCCACAAGGCCATCGCGACCGATGCTAACACCCATCATGGTGGCCAATTCAGGAGCGATACGGAACCGGCCGTCCTCTCGACCGGAGTTGATCCAAGATCCTAAGCGACCAAGCTCAAAGCTTGCCTTCAACAGGTGCGTGATTGATCGCAGTTTTTCGTTGGTTTGCGTCGAGCCGGTTGCGTTCAAAACAACCAGGAAGGGCGCGGTGAACCCATGCACCATATCAAGGATAAGACTGAGCGGTTGGCCGTTCTCATCCTGGATTTCTAGCGATTGCGTTGCGATTAGCGTGCCGACTGATGGCGTGCTTTCAGGGCAGACAACCGAGCCAACAAAGGCCTCAATCGGTGCGATATCGATAGGGCCCAGATACCGCTCTATCGGCTCGTGGGCTGCCAAAGCGTAAGCGTTCTTTGACTCGTCCGCGCGCAGTGGCACCACACACACTGCAACGTCGTCGCGACGCGCATGGATCGTATCAAGTGCTTTGTAGAGCGGCTTGACCATAGTGAGGACGTGAGGACCGCTGTCCAACACGATGGGGTAAACCACCCGTTGCCAACTGTTCACCAGCGAACCTGGTGCGGCCTCCATGATGGTACTCAGTGCCACGCCACTTTCTTTCGTGGCTTGAAAACTGCGTTCAATATGATTGCGCGTGATGGTGTCGAAATCAGCGGTCGACTTACCGGTCATGTCAAAGCCAGCATCATCGGCCAAGCGGGTACCGAAATGTCGATACTGGTAACAGCCATCCTCGCGTTCATAGGCGATCGTCACTTGATCGGCCTGATCGCCAAGGGTGTCTAGAAACGCTTCAAGGCTTGGAGGTGGGCTGTCTGCGTAGGCGTCAATAGCCGCACTGATGCGTGCCAGCTCCGGGAAACGGAGATGGTCACGTGGCCCCAATTGCCGCACCAGCGAAATAGGCGTATCGGTCAAGTGTCCTCCATCAACCCTATCCCTTTCCCACAGAAGTCTTAGGGACTGATGAACGCTTGAGGAAAAACGGGTGATTTCATGGGTTTACGCAACGTCACCATCATACCGAAAATTTTCGAACGAATGTTCGCAATTGGGAAGTCTTACCCGCTGCGCTGCTTGCCCTGGCGCGGTCGCCATGCAAACACGCCCTAGCAGTCGTCAACCAACGAGATTTGACCGCTTCATGACCAAGTTTTCGCCTCTTGCTACCCCGTTGAAACCGCACGCTGAGCGTATCAACGCCACCCACCTGCGTACCCTTTTGAGCAACGACCCAGAGCGTTTTTCACGGTTCAGTCGCACGGGCTGTGGGCTTTTGCTCGACTGGTCAAAGGAGAAGCTCGACGAGGGAGCTTGGACAAGCCTTCTTGACGTTGCAGATGAGAGCGCCGTGGAAGACGCGCGCGATGCTATGCTGCGCGGTGACCCGATCAACACAACCGAGGGTCGTGCCGTGCTGCACACAGCCTTGCGCGGCGGCGACTGGGCACCAATGCAGGCTCTTGAAGAAATTGGGCTTGAGAAAAGCCGTTTTCTGAGCTTCGCAGAAGATGTGCGCTCGGGTGTCATCGCTGCTAGTGATGGCGCGCCTTTTGAGCATGTTATCAACATCGGCATTGGTGGATCAGACCTTGGGCCAGCTATGGCGGTGCGCGCCTTAGCGCCGTTCTACGATGGCCCGAAGGTGCATTTCCTCTCCAACGTCGATGGTGCGCATGCTGTTGATATATTGGCGAAACTTGATCCAAGGCGCACCTTGGTATTGGTCGCCTCCAAAACGTTCACCACCATAGAAACCCTCACCAATGCCCAAACGGTGCGCGCTTGGCTGGCGCAAACCCTAGGTGATGATCACGTTGGCAAGCATCTCGCGGCCCTTTCAACCAATGCTGAGGCCACAGCCGCCTTTGGCATCGAAGAAGATCGTGTGTTTGGTTTTTGGGATTATGTTGGTGGGCGGTATTCGCTTTGGTCTGCCATCGGCCTTCCGCTCGCTCTGGCGATTGGTGCTAAGCATTTCGAGGCGTTCTTAGCTGGTGCCCATGCGATGGACACGCATTTTGCAAGCGCTCCTCTTGCCGACAATTTGCCGGTTATCCTCGCGCTGATCGGTGTTTGGCGGCGTAACGCGCTGGGGCTCGTGGGCCACGCCGTTATTCCCTACGAAGAGCGGCTGGCACGATTCCCTGCCTATCTGCAGCAGATGGACATGGAGTCCAATGGCAAGCGCGTGAAGACGGATGGAAGCCCCGCAAACGATGCCACGGGCATGTTGGTATTTGGCGAGCCGGGCACCAACGCGCAGCACTCGTTTTTCCAACTCTTGCATCAGGGTCACGATGTTATCGCGCTTGATGTCTTGGTCGGCAGACAGGTGGTGGGTGAGGCGGTTAAAGGACGCGCCGGGGTGCACCACACCCATTTGATGGCCAACGCTTTGGCGCAAACGCGTGCGCTTGCGCTTGGTCGAACGCTAGAAGAAACCCGCGCAGAAATGGCTCATGATGGCATCGCTCCGGAGGAAATTGAACGCCTTGCGCCGCATCGCACTTTCCCTGGCGATCGACCGTCGACGACCATCGTCTACAATCAGCTTGACCCAAAAACGCTGGGCAAACTGATAGCGCTTTACGAGCACAAAGTTTTTGTTGAAAGCGTGCTGTGGGGCATCAACGCCTTTGACCAATGGGGTGTTGAACTGGGCAAGCAATTGGCCAAGCAAATCACGCCAGCGCTTGCCGATCCGCGTCTTGCTGTTGCGTTTGATCCGTCAACACGCGGTTTAATCGAAGCGCTTCTGCAGAAGGAAGATTAGAGCCTTGAGCCAACAGACGCCCGACAACCCAAACGCCCATCAGGCTAGCCTCATTGACGGCAAGGCGCTTGCCAAAAGCGTCACCGATGCGGTCGCCGATGTGGCCGCACAGTTTACCGTTAGCCAAGGACGGCAACCCGGTCTTGCGGTGGTTCTGATCGGCGAAGATCCAGCCAGCCAGGTTTATGTCCGTTCAAAGGGTAAAATGGCTGCAAAGTGCGGATTTCATTCGGTCACGATCCGAAAGTCTGCCGATCTTTCGCAAGCTGATCTTCTGGCCGTTGTCGATCAGCTCAACAACGATGATGCGATTGACGGCATCTTGGTGCAGTTGCCCTTGCCAGAGCACATCAACGCCGGTGTCGTGCTGGATGCCATTGACCCCGCCAAGGACGTCGACGGTTTTCATCCTGTGAATGCCGGGCGGTTGGCATCCGGGGATATCGATAACCCGCTCATACCCTGCACACCGGCGGGTATTATGCACATGATCCGAACCGTTCACGGCAAGGATTTATCAGGTTTGAACGCCGTGGTCCTCGGTCGCTCGACCATTGTCGGGCGCCCGATCAGCCATCTTCTTCTGGCGGCCAATGCCACGGTTACCGTTGCGCACAGTCGCACCAAAAATATCGAGGCGTTGGCACGGTCAGCGGATATTTTGGTGGCTGCCGTCGGGCGCCCACAAATGGTCGATGCATCTTGGATCAAGCCCGGCGCGACGATCATTGATGTTGGTATCAACCGGATTGAAGATCAAAACCTTGGCACCAGCCAGCTTGTCGGCGACGTCAATTTTGATGAAGCTATGGCGATTGCCGGTGCTGTTACCCCGGTGCCAAAGGGTGTTGGCCCCATGACCATCGCCATGTTGATGGCCAATACGCTGAAAGCTGCCGAAGCACGTGCTCAGCGCTAAGCGGCACTCTTGCCTTTTGTGGATGGCTTGTGATCGCCCAAAACCGAAGACAGACGGCGGCGCGCCACATCGGCCAGATAGTGCGTCAGATCATCGCTCGGCACGGCTTGGCCAAGCAATGGCCCCTGCAAGGCAGCAAACCCTAGGCTGGCCAAACGCGCTGCATGGCGTGGGTTGGCGACGTGACTGGCAAGAATATCAATTTCCAGTACCGACGCCATAGCCACCAAGCCGCGCACAAGACGGTCTTCAGCCTGCGGATCAGCCAGTGGATCGGTCAGGGCTGGATCAAAGCGAACAGCGTGCACGCCGAGCCGTTCCAACGTGGCCAGAGAACAGGCTTGCGACCCAAAATTGTCCACCGCAACGCGGTATCCAAGTTTGCCGAGCTCCAGAAACGTTTTCTCGACAGCCGCGGAAGACCTGTCGATCAACGCTGCTTCATCCACCGCAAAAGTAACGGAGCTGGCCTCCAGGCCATGGTGCATGCGCAGCTGTTCAACCGAAGAAACGAACGGATCAAGGGTCATATGATCGGCGCTGGAATTGACCCAAAGTTGACCGGTGTCAGCGCCGCGTGCTTGCGCATCGCCGATGGCTGCCATCGCGGTTTCCATGCCGCGCGTACACAATCGAGTCACCTGGCCGGACTTTTGCGCCAAGCTTTTCAGCGTGTGGCCGTCATACACATCGCCGTTAAAGGTCCATGACGGTTCCACCGAAAATCCCAATGGTTCAGCATCATGTGCGCCAGCGATAGGCTGCAGCGTGAACGCCAACTCGCCCATGTTGGCAGCCAGCGCCCTACCCAGTTCGGCAGCGTGTTGCAGCTTTGCCGCGTCGGCGCTTTCAAACCAGTACCACTGGCCACGACCGGCCTCTTTGGCGCGGTATTGGGCCAAATCGGCATACTTCATCAGGCTGCGGCTGTTGGTTTCAACACCCTCAAACTCAACAAGACCAAGCGAGATGCCGACCGTTACATTGCCCGCCACGGTCATGATCGGTTCGCGCATGCGCTCAAAATAGTCGATAATGACGTCTTCATAACCGGCTTGGCCATCGCGGTCGGTGAGGACAAAGATGAACTCATCGCCTCCCAAGCGTGCTGCGAAATCATCGCGCCCAAGGACAGCGTGCAGTCGCCGCGCAAGTGCCACCAAAACCTCATCGCCAACGTCATGACCATAGGCATCATTGATCGGTTTGAAATGGTCGATATCGAACAACGCCACGCATCCGCTGGTTCGCCCACCGGATGCAAACTCTTCCAGCGCGGCATCAAGGCGCAAGCAGAAGCTGCGACGATTCAATAGGCCCGTTAGCTGATCCGTCTCTGCATATCGGCGCAGCTCGGCCTCGGCGCGTTTGAGGCCGGTGATGTCGGTGCGCACACCAACTGTGCTTCCGTTGGCTGAAACATGCTCGCGAACCTGGAGCCATGTGCCATCGCGCAGTTTTTGCGTGAGCTGCTCGGGTGGATTGCGATGATCCTCCATTCGCTTTTTTAGCCAGGCTTCTTGGCTATCAAAGTCTGGGCCTGCATCGCTGTATTGGCCGCGTGCCAAACCAAATCGAACGATGCTTTCAAACGTTGCGCCCGGTGTGATGGCCTCGGCGGAGGCGGCATAGGTGTTCAGGTAGGCAGAGTTGCAGACGATCAGGCGATCATCGTCATCATAAGCGGCCACGGCGTCCGGCAGTGTTTCAAGAATGTCACGCAAAAGCTGCTCTGCTGAGTGGCGCTGCGTAACTTCATCGCGCAGAATGTCTTCTTCCATCTTGCGCTTTGTGATGTCTTGAAACGCGCCCACAAGCCGAGAGGCCTTGCCGTCCTCGTGAACAGCATGGCCGACGGCTCGCACCCAAATCGATCGCTGTTTTGCGGTGATCATCGGCAGCTCTAGATCCCAGCTACCGCCGTCAGAAACAGCGCTCTCTACGGCGTGTGTGATGGCCGCACGAGCTTCTGGCGCGTAAAATTTGATGCCTTCAGAGAGAGTTGGAACGTAGTCAAGCGGCACGTCGTGAATGATCTTGGTACGATCCGACCAGAAGAGGTTTCCACTGTCGAGATCAAGCGACCAGCCGCCGACTTCAGCAATCTCCGACACATCATGCAAAAACTGCTCATTGCGCTGCAGTTTATTTTCGACCTTTTTGCGCGCCGTGATGTCACGCCGTACGCTCATATAGCCTGCAGTTCTGCCTTCACTCGAAGACAGCGGAATGATGACCGAATCGACCCAATAGAAGGTGCCATCTTTGGCGCGGTTGCATATCTCGCCGATCCAGGTTTCGCCGCGGCCAACGGTTCTCCACATGGCCGCAAAAAAAGCACGATCATGATGGCCTGAATTGAGCAATCCATGTGTTGCGCCAATCAGCTCTTCGCGACTGTACCCGCTAATCTGGCAAAACATGTCGTTTGCGAAGGTGATAACGCCCTTAAGATCGGTCATTGAGACGATCGAGTGCTCGTTGAGCGCGTACTGATAGGCGGCTACAAGTGTGTCCGAGAAACGGCCACTCATGCTCCCTGAAAAAAGGGTCTGATTTGGCGGATTGCTTGCATACATAAGGTCTAAGGCACGTCTTCCCTAACGAGCGGCCAGACTATCCAGCTACTCTTCTTAAAGCGTAAATGACCGGTTATCGTCGTACCTAGGGAAAGTACGGATGCGTTATGCAGCGATGCCCTGGCGCTGATAATCCTTCACATCGACGAACTGGACGTTAGGAAATCGGTCGCCCTCATAGGACAAGTCGAACTCTGAGGCCGCCAGAAACACCATGGCGCCGTCAAGATCGGTGGCCAGTGACCCACGATGACGTGTTTCAAATTTGGACAGTTCCGCCTTGTCCTCACACACAACCCAGCGGGCGAGGGAAAAACGCGCACTCTCAAAATCCACCGGAAGTTTGTACTCGGCCATCAGCCGATCTTTGAGAACATCAAGCTGCAAGGCGCCGACAACACCCACCAAAGCTGGTGAACCATCAACAGGTGTAAACACCTGTGTCACGCCCTCTTCGGCCAACTGTTGCAGGGCTTCTTTCAGCTTCTTGGCTTTCATCGGGTCGGCCAGACGTACGCGGCGCAAAATCTCCGGTGCGAAGCTCGGCACGCCTCGAAAGGCAAGAACTTCTCCTTCCGTCAACGTATCACCAATGCGCAGCGTGCCATGGTTGGGAATGCCCACCACATCACCGGCATAGGCTTCTTCAGCCAGGGCACGATCCTGGGCAAAGAAGAATTGCGGTGTGTGCAAACCAATCATCTTACCGGTACGTGCCAGCCGCGCCTTCATACCGCGTGACAGTTTGCCGGAGCATACCCGCATGAACGCAATACGGTCGCGATGGTTGGGGTCCATGTTGGCTTGGATTTTGAACACAAAGCCGGTCATGGCCGGTTCGTTGGGGGCAACCTCGCGCAGATCAGCTTCCAGTCCCTGCGGTGGCGGAGCAATGGCGCCCAGCGTATCGATCAGGTCTTTGACGCCGAATTCGCGCAGCGCCGACCCAAAGAGCACTGGTGAAAGGTGACCCTCGTTGAAGGCGTCCGCATCAAAGGGTTTGGAGGCTTCTTGAGCCAGCATCAAATCCTCAACGCCTGCCTCGCGGTCATGTTCATTGAACAGCTCGGCAACCTTTGGGTCTTCCGGTCCATTGACCTTCTCAAGCTCACCAGCCGGATTATCGATCCGGCGGATTGCGCTTTGGCGCATATCATAAAGGCCAGCAAAGTTTTTGCCCTGCCCGATGGGCCAGTTGAACGGCGTCAGGTCCAGCGCCAGCGTGTTTTCGATATCTTCGAGCAGCTCAAACGGATGCAGGCTGTCGCGGTCCATCTTGTTGATGAAGGTGATGATGGGAATGTCGCGCAGGCGGCACACTTCGAACAGTTTGCGTGTCCGAGCCTCAATACCCTTGGCCGCATCAATCACCATGATGGCGCTATCGACGGCCGAAAGCGTGCGATAGGTGTCTTCGGAAAAATCCTCGTGACCAGGTGTGTCGAGCAGATTGTAGATGTTGCCCTGATAGCGAAAGGTCATCACCGATGTCATCACCGAGATGCCGCGTTGCTTCTCAATGTCCATCCAGTCGGAGCGCGTGCGCCGGCGATCACCCTTGGCCTTCACCTCACCGGCAAGCTGAATGGCGCCGCCGAAGAACAGCATTTTTTCCGTCAGCGTGGTTTTACCAGCATCCGGGTGGGAGATGATCGCGAAGGTGCGCCGCTGATCAATCTCATCGGCATATGGGGAAGCTGTTTTGGTCATGTGGCTCGTTTAGCGCAATTGGGCTTGGGTGCAAGCTACAGCGCAACGCGGCGCCCGTTTTCGCCTGACTGCACCACCGCTTCGATGATTTTTAGAACATCGCGCACCTGTTCGCCTGTTACCGGCGGCGGTGTGCCGTTCTGGATGGCTTCGCGCACCAGGCGGTAGAAGGTGTGGTGCTCACCGTTCAGCAGCGGCAGGCGTTCAACTGTTTTTACGCCACCCGGGTAGGTGGTCAGCGTGCCATAATTCTCTGGCGCTTCCACGCCAAAGCCTGAGTCATGGGCTTTCATGCCGCTTTTGAGCTGCGCTTCCTGTCCATCCATGAAGTCTTTGCGCCAACCTGCCTTGCTGCCTTGCACGACATAACGCGGTGCGTGTTCCGGCGAGAACATATCCGCTTCGGCAATCGCTCGAACGCCTGGATAGCCAAGCCGCGCGTGCAGCCGGTCGGGCACACCACTTTCTGGCCGCCGCGTCAGCACCTCGCCTTCGGCCCAATCGGGCATACCGAACAGCTGGACGAGCTGGTCCAGCAAATGCGTGCCGAGGTCAAAATGGATGCCGACAGCATTCAGCGCCTGGTTGTGCCAGCTGGCCGGTGGCTCGGGTTTGAAAAACGAAAACGAGGAATGCACATGGTGAACATCGCCCAAAACCCCACGCGCCATCAGGTCTTTGAGCGTCAGGAAATCGCTGTCCCAGCGCCGGTTCTGAAAGCAACTGACCAGTTTGCCAGCGCTTTTGGCCGCCTCGATGACGCGGTTCGCTTCGTCCACTGATCCGGCAAAGGGCTTGTCCACCACCACATTGTGCCCGGCTTGCAAGGCCTCGATGGCCAGCGTCCCGTGTGTGGGCGAGGGCGTGGTGATGATCACCAAGTCCAGCGAGCTATCTTCAAACAGCGCTTGCGCCGTTGGATAGGCCGTTGCGCCAGGGTAGTCACGCGCAATCTCATGCGTGCGGCTTGAGGCAATCGCTGCCAGTTCAATGCCTGCGGCCTGCAAAAGCGGGGCGTGAAAAATCCGCCCGCCGGCGCCGTAGCCAACAAGGCCTGCTCGAAATGTCATGACAGTATCCTAAGCGTGTGTGAGGTCGGACGGGTCTAGTCCAATGATTGCTGGGTCTGCAGCACCCAGCACGCCATCATCGCGGCCGTCATAATCAAACTGGGTGAGCACATGGCGGATAATCTCCAGACGCCCGCGACGCTTATCGTTCATGCGCACGATGGTCCATGGGGCAACCTCTGTTGAGGTGCGCGCCAGCATCTCATCGCGTGCTCGTGTGTAGTCATCCCATTTGGTCAAAGCCTTGAGATCAATGGGCGAAAGCTTCCAAACCTTCAGCGGATCATGGCGACGATCATGAAAGCGCTTGATCTGCGTGGTGCGACCGATGTTCAGCCAAAATTTTACGAACACCATACCATCGCGCACCAGAGCTTTTTCAAACGATGGCGCTTCAGACAAAAACTGTTCGTGCTCTTCTGGCGTGCAGAACCCCATCACCGGCTCCACGCCTGCCCGATTGTACCAAGAGCGGTCGAACAGGGTCATGTTGCCTTCAGTTGGCAGGTGCGAGACGTAGCGCTGAAAATACCACTGGCCTTGTTCGGTTTCGGTTGGCTTGGCAAGCGCTGCCACATGCGCATGGCGCGGATTGAGATAACGCCGAAAATTGAAAATTGAGCCACCTTTGCCGGCAGCATCGCGCCCCTCAAACACCGCGACAAGGCGCTGACCGCTTTGGCGCATATGATGTTGTAGCTTCACCAGCTCAATTTGCAGCTCTTCGAGTCGCGCATCGTACTTCGAGCGCTTAAGCTTCTTGCCATAGGGATAGCCGCCATCCTGCATTTGATAGTCACCCAGCACTTCCGGAAAAGTTGGGTCATCAAGGTCAAACGCAGAAAGCGCAGCTTTTACATCACTGGGGTGGGACATGAGCGAGTTCCAGAAAAGGCAGCCGTATGCTGGCTGCAAAATGGGGCGGTGAGGGCCGATTGCCGAGATTGCCTGGGCTAAAAGTGTATGACAAGCGCGCCGCTCGATAAACGCCGCATTTGCGTCACGCGCCTGTCACCGACTAGAAGCTACTCAAGTTCATTCAAAGTCATTTCATGATTCGCTCAATTGTTCTGGGCGACGAACACGTCAAGGTCGCTTGAAAGCATGGTTAGCGAGCCCGACACTACAGCAACGCGAGCGTCTAACGACGCTGATCGATCCGGCTCGCTTGATCTGCCGATCAGCCTTGTAGAGCGCTACATGGCGCAGATGCGCCGCGTGCGATGGATGGTCGTGGCGGTGGCTGTCGTCGTTTGCGTCCTGCTGGTGTCCGGCCGCATTGATCTGCCTGAAGCAGCCTTTACCTTCATTTTCTTGGCTGTCACCGCCATCGTCACTGGCACTGTCGCCGTCCAACGTTCGCCCTTGGAGGGCGCCATCAAAGCACCGCGAAAGCTCCTGCGTCCAAGTTATGAGCAGCTGATCCGCGCCTGGCCTCAGCCGGTGATTTTGGTGGATCAGCGTATGATCATTCGCACCATCAATCAGGCCACCTCCGACCTGTTGGACATTCGCAAAGCCGGCGACCCGCTTTCCTTCCGTCTGCGTGAGCCCGATGTGCTGGCAGCTGTTCAAGCCGCGCTTGATGAAGGCCGCGAGAGCACGCGCACGATCCTGGAAAAGGTGCCCTCAGAGCGTGTTCTGCGTCTGCACATCGGCCCTTTTTCCTACACCGGCTCATCCGACATGCCCTATCCTGGTGGGCGCCGCGAGGCCGGTCCGGCGCGCTTTGTCTTGATCGTTATCGAAGACGACACGGCCGCCTATCGTTCAGAGCGCGTGCGCTCAGACTTTGTCGCCAATGCAAGCCACGAGCTGCGCACACCGCTTGCCTCGATCACCGGCTGCATTGAGACGTTGCAGGGCCCGGCGCGCGACGACCCGGCTGCCAGTGAGCGCTTTTTGACGATTATGAGCCAGCAGGCTGATCGGATGACGGGGCTCATTGATGATCTCCTCTCGCTCAACCGTATCGAGATGCGCGGTCACCGCACTCCCACCGAGTGCGTGAACTTGGAGTCCACCGTGCG
Organism: Hyphomicrobiales bacterium; assembly: GCA_046290645.1. Classification (GTDB taxonomy): domain Bacteria; phylum Pseudomonadota; class Alphaproteobacteria; order Rhizobiales; family MH13; genus MH13. The sequence goes on from JBKAGZ010000002.1 coordinate 626,677, forward strand.
TGAGGCCATCGATCTTTCACGCCCAGCCGCTGAAGCTGCCTGTGTGGCGTTCCATCTGGAACCCTCTCAATCGCCGGCCACCGTGCGCGGCGATGCCAGCGAACTTCGCCAGATCGTGACCAACCTTCTGCAGAACGCGATCAAGTATGCCGCCAGCGGCGAACGGGTGGATATCGCCTTGCGGGATGCGGTTGAAGGCGGGGTGCGCATGGTGGAATTGCAGGTGCGCGACTATGGCCCAGGCATTGCCCAAGAGCATTTGCCCAGGCTAACCGAGCGCTTCTATCGCGCCCATGAGGACAGCAACCCGGTGGCAACCGGGACAGGCCTTGGCCTGGCCATCGTCAAGCACAGCGTGGCACGCCACCGTGGACGCTTGATCGTTGAAAGCATCGTGGGCGAAGGCGCCACCTTCAGCATTCGTCTGCCTTACATGGCGGACTCCGCCACAAAAACCGTTGATGCAGACAAAAGTGTTCAAAATCAGTCAGTTAAACTGTCACACGACTGAGACATATCTGTCATAGAACCCTCATGCCTGAGGGCTACGGTCCGCTCGCATTCAAGCTTTGCACCCCCGGTCGTACGGCGTGATTTTATCAAATGGCGGTTCACTCAGATCCCCACGCGCTGCTCCGACCTTCTGCATCAATCAGGGAGATTGACTCGTGAAAATTGCAACCCTCACAAGTGTTGCCGCACTTGCCATGGCTGGCGCCATGGTCGCTGCACCGGCCCAGGCCCGTGACCAGATTCAAGTTGTCGGTTCGTCCACTGTGTTCCCATTCACCACAGCTGTGGCCGAGCGCTTTGGTCAGCAGACCGATTTCGGTACGCCAGTTGTTGAATCAACCGGTACCGGTGGCGGCATGCGTTTGTTCTGCGCCGGTGTTGGCGCTGACACGCCTGACTTCACCAACGCCTCACGTGCTATGAAGGCTTCTGAGCTGGAAGATTGCACGGCAAACGGTGTGACACCGGTTGAAATGCGCGTTGGCTTCGATGGCATCGTGATCGCCGACTCTGTCGATGGTCCAACCCTCGACCTCACGCGCGCTCAACTCTTCTTGGCGCTTGCTAAGCAAATCCCGGGCGACGATGGCGCGCTGATGGATAACCCAAATGTCGCTTGGGCTGACATCGACCCAGGTCTGCCGTCAGCTGACATCGAAGTGCTTGGCCCACCACCAACCTCCGGTACGCGCGATGCGTTCCTTGAGCTGGTTATGGAGCCCGGCTGTGAAGAAGCTGGTTTTGAAGGCGACACCTGCGAAGCGATCTTTGAAGAGCTGCGCGAAGATGGCGCCTATGTTGACGCTGGTGAGAACGACAACTTGATCGTTCAGCGTCTGCAGGCCAACCCAGATGCTGTTGGCATCTTCGGTTACTCCTTCCTGGCTGAAAACGGCGACGTTGTTAAAGGCGCACGCGTTGACGGTGTTGACCCAACCTTCGAAAACATTGCATCGGGCGACTACCCAGTGTCGCGCTCGCTCTATGTCTACGTGAAGGCTGAGCATGTTGGCGTTATCGCTGGCATGGAAGAGTTCATCGCTGAGTACACCTCTGAAGCCGCTTGGGGCGACGAAGGTTACCTGGCTGAGCGCGGCCTGATCCCGCTTCCTGCCGATGCGCGCGCAGAAGCTGCTGCTGAAGTTCAGTCAATGACGCCGTTCACGGCCATGTAATCCACATTGGTGGATCGGCAGCGCGCATCATCGTATGCGCGCTGCCATTTTCTTTTTTTGCTTTTCGAGGGTTCACCTCGGTTTGCACGTCTTCCGTCAATCGCGCCTACGGACAGATAAGTCCTCGCGTTTGGCCAATCGGGGTGGTGTGTTTTCGTGTTTTGGTTGCTTCTCTTAGCGTTGACGGCCCTGTTTGTCGGGTCCCTCTACATTGGCGCAAAGCGCTCCCGTCAGGTGGCCGGTGCCAGCACCAGCGTCCTGCATTCGCGGCCCAGCTATCACGGTGGCTACCTCGCGATCCTATCCACCGTTCCCGCGCTTGGTGTTCTTATCATCTGGTCGATTGCCCAGGGTCCGATCATGGACTCCATGGTCGTCGGTCAATTCTCCGATCAAGTTGCAGCCCTGTCTTTGCCTGAGCGTGAAGCGTTCTTGCGCGATGCGCGTGCCATTGCATTTGGCGGCATCGTTGGCTTCACTGATGAGTTGAAAGAGGCGGCTGCTGAAGTTTACGCCAATCTGCGCACCATCTCGCTCATTGGGATGGTTGTGGTCATGGCAGCCCTCGCCTTCCTGGGGTTCCGCTCCGGATATCGCAACATTGAGCCGCAGCGACGCACCCGCCACTTTGTCGAACGCGCAGTGATGATCCTGCTGATCGCCTGCTCAGTGGTCGCGATTTTCACCACCGTCGGCATCGTGCTCTCGCTGATCTTTGAGAGCATTCGCTTCTTCACAATGATCCCCATTCAGAACTTCCTGTTCGGCCTGCATTGGTCGCCGCAATCCGCCTTCGCCGGTGCTGGCGAAGTGGTTGATGCGAACCCGGAAGTGTTCGGTGCAATCCCACTGATTGTGGGCACCTTGTTCATCACCTTCATCGCGATGATCGTCGCCGGTCCCATCGGTCTGTTTGCCGCGATCTACCTGTCGGATTACGCGTCCAAATCAGTGCGCGCCATTGCCAAACCGGTGCTGGAAATTCTCGCCGGTGTTCCAACCGTGGTGTACGGCTTCTTCGCCGCGCTGACGGTCGCGCCGTTCATTCGCGATAGCGGCGAAGGGCTAGGCTTTGATGTATCTTCTGAATCGGCTCTGGCAGCCGGTTTGGTGATGGGCATCATGATCATTCCTTTCGTGTCTTCGCTCTCTGATGATGTCATCACAGCCGTCCCGCAAAGCTTGCGCGATGGATCGCTGGCGCTTGGCTCCACCAAGTCCGAAACCATCCGCCGTGTTGTCTTGCCTGCTGCGCTGCCCGGCATCGTTTCGGCGATGATTTTGGCCATCTCACGCGCCATCGGTGAAACGATGATCGTTGTGATGGCGGCCGGTCTTGCGGCCAACCTCACCATCAATCCGCTGGAAGCAGTGACCACCGTCACCGTTCAGATCGTGACGCTTCTTGTCGGTGACCAAGAGTTCAATAGCGCCAAGACGCTTGCGGCTTTCGCCCTCGGTCTGATGCTCTTCTGCGTCACCTTGACCCTTAACTTCATCGCCCTGCGCGTCGTTCAAAAGTACCGTGAACAGTATGACTGATATTGCATCTGCCCCCCCCAGTGCTTCCGACTTGCACACGTCAGATGGGGCGCGCCGTCGCCTGAAGGCGCGTTACGCATCGGAGTTTCGCTTCAAGCTGTATGGCATCGCTGCCGTGTTTACCGCTGCGATGTTTCTCGTGCTGTTGCTTTCAACGATTGTTGGCCAGGCGCTTCCCGCTTTTTTGTCCCACCAGGTCACGATCCCGGTGGACCTCAGCCAAGAGACGCTTGACCCCAACAATGAGGGCGAGAGTGTTCTGCGCCGCGCCAACTATGATGCGGTGGTGCGCGATGGCATTCGAAGCCTTTATCCGTTTGCCGAAAGCCGCGACGACCAGCGCACCGTCTCCTCGTTGATCTCTTCGGGCTCGGCGGTACGTGTGCGTGACGCGGTGCTGAACGACCCAGAAACCACGATGGGCCAGACAAGCTTCACCGTGCCGCTTGATGATGTCGCTGATCTTTACTTCAAAGATTTGATTTCCGATGAGCGCCGGATTGTTCCAACAGGCATTGCCTCACCGACAGGGACGCAGGGCACAGTTCAAGTTCTGTCCACCGCCAACGATTTCCGCGACTTGCTTGCTGATGTGAAAGACTTTTTGGCCGAGCAAGCCGATGGCGTTGAGCGCGAACTGGCTGCCAAGGAGCGCTCACTGGAACGCGCCACTCTGGACCTAGATTCCTACCGCACGCGCTTGCCCGACGCGCCGGAAGGCCGCACCGACTTCTTTGAATCGCAGATAGGTATCCTTGAGCGCGGCATTGTCTCGCTGGGCCGTGACATCGAAAACCTCACCGAAGAATTGGCTGATTTGCGCACCCGGTCCAACACCGCTGGTGCTGATGAAGTGCTTTCCCGACAGCTGCCGTCCATCCTCGTGGAAATCAATGGTGGCGTGATCAAAGCATCGCGCCTCAGTGCAACAGGCATCGAAGGCGAGGTTATCATTCCGCTGGAGAGCACTGCCGATGCTGTTGGCGACGAATGGTCAATCCGAGAAATTGTTTTGCCTGAGCGCAATCGCCAACTGGACGACCGCTCGCTGGTCTATCTGGACCTCTTGGCCGAGCAAGACCGGGTGGAACGCACGTTCAACACGGTGTTCTTCACCTCTGGTGCCAGCCGTGAAGCCGAGCTTGCCGGCATTTGGGGCGCGGTTGTCGGTTCCTTCTTCACCATGGTCGTCACACTGGCCCTGGCCTTCCCGCTGGGCGTGGCCGCCGCGATCTACCTGGAAGAGTTTGCCCCAAAAAACCGCCTGACCCAGATCATTGAGGTCAACATCAACAATCTGGCCGCAGTGCCCTCGATTGTGTTTGGTTTGCTTGGCCTGGCTGTCTTCTTGAACGTGTTTGGCATGCCGCGCTCTGCCCCGGTCGTTGGCGGTATGGTGCTTGCCCTGATGACGCTTCCAACCATCATCATTGCCTCCCGCGCTGCCCTTCGGGCCGTCCCCCCTTCGATCCGTGAGGGCGCGCTGGGTGTTGGTGCTTCCAAACTGCAAACGGTGCTGCACCATGTGTTGCCGCTTGCTATGCCAGGCATTCTAACCGGTACGATTATCGGTATGGCGCAGGCCCTGGGTGAAACCGCACCCTTGCTGATGATCGGCATGGTCGCTTTCATCGTCGATGTGCCGTCCACACCGCTGGACCCGTCCACCGTCATGCCGGTGCAAATCTTCATGTGGGCGGACTTTCCAGAAGTGTTGTTCCGCCAAAAAACATCAGCAGCGATTTTGGTGCTGCTCGCCTTCCTTATCACCATGAATGCTCTTGCCGTGATCCTGCGCAAGCGCTTTGAGCGGCGCTGGTAAGCGCGCCTCGTATCGAGTACACGGCTTCTCAAGGAGACATCGCAATGTCGACCACCCAAACTGTCCAAGAAAGCGACACTGCGCCGGTCGCACAGGTTGCTACCCCTGAAAACGATGTCGCGCCAGGAGGCACCACCATCACCGACGCCCCACCGGAAAACGTCAAAATGAAGGGCGAAAATGTCGACGTCTATTACGGCGACAAACAGGCCCTGTTTGGTATCAATCTTGATGTTGGCGAGCGCCAGGTTACTTCGCTCATCGGCCCGTCGGGCTGCGGTAAGTCGACCTTTTTGCGGTGCTTGAACCGCATGAACGACACCATCGACATTGCTCGCATGGACGGCAAAATCACCATTGGTGAGCAGGATATCTACGATCCGTCCATCGATGTGGTCGAGTTGCGTGCCCGCGTCGGCATGGTGTTTCAAAAACCCAACCCGTTTCCCAAATCGATCTTCGAGAACATTGCTTACGGCCCGCGCATTCACGGCTTGGCAGACAACAAAACCGATCTGGAAGAAATCGTCGTTGGCTCGTTGCAAAAAGCAGGCCTTTTTGAAGAGGTCAAAGATCGTCTGGATGCACCGGGCACCGGCCTATCGGGCGGCCAACAGCAACGTTTGTGTATCGCGCGCGCCATCGCAACCTCACCTGAAGTGATGCTGATGGATGAGCCGTGCTCGGCGCTTGATCCCATCGCAACCGCTAAGGTTGAAGAGCTGATCGACGAGTTGCGCGAGAATTTCACAATCGTGATTGTCACCCACTCGATGCAGCAGGCAGCGCGTGTCTCGCAGCGCACAGCCTTTTTCCATTTGGGCATCTTGGTGGAGGTAGGGGCCACCGATCAGATCTTTACCAATCCGCGTGACAGCCGCACCCGCGACTACATTACTGGTCGTTTCGGCTAGCATTAGCCTGGTCTAATTATGCTATGATTCTGTGGCGCTAGTAGGTGCCACCGAGGAGACACTCTGATGACCAAACATATCGTAACGTCCTTTGACACCGATCTTCGTGATCTGCTGCTTGAACTGGCACAGATGGCTGGGTGGGCCGAGCGATCTGTGGAACTTGCCGTTGATGCCTTGATGACCGGTGCGCGCGACGAAGCTGAACGCGTGATTGTCGATGATGATCGCGTCGATGAAGCCGACCGCAAGATCGAGAGCGATGCTGTTTTGCTTATCGCGCGACGCCAGCCTATGGGCGATGATCTGCGCGTTATCGTGTCGTCCATGCGTGTTAGCCAAGACTTGGAGCGCGTCGGTGATCTGGCCAAAAACATCGCCAAGCGCGCTTTGATAATCGATGGCACGATCCAACAGCGGACCTTGGCGCATGGCGTTGATAGCCTGTCGCGCCTGGTGCTCGGTCAGCTGAAGCGCTCCATTGAGGCCTTCGTTGAGCGCGACACCACCAAAGCTGAAGATGTGTGGCGCCACGATGCTGAGATTGATGCGCTCTACACATCGCTGTTTCGCGAGCTCCTCACCTACATGATGGAAGACCCGCGCAACATCACCTCCTGCACGCACTTGCTGTTCTGCGCCAAGAACTTGGAGCGCATCGGCGATCACGCCACCAACATTGCCGAGCGGGCCATCTACACCCGCACCGGCGAAATGATCGCCACCAACCGTCCCAAACAGGACGAGCTTGGCTCCACAGTGCCTGAACCGAACCTGCCCAACTGAGCAACGCTGAGGTAGCCCGTGCGACCAAGCATTTTGATCGTCGAGGATGAAGCGCCGCTTGTGGAGCTTCTGAAATACAACATCGAAGCCCTTGGCTACGATGTCGATGTGGCCACGCGCGGTGATGATGCTGAAACACGTTTGCAAGAACGCAGCTTCGATCTCATCTTGCTCGATTGGATGTTGCCTGGTCTCTCTGGCATTGAGCTTTGCCGCCGCATCCGCTCGCGTGCGCAAACCAGTTCCACACCGGTCATCATGCTGACCGCGCGCGGAGAAGAAGGCGAGCGTGTGCGCGGCCTGACCACTGGCGCTGATGATTATGTGGTCAAACCCTTTTCCATTCCTGAGCTGGCAGCACGCATAAAAGCGCTTCTGCGCCGCAGCAGCCCGGAGCTCATCACCAACGCCTTAACGGTCGGTGATATTGAGTTGGACCGCGAAACCCATCGGGTGCGTCGCCAAGAGCGCGAAATTCATCTCGGTCCGACAGAGTTTCGGTTGTTGGAATTCTTGATGCGCACGCCCGGCCGCGTGTTCTCACGCGAGCAGTTGCTCAACGGCGTGTGGGGGCATGATGTTTATGTTGATGATCGCACGGTTGATGTGCATATCGGCCGCTTGCGCAAGGCGATCAACAAGGGCCGCGCCCGCGACCCCATTCGCACAGTGCGCGGCGCGGGCTACGCCTTCGATGATCGCTTCCAAGATGCACCGACGCGGCAGTCGGCCTAAGGCCCAAGCGCCCGCACAAAGCAAAGAAATGGCGCGGCGCGGGCTACGCGTTCGATGATCGCTTCTAAGATGCACCGACGCGCCAATCGGCCTGACGCTTAAATGCAAAAACGCGCCAATCTGCTTGAAAGCCAAGCAAAGCGGCGCGTTGCAAAGTGCGTTTAGACGTATCCGCCTAGCGGTTACGACGGCGCTCGTTGGGTGCCTGGAAAGCCACCCCGCAGTGATACTCGCAATAGGGTTGTCCATCGAGAGCTGAGCGACCGCAAAAGTGGAAATCGTCGTTCAGCGGATCGCCCACCGGCCAACGACAGGTGTCTTCTTTAAGCTCTTGGATGGAGAGCTTCGGGCTTTCACCCACCAGAACCAGGTCCACCTGGCCGCGTGCAACCGGTGCCTGTTCCAACGTGGCGACCGCCATTTCATCAGATTTCAGCGCCGTAGCACCGACCGACATACCACCGCCGCTACCAACGCGAGAGGTTGTTGTGCTGCGCCGTGGGCGTGATGTGCCGGACGAGGGTGCCCGTGGCTTGCGGGCGCGAGGCGTAGCGGTGGCCGTTGGCTTGCCACGACCGGATAGGCCAAGACGGTGCACTTTGCCGATCACGGCATTGCGGGTGACGTCGCCCAATGCAGCTGCGATCTGACTTGCGCTCGATCCGCCTAGCCACATTGTCTTCAACACGTCCACGCGTTCATCAGTCCATGCCATTGCTTGCTTCCTCCGCACATGTAGCACCACCTAAACTTAAGGTTTGCGCCGACCCGCCCCAGTATCAATGTCTGCGTTCACCGTTGACGCATCAGCAAGCAAAGCGAAGCCGCGCACACGCCAGGGTCTTCTAACCCCGGCAGGCGTGGCCCACGTGATTGCCAAATCTACGGTGAACAGCCACCACATCTCGTGGCCCTCGCCATTAGAGCTACACCAGTGGTTGAATCGGTGACAAGAGTCGTTGGTTAAAAAAAAGTGAACAAGATCGGGTCTTTCCGGGGAAAACGTTCGGTTTCTTGAGTCGTTAGAAGGACTTAGAATTTGACAGCAGAGCGAAAAAAAATGTTAGACAAAAGGCGCTCGGCCCGCACAGGGCCGTTTCTTTTTTGGGCCGACGTTGGACCTGCCGTTGGGTTAGGTGAAATTCAACGCTCCGTGCCCACCTGTTAGTAACAAAACGGCTTAAACACGCGTCGTCGACGCGTCTCCCGTTTTTAATGGCCCGTAAAGGGGGCATGTATCCATGGCGCAGTCTCTGCCAGTCCACCAAACACCGTCCACCACCGATCCGGATGAAAATCCATTGTTCGGCACGTACAACCGCACGCCACAGACATTTGTGCGCGGGCAAGGCGTGTGGCTGTTTGATGAAGATGGCCGACGCTACATGGATTTCGTCTCTGGCATAGCGGTCAACGCACTGGGTCATGCGCATCCTCATTTGGTGGAGGCGATCAAGGGGCAAGCTGAGAAGCTCTGGCACACATCGAACCTGTTCCAGATTGATGGCGGCAAACGCCTTGCTCAGCGCTTGTGCGATGCAACGTTCGCCGAAAAAGTGTTTTTCACCAATTCCGGTGCTGAGGCCCTGGAATGCGCGATCAAGACAGCGCGGCGCTACCATTATGATCAGGGTCAGCCTGAGCGCGTGAACATCATCACCTTCCAAGGCGCGTTCCATGGGCGCACGTTGGCCACCATCGCTGCTGGCGGCAATCCATCCTATTTGGAAGGCTTCGGTCCTGCAGCGCCAGGTTTTGAAAACTTGGCCTTCGGTGATCATGACGCGCTCAACGCGGCGATTGCGCGTGAGGATTGCGCGGCGGTTCTGATCGAACCGATCCAAGGCGAGGGCGGTGTGCGGTCGGTGCCCGATCAGTGCCTGCGCGGCTTGCGCGAGGCCTGCGACAAGCATGGTGTGCTTCTGATCCTCGATGAGGTGCAAACCGGTGTTGGTCGGTCCGGTCATCTGTTTGTTCATCAGCGCGTTGGGTTCGAGCCGGACATCATGGCCGTGGCCAAAGGCATCGGCGGTGGCTTCCCTCTTGGCGCGTGCCTTGCGACGGCAGAGGTTGCTGCCGGTATGGTACCGGGCACCCATGGCACCACCTATGGCGGCAACCCAATGGCGATGGCCGCCGGCAATGCGGTTCTTGATGTCGTGCTCGACGAAGGTTTCTTGGAAACCGTGCAAGCCCGCGCTCGCGATCTTACCCAAAGCCTGGGTGCGCTGATCGATCTGTACCCCGACATCTTCACCGCTGTGCGTGGTGAGGGTCTTTTGATGGGCGTGAAATGCGCAATCCCCGTCGGTGATGTTGTGGCAGCGGCCCGCGAAAAGGGCCTGCTGCTTGTCGCCGCCGGTGACAATGTGGTGCGCCTTCTTCCACCACTCATCGTAACGCGAGACGATATCGCCTTTGCCATGGACGCGTTGGAAGATGCCGCGCGTCAGTTGGACGACCAGCGCCAGTCCTAACGGCGGCGCATAAACCTCCTTATCCTCTGTTCCCAGCAATCGGGCTGAAGCCAATGACCCGTCATTTTCTTGATATTGATGCTCTTTCCACCGGCACTTTTGAAGCCGTTCTTGCCGATGGCCACACCCGCAAACGCGCCCAGAAAGCGGGCACTGCCGACAAGCCGCTGGACGGCAAAGTGCTGGCGCTCGTGTTCGAGCAGCCTTCGCTGCGCACCCGCGTGTCGTTCGATGTCGGCATGCGCCAGCTTGGCGGGCAGACGCTGATGGTCACCGGCGCCGAGATCGAGCTTGGCAAACGTGAAAGCGTGCACGACACCGCCAAAGTGCTCTCACGCATGGTCGATGGCATCATGATCCGCACCCTTGACCATGATCTGCTAACCGGCCTTGCCGAACATGCCACGGTGCCTGTGATCAACGGACTAACCAAGGTCTCCCACCCGTGCCAGGTGATGGCCGACATCATGACCTACGAGGAGCATCGCGGCTCACTGGCTGGCAAACGCGTGATGTGGTCCGGCGACACCAACAATGTGCTGGCAAGCTGGATCCATGCTGCTGCCCACATCGACATGACCATCGTCGTGGCCACACCGCCAGAAATGGCGCTAGACGAGGATGTGGTCGCCAAAGCCCATGCTGCAGGAGCCAAGCTGGAAGTGACAACCGATGCTGAAGTGGCCGCCGATGGCGCCGATCTTATCATCACCGACACGTGGGTTTCGATGGGCGATGATCAGGCGCAGCGCCGCCACAATCTGCTTGGCCCTTACCAAGTGAACGACCGGTTGATGGCCCAGGCCAACCCCGATGCCTTGTTCATGCACTGCCTGCCTGCTCACCGCGAGGAAGAGGTTACGGCAAGCGTTATCGATGGTCCGCAATCGGTGGTTTTTGACGAGGCGGAAAATCGCCTTCACGCCCAAAAAGGCGTGCTGGCTTGGTGCTTCGGTCTGGTGGACTAGCAGCGCTCCTGAGGCCCTGACCCTGCTTGGCTGTGCTTCGGGTTGGATTCCAGCACAGGATACTTATGTAAAGCGCCGACAGTGCACAGCCGTTCTGCTGCGCCTCCCCCTTGTGATACGAGACATCCCATGACACCGAACCCACCTTCATCCGGCGGGACCGATCCGACCGGACAGCCTAACCTATTGTCCCAGCCCACCTCGCGCGCGCCGGCCAGCTTCCATGCCGGAGATGACGATCATGTTATGCCGTTTGCGGTGGAAGAGCTGGATGTTCGCGGCCGCGTCATTCGCCTTGGCGGCGCCGTTGATGATCTGCTGGATCGCCACGATTATCCGCAACCTGTCGCGCGTTTGCTTGCCGAGATGGTCGCGCTGACCCTGCTTCTGGGCACGGCGCTGAAGTTTGATGGCCGCTTTATCGTGCAGGCGCAGGGCGACGGCCCGGTGTCACTGCTGGTGGTCGATTTCCAAACGCCCGATGCCGTGCGCGCCATGGCACGGTTCGATGACGCACGTCTGGAAGAAGCTGTTGCTGCCGGTCAAACCGAGCCGTCTCAGCTTCTGGGCGAAGGGCATTTGGCGCTGACGGTTGATCAAGGCGCGCACATGAACCGCTACCAGGGCGTCGTGGCCATGCAGGGCAAAAGCCTTGAGGAAATGGCGCAGGCTTACTTCCTGCAGTCGGAGCAAATTCCAACGCTTGTCCGCCTTGCTGTGGCGCAAACAGTGGATCGTGGTGATGCGGGCAAGGCCAAATGGCGGGCTGGCGGTTTTCTCGCCCAGTATCTGCCACGCGACACAAGCCAGCTTCCGGTGCAGGATTTGCATCCCGGTGATGATCCAAGTGGCGAAACCAGCACCGATATGTCGGTCGACCAACCCGATCATTGGCGTGAAGCTGAAGCTCTGATCGGCACGATTGAAGCAGCAGAACTGGTTGATCCGCAGGTCGGTTCCGATCAGCTTCTCTACCGGCTGTTCCATGAGCGCGGCGTGCGCGTGTTTGAAGCCATGCCGGTGCGGGAAAACTGCACTTGCTCAGTTGAGCGCGTCCAGGCCACCGTCAAGACGTTTGGCGATGATCCCGATGAGGACATGATCATCAATGGCGCGATTGAAGTGACCTGCGAGTATTGCTCCAAGCAATATCGCTTTGATCCAGCCACCTGTGAAGCGCTCTAGCGATACAGAAATCGAGATCGGCCAAGACCAACATATTGGCCGACCTCACTTTGTTAGTGGCAAGATGACCAATCTTTAACTGAAGCTTTGAAGGCATCTGTGGCAGGATGAGACGCGTAGATGGGCAACCCCCTTTTCACGCGATGAGCTCAAATCCATGCTGAATCCGGATCCCAATCCGACCCACGATAATAACACCGATCTTGTGACGGTGGACGAGACGCAGCCAACGCGCACCACGTCACCATGGTGGGTTGCCGGCAAAACGCTGATTTCGGCGGTGTTGGCCATCGCCATCATCGCCGGTGCTGTCACACTGATGCAGCGCTTGATCGATAGCAGGCCCCAGGTGCCGCAGCGCCCGGCGGTAGAACGCCAGGTGCCGGTGCTCACCCAAACAGCCCAAGTGGCAACGCACAGCCCAACCATTCAAGTTTTTGGCGAAGTGGTGGCCGGTCGCTTGGTCGATCTGCGTGCCCTTGTTGCAGGCGAAATCACCGGTGTTCACCCCAACCTTGAAGCGGGTCGTCGCATCGATGAAGGCGCGCCGCTGGTTGAGATTGATCGCTTTTCCTATGAAGGTGCTGTTGTGGAGGCAGAGGCCAATTTGGCCGAAGCGCGTGCCGGTGCTGCTGAATCTGAAGCTCGCTCGGCTTTGGAGCGTGATCAGCTCGCCCGCGCGATTGAGCAGGTTGATTTGGCAGAGCGCGACCTGGTGCGAGCAAGCCAGCTTGTTGAGCGCGGCCAACTGACCGAACGTGATCTTGAAGCCCGTCAACTCACACTCTCTCAACGCCAACAGGCGGTGGACCAGCGGGAGGCAAACCTACGCGTTGAAGAGGCGCGTTTGGACCAGCTACGCGCGCAAATTGCCCGGTTGGAATGGCGCCTTTCGCAGGCAGAGCGCGATCTGGAACGCACCATTCTGCGCGCACCCTTTTCCGGTGTCATCCGTTCAGAAAGCGTGGATATTGGCCGCCTGGTTTCGGTCAATGACCCTGTCGCCACGATCTATGATGACACCGCACTCAATGCCCGCTTCACCCTGTCCGACAGCCAATTTGGCCGTCTGGCAGGCGAGGCTGAACCGCTGATCGGTCGTCCGATCACGGTCACCTGGTCAACAGGTGGGCAGGATGTGCAACTGGCCGGGACCATCGACCGCTTGGACGCCGACATTTCTGCGGCTTCTGGCGGTGTGACGCTGTTTGGCCAGTTGGGCCGGGAGCAATCGACAACCAACCTGCGCCCCGGTGCTTTTGTTTCCGTCTCGCTTGCCGATCAGGCCTTTGAAAACACCGTGCGCATCCCTGAAACCGCGCTCTACAACACCGATCACATTTTCATCGTTGTCGATGATCGCTTGCAGCGCCGTGATGTGGAGCTGGTCGCCTGGGATGGCGCCCATGCCTTGGTGCGCCCGGCGGCGGGGACAGCGTTGGATGGTGCTGAAGTTGTGACCTCAAGGCTGACCGACGCGGGCGACGGCGTTGCCGTGCGCCGCGTTCAGCCAACCTCTTGAGGGACGCCGTAATGAGCAAGCAGCCACTGTCTCGCCTACGTCAGACCCGCATTGATGCGTCCAGCCGCTTGAACGAGGGGCCGAGCGGCGCGCGCGGCATGATCAGGCTCTTTGTGCGCCACCCCAATGCAGCCAATCTGGTGATGGCGCTGATGGTGCTGTTCGGCATCTACGGCCTGGCCAATCTCAACACCCAATTCTTCCCTGATATCGAGACCAAAAACATCACCGTCTCCGTCAGTTGGTCTGGCGCCAGCGCGGAAGACGTTGAGAGCAACATCCTCACCGTTGCCGAACCAGAGCTCCGTTTCATCGATGGCGTGGATGAGATCGTATCCTACGCCCGTGAAGGGTCTGGATCGGTGCGGCTCGATTTCACCGACGACACGGACATGATCGACGCACGCGCGGATGTGGAACAGGCTGTCGCCGGTCTTACCTTGCTGCCCGATGGCGCCGAGACACCCGTCATCACCACCAGCAACTTTGCTGACCGTGTGGGCCGGATTGCCATTTCTGGCCCATTCTCTGAAGACGCCTTGAAAAGCTATGCTCGCGACCTGCGTGACCGGCTGATCGACAATGATATCGATCTGGTCAGCTTTTCAGGCATGCGCGACACCGAGTATGAGGTGACGATTGATCCCTCCACGCTGCGACGTCTCGATTTGAGCATCGGCGATGTGGCAGGCCGCATCAGCGAGAACAGCCGCGATCTGCCCTCGGGCAATTTGGATGGTGACTTGGAGCGCCAGATCCGCACGCTTAGCCAAGCCGATAGCATCGAGTCTCTTGGGCATGTTGTGGTGCGCGGTGAAGCGTCCGGCGAGCGCATCGAGCTGCGTGATATTGCCGATATTCGCCAGACTTATGATAGCAGCCAAAGCCAAGGCTTTGTGCAAGGCGAACGGGCGATCCGCATGGATGTCTCGCGCTCGGCCTCCCAAGATGTGCTGGCAGTTGCCGATGCGATGGTGGCGACGGTTGAGCAGGCCCGTCTCGAATACCCTCAGTCGCTGAACTTGGCGATCTATGACTTACGGTCCACGGCGGTGGAGCAGCGTATCCAATTGCTGGTCACCAACGGTCTTTCAGGCTTGCTGGTGGTGATCACCATCTTGTTCGTCTTCCTCAACATGCGCATCGCGTTCTGGGTGGCCGTCGGCATCCCAACCGCTGTCATGGCAACGCTTGGCCTGATGTTCGTGTTCGGCGAGTCGATCAACATGATCTCGCTGTTCGCGCTGATCATGACGCTGGGGATCATCGTCGATGATGCGATTGTGGTGGGGGAACACACCGCCACACGCCTTGATATGGGCGATGGGCCCTATGAGGCGGCAGAGAACGGCGCAACCCGCATGATGATGCCGGTCATCGCCGCCATGCTCACCACCACAGCTGCCTTCGGCCCGATTTTGCTGGTGGGTTCCACCATCGGTCAGATCATGGGCGTGTTGCCTGTGGTTGTGGTCGCGGTTCTGATCGCCAGCCTGGTGGAGGTTTTCTTCGTCCTGCCTGGCCATTTGGCGCACTCGTTGGGCGCAACGCCGCGTCGTGGCACCAACTGGACACGCCTCATTCTCACCGCCGTGCTTTTGGCCGCGCCCATGGTTCTGGTGCTTTACCAAGCGCCGCTTGCAGGCGCCGTTGGCTTGGGCGACATCGCAGGCGTTATCAACGCCCATCCGCTTGCCCAAACCCCAGCGCTGGCGGTTGCGATTGCGGTGGCTGCGTTTGGGCTGGCTGGGCTCATCGAGCTGCTGCGGTTGCGCGGCGAGCGCCGTCGCGAACGATCCGGCTCAATCGGTGGGGCCAACTACAAAAGCTGGTTCCGGCGAGGTTTTGATACTGGCTTTGGCTGGGTGCGCGACAACCCCTTCCGCATCATCGTTAAGACGGCCGTTGCTTGGCGCTATGTGACGCTCGCGATCTGTGTGTCGGCGCTGATCATCATTGTTGGCGTCATTCGCGGCAACCATGTGGGCTTTGTGTTCTTCCCCTCACCGGAAGCGGAAAACATCACTGCCTCCATCACATTCACCCCCGGCGTGTCGGAAGCCGCAGCGCTGGAAACACTGGCGCGTGTCGACCAGGCGCTGCGTGCCAGCGATGAGCAACTGACCGCTAACTTGGACGGCGAAGACACGCTGGTTCTGTCCGCCTATACAGTCTACGGGCAGTCTGGCCGCAACCAGGGTGACAACTTTGCGCGCATTGACGTGGAACTCACCTCCTCGGAGGCCCGTTCAATCCGCACGCCCGAAGTCGTGCGCGCTTGGCGACGCGCGGTTCCTGATCTTCCTGGCGTTGAGCGTATCTCGATTTTCGAGCGACGCGGTGGTCCTCCTGGGCGTGACTTGGACATTCGTCTGCTTGGCGACAATGCCGCAACGCTGAAAGCTGCCGCTGCTGATCTACAGGATGCGCTGACCCAGTTCCCCGGCGTTTCTGGCGTCGATGATGATCTGCCGTATGGCAAGCCAGAGATTATCATGACGCTGACCGAACGCGGGGAGGCCTTAGGGTTCACGCTCGATGGTGTGGGTGCACAAATTCGCGACGCCGTTGGCGGGCGGACCGCGCGCAATCTGCCCTTCCCCGATGAAGAGATCGCCATCGTCGTGCGTCAAAATCTTGGAGAAGGCGGCACGGGCACACTGCGTGCGCTGGAGCTGCGTTCGCCCGCTGGCATCTACGTGCCGGTCACCGAGGTGGTGAATTTGGAAGACCGCCAGGGCTTTTCGGTGATTCAGCGCCGCGATGGCCAGACCACGGTGTCTGTGACCGCAGATGTTGATTTTGAAGTGACCACCAACAGCGAGATCGAAGCCGCGCTTCGTACCGGTGACCTTCAACGTGTCGCCGACACCTATGGCGTGGACTTTTCCTTCTCAGGCCGGGCCGAAGAGCGCCAAGAAGCGTTTGCCGATCTTGGTCTCGGCGGCATTCTGGCGCTTGGCATTATGTACATCATTTTGGCATGGGTTTTTGCCAGCTATTGGCGCCCCATCGCGGTGATGATGATCATCCCGTTTGGCATTGTCGGCGCAATCTTGGGCCATTGGGTCATGGGCTTCCAGCTCACGATCTTGTCGATGATTGGGCTGCTGGGCTTGGCCGGCATCCTGGTCAACAACTCCATCATCCTGGTGTCCAGGTTTGACGACCGGTTGAAACAAGGCATGGGGGTTGCCGAGGCCGCCGTTCAGGCAACGCAGGATCGCTTCCGGGCTATCCTGCTCACCTCGCTCACGACCGTGGGTGGCCTATCGCCGCTGCTGTTTGAAACCTCGCTTCAGGCGCAGTTCCTACTGCCGATGGCGATCACCATCACCTTCGGACTGGGCACCGCGACATTGTTCGTGATGGTGCTGGTGCCGTCATTGCTGAAGGTCGGCGATGATATTGGTTTGGTGCTGCGCACCTTCTTCGGGCGCAGACTGGCTGATGATGGCCAAAGCGAAACTCGGGCGCTGACCCCAGCCGAATAGACAGCCCTCTATCCGGCTACAACAGAGTCAAACTCAAACCAGCGGTGGTTCACCGCTGCCAGAAGCGCGGCAGGATCAGCACCAGAACGGTGAAAAGCTCCAAGCGGCCAATCAACATCGCGAGTGCCATCAGCCATTTGGCAAGGTCAGGCAAGGTGGCGAAGTTGCCATCCGGCCCGATCACATCGCCCAAGCCTGGGCCAACATTGGCAAGGGTCGTGGCGGCGCCTGAAAAGGCAGTCATCGGATCGAGGTCCATGGCCATGAGCGCGACGGCCAGCACGCCGATGAGCAGAAAATAAAGGAAGATGAAGCTCATCACGGCGGAGACAACCGAGCCATCCACGGGCCGTCCATTGTAACGCATCACAAACACGCCGTGCGGATACGCAAGGCGCCGCACATGCTGGGTTACGGTTTTCAGCGCCACCTGCACGCGGAAAATCTTCATGCCGCAGGCCGTTGAGCCAGCGCAACCACCGATCAGTGTGAGCACCAGAAACACCACCACCGGCATCGCGCCCCACTGGCCGTAATTCTCCGAAGCGTAGCCCGTGCCGGTCATGATGGAGACCACGTTGAAGGTGGCAACCCGCAGATCGGCGATCACACCGCGTTCTGCCGTCAGAGGGTCGAGAGACAGCGCGACAATGAGCGAAAAGACGATCAACAGAACAAGGAAGACATGCACTTGGCTGTCGCGCAGCAACCCCATCGGGCGGCCCTGAAGCGCTTGCACGTAGAGCAGGAAGGGCAGCGATCCGAGGACCATAAAGATGATGCCGATCAGTTCCACCGAACCGGATTGAAAATATCCGATGGAGGCATCACGCGTGGAGTATCCGCCCGTCGCCACGGTGGTCATGGCGTGATTGACAGCATCGAAGAACGTCATGCCCGCCGCCGTGTAGGCCATCGTGCAGAGCAGCGTGAACACCGAGAAAACGCCAATCAGCGAGCCGGATATTTGCGTCGCGCGCGGTAGGATTTTGTCCGGCGTATCAAAAGCTTCGGTTTTAAACAGCTGCATACCACCAACGCGCAGCATCGGCAGAATAGACACGGCCATCACAACCACACCCAGCCCGCCCAGCCACTGCAACATCGAGCGCCAGATCAGAACACCAGGCGGCTGATCATCAAGGCCGCTGACAACCGTGGCGCCGGTGGTGGTGATGCCGCTCATCGCCTCGAAGAACGCGTCGGTGTAGGTGGGTGTGGCGCCCGACCAAAGCAGTGGCAGCGCGGCAAAGGCCGGCAGCACTGTCCAGGCCCCAACCGTCATCAGCACAGCCTGGCGAGATGATAGGATGGCCGGTCGCCCGCGCCCGGTCTGCGCCAATCCCAAACCCACAAGCGTTGTCACCAGTGAGCTGGCGGCAAACACCACCCAATCATTGTTGGCATGGCCAAGATCGACCAGCGCTGGGATCATCATCGCAACGCCAAGCGTTGCCAGCAACGCGCCGATGATCAGAAAGATCGGTCCAGGATTGAACATCGGCTGGTGTGTCAGACCTAATTCAGCGTGCGCTCGTAAAACGGTGCGTCAAGCGAGAAGGCTGGAATGTCGACATCAAACCGTGTTCCTTCCAGCGTTTCCACGCCATAATGGCCCACCATAACACCGGTGGGCGTATCCAGTGGACAGCCGGAGGTGTAGCGAAAACTCTCACCGGGGTGAAGGATCGGCTCTTCGCCAACCACGCCATCGCCTTTGATTTCCTGCACCCGCCCCAGGCCATCGGTGATGTGCCAATAGCGCGTGCGCACCTGAACAATTGAGCGACCCAGATTGGCGATCTCCACGCCGTAGGCGAAGAAAAAACGGCCTGCATCCACGTCGGATTCATCCGGCAGAAACTGCGGCTCCACCGTCACCTGGATGTTCTTTGTCACCGCTTGGTACATCTTAGACTTTGCTCGGCCCTTCCTGGTTCGTCACTGCTAGTCTCCCATATGGCGCGGGACGTGTCACGCGTGTTCACAAGCCGCTGAGCTGGGCCGCCGAGAGCTTGCGTGTGGCGCGCCAAGCCCCTAGGCGATAGCCAACGTAAACACCGAAAGCCCGTTGCGATGCTTGATGGCCAAATGCGCACTCTCATTGATCCGCCGCTGAATGCGCTGGGGCGCAGCATAGCGCGCGTTGGGCTGACGGCTGATCACATCACGCTTGTCGGCCTGGTGCTAGGTCTGGCCGCCGGTGCTGCCATTGCCGTGCAGGCCTATTGGGTGGGTCTTGCACTGGTGCTGGCCAGCCGCTTGGCGGACGGGCTGGATGGGGCCGTCGCGCGTGCCACACACAAAACGGATCGCGGCGGCTATCTCGATATCGTGTGTGACTATGCGTTCTACGCCGCTGTGCCACTTGGCTTTGCCATTGCCGACCCCACCGCCAACGCGGTGGCAGCCTGTGTGCTGTTGTTCAGCTTTTACATCAATGGCGGCTCGTTCTTGGGCTATGCCATTTTGGCTGAAAAACATGGAATGAGCACGGATCGGCGCGGGTCCAAGTCGCTCTACTTCACCGGCGGCTTGGCCGAAGGCACTGAAACTATTGCAGTGTTTGTTATCGCTTGCCTGATGCCGGCCTGGTTCCACTGGCTCGCCTATGCCTTCACGGTGCCGGTCATGCTCACCGCCATCGCCCGTATCATAATGGCTTGGCAGACGTTCAAGCCCTAATCGAGGGCGCCGGAGATATCATCCCAAAGATCATCCACATGCTCCAGCCCAACCGACAGCCGCAGCAGGTTTTGGTGGATCCCAAGCTCCTGGCGATCGGCTTCCTCAAGCCGCTGATGGGTGGTTGTTGAAGGGTGGGTGATCAAGCTTTTTGCATCGCCCAGATTGTTGGAGATTTTGATGATTTGGAGGCGGTTGAGAAACGCGAAG
Source organism: Hyphomicrobiales bacterium (assembly GCA_046290645.1). GTDB lineage: Bacteria > Pseudomonadota > Alphaproteobacteria > Rhizobiales > MH13 > MH13. Next base: position 646,705 of record JBKAGZ010000002.1, read on the forward strand.
GCGTCGGCTTTGCCGCCCTCCACTTCAAACGCGATCAAGGTGCCGCCGCGCGTCATTTGCCGCGAGGCGACCGTGTGATCGGGGTGATCGCTGCGGTGTGGGTAGAGCACCCGCGCTATTTTGGAGTGCCCCGCCAGACGATCGGCCAGCGCCGTGGCATTGTCGGCCTGTTGGTTCACCCGCAACGCAAAGGTTTCTAGGCTTTTTAGGACCACCCACGCGTTGAAGGGCGAGAGGCTCGGCCCTGTCTGGCGCAGAAAATTGTGCAGATGGTCGTTGATCCACGCTTCATCGGCCAGCACGGCACCAGCAAGGCAGCGGCCTTGGCCATCCATGTGCTTGGTGGCCGAATAGATCACGACGTCAGCGCCAAACTGCATCGGGCGCTGGTAAAGCGGCGTGGCAAAGACATTGTCCACGTAAAGCTTTGCGCCACCTTCATGGGCGATGTCCGCTACCGCTTGCAGGTTGATCACTTCCAGCGTTGGGTTCGACGGCGTTTCAAGGAAAAACACCTTGGTGTTGGGCCGTCGTGCAGCTTTCCAGGCGTCCAGGTCACGTCCATCGATCAGCGTGGTCTCGATACCAAAGCGTGGCAGCAAATCCTCCACGACATAGCGGCAGGAGCCAAACAGCGCGCGTGCGGCCACCACATGATCGCCGGCTGACAACGAGCAGAGCATGGCTGCCGTCACCGCCGCCATACCTGATGCCGTCACCCGGCAGGCCAGGTTGGGGTTGTCGGCGCCTTCCAAAAGGCAGAGCCGGTCTTCCAACATCTTGATCGTTGGGTTGGAGAAGCGCGAATAAATGAAACCTGGCTCGTCGCCCTGAAATCGCGCCTCGGCTTGTTCAGCGCTGTCATAGACAAAGCTTTGCGTGAGAAAGAGCGCCTCGCTCGTTTCGCCAAAACCCGAACGCATTGTGCCGCCATGAACAAGGTTGGTTTCAGGGCGCAGAGGGCGTGGTGGCTTTACAGCGTCGGTCATCAGAGTATCCCAAAAATGGCTGTGAGACCGAGTATCACAGCTGTATCGTTCGTCAAGACGAACGTTTGTCCGTTTTATCGAACAATACGTCCAATCCAGCTGTGTATGGCTGCAACGCGGACATGGACTCATGGCCAGCTTTGCGAAAACAGTCAGGCACGATGAGCACATCCCTTCCTTCTTTCGGTCCCAATGATGGCATTTTGCCCGATCACGACATCCTGGCGATGGTCGCGGCTGGTGCGATCAGTCATGCAAGCCCTCTGGACGAGGATCAGGTGCAGCCTGCAAGTTTAGACCTGCGCCTGGGCCAAACCGCCTACCGTATCAAGGCAAGCTTTCTGCCGGGCGCCAACCGCACTGTGGCGCAGCGGCTCGATGAGATCGCCCTGCATCAGATGCCGCTGGAAAATGGTGCGGTGCTGGAAACCGGCTGCATCTATCTGGTCGAGTTGAACGAGGCTCTGGTCCTGCCGCCTGAAGTGAGCGCCGCCACGAACCCGAAAAGCTCCACGGGCAGGCTGGATATTTTCACCCGCGTTATCACCGATGGTGGTGCGGTGTTTGATCAGATTCCGGCAGGCTACGCTGGCAAGCTTTATCTGGAGATCGCGCCGCAGAGCTTCCCGATCCTGGTGAAACCTGGGTCGCGCCTGTCACAGATCAGATTTCGCTGCGGCAACACGCTGCTGTCCGACAAGGAGCTGAAAAGCCTCGACCAGCGTTTGGGTTTGGTCTCTGGTGCGAAGGCGCAATTCCAGAATGGGCTTGCCGTTTCCATCGACCTAAAGGGGGGCGAAGATGGCCTGATTGGCTATCGCGCCAAGCGCCCTGGTGGCCTGGTCAAGGTCGATGAAAAAGCAGCACTCGACCGCGAAGCGTACTGGGAACCGCTTTATGCCGATGCCTCGCAATCCCTGATTTTCGATCCAGCGGCGTTCTACATCCTGGTGTCCCGCGAGGCGGTGCACGTCCCGGCGGACTACGCCGCGGAGATGGTGCCATTCGATCCGCTGGTCGGCGAGTTTCGGGTGCACTATGCGGGTTTCTTTGACCCGGGCTTTGGGGCGCCAGAAGCTGGCGGCGTCGGCGCGCGTGCCGTGCTTGAAGTGCGCTCTCGCGAGGTGCCCTTTCTGGTTGAGCACGGCCAAATGATTGGACGGCTGGTTTTTGAGACGATGCGCGAGCGACCAACAACGCTTTACGGCGCGGGTGGCGTTTCCAACTATCAGGCCCAAGGCCTGAAGCTGTCCAAGCATTTTCGGTAGACTACCGGGGCCTCATCCCTGTACTTGTCGCAGGGATCCATTCCACAGGCCTTTCGGCGGCAGCATTGTTGCCAAAACGCGCATTGAAATGGATCCCCGCCATGGAAGCGAGACCCGCGGCTCGAGGACCGGCGAGGATGACGTTCGCTAGGCGTGGCTCCTAACCCCTCTTCATCTCCGCCACCTCAGAACGCAGAGCCCGTAGCTCGCTCAAGATCACCTTCTGCTCTTCATGCAGATCGGCGCGTTCTTGTTCAGCGGTTTCCTCGTGCTCGGCCTGCATGGCCGACACGATGATGCCGATGAAAAGGTTGAGCACCGTGAAGGTGGTGCACAAAATGAACGGGATAAAGAAACTCCACGCATAAGGGTACACTTCCATCACCGGGCGCACAATGCCCATCGACCAGCTTTCCAACGTCATGATTTGGAACAGCGAATAGGCCGAAGTCGGCAGCGTGCCGAACCATTGCACCAACTCATCGCAGCGCCCGGCCACCGCTTCGCAGGCCCCTTCGCCAGTGCCATAAAGCTTGGTGGCGACCACGGAGAAAACATAAAAAATCAGCGTCAAGAGCACCGTGATCGAGCCCATGCCGGGTAGGGCGGCAATCAGCCCACCAACCACGCGGCGCAGCGATGGCACCATGGAAACCAGCCGCAGCACACGCAAAATGCGCAGCGCGCGCAGCACCGACAAAGCGCCTGTTGTTGGCATCAGCGCAATGCTGACAATCACGAAATCAAAGATACGCCAGGGGTCGTGGAAAAACTTGGTACGGTAGACGTAAAACCGCAGTGCCAGCTCCACCACAAAAACCCAAAGCACCACCTCGTCGACGAACAGCAGGATCGAGCCGAACTGCGCCATCACAGCATCGGATGTCTCCAGCCCAAGCGTGATGGCGTTAAGGAGGATGAGGGCGGTGATCGCCAGCTCAAAGCGGCGGCTGGTGATGAAGGCTTCAACCTGATCGCGCATGCGGGGGTCCTTGAGCGAATCTCTGGGGGAAACAAGGGTTCAAATATCCTTATGGTCACCGGCCTTGCTGCCTTCAAGGTGTGCCTGCAATTGGGCGTTCAGGCGCAGCCACAGGGCCCGGTAAAGCAATTGTGACTGCCGCATGCTTGATCCTTCTCTCGTCTGCTTGCAAAGGAGCATTATGGAGCTGATTTTTGCTTACGCTGCTGGGCTGCTCACGCTGATCAACCCGTGCGTGCTGCCGGTGTTGCCAATTGTGTTGGTGGGCGCGCTGAACGCCAGCCGCTTCGGCCCGCTCGCGCTTGCTGCAGGCATGAGCCTTTCCTTTGTGCTGTTCGGCGTCACTGTGACGGCCTTTGGCAGTGCCGTCGGTTTAACGCCGGAGTTGCTGGCGCAGATGGGCGCGGTCCTCATGATGGTCTTTGGCGCGGTGTTGATGGTGCCAGCTTTTTCCAGACGCTTTGAGCTTGTCGCAGCAGGCCCTGCTGCTGGAGCGGGCAGCCGCATGGCGCAAACCGATACATCGGACCTGCGCGGTCAGTTTCTTGGCGGCGCGCTGCTCGGCATGGTTTGGTCGCCCTGCATTGGGCCTACTTTGGGTGGCGCCATTGCGCTCGCCTCACAGGGCCAAAATCTGGGCTATGTCACGCTCATTATGATGTTCTTTGCGCTCGGTGTTTCAACGTTGATTTTGGCGCTCGGTTATGGCGCGCGAGAAACCATCCGCGCCCGCGTTGAAAACCTGCGTGGGCTTGCCGAACGTTCCAAACCCCTCATCGGCTTCACGTTCATCACCGTCGGGCTGATGCTATTTTTTGGCTTGCATCACATTATTGAAGGCTGGGCCTTGGATGTCATGCCGATTTGGCTGCAAGACCTTTCTGTTGCGCTCTAACCAAGGAGACACTGTTATGAATCACTTTATCAACCGTCGCTTCTTTCTATCCTCAGCGCTTGCACTGGCCACAGCACCCTTGCTGGTGCCGACGGTCGCCAGAGCGTCAGACTTTGTGGAGTACACGCCAGGCGTTATTGACGCGGCGCTGGCTGAGGGACGCACTGTGTTCGTGGATTACTCCGCCACATGGTGCGGCACATGTCGTCGCCAGGAGCGGGTGGTGAACAATCTGCGCGCGACCAACCCGGCCTACGATCAGGCGATGACGTTTGTGCGCGTCGATTGGGACACCTATCGCACCCATGAAGTGGCGGTACGCCGTTCCATTCCGCGCCGCTCAACCCTGCTGGTGTTGAAAGGCAATCAGGAGCTTGGCCGCATCGTGGCTGGCACCTCGGCAACCGAGATCAGGTTGTTGATGGATGAAGGGCTTTAGCGCAGCGACTTCAACAGAGTGACTTGGCGGACTTGCTGGATGCAGCAAGCTCTGCCACACAGGCGATCAGCAAGCGGGTGTAGCTCAATGGTAGAGCAGCAGCTTCCCAAGCTGACGACGAGGGTTCGATTCCCTTCACCCGCTCCATAGCCAATCGCGCAGCGATTGGCGGAACACGCGGCAAGCGTTTGCGCAGCAAATGCTGAGAGCGCTTTTACCCAAAATTACGTTTCAGTTGCACAGGCGTCTATTTGCTCTGTGCCTTCGGTCCAACCGCACGAGAACCAATCGCGCAGCGATTGGCGGAACGCGCGGCAGGCGTTTGCGCAGCAAATGCTGAGAGCGCCCCTACCGTACTTTTAGTATGTCCGCACCGTCTCACGCCAATCCTGTTCACACGGCCTCGTGCGGTGTCTTGTTCCAATGGTGTGGTCGGCGGATCAGCTCCCATAGCGCCAGAAACCCTGCCGCCGACAGGCAAATCCAATAAAGCGGGATGGAGAGCAAAACCGGCACAATCCGTTTCATGCCGCGCCGGTTCGCCCCCGTTCCGCTCAGCAGCACCACGGACACATACCCCAAGCTGAAATTGGCCAGGTTGAGGGTGATCAGCACCTGCCCCGTTCCGGTTGCCGCAGCATAAAGCGGACCACCCATCCCGCTGAGTGCCCATAGGGTTGCGAGCAAAAAGAACGGATGGATCAGCACCGATACAAGCACGCCAAGCATAATGGTTTGGAAGGCGAGAAAGCCGCCCAACCCAAGCTCATGCATCAGCTTTAGAGGGTGGCGCATGTGCACCAACCAGGTCTGCCACCAGCCTTTGAACCAGCGCGCGCGTTGCTTGATCCAAGGTTTGAAACCGATCGGCGCTTCTTCAAAGGTTGTTGAGGCGATCATCTGTGTGGCGTAGCCAAGGCGCGCCAGGCGAATGCCTAGGTCAGCATCTTCGGTCACATTATAGGGGTCCCATCCACCGGCTTCGATAAGCGCTGAGCGACGGAAGTGATTGGATGTTCCGCCCAGTGGGATCGGGAGATTGAAGCGCGAAAGCGCCGGCAAAAACGCATCGAACAGCGCCATGTATTCCAATGCGAAGTGTTGGGTGAGAAAGTTCGCGCGCCCATTGGTGACGTGGAGCGCGGCCTGCACGCATCCAAGTTTGGCGCCGCGCTTGCCTTTGGCTGCCTCGAACATCGCCACCGCTTTGCGCAACTGGTCGCGCTCGGGCCGGTCTTCGGCATCATAGATGGTGATGAAATCGCCGCGCGTGAGCGGCAGTGCGAAGTTCAGCGCTTTTGGTTTGGTGCGCGGTTTGCTGGGCGGGACACGGATCACGGCCATGTGGTCGGGCAGGTTCTGCTTGGCCAGTGCCAGCAAGGTGGCGCTGTCATCGGCTTCGGCCAGGATGAGGATTTCCTGTTTTTCGGCCGGATAATCGAGCGCACCCATAGAAGCGACAAGCTGTGGCACCATGGCCGCCTCATCGTAGATGGGGATCAATACCGACACCATCGGTAGCGCCTCATCAGGCATGCGGTTCGCCAGAGGCTGATAGCGCACCAGCCGAGGCATCGGCGTGAGCACCGCCAAAATCCGGGCCATACCGACGGAGAAATAGAGAGTGCCAAACACGCCGTTGAGCAGCACAAACAGGCTGGGTGCGGCCAGAAAAGCCCAAAGTGCAAGACCTACGCATACCAACGCCAAAACAACGGCTTGGCTGCGCACAAGCGTTTCCCGCGCGCTCATATCGGGTTGTGTTTGGGTCAGATGGTTTTGCGAAAATACTGTCAGGTCTTCACCCAGAGCATCAGCCCACATAGCCTGAACCTTTCCGCGTGGCGCAAGGAAAAGCAGGTCAGCAGCCTTAGGATGGGCCTGGCGCAACCGTGCCAGGGTGCCGCGTGCTGAAGGCGTGTCTTCATAGACAGCCCCTCGTGCTCCATTGGCGTGGCGCAGCGGCATGTAGCGCACCTTGTTGACCAGCGCGCGCAAGCGTTCAGACTGGCCAAGCGGGTCTGGCTTCCAGCCACTCGGTACAGCGCCCGCTTTTACCGGTGGTTCAACCGGTTTGACTGGTGCGCGCGCTGCTGCCAACGCGTCCGCATACCGCGGCGGTGGGGCCACCGGCGTGCCTTGGTGATTGGAAAGACCGCCCATATCCCTGCTTCCCCCATAAGCCGACCTGATCCAGGCTCCCTCCTGGTCAGCAGACCAGCCTGTCGCCTTTCTCGCCGCCGCGCCATCAGGGTCTCTGCCTAGGTTGAGATTTGGCGGAGACGCCACGCAGCCAATTTCACTGTTTGAGCTTGGCTGCCAGGGCGCTATACCCAACGCAAATCTTCACCGTTCTGATCTGCGGATAGTCGTGCGAATTCTCCATCACTCTTTCTGTTTGGCGTTGGCCGCTCTTCTCCTGATGGTCCTGGCAGCACCAGGGTCAAGTTCAGCGCAGGAAGTGCAAAGCGCTGATGAAAGCCCGGCTGAGCAAGACGGGGCCGGTAGCGACACCGCTACGTCGATAGGCCTGTCGGACCTGCGCTTTATCAACCCACGGGCGCGCATTGCACTGCCTGAGCCGATGCCAGGGCCGGTGCTGCGCTTCGTGGTGGCCGATGATTTTCCACCCTTTGCGTTTCTTGATGGCACTGGGCGCCTTGCCGGCGTGCATATCGATCTGATCCGCGCGGTTTGCGACACGCTGGATCTGCCCTGCACCCTCCAAGCACGTCGGTTCGATCAGGTCACAGCTGCGGCGAATGAAGACCCCAACAATCTGGTTCTGGCCGCTGGCCTTGCGATCACCCGCCAAAACGCTGAACGGTTCACCTTTTCGCTGCCCTATTACCGGTTTGCGGCCCGCTTCATTGGCACCCAGTCCGATGAGCCAGACCCTGATTGGATAGACAACGCGCGTATCGGCGTGGTGGAAAACACCGCCCACGCCGCCTTCCTGCGTGATGCCTATGCTGACACCGACATTGAAACGTTCACCACTGCACAAGCGATGTTACGCGCCCTTCGGCGCGAGGTTATCAGCCACGCTTTTGGCGACGGCGTTGATCTGGCCATCTGGCTTGCGGGCAACCAGTCTGGCGATTGCTGTGCGTTCGTTGGCCAGCCGATTTTTTCCGTTACCTATTTCGGCGAGGGGCTTGCCTTTGCTGTTCCGCGCGGACAGTCGCAGCTTGTTCAAGCGCTCAATGCCGCGCTCATTCGCCTGGAATCCTCTGGCGAGCTGGAAACCATTATGCTGACGGCGTTTCCACTCGATCCGCTGGGGCTTTAGCCGTCTCGCCATCCATCAGCGGATCAGGCGCGTGGACTTTCTGATAGGTCCGAAGCGGTAGCAAAAGGCTCCAAAGAAGGCCGGTTGGTTCGCGGTTCTGGTGCTCGGCAAGCCCTATCGTCATGCCCTGTTGGCCCATCACCGGATCTTGTGTGTACACGCCAAACAGCCGATCCCAGATGGATAGGTTGAAGCCGTAATTGGTGTTGGTTTCCCGCTCAATGATCGAGTGATGGATGCGATGCATGTCCGGCGTCACAACGGCTGGGCGCAACAGCCGGTCCAGCCAGAGCGGCAGCTTCACATTGGAGTGGTTGAACATTGCCATGCCGTTCAAGATGATCTCGAAAATCAGAACGGCGATGGCAGGCGCGCCAAGCAGCGCGACCAAGGCGCCTTTCCAGATCATCGATACGATGATTTCCAGCGGGTGAAAGCGCAGCGCGCTTGTCACATCCAAGTCCACATCGGCATGATGCACCTTATGGATGCGCCATAGCCAGGGCCAATGGTGTGAGACAACATGCTCCAGCCAAACGGCAAAATCCAAAAAGACAATCACGAAGATCACCACCAATATTGATGGCACATCGATGATGTTGAACAGGCCAAAGCCTGCTTCCTCGGCCCATAGCGCCACGCCGACAGCCGCTGCTGGGAAGAGAATGCGCAAGACGACTGAGTCGACGATCAGCATGCCCCAATTGGTCAGCCAACGGCGCCCGCGCGCGGGAAAGCGCTCGCGGCGGGGCAGTAGCTGCTCAAACACCGCCATGGCAGTGAAGATGCCGATAAAGGCGGTCAGGCGGACGGTGGCCTCGGAAAACTCTGGCACGCGGGAACCTCAAGTGGACTTCGTTTCATGCCCATATAGGTCAGCGTTCCTTCACCGTCGCCTCAAATGGGTGTGAAGTCGCAGCAGGGACGCCGGTTTTGACAGCAACCCATCACAAGCGGCGCAGCAGCGCGCGCAACGTTTCCTGCTCCTGGCCCGACAGGGGCACGAGGATGTCAGCGAGCACCTGCGCAACCGCTTCCTGTATGCGCAACACAGCCTCTTGCCCCAGCGGTGTTAGCTGCAGCACGCTCACGCGCGCATCCTCTGGATCATCCTGCCGCTCAATCAAACCTTTGGCTTCTAACCCCTGAACGGCCCGCGTCATCTGCGATTTGTCCCGCTGCATCGCGCTCACCAGCGCGTGCATCTTCACCGGCGCCATGTCGGCGAGAGTCAACAACAAGATACCGCCTGATGGCCCAACCTTGTGCGTGTCAAACTGCCCAGAACGCGCGCCTAACTGGGCATGAATACGGCGCATGAGGCGGTCGGTGAGCTGTGCGGTTTCAATATCTGGCATGGTTTATCTAGTTGACATAGTCCACATTATAATAGTTGATTAAGTCAACTTATCTCATCATCACGTGCCCCACCACGTCACGGCTGGGCATCACGTAAAAGGGTTTTGATCATGACAAAGAACCAGATGCTAGCTCTAAAGACTGCCGCAGTCCTATGGGTCGTGTGGGGGCTGGTGCACATGTTTGCTGGGGTTATGACGATTGTGCAGGATACCGCTGGGTCGGTTGCTGGCATTGCCGATGCAGTGGACCCAGCGCTTTTGGCCGGTGACTACCATCCCGCCGTTGGGGCAATCCTGAATCAGCACGGCTTCAACCTGTTGTGGATCGGCGCGTTTACCCTGGTTGGTGCGATCTTCATCTGGCGTGCCAATCTAGCGGCCATTTGGACCACTGCTGTGGTTGGTGGCGTGACCGATGTGGGCTATTTCATTTTCATCGACTTGGGTGGCTTTGCTAACTTCTTTCCGGGCACGGTGATGACGATCATTTCGGCCTCAGCCGTTCTGCTCAGCGTGCCGGTGTGGTGGACCAACCGATCCAAGGCAGCTGGATAAACAACGGCGGATAATCGCAATGACCGACACCCCAACCATTTCCATGAAAGACGATGGCCCGCTTCTGGTGCAGAACGGGCCGGGATTGACTGACGCGCAGGGTGAGGTGTCCGAGCCAAAGCCGATGATGGCGCTCTGTCGCTGCGGTGCGTCGGCCAACAAACCTTTTTGCGATGGCAGCCACAGCAAAGCCGGTTTTTCCAGTGCACCTGATCACAGCAAGCTGCGCAACAGCGCGGTGACGTATTCTGGTGTCGCTGACGGCGTGGACGTTACCATCAGTTACACACCGGTTTTGTGTACCCACGCCGCACAATGTCAGGCCCGCGCCGCGTCGGTCTTCAATCCGCGCCAGAAGCCCTGGATTCAGCCTGAGGGTGGGAAGCTTGAAGACATCCTTGATGTGATGGCCGCCTGTCCGTCGGGCGCGTTGCGTGTTTCCATTGGAAACATTCCAGAACAGCATCTGACCACCGGTGATGTATCGATCACCATTGAACCGAATGGCCCCTATCACGTGACCAACGTGACCTTAGATGCGCCGTTCAATGGCGAGGGCGCGAGCCGGGCGAAATATTCGCTCTGCCGCTGTGGGCTTTCGAAGAACAAGCCGTTCTGCGACGGGTCCCATTACGACGCCAAATGGACTGACACCGGTCGTGAGCAAGACAGCTAGCGCCATCGACGAAGCTGCGTTCGGCGTCGTCTACGGATCGATCTCGGTCATGGCCGTGTTGATGGCACTGCATCCCCCGGTGGAAAATACGGGTCGCGTGGGGCTTGTTCTTGTCGCAACCGTTGTCGCAGTCGCCTTGGCCAAGGCTTTTGCCGAGCTTTGCCAACAGATGCTGGCAACTGGGCAAGAACTAAGCCCCGCTGATGTCAAAAAGAGCTGGCGTCACAGCCGCACCGTCTTGCTGGCGGCCAATGCGCCCGCTGCCGCCTTTTTTCTTGCCTGGCTGGGTCTCTACAGCGCCCAATTGGCTTTGATTTTAGCCCAAGTTCTCGCACTTGCGCTGCTGGTTTATTTTGGCGGTCAGATTGGATGGCGCGTGCGCGGCACGGTGGGAGGCGTTCTTGCGGGCGCGGCGGTTACCGGCGCGCTCGGTCTTCTGCTCAGTGGGCTGAAGCTGCTGGCCCACTGAACGTTCACCCACCACGAACGCTATTGAACCGAATGCCCGTGGTGCCACACTACGGCGCGCTGTGAGGGCTTGGCGCACCGCCGTCTAAAAACGCCTTCAAACTGCCTTTGAAAAACTGGTTCCAGCCGTCCTGGCAGATATCCCAACAGACCAACTGTGGTGTTAACCCGTCATGGGTCAGCAACACGCGTGTGCCAGTGGCCGTTTCATCGAAATGCCAGTTGATCAGAGTGCCCATCCATTCCTGCTCGATGGTCTCGGGTTGCCCGGCAACGCTGTGACGGGCATCCACACAGCGCATGACAATCAGGTTCGGGCGCTCAATGGCAATCGCCTCAAACGTCCAAAAGCCAAAATGCGGAGGGAAGATCACTTTCACCCGATCGCCAACCCTCTCGATCTGCCCTTCGGTTGTCTTGGTCCACCACGCGTTCATTTGGGTGGCCACGGCCTCAAAGCTGCGCGTTGGCGATGCTGCCACATCAATCGATGCGGCGTAGTTTTGTATGTTGGTTTGCCTTGTGGGTTGCAGGGTCGTTTGCATGGCTGAGCCTTTCTTGATGTGGCCAGCACACTACCCAATGCATTGGGTTTGAAAAGTAGGCAGTTTTTTTGTACTAAAGTATCAAAAAGATACTATTGGATGGTTTGATGAAGATGACCGACCAAGCGGACCTTTGTCCGGCCCCGCTCGTTTTCGCGATGATCGGTGGCAAATGGAAGCTCACAATTCTCCAGATTTTGATCTTCCGCGGCACCAAAAGATTTGGAGAGTTGCGCCGCGAGATCGACGGGATCACCCAGACCATGCTCACCAAGCAGCTTCGCGCCTTGGAAGATGATGGCCTGGTGCAGCGCCACATTTATGCCGAAGTGCCACCGCGGGTGGAGTACAAAGCAACTGACGATGCGTTGGCCCTAAGACCTGCTTTCGAGGCGATGCACGGATGGTGGGTCAGTCGAACGACGCCCGCCACCTCAAAATGAGCTGAAGTATGACGTCGGCTACGTGGACAACGTGACCGACTCGCAAGAACGTCATCCCGGACGGCCGAAGGCCGATCCGGGACCCATGCCGTTATGAGTCAGTCTTGATGAAAACCGCGCAGTAGCTTGGACCATTCAGGGTTGTCCTTTTCAATGAGGGCCACTTTCCACGCGCGCCAGCGCTTGATCTTCTTCTCACGCTCGATTGCGTCGCGGATATCAAGATGCTCCTCATACCAAACAAGACGCTTGACGCCGTATCTGTTTGCAAACTTAGACCCTTGGCCACATTTGTGCTGAGAAATTCTCGCGGCCAGATCAGATGTCACGCCGGTGTAAAGCGTACCGTTCTTGTGGGATGCGAGAATTTAAACATAACCAGCCATGGTGGCAGTGAATGGAGCATCCAAGCCGCTGAAATACAACGGATGGTTGAATGGCATGGGTCCCGGATCGGCCTTTGGCCGTCCGGGATGACGAAAGTGTGGGTGGGCTTTGTTGAGCTCCAAACCGCCCTACAACCTGCCCTTAAACCCCCCGATAGCGGGCCATGGCGCTGCGCTCCAAAGCGGCGACGGTCAGTTTGTCCAGACCAAAGGCATCACGCAGCATTTGCAGCACGCGTAGCTCTTCTTGGCGCAGTGACAGATCGGCCGCCGCTACTTCCACACCGCAAGCATAGGCGGTGTCGCGCAGGCGCTCTGGGATGGCCTCGGCAATCGCTTTGACAACTGCGTCCAGCCCACCTTCTTCGGACAGGGCAAGGCTTGCGGTTTCCGATGTCGCCACCAGCCGGTCATGCGAATAGCCGCTAAACACCGGGAAAGAAGAGACAATCTGGCCGATCTTGGCCAGTTCCTCATCCTTCATCGCGCGATCGGAGGCTGACACCATAACCATCAGCATAACTAGGGCATCTTGGGCGCTGGAGTCATGGACACCTGTGTCGTGGGCACGAGTGTCTTGGGCGGTGAAATCAGACATGGGCGATCCTTAAGCTGGCGTGGCGGGGCTTGAGGCATGTCGGCAGCCGCCAATTGTGTTTCGTCAGGCCTCAAGCTAGGAACGCGATCACCGCCGCACAAGATGTGCTGGCCTAGAACTTTGGAAAAGCCCCCGATGCCAACGCTTGCCCCCGCCGACCTTGACCCTGACCTTTTGGATGCCGCCACGCGCGCCAAAGCCTGGCCGTTTGAAGAGGCCCGCAAGCTGGTCAAACGCATCGAAAAGTCCGGCAAGACCGATCCGGTGCTGTTTCAAACCGGCTATGGCCCGTCCGGCTTGCCGCACATCGGCACCTTTGGCGAAGTGGCCCGCACCACCATGGTGCGCCATGCCTTTCATGTGCTGACCGGCGGCAAGGTGGAAACCCGGCTGATTGCGTTTTCCGATGATATGGACGGCATGCGCAAAGTGCCTGGCAATGTGCCCAACCAAGCCATGCTGGAAGAGAATATCGGTAAGCCGCTGACCGTGGTGCCCAATCCGTTTGCAAATGGCGATGGCGGTGGTGAGCCAAGCTTCGCCCATCACAACAATGCCAAGCTGCGTGAATTTCTCGATCATTTTGGCTTTGACTACGAGTTTGCCTCGGCCACCGATTATTACGCTCAAGGCAAGTTTGATGCGATGCTGGTGCGCACGCTGGAGCGCTACCAGAAAATCATGGACATCATGCTGCCCACGCTGGGTGCTGAGCGCCAGGCTACCTATTCGCCCGTTTTGCCGATCTCACCGACAACGGGCCGCGTTCTTTACGTGCCGATGAAGCAAGTGAACCCCGCCGACGCCACCGTCACATTTGAAGACGAGGATGGCCGCGACGTGACGCTGGATGTGCGCGGCGGCAATGCCAAGCTGCAATGGAAGCCTGATTTTGGCATGCGCTGGGCGGCGCTGGATGTCGATTTTGAGATGTTCGGTAAGGATCATCAGAACAACGCAGTTATCTATGACCGCATTTGCAAGGCGCTGGGCGGCACGCCGCCAGAGCACTATGTCTTCGAGCTTTTTCTTGACGACAAGGGCGAGAAAATTTCGAAAACCAAGGGCAACGGCATCTCGATTGACGAGTGGCTGAACTACGCCTCGCCTGAAAGCCTTGCGCTGTTCATGTTCCAAAAACCGCGCACCGCCAAGCGGCTTCACTTCGATGTGATCCCACGCGCTGTGGATGAGTATTTTCAGCATCTCAACGCTTTTGAGCGCCAGGATGTGAACCAGAAGCTCGGCAACCCTGCCTACCACATTCATGGTGGCGATCCGCAGCCGGTGGCCTTACCGGTCAACTTCTCGATGCTTTTGAATCTTGCCAGCGCCTCCAATGCCGAAGATGAAAGCGTGCTGTGGGGTTACATCAACCGCTATGCGCCGGATCTTTCAAAAGGCGACAATCCGAGCTTTGATGCGCTGGTCGCCTCGGCGGTTCGTTATTTCATGGATCGGGTGAAGCCGCACAAGACCTACCGCGCGCCCACCGAAGACGAGCGCAAGGCCTTGCAAGACCTTGATGGCAAGCTTGCCGGTCTGGAAGGCGCTGATGCACAAACGCTGCAAGGCGCGACATATGAGGTTGGTCGAACCCACTTCCCCGATCCGAGCAAGCCCAACAAGGACGGCACGCCAGGTGTTTCGGTGACTTGGTTTTCCGCGCTCTATCAGATCCTGCTCGGTGAGCAGAAAGGTCCGCGCTTTGGTTCTTTCGTGGAGCTTTATGGCGTGGCTGAAACCCGCGCCTTGATTGCCAAAGCGCTTGGTGGTGAATTGGCCGCGACCATCTAACACCACTGGTATCGCGTGGAGGCAGGGACCACGCGATACTGCAACCGGATACTGGCTATGACCAAACTTCCCCACCCTGTTGAAGCCTACATAACCGCCTACAACGCAATGGACGTGGACGGCATGCTTGCCGTCCTCGCCGAGGATGTTGTGTTTAAAAACTATTCCAGCGACACACTAACGACTGAGGCCAGCGACAAGGCAGGTTTTGAGGAGCTGGCGCGCCTTGGTGTCAGCGCGTTCAAAGAGCGCAGGCAGGCGGTGAAAAAGGCTATCACCTCCGGTGAGACAACAGTGCTCACCATTCAATATGATGCCATTGTTGCTATGGATTTGCCCAATGGCTGGAAGGCTGGTCAAAAGCTTGAGTTTGACGGCACATCAGAATTTCAAGTGCGCGGCGATAAGATCGTGCACATCACGGACCGAAGCTAACCATCCATCATGCACACAGTCGCCGCCCTCTATCATTTTGCCAAAGTTCCCGATCCAGCTGCGCTGCAAGGCCCGCTGAAAAAGCTGTGTGAGGCTAGCGGCGTGATGGGCTCGCTGCTGCTTGCCCCTGAAGGCATCAACGGCACCATCGCTGGGCCGCGTGCAGGCGTAGATGCAGTGCTGGCGCACATTCGTGCCTTGCCTGGTTTTGCCGATCTTGAGTGGAAGGAAAGCGCGGCCAGCGACAAGCCGTTCAAGCGCATGAAAGTGCGGCTGAAGCGCGAGATCGTCACAATGGGTCAGCCCGATGTCGATCCGACATGTGCTGTGGGCCGCTATGTTGAGCCGGAAGACTGGAACGACTTTGTCAGTCAGCCCGATGTGGCCGTCATCGACACGCGCAACGCTTATGAGGTGGCAATTGGCACCTTCGAAGGCGCGGTTGATCCGGGCACGCGCACCTTTGGACAGTTTCCCAAATGGTGGGAGGAGAACGCCCAGCGGTTCCACAACAAGAAGATCGCCATGTTCTGCACCGGTGGCATCCGGTGCGAAAAATCGACCGGCTATCTGATCGGTCAGGGCGTCGAGGAGGTCTATCACCTCAAGGGCGGTATTTTGAAATATCTGGAAACTGTGCCAGCCGAGGAAAGCCTATGGCGGGGCGACTGCTTCGTGTTCGATGAACGTGTCTCGGTCGGCCACGGGCTGGTTGAAGGCCCGCACTCTCTTTGCCGGGCTTGTGGCCGCCCGCTGAATGAGGACGAGCGCAATCATCCAGCCTACGAGAAAGGCGTGCAGTGCCAGCATTGCGTGGATGAGTACACCGACAAAGCCCGCGCTCGCTTCCGCCAGCGCCAACAGCAGATGGACCAAGAGGCCGAGCGCCTATCTGCCGTCGCTGCCGAATAACGCCTGTGACGTTTTGGATTCTCGCGGGCTTGGCGGCCTTTATCTTGGGTCTTTCCAAGGGTGGCATGCCGGTTGTCGCGATCCTTTCCGTACCGCTTTTGTCGCTGCTTATGGATTCGGCTCAGGCGGCAGGCCTGTTGTTGCCGCTCTACCTCATCGCCGATTGCTACGCGCTTTATCTCTTTCGCAAGGCATTTTCGGTCCGCAACCTGAAAATCCTTATTCCTGCCGTCGGCGTCGGTGTGGTGATCGCAACCTTCGCTGTGTCATCGGTTCCCGCTGACGGGGTAAAGCTGTTGCTGGCACTTATTGGCTTATCATACCTCTTCAACGCCATTGGCAAACGCTTGGCTCAGCGCAAGGTAAAACCCAAGCCCGCCGATGTGCCGCGCGGCCTCTTCTGGGGCACGCTCGCCGGTATCACCAGTTACATCGCCCATTCCGGCGGTCCGCCCTACCAGGCGTATGTGCTGCCGCAAAAGCTGGAGAAGATGACCTATCTGGGCACCACCGCCATCGTTTTTGCGTGCCTCAACTGGATGAAAGTGCCAGCCTACATCTATGTCGGGCAGATGGATTGGCAGAGCGTTCAACAGGCGCTCTGGCTCGCGCCGTTCGCGCTTTTGGGCGCCTGGAGCGGCGCACAGATAAGCCGATTGCTGCCCGAACCGATCTTCTTTCTGCTGATTGAGATCGCTTTAGCGCTGGTCTCGGTGAAGCTGCTTGTCGAGGTGCTGTTTCAATAGCGCGCCCCGCCAAGCAACTTGCCGCCGAAGACGCCTATTCAACCAGGCTTAGGCGGGCTTTTCCCTGAAAAAAGCGGATCGCCAGATACACCAGCAACCCAACCGGGCCGAGCAGGAAGGTGAGCAACATGGCCGGGGCGGCCAACCATTGCGTTATGCCGCGCCGTAACGCATCGCGCCCGATCCAAGCACCAACAAACAGGTCAAACGCCAAATAGTGGGTCCATCCGAGCAGGATACCATTGGGATGGTCGAACAGTCCCATCACGCCTTCCAGGGATGTGAAGCTCGCACCAGGTGATGCCGCGCCTAGAAACAGGTGATTAAACAGAAACACCGCATAGATGGCGCAGTAGATCGCGGGGTAATAGCCACCGTGAACCAGCGTGCGCGTGAGCTGCCAACGCGGCGCAAAAAGGAGCATCAGCCAGGCCGGGACAACGGCCAAGTTGAGCAAAGGAAAAGCTGTCTGGTAGAGCATGGGTGGATCCAGGTGGTGAGGGTGAAGGGATTGGATAACAGGGTAAATCAAAGCCGCTTTGATCGCCTGGGTTTCTTCGCCTCATTGATGCGCTTTGGCGTCGCAGATCTTCCTTGAAGCGAAACGCCCTAGTCGAGGCTGATCTTCCCGCTTCGGCCCTTCTTCACTGCGCCGCGTTTCACCTTGCTTTCAATGCGGCGGCGTTTTGACCTTAGCGTCGGCTTGGTTGGCACGCGGCGCTTGGGCACGTGCGCGGCTTTGCGGATCACCTCAAACAGCCGGTCGCGGGCATCCTTGCGGTTCATCTCTTGGGTGCGATGACGGTCGGCCAAGATCACCAGCACACCGTCCTTGGTAAGGCGGCTGTCGCCGGAGCTGAGGATTTTTTCGCGCACCCGCTCCGGCAGATTGGGTGACTGGCGCACGTCAAAGCGCAGCTGCACCGCGCTCGACACCTTGTTGACATTCTGCCCGCCAGGTCCGCTCGCCCGCACAAAGCTTTCATGCAGCTCATCGTCAAACACAGCGATAGAATTGGTGATGGATAGAAGCGCCATGCTGTCAGTCTCTATCGCGCTGTGATGCTTGCCCACAAGCCACGCTGTTCGCTGCGCGCTGTGGTTTCAGCCGCGCGTAGTTCTGTGCTCGCTGTCCCGTCGGCAAACGCCCAGCCTTGCGCCACCACCCACAAAGATAAATCGCTGTCACCTGCCGTGCAGGACGCCGTGTGATCGTCTCCAGCATCCTCGCGTAGTCCCAGTGTACAGGAGACGGAGCGCCGGCCCACGAACCGCCGCATGGCCGTGCGGGCCAAAACCTCGCAGGCCGGTGTGCGGCCATCATCAAGCTGGCATATCGCATCGCTCGCCACGCCTTGCGTGCCTGCCAACGTCACCATGCCGCGGCGGGTGCGCAAACGGTTGGCCTCTTCCACCACCACGATGCCAAGGTTCACAGGACGGGGCGGCGGCGGTGCAACAACCGGTGCAGGCAATCGCTCCAAAGTCGCCCCCGGTGCTGGCGCATGCACGGCGGAACCCGGGATCACCTGGCGGACGTCAGGCAGCGTTTCAGTGATCGTTATAGGGGCGGGCGGTGTGCTTCCGACCTCGTCCTCTTGCGGCGGTTCATCCCCTTCGGGGGCACTGTCCTGCGGCGAGCAGGCGGCAACTACGAGCAACACGGCACCGATCACAATCCAGCGTGACACGGCTCTGCGCCTATTGGCTTGCCCACACAATGCGCGCCATCCAGTCAATATCCGATAGGGCAACTTTGCGGTCAGGATGCTGGTTGTTGAGCGAATGCAATTCCACATGACTGTTGGTCTTACGCTGCAGAATTTTCGCCAGGACCTCACCAGATTTTGTGCGCACCACCACCCGATCATGGCGGCGTATCTGCTCATTCGGTGAGACCACGATGATGTCGCCGTCGCGGTAGAGCGGCAGCATGGACTCGCCGGACACTTCCAACGCGTAACACTGGTCATCGCCAAGATCGGGAACCGAGATGGCGTCCCAGCCATGACCGGCAGGAAAGCCAGCATCATCGAAAAAGCCGCCATCGCCAGCCTGGGCAAATCCAATCACCGGCACCACATCGCTGATCCTGCGTGATGGTCGCCCCTTGGTCTCTGGCGCAGCCCCGCCAAACAGGTTGGCAAAGCTATCAAAATTCTCTCCGGTGGCATCAAGCACTTTAAAAAGCGACTCTGTGGAGGGCCAGCGCGGGCGACCATCCTGGGCAAACCGCTTGGAGCGATTGAACGCTGTGGCATCCAGCCCAGCTTGACGCGCCAGCGCCGAGACCGAAAGCGCGTGGCGGGTTGCAAGCGCGTCGATGGCCGACCAAATCTGCGTGTGCGACATGGTGATAGGGTCCTTGAATAGGAATGAAGACCTATTTTTTCGTATGTCAGGCATGTGTTCCTGTCCACGTCCGTAAAATTGTATGGTTTAGGAATACAACCTTAGCGGGATATCACCGTTCCGTGCACCCATTTGTTCTTGAAACGTTCCATTTTGTGACGCGCCCATGCATTTCTGCATCACTGACAGTGTGGGATTTGCTGGCGTCTTGCCTCTCTGCAGCATTGACCGCTCATGGCGTGGCGCCTAACCCGTGGCCAGCAGAACATCAGGAGCGGCACGCGTGACAACGCTGGTTTTTAAGATTGAGTCCGATGAGTTTTGGCGGGCTGCGCAGGCAGCCGGCGTCTATACCGGCGCCCCGGTTGATCATGCCGATGGGTTCATTCATCTCTCAGCAGCCGACCAGGTGGCTGGCACGCTGGAGAAGCATTTCTCAGATCGAAGAGGCCTTCTTCTGATCGCATTTGATGCTGATGCGCTTGGATCGGACCTGCACTGGGAAGTTTCACGCGCTGGTGCCTTGTTCCCGCACCTTTACGGCAAGCTTGACCCCAAACTTGCCATTGGCGCGCGGCCCATTCCCGACCCGCATGATCTCTCCGGTTTTACCGATTGGGGGATCGAAGCGTGACCCTTGACCCCTGGCCACTGGCGCGCCGCCTGGTTTTCACTCGCCCACCGGAAGAAGCCCACGGCTTGGCTCTGAAAGGTTTGCGGGCTAGGCTTGTTCGCCCCTCTAGCAAGGCCACCAAGCCTCGACCACATCTCGCCACGACTGTGACCGGTCTTCAATTCAAAAACCCCATCGGTATTGCTGCCGGGTTCGATAAGAACGGTGAAGTGCCGCTTGAGATTCTGGATCAAGGTTTTGGTTTCACCGAGGTGGGCACCACCACGCCGCGTCCGCAAGCTGGTAACCCCAAGCCGCGCGTCTTTCGGTTGGTGGACGATGAGGCCATGATCAACCGGTTGGGCTTCAACAACGAAGGTCATGACGCCATGGCCCGCAGGCTTGAAGCGTTACCGCCCAAAGGGCGCCGCGCTGGGGTGCTTGGCGTCAACATCGGCGCCAACAAGGATGCTGAGGATCGCATCGCCGATTATGTCACCGGTATGCGCCGCTTTGCCGGCCTTGGCGATTACATCACCATCAACATTTCTTCGCCCAACACCCCGGGTCTGCGCGATCTTCAGGGCAAGGGCGCGCTGACCCGCTTGCTTAGCGAAGCTCTGAATGCGCGCGAGGCAACACTGACCGGCGGGCAGGATTGCCCTGTGTTTGTGAAAATCGCCCCTGATCTGGATGAGGAAGGTCTTGCCGACACGCTAGAGGTGATTGAGGCAAGCCCTATTGAGGGGGTCATCGTCTCCAACACCACCAATGCGCGCCCGGCAAGCCTGCGCTCAAGCACCAAAAGCGAAACCGGCGGCCTTTCCGGCAAGCCGCTTTTTGAACCCTCAACAGCCATGCTCGCCAAGGTGAAGGCGGCGCTGGGAGATGCCAAAGCGCTTATCGGTGTCGGCGGTGTTGATAGCGCAGCGACAGCGCAAGCCAAGCTGGATGCGGGCGCTGATCTGGTGCAGCTTTACACCGGCTACGTGTTCAAAGGGCCGGGCCTCATCGGTGACATCTTGGCTGGTCTTCAAAAGCAGCCACTCGACAGGACACGCGAACCGGCTTAATCGTCGTTCAACGATAGACACAGCCCAAAAGGCTTTTTGAATTGGCACGAGATAGCGACGACGCGACCCCATTGGGCGGCCGCGATGCGCTCGTGGCGTATCTGGCAGGTGGCGAAAAGCCTTCGTCCGCCTTCCGCATCGGCACTGAGCACGAAAAGTTCCCCTTCACTCTCAATGACCACCAACCGGTGCCTTACGAAGGGCCAGAGGGTGGTTATGGCGGCATCGAGCAACTGCTGCGCGGCATGGAAGGCCTGCTCGGTTGGGAGCCGATCTTGGATGAAGGCCGGATCATCGGTCTTGCCGATCCGACAGGCGGCGGCGCGATAAGCTTAGAGCCCGGCGGTCAGTTTGAACTGTCCGGCGCGCCGCTGGAGAACTTGCACCAAACCTGCTCAGAGGTGCACGCGCATTTGGCGCAGCTGCGCCAGGTGGCAACGCCCTTAAACATCGGATTTCTCGGTCTTGGCCACTCGCCCACTTGGACGTTGGCAGAGACGCCGCAAATGCCCAAGTCGCGCTACGCCATCATGTCCAACTACATGCCCAAGGTCGGCACGCGCGGGCTGGATATGATGTACCGCACATGCACCATTCAGGTGAATTTGGATTTTCAGAATGAAGCCGACATGGTGCGCAAAATGCGCGTCGGACTGGCCTTGCAGCCCGTGGCCACCGCCCTGTTTGCCAACTCACCGTTCACCGATGGCCAAGTGAATGGCATGCAGTCGGCCCGAGCCCACATCTGGCTGGATACCGACAACAATCGCGCTGGCGCTCTGCCACAGGCGTTCGATAATGATTTTGGCTACGATGCCTATGTGGAATGGGCGCTGGACGTGCCGATGTACTTCATCAAGCGCGGCGAGACCTATCACGATGTGTCCGGTTCAAGTTTCCGCGATTTGATGGCTGGCAATCATGCGGCGGTCCCCGGTGAAAAGGCCACGCTGTCGGATTGGACCAACCATCTCTCCACCCTTTTCCCCGATGTGCGGTTGAAGCGCTACATCGAAATGCGTGGCGCCGATGGCGGCCCCTGGGCGCGCATTTGTGCGCTGCCTGCGCTTTGGGTCGGGTTGATGTACGATGAAGCTGTGCTGGCTGAAGCCGAAGCGTTTGTCATGGATATGAGCGCCGCTGAACGTGCGTCCATCCGCGAGACTGTTCCGGCTCAGGGGCTGAAAGCGCCATTCCGTGATGGCACCGTGCAGGATCTTGCCCGCCAGATGGTGAGCCTTGCCAAGAAGGGACTGGAAGCGCGCGCGCGATTGAACCCATCAGGCAATGATGAGACGATCTTCCTCTCTGCTTTGGAAGAAGTCGTTGAGACTGGTCGCACGCCTGCAGACGTGCTGCTGGAGCGCTATCACGGCAGCTGGAAGGGCGACCTGGACCGTATTTTTAAAGAGTTCGCATACTAAACTCAAAAAGCCCCGGACTTGATCCGGGGCCTGGCGCCAGTAGATCGTCTAGGTCCCGGATCAAGTCCGGGACTTAGGAAACTATGAAAGCGCCCGCCAGCCAATGTCTTTGCGGCAGAAACCCTCTGGCCAGTCGATGGAATCAACCGCCGCATAAGCTTTGTCGCGGGCATCTTGCAGCGTTGTACCGAGTGCGGTCACGTTCAGCACCCGCCCGCCATTGGCGTGCAGCGTGCCCTCATCATCCCGCTTGGTGCCAGCGTGAAATACCATCACATCGCCGTCGATCTGCGCGGGCAGAGTGATCGTTGAACCTTTGGCGTAGCTGCCCGGATAGCCCTGCGTGGCCATCACCACGCTCATCACCGGATCATCGTTCCAGCGGATATCAACGCCGGAAACATCTCCGTGCGAGCAGGCCATCAACACCTCGGCCAAATCGCCATCAAAGCGCATCATCAGCACTTGGCATTCGGGGTCACCAAAGCGGGTGTTGAACTCGATCAGCTGCGGGCCTTCCTCGGTAATCATCAGCCCGGCAAAGAGCACGCCTTTGAAGGGTGTTCCGCGCGCCGCCATGCCATCAACGGCCGGTTGCACGATCTCCGCCATCGCACGTGCTGTCATCGCCTCGCTCATCACTGGAGCCGGGGCATAGGCACCCATACCGCCGGTGTTGGGGCCCGTGTCACCCTCGCCAACGGCCTTGTGATCTTGCGCGCTACCGAACAGCACCGCACGTTCGCCGTCACACAGGGCAAACAGGCTGGCTTCCTCACCCACCAAACAGTCTTCGATCACGACACTTGCGCCAGCCTCGCCAAACGAGCCCTCGAAGCATGCCGTGACAGCAGCGCGTGCTTCATCCAGGGTTTGCGCGACGGTCACGCCTTTGCCGGCTGCCAACCCATCGGCCTTCACCACAATCGGCGCAGAGTGCTCGTCCAGATACGCTAATGCCGAAGCCTCATCGGTGAAGTGTGCGTAAGCCGCCGTCGGGATGCCCATCTCATCGCACAGCGCCTTGGTGAAAGCCTTGGAGCCTTCCAACTGCGCAGCAGCCATACTTGGTCCAAACGCCGCCGTGCCACTGCCTTCCAGATCATCGACAAGCCCGGCAACCAGCGGTGCCTCGGGGCCGACCACCACAAGGTCCACCGCCTCAATGGCGCAAAAGTCGGTCACAGCCTCGAAATCGGAGATATCCAGATCAACCGAGCAGTCGATACCGCCATTGCCCGGCGCGCACCACACATCGGTGCAGCTTGCCGAGCGTTCCAGCGCCCACACCAAGGCATGCTCGCGTCCACCGCTGCCAATCACCAAAACACGCATTTCTCGATCACCTTGCAAGTTGGCGGTTTGCTTGCCACATGCTGGCAACGCTCAATTTCGTCCCATAGGGGAGACCAAACATGTCCAACGCCGTCAACCGCTTCCTTGGAGGATCGCCGCTTGGCGTGTTGGTCAAGCTGCTGCTGATCTCGCTGCTGGTCGGTGTGGTTCTCTCAGCACTGGGGCTGACGCCGCTTGCGGTGGTGGAGTTCATCGTCGATTTCTTCCAGCGTATTTGGAACCTTGGCTTCGACGCTCTTGGCCAGTTTGGCGATTGGATCATCCTTGGCGCAACGCTGGTGATCCCGGTCTGGTTCATTATGCGGCTGCTGGATCGCAGCAACCGCTAACCCGCGCTCAAATACTTCCACATCACCTTGTGGATGGTGGCATGGCGCACGCCCACCGCGTCATGGTCCGGACCATAGCCACCGCCGATAACCGCAGCCAGCGGCAGGCCGCGCTGGCGCACCTGATCGATCACATACCAATCCCGATCGATCAGCCCCTGCGTGGAGAGCGATAGGCGACCCAGCTTGTCATCGGCATGCGGATCAACACCGGCGTTGTAGAACACGATATCGGGTGCGAACCCGTCCAGCGCGCGCGGAATCGCTGCTTTGATCACGTCCAAATAGGCGGTATCGCCAGTGCCATCATCAAGCGCGATATCCACATCGCTTGTGGCCTTCTGGTCAGGATAGTTGCGCGCGCCGTGCACGGAGAGCGTCACGACGCTGGCATCATCTGCAAAAATGCGAGCGGTGCCATCGCCCTGGTGTACATCCAGATCAATGATGAAGGCTTTGCCGATCTCGCGATCAGCTTGCAGCACCCGCACGGCCACCGCCACATCATTGAAGACGCAAAAGCCTGCGCCTTGCTCGAAGCGCGCGTGATGTGAGCCGCCGGCGGTGTTGGCAGCCATACCGTGCTCCAGCGCCAGCTTGCCGGCGAGCACCGTACCGGCGGTCGCGAGCCGTCCACGTCGCCCGACATCCGGCGTGATCGGCAGACCGATATCTTTCTCAATCTGACGGGGAAGAGACGCGTTGTTCACCCCATCCACATAGGCCGCGCTGTGCGCAAGCCGCAGCCAGCCATCGGGCGCTTCGCCTGGTTCGTGAAAGCCGTCTGGTACTAGCCCTTCTTGGCGCAGATGCTCCGCCAATGCCCCAAATTTGCGCATCGGAAACCGATGCTTCTCAGGCAGTTCAGCAACATAGCCGGGATGATGGACAATGGGCAGAGGGATGGATGACATTGCCAGCGATATAGGCCGGGATAACCAGAAAGCGAAGGGTGGATCGTCAACACCCGCTGCTCCAAAACCCTATCGGCGAAGCCACGCTGCGCGACTTGGTTTGAGCCTGGCACTCGGCGCATTTTTTGCAATTACCCCGAGCGCCTGCTACCTAAGGTCGTCAACGTCGCTCGACGAAATCAAGCCCAAGTACCTTTTCCACGGTCAGCCATACTCTTGGCTGGTCGGCAGATTTTTGAGGATTCATGCCCATCAAACCACCCGTTACCGACCTTCCCATCCGCGTTGCCAAGTCTGGCTTCTATCGTGGTTTCACCAAAGACGTCACAATTACAGCCAAGATCCTTGTGGGTGGCTTGATCCTCTGGGCGATCGCCTTTCCCGACCAGGCCGCTGGCGCGCTCGGTGCCGTAAACAGCATTATTCTGGCCTCGTTCAACTACTGGTACGTCTACTCCGTCGCCTTCTTTTTGATCCTCTGTTTCGCCCTTGCGCTATGGCCAACGGCCGGGCGCATGAAGTTAGGCGTTGAGGAGGACGAGCCGGAGTTCACCAACTTCTCTTGGTTTTCCATGATGTTCGGCGCTGGTATCGGCATTGGCATGCTGACCTTTGCGACCGCTGAGCCGATGTACCATTTCGCTGCTAACCCGGCGACCATTCAGGGCATCACCGAGGGCAGCACGGCCGGCAATGTGCGCGATGCCTATATCTGGTCGTTCACCCATTGGGGCCTGGCCGCTTGGGCGTGTTACGCCATTGTTGGCTTGGCGCTGGCGTATTTCTCCTACCGGCGCGGTCTACCGCTGACCATCCGCTCGGCGCTGACGCCCCTTTTCGGCCAAAAACTATCCGGCCCGATTGGACATGTCGTCGATATCGTCGCCGTGGTCGCGACCGTTTTGGGTGTATCTCAAACGCTTGGTTTTGGTGTGGAGCAGTTCATCTCCGGCCTGTCGCGCATCGGTCTTGGCGATTGGCTCTACAGCGTCAATGAAGCCGGCGAGCGCTCGTCATCCACCCTCGGTATCATCTTTGCGCTTATCGTCATTATGGGCGCCTCCACGCTTTCAGCCCTCTCGGGCGTCGGCAAAGGCATCAAGTGGCTGTCCAACATCAATATGGGCCTCAGCTTCTTTATCTTGGCCTTCTTCCTGCTGTTCGGCTCCACCTTCTTTGGCGCGCAGGCGCTTGTGGTTGGCTTGTTCGATTATGTGGTGTCGATCCCAGGCAACTTCCTCACCGTTTGGTCTGCTGACGGAACCGAAACCGGTGATGCACTTGCCAGCTGGCAAGGTGGCTGGACCATCTTCTACTGGGCCTGGTGGATTGCGTTCGCGCCGTTTGTCGGCGTGTTCCTTGCTCGCATCTCCAAAGGCCGCACAATCCGTGAGTATGTGCTCGGCGCGATGATGATCCCTGCAGTCATGTGCTTCGTTTGGTTCGCTTTGGTTGGTGGCACCGCCATCGATCTGGAACTCACCGGTGTTGCCGATGGCGCCATCGCCGGGGCGGGGCAGGCCGATCAGCTGTTCGCCATGCTTTCGGTCATGCTCAGTGACGGCCTTGCCTACATCATGTCGGTTGTCGTCGTGATCTTGCTCCTGACCTATCTGGTCACGTCTGCCGACAGTGCCGTGTTGATCATCAACACAATCAATGCTGCTGGTGACGAGGGACCAAAGGCACGTCCGCACATCCTGTTCTGGGGTGCAGCGCTCGCCTTCGTGGTCGGCGGCTTGATCCTCGCTGGCGGCTTGGGCGCTATCCAGACGGCTATGGTGATTGGCGCTCTGCCATTCAGCCTTGTCATGGTGCTGATGGGCGTTTCGCTGATTCGTGCCATCTACAAAGATGGACAGCGCGAAAAGCATGGCCTGCCAACCACCTTCATCGAGGATGAGGAAACCGGCCCGGCAACAGTCCCGGCTGAGTAGTCACGCCGAGCCTTTCCAACAAAAAACAGCGGCACACTTCGGTGTGCCGCTGTCGTCTTTTCCATTGACCCGCTTTGTCTCCATTTCCAATGGGTGAAAACACCCTAAGGGTGGTGGGTGATGTTTTCCGCACAAACCACCCCCGACCAACCCGCTGGTCGATTTGACAGACACCTGATGGCCGCCTGGCCAGTTTTCTTTCCCGGCCATTCCGGTATAGCGTCGCGCTTTTGGTCGGTCGCGATTGGGCGAAGGGATGGGCAGTGAGTTTTAGCAACACGCAGGAGGGCTATGGCGCCCTCACCAAGCTCTTTCATTGGCTGATCGTCATCCTGTTTGCGCTCCAATATGTGGGCGGCAATATCATGACGGCGATGGCTGGCGGCGATATCGTTCTGGGGCTTTCGCAGGCTTTCTATTACAATTGGCACAAATCTCTGGGTCTTCTGGCCTTGGTTATTGCCATACCCCGCCTTATCAACCGTAAGGTCGGGCAGCTGCCGGATTGGGCACCAACGCTCTCGCAAGGCGAGCAACGCTTCATTCACCGCGCCGAGCAGGTGCTCTATGCCGCAATGTTTGTCATGCCCATTTCTGGCTATTTTTACGTGATGGCTGGCGACTTTGGCGTGAACCTTTTCGGCGTGTGGCGGCTACCGAATCCCATCGGCAAATGGGAAGAATTAGCGTTCATTGCCAAATGGATTCACATCATTTCCGGTTATGTACTGTTGGCTGCCATCGTCGGACATGTCGGTCTTGTTTTGCGCCATCAGCTGTTTCTCAAAGACGGACTTTTGACGCGGATGCTACCGCGGAAAAACCGATAAGCCTGGCCCTCGCTTAGAATGACAGGGCGCTCGCAGCCACAGGCCGAAGACTTTCAGGTCTCCCACCGCTCGGTGTTTGCCATCGCCGCGCCGATGACGCTGGCGTTCATTTCCACGCCGCTGGTTGGCCTTGCCGATACATGGACCATCGGACAGCTCGGCGATGCGGCGCTGATCGGAGCGATTGCCGTCGGCAGCATTATCTTCGATATCCTGTTCACCACCATGAATTTCCTGCGCTCGGGCACCACTGGCCTGGTGGCGCAGGCTTACGGCGCGGGGCGCAAGCGCGAAGAAGCTGCCATCCTGTTTCGCGCGCTGATTCTGGCGGTCGGCATTGGCCTGGTGGCCATTTTACTCCAAACCCCGCTGCTTGAGGCGAGCTTGTGGTTCATCGGCGGGACGGAACGCGTCCAGGAAGCCGTGATCGTCTACTTCTCGGTGCGCGTGCTCGCTGCGCCGCTGACGCTGTCGAATTACTCGGTGCTCGGATACTTCCTGGGCCGGGGCGAGGCGATGACCGGCCTCGCGCTGCAAACCGTTCTCAACCTCACCAACATCGCGCTCAACATTCTCTTCGTGCTGGTTTTTGATTGGGGCGTGGCCGGTGTCGCCTTCGCCAGCGTGCTTGGCGAATTGGTGGCGTTGCTGTTTGGCTTGGTGTTGATCTGGCTGCGACTGCGGAAGTCACCCTGGCCCACCCGCGCCGAAGTGCTGGACCGGGTCGAGCTCATCCGCATGATGGGTGTGAACCGCGACATCATGATCCGCTCCTTCGCGTTGCTTTTTGCGTTCGCCACCTTCACGCGGCTCTCCGCACAGCAAGGCGAGGTAATGCTGGCCGCCAACGCGATTTTGGAAAAATACTTTTTGCTGGCGGGCTACTTTTTGGATGGTCTTGCCACCGCTGCCGAGCAGTTGGCGGGCCGTGCTGTCGGCTCCAAACGCCGCAAGCCGTTTGCCCGTGCCGTTAAACTCTGCGCCATCTGGTCAGCACTTCTCTCTGGGCTGGCAACACTGTTTTTCCTGGTGGCCGGCGGCCCGATCCTGGATTTCATGACGCCTGCCGAAGACGTCCGTGCGCTGGGCCGAGAGTTTCTGATTTTCGCGGCCCTCACACCCATTGTTGGGGCAGGCGCGTTCCTGATGGATGGGGTCTATATCGGCGCCACTTGGTCGCGTGACATGCGCAACATGATGCTGGCGTCCCTGGCGCTGTTTTTGGCCGCCGCCTACACGCTAACCCCGGCTTTAGGCAACACCGGGCTGTGGATCAGTTTTCTGCTGTTTCTGGGCATTCGCGGCATCACCCTTGGATTGATCTTGCCGCGCCGGATGAATGCGACCTTCCCTCAATCAGAAGACCAATCGCCAGCCACCAATTGAAGCACCGTCAGCGCTGCCACGACTGCAGTGTCGGCGCGCAAAATACGGGGCCCAAGTGAGATCGCATGCGCAAACGGTTGGGCCAGAAGAAGCTCACGTTCGCGGTCGCTAAAACCACCCTCCGGACCGATCAAAACCGCCTTGGGTTTGTCGCGATAGTCCGCAAGTAGTCTGCTTGGTGAGAAGACGAAAGCGCTTTCGTCACACCAAAAAAGCGGACGGTCTGCATCCCAGGAGCGGACTAACGCATCTATTTTACAGACGGTCTGCATCGATGGCACTGCCAAAACACCACATTGCTCAGCCGCCTCGATGATATTGGCTTCCAGTTTATCGGTTCGAATTTTTTGGTTTTGCGTGTGCTCGGTGATCACCGGCCGGATCGCTCCGGCCCCCATTTCCACCGCCTTCTGCACCATCCAATCCATGCGCTCTTTTTTGATTGGCGCGAACAGCAGTGTCAGATCATTCAGCGGCGTTTGCAGGCGGGTTTGGCAGAGCACCGTCAGCGATCCAGCCCGCTTGCTGTGCCGGGTCACCTCCACCTGCCACTCGCCGTCTTTTCCGTTGAATACCAAGAGCGTAGCGCCAGTTTCCATGCGCAAAACGGTCAGCAGATAGTGGGCGTGCGCCTCTGACAAGGAATGTTCTGAGCCCGCCTCTAACGTGTGCTCAACAAACAGTCGTTGGCTTTTGAAATCCACTCTGGGCGGCATCAACCCTTGCTCCGAATCGGTGTGCACGGCAGGGTGCCCCCATGAGCGAAGAAGCCGTTTCCAACACGCCAGAATACTCCGTCAGCGAGATTTCCTCCGCCGTCAAGCGCACCGTCGAGGATGCCTTTGGCTATGTGCGGGTGCGCGGCGAGTTGGGACGCGTCAGCCGCCCCGCATCGGGACATATCTACACCGACCTGAAGGATGATCGCGCTGTGCTTTCTTCGGTGATGTGGAAGGGCACGGCGCAAAAACTCACCTTCAAGCCTGAAGAGGGTTTGGAGGTCATCGCCACCGGGCGTATGACCACCTTCCCCGGCCAGTCGCGCTACCAGCTTGTGATCGACCGGATCGAACCGGCGGGCGTTGGTGCGCTGATGAAACTGCTGGATGAGCGTCGCAAGAAGCTTGCCGCCGAGGGGCTGTTTGCCGAAGAGCGCAAGCAGCTTCTGCCGTTTTTGCCCAAGGTGATCGGCGTGGTGACCTCACCATCGGGCGCCGTGATCCGCGATATTCTGCACCGCCTGTCCGACCGCACGCCCGCCCATGTGCTGGTCTGGCCCGTGCGGGTGCAGGGCGAAACCAGCGCCAAGGAGGTGGCGAACGCCATCCATGGCTTCAACGCGCTGGAGCCAGGCGGTCCTATACCCCAGCCTGATGTGCTGATCGTCGCCCGCGGCGGTGGCTCCATCGAAGATCTTTGGTCATTCAATGAGGAGATCGTTGCCCGCGCAGCAGCAGAAAGCTTGATCCCGCTGGTCTCCGCGGTCGGCCATGAGACCGACTGGACCTTGATCGACTACGCCGCCGATGTGCGCGCACCAACTCCCACCGGCGCTGCAGAAATGGTGGTACCGGTGAAGGCCGATCTGGTGCTCACCGTGGATGATCTGGCGCGCCGCCTTACCGCCTCAGCGCTACGGGGCGTGGAAACCCGTCGTCGCGATCTGCGCGCTCTAACCCGTGCGCTTCCCCAGCCAGATGCCTTGCTCACCACGCCGCGCCAGCGGCTCGATCAGGCAAGCTTGCGCCTCGCTCAAGCCCTGACGCGGGGAACCATGACCCAGCGTGGCAGGCTGGACCGCGTGGCGGGAAGGCTCACTCCACGCCTTATCACCCAAGGGCTTTCCGAGCGTCGCCAGGCGGTCCGGGTTCAGAGCGACAAGCTGGGTCGCGCGTTTGATCAGCGACGCCAGCGCCAGAAAGATCGCTTGGCCAATCTTGGCAGCCGCGTTTCACCGCGCGCCGTTCAGCGCTTGGTGGGCGAGGGCGGTCGCAACCTTGCCCGCTTGGACGCAGCGATGCTGCGCGCCATGCACCAGCAGCTAACCGTGAAGCGGGACAAGGTCGCCCAACGCGCCAAGCTGCTTGATGCGTTCAACTATCGCCGCGTGCTCGATCGCGGCTTTGCGGTCATCCGCGATGTTTCAGGCACGCCGCTACGCCAGGTCGCGGCGTTGGATGCAGCAGGTGCGGTGCAGATCGAACTGGCCGATGGCGCCCGCGATGCGGTTGTTGGTGAGGCGACAGGCGGCCCGCCGCCCAAGGCTTCCAAGCCCAAATCGGCCAAACCCAAACGTGTTGTTGATGCCCGTCCGTCACCCAAGCAGGAAAGCCTGTTTGGGGATTGACCCGTGAACGTCATCCTCGCCCTTGTGGCGAGGATCCATACCACACGATTCTCGACAATTCAGTGGTTGCGTTAGATCATAGGAATGGATCCTCGGGACAAGCCCGAGGATGACGACCGTGCGGGTTCAGCGTTTTTGCCGAACAACCCCCACTGTTACAGTTATAGCCGGGTCAAGTGCCGCCGCACTTATCCCCGTTCTAGCAGGCTGTGGTCCAATCGGGCTTCATCTATCAGCCCGCGAGACCGCCATGCACAGTTCCAACCGTCTGGCCAATACGGCCTTTGAAAGCTATCTGCGCCATGGGCTCATCCACCCTGAAGCGCCGACCACGCTTGATCTCAAGCAGGCGCGGACGACCACCCACTATGTCTGGCGGACGCGTCGCGATGGCCGTGTGCGCCCCTCTCATGCCCAGAACGATGGCAAAGTGTTTGCTTGGGACAACCCTCCGCCGACAGGCCATCCGGGAGAGGCGCCGGGATGCAGGTGTACAGCGGAGCCTTACACCCCTGAAGTTGCAGAGTACTTCAGCCTTGTTTTCTCCGGTGTTTATGAAACTGGCCCAGCCTGGTCGACGCAGGATTATGTAGAGCATTATTTGTTCGGCGATGGCACGCCAAAGACTCTCCGCGAGACCGGCAATCTGAGCAAGGTCGTTGCCGCATACGGGCGGATTGTCATTGACGATCCAATGCGCCTTCGCGGTCAAATCGCCGATATGGCTCGCCGTTATCCAGGTGGTCGTTTCAACGATACTTTTGGAAACACTTATGACATGCGGGCTGTTGTCTACAGCCTTGGCAAAACGACCATCCGGGGCGTGTATGAAGGCCATAGCGAGGTTGACGGGTCCGCACTGCATCTGATTGGCAGCGTTCGTTTTGAACTGTCCGATGCATTTCGCGATCCACTCGATATTGGCGTTGTCTTGCCCGAGCCCGTCGCCCTATTGGACGAAGTGATCTTGGCGGCCATTGCAGAGGTTCTGCGCACCGCTGGGGACCGCGTCGCTGATGCTGCTGAGTTCGCCGACACAGTCTTGGAACGGATAGAGCGAGAAATCGGAAAGGTGGACCAGTCTTTGCGGGACTACATTTACGAACGTGTTCGGCGCGATGTGATGCGCCGCAACACAGCTTGGTCGCCTCAATTGTCTATGAAGGACCTGCGCGAAGTGCCTGGCAGCACGATTTACCCAATAACCGACAAATGGGGTGGAACATTCACGGCAACGGTGCATCGCCAGAGAAACAACAGTGTTTTCCGCAAATAGGGAGTTTCTCTCAAACCAAACGACCCGTAAAAAGGCCCCATATATAGAACGGAACCCAAAAGAAGAAGTAAGAAACAACAGGAAATACGACAAAGGCCATAACGGTGTTGCTAAACCATCGCCCCTTGTAGTCTTTCCCCATTCTTTGCAGTTTTTTTCTGTGCCTTATTCGCCAGATAATCTCCCATAGGCTGGCATAACCAATGGCCGGAATCCATGCAAAATACAGATAGAAGACGTTGGCTGCCCCATCAGCGGTGTTGACGTGATGGCTGCATTCCTCAAACATTTCAGTGCTCTCGTATCGATGAACACTGTTCTCCTGGCAGTCCACATAGTCTGCCCAGTCCAAAGCGCGGCCGGTATGGAGCGATAGATTGAAAAGCACGTAGGTCAGTGCGATGGCGCCGAAGACCCTGACAACATGCGAGGAGAATGACCGTTCAACGTCGACGAAAAAGACCAGCAGCGGCGTGGTGACAACGAGGACGACGAACCAAAAGTTGAACCGCACGCCGATCAGCACAGGGATCTCGGTCAGGAAATCAAAGACCGCAACAATAATCGATGAAAAAGGCATCGCGTGGTTTTTCGACCGCTTTTTGGCAAATAATAGTGATCATATAACAGTAAAAATGTCGAGAATGCGTGCTTTTGATTAATATTATTCAAAAAAGAGGCGTGTAGAGAGCGGTTTAAATACACGACTAATGTCAAGCGCCTAACGGCCAAGTTTGGCGAGATTGAAGCATGCGCAAGTTAATACTGATTTTGACCGGTTTGTTTATCATCCCTCCGGGGCTCATCATCAACGGCTTTTACCAGAAGCACCACCAGTGTGTCCGTCTGCCAAACGGCGTTGTCGTAGTCTACGAAGCCTACCTGAATTTTTGGCGGCCGTACTTCTTGCCAGACGTGGTTGTACGCGGCCCCGAGGGTGAAATTCTCAGCCGTGGCAATGACGAGACATTCCATTTTTCGCAAACCACAGCCTACTGGACCGACTTCGAACTGGATCTAACACACCCGTCCGGCGAAAGCGCAACAAGCCTTGTCTATCACCCTGATCATGGCCTGGTCCGGGGGCCGAACAATCGGGTTCTGCGACGGCAGCTTATCGAGGGGGCGGGCCCCTTGCTGGAAGAAGGCGAGGGGATCAACAACACAAATGTCGCCGGCATTCTGCTTTTCTTGCGCGACGTCGAAGACTACGCATCCCGCGATTGCCACATGCCGCTAATCAGTTTCGAGCCGTCTCATCCATGACAGGCGTGCGTCACATCCCCAAATAATCATCCAGCAGCGCGCGGGCGATGACGAGTTTCGGTGGAATGGACATCAGCCCGGTATCACACGGGATGGCAGTGGGCGCTGAGCCATAAGCTTCTGCCGCCAGCCATAGCCGGCCCTTTCCATTCTTGATCAAACCTGCAAAGCCTTTTCAGGTCAGATATCAGGACGTTCGAGGATTTCGCAGCCTTGGATCAAGCAGATTCAACCAGCTCTGAGAGCAAGACAGGCGCTGTTCTTTTCGCCGATGTATCTGGAAGCACGCCGCTCTACCAAAAGGTGGGCAATCAACAAGCCGCCGCCACCATCGGCGCTTTTCTGGAGCGTCTAAAGGCCATCGTTGCATGTCACGGCGGCACCTTCGTGAAGTCCGCCGGTGACGACATATTGTGTTGGTTTCCCCTCCCCAACGACGCTCATCTGGCCGCATACGAGATGATCCAGGCCACCGGAGAGGGCGATCTTAAAGTGCATGCGGGCTTAGAGTCTGGTCCGTTTGTTTGCCTCGACAACGACATTTTCGGTGACTGCGTAAACGCAGCAGCCAGGTTGTGCGCGCTGTCCAATCCACGAGAGTTGCTGGTTGGCGAGGCCTCCTTCAAGACTCTGGCTCTGGCAAGCAAACGATACTATGTCGGCATCTCGCCTTTTCGTCTGAAGGGACGACGTGAAGCATCGCGCGTCTACTCGTTGCAATTTGAAGGCGATGGGGATCGAACCCAGATTCTCGATCAGGATCACAAAGAAACTGCCGCGCCCAAAGCCGTGATCGATTATGAAGGGCGGCGTTGGCAGATCAGCGAAAGCGTGCCTCTGAGTGTTGGGCGTCTGCCCGATAACGCCCTTCAGGTGCTTGTTCAAACTGTCTCTCGACAGCATGCGACGATCCGGCTGGCAAACGGCCTTGTGGAGTTCGAAGACCATAGCTCGTCAGGAAGCCTGGTGGTAAGCCAATCTGGCGAGCAACTGGCTGTGTTGCGTCGAACCGTCGTCCTGAGCGGTGTCGGAACGATAGCCCTAGGTGTGAAGTCCGACGACCCGCAAGCGCCCCGTCTGTTCTACGAGATTGGTGCGCCTTGAGCCATCTCACCCGTGACAGACGCGCCTCACACCCCCAAATAGTCATCCAATAACGCCCGAGCGATGGCGAGGTTTGGCGGGATGGAGGTCAGCCCGGTGTCGCGTGGATTGGGTGCTATCTGCCGCAGTTCTTCTTTCGAGAACCAGCGCGCCTCCACCAGCTCCGTTTCGTCCAGCGTGATTTCTCGCGCCAGTGCCTCACCCTCAAAACCCATCATCAGCGTCGACGGAAACGGCCAGGGCTGCGAGGCCTTGTAGGTGATCCGGCCAAGCGGGATGCCCGCTTCCTCCAGCACCTCGCGGCGCACCGCATCCTCCAGCGTTTCACCCGGCTCAACAAAACCGGCCAGGCAAGAAAACATGCCGGTGGCGAACTTCTCCTGACGGCCCATCAAGACATCGCCGGTCTTCGGATCGACCACATTCATGATCACCACCGGATCAGTGCGCGGAAAATGCATGGTGTCGCAAGCGTTGCAGCGGCGCCGCCATCCGGCCTGCTCGTTACGGGTCGTACCACCGCATTTGGCGCAGAATTTGTGGCGCAGATGCCATCCGGTCAGCGAGGCAGCTTCGGCAAGAAGCCCGAGATGATGGTCTAAAATGTCAAAAGTTTCGGCAAACGGGCGCAAGGGTTGTTGGGCGGGCGGTGTGGTGGCCAGGCCGCCGACATCGTCGGTGCCCTCGCTGGCCATCAGCGTGTAGGCATAGACGGCCCCGTCTACATCTTCGCCGCAATAGACCCGGGTTTCTGGGTCAACCTCATCAGACAGAGCGGCGTGATACATGCCGTTTGGGCCGTGATCACCTTCCACCAGCGCAGCACCATCGAACAGGATGAAGCGGGCTTTAGCCTCTTGGGCTTCTAAAAACGCCACATCGTCGCGCCGGTCGCCATGGCGGTCTGTGCGGCCACCGGAGAAACCTGTTTTGGCGGCGAGTTCAGCGCGCGGCAGGCTAGCGAAAAGGGCGGCGACGCTGCTCATGCTGACCACCCAAGGCTTTTGCGCACGGTATGCGCCCAATCGGGCAGAGCGTCCAACGGTTCTGCTTCACCCACACCCCAAATTGGGCCAGGCCATGCAGGGTCTCCCTCAAACCGCGCAATGATGTGCACGTGCAGCTGCCGCACCATATTGCCCAGCGAGGCGACATTGAGTTTATCGCACCCGGTGACCTGCCGCAGTGCCAGCGAGGCGGCGCGTATATCAGCCATCACACGGCTCTCATCGTCTGGCGATAGGTCCACCAGATCGGCAAGGCCGTCGCGTTGCGGGATGAGGATTAGCCACGGGAAGCGTGCATCGCGCGAAACACGCAGCAGGCTCATATCGGTTTGGCAGAGGGGGAGGCTGTCGGCGGAAAGCCGCTCGTCTAGGTAGAAGTCAATCATTAGGGCTGTGTATCAGTTTCAGGGGCGCGGTCCATCTTCATTTTTTGCTCAGGGCCTATCGCGCGGGCCGCGTTGACCTAGACAAAGCCAACCCCGCATACGATATAGGGAGTGGAAGGTTGGCGGCGGACGAGCCGCTCGCCAATCGGGTCAGGTCCGGAAGGAAGCAGCCCCAACGAGTTTTCCGGTTCGGGTTGCCGTTCCAGCCTTCCACCTCTTTTTAAGCGGCGAGTTTCAGGGCGCATGGCCGATACACCACCATCCGATCAGACGGAGACTGGCTACCGCGTCCTTGCCCGCAAATACCGCCCCGCCAATTTCAATGATCTGATCGGCCAAGAGCCGATGGTGCAAACGCTACGCAACGCGTTTGAGATCGGCCGTATCGCGCAAGCGTATATTTTGACCGGCGTGCGCGGCGTCGGCAAAACCACCACGGCGCGCATTTTGGCGCGCGGTTTGAACTATGAAACCGAAGCGGGCGACGGTGCACCGACAGTCGATCTGTCCGACATGGGGATCCACTGCGAGGCGATCATGGAAGGCCGCCATGTCGACGTGATCGAGATGGATGCCGCCAGCCACAATGGTGTCAGCGACATTCGCGAGATCACCGATGCAGCGCGCTATTCGCCGGTGTCCGCGCGATTCAAAGTGTACCTGCTTGATGAGGTGCATATGCTCTCCACGGCAGCGTTCAACGCGCTGCTCAAAACGCTGGAAGAGCCGCCCGACCATGTGAAGTTCATCTTCGCAACCACCGAAATCGGTAAGGTACCGGTGACCATTCTCTCGCGCTGCCAACGGTTCGATTTGCGCCGTGTGGAAGTGCCGATGATGATGACGCATTTGGCCAAAATCACTGAAGCCGAAGGTGCCAGTGCTGAAGAAGACGCCATTCGCCTGATTGCGCGGGCATCCGAAGGATCGGTACGCGATGGGCTGTCGCTGCTCGATCAGGCGATTGCTCACACTGGCGCCAGCCAAGACACGCCTATTACCGCTGAATCGCTGCACGATCTGCTCAATCTGGCTGACCAATCCGCAACGCTCTCGCTGTTTGAAGCGGTGATGAAGGGCGATAGCCAGGCCGCGCTCAGTCAACTTGCTGAAGCCTATGGTCGGGGCACCGACCCGGCAGGCCTGATCGCGGATCTGGCGGAGATCGTGCACGTGGCGACCCGCGCCAAAGTGATGCCCGATCACCCCTCAGACGCTTTGTCCGGTGACAATCAGGCGCGGCTAGCCGAGATGGCCAAAGACCTCTCGGTGAAGGTGCTCTCACGCGCCTGGCAGATGCTGCTGAAGGGCCTGGATGAGCTGTCCCGCGCACCCAAGCCGCTGATTGCCGCAGAGATGATCCTGGTGCGGCTCTGCTATG
Organism: Hyphomicrobiales bacterium; assembly: GCA_046290645.1. Lineage (GTDB taxonomy): Bacteria > Pseudomonadota > Alphaproteobacteria > Rhizobiales > MH13 > MH13. The sequence continues at coordinate 684,473 of JBKAGZ010000002.1, forward strand.
TTGCCGATCTGCCCACGCCCGATGAAGCCATCAAAGCGCTGGGCGAGGGGACATCGACATCGGCCTCCGCACCCCAGCCCTCGGTACCATCAACACCCAATGGCGGCGGCGCGCGCGCCTCACTGGCCTTGGCGCCGCAAAGCCACGCACCCGCACCTCATCCACAGGCGAAAACAAACCCTGCGCCAGTGGCGGTGGCACTTCGCGACTTGGATGCGCTGATCGCGCTTGCGGAAAAGAACGGCAATCGCGCGCTACCACCACTGATCCGCGCCTACATCCGTCCGGTTTCGTTTGGTGAAAACCAGCTGGAAATCGGGCTTGCCGCTGGCGCGCCACAGGCCTTTGTCGGTGATCTGGCGGAATCCTTAAAAAGCTGGACCGGCGCCCGCTGGATGATCTCGGTGAACAGCCAAGCCGACGCGCAGACGCTCAATGAACTGGCTGCCGAGCGTGAAGTGGCGAAAAAAGCCGATGCTAGCCAACACCCAACGGTGCAGGCGATCTTAGAAGCGTTTCCCGGCGCCACGATCACCGGCGTGCGCAGCATCAACCAAGAGGATGCCGGCGACGCCGCGATCGAAGAGGCGCTTGAAGACCCAGCCGAAGCACCCGATATCGAAGATACACTGATTGACACGGACGACGAGGAAGACCCGCCATGGACATCATGAAAATGATGAAGCAAGCCAAGGACATGCAAGACAAAATGCAGACCATGCAGGCTGAGATGGCCGACGAGACCATCGATGGTTCTGCAGGCGGTGGCATGGTCACGGTCACGCTATCGGGCAAGGGCGAGCTGTCGGGTTTGAAGATCGACCCATCGCTGCTGGTGCCTGATGATGTTGAGATTTTAGAAGATCTGCTGATCGCCGCGCACAGCGATGCGAAGATGAAGGCCGATCAGATGATGGCCGAAAAGACCCAAAGCATGATGTCGGGCATGGGCCTGCCACCAGGCATGAAACTGCCCGGGATGTAATAAGCAATGTCAGCAAAAGTTGTAGACTTTTGCGCTCGCGACATTGCGACCAGAATGAATGTGACGCCAAGTGTCTGACCACATAGCCGGCCCGGACGTGATCCGGGGTTGCAGACTTTTGCGCTGGCGACAGCGCGTCATGAGAAAAGCGTTCGATAATCAATGAGCGATCATACCGTCGGTCCGGAAATCGAGCGGCTTATTCAGCTTCTCGCAAAGCTTCCGGGTCTAGGCCCGCGCTCCGCCCGCCGCGCCGCGCTGCATCTTGTTAAACGCAAAGACCAGCTTCTCGGGCCCCTGGCGGAGGCGATGGCGGTTGCGCGTGACAATGTGATGGAATGCGCGCGCTGCGGCAATATCGATACCGTCAGCCCCTGCACGGTGTGCACCGACCCGCGCCGCGAGGATTCAGTGCTGGTGGTGGTGGAAGATGTCGCTGACCTTTGGGCGCTGGAACGGGCGAAAGCCAGCCGGGGTCGCTACCATGTGCTGGGCGGCGTGCTTTCCCCGCTTGATGGCGTCGGGCCCGATGATCTATCGATTGAATCTTTGGTGGAACGGGCCACGGCGCAGGACGTGCAGGAAGTTATTCTTGCTATCAATGCTACCGTTGAGGGGCAAAGCACCGCCTATTACCTCACCGACCGGCTGGTGAACTGTGGCGTCTCCGTCACGCGCCTCGCTCACGGCGTGCCAGTGGGCGGCGAGCTGGATTACTTGGACGAGGGAACGCTAGCTGCGGCCATGAAGGCACGGACGGTGGTGGAGGGGTAACTATCCTTCGTCATAGCCGGACTTGATCCGGCTATCCAGTCCATGCTCCAGGACGCCTTGATGTGTTGGTCGTTCTGGCCGTTGGTCTACCCCAACCCGTACTGCGCCGCGAACGGGTCTTCATTTGGATCATCGTTCCAGGTGTATTCGCACCACCGTTCGATATCGCGAGCCACAGGTTCACCCAGCATTTTGGATAGCGCGCCCAGTGTCATATCCATGCCGGCTGACACGCCTGACGCTGTGATGAACTTACCGTCTTCCACCCAGCGAGCCTTGTGTTGCCAATCAACATTTGGACCTTGGTCGGCAACCCCCGCAAAGGCGGATTTGTTGGTGGTTGCGCGCCGTCCGTCCAAGACACCTGCCTTGGCGAGCAAAGCGCTGCCTGTGCAGACGCTCAGCACGTACTCGGCTTTATCTGCTTGACCGACAATCCATTCCAGCAGGGCTTCGTTGCGAACCTCATGGCGCGTGCCAGTCCCACCAGGAACAAGGATGATGTGATAGTCTGGGCTGTTGTCGAATGCCTGCGTGGCAACTGACAACGGCCCCTGATTGCTCACCACAGCGCCTTCCTTCTCGGCCACCAGGTGAAGCTCGAAATCATCCTTGAGCATGCCAAACATTTGCAGAGGGCCGTAAAGATCGAGCAGCTCAAAGCCTGGAAAGATCAAAGCGCCTAACTGCTTCATAAACCTGACCCCTTCTTGTTTTTGACCGACACCTCCCTCGTCATAGCCGGGCTTGACCCGGCTATCCAGCATCATGAATTTGACGATGGCGAGGAAAGACTAGATGGCCGGGTTGGTAGCGTGGCGCGTGACGCGCGGACGCCCAGCCATGACGATTGAACTTTGAACTAGTTGGCGATCTCATCCCATAGATCACGCCAATTGGGATTGAAGCTTTCGATGAGGTCAAGCTTCCAAACGCGCTTGCCTTTCTTGAGCGCTTTCTCGCGCCGGATCGCGGCTTCGATTGTTGCGTGCTCCTCGTACCAAACCAGTTGATGAACCTGATACTGCGCGACAAATCCATCTGGCGTTTCGCGGTGCTGCTGGACGCGGCGCAATAGGTCCGATGTCACGCCGGTGTAGAGCGTGCCATTGCGCTTCGATGCCAGGATGTAGACGAAGCCAGCCATAGACGGATGCTGGAATGAAGTACCGGTGGTTTGCAACATCCTCGTTCGTCATGACCGCCCTCGAGGCGGTCATCCAGCACATGACAGTCCGCTCGATGGGAATCTGGATAGCCGGGTCAAGCCCGGCTATGACGAGGGCGTTGGGTTTGATTCAATTGAAAAACGGGTCGTCCGCATCTTTCAGCGCGCAGATATTCCCATCTGGATCGAGGAACGTGCCCGTTGTTCCCCAGTCGAACACATTTATCTCAACGCTCACGCCCTTGCTCTCCAACAGGCGCGCAGCGGCTTCAACGTCTTTCACATTGAAGCGCAGTTTGGTCGGGTTCTGGCTAACCGGTTTGGCCTGCGTTGGCGTGTCTTCGTTCGCAAGGCCCCCGGTCTCGACCATCAGATAGCCATCGCCAAAGCGCAGACAAACGAGCCCTGGTTTTTCGAACCAGACAGGAAGGCCAAGCGTGTCGCGATAGAAGGCAACGCATTCATCGAAGCGCTCTGTGAAGAGAATGATGCCGTGGCACGCAACGAGGTCGGAAAACGTATCGCTCATGTCACTCCCCAGCCAAGGGTAATCTGGGCTCCGGCGCTTCAACCTCACCAACTTCTCGCTGCCCGGCGTCCGGGCCTCGCCCTCCCGCGTCGGGAGCGACGTCGAGATGGCCGATGCGGTCGCCGCGTTTGGTGATTTTGCCGGTTGAGGTTTGGATCTGCTCGATGTCGCGCTGAGCCTGGCCAAAATGGGTGGCAAGCTTGGCGACGCGATCATCCAGCCGGACAATATCATCCACCAGGCGGCCAACTTCATCCTGAATGAGATGTGCCTGTTCGCGCAAACGGGCATCGCGCAGCACGGCCTGCACCACCTGAATCGACAAGGTGAGCAGTGAGGGCGAGACAATCACCACGCGCTGGCGAGCGGCCTTTTGCACCACGTCTTCAAATTTTTCGTGCAGATCGGCAAAAATCGACTCCGACGGCACAAACATGAACGCCGTTTCGTGGGTCTCGCCGGGCAAAAAATATTTCGCGGCGATGTCCTGCACGTGCTTGCCAACATCCTGGCGGAAGCGCTGGGCGGCCTGTTGAGCGATCCGATCTTCGGGCGCATCGCGAAAGGCGTTCCAACCTTCCAACGGGAACTTGGCATCAATCACCAGGCTCGGCGCGCCATTGGGCAGATAGATCACGCAGTCGGGCCGTTTGCCGTTGGTGAGCGTGTGCTGAAACGAGTAGGCGCCGCGCGGCAGGGCATCCTGCACGATGGCTTCCATGCGCCCCTGGCCAAAAGCGCCGCGGGTCTGTTTGTCGGCCAAGATCGACTGGAGCGCGACCACGCCTTGTGACAGTTCGGTGATGTTTTTCTGCGCGGTGTCGATGGCGGCCAGCCGCTCGTGCAGGCTGCGCAGGGTTTCGTGGGTCTGGTTGGTTTGTTGGCTCATGGATTGGCCAAGCCGGTGACCGAGCCCATCCATGCGTTCGGACATGACCTTTGCCAACTCAGCCTGTCGATCCCCCAGCATCTGCGTCATAGAATGCACGCGTCCTGTCAGTTCAGCCTGCGCGCCGGCCATGCTGGCAAGTTTTTGGGTGAGGTCAGCTTTTTCCGCCTCTGCTTTGGCTTCAATCTCGGCGGTTTGCTGCTTCATGCGCGCGGTGGATGACCAAACCCAGAGGATTAGCAGCGCTGCCACTGCGCCGAGCGCCCAAAGCAGCATAGCAAGGGTAACAGGGGTGCCCTGCAGGGTGAACAGTACAGAGGAAAAGGTGAGGGCCAAAGCAAGAATCTCGGTCGAATCGGGTCCGTTACGACTTTAGATCAAAGCGCGAACAAACGCCATGTTGGCCGGTGCGTAGGCGCCATGTCTTGACCCACACTCGCCGCCCCCTTAAGTGCCCTGCATGGCTATTCGCGAGATTTTGGTTATCCCTGACAAGCGCTTGCGCGAGGTATCTAAGCCGGTGGGCGAGATCACCGATGAGGTACGCGCGTTGGTGAAGGATATGTACGAGACGATGTACGATGCGCCGGGCATTGGCCTGGCCGCGATCCAGATCGGCGTGCCGCTGCGCGTGGTGACGACAGACTGTTCGGCCCGCGAAGACGAGTCTGAGCCGCTTACCCTGATCAACCCGGAAATTCTTGGGCTGTCCGGCGACGAGGTGCCCTATGAAGAGGGCTGCCTGTCGATCCCGGACTATTATGATGAGGTTTTGCGGCCCGCCAATGCGCGTGTGCGCTACATGGATTTAGAAGGTCAGACCCACGAGATCGATGTCGATGGACTGCTCTCCACCTGCATTCAGCATGAGGTGGATCATCTCGATGGCAAGCTGTTCATCGACTATCTGTCGACGCTTAAACGCTCGCGCGTGATGACGAAATTCAAAAAGGCCGCGAAATTGCGCGAAAGAGAAGCCGCCGAGTAGCAGCCTCTTATAAAACGCTTTAGCTGGCCACCGTTACCCGGAAATCATCGACTTGCGGCATCTTAGCCTCACCCTCTTCGCGGGCTGGCTGAGGCTCGTCCACCGGCTCATAGGGGCGGATGCGCGCCTCAATGCGCGGCCAATCGCTTTCGCGCAGCACCGCGATTTCATAAGACGCTTGCAGTTTCATCCAAAGCTCGGGCTTGGTGTCGAAATAGGCTGACAGGCGCATCGCCGTATCTGCCGTGATCGCCCGCTGTCCGGCGACGATCGCCGCGATGCGGCTCACCGGCACATCGATATCGCGTGCCAAACGGTTCTGGCTGATGCTCAACGGCTTCAAAAACTCCTCCAACAGGAGGATGCCGGGGTGAATGCAAGACGGGTGCGGGGTGGTGTGGTTGTCGCTCATGACACCAATGTATTCCTTTTGCCGTGACAGGGCAAAGGGAATGGCTCGCGTTGATGAATTGTTAAGGTTAACGGCGACTCACCTGTCGGGGCTCGGTGCGAGCAAACCAGCCAGCGCGCCGACTGCAGCTGAACCAAGCGCAATAACGCCGTCGGGAATGTTTATGTCGGCATTATAATGGACCAGTACGATTGTAATTGACCCTAGAACCGTCACCAAAACCGTCGATCCTAGAAAGCAAACAACCAAACGGTAAATCCATTTGTCGCTCTGCAGTGGCGTTGCAAATTCGCTGGCTAGATCTGCAAGTTCAGTTTGCACTTCTGGATTGAGATCATCTCTTGCAGCCAAAACACTTAGCTGCTCGGATACCCGCTCTGTTTGAAATTTATCCATCATTCAATAACCCCAGCGTTCGAGTATAAAGTCTGATATCTCCTGGCAGGTCGTCGTCGGAACTGTTCTCACAAGGAACCAAAAAAGAGAGAATTGTTCACACCGAAGAAAAATAAAGCACAAATTTAGATGAAGTAGAAGACGGGGTCTTTATTGCTTATTCCGCAGCCAGCATCGTCTCGTCAAACGCCGCTGCAATCAGCTCACGCGTATAGGGCTCTTTGGGGTTTTCGAAGATTTCTTCGCGCGCCCCCGATTCCACCACCTTGCCGTCCTTCATCACCAGAATCCGGTGGGACAGCGCGCGGACGACTTTGAGGTCGTGCGAAATAAACAGGTAAGCCAGATTGTGCTTTTTCTGGATGTCGCGCAGCAGATCGACCACCTGGGCCTGCACGCTCATATCGAGCGCTGACGTCGGCTCATCGAGCAAGATTACGCGCGGTTTGAGCACAAGCGCGCGGGCAATCGAGATGCGCTGGCGCTGCCCACCGGAGAACTCGTGCGGATAGCGGAAGCGGGTTTCTGGGTCGAGACCCACCTCTTCCAGCGCAGCGATGATCTCCCGGTCGCGCTCTAGATAGCCCATCGTTGGATGATGGATCAGCAGCCCCTCTTCGATGATGTCAGACACCGACATACGCGGTGACAGCGAGCCGAACGGGTCCTGAAACACCACCTGAAGTTCGCTGCGCAGCGGCCGCATCTGCTTGGAGCCATGGCTGGTGATATCCATGTCCTTGAAGCGGATTGCGCCTTTGGATTCGGTCAGTCGCAGCAGCGCCAGGCCCAGCGTCGTTTTGCCGGAACCGGACTCACCCACGATACCCAACGTCTCGCCTTGGCGGATGGAAAGATCGACGCCATCGACCGCTTTGATGTGATCGACGGTTCGGCGCAGCACGCCTTTTTTCACCGGGAACCAGACTTTGAGATCATCAGCGGCCAGCGTGATGTCATCCTCCGGTTCCCCGAGCGGCGCGCCGGAGGGCTCGGTTGAAAGCAGCATCTGCGTATAGGGATGCTCCGGGTTGGAAAACACCTCGCCGACGGACCCCGTTTCAACGATCTTACCGCCCTGCATGACGTTCACGGTCTTCGCCAGCCGCCGCACAATGCCAAGATCGTGGGTGATGAACAGCATCGCCATGCCAAGCTCTTGTTGCAGCTCCACAAGCAGCCGCAGGATTTGCGCCTGCACGGTGACATCCAGCGCTGTGGTGGGTTCATCGGCAATCAGCAGCTTGGGCGTGTTCGCCAACGCCATGGCGATCATAACGCGCTGACGTTGGCCGCCGGAAAGCTGATGCGGATAGCTCTTCAAGCGACTTTCAGGATCGCGAATGCCGACACGGTCAAGCAGTTCCAGCGTGCGGGTGCGGGCGGCCTCATCGCGCATACCCTGATGGACTTTCAGCACCTCGCCCACCTGCCGCTCCACCGAGTGAAGTGGATTGAGCGAGGACATCGGCTCCTGAAAAATCATCGAGATGTCGTTACCGCGCACCGAACGTAGTTCTTTGTCATCGGCCCCCAGAAGCTCCTGACCATCGAATTGGATCGAGCCGGACGGGTGCGAGGCGGCGGGGTAGGGCAGAAGCTGCAGGACCGAGAGCGCAGACACCGACTTGCCGGACCCAGATTCGCCGACCAGCGCGACGGTCTCGCCCATCGCGACATTGAAGGAGACGCGATCAACGACCGTGTTCACCTCATCGCTAGAGCGAAAAGCGACTGAAAGATTTTTTACTTCAAGCAACGGCCCGCTCATCCCTCAACCTTTCGCGGATCGAAGGCATCGCGCACCGCCTCGCCAATAAAGATAAGCAGCGAGAGCATGATGGAGATCGTCAAGAAGCCTGTCAGCCCAAGCCAGGGCGCGTTTCGGTTTTCCTTGCCCTGCGCCAGCAACTCACCAAGTGAAGGCGCATCGCCCTGCAGGCCGAGCCCCAGGAAGTCGAGCGCGGTCAGCGTGGTAATCGAGCCAGAGAGGATGAACGGCAGGAAGGTGACCGTCGCCACCATCGCGTTGGGCAGGATGTGGCGGAACATGATCCGCATATCCGAAAGCCCCAGCGCCCGCGCAGCGCGCACATATTCAAGGTTGCGACCGCGCAGAAATTCCGCGCGCACCAGCCCCACCAATGCCACCCAACTGAAGAGCAGCAGGATGAAGAGCAGTGTCCAGAAGCCCGGTACAAAGAAGGCTGAGAAGATCAGAAGAAGATAGAGCGAGGGGATCGATGTCCAGATTTCAATGAAGCGCTGGAACAGAAGGTCCGTCCACCCGCCGAAATAGCCCTGCACGGCGCCCGCCGCGATGCCGATGACCGAAGAAATCAGCGTCAGCGTCAAGCCAAAGAGCACCGAAAGGCGGAACCCGTAGATAAGACGCGCGGCCACATCGCGCCCTTGATCATCTGTGCCCAACCAGTGATAGCCGCCCGGTCCGCAAAAGCTGTCCTCTGTGCCATCTGGTAGGTTGGCGCAGGCAACGTCCTCATCCAACATCCAGGTTGGCGCGATGGGATAGGGCATTTGCGAGGCGTAGGACCGGGTGGTGTGATCATAGCGGATTGGCGCGTGGATCATCCAGCCATTGGCCTCGATCTCTTCGCGGATGAACGGATCATAATAGCGCGTTATGGCGTAGAAGCCGCCGAACTTTTCCTCCGGATAATCAACAAGAACCGGGAAGAGCAACTCGCCCTGATAGGAAACGATCAGCGGGCGTTCATTGGCCACCAGCTCGGCAAACAGGGTGAGCAAAAACAGGGCCAGGAAAATCCATAGCGACCACCAGCCGCGTTTGTTGGCTTTGAAATTGTTCAGCCGCCGAACATTAAGCGGCGACAGCCCTTTGCGCTTCATCTGCACCGGCGCATCGCTCGCCGCGGGCTCCACGTCTACCTCAATGGCGGGGTTGCGCGCGTCCATCAGGTTCGCCGAGCCTCGAAGTCGATGCGCGGATCAACCCACATATAGACAAGGTCGGAAAGCAGCGCGACGACCAGGCCCATCAGCGAGAAGATGTATAGCGTGCCGAAAACCACAGGATAATCGCGCCCAAAGATGCTCTCAAAGCCAAGCAAGCCGAGGCCATCCAACGAGAAGATCGTCTCGATCAGCAGCGCGCCGGTGAAAAAAGCTGAAATGAAGGCGCCCGGGAAACCGGCAATGATGATCAGCATCGCGTTGCGAAAAACATGGCCATAAAGCACGGTGCGCTCATCCAGACCCTTAGCGCGCGCTGTCGTCACATATTGCTTGCGGATTTCATCCAGGAACGAGTTTTTGGTGAGCAGCGTTGTCGTGGCAAACGCGCCCACGGCCATGGCGATCAAGGGCAGGGTGAGGTGCCAGAAATAATCCAGGATCTTCTGCCACCAGGAGAGCTCATCCCAATTCTCCGATGTCAGGCCGGTGAGTGGGAACAGGTCCCAGAACGATCCGCCGGCGAAGAGGACGATCAGCAGGATCGCGAACAGGAACCCGGGTATCGCGTAGCCGACGATGACAATCCCACTGGTCCAAATGTCGAAGCGTGTGCCGTCTTTCACTGCCTTGGCGATGCCCAGCGGAATGGAGATGCCATAGGAAAGCAGCGTCATCCAAAGCCCAAGCGAGATCGAGACCGGCAGCTTTTCGATGATGAGATCAATCACCTCCACGTCACGGAAATAGCTCTCGCCAAAATCAAAGCGGGCATAGTTCCAGATCATCAGGGCGAAGCGTTCTAAGGGCGGTTTGTCAAAGCCAAACTGGCGCTCAAGCTCGGCAATGAACTCAGGATCAAGCCCCTGTGCACCGCGATAAACCCCGGAGCCCTCATCGCCAGAACCGAGATCTTGTTCTTGGCCAGAAAAATCGCCGCTGCCACCGGTGAAACGCTCCGTCGCACTGACATCTGTGCCTTGAAGCTGCGCGATCACACGCTCAATTGGGCCACCGGGCGCGAACTGCACAACGGCAAACGATAGCGCCATGATGCCCAGGATTGTGGGCACCATCAAAAGCACACGGCGGACGATATAGGCGAGCATCGTTTGTTAAATCCTGACCCAAGTCCCGGACAAGCAAAGCGCGATCCGGGACCTCGAAGAAACAGTTTCACGACTGCGGCGCGAGACCCCGGATAGCCTGTCGGCTTCCGGGGCTTGGTGGCATAAGCTTCCCAAGCCTGTCATCCCTCCACCCACCAGTGCGTTTCAATGGGTAGGGTGAAGCGTGGAATGCTCTCCGGTCGGCGGATGCGGGCTTCGTGCGCGATCCAATGGGCGCCGGAATGCCATTGCGGTATCCAGAAATGGAAGGGCCGCAGCACCCGGTCCATGGCGCTCATAACAGTGTAAAGCTCATCCAGCGTGTCGGCGCTTTCGGCCATTTCGATCAGTGCATCAATGGCTGGCACAGCGATCCCTGCGACATTCCAAGCACCCGGTTGGTTGGCGGACTGAGACCCGTAAATGGCGCGCATGCTGCTGCCGGGCGTGAGGTTGGGCGCGAGGTTAAGACCAACCACATCGAAGTCGAAACTGTTGATGCGCGACTGATATTGGGTCGGGTCGACAATGCGCAGCGAGGCGTCGATGCCCAGCCGCTGCATGTTCTGAACCATGGGCGAGTAGATGCGCTCAAAGGCCTGAGCGGCGAGCAGGAACTCTACCGCAAGCTGCTCGCCATCGGCGTTGACGCGCCGTCCGCCGTCTAGGGTCCAGCCCGCCTCACGCATCAGGCGATTGGCCTCGCCGAGCAATTGCCGGTCAGAACCCGATCCGTCCGACGTCGGTGGAACATACGGCTCTTCAAAGGTCTCAGGCAGCAAATCAGCGCGGAAGGGCTCAAGGATTGCCAGCTCTGCTTCGCTGGGTAGGCCTTCGGCCATATAGGGTGCGTTTTGGAACATGGACTGTGTGCGTTTGTAGAGCCCGAAGAAAATGCGCTCATTGGTCCATTCAAAATCGAACAACAGCCCAATGGCCTGGCGCAAGCGCCTGTCAGAAAACTTGTCTCGGCGGGTGTTAAAGTAGGCACCTTGCGCCCCGCCAGGCCGTTCGTTTTCGATCGTTGATTGAACGACTTCGCCGCTTTCCACGCGCGGGAAATCATAGGCTGTTGCCCAAAGGCGCGAGACCGATTCCTGGCGCACATTCATTTCGCCAGCCTTGAAAGCCTCGAAGGCGACATCGCGGTCGCGGTAATAGTTGATGCGGATAGTACCGAAATTGCTGGTGCCACGGGCGAACGGCAGATCGGCTGCCCAATAGTCTTCTACGCGATCATATTCGATGAACCGGCCAACTTCGAAATTGCCAACCTGGTAGGGTCCTGAGCCTAGGATGGGTTCAAGGGTTGAAGCTTCGAAGTCCTTGCCGTCCCAAAAACTCCGAGAGAAAGTTGGCAAGCCCAAAATGGCCAGATGGGCCGTGCGCGGGCGCCCTTCAGCAAAACGAACCCGCAAGAGGTCCTCTTCCAAAGCTTCGGCGCTCTCAACGGGGGCAAGGCCCGGTTTCAGGGTCTCATGACCCTGCACTGCCAGCGTCTGCATCGACCAGGCGATGTCGGAAGCCATCACCCGGCTGCCGTCGTGAAAGCGTGCCTCGGGCCTGATCTTGAAATCATAGGTCAGGCCGTCATCGGTGTACTCAACCCACTGCGCAAGCGCGCCATAAAAGGAATCCACCTCATCGCCCGTCGCGGTCATCAGCCCATCAAAGGTGAGCTCGACGCGCACCGCCCCATCGCCCCGGTTCACAAAACCGTTGAGCGTGTTGAAGGTGTTGAAGTTCTGATTCATGAACCGTGTGCCAGGCTGGAAGCTCAGCGTTCCACCCTTCGGCGCATCAACATTCACATGCGGGAAATGGCTATAATCGGCGGGCAGAGCCAGTGTGCCAAACGAGGAGAGGCCATGGCTTCGGGTTACGTTGGATTGCGCAAATGCGGAAAGCGGGAGCGTTGTTGCAGCGGCCACAACGCCAGTCCCTTTCAGCACTGTGCGACGCGTGACGTTGCGCAAGATCAGCGATGGCGTTTTCAAGCTCATTGGTCAGCTTCCCCGGTTATGGCGGCACGCTCTTCATCGTACCACCAGAGTGTCGGAAACCCGATGGAATAGGTCGGCAGTGTGTCCGGGCGGTCAAACCTGTCCCATCGGGCCACACGTGCTGCTGGCAAGCCCCACCCGGGGATCACATAATGGTTCCACAGCAAAACTCGGTCCATCGCCCGGGTGGCAACTTCCAGCGCTTCACGATCTTCGGCAAAAATGATCCGCTCGATCAACGCATCCACCGCCTCGTCCGCGATGCCTGCGGTGTTGCGGGTGCCTTCGATGGTGGCTGACTGAGAGCCAAAGAAATCGCGTTGTTCGTTGCCGGGTGAGGAGGACTGCACCCAACCCGAATAGATCATGTCATAGTCGCGCGAGCGTTCGCGGTTGGTGTATTGCGAGGAGTCCGCGATGCGCACGACAAGCTCAATGCCCACCAATTCCAGTGACTGGGCAAGCTGATTGGCTGCTGGCTCTTGTGTCGGGCCGTTGAGCAGAAGCTCGATGGATACCGGCGCACCGGAGGCATCGCGCATGACACGTCGCGTCGGGTCTGAGCGCAGGCCAATGGCAACCAGAATGCGATGGATGAAGCCGGTTCCAGCCTGCTCGGGATCAACCTCTTCGCGCACTGTCCAACCGCCTGCCTCAAACAGGTCAAGCGCGGTACGGATGTTCTCGCGGCGTGCCTCTGATGAGCCATTGGCCGGGTTGAAGTGCGCGGTGGTGAAAACCTCATCGGGAATGGCGATGCCATCGCTGCGCAACTCTTCCAGCAGCGCAAGCTCAACGCCTTGTGGCACGCCAGAGCTTGCCAGATCATCCAGACCGGTAAAGTAGCTGTCATACTGGCGGTAGCTATCGAAGAAGAGCCCGCGATTGATCGCCTGAAAATCAAATACATAGTTCATCGCGCGGCGGATATTGCGGTCCTGGAAAACCGGGCGCTGGGCGTTCATCACAAAGCCCACCATCAGCCCGCGGCTGCGATAGGGCTCGACAAACTCCTCCAGAACGATCCGGCCATCCTCCACAGGAGCAATGTCATAGCCCGTCGCCCAGTTGCGGGCGCGGTTCTCGATGCGAAAATCAAAAGCATCGGCCTTGAACGCTTCAAACGCCACATCGCTGTCGCGGAAAAACGTGTAGCTGATCGTATCGAAATTGTGCTGGCCAACGTTCACGTTCACCTCAGCGCCCCAATAATCCTCAACGCGCTCATAGCTGATGCTGCGCCCGGCGATCACTGAGCCAACGCGATAAGGCCCTGAACCCAGCGGCGGCTCAAGCGTACCCCGTGAGATATCGCGGGTGTTGCCGTTCGCATCGGGCTCCGTCCACCAATGGGCAGGCACCACCGTTAGCTGACCGACGATAAGGGGCAATTCACGGTTGCCAGTTTGGTCAAACGTGAAGGTCACATCGCGCTCGCCACTGATCTGCGCGGTCGTCACGTGCGAGTAGTAAGCCGCCTGCTGAGGATTGTGCTCCACCAAAGCGTTGAACGAAAACACCACATCAGCCGGCGTAACAGGCGTGCCATCGTGCCAGCGCGCGCCTTCGCGCAGCCGGTAGGTGACATAGGAGTAGTCATCAGGGTAGCGCACCGACTCCGCCAGTAGACCATATTGGGTTGAGCGCTCGTCGTCTGAGGCAGCAGTCAGCGTGTCATAGACAAGCCCAAGCCCGAGCGGCGTGATCCCGCGTGGCGGTACAAAGTTCAAACTGTCGAAGGTGCCCAGGTCAGCCAGGCGAACAGAGCCGCCTTTGGGTGCCTGCGGGTTCACATAGTCAAAATGGGCAAAGCCTTCAGGATATTTCGGCGCGCCTTCATTGAGCGTGATGAAATGCTGCCAATCATCATAGATTGGTCCAGCAAGCTCGGTGCCTGGTTCGCTCTCTTGCAGCGCGCCATCAGCCGCCTCGGCACTGGGTTCGCTTTGCGCGCTGGCATCCGAACCAGCGAACACCAGAAAACCAACCGTCAACCAAACGGCGAGCCCGGTAACTATGGCAGCGGTAGCCATGCCACTGCTGTGACCTTTGCGGTCAGCGAATATCACGAGGCGGTACCTTCACGCATTATCATCGTCCATCTCTCATCGGGCCGTCGGCAACACACCAGGCCCCACTGATTCGAAACCAAACGTGATGGGGAATATGGCGCAGTTGCGGCGCTGCGGCGAGGGCAGGCGTGTGATCACAGCCTGTTGATGTGCCGTGTTGACGCCTTCGGACGCAAAAAAGCGCCGGATACCTCCGACGCTTTGGTGTGTTCTACCAGCAAAAAGCTTGGCCTACTGCGTGGCAGCAACCGTGGACAGGTCAATCGGCTCAGCCTGCAATGTGTTGAGATAGGCCAGGATGTCGGCACGGTCTTCAACGTCGCGAATACCGGCAAAGCCCATGGTCGTGCCATCCAGATACCCGCGTGGGTTGGCGATGAAGCCATCCAATTCTTCAAAGCCCCAAGCCTCGCCAGCAGCACCAACGGCAGCCATGGCATCGGAGTAATTGAAGCCGTCCACAGAGCCTTTGGGACGGTTGACCACACCCCACATATGCGGGCCAACGCCATCAGCGCCGCCTTCTTCAAAGGTGTGGCACGAGGCACAGCGGCGCACGGCGCTTTCGCCGGCGGCAACATCGGCGGTCGCCAGAAGATCAAGGACGGAGACCATTTCTTCTTCTTCAGCGCTTGCATCGGCAACCTCAGCTTCAGGAACCTCGATGGAGTAACCGGCAACTTCCGGTTCTTCGACGTGATAGATAAGCTCAGCGACGAAGCTGATGAGCATGATAACGAGAACTGATCCCAGAAGCGCGCCCACAATCTTATTGAGCTCAAAACCGTCCATGTCGAAAAATCCCAATCTAAGCTGTGGCCGACAGAAATGCCGGGCGCGCATGCGCCCGCAATTGGACGCGGTGATAACCCCATAACCGGCTGCCTTGCAATAAGTGCAAAGGGATGACAGGGGGGTCTTGCGACCATTTGCCCAGTCCTATGGGCCAGAAACACTGAACAATGTCCAAAGGCATGCATGCATGAATGAAAAATCAGCCCGAGCCCTGGTGTTGATCCCGGCTCGTATGGCCTCCACCCGGCTGCCCGGCAAGCCGCTAGCGATGATCGGCGACAAACCGATGATTGTGCATGTGGTGGACCGTGCGCGTGAGGCTGGTCTTGGTGAGCCAGTGGTGGCCACTGATGATGCTGATGTGTTGCAAGCCGTTGAGACCTATGGAGGCAAAGTGGTGATGACTCGGGCCGATCATCCATCAGGCTCTGATCGTATTTTTGAAGCGCTGCAATCGCTAGACCCGGCAGGCGAGGTGGAGATCATCGTCAATGTGCAGGGCGATTTGCCAACGCTTGACCCCACGATCATCCAAAAGGCCGCCGCGCTGATGGATGATCCGGCGGTCGATATAGCCACGCTCACCACGCCGATCAAAGTCGATCATGAAAGAACTGATCCCAATGTGGTGAAGGTGGTTGGTACGCCAATCGGTGAGCGGCATTTGCGGGCGCTGTATTTCACCCGTGCCACGGCTCCCCACGGCGATGGCCCGCTGTTCCACCACATCGGTCTGTACGTCTATCGCCGCGCGGCGTTGGAGCGCTTTGTCAGCCTGCCGCCCTCAACGCTGGAAATGCGCGAAAGGCTGGAACAGCTTCGGGCACTTGAAGCCGGCATGCGCATTGATGTTGCTATCGTTGATGGTGTACCGCTTGGCGTGGACACGCCCGAGCATCTAGCTGAAGCCAGACGGCAACTTTCCTCGAGCAACATGTAAGGAACAGCGCGACAAAGCGGTTGTGCGGAACGCACGGAGCGCCTCGCGCCAAAAATAAAGATGAAAATTGTTTTCCAAGGCGAGCCTGGCGCCAACTCGCACATTGCCTGCAAAGAAGCCTATCCAGATGCCGAGCCCGTGCCGTGCCCGACATTTGAAGACGCGTTTTCGATGATCGAGGATGGGAACGCTGATCTGGGCATGATCCCCATCGAGAACTCGGTCGCCGGTCGCGTGGCGGATATCCACCATCTGCTGCCAACCTCGCCGCTGCACATCACCGGCGAGCATTTTTTGCCCATCCACCATCAGCTTGTGGCGCTGAAGGGCGTGAGGCTTGATCAAGTCAAAAGCGCCCAAAGCCATGTGATGGCCCTTGGCCAGTGCCGCAAATTTCTGCGCGAGCATCGCTTTGAGGCTGTCATTGGTGCGGACACGGCAGGTTCGGCCCGGCAGATCGCTGAACGCAAGGATCCTGCTCAGGCCGCCATTGCATCTTCGCTGGCCGCCGAGGTCTATGGGCTGGGTGTGCTGGCTGAAGACATTGAAGATGAAGATCATAACACCACGCGGTTCATCACGCTGGCCCGCGAGCCGATCAGCCTGGCGCCCGGCAATGGGCCGGTTGTAACAGCCTTCATCTTCAGGGTGCGCAACGTGTCGGCGGCGCTGTTCAAGGCCCTGTCGGGTTTTGCGACCAATTCGGTGAACATGACCAAGCTGGAAAGCTATCAGACCGGCGGGCAGTTCTTCGCCTCGCAGTTTTACGCTGAGATTGACGGCCACCCGGATGACAAGCACGTGGCGCTGGCCATGGAAGAGCTGGAATTCTTCTCTGCCGAGCTGCGCATCCTTGGCACCTTCGCCGCGCACCCCTACCGCGCCTACATTTTGGAGCCTGAAGAAAACCGGGCGCTACGCCCCTCGCCTGGAGTTTAGGATATGAGCAAGCCCGACCTTGGCAAGATCGTGCTAACCGTTGGTGATTGGTCACCGGAAGGCTGGATTTCCCATCTT
The DNA here is from genome assembly GCA_046290645.1 of Hyphomicrobiales bacterium. Taxonomy (GTDB): domain Bacteria; phylum Pseudomonadota; class Alphaproteobacteria; order Rhizobiales; family MH13; genus MH13. The sequence goes on from JBKAGZ010000002.1 coordinate 701,484, forward strand.
GAGCAGCATGTGCCGCGCGAAGATGTGATCTTCACGGACGGCAAAACCCCACCATCGCCGGATATTTGCGAGCAGGTGAAATACGCCGTTGCGTGGCACACGCCCGATGGGTTTTTCGCCAACTTTCCCAATCTGAAGGCCATCCTGTCCACCGGCGCCGGTGTCGATCACCTGGTGCGCCGGGGTGATCTGGCCGAGAACGTCGCAATCATCCGCGTCATCGATCCTGATCTCACTGGCCGTGTGACCGCATGGACGGTGATGAACGTTATCGCCCACCACCGTCAGGCACTGGCTTATCTCGAAGCGCAGAGCCGCGCTGAGTGGAACCCGTTGCCGCAGACCTCGGCGCCGGATGTGCGTGTTGGCATTATGGGCTTCGGCGCGCTGGGCCAATCCGTTGCTGCTGTACTGAAGCTCTTGGGCTATGACCTTGCCGGATGGGCACGCAGCCCGAAGCCGGATGCCTCAATCCCGGTTTTCGCAGGACTGGATGAGATCGACGCGTTCCTAGCGCGTAGCGATATTTTGATCTGCCTTCTGCCACTGACCGACGAAACACGCGAAATCCTCAACGCTGACCTTTTTGCCAAGCTGCCACAAGATGGCGTGACGGGCGGACCGTTTGTTATCAATGGCGGGCGCGGCGGCCATCAGAATGAAGCTGATCTGCTCAAGGCCTTGAAAGATGGAACGATGAAAGGCGCATCTATCGATGTGTTTCGCGAGGAACCGCTGCCCAGCGATGATCCGCTTTGGAAAGCGCCCAACATTCTCATCACCCCGCATACCGCAGGGATGAGCGCGCCGGAATCCTTGCTCGGGCGCATGGTCGAGAATTTGATCGACTTTGCCTCGGGCAAGACACTCGACAATCTGGTGGATCGCAAAGCTGGGTACTAGGGTTTAAACCTTAAAGCCGCTTGATGGTGCGCGCCTCTCCGACGCGCTTTTCCACATCGCTTAGCGGTTCAGGCACCGTCGACATGGCAAACGCGTTGGCATGAAACAGCCTGGTATCATCCAACATGATGCCGACATGCCCTGGCCAGAACACCAGGTCGCCGCGCAGCAAACCGTTCTCGCGATGGAACGTCGTGCCAAGGTCGTTTTCCTGCATGTCGCTGTCGCGCGGGCAGGCGATACCGGCCTGTTGCAACGCCAGCTGGACGAGTGCTGAGCAATCAATTCCGAGCGCCGAGCGACCGCCCCAGACATAGGGCGTGTGCGTGAAAAGCTCAGCCACAGCCACCCAGTCGGAGGCTTGATCATCGAGCGCCCGAATGTGGGCGGCGGGTATGGCACCGGCATCGCTTTGCGCAAACGTCGCTGAGGATCCACCAACTATGATCGAAGCCTCCGACACGCGAAGCCGTGCGCCCATGGGTATAGGCCCATTGCCTAGCACCTTGATGCTTTCATTGGTTGCGCGCGTAAGAGGTGCATTCACCAGATGGGTGGGCTTGGTTTCGTCGCTGGCCACCAGGCTGAGCGCGCTGACCCAACCGACATAACCATCGGTCATCAACTGACCCCAGGCCCAATAGCCTTCGGTCTGATAAACCACAAAAGTCTCGCCATAGAGCGCTTGAGATGTTCGCGCGTCACCCATCTGATCGCTCAAAATGTCGGTCAGCGGTTCGATGACGCGGTGCGGCTTGCCCTCGACAAACCGATCAGCCTTCAGATGAGCCGCAGCAATGTCGTGCTTGTAGGGGTGCAAACGCTTATCCAGCGCGGGACCAGCCCCATCTGGCATCAGCGCAAATCCTCAGCGTGGCCGACAATGGTTTCAGCCAACGCTTCGACATAGAGCGCGCCATCAACGGTACGCTGGATGATAACGTTGCGCTTGTCAGCTTCGTCGCGTTTGCGGCTGACGAGCCCCATGGACCCCATAGTGTCGAGCGCGCGGGTAATCACAGGCTTGGTGACTTTAAGCTTGGCAGCCAGGCCACGCACGGTGTGGGGCGGGGTTTCCAAGTAAATCGTCAGGAGGATCAGCATTTGCCGTTCGGTCAGATCACCGATGTTGCCGCGTACCCGCGTCAGAGCAACATCGTGCCACAGCCGCAGCGCTTTCTGCGGCGACAGCCCAGCCCCACGGCTAGGCGAAAACCCTGTAGATGCGAACCCACTCAACGCAACACGCGCTCCGCATGACAATTGTTTCGGAAGCGCAATTGATACCGTATTTTGGGGGTATGAATCAATCCATAGGGGCGTAGCGCTTGGCAACAAGGTTAAAAAGCGCACGAACAGCTTGCGTTTCGCCGCCCTCTGGGCGGCCTGGTCGTGTGGAGGGCGTCCAGCCGTAAATGTCGAAATGCGCCCAGCTTTTGGCGTTGGACACGAACCGGCGCAGGAAAAGCGCCGCCGTAATCGCCCCGGCAAATGGCATGTTACCTGTGTTGGAAATGTCGGCGACCTTGCCGGTTATAGCACTGTCATAGCGATCCCACAGCGGCATGCGCCACACCGGATCATCATGGTCTCGGCTCGCCGCTTCAATCTCACTGGCAAGCGCATCATCGTCGGTGAAGAAGGGTGGCAATTCGGGGCCGAGCGCCACCCGCGCCGCGCCGGTCAGCGTTGCCATATCGATCATCAAATCGGGTGTTTCCTCATCGCCCAGCGCCAGCGCATCGCCTAGCACCAAACGGCCTTCCGCATCGGTGTTGCCGATCTCTACACTGAGGCCCTTGCGACTGGTGAGCACGTCACTGGGCCGGAAAGCTTGCGAGGCGATGGCATTCTCAACGCATGGGATCAGCACCCGCAGCCGCACCGGAAGCTTGGCCTGCATGATCATCAGCGCCAGGGCGAGCACCGCCGCCGCGCCGCCCATATCCTTCTTCATCAGTGCCATGGCGTTGCCTGGCTTGATGTTGAGCCCGCCACTGTCAAAGCACACACCCTTGCCAACCAGAGTGACGCGTGGCGCATCGTCCGCGCCGCCATTCCATTGCATGTCGAACAAGCGCGGCGCGTCCTTGGCCGCAGCGCCAACGGTGTGGATCATCGGGAAAGGGTTGTCCGTATCGAGCAGATCCTCACCGACGATGACGTTGGCTTTTGCACCAAACGCTTCAGCCAGACCAACTGCGCTGTCCGCCAAGGCTTGCGGCCCCAACAGATTGGCCGGTGTGTTGATCAACTCACGCCCAAAGATAACGCCGCGCGCTTGGATCAAGGCACGTTCGCGGGCGGGGTCGGCTGTTGCCAAATGCACAGCCCCACGTTTTGCGGGCTTAAAGCTGGTAAACGTGTATGCGCCAAGCAGGAAGGCCGTTAGGGCGGTTTCTGCATTAGCCAGGCGCGTCTCCAGCGTATAGGTGCCCGCTGGCAACTGGCCTGCCAAGGCACCCATTGCAAAACCCGGATCAGGCAGACCATCTTTGCCTGCCTCACATCCCAGCAGCGCTGCGACGATGGCCCCATCGCCATTGGGCAACACCAACAGCTGGCCGGCTTTAGCTTCAAACCCTTGCGCCTTCGACCAGTTGACCAGAGCCGTCTCATGGTCCGGCAGAACGGACTTGGCGGCATCCAGCGATGTCACACAAAAAAGCGGGATCCTGGGCTCGTCTGGACCAAGGCTCTCAGGCAAGGGCAGCTGTGCGGCAAGTGCATCATGATCGGGCAGGGAAACGGCCAAGGGGAACCTCGAAGGTAGGATGGATCGCGGCAGCAAACCGCTGATTTCGGTCGGGTTTAAGGGTTCATTAGGGTTAACGGAGTATTGCTTCAAGCAACCAAGTGGCAAGGGCTGATGCACCAAATGCATCGCGCCAACCACGATTTTTCGGTGCGCAGCAAGCCATGAGTCACAACGTTTTTTATACGCCCTCTCCGTCACGCCGCTGGCGCAAACTGGCCAGTCTGGCTCTTGTTGGCGCAGCGCTTGTGGTCGCTGGCTGCAGCACTTCTGCGGTCTCAACGCATGGCACTGCGGTTGAGGGTCGGGCAGAATTGCTCTCGCAAGATCAATTGCGAAGCGCCGCCAGCCGGTGGGAGCAGCGCTATGACCGCGATCCAAATGACCGCACCACAGCGCTCAACTATGGTGCTGCCCTGCGCGGGCTTGGACGTCATGATCAGGCGGTGGCCGTGCTGCGTCGCGCGGTGATCTCCAATGAAGGCGACCGAGAAGTGCAGGCGGCTTACGCCAAGGCACTGACGTCCGCGGGCCGGTTTGAAGAAGCTTTGCAGGTGATCGGCCAGGCCCACACACAGGCTCGCCCAGACTGGCGCCTGCTCTCAGCACAAGGCACAATTCTCGATCAACTGGGTCGCCATGCTGACGCACGCGCATCCTATGCCAGTGCCCTGCGCATCGTGCCTGACGAGCCTACCGTGCTGAGCAACCTTGGCATGTCGTATGTGTTGGAAGGCAATTTGGTGGAAGCTGAACGCACGCTGCGCCAAGCGATTGCCGGTGGCCGCCAGGTTGACCCACGTGTGCGCGGGAACCTAGCCCTTGTTGTTGGCCTGCAGGGCCGTTTTGACGAGGCGATGCAGATCGCCCAACAGGATCTGCCGCCGCAAGAGGCCCAGGCCAACATCGCGTATCTGCGCCAGATGCTTTCGGAGGCTGACCGTTGGGGCCAAGTCGCCGCAGTGGACGGGCAGTGACACCCAGCTTAACGGTTGGCCCTCTTGGGCCGGAGCGCGCGAACAACAACTAAGCGCTCGGCGCCGTCTTGGCCCAACAAATCTGGCAATTCACTCCTCGACCAGCACGAAATCAAATGCGCCATCTTGGTAGAGGAAGCTCACGCACTCTTCCTCTGAAACGCAACTGCTGACATGCGGCACGTTCGCTGGAATGCGATAGAATGAGCCCTGCGGCAGATGCACTTGCGGCCCGTCGTCGCCGAGAGCGACATGCGTCATCACACCCGATACTATAACACCGTACATGTCTGCGCTCTTGACATGAGCTGGGCTGACAAGCCCGCCTGGTAGAGCAACCATCGCCATATAAGGTTCCACGAAGCGATCGCCTACAAGAGGTGCGAAGGCGACACCTTCAGGCGTCGATGCCCAATCCAATGTCGAGGGTGGAACGGGCTGGATCGGTTCCCCGGCCAAAGCCGGAGCAACGGATATCCAAGCTGTGGCGAGGGCAATTAAGGTTTGTTTGAAGGGCATTGCTCATCTCCTTTTATAGTACCATTAAGTATCGGATAATTAGAAACCAAATGGTACTATGTCAAGGTCGATGATTTGAAGGTGCCGTGAGGCAAGGGTGCGCCTCATCAAAGCTTAATCGTGGAAGATGAGGGCGATTTGTGCGTTTTTAGGGGGTTGGTTCTCAAGCCGGTGCGATATCGCTTAACCGCTCGCCATAACCTGAATAACTGTCGGGCCAATAATTACGATGAACAGGCATGGCAAGAAAAACACGATCATCGGCACAGTCAATTTCGGCGGCAAACTGGCAGCTTTCTTTTCCGCTTCACCCATACGCATGTCGCGGCTTTCTTGGGCCAAGACACGCAGTGCCTGTCCTACGGGCGTGCCGTAGCTGTCAGCCTGAATAAGCGATGTCATCACCGACCTGACGGCCTCCAATCCTGTGCGACGCCCTAGGTTCTCGTAGGCCTTGCGACGATCATTCAAGTAGGAGAGTTCAGCGTTTACCAGCGCCAGTTCTTCGGCCAGCGGTATAGATTGTACCGCCACCTCATCGGCAACCTTTTTAAATGCTTGTTCAATCGACATGCCCGACTCAACGCAAATGAGCATCAGGTCGAGGGCGTCCGGCCAGGCCCGGCGAATAGACAATTGCCGTTTCTGAATCCTGTTTTTGAGAAGCACGTTCGGCATATAGACGCCAACACCACCTATACCGATCGCGATAAGCAAGCGGACCAGAGGTGGTTGATCAAAGTCTCCAATGCCAAACAGATAGACAAGCGCAAAAAGGAACAGCACCGCAGGGATAACCAGCCGCGAAAAAATGTAGCGAACCACGGCGGTCTCACCACGCTCACCGGCCTGGGCTAGTTTATCACGCGTACCATCGGCCAGCAGTCGCTGCTTGAGGTCGAACTGGTCGACCACACTCTGCATGTACTGCTTTGGTTGTTGCCGAAGATTGGGGCGTGAACCCTGTTGGCTGTCACGTGCCAGCGCGGCGCGTTCGCGCGCCCGGATGGTGGAACGTTCGACTGCCATGCGCTTCTTACGCATTGCAAGATCGCTCTTAGCAAGCAGCGGCACAGCCACAGTAAACACTGTTGCTGCCACAGCAATTGCGCTGAGCATAGCAACCAGAAACTGCGGGTTTGTGAGCGTATAGAGCAGCTCATCCATGGCGATTGATCCGTTTCACCCCTTAAATGTCAAAGTTGATCATTTTGCGCATCACCAGAACGCCGGTGAGCATCAAGAGGACGCACGCACCGAGCAAAAGATTGCCCAGCCGATCGGTGAACAAGAGCATGATGTAATTTGGTGATGAAAGGTAAAGGAATGTGATGACGGCGAGCGGAAGACACGCAATGATAGCTGCCGAGGACTTGGCCTCCATCGACATGGCATCAATCTTAGCCTTCATTTTCCTACGGTCACGAACCACGCGCGAAAGGTTGCCCAAAGGTTCAGACAAGTTACCGCCAGACTGGCCCTGAATAGACATCATAATCGATAGGAAATTAACCTCGGCAAGCGGAACACGCTCATACATGCGGGCAATAGCTTCGTTGAGTTGGACGCCCAATTGTTGTTGTTCAACAACATGCTTGAACTCCCCACGCACCGGTTCAGCGGCTTCGCGCGAGATGATCATCATACAATCGTTCAACGGAAGACCGGCTTTCATGCCGCGAACAATAACGTCCAGCGCGTTTGGAAATTCGATCAAGAACTTCTTCATCCGGCTCTTGCCTTTGAAGTTTACATACCAGTTCGGCAGGCCGAAGGCGCCGGCCACAGCGCCGGCTATAGCGGCATAAATCGGCGCGCCGACGCTGCTCAGTCCGGCATAGAAAGCAACGCCACAAGCAATGCTGATGATCCAAAAAGTACGCTTGGTCCACGTCAGGCCTGCCCGTGTGATGCGCACTTCCAAAGACGCGCGGCTTGAACCACTCTTCTTAGTTTTTTCGTCGATCAGTTGCTGTTGCTGCTTGAGCTTGGAGGCAATGTTCTTACGCCGACTGGCCGCATCTTCCACCGAGGCTTGGCGCGCATGGGCAGCTCGGCGGTCAGCCACCGAAACCTTATTGATACGGTCTTTTTTGTCCTGCTTGTCCATCAGCGGCGAAAGAAGCGCATAGGCGAGCCCGCTGATTGAAAGCGCGGCTAATATACCGACGGCAAGCGTTACAGTTTGCGGATCAAACATCGTCGATGATCACCCTCACGCCGAAAGCCGTTCGTCTTCGACCGCTGAAGCATCAAGAGCAGCAGCAAGACGGTTTTCTTCATTGTAGTAACGAGCGCGATCCCAGAACTTTGGACGGCCAACACCGGTTGATTTGTGACGACCAATGATTTTGCCGTTCGCATCTTCCCCCATCATTTCATAGACGAAGAGATCCTGAGTGGTGATGATATCGCCTTCCATGCCCAAAACCTCAGTAACGTGGGTGATGCGGCGGGAGCCATCACGCAAGCGCGAGGCCTGCACGATGATATCAACAGAGGACGTGATCATGTCGCGAATGGTCCGTGATGGCAGCGAGAACCCACCCATGGTGATCATGGACTCCATACGGCTGAGAGCTTCACGCGGTGAGTTGGCGTGCAGCGTGCCCATAGAGCCGTCATGGCCAGTGTTCATTGCCTGCAAAAGGTCAAAGGCTTCAGGGCCGCGAACCTCACCGACGATGATCCGCTCTGGACGCATACGAAGACAGTTTTTTACCAGGTCACGCATCGTCACCGTGCCCTCACCCTCAAGGTTGGGCGGGCGCGTTTCCAAACGCACAACGTGCGGCTGTTGCAACTGAAGTTCAGCAGCATCTTCGCAAGTGATGATGCGTTCGTCTTGCTCTATAAACGCCGTTAGGCAATTGAGCAGCGTCGTTTTACCTGAGCCAGTACCACCCGAAATGACGACGTTGCAGCGAACCTTGCCAATGATCTCCAGCACTTGCGCACCCTCTGGCGTGATCGTGCCGAAGTTCACCAGCTGCTGAAGCGTGAGCTTGTCTTTTTTAAACTTACGAATGGTCAGCGTAGGCCCATCAATGGCCAGCGGCGGCGCGATGACGTTTACACGCGAACCATCCAGTAGACGCGCGTCACATATCGGCGAGCTTTCATCTACGCGGCGGCCAACTTGGCTCACGATCCGCTGACAAATGTTCATCAACTGCTGATTGTCGCGGAACTTCACGCTTGTCAGTTGCACCTTGCCTTCGACTTCGATGAACGTGCTGTCGGCACCGTTCACCATTATGTCGGCAATATCATCGCGCGCTAGAAGCGGCTCAAGCGGACCAAAACCCATCACGTCGTTGCAAATGTCTTCCAGGATCATTTCCTGGTCTGCGATCGACATGGCAAGGTTTTTCAGCGCGATGATCTCGGTGACCACATCGCGGATTTCTTCGCGCGCTGAATCGTTGTCCATCCGGGTGAGCTGCGCCAGATCGATCGTATCAATCATGGCTGAGAACACGTCGGTCTTGATATCGTAATAGTCCGAGCGGCGCACTTTGGGCGCCGGCTCCGCCTGCGGAGCCGGACTTGGAGGCGGTGTTGGCTGTGGAGCTGCGGCAGGGGGCGCAGCTTTTACCGGCTCAGCCGCAGCCACGGGAGGCGCCACTGGCGCTGGACCGGGGCTGGGCACAGGCGTCGGGGTTTGCACCGCGTTGCCTCCCTGTCCGGAGCCAGGTGTTGATGTGGGACCAGATACGCCGCGACGCCCAAACATAACTTACGAAGCCTTTTTACGCTGCAGAAGTTTCTGCATGAAAGGTGGCAAGGGCGACTTTTTCTGCAGCCTTCCTGTGTTCCGGCCACTGATCGCCGCCGCGATTGCCTCAAAGGCGGCAACCGCCTCGTGCTTGGGAGCAACTTCCTCAATCATATGGCCCGAATTGGCAGCGTTGCCGAAAACCTCAGCATCAAATGGAACCACGGCCAGAGGCTCAAGAGAAAGCGCGTCTGCGAAATCCTTCGCCTCAATTTCCGGGCGCTTGGGCATACCTGCCATGTTCAATACCAGCCGAGGCGGGCCGTCATTGGGGCGTGCTTGTTTTACGGCATCAATGAGGTTTTTCGCATTGCGCAAGCTTGCAAGATCTGGCGCTGCAACGATCACCAGTTCGTCAGCATCAATCAGGGATTTACGCACCCAGCCAGACCAGTGATGTGGCAGATCGAACACAGATGCTGGCACAGAGGCCCGCAGAATGTCGGTTATCTGCTCAAACTGGTGTTCTGGGAAATCGGTCACTTTGTCGAGCGTAGAGGGTGCAGCGAGCAGGCTTAAGCGATCCGAGCACTTGGCAAGCAAGCGGTCGACGAACGTTTCGTCAACACGGTCTGGTGCGTTCACCACATCGCCGATGCCGGTCGGTGGATCTTGGTTGAAATCAAGGTTCGCTGTGCCAAACGGCAGATCAAAATCGGCAATCACCGTGCTGGTTTCCAGCGACGTTGACAGGGTCCAAGCCACATTGTGAGCGACAGTGGACGAGCCACACCCGCCACGCGCACCAATGAACGCGTAGGTTTTGCCGATCGCTTTCTCGGCGTTGGAAGCATAAAGCTCAGACACCAGACGCACCACGTCCATAGGACCCAGCGGGGCGACCACATAATCACGCACGCCAAAGCGCACCAATTCGCGGTAAAGCAGCACATCGTTGACGTGGCCGATGATCACCACTTCAGTGCCTGGGTCACAAACATCAGCAAGTTTGCCAAGCTGATCCAGCAGTTTGTCCGGTGCGGCCGTGTTTTCCAGCAGCAGAAGATTGGGCGTGGGCGAGGCGGTGTAGAACTCAAGAGCAGCGGCAATGCCGCCTGGATGCGCGCGGACATGGGATTTGGCCATACGGCGATCACGTGCAGCCTCTTGTACGGCCTCAATCAGCGACGGGCTCTCGCAAAACGCCTGAATGGATATCCGCGGCACCGGTGCGATGTCACTGGTATTGTTGGACGTCCCGCCGACATCCTGGGACGCAGTACCTTCCGGCAAGGCCGGTGGAGCGGCGTGAAATTCATTGGGATTGTCGTCGTGCATCATTGACCAACCTCCGCAACCGAGGCTTGTGCTTCCTCAGAACTTTGCGTTGCTGTCGGCTCGCCACGGCGATAGGCAGCTAAGACTTCGGCGCGTCGACCCGCATCTGGATGACCGACACCACGTGGACGCACCAGATCTCGCGGATCAGCCAGAGCTGCGCCAAGATTGGCTTGGCTGGCACAGCCAAAATTGTAGTAATCTGACTGTTCGCCTGGAGGGTTGAAAGGGTCGGCCCAAGTGCCACAAGGGTTGGTCACAGCTTCCAAACGATCGTAAACAACAATGATTGGTGCATGAGCGTTCGGACTTCCTACCTGATAGTGCTCAACATGAACGGCGCTGGGATTGCCGCCGGATTGTGAAACCACATCATGAATGTCGCCAAGGGCGTTGGTCGCCGCATGAGCGTTTTGTGATCCCTGCGGCACTCTAATGCGCAGTGCTCCCTCTCCTTGGGACGCGTAAGACTGCATGAAGCCCGACAACGCGGTGCGATCACCGCTTGTCAAACCCACAGCGTTCGCGCCGACAAGCAACGGTAACGTCGCTTCTTGCTGCTGAAGGCTCAGCGCATGGCGCTGGTCGTAGTTCATGAAACGCGGGTCATATGTTCCAGTCGCGCTATGCATCGAACTGCATGCGCTAAGCGCTAGCATGGCAGTGCCAAGGAGACCGACGCGTAACGCTTTCGCTCGCTTGGCTGATGAAGAAACTTTATCGGTCATACGCACACATCCTCACGCGCTATCCCTTTTAGGGAACGATGAACCCGGCATGACCGTGATAACGGCCTGAAGGCGCTTGGCCTTGCACGCCGTACTGCTCGATCAACTGGTTGAAAAACAGAGTGGAAAGGTCACTTGCTGGGCGCAGATTCTCATCTGGGCGCACCAGGTCATCTCGCGCCACGGCCTGCGTCAGGTAGGGCGTAATGAAGATGGCCAGTTCGGTTTGCGAACGCTGGAAGTCGGATGAGCGGAACAACTGCCCAATGATCGGCAGGCTCATAAGCCCAGGAATGCCATCAACATTCTGCGCCAAGCGCTGATCAATCAGCCCGGCCATCACGATCGAACCACCAGAAGGCAGCTCAACCATGGTCGATGCGCGACGTACACGTAGCCCGGGAATTGAGAGGTCATTACCGTTGTCACTGCGAAGGGTGAAAGCGCCCTCGGCGGTGAGTTCTGAAACCTCAGTTTCGATCTGAAGCGATATCCGGTCGCCGGCCAAGACAACAGGTGTAAACCCAAGACCCACACCAAATGGTTTGTACTCAACAATCACATTGCCCTGGGTGTCGCGGCTAATTGGTACCGGAAACTCACCGCCTGCCAGAAAGCTTGCCGCTTCACCGGAAACTGCCGTGAGATTAGGTTCGGCCAACGTGCGAACGATACCGTCCTGCTCCAGCGCGCGGATCTGAGCCGAAATGCCGTTGCTTGTGATGTTCAGAACAGAGTTGGAGATCGCTTGTCCAGACAGCGAGAGCGGGTTGGACGTCAGGGCCGATAGTGTCGCAGCGCCGATGCCCGCCGTGACAGGCTGTGCGGTTGCACCGGTAAAGTCGCCGATGTTGACACCAAGCTGGCGCAGAGCAGTGCGCTGCACCTCTGCAATCGTCACGCGCAACTGAACTTGTTCGCCGCCAGCGATTTGTAGGGCGTTCACCACACGGCTCGCCTCACCCACAAAACGGGTGGCCACGTCCACAGCCGTTTGCGCTTGGGCCGCACTCTCCACAATGCCGCGCAAGATCACGCCATCGTTGACAGGCTCAACCCCAATGCGCGCTTCCGGCATGAGATCGGCCAGCGTTGCTTGAATGCCAGTCACATCGCGCTGGACGGTGATGTCGAGAACGGCGATTTGCCGATCAGCGCCATCAAAAAGAAAGATATTGGTGTCGCCGGCCGCCATACCGATCACGAAAACGCGCCGCGCTGTGCGCACCACAGCATCGGCAACAGCAGGGTTGGAAACCAGAACATCGCGAACATCGGCTGGAAGTTCGATCACCATGCTCTTGTTGATGCCAAGAGATAGCGTGCGGGTTTCGCCAAAACTGCCAATCGTCAATGCGTCCATGCCGGTTGCGCGGGCCACATGCGTTGGCAAAGCGACCGCCATGAGGGTGAACGCAAGCGCACACATAAGCATCCAGCGCATGAGACGATCCTTTTGGGAGGTAGCGGGTGGGGTGTGGGTGTAAGTGGTCATAGTCTTCAACCCCCTTGGATACCGAAGCGGATCATGCGAACCGAGCCGCCTTGTCCGCCACCGCCACGCAGGCGGCGGGCTACATCATCATCCATCTCGCCTTCACCTTCTTCCAGGTCGGCAATGGATCGCAGTGAGAGCGAAAGCCCGCCCATTTCGTCGGCCAGCGCGATTAATTCTGCATCGCCCGGTGAAAGTTCCAATGTTGCGATTTCGCCGGTGACGAATTTCTCACCATCGCGCTCTTCAAATGTCTGATCGATGGCCAGAACGCGCACATTTTGCAAAATTGTCTCCGAAGAGAACAAATCTCCGCCGTCGCGGGAATCGCCTCGTTCCACACGTGTCAAAATGACATCGATGCGATCGTTGGGAAGGATAAACCCGGCTGCACGCGCTTCGGCTTCAACGCGCACAGAAACGGCGCGGCGGCCCGACGGTAGGATGGCCGACATGAAGCCGCGTCCAGATGTTGCGATCACAGGAGCGCGGATCGGTTCCCCGCTATAAATTGGCGCCGTTACAATACCTTGGTCATACTCGCGAAGCGCATCGGGCTCGATCTCTTCAGAGATAAAGGCCTCTGCAACATTGGCCGCTGGCCAATCTTGCCACTCCATGGCCGATGGGCTTAACCGTTCGCCAATCGTCAAGTCATAACGCGCCACAAGCACCCGGGTGGACGGGATGGACGATTCGTCGGCAACGACTTCAGGTGCTGGGGGAGGTGCGGCCATATTGCTCGCCACCAACCATGCTAGACCACCAGCCAGTGCTGCAACACCAAACACGATCACTCGTGAGGACTTCATAACGCTATCCCTTCAACACAAGGGCGCGCCACGCATCATCAGATGGGGTCATACTCCGACCAAAGGCGCGCAAAACTTGGCTGTAGAGTGCGCTGTAAAGGTATAGGTAAGGTTAACCGAACGTGAGCGAGTTGAAGGATTGTCTGTCCCTGGTTCAATTCAGCGCTTAACTAAGGCGCAATTGCCGCAAGAAACCAGGGGCTGTTCGCGAAAACGACCATAGCGGCCCCGGAAAGCGCAATACCGTAGGGAATGCCAACGTTGCTGGAGAGCAGCCTTGCAGCCCAGGGGCTTCTGATCGCTGCAGTGTAGGTCGAAAACGAACGCATGACCAAGAATCCGATGGTCAGGACCCCGCCAAGTAGGGCCGCCAGGAGCGCGAAATCAATCGCAAGCGTTGGGCCGAGCCATAAAACGATAGCCGCAGTCAGTTTGGCATCACCGCCGCCAAACACACCTGATGCAAACAAAAGAAAGGTGATACCCAGGGCGATCAATGCCGCCACAACGTGCCAACCCATAGTTGATAAAGGCAGTCCTGCAATACCGGCGGCCAAAAAGAATGCAGCGAAGATTGCCAAACATAACTTGTTTGGAATCGTCATGGTGAACATGTCCATTGTCCCGGCCAACAGGATAAGTCCTGGAAACATGCCAAGCATCAAGAATTCCAGCATTGAACGCCTCTCTTGGACACAGAAAACCTTTACCCCAGAAAAAAATGGCAGCACGCCTGAAGAGCGCGCTGCCATACGAATTTTCAACTTGTCCAAATATTATGGGGCAAGAGCAGTCGAAATCTCAGCCCAAAGAGCGCCGAGGTTTGTTTCGATCGCAGGAAGGGTAGCAATAATAACGATCGAGATGCCGGCAGCGATCAGGCCATATTCGATGGCTGTTGCGCCAGATTCGTCTTTAGCGAATTTCGCAAGAAACTTTTTCATGTCCAGACTCCATACACACTGTGTTTTGTTGCGCGCTCCGATGCGTTGTTGCTCGGAACACGACGGACATTAGGCCCGACCCCTTAAGGCAGGGTTTTCGAATAGCCATACATTTCGTTTATTTCCGTTCATACTTTTCTACGTCACGGCATTCCGTTAGGTCAGAAACTTTTCATTAGGCATCCAAAATATTGAAATTACGTGATTTTTTGTAAGATCTCGAATGTAAGCTCATCGCTTAACGTGATGTTCACCAAAACACCGCAAGGTCAAAAACAGTTATTTTTGGAGGAAGTATTATGCGTATTGGCTCCCATTCTGTTCCTTTTCGCGTTGTTCTGGCTAGCGTTTCGCTTGGTGGCTTGGGCCTAGCGGCTGCGTTGCCGACCATCGCCAATGAAGTAACGCGCGATGGTATTGATCCGATCATTACGCAGTCTATCGCCAAAGTTGACGACAGCGAGCCAACGCTGACCGACCTTCCTGACGATCTCGATGCTGAGCAAGCTGAGGTGCCGCGACAGATACTGCCGCATTCGCCAGAAGGCGCCATGGAGTCCTCCATCCAAGCCGATGCTGTTGCCGATAGCGAAAGGGAGACTGGGTCGGACCTGATTGTTTCACCTGCTATGAATGATGGCGGGTCTGAAACTGAGTTGGCAATGGCCGATACGCAGCCCGCGGTAGGAATGACTGCCAGTCTGGCCGGCGAGGTTACAGATGCTGGGGGCATTGTTTTGGCGCTCGACCATGCACGCGTCATGCGCATTGTTGGTGGGGTAACGACCATCATTATCGGCAATCCGGCCATTGCGGATGCATCTATGCCTGATCCAGGCACAATTGTGCTCACCGGTAAGAGCTATGGCGAAACCAATATGGTGATGCTTAATGATGAAGGCGAAGTGTTGGCCGAGCAAACGCTTCGTGTGACGGTGCGCGGGCAGAGCCTTGTGTCAGTCTACCGCGGCGTTCAGCGGACCACGCTTTCCTGCTCACCCACTTGCGAAATCCGCCCAACGCCTGGGGATTCGACAGAAACGGTTCAAGCTGGGTTAGAGGCATTCCAAGCGCGCAATCAGGCAGCGTTGGACGCTGTTCGCGGCAGCGAGTAAAGCGGTCGCACCTACCATTGCTCACATATGCGTGCGCGAATCTAAGATGACGGGTTGGCGTGGTTAACGAGTTTTCATTTCTTTTTAGCGGTCCCAGAGACGGTCCGTTTACCGTCTCGCTGAGCTAAGGCTTTACTTTTCTCTGCCTAATATAGCCGAACTCCGACGTTCTAGCGTGCTTTTTTCAGCGCGCCATCGGTGAGCGACTTTAAGAGGCTGGCAGCATGATACAAGCACTAGGAAACCGGGTCCGCCGCATAAATATGCTGGCGCGTTGCTTTTTTCGTGAACCGTCTGGTGCGACAGCGATTGAATTTGGCCTGCTTGCCGTTCCGTTCTTTTTCTTGAAATTTGCGATAATCGAAACGGCCATGGTGTTCTGGGCTGGGCAGATTTTGGAGTCTGGTGTTGCAGATGCCAGTCGCCAAATTCGAACCGGTCAGGTTCAGTCACAGGGTATCGACGAGCAGGGTTTTCAAACCTTGCTGTGCAATGAGCTTGGCACATTGTTTGATTGCGATGACCGTCTTGCGATCGACGTCCAGCGTGTGGACAGGTTCGATGAGCTCGAACTTCAACCGCAACCTGTTGATGCTGCGGGCAACTTCAACGGCAACTTCGTCTTCGATCCAGGCAATGGCGGTGAAACTGTTATTGTTCGTGTTTTCTATCGCTGGCCGCTGTTTTTCAACATTTTAGGTCTTGATGCGTCGGATATTGGTGGCCAGCAACGACTTTTGGTCTCCACAACGGCCTTCCGCAACGAGCCGTTTGGGTCCTAAGGAGGCTTGATCATGACGCAGAAGCAAGAAACACAGAAGCTTGATGCCGACCGATTTGGCATTCTTAAAGTTGCCCGACGTATTCGTTCGTTCCGAGCAGAGAAGCGCGGGGTTGCAGCCATTGAGTTTGGTTTCATCGCGCCATTTATGATTGCTCTTTGGCTTGGATCGATAGAGCTAAGTCAAGGTGTCAGCGCAGATCGTAAAGTGTCCCATGCAACCAGTGCTTTGGCGGACCTTGTCACCCAACAGACCAATCTGACTGGTGATGAGATGGATGACATTATGAATGCCACGCTGGCCATCATTGCACCTTTTGATCCCGACAATCTGGCGATCCAAGTTGCTGGTGTTGAAATCGATGGAGATGGCGCAACCGAAGTGTTGTGGTCCGAAGCGCGCAACGGTACGGCGCCAGCAACCGGTGGCACTTATGCGATTCCTGCCGCACTGTTGATTCCCAACAGTTTTCTAGTTGTGGCAAATCTTAGCTACACGCACACGCCAGCGGTATCTCACGTCATCGATGGATCAATTGAATTGACTGACGTCTTCTACTTGCGCCCACGCCGCTCTGAAACAATCGGCTACGATCCTTGATCACGGGTTCTGGCAGATTTTGATGCCAGCCGCCGCATCATTCTAAACTATTACATTTTATTACTTTTGAATGTTGTGCCTGGGCAGTCGCAAAGCGTTCCTTAACCAATGCAATGGTAAGCTAACCAAGTAATTCCCGTTGATGAGGATACCTGTGGCCGTCGCCGCACATAGCAAAACATCTTGGCTGGCCAAGCTTTGGCCAAAGCGGTTGACGCTGGGCTTTGGCGTCGCTGTTTGCACCGCTGTACTGATCACCGAGATCATCTTTCTTATCCCGGCCGGCTATTTTTGGCACAAGTCCAACGAGTCTAAAGCCATCGAAGAGGTTCGGCTCGCTTGGTATCATGCGTCCGACCCCGCAGCTTTTCTAACACCTGAACACAAAACGCGCCTTGGCGAGCGGATGATCCGCGATGGCTTGCTCCTTGGCGGTGTTGTTTTCGACAGTGCTGGTGCGCCGCTTTCGGTCTTTGGTGACCGGCCTGTGCTCGATCTTAACATCGCGCGATTGTCGGGCATGAGCGTTCAGGCAAGTCCAAACTCACCAGCAATAGATGTGCACTTGTCGCCGGAAGAAACCGGGCTTTCCCATCACATGGTTGTGCGTCTGCCAACCGAACCCATTGAGGCAGAAACATTTGCGCAGCTGCGCAATTTTGGGTTCAGCGTATTGTTCATCGCTGGGTTGACCGCCATTCTGTTTATCTGTGCGTCCATGCTTCTGGTGATCCGGCCACTCCGAGCAATCAACGCAGCGTTGCGCCGCGCCGTGGACAATCCCGACAGGGCCGATGCCTATCAACTCAACATGCTGCGACGTGACGAAATCGGTCAGATTTCTGGATCACTCAACATGCTGCTGACGTCGGTCTCGGTTGTGTTCCAGGACGAGTTGTCATCGTTGAAAAAAGCGAATGAGGATTTTGGGTTCGGCATTCTGCAATATGACTATGATGATCGCCTGATAGCGGCCAACTCCATGGCCATTGAGTTGTTCAAGCAGGATGATTTTGACGGCCTGCGCCGCATGAATCGCAATTGCGCCCAAGCGCTTGGCTCACGCGGGCAGCGGCCACAACCCATTGTCGATCTATTGGGTGAAACCCGTGAGCCCATGCTTCTTACCTTGCACACGGACACCGGTTTCTTCACCGCGATGGCCTTTTGCGCCTTGGTCAAGCGTCCCGATAACTCAGTACATCATCGCTTTGTCGCCATCATGCCGATGGACGCGCTGCTGGAGAACTCGCGTCAAGCCATCACAGGCGCGCAAAAGGCCAAAGAGGGGCAGCGCGCTGCGACCATCGAAGCTAAGGAATTGCGACGGTTGTTGGAGTCGTGCCTGTGCCTGCTTGAGCCGCCGACACAAGGCGATGAGGCCTTTGAATACAGTTTCCTGCCAGACCGCATTCTCAACGATTGGTATCAAGAGGCTGCCCGCGATGGATTGGTCGCTGGAGATCTGGAGCACGGTTTCTTGCCGCCGCTCTCAGGCGACCGTTCGGCCATTCGCCGTGTGCTGCGCCAAGCCATGCTGCTGGCCTACTCTCAGACTAAAGCTGAAAAGCCTGTCTTGAAAGTGGATGCCAGCGTCAAATCAGAAGGCCGCATTCGCTTGTCCATCGTTGATGTGTCTGCTGATCGGCAGGATACCGGCGCAGTGGCGCGAGAGAAGAGTGTTGACCCAACACTGCCGCGCGCTGCCTTGCAAAGTGCGTTGAAACAGGCAGGTGGCGTTTTTGAAAGCATGGAAATCATTGATGGATCGGTGCGTGTCGCTTTCACGCTTGCTGCAGCCAAGCCAATGGGCGTGACAGAGGTCGATTTCAAGATGGCAAAATCAGCGTAAGACGGCCTGTCAGTTTGCCGCCTGGTTGGCACCGTCCCAATATACAAAAGCTTCAAGCAATGGATCGTAGTCGTTAAGATCGCGGACAACAAACCCGCGTCCACTGCCTTGATCGATCGCATCAAAGGCATCGCCATTGCGCCCGGTGAGTTCAACAAGCATCGCTTGAAGCGTCTCGCTCAATGGCTCAGGCAAATCCAAATGCGCAAAATGCGTGTATCCAGGAATAGGCCGCGAACGCCAAACAATACGCAAGTTCGATCGTACCTCGTCACTGAGAGTGCTGGCAGGTTCTCGATCGAACATCACACTGCCATCGGCCTGTCGCGACCAGCTGAGGATGGCGTCAGCTTGGCCGGTCTCCAAGGCATCGGCGGCCTCTTGCAACGTTGCGGTGAAGAGGAAGTTCTCGCGATTGAGTTGAAGCTCCGTGCGCCAAAGTTCCGACAAACCAACGCGGTGCGCCACCACACTGCCTTCACCGACGATGGCCAGGCGCGCATCAGACACGTCATCAAGCCCGTCAATCGAGCCACTTTCAGGCGCCAAGAGCACGCTAAAAAGCCCATGCGACCCATCACGGTTGGGCTGCGTGCCCAGCGGTGTGACGCAGGCGCAAAGCCTATGCGTTGCTGCAAAAACACTGCTGGGCGCCATGGCATAGCCAATATCTTGGCGCTGCATAGCCATCATCAAACCACGCGCATCGCGAAAGGGCACCAACTCAACCGGTCTCGATAACACCGCTTCCAAATGCGAGCGAAACGGCAGATAAAGGCTTCGTTGATGGCCAGGTGCGACATCTGCCAGAAAGCCGACACGAAACACATCGCCTTCTGGTGCGTTCCGGTTTTCAACATCCAGGGTGATGCTGGCAGGTGGCGGGCCAAGGGGGCGTGATGTGATCGTCGCGTCATTGGATTGCGCCAGGCCAAAGCCAGCACCAAGCAGGCATCCGTTGGCCAGATACGCACCAACCATGAGTGTTTTCAAAGGCTTCAACACCAGTGTCACGATACTGCCATCACGTTTGGTCTACCCACTCTGATTGCACCGCGGCTTTGCCCTATCTTGGGCGGCACAACAGTACCTAAACATCCCAATTGGAGAAAGAATCTCATGACAGACCCAGCCATCGACGCCGTTATTTTTGACATTGGCAAGGTCCTGCTGGATTGGGATGCGCGTCGCGTTTACCGCCCTCTGGGCATGAGTGACGATGAAATTGAGGCGTTTTTTGAGCGTGTCGATTTTGCTGGTTGGAATTTGGAGCAGGACCGTGGGCGCTCGTTTGCCGATGGCGTTGAGGTGTTGGCCGAAAAATTCCCCGCCGATCGCGAGCTCATCACGCGCTATGATACCCATTGGATCGACTCCATCGCCGGACCAATCCACGGCACGGTTGAAATTCTCCAATCCCTGGTTGACCAGGGTGTTCCGGTCCATGCGATCACCAATTTTTCTGCCGAAAAATATGATGGGGAACGCGAGCGCTTCCCGTTCCTAAACCAATTCGGTGTAACGGTCGTGTCCGGTGAGGAGAAGCTCATCAAACCCGATCCGGCGATCTATCGCACGCTCCTCTCCAAAACCGGTCTGCAGGCCGAGCGCACGGTGTTCATCGACGACAGTCCAAAGAACGTTGAGGGCGCGCGTGCTGTCGGCATGCACGCCATTCACTTCACCACGCCATCGGACTTGCGCGAGGCCCTGCGCGGTTATGCGCTACCGGGTGGCGTGACGGTCTAGAAAGCCGCTCAGCGTGTTGACAGCGTTGACCGCCAAATCATCCACCGCGTAGCCGCCTTCAAACACGATCACGGTGGGCACAGGTACACCGCCCAACGCACCGCCGAGCGTTTTGAAATCATCGTTTTTCAGAGCAAACTGCGAGATCGGGTCACGCTCGAACGTATCCAGCCCGAGCGAGATGACCATCGCATCAGGCTTGAACGCTTCAATCTGCGCCAGAACATGCGAGAGAACATTGGCGTAGTCTGGCCAGAGCGTGCCGACGGGCAGGGGCATGTTGAGGTTTGCCCCTTCGCTAGCTCCATGTCCTGCTTCGTCAGCATGCCCAAGAAAGTAAGGATACTCATCCATCGGGTCTGCATGGATGGACGCGAAAAAAACGTCGGCGCGATCATAAAAAATCGCCTGCGTACCGTTGCCATGGTGATAATCAACGTCGAGCACCGCGACCTTACTCGCCCCACCATTGCGCAGCGCCTGGGCAGCGATGGCCGCATTGTTCAAAAAGCAGTAGCCGCCATAGGCATCAGGCATCGCGTGATGACCGGGCGGTCGGCAAAGCGCGAAGGCATGCGGCAAGCCGCCAGAGACCTTCGACGCCGCTGTTTGAGCCGTTGCCGCGCTGGCAGAGGCTGCTGCCCAAGTGCCCGGGCCCATGGGCGTGCCAGCGTCGAAAGAGTAACGACCCATCAGCCCATCAAGATGACGGGTTTCGATTTTCCGTAAACCTGGTGTCGGCCAGACAAACGGAAACGCGTCCGTGACCTCTTTATCGCGTCCAGCATCCAGCCAGCGCTGCCAAAAGCTTTCCAAAAAACGCACATAATCCGCGTCATGCACCTGCTCGACCAGGGCACGGTCCAGCGCATCCGGCGCGATGATCTCGCCAAGTTCGGCTTCAAGCACCGCAAAGTGCACCATCTCCGCGCGGCGCGGGATTTCCACAGCAGGCACCAGCTTGCCGTCGGCCATTTCCACCTGCGGATCGTGGCGGGCATGGTCGGGCGAAAAGACTGTGAGCATGGAGCGTGCCCCGCCTAGATCGTCTGGTTGTAGGCGCCGACCTCGGGATTTTCTCGCAGCACCTCGTCCATCGCCTTGAACATCTCCCGCATGCGCGCTTCGCTGACCGGGCTTTCCACCACGACGACCAGTTCCGGTTTGTTGGACGATGCGCGGACAAGGCCCCAGGTGCCGTCCTCGCAGACCACGCGCACGCCGTTGACGGTGATCAGCTCGCGGATCGCTTGTCCCGCAACGTGCACACCATTGGCGTCCATATCTTTGAAGCGCAGAACAACCTTATCGACCACATCATATTTGGTTTCATCGGCGCATTTCGGGCTCATGGTGGGTGAGCCCCAAGTTTTTGGCAGATCGCCATAAAGCTCGGCCATGCTCTTACCGGGCGCACGTTCCAGCATTTTGCAGACGGCCAGCGCGGTCACCAAACCATCGTCATAGCCTCGGCCAATCGGGTCATTGAAAAAGAAGTGGCCGGACTTTTCAAAGCCCGCTAAAGCGCCGGTCTCGGCAACGCGGCGCTTGATGTAGCTGTGCCCGGTCTTCCAATAATCGGCGCGCGCGCCGTTGGCCTGAAGCACCGGGTCGGTGAGGAAGAGGCCGGTGGATTTCACATCCGCCACAAAGGTTGCATTGGGGTGCTGAGCGGATAGATCGCGGGCCAGCATGACCCCAATCTTATCGGCGAAAATCTCATTGCCTTCATTGTCCACCACACCGCAGCGGTCGCCATCACCATCGAAGCCCAGCGCGACATCCGCGCCATGTTCTTTCACCGCCTCGGCCATGGCGTGCAACATTTCCATGTCTTCTGGGTTGGGGTTGTAACGCGGGAAGGTGTGGTCGAGCTCAACGTCCAGCGGGACCACCTCGCAGCCGATGCGTTTCAAGAAGTGCGGCGCAAAGGCTCCAGCCGTGCCATTGCCGCAGGCACAAATTACTTTCAGCGGGCGCTTTAACATCACGCCGCGCGAAAGGTCATCGAGATAGGTTTCAGCAAAGCCTGGCACGAAGGTGTAGCCGCCGCCGTCGCGCGCTTGGCTGGTGTTTTCGAGCACGATATCGCGCAGGCGGCCCATCTCATCCGGTCCGAATGTCACTGGCGGGTTGGTGCCCATCTTCACACCCGTCCAGCCATTGTCATTGTGCGAGGCGGTGACCATCGCAACGGCCGGCACATCAAGCTCGAACTGCGCAAAATACGCCATTGGCGAGAGCGCCATACCAATATCGTGCACTTTGATGCCAGCGGCCATCAACCCGGTGATCAACGCGTATTTGATCGAGGCAGAATAGCTGCGAAAGTCATGGGCAACCACGATTTCAGGCCGCGAGCCCTGCTCATGCATCAGCGTGCCCAATCCAGCGCCCAGCGCCTGCACGCCCATTAAGTTAAGCTCCGGCGGTACATCCGATCCAGGATGGCCAAACCACCAGCGCGCATCATACTCGCGAAAGCCCGTTGGCTTCACCAGTGGCGTAATTTCAAAGGCATCGGTGTTCGGGGCAAGGTTGGAAACTGGGGTGGGGAAAATCATCGATACTCGCTCATTGGAGGGCGCCAGATGCTAACCCAATAGCCTGGGCGCCTGTCAGTTCCAAGCAGCAAGCGTCGCCAACCTCGTTATGGCTAGTTTTCTAGGATCAGTTCTTGGCCTTCGAAGCGAAAGCTCTCCAATTGGCTCAAAAACGACATGCCGAGCAGATTGGCGCTCAAGTCTTCATCCCGCGCCACCAGGGCCTGGACATTGCGCACGCGGATCGATCCCAGCTCGACGGTGCGCAGCGTAATCGGCGCAAAGAATGCCTGACCGTTGGCGGTGTTCACCGGAAATGTAAACTCTGAGTGGTGCGGACGATGTCCAGCGCGGCGCGCATCACTTTCGCGCAACACGACAGCGCTTGCTCCCGTATCCACCAGCACATCCATGCCACGACCATCGATATCGGCATAGGTTTCAACATGACCGCGTGCATCGGCAAGAAAAACCTCGCGCCCTGAGGACCGTGCATTGCTGGCAAGCTGTTGCGGTGCCGCCACACGCGCGGCCGTCTGCGGTGCCTGTTCGACCGATTGCCCATGTGTGGCAATCGCGGTGGCGTAACCGGCCGCAAAAGCGACCAAAGCAAAGAGCAAAGCGTGCATGACCTGCTATCCATCATCAGTAACGATGGCAGGAACTTAGCAGCGCAGCGCCAACAAACGGCTAAGCGAAGGCTCGGATTTTCGGGTATGTGCGAAAGACTACGTTAAGACACCGTCTAACGGCTGAGCCCGCCCACAAGGCTCGGCATGTCCAGCGGGCGGAAGCCATAATGCTTTAACCAGCGCACGTCAGCTTCGAAGAAGGCGCGCAGGTCTGGCATGCCGTATTTCAGCATTGCTAGACGGTCGATGCCCATGCCCCAGGCAAAGCCCTGATAGACATCTGGATCGAGGCCGCAGTTCCTCAGAACATTGGGGTGCACCATGCCGCAGCCCAGAATCTCCAGCCAATCATCGCCTTCACCCAGCTTCACCTCATTGCCGGAGCGATCGCAGCCAATATCAACTTCCATCGACGGCTCGGTGAATGGGAAATAGGACGGGCGGAAGCGCATCGTCACCGAGGGTAACTCGAAGAAGCTCTTGCAGAACTCTTCGAGAATCCATTTCAGGTGGCCGATATGGCTCTCCTTGTCGATCACTAGGCCTTCAACCTGATGGAACATGGGCGTGTGGGTCTGGTCGCTGTCTTGGCGATAGGTGCGTCCCGGAATGATCACGCGGATTGGCGGTTCTTGGCTGCGCATGGTGCGGATTTGCACCGGTGAGGTGTGTGTGCGCAGCAGCAGGCGTTCGCCATCTTCCTTCGGATTGAAGAAGAACGTGTCGTGCATCTCACGCGCCGGATGGCCTTCTGGAAAGTTGAGCGCGGTGAAGTTCAGCTCATCGGTTTCAATGTCCGGACCTTCGGCCACCGCAAAGCCCATATCGCCAAAGATGGCGGTGATCTCATCAATCACCTGGGTCACTGGATGAATGCGCCCTTCAGCGGTCGGCCCAACCAGCACCGGCTTGGTAACGTCTAGCGTTTCTGTTGCAAGGCGGGCGTCAAGCGCTGCGTCTTCCAGCGCGGTTTTGCGCGCATTGATCGCATCGGTCAGTTTCACCTTCAGCCCGTTGAGGGCAGGGCCCATGACCTGGCGCTCTTCGGGCGTCATACGCCCGAGCGTTTTCATCTGCTCGGAGACGGAGCCCTTCTTGCCCAATGCACCGACGCGCACCGCTTCCAGGGCGGCTTCATCGGCAGCGCCATTGATGGCGCCCATCACATCAGCTTCCAACGTGTCGATGGCAGAAAGGGTAGCGGCTTCGCTCATAGCTCAGATATCCAAGGGTGTGTGTGCGGGCGTTGTAACGCTGGGGTGAAAATTGGCAAGCCACACGAGATGCATGATGAAACGAAAAAGCCCCACCAACGATGCGCTGGCGGGGCTTTTCGAAAAGAAAGTCAGAAAGACTTATGCCAGCGCGCCTTTGGCTTGATCAACCAGCGCGGTAAAGGCAGCAGGTTCATGCACGGCCAGATCCGACAACACTTTGCGATCCACTTCAACGCCAGCTTTGGTTAGGCCGTTGATGAACGTGCCATAGGTCATGCCCTGTTCACGCACCGCAGCGTTGATGCGCTGGATCCAGAGCGAGCGGAACGCACGCTTTTTGTTGCGGCGGTCGCGGTAGGCGTACTGGTTCGCCTTTTCCACGGCCTGCATCGCAACGCGGATCGTGTTCTTCCGGCGGCCATAATAGCCTTTGGCTTGCTTGATAACTTTTTTGTGGCGGGCGTGGTTTGTTACGCCGCGAGATACGCGTGACATGGGTCAGGCTCCAAACTTTGAATTGACGTGATCGAGGAGCAAACTCAGGAAAAGTGGGTACCGGTTTTCCGTCCGAGTTTGCGACCAAGTAAAAGACTGTCGGGTAAGCGCAGCTTATCCGTTAGGCAGGAAGTGGCGGCGAATGACCCGTGCATCGGGTTCGGCCATCACCATGGTGCCACGGGCTTGGCGGATGAACTTGTTCGACCGCTTGATCATGCCGTGTTGCTTACCAGCCTGTCCGACTTTCACTTTGCCGGAGGCCGTCAGTTTGAAGCGCTTTTTCGCGCCCGAATTGGTTTTCATTTTGGGCATTTTGCTCGTCTCATGTTGGCCCGAGCGAAAGAGGTGCGCGGGCGAAGGTTACGCAGCCTGATAAAATCTGGCGTGAGCGGTTCAGCAAACACGGCAGCCCAACACTGGCCGGCTCGCTGATGAAGGCGGTGCTATAACGCCAAAATGTAGGGTACGCAAGCGTTAGCCGTCCGCTTTGGTAATCAAGGCTGTCGGCCTGGACCGTGCGCCGCTCGCTCCATGCACGCAGCAGGTTCTATCGGCCGTGTTGTGCCAACGCTCCTACCTTCGCCAACCATGGCGCGACCTTGTCCGAACCGGCTTTGCCAGCAGGCGCGAAGTGCGTGATCCGCGTTGGCTTGATGCCGGAAAACTCAAAAATCTGCCCCTTTATCTGGCGTAAGAGAGCTTTGCGATAGAGCAGTCCAAAGAAGATATCGGGTGTATCAGAGGTAACAAAGGCTCGCGCCGTTTTGCTAGTGAGCAGCGGCAGTGGCATGCCAATGGCTGTGCGTTGGCGGGAGTCAAAGGCCCAGCCTGGCAAAAAGGTACGGTCGATCAGACCTTTCAGCTTGGCTGGCAGTCCGCCCCACCACATCGGCGTGGTCATAACAACGTGCTCGGCCCATTCCACATCGTCGCGAAAGGCAAGCAGGCAAGGCTCCAAGCGCTTATGCTGCTCGTAACCGGCAAACCCGTGGTCTGGGTCGAAAGCAAGATCACGCAAATGCATCAGGCGCACCTCATGCCCAGCCGCTTGGGCTGCGCTGGCGTAGGTTTCGGCAATGCTGCGTGAAAGGGAGTTTTCACCCGGGTGACCGTTGAGAACATAGATTTTGCGCGCTGAAGGATTGGTGGAGGGCATGAGGGCGTACCATGGCTCGATTAAAGTTGACCGTGGTCATATTCTTGAAAATGACCACGGTCAATATACATTTTTGACCATGGTCAAGAATCTTGTAGGGTGGCCTCATGGTCAAAGTTGTTCAGAAACGCACCTTGGAAACCCGCACCAGATTGGTGACCGCTGCGGAAGCTATCATCGCGGCAGATGGCTATGGGGCCATGCGGGTTGAGCAGGTGGTGCAAAAAGCCGGCGTTGCCAAAGGCACATTCTTTGCCCACTTCGCCGACAAGGACGCGTTGATGGAACGCATCATCGGCGCGCGCATCAATGCCTGTCTGGATGATATCGCCAAGCTTTCAGCGCCAAGGACCGTGGAGGGCCTTGTCTCCCATCTCATGCCGCTGCTGCATCTGATGACGTGTGAGCGATACGTGTTTGATGTCATCATTCGCCATTCGGGCGCTGCCGCCAAGGAAGAGATGGGCCCCATCGCGCAAACGTTCACGCGGCAGATTGAGGTGGTGGCAAGCTGGTTGGACGATGGGCCGTTTCGCAGCGATGTGGCCGCTGAGCTTTTGGCCGAAGGCGTTCAGGCCTTTTGCGTTCAGGCCATCGCTTTGCATTTTTGTGCCGTGAACAGCCAGGAGCCCATGGCCTCACGACTGACGGCTTATCTGGAGGCTTGGCTGAATCCAAAATAGGCAACAAAAAACCCGCCGAAGCGGGGCTTTAAAAACTAAATCCTCAGCGTCAGCATCGCGCGGGTGAGCGTGACGCCTAACAACAGTTTTTGCGCTGGTCAAAAAAAAGAAAAAGTCCTCACGCGTATCGCACATCTACATGCAGTGCGGCTCTCGCGTTCCAACTGAGGAAATACAATGCGGCTCCAATTTCATACAGTTGCTGTCGCAGTGACTTTCCTTGCAGGCGGCAGTACGAGTTCTGCGCAGCCAGCGTGCCAAGTAGGGCTTTATGGCAACAGCGAACGCTTCACTATCCTCACCCAATCTGATGGCGAACTGCACTACAGTTTCGATGATGGGACTGTGGGAGAAATGGGATTAACAGAATCGCGCGTTGGCTGTGACGATGGTTCAGTTCGCATTGGCGGGGAAAGCTGGCCTCGCATAAATATCCGACAGATCGATGTAGTTTTTGAGGTTGATGGCGTTGCGCTCAGCGGTCGGCTGATAGAGCCACCGCATGCGGGTCCAGAGACACCGCTGATTGTTTATGCACACGGCTCTGAACGATCTGGCTGGCTTGATAGCCATAGGGACCCCTATCAGATGGTGGGCCGTGGGGTCTCTGTGTTCATCTATGACAAACGCGGCACTGGCGCTTCTGGCGGTGAGTACTCCCAAAACGTGCCACGCCTGGCCGCTGACCTTGCCGCTGTTGCTGCTGAAGCCAAACGGCTCTCCGAGGGCCGTTTTGGGCGTTTCGGCCTTGTGGGGTTAAGCCAAGGCGGCTGGGTGGTGACCTATGCAGCAGAATCAGCCGGAGCAGATTTCATCGCAGTTGGTTACGGGCTGGCGGTCGACATACTTGAAGAGGACGCTGCTGAGGTAGAGCTTGCGCTTTGTGAGGCCGGATACGGACCAACGGAGATTGCGCTGGCACGCCGGATCACCGATGCAACTGCCCTCATCGCAACCAGCGCGACGGAAGAAGCTGTTAGAGCCCTTGAGCCCTTGCGCGCCGAATTTGCCGGCCAGCCATGGCTCGCGCACGTTCAGGGCGACTTCACGGGCCTGTTGTTCAACGCGACAACCGACGAAATTCTGACACAGATCGCGCCTTACTTCGACAGCTTTCAGATCGATTGGTCCATTGATCCCGTGGCCGTCATCGCGCAGGTCAGTGTGCCGCAATTGTGGGTGCTTGCTGGATCAGACCGTGAAGCGCCGGTCGACATAACCTTGGACCGCCTTCAGTCTTTGCAGCAAGCTGGTGAGGAGCTGACGGTCATGGTTTTTCCACAGACCGATCACGGTATGTGGGAGTTTGAGACGTTGGAAGACGGTACCCGACGCCACACACGTATAACCCCGGGCTACTACGATTTGCTGGTTGATTGGGCGCACGGCAAGTTGGCGGCTGGTTACGGGAACGCCGAGCTGCGTTGACTTTGATTGCGTTGCACAAGGATGGCGAGCCCAACAAAAAACCCCGCCGGAGCGGGGTTTCTTTAATCTTTAATCCTCGGCGTCGTCGGGGCCGTCATGGTCCGGCCCGTCGTTTTCGTGTTCGACCTCGCCTTTAACATCGATCTTACCAACCATGGCCGGGATGGGGGCAAGCACCATCATCATCTGGCGCCCTTCCATCTTCGGGTAGGCTTCAACCTTGGCGTAGTCCTCGGTCTCACCTTGCACTTTTCGCAGCACATCCATGCCAAGATTTTGGTGTGCCATTTCACGGCCACGGAAACGCAGTGTAAACTTCACCTTGTCGCCGGTGTTAAAGAAGCGGCGGGCGTTGCGCATCTTCACATCATAGTCGTGCACATCGATGTTCGGGCGCATCTTGATCTCTTTGACCTCGACCGTCTTCTGCTTCTTCTTGGCTTCAGCGGCCTTCTTTTGCTGCTGATATTTGAAGCGGCCATAATCCATGATCTTACAGACCGGTGGATTGGCGTTGGGCGAAATCTCTACCAGATCAAGTCCGGCAGATTGGGCAAGTTCCAGAGCCTCGCGCGTATCGGTCTCTCCGCGATTGTCTCCCTCAGCGTCGATTAGCTGAACGGATGCGGAGCGGATTTTGTCATTGATGCGCGGGCCTTCTTTGACAACGGCTTGTGAACGGTGTGGACGGCGAATGGCGAAGTCTCCTAGGACGTTTCGAAATAGGGTGTTGATGTAGGGTGAGGAGTTGTGCCGCAAGCACGCGCCCGTGGCAAGATTGCACAGGGTAAAGAAACGGGTTTGGCTGCGGTTTGGGGCTTGGAACGCCGTTTTTTGCGCGATTGGCGCCTTAAGGTACCAATTGGCGGTAGACGGCAAGGGTTGCCTGGCACATGGCGGCCAGCGAAAATCGAGCATGAACATGCTCGCGTGCTCTGATGATGTGGGCATGGCGCGCCTCACCGTCAAGGGCAAGCGCGTTGCGCACACCATTGCACAGCGCCATCGGGTCACCGGGCTTCACGTGCCAACCGGTGCGTTCCTCCTCGCTGACCACAGGTGGAACAAGCACGGTTTCAGGCACCGCGCCCAGCTTTGATACCACAACAGGAACGCCCGCCGCCTGGGCCTCCACCGCTGCGCGGCCAAAGGCTTCAGGTTGGGTGGAAGGCACGATGCAGACATCTGCCGAGGCCAGAGCGCGCGGCGCATCGACATGGCCAACCAGATGCATCCGGTGGGCAACCTCGGCCCGGTCAGCCAAGCGGATGAGGCTTTCACGGTAGTCGGTCCGGCCTTGATCGTCACCGGCGATCACCAGATGCACATCGTCCGGCAGGCCGGCCAGCGCGCCGATGGCAACGCTTTGGCCTTTCCATTCGGTAAGGCGGGCAATGTGGACCACCACGCGCGCTTTCTTGGGCAAATGCCAGTCATAGGGCTGCGCCGAAGCATCATAGCGGGCCAAATCGGTGCCGCGATGCACAACGGTCAATTTGGCCTTCGCAAAAGGATATTGTGTGGCAATGCTGTCGGCGGTGAACTGCGAGTTGGCAATTACCACATCACCACGCGCCATGACCGAATTGTACCAACGCTTCAGCGCGTTCGAGCCTTTGTAGGCGCCATGGTAGGTCGTCACAAAAGGGATCTTCGCAGCCCGTGCCGCTATGAACCCTGACCAGGCAGGCGCGCGACTGCGCGCATGGATAAGGTCAATCGTCTCACGCTTGCAAAGCGCACCAAGCCGCCTTGCGTTCGCCAAAATCGTCAACGGGTTTTTAGAGGCAACTGGCAGCGTGATGTGCGTGGCGGCCTCGGGCAAGTCGGCCACCATGCGCCCGCCCTGGCTGACAACAAACGCCTCATGTCCCGCATCAACCAGAGCATGCGCGATATCGACGGTGGTCAGTTCCGCGCCGCCGGTTTCAAGTTCGGGAACAATTTGTAAAACGCGCAACGGCAGAGGGCCTTCTGTGGGTTTTCTGCGGCACTTAAGGGCTGGCGGAGAAGCTTGTGCTTGCTATACCGCGCAAGAGCGAAACGCAAAATGCAAACGCAGAACGGCTTTGTTTATGTCCCCATCCTTCCTCGACCGTGGCACTCACCAGCTTGCCTTTGAAAAAACCGATGGTAACGAACCAACGCTTGTCTGGCTGGGTGGCTTTCGCTCCGACATGACCGGCTCCAAAGCCATGAAAGTTGAAGAATATGCAAAGGAACGTGGTCAGGCCTGTTTGCGCTTCGACTATGCTGGCCATGGCCAATCCACCGGTGCTTTCACCGACGGAACCATTAGCTCTTGGCGTGATGACGCAGCGGCGATGATCGCGGCGCAGGCGTCAGATGAGACCATTCTTGTTGGATCGTCGATGGGGGGCTGGATCGCGCTACTGCTGGCGATTGATGAGGCCAAACGCGCCAAATCCGAAAACCGTGCGAGCCACATCAGGGCCCTGGTACTGATCGCGCCTGCCCCTGATTTCACGCAAAAGCTGATGTGGCCAAAATTCTCCGAGGCTGAGAAAGAAACCATTCTGAATGACGGACAATTGGTGGAGCCTAGCCCTTATGACCCTGAACCCACCATCATCACGCGCAATCTGATTGAGGATGGGAAAAACCATCTGATCTTGGATGGGCTGATTGAAACAGCTTGCCCCGTGCGCATTCTTCAAGGCGTGGCTGACCCGGATGTGCCGCACACCCACGCGTTGAAGCTCATGGATGCGCTTGCCGGTGAGGATGTGGTGATGACCCTGATCAAAGATGGCGATCACCGCCTGTCGCGTGACAGCGATCTTGCGGCACTGGTTCGCGTGCTTGATGCTTTGCCGAGCCAAGCGCGTGGGGACTTACTTTAAGACGAAGACTTCGCCACCCGCCGCTTCCGCGTCGGCTGGATCGTGGGTGACCAAAATCACCGGCAGGTTGCGCGCGCGGGCATGGTCAAACACCAGCGTGCGCATCTCCTGGCGGAGCGCCGCATCAAGCTTAGAGAACGGCTCATCGAGCAACAGCGCACGCGGCCCGGAAAGCAACGTGCGTTGCAGGGCTACCCTTGCCGCTTGCCCGCCCGAAAGGGTCGCCGGATCGCGAGGGCCATAGCCTTCCAGACCAATGGCCGTCAGCGCCTCTTCGGCGAGCTTTTGGCGTTCCCCGCGCGCTTTGGAAACAGCGCGTGGGATCGCGATCATCACATTGCCGCAGACAGAAAGGTGCGGAAAGAGCAGCGGGTCTTGAAACAAAAGCCCCATACGCCGCGTCTCGGCAGGCAGAGCAAGCACATCCACGTCGCCCAATCGCACCGACCCAGATAGCTCAAACACCGGCGCGAGCGATCCTGCCAGAGCATGCAACAGTGTCGATTTGCCTGAACCAGACGGCCCCATCACGGTGAGCACCTCACCTGGCGCAACGCTGGCCGAAATATCGATGAGTGTGCGTCCATCCAAACGAATGGCCACGTTTTCAAGTGTCAGCGTGTCGGCGGCGGGTGTCATCATTTTCATCGGATTTGCATGCCTCGGCGCCTGCGCGCAAGGAAGGAGGGCACGGCCAGCGCAATCCAAAACGCCACAAAGGGCAGCAGAGCTTGAAGCGTCGCCGCGACAGCTAGGGCGCGTCTGTCACCCCCAGCGGAGAGCGCCACCGCTTCGGTGGTCAGCGTCGGGACGCGTCCTGCACCTATAAGCAGTGTCGGCAGATACTGGCCGATGGAGACCGCAATGCCCATAGCAAGCGTTGTAAGAACAGGGCCGATCATCATCGGCAAACGCACCTGAAACAGTCGCCGCCAAAAGCCCATGCCAAGGCCCGCTGCCACTTGCAGCATGCGTCGATCAAATCGGCGATAGGGATCGGCAAGCGAGAGAAACATATAGGGCAAGATGAACACCAGATGGGCAAACATCACCGATGCCATCATTCCATCCACGCGCAGCACCACCCCTAAAAACTGCAGGCCGAACAAAAACGTCACCTGCGGGACAAGCAAAGGCACATAAAGGATGAGCAGGGAGCGGTTGCCTCCGGTTCGTCCTGTCGCGTGCTCCACTTCCAAACAGCCAATGATGAGCACTGCCGCGATGATGGTTGGCACCACCGCCACAATCAGCGATGTGGTTGCCAGCTCCATCGCGCCACCACCCAACTGCTCCCACGCGCGCAATCCCCAACTGGCGGGCAGCGTGTCTGGGAAACGCCATCGCCCGGCAAACGACCAGATGATCAGCAGCGCCAGCCCGAAAGCGATGGCAAGCATTGGCAGCAAGGAGATCGTAAGACCGACTGCTCTTGGAAACCGTCCGCCACCGGAGCGAATACCTGATGTTGTGAAGCGCATCCAAAGCTGGGCAACCAGCTTTTCCCCCAGCATCCAAAGGCCCAACAGGGACAGAGTGAGCGCGATTTGGATCAGCGCTGCTGCCGCTGCGGTGAAGCGTGTGGAAAGCTCAGGGTCTGACGCCCACTCCAAAATACGCACCGAAAGCGGCGCAGGGGTCGTTGGCCCGAGCACAATGGCGACGTCCGCCACCGAAGACGCATAAGCGATGACGGCAAACACCGGTAGGCGAATAAGCCCATAAAGCTGCGGAGCGACTGCGATAAAGAACCCCGTTCCACGGCCATAACCCATGGATGCCATCACCATGCGCCGCCGCGACCCATCCAGTGCCGGCAGTGCGGCCAGTGCCATCAAAAGCAGAAACGGCATTTCTTTGGCGACCAGCCCCGCCATCATCGAAAGGCCCCAGAGATCATTGACGATCAAGAGGTCCGGCGGGCGCTCCCAACCGGTGAGATCAGGCGAGATGAGCCGAAAGAGAAACCCCGAGGGTGCGATCAGAAAGGCCAGACCCACGGCTGCTGCCGCGTGCGGGACAGAAAGCAGTGGCGCCACCATACGGCGCACTGCGGACAGGCCTTTGGTGTCCCAAACGCAGGCCAAAAGCACAAAGGTGAGCGCCAGTGCAATAAGCGGTGAAAGCAACCCAACCAGCGCCGCCAGCCCAATCGATCGGCCAATCCCAGGCGCGGCGAGTACCGATTGCAAAGGCTCCAGCGAAAGGTGCATACCGCCAAGCGGCGGAAAATAGCCAAACGCTGGCAGCAAAGCCGCGATCAGCCCTGCGGCCACCGGTACAATCAGCAGGGCAATGGTCGCTCCTGGCGCAAGGCGCAGCCAAGCAGGCATCGTATCGCCCCTGCGCCGTGCGTCAGCCGCCCTGGTAGCGCGCTGCCCACATCGCTTCGATGGCGCTCAGCCAGCTTGTGTGCGGCTCGGCGATGGCTGGCCCGAGTTCGGTGGGGGTTAGCGTTGCTGCGCCAAGGTCGAGCGCGGCAAAGCCGTCTTGAACGTTCTGGTCGAGGGCTGAGACGTCAAGCACCGTGAAATCACCCCAAACGGCTGGGTCCTGCTTGCGCAACTGCGCCACCGGGCTCATCAAGAAGTTGGCCACAACCAGCGCTGCTTCGGGCGCGTTTGCATTGGCTGGGATCGCGAGAAAATGGGAGTTTGCGATCATGCCATCCTCCAAAACAAAAGAGCGGGTTGATGCTGGAAACTCATCGCGCGCAATCGCACCGGAGGCCTCGGCAGGGTTGTTGGCAAACCCGATGACGATCTCGCCATCGCCATAAAGCTGGCGCAGCGCGGCCTGGTTGGCTGGAAAGGTGCGACCAGAGCGCCAGAGGTGTGGGTGCAGCGCATCCAGATAGGCAAAGAGCGGCGCGAGGGCGGCTTCCACTTCACCTTCCGGCAGAGCTGCGCCAAGGCGCTCACGATCATCAATTGTGTAGGCGAGCAGAAGTTTCAGGAACGTCGAGCCAAGAAAGTTCGGTGGCTGCGGATAGGTGAAACGGCCTGGATTGTCCTCTGCCCATGCCAGAAGTTCGTCCAGGTTGGTGGGCGTTTGCGCGATCTCTTCGCTGTCATAGTAGAAGGAAAACTGCACCGTGCCCCATGGCGCCTGAAGGCCTTCGACCGGAACCGTGAAATCGGTGGTAAGCGAGGGATTGCCAGCAACATCAACAACGTCCCAATTGGGAAGGCGATGCGCCCAACCCTCATCGTCTGGGGCGTAAAGAAGGCCAGCATCTTTGAGCGCGATGAAGTTCTCGCCATTGATCCATACCAGATCCACCGAGCCACCCGTTTCGCGGCCTGCAGCCGTTTCAGCCAGCACGATACCAACCACATCGGCGGTGTCGGTGACGCGCACATGTTCGAGCTCGATGCCGTACCGAGCTTCGATCTCATCGCCGGCCCATTCGATATAGGCATTGATCGTGGGATCGCCGGACCAAGCATGGAAGAACACTGTTTCTCCGCGCGCGGCCTCAGCCAAGGCGTCGAAGTCCTCCAGACTGTCGGCCAGCGCAATGTTGCTGGCGCCCAGAAGCGCTGCGCTGACCAGCAGTGGGCGAAGAACGGATGTCGGCGTCATAGCAAAACCCTCAAAAGACGTGCGCAACGCGCAGATGCACATCGCTCGGCCGCACTCATGCCTTGGCCTGCGCACACATGCACATCACAAATGCTTGACAGCGATTTGGCAAGAGCGGCAAGGCCGTGGATGAGAAAGATCTGACGATGTGTGAGGCGCCACTCGCGCCCGAGCGGAAAGCGCCGCTCTAAACTGCGCGGGGCGCCGGACCATGGCTGGATCGCGCCAAGAACTCAGCCTCAATACCAGCGTTCAGATCAGGCGATGCGGTCCCTTCAACCTGCGCCAAAACACAGTCGGCAGCCAAGCGTCCGGCTTCGCTGAGCGACCAGATTACCGTGGACAATCCACCCGATAACCAGGAGGCCAATTGGCTGGATCCAATGCCGATGATGGACAGTTCTTCAGGCACTGACAAAGCGCGATCACGCGCGGCCATATAAAGCGCAACCACCGTGCGCTCGCAGCCACAGAAGATAGCGGTTGGCCCGCTTGGCTTGTTGTCGAGAATGCGCGTAGCGCGCTCGGTCAAAGAGGCTGCCGTCTCGGTTTCAAGAAGCAATGTATCTGGTTCTGCTGTTTCTGAGCGAATGCTGCGCATAAACACAGTGTTGCGGTTGCTGCACGACGCGGCAAGCGTTTCGCTGTGCAGTTCCTGGATCGTCTGCGGCGCATCGCAACCGAAATAGGCAAAGCTTTCATGGCCGAGCGAGCTGAGATAGTCGACCAACCCATCCAGCACCGCGCTGTCATTGATGCCGATGGTTGGCAGCGCACCGGTGTGCGAGGATCGCATAGACGCACCACCGATCACAGCTGCCGGCACATCATGTTCCAGGGCCAGAGCAATGCGCCCATCGGAAGGAAAAGCCGCGCTCAGCACGAAACCATCGCACCGCCGATCTTCGATCAACTGCCGCATCGTTGTTTCAGCATGGTCCATTGTGTCGGCCAGCGACACCATCAATCCGTAGCCGCGTGAGGCAAGTGTTGTCGAAAGAGCGCCCAGGAAAGATCGCTCGACCGTCATCCAATCCGAGCCAACACCGATGTAGCTGACGATTTCGTTTCGTCCTGTTGCCAGTCGGCGGGCGGCTCGATTGGGTGTGTAGCCAAGTTCGGCTGCTGCTTGCAGGACCCGAGCACGGGTGCGGTCAGCGATTTCAGGATAGCCGTTGAGCGCTCGCGATATTGTGCCTTTGGACAGGCCAAGATGCTGTGCAAGTGCTTTCAGATCGACGTTACTGGAGGTAGCCGCACCTGATGTGCCATCTGCATTCAGCTGGCGCGAAGAGGGCGGTTTTTGGGTGCCAGGTGTGGACGACATGATTGAGCTCCTCACTCAATCTACCGCACTTTTGGAAATAAACCACAAGATTATTGCCCAATAGGAATACTACGGTGCACCTCTTAGGGCCTGCCAAGCTGCCCGTAATCTTACCGCGACGTCATGTCTGCTGGATTTTCGACGCGTGCAACCACATGCATACGATCTTCGCGCAAATGGACCGCTTCGATGGGCTCGTCGATGTGTGAAGGAGCAACGCGGGCATCTGAGCGCAGGGTTTCAGGTGATCCGAACCGAGTGAGGTTTTCCATCAGTCCGATAATCAAAAGACCGACGCACAAACCAAGCAAACCGGCGCGAAAAAGCATGGGGCGGGCTAGCGACAGGCGCGCGCGAAGTGAAGGTGTTTCCACGCGATAGACCATATCGTTTACTCCCAACAACCACGCAACCAGACGCAACTCAGACGTCGGAACGTTGTAGTCGCTGCCGTTTAACGGCGGGTTAAGGTTGACAAAGACTGAGTTGGTGCGAATGCCACGCCCACCATGCCTGCTCGCGTTCCAACAACTTTGCCGATCGATGCCAGCGTGCCCGCCGTCCGACAGGCGTTGGCTGCCGGGTCGCATGTGGTGCTCATTGCTCCACCTGGCGCTGGTAAGTCGACGCGACTGCCCTTGGCGCTTTTCGATGAACCTTGGCTCGCCGATCAAAAAATCATTCTTGTTGTCCCGCGCCGGTTGGCGGCTCTTGGCGCCGCGCGCCGCATGGCTGATGAATTGGGCGAATCGGTGGGTCAGCGCGTTGGCCATCGCATACGGTTTGACACAAAGGTCAGCGGGCAAACGCGGCTAGAAGTGGTCACCGATGGTGTGTTCACGCGCATGATTGCCGATGACCCGGAGCTTTCCGGCATTGGTCTGGTGATGTTCGATGAGGTGCATGAGCGTGCGCTGGCTGCCGATCTCGGTCTTGCCTTCGCGCTGGAATCTCAATCCGCGTTGCGACTGGATCTGCGCTTGATGGCGATGTCCGCTACGGTCGATGGCGCAAGGTTCCAAGCCTTGTTTGATGATCATGGCACATGCGCGCTGATCACCAGCGATGGCGCTATGTTTCCTGTCACCACACACCATGAACCGACAAACCTGTCGGCGGTCGACGGGGTGTCGGCAGCAGCTATCGACGCACTCAAACGCTTTGAGGGTGATGGGCTGATTTTTCTGCCTGGTCAGCGCGAGATTGAAGCAGCCTATGGTGCCTTGCGTGAGGCTTTGGAGGATCGTGTGGCCGTGCATGCCCTTTACGGTGCGGTTTCACGAACGGCACAGGATGCGGCCCTCAAACCTGACCCAGATGGCCGTCGTAAGCTGGTGGTGGCCAGTGCCATTGCCGAGACCAGCCTCACCATTCCTGGCGTGCGCTTTGTCATCGATTCCGGTCTTGCCCGTCGGCCAACCTACGATCCGGTGCGCGGCATCACACGGCTTGAAACCAGAGCCGCCAGCCGTGCGTCTATTGATCAGCGGCGTGGTCGTGCTGGGCGCATGGCGTCCGGTGATTGCATTCGTCTATGGCGCCGCGAGGAAGAAGGCGGTCGTCCTGCGCAAGATCGCCCAGAGGTTCTGGATGCTGATCTTTCGGCTCTGCGCCTCGATATGGCGCTTTGGGGCGCACGGTCGCGCGACGGCCTCCCTTTTCTTGATCCGCCACCACAGAGGGCCTGGGATGAGGCAGGCCGCTTGCTAAAAAGTCTTGGTGCATTGGATGCGACCGGTGGGGCATCACCGCTTGGCGCGCACATGGCAAGGCGACCGACCCATCCAAGGCTCGCCGCGATGTTGGAGCAGACAGAGCCGGGCGAGGAAAGCGATGCGGCCTGGGCAGCCGTTTTGGCCGGTGAACTGTCTGATCGCGGGCCACTGGATGGATCACAAAGGCTTGGCTCTGCGCTGCAAGACCGCCGGATGGGCAAGCAGCTTAAAACGTTACACGGCAGGTTCTTGGGCAAAGCGAAACCGCGTGCTGCCCCTGACGAGGCAACGCTTGCCCGTCACTTGCTGCGCGCCTATCCGGATCGGTTGGCCAAGCGCGAAAAGGATGATGGCCAGCGCGCGACCTACAAACTGGCTCAGGGTATGCAGGCAACGTTGGAAACCCACCATCCTTTGGCCAACGCGCCATTCCTACTGGTGATCGATTTGGGCGGTGGCCGCAAAACCGGAACGGCGCGCGTGCCAGAGGTGCGCCTTGCGCTGCCCATCGCCGAAGAGGTGGTGCGAGACCAACGCGCTGAACAGATTGTCTTGGAAGATGTAGCCGTCTTTGACCCCACCACATGGGCGGTGCGTGTCCGTCAGGAAACCAGGCTTGGCGGTATTACCCTGTCATCAGAAACCCAGCCCCGCCGAACGGGTTTGGATGCTTTGCCAGACATCATCGCACATCTGCGCAGCAAGGGGTTGGACAGTCTGGCCGGGCGAGACAAAGCCTCACTTGCGCTGCTGGCTCGCCATCAAGCTTTTCATGGCGCCCGCGGTGAACCCAAGGCCCTTCTCGATCGTCTGGAAACATGGCTGCCTGCGCTTGTCAGCGAAACCAACGCGCCGCCCTTTGCAACCGACGCGTTACAAAAGGCTTTGGGCGATGCACTCGATTGGGATGAACGCCAAGCTTTTGACAGGCAATGGCCCTCGTCTGTGTCGCTGCGCGATGATCAGCGCGCGCGCATCCACTATGACCACCCAGCTGGCCCGGCGATATCGGTGCGCCCCAAAGCGCTCTATGGGTTGGATAGCCACCCGACATTCGGCATCGATCACCAGCCCATTCTGATTGAGCTGCTGTCACCTGCTCAGCGACCTATTGCGCTGACCGCTGATCTTCCTGCCTTCTGGCGGGCGGGGTGGAAGGATGTGCGCAAGGACATGCGTGCCCGCTACCCCAAGCATGATTGGCCTGATGAGCCGTGGAAAGGCGCGTCCAAAAAACGCTAGGCGTGCAGTCTTAGTCGCGCACCCACATGCGCTCACCAACATCCACCATGAAGCGGGTGGGCGTTCGGGCAAAACTGCCCAGTCCGGCAAGGGCAGGGCGCTCATGGGTGACCACAACCGTGGCGAAATCGCGCAAGTTTTCCTCGTGCGGATAACCTGCTTCAAAGACCGCACGGAAATCGGAACGATCGATGAAAGGCAAAATACGTGGCGGAATGCCACCTGCAATAAAAACGCCGCCCGTCGGCATCACGGCCAGCGCCAGTTCGCGCGCCACACGGGCGAGATAGACCACAAAATGCTCGACCGCCTTGGTGGCCAGCGCATCGCCGCCATTGGCCGCTTCGGTGATGTCGGCAGCTTTCACAAGCGGCGCATCCACACCGTCCACTGCGCCTAGGCCATGATAAAGCCGCTCCAAGCCGTCGCCAGACACCAATTGTTCACCGCCCAGACGTCGCTGGCCGCCCTTGGTGAGGTGTGCAAACAAGCTATCATCCTCGTCATTCTCAGGCACGATAGCCACATGGCCACCTTCGCCGGGAACCGTGATCCACATGCCCATGGAGTCAACAAGCGTCGATGCGCCAAGACCTGTGCCTGGGCCAAGCACCAGCTTGGTGCCGCGGCGTGGCGGGGTTTTGGTGCCGATCACATGCCAGTCTTCAGGTTGAAGATCGGGAAGAGCCAGCGCCTGCGCCTCAAAATCATTGATCGCAATCACGCAATCAAAACCCAGACGGTCGATGATCCGCTTGGGATCAATTTCCCAGTCCGCGTTGGTGAGCTTGAACGTATCGCCGATGGTCGGCCCAGCCACCGCCAAGATCGCCGTGCGTGGAATGAGCGAGGTCTGATCAAGCACGCCAACTTGAATGGCCGATTCCACGTCTTTGTGCTCGCGTGTGCGCACCTGCGCAAAGCCTTGCTCTTTCGCGTGCGCATCGCTGACCAGCGCAAAGCGCGCATGGGTGCCGCCAAGGTCGGCAATCAAGACGGGGAACGGAGTGACAAGCTCTGCGCGGCGACGTTCAGCCATGGTTTGGGCCTTGAAAAGAGGTAAAAGGGCGGCAAGAGCCACATACCAAACCGCTTTAACGGTCAGGGACGGTGGCGACAAGGTCTGTCAAAAGCGCTTCCGCTGTCGCTAGGTTAAGCGCCATCGGCACATTGTAGACCAGCGCCAACCGCATCAACGCTTTAACATCCACATCATGGGGCATGGGAGAGAGCGGATCGGCGAAAAAGAAAAGCGCATCGATCCCGCTTTCGGCGATCAAGGCACCGATCTGTTGATCGCCGCCAAGCGGCCCGCTTTTTAACAGCCTCACTGGCAGATGTGGCGCGGCTTCTTTCACGCGTCCGCCAGTGGTCCCAGTGGCCACGATACGGTGACCACGTAAGGCCTCGGCATGGCGTTTGGCAAAATCCACCATCTGCTCTTTTTTGGCATCATGGGCAACAAAAGCGAGGGTGAGGACGGGTGCGGTTGGGCTTTTCATGGCCGCGCCATAGCAGGTTCCGGTAGGGCGCCATAGCACCTGCTCAGTTTTTTATGAATGTGCAGACCTTCAATCGAGCGCATCGCCGAGTGAGGCACGCAACTCGTCTAGCAGCCAGGTTTTGAATTGTCCGATGGCTCGGCCTTTCGATGCGCCTGGACGTTCCAGAAGGCTGTAGGTGAAAGGTGTTGCAACCTTGCGCTCGAACGGCGCCACCAGCGAACCAGCCGCCAGCGCATCGCAAGCGACCGTATCCCAAGCCAGAAAGATGCCTTGGCCAGCAATCGTGGCATCCAAACAAAGCGAGGCATCAGAGAAGGTGGGGCCGGAACGCAGATCTGCATCGCACGGCTCATCATCGGTAAACCAGATGTCCCAATTAAACATGGACAGCCTATCGCGGACGACGTCGAACTTGGTGAAGTCGTGCGGGCTTTTCAGCTGGTGTGCGATCGCCGGACTGCACACGGGAAACACCCGTTGCTGCAGCAGATGCGTTGCCTTCAAGCCCGGCCAGTCTTGGCTGCTGACCCTGATGCATAGATCGACGTCCGAAGAGGGCATATCCACCAGCTTCATGGTTGCATCCACGCGCACTGTTACATGGGGATGGGCATCGTGAAACCGCCCCAGCCGCCACACCAACCATTTGGCGGCAAAAACCGGTGGCACCGATAAAATAAGCCGGTCATCCTGATCGCCGCGCATTATGTCTGCGCCTGCGGCAAGGTCGCGCATACCGGTGGTCAAATAGGGCAGAGCTTTGGCGCCCAACACGGTGGGTTCCAACCCTTTTGGCGTTCGCTCAAAAAAGCGCCGGTCCAACTGTTTTTCGACCTTGAGAATTTGCTGACTCACGGCGCCTGGGGTCACGCCCAGCTCATCGGCTGCGGCGGAAAGATTGCCATGCCGCCCCACTGCTTCAATGGCGCGTAAGCCATTGAGATGAATTTGATTGAGAAGCTTCATATAGAAAATCTATACCAGGCTTCTCGATATATCCATGGAAATAGGGAGAAATAGGTTTACCAGTACAGCTATGCTAAAATCAATTTATCGTATCTGGAAACAATCAGCGCACCGCGACCAGGATCGCAAGGTGCGCCATCACACGTGCCAACGACAGATGGAACGGCAACGCTACCGTGCTGACCCGCTTTCACACCCGGCCCTCCAGTCCATGGATCAACGACAGTTGGGCGATTTGCCCTTCGATCCTGGATGCTTTGACGACGATCACCGGGCGTAACCTCCGGCCATATAGTCCGCATGAGCAGCGGCGGTTCGCCCACAGGTTGTGGGCAACATGTCGCTGTGGCGAATGCGGCACCCTCTTGCTCTCTGTGCCCAATGGCTTAGGGTCGCTGCCAGCTTTTTGAAAGAATGCCTTTGGGTAGCTTTCAAAGCTGAACAGCTTAACGCCCGGCCGGTGTTGCAAGAACCAACAAAAGCCACCGGTAAGGGCAGGCCCATAAGGGCCTTAACGGAGGTGAATACATGATCAAACAACTGCTCGCCACAGCGGCTCTGGGTGCGCTTCTCACAGTTCCCGCCATCGCCGAGGACATCAACCCTGCGGTCGTTTACGACCTTGGTGGCCGGTTCGATGAAAGCTTCAACCAGGCAGCTTACACAGGCGCCCAAGCATTCCAGGAAGAAACCGGCATTGAGTTTGTCGATTTCGAAATCCAGAACGACAGCCAGCGTGAGCAGGCCCTGCGCAACTTTGCTCGCCGCGGCCACGATCCGATTATTGCCATCGGTTTCTCGCACGGGTCCGCTGTTGAAGCGGTGAGCCAGGAATTCCCTGACACCCGCTTCGCCATCGTTGACATGGTTGTTGATCAGCCAAACGTGCGCTCCATCGTTTTCAAAGAGCACGAAGGCTCTTATCTCGTTGGCGTGCTTGCTGCCATGGCCTCAGAGTCTGACACCGTTGGCTTTGTTGGCGGCATGGACATTCCGCTGATCCGCCGCTTTGCCTGCGGTTATGCTGAAGGCGTTCTGTCCGTCGCATCTGATGCTGAAGTTCTCACAGCAATGACTGGAACAACCGGTGCTGCCTGGAACGATCCAGTGCGCGGCGGCGAAATCACCCAAAGCCACGTGTCGGCTGGCGCTGACGTTGTCTTCCACGCAGCAGGCGGTACCGGCATTGGTGTGCTTCAGGCTGCTGCGGATGCTGGCATTCTCGGCATTGGTGTGGACTCCAACCAGAATGGCCTTCAGCCAGGTTCGGTTCTCACATCTATGCTCAAGCGCGTTGATGTGGCTGTTGCTGACGCCTTCACTGACGCTCAGAACGACGAATGGACCAACGGTTTTGAAGTTCTCGGTCTTGCCGAAGGTGGCGTTGATTGGGCGTTGGATGAAAACAACGAAGGCTTGATCACCGATGAGATGCGCGCTGCAGTGGATGCTGCACGCGAGGCGATCATCTCCGGTGAGATCGTTGTCCATGACTACATGGCCGACAACACCTGCCCTGCAACTGACTCCTAAAGTCTTTTGAGGATGGCCGGTCCCAGGGATTGGGACCGGCCATTCTTGCAATCGGCAGGGCAATAAGCCGTGACAGAAACAACCATCGCTGCATCCAAAGATGCGCCAGCCGCCCCTTCGGGCACGCTGGCCATTGAACTGCGCAACATCGACAAGCGCTTTGGCGCTGTTCACGCCAACAAGCACATCGATTTGAAAGT
This sequence comes from Hyphomicrobiales bacterium, assembly GCA_046290645.1. Lineage (GTDB taxonomy): Bacteria > Pseudomonadota > Alphaproteobacteria > Rhizobiales > MH13 > MH13. The sequence goes on from JBKAGZ010000002.1 coordinate 744,865, forward strand.
CGCCCGCCAATCCATCCACGGCATTGTGGGTGAAAATGGCGCGGGCAAATCCACCCTCATGTCCATTTTGTATGGCTTCTATGAAGCCGACGATGGTGACATCTTTGTTGGTGGCCAGAAGGTGTCGATCCGCTCCTCCAACGATGCCATCGCTCATGGCATCGGCATGGTGCACCAGCACTTCATGCTGGTTGATAATTTCACCGTTATTGAAAACGTCATGCTGGGTGCCGAAGGCGCTGCGCTCCTCCAAGCCGGGCGCGAAAAGGTTCGCAAAGACCTCAAACATCTAAGCGACACCTATGGCCTGACCGTCGATCCCGACGCCATCGTTTCGGAGCTTTCGGTGGGCCTGCAGCAACGCGTGGAAATATTGAAAGCGCTTTATCGCGGCGCTGATATTCTCATTCTCGATGAGCCGACTGGCGTGCTGACGCCTGAAGAAGCGGACAATCTGTTCCGGATCCTGCGCCAGTTGCGCGATCAAGGCAAAACCATCCTGCTGATCACCCACAAGCTGCGCGAGATTATGGCCGTGACCGACGAAGTGTCGGTGATGCGACGCGGTGCGATGGTGGCGACACTGCAAACCGCCAAGACCAGCCCATCGGAAATCGCCGAGCAGATGGTTGGTCGCCGCGTGTTGCTGGAAGTGGACAAGGGCGAGGCCAAGCCTGCCGAAGCGGCTCTGGAGGTCAAAGACCTCACCGTTACTGACAAGTTTGGCGTCAACCGGGTGAAAAACGTCTCCTTCACCGTGCGCCGCGGCGAAATCGTCGGCATTGCTGGCGTGTCCGGCAATGGTCAGTCAGAGCTGCTGGAGGCGGTGTCGGGCATCGTGCCGCCGACCTCTGGTTCGGTGATGATCAACGGCAAAACTCTTTCACACACTGGCGACCCGGCAGAAGCGCGCCATCTTGGCATGGGCCATGTGCCCGAAGACCGCTTGCGCATGGGCTTGGTGAAAAGCTTTGAGGAAAACGAGAACTCGGTCCTCGGCTACCATGATCACGATGATATTGGCGGCAAGTATGTGCTCGACGTTGATGCGGTGCGCGATCACGCCAAAGCGCAGATTGAAAAATACGATATCCGCCCGCCCAACTGCCGCTTGAAAACCGCGAACTTCTCTGGCGGCAATCAGCAGAAAATCGTCATCGCGCGCGAGATGGAGCAGGATCCCGATGTTCTGCTCGTCGGCCAACCAACGCGCGGGGTTGATATTGGCGCGATTGAGTTCATCCACAAACAGCTGATCGCTATGCGTGATGCTGGCAAGGCCGTGCTTCTGGTGTCGGTGGAACTGGACGAGATTTTTGGCCTCTCCGACCGCATCCTTGTGATGTGTGGCGGCGAGATCGTCGGCGAGCGTTTGCCCGGCGAAACCGATGAGAACGAAATCGGTCTCATGATGGCGGGTATTGATGGCGCTGCAAACGAGGAACAATCTGTGGAGGCTGCGCAATGAGCGGCACCGTGAACTGCGCGCTCGCGCTCGCTGCGGCTGTCAGTCTGATCGCGGCACCTGCGCTTGCTCAAAAAGGGCCAAGCGCCTCACCAGCAGGTGAGCCTGACCCGGTGCGCGGCATCGCGCTGGACGAGTTCAGCGACACAGGGCCCAACACACTGACACTGGACGGCATCACAGCCCGTATGGAAGCGCAGGCCAACAGTGATAGCACCACCACGCCCATCTACATTCTTGAAGATGCCAGCGGCGAGGTGTTGCGCTTTGAAGGCGAGCCAAGCTTCTACTCGTTCCTGCCCGCATCTATGCGGCTGGTGAATATTGATCCGTCTACGCCCGAGCCTGAGCTGATCGCCAGCAGCTATACGGGTGGTGCACACTGCTGTGACCGCATTCAGATCGCCGCGCTATCCAGCGATGGCACATGGCAGATGCATGAGCTTGGCCTGTTTGATGGCGGCTACACGGTTTGGGATGCTGATGAGAATGGTTTTGGCGAGATCGAAGTTGCCGATCAAAGCTTCCTCTACACCTTTGATTGCTATGCCTGCTCTGCCCCGCCGCCCCGTTTTTTCACTCTGCGCAATGGCGAGCCGGTGGATATGTCCGACAATCCCGACCTTTACCCGACCTTTGAAAGCCAGCTTCAGCGTTTTGATAGCCCTTCGGCAATGAGCAGCGAACCGGGGAGGCTGGCCGGTTGGGCAGGCATCGAAGCGCGCCTTGGCCGCGGCGAAGAGGCGTTGGCAACGCTGGAACAGATAAACGCCGCACCTGATCAGACCTACGAGATTTGCACCACGGGCGGCTCGATCTGGGAATGCTCTGATTCCGACAAACGCGAGGTTGGTTTTGTCGAGTTTCTGCGTAGCCATCTTGTTGAGCAGGGTTATCTAGAACAACGGGGAAAAGGATGAGCCGAGGGCGTTGTGACGTGAGAGTTTCATGAGCAGAGGCGAACTCCCTCGCTGGGTTGATTTCGGGCTCATCCCGCTTCTCAATTTGGCCGCAGCCTTCCTTGTCGCAGGCCTGGTGGTGATCGCCGTTGGCGAGAACCCCTTGGAAGCGGTCGAGCTGATGCTGTTTGGCGCGTTTGGTTATGGCGAGGGTCTGGGATTCACGCTTTACTACGCAACCAATTTCATCTTCACCGGCCTCGCGGTGGCCGTCGCGTTCCATGCCGGGTTGTTCAACATTGGCGGTGAAGGCCAGGCCTATGTAGCCGGTCTTGGTGTGGCCATCGTCTGCCTAGCGCTCGATACCGTTACGCCGTGGTGGATCACCGCGCCCTTTGCGATCGCTGCCGGTGCGGCCTTTGGAGCGTTTTGGGCGTTTGTGCCCGGCTACCTGCAAGCCAAACGCGGCAGCCACATCGTGATCACCACGATTATGTTCAATTTTATCGCTGCGGCACTGATGACCTACATGCTGGTCAACGTCTTCCGCCAGCAAGGATCAATGGCGCCGGAGTCGCGCACCTTTGAAGAGGGTGGCCGCATCCCGCGCATCGATTGGTTTTTTGACTGGTTCGGCATGAACCTTGGCGGTGCGCAGACCAACATTTCGCTGTTCCTGGCGCTTATCATGGCCTTTTTGGTGTGGGTTCTTATCTGGCGCACCCGCCTTGGCTACCGGATGCGTACGCTCGGTCAAAACCCCACCGCAGCTGTGTATGCGGGCATGCGTCCACCACGGTTGATCATGATCGCCATGGCCATTTCTGGTGGTCTTGCAGGCATGATGGCGATCAACGAAATCATGGGCGTGCATGGTCGTCTGATTTTGGAGTTTGCTGGTGGCGCAGGCTTTGTGGGCATCGCCGTGGCGCTGATGGGCCGCGCTCATCCGATTGGCATCGTTCTGGCGGCCCTTCTTTTCGGCGCCCTCTATCAAGGTGGCGCTGAGCTTGCCTTCTCCATGCCGTCGATCACCCGCGACATGATCATCGCCATTCAGGGTCTGGTGATCCTGTTTGCTGGTGCGCTCGAAGGGTTGTTTCGCCCGGCCATCGTCGGGTTCTTCAACGCGCTGTATGATCGCCGCAAAGCCCGTGAGGCTTCCGCCGCGTCCAGCCAGGCGGCGGAGTAGAACCATGGAGAGTTTCCAAAGCTTCATACTGCTTCTCGACTCCACGGTACGGCTCTCTATTCCGCTGCTGTTTGCCGCGCTCGCTGGGCTTTATTCAGAGCGTTCGGGCATTTTTGACATCGGCCTTGAGGGCAAGATGCTGGCCGCAGCCTTCGCAGCCGCTGCCATTGGTGCCGTCACAGGCAATGTCTGGCTGGGCTTGGGGTCGGCCATCTTGGTTTCAGTCATGCTGGCACTGGTGCACGGCTTTGCGTGTATCACCGCGCGCGGCAACCAAATCGTGTCTGGCGTGGCGATCAATTTTTTGGCAGCCGGTCTGACAGCGCTTATCGGCCACGCCTATTTCCAACGCGGTGGACGCACGCCCGGCCTGGACGATGAGGCACGGTTCACGCCCATCACATGGCCGGCAGCCGAGGCGCTGCAGGATGTGCCCTTCGTTGGGCCGATCTATTTCGACCTCATCTCCGGGCATAATCTGTTGGTCTATTTGGGTTTTCTTGCGATACCGATCACCTGGTTTGTGGTTTTTCGCACCCGCTTTGGCCTGCGTTTGCGCGCGGTTGGCGAAAACCCCGCCGCTGTCGATACCGCTGGTATCTCCGTCACCCTCATGCGCTATCAAGCCGTGATCATTTGCGGTGCCCTGTGCGGATTGGCAGGCGCCTATCTTTCCACCGCACAGTCGGCGAGCTTTGTGCCCAACATGGCTGCTGGTAAGGGCTTTATCGCCTTGGCGGCGTTGATTTTTGCCAAGTGGAAACCGGTACCAGTGCTCTACACATGTTTGCTCTTTGGCTTCCTGGAAGCGCTGGGCATTCGCTTACAGGGGTATGAGTTTGCCATCATCGGCGAGGTTCCCGTGCAGATCATTCAGGCGCTGCCTTACATTCTTACCGTCGTGCTGCTGGCTGGCTTCATCGGCCGGGCCGATCCGCCGAAAGCTGGTGGCGTGCCGTATGTGAAAGAGCGCTAGGCATGGATGAGACGCAAAAAACCGCGTTGGTCAACGCGGCACGCAAAGCGCGCGAAACCGCCTATGCCACCTACTCCAACTATCGTGTGGGCGCTGCGGTGCTGGCCGAAGACGGCGCGATCTATCCCGGCTGCAACGTGGAAAACGCCGCCTATCCGCAGGGCACCTGCGCCGAGGCCGGCGCGATCTCTGCCATGGCGTTGGCTGGCGCACGGACGATCAAAGCCGTGGCCGTGGCCGGTGGCAAAACCGACCTGCAAGCCGACAGTGAGCCTTGGGGATTGGCCTCACCTTGCGGAGGCTGCCGGCAACGTCTGGCTGAGTTTGCCCAAAACGCAGCCGTGCCGGTGATCATCGTCACCCCGCATGAGGTCATGCTGGAAACGACAGTTGGCGATCTTCTGCCCCACGCGTTCAATTTGAAAGACGACTGACATGTCCGATGCTGTTTCCGTTATCCGTGCGCGCCTGCCAAAGGCGGCGCCGAAGCTCGGTCTCGTCTTGGGTTCTGGTCTTGGCGGGCTGGTCGATGAGATAGAGGATGCGGTCCGCCTTCCCTACACGGACCTGCCGCACTTCCCCCATTCAACGGTGTCCAGCCACGCTGCCGATCTGGTGATTGGCAAACTTGCGGGCGTCGAGGTGGCCGTGCTGGCCGGGCGTGTGCATGCCTATGAAACCGGGGAGGCTGACGCCATGTCGGTGCCGCTTGCCACGCTCAAAGGCTTGGGCGTGGAACGCCTCATTCTTACCAATGCGGCAGGCAGCTTGCACGAGGAGATGGCCCCCGGCTCGCTGATGCTGATCAACGATCACATCAACTTTTCTGGCCGCAATCCGCTTATTGGTGTGGATGGCGATGCGCGCTTTGCCAATATGGTTGATGCCTATAATCCGACTTGGCGAGGCCGTGCCATGGAGCTGGCGCAAAACGCAGGCGTCCAGCTGCATGAAGGCGTTTACGGTTGGTTTTTAGGGCCAAGCTTTGAAACGCCGGCTGAAATCCGGATGGCGCGTACACTCGGCATGGATGCGGTTGGCATGTCCACCGTGCCAGAAACGATCCTGGCGCGCTTCCATGGGCTAAAGGTGTTGGCGATTTCTTCCATCACCAATCTTGGTGCAGGCATGACCGGCGATGCGCTTTCCCATCACGAGACCAAGGATGTCGGCGCGACCATCGTTCCCAATCTCACCAAACTCATCCGCGCTGTGGTTGCCGATTTGGCGGAACACTGACAGAGTCGCGCATGGCCTACCTACCCCAAGAATTGATTGCCAAGAAACGTGATGGCGGCACGCTACGCGCTGAAGAGATTGCCTTCCTGGTTGATGGCATGACCAATGGCGAGGTGACCGACGCGCAGATTTCCAGCTTCGCAATGGCCGTCTTCTTCAAAGGTATGGAGATGGACGAGCGCGTGGCGCTAACCCTTGCTATGCGTGACTCTGGCGACGTGCTCGATTGGAGCCATCTCGATGGCCCGGCGCTCGACAAGCATTCCACGGGCGGCGTCGGCGACAATCTCTCGCTGATGCTGGCCCCCATCGTGGCAGCGTGCGGTGGTTATGTGCCGATGATTTCCGGGCGAGGTCTCGGGCATACCGGCGGCACGCTGGACAAGATGGATTCCATCCCTGGCTACACGACGCAGCCAGACAATGAGACTTTTCGAAAGGTCACAGAAGCCTGTGGCTGCGCGATCATCGGCCAGACGGCTTCGCTGGCGCCCGCCGACAAACGTTTTTACGGCATCCGCGATGTGACGGCGACGGTGGAAAGCATCGACCTCATCACAGCGTCGATCCTATCCAAAAAGCTTGCCGCTGGGCTGGATGGATTGGTGCTGGATGTGAAATCCGGCTCCGGCGCCTTCATGCCAAGCCATGAGCAGTCCGAGGCGTTGGCTGAAAGCCTCGTGGCAGTCGCCAACGGCGCGGGCACAAAAACCTCCGCACTGCTCACCGACATGAACGAGGTGCTTGGCCACGCCGCAGGCAATGCGGTGGAGGTGGCAACCGCCGTCGAATTCCTCACTGGCGCTGCTCAAAACCCAAGGGTGCGCGAGATCACGCTTGCCCTTTGCGCCGATATGCTGGTGCTTGGCGGCCTGGCCAGCAACGCAGAGAGCTTGGCAAAAGTTGCTGACGCTTTGGATTCTGGCAAAGCAGTTGAGAAATTTGCCGAGATGGTCACTTTGCTTGGCGGCCCAAGCGATTTCGTTGAGCGCTATCAGGACCATCTGCCGGATGCACCGATCACCATCGATGTTCCTGCGCCGGTCAGCGGAACCGTCAGCGCAATGGACACGCGCGCCATCGGCAACGCTGTGGTCGCGCTGGGCGGCGGGCGCACCAATCCGGCTGACCCCATCGACCATGCCGTTGGCCTCACGCACATGACCGATGTTGGTTCCACCCTTTCCAAGGGCGATCCGCTCGCCCGGGTGCTTGCCCGCGATGAGGCGAGCGCAGAAGACGCCACGCGCCGGGTAAGCGCCGCGATCACGCTGGGTGAAGCCCCAGTGCCGCGCCCGACGATCTACCGACGCTTGGCACCGACTGGAGGTGCCTGATGGCCCGCGTTTTTCTGGTTGTGCTCGATAGCGTCGGCATTGGCGGTGCGCCCGACGCGCACCGCTTCTTCAACCATGACACGCCTGACACCGGTGCCAACACGGTTGGCCATATTGCCGAAGCGTGCGCTAACGGCAAAGGTGACGAAGAGGGCGTGCGCTCCGGACCGCTTCACCTTCCCAACCTTGCAAAACTGGGTCTAGGCAAAGCGGTCGAGCTGGCCTCAGGAAGCGTGCCGCCCAACCTGGAAACTGACACGATCACAGGACGCTATGCGGCGGCCACGGAAGTTTCCAATGGTAAGGACACGCCTTCAGGTCATTGGGAAATTGCAGGCGTTCCGGTACCCTTTAACTGGGGCTACTTTCCAGACACCAAGCCGGCCTTTCCCGACGAGTTGATGCAGGCCTTCATCAACCAGGCAGGCTTGCCCGGCACGCTGTGCAACGAACACGGATCGGGCACGGTGGTGATCGCCGAGTATGGCCTGGAGCATATCGCGAGCGGCAAACCCATCGTCTACACCTCGGCGGATTCAGTGTTTCAGATCGCCGCTCACGAGGAGCATTTTGGCCTCGAACGGCTGTATGAGATCTGCAAGATCGCCCGCGAACTGATCGATCCGCTGAACATTGGCCGCGTGATCGCACGTCCGTTTGTTGGTGAAACGGTGGACACCTTCAAGCGCACCGCCAACCGCAAAGACTATGCAGTGCCACCGCCCGAACCCACGGTGCTCAACCGTGTGCAAGATGCTGGCAACCGTGTCATCGCGCTTGGCAAGCTGGGCGATATTTTTGCCATGCACGGCATTGACGAAGTGCGCAAAGTGCCGGGCATCGAGGCTTTGTTCGATGTGCTGATGGGCACGCTGGAAGGCGAGAAGGCCGCGCAAGATGGCGATCTGGTGTTTGCCAATTTCGTCGAGTTTGACTCTGAGTTTGGCCATCGCCGCAACGTGCCAGGCTATGCCGATGCGCTGGAACGTTTCGACCGCCTGCTTCCACACTTTACCGATGCGATGCAAGACGGTGATCTTCTGATCCTCACCGCTGACCATGGCAATGATCCAAGCTGGGTCGGCACCGACCATACCCGCGAGCGCGTGCCGGTGTTGATGCTGGCAAAAGGGCTGGAACCTGGTCCGGCAGGCGTGCGCACTACGTTTGCTGACATCGGTGAAACGGCCGCCAAATGGCTCGGTCTGCCGGCAGGCGAACATGGAACATCGATCCTGTGACGGCTATTCCACTCGCTGAACTGCATTGTCATATTGAAGGGGCCGCGCCGCCTGACCTGGTGCGTGAGCTTGCCCACCGCAACGGGCAAGATATCACCAGCCTCATCAATGGAGGCGACGGCTATATCTGGTCGGACTTTGACAGTTTTTTGGGGGCCTATGACCAGGTGGCCAGCGTTTTCACGCGCGCGGAGGACTACAGCAATCTCGCCTACGCCTATGCGTCCGATTTGGCATCACAAGGCGCGATCTATTCAGAGACCTTTTCCTCCACCGATCATGCTGAGCAGGCGGGCGTTGACCCGATGGCCTATCTGGATGCTTTGACCGACGGCATCAAGCGGGCCGAGGCCGACCATGGCATCGTCAGCCGCATGGTGCCCACAGGTGTTCGCCATTTCGGCACCGATGCCATCAACCGCGCGGCAGATATCGCCATTGACGCTGCCAAGACCAATCCGCTGATCACCGGGTTTGGTATTGCAGGCAGTGAAGTCGCCGGATCACTGCGCGATGCCAAGCATGCTTTCGCACGCTGCGGGCAGGCTGGCCTTGGCCTCACCGCCCACGCTGGGGAATGGACGGGTCCGCCGACTATCCGCGATGCTCTATCCTTAGGCGTCTCGCGCATTGGCCACGGCATTCGCGCCGCCGAGGATGAGGCGCTGATGGCAGAGTTGGCTAAGAAGGCCATCACGCTGGAGGTTTGCCCGGTGTCCAACATCGTCTTGAAAGCGGTTGAAAGCCAAGCCGCGCATCCGGCTAAAAAGCTCTATGATGCCGGCATCAAGCTGACAGCAAACTCCGATGACCCACCGCATTTCCACACAACGCTGGCCAAAGATGTGGACATGATGGTGCAGCTCCTGGGTGGTGAGGAAACAGCCATACGCACCATGCTCACGCGCAACGTGCTGGAGGCGGCCTTTGTGGATGAGCCGACGCGGCAAAAACTGTTGGGCAAACTGGATGAGGCGCTTGCCAGCGCTTAACCGGTTGGGCATGAACAGGGCCACCCACATCCAAAGGAGCCCCGCATGCAAGGCGTCACCGTTGTCGATCACCCGCTGATCCAGCACAAGCTCACCTTGATGCGGGACAAGAACACCTCCACCGCCTCATTTCGTCGGTTGTTGTTCGAGATCTCCCATCTGCTTTGCTACGAAACAACGCGCGATCTTGTCACCGAAGAGGTCGAGATCGAAACGCCAATCCAAAAGATGATGGCCCCGAAGCTGTCTGGCAAAAAACTGGTGTTCGCCTCGGTGTTGCGTGCTGGTGATGGCTTGCTGGAAGGTATGCTTGACCTGGTGCCCGCCGCCCGCGTCGCCCATATCGGCCTTTACCGTGACCCCGAAACGCTTCAGCCGGTGGAGTACTATTTCAAAGCGCCCGAAGACCTGTCGGACCGGCTGGTCATCGTGCTTGACCCGATGTTGGCAACGTCCAATTCGGTCTCAGCGGCGGTGACAAAACTGAAAGAGCGCGGCGCGCACAATATTCGTTTTGTGTGCCTGCTGGCAGCGCCTGAAGGCGTTGAGCGTTTCACGAAAAACCATCCCGATGTGCCGGTGGTGACCGCCGCTATCGATGAGCGCCTCAACGATCACGGCTACATCGTGCCTGGCCTTGGTGATGCAGGCGACCGGATGTTCGGTACGAAGTAGGGGCTTTGAAAAAAGGGCAGCCAAGACAGCTGCGATCCTGATTATCGGCACCGACGTGTCGATCTCGTTTTACGCTTCAGTTGCCCAAAACGCCCGAGCCTCTCCGGGCAAATCAGCCAGACAACGCTCAAACTCCAGCGGGTCTACCTGAGCGCGAAGTGCTTTCGCGACGGCCTCTATTGTGTGATCGGGCGAGAAATTATGGTTGGCGCGAACACCTTTCACTTCTTTGATCAAGTCAGCCCGACTGGCAAACGCAATGGGTGAAGACGAAACGTCCCAGTCTTTGACAAAGATGGCCCGCAAAACGGTCGGTAGCGTGCTCGCAAAGTCAAGGCCTTGTTGGGCTGTAAGGCGCCGACGAAACACCTGAAACACCGCATCGACCGCAGTATAGGCCATGTTGTTCGACTCAAGGCCTGTCAGGGTCTTCACATCATCCAAAAACAACCGCCATTCTTCAGATGATCGTTGATAGGTGCGCGGCATAGGCATGCACGATTGTACCATCTGCTTCGGCGAGTCGGCAAAAAGGACTTTACCGCCAGCGGCAGTGCCAGCGATTGATCAGCTCGCTCGCCTACCCGTTTTCAGCCACCGCTCCACGCCGTCGCTCAACGCCCGCTTGATCTCATCGCGTTCGGCATCCGAGGCGGTCAGGACGTCGCGGGCCTTCAGAAAATTAAGGGCCTGAAAGTTCGCAATGGGCGGGGTGATCAGAACATCGGGCGGGTGTTGCGCCAAATGCGCCTTGGTGATCGTCTGCATACAAAGTTGTGTCGCACCAAGGATGCTTTCCATCTGGTTCGGTGGCTCGCCAACCCGATCACCCGCGTTCTCGCCCAGAGGTGACGGGCCTCCGATCACATCGATCGCAACCACAACATCGCAATCCCCCAATGCTCCCGTTGGCAGCGGGTTCACAACCCCGCCATCCACATGCACGCGACCATTAAAGACGACAGGTTTGAAGACGAAGGGAATGGCAATACTCGCCGCAACCGCCGACTTGATGTCACCGGTCGTCACCGTGCGCGACGTCCAACCGTAATAGTCTGTTGCCACCACCGCCAAAGGTAGCTTGAGTTCATCGAAAGTGGTGGCCAAACCCTCAGGCATGAAGGCGGTAAGCACAGCCTGTGCATCGAGTTGCATACCGATGCGGCGCAAGCCACTCCACCCTTTGGGGCGCATCTTCCAGGCGCGTGTTGCAACTTCTCGTCCATCAAGGAACGTCTCCAGCGCAATCTCACGCATCTCACGGGCCGAAAACCCTGATGCCGCCCCCCAGCCGATGATCGCGCCAATCGACGTGCCAGCGATGCAGGCGATGGGCAGGTCCAGCTCTTCCACCACTTCAAGCACGGTGATGTGAGCGAGCCCGCGGGCACCGCCGCCACCCAGCGCCAAGCCAAGGCGAGGATAATCGGCTGTCGCGGTTCGGGTGGTCATGGCGGCACTTTCGTGAGAAGGGAGACTCTGTTTCCTCCCAATGTGGCTTCTTTTTGTGACAACGCAATCCACCTCACCGGCAACCGGCACAGGTGATACCGCCTTGGAGCGGTATGACTACTCGCTCTACATTATTACCTGCTTTGTCTGGGGCACCAGCTGGCTGGCGCTGCGCATGCAACTGGGCACCATCGCGCCGGAAGTCTCGCTTGTTTGGCGGTTCGCTCTGGCCGGTGTTCTGGTCTTTGCCTGGGCGTTTTGGGCGGGGCAACGCATGCGGTTTGCACTACGCGATCATGCGCTTTTCGCGGCCATGGGGTTCTTTATCTTTTCCACCAATTTTCTGTTCTTCTACTATGGCGGCATCGAAATCACCGCAGGCCTGTTGGCAGTGGTTTTTTCGCTTGCCTCGATCATCAACTTCCTCATCGGCATCACGTTTATGGGGCAGCGCGCTGAGCCACGCCGGTTGGCCGGGGCGCTGCTGGGCGCGCTGGGCATCGGGTTTCTGTTCTGGCCGGAAATCACAGGCACCACGCTCAACCGCGACGTGCTCTTTGGGCTCGGTCTGTGCATCTGCGGTACGCTGTTTTTCTGCACAGGTAACGTGCTCTCGGCACGGGCACAGAAGCGCGGACTGCCTATTCTCGCCACCAACGCCTGGGGCATGCTCTATGGCGTGATCTGGCTGTTTGTTTTGGCCATGGCGCAAGGCCACACCTTCGCCATTGAACCTACGTTGGAATATATTGGTTCGCTGGTTTGGCTTGCGGTGTTTTCCTCTGTCATCGCCTTTTGGAGCTATCTGACGCTGCTCGGCAGAATAGGCGGTGCGCGCGCATCCTACGCGACGGTGATCTTCCCGCTCATTGCGCTTGCCTCATCCACGCTGTTTGAAGGCTATCAATGGACGGTGTTTGCCTTTATCGGCGTCGCGCTTGCGATCTTTGGCAATGTGCTGGTGCTCGGCGGCGGCAAGCGCCAACCGGTTAATAAGGGCGGTTAAAAGCTTTTTCAGGAAAAGTGGGAACCGGTTTTCCGCCCGGAAAATGCGATAAAAAAGCGCTAACTAGCCGCCTTGCCTGAGGCAAACGGTGCAGGCTCCGGCCTGTGGGCAACAACCGGTGCATCGCCTTTGGGCGGCTCCAGTTTTTGCATCACCAGATAGGCCGTGATCACCGCCGCCAGGCCAAACACAACCGACCCCATGGCTTGACCGATCAGCACGCCTTGCGCGCCGCCGCCGCCCCATTCCATTTGCGCGCCAAGCCAAACGAATGGCAGCGTGCCGATGGTGGCTTTGCCCCAGTTGAACACCGTGGAATAGGTCGCAAAGCCCAGATTGTTGAACGATGCGTTGGCCACGAACAGGGCACCGTTGAAGATGAAGCTTGCTGCCACATAGGTGCAGAACAGGATCACCAGCCCTGCGGCGTCGCCGTCGGCCTCGAACAACGCGACAATGGGGTCGCGGGCGATGAACAGGATCGCCCAGACCACAGCGCAGTACGCTAGGATCAGGATCAGCGCATCCATGAAGGCCCGCTGAACGCGGTCGATCCGCCCCGCGCCATAATTCTGACCGAGGATAGGGCCAACTGCGCCTGACAGCGCAAAGATGGCGCCAAAGGCTACCGGAATGATGCGACCGACAATTGCCCAACCTGCCACGGCATCATCACCATAGGGCGCGATGGCGCGGGTCACAATTGCATTGCCAACCGGCGTTGCCACATTGGTCATGATGGCGGGCAGAGCAATGGCCACCAAGCCGCCCATATGCATGCGCAGCGACTCCTGGCTTGGCAGTGTCACCAGGTCATGCACCTTCATCGCGCCATAAATGCCCATGCCAAGCAGGGCAAAGCGCGACAGGGTGGTGGAAACAGCGGCGCCGTTCACGCCCATATCCAGTGCGAAAATAAAGATCGGGTCCATGATGGCTGCCGCGATCCCTGCGCCCAGCGTCACATACATGGCGCGCTTGGCATCGCCCACAGCACGTAACAGGCCAGACATCGCCATGCCGAGCGCCAGCAGCGGCATAGACGGGATGACGATCTGCAAGAACCCAATGGCCACCTCAAGCGTCAGGCCTGTCGCACCAAGACCTGAGAGAAGGAATTCCAGAAAAAGCCAACAGGTGAGGCTAAGCACGCTGATAAGCGCAAAAATGAAAAGCAGTCCAGTTCCGGCAACTTGCTTGGCCCGATCTTTGTCGCCCGCACCAAGTGATCGCGAAACCAGCGCGGTGATGCCAATCGTCGTGCCGATGGCGGCAGATGTGATGAAAAACATCAACGTGCCAGCATAGCCGATGGCGGCGGCTAGTTCGGTTTCACCAAGCTGTGCGATGTAAAAAAGGTTGGCGAAATCAACGATAAAGATCGCCACCAGGCCAATCGACCCTGTGGCCGTCATCACGATGGTGTGGCGCATCGTCGAGCCGGTGACGAACCGTGGGGTTGTGTCGTCATCGGTCTCGGGTTTGGCCGAAGCCTTGGCGTCTGCCATCTAGCTGTCGTCCTTGGTGATGGCTTCGGTTTCCGGCGACAGGGCTTCAGCTTCGCCTTCGGTCTCAATAAGTGGTTCAGGAACGGGGTCGAACATCGGCTTGGGTTTTGGAACTGCTTGGCCGGTTGGATAGACCAACTCCACGCCCGCAAGAATCCCGTCTTCGGCTTGCATAGCAAAGCGCTTTTCATCGCGCGCCTGCACATCAGCCACGCGGAAATCAGCTTCATCTTCGGGGATGCCAAGCTCAAGCAAAATCTCCCGCCCCATCTCAATGGACGAATGGAATGTTTCGCGCACGGTCTCAGTGGCGCCAATCTTCAAAAGTTCCAGGGCGTGGCCACGATCATAAGCACGTGCGTAGATTGGTAGATCGGGATAGGCTTCGCGCACGGCTTCCACAATCCGTGTGGTGGTCGCGCGACCATCGGTGCAAACGGCCAGAATATCGGCGCGCCCCAGTCCAGCTGCTGCTAGGATATCGAGCCGCGTTCCGTCGCCATAATAGATGCGGGCCTTGAAACGCTTGGCGTCGCGAATACGGTCCGCATCGGTGTCGATAACTGTGACACGCTCGCCACCGGCCTGCACAGTTTGCGAAACGAATTGGCCAAACCGGCCAAAGCCGATGATCAGGACACGAGCTTGGGCGGAGGAATAGTCTTCCTCCATCGTCTCGCTCGCCTTACCCTTTGTCAGCGCATAGGCGGCGTTGATCAGCACGGGGGTCAGCGCCATGGAAAGTGCCACCGCGCAGGCCAGAATGCTCTGTGTCGGCCCGTCGATCAGCCCGCCAACCAAAGCCACGCCAAAAACAACGAAACCAAACTCACCGAATTGGCAGACATAGGCGGTGGTTTTCACTCCTGCGGCGTGATCCTCGCCCATCACCCGCATCACCACATAGGTGACGGCGAGTTTGATGATGAGGCCTGCAACCGTGATCGCAACGATCACCAGGAACTGATCGATCAAAACATCCAGATCGATGGAAAGACCAACGGCCAGGAAGAACAGACCCATCAGCAAGCCGCGAAAAGGCTCGATATCGGCCTCCAACTGATGGCGGAAATCGCTCTCAGACAGCATCACGCCCGCGATCAGTGCGCCAAGTGCAGTGGAAAGATTGGCCTGCTCCATCACAAAGGCAGCGCCAAGCACGATCATCAACGCGCCAGCGGTCATCACTTCGCGCACACCAGTTTTGGCCAGAACATGGAACAGCGGGTTCAGCACGAAGCGACCAATCACCACCAATGCGGCAACGGCGCCCAGCGCAACACCCACCTCGCCAAGGCCCATACCGCCATCGCCGCGCGGGGCGAGGATGGAGGCCAAAGCGAGCAATGGCACCACGGTGAGATCCTGGAAAAGCAAGATGCCGAACGTGGCTTTGCCATGTGGCGTTTCGCGCTCATGGCGTTCATCGAGAATGGCCAGCGCTATGGCCGTTGAGGAAAGGGCCAAGGCCCAGCCGATGATCAGCGCGCTGGTCCAAGAGAATCCAAGCAGCATCGCCACGCCGGAGAGCAAAAGCGTGGAGCCCAGCATCTGCCCACTGCCGGAGCCGAAGATGGATTTGCGCAGGCTCCACAGCGTGGTTGGCTTTAGTTCCAGGCCAATAATGAAAAGGAAGAGCACGACGCCGAACTCAGCAACCGTCGCAACGGCATCGATGTCCGACACCAGACCGAGGGCAGGCCCGATGGCAAGCCCTGCTACCAGATAGCCAAGGACAGCGCCCAGCTTGAACCGCTGGAAGATCGGCACAGCAATAAGTCCGGCTGCCAACAAGATAAGCACCAGGACGATCGGATCGGAGCTATAGGCCGCGCTATCGGCGAGTGTTTGGAGCGTGGCTTGGGCGTCTTCCATTTACGGCCAAGTGGACCTTCACCGGCTACACGTCAAGCATCTGGCTGGCACGCGCTTATTGAAGAGCGGCAAAGCCCTCGGTAAAACCGGGCAGTTCGATGGGAATGCCGATACCCTCATCGGGCGTCTGGAAGATGACGAACCAGGCGGTCTGGCCACTGGAAAGCGTGCTTACCAGATCATCGTCCATGATCATTTCCACATAACATCCCGATGGTAGGCAGCGGGCAAAGTCAGCGGTACCAATATCGGTATCGTCAATACGCAGGCCAAGCCCACCATCCAGCAACACACCCAGCGGAACGGCAACGCGCAGAATGTGTGCGCCACCATCGATCGTGCGCACGATCGTGACCCGCAATTCAACGTTGGGGCGATCAACCGCTGCAACATTCTGCACCAAGGCGCAAAGCTCTGCTGGAGCCCCTTCAGGTGTTTCGCATTGAATTTGCCATGCCTGAAAGCTCTCGCGGACCACCGGCTGGGCGGAAGCGGGAATTGGCAGCACAAACAGGGCGGCCATCAGGAGGGGGAGCGGAGAAAAGCGCAAAAAATGGATCATTGATTCGGGCGTCTTGGTGATTCGCGTAAGCGATGGCCAAACTCTAGCAATGGGGCGGCGGTATGACGAGGGCGTCCAGAGGCAGGATTTTGGATGAAAGCTTATCCGTACAAAAACGACCAACTGACAGCATTGCCGTAACGGTATCGGGCAAAGTTACAGCATCTACGACAAAGGGATAGGGAGCGCGGCGCTAATATGACGCATTTGAGATTGGTCAATGCTCTTTCCATCAGATGGTCAGTCGGATAGGGAAGGTTTCGATTAGGAGGAGGGCGTAGGTGCGCCCGCGTCGTCCGGTAAAAACCGGCTGCTGGAACCCAGCATCATGGCGCGTCCGCACGTATTAGGCCCTGATCGCTCGGAGATAATAACCAGTATGACGATAGCGCATCGCATCGCCGCATCTATCACCGCAACCATAGCCACACTTGTGGCGCTGGCGACCCCGGCCTTTGCCGCGCAGCCGACACCTTGGGGCATGACCTTCCAGGACGCTGCCACAGTGGTGATGGAACACATACAGTGGTTTGAAACCTTCACTTTGATCATTATCACGGCCATCGTGATTTTTGTTTTGGCGTTGATGATTTACGTCTGCTGGCGTTTCTCTGAGAAGAACAACAAAACGCCGTCCAAAACCACGCACCATGCGATGCTTGAAGTGGCGTGGACCGTTGTGCCGATCATCATTCTGGTCGTGATTGCTGTTCCTTCGTTCCGCCTGCTCTACGAAGAGGCTGTGGTTCCGCCCGCCGACATGACGATCAAAGCCACCGGCTATCAGTGGTATTGGGGTTACGAATATCCCGATCACAACGACATCGACGTTCTGCAGATCATGCTTCAGGACGATGAGCGTCTGGCCCGTATGGAAGAAACTGGCGGCACTGAAGAAGATTTCCCGCGTCTGTTGGCCGTCGACAATGATTTGGTTGTGCCGGTGAATGCGACTGTGCGCTTGCAGGTAACCGCCGCTGATGTGCTGCACGCTTTCGCCATGCCGGCCTTCGGTGTGAAAATGGATGCCGTGCCGGGCCGCCTCAATGAAACTTGGTTCCGCGCTGAGCGCGAAGGCATTTACTACGGTCAGTGCTCTGAGCTTTGCGGCACCGACCATGCCTTCATGCCAATCGCCATCCGCGTTGTCAGCCAACCGCAGTTTGATGCGTGGGCAGCCTTGGCCGGTGACGATCTGGGCGCAGCCAACGACATGCTGGCACAGATGATCCGCGATGACGCCGGCGGCACAGAGCTGGCGCAGAACTAAGACTTCAAGACGTTAGGGTTGCGGTAGGCCGCGCCCACACCGGACACATTTTGATGAGGATTTGAGGCACCATGGCAAGCTACGCAGACGCGACAGCGCATGACGATGTCCCTGGTTTTTGGACACGTTGGTTCTACTCAACCAACCATAAGGACATTGGCGTCCTCTACCTGATTTTCGCGATCATCGCGGGCATCATCGGTGGTGCGCTCTCCATTGGCATTCGCTTGGAGCTGCAAGAGCCAGGCATGCAGATTT
The DNA here is from genome assembly GCA_046290645.1 of Hyphomicrobiales bacterium. Lineage (GTDB taxonomy): Bacteria > Pseudomonadota > Alphaproteobacteria > Rhizobiales > MH13 > MH13. The sequence goes on from JBKAGZ010000002.1 coordinate 762,812, forward strand.
TTGCCGACGGCCACGCCTACAATGTGTTCGTGACCGGCCACGGCCTGATCATGGTGTTCTTTGTGGTCATGCCGGCGCTGATTGGCGGGTTCGCCAATTACTTCGTGCCCATCATGATCGGCGCGCCGGATATGGCGTTCCCGCGGATGAACAACATCTCGTTCTGGCTGTTGCCACCGGCGCTTATCTTGCTGGTTATTTCGATGTTCGTTGAAGGCCCTCCGGGCGGCCTTGGCGTTGGCGGTGGTTGGACGATCTATCCGCCGCTCTCAACATCCGGCCATCCAGGACCTGCGGTCGATTTTGCGATCCTCTCGCTGCACATCGCCGGTGCGTCCTCGATTCTGGGCGCGATCAACTTCATCACCACCATCTTCAACATGCGCGCACCTGGCATGACGCTGCACAAGATGCCGCTGTTTGCCTGGGCCATCTTGGTCACCGGCTTCCTGCTTCTTCTGGCACTGCCGGTTCTGGCCGGCGCCATCACCATGCTGCTGACCGACCGCAACTTCGGCACCACATTCTTTGATCCAGCAGGTGGCGGGGACCCGATCCTCTTCCAGCACCTGTTCTGGTTCTTCGGTCACCCAGAAGTGTACATCATGATCCTGCCAGCCTTTGGGATCGTCAGCCACATCATCTCCACCTTCTCCAAGAAGCCGATCTTCGGCTATCTCGGCATGGCCTACGCCATGGTGGCCATCGGTGTGGTCGGCTTCATCGTCTGGGCGCACCACATGTACACGGTCGGCCTCTCCGTCGAGACACAAGCCTACTTCGTGTTCGCCACCATGGTGATCGCGGTGCCAACGGGCGTAAAAATCTTCTCCTGGATTGCCACTATGTGGGGCGGCTCGATCCGTTTCACCACGCCGATGATCTGGTCGCTGGGCTTCATCTTCCTGTTCACCGTTGGCGGTGTGACAGGTGTGCAACTGGCCAATGCTGGCCTCGATCGTGCGTTCCACGACACCTACTATGTGGTCGCCCACTTCCACTATGTGCTCTCGCTTGGCGCTGTGTTCGGCATCTTTGCCGCGTGGTACTATTGGTTCCCCAAAATGTTCGGCTATATGTACTCCGAGTTCATCGGCAAGCTGCACTTCTATGTGACGTTTATCGGCGTGAACCTGCTGTTCTTCCCACAGCACTTTCTGGGCCTGAACGGCATGCCACGCCGCTATGCTGACTACCCTGATGCCTATGCCGGCTGGAACTACATCTCCTCCATCGGTTCCTACATCTCGGCCGTCGGTGTGATCATCTTCCTGGTGGGTGTGGCGCATGCCTTTGCCGCCAAGCGCAAAGCTGGTGACAACCCCTGGGGTGAAGGCGCGACGACGCTGGAGTGGACGCTGACATCGCCTCCGCCGTTCCACCAGTTTGAAAAACTGCCGCGCGTCACCTTCGACAAGCACTAGGACCAGACCTTAAGTTTTGGCGCGGCGGGTTTCTCGCCGCGCTTCCTCTTTCAACCAGACGAGCTTTCATGAGCCTAACGGACGCCACACCTGACGCTGCAAACCCAAGCATTACCCTTCGTGAAGCTGGGCTTTCGACGGCGTCTGCACGCGATTACATCAACCTGTTGAAGCCACGGGTGATGTCGCTGGTGGTGTTCACGGCCTTGGCCGGTCTCATCGCTGCGCCTGGCGCATTGCACCCGTTCGTGGCGCTCACCGCCGTGCTCTGCATCGCTATCGGTGCGGGTGCGTCTGGCGCGCTTAACATGTGGTACGACGCAGATATCGATGCCGTGATGGGTCGCACAGCTTTGCGCCCGATCCCCTCAGGCGCTGTCACACCTCGCCAAGCTCTCGGTTTCGGCATTCTGCTGTCGGTCGGTTCGGTCGGTGTGCTTGGGCTGTTGGTGAATTGGCAATCAGCCGCCATGCTCGCCTTTACGATCTTCTTCTACGTCAACATTTACACGATGTGGCTGAAGCGCTCGACGCCGCAGAACATCGTGATCGGTGGCTTGGCTGGCGCCTTCCCACCGGCCATTGGCTGGCTTGCTGTCACCGGGTCGCTCAGCCTTGAACCGATCCTGATGGTGTTGATCATCTTCATGTGGACGCCGCCGCATTTCTGGGCGCTGGCGATCCTGAAGGAAGAGGACTATGGCCGCGCTGGCGTTCCGATGCTGCCCAATGTGGCAGGCGACAAGGTCACCCGTCAGCAGATCCTGCTCTACTCCGTCCTGCTTGCCCCATTGGCTGTTCTGCCTGCATTCCTAGGCTACGCCGGTGTGCTCTATGCGCTGGTGACGGTGGCTGGCGGTGTTGGCTTTATCCAGCACGCTCTGCGCCTGTCCCGCGCTGGTGGTATTCCGGCGCGCAACAAAGCTGCTGGCAAGCTGTTTGGCTTTTCCATCCTTTATCTCTTTGCCGTGTTCGCGGTGATGCTTGGCGAAGATATCGTTGAGCGCCTGACGGGCTTTGCGCTTGCCATTCCCACGGCGCTGACCTTCGCGGTGGGGGTCTGATCATGGCTGATACGACACAGCGCACAGCCCCTGAAGCACCTAAGCCTGTTCCGACCAACACCGAAGAGGTGAAAATGTCGGACAGCGACCGGGACTTTTATTCCAAGCAACGCCGTTCACGCTCCATCGCCATGGCACTGGCGCTCGGTGCGGTGGTGATCGTGTTTTATGTCGTCAGCCTTATTCAGGGACCCGGCATCATTTCGAGGCCTTACTGATGGCCGAACGCACGTTCTCTCGCCCGCTTAAGACAGCCATGGCGCTCAGCGTCTTTGTCGGCTGCATGGTTGGCGTCGCCTATGCTGCCGTTCCACTTTACGAGCTTTTCTGCCGCGTGACCGGATTTGGTGGCACCACGCAGGTTGCTGACGTCGCCCCTGATGCTGTGTCGGACCGCACCATCAAAGTGCGTTTTGATGGCAACGTGGCCGCTGGCCTTGCCTGGGATCTTGATCCACTGGTCAACGAGATTGAAGTGCCCATTGGCCAGGTAACGGAAATTTTCTATCGCGCCGATAACCTCACCGATGAGGACACCTACGGCACGGCCACATTTAACGTTTCACCGCCACAGGCTGGGATTTACTTCCACAAGATGCACTGTTTCTGCTTTGAGATGCAGCATCTGGAGCCAGGCCAAGGCGTCGATATGGGCGTGGTGTTTTTTGTTGATCCAGAGATTTTGGATGATCGCGACAATGATCGCATCGACACTATCACGCTGAGCTACACCATGTTTGCCGCCGACGCGCCTGCCGAGGCAGAGATTGCGGCAAACAGTTCGAACTAGGATTTAGGGGGAGCGCTGACTTCGGCCGGCGCATCGCATTTAGGAGATCATCGATGGCCTCAGGTCACGCAACAGATCACGACTATCATATCATTCCGCCCAGCCCATGGCCGTTCATCGGTTCGGTGTCAGCGCTTGTGTTGGCCATCGGAACTGTCACCTGGTTCCATGGCGGAACCTGGATCTTCTTTGCGCTAGGCATGCTTGGTGTTCTCTACACCATGGTTATGTGGTGGCGCGATGTGATCCGCGAGTCGATGGCCGGTGACCATACACCGGTCGTCTCGCTGCATCTGCGTTACGGCATGATCCTCTTCATTGCTTCAGAGGTGATGTTTTTTGTTGCCTGGTTCTGGGCCTATTTCGATGCGGGCTTCTTCCCCGGCCCAGCCGAACAGCCCATGCGTGCGGAACTTTTCGGCGGCGTCTGGCCTCCGCAGGGCATCGAGACCTTTGATCCCTGGCACCTGCCTCTCATGAACACGGTTATCTTGCTGACATCAGGCACAACCGTCACCTGGGCACACCACGCGATGATCCATGGCGATCGTGAAGGCGTGAAGCAGGGTCTGGCACTCACCGTGGCGCTGGGCATCTTGTTCTCCATCGTGCAAGTTTATGAGTACAGCCACGCGCACTTTGATTTCTCCGGCCACATTTATGGCGCAACCTTCTACATGGCGACCGGCTTCCACGGCTTCCACGTGTTCGTTGGCACGGTGTTCCTGGCCGTCTGCCTGTTCCGGGTTCTGCAAGGTCAGATGACGCCGCAAAAGCATTTCGGCTTCGAGGCTGCGGCTTGGTACTGGCACTTTGTCGATGTGGTCTGGCTGTTCCTGTTCGTTGCCATCTACGTTTGGGGCTATGGCGGCGGCGGCAATTTTTAGGCCGACTGCTTGGCTTTGAAACCATCAGCGGGCGGTCCGATAGGGTCGCCCGTTTCTCTTTGTAAGGACAGAACACCATGACCACCGTTCCGCACACGCCACAGACTTTGATGGCCGGTTATCGCGGCAAGTGCCCGCGCTGCGGACAGGGAAAACTGTTCAACGGCTGGATCACACTGCAAGAGCGGTGCGATGTGTGCGATCTGGATTATGGCTTTGCCGATTCAGGTGATGGCCCGGCGGTCTTCATCACCTTCTTTGCTGGGTTCATCGCCGTTGGTGCGGCGCTGTGGCTGGAGGTTGCCTATCAGCCCTCCTTCTGGGTGCACGCTGCGGTGTCGCTGCCGATCATTTTGATCACCTGCTTGCTCCCGCTAAGGCCTTTGAAAGGCTGGCTCATTGCCCGTCAGTACCAGATGGATGCGACCGAGGTGCGTAATGATGATGTTTCCGGTGGCCATCACGGATAACCTGCGATGAAACGCTTTTTCACCATTGCGCTCATCCTAGGCGCGTTCGTGACGTTGCTCGGACTTGGCACCTGGCAGATGCAGCGCCTTGCTTGGAAAGAAGATTTGATCGCCCAGGCAGAAACGCGGCCAACTCTACCGGCGATACCTTTGCATGAGCTTGTCGAAGAGGCCGGTCTCGCGCCGTTACCAACATACGCAGAAGAAGAGGGCGCAGACGACGAAGTCGCCTATCGACGTGTGGCGGTAACCGGTCAGTTCGTTGGTGAACCGGTGCGCGTGTTCACGACGCTTTCTGACCCCAATGGTCCTTATGAGGGGCCTGGCTATTGGATCATGCAGCCGTTTGAAGTCGGCGGTCCTGCCAATCACGTCCTGTTCGTCAATCGCGGCTTTATTCCGTTTGAGCTTGCGCCCGATGTTACCATTCGAGATGCTCCAACGGGCATCATTCGCTTTGAGGGACTGGTGCGCCCGGACGATAAGCCGGACGTCTTCACGCCCGACCCTGACTATCAGCAGGGCATTCTCTACCGCCGCAGCGTTGCACAGATGATGCAGGCCACTGGTGTAAGCGTCGCGCTACCAATCACGGTTGATATGCCCGCCAGCGCGGTTGGTGGCCTGCCACAAGCTGGAGAAACAAAATTCAACTTCTCCAACCGGCACTTTGAATACATGCTCACCTGGTACGGCCTGGCCGCTGTGTTGCTCGCTGTGGTCGGAACGGCAATCGTGCAGCGTCGCCGACGCTAAAACAAACCTGACATCAGGTCAGATCGAACCGCTTCGCGCACGCCTCATCATACTGCCGGTAATCGACAAATCCCATCCGGCTGTAGTAAGCGAGCCCGCCCGTGTTCTCGTGGCGGATGGTGGCATCAATCGTCTTAACGTCTGCCGCCTTAGCGGCGTTGATCGTTTCTGCAAACAACAGTCGCCCTATACCCCGACCCGTTGCAGCCTGGGCAACATAGGTCGCAATGACGGTCCAATCGGGCGGAAGGGCGTGATCACCGGTCCAGTTTGGATCGCACCACTCCAGAGATTGAAAACCCAGAACACTGTCGCCGTCAGCGGCAATTGTACAGGCGATGCCAAGCGGCGCTTCAACGTAGAGCGCAATCATCTTTTCTTCGGAGAACGGTTCGCGATGCGCTGTCGTGCCGCCCTCGCGAATAATCGCATTGAGAAGCTGGCACATAGCTGGTGCATCTGGTCGGCGGGCAGGTCGGGTGACGAGAGACATGGAAAGTTGATGACTTTGAAAGCGGTTGGAGACCAAGCTTTCATACGCACTCCAGCCGAGTTGACAACAGGCTTCTGTTAGGCCCGTTCACTCTCCGGCAGCAACGCCATCACCGTTTCTAGCGTGTCGGCTTCGCGCGGTGGCTTATCCCACCTAAGCCTGGAAATTCTGGGAAAGCGCATGGCTACCCCGCTCTTGTGTCGCGTGGAGCGCTGTAAACCCTCAAAAGCCACTTCAAACACCATGCCCGCATCCTCGCTATGCAGAACCTCGCGAACCGGGCCAAAACGGTTGAGCGTGTTCTTGCGCACGAAGCTGTCGATCTTCTTCAGCTCGTCGTCGGTGAAGCCAAAATAAGCCTTGCCGACGGGCACGAGCATCGGCCCTTCCGCGCCTGGTTTCCAAACGCCGAATGTGTAATCGGAATAAAGGCTAGAGCGTTTGCCATGGCCGCGCTGCGCGTACATCAGCACCGCATCGATCAGCATTGGATCGCGCTTCCACTTCCACCACGGCCCTTTCGGTCGCCCGGGCACATAGGTGCTGTCGGCGCGCTTGATCATCACGCCTTCCACCGCGTTAGCATCCTCGCCCGCACCATGTGTGGCAGGGTCGGCGCGCGCGTCGGCGAGGGTTTGCCAATCCGCAAACAGCACCATGGAAGAGAGATCAAGGCGTGGGTGACCATGCCCGGAAATCAGGTCTTCAAGCCGCTCGCGCCGCTCGACGAAGGGAAGGCTCCGCACATCCTCGCCATCAAGGCGCAGCACATCATACACGCGCATATGGGCCGGGTGGCTTTCCAGAAGTTTCTTCGAGACCGTCTTGCGGTTCAGGCGCTGTTGCAGCGTGTTGAAGGTTTGAACGCGGCCATCGATCAGCACCAGCAGCTCACCATCCAGCGTCGCGTTCTCCGGCAAGGCATCGACCAGATCAGGGAAAGCGCGCGAGATATCGTCGCCCGTGCGCGAATAGAGCCGCTTTACAACTGACCCATCTTTGGCCGTTCCGCTGGCCGCCTGCACACGGATGCCATCCCACTTCCACTCAGCCAGAAACTGCGATGCGTCCAACTTTTCAAAATCACCATCTTCAATTGGGTGGGCCAGCATGGCAGGCGCGAAGGGCGCAGGATCATCATTTTCTGGCCGCTCGCTCTTGCCTTCAGCCCAGGCAAACAGGCTTTCATAAGGTGGCAGCAGGCCGTGCCACACCTCCTCAATATCGTTGGGTTTCAGGTCTCCCAAACCAGCAATTGCCGTCTTGGCAAGACGCGCCGAAACGCCGATGCGCAAGCCGCCTGTGATCAGTTTCAGCAACGCCCAACGACCCGTCTCGTCCAGCGTATCGAGCCAGCGTGCGATAAGGGCTGGCATCTCTGCCTTGCCCGTTTGTGCCAGAGCTTCCACAACGTCTTCCAGCGTGGGCGGTGGCATGTTCACGCCATGATCCGCGGGCCAGATAAGGGCCACCGTTTCGGACATGTCGCCGACATAGTCATAGGAAAGCCGAAAGAGGACCGGGTCGGTCCGTGCTTCGACCAAACCGCGAATGAGCGCCGGTTTGGCGTTCTTGAAATCCAGCCCGCCGGTGATGGCCGCAAGCGCAATGCCGCGCTCAGGATCGGGGGTCTGGGCAAAGTACTGCGTAAGCAGCCGCAGCTTGCCATTGCGGCGCGGCTCATAGGCAAGGCGATCAAGAAGCTCCGCAAAAACCTTCATGAGGCTGGTTCCTCGATGACATCGACTGTTTCATCGCCCTCGTCGCCATAGCCGATCATGTTCAGCGGGCGGGCATCAATGCCCTGCGTGCCGCACCAATGCACCAGCCCATCTTCCTGGCCATGCGTCACCCAGATTTCGTTGGCGCCAGTGTCGAGGATTGTTGCGCAGAGATCATCCCAGTCGGCATGATCGGACATCACCAGAGGCAGTTCCACACCGCGCTGACGGGCTCGGGCGCGCACCCGCATCCAGCCGGAGGCAAAGCAGGTGATGGTCTCGCCGAACTTTTGCGACCAGCGGTCTGCCATCGAACCGGGTGGGCAAAGCACAATCTGTCCGGCGACGTCCTTCGCCTTCAGCCCCGCCACCGGCTGAAGATCACCCAACGGGATGCCTTGGCTTTGGTAAAAGTCGCAAAGCTTTTGCATTGCGCCATGCAGATAGATTGGCGCGTCATACCCAGCCGCGCGTATTTCCGCGATCACCCGCTGCGCTTTGCCAAGCGAATAGGCGCCGACCAAATGCGGTGTATCAGGAAACGTGGCAAGCGAGATAAGAAGTTTGGCGACTTCATCAGCGCCTGGAGGGTGCTTAAAAACCGGAAGCCCAAACGTTGCCTCGGTGATGAAGGTATCGCAAGGGACCACCTCAAACGGCGTGACAGTTGGGTCGGCATGGCGTTTGTAGTCGCCCGAGGCCATCAGCCGGTGCCCGCCATGCTCCACCAAAACCTGCGCCGAGCCAAGCACATGGCCTGCCGGGTGCAGACTCACCCGCGCATCGCCCAGTGTGATCACCTCACCAAGGTCGGCGCTTTGCGAGCGCCCAGCAAAATCAGCGCCATACCGCACAGCCATGATCATCAGAGTCTCAGCCGTCGCCAGAACAGAGCCATGGCCTGGGCGCGCGTGATCAGCGTGCCCATGGGTGATCACGGCGCGCTTCACCGGTCGAACGGGATCGATATAGAAATCGCCCGGAACGCAATAAAGGCCTTCCGGGCGAATGGTCATGAATTGGTCAGCGCGGGTGATCATTCGCTCCAAGTGGGGCGCATACTTCGGTTTGCCAACCCGGTTGGCGCATCAACGCGCCATATCGGTTGATTGCTCGACCGGATCGACTTCTGGCGTGGCCAGCGCTGCCTTTTCAAACGCGTTGAGACGTTTGTAGACTGACATCAGTTCCACGATCGTTGTCCAGGAATTGACCAAGTACTGGAACGAGCCCTCCACCCGGCCAAAGGCGCGCATGATCTGCTGCATGGTGCCCAGCGTGATCGTGCCGGCGATGATCGTCGGACCCAGCGCAATGAACGGCACCAGGTTGCCGATCTGGAGGTAGAAAATCCGCACCACATTGAAATACATATAGTTGAAATAGAGCCGGAAATAATTCCGGCGCACATCGGAAAAAAGCTCGGTTAGCGACTGCGGCTGTGCCCGTTCAGCAAAATCCTCGCCCATGACGAGTTCCTTGCGGTAGGCCGCTTCAACCTTCTGATTGTTGAACTCAAGGCCCGGCAGTTTGATACCGACAACCGCCAAGAGAACGGTTCCCAAAATCGACCAAACAATGGCAACAAACACCAAACCTTGGCTGACTTCACCGATGAGGGGAAGCTCGGTCACCGCCGCTGAAAGGCCCCACAGCAAAGGCAGGAACGCGATAAGCGTCATTACAGAATCGAGCAGGGCAACACCCAGACCCTCGGTGATGGAAGCAAAGCGCATCGTGTCTTCCTGCACACGCTGCGAGGCACCCTCGATCTTACGCACCCGCTTCCACATGCTGGTGTAATAATTGTTCATCGCCGTGCGCCAGCGGAACACGTAATGGCTGACGAAAAAGCGGAACAAGACCGCCACGAAAACATAGACCAGCGCGATCTGCAGGAAGGTCGCGATGCCCAGATAATAGTCGCGGCCATCAATCGAGCCAGGTTCGGCCAAGGCTTGCTGGATCAGATCGTAAAAGCCGCCGAACCACTCATTGATCATCACATCCAGCTGCACCAGGAACCAGTTGGTAAAGAAGATCAGCGCTGAACCTGCCACCGACCACAGCTGCCAGGGATGCGGCGCGTACCACATCCAAAAGCCGACAAACAGCGCGATGGCAGCCAGCATGTACTGGTAGAACCAGAAGGTTTCCGCGTTCGCCCAACCTTCCTCGGCTTCAACCGGTGCAACACTCTCTTCGCTTGGCACTTCGATATCTGGCGCCACGCCGGGATCAAGCGTCACCACGCTTTCCACGCCAAACAACGGGCCGAGGGAAAGAAACTGCAGCCTGTCGCCCACGGCGTTCCAGGCGATGATCATCACCAGCGCATAAATGGCGAAGGATAGAAAAAACAGTTTCGGCTTGGGAAAGAAGGAATGAAACATCAGGGGTAACTTCCGTTTTTGCCATCCTCCCCATTCCGCACACGGCGCATGGGGTGTTGGCTTAGACCCTAGCCAGCCGTGAAGGGCGAACGACGTGTTGCAAGCGCGTGATCCAGATAGTCGATACGGTCCTGACCCCAGAATGGCTCACCAGCCAGCACATAGGCAGGAGCACCAACGGCGCCGGCAGCGATGGCTGCATCGGTGTTCTCGGCCATCACTGCGACAATCTCTTGCGATGTCGCGGCAGCCATGATGGCTGTTGCGTCATGGCCAGTGGCTTCCAGCAGCTCTCGCACAGTTTCGGGCTGGCTGATGTCGCGCTCGTTCACCCAGCATGCCTGGAAGATGTCGAACATAAAGCTTGCTGGGTCGCCGCCAGCAGCGCTAATCGCGGCAACAGCACCGTTTGCCAAAGCCGGATTGGTCGGGAAGTGCGCCGGGCGCAATGTGAGAGGCAGCCTCCGAAAATCGGCAATGCGCTGCAGCTCGATCAACCGATAGTTCTGACGTGACACGGGGCGCTCAGGAATGGGCAGCACACCAGAGGTTGCAAACACACCCGCCAAATTCATCGGCTTATAGGTGATGCTTGCCTCGTGCTTGGCGGCAATGGCCAAAAAGGCCTTGTGCCCGAGATAGGAAAAGGGGGAGATCAGCGAGAAGTAGTAGTCAATCGACGGTGCCATCGGTGGGTCCTTTGCAGATGAGCGGGCAAGGTGCTGCCCATTGCATCAAAGGAACCCGATCTAGGCTGCAACGACTGGCTGTGCAAGCGCTGCACACGCTCTATCGCGCGTTCGTGAGGGTAAGTGAGAAGACCAGTATATGATTAATCGGTGCCGGTGGCGGCAAGCGGCATGGCGTCCTCGTCCATGTCTTGCTGCTTTTCTTTCAGCATACCGGTAACCACCTCCACCGTGCGCTCAAGCTCAACAATGGCCTGTTCAATGTCGCTTTTTTGCTGATTGAGTACGGCGATCTGCTCCAAGAAGCGGCTGCGCGCAACTGTCAGCTGGCCCGCCTGCCCATCTTTCAAATCATAAAGATCGAGCATTTCGCCGATTTCTTGCAGCGAAAAGCCAACCCGCTTTCCCATGACGATCAGCTTCAACCGCGCCTTGTCACGCCGCGAATAGATGCGCTGCATACCAACACGGCGTGGACGCAACAGGCCGCGATCTTCGTAAAAGCGCAGCGTTCTCAATGTCAGGTCGTACTCACGCGCTAGCTCACCGATGCTGTATTCCGTCTCACGCGTTGAAGTATCCATGATCGTTTCTACCACCTTTTGCTGCGCTGTTACATGCGTCAACGAATCATTTTACGTCTAGAAGTGCCAGAAAAGCTAACCCAAGGGCAAGGCAATAGCAACTTTAAGTTGTGGTGACGTCATGCACTCTCGCAAGGTGCTTTTCTTGCAGTTGCCTGGGTTCGGCCAATGCTGTGTCAAAAACAAGCTTTGTCAGCTTGGGGCGTTTACCGTCCGGTTATCTTTACCGCTCGTTTACCATGTTGGGTCCACTGTAGAGCTAAGCGAAAAAGGGCCGGGGTGCGCCGTACCTTGCGCGTACGCACCAGATAGTAATTGGGGTCGGGATGGCTCAACAGTCCCAAAATGCGTGGCAGTCGCCCACGAACCTACAGCCGGAGCATGGTGGTACTCATGCAGGCCCAGCGCCCAGCGTTGGCCAGTGGATGCAAGATGTTTTGGGCCAGAGCGCACCAGGATACGCGGCGCCAGAACACCCGGCACCAGAGCACGCGACCGATCCAAACCCATCGCTTCAGCCAAGCCAGCCTGTTCGACCGGTTGCACCCGCCCACGATCTTCAGTCGCGGTTGGCCGCAATCGCCAAGAACATCGAAACCCTCGAATCCAAAGTTGTTGGCGGCCCAGGGCCGGTGGCAGCGCCAGAACATTCTGCTCCCGCGTCCGCCGCTCCCATGCAGGCAAGCGCACAGCCAGCGCCGGCAACTAATAACCCTTTGGATGCGCTCAGACGGCGCAAGCATGAATTGGAGCATGGCGTCAGTTCGTCTGCGCCCATCGCCGCCCCCGCGCCCGCCGAGTCCCAACCGATGATGGCCAATGCGTCTCATCAGCCCGTATCCGAACAGCCTGCCGAGCAAGCGCTGGGGCATGCGGGCCTCGATCAACTTGTCGCTCGCCTTGACGACCAATTCGCCCGGCTGACCGATGCTGTTGGCGATGTGCGCACATTGGCTGAATCCAGCGCTGCCGATCAGCTTGGGCTTCACGCTCAAGTCGCGGCCCTCCAATCGCGCGTCGATACGCCAGATGGTCCACAATCTGCCCAGCAACAAGAGCCCGCCGAGCATCAAGAATTAGCACCAAGCAGCTCCAACAGCACAGCCGAACCTGGTTTGGCCCAGCTCAGTGATCAGATACGCGCGGTCCAGGAAACCATCGCCGCAATGCCCAAGCCAGAGGCGATCCAATCGCTGGAAGATGGTTATCACCACGTTCTGGCACGTCTTGATGACCTCAAAGATGTCACCACCAGCGAGGAAAAAATCGACGCGCTCTATGGTGAGGTCACCAGCTTGCGTGAGGTGCTGGACAACCTAGGCGAGAACACCACCAGCGCGCTGGTCGGCGAAATGCGGTCCATGATCTCGCAGCTGGAAAGCGACCCGCAAGGCGATGCTGACCGCATCACCCAGGCTCTGGAAAGCGTCAAGGATATGGCCCGCAATGCGGTGCAAGATCCTGACAGCATGAATGAAGCCATTGGGGCGGTCGTGGAACGCCTTGTGGCGCTTGAAGCGCGCATTGAAGCTTTGGCAAGCGGCGCAGACGACAGCGCCGTCACCCAACGTCTTGATGCCATTCAGTCGGAAATGGCGCGCCTCTCAACATTCCAAGACGAAGCGCGTGGCCTGACCAGTGCGCTGGATACCATTCGTGAGGAGATGCGTGCTGCCGCCGGTCCTGCGGTCGACTTAAGCGGCATGGACCAGCGTTTCTCGGCCCTGGACCGCATCGAAGAGATGACCGGTGGCTATGCCGAGCAGGTTGCAGAGCTTTCGCAGCGGCTGAACGCACTTGATGGCCGCTTGGCCAACCAGGCCGATATGGCCATCGAAGTGGCCGCTTTGTCGCGCCAGATGAACGCTTTCGGCACCGCTATGCCGGTCCATGAGATTGAGCATGCGCTGCTCGATCTGACTGGGCGTGTGACATCTCTTCAGGAAGACAACGGTACCGAACGCTTGGGGCTTGCCGTTCGCGAGCTTGGGGAGCGTGTTGAGTCCTGTCTGAAATCCATTCCCAAAACCGAAGCTATCATCCAAGCAGTTGAAGCCAAGATCGATAGCCAGATTTCTGGTTCCATCGATCCCGTGGTCGCGCGTCTTGATGGCGTTGATCAACGCCTTGACGGCATTCAGCGCGCTATCTCGGCGGCAGATGCGCCGCTAATCGATCATATGTCGAACAGGCTTGAGAGCCTCATCGCGGCCATGCCCACACCGCAACCCGATGTGGCCTTGGCCTCTCTGGAAAGCCAGCTTGTTGAGCTCAACAAGCGCAATGCCGATGCTGGTGTGGTGTCACGCGATGATGTCACGCGTCTGCACAATGAGTTAGCGCGTGCTCGGGCCAGTGTCGAACTGGGTTCAAACCGCGACCTTCAGCGCTCCATCGTTGATCAGGTGCGGCACTTGGCCGGTCGGTTCGATGAGGCCCGTGCAACCGGGGATGCCGGTCTCTTGCCGGAAATCGAAGGTCAGATTGATGATCTGGCGGCCCGCGTGCAATCGCTGGGTCTGTTTGATCCACAGGCAGAGACCCAAGATGCCTTGGGTATGCAGGCTCTGCAAAGCGAGCTTGTATCGTTGCGTGAGCATGCCAGCGACCAAGATCAGCGCGTGCTCAGCACGTTGGAAAGCGTTCAAGGTGCGTTGGAAACGGTTATCGGCCGCATTGATGCGCTGGAAACCGATGACAAAGCCGCGCTCAATCTGGTCGCCGATGGCAGCAACGCTGCTAACATAGAAGATCGCACGGCATCTGAACCGGCATCTTCGCTCGAAGAGATGGCCAAGGCGTTTGAGGCGCGCACCTATGTGCCCAAGCCTGATCCAAGCTTTGATCGTCCTGCGCTTGAAAAGGCAGCCGATGAGCCTCGGACAGGTAGCGCTTCAGCTCCGACTACCATGGAAGAACAGCCATCTGCAGCCGATGATGTCATCCCCGCGCCAGGTGACGCGCAAACCCTGCTGCGGCAGCTTTCCGGCGCGATCAATGCTGCTCCGAACCGCTCGGCGCGTGCGCCTCAACCAGACATCGCTGTCGATGAACCAGCACACGCAGATCCGGCGGCGCATTCAGGTGAAACAGCCAACCAGCGGGCGAACTTTATTGCCGCTGCGCGCCGCGCTGCACAAGCTGCGGCACTGCAGGCTGGTGGAGGAAAACCTGCAAGCTCGGCCCCCAACGTCACCGGCACCAGGGCCAGAAAATCAGGCGCGCGCCAAGAGCCAACCCTAAGCGACGCATTGGCTCAACCACCGGCCGCGACGCCAGCTGAAGACCCAGCAGATGTGCTGGGCGGTGCAACCGAAAGCGCCCGCCAACAGAAAAGTGAGAAGCAGGCCAATGAGGCCAAGCGTCAGCGCTCGCTTTCGCGCGCGATGCTTATCGCATTGGTGTTGTTCACCATCGGTCTCGGCTTGTTTGTGGTCAATCTGATCTTGCCGGGTGAGCCTGCGGGCGATGCAGACATCGCGCCGCTGGCACCAACCGAAGCACCTGCCAGCCCTCCAGCCGATGCAAGCGCGCAATCACGCCCAGATGTTGGCGCGGCGTCCGATGATGCTGTGCGGTTTGTCGGCGATGCACCAGAAAGCGCGCCAGAAACCTCGATTGCCAACACTGTGCCTGCTGTGCCCCCTGCGCCGGTGGTCGAAGACTTTGCCTCAACACCAGACGTGTCAGCACCAAGTCCGCAAACACCGGCAGATGAAGCGGTTACCCGTGAAACGGCGCTGGGCAGCGGCTTTGAACGTAGTCGCGGCCCTATCATGGCTGAAACGCCGCAGTTGAACGATAGATCGTTGGACGCGCTCGCAACCGACGGAGCAGCCTTGGAAGGCGACACGGCCTTGCCGCCGCCAGCCAACGATCTTGGGCCCCTGCTGAACCTGCCAATTCCGCCCCTGCCAGCGGCAACAGCCGATGCACTGCCTGAAGCGATTGGCTCTCCACGCCTTCGCGTCGCTGCTGCCAGCGGTGATGCTGCAGCCGCCTTTGAGATCGCCTCACGCTTCATGGAAGGTCGTTTTGTTTCGCAAGATTTGGCTGCTGCTGCCCACTGGTATGGGCGCGCTGCCGATCAAGGTCTCGTTCCGGCCGCCTATCGCCTGGGTAGCTTTTACGAGCAGGGCCGCGGCGTTGATCGTGATCGTGATGGCGCCATTGCCTGGTATGAGCGGGCAGCGCTGGGCGGCAATCCGCGCGCTATGCACAATCTTGCCGTTATGGCGGCTGAAGGCGCTGGACAATCACCCGACTTCTCCCGCGCTGCTGGCTGGTTCATTCCTGCGGCCAATAGAGGCCTCGCCGACAGCCAGTTCAACCTGGCCGTTTTGTTCGCCCGCGGCATGGGCGTCGAACGCGATCTGATGGAATCCTACAAATGGTTCGCCTTGGCGGCCAACGGCGGCGACAATGAAGCCGTCGGTCGTCGTGATGAGGTTGCCGGTGTCCTTGGAGAGCAGGCGCTTGCTCTTGCCCGGGCGCGTGTCGACAATTGGCGCCCTGTTCCTGTGGATACGGCAGCCATTACTGTTCAGGGCCCTGCTGGTGGCTGGGACGATAACTCAGTGCAAGCCAGTGCATCGCCTGATGCCGGTGCAACACAGCGACTGGTTGCTGAAGCGCAAGCATTGCTTGCTGAGCGCGGGTACAGCCCGGGCCCCGCGGATGGACTGTTAGGACCGCGCACCAATGAAGCGGTCCGTGCGTTCCGCCAATCCGTTGGATTGGGTGACAGCGACGTGATCGATCAAGCTCTGCTCGATGCGTTGCGCCAAGGCGTCAGCCTGTAGCAGACCGTCATCGACCCCACCTTTAGTCGTAGGTTGGTGCCATCTTCCAAGGCTTTGATTGACCCTCACGCGATGCGATGATCATACACTATGAACCAGATCGCGTCGCCAGGTGGGCACGGGGCTGGTCTCCATGCTCTGCTTGCCTGAAAGTCGCCTCGTCCCATGCAGATTTATCTGCCCATCGCCGAATTGGCCGTCAACGTGTTCCTCATTCTGGGCATGGGCGGCGCGGTGGGTTTTGTCTCCGGGCTTTTTGGCGTCGGTGGCGGGTTTCTGCTCACGCCGCTTCTGATTTTTTCCGGCATTCCACCGTCGGTGGCCGTGGCAACAGTGACCAGCCAGGTGGTGGCCTCGTCCACCTCCGGCGTACTAAGTTACTGGCGCAAGGGCGGCGTTGATTTCAAGCTGGCTGGTGTTCTGCTGTGCGGCGGTATCATTGGCTCGTCGCTTGGCGTCTGGCTGTTTTCGATTTTGCGTGCCCTTGGTCAGCTCGATCTCATCATCTCCGTCTCCTACATGCTGTTTCTGGGCACGATCGGCGGCATGATGTTTTTTGAAAGCGCCCGCTCGGTGTGGCGCGGCGCACGGGGGCGTGCGGTATCCACACGTAAGCCGGGCCAGCACACCTGGGTGCACGGCTTGCCTTTGAAGACGGCGTTCAAAAAATCCCGCCTCTACATCTCCATCATTCCGGTTGTTTTCCTAGGCCTCATGATTGGGTTCGCCGGTGCAATTCTCGGCATCGGCGGCGGTTTCATCATGGTGCCTGCGCTGATTTATCTTCTGCGCGTTCCAGGCAATGTGGTGATCGGCACCTCGCTGCTGCAAATCCTGGTGACTATGGCGGTCGCCACAGTCTTACATGCGTTGACCACTGGATCGGTGGATATCATTTTGGGTCTGATCCTCATGGTGGGCGGCGTGCTAGGCGCGCAATTTGGTGCATCGGCGGGCCAAAAACTCAAAGGCGAGCAATTGCGCCTGCTTCTGGCTTTGCTCATTTTAGCGGTCGGAGCGCGGTTTCTGTTCGATCTGGCCATTGAGCCGACGGAACTCTTCTCGGTGACAGGGGTGGGGGGATGATCAAACGCATCCTTCTGGTCGGTCTTTTTGCGCTGTGCGTCGTTGGAACCGCGCGCGCGGAGTCGCTCATCGTCACGCTGTCTGAGCGCACGGTGGACATAACCTCCAATTTCACCGGTTCGGCCATCACGGTTTTTGGGGCGGTGCGCCGCGATGCCTCCACGGTGCCCCGAGCGTCCGACTACGATGTGGTGGTCACGGTCACAGGTCCACAGACCGACCGGGTGGCGCGTCTTAAAGAGCGCTTCTTGGGGGTTTGGGTGAACCGCAGTTCGCGCACGTTTGAAGATGTCCCAAGCGCCTACACCGTGCTGTCCAACCGGCCGGTGGCTGACATCGCGCATCCCTCCCTTCTGCGACGATTCCAGATCGGCATCGATCATGTTCTTCCCGTGGTGGAAGAGACGCCGGTGGACATGGATGAAGAGGGTGTCGCCGTTGAAAGCGTACAAGAAGACACGCTCGACGCTCGGGTGTTTGAACGCGCCTTCCTGCGCCTACAGCGGCAAGAGCAGGTTTATCAGGAAGAGCCAGACGCTGTCGCGGTGATCGACAACACGCTGTTTCGTGCCCGCGCAACCTTCCCCGCTGATGTTCCGCTTGGGCTTTTTGACGTTAACGTCTACCTCTTTTCAGGCGGTGTCTTGCTCGCCGAAGAACGGGTGGGCATTCTGGTGCGTAAGACAGGATTCGAGCAGTTCATCTTCCGCATGTCGCAGCGCGACCAACTCATGTATGGCGGATTGGCGGTGTTGCTGGCTCTGCTTACCGGATGGTTGGGCTCAGTGGTTTTCCGCCGCTCATAACCTCACTTTAAAGGACGCTCGATGCGCGCGCTCACTGCTCTAAAAACCGTGCCCAAAGTGCCTCTCTGGTTGGGACTGGCGGGCGCCTTGCCCTTTGTGCTCGGCCTGGTTGTTTACGCTTCGGACGGCATTTGGATTGTGAGCGCAGATTTGGCGTTGCGCGCAACGGTGGCCTATGGCGCAGTCATCCTGTCGTTCTTAGGGGGCGTGCGCTGGGGCATGGGTCTTCTGCTCCCCAACCCCGAAACGCGCGATGCGCGCTTTGCGCTCTCGGTTATCCCCTCGCTCATCGGCTGGGTGGCGGTGCTGCTACCGGCCTTTCCTGCGCTGGTAATGCTTGCGGTATCTTTTGCCGCGCAGGGCGCCTGGGATGTGGGCGATGCGGAAGATGATGGTGCGCCGCCGTGGTTTGGCCATCTGCGCACGATGCTGACAGCGCTTGTGTGCTCTCTGCTCAGCGTGATGGCCGTTTTGACGATCGTCTGATCGGCGGCGGTCAGCGCCAACCCAAAATGCGGTTGCCTGGCACGGTGAACATGCGCGTACGACCGCAGACCGATGCCCGCATGGCTGACTTTTTAAACAGCGCGCGAAACGGTTCTGCTGACAGGCAAAGCCCGCCGGCATAAGCGCCGAAGGCTGGCAGTATGAGCCGCTGTCCATCATGGGCAAAAGCCGGACGGCGCGCTGACCCGCCTTTACCGATCACACGTGCAGCTGGATGCAAATGCCCCGCCACCTCAGCCTGACCGTCGGTCAGATCTCCGTCCGGCTCGTGGCGAAACACCAAGGAACCGATGGCCAGCTCTTGTGCACTGCGCCCTGGCACACCCACCGGTGGCTCCGGGTCATGGTTGCCAGCAATCCAAACCCAGTCGTCCACGCGGTTGCAGAGATCGACAAGTGTGCACCGGTCGGTATCGCTGAACCGCTCCCAGGCGCTGCGATCGTGCACGCTGTCGCCCAAAGCGATCACCCGTTGCGGCTGATAGGCATCCATCAGCAAGCTTAGCTGGCGCAACGTTGCGGCGGTGTCATAGGGCGGCAGGTGGTTGCGAAACCGTGCGAAGGACGAGCCTTTTTCCAGATGCAGATCAGCCACCACGAGCATGGCTTCGTCCGGCCAGTAAAGCGCGCCGCACTTGTCGGCAACCAAGGCTTCACCGGCAAGGCAAATGGGTGCGCTTGTTTCTTCATCGCGCGCGCTCACGCTTTGGCTTAGCCAGGCAGACACAGGTGGAATTCCGTTCTTAATATCGCGTTGTTTACGGCGCGCTCATTGCTTCTTCGATCAGGCTTTCGGCATCTTCCAACACCTGATCGCGTGCCTCGCCAAACACCGGCTCTTTGCCGACTTCCAGCATGATGGGCACCGCGAGCGGTGAGATGCGCTCCAACCTTTGATGGGTGATTCGACCCTCAATACGCGCCAGCATAGAACTGATGCGCGCGATGTCGAGCAGCCCGGATGCCGCATCGGCCCATGTTGACTGCATCAAAATATGGTCCGGCTCATGCTGGCGCAGAACATCGTAGATAAGGTCCGACGAGACGGTCATCTGGCGGCCTGATTTTTCTTGGCCAGGATGGCGCCGCTCGATGAGACCGGAGATAAGTGCGCAGGCCCGGAAAGTGCGCTTCAAAAGGTAGCTTTCACCCATCCACTCTTCCAGATCATCGCCCAGCATGGACTGGGCGAAAAGCTCACCCAGAGGCATCGACCCATCGCTGATCTTTTGGCCAAAGTCGGCAAGGCCCCAAACGCCCAGCGCATAATCGGTGGCAACAAAGCCCA
Organism: Hyphomicrobiales bacterium; assembly: GCA_046290645.1. Lineage (GTDB taxonomy): Bacteria > Pseudomonadota > Alphaproteobacteria > Rhizobiales > MH13 > MH13. The sequence continues at coordinate 782,572 of JBKAGZ010000002.1, forward strand.
GCGGTTTGGCGCGTGCGCGCTCCATCCGCCGGGTGAGCAGCATGCCAAGGGTTTGGTGGGCAAGGCGCCCCTCAAACGGGTAGCAGATCATGTAGTGCCGGTTGCCGCGCGGAAAGGTTTCGACCAGCAAGCCATCACGGCCCGGTAGGGCTGATTTATCGCGCTGCATGCGCAACCAATCGCCCACTTGGGTCGGCAGATCATCCCAGCTGTCCGGGCTGGCAAGCATGCGCCGCACTTCATCGGCCAGGTAGGTGGAAAGCGGAAACTTGCCACCAGCATAGGATGGGATTTTCGGCTCGCCAGACTCGGTGCGCGACACCAAAGCGTCCTGCTCGCGGATGCCTTCGAATTTCACCACTTCGCCGCCGAACAGAAAACTGTCGCCGGGCACGAGAGTTTCCAGGAAGTATTCCTCCACCTGGCCAAGAATGCGTCCGCCACGCAGTGCGCTGGAGGATCGTTGCGCCGCCTGCTTGGCAGAGACCAGCCGCACCGTGAGCACCGGCATCTCAATGATCGTGCCAACGTTCAGCCGATACTGCTGCGCCACATCAGGGTTGGCCACGCGCCACAGCCCATCCTTGCGCTGGCGGATGCGGGCATAACGCTCATAGGTTTTCAGCGCATACCCACCGGTGGCCACGAACTGCACCACGCGGTCAAAACTCTCAGCGGTCAGCAGCCGATAAGGATAGGCCGAGCGCACTTCATCATAGAGATCTTCCACAGCAAAAGCGTCTGAACACGCCATGCCTAGAACGTGCTGGGCAAGCACATCCAGCGCCCCGTCCCGAATGGGTGGTGTATCTTGGGCGCGGTCGTAATTGGCGTTCAGCGCCGCCCGGCATTCCAGAACTTCAAAGCGATTGGCGGGCACCAGGATCGCTTTGGAGGGTTCATCCATACGGTGATTGGAGCGACCGATCCGCTGCGCCAAGCGGCTGGCGCCCTTTGGCGCGCCGACATGGATCACCAGGTCCACATCACCCCAATCAATGCCAAGATCGAGCGTGGAGGTGGCCACCACCGCGCGCAGGGCGTTTTTGGCCATTGCCTCTTCCACCTTGCGACGCTGGCCGACATCCAGCGAGCCATGGTGCAGGGCGATGGGCAGAGAGTCTTCGTTGATCGCCCAAAGCTCGCGAAACACCAGTTCAGCTTGCGCCCGGGTGTTGACGAACACCAGCGTTGTGCCGTGGGAAGCGATAGCGTCCAGCACTTGGGGGAATGCGTAGCGCGCCATGTGCCCGGCCCAGGGCAGGCGCTCTTCGCTTTCCAAAATGCTGATATCCGGCTGCGCCCCGCCAGCGACTGTCACAATGTCTGCCCTGTCAGAGCTTTGCGTGTTCTGCGGGGCAAGCCATCCGGCCAACGCATCCGGATCGGCAACTGTCGCCGACAGACCGGTGGCCACAAGATCGGGCGCATGTTTGCGCAGCCGTGCCAGTCCAAGGGCCAACAGATCGCCGCGTTTGGAGGTCACCAGCGCGTGCAGCTCATCAAAAATCACCCGTTTGACACCGCCAAACATCCGGTCGGCATCCACATGTGAGAGCAACAGCGCCAACTGTTCCGGGGTGGTCAGCAAAATATCCGGTGGGTTGCGTTTTTGCCGCTGGCGCCGCGCGGGCGGTGTGTCGCCTGTGCGTGTTTCAATGCGGATCGGCAGGCCCATCTCTTCGGCAGGCGTGGTGAGGTTGCGCGCCACATCCACCGCCAAGGCTTTCAGCGGCGAGATGTAGAGCGTGTGCAACCCGCCCGGCCGATTGGTGCGGCGAACTGTTTTTCGTCCTGCTAAATCAACCAAGGACGGCAGGAACCCAGCCAGCGTTTTGCCGGCCCCGGTGGGCGCGATCAGCAAGGTGTCACGCTTGGCATCAGCGCGTGCCAACAGCGCCAATTGATGTTCTCGCGGCGCCCAGCCTTTGCCTTCAAACCAAGCGGTGAAGACAGGCGGTAGGTCTGGAACCGGAAGGGTGGGTTGGACGTTCAAAAAGCACCGAACTTGCGTGGGCGATGGTCATACCTTTGCCCTGCGGCTATGAAAGTAAAGGTATCAACTCTGCCTGACCTCAAGGGATACTGACATGCGCCTTCCTCTCGCTCTCCTTCTATCCGCCAGCGTGATGGTCGTGCCCGCGCTCGCGCAGCAAGCCGACAACCCGGTCAATGGTGACCAATACCACATTGTGGAATTGGAAGATGGCGTGCTGCGCATTGACCGCCAGACCGGTGACATCAGCGAGTGCAATGAAACGCAAAATGGCTGGGTTTGCCGCCTCAGCGCCGATGATCGGCTGGCTTACGAAGCAGAGATCAACCGGCTTGATGCCGAGGTGGATCGCTTGGAAGAAGAATTGTTGGCAGCGCGTCAAACGCCTGGAGAAGACTTCTCTCTGACGCCCGACTCCGATGCTGACAACCCATCGGTACGCGAGCGGCTAGACTTGCCCACCGATGAAGAGTTGGATGCTGTCATGGACACCGCCGAAGAGGTGATGCGCCGGTTCTTCGGTATGGTGGAAGAGCTACGTGAAGACCTGGAAGCCGAACGCAACCGGTAGGCGTGTCAGGAAGCGTCTTCAAACGCCTTGATCTGCGTGTCCAACGCGCCGAGCTTGTCATCGGGCCACGGCATCGCACGGCGGGTTTCAAGGTTCAGCATCAGCGAGGTGATGTCAGCAATGGCGATCAGTTCGTCGCTCATCGCGTTCACCACATGATGGCGGTAGCTGATGGTTTTGGCTGAACGCGCCCGCAAGCCGGTTTTGATCACCACCACATCGCCCGCTGTCGGTCGGGCGCCATAGGAAAGCTGAAGCTGCACAGCCGCCCGGCCCCAACCACGCTCGCGCAGCCAAACATCGTCTGCGCCTGCCAGTGCCCAGGCGTGGGTGGCAGCGTCGGAAATCATGCCGACAAGATACTCATCGCGCAGCATCGCCCCATTGGCGCTTTCCGTCTGCGCACCAAACGCCGTTGGCGTAATGACACCACGATAGGTCGTTGCTAGACCGGCCAGCGTTGCTCCATCGACCATGTCGGTGAAGGCAAGGTCGCCTGATTTTGGCAGCGCATCGGCGCTGGGTGCAGGTAAGTTGAAGGCCGAAAGATCATCGCGTGAGACATTCGGCAGCACATCCAGTGCTGTGGCACTGAGCGGTGTGCCAGGACGCTGGCTTGCAAACAGGCTATGTTCCAGCGCGACTTGCCCATTCTCAAGCGCCACCATGCCCGTTGTGCCGTGCACAGGCTCACCGCCGCGCAGTTCAGCGTGGTAGCGGATCAGTCGACCAATGCGGTGCGGCACCTGCCATCCGGCTTCCACCAAAAAGCCGCGCACGGCGATATCAAAGCGCGCGGCGTAGGATTTTACGTTGATGTGGTCGTTCTCATCGCACTCCCAGCTGTTTGCCGTGTCGCGGATGGTCTCAAGTGGGCCGATCATAAGTCATTATCCAACACCCGGTTGAGGAAGCTATGGGTGGCAGCTTCCGCCTCGCGGGTGATTTGCAAATCAAAAGCTTGGAAGACGTGGCAGCCTCCTGGCGCGATGGCAAGGTCACTGTGCACACCGGAGGCCAAAAGGCGCTGATGCAGGAACAGGCTGTCATCGATCAGCGGATCATTGGTCCCAACGCTGAGGAAACAGGGCGGCAACCCATCCAGATGCGCATAGAGCGGCGAAACTGTCGGCGCGCGTGCGTCCATAAAAGCTGGAACGCAATGGTGCACGAACATCTCAACATCGCGCGTGTTGAGAATCAGCTTCTGCGAGCCCCAACTGCGCACCGATGGCGTAAGGGTCAGGTCGTAACACCCAGCGGTGAGCGCAAGGCCGGCCGTTTCAATGCCTGCATCGCGCATCGACAGCGCGGTGAGCAGGGACAGGTGCGCGCCAGCCGACTCCCCACCCAAAAACACCGGCCCGCCTTGCGCATAGGCAAAGCTGGCAGCGGCCAAACAATCGCTTGGTCCAGCAGGAAACGGGTGCTCCGGCGCTAGCCGGTAGTCTACGCTGATCGCTGCAAGGCCGGTCGCCTCGGCAATACGGGCAAGCATCGGATCATGGAAATCAGCTTGGCCAAACACCCAACCGCCACCGTGAATATGCAGAAAAATGCCGCGTGTATCGCGGGTCTGCGGTTCTAGGATGCGCAGGCGCACGCCTTCATGCTCTTCCCAGCGCGCATGATCGAGTTTCGGTTCCAGTGGAAACGGTCCTTCACCCTTGGCACGGGCTTTACGGATCATGTGCGGCGGCACCGACCAAGCGTCGGGCAAAGTTGCAAACTTGTCCAAAATATCGGCGTTCAGCGCTTGCGTTTCGGGCAACACCAACGCTGGATCAAACGGATTGATGGCGGCCTCCGCACCATGGGCATCGTTGTAGGGGGTGAAGAAAGCCGATTGCATGGATACTCCTGGAGACAAAGCGAACCAATTCTGCGCCCAGTCGTAGACAATGCAAGCAACAACGAAAACCGGCAAAAAGGTCTCTCTGCGTGGAAAACACCTCTTCATCATCGCGTCTTTGGCGTTCTTTGTTCGCCGCTTTAGGTGTTGGCCTGGCGGCCTTGATTGTTTGGGCCTCGCTCAATGCCAATTTCGGGCAGAGTTTTGGCGCCATCATCAACGACCCATGGGGCGTCGTTTCCCTGGCCGACCTTTATCTTGGCTTCTTTATCTTCGCTGCTTTCGTGTTTTTGGTTGATGGTGTGCGCCCGGCAAGTTTCGCTTGGGTCATCGCGCTGATGTTCCTAGGAAACGTCTTGGCCGTGGTTTGGTTGGTTCTGCGCTGGCCATTGCTGATGCAGCGTCTGTCGGGCAATGCCAGCCACTAAGAGTGCCTGGTATTTGCGCTTTCTTGCTTGCACAACCAAACTGCAACTTGTCTTTTTCGTAAGGGATACACCTACAAAGTGCGTATATGACTTGAAAAAACTGTCACAATCCTGAGTATGCCCATAACGGTTTCAGTGGCGGAACCGAACGCCGCCCAACTTTTGGGCATGGGTTACAAAAAGAGGGCAGCGCATTCATGGCTTCTACGCACCACTTCATCATTGCGGATGATCACCCTTTGTTTCGCGATGCTCTCAAGACCATCGTCGCCTCGCGCTTTGAGCATGCCCGCGTGTCCGAGGCCGGTGACATCGACGAGGTAACGGCACAGCTTCAAACTGACGCTGATGTCGATTTGGTTCTGCTCGATCTGAACATGCCTGGTGTGCGCGGCTTCTCCGGCCTGATGTATCTGCGGGCGCAATATCCAGGCGTTCCGGTCTGTATTGTTTCAGCAACCGAAGATCAGGCAATCGTCCGCCGTGCCCTTGATTTTGGCGCTGCCGGCTTCATGCCCAAATCTCTGCCCGTCGACGACATCACCACCGGCATCGAGGCGATCCTTGATGGTAATATCTGGACGCCTGCCGATATGGATTTGGCCAACGCGCCTGATGATGATGAAGCAGCTGCCCTGGCCAAACGCCTGTCCTCGCTGACGCCGCAGCAAGTGCGTGTTTTGATGATGCTCAGCCAAGGCCTGCTCAACAAGCAGATCGCCTATGAGCTTGGTGTATCTGAGGCAACGGTGAAGGCGCACGTGTCTGCTATTCTGCAGAAACTGAACGTGGAAAGCCGCACCCAGGCTGTGATTGCCGCCTCACGCATTGAGATGGGCAACTGGCAGGAAGCCGTCGCCGAACTGGCGCACTGACCGCAAACCGTTCGGTCGTCATCCTCGCCCTTGTGGCGGGGATCCATGCCAGTGCGTTTTCCGTGACATCGATTTTGCCGTTACGTTCATTGGAATAGACCCTCGCCACAAGGGCGAGGGTGACGTTTGATGGTACGGCACCTTGCCTGCCAAGGGCCCGTTGCGTGAAGCGACTACTCCGCCGCTTCCGGCACGGTGCGGAATTGCGCCACCATTGCCCGCAAAGCAGCCGGTTTCACCGGTTTGTTGAGAATGGCGATGCCCGCAGCTTGCGCCCGCTCCTGCATCTCTGGTGAGCGATCAGCCGTTACCAGCGCCGCCGGCAGGCTGGCGCCAAACTTCCAGCGCAATTGCTTCACCGCTTCAATGCCGGTGCCTTCATCCAGGTGATAGTCGGCAAGCACCATTTCCGGCTCAACGCCTTGCGCCTGCAACTCTTTGCCAACCTCAGCTGCCGTCGCGCCGGTTACCGCGACTGCACCCCAACGTGATAGTAGGCCACGCATGCCTTCAAGGATGGTTGGTTCATTGTCGATGCAGCAGACAATGACACCGGTCAGATCGGCTTGATGCGCTCGGCTCGGTCGGCTGCCAGCTTTGCTTTGGGTGGCCATCGCTGCTTCCACGCTGGCGCGGGCCACATGTGGTATCGTGACACTGAAACACGAGCCTGAGCCTGGCTGCGAGGCAATGCTGACCGAAAGGCCGAGCACCCCTGCGATGCGATCAACAATCGATAGACCAAGGCCAAGCCCGCCAGCCGTTCGGGCGCCATCGTCCAGGCGCTTGAATTCATCGAAAACCTGCCGCTGTTCGCGCCGACCCATACCAATGCCGGTGTCGTAAACGGCAGCACGATAGCCTTTGCCATCGCGGCGCAAACCCACAACGACCCCGCCAGAGCGCGTGTACTTTACGCCGTTGGACACCAGGTTCTGCAGCAGGCGTTTGAGAAGCTTGCGATCAGAGCGCACCATCGCGCTGGTTTTAACAAACCGCAGATCAAGCCCTTTCTCCGCGGCAGCCGGGCCGAACTCCACCTGTAACTGCTCGAACAGCTCTTGCACCGCAAAAACCGTTGGCTCCGGCTTCATCGCGCCCGCATCAAGGCGGGAAATGTCGAGCAGGGCGCCAAGAATGTCCTCCACCGCCTCCAGGGAGCGGTCGATGTTGGCGGCATATTTGGTGGCGTCCGGCGGCATCTCAGTTTCGTTGAGTGTGGACGCGTAAAGGCGCGCGGCGTTGAGCGGTTGCAAAATATCGTGGCTGGCGGCAGCCAAGAACCGCGTCTTGGAAATGTTGGCGTTCTCCGCCACTTGGCGGGCCAGCTCCAGCTCTTGGTTCACCCGTGTCAGCTCTTCGGTGCGTTCACGCACGCGTTGCTCCAACTCTTCGTTGATTTGCGCCAGCTCTTCAGCGGCGCGCTCACGGTCCGTGATGTCGGTGTAGGTGGTCACGATGCCGCCATCGGGCATCGGGTTGGTGCGCACCTCAAGCACAAGTCCGGAAGGATGCAGAGTGTCGGTGAAGGTGGACATGTCCACCACCATCCGCTCCACCCGCTCGGCGACTTGGCCAGATGGGCTGCCTTTGCCAAAAGCGCCGCGCTCAGCATTGTGCCGCAGGATCGTGTGCAGCGATGTGCCCACCTGGCCAAATTCGGCGGGCAGGTTGAGAAGATCGCGGAACTGACGGTTCCAGCAGATCAGATTGAGATCGCGATCAAACACGCTGATGCCCTGGCGCACCTGGTCAAGCGCGGTTTGCAGCAGGTCGCGGTTGTACTGGATCGCCGAAGACGCCTCATCAAGCAGCTTCATCGCCTCGCGAGAGGATGTTTGGTGACGGCGCAGCATCAGCGTCATCACCAGGCGAGATGACGCAGCGCCGATGGCGCTGGCCAGCAACTGCTCGGCAAAGCGCAGGGCGTGCACGTCCGCCTCGCCCTGGCTTTTGATTGGCTCGCCGCGCTCACGGGCAAAGCGCTGGAACGACCGGTCAGTGCGTTGCTCACCCAGATAGCGCGCCACCACGCCCTGCAATTCAGCAAAGGTCACCCGAGTGCGCGACATGCGCAGCGCTGGCGTTGGCGTGAGGTCGGTCGGCACAAAAACCTGCGCCTGAAGGCGCTCAATTGCTTCTGGCTGATGCGCAATGGAAACAATGAAGTAGGCTGTAATGTTGACGACCAGGCTCCAGAAGACGCCGTGTGTCAGCGGATCAAAGTCCAAGCCAAACAGCTGCTCAGGGTGCAAAAGCACAAGCCCAAACAGTCCATCGGCCAAAAGATCGGCGGGCAATGCGCCGGCTTTGATCAGATTGGGGACCAACAGCGTGAAGGCCCACACGCAAAGCCCTGCCAGCATGCCAGCCACCGCGCCGCGTGCCGTGCCGCGTTTCCAAATCAGCCCAATGAAAAAGGCCGGCGCCATCTGTGCAATCGCGGCAAACGACAGCAGGCCAATCTCAGCGAGTGCCGCCGTGCCCGCCGCCGCGCGGTAGTAGAGATAGGACAGAAGAAGAATGGCGAAGATCGCCACACGCCGGATGTAAAGAACCAGCCGCCCAAGCTCTTCGGGTGCGCCCTCGGCACGCCGCCGCACGATAAAGGGCATAATCAGATCGTTGGAAATCATGATCGAGAGCGCAACGCTGGCGACGATCACCATGGCGGTGGCGGCTGAGAGCCCACCAATAAAGCCAATCAGCGTGATCGCCCCGGCATTCACGCTCATTGGCAGTTGCAGCACATAGGTGTCGGGCTCCACTTGCCCGTTCAGCAACACCTGCCCGGCAAGCGCGATGGGCACGACAAACACATTGATCGCCAGCAGATAGGCCGGAAACAGCCAGCGCGCTCGGCTAAGCTCGGACGGGTGATTGTTTTCCACCACCAAGATGTGGAACTGGCGTGGCAGCAAGATAATGGCAAACGCACTTAGCAGCGTCATGGCGATAAACGAACCGCCATTGATCGATCCGGTCACAACATCCAGCGCACCCACGGCTGCTGCTTGGGTGAAGAGGTCGCCAAACCCATCGAACATGATGAAGGTGACGAAAAAGCCAACGATGATGAAAGCCACAAGCTTGACCACGGACTCGGTCGCCACCGCCAGCATAAGCCCGTCCTGGTGTTCGCTCGTATCAACTGTGCGGGTGCCAAACAGCACGGCAAAAGCGGCCATCGCCATCGCAACAATGAACGCGATATCAGCAACAAATGTGGGATTGAGCGGCACCGTTGGAGCTTCAACAAACAGCTCGACCGAGCTTGAGACGGCCTTCAATTGCAGCGCGATGTAGGGAATGACGCCGACGACAGCAATCAGTGCGGCAAGCGCGGCCACCCGCTCGTTCTTGCCGTAGCGCGCCGACAAGAAGTCAGCCACCGACGTGATGCGCTCAGCCTTTGATAGGGCAATGATATGCCGCAGCAGCGGGGCACCCAGCGTGAGGATCAGGATCGGCCCGATATAAATCGTTAGAAAATTTAGCCCGCTGACTGCAGCCAGCCCAACCGAGCCAAAGAAGGTCCAACTGGTACAATAGATCGCCAGCGCCAACGCGTAGAGCGTTGGCCGCGGCGGGCGCACGGGCGCTGAAAGGGCGCGCCGGTCGCCATAGCTGGCAATCCAGAACAAGGCGCTGATGTAGATGAGGGCTGCGCCAAGCGCGAGCCAACTGGGAACCACGCTATGTTCCTCCTAGCTTCGGTCCGCTTGCAATAGCAGGCAAACTCTAGCGCCCAGATCATCGTGCGTGCAAGCGGTGGTACGCAGTGTGCCACCAATAGCCGAGCCGATGACAGCGCCGTCGGTTGCGAAAGGCCGCCCATCTATGAAAGCAAACGTGCTTTTCTTCTCCTGCAACCTTGGGTTACCCATCGCGATGGGCTCGTATGCAAAGAGCCGCAAACATACTGTTTCGCGCGCCACATAAACAGTTGGTGCATGAGCCTTCAGGAGGGCCATTATCGTGCTTAAGGAATTTAAAGAATTTGCCATGAAAGGCAGCGTGCTTGATCTTGCCATTGGTGTGATCATCGGCGGCGCTTTCGGCACCATCATCTCGTCCATGGTCGATGATGTGATTATGCCCATTATCGGCGCCATTTTTGGTGGTCTTGATTTCTCCAACTATTTTGTCGGGCTTTCCTCCGCCGTGGATGCTGGAACGTTGGAGGCAGCGCGCGAACAGGGAGCCGTGCTGGCCTATGGTTCGTTCATTACGGCGGTCGTGAACTTCGCCATCATTGCTTTCATCCTGTTTCTTGTCGTCAAAGGCGTGAACAATATGAAGCGCAAGGAAGAAGAAAAGCCGGCGCCGGTTGCCGAAGTGCCGCGCGAGCAGGTGCTGCTGGAAGAAATTCGCGACCTCTTGAAAAAGTAAGCGATCTGCTCGACAGAGATTGGCATCGCCCTACTGCGGCGATCCATTGCAAGCATCAAGGTGAGCGTGGGCCGACAGTGTCTACCCGGTTCCCTTGAGCTTGCCGGCCTCTTTGCCACTTCGTGGCACCCAAAAAGGTTGCTCTGTATGACGATGCCCGCCTCAACAACGCCCCCATCAACAACCGCTCCATCAACAACGGCCCTGCCCACACCGTCCGACATTGCTCTGCGCTCTCCCGAGAGCGGGATTGTCGACATCATGAACTATGGCCGCCGCAAAGGCGGGGTGATGCCGCTTTGGGCCGGTGAAGGCGATCTGCCAACGCCCGCTTTCATTGGGCAGGCCGCCACACGAAGCCTTGCCCAGGGTGAGACCTTTTACACCTGGCAGCGGGGGCTTCCTGAATTGCGCGAGGCGCTGGCCGCTTACACCCAGCGCTTAACCGGTCAGTCTTTGGACGCCGAGCGCTTCTTCGTCACCGGCTCAGGCATGCAAAGCATCCAGATTGCGCTACAGATCGCCCTTGATCCTGGCGATGCGATCATTGTGCCGTCACCAGCTTGGCCCAATATCGTCGCGGCATCGGGGCTGCGCGGCGCTGATGTGCTGGAAATCGCCATGCCGTTCGTCGATGGACGGTTCACCCTTGATATGGCGGCCATCGAAGAGGCGGCCAAAGACACAAAAACCCGTGCAATCTTCATCAACTCACCTTCCAATCCAACCGGTTGGGTGGCTGATCTGGAAACGCTGAAAGCCGTCCACGATCTGGCTGAGCGCCATGATCTTTGGATCATTGCCGATGAAATCTACGCCCGCTTTGTGTTTGGCGCGGCTGCGCTGCCTGGCTCAACCCCCAAACGCGCGCCCTCGTTCAAGGACGTCGATCCGCTTTCCTCGCGCGTGATCTATGTGAACACCATGTCGAAAAACTGGGCGATGACCGGTTGGCGCATTGGTTGGATCGAAGCGCCGGTGGAACTGGGCCAGGTGATAGAAAACCTCATCCAGTACTCTACGTCCGGTGTTGCATCCTTTATGCAGCGCGCCGCCATCGTTGCGCTGAACGAAGGTGATTGGTTTGTAGACGAACAGATTGAGCGCGCCACCGCCAACCGCGACCTGTTGGCGGAAACCTTTGCGCCCTTAAACCGGCTGCAGGTCAGTGCACCCGATGGCGCCTTCTATCTGTTCTTTAAAGTTCTCGGAGAAAGTGACACGCGGCAATTGGCGCGCACCTTGGTGGACGAGATTGACGTTGGCCTTGCCCCTGGGACAGCGTTTGGACCCGGTGGCGAGCCGTTTTTGCGTATGTGTTTTGCCCGTGACCCCAAACAAATCGCCGATGTTGCCGACCGGATTGCTAGGTGGATCAGCATAAGTGCCTAGCGGTTTCTCCCTAGATCAATGTTTTCAAACCGGTTTGAGTATGCCAACTTCTACGTATTAAAGCGTGGAAAGGGCATCAATGCCCAAGACAGTTTCAGAAGTTCGGCTTGATAGCCTTCTCAATACCGCCGTCGATGGAATCATCCTCATTGACGACGCGATGCGCATCCTTGTGTTCAATTCGGCGTGTGAGCAGCTGTTCGGCTACGCCGCTGAGGATGTCATCGGTGAGAACGTTTCTGTCCTCATGCCGCATGAATATGCTCACGAGCACGATGACTATGTAAACCACTACATGGAAACCGGTGAGCGCCGGATCATCGGCATTGGCCGTGAAGTGCGCGGAAAACACCGTGATGGCAGCGATTTTCCGCTGGAGCTTTCCGTCGGTGAAGCGCTAACGCCCGCTGGACGCCAGTTTGTCGGTATCGTGCGTGATCTGCGTCCCAGAAAAGCCGTGGAGCGTCGCCTGAACCAGCTTCAGGCAGAGCTTGTTCACCTGGCCCGCGTTTCGGCTATGGATGAGATGGGCTCAGCTGTTGCCCATGAGCTCAACCAGCCCCTAACGGCAGTGATGCTGTACTTGCAGGCGGTAACGCGGCGTATCGGCACGCTCAATGGCGAAGGCCCCAAAGATCAGATGATCATTGAGACCATCGATAAAGCCAAGCGTGAGGCTGAGCGCGCCGGCAACATCATTCAGCGCATGCGCCATTTTGTTGAAAAGCGCGAGCCGGATCGCCGCTCGGTTCAGCTGGGTCCTTTGGTGGATGATACGTTGGAACTCACCAGCGTTGGCACTAATTCTGAAGGCATCGCAACATCGGTTGATCTACCGGAGGATCTGCCCTCCATCGAGGCTGATCCGGTTCAGGTGCAGCAAATCCTGGTCAATCTTTTGCGCAACGCGTTTGAAGCCGTGCGTGGCAGCACCAATCCGCAGGTGGTTATTCGCGCAGCTTATTCCGCTGAGTCCGTGGCGGTTAGTATTGAAGATTCCGGCCCCGGTATCCCCCAGGAAGTGCATGAACGGCTGTTTAAGGCGTTTTCCACATCCAAACGCACCGGCATGGGGCTTGGCCTCTCGATCAGCCGGTCAATTGCCCAAAATCATGGCGGTGATCTGACCGTCGATCCAGGCGGCAATGGCAAAGGCGCAACGTTTAAGCTGTCTCTGCCACGCAGCCCCGATACCTCCGTTCCGCATATGTCGGTTGGCAAGCTTGTTGGTTCCGACAAGCAACCCGTGCCGCATCGTTCCAGCCCATCTCGTTCCAGTTCTTCCCGTTCCAGTTCATCCCATGACTTTGACAAAGGAGACCGCCAATGATGGCCCGGTCCATGAATCCTGATCAGGCGATTTTTATTGTCGATGACGACCCAGCAGTGCGTGATGCACTCTCAGTTGTGTTCTCGCTGGAAGGTTTCGACGTTGAAACGTTCGAAAACGGCGATGATTTTGTCAACGCGCTGCCAAACCTGCCCAGTGCCTGCGTTCTTTTGGATGTGCATATGCCAGGGCGCTCCGGCATGGACACCCTGAAGGCGCTCGATCCTGAGCACTATCCAGCGCCGGTCTTCATCATCTCCGGACAGGGCGATATTCCGATGGCCGTCGCTGCGGTGAAATCCGGCGCATTCGACTTCATCGAAAAGCCCTTTGATGCTGAAACCGTTGTTGCACGGGTTCGCGAGGGCATCGCTGTGGTGAAGCGGCGGTTGGAGTCTGGCGACGGTGATCATGGTGAGCACCCCGACCTTCAGCTTCTCACACCGCGCGAGCGCGAAGTGCTTGAACAGATCACCGCTGGGGCTTCGAACAAGGAAGCCGGGCGCACGCTTGGCATCTCGCCACGCACCATTGAGGTGCATCGCGCGCGCATCATGGAGAAGCTTGGCGCCAAAAACGCCGCTGATCTGGTTCGGATCGTGTTGTCTGGCCCCGAACAGATGGAAGCCCGCTAAAGAGCTTTGGGCGATGAAAGCCTAGCGGGATGTGTGGTCGAGCGCGTAAGCAGTCTCTGTTACGCGCTCGTGCTTATACCGCTGGGCGGTGATCTGCCCCATACTTGAGGTCGTAACAAACAAGCACGCCGCCGTGCCTTTGGCGGCGCAGCGGTTTTGAAGGCATCTGGTATTTGACGGTCTATATTCTCGAAGACGATGCAGCGGTCTGCGATGCACTTAGCTTGTTCGTTGAACAGCTGGGACATTCCGTGCTCACATTTAGTGACGCGGAAAGCTTTTTTGCCGCCGGTGTCCCGTCTGGTGAAGACACTGTCATCATCGATATTGGTCTCCCAGGGATCGATGGCAGCAAGGTTATCAGCTGGGTGCATGCGCTGGCTGATGCACCGCGTGTCTTGGCCATCACAGGCCAATCGCACACGATGATACGCGATTTCCTCGAAGGCATGCCGTCAACAGAGTTGCTGCGCAAACCTTTGTCAGCCACTGAGCTTGCTCTCCACCTTTAAGGTCCAGACCCTAATCCCTCAACGCCACGCGCCTGCCCCGATGCACCAGAATTTGGTGCAATGCATCAACGTGTGATGGTGCAGCGCTACGATCTGCCGCACTGCGCCTAAGTGGTTGAACTGAGCGGAAACGAGCGGACGTGATTTATGTCAAAGTGGTTATTAGGATATGCTTATTCGGTGCGGCGCAGCACGATGGATGGCGGATAGATTAGGCCGTTGATTGTGCACTGCCAGGCTGGTCAAGCAAAAGAGGCGGCATAACGTTCGTCTCACTGTTGGAGGGAACGACATGGCATACACAAGCTTCCGTGAAGATCGTACAGAACGGGGCCAATCCAACATCAACAATCGTACCGCGACGCCCGGGCCACGCGGCGATGATGCGTGGGAAAGCCTGCGCAACGCCCAAGGCACCCGCCGCCAGACCTACGCCGCCCACGATGTGATTTATTTCGAAGGTGATGACGCCAAAAATCTTTACGAGATCGTCTCCGGTGCGGCCATGCTCTACAAGCTCTTGCCTGATGGCCGCCGCCAAGTCGTTGAGGTTCTGGGGCCAGGTGACCTGTTCGGCTTTGACATGGACACCTACCATGATTGTTCGGCAGAAACCTTGGTTTCAACCACCGCGCTTGTGTTCAGCCGCCGCGATGTTGAGGCCTCCACCGCTGCACAATCGCATTTGACGCGCTGTGCCATGCAGCAGGTCTATGCGATGCACGATCATGCGGTGCTTCTTGGTCGCAAGTCTGCTTATGAGCGTGTGGCAAGTTTTCTGATGCGCTTTGTGCCTGAGCGCGGCACGACCCATTGCAAGGGTCCAGACGATGAAGACAACGACCAAGGCACGGTTCAGTTGAACATGACCCGCCAGGAAATGGCTGACTATCTTGGCTTGACCATTGAGACTGTCAGTCGCGTGATTTCCGACATGAAGCGCAAGGGCGTTATTCGCCTTGAAAAGCATGACAGGGTAATCATCAACCGCATCTGCTCGCTGTGCCAGCTCACCGGCGCCCACGCCGATTAAGAGTGTCATCAGACTGGCACGTGAAGTAAAAAGGGGGCCGAACGGCCCCTTTTTGTTGGGTTGTTGAGAGCGGTCTTGCGCTAAACTGCCACTGAGTGCCGCGCCTTGCTTTGCTCGGCAAACCCATCAAAGCGCGCCGCAACCAACCGCGCCAGGAAGCGCGCATCGTGCGGAATACGCACCTGCGTTCCCAAAACCTCGCAAAGACCGTCTTCAACCAGATCATCAAGGCCGATAAGCTGCTCATTGATCCACGTTTGGCTGGGCACTACGCCGTAGCGCGGCTCTGCAATGTTGGTGGAAAAGCCGGTCAACAGATCTTCGATGATCGCGCCACGCAAGCGATCTTCAGCGCTCAACGCATAACCACGTGCTGCGGGAAGTTCGCCTGCTTCGATGGCACGCGTCCAGGCACCGATATCTGGTGCAGTCTGAACATAGCCTTGTTTCAGTTTGCCAATGGATGACGCACCAAAACCGATCAGCGTGGTGGCTGTGTCGGTCGTATAGCCTTGGAAGTTGCGCTTCAACTGACCAGCACGCATGGCTCGCGCCATGGAATCATCGGGCTTGGCAAAGTGGTCGAACCCGATGCTGACATAGCCCAGATGCTCCAGCGCCTTGTGCGCCGCGCGTACTTGCTCAAGGCGCGCACCTGCGCTGGGCAGGTGCTCCTCATTGATCATCTTCTGGTTCTTTTTCATCCACGGCACATGGGCATATCCAAACAGCGCAATCCTGTCCGCACCCATCACCGCACAGGCAGCGACTGAGCGCCCAACATCCTCCAGCGATTGCTGCGGCAGGCCGTACATCACATCCATATTGATCGCATCAAGACCCGCGCCACGCAGCGCATTTACCGCACCTTCAACCACTTCAAGGGGCTGCACGCGGCCAATGGCTTGCTGAACGCGCGCGTTCAAATCCTGAACGCCCAGACTTACCCGGGTGACACCATAGGCCTTAAGGTCGGCCGCCAGGGCTTTGTCGACAACGCGCGGGTCAAGTTCAATCGCGTGCTCGTCCAGCGCACTGAGGTCGAAATTGGCCTCCACAGCTTTGAGCAGGCTGGCAAACCCTTCGCGCGGCATCAGGCTGGGCGTACCGCCACCCCAATGCATATGCGTGACGCGCAGCTTACCCGACAGATGGCTCGCCACCAGATCAATTTCCTTGGCCATCGTCTGCCCATAGGCAAGGATCGGTGCGTCTTTGCGGCTGGCTTTGGTGAAGCATCCGCAATAGGCGCAGATCGAGCGGCAGTAGGGTACATGGAAATAGAGCGAGGCAGCGTCGCTTGGTGATGTTTCTGAGAGCCACGCCTTGTAGGTTGGCCCATTCACATCTGAGGTGAAGTGGGGCGCTGTTGGGTAGGACGTATAGCGCGGCACGGTGATCGTGGCGTAGCGTCCAATGTTGTGCACTGTCATGGCTGGGTCAGCCTTCTTTTGCGCGCCACCAAAGCGTTTCTAGCCAAGGTGGGCACTGGTTTTGCGTCCAAGAACGCGAAAAGCAAAAGCCTGGAAAGTATGGGTGAGCCGGGGCCACCAACGACCCTCCAGGGTGCCGAGGTTGACTATGTGTCTCAGGTTTTGGCCTCGCTGAACTTGATGGGAATCAAGCGCGAGCCATTTCAAGCATCCCTCGTGCCTGATCGATGGACTGACACAGGCTGGCTTGGCAGCGCTGGGCGCCATCGGCTAGACCAGCGCTATGAAACGCTCATCCCCTCAGCGCTGAAGCTTCTTGGCGCGCCTTCCACCTTTTGACCGTGTCAAACTGCGCAGCCTTGCCATCGCAATGGCAGGCGGCATGGCGCTTGGCTTGGCTGGAATCCCTGGCGGGTGGATTGCCGGTTCCATGTTGGCCGTTGCCATCACCGCGCTTTCGGGCGTTGAGGTGGATTTGTCGCCAACGGTCCGCAATCTCGGCTTTCTTGCCGTTGGCATATCGATGGGCTCAGGCGTGACACCTGAAACCATCGCGCGCCTGCCCAGTTGGCCGATCACGATTGTCTTGGTGATCCTGTCCATCCCGATGATTGCCGGTGTGCTGACCTTGTTTCTGATGCGCGTTGCGCGCTGGGATTTGGCCACCGCATTGCTGTCATCCATGCCTGGTGCACTGAGTTACTTGATCGCCTTGGCGCCAGAAACCAAAGCCGATGTGCCCCGCGTTGCGATCCTTCAAACGACACGCGTGGCCATTCTGGTAGCAGTTTTGCCACTGGCCGCGCTGTGGCTTTCAGAACCGGTGCCTCCAGCGGCCTTTGTTCCCTTAGGCGGTCTTGATGATGCGATCCTGCTCTATGGGGCAGGTGTTGGCGGGGCGGTTTTGGCGTTTTTGGTGCGTGTGCCCGCCGGGCTTCTGGTTGGCGGGCTTTTCATCAGCGCGATCCTCCACGGATCCGGCTTGGTGGTTGGTCGTCCGCCCGAATGGATTGCCGTCACGGGTTTCATCATCCTCGGAACGCTGATCGGAACACGCTTTGCGGGTACCCATTGGCGTGATCTCGGCAAGGTTCTTGGCGTATCCTTGGCAAGCTTTGTTCTTGGCTCATCAATCGCGGTGGCCATGGCACTTATTGGGTCAGCGCTCACCGGTTTCTCGGTGTTGAAACTCATCATCGCCTTTGCCCCTGGCGGGCTGGAGGCCATGGTTGTGCTGGCTTTTGCGATGGATCTCGACCCGGCCTTCGTGGCAGCCCACCATTTGGTGCGCTTCCTGCTGATCGCGCTAGCGGCGCCTTTTGTGGTCCACGGGTTCAAACTTGGCGCGCCGAAAACCTGACCGTCAAACGCCCAAAACATCGGCATAACTGTTTATTCAAGTGTTCACGCTAGAATGTCGGCCCTATCTCGATCTGCAGGCACTATGGGCCCATGCAAAGCACGACACACTACGACTATTCACAAGTGCGCGTGCTCATTGTCGATGACAATGTGCACATGTGCCGACTGGTTCGTGCCATGCTCAATGCCTTTGGCGTCCGTCAGGTCGCTGATGCCAGCGATGGCGCTGAAGCGTTGGACCTCATGGACCAAAATCAGTTTGATGTTTTGGTGGTCGATTGGGAAATGCCGGTTCTTGATGGGGCTGAATTTGTTCGCCTCATTCGCAATCCCCAGCACCCCTACGGCTATGCGCCCATCATTATGATCACAGGACACTCGACCTACCGGCGCACGCAAGAGGCACTGGCGTTGGGTGTGAACGATGTTCTCTGCAAGCCGTTCTCGCCCAAAGCGCTTTACATGCGGTTGGCTGATAATATTACCGCGCCACGCCCCTTTATCCGCTCACCGGATTATTTTGGTCCAAAACCGCGTCTCGACAAGGCTGAGCGTGATCCGCTGTCGGTAAAAGAAAGCGATGCAGGTCCCCAAGAAGCTGGCCCTGCCAGAGATGCCGCCATTGATCTCGATGAAATCGCTGCCATCGAGTAGCCCTTGAGCGCCGGCCCCAATCAGGGATAGCTGCGCACCTTATCCACCACCCTATCGCCTATCCAAACACTGGCCCCTATGAGCCAACGTCATTCCGGCGTTTGGCACCAACATAGGGAGGGACATGCATGTCTGATCCAGTTTGGTTGCAGCAGGCAAAGCGTCATCTTGGCACGCGCGAATGGCCAGGCCGTCGCCACAATCCATCTGTTGTTCGCTTTTTTGCCCGTGCAGGTTTCTCTGGCATTCGCGATGATGAAACGCCTTGGTGTGCCGCTTTCGTGAATGCCGTTCTGGCCGATGTTCAGCTGCCAACAACGCGAAAGCTAACGGCCCGGTCATTCCTGAAATGGGGCACGCCTATCGACACCGCCAAACGCGGTGCCGTTGCCGTATTCCGGCGCGGTCGTTCCACCTGGCAGGGTCATGTTGGCTTCGTGCTCGACGCCGATGCAACGCACATCACACTGCTCGGTGGCAATCAATCCAATGCCGTGACCAAAGCCCGGTACCCACGCGCCAAACTGCTTGGCTTGCGCTGGCCATCTGCTTCCTGATCCCCTTGCTAGAAAGACTTTCCCATGGACCCGAAAACCTATCTCTGTTTGCCGCTGCTTGCCGCAGGCCTCACGCTCGCAACACCCGCCCACGCTGACACCATCGATTTTGGCTGGGCCGTCGATTTGGCCGCGCCCTATGTGGAAACGGCCGTGATCGCTCTAGCCGCCACGCTGGTCGGCTGGCTTGTCTCACGCCTCGGCCGCTGGGTCGGGTTGGAGATCGAACGCGACCATGCTGAAGCGCTTCACGGGGCCATCGCGCGTGGTGTGCGCCATGCCATCTCTTTGGTGCGCCGTGAAGTCAAAGACCATGCAAGCGTGGACGTTGAAAGCCGCCTCATCGCTGAAACAGCTATCTACTTGGAAAATCTGATGCCTGATGCGCTCAACCATTTTGGGCTGACCGACGAGGCGCTGGACCGTTTGATCCGTGCCTATCTTGGCCCCGATGAGCTGCACTGGGCTGAAGTGGCGCCAACCCCTCAGGCTATCACGCCGCAGCCAACGTGATGGCAGAACTTTTCACCAGCCTGGTGGCCGCGCTGATCGGCGTGTTGCTCGACAGGTTCACGAACTGGCAGAAGGCGCAAAGCGCGGCGGAGGTTGCGCGCGACCGGGCGCGCCTTCGTCGGCGGCTGGACGCGGATCGGATCAACCGTCAGATCGATGAGGAGATAGCGCGTGAAACCGATCTCGATGCTGTTGTTGATCGGTTGTAGCGCTTTGGCCGCCTGCCAAACTGGGCAGCCAGCGCATCAGCCTTTGGGTGACGACGCGCTTTGCTCATTGCGACCGATAACCGTTAGCCATGAGGTGCGCGCGCATCTTCGCGCGCCTTTGAGCACCGATGCCGTGCCGGAAGGCTATGGGCGATTTCTACGCGATATCGCGGCCCACAACGCCAAACTTCAAGCGCATTGCGGTGGCGGCTGAAGGTTTAAAGCTGTTGGGAAAGATCATACCCAGCGGCCTCAGCAAGGGCCAGAACCTCATCGCGTGGACGCTTGGTCACTTCCTGAAACGCCCATAGCATGATGGACCGTGTGCCGGAGCGGCAATAGGCAATGACTTTACCTGAACCATTCTCAACCAACTCGGCCATTTGCGTCACATGCTGCGGTCCAAACATGCCAGACGTGATGGGAAGGTGGTGAAATTCCAGCCCCAGTTCCGTTGCCTTGGCCGCGATGGCCTCAAACAGAGGCTGACCGAACTCTTCATCATCCGGACGGTTACAGATGATAGTTTTGTAGCCCTCATCAGCAAGCGTCTGCACATCTTCAGGCCGAATTTGTGGGCTGACGGCGAAGCTTTCGGTGACCTTGCGTATGTCCATCATCATGTCCTTTTTTCAGCGCGGCAGGCAGGGCAACGCGCCGCACCAATTTCTGACCTGTCCATGCCGCACCATGGCGTCGGTCAACATGACATAGATCACGGCTCATGCTGCATTGCAGCAGTATTTGGCTTCAATTGCTCACACTGGGACACGCACTACAAGAATGACTATCTAACGCATCCAAAAGGCGCAAGGTAGCGGCCTCACACATCATGCACGCAAAAGTTGTGAAGGCGGGGCTTTGATTGGCCGATTTAGCTGAAAACGACCGTCTTCATATCATTGATCAAAATGCGACGCTCCAGATGGTAGCGCACGGCCCGTGCCAGCACCTGGCTTTCCACGTCGCGCCCGGCAGCCACCAGCTCATCAGATGTCATGGCGTGATCAACGCGGATCACATCCTGCTCGATGATCGGCCCTTCATCCAGTTCCGGCGTCACATAGTGCGCGGTGGCGCCAATAAGCTTCACGCCGCGATCATGGGCGCGGTGATAGGGCCGCGCACCTTTGAAGCTTGGCAGGAAGGAGTGATGAATGTTGATAACCCTGCCTTCCAAGCGGCCTGAGAGCCCATCGGACAGAATTTGCATGTAGCGAGCCAGCACCACCAGATCGACCTGCTCGCGTTCGATCAGTGCTTCCAGAGCAGCTTCCTGCTCAAGCTTGTTGTCCTTGTCGACCGGCATATGGATGAACGGGATATCCTCGCTCTCCACGCGCTTTCGCCAGGTTTCATGGTTGGAAACAACCCCAACCAGCTCCATGGGCAATTGGCCGACCTGCCAACGATAGAGCAAATCATTGAGGCAGTGCCCGGTCTTTGAGACCATGATAATGACGCGTGGTTTCACCGAGACATCACTCACCTGGAACGCCATGTGGTAGGCGGTGGCGACGGGTTCAAAACCCTCGGCAAAGGAGTCTGACCCCTTGCCATTGGGCGGTGTCAGCCGCACGCGCATGAAAAACCCGCCCGACTTGGCATCGAAAAACTGCGCGCTCTCAACAATGTTGCAGTCTTGCGCGGTGATCGAATTGCCAACCGCCCCGACAATGCCTTTGCGGTCAGGGCAGGAGATGGTGAGGATCAGGTCAGATACAGTCGGAGAGGTCATCGGTACGCAAGATACTTAAGGGATGGGTGCTAACCCAAGGTTGGCATGGTGAACTCAGGATCGCTCCGCATACCGGTGGGCCAGCGCGCTGTAACCGTTTTAAGCCGGGTGTAAAAGCGAAAACCTTCCATGCCGTACATGCCATGGTCACCAAACACCGAGGCTTTCCAGCCGCCAAAGGAGTGGAATGCCATTGGAACTGGGATCGGAACATTGACGCCGACCATGCCCACTTCAATGTCTTGAGCGAAGCTGCGCGCGACATCGCCGTCGCGGGTAAACACCGCAACGCCATTGGCATAGGAATGGTTGTGAATGAGGTCGACCGCGTCCTGGTAAGAGTTGCGACGCACGACCGACAGCACCGGGCCAAAAATCTCTTCCTTCCAGATCGTCATATCCGGCGTCACCTGATCGATCAGCGTGCCGCCCATGTAGAAGCCGTTCTCGTAGCCCTGTTTGGACTGTTCAAAGCCACGCCCATCAACGACGATCTTCGCGCCTTCGCTCTCACCCTGATCCACATAGCCCTTCACTTTGGCCAGATGCTCCTTGGTAACGAGCGGGCCCATCTCGGCGGTGGTGTCGGTTGACGGACCGATTTTCAGCGCTTCGATCTGTGGTGCAAGCTTGGCCACCAGCGCATCGGCCACCGCATCGGTCACCGGCACAGCAACTGAAATGGCCATGCAGCGCTCACCAGCAGACCCGAACCCTGCGCCCATCAGCGCTGACGCCGCCATATCAAGGTCAGCATCGGGCATGATCACCATGTGGTTTTTCGCACCACCTAGCGCCTGCACCCGTTTGCCGTTCGCGGTGCCGGTGGAATAGATATATTGCGCAATCGGCGTGGAGCCGACGAACGACACCGCCTTGATGTCGGGATGCTCAAGGATCGCATCCACCACGGGCTTGCCGCCATGCACGACATTGAAAACGCCATCGGGCAAGCCTGCCTCTTTCAGCCATTTGCCAAGCAGCAGTGAGGCAGAGGGATCGCGCTCGGAAGGTTTCAGGATGAAGGTGTTGCCGGTGACAATGGCAATCGGGAACATCCACATCGGCACCATGGCTGGGAAATTGAACGGCGTGATGCCGGCCACAACGCCGAGCGGTTGGCGCACGCCATAGCTATCAACGCCAGTACCAACGGCTTCGGAAAACTCACCCTTCATCAGATGCGGCGCGCCGACGGCAAATTCCACCACTTCGATGCCGCGCGTCACTTCGCCCAGCGCATCATCATGGGTTTTGCCATGCTCGGCGGAGATGGCCCGCGCCAGCTCGTCGGTGCGCTCCCAAAGAATGGTTTTGAAACGGTCCATCACGCGCGAACGGCGCAGCGTCGGCGTTTTCGCCCATGCGGGTAGCGCGGCGTTGGCAGCATCCACAGCGGCCTGCACGTCCGAAGCATCGCCCAGCACCACCTGGCTTGGCGTTTCACCGGTCGCCGGATTGAAAACCGGCTGATGGCCAGCAGCCGACCCTTCGGTTAGCGCGCCTGCGATGTAGTGGTGGATCGTTTCCATTGTGCGTCTCCCAATTTTTGACCATTTGGTACACGTCGCCGCGTGCGCTGTGAAGCGGTGGCGCATGCTTTTGCAACGTCGGCGCTCTCACGGCGCCATCTGGCGGTTGTTCTAAGGCTCTCAAAGCCCCTGTTACGCATCGCAGAGACATTTTGCAACCGGTTGCAAAAATCAGATTGTTTGATGGATCAATTGAAGACCTAGCGCCCGATCGACACGATGCTTCCATTGGCAAGCCCGGTCACAAAACGCGCATTTGGGCCTTGGCCTTCACTCAGCACGGCTTGCCGCACCGATGAGGGCAGGGGCACAGAGGCTAGGGTGTGGATACGACCGCCAGCAAGGCGCACCAACTCAAGGCTTGTGCGCCGGGCATTGGGAACAGCAAGATCGACAATCCCGTCACCGTCAATGTCCGTAACGGCCGACAAACGTTGCTCACGCGAGCGGATCTCATGGTTGGAAAAACCGCTTTGTCGCGCCACGACCCGCATGCCGCTGCTGTCAAACGTCGCGAGCTTCAGTGTGCCGCCAATATGCGGTGTTTCAACAAACGCCACCTGCAAATCGCCGCGACCAAGAAAATCGGCAATGCCAGCAATGTTCAGCCAGCGGTTTGAGCGTCCGATGAACGGCGTAGCGCCAAGCTCGACAATCGCTTCACCGCGCACGCCATACACGGCCACCGAACCGCCAGAGCGGTTGGAAGAACGAATGGTGATGATTTCGGTGCGTCCATCGCCATCCAGGTCAGCAAGGCGCGGTGTCCGGTCTTCAAAAACCAGGCTGTCGGGCAGCACGAATTCCGTTTGCGCCCCACTCTCCAGTCGCACACGCAACGCGCCACCTTCAATGCCATCGCCTAAGATGGCGTGGGCATAGCGCCCGGTTGGCTGTGTGTACCATGCGGCACGAACGTCGCCCGCGCCAGACGCCACGCATCCATCGGGCAAGCCCGCCGAAGGACCCTGTGGTGCGCGTTGGCAGCGCTCGGCAAACAACGAGGATGAGACCGCACCAAGTGTGCTGACGCGCCAGTCTTCGGCGATCGCCGGGAAGCTCGCCAAGCAGAGCCCAAGCGCCACTATCCATTTCATACCCACCATCCCCATCACACCAACCAACCTAATGTCAGAATGCCCCAAAACGTCATGAAATAGTGCGTGTGCTGGGTGCTCTTGTGGGAGACCCAATAGTGGAACCAGTTGCCGCCCACCAAAAACAGCCCCCAGATCAGGATGAAGCCGAGCACGGCCCAACCGGCAAACAGTTGCGCATAGCCTGTGTCCACAGCGCCAAAGAGGGAAAGACCCAGCATCGCCGTACCGAGCACCAGCCCGGCGGCGACCAGCGTTTCAAATACCACGATCAACCGGAACAGCCCGTTCTGCAAAGCTTCTGACGTGACGCGGTTGTGCTTCACCATCTCGTAAACGCCGGGCATTTCCTCTGCGATGGCGTCCATGGAGAACACATCGCGCACCAGCGCCAAATTCACCTCCGGCGCACGGATGTTTTCATATGCGCCGATGACCAGCCAACCGGCCAAAAGGCCGACCAGCACGGTTTGAGAGACAAGGGTGAGAAGTTCCATGAAAAAGGCCTTGGCTGCAGATTAACACGCCGTTGTTTTCACGGGGCTTGAAGGCATGCAAGGCCAATTATCGGGCAAGCTTTACGCGTCGACGAGCAACTTATCAGCGTTGGCGTGCAAATGCTCCACCAGCTTGGGGTCCAGGCCAAGGCGAGCGGCCAGCATGGCCAGATAGCCTTTTTCAGCAGGTCCCTCGGGATCGACCGCAATCAGCGAGGCGGCGTAAATTTCCACCTTATGCTCTTCGCTGGAGGCCATACTCGCTATAGCACCGACGTCTAGTGGCTTGGCCAGCTCTTCCTGAATGAACGAGCGCTGGTCACCCTCAATGGTCAGTTTTTCCAAGGCATTGCCGATACGCGTGCGTTCATCCTCGGTCACATGACCATCCGCCTTGGCCGCACCAATCATGGCCGCGATCAGCGATTGGCTGAGCTTTTCCTGCGCATCGGTATCCTCAGGCATGAAACCGGTGCCGGAGGCATCTTCGATGGGAAGCGGGGCTGCTGACCCACCACCGGCGGCTGGCGCAGGCGGATTGGAAGGTGGCGTTGCGCCGGGTGTTTGCCCGGCCTGATAGTCTTTCCAGGCTTTGTAGGCGAGGCCGCCGACAAGCGCCGCGCCGCCGACCTTAAGTGCTGATTTGGCGAGCTTTTTGGGTTTCTTGCCGCCCAGCAACAGGCCAACCAAGCCACCAGCAACAGCACCCGTCGCCAGCCCGCCGCGACCCGACAGCAGACTGTCGAGGTTCAGCCCACCTACCGCGCCGCCTTGCTGCGCGTCGCCACCAGATTGCGTTTGTGCCGCCCCCGATTGGCCGGTCACACTGGACAGGTCCACCTGGCCAAGAAATTGGTCAAGAAGGGCTTTTGCATCGCGCATAGTGGTCGTCCTCATCGGCTGTTTACAGGGGAAAAATGTCGTACCGGCGATATGGCGATGCACTGGGCGGGTTCAAGGCTTTAGGGCGTTCGGCTAAACCGCATCTGCAACACCACAACCGGCTCGGTATCAGGTTTGGCCAAACGCTGGACCAGCGTGAAAACGCCGTCGCTCGACCAGCCGTCGATCTGCGAAGACACGGTGTAGGACTGGCCCTCCATCTCGACCGGCCCGGTTGAGGACAATGACAGTGTGCTGCCGGACTGTCTCCCAACCAGAGCAACCGGCGCCGTTACCAGTGGCGATGTTGCACGGCCCGTGATTACACCATTTCCATCGCGGGTGATCTGCGTGGACACCTGTCCACTTTGCGCGGCGGTCGCGCATCGCCCTGATAGGCTGATGGCATCATCGGTGTTGGCTTGGATGTCGAAGCGGCACACGCCTTGTTCCAGATGAGAATCCGGTTCGGCACGCAGCACGCCTTCACCGCGCCAAGTGCCAGCCAGATCGTACCAAGCATAGGTATCCTGAGCATACGTTAGGGGCAGGGGCGCGGCCAGCAGCGCAAAAAGGATAATAGCAGGCAGAACGCACGGACGCATCACGCGATCTCTTGCAGCGATTTGGAAGGGCGGGGCGACAGCATTACCGCCGGCAACACAACCAGTACCGCGATCAGGGCGAGGGCAAACACGGCAATGCACAAAAGACCGAAGTAAGCGATCGTCGGCACGGCGCTGAATTGGCTGCCCAGCATTCCAAATGCCAACACCACCGTCGTTGTCACCAGCACTGGCGCAAGGTCATGAAAAACCCGGCGTACGCTCTGCGGATCAAAGGGTCTGTCGCGCGGTGCTGTTAAGCTCAGTCGGTTCAACACATGCACCGTGTCATCGACGGCGATTCCAAAGGCAATCGTCAGCGCAAGGGCGCTTGAAAACTGCAGGCCATTGCCACTCAAAAACAGCCACGCGCCCACGCAAACAATCGGCAATATGTTCGGCACCAACGCCACCAGACCGTACAAGGCATTGCCAAACCACACCGCCACGAACAATCCAGCGGCCGACACGGCAACGGTGAAGCTGATGTTGATATGCCCGATCATCGTAAGACTTGACGTCGATGACATGGCGAGCAGGCCTGTTGGTTGCCCTAAAGCCTCCGGCGAGATTTCAGCGGTGTCGAAAGCCTCCTGCAAGTCATTAAGCATCACCTGTGTCGCCTGTGCACCCCGGTCAGGCACATAAAGGCGCACCAACGCCCAGACATCGTCCTGTGAAAGGTAACGTAAGCGCTGCGTGGGCGTCAGGCGGTCAAGGATTGGCGCCAGACTGTCCAAGCTGGCAGTCTCTGGCGCCACGTCGATCCAGGTCACCAAGTCGAGTATCGACGAAACTTTCCCATCGGGCAAAGCGCTTTGAGCGGCTTGGACAACAGCATTGATGACGCTGAGATCATTCCTGCTGTTTAGGTGCACGGGAATGTCGATGGCGGCGGTAGGTGTCATGCTGACATCCACCTGGCGCAGTGCCTGCAAGGCTTCATTGTGCGGGGAAACATTTTCAAGGAACGAATATGCTGGCCGGGCCTGACTGAAAAGGCCCAGCGCCACCACCAGAACCAGTAAGGAAAGCCCCGCCACCGGGCGCGCATGGCCAACAGCAAAGTGCCAAAGGCCATGGCCTTGCAAAGCGGTGAACGACTGCGCTGGCGCGCGCGACATCAATGCGGTCAGAGCTTCACGCAAAACCGGCGTGCGGCTTGCGGCCAAGAACACCAACGGGTGCGTCAAAAGCACAGCCAGCAGCGAAATCAGCGTGGCCAAAACACCGGACCAGCCAAGGCTGCGCACCAGTTCGGATGGCGAAATCAACAAGGCCGCGAAAGCGATGGCCGTGGTAAATGAGGTCAGCGCGCAGGCCGGTGCGACCCGAAGAACCGCTTCTTTGATGGCATCAGCTAGATCCTCATGACGTGTCGCTTGGCGGCGAACCTCGTAGGTAAGATGCAAACTGTCGCAAAGTGCCAGCACCAAGATCAGCACCGGAATGGCGTTGGTGACCGTGTTGATCTCCAAGCCAAGCCACCCCATTGCGCCAAGCACTCCCAGTAAGGCCAGCGAAGCTGGCACACCGGTTAGAAGCGCAAGCATCACTGAGCGCAGCACCACAACGCAGATGAGCGATCCGATGCCGATGCCGATGGCGTTGAGCACCAGAAGGTCGCGCAGCAGCCCATCGATCACGATTTGCCGGATCGGCACCATGCCGGTCAACGTTGCTGAAAGCGTTGGGTCTGACGCGCGTGCATCAGCGACCAGGCTTTCAAGCGTTGTGATCGTTTCTCGAGCGGCTTCAAGATCGGATTCCTGGGGTCGTAAAGTCACCAGAACCAACACTTGGTGCAGATCGTCGGACACCAAACGATCTCCGCCAAGTGGATGGTCTCGCGCTGCTTCCAGCAATGCGCTCACATCCTCCGCGGCATCCAAGTCAAGCGGCAAGAACGGCTGTGACGGCGATCCGTCCCGTTGTGGCGTGCGCAGGGCAAACACCGAGAACGTCGAATCAACGTGCGGTGCAAACGCCGCCTCAAGCGCGAAATTGCGCACAGTGTGCAACTGCGCTCCCGAAAGAGGGCTTTGGGAGTCGAAAATGACCGCGATGTCTCCCTCTGCCGGCGTGAATCGATCGCGATTGACCGTGTAGTTCCCGAAGATTTGCGTCTGCCCGGCAAAGGCACTTTCCATGCCGTCGTCAAAGCCCAGCCGCATCAGCCCCACAGTTGCCAGTAACGAAAAGACGGTCGCGCACAACGCCGCGACAAACGGGCGCTCAAGCGCAAAAAGCGGCAAAAATCGCATCAGAAAAGCCCCACAGAAACGGCAGTTACGTTTGGCTTTCGACGCGGCGTCGGTCGGGCGCAGGCGGTCGGGCAGCGTTGGTCGCGTAGGCCTTCTCGGCTGCTGTTGCAAACCTGCGATCCCAGTTGATCAATGCAGGCCTGGCGAGCCGATGAAAGAGCGGCGGCAGAAGGGCGGCAAACGCGATTAGGTTTGGACCGAGCGGGTAGGTTGGCGCTCGCGCGGTCACATCCAACTGCCAATAGCTTTTGGTGCTGTCGAGATGATGGGCACAGTGCCGTGGCAGGTTAAGCATGAAGCTGGATGTGGCAACCCGTGACCATTCCCAGGAGTGATCAGCGCGCACGGGCGTACCCGGTACACGCACCAATCCATAGTGGCTGATGTATTGAAACAGCTCAACAATCACCATGCCGATCAGCCCAACAAGCACAAACCCGATCAAGCCGGGCACGCCGCCAAGAGCAAGTGCCCAGAGCCACCAAACCGCCACAACACCGTAGCCCTGGTAGGTCCGATTGAAGGCCAGGCGGCCAAACGTACCATGATGACGCAGCCGCCGTTTCTCAAATCGATGTGCATTGACAAAGGTTCCGCCAACTGAGCGCACGATGTAGCGCCAAAATCCTTCGCCACGGTGTGCGGTGGCCGGATCATCGCGTGTACCGACATTGCGGTGATGGCCAAAAACATGCTCGATCGGCAGACTTGGATGCAGTGCCAGGGAAAACAAAACCTGTCCAAGAAACCGTTGCATTGGACTGTAAAGGCGATGGCAAAACTCATGCGCCACATTGGCAACTGCCGCGATCAGCATGGCAACGCCCAGGGCTCCTCCCAGCAGGGCCCAGAGCGGTTGGGGCTCATCCAACGATGTAAGAAGACCCGATTGGCCAGGCGGTTCGCCAAAGCTCATCGCCACCATTTCCACCCAAAGTGTGATCACGACAAGAATCAAGGCTGAGGAGAGGAAAAGCGGGCCATCTTCAAACGGCATGTCTTGCTCAACGCCGGGATAGTTTGGAACGATTTCGTCGGCGACACCGTTTACGGCGAAGACGAGGCCTGGAATAATCCATAGTGCCAAGCCGCCGACACAAAGGGCGGCGATGGCAACAGCGTGAAGGCTGGGCTGGTAGTAGTAACGAAGCCACGTCATTGGGTGTTCCCCGATCCTCCCGCAATGGCCGCACCGAGACATGTTATCCTGCGTACGACAGAAACGGCAATCTATAAGGTGTCACTTATGCGACGCTGGGGTTCAGACGATGTTGCGTTTTGTCAATGGGCACAGGGCGCTGGCTTAGTGTCACTCAGGCGGTTGTGCCGAAGGCACAGAGCTGAACGAAGACCGATTATGTGTTCAGAGAATTTCAGAGGTCGCTCTCGGCATTTGCTGCGCAAATGCCTGCCGCTCGTTCCACCAATCGCGTTACGATTGGTTAGGAGGCGGTTGTGCCCAAGGCACAGAGCCAAACAAAAATGGTGCCCAGGGGCGGGTTCGAACCACCGACACCGCGATTTTCAATCGCGTGCTCTACCAACTGAGCTACCTGGGCGCGTGGTGCGGGCGGGGCGCGGGCGCCAGCCATCAGCATCACGAAGCGGCCTTATAGGCAATGGCCCCGGTCAGCGCAAGCGGGTTTGCAGCAACTATTGATCTCAAAAAGAAGCCGCCGCGCATCGGTGCGCGACGGCCAAATGGAGTGTGGCTCTATGAACGCTTAAGCGGCGCGCACATTGCTCAAGAAGTCTGCAACACTGTCGCGCAGACGCTCAGCTTCCGAGGCCAACTGCGAGGAGGCCGTAAGCACTTCATTGGCGGCCTGACCGGTTTCTTGAACGGCGGTGGAAACTTCGGTGATGTTGGATGACACCTCACGCGTACCATCAGCGGCCTGCTGCGTGTTGCGAGCAATTTCTTCGGTCGCCGAATGTTGCTCTTCAACAGCCGACGCAATGGAAGAGGACGTGCCGTTCAGATCCTGAATCATGGCGCCAATCTTATCGATGGAATCCACCACTGCGTTGGTGTTGTCCTGCATACCGGTGATCTGCGCCGAGATTTCTTCGGTCGCTTTGGCGGTTTGATTGGCAAGGCTCTTCACCTCGCTGGCGACAACCGCAAAGCCCTTGCCAGCCTCACCGGCGCGGGCAGCCTCAATAGTGGCGTTCAACGCCAGCAGATTGGTCTGCTCTGCGATGTCAGAAATCATTGAAATGACATCACCAATGGTCTGGGCGCTGGTGGACAGTTTTGCCACCGTCTGTGTTGTTTGCTCTGCGCCGCGCGCCGCGTCTTCGGTCATGGTGGCAGTGTCGCCGATGCGTTGCGATACCTCGGCGATGGAGTTGGTCATCTCTTCAGATGCCGCCGCCACCGTTTCCACATTGGTAGAGGCTTCTTCCGATGCGGCGGCCACGGCGGTGGAACGCTCACCAGCCCTGCCTGCAGCTTCAGAAAGCAGCTGCGCCAGCCCAACCATTTGTTCAGCAGCACTGGACACCGCAGACACCACCTCATTCACATTGGCCTCAAACGCATCAGCCATGTCATTCATGGAGCGGCGCTTCTCTTCCTCTGCCAGGCGTGCCTGCTCCTCCTGGTTCGCTTCAAGGCGGACCTTTTCTCGAGCGTTCTCCTGAAAAACCAGCAGGGCGCGGGCCATATCGCCCAACTCATCCTTGCGATCTTCACCCTCGATGGTGATGTCCAGCTCTCCTTGTGCAAGGTCGTTCATACGAGAGACGACGTTGGCAATGGAGCGTGCGATCAGCCGGCCAATGAAGAATGCAGCGACGGCGCCCAGAAGCACGGCGACCACAGAGATGATCATGGTCGTGCGGGTGACGCTTGCCACTTCAGCAGAGGCGCGTGGGCCAATGGTGTTTTGCGCGTCGACAACGGTTTGCAGCGCGGCCGTGTAGCCCTCAAGAAGCTGCGGGCCAATCGCATCAAGTTGGTTAGCCAGAACGCCGTTACGCGTTTCAATCAGCGTGACGACCTGATCGAATTGTTGGGCGAACTGGCGAAATTGATCTTCGAACTGAGCCGCGAGCGCACGGCGGCTTGGGTTTTGCAGATTGCGATCCAGCGTGGCGAAATTTTGCTGCGCCGTGGCGATTTCCTGCAATGTGCGGTCGCGGTCGTCGGATTCGTTGGCAAGCAGAAATTTCTCGCCGTAATAACGCGCCAACATCAGATGTTGCTGGACAACGCCGCCGTAATAGGCCGCTTCTATGTCGCCATCATTGTAGGCACTGTCGATGATGTCGGACAGCGTCGAACGCGCATCGCGACCACTGTCGTTGAGTACCGGTACCAGTTCATTGCGTTGGGATTGAAGCGCATAAACGTCTTCAAATCCTGCGCCATACCCGTCCAGAAGATCTGACATGCCGCCGATTTGCGCGATCTGCGCATCGTTCACCATGAAGGCTGCCATTTCATCCTTCAGATCGATCAGGTTCTGAACCGATTGGCGAACGCGATTGGCAGCTTCATCGCTGTTGTTGATGCGATACTGGAATACACCCATGCGCAGGCTAAGCAATTCCTGCTTGGCGTCATTGACCAACAGGCTTTCACGAGCCGCCTGTCGATAGTCGGTGAAATCATGGCCAATCGTGTTGGTGCCGCGTAGCGACATGACTGACAAAACGATCAAAAGGGCCAGGACCAATCCGAAGCCTGCAAAGATCATCTGTTTGAGCGAAAGTGCCTTGTTCATTGCAATCGTCCCCCATTGCGTAAGCAAATAACAACACAACCTAAGCGTGTCATTTGCGGCAATAAATGGAGAAAGAATGCTAAGAACACGTTAAATTACGTACGTATAAAAACGTTAGTGATGGGTTTTGCCCGATGGGAAACGATCGTTCGCACTTTCCGCGAAGTCCTGGTTTTCCGTGCCTTCACTATCGTCATCGGGCGTCCCAGGGATGGAGTAGTGACCGCTCAACCAGCGGTTGAGGTCAACATCTTTGCAGCGCGACGAACAGAATGGTGCATGGTCTTTGACCGTGGGTTTGCCACAGACGGGGCAGTCTTTGTTGGAGATTTGGTTGCTCATACCGGGCTACCGTGTGTGGCGCATCAAGCCGATTGCGCTTCAGGCGCTGTTTCCTGCCAAGCCTCGATCACCGGCAGGCCATTGCCTGTCAGCATCTGCGAGGTTTCGTAAAGCGGCAGACCGACCACGCTGCTGTAGGAGCCGACCATCTGCACCACAAAGGCCCCAGCGCTGCCTTGAATGGCATAGCCACCGGCTTTGCCATCCCACTCCATGGTGGTGAGGTAAGCGGCCACATCAGCGCGTGACAGGCGCTTGAAGCGCACCCGTGTTTCCACCAGGCGGCTGTGCACATTCTCTTTGGTGTCCACCAGCGCGATGGCGGTATACACCCTGTGCGCCCGCCCAGAGAGCAGTTCCAAGCAACGCTGCGCCTGTTCGCGGGTTTCCGCCTTGGGCAGAATGCGCCGCCCGACAGACACCACCGTGTCGGCGGCCAGCACCAGCGCTCCGCGAAAATCATCTTCCACCGCCATGCGGCGCTGGGCGGTCAACGCTTTGGTGCGCGCCAGACGAACCGCCAAATTGCGCGGCAGTTCCATGCGCTGGGGCGCCTCATCCACATAGGCCGGCTCCAGCCGGTCCGGCACAAGCCCGATCTGCTCAAGCAGCGACAGACGTCGCGGCGAAGCCGAGGCGAGCACCAGTTTGGGGCGTGAGGGTTCCGAAGGCGACAGCACGTGGCGTTCCTGTGTAACGGTTCATGGCCCGTGCCGACACTGGCCTGGCGGCGCTATGGTCGGCGAAGACCCGCTATTTGTAGCGATAGGTAATGCGGCCCTTGGTCAGATCATAGGGCGTCATTTCAACAAGCACTTTGTCACCGGCAAGCACACGAATGCGGTTTTTGCGCATGCGGCCAGCGGTGTGGGCAACAATCTCGTGCTCATTTTCGAGCTTAACGCGAAACGTCGCGTTGGGCAGGAGTTCGGTGACGACACCGGGAAACTCCAAAACTTCTTCTTTTGTCATGCGGTTCCTGTTTGTACGGCGAGGGAAAGAGGGCCAATCACCCTAGCGGGCACATGACCATGCGCCGATCTCTATGCGTATGTGCCGGGCGATGTAGCCGAAAAGCAGCAACAAGTGAAGGCTTGACGCCAGCTAAGCTGTTTTGTTGCTTGGTGAGGCTGGTCGATTTGAGAACGAACGCGCGCTTAGAGTGCGCCAAACCGTTTTTTGATGCGCATGGCCAGCCCGTCGCGCATCGAACGGTAAGCCTCTAAGATAGGCTCGCGCGAGCCCTGAACAAGGGTTGGGTCAGCCGTTGGCCAGTATTCCACCTCCACCGCTTGGTCACGCGTCATCTCCAGGGCGCGGTGATGCGCTTCCGGCGCCAGAGTGATGATAAGATCGAAAAAACTGTCCTCGATGTCTTCAAACGTGCGCGGCCGGTGCTTGGCCAGATCAAGCCCCATCTCTTCCATGATGGCGACCGTAAAGGGGTCAGGCTCGCCTGCACGAACGCCAGCCGATTGAATGTAGAATTTGCCAGGCACCAGATGTTTAGCCAGCAGTTCAGCCACTGGCGAGCGAACAGCGTTCATCGAACAGGCAAACAAAACCGCGCCAGGCATGGATTGCCCCGGCATGCTGGGTCCTGGCATACCCGGAGGCAGATCAGGGGAGGGGCCGCCTGGCACGTCCTCGGCCACCGGTTAGCCTCAGCCCTTCCAGTGCAACACGCAGACCAGCGTGAAAAGCCGCCGCGCCGTTTCAAAATCGATCTCGATCTTGCCGTCCAGCCGCTCCATCAGCAGGGTTGAGCCATCATTGTGCAGCCCGCGTCGCCCCATATCGATGGCCTCGATCTGGCTGGGGCTGGCGGTTTTGATGGCCTCGTAATAGCTGTCGCAGATGAGGTGATAATCCTTCACTGCCCGCCTTAAGGGTGACAGGGCCAGCATGTGCGCGGCCACCGGTTCGCCCGATGCTGCTTCGCGCACATCAAACACCAGGCGGCGCTCGACCACGGCCAAATTCAGCAGATAAGGGCCGCGATCATGGCCCGGCAGCGCAAAGCTGTTTTCTTCGATCAGATCATGCACCGCCACCTGGCGCTCATGGTCTATGCTTGGGCTGGAGCGACCAATCGAAACCTCATCAATGACCACAGAGACAAGCCGGTTTGGCCCTTTTTCGGTGGTATCGGTATCGGTCGTGGAAAGGCCGGACTCAGGCAACATGGTGTCCTCAAAAGGCCCTTGGCGTACTCAACTGTCGCCGGTGCCTAAAGCATGTTCCCGAAACGTGGAAGCGGTTTTCGGCCAAGAACATGCGATGAAACAAAGCCCTAGAGCCTCTCAGGTGAGCCAGTGTTCCCCTGAAGAACTCTAGGTTTGGTTGGAACGTATGGCAACGGAACGCGCGTGCGCCGTCAACCCCTCCGTGCGCGCCAGTGTCATGGCCGCCGGTCCTAGTTTTGCCAACGCATCAGGCGTGCAGGAGAGCACAGAGGTGCGCTTGATAAAGTCCATCACCGAAAGACCGGAGGAGAAACGCGCTGAGCGTGCGGTTGGCAGCACATGGTTGGACCCACCAACATAATCGCCGATGGCTTCAGGCGTATGGTGGCCCAAAAAGATCGCGCCAGCATGGCGAATGCCATCCATCATAGCTTCGGGGTCGTCCACCGCCAGTTCAAGATGCTCAGCTGCGATGCGGTTGGCAAGTTCCACCGCCTCCTCACGGCTGTAAGCGCGGATGATCGCGCCATAGTCGCGCCAACTGACACTGGCGATCGGGCGCCGTGGCAGTTCGACCAGTTGGCTGCTGACGGCAAGCGCGATGGCATCGCCCAAATCCTCATCCAACGTGATGACGATCGATTGCGCGGCTTCATCATGCTCTGCCTGCGCCAGCAGATCAGCGGCCACCCATTGTGGGTTGGCGGTTTCATCGGCGATGATCAGCACCTCAGACGGCCCGGCGATCATGTCGATGCCCACCGTGCCGAACACCGCGCGCTTGGCAGCAGCAACATAGGCATTGCCAGGACCAACGATTTTGGCCACCGGAGCAATGGTATCGGTGCCATAGGCCAGGGCGCCAACGGCCTGCGCGCCGCCAATGCGGTAAACCTCATCAACGCCTGCGCGCTTGGCCGCTGCCAGAACCGCTGGATTGGTCTCACCATCCGGCGTTGGCACCACCATCACGACGCGCTCAACGCCTGCGACTTTGGCCGGAATGGCGTTCATCAAGACCGAAGAGGGGTAGCTCGCCGTGCCACCGGGCACATAAAGGCCAACCGCATCCAAAGCCGTCCAGCGCGAGGCCAGCGAGACGCCCAGCGAGTCGGTGTAGCTATCATCCTTGGGCATCTGGCGCTGGTGGTGCGCTTCAATGCGTTGTGCCGCCAAATCAAGTGCCGCGCGCACATCAACGGCCACATCATGGGTGGCGGCTTCCAGCTCGTCGTCGCTCACCCGCATGGTCTCTGGCGTTAGCGCCAATCGATCATACTGCTCTGTCAGCTCGCAGACGGCCTCATCACCGCGTTCGCGCACATCGGCCAGAATGGTGTCGACGGCCTGGCGCACATCGGCAGCATCCTCGCGCTTGGCGGCAAGCAGCGTGGCAAAGTCTGAGTCAAAGGTATCATCGCGCGTGTCGAGGCGCTGGGGCATGAGGCAATCTCAAGGTTCGAGTTGTTAGAACTTAGGCGTTCGCCGAGGCATCATCGTCAGGCTGCTCGGCATCCAGATGCTCGGCATCGGGATGCTTTGGCAGTGCGTCGGTTGTCCATGCACCGCCAAGATCGGCCATGGCAAGCTCCAGACACTCAACATGAAGTCGCACCGTGGCACCGCCGGAAAAGGCTAACGTCACGGCGCCTGCTGGTTCTTCGCTGGCCTCAAAGCTTATTGAAAGCAGCTCCAAAACATCATCGGGGCGTCTCAGGTCGAGCCCTGCCAATTCAGCTTTCAGGGCGCGTGTGACCTGCAATCCCGTGCGTCGCCGCTCATAGGGTGGTTTGGAGCGCTCAGCGTTCACCTCCCAGGCAAACCGGTTGGCCACCAACGCAAAGCGTTTTTCGCCGGGCAGATAGGTCATCTCGCCGGTCTTCACGATCGCATCCTGCATGGAGGCTGAGACAACAGCCAAATCGTCGGCATCAAAGGCAGCAAGCTTCAAAAGCTGGGGAGTGTCTGTCATATTTGGTTAAGCCGCCAAGCGTTCAATCTGGGCGCCGCAGGCCGACAGCTTCTCTTCCAAATTCTCAAAGCCGCGATCCAGATGGTAGACGCGTCCAACCGTTGTTTCGCCTTCAGCTGCCAAGCCAGCAATCACCAGCGAGACCGAGGCGCGAAGATCGGTGGCCATCACTTCGGCGCCGGTCAGTGTAGGTTGGCCTTCCACAAAGGCATTCTGGCCATCCAGACGAATGTTGGCGCCAAGACGGGCCAATTCGGCCACATGCATGAAGCGGTTTTCAAAAATCGTTTCTTTGATCGTCGAGGTGCCCTGCGCCATGGTCATCAGCGCCATCAGTTGCGCCTGAAGATCAGTTGGAAAACCAGGGAACGGTTCGGTGCTGACATTCACCGGCATCAGGCCATTACCATTGCGCGAAATGGTCAAACTGTCCGCGCCACGCTCCACAGAAACACCAGCTTCTTCCAGCGTATCAAGGGCTGCACCCAAATGTTCAGCGCGCGTGCCGGTCAGCGTCACCTTGCCACCGGTCATCGCCGCCGCCATGGCGTAGGTGCCGGTTTCGATGCGATCGGGCACCACCGAATGTTCCGCGCCGTGCAAAACATCAACGCCTTGAATGTGAATGGTGCGGGTGCCGGCGCCTTCGATTTTCGCACCCATAGCGTTGAGGCAGGTGGCCACGTCCACAACCTCTGGCTCACTGGCAGCGTTCTCGATCACGCTTTCGCCTTTGGCGAGCGCAGCGGCCATCATCGCAACATGGGTCGCGCCGACGGACACGCGGGGAAAACTGATGCGGTTGCCAACAAGGCCGTTGCGCGCTTCAGCGACGGCATAGCCTTGTTCAATATCGATATCAGCGCCCAGGGACGACAGCGCATCCAGGAAGAAATCCACCGGACGCGTGCCGATGGCACAACCACCTGGCAGCGAAACGCGCGCTTGCCCCATGCGCGCCAATAGCGGCCCGATAACCCAGAAGCTCGCCCGCATGCGACGCACCAGATCATAGGGGGCGGTGGTGTCGACAATTTCGCCAGCGGTCAACTTCACCGTGGAGCCGTAGCCACGTTGGGCACCCGATCTGCGCCCGACGACCGCATAGTCCACACCATGGTTGCCAAGAATGCGCGACAGCGTCACCACGTCCTGCAGGCCTGGCACATTGTGCAGTGTCAGCGTTTCGGCTGTCGCAAGGCTTGCGATCATCAAAGGCAGTGTTGCGTTCTTCGCGCCTGAGATAGGGATGGTGCCGTTGAGCGTGTTGCCGCCAACAATGCGGATCTTGTCCATGGTGAACTCTCTTTTAACAAGCAAGCCGCTCGTTTACGGCCAATCGCGGCAAGACACAAGAAACGCGGCACCAACAAGGCGAGCCGATTGCATCCACAGTAAACACCGTGGCCGACTTGGCGTCGCGATCAGCGCTCGCCGTCTTTCAAACTGTCAAACACCGACGCTTCCGTCTTGCCGACAGCTTTGCCGCCGCGCCGCGCGCTAGCCTGCTGTTTGCGCTTCGCAAGATTGGCCCGCAAGGCTGCCGCCCGCGGGTCGTCTGAGGCGTTGGGCTTCGGCTTGGTGTTTGGTTTTTTTGGCGCATCGTCAGCCATGGCTTCCATCCGTTGTGATGGTCATGGTGCATGGTATAGGTGCCCAACCGGCACGCGCCAAGATCATGACGCTGGCCAACAAGAAAATCCTTGGTCCGCTTACGTGCGAAAGTGTCTTGACCGGCCCCCTTGCACGCCCGTATGGGCTGTGGCATCACGCGCGCCTCGATGATTGCTGCCGTAGCTCAGGGGTAGAGCACTCCCTTGGTAAGGGAGAGGCCGAGAGTTCGAATCTCTCCGGCAGCACCATTTTCGCTTGGCTCTGTGCCTCCGGCCCAACCGCGGTTTCGCGCCAGGCGTTTGCAAAGCAAATGCCGAAAGCGTTGCTCTCCCAAACTCCGTGCCTTTGGCACGACCGCATGTCTATCCCACATCGCTCAACACCTGTTTTGAGGCAGAATTGATGCGGACGGCATGCAGAATTGGGCGAACTAAGTGCGCAATTAAGCGGACTAGATGCAGACTAACGGCGGACTAAGGCGGACGGTCTGCATGAATTCTGCCTCAAAATTCCCCAACAAACCCCACTGTGCTTTTTGCGTCACGCTTGCTTAACCATGTGAGGGCATCCTTACTGGCGACGGCCACCGCCCCATGTTGGCCGCAATTGTGAGGCGTGACACGCTGCATGAAAACCGTGATTGCTCTTTGCTGTGTTGTCTTGATCGTTGCCTTCAATGGCGGTGGGATTGCGCTTGCCAAAAGCATCGACGCGCCAACCCCAACACTTGCTGAGCGCTCTGCCTCACCGATTGAGGCTGGCACCATCGAGATCCTTACTGTGTTGGAAGCCACGCCGGTACGAACCGCCAGTGCGGGAACTGCTGCGCCATCTGGCCCGTGCAGTTCTGCTGATTGCAGCTGGCTGATACCGACAGCGGCAACAACCACAGGGCTTGCAAGCACGGCCCCCTCAACCAATGACGCCAGCATCCTTCTAGCTCTCGCCGAAGCGCTGCAGCTTCCGCCACCGCGCCTTTAAATCGCTGCCACCCAATTACCTGTGAACCAAAACGTCCGCGCGGCGTTGATGGATCGCGGCCCTGTTGCACGATTTGAGTACCGCTGGAGACCTTCCATGACTGCCACCACCAACCAAGCATCGCGCTTGGTATCTGAGATCAAACGCCCGACCCGCCGCCAGTTTCTGGCTGGCGCAGCCACCCTGTCCGGCCTGGCCGTAACCGGTTGCATGACCACGCAGGTACCCCAGGGCCAGTTGGTTCCGAACGCCGACGTGCGTCCAAGCCCTTTTCTTTCCATGTATGCTGCCCTGCCGCAGGAGCAGTTTCCCGTCCCGGCGGTCGATTTGACCCAGGTGCCAGAACAATATCTGCGCCGCATGGTGGACTTCAACACCAGCGAAAATGTCGGCACCGTCATCGTCGATACCAATCAATTCTATCTTTACCACGTCATGGAAAACGGCAAGGCGATGCGTTACGGCGTTGGCCTTGGCCGCGCTGGGTTTGAATGGTCCGGCCGCGCGCGTATCGCTTGGAAACGGGCGTGGCCGCGTTGGACCCCACCCGATGAGATGGTTGCACGTCAGCCTGAACTGGAACCCTTCTCCATCGCCAATGGCGGCATGGATCCCGGCCCGGAAAACCCACTTGGCGCCCGCGCGCTCTATATTTTTGAGGGCAACCAGGACACGCTTTATCGCTTGCATGGCACCAATGAAGTTTGGTCCATCGGCAAGGCTGTTTCCTCTGGGTGCGTGCGACTGCTCAACCAGGATGTCATCCACCTTTACGGACGTGTGGCGAACGGTTCTGCGATCGTGGTCACCTAGGGTCCAAGACCCTAGTTCTCCTTCATCAGAGCGTGCGTTGCACGCTCTAATGGGCAGCCTTGCCACACTGTTGACGTGAAATGGCCTCGGCATCGCCATGCTAGGCAATGAACCAATATGATGTTTGTCCGTATGCTCGGTATCCGCCTCCCAACCTTTCGGTGACTGTTATGCGCTTCATTCTTGTTTTTTGTGCCGCTCTGCTGGCCCTTCCAGCACAGGCATCGTCTTTTTCCGCCAATGAAATTCGCTCTGAAATCATCGGGAAAACCATTTATCTGGCCACGCCTTTTGGCGGCGAGTTTCCACTCAACTACCGCTCTGGTGGTCGTGTTGATGGCGACGGCGAGGCACTTGGTCTTGGCCGCTGGGTCCAGCCAGAAGACGAAGGTCGCTGGTGGATTGATGGCAACCGCCTCTGCCAGCAGTTCGAAAACTGGTATGAAGGTCAACCCATGTGTTTTGACCTGACCCGTACTGGCGCAAACACGCTGAACTGGGTGCGTGACAATGGCGAAACCGGCACCGCGCGTATCGGTAGCGCCCTTTAGTGACTTTATCGAACACGCCGACTAGCCTCACGCGACGCTCTTTGCTGATCGCAGCTCCGTTCGTTGTGGCGGGCTGCGCGACTGTTCCGCCGTCACCGCAGGGTGACATCCGCTCGATCAGCCTGATTGATGCGTTTCAGGGACGTACAGTTGGGCGCGGACTTTTCTCGGTGCCCATTGCGGGCATTGAGCGCGGTTTTGATGCCCGCCTCAATGGCACGCTTCGCACTGTGCGCGGGATCGAAACGCTGACGGTTGTGGAAGACTTTTTCTTCGATGACGGCGAGACCGACAGGCTCACCTGGGTTTTTGCCCGCACTGGACCCGATAGTTGGACTGGCGTGCGCGAAGACACGGTGGGTTCTGCCAGTGTGGTGGAAACCAGCGATGAGGTTCGTTTGACCTATGTCGCTGATGTGGAAAGCCGTGGTGAAACAACCCGCCTGGGCTTTGCCGATGTCATC
This sequence comes from Hyphomicrobiales bacterium, assembly GCA_046290645.1. GTDB lineage: Bacteria > Pseudomonadota > Alphaproteobacteria > Rhizobiales > MH13 > MH13. Next base: position 823,585 of record JBKAGZ010000002.1, read on the forward strand.
TATCGCCTCGCTGATGGTGTGGTGATCAACGAAGCGGTCGTGACCCGCTTTGGCTTGCCGATTGGATCGGTATTGTTTGAACTGAGGCCTGCTTAGCTGCTCAGATTGCGTTGATACAAAAAAGCCCGGTCTGCTATCAGACCGGGCTTTTTTGAAGCGTTACGTACTACTCATCCGCAAGATGTTCGCGGAACAGGCAGCCGAGAGGAATGACGCCGGAAAGCAAGGCTTCTTCCAGGGTCATTTCACGACCCTCTTCGGAGCCGACAATCATCGCACAGGCAATGATGGAGGCAACAGAGACAAAGATACCACCGATGATCCAGCCACCAGCCGATGATCCACCACTGCCGGTGATAACAGGCGCCATCATTGGAGTGTGGTAGGACCCGCCGGCGGTTGCATCAGTCGCCGTCGTTACGGATGCAAGCGGTTGAATGGCAAGAGCCATGGCTAGTGCGAGGCCGAGGAGGCGCGTTTTGCGGATGAAGGTTTTCATGACGTTTCCCTTGGTTTGCGAGGACGTTGTTCCGTCCTTAACGAACCGTAAACACGAGGGAATTCTCTTGAAAATCAGAAGCTTGCGGTAAGCTTAAGCAGCAAGGTTAGCCGGTTTAGTGAAGCAGTATGGTAAATCCGCCGGAACGATCAGCCTTGCAACGCAACAAATGGAGACGGCGACGACCGTTGCAGAACAGCCTGCAACGCGGTCTCCAGATCGCTGGCCACAAGCGCAGGTCCAGCCTCTTGGCCCGCCTCGCCGTGCAGCCAAACACCCAGGGCAACGCTTGCCGTAAGGCGTTCAGCTTTGCCATGCGCCGCGCCAGACTGCGCCAGCAAACCGGCAATGATGCCTGTCAAAACATCGCCTGATCCAGCCGTGGCAAGCCAGGGCGGCGCATTGGCATTCACATAGGTGCAATCAGCGCTGCCATTGGGGTGCGCGATTACCGTATCTGCACCTTTAAGCACCACAACCGCGCCACTGCGATGCGCAGCCTGCTGGGCTGTCTCAACTTTGGAGAACCCAGCTTCGCCTCGTCCAAAGAGCCGTTTGAACTCACCGGAATGCGGGGTGAGCACGGTTGGAGCCGAACGGGCAGCAATCCGCTCAAACAAGGGGGCGGCCATCCCTGAGAAAGCGGTGATCGCACCGGCATCGAGCACCAGAGCGGCCTGCGAACCCAAAGCCGCATAGACCATCTGCCGGGTCGCCTCATTGGGCGCGAGACCAGGACCTAGGGCGCAGGCGGTAAAGCGCTCATCACCGAGCAGGCGCGCCAGATCACCGGCGTCGGCGCAGGGCGCCCGCATCAAGGCGGGATACTGGCCAACACTGCCTGCCATCGTCTCCGGCGGAGCGGCAAGCGTCACCAAACCAGAACCGGTGCGCAGGGCAGCGCTAGCGGCCAAAAAACCTGCGCCTGCTATCTGCGGTGGTCCGCCAACCATCAGAGCATGGCCGCGTGCATACTTATGAGCATCGGCAGAAAGGCCGGATAGACCGTCTGCTAGATAAGCCCCAGTGAGCTGAGCGGTGAATCCACACTCGGTGATTGCCTCAAAATGAATCCCGATGTCAGCCACGCTGATCGTTCCGCACAGCGCGCGGCCAGGATGGAGCACATGGCCGGGCTTCAGGCGGTGGAAGGTGATGGTGGAGGCAGCCCTGACAACCGGACCAAGCGCCTGGCCTGTGCGCCCATCAAGGCCACTTGGTAAGTCGATCGCAAGCACCGGCGGTCCCGCCAGGTTCACCGCTTCAACGAGCGCCGCCGCTGCACCATCTAAGCCCCGCCTGAGCCCAGCGCCAAACAGCGCATCGATGATAAGATCCTGCGCCTGCAACGCCGATGCATCCAGCGCGGTCGGAGACGAAACATCTCCGTGCCAACCGTCAAACGCCCATTTGGCATCACCTTGCAACTTTGCCGTGTCGCCCAAAGCTGCGACACGAACCTCATGGCCCATGGCGGCAAGCAGTCGCGCCGCGACATACCCATCCCCGCCATTGTTGCCAGGCCCTGCGAGCATCAGCACCTTGCCGTTCTCGGGCACCATTGCTTGGGCCGTGTCGGCCACAGCTTGTCCGGCGCGCTCCATCAAATCGATGCCGGGTGTGCCGCGCGCAATGGTGAAGGCATCGCAGGCGCCCATTTGGGTTGGGGTCAAAAGCTCACGCATCGCCGTCCTCACATTCCCCATCCACCACCTTGGCGGCCAAAGAAAAGCTGAAGCCTGCGCGGCAGAGCGCGGCCATGTCGCGCTCGCGCTTCTCTTTGCGGTCCTTGCTGCGATAGGGGCCAAGCCGCCGCCGCCGTGCGTAGCGCCAAGCAGCAGTATCATCGTCGCGTTCGTCGTTTTCCAGGGCGTGGTCGATCAAATCATCGGCCACACCCTTGGCCTTCAACCGTGCCTGTATCGCTCGTGCGGACGCGCCACGTCCGCGCTGTTGAAACACCTGGTTTTCCGCAAAGCGCTTATTGTTGATGAAGCCGGCTGCCACCGCCTTTTCCACCTCAGCATCCACCATCGGCTGGAACGAGGCCGGGTCCTCATTATGGGCTCGGGCGGCTTTGTAAATACGGCGTTCCAACATAGCGCGAAAGCCAGCTTCACTGGCCTCATAGCGATCCAGATAGGCAAGCGCGATGTTGTGAAGCCGCTTCTCGGTCATCTTGCGTGGTGCACGGCGCTTGGCGCGTTTTGCATCGCGCGCTGCGCCATCATCGCCTGATTCCAGAGCGTCATCATCTGGGGCACCAGTGCCCGATTCGGCCCAGTCCTGCTCGCCACTTTCCATAAGCGCAGGCTCACCAGTGGGAACTGCGCCTGTCAACATGGCGTGAGGCTTACCGCAAACGAAAAACGCCCGGTGATCAATGCGATCACCGGGCGCTTTAAAAGGGTAGGCAGCGTTAGCGCTTAGACAGCCGGTCTTAGGCTGAGACTTGGCGCACAATCACGCGGGAGCCGACGCGTACGCGCTCATACAGCTCTTCCACATGCTCATTGACCATGCGGATGCAGCCGGACGACATGGCCTGACCGATGGTCCAAGGCGCGTTGGTGCCGTGAATGCGATACAGCGTGTCGCGGCCACCGCGGTAAAGGTAAAGCGCACGTGCACCCAGCGGGTTGTCGACGCCACCTGGCATGCCGCCGGCCCATTCGCGCAGCTCTGGCTGGCGACGGATCATAGCAGCTGGTGGTGTCCATGTTGGCCACTCAGCTTTGCGGCCAACAACGGCAGCGCCAGCCCAGCGGAAGCCATCACGGCCAACACCAATGCCATAACGACGGGCAGTACCGCCCTCTTGCACGTGGTAAAGGTAGCGATTGGCAACATCAATCACGAGGGTGCCAGCGCGCTCACGGCCTGAGTAGGACACATCCTGCGGCAGCCACTGGCGATCAATGCGGAAGCCCTGACGCGAGGCAGTGGCTGGGTCCAGGCCAACCGAATCCAAAAACGCATCCATTGCGCTTTCGGCTTTGGCGGTGGAGGCGAAAGCTGCTGTACCGGCGGCACCAAGCAGCAAAGAACGACGTGAAATCATTGGAGGTTTCTCCGAAGTGGTTTGAAGTGTTCAAAGAGGAAAAGGTATGCGTTGGTGTCAGACGTTACGCTCGCGGCGGGCCGCGCAGGGCAGGTTGGTCAAGACCAACGGGTGATGTCTGAGAGAGAAGAAATCCAATGACATGCCCACAGGGCGGGGTGTGCACGTCAACGCGCGGCAGCACCGTTTTATCCACGGCGCAGGAGCTTGGCAGCACCGCTGCCTTTTCCACATCGCTTGGCACCGAAAGCACAATCGGCAGCATTGGCGCTTCAGGGCTGACGTAAAGCGAGGCAAACCCGCTGATGGCCGCAACCCGCGCATCATACCCACCGTACTGGGCCAGATGATCGGCATATTTCTGGGCGTACGACAGCGACGGAATAACCGTGCTTGCCGCAACAAGCATGGTTACCATCACAAGCGCTACAGCGCGCGTCATGTGTCGAACGTCAATCATGGCCGGACCATGGCGTGATTTGGGCTGCATGGCTATACCCTTTGGCGGCGCCAAAGGGGGGTGATCCGCGCCCTCTGGCCACTCTTTGCGGCATTGTTGCGCGAGCGCCACAAAATTCTCAGCGTTCTTGAGGGTTCTGTCCAAAACGTTCGCCATCAGCCCGCGGTCCTCGCGTTGGGTAATGATTGTGGTTGATCGCGACGCGCGTGCAGCACCCAGCTGATCACTTCTGCCACGGCCTGATAGAGCTCTTCTGGGATCGGTTCATCCAGCGGCGCGTTCTCTAACGCACTGGCAAGCATGGGGTTTTCGTCGATCGAAACGCCAGCTTCTTGCGCTGCAGTGATGATCCGCTCTGCCAGTGATCCTTTGCCAGAAGCAACCACGATCGGCGCTGAGCCGTCGTCCTCATAACGTAGCGCCACCGCGATGGTGGGCGGTTCGCTCGGCTTGGCAGACAGGTTCGGTGCGCGGCTCATGAAGAAAGGTCCACCCGGTGCATCTGCTCATGATCAGGCACAACATCTGGTTTGGGTAAATCATCGGTTGGCGCAATCGTTAAACTGTCGATCTGCAAACCCTCCGTTTGCAGCCGCTTCACAAGATCAGCGCGCGTTGCCTCCAAGCGCGCCAAAACGCTTGGCTCACTGGCCCAAACGGCGATGTCCAAATGCGGATCAGCATCAGGTTTTACAGTTTGATTGTGCAACGCCACCAGACCCTCAACACCGCCGAGCACCTGGCTTTCAAAGGCAAAGCGAAAGCGCCAGCTTTTCAAGCGCTCATTATCGCTAGCGTCTGACCCATCATCCTGATCGATCGCCACGCCGAGCACCGCGGCTTCCTGGCCAATCAGAAACGGCACATCCCAGCGCAAGGAAGGTCCGGCATCGCCAGCGCGCGTGGTAGCAGCTTGATCGCCAGCTTGCAGCAGATTGAGCCGTGACAGCGCAGCCTCAGCCTTGCCTTTCAGCGTCTGCAGAACAGCCGGATCGGTAAGGTCGGGTGCATCGGATGCCAGGGGATGGGCAAGCAGGCGGCTGGGCTGCGCGCCATCGGGCAGCGGTGGGGATGCCGGACGAGCGCTCGCTGCATCACCTTTATAGGAACCTTGCTGGTGGCCGCTCTGTTGAGAGGCGTGTTGCGTACCCTGCGGCTGAGCTTGCGCAGGGCCATCAAGCACAACGGGCAAGGCCATGCCCAGGGCACGCGCGAGCGCTCCCAAGGCAGATTGCATAGGGGTTTGAGATGCTGTGCCTTGAGGTGCAGTCGATCCTGGAAGGGGTCCGGTCCGCGCACCCTCAATGGCACTCTTCAGCGTGCTGGCATCAAGCGGCGCATCGGCATCAAGTGAGAAGCCAAGAATGCGTCCCAAGGCAGCATCCAGGTTTTTGGTCGCGCCTGGCTGGCCCGTCACCTGTTGCCCTGCCAGTTTGGCCACGTCGGCAAGCAGCGGTGCCAAAGAGGATTGCCGCGCCGCATCAGCACGCAGGCTGTCGGGGGATGTAGGCGCCGCGCCCGTAACCGTCACGCCGATCCGTGGTGCGCTGGCGCTGCCTTCCGCTTGAACCGTTATCGGCGTTCCAGCGGGCGGTGCTGCGCTTCCTGCTGGCAGTGGCAGAGATGTCGAGATCGTTCCGCCAGCGGTTAGGGCGGCAGACTGGGGTACAGTGAGTGTAACGGGTAAGCTGGTTGATCCACCACCAGCCGGTGCGCCAGAGCCGCCTTGTGGGGCTTGCGCAACCGCTCCGGAAAGTGGTTTGCCCATTGTTTGCAGCAGCGTCATCAATGCTTGTGTGCTGATCTGTTGCGGGATGCCTGCGGTGGGCGCACCCTGCGCACCGGCCGTTCCAGCCGTGGATGCACCCGCCAACGCACCACCCAAGGGCGCGGCACTTGGCACCGGCGCAACGCGCGCGCCTGCACTGGCCACGGATTGACCCGTTGAGGCTGCTTTCTGGGCAGCGGAGGCAGAGGAAACCGGTGCCATCACCATGCTCGTTATCTAATGCCCTTACGTTAAAGAATGCCTGATTCGACCCACTTTCGTCACGGTGGCCCATTCAGCAGGCTTTCAAGCGCTGTTTGCATACCCGCCCCACACCGATTGCAAGCAATCCATGCGGAGCGGGGCAGAGCGGCAGTAAGGCCGAGGCGGTGGGGCTTGCACCCAGCCCAAAGCCATCTCTACAACTTGGCTGCCCGTCGCGAAGGATGGTTCGTGCAGGCCTGCCGTTGTTGCAACGCCCGCATGATGCCGCTGTAAAGTAAGTGCCGCTGTGTTCTGCGTCACAGTTTCGGCGGCGACCTGCGTTTTCGGGCAACACGATGGTGAGGACGAACAGACTTTATGGACCCAAGCCCATCCCCGCTTGCTGACGGACGCCAATCGGACCGCGCGCTGGCCATCCGGCGCGGCGCGGCACGCTATTTTGCGCAATTGGGTGCGACCTGTTTGTTTGAGGCAAGTTTGGCCAATGGCCGCCGCGCCGACATCGTGGCGCTGTCGCCCGACGGGCTGATCACCATCATCGAAGTGAAATCATCGCCTGCCGATCTGCGCGCTGACACCAAGTGGCCGGACTACATCGATTTCTGCGACCGCTTCACCTTCGCCACTGCGCCGGATGTGGCGCAGGAGATCTTCCCCGCAACCGAAGGCCTGATGATCGCCGATGGGTTTGGGGCGCATGTCGTTCGCGAGTCGCGGCTGATCAAACTGCACGCATCGCGCCGCAAGGCTCTAACACTTCGGCTGGCCCGCCATGCAATTGGGCGGCTGCATCGGCTGGATGATCCAAGTGGCGGTGCGCCAGAAGCCTGAAATCAGATCGATACCAAACGCAAAAAACCCCGCCTGCCGAAAGCAGACGGGGTTTTGTGGGAGGTTGGGTCTAACCTTACTGGCAGAAGGTGTAGTTGCCAGAATAGGCCAGGAAGTAGCCGGTCTGTGGGTTGAACGAACGATAGCGGTTCGAGCAATAGGAATACCAGGCTGGGGTCCATGGTGCAGGGCGGGCGTGCACGACAACCGGCTGCTGGTGGTAAACAACGCGCGGCTGATGTGCCTGGGTGAGCGCCGAGCCGACGATCGTGCCGGCAACAAATCCAATACCACCGGCAACATATTCATTGGCTTGGGCGGTGTTTGTGGTGGTCGCTGTGGCGCCAGCAATGGTAGCGATGGAAAGAACAGCAGCAACGAGAGCTTTTTTGGGAGCGAAGGTCATTGGGTCATCCTCTTGTTTTCAAACCCGGCCGGTTGCGGTTGGTTTGTTGTGGTGGCCGCGTTTCGATGATTGGAGAATGCCTGTCTGCGTGCCCAACAGCTGTGCTGCCCGTCACATTTGGTGCATTTGCTGGAAAAACCCGTTTGACGTGTGAAGCGGGCATGACGAGGCGCGCAAGACGTGACGCGGAAGACGTGACGCGCATGACGAGACCCACAAAGAAAAACCCCGCCGGTGATGCCACCGGCGGGGGTTTTGGACGGGGTTTTTTGGAAGAATTGCGGCAAGCCTACTGGCAGAAACGATACTGGCCAGAAACGTGCAACCAGTAGCCAGTGTTCGGGTTGAAAGAGCGGTAGCGGTTTGAGCACGATGCGTACCAAGCTGGGGTCCATGCCGCTGGGCGACCATGCACAACAACGGGCTGCTGGTGAACAACCACGGTCTGTGGCTGGTGTGCCTGGGTGAGTGCTGAGCCGAGAATGGTGCCGGCAACAAAGCCGATGCCGCCAGCAACATATTCGTTGGCCTGGGCAGTGGTTGTTGTGGTGGCTGTCGCGCCAGCCAGTGTGGCGATGGAAACAGCGGCAGCAACGAGAGCTTTTTTGGGAGCGAAGGTCATCAGGTCATCCTCTTGGGTTTTCAACTCGGCCGGTTGGGAGAGCGTTGAGGCCGTGTTTTGATGATTGGAGGATGCCAGCGTTGAGGCCGGGCAACTGTGCCGGTCATCACACAATCGCTGATCGGCGATAGGGGATGACCATCACAAGTACTCGTCAAGATAGTGGCACGCTTGCCCGTTTAACCTCGGGCTATCACGTACAATTTTGCGTAGAACACTTGAATGACTAGGTTTTTCTTAAGCCTTCTCAGGCAAGACCATACAGCCGAATTGCAACTTTTGGTGACGGGGGACGGAATGACGAAGAAGATGGGCTGCCCAGGGTGTCGCAACGCTGACGTCAACGCGTTCGATATTTCTTTCACAATGGCGTTTCAGCCGATTGTCGATGTCACCGATGCGCGCATTTGGGGCTATGAAGCGCTGGTGCGCGGCAAGAACGGCGAGAGCGCTGGTCAGGTGATGGCGCAAGTCAACGACACAAACCGCTACGCTTTCGATCAAGCCTGCCGAGTTACTGCCATTCAGTTGGCCGGGGAAAAGCTCGATCCGAACAGCGACGCGATGCTGTCCATCAACTTCATGCCCAACGCGGTCTATGAGCCCAAAGCCTGTATCCGCGCGACGCTGGCTGCTGCGTCGAAGGCAAAGTTTAGTCTTCGCCGGTTGATGTTCGAATTCACCGAAAATGAGGAATTCGAGGACGTTGAGCATATCAAACACATCATCAGCGAATACAAAAAGATGGGTTTTACCTCGGCCATTGATGATTTCGGCGCTGGTTTTTCAGGTCTTGGTCTGTTGGCGAAGTTTCAAACCGATCTGATCAAGCTGGATATGGAATTGGTGCGCGACATCGACAGCTCACCAAGCCGCCAGGCCATTGTCGGTGGCGTGATGGCCATGTGCAAACTGATGAACCAGATGGTTTTAGCCGAGGGTGTTGAAACCGAGGCTGAAGCGCGTACGCTTTCGCAAGCTGGTGTGACGTTGCAGCAGGGCTATTACTTCGCCAAACCGCAAGTGGAAACCTTCCTCAGCAAGACGGACATTCCTGCAATCTCCAAAGCTAGACTTTCCTCGGCAACAGAAGCCGCAGCCTAGGTTGAGCAGTTACCTGATCAGGTAGCGTACTTTACAAATCTCATTTCATGTATATGCACACATGAATGGATGAGATTGATCCTAACCTCTTTCGCAGCCAATGCGTGCTCACCAAATCGCGCCGCGCTGCACGCTCGGTGTCGCGCCACTTCGGCCGTCTGATCAAGCCCCATGGTGTGACCCCGTCCCAGGCTTCTTTGCTGTTTGCGCTCTATGGCAGCGAGGCTGCGTCGGTGTCGGAATTGGCCGACGGCATGGCCATCGAACGCTCTGCGCTTACCCGAAATCTGCGTTTGCTGGAAGATGCCGGGCATGTGGAGTGCCAGATCGGCGGGCGCGGTGGCGCCAAAGCCTATCGGCTATCTCAAACCGGGCAAGCCAAGCTGATGGAAATGGTGCCCCTGTGGCATGAGGCGCAGGACGCTCTGCGGGCCAAGCTCGGCGAGGGTGAGTGGAAGCAGATGCAGGCAACGCTCGCTTTGCTTGCCGACCTTTAGCCATTTTTTTTGACCAAATATGTGCATATACACGAAAGGAACGAACCAATGACAGACGCTGTCAAAGATCCGATTGTTGTGACGGGTATGGGCCTTGTGACCCCGCTTGGCATCGGGGTGGAACCAGTGTGGCAGCGGCTGCTGGAAGGCCAGTCGGGGATCACCAAGGTGGATCGGTTTGATACCGATGATCTGGCGACCAAGATCGCGGGCACGGTGCCGAGCGCGCAGGAGGATGAGGCGGGCCTCGATCCGGATGTCGTGGTCAGCACCAAAGACCGCAAAAAGATCGACCTTTTTACGCTCTATGCTTTGGCGGCAGCGCAGGAGGCGCTCGACCAAGCCGGCTGGCATCCCGAAGATCAACGACAGAAAGATCGCACGGCAACGCTGATCGGCACTGGCATTGGAGGATTCCCGGTCGTTACCCAGGCGGTGCGCACGCTGGATGAGCGCGGCCCACGGCGCCTGTCACCCTTTGTCGTGCCGCAGTTTCTTGGCAATCTTGCCGCTGGCAACGTCTCGATCCGCTATGGTTTCCGCGGACCCATCGGCGCGCCTATCACCGCCTGCGCTGCCGGTCTGCAAGGCATTGGCGACGGCATGCGACTGATCGAAACTGGAGAGGCCGATGTGGTGCTTGCCGGTGGAACAGAAGCCTGCGTGGACCGGTTGGCGCTGGCAGGCTTCAACGCGGCACGGGCTCTATCGACCGAGAACGATGAGCCGACCCGGGCCTCCCGCCCCTATGATCGCTCGCGATCCGGGTTCGTGCTGTCAGAGGGCGCGGGTCTCATGGTGCTGGAGCGCCTCTCCCACGCAGAGGCCCGTGGCGCGACACCGCTGGTCATTTTGGAAGGGTATGGCACCAGCGCCGATGCCTATCATCTGACCGCTGGCCCTGAAGATGGGTCCGGTGCAGCCCTTGCCATCACGCGCGCGCTCGAGGCTTCCGGAGCCTCGCCGCAAGCTATCGACTATGTGAACGGTCACGCCACATCGACGCCCGTTGGCGATGCCGGCGAGGTCGCGGCGCTGCGGTCTGTTTTCGGTGAAACACTGCCGAAAGTGCCGATCTCGTCGACCAAATCGGCAACCGGTCATTTGCTCGGCGCGGCGGGTGCGGTCGAGGCGATCTTCACGGCGCTCGCCATCTTGAAAGGCGCGATCCCGCCGACGCTGAACTTCAGCCAAGCTGACGAGGGTGCCGAGGATTTGGATTTCGTGCCAGACCTTGGTCGCCGCGCTGATCTTTCGCGCGCGCTTTGCAACGCGTTCGGTTTTGGTGGGGTCAATGCGGCGCTGGTGCTGGCCAAGTCCTAAGGGGCTGTGTCGTCGACAATGCGCCCGTCTTCCAGCGTGACGATCCGGTCGGCCAGATCGAGTATGCGGTTGTCATGGGTCACCATCAGCGTCGTGGTGCCCCGCTCGTGCCCAAGCGCCCGAAGCATCTCGACCACCGTTTGGCCGCTTTGCTTGTCCAGCGCGGCGGTCGGTTCATCGGCGAAGATGATCTGTGGGTTGGACACCAGCGCCCGCGCGATCGCGACGCGCTGTTTTTGCCCGCCGGAGAGGTTGCCCGGCAAATAAGTCCGCCGATCGCTTAAACCGACCAGATCGAGCATGTGATCGGCAGCGCGTTCCTGCGCGGCCTCGTCGCCCTTGCCATGCACCTGGAGGCCCATGACGACGTTCTGGCGAGCGGTCAGACTGTCGTGCAGATTGTGCGCCTGGAAGATGAAGCCCAACTCGCGGCGTAACATCACTTGGCTCTGCTCGCTGGCGCCGTTGAGTTCGCTGCCAAGCAGGTTCACCGACCCGTCTTGGACATCGCGCAAACAGCCCATCAAGGTCAGCACGGTGGTCTTGCCGGAGCCCGACGGCCCCATGAGGATTGTCAGCGAACCGCGCTTCACCTTCAGCGATACATCAAACACGGCCTGTTTGCGCGCATCGCCTTCGCCAAACCAATGGTTGAGCCCCTGAACGGCGATCGGAAGGTCGTTGGACATTATCGGCGCGCTCTAAAACAGGTCAGCAGGATCGGCCTGCGCCAGGCGCCGCGTGGCGATGGCGCCCGAGAGCGTGCAGGCGAGGATCGTGCCGACCAGCACGGCGAGCGCGCGGGCGACGTCCATCTCGATCGGCAGGCCGGTGGCCGACGACATGCCGGTGTAAATGGCGAGCGAAATCAGCAGTCCAGGTATGAAGCCAAGAACCGCCATAATCACCGCCTCCTCAAACACAATGCCCAGGAAAAAGCGCTGCCTGTAGCCCATGGCTTTGAAGGTCGCATATTCGCGCAGATGGTCGGCGACATCGGTCGAGAGCACCTGGTAGACGATCACCACGCCAACGATCGCACCCATGACGACGCCGAAGCCGAAGATCAGGCCGGTCGGGCGCTCGGTCGTCTGATAGGACACATCGTCGGCGATGGCCTGCTCGAGCGGGCGCACGATCACTGAGTCGCTGGCGACGGTGGTCGTGATCGCCTCTGAAAGGGCTGCCAGATCCTGCCCTGGCTCGGCACGGATCAGGACGTGAGACGGTGTGCCGGCGCTGCGCCGTGGAAACAACCGCAGAAACGTCTGGTCGGACACCAACAGATTGCCGTCAGCCGAAAACCCGGCGCCAATGGCAAAAGTCCCAATGATGTCCATGGAGACACCGCCAAGCTCTGCAGGGAGCGGTTCGCTCATGCTGGGCAAATCGTCTTCGGCGAACGCCACGCCGCGGCTCAGCCGGTCAAGAAGCGCGGTGTTCGGCAGGCGCAAATCCGCCAGCTGGTCGGCATAGGCCGGATTGACCACATTGCGCGCTTCGGGCGGCAGGCCATAGACCTGCAGCGCGGTCGTGCCGCCATCCTCGCGCACCCAATCGACAATGCCGAGATAAAGCGGCGCAGCCTCGGCGATGCCGGGAACCGACAGCGCCTGAAACATGCGTTGCCGCGGCAAAGGCGACCCATCGGCGAGGGTGTTGGCATCGCTGGCCGACATCAAAATGTCGGCGTGAAGCGGCTGATAGGTTAGATCGATTGTCCGGTTGAGGCCGCCCGAGATACCAAGCTGCGTGAACACAAGCACATTGGCGAACGCGACGCCGGCCAACGCCACCGTAAGGCGGCTTTTGCTATGGGTGAGTTGCAGCCAGCCGATGGGAATGCGCCCAAGGAGACGCGAGAGAAGCGCCGTCATGAGCCATCATCCGTTCCCTCTTGGGTGGCCCTGACGCGCGCCACAACTTCCAATCCGCTTAGAGAGGCAGCACGCCCGGTCGATGTCTCATCCAGGAGGACGGTTACATCCACGACCCGGGCGTCCGTGTTGGCGGCTGGGTCATCGGCCAGAAGCGTCTGACGGCCAACCTCCAGCCCAATGCGCGTCACCTCGCCGGCCAGTGGTTCACTGCCCAGGGCTTCGGATGACAGATGCACCTGCTGACCAATCACAACGCGTTGGATATCGGCCTGATAGACTTCAAGCTCGGCGATCATGCGCGAGGTATCGGCAAGCGTTGCGACACCGTCATTGTCCGGGCGCTCGCCGATGCGCGTGTTGATGGCAAGGATCACACCGTCGTTCGGCGCGACGACGCGCGCTTGACGCAAATCACCCTCGGCGCGGGCGAGATCGGCCTCGGCGGCGCGCAAATTCTGTTCAGCCAAGCGAATATCAGCTTGGGCGACGCCGCCACCATTTTCAAACCGTGAAAGGGTGGCGGTCATGCGCTCCAGCTCACGCTGCGCATCGGCCACGGCCGCCTGCTCCCTGTCGAGGGCGGCTTGCGAACTGATGCCGCGTTCGAAGAGCTGCTCTGTGCGGGCAAGGTTCGCTTCGGCCAGCTCTAACGCAGACTGCGCCCGGTCACGATTGGCGAGCGCTTCCAGGCGGCTCGCTTCAACCGAATCTTCGGTCTGCTCCAAGGCTGCCTGGCGCACATTTACCGCCGCCCGGGCCGTGGTCAGCGCGGAGGCCAGTTGATCTTCATTGTCCAGCGTTGCGACCAGATCGCCTTGCGCAACCGTGTCGCCTTCAGCAACCAGGATGGACGCAACGCGCGCGTCGCCCGATCCAAAGGGCGCAGCCAGCGTGATGATGTCTCCTTCCGGCAAGAGCCGGCCCAGCGCGACCACATCATTCGGGGTCACATCGACCGCGCCCTGTTCCAAGCGCTCCAGCAGAACGGGCGAAACGGCAATCGGCTGCGATGTACCGCCGCCGACCTCCAGGCCGGTGAGCGCGAAGATCGCCCGCAATGTCGGCGGCTGGAAATAGAGAGCAGCCGTCCCCGACAGGACAACCACCAGGATTAGAACCGGTAGACGCCAGAGATGGCGCAACCAGCCAAAGGGATTCCGGCGCGTCGCGTGTTCGCCATCCGCCTTACCCGTTTCTTCGAGCGGCAGGGCAACCACCTTTGCTGTTTCATTCGGCGCAGGCACGCAGAGACCTCCAAGCGTTGACCATCGGTCATCCGCTTTATGTCATGCGTTTGCGCGTGAATGTGAAACTTTGGTTAGAAACCCGCGTCAGGGGCGTTGGCCGCCAACGTTAGCGCGGGGCGCGTTTGGCCAAAATGCGCTGCAAGGTGCGGCGGTGCATGTTGAGGCGTCGTGCGGTTTCAGACACGTTGCGATCACACATCTCATACACGCGCTGGATATGCTCCCAGCGCACCCGGTCGGCGGACATTGGGTTTTCCGGAAGACCCATATCGCCATCTTCGGTTTGCAGAAGAGCTTTTTCCACCATGTCCGCATCGGCGGGCTTGGCCAAATAATCGGTGGCGCCCATTTTTACCGCGCTAACGGCGGTGGCGATGTTGCCATAACCGGTGAGCACAACGGCCCGTGCTTCTGGCCGCGCGTCGCGCAGGGCTGAGACCACATCCAAGCCGTTGCCATCTTCCAGGCGCATATCAACAACGGCGAACGCAGGCGCTGCTTTGCGCACCTCCATCAAACCTTCGGCAACGGATCCTGCCAAGCGGACTTCAAAGCCGCGTGTTTCCATTGCGCGGCCAAGCCGGGTGAGGAAAGGTTTGTCATCATCGACAAGCAGCAGCGTACGCTCGGCGGCAAGGCCATCATCAAGCGGTGCGGTTGTCTCGGTTGAAAGGTCCATCAAACTTACTTCTCGGATCACGGGATCGGTCCATTGCTATCATAAAGATGCTCAACCTATGTGCAAATGACCACCAGTTCAGCACACCTTTGATATAGGCCACCTGGGCGCAAGGAAAAGGGATCGCGTATCGAACCCTGTGCACGATGGTGTGATGGTTAAACACTCTCTTCCACCGACAGCTTGGGCGTAAGGTCAATTTGCTCACGAGCAAAACTGATGATGACGCTTGCGCCCTTCAGTGCACCGACGCCATTGCCCACTTTAACCTCAGCCCCGCCGCGCTCCAGCAAAGTTTTGGCAATGAAGAAGCCAAGACCCAGCCCGCCTCCTAGCCCACCAGCCAGCTCACTGGTAAGCGATGGCGCGCCAAGCTTAGCCACTGCCGGCGCATCATCGCCCACACTGTCCATGCGCCCCCGCCGCCGAGAAACGTAAGGCTCACCGAGCCGCGCCATCACATCAGCGGGAAAGCCTGGACCATCATCTTCAACCCTTATGGTGACCGATCTAGCATCCCATGTGCCCGTCACACAGACCTCTTTGCGGGCAAAATCGATGGCATTTTCGATCAGATTGCCGATGCCATAGCTCAGCGCTGGGTTGGCGCGCAGCATGGGCGAAGGACCATCACCTTGCGTTTTCACAGTGATCGGTACGGAAAAATCACGGTGCGGCGCGACCAGATCATCAAGGATCGCATCCAGCGTTTTGGTGGAAATCACCGTATCGGGGCTGACACCAAGTGAGGAGAGCTTGCCCAAAATCGTACGACAACGTTCCGCTTGTGCCTGGATCAGGGCGATATCCTCACCCAGTGGCGTTGCCGGATCGATCTCGCGGCTGATCTCCTTGGCCACCACCGTTATCGTGCCTAGCGGCGTGCCCAACTCGTGCGCGGCAGCGGCCGCCATGCCATCCAGTTCGGAAAGATGCTGTTCGCGCTCCAAAGCAAGCTCTGCAGCGGCCAAGGCGTTGGCCAGGTTGCGGCTCTCATGGGCGACATTCCAGGCATAGGTGCAGATGAAGCCGATGGCGACCAGCAGCGCCGCCCACACCCCCATCCGATAAACAAGTGGAAAGGCCGGCGGCTGGCCGGCAGCCCAGGGCAGCGGCAAGTGCCAAAGCGCCAAAGCCGAAATGAGCAGCGAGACCAAAAGCCCCAGTGCGACCGTTGTCGGCAAGCGCAGAATCGTCGCGGAAATCAAAACCGGCGCTAGCAACAACACCGCGAAAGGATTGCCCAAGCCGCCGGTGAGGTAGAGCAGCGAGGCAAGCTGAACCTGATCAAAAGCCAAGATGAACGCAGCGCGCCGGTCGCTGATGCGCGTCGAGCGCGGGTACCCCCACCACAGATAAAGGTTGAGCAGCGCCGACAGTCCGATCACACTCAAACACGCCATAATGGGCAGGGGATAACCAAAACCAAAGGCCACAGCACACACGGCTGCAAGCTGGCCAATGATGGCCAGCCAACGCAGGCGCACCAGCGTATCGAGCCTTACCCTTTGGGCGGACGCATTTGTTAGCATGTGCAAAAGCCTTGTGTGCAGTGCAGCATTGTGCCATGCTGCGTTTCAAGAACCCTTACGCGTAAAGTCGCAGGAGAAACCATCTTCTCTTGATCCACAGTTTTGGGGCACACTGTTTGTGCAACGTGCCTCAAAAACCAAGGACACCCTGTCGATGGTTCAATCATCTTCCGCCGCCACCATGCAAGCAGGCGGCCTGTCGCATCAAGGTGAACACGCCATGCGGGACATAGCTTAGGGCATTGCATTCAATCGGGGGACTACCGGGGACGTATTGAAACGAAGGTCGCATGGCGGGTTGGCCGTCAAGCGCCAGCTACCAACGCGCGCCATCGCCGGAAGCGTATGCAGTGCGCGTCATTGAGTGGATTAAGGTGTCATAAAGCTTAACGGCGCACTCTTGTGACAGTTTAATCTGGGGACACCTTGAGCACTTAGCCCACGGCGTGGGCATGTGTGGCAAGGAACTGAGCTGGATATAACGCCAGCTTAGAAACAGTGAGTAAGACTGGGGACGCAAAGTGGCTGCCTACACGATGTATGAATGGACACATGCGGCGCTCGCGCCAGCACGTGCAACAGCTGATCTAACCAAGTTGGCGTTCTCCAACCCGCTCAACCCGTTGGCTGCAACACCCTTTGGCAAGCAAATGGCTGCTGGTGCTGAAGTGTTTGAGCGCATGACGCGGCGTTACGGCAAACCGGCTTTCGGCATCGAAAACACTCTGGTTAGCGGTACACGCTGCGCTGTCACCGAAGAGTTTTTGTGGGAACGCCCGTTTGGCAAGCTGCTGCACTTTAAGCGGCATTTACCGGCCGAGCGCCCCTACAACGACCCCAAAGTGCTGCTGGTTGCGCCAATGTCTGGCCACTACGCAACGCTGCTGCGCGGCACGGTGGAAGCCTTCTTGCCACGCCATGATGTTTACATCACCGATTGGGTGGATGCCCGCGATGTGCCGCTTGCCGCCGGCAATTTCGACCTTGATGACTATATCGATTATGTCCGCTCCATGTTGCAGCGCCTTGGCCCCGATACTCATGTGGTCGCCGTTTGCCAGCCAGGCGTTCCGGTTCTCGCTGCCGTCTCGCTGATGGAAGAGGATGATGACCCGGCGACACCAACGTCGATGACACTGATGGGCGCGCCGATTGATTCGCGCATCGCGCCAACCGAGGTGAACGCGTTCGCAAATGGCAAGGAACTTGGCTGGTTCCGCCGCAACCTGATCAAGAACGTGCCGTTCCCCAATGCCGGCTTCATGCGCCCGGTCTATCCAGGCTTTTTGCAGCTATCAGGCTTCATGGGCATGAACCTCAACCGGCACATCGATGCCCATAAAGAGTTCTTCAGCCACCTGGTGGATGGTGATGGCGATAACGCCGAAAAGCATCGCGAGTTTTATGACGAATATCTGGCCGTCATGGACCTCACCGCCGAGTTTTATCTGCAAACCATCGACACGGTGTTTTTGAAACATTCGCTGCCGACCGGGACCATGATGCATCGTGATCGTTTGGTGGATCCTTCAAAAATCACGCGTTGCGCCCTGCTCACCATCGAAGGCGAGAAGGACGACATCACCGGTCGCGGGCAGACCAAAGCCGCGTTGGACCTCTGCTCCGGTCTCGATGACGATTTGAAAGCGCATTACCAGCAGCCACGTGTTGGCCATTATGGCGTGTTCAACGGCTCGCGCTTCCGCTCAGAAATCCAGCCGCGCATGACCGATTTCATGCTGTCGGCAGAGTGGCGCCGCAACGGATCGAAGGGTCGCAAACCCGCCAAGTCGAAGCCTTCCCTGCCAGCTTCTTCGGTGCCTGCGCCTGCCAACGACACCGCACCGCCGGTCGACGCGTTTGGACGTGCTGAAGCCTGATTTCACCAAGTAAGTCATTGAGAATACTATAAAAAGGCGCCGCTTTGGCGTCTTTTTTTGTGTTTTATCTTGAAAGCCGATTGTGCCCCCACCACGTCTTGTTCACAGCAACACAAAAGAAGGATAGACACACACATGATGACACAATCAGCCCATTTCACCGGCCGCCGCCAAAGCTGGCTTCGTCCCGCTTGGACACCGGCAACCATCGGTTTGATGGTGCTCGGTTTCATCATTGCGTGGCCGCTGGGGCTCGCCATGCTCGCCTACATCATTTGGGGCGACCGCATGGACGATATGAAACATGATTTTCGCCGCAGCTTTGGTCGCTTCAAACGGGAGATGGATATGAAGGGTTTTTCAACCCCAGGATCAACAATGCACCGTGGCACAGGCAACGTCGCGTTTGACGATTTCCGCAAGGCGGAGATCGAGCGTTTGGAAGCCGAGCGCCGCAAGCTTGATGAAATGGTCGATGAGTTCGATACGCACCTGCGTAATCTGCGCCGCGCCAAGGACCAGGCTGAGTTCGACGAGTTTATGAAGTCGCGCCACAATCACAATGGTGACCATCCGGTGACCGGCAGCGATGAGACTGGCCCGAACCCTGCTCCGGCAACCTAGAGCAATTCCGGCAAACAACAGACCCTCAAGCGAGCCCAACACGGCTCAAGGTTCCAAGAAGCCGCTCCAGACATGGGGCGGCTTTTTTTGTCTGATCGATGCTGAAGGTCTCAGTTGGTAGTGGCCGCTAAAAGGACAAAGCGTCTGTCGAGTTGTCACCAGTGGTTACTGGATCACTCATTTATCCAGCCTACGGATCATTGTTCATTTGCCAGGGCAGGATTGTAGCGAACAACAAAGACATTGCGCGTCACCTGACGGCTGGCCGCATAGTCACCATCACCAAGAAAGTCGACGGGCCCGAGACCAAGCGCTTGCATATCTGCTAGGCTGTAGGTCCAACCGGCATGACCGCTATTGCGCCAGGCATCGATATTGCCTGCACGCATGCCGTGTAGGGTGAACTCGCCAGGCACGCCAATGGCTTCGAAGAAAGCAGCTTCGTCCTGTCGAGATGCATTCGCAAGTGCTACCTGCTGGTCAATCGCCTGCTCAATCATGTCTCCCGAAGCACCCTCGGGAAGGGCTGGTATCAGCGCTGCCCGCAAAGCTTCGCGCTCCAAATCATCGCCGCTCTGATCGGGCAGACTTTCGGCGATCACATCATATTGTGTCTCGGAGCCGTGCCAGCCGACAAACGAGTCCGCTCGGATGATCTTGGACGCTCCGGCGGGAAAAATATAGTTGGCGCATGACGATAAGCAGATGGCATCCATCGCAATGTCCAGCGCTTGCTAGTTGATCCATCGGCCAATCACACGGCCACTGCTGGTATCACCACCCAGCGAATTGACAACGAAGACACGCACCACCGAGGTATCTTCTGTTGCAACAAACTCCAGAAAAGCGTCTCGAGACGCATTGGAAATCGCCCCGAAGAAATGCAGCGCGTTACCTTCAATCCAGATCCTGGCAGGATCATCTTGAGCAAATACGGGCTCGGGGTTTTGTGCCCGTGCCCACCCACTGCTTAGCAATACCGCAATGAGCGGAAGGATCCGCCCAATCAGCTTTGTAGTCTTCCTCATTTGTATTTGATCCAATGATATCAGATGGTGAGGCTCGCTACCTGCGGACCTAACACGGAACGCATAGTTCGATCCGTACAAAAGCGAGCGGTCAATTGTGACGCAACACTCTTTACGCACTGGCTTGGCCTTGGGGCAGGCAGCTTGTCGGTGGGCCTTGGCGGTGTTGTCACCGTTTTTTGCCAGACCGGAAAACCCCGCCGAGACTGAAACGCGTGACGTCCATAGGCATGCCCGGACGTCTTTGAAGCGGCGAATGGTGGCCGCACCAGCTCTGGCGTATCTGATGATCGCTGGTTGCGCGCCATTGCAGTTTGACAGGCTGGTCGACTTCCAACCCACAACGGTTGCGACGCCCATCGACTTTGACCGTGTGTCTGAATACGCCCGCTATGCCCAAGCGTCCTACCGGCCAGATGCTGAGATCATGGAGATGTTTCCCGATACGGTGCGGATCAGCACGCCAGGCGGCAATGGTGTGCGCTACTTCCTGGAGGTTTCGCCTCAAGAGCAAACACAGACCATTGCCGTGGCGGGCACCCGCACTTTCAGCGACATTTTACACGACATCGCATTTGCGATTGTGCCCGACAACCTCCTTCATGCTGCTTTTCACGAGGGCTTCGAGGCTGAAGCACGCTTGGTGTATGCCGATGTCAGGCCTCATCTTAACCCGGACTACCAGGTCCGATTAACCGGCCATTCTCTGGGAGCGGCAGTCTCTGCAATTTTGATGATATACCTTCAAGGAGACGGTTACCTGATCGAGCCCAGTATCAATTTCGGTCAGCCAAAATTTATGAATAGAGCAAGCGCCGAACTCTACAGCGACTTGCCCCTCCAACGCGTCGTCGATGCCAACGATATTGTGCCGATGTTGCCACCGCGGTTTCTTCTCCATCCAACCCATGGTGCTTATGCGCATGTGGGCGAGGAAATCATTCTCTTGGAAGGGGCCTATTTCGTTCATCTAACATCGCATGATGCGGAGAGACTATCGGTTGACCAGTTTTGGCGTGACCGTGACTTCGCATCTCGTGAAGACCATCATATGGCGCGTTACACCGAGCGAATCGCAGCCAAACAAGTTTTGGCACAGGAGGTGGACTACATGGTGTGGCGAAGCATGGCGGCCAACTGACGTGTCGTGAACGTCGCGGTGCCGATCAACTTGGTTGTTGGCGACCAACGTCAACAAAAGGCTGATACCGCCAGTCGCCCATCACTCAAAACTCTTCGCAAAAACCATCTCATCGTTCTTAAAACTTTTGAATTCCAGCGCGTTACCCGCCGGGTCCTTGATGAAAAACGTTCCCTGCTCGCCCGGTTTTCCTTCAAAACGCACATAGGGCTCGATGATGTACTCGATGCCCTTGGCCGTGAGTTTGGTGTGCAGCGCGTCCCAATCGTCCCAGTCCATCAGCACGCCGAAATGGCGCACTGGCACCGCTTTGCCATCAACGCCGTTTTGCGCTGCTTCGCCCACTTCCTCAGGCGCCAAATGCGCAACAATCTGGTGGCCGAACAGGCTGAAATCCACCCAGTCCTCGGTGGAGCGTCCTTCTGAGCAGCCAAGTAACCCACCGTAAAAGCCGCGCGCTGCGGTCAAATCATCAACCGGGAATGCCAGATGAAACCGGGGGCGTTTGGGCGTATCAGTCGTCATGGTAGCAGTCATGCTGGGGTAATCCTCACGATTCGTTTTCTCTGTCGTGATGCAACGTGGAGTTCTATTCAAGTCCAATGTTCAAGCCACTCCTCACAACGCTGGAAGCCGGGCGCACGCGCATATCCTCCGTGCTTCCGAGCTTGGAGATGCCGACCGCGGTTGAGGTGCGCGGCGAACCACGGCCCTTGCGCGTGCGCGTGCATGCCAATGCGCGGCGCATGATCCTGCGTTTTGATGTGCGGACGGGCGAAGGAAAGCTGACCGTGCCACGCGGTACGCCGCCAAGCGCGGCCCTTACCTTTTTGTCGCAGAGCCGCGGATGGATTGATGGGCACGCGCCGGAGCTTCCGAGCGCTGGGGATGCGCTTCATCCCGACATGTTACCCTTTAAGGGCGAGGATTTGCGCATAGTCCCGACCGGCAGGATCCGCGGCACAGTATCCCGCGGTTCGGAATGCGAGCTTCTGGTGCCAGGCGCACCGCATCGCATCATGCCGCGCGTGGCGCAGTTCTTAAAAAATGAGGCAGAACAGTCGCTTACCCCACTTGTGATGGGGCTTTGCGACCAACTTGGCAAGCGTCCATCGGCGATCCGTTACCGTGATCCGCGCTCGCAATGGGGCTCATGTTCCTCCGCGCGGGTGATCACGCTGTCCTGGCGTGTGATGATGGCACCGCCGCCCGCCCAGCGCTATCTGGTCGCCCATGAGGTGGCGCATCTGGCGGAAATGAACCATTCGCAACGGTTCTGGAAGGTGGTGGCGAGCCTAGATGCTGACTGGCGCGCTGGTCAGAAGGCGCTCAAAAGCGTCGAGAAACGCCTGATGGCGTTCCGCTTCAAATAAGCAGGTGCCGCTTCACCTAAGACGGCGGTGGCTGTGTGCGTGATCCAGCGCGCGCACCGACCACGATGATCGCGATCACGCTTACCAGCAGCGCAAACACCACGCAAAAAAGGAACAGAGCTGTCGAAAACCAGTCCTGCCGGTCCACATAGGCCACGTCGCGCGACACCCGCACCGTGAAGCTGCGCCCGATCGGATAGGCCTCGCGCAGCGCGTTCTGCGCCTCCAGGCGGGAGGTGAACGCACCCTCTGGCGGTTCCACACCGTAAAGCGCCAGCAGACGGCCTGAGCGTTCGTGCTCCAGGCGTACCCGCACATCCACCACATCGCCGCGTTGGTACCCGCGCGGGGGTCCGTCGCGCGGCTCAACGATATCGGCCACCTGCACCAGAGCGTCCGCGCGCTGCGCAAACAGCGTCCAGATCGGCGGGGCGGCCAAAAACCAGGCGGCCAACGCGACGCTCAAGGGCACAAAGATGCCCACCAGGATGAAAAACACCGTGCCCGGCTTGGCACCGGCGCGCACCAGCAGAAAGCCAACAAGGCCGACAATAGCGAGGAGAATGAACCCAAACATGGCGCCAGGCTTAAGGGGTGTGGGCTAGAAAATCGAGCCCAGAAAACGCGTCAAAGGATTGGACCCGCCGCCCGGTGGCTGCGATGGCAACACGATAGCGGAGGGATCATCCCGGCGGGCCGGAACACCTTGGGCAACGCCGACACCAGGGATTGGCTGGTTGCCGATGATCGCCGCTGGGTTGAGCTGAGCGAGGCTCGCCGCATCCGTTCCTGGCAACATGGCAATCGGCACGCCAACATGCGCATCGGTCATATAGGCCTGCCAAACTTCTGCGGGCAGACCGCCGCCGGTCACGCCATCCATTGGAGAGTTATCGTCATGGCCCAGCCACACACCGGTGGTGAGGTTGGCCGTATAGCCAACGAACCAGGCATCGCGCAGGCCTTGCGTGGTGCCGGTTTTACCCGCCCCGGTCCAGCCTTCCAGCGCCGCGCGTCGTCCGGTGCCGATGATCAGTGTGCGCGATAGCATCGCGTTCATCGCGCGGCCATGGGAGGGGTCGATCACCCGTCCGAAGCCAGAGGCATCGCGGGTATAAAGCACATTTCCGGCCTCATCGCGCACGCGTAGCACCACATGAGGTGCCACCGCATAGCCGCCATTGGCAAAGGGCGCGTAGGCAGCCGTCAGTTCTAGCGGCGACACTTCAGACGTGCCCAGGGCAATGGAAGCGTTGCGCTCCATTTCCGACTGCACACCCAGGCGCTGCGCCGTGTTGATCACCCGCTGCGGACCGACCTCATAGGCGAGCTGGGCGGCAATCGTGTTCAGCGATAGGGCCAAAGCGTCGGCCAGCGTGACAGGGCCGCGATACTCACGCGAATAATTTTCCGGCGACCAATCGCCAAACTGAACCGGCACATCATTGCGCATCGTTGCCGGGGTAAGCCCCTGCTCCAGCGCCGCCAGATAGACGAACGGTTTGAAGGCAGATCCAGGCTGGCGGAAGGCATCCGTGGCCCGGTTGAACTGGCTTTGCTGATAGTCGCGCCCGCCCACCAAAGCACGTACCGCGCCGGTGCCATCAACCGAGACCACCGCGCCTTGCAAATCAGTGTCGTGCTGGTCGGCAAGGGCAGTGCGCAAGGCAAGCTCAGCGCGGGCCTGAAGATAGGGGTCGATGCTGGTCTCAACGGTGATGTCGCCTTCGATCAGCGGCAGGATGCGATCCAGCTCGTCCATCACATAGTCAGCAACATAATTGGCCGCGCCGCGTCGCGCGCGGTCCATTGTGGCGGCGGGGTGGTTGCGCGCCAGCACCATCTCTTCCTGGGTGATGAAGCCGGACTCCACCATAGCCTGCAGCACGGTGGCAGCACGTGCCTCTGCGCCTTCCGGGTTGCGCGTCGGCGCCCAGCGCGAGGGGGCACGCAGCAGACCGGCCAGAATAGCAGACTCAGCCAGTGTGACCTGGCTTGCCGGTTTGCCGAAATAGCGCTGTGCGGCTGCGTCCACGCCATAGGCACCTGCGCCGAGATAAACCCGGTTGAGGTACAACTCCATAATCTCATCTTTGGAGTAGGTCGCCTCCAACCAAACGGCGAGGATCAGCTCTTGGATCTTCCGGCTGATCGTGCGGTCGGCGGTCAAGAACAGGTTTTTGGCAAGCTGCTGGGTCAGCGTCGAGCCACCTTGCACGAACCGTCCGGCCTGCACGTTAACCACCATCGCGCGGGTAAGGCCAATCGGATCAAGCCCGAAATGGCTGCGGAAGCGGCGGTCTTCAATCGCAATCACAGCGTTGGGCAAATAGGAGGGCAGTTGCTCCAGGCGGATCTGTTCACCGCCTGTGTCACCGCGGTTGGCCAGAAGCTGGCCATCATTGGCGATAATCCGCACATTGGGTGGGCGCTCTGGCACCCGCCACTCAGATGCTGGAGGCAGTTGCATAGCGTGATAGGCGATAACACCGGCAAGGCCAATCACGCCCCAGATCGAGAGCACAAAACCCCAATAGAGCGAGCGACCAAGGAACCGACCAAACCAGCCGCGTCCTGATCCGCCCCCACGACCACCACGTTTCTTCCGCTTGGCTTTGCTACGGCGTTGCGCTGGTGCCCGGAGTGCCGGGTCAGCTTGCGCGCCTGCTTGCGGGCGCGCCGTAGGACGCGATGGACCGCGCGCAGGCTCACGAGGCGGCCCGTCAAAGCTAGGCTCGATGCGCTGCGCGCGCGCAGGTGATCGGTGAGATGGGCGTCGCGAACGCGCCATAGTTGCCTCAATTCGTTAATGCAGCGGCCGCCAGAGTGGTCGTGAACCGTTTCCTCTAAGAAGCGCCATCGGCCTTAAGACCGCGTAAAGACTTGGAAACGCGGATCGCATCACTTTGACGTTACGGGCGGCTTAACCCTAACCGGTACAATTCGTCGAAAACGCGGCCCATTCTTGGTAGTTTTACGGTGGGGAATACGGACGGTTAGCTTATTTCGGCCCAGATTCAGCGGGTCAAAAACGAAAGAACCGCGCCATGCGTCTCACAGGCACCACTGCCGGCAGTTCAGCCGTTCAACCGCCGCTTTTCACAACCCCGGAAGGGCGTGTGGACTGGGTGGACGTCGCCAAAGGCGTCTGCATCCTCTTCGTTGTGATGATGCATTCTACGCTTGGCGTGGAAGAGCTGACCGGCCAGGCGAGTTGGATGGGCACCATCGTTGCGTGGGCGCAACCGTTCCGCATGCCGGATTTTTTCTTCATCGCTGGCCTGTTCCTGGTGCGCACCATTGACGCGCCCTGGCAGCGCTATCTTGACCGCAAGGTGGTGCATTTTGCCTATTTCTATGTGCTTTGGATGGCCATTCAGGTGATTGTGAAGGGTGTTGGAGATCCCACGGCCATTCCAAGCCATGTTCTGTCTGGCCTTTTTCACCCATTCGGCACGCTGTGGTTCATCTACATGCTGCCGATCTTCTTCCTCGTGGTGCGTCTGACCAAAAACCTGCCGGTGTGGCTGATGCTTGGCATTGGCGCCGCGCTTGAGATCGCGCCCATCGGCACAGGCTATCTGCTGATCGATGAGTTTGCCGCACGTTTTGTCTACTTCTACGCGGGTTACGCGCTGGCCGGTTATGCCTTTGCGTTTGCCGACCGCGCAACATCGCGCCCCTTGCTTGGGTTTGCTGGATTGCTCGCCTGGGGCATTGTCAATGGGCTTACCGTGTTCACCGAGGTTGAGGTGTTTGGCCAAACCTACTCTGTTGCCCAACTGCCGTTCCTCTCGCTGGCGCTTGGCGCCATGGGCGCACTGGCGGTGATCGTTACCGCGGCGCTGATCACCCGCACACTGGTGGGCCGGGGCTTCTCCTATATGGGCGCCCGCTCGATTGTGATCTATCTGGCATTCTTCTTCCCGATGGTGGTGGTGCGCGAGCTCGGAGCGCGTTTGGGCTTGATCCCCGACACTGGAACGCTTGCGTTGGTGACCACGCTGGCAGCCGTCATTGCGCCGCTGATCCTTTATTGGATCATCGGAAAGATCGGCTTCGGTCGCTTCCTCTTCAGCCGCCCGGCTTGGGCGCACATTGATCGGCCCGTGCGTGCCAAACGTGTCACCATCGCGCCTGCTGAGTAACGGGTTCGGGAATAACCGTTTACAGGCCAATTTCTGATCTGGTTTGGTGGGCGCGATACTTTTAAGGTCGCGCCACCATGACCGAGACACAAAACCGCCCGCTAAGCTCCGATGACCACCTCATGTTGGTCGATGGCTCCACCTATATTTTCCGCGCCTACCATGCGCTGCCGCCGCTCACCCGCAAGTCCGATGGGCTGCCGGTGGGTGCCGTGTCGGGGTTCTGCAATATGCTGTGGAAGCTGCTGGCCGAACCTGACGCTGAGCTTCTTGGCTCCCCACCGACGCACTTTGCGGTGATTTTCGATGCCGGGTCCTACACGTTCCGCAACGATCTTTATCCTGACTACAAGGCGCATCGCCCTGAACCGCCGGAAGATCTGCGTCCTCAGTTTCCCATCATCCGTGATGCAACGCGCGCCTTCAACGTCGCCTGCATTGAGCAGGAGGGTTATGAGGCCGACGATCTGATCGCCACCTACACCACGCAAGCTGTGCAAGCGGGCGCGCATGTGTCCATTATTTCGTCCGATAAGGATTTGATGCAGCTGCTCACCATGCCGAACGTGGTGCTGGTGGACACGATGAAGGACAAGCGCACCGGTCCGGACGGCGTGGTGGAAAAATTTGGCGTGCCGCCGGAGAAGATGATCGATCTGCAATCGCTGGCCGGCGACTCGGTCGACAATGTGCCAGGCGTGCCGGGCATCGGTGTGAAAACCGCCGCGCAACTGCTAGAAGAATTTGGCGATTTGGACACGCTGCTGGAGCAGGCGCACACCATCAAGCAAAACAAGCGGCGCGAAAACCTGATCGAGTTTGCCGATCAGGCCCGCATTTCAAAAAAACTCGTCACGCTGATGCCTGATGTGCCGGTGAAAGAACCGCTGGAGAACACGCTGGTGCGCGATCTGGATGGCGAGCGGCTTGTGAGTTTCCTCAAGGCCATGGAATTCACCACGCTCACCCGCCGCGTGGCCACCAAAACCGACACCTCCACGGATGTCGAGAGCGCCGAGGTTTCGACGCCCGGCTTTGAAGGCGCAAAGGTCGAAGAGCGGGTGCAGGCCAATGGTGAGATGACGCCATCTGCCTTGGCAGAAAAACGCGCCAATGAGGCAGCGTCGGTAACCATCGATGCGAGCAGGTATGAGGCCGTGTTTGATCCGGCCAAACTGGAAGCGCTGTTCGATAAGGCCCGCTGGTCCGGCATTTTGGCGTTCGATACCGAAACCACCTCGCTGGACCCGATGCGCGCCGAGCTTGTTGGCTTTTCCTTCGCGCTGGAACCGGGCCGCGCTTACTACGTGCCGCTCACTCACACCTCCGGCGAGGATTTGCTAGGGGCCGGGCATGACGACCGGCAAATGCCTGCGGAAAAAGCACTGGCGCTGTTGAAAGCTGTTCTGGAAGATCCTGCGGTTCTGAAAATCGGCCAGAACATGAAGTACGACATGGCCATCATGGCGAACCACGATATCGACGTGACGCCGTTCGATGACACGATGCTGCTCTCTTACGTTTCCGGTGCGGGCACCGGCGGCCACGGCATGGATGAGCTGTCGACCAAATGGCTTGGCCACACACCGATCCCTTACAAACAGGTGGTTGGTTCGGGCAAAAGCATGGTCACCTTCGACAAGGTGCCCGTTGATAAGGCCACTGAATATGCGGCTGAGGATGCCGATATCACGCTTCTCTTGTGGCGGGCGCTGAAACCGCAGCTCATCCCACACAAGGCGACCACTGTTTACGAAACGCTGGAGCGCCCTTTGGTGCCGGTGCTGGCGCGCATGGAGCGCCACGGCATCAAGGTGGACAGGCAGATGCTCTCGCGCCTGTCCGGTGACTTCGCCCAAGGCATGGCCGCGTTGGAATCCGAGATAGCCGATATGGTCGGCGAGCCGTTCAATGTCGGTTCGCCCAAGCAGTTGGGCGATATTCTGTTCGGCAAGATGGGTCTGCCTGGCGGCAAGAAAACCAAAACTGGCGCCTGGGCGACACCGGCCTCAGCGCTGGAAGATTTGGCCGCCGAAGGCCATGAGCTTCCGCGCAAAGTGCTCGACTGGCGGCAACTCCAGAAACTGCGCTCCACCTACACCGAAGCGCTGGCACAGGCGATCAACCCGGACACGGGCCGCGTGCACACCAGCTTTGCGTTGGCGGCCACGACAACCGGGCGGCTTTCCTCCTCCGATCCCAACCTCCAGAACATTCCGGTGCGCACCGAAGCGGGCCGGAAAATCCGCAAGGCCTTCATCGCTGAGCCCGGTTGCAGGCTGGTCTCCGCCGATTACAGCCAGATCGAATTGCGCGTGCTCGCTCATGTGGCCGATATCGGCCAGCTCAAGCAGGCTTTTGCCGATGGGCTCGACATTCACGCCATGACGGCCAGCGAGATGTTCAACGTGCCGATTGAAGGCATGGACCCGATTGTTCGCCGTCAGGCCAAGGCGATCAATTTCGGCATCATTTACGGGATTTCCGCCTTCGGGCTCGCCAACCAGCTGGGCATTGGTCGCTCTGAGGCCAGCGAGTACATCAAGACCTATTTTGAGCGCTTCCCTGGCATCAAAGCCTATATGGACGACACCAAAGCCTATTGCCGCGAGCATGGGTATGTGGAGACGATTTTTGGTCGCCGCGCTCACTATCCCGATATCAAGGCCAGCAATGGCGCAATGCGTGCCTTCAATGAACGCGCGGCGATCAATGCGCCGATCCAGGGCTCAGCGGCTGATATCATTCGCCGGGCGATGATCCGCATGGACCGCGCACTTGCCGACGCCAAGCTGAACGCAAAAATGCTACTTCAGGTGCACGATGAATTGATTTTCGAAGTGCCTGAGAGCGAGGTGGACGCCACCTTGCCGGTGATCGAGAAGGTGATGATCGACGCGCCAAACCCGGCTCTGAAACTCTCGGTGCCGTTGGAAGTGGACGCCCGCGCCGCTGATAACTGGGATGACGCGCACTGAGGTATGGATCCTAGGGACAAGCCCTAGGATGACGCGTCATGCGGTGTCCGTCATCCTCGCCCCTGTGGCGAGGATCCATGTGAAGGTGCGGCTTGGGCGGATATGTCTACATCATGGCATCCAAACCCTATGGAACGCTCTACACGGGCGTGACCAGTGATCTTGCACGTAGGGTTTTCGAGCACAAAGAAGGTTTAGCCGATGGTTTTACCAAACGGTACGCGTGTAAAACGCTCGTCTGGTTCGAGCACCACGAGGCAATCGATGCAGCTATTCAGCGAGAAACGTCGATCAAGCGGTATCCCAGGCAGTGGAAGCTCAACTTGATCACTGCGATGAACCCAGAATGGTCGGATCTCTATGAAATGTTGAACCGATGAATGGACCCCCGCCACAAGGGCGAGGGTGACGGTTGGTCCACGCCATCAAACCCTTACAAAAACCCCATCTCGCCTGGAATCACCGGCGCCTTCAAGTGACACACGCCCATCAGCGTTCACGCGTCTTTCCACCCCATGGGCGCCGCCAAAGAACATGGACGGCTCGTCCCAAATCCGGTGATCTTCAAAGGCGCGTTGAAGATGCTCCGGGTCGAAGTTCGAACTCTGGTCCGGCTCCACATCCAAATGGCCTTCCTCGATATGCAGGCGCGGTGCGCGGATAGCATCTTCCAGCGGCTGCCCATGAACACCCCAGCGCAAAAGCACCTGCGCCATGGCTGAGCGAATGCGGTTCGAGCCGCCTGACCCGAGCGCCAACAGACCACCCTTCCCGTCGGCCACCAGCGTGGGGGCCATCATGGAAGAAAGCCGCTGATCGGGCTGCCATGAACCGGGACCATCGGCCAACAAATCATCCTCACCGAGCATATTGTTGAGCATGAACCCGCAGCCGGGCACGATTGCGCCATTGCCCTCGCCATTCGACACGGTAATCGCCACCGCGCGACCCTCGCTGTCGACCACCGAGACGTGGGTGGTGCCGCGTGAGGCCACCGAGGCGGGGCCTGCGGCTATCATCCGGTCATCAAAGCCAACCGGTTTGCCGAGTTTGCGCCAGCGCTTATCCACGGCATCCAGCGCCTTGGCAAAGGCCAGCGGATCATAGTGATCACCCGCCTGATAGCTCGCCAACACCGCAGCGATCAGACCACCACCTGCGGATGGGGTGGGATTTAGGAAGATCCGCCGGTCAACCGGCCGGGCCAGACCCTTCGTCTCGACTGGAGGGCGATTGGCAAAAGAAAAAGATCGTATCAGAGGCTCACGCCAAACGGCATCATACCCCGACATATCCTCCAGGCTCAGATGTCCGCCATTTGCGGCCTCAACCATCAGGTGCGCGATCTCGCCTTGGGTTGCCAGGCGCGCACCTTCACGGGCAACAGCATCCAACGCATCGGCGAGGGCTTTATTACGGAACACATCACCTGCGCCGAGCAGCGCATCATCGCGCGTGTGCAGGGCTTGGGCGTCTTCGGATGCGGTTAGGATCGGCGCAACGATGGTGGCGAGTTTGGCCTGAAACGCTGTGATCGCCACGCCCTCTTTGGCCAGCGCTATCGCAAACTCAGCCAGCCGAACCATCGGCAGCGTGCCATAGCGTTCATGCAGCGCGAATAGACCGGGCAGAAAGCCGGGCGTTGCGACCGAGCCTGGGCCGATGTGAAACGTTTGCGTGACGCCGCCGAAATCGGCATCAACTTCGCGCAACCCGTCATGGCGTTTTCCATTGGGATGCTTGGGCGTTTGGACAAAAAAGTCCAAGCACGTTGGTTTGCCGCCCGCGGACACCATGGCAAAGCCGCCACCGGCAGGCGAGGCAAGCACCGGCTCGCACACGCACGCCGTTAGCATGGCGGCGATAGCGGCATCCACCGCCGTTCCGCCGTCCATCAAGATTTCTGCGCCTGCCTGGGCTGTCAGTGTGTGCCCGGCGGCGATGCCACCCAATTGCTTCATGAGCAGCGGTATAGCGGTTTATTCAGCGGCCTCAAGAAATCCCGGCGCAGCGTCCAGAACCGATTGGCCGACATGCGGCGCATAAATCTCAAAGTTTTTGGCAAACATGCCTGCTAGCTTGGCCGCCTGCGCGTCATAAGCGTTCTTGTCGGCCCAGGTTTCCCGCGGCTGCAAAAGGGTTGGATCGACGCCCGGCACGTCGGTTGGCACCAAAAGGCCAAAGAACAGGTCGCGCTGGAAACTGGCCGCTTTCAGATGGCCATCAAGGGCCGCATGCAGCAGCGTGCGCGTGTCTTTGATTGGCATGCGTTTGCCTGTGCCATAGGCGCCACCGGTCCAGCCAGTGTTCACCAGCCAACAATCCACTGCGTGTTCACCAATCAGCTTGCGCAGCAGATCGCCGTACACGCTGGGGTGACGCGGCATGAAGGGTGCGCCAAAGCAGGTAGAGAAGGTGGCTTCGGGCTCAGTGACGCCGATTTCGGTACCGGCCACTTTGGCGGTGTAGCCGGACAGGAAGTGATACATCGCTTGCTCAGGCGTCATTTTGGCCAGCGGCGGCAACACACCAAAGGCATCGGCGGTGAGCATGATGATGTTGGTGGGCTGGCCCGCACGGCCCGACAGAAGCGCGTTGGGGATGTAATCGATAGGATAGGCGCAGCGTGTGTTCTGCGTGCGTGAACCGTCATTGAAATCTGGAATACGGGTATTGGGATCGATGACCACATTCTCCAGCACCGTGCCGAAACGCTTGGTGGTGGCATAGATTTCCGGCTCGGCTTCTTGCGACAGATTGATCGTCTTGGCGTAGCAGCCGCCTTCAAAGTTGAAGACGCCATCCGCGCCCCAGCCATGCTCATCATCGCCGATCAGCGTGCGTTCCGGATCGGCGGAGAGCGTGGTTTTGCCGGTTCCAGACAGGCCGAAGAAAATGGCGACGCGACCTTCGTCATCCACATTGGCCGAACAGTGCATCGGCATCACATCTTTGGTGGGTAGCAGGAAATTGAGCATAGAGAAGACAGATTTCTTCATCTCTCCGGCATAGTGCGTGCCGCCGATCAACACGATCTTGCGGGTAAAATCGCAAGCAATCACGGTTTCTGACCGGCATCCATGACGCTCGGGGTCCGCCTTGAAACTTGGCAGGTCGATGATCGTCATCTCCGGCATGAAATTGGCCAGCGCCTCGCGCTCTGGCCGCAAAAGCATCGTGCGGATGAAAAGGGAGTGCCAGGCTTGCTGGGTGATCACACGGGTCGGCAGTTGGTAGCGCGGGTCGGCGCCACCGTGCAGATCCTGAACAAACAGGTCTTGGCCCTTGGCGTGCTCCAAAAAATCGGTGTAGAGCACATCGAACGCCTGCGGCGTCATCGCGCCACTACCGTCCCACCACACGGTGTCTTCGGTGGTCGCATCACGAACGATGAACTTGTCTTTCGGTGAACGGCCAGTGTGTTTACCGGTGTCAGCACGCAGCGCGCCACCTGCAACCAGCTGCGCTTCGCCGCGCGAAATGGCATGCTCATAAAGCGCGGGCGCGGTGAAGTTCCAATACACCTCACCAAGGTCTTTCAGCCCGGCGGTGTGAAGTCCAACATCTGCGTTCCAATGCCCGTGCTGTGCCACGTTAAGCGTTCCTTAGATTTGCGCTAGGGCGCTGAAAATCTCCCATTTTTCAGCCTTCCCACCCGCCGTTTCGGCCTTGCTGCAATGCACGCCAACCGGTAGGTGGCGGACGCCTTAAGCGGTGAAACCACAGTGAACAACAGCGGCGCCGGGCGAATTGATCAACATCATGAACATTCCAAGACAAAAGCGTTTCCGATGCCCAAAGGTTCAGCACTGGCAGCAATCAAGCATCTGAAATGTTAGTACGATCAGTGCGATATCTATGCTGCGTAAAGTCACTTGCTTGGGCTCTCTTCGGTCATAGCTGAGGATGTTTGCGAACAGGATCGAACGGCCTTGCCATAATTTACGCGCAATCAAACCGACAACCGACGTTCAAGCATCCGGGCTGGGGCTAAACCGGTGTGCGTTTGCCAGGACAGCAATCGTGCGCGAACCGACGTCGATACCATTGCGGGCGGCGCCGGTGATCAGCCGCGTTTTCACCATGTCGAAAGCGCACAAGACCAATTGTGGCAAATCATGCTACAGCCGAACAATGAAAGAGCTTCGCTTTGCAAACCGATCGTATGTCGCTTGCCCGACAGTCCCCCAAAGGAGCAACCATGCCGACCATTGCGCTGGTTGATGATGACCGCAACATCCTAACCTCTGTGGCCATTGCGCTGGAGGCTGAGGGCTATCGCGTGGAGACCTATACCGATGGGGCTTCAGCGCTGGATGGCATGCAAATGGCCCCGCCAGACCTTGCCATTTTCGATATCAAGATGCCGCGCATGGATGGCATGGAATTGCTGCGCAGGTTTCGCCAGATCAGTGATTTGCCGGTCATCTTTCTCACTTCCAAAGACGATGAGATCGATGAGCTGTTCGGCCTGAAAATGGGCGCGGACGATTTCATCAAGAAACCGTTCTCCCAGCGTGTTCTGGTGGAGCGCGTACGCGCCCTGTTGCGCCGTGTGCAAGCGCGCGCCGGTGGCGGCAACGGCACAGCTGGCGTCGCAGCGCCCGAAACCAAGGCAGACGGCGAGGAAACCGGTCAGGTTCTCCAGCGCGGTGATCTGGTGATGGATGAGGATCGCCACGCCTGCAATTGGAAGGACAAGCCCGTCACGCTCACCGTGACCGAGTTCTTGATCTTGCAGTCTTTAGCCCACCGTCCAGGCATCGTAAAAAGCCGCAACGCGCTGATGGATGCGGCCTATGATGATCAGGTGTATGTTGATGATCGCACCATCGATAGCCACATCAAGCGCCTGCGTAAGAAGTTTAAGCAGGTCGATGACAGCTTCGATATGATCGAAACGCTGTATGGTGTCGGCTACAAATTCAAAGAAAGCTGAACCCACGAGGGCTCAGCAAGTTAGGGCTGGATGGTAGATCGCAGCGACGACCAGATCAGGTTCGCTGATACCGACGTAAAGGAGGCTGGCGCGCCTGACTTGCGAGCCAGCCCGCTTGGCCGGTTTTGGCGCGCCTGGCGCGTGCGCCGCGCCCGCCGTGGTGCGGCCACCCGGTTCTCCATTTTTTCTTCGCTCACCCGCCGCATCGTTGTCCTGAACCTGGTTGGTCTCGTCGCCTTGGTGACGGCAATCTTGTATCTCAATCAGTTCCGCGAGGGGCTGATCGATGCACGGGTGCAGAGCCTGCTGGTGCAAGGGGAAATCATCGCCAGCGCCATCGTCGCCTCCGCCAATGTGGACGATAACAACACGATCATCATCGATC
This sequence comes from Hyphomicrobiales bacterium, assembly GCA_046290645.1. Lineage (GTDB taxonomy): Bacteria > Pseudomonadota > Alphaproteobacteria > Rhizobiales > MH13 > MH13. Next base: position 858,215 of record JBKAGZ010000002.1, read on the forward strand.
CGGATCGTTTGTTGGAGCTGCAGGCCGGCGAAAGCCTTTCAGCGTTCGATGACCCGCTGGAAAGCCTTGAATTTCCGATCAATCCTGAACAAGTCGCGCCCATTTTGCGGCGTTTGATCACGCCGACCGGCACGCGCGCGCGCATTTATGATCCTGAGGGCAGCCTGGTGGTGGATAGCCAGGCGCTCTATGCACGCGGGTCCATTCTGCGGTTCGATCTGCCGATCAGCACCGGCAATGAGCCAGGCTGGTGGGACAAGATCTGGCAGCGTGGCATGCTTTATCTGCGTCGCTTCGACATGCCATCCTACGAGGAAATTGGCGGTGGCAACGGGCTTGTGCTGCCCGAAGTGCGCTCAGCCATGGCCGGTGAGCCCGCCAGCATCGTGCGCGTCAATGATCGCGGCGAGATGGTGGTGTCGGTTTCGGTACCTATCCAGCGCTTCCGAGCCAATCTTGGCGCGCTTCTTCTCTCCACTCAGGGTGGTGATATCGACGCGATTATCTTCAACGAGCGCATGTCGATCTTGCGGGTGTTTTTGGTGGCCGCAGGCGTGATGGTTGTCCTTTCGCTGCTGCTCGCAAGCACCATCGCCGGGCCGGTGCGCAAACTATCGGATGCGGCTGACCGCGTGCGTTACTCGGTCAAAGCGCGTGAAACGCTGCCAAGCTTCAAGGGTCGGCGCGATGAGATCGGCCACTTGGCGACCACGCTGCGTGGCATGACCGATGCGCTTTACAACCGCATGGATGCCATTGAGAGCTTTGCCGCTGACGTCAGCCATGAGCTGAAAAACCCGCTGACGTCGCTGCGCAGTGCGGTGGAAACACTGCCCCGTGTAACCCGCGAAGAAAGCCGCCAACGCTTGCTTGAAGTGATTGAGCACGATGTGATGCGGTTGGACAGGCTGATCTCCGATATCTCCGATGCCTCGCGCCTGGATGCCGAGCTTGCCCGCGAAGATGCCGCGCCGATTGATCTAAAGCCCCTTATGGAGGCCGTGGTGGGCGTGCAGCGCGAACTTGGTGCCAAGGCTGGCATCTCGGTCAAGCTGGCCTTTGTTCAATCCGGTGAACAAGGCTTTTTGCTCAATGGTCACGAGTCGCGCCTTGGTCAGGTGTTCACCAACCTGCTCGACAACGCGCGCTCCTTCTCGCCGGATGGTGGCACCATTCAGGTGCGTGTGCGCCGCGAGGACGACATGCTGGTTGTCGACATTGAGGATGAGGGTCCTGGCCTGCGCCCCGATGTGTTGGAGCGGGTTTTCGAACGCTTTTACACCGACCGGGCCGAGCAATCGGGCTATGGCAACAATTCTGGTCTGGGGCTGTCGATCTCTCGCCAGATCATTGAGGTGCATGACGGCACCATCGAGGCAACCAATCGCCCTGGGCCGGATGAGGATACGCCTGGCGGCGCGCGCTTCACCGTGCGGTTGCCTGCCAGCACGGATGATGCCGCGTGAGTTGTTGGCGTGAGCGATAATCCGACCACACCCAACTCGACCCATGCAAACGCGCTGGTGCTGGCCGGTGTCGGCATCCTGATCCGTGGCCCATCCGGCTCCGGAAAATCGCGCCTGACCTATGCGCTTTTGGACGAGGCCGGGTGCAGCCCCACACAAAACGCCGGGTCGAAAACGGATACTGACACCGCGCTGATAGGCGATGATTACATCACGCTTGAGGCCGGCGAGCAGCTTCTGGCCTCGCCAGCGCCCAATCTGGCTGGACGCATTGAGGTGCGCGGCATCGGTATCCTGGGCCTGCCATGGCGAGAGAAAACGCCAGTCCATCTTGTGGTCGATCTGTTGCCTGTGGGTGATGTTCAACGCCTGCCAGAAAAGCGCAAAATAACCCTATCAGGCCACACGCTTGAGCATGTTGCCGTGCCGATCGGGGACTTGGCTCACCAGATACTGTTGGTGCGAACCGCCCTTGCTTTGCTGTCTTGTTAGCAGGTGCACACAAAGCACCCAAATGCCCCGGAAAGCCCGGGAAAGCCCCTTGCCATCGCCACAAAACGGGTAAAGGATGCGCGTCACCTCATGGGGCAGAAAGCCTCTAACTGATGCATTAAGGGCCTCATGATCGGTCTTCTTCTTGTTACCCACGGCAACCTCGCGCTGGAGTTCAAATCCGCGCTGGAGCATGTTGTCGGGCCGCAAACTCAGCTTGAAACCATCTGCATTGGCGCGGACGATGACATGGAAGCACGCCGCAGCGATATTGTGCAGGCGGCAGCTCGCGCCGACACCGGTGATGGTGTGATCGTGCTGACCGATATGTTTGGTGGCACGCCGTCGAACCTCGCCATTTCCATCATGGATGATGCCAAGGTGGAGGTGTTGGCTGGGGTCAACCTTCCCATGCTGGTCAAGCTTGCCAGCATTCGCGGCGACATGGCGATGGTTGAGGCCGTGGCTCACGCCAGCGAGGCAGGCCGCAAATACATCTCCGTGGCCAGCCAAATCTTGGATGCCGGATGAGCGAAACAGCCGCCCAAGCAACATCCTCGCCTGCGCTCTCCAACCCGCGCAATGTGTTGATCCGCAACAAGCGGGGCCTCCACGCGCGCGCCTCAGCAAAATTCGTTCAGCTGGCCGAAAGCTTCGATGCTGAGATCACCGTGACCAAGGGCGAGCAATCGGTCGGTGGGACGTCGATCATGGGCCTGATGATGCTTGCTGCCGCGCCCGGTTGTGAGATCACCGTCGATGCGACCGGGCCACAAGCCGATGACGCACTCAACGCTGTTTGCGCATTGGTCGATGATGGGTTTGGCGAGGAAGACTAACGCGGCGCGTTTCACCTAGGCGCGGGCGAACACATGGGCGGCGACTGCCAAATCTTCCGCCGCTGTTCCCACTGATTTGAACAGTGTGATCTGATCGTAGAACCGGCGGCCCGCGCGTTCACCACGACAGAGATCGAACAAGTCGCCGGCCACATCGTCTACGCTAAAACGCCCTTCCGCGATCGGGATGGCGAGGTCACCGCCTTCGCTCAAGGCGCCCTCGCGCGTGTCGCAAAAGACGCGCGCTTTGGCGACCGCGTTGTTGTCACTTTCGCGCATGCTGGGCTTGAACGCGCCCACCAGATCAACATGTTGCCCGGCTGAAAGCCATTGGCCTTGCACCAGTGGTTCCTCGCTCATCGTTGCGCAGGAGATGATGTCAGCGCCGCGCACAGCCCCTTCTAAGTCATCTGTTACCGATACGCGCGCAGGAAGGTCCGACAATCTCGACGTCACCTTCTCCGCGCGTTCCACGCCTCGGTTCCAGATCAACACGTGTTCAATGGGCCGCACCGCGCAGTGCGCGCGGATGAGATAGGGCGACAAGGCGCCGGCGCCGACCATCAACAGCTTGGAGGAGTCGGCACGCGACAGATAGGCTGATGCCAATGCCGAGGCTGCTGCCGTGCGCCATAGCGTCAATGCTTGCCCATCAAGTAGAGCAAGCGGCACACCGCTTTCGCCTGATAACAACAGATAGGCGCCGACAACGCTCGGCAAGCTGCGTAGCTTATTGTCCGGCACGACGGAAACGACTTTCACGCCGGTATAGCCCTTGGCCGAACTGCCTTGGCTGGCAAAATCGGTCCAGGCAGGCATGATCAGAAGCGTGGAATCCGGCGTATCGCCGGGGCGCTCAATGGTGTGATGATGCCGCAATGGCGCAATCGGCGGATGGCGAAAGGTTTCGCGCAGCGTTTCCACCAGATCGCGAAAATCAGCAACCTCAGCAATGTCGGCAGCTGTGATGATCCGCATGGTCAGCCGCCTCTCTTATGTAGGTGAGGTCAGACGCGGTGCTAGCGAAGCGAGGCCGGGCTGGGCAAAGCGCGCACGCCGGAAAGCTTGTTCAGCTGCTCTTTTTGCACATCGCGTTCACGCGCCAGCTTGGTGGCTTCCACCTTCTTCTGACGGGCTTCTTTGCGATAGGCCCCTTGCGTGAACCAGGTTGCTATACCGCCGATCAAAACCCCAAGGATCAATGCGCAAAACAGGGCCACAAAGAGCGGCACCGAGACTGCGAACCAGGGCGCGTCAGTTGCGATGGGATCAAGGGAAATCTGAACGGTTTGCCGGTTGGCAACGCCGAACACGATCAGCACCACCGCAAGCGGTAGAACGATCAAAACAGTCCAGAGACGACTGGCAATCTTACCCAGCATCAAATCGCTCCCATCTAGCCAAGATACGCTCTAGGCACTCTCATCACCAGGGTTGAGACGCTGACGCATCTCCTTGCCGGTTTTGAAAAACGGCACCGCTTTGGCATCCACCTGCACCTGCTCGCCGGTGCGTGGATTACGACCGACACGCGCCGGGCGGTTCTTGACCGAAAAGGCACCGAAGCCACGCAGTTCCACACGATCACCGCGTGCCAAAGCATCCGATATGGTGTCCAGGATAGCCGCAACGACATTTTCAATGTCACGTTGATAGAGGTGAGGATTGCGCTCCGTTATCCGTTGGATAAGCTCCGATTTGATCATGCCATACCTCTAGAGATGCCCTGTAAGTCCCGGTATACCCAGACTTTTACCGTTAACGACCGTGCCAAAGCGATAGGATGCCGTCAAGGAGCATTGCATCGCGCAGCGCATCACGCAGCCCTTCGCCGTCCAGTGTGACCTGCCCGCCTTGACCCAAAGCAAGCCGCGCCATGGCTGTTGTTCCGGCTAAGGACATAGGGCGTTCCGGCCCACGCTCGAGCACATCCATCTCAGCGTCGATCTCATGAGTTTCCGCCAGATACGCCATAGCAGCATCTTCGCCGCCAATGGTATCCACCAGACCCATCTCAACACCGCGCGCGCCGGTGAAAACCGTGCCTTCAAATCCACGGATCACTGCGCCATCCAAGCCGCGACGCTCTTCGATTTGATCAACAAACCAATCGTAATTGGAGGCAATTAGCCGTTCCAGCTCGGCAAGAGCTTCTTCGCTGGGTGGCGAGAAAATCGAGGGTTGGGCTTTCAGCTCGCCGGAGCGCACCTCGTACATGGCGATGCCCACCGTATCGAGAAGCTCAGACACATCGGGAAACTGCGCCACAACGCCGATGGATCCGACAATAGAGCCGTTGCGGGCGATGATGTGCTCGCTGGCGCTGGCGGCAAGATAAGCCGCTGAGGTGCCAATACCTTCGATGACGGCCACCAAGGGCTTGGCCTCGGCTAGCGTGCGCAACTGCGTGTAGATCACTTCCCCAGCGACGGCGACGCCACCAGGCGAATTGACCTCAAGGATCACCGCCTTCACATCCTCGTCTTCCTCAAGGTCTTCAAGCAGCGCGATGAAGGGGTCATCGAAATCGATGAAGCCATCCAGCTCTACGCGCGCCACATGCTCACCGCGGCCAACAAGGCGGTCCGCTAGGCCCGTGGTTTGGGCAAGAATGCCGACGACCACGCCAACAAACAAAAGCACCGCAAGCACCCGCCAAAGGCTGCGCGAGCGGCGAAGCTTGCGACGTTCCACGAGCGACTGTGCGTTCATACTGTCCATGCTCATCGAAGGCGGGCTCCGTCTGCACTGTTAACTGGGATGAGAAAAGGTTGGCGGATCGCTAGCAGCTTGCCGTGACCGCAACAAGGCCACAGGACGCCGCAACCAAAAAAGCCGGACCCAATAGGCCCGGCTTCATTATCATCGTGCAAGAGCAAGACCCTTAGGAGTCTTTGGTCTCTTCGGAGTCTTTGGTTTCTTGCTCTTCGTCGGCACTCTGGCCACCCTGAAGGGCTGCGCCAAGAATGTCGCCGAGCGATGCACCGGAGTCCGAAGACCCGTACTGTGCCACAGCTTCTTTCTCTTCGGCGATTTCCAGAGCTTTCACCGACACCGACACGCGGTGGGTCTTCTTGTCGAACTGGGTAACGCGCGCATCAAAGCGATCGCCGACCGAGAAACGATCAGGACGCTGATCATCACGGTCGCGGGCCAGATCAGAGCGACGCACGAAGGCGGTCAGATCGGTATCGACGATCTTCACTTCCACACCATTGTCCTGAACCACGGTCACTTCGCAGGTGACAACAGCGCCACGACGCACCGTGCCAGCAGCGGCATCGAACGGATCATCGCCAAGCTGCTTGATGCCCAGCGAAATGCGTTCTTTGTCGGTGTCAACGTCAAGAACCTGGGCACGGATCATTTGACCGCGCTCATACTCTTCGATGACGTCTTCGCCCGGACGGTTCCAGTCGAGATCGGACAGGTGAACCATGCCGTCAATGTCGCCTTCCAGACCAACGAACAGACCGAACTCGGTTTTGTTCTTCACTTCGCCTTCAACAACCGAGCCGGCTGGGAACATATCTGCGAAATGATCCCATGGGTTGGACAGGGTCTGTTTCAGACCAAGCGAAATGCGGCGCTTGTTGGGGTCCACTTCCAGGATCATCACATCCACTTCCTGGCTGGTGGAAACCAGCTTGGATGGGTGCACGTTTTTCTTGGTCCAGGACATTTCCGACACGTGGATCAGGCCTTCAATGCCTGGCTCCAGCTCAACGAACGCACCATAGTCGGTGACGTTGGTAACGCGGCCGGTCATGCGAGCACCAGCTGGGTATTTGGCTTCGATGCCATCCCATGGATCGGCTTCCAGCTGCTTCATGCCCAGCGAGATGCGGTGCGTCTCGTGGTTGATGCGCACGATCTGGACTTTGACGGTCTGACCGATGGAAAGCACTTCGGAAGGATGGTTCACGCGGCGCCATGCAATATCGGTGACGTGCAGCAGGCCATCGATACCACCCAGATCGACGAACGCGCCGTACTCGGTGATGTTCTTCACGATGCCGTCGATAACCTGGCCTTCGGCAAGGTTCTGCACCAGTTCCTGGCGCTGTTCGGCACGGCTCTCTTCGAGCACCACGCGGCGGGACACAACAATGTTGCCGCGACGCTTGTCCATTTTCAGGATCTGGAACGGCTGTGGCGTGTTCATCAGCGGTTGGATATCGCGCACGGGGCGGATATCGACCTGCGAACGTGGCAGGAAGGCTACCGCGCCATCCAGATCGACAGTGTAACCGCCTTTGACCACGTTGAAGATCTGGCCGGTGACTTTCTCGTTGGCGTTGAACGCCACTTCGAGCAGATCCCAGCTTTCTTCGCGGCGCGCTTTGTCGCGCGAGAGAACGGCTTCGCCCATCGCGTTTTCGATGCGCTCGAGATAAACCTCGACTTCATCACCTATGGAAATACCACCATCTTTGGCGCCTGCGCCAAATTCTTTCAAAGGCACGCGGCCTTCGGTTTTAAGGCCCACATCGATCACGGCGAGATCTTTCTCGATGCCGATCACTTTGCCTTTGACGACTGTGCCTTCAAGGGCATCTGAACCGCCATAGCTCTCTTCAAGGAGAGCTGCAAAATCTTCCATTTCGAACGCGGCTGCGCTCGTGTCTGTCATAGCCATGTATGTCTTTTCTTTCCTGCGCCCGTCCGGCCAAAAGCCGAATATGGTTGGTGTTGCTCAAAGCCTTTGGCGTTTGCCGAGACCCGATGATCCTCGGGTTGCTGCACGATGCGTGTCGGAAGGGCCGTGGAAAAACCAAAGGCTCCAGCCGCCAGGGGCGCGGTATGTGCAGGGCGTAACGTTTCAGGCCAGTTATGTTCGGTTGGCTTAGGCGAGCAGCTTGTCGGCTACAAAAGCCTGCGCGGCCTCGAACGCCGCGTCTATACCCAAGTTTGTGGTATCGAGCAACAGGGCATCGCTAGCCTGCGCCAGCGGGGCATTGCTGCGGCCTGCATCACGCGCGTCGCGCTTGGCAAGATCAGCGCTGATTGCTTGCAGAGAAACCGATGGGTCTTTTTGCACCGCCTGCGCGTGGCGGCGCTGCGCCCGCGCATCCAAACTGGCGGTGATGAAAAGCTTGGCCGGCGCATCTGGACACACAACTGTGCCGATGTCCCGGCCATCCAGCACCGCGCCGGGCATGGCATGGGCAAAATCGCGCTGCGCTTCCAACAGCGCCGCCCGCACCGGTGGATGCGCCGCCACTTTGGAGGCCGCTTCGCCCACATGGTGCTGCGCCAGGACACCTTGGTCGAGCGTTGTCAGGTCGAGCTGTTTGGCAACCGCCTCGCAAGCTTCAGGATCATCCAAATCACCGCCAGCTTCGAGCATGGCCAGGCCGACTGCACGATAAAGCAGGCCGGTATCAAGATGTTGGAGCTTGAAATGCTGCGCCAAAAGCTTGGAAATCGTGCCTTTGCCGGAGGCGGCAGGCCCATCAACGGCAATAACGAACGGCGTTTTGGGCAGCGTCTCAGCCATGGTTGGAAAGCCGGGTGAAAGAGGCACCAAGATCGCTCATCAGGCCTTCAAAGGCTGGAAAGCTTGTGGCGATCACACGGCCATCATCCACGGTCACGGGCTTCTGTGAGGCAAGGCCCATCACCAGGAAGGCCATCGCAATGCGGTGATCCAAATGCGTAATCACTGTGCCGCCGCCCGGTACAGCGCCTGGCGTACCTGTGACGGTCAGCCAGTCTTCGCCATTCTCGCTTTGCACGCCGTTTGCGGTTAGCCCATCGACGACAGCGGCCAGACGGTCGGACTCTTTCACCCTCAACTCATGCAGGCCGGGCATATGCATCTTGCCTTCAGCGAAAGAGGCCGCCACCGCGAGAACTGGATATTCATCGATCATTGACGGTGCACGATCTGCTGGCACAGTGATGCCCTTCAACGTCGAAGAGCGTGCTGTGATGTCCGCCAACTCTTCACCGCCTTCGATGCGACGATTGCTGATGGTGAGGTCGCCGCCCATCTCCTGCAGGGTTGTAATCAGCCCGGTGCGTGTGGCGTTCAGCATCACATCCTGGATCAACACCTCGGCGTTTGGCGCGATCAAGGCTGCAACCAATGGGAAGGCCGCTGACGAGGGGTCGGCGGGGATCGTCACATCCTGCGCTTGCAGGTCCTTGCCGCCGTTGACCGTGATGGTGCGCGAACCGTCCTCATTCTCTTCGACAGTCAGATCGCCGCCAAAGCCTTTGATCATGCGTTCAGAATGATCGCGTGTCGGGATCGGCTCTATCACTGTGGTTGTGCCTTTGGTGGAGAGCGCGGCCAGCAGCACCGCTGACTTCACCTGTGCCGATGGCATGGGCACCGTGTAGGTAACCGGCAAAGGTGTTTCGTTGCCGCGGATGGTCAGCGGCAGAAGACCGCCATCACGCGCCAGAACCTGCGCGCCCATCTCCTCCAGCGGATCAAGCACGCGCTTCATCGGACGTTTGCGCAGTGACCCATCCCCGGTGAACGTTGAGGCGAAAGGATAGGCGGCCGCCATGCCCATGATAAGGCGCACGCCGGTGCCAGCATTGCCGCAATCGATAACTTGCGCGGGTTCAAGCAACGCACCAACCCCAACACCATCAACGCGCCAAATGGGCTGCCCTGTGCCATCATCCTCGCGGGCGATCCTGGCGCCGTATTGGCGCATCGCATCTGCCGTTGCCAGAACATCCTCGCCTTCAAGCAGGCCAGAAATACGCGTGGTGCCGCGCGCCAAAGTGCCCAAAATCAGCGCACGGTGCGACATTGATTTGTCGCCAGGCACGCGCACGGTGCCTTTAAGCGCTGCGGCTTTGTTGAAACGAAGGGGTTGGGGGCCGCTGGATGCGTCCATGAAAGAGCCTCAAAAAAGTTGGCAAAATTAGCCCCCAAGGGGGCAGGCGCGAGGCCTTATGACAAGCCTGTCTCGTCGGGGCAATTGCCCAGCGACAATTGGCCGTGCACTTTTCGGCTTTGACTTGGCACGTAAACCATGTCTATCACGCCGTTTCCAAAGCGTGGGCGCATCGCCCAAACTGTACGAACATAAGATGAGGTTCTGGCGTGGCCAAACAACAGCTGGGCACAAAGCGCATCTGCCCTGAGACGAGCAAGAAGTTTTACGATCTTGGGCGCGACCCTGTGGTGTCGCCGTATACGGGCATTTCTTACCCGGTTTCTGCTTTTGACCTGACGGTGAAGAAAACGACCAAACCGGCCGAAGAACCCAAAGAGGCCGAAAAAGAAGTAACCGAAACCGCTGAGGTAGAGGTTGAGGATACGGGCGACGTGGAAGTGGTGTCGCTGGAAGATGCTGAGCCAAAGGGTTCGCTGGAAGACGATGACGATGATGACGACGATAATGCCGACGTTATTCCAGACATCGATACGACCGACATTGACGGTGACGATGCCGTAAGCGCCGATGACGATACATTCTTGGAAGATGATGACGAAGACGCTGATCCAGCGGTTGCCGTTGTCGCCGGACGTGACGACGACGACACCTAAGTCGGCAACGCCACGCTTGAGGGCATCAACTGTGCGTGAGCCGGTTGACCGTCTGAAAAGCCTGACGTAAAGACGCCAAACGCCCGCGTGATACGATGGAGTTCGATGGTCGCGCGGACCAAAAATGGGGCCATAGCTCAGCTGGGAGAGCGCTTCGCTGGCAGCGAAGAGGTCAGGAGTTCGATCCTCCTTGGCTCCACCAAGGTTTTGCTTTGCAAAACCGTCGGCATGGCAGGCGTTTGCGTAGCAAATGCCGAGAATGCCTTTGGGTTTTCGTTTTTCCCCCTATCTGCTCAACACAGCCACCGCGATGGGCCAATCATCCGTCTGTCAGACAACCGCTGAGAAGGTGCCGAACTGGCTGCCTTCCAGAAAATGGGCTGCCAGGATCGGTTGATAGGCAGCGCCCATTGCTGCAGCAGACCTGCCGAGCACACCGGCATGGACCGACAGCGGTGAGATTTCTTGCGTGTCCAACTGCTCCAGTGCCACTTGCATACGGGCAATGATCTGCACCTTGATGGTGCCAGGAAAGCCGCCATCAACGACCACCGTTGCAACATCAACGACCGCTGCAGCTGATACCGCTGCCGTTGCCAGCGCGCGTGCTGTGTGTGTAACCCACGCATCGACGAGGGGGTTTTGAAGGTCCCACTGGTCAGAGTCGCTGCGCAAACGCACCTCTCGCCCGGCTTGCGCGTTCAGATCGCGCTCCAACATGTAAATGGATGCGCTGTGGACCAACTGGTTGGGCTGGGTGTCGATGCCATCGACCATCAGTGTCCCGAACGCGCCTGCGTTGCCGGTGCGGCCAAAATAGACCTGTCTGCCCAACACCACGCCTCCGCCGACGAATGCGCCCACATAAAAATACAAGAAATCGGAAAGTTCACGGGCCGCGCCAAACACCAATTCGCCGCTGCACCCCATGCTGGCATCATTGGCAAGCAACACCGGTAGATCGGTGAAGGCGGCAAAGCTGGTGGCAAAATCATACGCTCGCCACGCCGCCATCATTTCTTCCGGCGCGCCTGCCGCGTCAGCTTTCTTCCAAAGGCCGAAAGGTGAGGCGACACCAATGCCGACAATCCGGTCCGTCAATAGGTCTGGCAAACCTGCACCAATCGAAGCCATGCTTTCTTCGACAAACGCATCGATCATTTCCGGTAGCGGGTAAGCGTACCGCTTGGCGCGCGTGTCCATCACCTCGCCGACCATGTTCATCAAAATGAGGTCAGCCCCACGGCGCCCGATACGCAGGCCATACGCCAGCGCGCCTTCCGGGTTCAGCGACACCGGGATGGAGGGCTTGCCCACCTTGCCTTTCTGCGGCGTACCGCGCAGCAACATGCCATCGGCCTGCAGAGAACGGGTGATGATGGAGGCGGTTTGTGCCGACAGCGAGGTGAGCCGCGCGATCTGCGAGCTGGCAATTTGGCCCTCATCCTTGACGACGGAAAGCACCAGGCGCTCATTGTGATTGCGCACCCGTGAAGGGTTGGCGCCATCGCCGCTTTGGGCACTGCGGCTGGGGGCTGTTCGTGGCGTTTGATCCATGCGTTCCTCTCGCGCCAGCCTAGGCCGCCCGATTATTAAATCAAGTTTATTTATTTATTGACGAGGAGAAAGGGGTCTGCTTACCTGCCAGCCTATCTCGCGACCTGTCCGCCACATGGGCAGTGCGTGGTGGGCAAAAAGAACAATCAAAATCCCGGGAGATCTCAATGAAAAACCTTATTGCAAGCACCGCCCTCGTTGCTGTTGCCGCTGCTGGCTTGGCAGGCACGGCCACCATCGCATCGGCAGACAATCATGGTGACGTCTCAGCGTGTCTGATCACCAAAACCGACACCAACCCGTTTTTTGTGAAGATGCGCGAAGGCGCTTTGGCTGCTTCTGAAGAGTTGGGCATCGATCTTTCCACGTTTGCTGGCCGTGTTGACGGCGACCACGAAACGCAAGTGGCCGCTATTGAGACCTGCATCGCTAATGGCGCCAGCGGCATCCTGCTAACCGCCTCCGACACCTCAGCCATCGTGCCCGCTGTTCAGCAGGCCCGTGACGCTGGTATTTTGGTGATCGCGCTCGATACGCCGTTGGAGCCGATTGACTCTGCCGACATGACCTTTGCCACCGACAATTTCCTTGCCGGTGAGCTGATCGGCCAGTGGGCCGCAGCAGCGCTTGGCGATGATGCTGCCGATGCGCGCATTGCCATGCTGGATCTGGCTGTCAGTCAGCCTACCGTTGGTGTGCTGCGCGATCAGGGCTTCCTGCAGGGCTTTGGTATCGATCTGGGCGACCCCAACCGCTGGGGCGATGAGGATGATCCTCGCATCGTCGGCAACGAAGTGACCGCCGGCAATGAAGAAGGTGGTCGCCGCGCCATGGAAAGCTTGCTCGCCGTCGATCCAACCATCAATGTGGTCTACACCATCAATGAACCTGCCGCCGCTGGCGCTTATGAAGCGCTGCGGTCCATTGGCCGTGAAGACGATGTGTTGATCGTCTCCGTTGATGGTGGTTGCCCTGGCGTGCAGAACGTCGCTGAAGGCGTGATTGGTGCGACCTCACAGCAATATCCACTGTTGATGGCCTCTCTAGGCATCGAAGCGATTGCCGCCTGGGCCGCTGATGGCACCGCTCCAATGGCCACCGATGGCAAGGACTTCTTCGACACCGGCGTTGCTTTGGTGACCGACAATCCCGTCGATGGTGTGGATAGCATCGACACTGCCGAGGGCACCGCCCGCTGCTGGGGTTGATCTTCAACCGTTCTTTGCAGGACACTTGATTGAAGGAAGGCGGGCTTCGGCCCGCCTTTTTCAAGAATAGGTCGGGAGTAACCCGGCAACACCGTCTGAGGAAATGTGGGAGCGGGCATGTCCAGCGCTGACAATTATGAAGCAGCCGCCAGTGGCGCAGAATCGCAAGTTGCCGAGTTCAGCGACGAGAAACGCGGCGCCCTTGGTTCAATCCAACATGCGCTTCACACCAATCCAGCGTTGGTGCCACTGATTGTTCTGGTCGCGTCCATTGCCATCTTTGGCATGCTGCTTGGCCAGCGCTTCTTTTCGCCCTTTGCTTTGACGCTCATTCTGCAACAGGTGCAGATCGTCGGCATCGTGGCAGCGGCGCAAAGCCTGGTGATCCTCACTGCTGGCATCGATCTAAGCGTCGGAGCCATTGCGGTCATTTCCTCGGTGGTTATGGGGCAGTTTGCCTTTCGCTACGGCCTGCCGCCCGAGATCGCGGTTGTCTGTGGTTTGGCCTTTGGCACAGCGATTGGCGCCCTCAACGGGTGGCTTGTTGCGGTGATGAAGCTGCCGCCTTTCATTGTTACGCTTGGCATGTGGCAGATCGTGCTGGCATCGAATTTTCTCTATTCGGCCAATGAAACCATCCGCAGCCAGGACATCGCTGCAGAGGCACCCGTTCTTCAGCTGATGGGCAGCAACTACAATGTAGGGGGCGCAGTTTTCACGCTGGGTGTGATCTTCATGATCGTGCTCTTCCTGGTGCTGTCCTACACGCTCAAACACACCGCCTGGGGCAGGCACGTTTATGCCGTGGGTGATGATCCCGAGGCGGCGCAGCTGTCCGGTGTTGATGTGCGCAAGACGTTAATTTCGGTCTATGCCGTCGCCGGCCTAATCTGCGCCTTTGCTGGGTGGGCGATCATCGGGCGGATCGGATCGGTTTCCCCAACATCCGGCCAATTGCTGAACATTGAAAGCATCACCGCCGTGGTGATTGGCGGCATCTCGCTGTTCGGTGGTCGTGGGTCGATCATGGGCGCATTTTTTGGCGCGCTGATTGTCGGCGTGTTCACGCTTGGCCTGCGCCTGCTTGGTGCTGATGCGCAATGGACGTTCCTGTTGATCGGTGTGCTGATCATTGCTGCTGTGGCGGTCGATCAATGGATCAGAAAGGTGGCTGCGTGATGGAACCGATCCTCAAAGCGCGCGGTTTGGTCAAGCGCTATGGCAAAGTCACCGCGCTCGACAATTGCGATTTCGATTTGCTGCCGGGAGAAATTTTAGCGGTCATCGGCGACAATGGCGCCGGTAAATCGTCGCTCATCAAAGTGATCTCCGGTGCGGTCGCCCAGGACGCTGGCACGGTGACGCTGGAGGGCCGGGAGGTAAAGTTCTCCTCACCCATCCATGCCCGCGAGGCTGGTATCGAAACCGTCTACCAAACGCTTGCCATGTCGCCAGCGCTTTCGATTGCCGACAATATGTTCATGGGCCGGGAGATCCGTAAGTCTGGTATCATGGGAAGCCTGTTCCGCCAGCTTGATCGCAAGCAGATGGAAAAATTCGCCCGCGATAAGCTCTCAGAGCTCGGCTTGATGACCATCCAGAACATCAACCAGGCGGTGGAAACCCTATCCGGCGGCCAGCGCCAAGGCGTTGCTGTTGCGCGCGCCGCCGCCTTTGGATCGAAGGTCATCATCCTTGATGAGCCAACGGCCGCGCTAGGTGTGAAAGAGAGTCGCAAAGTGCTTGAGCTCATCCAAGATGTGCGCAGCCGTGGCATCCCCATCATCTTGATCAGCCACAACATGCCCCATGTTTTTGAGGTCGCCGACCGTATCCATGTGCACCGGCTCGGCAAGCGATTGTGTGTGATCAATCCCGGTGATTACACCATGTCCGACGCGGTGGCCTTCATGACCGGCGCGCAGGAACCGCCAGCCGATACGGTCTCGCAGGCCGCCTAAGGGCATCGCCCGACCGACACCAGGGACTGAAAGTGATCAGCGATGTCCAAACTCATCACGCAGTTTGAGGAGCTGTTGGACGTCCTCACGTCAGCAGACCCCAAAGCACGTCGTTTGGTGGCGATTGTCGGGCCGCCAGGCAGCGGAAAATCAACGCTAAGCCAGGCACTCTTCGACCACTTTAATCAGGCCATGCCTGGCGCGTGCGCCATCGCGCCCATGGATGGTTTTCACTTCGATGATGATGTTCTGCGCGCGCGTGGTCGATTGGACCGCAAAGGCGCGCCGGACACGTTTGATGTTGGTGGCTTGATTGCTCTGCATCAGCGCCTTGCAACCAACGACGAAGCAGAAATCGCCGTTCCATTGTTTGATCGAACGCTTGAAATCTCGCGCGCTGGGGCAAGGATAATCGACCGTTCGGTGCAGACGGTTCTGATGGAAGGCAATTATCTGCTGCTCAACCAATCACCTTGGGACCAATTGGCCGCGTTCTACGACCTGACGGTGCAGATCGATGTGGACGAGGCCGCGCTTAAGGCACGTCTTGAAGAGCGATGGCAGGTCCACGGATTCTCGGTGGAAGAAGGGCACCGCCGCGTTACCGAGAACGATTTGCCGAACGCGCGTTTTGTGATGGCGCAGTCCAGGCCAGCCGACATTATCTACAAAGGCGTTGGTTAGGCAGAGCGTCGCAACAGGGCATGCATAACAGCATCACGGTGCTGGCGCTGACGTTCATGAGGGTTCAATTGTCGAAGCATGCTCAACGCCTCGATCCGCGCAGCTTCCACAGCAGCCTGATCGGCTGGTTGCGCCTTGCTGAAGAACCAGCCCTGCACGCAATGGCAGCCAAGTTGACGAACAAGTTTCAGCTCTTCCTCAGTCTCCACACCTTCAGCCGTGACCTTTAGATCCAACCCTTTGCCCAGGCTCACAATACCACGCAACAGTTTGCGCTTTTCCACGCACTGGTTGGCACTGGACACAAAGGTACGATCGATTTTCAGCGTGTCGAAAGGCAGTTGGTTGAGGTAGCCAAGCGAGGAGTAGCCAGTACCAAAATCATCCAGTGCAAGCTGAATGCCGCGATCGTTCAGGCGGGTTAGAATGCCACTTAACCGGTCGATGCTCTCGGCGGCGAACACGCTCTCGGTGAGCTCAATGCAGAGCAAGGTCGGATCAAGCCTGGAGGTTTCCAGCGCGCTGTCGACAACTTTTTCCAGGTCGCCATGCCAGACCTGCGCCGCCGAAACATTGACCGAGACGCTACGTGCAGGCAGCCCTTGATCGATCCAAGACTGGGCTTCCTGGCATGCCGTGTGCAACACGAACGACCCCAGGTCCGCGATCAGGTGCGAGCTTTCAGCAATCGCGATAAATTCGCTCGGTGGCACAAAGCCACCCTCTGGCTTGGGCAGCCTTAAAAGAGCTTCAAACCCGCCGACCTTGCCATGCTGGACATCCACCAGAGGTTGATAGTGCACCTCAAAGCGGGACTCATCCAGCGCCGAACGCACCTCCGAAGCCATCGTCAGACGTACACTTAGGGCTTCGCTGTAGTGCTCGTTGTAATAGGTCGCGCGCCCACGCCCGCGTTCCTTCGAGGCGTAAAGCGCAAGATCGGCAAACCGGAGCAATTCATCGGGATCCTCTGAATGATCGGGCATCAAGGCAACACCAACACTGGCATTGGTTTGCACCGTTCCCAGCGACAAAGCTGCCGGCTGCGCGATGACTTCAATGATCCGCGCACTCAGGCTATCGAGCGCTTGTTGGCTGACATCACCCTCAACAATGACAGCAAACTCATCGCCACCAAGGCGGGCAACGAAACTGTCGTTGCGCACCACATTGGACAGTCTTCGACCAATAATGCCCAAAAGCTGATCACCAGCCTCATGCCCCAGGGTGTCGTTGACCTCTTTGAAGTGATCCAGATCGAGCAGAATCAAGGCCGCACTGTTATCGCTGCGACGGGACGCATCACTAACGCGCTTTAACTCGCGGGTGAACAGAGTGCGGTTTGCAAGCCCTGTCAGATTATCAAAATAGGCCAGTTGTTCCAATTCACGTGCCGCCGCACGCTCTTTGGTCACATCCTGCATGGTACCAAACAAGGCAATTGGATTGCCGTCCTCATCGCACTCCAAAGTTGAGCGCAAGTAGAGATCAATGACCGTGCCATCACCACACTGCACGCGGAATGTATCGCTTTGGCGCTCTCCGGTTGAGACAACGCGTTCACTGAGGGCAACAAGCCGCTCGCGGCTCCCCTCGATGTAGCATCGACGAACGGTTTCGATGTTGGGCTGAAAGGTTCCTGGGTCAAACCGCATCAACTCAAACGCACGCTCGTCCCATTCGACAACGCCGGTGTCCAAACAACAACGCCACGTGGCCAGTTTGCCCAAGCGCTGCGCTTCGACCAAATCGCGCGACTTGCCTTCAATAACAGCGTAGCTTTGCTTCAGCGCCCGATCAGCCTGCGCCTCAGCCGTGTCGTCCTTGATCACACCAACGACCCCAACAACCTCGCCATTGGGCCCAAACTCAGCTTCCATATAGGCCAACATGTCGATGATTTCGCCGTTTGGCTTGCGATATTGAGATCGTGCGACCGTTGGCTCGCCAGTTTCCCACGTCCGTTTGAATGAGGCATGTTGCAGATTGTCGCCAATCGACGTGCCTTCAGGGACTACATCGCCCTGCTGGATCACCGAGAGGGGTACAAAGCCCTCCTCGCGCTCCATATCGTACATATCCAGCAGCTCTTGCGATAACCATAACGGATCAGCCTCAGCGTTGATGGCACGCCAATGGCCCATCTTGGCAATTTTGAACGACCGCGAAAGCAGCGATGCACGTTCCTCCAGGGCTGCACCCATATTGGCCACAGCCTTGGCAGCGTCACGGGCCAGAGGGCGGAAAATAACGGTTGCCGCAAACACAACAAGCGCCAATGAAATCAGAACCCACATCCCATGCACGCGCATGGCTGTTGTCATCTCAGCGTCAGCGGCTTCAGCATAAAGGCTCACTGCTTGTTCGAGCCGGACAAGCAGGCCATTTTCGGCATTCATGCGTTGAAACTCGACAGCTTCGTCCAACGCTTCTGGGTTCTCAACAAAAGCTGAAAACGTGCGGATGAAGCTGTCCATCATGCCTTCCAGGCCACTGCCTGAAGGAGCGTGGAGGTGCCGCAGGGCGGCGGTCATAGTTGCTGGTGCTGGGCGACCATCAGCGCCTGTGGTCAGGTAGGTGTGCGCTTGGTCCATGCGCTGTATCGCCACGCGCATGTGGCGCAATGCGCGGTCGCGCCTGTAGTCGATGGTTTCTGTGCGAACACGCTCAGTTAACAAGGCCACGCGTTGGGAAAGTATCCGCTGCGTGCCGGCGGTACTGATGATTTCGCCTGCTTGACGATTGACGTCGAGAATTTGATTAACTTGATAAGCTCCAACAATTATGGAGCCAGCAATGAGCCACATTGCGAGCAAGTATCGTAGCGTATAGCGCCGCCGAAGTGTGCTTTCGTTACATGTGCGATCATCAGCCATAAGAGAACATCCCATCAAAGCCTAGCGGCTTGTGGTGACGTTATTCGTTCCCATCTAAGAAAAAGTGAAGCAGTCCATTTGACTAACGACTGACGCGACTGTTTTTGTTAGCAGGGTAAATAAAGCGTTCCTTATGGAGCGACTATCGCAACCCCTTACAAGAACGTCTTAAGCGGCGTCAGACTGAGCATCGCCAGTAAGCACCGCATAGATGCCGGTGGCATGATCGGTTGAGCGAATTTTTTCTGCCAGAACTTCATCGCGCAGCACGCGCGCAATGCGCGCAAGGGCCTTCAAATGGTCTGCGCCAGATCCTTCAGGCGCCAGCAAAACGAACAGCAAATCGACGGGCTGTTCATCAAGTGCCTCAAAATCAAGGGGATTATGCGTGCGCGCAAACAGGCCAACCACTTGATCGAGTTCCGGCAACTTACCGTGCGGGATGGCCACACCATGACCCACCCCGGTTGACCCTAGGCGCTCGCGTTCAAGCAGCGTGGTGAAGATATCGCGCTCTGGAAGACCCGTCAGATCGGCTGCCTTGGCTGCCAGCATCTGAAGGGCCTGCTTCTTCGATGTTGCTTTGAGCGAGGCGATCACACCGTCCGGCGCGACCAGATCGCTTAAGTCCATACCCATAATGGCTCCATCCACACCAGCCCAGGCGATCACAAGATCGCTAAAGGGTACACGGCGCGTGAGAAAAACTGTTCAGGGCGTCGCGTTACCCTACGCGGCGGGATCAATCCAGCCTATATTTCCATCATTACGCCGATAGACAACGTTGATGTGGCCGGTTGCTGCGTTCTTAAACATGACCACTGGAGCGCCGGAAAAATCAAGATCAAGCACCGCGCTTGCCACCGTTAGTGTCTTCAATTGGGCCTCAGTTTCCGCAACGACTGTCGGGGCAAAGTCCTCTGCTGGCTCCTCATCTTCATCGGGGCTTGCAAAGGTGACATAGCTGGCTGCCGCGAACGCTACGCGCTCAGATTTATCCTGGTGGTGGTCTTTGAGGCGTCGTTTGTAACGCCGCAGACGTTTTTCCAGCCGCGCCGAAGCTTGATCTGCACTTTGGTGCGGGTCAACCGAAAGGCCGGTGGATTGCATGATGGCACCCGAATCAAGGTGAATGGAACAATCGGTGCGAAAACCTGATCCCTCGCGTTCCATGGTCACATGGCCTGAGTAACCGCCAGAAAAATACTTCGTTACGGCATCGGAGAGCTTGTCTTCCACATGCCCACGTAGGGCCGTGCCGATATCCATATTTTTTCCAGTGATTCGCAGGCTCATAGCCATCCTCCTTCTTTTAAAAAAGGTTCGCGTTGCGAACCTTTTCTTGGGTGTTTGGGAAAACAGGCTGACACGCGCCGCGCGGTTCGCCAAGTCCCCATAAGGTTTGCTGGTGCTAGGGTACAATCTCGGCCGCCAGATGTGTTGAGGGACATCAAAGGCGGGCAGGCCTGGTTAGGCAGGCATTGCAGCGCGTTTTTCGCGTCGCCGTTGGACGGACGATGCGATGCGCATCGCCTCGCGATACTTCGCCACAGTGCGCCGGGCGATATCAATGCCATCGTCCTTGAGCGCTTGGACCAGTTGATCGTCGGAGAGGATTTTCTTCGGGTCTTCCGCATCGATCAGTTTCTTGATCCGCTGGCGCACCGATTCAGCAGCGTGCGCATCCCCGCCATCAGCTGACTGAATGGCAGCGGTGAAGAAGTATTTCAGCTCAAACACGCCGCGCGGTGTCGCGATGTACTTGTTGGAAGTCACGCGACTGACCGTCGATTCATGCATCTCGATCTCGTCCGCCACTTGGCGCAGCGTGAGGGGTTTGAGATGATCGACACCACGGGCAAAAAAACCATCTTGCTGGCGCACAATCTCTTTGCCGACCTTGATCATCGTGCGGGCGCGCTGGTCGAGGCTTTTCACAAGCCAACTGGCTGATTGCAGCTGTTCTGATAGGTAGCTTTTTTCATCGACGGACAAGGTGGCTCGGTCGATCTGAGCGTAATAGGTGCGGTTCACCAGGACGCGCGGCATGGTTTCGGGGTTCAATTCAATACCCCAGGTGCCGCCCTGTTCCTCGCGCACGAAAATATCCGGAATCACCGTTTCAACGGGTGCGCTTGAAAAGCCACGACCGGGTTTGGGATCGAGCGCCCGGATTTCTCCCAGCATCTCGGTGAGATCATCCATATCCACGCCGCATCGGCGCTTAAGCCCAGCAAAGTCGCGCTTGGCCGCAAGTTCCAGATGATCGATCAGCGCCTGCATGGCTGGGTCAAAACGGTTCTTGTCGCGCAGCTGAAGCGCCAAGCACTCCGACAGTGAGCGGGCACCCACCCCAATCGGATCAAAGGTTTGGATTATCGCCAACACCGCCTCGACGCGCTCCAGGCTCGCCCCAAGGCGATCGGCAAATTCCTCAAGCGCACCCTGCACATAGCCGTTCTCATCAATAGCATCGATCAGCATGGTGGCGATCAAGCGATCCTCTGGCGCGGTAATGGCCATGGTCATTTGCTCGCTGAGATGTTCGTGCAGCGATTTCTCGCGTGTCACAAAGGCATCGATATCAGGGCGTTCATCAAGACCAGCACCGCTGCTGCCAGGTCCAGCAAGGCTGGGTGCCAGCGGGCCGACTGGGGCGTCTTCGGGAAACACATTGTCGGCGGCTGTATCAAGATTGTCGGCAACCGTTTGCGCGCTGGTTTCCAACTGGTCCGATGTCCAGTCTGGCCGCTCATCCTCACGCGCAGGCGCCGGGCCATCATCGCTTTGAATAGCCTCGGGTCTGCCATCATCGGCATCATCGCGTTCAAGCAACGGGTTTTGTACCAACTCGCGCTCAACAAACGCCGACAGCTCCAGCGAAGAAAGCTGCAACAGCTTGATGGCCTGCATCAGCTGCGGGGTGATTTGCAGCGATTGACTTTGGCGCAGGACAAGTTTCGGCGACATACCCATACGCCGATGTAAACTGCTTCGCGGCTGCCAAGCAAGCCGCATGCCAACTAGGTAATGGGGTGGGTTGACAAGCACCTAACGATCGGGGCTAGAGCGAGAAGCTTTCGCCCAGATAAAGCCGCCGTGCTTCGGCGTTGGAAACGATGGCATCCGGTGTGCCCTCGGTGAGAACCGTGCCCGAATGGATGATCGTCGCGCGGTCAATCAAGCTCAGCGTCTCGCGCACATTGTGATCGGTGATCAACACGCCAATGCCGCGCGTCGTCAGATGGCGCACCAAGGCGCGAATATCATTGACCGCGATGGGATCAACGCCAGCAAAGGGCTCATCAAGTAGGATGAACGCTGGACGCGAGGCCAAAGCCCGCGCGATCTCACAGCGCCGCCGCTCGCCGCCTGACAGCGCGATGGAGGGCGTGTTGCGCAAAGCTTTGATTTGAAATTCATCCAGCAGCGATTCCAGATCCGATTGACGCTTATCAGCATCCGGTTCCACCAGTTCCAGAACCGCCATGATGTTTTCTTCAACCGTCATGCCGCGGAAGATCGAGGCTTCTTGAGGCAAATAGCCAATGCCAAGGCGCGCCCGCTGATACATGGGCAGCCTGGTGATCTCATTGCCGTCCAGGTGGATTTGTCCCGCGTCGGGCAGCACCAGACCGGTGATCATGTAGAAAATCGTCGTTTTGCCGGCACCGTTGGGGCCAAGCAGGCCAACAGCTTCGCCGCGCTTCACGGTTAAGCCGGCATCGCGCACCACCACACGGCCTTTGTAAGCCTTGCGCAGACCCTGCACGACCAGCGCATCGCCAATCACCGGGTGCTCGTAGACATCATAGGGCTCAAACGGCAAGGCGTCCTCGTCGACCAGATCGGTCCCGTTAGCACCCCCATGTGCATGTCCGTTGCCACCGCCATTGGCCACCGGTGTTGCTGTTTGCGCGATCAGCTTGTCAAAGTCGTGACCAAGCCGGTCCAGCGGGTCGCGCGGTTGCACAATGCCCCAACGCACGAGCATGGCGGATGGATCAGCAAACCCATCAAGCGTGCGCCCTAGCTTGGCGAGAGACTGGTTGATGAAACCCATGATGCGCGCCTACTGGTTTCCGCCAGGCACGAACGTTCCGCTAACGCGCCCCGACCCTGAGGAAGCGGATGGCGCCGCATCCAATCGGCTTTCGCGCGTGGTCAGATCAACCACCAATTGCTGCCCACGCACCACATTCTCGCCCTGCTGTAACAGGACGGCGCCCGTAAGCGTGATAATTTCGGTGACAAAGTCAAAGCGTGCCTCATCACCGGAGGCATACTGATCCTCTGAGCGAATTTCCACCGCACCAAAGGCTTCGAGCAGGCGCAGACCCTGGTTGCTGGTCGGGCCTATCGCGCCGTCATCGCCGGACTGATAATGCACCCGCAACTCGCGCGTGCGCAGCGTTGCCGTGCCTTGCACCACTTCCACATTGCCGCGAAAGATCGCCACATTCTGTGCGTCGAGCACTTCCAGATTGTCGGCTTCGATTTCAATGGGGTCGTCGGAGTCCTGCGAGAACCCGCTCAAACCATCGGCGAGTGTCTGCGCGCCCACACTCGATGCGCCCAGCGCCAAAACCGCCAGGGCCATCCAAACCAACCATCCCGTCCGTGCTATGAGCATGCTTATGTCCCGTCCTGCGCCGGTGTGAAAACCATACGCACACCCCCGGTAAACAGGAGCCGCTCACCGCCGTCAAATCCTTGGATGCCGCCAGCATCGAGCGTGACCTCGTCATTGGCGATACGCACCGGCTCTTGCGAGCGCAATGTGCCGTTTTCAAGATCGACTTCGCTGACACCCAAAAAGGCTTCGCCACCGGATGCAAGCCGCAGCTCCACGCCGCCTTCTTCGAACACGATCAACTGAGTTCCACTGTCGAACCGGGCTTGTGGCGCTAGGAGGAAAACTTGCTCATCATCATCGACGACGATCTCACCCTCTAACTGCCGCATGATGATCACCGGATCGACGGACAAAGACTGGAAGGCTTCGGCTGCACGCAGCTCATAAGGGCGGCCATTTTCATCCTCACCGCGCAAAACCGGTGCATCCATGGCAATGCCCTCATCCGTCACCGTCACGTCGGCAATGTTAAGCTCGGGCACTGTTGCGGTTGAATACCACCAACCAAGCAACACCACGACAACGCTGACCATGGCGGCCGCAGGCACGAGGAGACGCAGCGTGCGCACCCTTGCTGAGTGGCGCCGTGCGGCGGTGAAAGCATCGGCGCGACTGGCTGGCGCCGTGATGCGTTCACGAGTGGGCGAAGATATCGCTGTCACCCCAGCCCAACAGATCAAGTTTGGCGCGCGTGGGAAGAAAACCGAAAGAGGCTTCGGCTAGCTCGCGACGCTCTTCGCGGTCGAGCATCATATCAAGCTTGGCTTTGAGCGCGTGCAGATGCAGCACATCGGATGCCGCATAGGCTTGCTGTGCTTCGCTCAGCGTATCGGCACCCCAATCGCTGGATTGTTGCTGTTTGGACATGTCCACGCCCAGAAGCTCCTTGGAAATCGACTTTAATCCGTGCTGATCGGTGTACGTCCGTGTCAACCGAGAGGCGATCTTGGTGCAGAAAACAGGCGTTGTCATGACGCCAAAAGACTTGAACAGCAGGGCAACATCAAAGCGCGCAAAATGAAAGATCTTTGTGCGTGCGGGATCGGCAAGCAACGCTTCCAAATTGGGCGCAGAGGTTTGTCCTTTGGCGATCTGCACCACATCGGCGGTGCCATCGCCGGGCGATAACTGAACCACGCACAGCCTGTCGCGGTGAGGGTGGAGGCCCATAGCCTCGGTGTCGATGGCGACATGATCGCCATAAGCATCAAGCGAGGGCAGGTCGCCCCTGTGCAGTCGAATGGTTGTCATTGTGTCGGTCCGGCAAGTGATGTGCGTGGCCGCGTGCATAGCAAGGGCAGGTTAACGGGTCCAATACGTATCGGTTTCAGCCAGGGTCCACATCCTAGACAATCATCCGTAACGACAAGCGCAGATTAACGTTCTGGTCACGTAGATTGCGGATCGGCAGTCCTGCGTAACCATTTTTACAACACAAATGCGCAAGGTGTCCGCAGCCCAATGAACCAATCGAGAGCAACGGCTCCAACAAGTATCTGCAAGGCGGACGAGAACCATGCGCGACACTGTCTTTACCGATTTCAACCAGCAGAAAGCCACGCTGTGGGGTGAGCATATTTTGCCACTCAAACACAATCTGCACGAACGACCAACCTTTACCGATGATGGTTTGGCGACATTGCTCGACAGCATCCCTGAGGACCGCATTGCCATCAACACGATGGGGCCTAAAGGCGATGATGTTTCGACATGGTCTTACTGCCAACGTGGTGATTTGAGCGGTGCTCAGCTTGTCGACGCGGTCGCGCAGGGCCGCATCTGGATCAATCTGACGAAGATCAACGAGACGGCGGCGGAGTTTCGCGATCTCCTGGACGAGATGTTTGAATCCATCGGCGCTCACGTCCCCAACCTCAACGTCTACCGCAACAGCATGGGATTGCTTATCTCTTCCCCAAACGCGCAGGTGTTCTATCATGCCGACGTACCGGGGCAGTCGCTCTGGCAAATTCGCGGCGAAAAGCGCATCTATGTCTATCCCAATCGACCACCCTTCCTGCACGCTCGTGACCTTGAAGGCATCATCCGTGGTTTGACCGAAGAAGAGATTGGTTACGAACCTTGGTTCGATGAGTACGCAACGGTTGCCGACCTTAAGCCTGGCGACATGCTGCACTGGCCGCTGAACGGGCCGCACCGGGTTGAGAACAAGGATTGCCTCAACGTTTCTCTGACCACAGAGCATTGGACGCCAGAAATCCGGCGGCACTTTGCCGTGCACTATGGCAACAGCGTTCTGCGGTCTTTTGGTTGGACGCCCAAATCAACGGATCTTTATGGTCCAAACGCTTGGGCCAAGTTCGGCTTGACGGCATTTTGGCGCCTGTCTGGGATGCAGAAGCGGCAAAGCTTCAAGCGCAAGGAGCGCTTCAAGCTTGATATGTCTGCTCCTGACCTTCTCGTTCCGTTGCGCACCAGCGACGGTGTCGCCTAGGCGTGGCACACACATACATCATACCGCAGTTTGCGGCACGCCTTCCGGAGCGCCTGCGACCCCTTATGGGCCAGGGCCCAATGGTGATTGGCGTGCGCGTTGTGGCGGCAGGGCTTGCGCTTGTTGCGCAAGTTCTCGCCTCGCGCTTGATCGGTGCTGAAGACTTTGGTCGCTATGCGCTAACACTGGTCTGGCTTTTGATCCTTGGCCATTTTGCAACGTTTGGCACCAACCAGCTCGTCTGCCGCTATCTGTCTGCCTACACAACCAAAGGCGATCCGGGGCGGGCTCTTGGCCTGCTCTATTTTGCACTTGGGCTCGCCGGCAGCATGAGCATTGCCATTGCTGCCATTGGTCTGGTGGTGCTCCATTCCGGCCTCCTCGGCCTACCAGATGTAACAATCACCCTTGCGACAATGGCACTGCTTTTTGTGCCGCTTTTGACGCTACAGGATTATCTGGAAGCGATCTCGCGCGGTTTGGACAAACCGCTGCTGGGCATTGCACCAGCCTTTTTGACGCGTCATCTGGCGCTCATCACAGGCGTGGGCGCGGCCTTTGTCCTTGGTATCAGCGCCGACGCGGTTCTCGTGCTCAGCTTTACGCTTGCTGGCCTGTTGGTCACCGTGCTTCTCCAGGCACTCTTGCTCCAACGATCTCTTAAACGCCTTCTCGGTGGAGCACGGGCCGTCTTTCAACGATCATCATGGCTGCGCACAGTTTTGCCTATCGCAGCAATCGATGCGACCGAAGTGATCTTCAAGAACGGCGACATTCTGATCCTTGGCCTTTTTGTGTCTCCAGAATTCGTTGCGGTCTATTTCGCAGCAACGCGGATATCCCAGATTCTCGACTACATTCCCTATGGCATTTCTGCTGCGACAGCTCAGAAGTATGCGGCACTCCAAGCCCAATCCGATAGGCCAGGACTGCAAAACCTCATTGCCAAGGCGACATTGGCCAACGCTGCTTTGATTGGGGTTCTCGCCGTTGTTATCGGCGTTGCTGCCCCTTGGTTGCTCGCGCTGTTTGGGCAGGGTTTTGGCACCGGTGTGGATATCGTGATCATCCTGGCAGCCGGGCTGTTTGCGTCGGCGCTTTTCGGTCCCGGTGAGGATGTATTGAACATGCTCGGTCAAGAACGCGTTTGTTCGATCGTTCACGTCGCAGTGCTGGTGGTGGCCGTCACCTTGCATGTAGTGTTTGTGCCCAGTTTTGGAATCACAGGTGCTGCCTGCGTCACCGCATTTGCTCTCTCTCTTCGAGCTGTTCTTCTTTCCTTCTTCGCCTATCGCCGTCTTGGCCTTTTGCTGCCAGTTTTCATCGGATTTCGCGCCACTTTAACGCAAGGCAACCCCTCATGAGCATCGCGATCGACAGCGCATCCTTTGCCTCCCAACCCGAGCGGGCATCCGATGAACAAACAACGCAGGATATGGATGCAGCGCGCATCACTATGAAGGCGCTTTGCGAGCGCTCGCTGGAGGAATGGCGAGAACTCTTGACACACCCCCTCACAGAAAACCCGTTTCTCCACCCCGCTTATGTGAAAGCAGGCCTCGATGCAGGTTTGGACAATGGTGACAGCAGCGCTGTCATCGTGTCGCGTGCGGGTAAGTTTGAGGGTGTGTTCCCAATGAGCCCTCTTATGTTCCGTGGCGTGAAAGTGCCTGGCGTTTGGGCCTCAGAGCTCAATCTGTACCATTTCAACGGCGCTCCGCTGGTCGCGAAGGACCACGCGGGAGACGTCGTGAAAGCTTGGCTTCAGACGATTGGCCGCAAAGATGCTCCCAGTGTCTGCGTGTTGCGCCATATGGATCTGGAAAGCGATTTGGTCGGCACGATTGCAGCGCAAGCGCGCGAGACCGGGTGTGGCGTGCGCGTCATCGAGCGCTATGAGCGCCCGCGTTTAACACGCGAGCACGATGGGTTCGAAAGCCATGTCAAGGCAGTGCTTTCCAAGCGCCGGGTGAAGGACATCCGGCGAAATCTGCGCCGTCTTGGTGAAAAGGGCGAGATCCGGCTGGAGCATGTCACGGAGCGTTCTGCGGTTGCCAAACGCCTTGAGGACTTTCTGCGCCTCGAGGCAGCAGGCTGGAAGGGCGAAGCGGGAACGGCATTCCTGAGCGATGATGCGACGGCTCGTTTTGCGCGCGCTGCTTTCGCAACCGACGGCGAGGAAGGGCTTGTCTCAATCGATACACTCCTTGTTGGGGACCAGCCGATTGCTCTGAGCATCAATCTTCAGTCGGGTAGCATGCGGTTCACGCCCAAATGCGCAATTGATGAAAACTACCGCAACTTCTCACCTGGCGTGTTGCTCGAATATCTGGTGATCGAGGCCTTCTACTCAGGCCAAGACTGCACGCTGATGGATTCAGCCATCACGACCGATAGCCATATCGTTGCAGGCTTTTGGAACGATGCAGCACCCCATGGAGATGTCATCGTCGCGAAGTCTGATTGGCAGGCGGGCGCCACTGCCGCAGCGCTGAACGGAGTGGCGCGTGCCAAACCGTTGCTTAAACGCCTACGGGACAAGCTTGCCTAAGCTGGTCACAACGCGGTTGGCAAAACGCCCAGAGCGGGAAAAAAAGACGCTCTCGGCATTTGCTGCGCAAACGCCTGCCGCGTGTTCCGCCAATCGTTTCACGATTGGTTATGGTGCCCAGGAGAAGACTCGAACTTCCACGATCTTGCGATCACTGGCACCTGAAGCCAGCGCGTCTACCAATTCCGCCACCTGGGCAGGTGGGTTAGGTTGAGGGCGATGCATTACGGCTGGTGTGCGGTCCTGTCAACGGCTTGCGCAAAGAACCGCGCGATAGATCAGGGTGAGACGATTCACCGGCTTGCGCACTGGCTAAGGTGCAGGGTACATCAGCGCCAGACGGCACCCAAAAAGGACGAATTGCGCCATGGCTGACACCCCAGGCAATGCAGGGCTCAACGGTAAACTTGTCACCGTGTTTGGCGGTTCAGGCTTTCTTGGCCGCTACATCGTGCGTGAGTTGGCCAAAAAAGGTTATCGCGTGCGTGTCGCGGTGCGTCGGCCCGATCTTGCTGGGCACACACAGCCAATGGGCGCTGTTGGCCAGGTGCACGCCATTCAGGCCAATCTGCGCTATGGCTGGTCGGTGGAGCGCGCCATTGATGGCGCCGATGCGGTGGTCAACCTGGTTGGTATCCTGCACGAATCCGGCAAACAGTCTTTTGAGAAGGTGCAAGCCGAAGGCCCAGGCCTGATCGCGCAAGCCTGCAAAAAAGCGGGCATCACCAATTTGGTCCACATGTCGGCCATAGGCGCGAACGAGGAGTCCGAAGCAGCCTACGCCCGCTCCAAAGCGCTTGGCGAAAAGGCGGTCCGTGCAGCCGTGCCCGACGCCATCATCATGCGTCCGTCCATCGTGTTCGGGCCAGAGGATGAGTTCTTCAACCGCTTTGCCAACATGGCCCGCTTTTCACCGATCTTGCCGGTTGTCGGCCCAAAAACCCAGTTCCAGCCGGTCTATGTCGGTGATGTGGCTGACGCGGTGGCCCTGGCTATCGATGGCGGTGCCACGCCGGGCACCACGTACGAGCTTGGCGGACCTGAGGTCGATACATTTGAAGGCCTAATGGAGCGCATGCTTAAAGTCATCGACCGCAAGCGCCCAATCATTGCCATGCCAACCCGTGTGGCAGAGCTTCAAGCCAAAGTGTTTGAAGTCTTGCCCAATCCGATCTTGACCGTTGATCAGGTCAAAATGCTTGCCACCGACAATGTCGTTTCGCAGGACGCAAGCAATGAGGGACGCACGCTCAAGGGGCTCGGGCTTAATCCGGCAGCCATTGATGCAATCATCCCAACCTATCTTTGGCGCTACCGTAAGCATGGGCAGTACGCCGCGCTTGGCGCCAAACCTTGACCATCGGTCAAGCCCCGGACGTTACAGCGATCCGGGGCCTCGCGCCGATTTGATCGAGACCCCGGCTCGGGGCCGGGGCTTTGTTTTCAGCCCAGCAGCGCGAGCCCCAAAAAGCCCAGTGATCCGACAATAATCCGCCACCAGGCGAACAGGGCAAAGCCGTGCTGGCTGACATAATCGAGCACCCAGCGCACGACCAGAACAGCCATGATGAAGGCTGCAACAAACCCCACCGCCACCACCATCAAACCGTCGGTGGTAACGATGTCGCGGTTCTGGAAGAGGTCGTAGACAAAAGCTCCCGCCATGGTTGGCATCGCCAAAAAGAATGTGAATTCGGCCGCCGAACGCTTATCGGTGCCCATCAACAGCGAGCCGACAATGGTGGAGCCTGAGCGCGACATACCTGGGATCAGCGCCAGCACCTGGAACAGTCCGATCCTCAGGCACAGCGACAAGGGATAGTCCATGATGTCGGTGTATTTGGGCTGCAGCGTCATCCGGTCGACCAGCAGCAAAATAATCCCACCGATGATCAACGTTGTGCAAATCAGGGCCGGGGTCTCAAACAGCACCGTCTTGATCAGGTCGTGGAAAAGAACGCCCATGAACGCAGACGGAAGGAAGGCCAAAACAATGCCAGCAACAAACCGGCGCGCCTTGGCGCTGGTCGGCAGGTCGGCGGCAATCTTCAACAGCTTGGCTGTGTAAACCGAAAGCACAGCCAGAATAGCTCCGAGCTGGATGAGAACCTCAAAAATCTTGCCTTCGTTTTCAAAGCCCAGAAAATGACCGGCAAGCAAAATATGCCCTGTTGAGGAGACAGGAATGAACTCGGTGAGACCTTCCAAAAGACCGAGGATAAGGGCGTTGATAAAGGTCTCAAGA
Source organism: Hyphomicrobiales bacterium (assembly GCA_046290645.1). Classification (GTDB taxonomy): domain Bacteria; phylum Pseudomonadota; class Alphaproteobacteria; order Rhizobiales; family MH13; genus MH13. Next base: position 888,701 of record JBKAGZ010000002.1, read on the forward strand.
GTCATGGAAGATCCAGATTGGGAAGAGATCGCCAGCTGCCAGCGCTGTCTTCTAGCGCTTAGGTGTAAAGATAGTGCTGCACGCCTTGAGGCTATCGTGGCTCGTGCCTATACGATGCACACCTGATTGAACAAGCGCCTTGGTTTGGCCATCAGACGTCTTCAGACCCGCTAGACCTTTGCGATCATGCTTTTCCAACCAACCGTGACGGCTTCATGACCACACTTTACCATTTGCCGCTTGATGCATCCTCGCGCTTTGTCCGCCTTGTGCTGGCGGAGTTTGGACAAGCGGTTCATCTGGAACTTGAAAAGGTGTGGGAGCGTCGGCGAGAATTTCTCACGCTTAATCCTGCCGCTTCTGTACCAGTGCTGAAAACCGATGATGATTTGGTGGTCGTCGGCGCCAATCCGATCATTGGCTATCTAAACGAAGCGCGCGAGGATCGCGGTGTCCCCCATATGCCAGCTGACATCGCCGCGCGCGCTGAAGTGCGTCGTCTGATGGACTGGGCGCTGGTGCTCATGGAGCATGATGTGACGGCAGTTTTGGTCCACGAGAAAGCTCAAAAACGCGGCATTCCCGCCAATCTTGGCGGTGGACCGCCCGACACCAGCGCGATGCGCATTGCCCGCGATAATCTTGATTGGCATTTGGATTATATCGATCATGTGTTGGCCAGTCGCGATTGGCTGGCCGGCGAACGCATGACGCTCGCTGATCTTGCCTTTGCAGCAGCGCTTTCCTCGCTGGATTACCTCGGTGAGGTAAGGTGGGCTGACCGTGCCGTTGCTAAGCTTTGGTACGCGCGGGTGAAGTCGCGGCCTTCCTTCACGCCGCTTCTGGAGGAGCGCATCAGTGGTGTGATACCACCGGCGCATTATGACGACCCGGACTTCTAGTCAGAAACAAACGGCCTTCATCCACACCGCTGCCCGTGATGTGGGTTTTGACACATGCGCGATCACGCATGCCGAGCGGATGGACGATTTGCGCCCGCGTTTAGAGCGGTTCGTTGCGCTTGGACGTCACGGCACGATGGGGTGGATGGAAGAAACGCTGGACCGGCGCGGCCATCCACGCACGCTTTGGCCAGAGGCGCGCGCCATCATCATGCTGGGGCTGTCCTATGCGCCTGATACCGACCCGATGGGCACGCTGGACCAGGGCGATGTCGGTACGATTTCGGTCTATGCGCGGGGTCGCGACTATCATGACATCATCAAAGGGCGGCTGAAAACGCTGGCCTCGAAAATCGTCTCCAAGCTGGGTGGCGGGGTAAAGGTTTTCGTTGATACCGCACCGGTGATGGAAAAACCTCTGGCAGAGGCCGCCGGACTTGGCTGGCAGGGCAAACACACCAACCTTGTTTCGCGCGAGCACGGGTCATGGCTGTTCTTGGGCGCGATTTTCACCACGCTCGACCTGCCCGACGATGATGCTGAGAGTGACCATTGCGGGTCCTGCACGCGATGCCTGGATATTTGCCCAACCAATGCCTTCCCAGCGCCGTATCAGCTCGATGCGCGCCGCTGCATCTCCTACCTCACCATCGAGCACAAAGGCCCGATACCGCCAGAGTTTCGCAAGGCGATGGGCAACCGGATTTACGGTTGCGATGATTGCCTGGCGGTTTGCCCATGGAACAAGTTTGCCGACACCGCGCGCGAGGCCAAGCTCAAAGCGCGCGAGGACCTCAATGCCCCCAAGCTTGCTGATCTGTTGGCGCTCGATGATGCGGCGTTCCGTACGTTGTTTTCTGGCTCACCGATCAAGCGCATCGGGCGCGATCGGTTCGTGCGCAATTGCTTGATCGCAGCAGGCAACAGCGAGGACTCGTCATTGGTTCTGCAGGTTGAAGCGCTGTTGGGCGATAATTCTGACGTTGTGCAAGAGGCTGCGCACTGGGCGATGGCGGAGCTTCAGAAATTGTCACGGTAGCATTGAAGTTGTTAACCTCACCCCACCCCGAACCTGCGGTTCGACCCTCCCCATCCAGGGGAGGGTGGTTCGGCCAACGCTGATCTGTTCCCCTCCCACTTGTGGGGAGGGGTTAGGGGTGGGGGTCAAACCGGCTCCGACCCATCGGCTTTCAGCGAATACCCAGCCAAATAAAGCGAGCCGCAAATAAGAATGCGCGCGGGCTCACCCGCCGCCATCTCAATCTCTTGCAGTGCATCTTCCAGACTTGGCGAGACCGAGGCAAATGTGCCGCCTTCTGCCGCTGAAGAGGCAAGGCTCACCGTGTCGTAGCTGTTCTCGTGCTCAGGGATCGGAATGGCAATCACCTGGCGGGCGAGGCCGGCAAAAGGTTCAAAGAAACTTGAAGCATCTTTGGTCCGCATCATCCCAGAGATCACATAGAGCGGGCGCGGCACACGGTCTTCCAAATCCGCCATGGCTTCGGCAAGTGCCTGCCCACCACCGGCATTGTGCCCACCATCCAGCCAGACATCGCAGGATGGTGCGAGCGCTGCCAATGTGCCTGTCAGCTTTTGCAGGCGACCAGGCCAAGTCACAGTGCTCATGGCAGTTTCAATGGCTTGGTCTGGCAGCTCGAACTGACTGTGCCGCATGCAGGCAATCGCAAGGCCTGCATTGGCAATTTGGTGGCGCCCAGGAAGGCGGGGAAGCGGTAAATCGAGCAAGCCAAAGGCATCCTGGTAGACCAGGCGACCATGCTCTTCATAAGCCATGTAATCCTGGCCGTGCACGACAAGCGGTGCGCCAACGCGGTTGGCAACCGCGCGGATAACGTCCAGTGCGGCAGGTTCCTGCGGTCCAATGACAGCGGTCACGTCCCGCTTCAGGATGCCAGCTTTTTCACCGGCGATCTTCTCCAGCGTGTCGCCGAGAAAGCTCATATGGTCCATGGAGATCGGTGTGATGGCGCAAAGGTGCGGCGTTTCCACCACATTGGTGGCATCCAGCCGTCCGCCCAACCCAACTTCCAACAGTGTGGCATCGGCAGGGTTTTGCGCGAACAGCATCATGGCCGCAGCCGTCGTCGCTTCAAAGAACGTGATTGACTGTCCGGCATTCACGCGTTCGCAATGCAGCAGCGTTTCGGTCAGGGCGGCATCAGACACAAACTGCCCATCGCCTGGGGCACCGATGCGTATGCGCTCATTGAAGCGCACCAGATGGGGCGAGGTGTAGACATGGGCGCTGCGCGCATCTGCTTCCAGCATTGCCCGCATGAAGGCTATCGTGGAGCCTTTGCCGTTGGTTCCAGCCACGTGAACAACCGGCGGCAAACGCAAGTGCGGGTTGCCCAGATCGTTCAGCAGACGGGCAAGCCGTTCCAGGCCAAGGTCCCAGGCGCGTGGGTGCAGCGTGGTGAAACGATGCAGCAGGTCAAGCACATCAACCTTTTCGGTCGATGCCTGCCCGCCCGTGTTGGGCATCAGCGGGTCGTTCATGCAGGTTGCGTTTCGCTTTGGGTGTCGGGCTCGGATGGTGTCTTGGCCTCGTCACTCGAACCGGCAGTTTCGGCATCCTCACCGGTCTCTTCGGCAATGTCCTCAGGGGCTGCCAGTGCGGGCAAGGACACAGGGTTCATGAAAAGATCCACCAAACGCGCCAGCGTGTCGCGCATCTCTTGGCGGGTCACCACCATGTCGAGCATGCCGTGCTCCAGCAAATATTCTGAGCGCTGGAAGCCTTCGGGCAGCTTTTCGCGGATTGTTTGTTCAATCACGCGCGGGCCGGCAAACCCGATCAGCGCACCCGGCTCAGCAATGTGGATGTCACCTAGCATCGCGTAAGAGGCTGTAACACCGCCTGTGGTCGGGTTGGTCAGCACCACGATGTAAGGCAGACCAGCCTCTTTCACGCGCTGCACGGCAACCGTCGTGCGTGGCAGCTGCATCAAAGACAGAATACCTTCCTGCATGCGTGCGCCACCTGAGGCGGCAAACAGGATCAGCGGGCGGCCACGCTCGACAGCGACCTCAGCGGCTTTGATGAACGCTTCGCCAGCGGCCATACCAAGCGACCCACCCATAAAGGCAAAGTTCTGCGCGGCAACCACAACAGGTTGCGCATGAATGGTGCCAGCGGCCACCAGAAACGCGTCCTGTTCACTGGTCTTGCCGCGCGCATCGCGGATGCGATCCGTGTACTTGCGCTCATCGCGGAATTTCAGCGGATCGGCCACCACGTCGGGTGTTTCAATCAGCTCAAATTGCGCTTCGTCGAACAGCCGTTCCAGGCGCTTGCGTACCGGCATGCGCATATGGTGACCGGAGCTCGGCACCACCCAATCATTGTTCTCCAGATCACGGTGGAACACCATCTCGCCCGTCTCTGGGCACTTGATCCAAAGATTGTCTGGCGTTTGGCTCGAAGAGGAAAAAAGGGTGCGGATTTTTGGCCGCACGACATTATCGATCCAGTTCACGGGGAGATATCTCCTAAGAGTGTGGGGACGTTGCCTGCGCTAGCCAGCTTTGGCTGCGCGGCGCACCCCACCTGCAAGTTGCGCGGTCATTTCCGTTATCGCTTTTATCGTCATATCGGTGGCCTTGCCATCCTCATCAAGGCTGTTGGCAATGGCATCTACCAAAGCCGAGCCGACAACCACGCCATCGGCCACCGCGCCTATGCGCGCCGCATCATCAGGCGTCTTGATACCAAAACCAACTGCGACCGGCAGATCCGTGTGGCCTTTGATGCGGTTGACCGCCGTTTCCACCTGCGCTGGATCGGCGCTCGCCGTGCCGGTAATGCCTTTGATGGCGACGTAATAAACGAAGCCGGAGGTGTTCGTCAGAACCGCTGGCAGGCGCTTATCGTCGGTCGTCGGCGTGGCAAGCCGCACGAAATTCAAGCCAGCTTTCAGCGCTGGCAGGCATAGCTCGTCGTCGGTTTCTGGTGGCAGGTCCACCACGATCAAACCATCGACGCCGACACGCAGCGCTTCGGCCAAAAACGCATCCACGCCGTAAATGTAGATCGGGTTGTAGTAACCCATCAGGATGATGGGTGTTTCCTGATCCGTTTGGCGAAACTGCTCAACCAGCTTTAGCGTCTTGGCCAAAGTTTGGCCGCCTTGCAGCGAGCGCCGCGCGGCCGCCTGAATGGATGGGCCATCGGCCATGGGATCGGAGAACGGCATGCCGAGCTCAATCAGGTCCGCGCCCCACATAGCCAGCGCCTTCATGATCCCCAGCGAGGTTTCCATGTCCGGGTCGCCGCCCATCACATAGGTCATGAGGGCCGGTCGACCCTCTTGCTTGAGGGCCGCAAAGCGGGCTTCGATACGCGTGCTCATGCAGTGCTTTCTGATAGGTCAGGATGGCCAAACCGCTCACCATCGTTCCATGCGGGAACTTGGTTGCCGTGGGCCGTAATGCCGCCAGCATCTTTCAGCATCCGTGCCATATGGATCAGGTTCCAGGTCATGAAGGTGGTGTTTTTCTTCGTAAACTCGTTGTCGTATCCAGCGCCATCATCGCCATAGGATGCGCCGGGACCGACCTCGCCGATCCAGCCGCAATCGGCCTGTGGCGGAATGGTGTAGCCGACATGTTGCAGGGCGTAGAGGCATGTCATGGCCGCGTGCTTCACACCATCCTCATTGCCGGTGATGATGCAGCCGCCGGTCTTTCCGTAGAAAATCCCCTGGCCCTTGTCGTTTTGCTGGCCGGAATGGGCATAAAGCCGCTCGATGATCACCCGGCAGATCGAGGATTCTTCACCCAACCAGAGCGGCGTCCCGATCACCAGAATGTCCGTCTCGCTCACCTTCGGCCAAATATGGTCCGGCCAATCATCATGGTCGGCGCCATGCTCGCGCATGTCGGGATAGATGCCGAAGGCGATGGCATGATCGGCGGCGCGGATCATCGACACGCCAACACCGGCTTTCTCCATGATCGCCATGGAATTGCGCATCAGTGTTTCGGTGTGGCTATCGCCTTGGCTGGTGCTTTTCAGTGTCGTGTTGATGAACAGGGCATTGAGGTCGGAATAGTCGGTCATGAAGGGCCTTTCGTGGGTATCGTTTCACCATCTTCCTTGGTGAACGTCCCAATGGCCTCTGCGTTCGGCAGAACCTCCAAGACTTTTTCTGACGGACGAGAAAGCACCGTGCCGAGCGGCGTGACCACGATCGGCCGATTCATCAAAATAGGGTGCTCGACCATCGCGTCGATCAATTGATCATCGGTGAGGTCCTGGTCGTCTAGCCCAAGCTCCTCATAAGGCGTGCCTTTTTTGCGCAGAACCTCGCGCACAGACAGCCCAGTCGCTTCAATCAGCGCCACCAGTTTTTCGCGTCCAGGTGGATTGGTCAGATACTCGATCACCTCTGGTTCTTCGCCAGACGCGCGGATCATTTCCAGCGTGTTGCGTGAGGTGCCGCATTTAGGGTTGTGGTAGATTGTGATGGTCATGCTCAAAACCTTACTGCCGTGCAGCCTCTTGGGCTTCCAGCGCTTGTGCGACCGTGTGAACGTCCTTGTCGCCACGCCCGCAGAGGTTCATCACGAGGATCTGATCTCTGTCCATCGTCGGCGCAATCTTCGCCACATGGGCAAGCGCATGGGCGGGCTCCAACGCCGGCAAAATGCCCTCGGTGCGTGACAGCAGTTTGAAGGCCTCTAGCGCTTCGCTATCGGTCACGGGCACATACTCCACCCGGCCAATGTCTTTCAGCCAAGAATGCTCTGGCCCGATGCCCGGATAATCCAACCCAGCGGAAATGGAGTGACCCTCCAAAATCTGCCCATCATCGTCTTGCAGTAGGAAAGTGCGGTTGCCGTGCAGCACGCCTGGTTTACCGCCCGACAAAGAGGCGGCGTGGCCGTTTTCAACATCCACACCGTGTCCGCCAGCTTCCACACCGATCAGGCGCACATCGCTGTCGTCCAGAAACGGATGAAACAGGCCGATGGCATTGGAACCACCGCCAACGCAGGCCACCGCCATGTCAGGCAAGCGGCCTTCGACCTCTAGCATTTGGCCGCGCGTTTCCTTGCCGATGACCGACTGGAAGTCCCGCACCAGCATGGGATAAGGGTGCGGTCCGGCGGCTGTGCCGATCAGGTAGTAGGTTTCATCAACCGTTGCCACCCAGTCACGCAGCGCCTCGTTCATCGCGTCTTTCAGCGTGCCAGCACCGGCGGTTACAGGAATAACCTCGGCGCCAAGAAGCTTCATACGGAACACGTTCGGCGCCTGACGCTCAACGTCCGTGGCGCCCATATAGACGACACACTTCAACCCGAAACGCGCGCACACCGTAGCCGTGGCAACGCCGTGCTGGCCAGCGCCCGTCTCGGCGATGATGCGGGTTTTGCCCATGCGACGGGCGAGCAAAATCTGCCCCAGGCAATTGTTGATCTTGTGGCTGCCGGTGTGGTTCAGCTCATCGCGTTTGAAGTAGATTTTTGCCCCGCCAAGCTCTTCGGTGAGACGCTCGGCAAAATAAAGCGGTGAGGGGCGACCGGCATAGGTGGCGTTCAAGCCATCAAGTTCAGCCTGAAAGGTCGGGTCGGCCTTGGCATCTTCATAGGCCTTTTCCAGATCCAGGATCAGCGGCATCAGCGTTTCGGCAACAAACCGTCCACCGAACAAGCCAAAGTGGCCCGCCTCATCAGGACCGGTGCGGAAGGAGTTCGGTTGCGCAGCAGGTATCGTCATGCGCTGGTCCTTATCTTGGAGTGAAGGGATGCCGATTTGGCGGCTTCGATAAACTGTTCAATCAACCTGGCGTCTTTGCGGCCCGGCGCGCTTTCCACGCCTGAGGACACGTCCACTCCTTGCGTGCCGGTTGCTTGGATAGCTTCAACCACAGTCGAAGGGTCTAGCCCACCGGAAAGCATGAAGGGTTGCGAGCGGTCAAGCGTATCAAGCAGTGACCAGTCGAAGACGGTACCCAAACCGCCTGGTCGTGTGGCATCTTTGGGCGGTTTGGCGTCAAGCAGCAGCCTGTCGGCAACGTGCACCAAGGAATTGGCCAAGGCAACGTCCTCGGCTGACCCGACCCCGACGGCCTTCATCACCGGACGACCGAACTGATTGCGAACAGCCTGGATGCGATCGGCATCTTCACGGCCATGCAGCTGCCACCAGTGGGGTTTAACCACCTCGTTGAGGGCAGTGAGATCAGCATCCGTAGCATTGACGGTAAGGATGACGATTTGCGCGCGACCGCGTGCTTGTTTGGCGAGCGTTTCCATCGCCGAAAGATCAACATGACGTGGACTTTTCGCGAAGCTGACAAAGCCGATCATGTCAGCCCCTGCACCAAGGGCCGCTTCCAGCGTTTCGGGCTCGCTTAACCCGCAGATTTTGACATCGATAGAAGACATCGCGGTGATCTAGCCGGGCAGGGCGCGATGAGCAAGCATGAGGTGACGCCAAAGCGGCAGGAGGTTAAGACCGTCTCATGAACAATGCTTTGTCTTCCGCCGAAATCGAGCGTTACGCCCGACACCTCGTCATCAAGGATGTGGGTGGGCCCGGCCAACAGAAACTCAAAGCCGCCCATGTGGTCGTGGTCGGCGCAGGGGGGCTTGGCGCACCCTGCCTGCTCTATCTTGCTGCAGCTGGGATAGGCACGCTGACACTAATCGATGATGACACCGTTTCATTGTCCAATCTGCAACGCCAGGTGATACATCCCACCAGCCGTGTCGGCGATCCCAAGGTGCAAAGCGCAGCGGATGCCCTTCACGACGTTAATCCACATGTCGTGCTGCATACCCACCAGACCCGATTGTCGTCGGGCAGCGCTTCAGACTTGCTTGAAGGTGCCGATGTGGTGGTCGACGGCTCGGATAGTTTTGAAACGCGCGCTGATGTCGCGGCGGCGTGCCAAGACCTGAAAGTACCGCTGGTAACCGGCGCCGTTTCGGTTTGGGATGGCTCGCTGACCGTCGTTGCGCCGCACCTCATCAAGCCCGATGGCGATCACTACCCGCGTTTTACCGATCTCTACCCCTCCCCTCCAGCGCTAGGGTCATTGCCCACCTGCGCGCAGGTCGGTGTGATCGGTGCGCTGACCGGCATGCTTGGCACCATGCAGGCCATGGAGGTGATCAAGCTCATCACGGGCGCTGGTGAACCTTTGTTGGGGCGGTTATTGCTCGTGAATGCATTGACCATGCGCTTTCAAGAGATTGCTTATGGCTGATTTTTTTCAGCGCACCGAAAAAGTCATGGGCATGAGCGATGCGACATGGGAACGCCACGCCAACCCATTGAGTGGGTGGACGCGCATCCCGATCTTGCCCTTGCTCGCACTGGCCATCTGGTCGCGGGATTGGATCGGCTGGTGGTGCTTGGCGCCGATAGCCGCCCTGATTATCTGGATCTTCGTCAATCCACGCGCTTTTCCGCCGCCGCAGTCCGTCGACAATTGGATGTCCAAAGGTGTGCTGGGCGAGCGGGTGTTTTTGGCTCGTAAAGCAAAGCCGATCCCGCAGCATCACACCAACTGGGGCATCGGGCTTTCCTTTGTCGCGGCCCTTGGCCTGCCACCCTTGGTCTACGGTTTGTGGGCGTTGGAAGTTTGGCCGGTTCTGCTCGGCCTGACGCTCACGGTCGGCGCAAAAATGTGGTTTCTCGACCGGATGGTCTGGCTGTTGGCAGATACCAAATCCTAGACCAAACATAGTCGCTGCATCCCGAGCACGCGTCATCCTCGGGCTTGACCCGAGGATCCAGATTAGACCTGGATGGCCGGATCAAGTCCGGCCATAACGGTTGGTGATTGGCTCACGATATACTGGCGAGCCCGGTCCGGGGGGCACCCGCGATTGGGCCGGAGGCCCAGAGCAGAGCATCCCGCGGTTGGGCCGAAGGCCCAGAGCAGAAAGAAAATAGCGCCGCCCGGCAACCAATACCGGGCGTGTAAACCCTACAACATACTCGGCAGCACACGATCCGGTGGGCACCTGCGGTTGGGCGGAACGCCCAGAGCAAAGGGAATGCACCGCCCTGAAACCCGTGCTTGATCAGAATGCATTACAACATACTCGGCAAAACCCTGTCCGGTGGGCGGTGCCCATCGGCGAAGGTGCGAATGTTGATGATCACCTTCTCGCCCATATCCACCCGGCTCTCGATGGTCGCTGAGCCCATATGGGGGAGCAACACCACTTTGTTTTCGCGGGCGAGCTTGATCAGTTTTGGATCGGCGGAAGGCTCGTGCTCGAACACATCAAGCCCGGCACCAGCCAACTGATTGTTTTCAAGCATTCGGATCAGCGCTGCTTCATCGATGATCTCGCCACGTGCGGTGTTCACGATGAAGGCTGATGGCTTCATCAGCTTCAGGCGACGTGCTGAGAGCAGGTGAAAGGTTGCCGGTGTGTGCGGGCAATGGACCGACACCACATCCATGCGAGCCAACATCTGGTCAAGCGAATCCCAATAGGTGGCCTCTAGCTCTTCCTCGATGTCAGGCGCGACACGGCGGCGGTTGTGATAATGGATGGCAAGGCCAAACGCCTTGGCGCGGCGCGCCACGGCCTGTCCAATGCGGCCCATACCAACAATGCCCAGCCGTTTGCCCCAAATGCGATGGCCCAGCATCCAGGTTGGCGACCAGCCTTCCCAGTCCTCGGCATGATCAACCAAGAAGCGGGCGCCTTCTTTCAGGCGGCGCGGCACAGCAAGCATGAGAGCCAGCGTCATATCGGCGGTGTCTTCGGTAAGGACACCGGGCGTGTTGGTGACGATGATCGAGCGGTTGTTGGCCGCATCAACGTCGATATTGTCCACACCAGCGCCAAACTGGGCGATCATTTTCAGCTTCGGCCCTGCCTGGGCAAGCACGCCTGCGTCAATTTTGTCGGTGACGGTGGGCACGAGAACATCGGCCGTGCGCGCCGCTTCGACCAACTCAGCCTGCGTCATCGGGCGGTCATCGGTGTTCAACCGCGCGTCAAAAAGTTCGCGCATCCGGGTCTCAACCACATCGGGCAGCTTCCGCGTGACCACGATTTGGGGTTTTGTCTTCGCCATCTGCACTCACCTTTTCATTCGGATCGTCTACCTGCCGGTTGGCAGTTTTTGACCCAATCTTAACGCTGCTGCGCCCAATATTGGCCTAACAACCGCACGCAACCCACATTGTCTAGCCAAACCAATGGCGAGCCATGGTGGTGCGTGCCTTTGAAGGTTTATCGCAGCGCACAATGTCCTGTCCAATCCGCATCACAAGTTTCGCACAATCGCTTTTGTTCAGCCTGGCCATAGGGCTGGTGACGGTCACCATGGCTGCCCTGCCTGCTCACGCGCAGGCGCCTGCCATCCAAAATGGTGTGACGGTTGGTCCGGTGACAGGGTTTCCCTTGCCGCGCTTTGTTTCCATTCGCCCAAGTGAAGCCAATGTTCGTGTTGGGCCCGGAAGCGCCTACGACATTCGTTGGACGTTTATGCGCTCAGGATTGCCGGTGGAGATTACTGCCGAGTTCGGCAATTGGCGAAAGATTCGTGACATGGAAGGCGATGAAGGCTGGATTCGCCACGATCTGCTCACCGGGCGGCGCACCGCCGTGATTGCTCCATGGAGCGATGGTGACCCGATCCCGGCACGCCGCGCGCCATCGCTGGAGGCGAACACCCGCTTTCTCCTTCAACCGGGCGTTCTGGCTGAATTGATCATTTGCGATGGGTTGTGGTGCGAGGTGTCGTCGACTGATCCGCAGATCAACTGGCGCGGTTTTGTGCGCCAAACATCGCTCTGGGGCGCTTACCCCGACGAGGCGTTTGAGGCCAACTAGGGTCCTGACTCAGGATTTGACGGGTGCTCTTAGTCTGACTTCGGGCGAACGCGTACCAACACGTCGACGCTGACCAATTCCATGCCTTCGGGGATTTCCGGCAAACGGTTCACTGACACAGCGTTGGATGGCACATCTATCACCTTGTCCTCATGCTCCAAGAACATGTGGTGATGGTCGCCAATGTTGGTATCGAAATAGGTGCGGGTGGAATCCACCGTGATCTCGCGCAGCAGGCCGGCGGCGGTAAACTGGTGTAGCGTGTTATAGACGGTGGCGAGCGAAACATCAGCGCCAGACTGCTTGGCCACATCATAAAGCCACTCAGCTGAAACGTGCCGATCCTGGCCATCGAACAAGATCGCAGCCAGCGCCACGCGCTGACGTGTTGGGCGCAAACCAGCAGCACGAAGTTGAGCTGTGGTCGCGGTGGACGCGGCGCTGGGCGCGGTAGATAGGGTGCTGTCCATCGAAGCCGTCTTGTTGATCTCAAAAACCTTCGAAGCGATAAAACAACCGGCAGATTTTCCAGTGTCTGCATGTGCAGCGCACCACAAAGCCAGCGATGCCACGCTTTCTCACCCGTCGTATGTGCCGGTTTGTGGGCAAAAGGTCAAGGTTGGCAGAGGGCGTCTGGGTCGTTGCGACGTACTTTTTGCAAATCATTCGCATTTTGCCGGACGTTGTCTCCAACAAAGCATAGAGGGTGTGCAAACACGACTGGGGCTTGTTTTGCAGCGCTAAACTGTTACCACCCGCTGAAAAAACACCTTGCAGTCGGCACACATGACTTTCCCCGGCTGGTCTTCTTGGGAGCCTTGTATGTCTGACCGCCCCTCTTCCTTGACCTATGATCAACTGATCGAATGCGCCGAAGGCAAAATGTTCGGCCCCGGCAATGCGCAATTGCCTGCACCACCCATGTTGATGTTTGATCGTATCACCTCCATCAGCGAAGAAGGTGGCGCCAACAACAAAGGTCACGTGCTGGCCGAGTTGGACGTGAACCCTGACCTTTGGTTCTTCAAATGCCATTTCATTGGCGACCCGGTGATGCCTGGCTGCTTGGGCCTGGACGCGCTGTGGCAGCTGACCGGCTTTTACCTTGGTTGGTTGGGCGAAAAGGGGCGTGGCCGCGCGTTGGGCGTTGGCGAGGTGAAGTTCACCGGCCAGGTTCAGCCTAATGTCAAAACCGTTGAATATGGTGTGGACATGAAACGGGTTATGCGCTCGCGGTTGAAGCTTGCCATTGCTGATGGTTGGGTGAAAGCTGACGGAGAGACCATCTTCACCGTGCAAGGCATGCGTGTTGGTCTGTTTGAAGATGAAGCTTCCTAACCCCACCTTCTAACCCTATTTGGCGGAAGCAGCGGATTTCCGCGCTTAACATTTGAGGAGATCGCCATGCGGCGCGTCGTCGTCACCGGGATGGGCATCGTGTCCTCCATTGGCAACACCACCGATGAGGTGCTCGAAAGCCTGCGCACGGCCAAGTCGGGCATTGATACGGCGCAGGATTACGTTGATCTCGGCTTCCGCTGCCAAGTGCACGGCATGCCGACGGTTGATGTGGAAAGCCTGGTGGATCGCCGCAACATGCGCTTCCATGGCGGCGGCACAGCCTGGAACCATATCGCGATGGATCAGGCGATTGCTGACGCTGGTCTGGCACCCGAAGAGGTTTCCAATCCGCGCACCGGCATCATCATGGGTTCTGGCGGCCCATCGACCAAGGTGATTGTGGAATCAGCCGATATCACCCGCGAGAAAGGACCCAAGCGCGTCGGCCCGTTCGCCGTGCCCAAGGCCATGTCCTCCACGGCATCGGCAACGCTTGCCACGTTCTTCAAGATCAAGGGTGTGAACTACTCCATTTCGTCGGCGTGCTCGACCTCGGCCCACTGCATCGGCAACGCCATGGAGATGATCCAATGGGGCAAGCAGGACCGCGTATTCGCTGGCGGCTGTGAAGATCTCGACTGGACGCTGTCGGTCCTCTTCGATGCGATGGGCGCCATGTCATCGAAATTCAACGACACACCATCGCGCGCCTCGCGGGCTTATGACAAGAACCGCGACGGCTTCGTGATCGCTGGTGGCGCTGGCGTTCTGGTGCTTGAAGATTATGAGACCGCCAAGGCGCGCGGCGCGAAAATCTACGCTGAGCTGATTGGCTATGGCGCAACGTCCGATGGCCATGACATGGTCGCGCCGTCCGGCGAAGGCGCGGTGCGCTGCATGCAGCAAGCGCTGGAAACCGTTGATATGCCCATCGACTACATCAATCCGCACGGCACCTCGACGCCGGTGGGCGATGTGACCGAAGCCAAAGCTATCCGTGAGGTCTTTGGGTCGGATGTACCGACGATCTCAGCCACCAAATCGCTGACCGGTCACTCGCTCGGCGCAACCGGTGTGCAAGAAGCGATCTACTCGTTGCTGATGATGAACAATGATTTCATCTGCGAGAGTGCACACATCGACGAACTTGACCCAGATGTCGCGGATTTACCGATTGCGCTGGAGCGCCAGGACAACAAGAAGGTGGCCGTAGCATTGTCCAATTCCTTCGGCTTCGGCGGCACCAATTGCACGCTCGTTTTCAAACATCCTGACGCGTAAGCTGGAGCAGAACGTATGACACAGCTTATGGCTGGTAAGCGCGGGCTCATCATGGGCGTCGCCAACAACCATTCGATTGCCTGGGGCATCGCTAAAATGTTGGCCAACCATGGCGCCGAGCTAGCGTTCACCCATCAGGGCCCCTCGATGGAACGTCGGGTGCGCCCGCTGGCCGAAAGCGTCGGCTCCTCCATCGTGATGGATTGCGATGTTGAAAATATCGCGTCGGTGGACGCGGTCTTCGACAGGTTGAAATCGGAGTGGGGCAGCATCGATTTCTTCGTCCACGCGGTGGCGTTTTCCGACAAAAACGAACTGGCCGGCCGCTTTGCCGACACGAGCCGCGACAACTTCACCCGCACCATGACCATCTCCTGCTTTTCCTTTGTGGAAACGGCCAAGCGTGCCGCAGATTTAATGACCGATGGTGGGTCGATGGTTACGCTCACCTATGATGGCTCGCAGCGCGTGATGCCCAACTACAATGTTATGGGTGTTGCCAAGGCGGCACTGGAAGCCTCTGTACGGTATCTTGCCACCGATTTTGGCCGCAACGCGATCCGCGTCAACGCTATCTCCGCCGGTCCGATGCGCACCCTTGCTGGCGCCGGCGTGGCTGATGCACGGTTGATGTTCAACTTCCAGAAACAGCACGCCCCGCTGGGCCGCACCGTAACGTTGGATGAGGTCGGCGGAGCCGGACTTTATCTGCTCTCTGATCTGGGAAGCGGCGTAACAGGCGAAGTGCACTATGTGGACTCCGGCTACAATACCATCTCCATGCCGCGCTTGGATGCCCTGAAGACCTTGCCTACTGCGGAATAACGCATGAGGCTGGTGATTGTCGGCTATGGCTATTCGTCAAAGGCAATTCATGCGGCTTTGGGCGAAGACCTTGAAAGCCTGACGGTTACCTGTCGCACTGAAGAAAAAGCTGCGCGTCTGCGCGCTGATGGACTGGACGCGATTGTGTTTGATGGCACCGCTCCTTCGCCAGACCTAGAAGACGCCCTATCCACCGCCACGCATCTCATCATGTCTGCAGCGCCGGGCGAGGTGGGCGATCCACTTCTTGTCCATCACGACATCGCTGCTGCGACAAAACTTCAGTGGGTCGGCTATCTCTCCACCGTTGGCGTCTATGGCAATCATGATGGTGCGTGGGTGGACGAGGACACACCAACCAACCCGCAAAGCAAGCGCTCCAAAATGCGCGTCGTGGCGGAGAATGCATGGCTGGCTTTGAGCGCGACCACCGAAATCAAGGTCGGTGTTTTCCGCCTGGCTGGAATCTATGGTCCCGGCCGTTCAGCGCTGGACAAGGTTCGCGAGGGCACCGCACGCCGCATCATCAAACCTGGCCAGGTGTTCAACCGCATCCATGTCGATGATATTGGTCGCGTCGTTGCCGCGGCAGCAACACAAGGTGCTGGCGGTATCTTCAATGTTGCCGACGACGAGCCCGGTCCACCGCAAGACGTCGTCGCCCACGCCGCCGACGTACTTGGTGTCGATGCGCCGCCAGATGTCGCCTTTGATGATGCTGATCTTTCTGCGATGGGTCGTTCATTTTACGGCGAGAACAAACGTGTCTCGAACGCCAAGATCAAACAGGCGTTTGGGCCCATGCTCTATCCAACCTACCGTGAAGGTTTGGCGGCGCTGTTGTCCTAACTGTCATCCCGGGCGAGGCACGAGACCCGGGATCTGAAGCATCTGGGTCGGTTGCAGATCCCGGCTCGAACGCGGGCGTTCGTCCGGGATGACAGGAATCATCACTCCAACACCTTTTGCATAAGCACCAGATCGAGCCACCGGTCGAACTTCCGCCCGACATGCCTAAGGTGCCCAGCCTGGGTGAAGCCATGCTTGATGTGCAGAGCGAGTGAGGCGGTGTTTTCGGCCTCTAGTCCACCGATCAAGACGTGAACATCGTGGGCGCGGGCATGCTCTTCCAGCGCGGTCATAAGTTTGCTGGCGATCCCTTTGCTACGGTGCCGTGCAGCGACATACACCGAAAGCTCGCGACTGTGTTTGTAGCCATCATTGGGGCGAAACGGGCCGTAGGTCGCATAGCCAACGCAGACACCATCGACTTCTGCCACGAGCACCGGAAAACCCTGATGAACCCGGTCCTGCCACCAGTCTCGCCTGCCCTTCAGATCACTCAGGCGATCGTTCCAAATGGCCGTCGTGGTCGCAACGGCATCGTTATAAATGGCAAGAATGGCGGGCAGGTCGGCCTCAACAGCCGAACGAATGACGATCTCAGACATGTCTCCCCATCGCCTAAGTCGGCGGTCTGCACAAGCCATCGGCAATCCAGACGTGCACCTTTCTAGGCCTATTGTCCCATGCAATTGCCCGAATAGGTGTCACCCTATCGTTACGATGGTCGAGGAGTGTGCATCATGAAACCGGTTTGAAAGATGCAAAGTCACCGAGGAGAAATGCCATGCCTGCCACGATGCGTGCTGCTGTTGTTCATGATTTCACCAAGCCTTTGGCTATCGAAGTGCTGGCAGTACCAGAGGTCGGCGCAGGGCAAGTGTTGGTGAAAGTGGCAGCATCGGGTGTGTGCCATACTGATTTGCATGCCGCACGTGGCGATTGGCCGGTTAAACCATCTCTTCCCTTCATTCCAGGCCATGAAGGCGTGGGAACGATTGCCGCTGTCGGTGCTGGCGTCAAAGGGTTGAAAGAGGGGGATCGCGTCGGCGTGCCGTGGCTGCATACGGCCTGCGGTCATTGCCGCCATTGCACCACAGGGTGGGAGACGCTCTGCCCTGATCAGCAAAACACCGGCTATTCGGTCAATGGTGGGTTTGCCGACTATGTGATCGCCGATCCCGGCTATGTTGGTCATCTGCCTTCCGCTTTAGGGTTCGAGCCCGCCGCGCCCGTGTTGTGCGCGGGGGTGACGGTCTACAAAGGCTTGAAGGAAACCGATACGCGCCCAGGCCAAACGGTTGTCATCTCCGGCATTGGCGGGCTCGGGCACATGGCCGTGCAATATGCCAAGGCGATGGGTTTGCACGTCATTGCCGTTGATATTGCGGATGAAAAACTTCAGCTCGCCAAAAAGCTTGGCGCTGACATGGTCATCAATGCCGCAGAAACCGATCCCATTGCCGAAGTTCAAAAGGGTGGCGGCGCCGAAGGCGTGCTGGTGACAGCTGTTTCAACAAGCGCGTTCAATCAAGGCGTCGGCATGCTGGCACGTGGCGGCACAATGAGCCTGGTTGGCCTGCCACCAGGCGAGTTCCCGCTGGATATCTTCAGCACGGTTCTTTTCCGCAAAACCATTCGTGGGTCCATCGTTGGCACTCGTGCCGACTTGGAAGAAGCACTTGATTTTGCTGCTGAAGGCAAAGTGTCACCGCACTACACAACCGAAAGCCTGGACGATATCAACGGCATCTTTGATCGGCTTGAAGCAGGCAAGATCGACGGTCGCATCGTGATGACGTGGTAACTCAGCAAAACCTTGGCGGAAGCAATTTTTACCCATGAGCGTGGAAAGTGCTTCCAGTTGACCTAGAGTAAAAACCAATTTTTCCAGGCTGTTAGGGGATATTGGGTCAATACATTAGCGTCTTCTTTACGTTCTATTACGTAAGCAGAGCCTTGTGACGTTGCGCCACGCGCAAACGCTGGGAACTGCCTTTTGACCCTTGCTGTACAATCTGTTGGCTTGCCTGATGCCCATGCTGGGCCCTCGCGCCTGACCTATCGGTTGGCAATGCTCGGCCTGCTCGGCGTGTTTCTGGGCTCGCTTGCTGCCTTTGCGGCACGTCCAGCCGAAGGGGCGTCCTTCGCGATCATCGTACCGCCCCACACCGCTCCTGCTGGTCTAATGCGCACTGTCGCGCAAGCCGATGGCGTTCTTGTGCGCCAGAGCCGTTACCCGTGGCTGGCCATCACTGCGCCGCGCGGTGACCAATCCGCATCGCAATTTCGTGCCGCACTGTCAGATGCTGGCGCTATTTTTCTTCTTCACCCGGCGCTGCTGGCCGGATGTTTCAATCAATCCTTTTCCGCTACCAATGCGAGGTCCACGCAATGACTGATGCACCGCTTTCCCCTGCCAATCGCGACAACGCGCTTTCCAAGCTGCGCGACCAGTTCGCCCGCGTGCTCGTTCCCCTTCTGTGGTTGAATGTCGGTTTTATTGCCGTTTCGGTGCTGTTCGTGACAGAGCAGGCCCCATTGTTCTTGATACCAGCTGCCGCACTTTTGGCCGGTGCAACAACGTTTTCCTGGTGGAAATACGGTTCGGTGCAACTGACCCGTGATCTGTCCGCCTTGGCGATGATGGCACAGGTGGCGTTCTTGGTGATGGCCTTCACCGGTCACGCCTATCAAATCGACATGCACATGTACTTTTTTGCCAGCCTCGCCATTTTGGCGGCCTGGTGTGATTGGCGTCCCATTGTCATCGGCGCGGCAATCACGGCGGTGCATCATCTTTCCCTCAATTTCTTGCTGCCTTTTGCGGTGTTTCCCGAAGGCATGAGTTTCATACGGGTGGTAATCCATGCAGTGATCCTCATTGCCCAGACGGCAGCCCTGGTCTTCCTGACTCATGCATTGGAAGCGGCGCTACGCGCATCGAAACTGGCTGTGGATGAAGCCCGTGATGCGCAAGGCAAGGCCGATGCGCTCTCCGCTGATCTGAATGTCAGCGCGCAGGAAGAACGGGACCGTCGTGAGCGTTCCGCCGCCGTGATCGACCAATTGCAGGAGCGCGCCTCGCAGGTTGTATCGACGTTGCGCGCCACCGCCCAACAATTGGGTAGTGCAGCGCAATCGGTCACAGGAAAAACCCAATCGAGCAAGGCTCTGGCGGTGGAAATCACCGCTGATGCTGGCCAGGCAGCAGACCGTATTTCTTCTGTCGCCGCAACAACGGTTGAACTGGATCAGTCGATTGCTGAAATCTCAAACCGATTGAACGCCTCGCGTGAGCACTCGCAAGCGGGCGCGCAAAGCGCTGAGGAGGCGATGGTCACCGTACGTTCCCTAGTTGAGCGCGCCGACGCCATCCACCGCGTTATCGAGCTGATTTCTGACATCGCCGAGCAGACAAACCTCTTGGCACTCAATGCGACCATCGAGGCGGCACGCGCTGGCGAGGCCGGTCGCGGTTTTGCGGTCGTGGCATCTGAGGTGAAATCCTTGGCTGAGCAAACCGGCAAGGCGACCGAAGAAATCTCAGGTCAGATCGCCGGCATCCAAGACGCATCCTCCGGTGCTGCCGATGGTTTGAGTGGCATTCACGGTGTGATCGGAGAGATCAACGAAACGCTTGCCGACCTTGCTTCAGTCGTCAGTCAGCAATCAGCGGCCACCAACGAAATCGCCTCCAGCATGGATGGCGCCTCTGACAATGCCAAAGGCGTTTCCAGTGAGTTGGGCGGCGTTGTGTCTGCCGTTGAGGCGATCGAGCAGGAGATGGGCCAGGTCGAACAAGGGTCCGCTTCTTTGCTTGAACAGGCTGAAACGCTGTTAGCGGAAATCGAAACCGCACGCCAGAAACTGGCGGCCTAGTCGAACAGGCTGATGAACGCACGCGCAAGGCCTGTGCCCACAAGAAGGGCAGCCTTGCCAGCAATTGGGCTTTGACCCTACGCCCCGCTCGCGGCATCTTGGGTGTCAGCGAAAAGGGAGTGCATGATGAGCATCGCGACGGTCGACACGGGTAATGGTCCACGGGCGTTTTTTGAGTCTGGTCTGGAAGCCAAGCCAACGCCTTTTGAGGCGATCCCGTTGATCGATTTCGGCCCGATGCTCTCCGACAATCCTGCCGAGCGCGCCGAGGTCGGGGCACAGGTGCGCAAAGCCTGCACTAAGGTTGGGTTCTTCTATGCGCTCAATCACGGTGTGCCCAAGGCGGTGATTGACGACACCTTTGCTGCGGCACAACGGTTTTTTGCTCTGCCCGATGAAGCCAAACGCACCATCAGCGTTGAAAAGTCTGACAACAACCGCGGCTACACACCGCTGCTTGGCGAAAACACCGATCCCACCGCAAAGGGTGACGTGCATGAGGCGTTTGATTTCTCGCTGGAGATGGACGCGCACGACCCTGATCTGGACAAGGGCTTGTTTGGCTATGCGCCCAACCAGTGGCCGGATGCCGGCCTGCAGGGCATGGATGATTTCCGCCAGAAACTGTTGACCTATCACGGTGAAGCACTGGCGTTTGGCGCACGCATCTTTCAGGCATTTGCCTTGGCGCTGGAGCTGCCAGAAGATTATTTCGCGCCAAAAATCACTAAGCCGTTGGCCGTCGCGCGGGTTCTCCACTACCCGCCACAGGAAGGCAAAATCGACGAGAAGCAAATCGGCATCGGCGCACACTCTGATTATGAGTGCTTCACGATCCTCTGCACCGACGAGAAAGCTGCTCTGCAGGTGCTCAACGCCGCCGGTCAATGGATCGAAGCGCCACCGGTGGAAGGCGCATTTATCGTCAATGTTGGCGATATGATGGAACGCTGGACGAACGACTATTTCAAGTCGACTATCCACCGGGCGATCAACCGATCCGGCAAGCAGCGCTATTCCATCCCGCTGTTTTTTGGCACCAATCCAGATGTGGAAATCGCTGTGCTGGAAAGCTGCCAATCGCCCGGCAACCCGCCGCGCTATGAGCCTATCCAGGCTGGTGCCTATGTGGAGCAACGCATCACCGAGACCTATGCGCACCGGCAGGAAGATACCTAAGCGCAGCGGTCGATCAGCAGGACCGGAGCGCAGCGCAAGGAAGTATTGCCCCTTCGTTGCCCGTCATCCTGGCTATCACGTGTGAGCCGGGATCAGCTACTGTCAAGGCGCTCAACAGATCCCGGATCGAGCATCCCAGTTTGCTCCGTGTCTTTGACACGAGCGCACATGCTCGTCCGGGATGACACCTTGTTGCTACGCCGCCGCGTGGTGCAGTCGGTCGTAGAGCCATGGATTATCTTTGCCGGCTGATCCCAGTGCCTTGGCGCCTGCCAGAACAAGCAAGTCCACAACCGGCTCCAATAGGATCACCGTCATGTAGGCCACACCAAACGTTCCGACTGCAGCCAGATTTTCTGCGCCAAAGCCCTGGCCATAAAACGCCCAGAACGCCACCCAGGCGACAACGCCGCCCTGATACATGGTCGAAAGCGCCAGCACGTCACGGTAGCGCAAATCCACATAGGCTGTGCCGGCTGGAATGACACGTTTTGCCAGCGCTGCGACCGCCCAAAGCGGCACGATCAGCGTGGTGAAGTTCATGGCGTATTGCGGCAGGTCGGCTGGAGCAAAGAGCACGCCCTGCGCTAACAAGCCAAGCGCCAAACCAATTGCGGCAGGCCCGGCGCCAAACACCAGATAGAGCGTCGCGCCGAGGATAAGGTGCACCTCTGACACGCCAACTGGATATTTGAAGAACACTTCAAAGAAGACGAAAACTGCCACGGTGGAAAGCGCTGCGCGCAGGCCAAAGGAGAGAAAACCATCCTTGCTGATGGTATCCCACGCCATTTTGGCGGCCAGGCCTGCCGCGCCAGCAGCTGTCGCGTAGGACAAGACAAGTTTGGCGCCGTCTACGACGCCCGGTTCGATATGCATAAAGATCACTCCTGGTAAGCGCACCCATCGTGCACAGTCACGGGTTTGTGCTCAGGCAGGTCTCCTGGCTCGCGATCAGCGCCCCATCCCACCTTCCCAGACCTTTCGGCCCAGTGGCGTTGAGGATGTGGCTCACGCTTACAGTTGCGTGGGCAGCTGCGGCCAAAGCCCCCTGTTTGGGTCGGCTCGTCCCGCATTCCCTTTTCACCCGACCGGCCATACGTGTGCATCGTCGGTAAGGCACCTGAACAGTCGCAACCCTAAACGTGCGGCAGTTGGTCCGCAAACGGAGTTTCCCTCATCACTATCATCCCTTTGCCGGATGAGGGGGTGGTGCTATAGGCTCGCTCATGAACGAAACCGCACTCGCCCCCCAAAACGACGCTTCTGCTGGTTCCGCCGATGAAACGGTGGAAATCAGCCATATCCGCAACTTCTCCATTGTCGCCCATATCGACCATGGAAAATCGACGCTGGCCGACCGCCTGATCCAAATGACCGGTGGTCTCACCGAGCGTGAGATGAAGGAGCAGATCCTTGATTCGATGGATATCGAGCGCGAGCGCGGCATCACCATTAAAGCCCAAACTGTGCGGCTGCTGTACAAAGCGCAGGATGGCATCACCTACACGTTGAACTTGATCGATACGCCGGGCCACGTGGATTTCGCCTATGAGGTGAACCGCTCGCTGGCGGCGTGTGAAGGCTCGTTGCTCGTCGTCGATGCGTCGCAAGGCGTGGAAGCGCAGACGCTCGCCAATGTTTACCAGGCGATCGAAAACGACCATGAGATCGTGCCAGTCCTCAACAAAGTCGATTTGCCTGCTGCCGAACCCGAACGCATTCAACAACAGATCGAAGATGTGATCGGCCTTGACGCATCCGATGCGGTGATGATCTCGGCCAAAACTGGGCTCGGCGTTGAAGATGTGCTGGAAGCCATCGTCACCAGACTGCCAGCGCCCAAGGGCAACCCGAATGCCACGCTCAAAGCCATGCTGGTGGACAGCTGGTACGATGCGTATCTGGGTGTTGTGGTGCTGGTGCGCATCATCGATGGTACACTGAAAAAGGGCCAGAAGGTGCGCATGATGGGCACCGGCGCAACGTACGACGTTGACCGAGTGGGGGTCATTACACCCAAACTCGCAACGCTCAATGAGCTTGGCCCCGGTGAGATCGGCTTCATGACCGCCTCGATCAAAGAGGTGGCCGATACCCGCGTTGGTGACACGATCACCGACGAGAAGAAGCCCACCGAAACCATGCTGGAAGGCTTTAAACCTGCCCAACCGGTGGTTTTCTGCGGCCTGTTTCCCATCGATGCGGCTGACTTTGAGGATTTGCGCGCTGCGATGGGCAAGCTGCGGCTCAATGATGCAAGTTTCTCATTCGAGATGGAAAGCTCAGCAGCGCTGGGTTTTGGCTTCCGTTGCGGATTTTTGGGCCTGTTGCATCTGGAAATCATCCAGGAGCGGCTGGAGCGCGAGTTCAACCTCGATCTGATCGCAACCGCACCTTCGGTGGTCTACGAGCTGCAGATGCGGCAGGGCGCCAATGATGAGGGCGAGCCGGAGGTTATGGAGCTGCATAACCCCGCCGACATGCCCGACGTGATGAAGATCGAGGAAATCCGCGAGCCTTGGATTACCGCGACCATTCTCACCCCGGATGAGTATTTGGGCGCGATCCTCAAACTCTGCCAGGAGCGTCGCGGCGTCCAGAAAGAGCTGTCCTATGTTGGCGCGCGCGCCATGCTGGTCTATCAATTGCCCCTCAACGAGGTTGTGTTTGATTTCTACGATCGGCTGAAATCGATCTCCAAAGGCTATGCAAGCTTCGACTATCAGATCACTGGCTATGAAGCTGGCGACTTGGTGAAGATGCAAATTTTGGTGAACGCAGAGCCAGTGGACGCATTATCGACGCTGGTCCACCGCAGCCAGGCCGAGCGCCGTGGTCGCGCCATGTGTGAGAAGCTGAAGGATTTGATCCCGCAGCACATGTTCGTGATCCCAATCCAGGCAGCGATTGGCGGCAAGATCATTGCCCGCGAGACCATCCGCGCGCTTCGCAAAGATGTGACGGCCAAATGCTATGGCGGCGACGTGACGCGTAAGCGCAAACTGCTGGAAAAGCAGAAGGCCGGTAAGAAGCGCATGCGGCAGTTCGGCAAGGTCGATATCCCGCAGGAAGCGTTCATCAAAGCGCTGAAAATGGACAGCTAGTCGAGGATCACCCGCGCGGCCCGTAGCCCACTCAAATAGGCGCCGTGGACATTGCCATGATAGTCGAAACTGGTGTGTTCACCGGCAAAATGTAGCGGTCCGACAGGCTCAGCAAACCGGTTGAAGTCATCGGGTAGCGTGCCAACTTTGGCGAATGAATACGCTCCAAGGGCGAGCGGGTCGCGCGACCATTTGCTTTTTAAAGTGCCTGTTGGTTCGGGGATGTCGTTACCGAAAACGCCACGCAAAACAGCCATCATATCATTCGCAGCATCCTCAGCGCTCATCGCATCGGCAATGGGCGCGTAGGCCCCAAGGCTCACCCCCATAATTAGTGGCACATCCTCATAGGTCATAGTGTTCATAAAATAAGGCCACCGGCCCATCGGCTCGGTGGTCACCCCGAAATACTGAACATCTTCTGGCCAGAACGGCGCATCGAAGCGCAGCGCCAGCTTCGTCACTTGGCCGAGCCCCACGGCCTGGATGGCGTGTTGATGCGCGCTGGGCAAAGGCGGATCGAACGTCACGCTTCCGGCTTTCAAAACGCCAATCGGCAACGTGCAGATGAGATGATTGGCTTGAAACGTACCGTTCGCCGTGGCGACGCTTACGCCGTCCGAGCCGTAGGCAATGCTCTGCACCATCTCGCCAAAACGAATGTCCAATCCTCGTGCAAGCTGCGGCAAGATCTGGTCATAGCCGGCGGGCAAAACGACGTCCGCGCCTGCAAAACCATCGTCCTCGTCCCACATCGTGGCAGAGATGTCGTCGACGGACCCACCGGTCAAAAACTCAAGATAAGCCGACAGCATCCATCGCTTGAGTGGATCATCAAGCTCGCTTTCGCCAAAGCGGGCGACCGCCTCGGACATCGCCATGTCTGCGTCCACCGCATCATCAATGGTCGCTGCGAGGCGCGCCAAGTGCGCTTCACCGGCCACCACATCGGCGTCGGGAACCAAGGTGCCATCCGCGCGATGAACAACCAAACTGTCATCGTCCGTGACAAACGTCTCCAACCCGGCGTTGTGTGCCAGATCGGAGATAGGATTGCCGCGCGGCCCGTGAATCCAGCCGGCGCCAAGCTCGACGGGCAAACCAAGCGATCGGTCTGTGCGAATACGCCCGCCGATCCGGCCCGAGGCCTCAAGCACCAGAACGCGCGCGCCCGCATCAACCAGTGTCCGCGCTGCGGCCAGCCCGGCGATACCAGCGCCGACGATGATCACATCAGCATCGCTGGCAGCTTGCCCGAGTTTTGGCAGGAGACTTGTCGCAATGCCAAGCTTCAAGGCATCACGGCGCGTGGGTGAGCCAAACATCATGCAACGGCCTGCAAGGAATAGTCTGGCGATCCAGACCAGGTGAACGTCCAACTGGCGCCGGGGCGCACGTTTTGTACAATGTGCGGATCAAAGGCGACGAAACACCGTCCACCCTGGTGGCGAACCGAAGGGTAAAGCAGCCCGCGATGACCTTGGGTGCGCAGGTTTTTCGCCAACGCTTGTCCTGCCGGGTAGCCGAGCGCTGGATCATCGTGCAACGCATCTGGGTGTGACGCGGTGGTGATGCTTGGAAAGGGGCCAACGAAATCGGCCAGCAGCTCTACATAGCGCGCTTCATCTTCGTAGATGCCAATAAAACTAAGCTCGCGTGTGCGGTGATACCCCACTTCAGCTGCTGACGTTTGAAGATCGTAAGCGCAGTACCACGCGCCCCGGCTTTCATCGTTGAAGCGGTTGCCGCCGGTGCGCGTGTAAGCAAAGGCAGCGTTGATGTGGCTTTGGCCATACACGCGCAAATCCGCGCTGCGCCGTGCAAAAGCAAGTTCACGCCGATCCAAAGCAGGCGAGCCTTCTTTCTCGACTTTCAGGCGCTGGTTCGTCATGGCTTCCAAGTCAGCCAGAAGAGCAGCCTCGTCATCGCTATCGACAAGTTCGCGCAACACCGGCGGCTTGTGGTAGGTCGCTGGGATCAGCCGAACCAAAGCGCGGTCATTGATCAGTTGAAGGTTCAAGCGCCGCCTCGCAGCGCATCGACATAGGTGCGCACGGCGATAATGGTGGGCAATCCGCCCTCGATCATACGGGCAAGCGGGCGTTGCCCATCAAACAAAGGACCGGTATTCTCAAGCTTCACCCATCGTTCTGACAAAGGTGAGTCGAAATAAAGCGCCAACGCTTTGTAAAGGCCAACAAGCGCACTCAACCGCAACATCTGATCGCGGGTCAAATCCCCGGAAAACTGTCCAGCCTTGATCCGCTTCCACGTCGATTCCGATACATCGAGAAGCTGGGCCGCCTCGCGCAGGGTGAGGCGCCACTCAGCGGAAAGTCTGCTGTAGGCTTTAAGGCCAACTGACTGCATGTCAGTGGGTGAAGAGTGAACGTCTGCAAGGGCCATCACCTGTCTCCTTGCTCAAAATATAGTCCATATGGACATTTAAACAAGATCAAAAGGACTTATCATGCCTGATTTCACCAACCAAACAGTCCTTGTCACGGGCGCAAGCCGCGGTATTGGCGCCGCAACCGCGCAGGAATTCGCCAGCAAGGGCGCCAATGTTGTTCTCGCGGCACGTTCCACCGGCGATATTGAAAAGCATGCCGCTGCACTTCAAGCTGAAGGTGGCAAGGCGCTGGCAGTGGCCTGCGACGTCGCTGACAATGCGCAGGTGGAGGCGGCTGTAAAAGCTGCCCAAGATGCCTTTGGTCTGGTGACCATTCTGGTCAACAATGCAGGGATCATCGACCCGATTGGCCGCATGGACGATCTTGATCCTGCCGATTGGGGCAAGGTGATCGATATCAACGTCAAAGGCGTTTATCACTGCGCCCGCGCGGTCTTGCCAGGCATGCAGGCAGCCGGGGGCGGGACCATCGTCAACATCTCCTCAGGGGCGGCAACCAATGCCATGGAGGGCTGGAGCCACTACTGCTCATCGAAAGCAGCGGTGTTGATGCTAACCCATTGCCTGCACAAAGAATTTGCCGAGAAAGGCGTGCGCGCTGTGGGGCTATCGCCGGGCACAGTGGCAACGCAGATGCAGGTGGATATCAAAGCCTCCGGCATCAATCCGGTCAGCCAGCTTGATCCAAACGTGCACATCCCACCTGAATGGCCAGCCAAAGCGATCGCCTGGCTGTGCACCAAAGAGGCCGACCCGCACCTTGGTGGCGATGTCTCGCTGCGCGATGAGGGGATTCGTCGGTCGATAGGTCTAATCAGCTAGGCTGTTTTGTAACTTCAGATCCATTTCGATCACGCAGATGTGCACAGACTTTGAGCATGGCGCATTGTTGAGCCAGCTTGCTGCACGTCGAGATTCGTGGCATGGGTCGTTTCAATACAGAGCGTTACGGGAGACGCTGCCGATAGATGTCGGCAGGGCCGAAGAAGCAACCTCCCCGGAATCTTTCAGGCGAATGGACCGTAGCGCGACAAGGCAATCTGGAGAGTGATCATCTTTTGATGATCCACCGAAGGAGCAACGCCGCTCATCATCGCATCGGATTGCACGATGCGGGCCCACAAAGGGGATGAAGCGACGAAACTCTCAGGTTCGAGGACAGATGGGGACCGGCAGGTGCAACGGACAAGCACCCGACGGTCCAACACGTCCGGAACTTGATGAGGCCCAGTGTGATGAACGCACCGACCACCACAGAACAGCTTAAAAATGCCACGACGCTTGCCGGTAACGTGCCTGGCTTGGTTTCCAAATCCGGGTCCCGCAGTGTTGCCGTTGTTGGCGCCGGTATCACCGGTGTCACGGTTGCCTATGCTCTTGCCAAACGTGGCCTTCAGGTTACGGTTTTTGACCGCAACCGCTACCCGGCGATGGAAACAAGCTTTGCCAATGGCGGTCAGCTTTCGGCGTCCAATGCTGAAGTTTGGAAC
Source organism: Hyphomicrobiales bacterium (assembly GCA_046290645.1). Taxonomy (GTDB): domain Bacteria; phylum Pseudomonadota; class Alphaproteobacteria; order Rhizobiales; family MH13; genus MH13. The sequence continues at coordinate 916,800 of JBKAGZ010000002.1, forward strand.
CACCCAGGTAACATCATCAAGGGCATCAAATGGATGTTCGCTGCTGATGCCCCTTTGCTCTTCAACATGATGCCCAGCTGGCACAAATACTCTTGGATTGCCGAGTTCTTTGCCGCGATGCGCCACTATGAAAGCAACACCGTGCGTTCAGCAGAAATCGCGATTATGGCGCGCAAGCACCTGTCCGCGTGGGCGCAAGAGGAAGGTATCGACTTCGATCACGAGAAACGCGGCATTGTGCATATCTATCGCAGCGAAAAAGCGACCAAACACGCGCGCATGGTCAATGGCCTGCTGGACCGTGCTGGCCTTGATCGCCGCGAGATCACGCCCGCCGAAGCCAAGCAGCTTGAGCCGACGCTTGCTGGTGAGGTCAAAGGCGCTTTCTACACCCCATCGGACACCAGCGGCGATATTCACAAGTTCACTGTGGGTTTAACGCATGCAGCCAAGCGCCTGGGCGTGCGCTTTGAGCAGGATGTCACTGTCCAGCGTGTGTCAGCGGGCAACGGCATTGCGGTGCGCTACGAGAAGAACGGCGAGACATCGACCGAACGGTTCGATCAGATCGTGGTGGCCGCTGGCGTTGGTTCACGGGCTTTGGGTGCGCAGCTCGGCGACCGGGTGAATGTCTATCCGGTCAAAGGCTACTCCATAACGGTTGAGCTGAAGGACAAGGCGGCCCGGGCTGCTGCGCCCTGGATGGCCTTTGTCGATGATGATGCAAAAATCGTCACCTCACGTTTGGGCAAAGATCGTTTCCGCGTTGCTGGGACCGCTGAATTCAATGGCTTTAACCGTGACATTCGCGCTGATCGCATTCGCCCGCTGGTGGAGTGGTGCCACGCACTGTTCCCAAACATGCCAACCGAGCATGTTGTGCCATGGGCGGGCTTGCGCCCCATGATGCCAGACATGATGCCACGTCTGAAAAAAGGCAAAGCCCCTGGCGTGCACTACCATTGTGGCCACGGCCATTTGGGTTGGACCATGTCGGCTGGCACCGCAGAATTGGTGGCCGAAAACGTTCTGCAAGAAGTTTTGGCGTAAGGCAGAACAACAAAGAAAACGGCCTGGACGCTCGCTGAAGCGCCCAGGCCAGACCGAAGGCGGGTACAGGGAAGGACCAACATTCGGTCAACTGTAGGCCGCGTTAGCGCAGCAAACGGGTGCGACTGACCCGCTTCAATTCCTCGCCAGCGCTTTTATGCAGCGGCAAATTTGAAGCGCGCATGACATCACCGCGGGTGATCCCCATGTCGCAGAGCAGATGATCATCAAGATCCAACATATCGCGCACACCGCGGCGATACTGAATGCGGGCATAAAGGTCTTCAGCCGCCTGCCACGATGATGTGACAGCATGTGCCGTGGCGCCGATGATAGTGTGCACGACAGCGCCCAAACCAGATGGCGCACGTGTGGTGTTATGAACGGTCATTTTTCATCTCCTTTGAGCGGACACGCGGATCGCTGTCGGGCGATCCGGATGCCAATGAGGAGGCTTCGCGAAGGTCCCAAGATGGACAATGCGCTTGAACCATGCTTCAATCAAACGAATAGTTTTGAAGGTAACTGTCAGAAAATTTGAAGGCGGGTCATGCCCAAAATGTCTCTGCGCCGCCGCCTTTTGAGGATTTGCTCATGAACATCTCCAGCACCGTTCAGCCTGGCCCACTTCTCGAACTTGATCTGCTGCGTACCCTGGTTGCGATCGCAGAAACCGGCAATTTTTCCGCCGCTGCGGACCGTTTGGGGCGCACGCCCTCAGCCGTTTCCATGCAAGTCAAGAAGATGGAAGAGCTCATCGGCGCGACACTGTTTGTGCGCGATAGCCGGTCTGTCAGCTTGACCCGCGACGGCGAGGCGCTGCTTGAGCATGGTAGGCGGCTGTTGGCGCTGAACCGCGATATGATGGCCCGTTTTGTTGAACCTGATTTGGTCGGCGAGGTGCATCTTGGTGCACCCGATGATGTGGCCGAACGGTTTCTTCCATCTATGCTCTGTCGGTTTGCTGAAGATCATCCTGGCATCCTACTCAGCGTCACTGTCGATTGGACGTCGCGTTTGATTGAGGGTGTTGAGAGCGGCGAGCTTGATCTGGCGGTGGTGACCTGTGAATCTGGCTTCAAAACAGATGGCCGCGCTGAGGTCGTCCACCGCGAACCGCTGGTTTGGGCCTGTGTAGCCGGTGGCGTGGCCGCCGAGCAGCGCCCTCTGCCCGTCTCCATGTGGGAAGAGGGATGCTTGTGGCGCAAAGGCTCGCTTGATGCTTTGGAGCGTGCAGGCTGGGACTATCGCATCGCCTTCCAAAGCTCCAATATTTCTGGCCAGCGTGCGGCTGTCTTGGCTGATCTGGCCATCGCGCCGCTGTCACGCTCCCACATCACTGGGCGCATCGTAGAAGCCAAATCGAGCTGTGATCTGCCCGCTTTGCCGGACTGCGCGCTTGGATTGCTGGTGCGCGAGGATCCCTCACCGACCGTTAAGGCGGCGGCTGCGCAAGTGCGTGAATGTTTTGCCCGCCATGCTGCGCATTCAAAGTAGCCAGTCATGCCAATCAGACCAACCCGGCGTGTTATCCTCACCGGTATTGGCGGGCTGGCGCTCGCAAGGCAATCGCGGTCGATGGGTTTGGCCCACGCAATGGGCCCTGGCGTGACCCGCCCGCCGGGCTTTTACGTGCCGGACGAAGCGCTGCGCCATGAGCGCACCTTCATGCAATGGCCTGTGAGCCGTGAAGTTCATCCCGAACGTGATTTTCTCGACCATCTGCAGGACACCATCGCGCGCATTGCCAACACAATTGTTGCCTTTGAGCCTGTGGTGATGCTGATGGCACCTGATCATGAGCGTGCTGCCAGACGCCTGCTTTCAGACACGGTCGAGGTGTGGCCCGTCCCCACCGAAGATCTCTGGGCGCGTGACTCTGGCCCCTTGTTCGTCGTCGATGGGCAGGGCGGCCTTGCCATCCGCCAGTTGAATTTCAACGGTTGGGGCGGCAAGCAGGTTCACACCCATGATGGGCAGATAGCCGCCCGAGTCGCCGAGCGCATGGGTTTAGCCCTGCTCGACAATGGCTTGGTTGGCGAACCCGGCGGCGTTGAGACCGACGGTGAGGCAACGCTGATCGCCCATGAAAGCTCTTGGGTGAACCCCAACCGCAATCGCCAATCCAAAGCTGAAATCACGGCCCTGTTGAAAGAAGCTTATGGAGCTGTGGAGCTCGTGTGGGCGCCGGGCATCGCAGGCGAAGATATCACCGACTACCACATTGACTCGCTGGCGCGTTTCACGGCGCCTGGTGAAGTGATAATCCAGTTGCCCGCCGACTATGACGAGCAGGACCTTTGGAACGATGCGGCCCATCAGACTTTCGATGTTTTAGCTGGTGCCAGTGACGCGGCAGGGCGACGCTTGAACCTTTCGGTGATCGTTGAGCCGCAAAACGTGCGGGTGCGGTCCGATGACTTCGTCGCGTCCTACGTCAACTTCTATGTTTGCAACGGGGCTTTGATCGCAGCGCAGTTTGGCGATCGCGAGCATGATGAGGAGGCGCGACGGACCCTTGCCAACGCCTATCCAGATCGAGAGATCGTCATGCTCAACGTCGATGCGCTGGGCGAGGTTGGTGGTGGTATCCACTGCGCCACACGTGAACAGCCGGCGGTGTGATCGCAGCGTCTCTTAGCCGCTCATCACAAGTTGGAGCTGAAAGCTCGTTCGTTCCTGAACGTCCAGAAATCTATCGCGTGCCCGATCAACCTCGTCTTGCGCATCGCGCAGATCGCGCCGCAGGTCATCAGCTCCGTTTCGCAAAATCCAAAGCATCTGCTCAGCGCGACGAATGTCACGACGATTGTCGGCAGCCTCGAGGCTTGCGCGCGCCTCTTCAATCTCTTCGCGGTTCTCTTGCAGCCGGGTTTCCAGACTCCGTACACGCCGTTCTGCATCGCCAATGTCCTGCTCGGCGCGATACACTTGCTCGCCAAGAACATAGCCCTGCAAAAACTGCGTTTCGCTGTTGATCGGACAAACATCACCGTAGCGATCACCACCGGCGGCAACGCGATAGCCTGAAACAGGCGTACAGTAAGAAACCAAGCCAATATCGCGGCCGGCCTGATAAGCGCTTTCGTCGATGATGGCCGGTGTGTCGCGGCACGCACTGCGATGGCTGTCCAAGCGCGCAAGCTGATGTCCCTGCTGCCCGTCATTCACACCGATCTGGTACCAGTCACCGCGCAGGCATTCCTCCCGGCTGAGGGTGGCGCAGCCCGCCAGAAGAAGGAGGGCGAGCACGCCGCCTAAGGTCAAAAGCAATCTGGGGTGAAGAAGCGTTTGGGTCATGACATCGCCTTTAAAGCCCGTAACCTGTACCGGACATGAACCACGTGTCAGCCACTCGACGCACCCCATACTGTTGGTTCATGCTTGTACGACGGGCGAAGAAAAGGAAGTGATTCCGTGCCGATCCAATGTTTCTCTGATACACGTCTCAAGATTGCATTGGTGTGGTTACTTGGTGTCACTCTGGCAGGCGCACTGTGCGCTGGCTTTGCGGCTGCGCAAACCCAACCCGTCCCCAACCCCGTTGCACGACCAGACAGAGCGCCGGAAGCCGTTTTACCGGTCGCGGTATCGACCACCACTCCAGCCCGCCAATTGTTTGGACGTGAGCCAACACCTGCGCCGTTGCAAGCGCGTTCCATCGGTGGCTATGCCCGCGGATGTTTGGCCGGCGCGGTTCCCTTGGCGGTGGACGGACCGGCCTGGCAGGCGATGCGCTTGTCGCGCAATCGCAATTGGGGCCATCCAGCACTTGTGGAGTATCTGCAGCAGCTCGCTGTTGCTGGACGCCAGGAAGAGGGTTGGAACGGACTTCTGGTGGGAGATATGAGCCAGCCACGCGGTGGGCCGATGCTTACCGGTCACCGATCCCATCAGATCGGATTGGACGCCGATATCTGGCTCACCCCGATGCCTGATCGCACGCTATCCCGGCAGGAGCGGGAAGAAATCTCCGCCATTTCCATGTTGCAAGATGGCACGCGCACCATCAGCCCCAGCCGCTGGAGCGAGAACCACGCGCGCATCATCCGCCGCGCGGCCAGCGATGATCGGGTGGCGCGCATTTTCGTGCACCCAGCGATCAAAGAGCAATTATGTACCTGGGAAAACCCGACCGCTGACCGCTCATGGCTGCGCCGTGTGCGCCCCTGGTACGGCCACCATTATCATTTCCACGTGCGCCTTAGCTGCCCTGCCGGCATGGAAGGCTGCACAAACCAAAACCCGCCGCCTGCTGGCGACGGGTGTGGTGAAGAATTGGCATGGTGGCTTGGCCCAGAACCTTGGCAGCCAAGCGATACGCCCGCCCGTCCAAGACCTGAAACAATGCTGACAGACTTGCCAGCAGCGTGCAGCCAGGTGCTCGTCGCGAACTAGTTTTTCGGCCTAACGCTCTGTTCCTTCAGAACAACCACTTTTAGGCTGAAACACCAGAACCGATTGGGCAACTGACTCCAGTTCCACCAAGGCCGCAATACCCGCTTGGGTTCTTGGCCAGGTACTGCTGATGGTAATCCTCAGCAAAATAGAACGGCCCGGCTTCGCGGATCTCAGTCGTGATCTGCCCACGGCCAGCTTTGTTCAAAGCGTCCTGATACATCGCCTTCGACGCCTGAGCGGCGGCGATGTCAGCATCATCGGTTAGATAGATGCCGGAGCGATACTGTGTGCCCACATCATTGCCCTGGCGCATGCCCTGTGTTGGGTCATGAGCCTCCCAAAATGCCTTCAGCAAGGTTTCAAGGCTTGTCAGGGACGGGTCGTAGACGATCCGCACCACCTCATTGTGTCCGGTTCGGCCCGAGCAGACCTCTTCGTAGGTCGGGTTGGGCGTGGCGCCAGCCGCATAGCCGACAGCCGTCACATAAACGCCTGGCAGCGACCAGAAGGCTTTCTCAGCGCCCCAGAAACACCCAAGACCAACGTCCAGAACCTTGTGGCCATCGGGATAGGGGCCAGCCAGCGGATTGCCGTTGATGAAGTGGGTTTCCGCCGTTGGGATCGCGGCCTCGCGCCCTTCCAAAGCCTCACCTGGTGATGGCAGTTCGGTTTTTTTCGTCAAGGAGGCAAAAAGGTTCAGCATGGCAAACGCCCTTTCTCGTCTGGCCCATTGGGCTGCGAATGTAGCCCATCAGGTGGGCCTTGGGGGCCAAAGCGTCAAGGCGCGCCAAGCTGTGATGCCGGTCACAGCCGCGTGAAGGGCGCAATTGGATAACCACAATGCCATCAAAGTGACGCGATGCATGCGAAAAAGGTGGCCAACACCCCATCTTGGCGGTTTCATAGCCGTCGACGTTCATTCGCACGCTAGGACATGCCATGCGCACGCTCTGCCTCACCCTGCTTTCCTCCACCTCGCTTTTGCTTGCATCGGGTGCCCTGGCCCAGACCGTTGATGAAGCTGGCGCTGATGCTTTGGAGGCGCAGGTGCCTGCTGTTTTGGATTTTGTTTTTCAAAGTGCACCAGATGTGAGCTTTGCTTTTGACGGCGAGGTCGAGGCGGTTCCTGATGGCGATAAGTACGATGTGTCGATTCCCGCTATCACGATTGATTCAAACGGGGATGCAGATATCGCCATCCCGCCTTTTGCCGTTGAAGTGACGCCGCAGGACAATGGCTGGCAGCGTGCGCAGTGGGATTTCCCTGGCTCAATAGTCATTACCAACCCACGCGACAGCAGCGACCGGGCTGACATTACTTTTTCCAGCGATGACAATGATATGACCTTCGCGCCGGAGTATGGCATGGCGCTGCAGGCAGACGTTGGCCTGTCCGATATGTCGATCACCGTGCAAAACCGGGAAGGCAGCATCACCGTTGGAAGCGTCGATATGACGGTGGACACAGAGCCATCGGGTGCTGGTGAGCACAGCTATAACTCTGAAACAGCTGCCACCCTGGAGAACCTTCGGATCAATATCCCGACCGAGGAAGTTTTGCTGCAAGTTGAGGCAGTTGAGTTGGCCGGCACCTCGGCGCGCCAACAGCTTGATCTGTTTGCCAGTCTGCAACAGCGCGTCCAAGGGCTTGATCCAGAAAGCGAAGAATTTCTGACAGGCTTTGTTGAGGTGTTGCGCGACAATGCAGGTGAAAAATGGATTGGAGATGCGTCCTACAGCATGGCGCTGGATGGGCTCTCCTTCACCATCGAAGATGTTAGCGGATCATTGGGCGTGTTCGGTCTGTCCATGACAGCGACAGACCTTGATGAGCCAGCTGCACAGCTTGGTCTTGTTGTGGACGTTGAAGAAATTGCCACCACGGATGTTCCACCGCAGTTCGCCCAGCTGATCCCCACGCGGGCAGACTTTGACCTGTTGGCAGTTGACGCGCCCATCGAAGCTATCAGCGACCAACTGTATGGCTATCTTGGTGAAGCGCCCAGCGACGAGGAACTGTTCGGGCCAAAGGGACGCCGTGCAGGCGTTGGCAACCCCATGGCCAATCTTCAGAACATCGACCCAATGGAGTTTTTGGGCATCTTGATGGGGTCAGAGGTTGAGGTTCTGCTGCAGGATTTCTTTGTTGAAGCGGACATTGGCTATGTAGCCGCCGAAGGTACGATCCAGCCCGATGCGCAGGCAGCTTTGCAAGCCACCGCTGATTTGGACCTTCAGATCGCTGGGCTACCAGAGATGATCGCCTTTGCTCAGCAAATGGGTGGCGAAGCAGCTGACGGTGCGGCTTTCGTCTCGGTTCTGGCCGCCATGGGCCGTGATGCGACCGATGATGATGGCCGGGACATCAAAGAGTTCGACCTTGAACTGACGCAGGCTGGCCAGGTGCTGCTCAATGGGAACGATATGAGCGCCATGGTTGGCATCTTCCAGTAACGGTCGATCCTATCCAGCGGTTTCCACGGCCGCCGCATCAAGCTTCACTTTCGGGCGCCGTGCGAGAATCGCCAGGATCAAACCAAAGCCACCAATAGCCGCCCAATCCCACCAGGTGAGGGCGGTCTGGATGATGGGATCCCAAAGGTAAGGCCAGACATAGCGCTGGATGAAAGCCTGCGTGCCATTCAGCAGGTCAGGGACGGTGGCGTAAAACAGCGCACCTAGCGGTTCCGGCGCAAACCCTGAAAAGCTTGACCAGTCCATTGCGGCCAAATCATTGGCCAGAAGCACCAGCGCGATGGCAAGCAGCGCCAGGCCGAGCAGGCGAATAGGGAAGCGAATGACCGCCATGGTGGTCTCCTTGATCGAACAAATCCCCAGTAGTTTGGGGTGCGGGGCAGATGTATGGAGCTTTTCAGCGGCCAACAAGGTGCTCGCGCACCGTTGCACGCAACTGTGATGCCTGGTGAGATCGCGCGAACCGGCCTCAGATGCTCTCGAAACGGTGTTTGAGCTTGCGCGCGCCATCAGTTAGATAGGCGCTCAAACTGCCTTTGAGAGCCAAGGTCTTTTTCTTGATGCCCAACCCATCCGCCTTACAAAACGCCCTTCCGGTTGATACCGGGCACCAAGACAGCATTCTTGATGCTGCCAAGACCGTGCTTGCCACAGAGCGTGCTGGCCTTGATGCATTGGAAAGCGCGTTGAATGGCGAGTTTGTCACCGCTGTTCAGTGGATTTTGCGCGTCAAAGGCCGGGTGATCATCTCAGGCATGGGCAAGTCGGGGCATATCGGCACCAAGATCGCCGCCACGCTTGCCTCCACCGGCACGCCCGCGCACTTCGTTCATCCTGCCGAAGCCAGCCACGGTGATCTGGGCATGATCACGCCGGACGATCTGTGCATCCTCATCTCGAACTCAGGCGAGAGTCGCGAGCTTGCCGATATCGTTGCTTACACACGGCGTTTCGCCATCCCTATGATCGCCATCACCAAGGTGCGCGAGAGCTCGCTCGGCAAGCAGTCCGATCTTATCTTGCAATTGCCCGATGTGCCCGAAGCCTGCACGATTGGCATGGCCCCGACCACATCGACCACCTGCACCTTGGCTCTCGGCGATGCGTTGGCTATCGCGGCGATGAACGAGCGCGACTTCGATGCCTCAAGCTTCGGCGATTACCACCCAGGCGGCAAGCTCGGCGCCCACCTAACACCGGTTGCGGCGCTCATGCATGACGGGCCGGGATTGCCACGCGTTACACCAGACGCCCCGATGGGCGATGTACTCGTCGAGATGACGGCCAAGGGGCTCGGGATCGCGCTCGTCGTTGATGAGGCTGATCATCTCAAAGGCATCATCACCGATGGCGATTTGCGGCGCAATCTCGTCGGGCTGATGGACCATATCGCTCTTGATATCGCGACCAAATCCCCGCGGACGATTCAACCCTCGGCCCTGGCAAGCGCGGCGATCGGTGTGATGAATGAGCGCGAGATCACCGTGCTCGCGGTCGTCGATGAAAACGGAATTTTGCAAGGTGTTCTGCACATGCACGATTGTCTGCGCGCTGGTATCGTTTAGCGATTTTTACAATTGATCGCTTGCGCCCAGATACGTTCGGGCCTAAAGAGACGCCGCTGCTAGGGGCAGCATCCAGGTCCGCGGAAAGCCGTCATCGGCGCCCCTCTTGATAAGTTTTTGATACCCTTCCCGGTATTTCTCATGCCCGAACCAAGCGGATCGGCGGGCGCTATGATGAGGAAACCGATGACCAAGTCTCTAGACCAATTGCGCCGTGATGCGCGCACCTTAAAGACCGGTTTTGAGGCGGGCGACCGCCATGCCCGCGAGCGTCTTCGTTTGCGCCCGCCGCGCCCTAAAGGCACGCCGCTCAAGCACGCTGATTATCTGCATGTTTTGGCGCAAGAGAATGGCTTTGCCAGTTGGCCCGCTCTGAAACTTGCTGTGGAGTTGCACGGCATGGACAAAGCCGCCAAACTGCAACGATTGAAGATCGCACTCTACAACGGCCAAATGGCGGTCGTAGAGCGGCTGCTTGATGAGGTGCCGGACCTTGCCGATGGTGTGTTGGGTCTGGAGATTGCGCTCTATCGGCGTGAGGCGGTGGAAACGGCCTTGCAAGTTGATCCGAGTTGCCTGGAACGCGACTTTGGCCCAGCGCCCGCCTTGGTACACTTGGCCCGCTCGCGGATGATCCATAAGTATCCTGACCGGGAGGCGGACATGCTGGCAATTGCCGAAATGTTGCTTGCCCATGGTGCAGATGTGAACCAGGGACTTCTCGTTGCAGAGGGGTCGGACCACTATCTCTCGCCGCTCTATCTGGCCATCGGGCATGCGGGCAACATGCCGCTTGGACGCTGGCTTTTGGAGCATGGCGCCGACCCCAACGACAATGAGTCGCTCTACCACGCCACCGAGCTTGGTCATCACGAGGGCCTGAAAATGCTGCTTGAGCATGGGGCTGACCCACGCGGCACAAATGCGATGCTCCGCGCCATGGACTTCCATGATGTGGAGGCCGTGCGCATGCTGCTTGATGCCGGAGCTTTGGCCGATGAGTTCAACGATGCTGAGGTTGGCGGCGAAAAGCCCTGGGTGGTGCCAGCGCTTCACCAAGCGGCGCGGCGGATGTCGCCACCGGCGATGATCAATCTGCTTCTTGAAGCGGGCGCTGATCCAGCGCGAACCTATGAGGGCTGCACGGCCTATGGCTACGCCCGTGTGTTCGGCAATCGGTATCTCGCGCAGGCCATCGAAACACGCGGTCAGGTGCCCAATCTCACGCCAGAAGAAGCACTGCTTGCAAAAGCTGCCGACGGCGAGGACACGACTGGTCTCTTTATGGACACCGACAAACTACCAGACGCCTATCGCAATATCATCCGCACAATTGTGCAGTTGCCTGGCAAGCTCGATCACATCAAGCGGCTAGTGGCGATGGGTGTGGAATATGACCGTCCAGACAGCGAAGGGCTAACACCGCTGCAACTGGCTGGCTGGGAAGGTCTTCCTGACTTGATGAAATATTTCATCGATATCAGGTCTGATCTTTCGCACATCAATGGTTATGAGGGCACGCTGCTTTCCACCATCATTCATGGTTCGGAAAACTGTCCGCAACGCGGCGAGCGCGATTACGTTGCCTGCCTGGAGCTTGCCTTGCACGAAGGTGTGGCGCTACCTCGACGCGCACCGCAGGTCGCCGGCGACCCCGCAGTCGCAGAGTTCTTGGCTGATTGGGCGCAGAACCACCCTGGACAAGTGGTGGAAGGCGGGGTGGTTTAGCCCGCCTTCGATTGGCCTCTACACCGCGTTGCGGGTGTAGAGGCCGTTGATCAAACCGTCGGGCGTCAGAGACAGGCCCCATTCGGTGCGTCCATTGGCAAACTGCACCTCGTAAATGTCGTAGCCATTGCTATCGACGCCCTTGAAGGTGATCGGCCCTGGCTCGCCTAAACGCTCCATCTCCGCTTCGATCATGTCCGCCTGGGCGCGGGCGAGATCGGCCAAAGGCGCGGTCATCCGGTCATAGTTGATCGCACCGCTGACATGCTGGTCGATCATGTCACGCATCACAGCCTCGCTGTCCGGCAGCGGGGTTTTGTCGGCTATGCGCTGCTCCAGCGTCTTCTGCTTGGAGCCAAAGGCCTCATCGCCCACGCGCTCGGCAACCAGTTCGTGGCCATGCTGATGCAGCGTTAGGGCACAAACCTTACCCGTCTCATCACGCTGGAAGGTGACCTGCGCGGCAACGACTGTTGTAAAAAACGCATCCTCGGCTTCGGGCTGAAAAAGCACTTCAGGCTGTCCAAGGAGCTGAAGATAGAGCTCGTTCTCGCGCACGCGGATCGCCACCATCGAGCCTTCCTCCATTGCATAGCTGCCGGCGTAGTTGGGCAGGTTCTTTGCATCGATGGGAACGGCTGTCCGCGGCCGCGATTGCTCATAACGTTTCCAGGCAATGGCGTCGTCTTTGTCGGGTGTCATCAAGGTCTCCTTGGCAAGTTTGATCATGTCATCCAGTGAGAGCGCCTCACCGTCTGCATGGTTGCTTTGGAGCGACCGGACCAACGCCAGACTGCGATCGATTCGCGCCTGTCGGCCACGCAAGGTCTCTTCCTGCAAGGTGAGGAAGTCGGCCAGATCGGTCTGTTGGCCGGAAAGCACCTGCCCAATGCGCGCCAAGGTCAGCCCGAGTTGTTGCAGCATCAAAATCTCGTTGAGGCGTGCAATCTCGCGGCTGCCATAAAGGCGCCAGTTCTTTTCGGTGCGTCTTGGTTCGATCAGGCCACGCGCCTCATAGACCCGCAGGGCCTTGGTTGTGAGGCCAAGGCGGCGGGCACAGTCGGCGGCGGTTAGCAGTGTTTCGTCGGTCATGTCTCTCTCCGACGCATGCCAATAGGGTATGACCCTGGGGCCGGCGCAAGACCCTGTCGACAAAAATCTTCGGTCCGCAAATTTGGCCTAGGCCCGCGCCGCCATCCGCCGTGCCATGTCGATCATGCGCGCCGAAAATCCCCATTCATTGTCATACCATCCAAAGAGCCGCACCTGCCGGTCGCCGACTGTTCTGGTTTCCGGCAGGGCGAGGACCAGCGACTCGGGCCGCGCGCGCATGTCGGTCGAGACGCAGGGATCATCGGTGAGACCGACAAGCGGCGAGCCATGAAACATGTCGCGAAGCCGGTCCTGAATACCTGCGACCGGTCGTTCAAACTGCAAGACGGCATCGATGGCCGAGACGCTGATGCAGGGCACGCGCACCGCCGAAACGGTCAGCTTGTCGGCCATGGCGGGCAACACGCGGGTGACTTGTGTGGCCGCGCTTGTGCTTGTCGGCACCATGGAAACCGCCGCCGCGCGGCTGCGCTCCAAGCTTGCCGCTGGTTCATCCACTGTAGGTTGACTGCCGGTATAGCAATGCACGGTGGTGATGTGCGCTCGGGCAATGCCGAGCGTCTTTTCCAGAGGCCGGAGCAACGGCGCGATGGCATTGGTGGTGCAGGAGGCGTTGGAGACGATTTTTGCCTCGCCGATGGAATCGGCATTGGCGCCCAGCACCGCCGTGATGTCGGCAGCATCGGAAGGCCCGGAGATCAGCACCGACCTGGCGCCTGCTTTCAAGCCGCGCTCAGCGACGTCCCGTGTCTTGGCCTTGCCGGTGCATTCCAGCACCACATCGACGCCGGACAGATCAGCCTGCGAGATGTCGGCAAATGTCGTGAACGGCAGCGCCTTGCCGTCAACGACAAGCGCATCTGTCTCTTCTTCGACCGTGCCGGGATAAGGCCCGAACACGGAGTCGTAGCGAAACAGATAAGCGCAGGTTTCAAGCGAGGCGATATCGTTGATGCCGACGACAGTGATGTCGGCGTGGCGCCCATCGGTCAGGAGTTGACGCAGAAGGGTTCGACCGATCCGGCCGAACCCATTGATCAGAACACGCATGGTTTGGGTGACTTTGCAAAAAAGGCCCGTGAGGGCCGAGGTTAGAAATCGACCTCTATAGCGATGCCTTTTTCGATCGCCAGGTCAACCACGCTGGCCGCCACGGCAAGATCCTGCAAGCCAACGCCGGTGCCATCAAACAGCGTGATCTGGTCGGCGTCCGTTCGTCCGGCATGGGTGCCATTGATCACAGCACCGATCTGGTTGACGGCGCTTTCCTTGATCAGGCCCTGGCCAACGGCATGTTGCGCTTCACCAATACTGATTGATTGGGCGACCTCATCGGTGAACACGCTCGACCGCACCAGCAACGCTGGATCCACTTCCTGCTTGCCTTTGGTGTCGGTGCCCATACAGGCAATGTGCGTTCCGGGACTGACCTGGTCAGCCATCAAAATGGCATCGTGCGAGGAGGTGATCGAGATGATCGCATCGGCGCCTTGCATGCCGTCCAGTTCCACGGCCTCGAATGGCAGGCCGGCATCCTGTGCCACCTTCTCAATGTTCGGCAGCATGTCGGGATGGAAGTTCCAACCGATGACCTTCTCAAAGCTGCGCTGCTCCAGGGCTGCGCGTAGCTGAAACGTTGCCTGGTGACCGGCGCCAACCATGCCGATGACTTTCGCATCTTCGCGCGCCAGATGCTTGATGGACACTGACGAGGCCGCTGCGGTGCGAAGCGCCGTCAACAAATTGCCGCCGACCATCGCTTTCGCACGGCCGGTATCAGGGTCGAACAGAAACACGGTGGACTGGTGGTTGATGATGCCTTGGGTCTCAAGATTGTTCGGCCAATAGCCGCCGGCTTTGAGGCCGAGTGTTAGCCCGGCGCGATCAAAGCCGCCCTTGAAGCCGTAGAGCGCATCGACATGGCCGATCGCCTCGCGCACCACCGGAAAATTGTAAGCATCGCCAGAGGCCATCGCGGCGAAAACCTTTTCCACAGCGTCAAAAGCCGCCTCGCGGGTCATCAGATCGGCGATCTCACGTTCGGGAACAATCCACATGTCTAAAATCCTTTAGAACAATTGCGCCCGCGCGGCGTGCTGTGCCGCGCGGGCGAGAAAGTAGGGTGCGGGTAGGCCGCTCGCTCAGTAAGCCTTGCCGCGCGCTGACACCGGCCAGAGCGTTTCCACTTTGCCGCCGCGCACACCGACATACCAGTCGTGTACGTTGCAGGTTGGGTCGCAGTGACCGGGAACCAGCCGCAACTTGTCATTCACTTTCAGAACGCCGTCTGGATCAGCGACCACGCCGTGCTCATCTGAGCATTTGACGTATTCCACATCATCGCGACCGAAGATAAACGGCAGGCCGCTGTCGACGGACTGGGCTTTAAGGCCAGCATCGACAATAGCCTTGTCAGCCTTGGCGTGGCTCATCACGCTGGTCAGGATAAAGAGCGCATTCTCCCATTCGCCCTGATCGATGCGGTTGCCGTCCTTATCGAGGATGCGGCCATAATCGGCATCCATGAACGCGTAGGAACCACACTGAAGCTCGTTGTAAACGCCTGACGTGCTCTCAAAATAGTACGATCCCGTGCCACCGCCGCCGACGATGTCGCACTCCAGGCCTTCGGCTTTCAGCGTGTCGACGGCATCCTTCACCATCGCCACCGCGATATCGAGCTTGGCCTTGCGGTCTTCATAAGAATCCATGTGTTGCATGGCGCCCTGATAGGCCTGAAGGCCTGAGAATTTGAGGCCCGGCGCAGCGTTGATGGCTTTGGCGATTTCCACCACGGCTGGCGTGGTCGTCACACCGCAACGGCCTGCGCCGCAGTCGATCTCCACCAGGCACTCGATCTGCGTCCCGTGCTTCTGTGCGGCCGCGGAAAGGTCGGCGACATTGGCCACGTCATCGACGCAGCAAATGGCACGGGCGCCGAGCTTGGGGATGCGCGCCAGGCGATCGATCTTGGCCGGGTCGCGGACCTGGTTGGAAACCAGCACGTCTTTGATGCCGCCACGGGCGAACACTTCAGCTTCCGATACTTTCTGACAACAGACACCGCAGGCCCCGCCGAGCTCCATCTGCAGCTTGGCCACATCGACGGATTTGTGCATCTTGCCGTGCACGCGGTGGCGCATGCCTTTGGATTTGGCATAGTCGCCCATCTTCTTGATGTTCCGCTCAAGCGCGTCGAGATCCAAGATCAGGCATGGCGTTTGAATGGTTGCTTCGTCCATGCCGGGAACGGCCGGAACGTCGTATCCCACTTCCAGTGCGTTGATGTTCACAGGTGCGTTCATCGCATTATCTCCCTTTTCTGATCTTCGATCACTTGATCCATGGCAGCGTGTCGAGATCGACATTACCGCCGGTGATGATGACGCCGACCCGCTTGCCCGCGAACCGGTCCTTGTTCTTCAAGATGGTCGCCAGAGGCACGGCACAACTGGCCTCCATGACGATCTTCATGCGCTGCCACGTCAGTTTCATCGCATCGATGATCTCTTGTTCCGACGCCGTCAGAATGTCGGTCACATGGTTGGAGACGAAGTGCCAGGTCAGATCTTTCAGCGGCACTTTTAAGCCATCGGCGATCGTCACCGGCGCATCGTCTGCGATGATGTGGCCTGCCTTGAAGCTGCGATACGCATCGTCTGCCTGTTCCGGCTCGGCCGCAATGATCTCGGTCTCCGGTGCGATGTTGGAAAGCGTCAGGCAGGTGCCGGAAATCATACCGCCACCGCCGATCGGGGCGATCACAATATCGACGCCATCAGTTTGCTCCATCAATTCGCGCGAGCAAGTTCCCTGACCGGCGATCACGCGCGGATCATTATAGGGGTGCACGAAATCGCCACCCGTCTTTGCCTGCACCTGGGCAAACACTTCCTCGCGGCTGGAGGTCGATGGCTCGCACTCGGTAATGATGCCGCCATAACCTTTCACCGCATCCTTCTTCGCCTGAGGTGCAGTGCGCGGCATCACCACATTGCATGGGATGCCACGACGCCCAGCAGCATAGCTCAGCGACAGCGCATGGTTGCCGGAGGAATGGGTTGCCACGCCCTGTTTGGCGTCTTCATCCGACAGACCGAACACGGCATTGGATGCGCCACGCACCTTGAAGGCGCCAGCCTTTTGAAAGTTCTCGCATTTGAAGAACAGCTCTGCGCCGACAAGGTCGTTGAAATAGGACGACGTCAGAATGGGTGTGCGATGAATGTGCGGTTCAATGCGCGCATGCGCGGCCAGGACATCATCATAGGTGGGTATGTACATCGGCAAACAGTCCTTCTAGGCGGCAAGCTTGGGTGCGATCGCGGGGTGGCCGCGATAATAGTTCTGAGCGGCGGCAACGCCGGACCCCAGTTCAATGTCGAGGCCAAGATCGGCCATGCACATCTCGGCGGTCGCAATGCCGCTGAGCGCCATCACGTCGGTCAGGCTGCCCAAATGTCCAATGCGGAACACCTTGCCGGCCACGTCGCCGAGCCCGACGCCGAACGCCACGCCATAAGTGCTGGCCGCGTGCTGCACAATGCTGGTGGCATTGAAGCCGGCCGGCGTTTTGATGGCGCTCACCGTATCCGAGTAAAGCTCCGGCGAGACCGCGCACAGCTCAAGACCCCAGGCCGCGACCGCCTGGCGAACGCCTTCGGCAATGCGGTAATGGCGGGCAAAAACGTTCTCTAAACCCTCGTCCAGGATCATCTGGCACGCTGTGTTGAGGCCGTTGATGAGACCGACCGTCGGTGTGTACGGATAGGCGCTGTTTTCATAGCCTTTGCGCATGTCGTGCACGTCGAAGAAGGTGCGCGGCAGCGTGGCGGTTTTGGTCGCCTCCATCGCCCTCTCACTGAAGCCGACAATGGCCAAACCGGCAGCGAGCATGAAGCCTTTTTGCGATCCGGTCACGGCAACATCAACGCCCCATTCATCGAAGCGGAAATCCATTGAGGCAATTGATGACACGCCGTCAACCAGCAACAGGGCAGGGTGGCCAGCATCATCAAGGGCCTTGCGCACGGCGGCAATGTTGGAGCGCACGCCGGTCGCCGTTTCATTGTGGGTGGCGAGCACAGCTTTGATCGTGTGGGCTTTGTCAGCTTTCAGGATTTCAGCGTAGCGATCGGCGGGCAGGCCATGACCCCAAGGTGTTTCAACCACCTCGACCTTGAGCCCATGGCGCTGACACATATCGATCCAGCGATGGGAGAACATACCGTTGCGGGCGCAGAGAACCTTATCGCCGGCGCTCAGCGTGTTAGTCAGCGCCGTTTCCCAGCCGCCTGTTCCTGTGGAGGGGAAGATGAAAATCTCGGCGCTTTGGCTTTTCAAGATCTGGCGCACGCGATCGAGGGTCGGATGCAGGATGCTGCCGAAAAACGGCGAGCGGTGATCGACAGTCGGCATGTCACATGCCTTCCGCAGGTTTTCCGGAATGTTCGTCGGTCCTGGAATGAAAACTGGATTTTGTAGGCTCATGGCCGTTTCCTCCGTAGTGTGGAGTGACCATACGCAGAACGACGAAGGGAGGAAATTTTTTTGAAATATTTTTTCAGAACGACTGAAACAAAATTAATTCAATCTTGTCAGGCACTTAAATTTTTCATATCATGAATACATATTTCACATCTGAAAAAAGTGTATCATGAGCGAGCCAGAAACAGAGAAGCAAGGGCGTCATCGCGCCCGCGGTAGACCACGCGGTTGGGACGACAAAACAGCCCAAAACACTATCAAATCGCTGGACCGTGCGATGGAGGTTTTTGAGTTCTTAAGTGAGGCGCAGGGTAAGACGCTCTCAATGCTGGCGTCGGAAATGGGACAATCGCCCGCTACGGTCTACCGCATTCTCGTCACGCTTGAGGGGCGTGGTTTGGTGGAGTTCGATGCTGACGAGCAGGTATGGCACATTGGTGCCCAGGCGTTCGTGATTGGCGCGCGCTTTTTGCGTCGCTCAAGTCTGGTCGATCGCGCGCGACCCATCTTGCGCAAGCTGATGGAACAGACCGGCGAGACCGCCAACCTCGGCGCCGAGCGCAACGGTCTCGTGCTGTTTCTTGGCCAAGTTGAAACCCATGAGAGCATTCGCGCGTTCTTTCCACCGGGTACGCTTTCGCCGATGCATGCCTCTGGAATCGGTAAGGCATTGCTGGCGCATATGGACGATGAGCGGCTGCAACGTGTGTTTGCAGCGCACAGCCCGGAAACGTTCACCAAACACACCATCACTGACCTGGGCGACTTGCGCGCTGATTTGGCCGAAACGCGTCAGCGCGGCTTTGCTATTGATGGCGAAGAGAAGAATCTCGGCATGCGCTGTATCGCCGCCCCGGTTTTCGACATGAGCCAAGAAGCGGTTGCCGGCATCTCTGTATCCGGGCCAACAAGCCGAGTTGGTCTTGATCAGATCGCGTTTCTCAGCGCAGCCGTTATTGAGGCGGCTTCGGCTTTGTCCCAATCGATTGGTGGTGAGCCACGGTCAAAGCAGTGAGGCGAGGTCTTTCGCGCTTGGCAGTGCGCTGACTGTTCCAAAGCGAGAGATGGTGATGGCCGCAGCTTTCGCCGCAGCTTGCAACGCCTGTTTGCCCAGTGGCTTGCCGTTCAGCATCACAGTAGCAACAGCCACGCTTTGAAAGGTATCGCCTGCACCGGTTGTGTCCACGACATCACAAGGATGCGCCGGAACACTGCCAACCTCGCCATCAGGGAGCCCGAACAACGCTCCGTCATCACCGCGCGTCATCACAACTGATCGGCTACCCATAGAAAGAAGTGCATGCACAGCGCCTGCGCCTTTCTCCCCTGTGTATGCCTCGGCTTCAGTCTCGTTCACAAACACCATGGATGCCCGCCCGAGCAACGCGCGAAAAGCCTCATCCACCGGTGATGGATTGAAGACGATTTTCAAATCCTTCGCATCAGCGACATCGAACAACTCAGCGGTCACATGGGCTGAAAGGTTGCCCTGCAAAACCATCACATCACCTGGCGAGGCTTCGTGAAGCACTGGCATCACGGTTGAAACATCAAGCGCTCGGGCACAATCCACAGTCGTTAGGATCGCATTGCCACCATGTGGGTCAGCCATGACGATAGAGAGGTCCGTGGCCATGCCGGGCAGTGTCACAAAGCGAGCATCAACAGGTTCTTGGGCCAGCCGGGCGCGCAATTTTTCCGCCTGCGCATCATTCCCAACACCTCCAATAAAGGTGACCGGCACACCACAACGAGCAAGCACAATGGCTTGATTGGCGCCCTTGCCACCCAGGTCGCTGGAGCGTTGTGTGCCAAGGATAGACTGCCCTTCTTGCGGCAACGCCTCGACCTCAAAGGTCTCGTCCATAGCGACATTGCCGACCACATACGCACGCATAAAAGAGTCTGCCTTTTCACCCTGATCATCCAGGAACTGGAGCTGAGAAGCGCAGCAAAGGTTCACCGCGCCCGTATTCTTGTGCGCGCAATATCCTTGACTCTCTTGCTTAGAACAAGTGTAAATGCGTTTACTAAACCCCTTTATAAGACGGAAAGAGCGCGCCTTTGGCCCAAAATCGGCATAGCTTGAAGGATGTTGCAAAACGCGCTGACGTGTCGGTGGCGACTGTCTCACGCTATCTCAATGGCTTTCTTGAGCTGCCCGATGGCACCCGTGGCCGCATAGATCGCGCCGTTGCCGACCTTGATTATCGGCCCAATCCGCACGCACGCCGATTGAGCCTCGGGCGCTCCGACACCTTTGCCCTGATTATCCCCGATATCGCCAATCCGTTCTTCTCCCGGTTGGCGGCTGCCATGGAAGCATGTGCGGCTGAACGTGGGAAAATGGTCACGCTGCATGCCACGATGAACCGCAGTGACCGTGAGATTGCTGCGCTTGAAAACGCCTCTCAGAATCTGGTCGATGGCCTTGTTTTCATCACCAACCACATGCCTCCCCCCGAGGTAGCGGCACGGATCAATCGCTTTTCGCGCGCCATCGTTCTGGATGAAGATGTGAAGGATGCGCGCGCCCCGCGTGTGCTTTGCGACAATGAACAAGGTGGGTTTCTGGCCGGCCAGGTTCTCTATGAAGCTGGTCATCGCAATGTCGCTTACATTGGTGGCCGCGAGGATCTGTTCAGCACATCCGCTCGCCTGGAAGGTCTGCGACGCGGCATGCAGGGCATCGCTCCAAGACGCAGCTATGTCGATGACCACGCGGCTGCCTCCGGTCGCGAGCTTGCCCAGCGCTTCCTCAAGGACTGCGATGGAGAGACCGCCCTATTTGTCGGCTCCGATGAGTTGACTGTCGGCGTGCTTGAGGTGTTCCGCGCCCAGGGTGTGCGGGTACCTGAAGATATCTCGCTCGTCAGCTTCGATAATGTTCGCTCGCTCCACCTTTTCGCCCCGGCAATTACTGCTGTCGAGCAACCCGTCGACACCATGGGCCGCCGCGCCATTGAGATGCTGCTGGATGGCGATTGGGACGACCCAAATTTTCTGAAAACGACCGAACTTCTACCCGTGCGCCTGATCGAACGTCAGTCGGTCAGCGCGCCAAATCTTAATGCCAGAAAGACCTGATCAAGGGTCTCACCAAAAATGAATGCAACAGGAGAACGATCAATGAAAAAGACAATCAAGACGACACTTTTGGCGGCAGCAGCCATGCTTGGTCTGACAGCCACCAGCGTGATGGCACAGGAAACTTTTGCCGTTGTGCAGATCAATCAGCAGGCACTTTTCTTCAATCAGATGAATGACGGCGCGCTCACCGCTGCTGCAGCACTGGGCGATGAAGTGGTGATCTTCAATGCCAACAACGATCCAGCTGCCCAAAACAGCGCCATCGAAACCTACATCCAGCAGGGTGTGGACGGCATCGTGGTCATCGCCATCGACGTGAACGGCATCATGCCAGCCGTGGAGCAGGCCGTTGATGCGGGCATTCCGGTGGTTGCCGTTGATGCTGTTCTGCCAGAAGGCCCACACGCTGCTCAGGTTGGCGTGGACAATGCGACCGCCGGCGCAATGATGGGTGAGTTCTTCTTGGACTACATGGCCGCTGAGATGGGCGGCGAAGCCAAAGTTGGCATTGTCGGCGCGCTCAATTCGTCTATTCAAAACATCCGCCAGGCTGGCTTTGTCGACACCATTGAAGGCGCTGACGGTGTCAGCATGGCAACGGTTGTTGATGGTCAGAACGTGCAGGATCTGGCGCTTTCTGCTGCTGAGAACCTCATCACTGCCAATCCGGACCTTGATGCGATCTACGCGACCGGTGAGCCAGCTCTTCTGGGTGCGATCGCTGCTGTTGAAAGCCAAGGCAAGCAGGATTCCATCCGTGTGTTCGGCTGGGATCTTACCGCACAAGCAATCGCCGGCATCGATGCGGGCTACGTCACAGCCGTCATCCAGCAGGACCCAGGCCAGATGGGCGGCACAGCCGTTGAAGTGCTGAACACACTGGCTGAAGGTGGCTCCACCGACGCGGTCGTGTCGGTTCCAGTGACCATCGTGACCACAGCCAATGTGGATGATTTCCGCAGCATCTTCGAATAGGCGGCACAATGGCGTCCCCACACGCATCATCCCCGGAGGGCCTTGCGCTCTCCGGGTCTTCGGTTGCCCCACGCATTTCTCTCAAAGACATTCGCAAGACCTTTGGCTCCATTGAAGCTTTGCGGGGCGTGGATCTTGATGTCGCACCGGGTGAATGTGTTGGGCTCATTGGTGACAACGCAGCCGGCAAGTCGACGCTGACCAAAATCATTTCTGGCACTTACGTCGCCGACAGTGGCTCGATTGCCATTGATGGCGAGGACGTACATTTCACCAACCCATCGGACGCACGCGCCCGACAAATCGAGATGGTCTTTCAGGATCTGAGCCTGTGCGACCACATTGATGTCATGGGCAATCTGTTCCTTGGCCGCGAGGAAACAAAGTTCTCGTTCCTCAACAATGCCGCCATGAAGACCCACGCCCGCGAGATGCTCGATGATCTCGATATCCGTATTCCCAAGCTGAATGCCAAAGTTGCTCAGCTCTCCGGTGGTCAGCGTCAAGCCATCGCCATCGCCCGCGCGGCGTCCTTTGATCCACGGGTGCTGATCATGGACGAACCGACATCCGCTCTGGCCGTGGCCGAAGTCGAAGCCGTGCTCCGCCTCATCAATCGGGTGAAAGAGCGTGGCGTCTCGGTGATCTTGATCACCCACCGCCTGCAAGACCTGTTCCGCGTTTGCGACAAGATTGCCGTTATGTATGAGGGCACCAAAGTGGCCGAACGCCGTATCGAAGACACCGACCTTGAAGACCTTGTGAAGCTGATTGTCGGCAAGGGAGAAGAGCTTTGAGCGTCAATTATACAGAGCGTGGTCAAGGCTCGGCCATTGCAGACTTTGTCGCCGAGCATGCCCAGGTTCTTTCTATCACCTTCTTCTTTGCTGTTTGCCTGATCTTCTTTTCAGTCTCGACCGACGTGTTCCTGACAATCGGCAACATTCTCAATATCTTGCGGCAAGCCGCTCCAATTTTGATTGTCGCCACCGCGATGACGTTCGTGATCATCACAGCAGGCATTGACCTATCGGTTGGTTCGCAAGTTGCGCTGATCAACGCCGCCGCCGCCCTCATTTTGATGATGGGCGTGCCTTGGCCGGTGGTGATCATCGCCATGCTCGCACTGGGTGCTTTTATCGGCTTCGCGCAGGGCTGGTTCGTCGCCTATCAAGGCATTCCAGCCTTCATCGTTACGCTGGCAGGCCTTTCAATCCTACGGGGGTTGGCGCTCTACATGACGCAAGGCTACTCCATCCCGATTTCCAATGTTCCCGGCTTCTTCGCTTTAGGGCGCGGCACGCTGATGGGCATCCCGGTGCCTGCTATCATCGCGCTGGCCATTGCCGGCATCGGCTGGCTAATCCTCAGCCGCAATCTCTACGGACGCCGGGTCATCGCTGTTGGGTCAAACCCCGAAGCTGCCCGCCGTGTCGGCATGCCAGCCCGCTGGACCATCACGTCGGTCTACATGCTTACTGGTGTCGCTGCTGCCGTCGCAGGCCTTTTGATAGCTGCACGTTTGGGCTCAGGTTCATCCAACGCTGCCGTCGGTTTTGAGCTTCAGGTCATTGCGGCGGTGGTGCTCGGTGGCACATCGCTGTTTGGCGGGCGCGGCTCCATACTGGGCACCGTGCTGGGAGCGCTCACAATTGCCGTCATTGGCAATGGGCTGATCCTCATGCACATCTCACCCTTCTTTACGCAGATTGTCACCGGCACAATCATCCTGATCGCCATCTGGTTGAACACACGTATCTTCACGGCGACCTTCTCATTCAAACGCAAGGGCTGAACTCATTCTGGCGTGCGCCAGAAAAAGCCCACAAACTGGACAGTCTATGCAAACCATTTCCAGCAATGATGGCGGCGCGATCCGCGATATTTTCAGGCGCTCCAAAGCCCTGATCGGCATGATCCACTGCCCGCCTTTTCCTGGCAGTCCGCGCTATCGCGGAGAAAGCATGGAGGCAATTTACGATGCCTGTATGCGCGATGCTGATGCGCTGATTTCCAACGGCATGCACGGGCTGATCGTGGAAAATCATGGTGATGTGCCGTTTGCCAAACCCGAAGATATCGGGCCGGAAACAACGGGCTTTATGGCTGTGGTGACCGACCGCATTCGCCACAACTTCGATGTGCCGATGGGCATCAATGTGCTGGCCAATGCACCGATGCCAGCTTTTGCAACCGCGCGCGCTGCTGGGGCGCAGTTTATCCGCGTGAACCAATGGGCTAATGCCTATGTGGCCAATGAAGGCTTCATGGAAGGGCGCGCAGCTGAGGCCATGCGCTACCGCTCTGCCTTGCGCGGCGAGCATATCCGCGTGTTCGCCGATGCGCATGTGAAACACGGCAGCCACGCCATCGTCTCTGATCGCTCAGTGGCCGAACTCACACGTGATCTGGCTTTCTTCGACGTAGACGCCGTCATCGCGACGGGGCAACGCACCGGCAACAGCGCAACTTTGGAAGAACTGGAAGATGTGGCAAGCGCCACCAATCTGCCGGTGCTGGTTGGCTCCGGCGTTACTGCTGACAACATCGTATCGATCCTCAGCATCGCCGATGCTGTCATCGTGGCCTCCTCGCTCAAAGAAGGCGGCGTGTGGTGGAACCCGGTGGAAGTTGAACGTGTGCGTGCGTTTGTTGAGGCCGCCAAACCCGCCATCGAGGCCGCTGAGTGAGCCTGTCCGATGACATTTTGCAGGCCAATGAAAGCATCTTGAATGAGATGCTAACCCATCGCTTTGTCGAAGACATATGTGCTGATCGTCTCCCCCCAGACGTGTTTCAACGATACGTTGCCTATGAAGGCGCGTTCGTTGAAACAGCCATTTCCATCTTTGCCTATGCGGTTGCGCGCGCCCCTGACATGGAAGCGCGTCGCTGGATGGTCGGCGTGCTTGATGCGCTGGCCAATGAGCAAGTTCCTTACTTTGAAGAACGCTATCAAACGCTCAACATCACTCCGCTTGTCGATCTCCCCCCGCAGGCTGACGCGTTCGACAGGGGCATGCACGAGCTAGCAAAACAAGGCGATTTTCTTGATATCGCCACAGCCATGTTTGCTGCCGAGTGGATGTATTGGACGTGGAGCAAACGTGCCATCACGTGCCAAATTTCCAATGCCGACCTAAAAGCCTGGATCGCCTTGCACGTGGACGAAACCTTCGCCGCACAGGCGCTGTGGCTGAAACAGGCCATCGACCGCTATGGCAGCACGAACGATGTGTCACGCTTGTCAGCCATCTTCGCCAAAGTGACAGAGTTGGAAATCGCATTCCATCACGCGCCCTATGAAGGAGCTGATCCGTCATGAGCCCGAGTTTTCCAGACACTGTTTTTTCAGACAGCGTGATGACCGTTCTTGGCCCTGTAAAAGCAGATGATCTCGGCCAGACGCTGATCCACGAACACATCTTGAACGACTGCACCTGCTGGTGGCGCGGGCACGATCCGCTGTTCACCTCGCCCCTGCGCGATGTGTCGGTCAGCCCCGATATCCTCTGGCAATTGCGCAACGACCCGTTCGCCAACAAGCACAATTGTGCCCTGAATGATGAAGCGCTCGCCATCGAAGAGCTAGGCCTGTTCACCGCGGAAGGTGGACGTACGGTGGTCGATCCAACATGTCAGGGAATTGGCCGCAACCCGGAAGCGCTGGTGCGCATTGCCCAAGCCACCGGCCTCAACATCATCATGGGGTCTGGGTACTATTTGGAAGCTTCTCACCCTGCTCACCTTAAAGGCATGTCGAGTGAGGATGTCGCTGAGGAAATCGTGTCAGAAGCCGAAATTGGCGTGGGCCAGAGCGGCGTCCGCATCGGCATGATTGGCGAGATTGGCGTTTCGGCCGATTTCACCGATGAAGAACGCAAAGTGCTACGCGGATCGGCGCTCGCTGCCGTGCGCACTGGCTTGCCCTTGATGGTGCACTTGCCGGGCTGGGAACGGCTTGCCCACGAGGTACTTGATGAGGTGGAGGCCGCCGGCCAACCGCTGGACCGGGTTATCCTCTGCCATATGAATCCAAGCTTTGATGATCTGAACTATCAGCGCGGCTTGGCCAGACGTGGCGCCTATATCGAATATGACATGATGGGCATGGACTATTGGTACGACGACCAAAAGGTTCAGTGCCCCAGCGATGAACAGACCTGCAAAGCCATTGCGTCCCTGTTTGCCGATGGTTTCGGCGAACAGGTTCTGCTGTCGCAGGACGTCTTCTTGAAAATGATGCTCTGCGCCTATGGCGGTAACGGATACGCTCATGTGTCACGCTATGTGCTGCCCCGATTGAAACGGTTGGGCCTCAGCGCCCAGGACTTGCACCTCGTGATGGTGGACAATCCTCGGCGCGCGCTTCTCCAACGATTGAATGAAGGAAACTAGAATGACCAACGTACTGCTTGTCGGCGAAAGCTGGGTCAGCGCAGCCGCGCATTTCAAGGGCTTTGATCAGTTTGGCAGCGTGACCTTTCACACCGGTGCTAAACAGTTCCTGTCTGACATGAAAGACGCTGGTCTCAACGTCACCAATATGCCAGCGCATGAGGCTGCTGAAGCCTTCCCCACAACGCTCGATGGCCTCAAAGACTATGATGTGATCATCTTGTCCGACATCGGCGCCAACACGTTGCTTTTGCATCCCGATGTATGGTTGCGCGGAGAACGTGTTCCCAACCGCATTGCGTTGATCGAGGAATGGACGCGCAACGGCGGCGGACTGATCATGATCGGCGGCTACTTCTCCTTCCAGGGCATTGATGGGCGTGCGCGATGGCACAAAACCCTGGTCGAAAAAGCGCTGCCGGTGACCTGTTTGCCGTGCGATGACCGCCTGGAAATTTCCGAAGGGGCAAAGCCTGTGGTCAAAGCGCCTGATCACCCCATCCTCGCGGGCGTTACCGGCGACTGGCCTTACCTATTGGGCGTGAATGAGGTTGAGCTGAAGACTGAACCTGGTGTCGAATGCGTGCTGGAGCTTCCTGAAGCGCAACGCGGCCTGCCATTGCTTGTCACTGGTCAGCATGGAGAAGGACGCACGGTCGCCTGGACATCGGATATGAGCGAGCATTGGCTGCCGCCAGCATTCCTCGCTTGGCCAGGTTACAAAAAACTCTTCGCCAACATGATTGAGTGGGCGGCACCAGGCGCTTGAGGCGCGAAGGCGATTACACGCTTCTCCTACCATGCCTTGGGAGCCATCATCGGTGCTGCGGGCCAACTTGCGGCGTCACATAGGCTTGGTGAAAATAGTCGCGCAGCACGCTCATCGGCGGGGAAAATTCCACCGCCCGATCCCAGGCGAGACCGACATCCATCGATGGCAAGCTCACGTCAGTGGCCGCTGTTTCCAGGCGTTTGCCTTCCAGAGACCATGGTCGGTAGACCATGTCGGACAAAATGGTGACGCCGCGCCCATTGGCGACCATCGAGCGCACCGCTTCCACCGAAGAGGTGCGTAGTTTCGTGCGCGGTGTGTAGTTGGTCTCGCTCCAATAGCGCATGGTCGTGTGCGCAGCCTCGTCCACTGTCAGCATGACGTAGTCTTCCTGCGCGATCTCTTTGAATGTTGCCTTGCCATTGCGTGCAAAGCGATGCCCGCTGGGTACCCAAAGGCGGCGCGGCGAACGCATCAAAGTCTCCGTTTCAAGATGCGGATTGCTGAGATTGGATGTCAGCAGCAACGCCATATCGAAACGATTGGACAGCAGGCCTTCTTCGATGCTCTCACGATTGAGCTCATGCAACGTGATATCAAGGCCGGGATGAAGCTGGGCAAGCCGGTCAAGATGATAGGGCAGGAAATAGCCGATCACGGTGTAGGTAGCAGCGATGGAAAGCGCCCCCGTCAGTTCGCTGGGCCGCCGGGAAAGCCTCGTTGCCTCATCCACCTTCTCCAAAATGTCTTTGCAGGAGGCGAGGAATTCACGGCCAGTTTCGGTCAGCTCCATGCCGTGTGATGTTCGCTGAAACAGTTCAGTGTCCAGAGTCTGCTCAAGCTCCTTAATAGCACTGGTGACGGAAGACTGTGAAATTGACAGCGCGTTGGCCGCGCGGCTCACTTGGCCCGTCTCTGCAGTAGCGACGAAGTATTTCAGGTGCCTCAAATTCATGCGCTCTGCCTAATTTCTTGTCATTTAAAACAAAGATATCAAATTATTAGATAACGTCAAAGCGAAAGAATAATTGCCTAGAATGCGGTTTCAGAGATTGAATTCATTAATAAAAATCAGATCGCGATAAATATCGTATTTTTCGATATTGCTTCTGCGGAAAATAGAACTTTTCATTTTGGGGTGCCTTTGGAAGCCTATGCCTCATCCAGTGAGGTGGTTGTTGATGAAGAGTGTGGTCGATCTGAATTGCGACATGGGCGAGGGGTTCGGCCAATGGACACTCGGTGATGCTCCTGATGAAGACATCATGGCGCTCATCAGTTCAGCCAATGTTGCCACGGGCTTCCACGCCGGTGACCCCAATTCCATGAACCGCGTGGTTCAACTGGCCGGAAAGTACGGCGTCGGACTGGGCGCACATCCAGGCTACAACGATTTGCAGGGCTTTGGACGTCGCCGTATCGAGACCAGCGCTGAAGAGCTGGTCAACGACATCATCTATCAAGTTGGTGCGCTACGGGAGTTTGGTCGTCGGCACGGCGTATCGCTGCAGCACATCAAGCCTCACGGCGCGCTCTATATGGAGGCCGCGGTCAACGAGCAGCTCTCCCGGCATCTGGTGGAAACGATCGCCAGCGTGTCCAGTGACACAATCCTTTTTTGCATGGGTATTTCGAAGACCTATGAAATCGCCAAGCAAAACGGTCATCCCGTGGTGCGCGAGTTTTATGCCGACCGCGACTATGACGCCTCGGGGTCGATTGTGTTTCGCCGCCAGGTTGGCCGACCGAACATCGAGCAGATCGCCGCCAAGTGTGTGAAGGCCTGCCAAGAGGGCATGGTCACCACCGTTGAGGGCGAAGACGTCGAAATCGCTTTTGAATCCATTTGCTTCCACTCCGATACGCCGGGCGCTCTGGAGATGGGCAAAGCCATTCGCGCTGCGCTCACCGATGCTGGCATCAGTATCGCGCCCGCAGCCACCGTTATTGGGCACTGAAGGCCCAGAAAAAACGGAAAAGAAAACGAGCACAAGGACATCAACCATGGCCAACATTCAATCACCGCTTCCAGGCACATTTTATCACAAGCCGGACCCCAACTCACCGCCTTTCAAATCCAAAGGCGACAGCGTGGCTGTCGGCGATACCATTGGGCTTGTTGAAGTGATGAAGACCTTCATCGAAGTGAAGGCCGACAGTGCAGGCACCTTTGAAGGGTATGCGGCGGACAACGAGGCGCCTGTGACCGCAGGCCAAGTCCTCGCGGAGCTAGCGGGTTAGCCATGGCCATTTCGCGCCTCTTGATAGCGAACCGTGGCGAGATCGCCGTGCGCATCAACCGCGCGGCCAAGGCGCTGGGTATCGAGACCGTTCAGGTCTACTCCGAAGCTGATGCCGAGATGATGGCCGTTGGACTGGCTGACGTTTCCGTTTGCATTGGTCCAGCCAAGGCCAGCGAATCCTATCTGAGCATCGAGAAAGTTATTGCCGCCGCCGATAAAACGGGCGCTGATGCGGTGCACCCCGGCTACGGCTTTCTTGCCGAAAGCGCAGCTTTCGCCCGTGCCGTGGCCGACGCCGGTATGGTTTTCATTGGGCCAGATGCCGACACCATCGACCGCATGGGTGACAAGGTGGCCGCGCGCGAAGCGGCGCAGGCTGCCGGCGTACCAGTGGTGCCCGGCTCAAAAGGGCGCCTCGACACGGTGGATGAAGCCGCGCGCGTGGCAGCTGATATCGGTTATCCGGTTATGATCAAGGCCACCGCTGGTGGTGGTGGCAAGGGTATCCGCATCGCGCAGAACGAAGGCGAACTGCGCACCATGGCGCCACAGGCGCAGGCCGAAGCAGCCTCAGCGTTCGGCGATGGCGGGCTTTATCTTGAGCGCGCAATAAACGCGCCGCGCCATATCGAAGTGCAGATCATGGGTGATGGCACGCAGGCCGTTCATTACTTCGAGCGTGAATGCTCTCTTCAACGACGTCGCCAAAAAGTCTGGGAAGAAGCCGGCGCAACGTGCCTGGATGAGCCCACCCGCCAGGCCCTGTGCGCCAGTGCTGTCGCACTTGCCGAAGCCGTCAACTATCGCGGCGCGGGCACGCTGGAATATCTCTACGACGAAGCATCGAATGAATTCTTCTTCATCGAGATGAACACCCGCATTCAGGTTGAGCACCCGGTCACCGAGATGATCACTGGCGTTGGCTTGGTGGAAGAGATGATCAAGGTGTGCGCTGGTGCATCGCTGACCCATGCTCAGGCTGACATCACCCGCGATGGTCACGCCATCGAAGTGCGGATCAACGCCGAAGACCCGTTCATGCAGTTCATGCCGTGGCCTGGCCAGGTTACCGCGATGAAAGTGCCGGATTTATTTGGCAGTCGCTTTGATCACTTCATCTATGAGGGCTACCAGATCCCGCCCTTTTATGACTCCCTTATCGGGAAACTCATCGTGCATGGCGCCTCGCGCGCCGATGCCATTGCCAAGCTATCAGCAGCCCTCGACCAGCTGGCGATTGATGGCATCAAAACGACGATCCCCCTGCATCAAGCCCTCTGCCGAGACCCTGGCGTTCTGGCGGGCGATTTCCACACCCAATGGCTCGAACCCTGGCTTGATGCCGGGAACTTGATGCCGCCCCAATCACAAGGAGCAGCATAATGAAAACCCGCTACACCAACGGCGGCGATGAGCACATCTATGTCGAGATGGACGACGAGATGTCGCTCGACGCGTTCTTCAAATCGCTGTCGATGAGCAACGCTGTGCGCGAGGCCAACATTGAGGGCGTAACCGAGATTTGTCCTGCCAATGCCTCCTTCCAGGTGCGCTTTGATCCTGATGTCATCCACCCGGATGATATCATGGCTCGCATCAAAGAGCTGGAGCACAAGGCCGAAGACGCGGACAAACGACTATCCACCCGCATCATCGAAATCCCGGTCTACTACCAAGACCCCTGGACGCACGAAACGCTGATGCGGTTCCGCGAGCGCCATCAGGACCCGAGCGGCACCGATCTGGACTATGCGGCCAAGATCAACGGCTATGACAGCGCCGAGGCCTTCATCGAGGCGCACCATTCCCAGCCCTGGTTCGTTTCCATGGTTGGGTTCGTGGCGGGTCTGCCGTTCCTTTATCAGCTGGTGGAGCGCGAGAAGCAGCTCGAAGTGCCCAAATATCTGCGGCCACGCACCGACACGCCCAAGCTCACAGTTGGCTATGGCGGTTGCTTCTCCTGCATCTATTCCGTGCGTGGTGCTGGCGGCTATCAGATGTTTGGCATCACCCCGGTGCCGATCTTCGATCCAGAGCAGAAGACCTCGTACCTGGAAGACTTCATGGTGTTCTTCAAACCGGGCGACATCGTGAAATGGAAGCCCATCGATCGAGCCGAGTACGACCGCATCCTCAAGGAGGTCGAGGCCAACACCTACACACCGCGCATTGCTGAGGTTGAGTTCGACCTTGATGCTTTCAACGCGGATATGCCCGGCACCAACGCCAAACTGCTGGAGGCCCTCAATGTCGCTTAAGATCAAAAATCCAGGCCTCTCAACCTCCATTCAAGACCTTGGTCGCCCGGGCTACTTCCATCTTGGCATTCCCATTGGTGGGGCGATGGATCGCTTGGCCATGCGTGCTGCCAATTTGTTGGTCGGCAACCCCGAGGACGCCGCCGGTCTGGAAGCTGTGTTCATGGGGCCGGAGATCGAGTTCACCGCTCCTGCCACCGTTGCCGTAACAGGCGCGACCATGCCCATCCTGCTGGATGGAGAAGAGCAAGAACCTTGGACATCCTTCGCCGTGCAGGCCGGCCAAACGCTGAGCTTTGGTTTCCTCAAAGACGGCGCTCGTATCTACATCGCTGTGTCCGGTGGCATCACCACGCCGCCTGCGCTCGGCAGCCGGTCGACCTATCCCATCGGCGCGCTCGGTGGCTTTGAAGGCCGCGCGATTGCCGCTGGTGATGACATCCCCGTTGGCGAGGGCTCTGGAACCGCTGGCAAAAGCGTGCCAGACAATCTGCGCCGCGGCCCAGGCTCACCAACGACCTTGCGTGTTCTGCCCGGCCTTTACTGGCACCGCATCACCGAAGCGTCGGGGCAGAACTTTTTCGATGATGATTGGGCCGTGGCGCCGGAAGCCGACCGCATGGGATACCGCTTCAAAGGCGGTCGCGCGCTGGAATTCGTGGATCGCGAACCACCGTTTGGTGCGGGCTCTGATCCGTCAAACATTGTCGATGGCTGCTACTCGTACGGCTCCATTCAAGTGCCAGGTGGCACAGAACCCATCGTGCTGCACCGTGATGCGGTGTCCGGCGGCGGGTACTTCACGCTTGGCGCCATCATATCGGCAGACATGGACCTGATCGGTCAGCTTCAACCACACATGCCGGTGAAGTTCGAAAAAGTCGACATGGATGGCGCTTTGGCAGCGCGCAAGGATCGCAAAGCCGTGCTCGGCGCAATCCGTGAGGCCCTTTCCTAAGCTCGTCGACCATTCCCCAACTGGCGCGCCGCAGGGTGCCCAGCGTCTCCCCCAGACGTCTGACAACAACCAACTGCACATGTTCAACTCGGAGGACTACCCAATGACTTTGACCAAGAAGCTGCTCGCAACGGTTGCCGTTGCCAGCCTGCTGCCTGCCAGCGCGTTCGCGATGGACAGCTGGTTCCCTTATCCCGCGCAACAAGTAACGCCTGCCTTCTCAGCAGACGGCGAAGTCTCTGATGTCAGCTATGAGGCGCTGGAATCGGCCAGCCAGCCATGGAATATCTGCGTATCGTTCCCACACATGAAGGATGCCTACTGGCTGGGCGTGAACTATGGCGTGGTCGATGAAGCTGAACGCCTAGGTGTCAACCTCAACCTTGTGGAAGCAGGTGGCTACACCGAGCTGACGACGCAAATCAGCCAATTGGAAGACTGCGTTGCCGGTGGCGCACAGGCCGTTGCGATTGGTGCTATTTCAGGTGATGGACTGAACAATGTAATCGCTGAGATCGCAGCCCAAGGCATTCCGGTGATTGATCTGGTGAATGGCGTGTCCTCGCCCGACATCACCGCCAAAGCATTGGTGTCGTTCTACACAATGGGTGCTGAAACAGGCCGCTACCTTGCTGAGCAGCATCCTGCCGGCAGCGATCCTGTCCAGGTCGGTTGGTTCCCAGGACCAGCAGGCGCTGGCTGGGTTGAAGCAGCGCACCAGGGCTTCATGGAAGCCGTTGAAGGTTCGGCCATTGAAGTGCTTGAACCACGCTATGGCGACACAGGCCGTGAGGTTCAGCTTTCCTTGGTTGAAGATGTTCTGCAGGCCAACCCTGATGTGCGTTATCTGGCCGGTACGGCAGTCACCGCTGAAGCCGCGCAAGGCCTCATCCGCGAACGCGGTTTGGTCGGCGAGGTTGAACTTCTATCCTTCTATATGACGCCGGGCGTCTACACCGGCATTCAGCGCGGTTTCATCCTGGCGGCTCCTGCCGACAGCATGGTGATCCAAGGCCGTATGGCAATTGACCAGGCTGTGCGCGCGCTGGAAGGCGAAGACCTCATCTCCCATGTCGGGCCGCAGATCTTCGTCGTCGATCCAGACAACATCAACGATGTACCACGTGAGAACATCCTTCCGCCGGATGGTTTCTCGCCTGTCTTCAGCGTCGAAAACTAACGTATTTTCAGCAAAAGTTGGTGACTTTTGCGCTCGCAAAAAAGCGACAACCAAGAAGTTGAGCCGCGCTTCTTTAGCGCGGCTCGCCAAGAATACCGGGCTGGGGGAACCTCTCCCAGCCCGCTCTTTTGCCAAAGGTCCATCCCGTGTCATCCGCCGCGCAACCGCTGATCTCTCTTGAGAAGGTTACCAAACGCTACCCAGGCGTTGTGGCGTTGAACGCTGTCGACTTCGATTTGCAAGCCGGTGAAGTGCATGTGCTGTTTGGCGAAAACGGCGCGGGCAAATCCACCCTGATTTCACTGCTCGCGGGCGCCAACAATCCTTCAGACGGCACGATGACGCTAGACGGTGAGCCGCTGCATTTCACCAGTGTTGCCGATGCGCAGGACAAGGGCATCTACACCGTTTTTCAGGAATTCAGCCTGCTGCCGACGCTGACCGTCGCACAAAACATTTTCATGGGCTGGGAGCCGCTGATCGGGCCGTTTCTTGACCACAAAACCATGCGTCGGCGCTCCAAAGAGATGCTTGCCGAACTGGGTTTTGACATTGATCCCAATGCGACTGTGGCAAGCCTGTCGCGCGCCCAGCAGCAAATGGTCGAGATCACCAAAGCGTTTCATGGCGACCTCAAGGTTCTCATCCTCGATGAGCCCACCGCTTCGCTGACTGACAAGGAAGTCGATCACCTGTTCGATTTTGTCTTGTCGCTCAAACAGCGCGGCGTTGGCGTCATCTACATCTCCCATCGCATCCAGGAATTTGCCCGCATCGCCGACCGCATCACCGTGCTGCGCGATGGTGCGAAGATTGGCACGGTCGACATGACCGAAACCGATGAAGCGGCGCTGGTTGAAATGATGACCGGGCGCGCCATCGACGAGATCTATCCCAAAATCGAAAACCTTCAAGGCGAGACGCTGCTGGAGGTGGAGAACCTCTCCACCGATGGTGTGCACGGCGCGAGTTTTAAGGCCCGTGCTGGTGAGGTGTTGGGCGTTGCTGGGCTGGTCGGCTCCGGCAAGTCGCGCCTGTTTCGCGCGCTAATGGGTCTCATGCCGCATGCTCAAGGCACGGTTCGCCTAAAAGGCCAGGATATCAGCAAGGCTTCCACCGCGGCGATTATCCGCGCGGGCATGTATTACCTCTCATCCGACCGGAAAAATGAGGGGTTGGATCTGGCCAAACGGTCCGATCAGAACCTCGCGGTGAACCTCATCATGGGCGACAAGATACCCAATCGCTCGGCCTTCGTGGATCGTAAGGCGGTTGGTGCCGAGGTTCTCACCATTTCCGATCATGTGGAGCTTTCAGAAGGCTACCGCAAAAAAGTGGTATCTCAGCTCTCCGGCGGCAATCAGCAGAAGGTTTTGTTCGGTCGCTGCTTTGGCCAAACCGTTGATGTCTACATTTTCGATGAGCCGACGGTTGGTGTTGATATGGGCACCCGTGCAGCCCTCTACCTGTTGATCAAGGAGCTGTGCGAGGACGGCAAGGCCGTCATCGTCATCTCCTCTGACTTGCCTGAAGTGATGAACCTTTCCCACCGCCTACTTGTGCTCGCCCATGGCGCCGTCACCGCAGAACTGGCCGGTGAGGCTATGCGCGAGGACGTGGTGTTGAAATATTTCTTTGATGAGTCTGGAGCGCAATCATGAGCCCCACCCCCGAAACGAGCGAAGCCAAGCAGGGCACCGCGCAATCTGAGCCTGCCCAGTCGAGCGCTTTGACGCTGATCCGCAACGTGTTTGTGAAGGTCGGCGTGCTGCCCTTTTTCCTGGTCGCCGCTGTGATCATCTTCGCGCTGCTGTCATCCTCCTTCCTGACCATGCAAAACATGGTCAATGTGGCCCGCCAGTCGGTGTTTTTGGTGCTTGTTTCGATGGGCCAGATGGTGGTGCTTATTTCGGGTGGCTTTGACCTTTCTGTCGGAACGGCCATAGCACTTACGTCCGTGGTCTCGGCCCTCGGAATGGTGTGGCTGGCTGGCGTCTTCCCCGACGCCATTTGGCTTGCCATCGTTCTGGGCGCCTGCATGGGCTTTGGTGCGGCATTGATGGTTGGCCTCGTTAACGGCATTGGCGTGGCCTACTTCGAGGTCTCGCCCTTTATCATGACGCTTGGCGTTTCTTCGGTGGGCGCAGGTATTGCGCTGTTCCTCACCGGCGGTGTGCCTGTCTCTGGGATGCCCTTTGTGTTTGCTGATACGCTCGGCTTCGGGCGATTATGGGGGATACCCGCACCAGTTCTCGTGGCCATGGTCTTCATTGTCATCATGTGGGTTTTGATGACGCAGACCCGTCTGGGTACGCAGATTTATGCCGTTGGCGGCAACATCAAAGCAGCGCACCTTTCAGCAATCAACACCAAGCGCACGCTGTTGATGTGCTATCTGATTTGCGCTTTCATTGCCTCGGTCACCGGCCTTTTGCTCACCGCGCGCGTGGAGTCTGGCGAGGCCAATCTCGGTGCCTCGATAGCCCTTGAATCCATTGCCGCGTGCGTCATCGCCGGTGTGTCCTTGCGAGGTGGTATCGGAAGGGTGTTAAGCGTTGTGCTTGGAGCCTTCTTCATCGTGCTTGTGCAAAATGGGATGAACCTTGCGCAAATCAGCTCCTACATGCAGATGGTGCTGCTGGGTGCACTGCTCATCCTAGCTGTGATATTCGACCAGTTCCGCTACAGGCTGATCCTCAGCGGCGGATAGCTTTGTGGATCTTACCTTGGTGTCTTCGCCTTCCCAGTCTGCCGAATCTACCAAGTCCGCGTCGTTTGAATTCTCCAACGTCTCGCTGGCGTTGGAAGGCAAGCCCATCATCACTGATCTTTCGGTGCGCGCCGATGATCATCGTATCGGTGTTGTTGGCCGCAACGGATCGGGCAAATCGACCTTTGCTCGGCTGTTCTGTGGGTTGGTGAAACCGACCAGTGGCACGGTTCATGTTGATGGTGTGGACGTCTATGCCGACCGCGCCGGTGCCCTCTCAACCGTTGGCATCTTGTTTCAAAACTCCGATCACCAGATCATTTTTCCGACGGTGGAAGAGGAACTCGCCTTCGGCCTTCTGCAAAAGGGCCTGAGCAAAAGCGAAGCCGCGCGCAAAGTTGAAGACATGCTTCAGCGCTTTGACAAAGCGCATTGGGCCAAAGAAGCGGTGCATCGCCTCTCCCAAGGGCAAAAGCGCCTTGTCTGTTTAATGGCCGTGCTCGCCATGGGGCCTAAAGCCATCGTGCTGGATGAGCCCTATTCGGGCTTGGACATTCCAACGCAGATGCAATTGGCTCGTGCGCTGGAGGCCGTGCCCACCATGTTGGTGCACATTGCCCATGACCCATCGCATCTGGCCGATTGCTCGCGTATCCTATGGATCGATGAAGGGCGGCTGGCGATGGACGGACCGCCGCTGAAAGTGCTGACAGCGTTTGAAGCGCGCATGCGCCAACTGGGGGGTGATGATGATCTCTCTGACCTCGCCAGTTGAAACCCGTGCCCACAGCTGGCCAGCTTGGGCGAAGCTTTCTCTTTTATGTGCCGCCACCATCATGCTGGTCGCCAATCAAAACCTTGCCTTTCAGGTGGTAGCTTTTCTTGGCTGCCTGACCCTCTATGCCCTTCCGGGTCGCACATTCTTCACCACCGGTGTCAAAGCGCTTTGGACGCTTTGGCCATTCCTCATTTTGTTGGTGGTCTGGCATTTGGTTATTGGCGATCCATCAGGTGGTGCTCTAATCACCCTGCGACTGTTGACGGCGGTCGGCTTGGCCACGCTTGTGACCATGACAACCCGTTTGTCGGATATGATTGCGGTTGCCCAGTGGCTATTGAAGCCCTTTGCGCGCTTAGGGCTCAACACGCGCGCACTGGAACTGGGCATTGCGCTGGTTATCCGCTTTACCCCTACGCTGGCCGATAAAGGCCGTCAGTTGGGGCAGGCATGGCAGGCGCGCGCACGAACAAAACCACGCTGGCGTGTGATCTTGCCTTTCACCGTGTTGGCCATTGATGACGCTGAGCAGGTCGCTGAAGCCATCCGTGCACGCGGCGGCCTCAAGCCAACATCAAGACTCTGAATTCAAAGGACGTCCCATGGAACGCAATCTCACCCTCATCGCCTTGTTTGCAGCGCTCATTGCTGCTCTCGGCCTCATTCCAAGCTTTTCGTTGGGATTTGGCGTTCCCATCACCGCACAAACCCTGGCCATCATGCTGTGCGGCACGGTGCTTGGTGCCAAACGCGGCACGCTTGCCGTGCTGTTGTTCCTGCTGCTGGTGGCGGTTGGCCTGCCATTGCTTGCTGGCGGCCGCGGCGGCTTGGGCGTCTTTGCCGGACCGACGGCTGGTTTCCTGTTTGGTTGGCCGGTGGCAGCGTTTGTGACTGGCCTGATCGTCGAACGCTGGCGCAGCACGAACCTCACGGTTGTTGCGATTGTTGCCAGCATCGTTGGTGGCATCATCGTGCTTTACGCGTTTGGTATTGTCGGCATGTCGATCGTTCTCGATCGCACATTGATGGAAGCTGCCGCGCTGGTAACGGCCTTCATTCCCGGCGATATCGCCAAAGCGGTCGTGGCAGGCATCTTGACCGCCGCGCTCTACAAAGCCCGGCCGCAAAGCGTGCTCTCGCGCGCAGATCAGGCGTAGGGGCTGACCATGGACAGCTCATCCGCCGGCACAGCCATTTCAACCGTTCAGATCGATGATGGTGCCATCCGTGTGACGCGATGGGACTTCGCCAAGAAGGGCGACAACACTGGCTGGCATCGCCATGGGCACGACTATGTGGTTGTGCCCCTGTTCGATGGCGCGCTCGATATCAAGGGGCCTGATGGCGCGATCACAGAGGCCCCAATGCAGATGGGCGCGAGTTATGCTCGCAAGGCTGGCGTTGAGCACGATGTGATCAACGCCAATGATGGCCCAGTGAGTTTTGTCGAGATCGAACTGCTTGCCACCAGCGAAGAGGGGTAGCAACGCTACCGGTGTAGCCCCCAACGCTACCCTTCGATGCCGCCTAGGCAGACATATTTGATCTCCAAATAGTCTTCGATGCCGTATTTGGAGCCTTCACGGCCCTGGCCAGACTGCTTCACGCCGCCAAACGGGGCCATTTCGTTGGAGATGATACCAGTGTTCACGCCGACAATGCCGTACTCTAGTGCCTCGGCCACCCGCCACACTTGGGCAAGGTCGTTGGCGTAGAAGTACGCGGCGAGACCAAACTCGGTGTCGTTGGCCTTGGCGATCACATCGTCCACATCATCAAAGGCGAACAGTGGCGCCACCGGCCCAAAGGTTTCCTCGCGAGCGACGGCCATCTCGCTGGTCACACCGGTGAGCACCGTGGGCTGAAAATAGGTGCCACCGCGCGCGTGTGGCTCGCCGCCGGCTGCAACTTTGGCACCTTTTTCGGTGGCGTCGGCAATATGGGCTTCCACCTTCTCAACGGCGGCTTGGTTGATCAGCGGCCCAGCATTCACGCCATCTTCAAACCCATCACCGACCTGCAAAGCGTTCGCTGCCTCAACCAGCTTGGCCGCAAAGGCATCATAGACGCCCGATTGGACGTAGATCCGGTTCGCGCAGACGCAGGTCTGGCCGTTGTTGCGGTATTTTGAGATCATCGCGCCCTCGACGGCCGCGTCCAGATCAGCATCGTTAAAGACGATGAAAGGCGCGTTGCCGCCCAGTTCCATCGAGGTGCGCATGACCTGATCGGCTGCCTGCTTCATGAGGATCTTGCCGACGCGTGTGGAGCCGGTGAAGGAGAGTTTGCGTACTTTCGGGTTGGAGCAAAACGCTTCGCCCATGGCGGCGCTGTCGGTCGTCGTCAACACGCTGAAAAGGCCTTTTGGCAGCCCGGCGCGTTCGGCCAACACACCCATCGCAATGGCTGACAAAGGTGTCAGTTCCGCCGGTTTGGCAACGAAGGCGCAGCCCACGGCGAGGGCGGGCGCCATCTTCCGCGCCATCATCGCATTGGGAAAGTTCCACGGCGTGATCGATGCCACGACCCCAATGGGCTGTTTCAGCACTACGATCCGCTTGTCGCTTTGATGGCCAGGGATGATGTCGCCGTAAACACGTTTGGCCTCTTCAGCGAACCATTCCACATAGCTTGCGCCATAAAGCACCTCGCCCTTGGCCTCAGCCAGGGGTTTGCCCATTTCTGCTGTCAAGATGGTGGCCAGATCATCAACGTTCTCCACCATCAGATCGTAGAGGCGTCGTAAAACGGCGCTGCGTTCTTTGCTTGTTTGAGCGGCCCAACCTTTTTGTGCGGCATAAGCAGCATCAATGGCTTCGCCAGCCTCGTGCGGCCCCATGTCGGGCAACTGCGCAAGCGTCTCACCTGTCGAGGGATTGGTGACCGCGAACGTCGTGCCTGATGAGGCTTTTTCAACCCAGCGCCCTGCCACCAGCGCGGCCTCAACCACCAGGCTTGTGTCGTTCAATCGGTCACTAAGAGACGTTGCAATCATGCTGCCTTTTCCTTCGCTGGGGACGCCGCCGCAGCCTGTTTGATGGAAGCCTCAATAATGTCGAGCGCTTCGGTAAAAATCTTATCCTGGATGGTGATCGGTGCCAGGAAACGGATAACATTGCCGAACACGCCGCAGGTGAGCAAGATCAGTCTGTGGTCCAGTGCGGCGTCTTTGACTGCTTGTGTGAACGCCGTATCGGGTGCGCCGTTCCCCCGGGTGGTGAATTCCACTGCGTTCATCAAGCCTGGGCCGCGAACATCAGCGATATGTGACACCTCAGCACGTAGGCTTTCAAGCCGCTGTTTCAATTGGTTGCCCAGCTGGGTGGCGCGTGCGCATAGGCTTTCATCTTCGATCACATCAAGCACAGCGTGCGCCGCAGCGATGCCAATCGGGTTGCCGCCATAAGTCCCGCCTAGGCCTCCGGGGGCAGCCGCGTCCATCAGCTTGGCTCGCCCGGTGACTGCGGCCAGCGGAAAACCGCCCGCCAAGCCCTTAGCCATGGTGGTTAAATCAGCAGCAACGGTGTGATGCTCCATGGCAAACAGCTTGCCTGTGCGGGCAAAGCCGGTCTGTACCTCATCGGCAATGAGCACGATACCATTTGTGTCGCAAATGCCACGCAAAGCTGTCATGAAGCCGGCTGGAACCTCATAAAACCCGCCTTCACCCTGCACAGGCTCGATCACCATCGCGGCCACGCGGGCAGGGTCCACGTCTGCCTTGAACAACCGGTCCAGCGCCGCCAAAGCCTCGTCTTCGCTGACGCCGTGAAGCGGCACAGGAAAGGGGGCGTGAAACACATCGCCGGGCATAGCGCCAAAGCCAGCCTTGTAGGGAAACACCTTTCCGGTCATCGACATCGCCATGAAGGTGCGCCCATGAAAGCCACCTGAGAAGGCGATGACCGCATCGCGACCCGTCGCTGCGCGCGCGATCTTGATGGCGTTTTCTACCGCCTCTGCGCCGGTTGAAACGAAGACCGTTTTCTTTTCAAAATCGCCGGGCACGGCAGCGTTCAAACGCTCGGCCAGTCGCACATAGTTTTCGTACGGCACCACCTGATGGCAGGTGTGGGTGAACTGATCGAGCTGATGTTTGACAGCCTCGATCACGCGTGGATGGCGATGGCCTGTGTTGACCACAGCGATACCGGCGGCGAAGTCAATGTAACGCTTGCCTTCAATGTCCCAGATCTCCGCGTTTTCTGCCCGATCAGCGTAAACTTGCGTCATCGTGCCGACACCGCGTGCGATGGCGTTTTGGCGCCGTGCGCTCACTTCTGCGTTCAACATATTGATCTTCTCCATGCGCAATCGTTTCGCTCGATCAAAAGCGTAAGAGGAAAAATTCGTGCCGATAAGTCTGTTTTGTTGATGCGCTAAGCTCTTGGCGTTAAAGGGAGAGCGCTGCCAGCGCTTAGGATAATGATCATGTCAAACACCCCTGACCCGGAAAATGCAGAGCTTGGTCATCGCCTCAGGCTGTTGCGCACCCGTGCGGGCTTGTCTCAGCGAGCCTTGGCCAAAAAGGTGGGCGTTGCCAGCGCCACCATCTCATTGATGGAAGCGGGCAAGATCAGCCCGTCGGTCGGTTCGCTGAAGCGCGTTTTGAAAGGCATTCCCATCGGCTTGGCAGAGTTTTTTGCCTTTGAACCAGAGCCTGATCACACAGTGTTCTATGCCGCTGAGGACCTGACCGAGATCGGCAAAGGCCGCCTTTCGCTCAAACAGGTGGGCACGCACTTGCTCGGCAGAAGCTTGCAAATTCTCAAAGAGACCTATGCGCTGAACGCCGATACCGGTCGTGTGATGTACGAGCATGAGGGGGAAGAGGGGGGCATTGTGATCGCTGGGCATGTGGAAGTGACAGTGGGTGAAGAGCGCAAAATTCTCGGCCCCGGCGACGCCTATCTGTTCCACAGCCAAAAGCCGCACCGGTTTCGGCAAGTCGGTCCGGTGGAAAGCGTGATCGTCAGCGCCTGCACCCCGCCGACCTTCTAAGCACGATGGTGCCTGGAAACCTGCTCCGGCTACGCATCCAGCGGCTTGATCAGCAGCAGAACGTCTCCGGTATAGTAAGGCTGGCAAGGGTGGAGCCTTACCGTTGAACGCGCAGAAACGTCATAGCCCAACCGTTGGTAAAGGCGCACCGCATCGGTGTTTTGCGCATAGACCTGAATGCTTAAGCGGCTATATCCGTTTCGTATTGCGCACGTCTGGGCGGCTTGCATGAGGCTCGCCCCAATCCCGCGATTGCGATGGGCTGGAAAGACGGCCAACGCATTCACATACCATGTCCCGACTGATTGGTTCTCAAGGTCGACAAAGGGCGCGATGGGCGCTGGCAGGTCGTTGGGATCATCATCGGATGCAACCTTGATCGGATAGCTCAGAACCATACCGGCAATATCGCCATCGCATTCGGCCACCATGGCGTTGGTGAAAGAGAAGCCGCCCTCAAGGCGCTGCGCGCGTTGCGTTCCGATATCCAGAGGCGATTGCCCATCTTGGCAGCTCTTCTGCCAAAGCCAGGAGGGAATGCCCTCTCCTGCGATATCGATCAACTTGGCAAGCTGGTAGGCGTCGGTGGCAACGGCCTGCCGGATTGAAAGGGTCATGGTGTCGTCTCGCATAGTGATGTGGGGGGGGAGGGAGTTGACATGTCATCAGGCGGCAGAGCGGGTCCGATCATGACCGGCAATGCAGCCCACATGCCGGTGATCGGTGCCACAGCAGCCTCCGATCACTCGGATGTTTGGAAGGAGCTTCAGCAGCTCCATAGTCAGGTGACCGAGCTCGACAGGATCGCCGGCATCAAGCGTTTCGCTGGCATCCAGTTCGGCATGGCTCATGCGCGAAGCGTTGGAACGAATACCGCCAATACGGAGCGTCCATGCGGCATGGGTATCGAGTGCATGTCGGAAATGGTCAGGATGGGCACAGTTGATCATGTAGTAGAGCGGACCTGCGCCAGTCGCTTCATCCACCGCGGCAATGGCCTCGCCCAGCGGCTGGCCCGAAGGCAGGCGTCCATCGGTTTCCAGCGTGAAGGAGATCACGATAGGAACGTCGATCTCCTTCGCGGCCTGAGCGATCCCGATCGCCTCGCTTGCATGTGTCAGCGTCATGGCGCTGATCAAGTCCACACCAGCTCGGCCCAAGGCATGGATCTGCGGAGCATGCACTAACAGCGCATCCTGCGATGCCAATAGGGCATCGGGCGCATAGGCGTCGCCCGCTGGACCCACCAGGCCATTGATCAAAATTGGTAGGTCGTTGGCCTCGTGCTTGTCACGGATGTCGGCAACAAAGCGGACCGCACGTTTGTTGGATTCAAGACTGTCAAAGACCGTTTGACCCAAGGGTCCGGCCCAAGCCAAACCAGCCCGCCATGTCGGGGTATCCATGATAAACCCGCGACCTGAACGACGCGCGATATCGATAAAGGTCTCATAATAGGTAGTCAGATCGCGCCGTCCGGCCTCGCTGTCCAGCAGCACCGCTGCAGAGAAGCAGGGCAGATCATAGCCCTTGTCGAAAATCATGAACGTCTCCAGCCCGCCATCGCTAAGGAAGAAACGTTCGGTGTTTGTAAGCTGTTGAATTCGCATCGAACCTGTCCTTGTTGGTTGATGGCCAAGGACTAGAACGGACCGCCTACCAGCCGATAGTTGTCGCGTGGTACGGTTGCGCACAAAAGTTTTTTGGTGTTATTTCAGTGGTGTAGAGGCGCTCGCTGGCCGTGGCTTCACGCGCCACACGTCCCAACTGGACTCGCAGTACAGTGAAATCTGCTCGATGGTAGAAAAGTCAGACACGCGCACGCGTTTGCTCAACATCGCCGAGGCTTCTGTTTTGGAGAAGGGCTTTGAGGCCACCTCCATTGAAGAGATCGTGGCAGGGGCAGAAATTTCGCGCAGCGGCTTCTTCTATCACTTCAAGGACAAAAACGCGCTCGCGCGTGCCATGCTCGAACGTTACATCGAGACCGAAAATGAGCTGTACGACGATCTGTTCGCCAGGGCACGTGAACTCAATGATGATCCGCTGCACAGCATGCTCATTGGGCTAAAGCTGCTGGCCGAAATGCTTTCCGAAATGCCAACCGGTCATCCAGGCTGTGTTATCGCCGCAACGGCCTATCAAGACAGATTGTTTGATGAAGGTGTGCGCGATCTGAACCGCCAGGCCATTCTTGGGTGGCGCAAACGGTTCCGTGGCATGTTCGAAGAGATCGCAGCCATCTATGAGCCGTGCGAGCCGGTCAACATGGATGCACTCGGCGACATGGTCTCCAGCGTTGTGGAGGGCGGATTGGTTCTCCAGCGTGCGCTGCGCGAAAACAACAATGCCTCTGAGCAGATCATGCTTCTGCGGTCCTATCTGAAACTCCTGTTTTCGCCCCGTCCGTCCTGAGAGCTGAAAGCATCAGAGTTGGATGGCGCAAGGCGCTGCCTTAACCCGGTATTTTGAGCATCCGTTTGAGCGCGCGATAGTCGGTTTTGGACCGATGGCGACTGTCCAGTGGAATGGCTTGGAGGTAACGCACATCTTCCAGACCAAGGGTTTTGGCAGCCTCGCGCCATTGCTGAAGATTGCGTTTGTCGCCTGAGACAACCAGCACCGGTCTGCCATCCACCT
Organism: Hyphomicrobiales bacterium; assembly: GCA_046290645.1. Classification (GTDB taxonomy): domain Bacteria; phylum Pseudomonadota; class Alphaproteobacteria; order Rhizobiales; family MH13; genus MH13. The sequence goes on from JBKAGZ010000002.1 coordinate 961,622, forward strand.
CCGCCAGTGCCGAGCGTTTTGCGCCCGACCAAAACCGTGCGGCGGTCTCCACCGCAAAAGGGTCAACACCTGCGACCTGCGCGTTGTGGCGGCCCAACAACCAGAGCCGACCTTGCTCGTCAAACCGCCCGGCATCTCCGGTGCGATGCCAGACGCGCCCCTCGCGCTGAACCTTGCTGTCAGCGTTCTGGGATGTGTCGAGATAGCTTTCATTGACGTGTGCACCAGCGACAAGGATTTCGCGGTCTTCCAGGCGAACATCCATTGGCGCAACTGGCTTGCCCGCCAACAGGCCACCCCCGGTTTTCATGCTCTCCAGATCATCAGTTGACATTGAACCATATTCCAAATGCGCAATGGGTTCAGCTTCGGTAGAGCCATAGACCGACACCATCCTCAATCTCGGCTGAAGGCTGGCCAAGCGGGCAAGCGTGTCGGGAAAAACCGGGCCACCACCGGTGAAGACAGCGTCAAGCGCCGGAAGCGAATCGGCTTGGCTCAGCGTTTCGCAAATCACCGGTGGCACCAAAAGCCGTGTCACTCCAAACCGTTCAATTTGCTGATGGATCGTCTCTGCACTGACGCGATCATGCTGGCTGAGCTTCCAGGCTGGCAGAACGGATGTAATGCCGAGGGATAGACACACCAGAACGAACACCGGAAAGGCGACGAGGTCCCGTGCAGCCTCTGATTCGGGGTCCAACAGCGATCTGATCGCTTCATTCTGCGTCATCATGAACGTGTGGCTTCGCGCGATGGCTTTGGGTGCACCTGTCGACCCGCTTGTGAAGGAAATCAGCGCTGGCTCGTCTGGTTCCACGCGATAGGTGTCGCTCCACTGTCCTTCAGTCGCCCGCGGTGCCAGGCGCAGCGGCAATCGACGAAGCTCCGGCAGCAACCAACCCAGCCGCCGATACCAGCCGGAAGCTAGAAACGCCTTTGGCTGTGTTATTTGCACCGCGTGGCGCAGGCCTTTCAGGCCCATTGCCGGTTCAGGAAACACGACCACAGCACCCAAGCGCCACAGCGCGGCCAGGCAAGCATAAAGTGCAATGCTCACTGGCATCGCCACCAAAACCCGGTCTCCTGGACCGATGCCGCGCGCTTCAAAACCTGCCGCAAAAGCCCGTCCAAGCTGATCAAGATCCTCGAAGCTTGCGCTCTTGCCTGAACCTTCAATGATGGCGGGTCGCTGCCCATGGGCGAGCACGGCTTCATCAAAGGCGTCAATGAGTGTGGTCACAAAACCTGGCCGAACAAATGGTAGCGACGGAAGATTGATCCACCAAGTTTTTCGCTGCGTTGTCGGGCAATATTGTCCTCATGCATCAGCGCGTGGATCGTCGTGGTGAGGCCAAGTTCAAGCGCGTTGCGATGAAACACATCAGCCAACAAGTGCCCGGCACCAAACACAGAGCTGGCATAGGTTTTCAGGATCGCCGTGTTGGTTTGAGGGCCCTGCGAGAAATCGGGAATGCCAAACAGAAAGCCGACCAAAGCGCCAGTTTCACGCCGTGCAAACAAAATCAGCTCACGCTTCAAAAACGGCACATAGGGCATGTACATGCCAAGAAAGGTTTCTTTCGAGATGGGTTTATAGAACCGGTTGCGCGCAAAACCAGCCAGCGAGAAATCATAGACATCGCCAAAAAATGCTTCGGGCGAGGCACCATCCCAGGTCACGATTTCCAGCCCCCTGCGCCCGACGAGCCGTTTGGCGATGCCTAGCTCGGTTTGGGTGCGTGCCGACACGTAGCCACTGATAGTGTCGAACCCTGCCGCTTCAAGCGCTGCAACATCATGCGCGCCACTTTGAGGTTCCATCAGAAAGGTCGGCGAGTCGTCGGTTTGCGTCACCGCGCGATAGCTGTGCCATGTGTCGCCATCCATTGGGCCAATGACCGCCTCAAAGCCTTCCTTTTTGAGTTGGTCAGCCGCTTGGCGCAGCAGCGCAACGCCACCTTCGGCGGTGCCAAATTTGAAACTGCCCAAGGCTGCCGTTGTGCGCCCCTCCCAGGCGGGCGCATCGCGATAGATCAGCAGACTGGCATCACCATTCTCAAGCTCTTGGGGTTCTTGAGCGCTGGTTGTGGCGTTCATAGCGTGAAGCCTTTTTGCTGAAAGTAGAGGGAGAGGAAGGCAATCAGCGGTATCGATGCACCGACCAAGCCCACCTTTGCGTAGCGCGCAGTTTGAAAGAACACGGGGTGCAACAGGCTGATCGCCGCTGGAAGCACCAAACTCAAACCAACAGTGAGGGGCAACGCATCATGCCACCCGTTAGAATTTGGGTTAAACGCGGTGTTGAATTTGATCAGCGCCATGAGGCCGCCACCAAGAACCAGACCCAAGCCAATCGCTGTCATTGAGCGCAAGACCAAGGATTTATCGGCCATGGCCAGCATCGTGCATTGCATCACGATGGCTGCGCAGGCAATGCCGTAAAAGGAGATCGCGGTGTACCCTAGGGCGAGCCCGCCAAGCAGGGCGATAAAGGACAGCGCCGCCAACATCGCCAGCATATCCAAATCAGGATGCCGCGCATCGCTGGGATTGTTCCGGCGCGCGAAGGTTTGGGAGATCAAAGCGAGAGTCGGCATGATCACGTTGGGCCAGGCCGTCGCCGCACCGATCATGAAAAGACCTGCGGTGTAGGCCCGCGACGTGTGAGCGGACAATCCTAGGAGTGGTCTGCCGTAACCGTAAATCAGAACGAACGTGGCAAGGAATCCAGTGGCCAATAAGACAAGCGTGAGGGGCTCGCTGTCCATGTGAAAGACCAACAACAGTAGCACGCCGACTGGCACGAAATAATTGTCCAGGCCGCGCCAGCTATCCGCCTCGACAACTGTCGCGAAGGCAGCGGTGACAAAGGACAGCAGAACAACGCCGCCACGTGGCACATCGGAGAGCAGGAGCAGCATAGTGAAGGCCAAAACCAACGTGACCAGGAAGAAGATAATGGACCCTTCAATGCTCTTTTGCCCATCTTCGATGGTGTAGTGCAGGCGTCCATAGGCTGAGCCTGCCACCGCCGCTGCTGCATCGGACAGCGTCAAGACGGCTAGCGGCATAAGGTAGAGAACCGCAATGCTGGCCTCATCGGAGTAAAAGTAGAGCGTGCCAAGCGCTGCCACCAGCATCAGATCGCCCCAGGATTTGCGCTCAACCCCATGCAAAACGTTGCCGATGCCAACCGATGCCACGCTGGGCAGTCGCAGTGCTGCCATGACCACAAGTGTAAGCGCTAGCAGTCCGTAGAAAAGGGTGGCGTTCGGCAACAGCCACGGCAGGGCCATCGCAAAGAGCCCGGTTCCCACATGCACCGTTTTGCGCTGGATTTCAGCGCTCCAACGCCAACGCTTTGCGGCCTGACCAACCAACCAGATGCCTGCCAGAAAGAGGCCAATCGAGAGGGGAAGTAGGATGGCGGCAGGAGGGAGCGGAAGGCTCACGGCAGCACGTCCTCAACAACAAAATCGCTGTAGAAGAAGGCTTTGTCCATCGCCTTGCCGCGATCCTCGATGTCCTGCTGTATCTCCACCCGCTCAGCATGCTCTTGCGGCACCCTACGAGGCGCCATCATGTTCCAATAGACCAGGCGTGCACCGGGATTGGCCGAGGCCAGCACATCGCCATAGACGGCGCTGAACACATCCGGTGACATGTACTCAAAGATATCCGACAGATTGTAACCGTCCGCCCTCTCGCCGCTCGCCGTGAAAGCTTCCAGCGATCCGTGGCGAATGTCCAGCCGGTCGAGCCGATCGCGGATGGTGCCAAAATGCTCAGCGCGCCACGCCATCGGCAGATGGTCGCCATGAGACGCGTTCATGATCCAATAGAGATAAGGGTTGGTGGTTGGATCGCAGGTTACAGCGGCATGGTGCAGCCGTCCCATCACATGGTCGGCAGCCGACCCTTCCACATGCTCGAAGAAGGCTTTGTCGCGCCCTAAACGTCCCATCATGAAGCGCGAGAAAAACAGCTTCACCATCAGCCGCCAACGCCAACTGTTCCAGCGCTGATCGAAGAATTGCTCGCGACCCGCTGCATCGCGCGGAACAAAGATCGCATCGACGGTCTTGCGGGAATGCACGAAAGGCAGCACGCGGTTCTTAAATAGCCGGAAGTAGCGCTCGAATTTGCCGCACCCACCAGCGCCATAGGCAACCACTTCGCCTTGCCGTGCCAACCAGAACGTTTTGGTGGCCTCTGATGCACCTGCCAGTGTGGTCGCAAGCAGCCTTTCTCGTCGATCCGACGGGCGAGCGCCCATAAGCTCCAAGAAGCCTTGATGATCGAGGGTCCGATAAGCGGCGATACGCAGATTGAGGCACTCAATTTGCGCCATCGACAGATCAAGCGTGACCACCCGTTCAGGATCAAGCGTGAGCATGGCCAGAGCATTGTCACCGGCTGAGCAGATCGACACCAAGGTTGCGCCGGAACGCGGGCCAAGCGCGTCGGTCAGAACATCGGCATCTTCCCAAAGCTGGGCGTATCGGATGTCTTCAAAATTGGCTTTGCTCGCTATTTGCGCGGTCATGAAGCGGACCTCACAACCTCGCCAGTGGCACCATTCACGGTGATCGTCTCACCATCGTTAATCCAGTGCGTCGCGTTCTTCAGGGCCACCACACAAGGGATGCCCATCTCGCGCGCCACGATGGCCGAGTGGGAAAGCAAGCTGCCGCGTTCCACAACGATGGCCGAAGCGTTGGCGAAGACGGCAATCCAGCCGGGGTCGGTATGGCGCGCCACCAGAATATCGCCGTGGTCCAGGCTCTGGGTCGACGGATCGTCTATCACCCGCGCCTTCGCCGTCACAGTGCCCGCTGAACATGCGGTGCCAGTTCGTGATGTCGCGGCATCCTCTTCGGCGCTTACAGGCGCGGCCATCTCGTTCCCGATACCAACGTTGATCGCCGCCCCGCGCACCGTCAGGCGTTCAGGTGGGTCGGGACGGTTGGCGCTATCTGTCATCTCCGCTTGGCGCAGTTTGACCAAACCGCGAAGGTTTTGCGTTGGCGTGAAACCTTCAATAGCGCCGAGAAGCTCGTTGACTGTGAGGTGGAGTACATCGCGCGGATCATCCAAGTGCCCAAGCGCGGTTAGTTCTCGGCCCATGGCCAGAAAAACCCGGCGTGCCCGCCCAAAAATGCGGGTGCGCTCAAAGCGCAAATTTTCTCGGTCGCGAACACGCGCCTTGGCCCAGTTAACAAGCCTGCGTGCCACAAAACCTCGGATCGGCTTGCCATTGGCCACGGTCGCAAAACCTGCTGTTGGCGCGCTCGCCGACGTGTTGGATCCAGAAGGACGGGAGGCAGCCGCGGCAATGGCCGCGACAAGCGAGGAGGGGTCCTCATCCAGTGTGATGCTTTCCAACTTCAGTTCTTGGGTGCAGCGCTCGCCAAATTTTTCAAGATAGCCGTCAAACGCCTGGCGTAGCTCAGGGTGCGCGCCCATCGCACTCTGACCTTGTGTGCGAAGCTGGTCGGCCAGACCATCATGGGCACGTACCATCTTGCCCATCTCAGCGATGCGCTGCGCAGGTTCAGCGGAGATGATATCGCCTTGGCCGATCATCACCTGATTGTGCAAGTCCAAACCCGCCTGGCCGAACCAGCGCTCCATCATTTTGCGCGAGGCTCCAAAGGCCATCATGCACAAAAAATCATTCACGATCGGCGCGTCCCAGCGGTCAAGCAAAGACGCTTCTATCCGCCGATACTCCAAGGCAAGATCGGTGAGGTTGGCGGCTTCTGGGTCCAGTGAGCCAGGGCCAATCGCATCGTTCAGTCGGTTGTAGAAGTCTTGGATCGTCGTTTTCAGCCGTAACGCCTGACCCAACAGGCCGAGCCCCGCGCGCGCCATGCGTCCATATTCGCGCCAACGATCCAAGCCGGTCAATTCGCCGGGGCCGATGCTGGCTGTAAGCTCGTCGGGCAGCGGTTCGGAAACCCCCATCATGGTTTCCATGTGCGATCGGTTGATCGCAAAGCCGGGCAACAGCGCCAATGCCCGATACCAGTTGCCGAGATTGTAATAGACCCGGCCATCCACGCGGGCGAGCATGTTCTCAAACACCGGCGCATTGTCCAAAATCGCATCCTCGCGCACCCCAACCATGCGCACAAAAGCCCTGTAAACACGGGCATAGGCATACTGCGCGAACGAATAGGTAAGCGGCGAGACTAGCCCAGGGTAGCTTTCGACAATGTTGGAATTGTCGAAGACCAAAAGCTGATCATCATCCTGCGCCGGTGCCTTCAAAGGTGTGGTGATCGGCCTTGCTTGCAGGATGTGAAGAACCTTTTCGTGATAGGCCCATTCAATGTCCTGCGGCGCACCAAAGGCCTGCTCGATGCGCACCGCCAAATCGGCCACATCAAGCGCTTGGGTTGTCGAAAGGACGGGCTCGCCATCAGACGCTGACAGAATGGTCGTCTGCAGTGTGTCGATCAGCCAGGTTTCACCATCTTCGGCGCCCGATACCAGTTGGTCTCCAAGGCCTTCGATGGCCGACACCACTGCATGATGGCGTAAGCCGCTCACCGGATCGGCGGAAAAAGCAACGCCGGCACTGTCGGCGGCGACCATGGCCTGCACAACAATCGCTGGAGCTGGGTCAACGGCATCCAAACCGCGCGCATCGCGATAGTCTGCAACACTTCCGGCCTTTCCTGACGCCCAAACCTCATGTGCCGCTGTCTTCACGTCCGATGCGGCCACATTGAGTAGGCTCAGAAACTGACCGGCGTGAGAATGCTCAGCGCCATCCTCTTGCGCGCCCGAGGAGCGAACCGCAAATGGTCCAGGACCTAGCGTTTCCAGAGCGTTGGTAAGCGCTTGAGCGTGTGTTTCAATCAACCCCGTCTCGTCAAAAGCCGACGGTAACAGAACGAAAAATTCTGGTGGGTTGAAGCCCGCCCGCGCCAACCGATCCAAGGCACGCGCTTTGCCGCCTGCAGCATGTGGAAGGGGTGTATCGCTTGGGAACAGAATGAAATCACTCACGACAGCCATCCAACCACCAAAGGTGCGAAACCAGCCGCCGTGTAACAGACGAAAACCCAAAGGCCCGACACAGTATCGAGCCGTTTTTGATGCTTGTCGCTTGGTGCCCTGCGCATTGCTGCGCCAACCCAAAGGGCGCCAAGTAACATGACAAAGCCGGGCAGGGCGGTCGCAAGCGTATGGCCGGTCGCATAACCCACACCAACCAGCAGGCCAAAGGATATACCAAGCAGCACCATCCAGACCAGAATGGCCGGTGCAATACCCCAAAGCCGCGAATAGCTCTCCACGCCTTCGCGCTCATTATCCGGCGCCCAAATTTTGCGACCGATTTCGAGCACACAGCCATTGACGAACGATAGGACGAGGAAGAGGGCCAACGTTGGTGCCGGACCACCATCGGCGGCCATCCATTCCGCACCGGTCACAAACAGATCAAGCAACGGCATGATCGCCATATGCGAGATGAGATAAAGAACGGGCCGCGCCTTCAGCCACGCTGGTACAAAGAACTCGACGGTCATGAGGCCAAGCCACAGCCAGACCAGTCCGAGCAGAAGAAGCAGCGGGGGATGGTAGCCAAGCGTGACAAGCACGGCCACCGGCACCAGCCCGGCGCCAATCATCAGGATCAGTTTTAGGCTAACAAGACCACGAGGGACCGGGCGCTCGGGCCGATAGAGCCTGTCATCCTCAGCATCTTTGAACTCATCGCAGGCACGTAGCTGAATGAAGATAATGAGCGAAACCAGAAATGCCGTCGCATAGGCGCCCCATCCAGGAAGGGCGCGATCCGCCAAAAAGGCCGACACATTGATGCTGGCAGCGCTAAAAACCGCAAGAAGGATGGCGGTTTTGCCGAGCGGTATGCGCTCGGACTGATAGATCCAAAGCCGCTGAACCAGGTTCAACCTGTCCTCGCTGGTGGGCAGTTCACCCATCAGCGCTTGCGTGCCAGACGTTCATGGGCGCTGGCAAAATGGCCACTGGCCATGGCCGCAACAATCGATACCTCACCACACAGGCAAAGGGCAGCCGCTACCTCCGCCAAGGCGCCGCGTTTACCAGTGCCTTGTAGGCCCATAATGCGAAGTCCAGCGGCTTGGCTCGGTAAGCCCGTTCCGCCACCAACGGTGCCGACCAAGAGATTGGGCAAAGTAACGGACACGGAAAGATCGCCACCCTTCTCCTCCATGCGGGTGAAGCCGACAGCGGATTCTGCAACGCAGGCCGCATCCTGCCCGGTGGCGATGAACAGGGCCGCCAAGGCGTTTGCATAATGGGCTTGCGTACCCAACTGACCAGAGAGCACAGAACCCAGATTGGCCACGCGGCCATAGTCCAGCATCTGCTCCACCGTGCAATGCAAGTGCTTTTTGACCAGATCAGCAGGGATCAAAGCACTGGCCACCACCTTCGCACCGCGCCCCGTCAAAAGACCGAGAAAAGACCCCTTCTTGTCGCCGGAATAGTTGCCTTCCACATAGTGGCTAAGCGGCTTGATCGGGGAGTGGGCCACGATGTGCTCGCAGAGTGCCGCTGTTGCAATCGTCACCATGTTCTGCCCCGATGCATCGCCAGTCAGATAGCGGCAGCGAAGAAAGCAGATGTCATTGTCCATCGCTGGCTCAAGCGAAATCAGCTTGCCATGACCCGTCGTAGCTTCGGCCACCGATTTCAGCGTTTCGGCCTGATCGACAATCCAGTTCACGAACAAACCATTCTGCGCAAGAGTATCGAACCGGAAGGCAGGCGTGCGCAACACGCCATCATAGGTAAGCGCAGCAGAGATGCCGCCAGCCGCCGCCGTCAGTTCGGCACCACGCGCGTAGGAGGCAACTAAAGCCGCCTCGCTGGTGGCTAATGGCACGAGATAATCACCCTGCGCGTGCAGGCCGTTGACGCGCAATGGACCAATCAGCCCCACCGGCACTTTCACCGTACCGATCATATTTTCAATGTTGGCGGTGTAGGCGTCCAGATTGGACGATGTTTCGCTGTCCAGGATCACGTCGCGATCCTGTTCGCCCGCCTGCGTTTCGGCCAAAATGCGTTGCCAGAACCGCACAACACTGCTTGGCGTGGCCTGACGCGCGGGACGAAGGCGCTGCAAATCCCCAACCTTGGCCTGAAGCGTTGGTGCAACGGTTTGGGTATCGAACCGGGCACGCAGCCGCTTCAGCAGATCGGTCACATGAAAAGGAACAATCACGATCGACACCTTCGTTGATTGCAAAGCTTGCGCTGGTTGAAGGCTGGGTTAGAGCACAGGCGCTAATGGCCAACTAACATGAATGTTCAATGTGAGGCGATGTGCGTGTCGAGAAGGGCGCCGATGCGCGCCTTGGCCTCCTCATACAGCGGCGCAGACGATTTGAGCACCTCGTCGGTGCGCATGAAATCAAGAACTTGCCAGTTGCCGACTTTGGGTTGGAGCAGAAGATCGCACTGCAAATGGCGAATCTTTTCACGAATGATGGTGCGCTGCATGAGCTGGTTGGCGCCAGAGAGCGCATCCACCTTGCCAGGCGGTTGGCCTTCCTGGCCTTCCGGCCCGCCGCTGACATCAACACCGATGATGAGCGAAGCCTTGCCTTGCAAAGGATCTATGGGAACCGGGTTCGTGGCGCCGCCATCGATGTGAACGATGCCATCGATAATGACGGGATGAAAAACAGCCGCCATGGCTGCGGACGCCGCAAGGGCCGGGATCAACGGGCCGCTGGAAAAAATTGCATCATCATGCTGGAAATAACGTGTCGCGACGATGTGAGTGGCGATGTTTAAATCTTCGACATGCGCTGGCAAACCAGGCGGCATAAGGCGACGAAGAATGCGTTCAAGGTCGAGTTCGCCAATCCGTAGGCGACCTGAGCCGGTAAGCTCGTCTAAGCTGCGTGCCCGCAGTTCCCAAAGGCTCGTGGCAATTGCCCTGCGATCGCCAAAACGATCCATGAGCAGCGCCAGAATATCGTCCCCACTCATGCTTGCTGCATAACATGCGCCAATAAGAGCGCCGATCGACGTGCCGGACAGGATGGATGGTTTTACGCCCAAATCGTCCAGCGCGCGCAAAACATGAACATGAGCCAAACCGCGCGCCCCGCCGGCACCAAGCGCAAGCGCGAAAGAGGGTGATGCATTGCTCATGGAAATATCCCGCTTCTACCTGGCCAGCCGATAGCCCGCTGATCTTGCAGCCCTTACGTGAGGGCTTGTGGCACTTGGAACAAGGGGTTTGTTGTTAGCGAGGTCGTTCACGCAGCGATATGTGTTGTTGAATTGAAGTCGATTGATGGCGTCTTCATGTCGGTGAGCGGGTGACGCAGTGCGCATCGTTTTTGAAACATCACCTACGTGGGGGGTGCCCAGCACGTGGCGTTATCGGGCGCTGAAGGTTTTAAGCGGGATTATGTGGGAATAGCTGGGATTATCTGGGGATTAGAGGGAACTCACGTGCGCTTGCGGGTTTAGACGACCGACGTTGCATGACCAAAGACCAACACCTCTTGGCCATCAAGATATGTAGGCAAACTACTGCGCGCGGTCCCAGACCTCAGTTAAGGACGCTTTGCGCAACGCCAACCTGAGCAACGGCCGATGTTTGCGTTACGGGCGACGACGGCGTTTTGAAGGCAGCATATTATCCGCTCATGTTGTGTAGGAGCGGCGTGCGCTATTTTTTTTTGGCTCTCCGGCAACAATACTTCGCAGGCGAACGCCAGGTGACCGGATCGGATCGCCAATGAATTCGATGCCTGCCTCTTCGAGTGCCTCTTTAACACGTTCGAGCGTGCCGCTCCTGGATGGAGGCGATCCGTTTGTTTCCTCGAAACGCTTCACCGTTGCCCAACTAACCCCAGTAAGTTCGGATACTTCTCTTGAGGACAAGCCCAACAAACCACGAGCGGCTCTAATCTGAGCTCCTGAGATCACTTGATCAAACCATTATTTGAGCCTATAAGCTCATTATGAACTATGTAGATTCGTTTTTACAAACGCCTGTTGATCGAGCAAGCCAACTCGACGCCATGTTCGCTCGTTGCGATGGCGCGTATTCCGATATCACATTGCGTGGCTATAGGCACGACCTAGAAACCTTCATCGCTTGGTGCGCATCCAACAAGTATCAATGGTTGCCCTCCTGCCCAGAAACGCTGGCCGCCTTCATCGACCACGAGATTAAGCGTGTGTCCATCGCCACACTGAAACGGCGTTTGGCAGCCATCAGGTTCGCACACTATCTTAGCGATCTGCAAAGCCCTGTTGTGGCCAGCGAGGTGCAGCTTGCTCTCCGGCGCGCTGCGCGCGTCAAAGCGCGGAGACCTCAACAAGTCCACGGCCTGACGGCGGGACTGCTTCAACGTATTCTTGTGGCATGTCCGAAAACTTTGTCAGGAAAACGCGACGCTGCCTTAATCGCCGTTGGATATGACACGTTGTGCAGAAGTTCGGAGTTGGCAGCCATGAACGTCGATGATGTTTTGCGTTCGGGCCAACGCTCAGCACTCTTTGTACCTCGCAGCAAAGGTGACGTCGTCGGCGACGGACGCGTTGGCTATCTATCTGATCAAACTACCAAGCTTCTTGACGACTGGATGAAAGGTGCCGGTATCGAAGGTGGCCCGCTGTTTCGAGGCATTCGAGGTAACTCGGTCAACAAGACCACGCTCGAAACGTCGACCATACGTCGTCTCATCAAGCGCGCGGCTAAACGAGCAGGAATTGAAACCGGCATCACGTCACGTCTTTCCGGTCACTCCATGCGCGTTGGAGCCGCGCAGGATATGATGGTTGCTGGCTTTGACAGTCTGGCGATCATGCAGTCGGGCGGCTGGAAAACACCGCATGTCGTCTTACGGTACGTTGAGCATGCGTCAACGCGGCAGCTTCACGAGCGACGATGGGAGTGTCTTCAGGCGGCAGGGTAGGGCTTCTAGGAGCTGAGTCCAATGATGTGCCTCCTCTCTATTGCGTTTATGCTGGTGGGGTGATTGAAGCACAAGTCAAACACCCGGCACATAAACCGCCTAACTCCCTGGCAGAGCATTGACTGAGAACCGAACTTCTTCGTTGATCGTCAACACCGCGATCGCTCTATTGCTGGCAACGCCGATTGCAACGGCCCTTTCTAGGAACGCTGCCTTTCCATTGCTGTTGTTAATTGCGCTTCTTTTGGCGGTTGCGGTTCGGCTACAAAGTGGCTCTACAAAAGCGTTGTCAGACGTTGCGCGACGAACCTTTCGTCTAAAGCTCAATGTTTCAGCGACCACTATCGCACTTACCAGTCTCCTGTTTGCGCTTGTGTCACTCCTGTGGTCGCCAGATGCCCCTCGGGGGCTGAGCGCCCTTGTTGGGGCATCTACGGCTGCATTGGTGAGCGTCGTTTGCTGCGTGCTTGTTACGCGACGCATCAACACTCCCGCTTGGTTTATGTGGGCGCTGCCACTTGCTATCTCAATTAGCTGTTTGCTTGTAGTTTCAGAATTGACTTTCGGTAGCCCAATCCGTGGTGCTCTTGGCGCGTCAACAGAGGAATTCCGCCTTAACAGAGCGGTGGTGGCATCTGCATTGATGCTCCCACTTCTGTTCCTTATTGAGGGCGGCAAAAAGCGCTTACTCACCAACCTAGGCGTGGTCGCCCTTGTGTGGCTCGCCATATTTATGTCGATATCTGAAGCGGCGAAGCTCGCCGCCGTTGTGGTGACCGGCACGTTGGTTCTTTCCATTTTTGTAAGATCTCGATGGTTGGCGCTTCTGTGTGGGTTCAGCGTTCTCGCTACGCATCTTTTTGCCCCACTCATCGCAATAGCCATGTACACGTCCATTCCGCGGGAAGCAGTTGCATCGCTGTCCATGGCACTTGCCGGCCACCCTGACCATTTCATCCGTGTGGAAATTTGGTGGGCGCACGCGCTGCAGATTTTGGAAGCCCCAATTCTTGGACAAGGTCTGCAAGCCTCTTTAAGGGCAGTTGACGCATACCATGGCTCAGATCCTACAGTAATTCGTGGACTGTCATACGGCCACCCCCACAATGTTTCCATTCAGATTTGGTATGAACTCGGTCTTGTAGGCGTTGCCTTGTCAAGCGCGCTCATTTTTCTTTCGGTTAGTTATATTTCTCGTTTGCCGGTCGACCAGCAAAGAGCCCCTGTAGCGCTAATGTCTGGGGTGTGGAGCGTTGCATATGTCAGCCATGGCGCTTGGCAGCACTGGTGGTGGGCGCTTGTTGGGGCCATCGTTATTATTTTTTCTGTATTAAATGCGAAAATTGTTGATAATATTCGTGATATTTAAATAGAAAAATTTAAAATTTTATTTTGTAGAAAATGAGTATGTAAAAATATGAAATAGTTTAGATGTAATTCTCTAAATTAGGGTCTGAAAAAATTTCAGCTTCTCTATATTGTTTGGAAAATCAGGCTCGCTGTCTCCAGCGGGAGAGATTTCGATGGCGGCGTTTGACCGACACGATGGAGAATAGGCGATTGTCGCTTCTTTGCTCCTTGAACTGGGGTGGGGTGCGTAGCGCGACTGAGCCTGCCCCGAACGCTGGACCGCTTTCTGCGGTAATTTTCGGACTATGATCCAATCGGCTGGTTGGGGTTGCCGATGGATTTCATGAACTCGACCGGGTCTTGAGGCCGATCGAGGAACGCGGACGGACGTAATTGTAGTCGTGTCTGAACGCCTCGCATTTGAGCTTGGCATCTTCCAGCGTCAAAAACCAGTTCTGGTCGATGCATTTGGCCCTGACCTTTCCGTTGAAGGCTTCGACGAAGCTGTTGTCGGTTGGCCTTCCAGGACGGCTGAGGCCCAGGACGGCGCCGTTCATATAGGCCCATAAATCGAGATCCTTCGAGACGAACTCCGGGCCGTTGTTGACACGAATGCTGGCCAGCAAGCGATGCTCGGTTGTAACGCGCTCCAGCGTCGCGACGACATCCGCACCGGGATAGCGCTGACGCACGTCGATAGCTGGAGCGATTTTCGAGAACGCGTCCACGATCGTCAGCACGCGGATTTTGCGGCCATCAAAAAGCTGGTCGGACAGGAAGTCCATTGCCCATACATCGTTAGGACCGGCGGGTGGTCGACGGTCCTCCCGAAGCTTCGCCGAGACCTTCCGCTTTGAACGCTTGTTCCTGATCTGCAAGCCTAATTCGGTGTAGAGCCGGTACACGCGCTTCACGTTCACCTCCCATTCTTCCCGACGAAGGAACACTTGAATACGTCGATATCCATAACAGACCCGCGTCTCCGAGATCTCCTTGATCCGTTGTTTGAAGGCGGCCTGCGACGGGCGGCGCGGCTTGTAGAAGTAACTCGACTTCTGAAAACCGATGCAACTGCAGGCCTGTCGGATCGATGCTCTGAACGCGCCCTGCAGATAGTCGACAATGCCACGTGCCCGCGCAGGCCTCACAGCCTTTTTGACAACACGTCCTGCAACATTGCCTTATCCAGAGACAGGTCGGCGACCATCTCCTTCAAACGTCTGTTCTCCTCCTCCAGTTGCTTCAAAAGCTTCACCTCCGGCGGCATCAGGCCGCCATACTTCTTGCGCCACCGGTAATACGTCTGCTGTGAAACACCGGCCTTTCGGCACACGTCATCTACACCCAAACCATCATCGACCTGCTTTAGGATCATCGCGATCTGCTGCTCAGTAAAACGGCACTTTTTCATGGCTTTCTCTCCTACGCCTAACCTGGGACATTATGAGAAAATTACCGCTTAAAATGGTCCAGTTTGTTGGGGGAGGGTCACGAATGGAAATTTCTTGCGGTCAGCTACTTGAAAGCTGGATGTTTAATGCCTTAACCGGCTGTGGGATCGAGCCGCTCGCCATCGTCGCTGACAAGGCATACGCATCCAACCAAATTCGGCGACAAATTGCCGATGAAGGTGCGCTGGCAACCATCTCGGCAATTTCCAATGCCCGCACACCTGTAGCCAATGAAGAGAACCTCTACGCTATGAGCAACATTGTCGAGCGCTTCTTTTGCAGGATGAAGGACATGCATAGGTTGGCCAATCGCTTCGAAAAAAGCCGAACTCAGCTTCCATAGCATTGTATGTATGTTCGCAATCGCGTGCTGGCTCAACTGAGCCCACTCCCTAGATTTATAGTTCTAATCGTTTTGGAAATTTTTGTGTTGTAACAGCGTTGTCGCTAGGACCGGACCTTTCTGCAAAATAAAATCGCCCAGATTTCAAGCAGTTGGATGAAACCAGTTTCTCATGTCGAGATGCATGTACATGCGGTTGCTGCTTCAAAGGCAAGGCGCCTCTTGCCGTCAAATTATGCTAAGGTGAAATATCGGTCCTGGCATCAGCTAGACTGTCTCCCTGGCCACCACCTGTTGCTGTACGCAGCAATATACGGATGTCTAAACTAATGCACTGAAGAGCTGCATAATCAGCATCTCGGCGTGCCAGGCGGCCAGGATCGCGCATATCGATGCCTTCAACTTGCGAAAGACCTGTGATGCCGGGTCGCGATTGCAGAACATTCAGGCTGTTGCGTTCTTTGATCAGTTGTTCTTGGATCGGCAGGCAAGGGCGGGGACCAATCAGACTTAAATCCCCTTTTAAGATATTCAAAGCTTGCGGCAGTTCATCGATCTTGGTCCGGCGGAGAAAAGTGCCAACAGACGTAACGGCAGAACTGCTGACTTCGTGCGTGCCTAGATTTTCCGTGTCTTTCAACATGGTGCGAAACTTGTAGAGCCTGAACAGGCGGCCGGTTTGCCCGACTCTTGTTTGGATCAACAAACCCGGTCCTGGAGACGTGAGACGAACACTGACCCAGACAGCGACTAAAAGCCACGATAGCAGCAACAGCACGGTCACCACAAAACTCAGATCAATAACAACTCGCGCCGTTCGGTAGACCCAGTTCTTGTGTTGACCATCCGTCAAGATGCCACCTCTACCGCCCTGCATGATATGGGCAGCCAGTCGCTCAATGTGCACTGTTGGCTTGAAGGCTGCCATGACCGGGAAAGTCCACCTAACAAGAAGACTTGGTAAACTGTTTAAAATAGCCAATTTGCCAGAAAAGCGGTCTCCGTAGACTGCTGCCAAGTATATGGTAGAGGTTGTGATATCTGGGAAGCCAGATAGGACTCCTTCTGCTTCACGTTTGCTCTGAGCATACAGGCTTTGATTTCTGCCATCGAGCGCCTGGAGGCTGGACATATGCACCAAATGTCGAATCCCCGCATCGGATGCTAAACTCAGAACTTGTTTTAAGAAATCGACATTTGTTGATTGAAAATCATCGGCAGATCCCATTTGCTCTGAGTTACGAACGGCAAGATGTACTAGCATGTCAGCGTTGCGCGCGCGCAGCTTCAGCTCATCATAGCCGCAAACGTCGTGCCCGGTGAACAGTCGGGCAAGCGCTTTGGGATTTCGACCGACAAGAAGCAGATCCGCGCCCCGGCTGGCAAGCCGAGGCACCAACTGCTGCCCAACAAACCCCGAGGCTCCGGTCACAACTATTTGCATCTGCAGTACTTCAACATGTCGTAAAATTTTTCAGACGGCCATAATGGCATGTGGTGGGTTTTCGCTATGCCCGTGTAACGTTCTTGTGGCGATTGCGAGAGGCTCCGCCGTACAGCGCCAAGGTTCTTTTTATGACCATATGAGCTGAAAATTCCTGTTCGACCAGAGCCCTGCTCATCAGACCATGGTGGGCTCTCATATGTGGCGCATTTGCAAGCTGCTGCATAGCATCGGCAAGAGCAGTAGGACTTTTGGCAGGGACCAGGATAGCATTGTGCTGATCTCGTGCGATGTCTCGGCATCCTGGCACATCGGTCGCAATTAGGGGGCGCCCGCAAGCTGCTGCTTCTAGCAGGCTTTTGGGCAGCCCTTCTCCTCCCCATGACGGCTGGATGGCTACGCTGGCCATGCGCCATATCTCACGCACGTCCTCGATATGGCCAAGCCACGAGACTGTCGGCAGCGCGTCCCAGGCCTGAAGGGTCGACTCAGGAATACAGGCACGATTGGCCGGATCGGGGGCACCGCACAGCAGCAAACGATGAGCCACGCCGCGCGTTTGGAGTATCTTACTGGCCTCAACCGCATCTTCAATGCCTTTGATAGTCAGCATGCGGCTCACGACGGCAAACCTTATCGGTTCAACATCGCTGGCCTCGATTGGCTGCAGCTTGGCCGTATCGACACCAGCACCGGGTATGATTGTGGCCCGATCAGGGTCTGCTGCGCCAATCGCAACGAGACGGTCTCGATCATCGCGGTTCTGAAACACAAAAGACCATCCCGTCCTGTTGGTGGCTATGCGCAATGCAAAGCTGGCAAAACGGCGGAGCATGAGCGCCCGTACGTCACCCATGACAAAGACGGAACCAAGACCAGCAACGGCGCTGATAACGGTCGGAATGCGGCACAGGCGTGCCGCCAATCCGCCCAATACAATAGGCTTGAGAGCGACGTGATGACAGATAGCTGGGCGTTCTTGCCGGTAGAGAGCTACCAGAGCCCGAAGATCTCGGACCTGAGCGACCACGCCATTGTTGGAGCGGTTCCATTCCAGGCGCAGCAAGCGAATTCCGGCTGCTTCGATCTGCTTGGCATGATTTCTCACGCGGCAAGCGACAGCCACATCGTAACCTGCGTCCTTAGCGGCCTTTGCTAGGCCAAGCCTGTGCGAGCAAAAGTACCAATCCTCAGTGATGACAAAGAGGAGTTTGCGGCCTTTCGACGTTGGTTCGGTCTTGTTCGCGATGTTCGCATTAACAAGATCTGCTGGATGCCCGGTTATCATCAGCTATTCGTAGTCGCCTTATTCGAGTTGTGCGCCAATTTTTCCCAGACCGTTTCGTAGGCCTTTAGAGCACTTTTCATTGAAAAGTGCTTGCCTATCCTCTCACGAGCAGCCGATCCAAGCCGCCGGCGTTCCGCTGGGTTCAATTGCGCAAGCTTGATCAGAGCCTCTGAGAGCCCCTTCGGATCGCGCGGCACCACGATCATGCCCGTGTTTGCGATAAGACGCGCGGTATCACCGACATCCGTGCCGACGCAGGGAAGGCCGGTGGCCATGGCTTCACCTATCGAATTTGGCAGCCCTTCGCCATAAGCCGATGCCGATACACCGGCGTCTGCACCTCTGAGCAGGCGTTGCACATCGCCACGCGCACCAAGGACCGATACATGGCCTTGGAGCTTTTGAGGGATTGTAAGACGTTTGGTTCCCCCGCCAAGCAGCACAAAGTGCATGTCTGGCACGGAGCGAATTGCGGTGGCAGCAGCGCTGAGAAGGTTTGTATGATCCTTTTGTGGGTCGTACCTGGCTGCTATCATGAAGACGAACGCATCCGATGCGACGCCAAGCTCCTCGCGCACGGAGCGCCGCTCAGTATCTGACGGATACCACTCTTCCAGGTCAAAACCATTGGGCAACGCGCACCATAGCTTGGGGCGGTAGCCCAGATTTGCGTGAGCCGTGCGACCGGCTTCACTGTTGTAGCCGACCGCAGCTGGTCTTTTTGATATGAGCGACAGCGCACGAACCACAAACCTCGTGCTTCGCCCATAGCGTGAAAGGTCGATGTCAGAACAGCGCAAATTCCATATCAAGGGAGGGTTTCCAGCGAGCGCGGCGGCCAGTGTGGCCAGAAAGTCTGCGTGATAAAGCCACGACATAACAACATCAGGGCGATGTTGGCGTATGATCCTGCAGAGTGAAAGCAAACTTGTCGGACCTGCTCGACCACGTTCCAAGCCGATCGTGTGAAGCTTAGCGCCGGCTTCAACAAGCTGTTGACCAAAATGCCCGTGGTCCATGAGTGACACAACGACATGATCGTGAGCCGCCGCTTTTTGCGATGTGCAAACAACGCGCGTGAGCATGCGTTCTGCACCACCGAACCCAAGACCAGTAATGACGTGCAATACCTTAAGCATTCGAGCTGATGTTGCTTTCTCTTGGGCGGGAACCTGATGGGCGACCCAGCGGTCAACCGCGTTAAGCGTTTGCTGGAGTGTGTGGCGTTGAGCCGGTTGAAATGCGCAAACTCCCAAATTAGTCATTGTTGCCTCATTTCACCTGGAAGCCGGTATCATGTATGACGGCCCAGAGCGATGCTTCTTACGCAACTCTGGTAAACCGGCCCATCATTTTGTGTGGCAGGTTTCACGTGTTTGTCTTGCTTGTACGTAGGGCTCGCATTGGACATGACGACGGTATGCACATGGTGCAGGATTAGGGAGGTTGTATTGTGTGCGGACTGGCTGGCTTTGTGAAAAAGGGCGGTTCTGTGGACCGTCAAATGCTCGATGCGGTGGAAAGCATGTCGCAAAGCCTGCAACACCGTGGGCCTGACGGTAGCGGGTGCTGGCACGACACAAGAGCAGTGCTCGCACACCGGCGTCTTTCCATCGTGGATTTGACCGATTGCGGCCATCAGCCGATGGTTTCGCAATGCGGTCGCTATATCCTTGTTTATAATGGAGAAATTTACAATCACGAGCAAATCCGAGAGGAGATGCAAGGCACAAAGATAGCGTATCGAGGTCGCTCGGATTCAGAAACTCTTCTCGAAGCGATTGCGTGTTGGGGGTGTGACTCGCTCGTGCCACGCCTCAATGGCATTTTTGCATTTGCGGTATGGGATCGAAAGCTGAGCCAATTGACACTTGCTCGTGATCGCTTGGGCGTTAAGCCACTCTATTGGACCGAAACGCCTTCCGGCTTAGCATTCGCATCGGAGCTGCGGGCCTTTCAAGCTTTGCCGGATTGGCAGCCTGAGATTGATATCGGGGCCGTCGAGGCTTTCTTGCGGTACGGCAACGTGCCTGCACCAACCAGCATTTTTCAGGGCGTCTACAAGCTCGAGCCAGGCATGATGCTGTCCTGGCAGGCTGGTGGCTCGCCCCAACTTCGCCGGTATTGGGATCCCTGCCAAAGCATGGGCACAGGGCTAGCTGACCCTCTGACCGGTTCGGTCGATGAGATCGTCAAGGAACTGGAAAGAGCGTTGCTGACCGCAGTCGAGAGACAAATGATGTCGGATGTGCCGATCGGGGCGTTTTTGTCTAGCGGTGTTGATTCCTCACTGATCGCAGCGCTCATGCAGTCGATAACCGATCGTCCCATCCAGACATTTTCCATCGGCTTCGATCAGCGTGGCTATGACGAGGCGCCAGTTGCAAGAGTGATCGCCGAACATTTGGGGACCCAGCACAACGAGGCATACGCCACGCCGGCGATGCTGCTTTCACGTTTGCCTGACCTGATTAATCTCATAGACGAGCCTTTTGGGGATGCATCCTTTTTGCCGACGCTTCTGCTTTCCGAAGCTGCCCGCGCGAGCATGACGGTGGCATTGTCCGGTGATGGCGGCGATGAACTCTTCGCAGGGTATTCGCGCCACGTTTGGGCACACAAATTGCAAAATTTTGGCCCACTGGCAGTCAGGCAAGGGCTCAGTCGAGCACTGACAGCGCTCCCGGCTTCGGTGTTCGACGGTGTTCCCCATCTGCTTGCCGCCGGGCGGGGACAGATTGATCACCAGTTCTCTCGTAAAGCCCAGAAAGCCGTTCGCGCACTTGGAGCCAGTGACAGCGCCGATCTGCACCGTCGTTTGCTGTCCGCATATGCGACTCCAAAAAGCCTGCTTCGTCATCAGGGGGCAAAGCGCGCCCAAACCGGCCCTATCGACACCTGGGCCGCGCGCTGCCCCACCGATGATCCTGTGGCAACCGCACAGTTGCTGGATATGACGGTCTACATGCCTGACGATGTTCTCACCAAAGTCGATCGGGCCAGCATGGCAGCGTCGCTGGAAGTACGTGTTCCTTTCTTGGATCCCGATCTTGTTGATCTGGCCTGGCGCATTCCATCGGCGATGAAGCTGCATGAAGGCACTGGTAAATGGATATTGCGCCAGATTCTGCGCAAGCATCTGCCTGCCGATCTGGTCGATCGCCCAAAATCGGGCTTCACGGTACCGTTAGCTGAATGGCTACGCGGCCCGCTGCGCGAGTGGGCGGACGATTTACTGTCTGAAAAAGCCTTGTCTCACGATGATGTCTTAGAGGCCAAGGCTATCGGGCGCCTTCTTGAAAGACATCTGTCAGGGGCTGCAGACAACAGCGCGATACTGTGGAATTTGCTGATTTTTCAACAATGGCGCCAGCGCTGGTCCAAGCCACAGCAAATCGCGACGACCCTGGCAAAACCGCTGGCACTTGTCTGATCGCTGTATTATGCGATGCGCACCACGCTCGAATCCCATCCGCTTCCTGACCCGTCGGAACACAACGCCGAATGATCCAGCCACCACGCATTTTCAATCTCCATCAGCAGAAAGCCGGCGGCAAAACGATTGAGTCTGCACTTCAGCGGCGTTTGGGCGGTAGCGTTGCGCGGGTTAGTAAGGTCTTTCCTGATGTGTCAGTGGGCGACATTTCGAAGTATCTCGATGCTACACGCGCCCAACCAGACGCGATCGGAACGAATGTCAAAGTCGTCACTGGCCATTTTTTCTACGGGCTCCATAAGTCATCAGACGTCCAGTTTACCTATACAACCGTCATTCGCGAGCCGGTTTCGAGGTTGAAATCTTATTTCAACTACGTGATGAATGGTGAGGAAGACTATTTCTTGCGCCAGTATTTTGTGAAAAACGAAATTGGTTTTGAGCAGTTCGTGCGTCTTGGTGATGGCATAGAGCCGCCCGACTGTCCTTCCGAGCTTGCCATTATTGCGGACAACGGACAAAGCCGACTTCTGCACGGCACGCCCGCGCCGTTGGGGCACAAGATGACACAAGCCGAATTCGACGTGGTACAAACGCACTTAGAAGATGATTTCGCGCTTGTCGCGCCGACAGATCGCGTTTCAGAATTCGTGGTCTTGCTGTTCGGCCTTATCGGTGAAGCGCCACCGGCCTTTTTGCCCAAGGTCAATACCCAGGAAACGGACTGGGTCGGGACCATTCCATACGGCACGCGAGCTTACATTCGTGCCCGCCACCATCACGACGTGGCACTTTATGACTATGCGAGCAAGCGGTTTGCTGCACAGGAGACAGGCTGGACAAGTCGTGCTGGAGCTGCGCTGATAGACTTTGCCGGTCGTATGTACACCAATTACTGGCAGCCGAGGAAACAGCGCAAATGAGTTACACGCTAGAAGGCAGTGCTGAAGGCTTTGCCAGACTGAACGAATTTCGCGCAAAGCAGAGTGCAAATGCGTTGCCTCCAGAAGATCCGTTCAGCTTCTATCGGGCCTATGAAGAATTCCTGTTTCCGAATGACCCAGATTTGCGCGATGACCCCAGTCGACTTGCTGAAGTCAATCGAACCGAGGACAGCCTGCTGGGTCACTTAATGACTCTGGATGACAGCGAAATCTCGGCGCTGTCAAAGTTAAGCATCTTGGACAGAGTAAAAATTGCTTTGCCGGTAAGCCGTTTTTCGAATTTTGGAAGCACGATTTTCAACCAATCGTTGGACCAACTTCGCTACGTCGTTGAGTTGGTTTTGTCGCAAGTGGAAAACGACGTTGAGGAACGTATCGGCGGGCCATTCAGCGTTGTTCGGGTCAATCGTCTTGTCACGCGCGCGGGGGCTTCCGACAAATCGGCCAAGTGGCACTTTGATCCAACGCCATGTGGATTTTTCAAGATTTTCGCCTACCTTTCTGGGCCAGAGGCACACGATGGGGCGACGGATTTTCTTGATGGCCAGGCTTCGACAGATTTGCTGAAAGCTGGATACCATCTTCTAACGCCTGATAAACGGGCTTCGAACCTTGAGGATCTGCCTTGTTCGGTCAAACAAGTATCGGAAATCAAGAATCGTGGCGATGTTTATCTGTTCAACCCGGCGCTCACTACACATCGTGGCAACTATCCAAAGATCGGCCGCCGCGATGTGTTCGAAATCAGTATCCTGCGCTCACCAGTCGCTTGGCGAGAGAGTTTTGAAGAGCTTTATGGCCTCACGGCTATGTCAGGAAATCCTAGTTACACAACCTGGCCGCGCTGGGTTTCGTAGTATTTCGCCAAAACTAGCCTAGCATGGCTGACGGAATATATTATTTTTCAAAAAGTTGAATCATACCAATGAAGCGCACACACGATAAGTTTTATCTAACTGAGGAAAAAAATGTTCCTGTCAAGGACAGTTTCAAGATGATTGCGGATCATATTGAAATCGAGTTTCTTGATCCGAACAGGCAACTTATTGTGGCAGACATTGGTTGTGCCGTTGGTGTGTTTCCGAACTACATCTCTCAAAGATTTCCCAGCATGCAGGTCACCGGCTGCGAGTACGACGCTGAACTGCTGTCGGCGGCGCAGGCGAATTATCCAGATCTTGATTTTCTGCAATTTGATCTTTGTGATCGTTCATCCAGCGATGAGAACAGTTTTGATGTGATTACGCTATGTGGTGTTTTATCGATTTTCGATGATTATGAAGGCATATTAGATAATATGTTATATTGGGTGCGACCAGGAGGTCGCTTGCTAATATTCAACATGTTCAATCCACATGATCTCGATGTTTTCGTTAAATACAAGCATTCGAATGAAGGCCTCGAAGCAGGTCTCGAAAGTGGATGGAATATTATTTCTCAAAAGAGCATTTCGGACTCGCTTGTAACGCGCGATATCTCCAATTTTGAGTTTGTTAAATTCGATATCTCTGTGGATCTGCCTCGGCGCCCTGATGATCATGTGCGAAGTTGGACGGAAAACCACGCGGATGGTCAGCGTTTCATTATAAATGGACTCAACCTGCTACAACCTCATCATCTTCTGAAAATCCGCATAGCGGATTAAGTCAATCCCAGAAAAAGTGATCGTCGATTTTGCGTCTGACAACGTTTGGATTGCAAATGACATCAATCGCTGATCTCATTACTTTGACGCCTAAAAATATAGAGTGTGTCTTGAGGTGCATCTCGGGCACGAAAGGCCATTGACGGGTGTTTCCAGTTATCCATTTTGCACAGGTTATACCCACATGACTGAACGACTGTTTCCAATTTATCGGTTTGGTAGATATAGTCTGTCCGAGAAATGCGATCTTCGGTTTCGGCGATTGCGAAATTAGCTGCAATCAAGCCGTCAGGAGAGAGGCATGACTTAGCGGCGGTTAGAAAGACCACAAGTGTCTCAATGGGGTTATGAGTAAAAACACTCTGCGCAATGATTATATCGACTGGGCCAAATGTCGCGATCTCTTCTGATTTTGAAATGTAATGCAGATCAGCAGCGTTGTTTGCATGATAGTCGGTCAGGCGCTGTGCGGCAACAGCTAGGGCGTTTTGCGAAATATCGGCACCAATATAATGCCCGCATGTCATGGAGCAGGCGAAATGAATACCAGTTCCAGCTGTTCCGCACCCGAAATCCAATAGTCTCTGTGTACCATCGAAACCAGTTGCCTTGACTAGTTGGTTGTAGAGCGGTTCTCCGTCTTGCGGTGTGTTGGTAAGGGATTGTCCTGAAAGTTTTCGTATCGCTGCTCGTAATTGCATCACGCGGCGATAGTGCGCCTCGTGGTGCGACGGATTGTATAACTTACTCAGCAGCCATTCCCCAGCCCGCTCCAAATATCTATACATTCAAGCTGCTCCATTTTGTATTGAGATTTAGAACTGCCGTTCTACTCGCCGATCAAATAATATTTCTTACTATATTGAGCCAACCGGCCGTGCAGGAAGCCCAATGGCAGTGGCACCCGGTGCAACATCTCGCGTGACAACAGCGCCTGCGCCGACCCGTGCGGCTTGACCAATCGTGCGTTGTTCCAGAACAATGGCTCCGGCACCGACAGACGCGGCATAGGAAAGGGAGCAACCGCCGCAAATCACACTGCCGGGTCCAATAGAGGCGCCTTCCTCGATAACACAGTCATGTTCCACGATAGCATTTGTGTTGATGATACAATGGGCACCAATCTTCGCATTGGTGTTTACAACAACACCGGGCATGACGAGTGTGCCATCTTGAATTGTAACCCGCGCAGCAATGATCGCGTGGGGAGAAATCAGGGTTGCCGCTGGCAAGGAGGGTGCAAGTGTTGCTATGCTCGCGGCGATCTCTTGGCGCTTAGCATTATCGCCAATCGCAATGTGAAAAGCATCGACCGTATCAGGATCAAAGCCGCGTTCCGCAAAAACTGGAATGCCATCCACGGTACCGGCGCGGTCCGTTCTGTCCACTAGGGCGCAAACATCCCAGTCAGGTAGTGTACGAGCAACCTGTATCGCAACGTGTGCCTGTCCACCGGCTCCCCAAATCGCAAGTCGCTTTTGCTTTTTGCTCGCAATACCGGACATGCTTAATTGGTCTCACGTTCCCAGGAGGCGGTCTCAAGCCAACATTGTTTGTGAAGTCTGGCGTTCTTTTCCAGGCTGATATCCATGCGGTCCAACTGCCCCGGTCCACCAATCGCGCCGGGGTAAGTATGGCGATCAAGCAATCTGGCATGCTCAATGACCTCTGATTTTGAGGGAGCTCCCTCTGACGCAATATGATTCACTGCGACCGCAACCTCTTCGGCTTTCTTGACCTGATGGATGCCGGGGCAGCCCACAAAAAAGCCTTCGCCAAAATTGATTGCGGCTTTTCCGCGAGCCACCGCTTCAAAACAAACGCTGCCACCTGGACCCGCGACTGCGCGCGACGCATCGATGAGGGTAAAGGAGTCGATATGCAGAGGAACAAGACTGACATTCTCGTAGGATAGCAGCTTTTTGTAGAAAGCTTCCGACCGGAACCGTTCTCCATAGCGTGAATATTCTCCTGAAAACTGACTTGGATGCTCTTTGACATAGATATGCCAGCCATCCGGTAGAACCGCTGCCAGATGGGCCACCATAAGCCATTGATCGACATATCTGCCTGCCATCGGTGATGTGGAGGCTTCCGGTTGATATTGCAAGCAGCAATAGATGAAAGGCTGGGTCAGATCCGGGGCTTGAGAGGTCAGTCTTTGGTAAAGGCGACGCAGCCTAGCTTTCTTTATCAGCGTTCTTGATTTGTGCCAGAGGAACTCGGGGTATGTCATCCTGGAATTCTGCAATGTCCGCCGAGCGGTTTTCTGGTCGTTCTTGAAGTGGCGTAGATTGGTCCAATACTGTTTCAATCCATGCCGTGGCCGCAGAGTGCGGGCCAATGTAAGGCTTTGGCGTATCCGCGAACTCTTGCTGACGATTTCCCGCACAGAATCCTTGTGGTCCCAGAGGATCATGTTGAGGTGTGTATCATAGTCGGCATCCATCCCGGCGATGAAGGCTTCTGCGCCGGTCCCGGCGCGAACGCCGTCGGCAGAGGCCTTCTGTTGTTCCAGAATTCCCCTCGGTTTCCCGCCTACTTTATCATTTGCCAGAAAACCAGCGTCAGGCAGGCCGCGTATGGGCACAACCGTCAACAGCCCGTGATGTCCGGCCGCCAGATAAAGAGCATAGTCAATGGCTTGGTGCGGCACCTCCTCAAAGATCACAGCTGTGGCCTGCGTTCGCTCAAAAACAAGCGACCAGTAGCCAAGCATCAGCAGCAAGAATTCGACGCGCTGCCCATAATCCATGGTCTGCGAATAAGAATCATTGCGATCAAGCATGCTCAGGGCGGTCGCCTCTTCGACTGACGTTAGGTCGGAAGGGTCAAACGGCACAATGTCGATATCTGAAAGCTCAGTGGCATATCGACCATGCACCGCATCCAAATAGTCATGAACAATCAGGTCTGATCCAAAGATTGATCGAAGCTCAGACATCTGATGCGATCGACACATCCAATACACCGGTTTCCAGCCGTCATTTTCTTGCATTAATTCTGCCGCGCGTATTGCATACGGTTGATGCGTGCTAAAAATGACTCGATGCATTTTGGGTCAATCTGCTGTTGACGTGTCAAATAGGTGAACTGGCCAATAGCGCGATAGCGCTGAACTCTTGCTGCTAACAAAGAAGTTCATGGTTGGCCCACCCGCGATCTCCAGTCTTTTGGTAAAGTCCTCGATATCGCCAAAGCTACTGGCCACCTGGTGCGTTTTCCCAACATCCGGTTGACCATCCAGTTTGAACGGATTTTCCAAGCCTATATGAGCGTAGTCCGGATTGTCTTCGAAGAAATAGCGCCGATCCGTCACATCAAGTCCGATGAAGATGACGCGCGTGTAATTGAATGCACGGGCAAACATAACCAGAGCGGATATCGAACCAGCCGATTGGAATATAAACCATCGTTGCAGTTTCAGCCGCGTGATCAGATCCGTGACTTTGCTCAGCGTTGAAAGCGAAAGGGCTGGAATAACAAGAGTCAAAACCCGACTGACCGGCAGCGACAGATGTTCGGTGTTCGTAACGCGCTCCGGATGCTTCCATATACAAAGTGGCTTGCGAGGCGATTGGGCGTAACGTTCCGACAAAGCCCGAAACATGGCTATCTGGTTCGGCTGGATGGATGGTGGCGCAAACTCGCAAACAAATGCATCAACTTGTACTGGCGTCAGGCTGCCATAGCTCAGCCCCAGCGTGTCAAATTGCGATACCGCGTTCCACTCTGCAGCGCTCAACTCGTTAACGCTGGGCCCCGCCGCTATCACCACCAGCGTGTCGGATGTCTTTTTCCAGCCAGAGGCCAGAACCGATCTGAAGCTGAACCGGCCTTTGATGGCGTATATGATGACCTGTGTTGCAAGGTGAATAGCATTGAACGCAGTATTGTTACGATCGATATAATTCAAAATAAGATTAATCATCGCGCTGAACTAAAATTGTCTTTTCTCGAAGCAAATCAAACAGGAAGTTAAGAAGCGGCAAGAGGGTCAAGCCGTGAAACAGGCTTCGCCAGTACACTCGGCGATAGGGGGCCAGTGTCGGAAAAAGATAGTTGAGCAGGGCCGCGTGTATTATCCACTGAAGTGCGTATGCCGTTGCCGCGCCGACAAGTCCGAATTGGGTGATGAAGAAAATCTGCAATGTCACCGTCAAGATAGCATGAAGTCCGCCGATCATCGTGGCCAGAAGCTGCCGGTTTTGTGTCAGCAAAAATTCGTAGCGAAGAGCGCTTGGCACATTGGCCACAATGCCGACGCTCATAATGGCAAACAGCCACGGGCTAACCTGGAAATCAGCCCCATAGATAATAGGCATCAGAACAGGTGCGATCAACGTCACGCCAACGAGCATGAGGGTGCTGGCGCCAGTCGCTACACTGAGGGTGAGCGCGACGTCTTGGTCGTTGTCAGCTTCGTCCAAACGTTCAAGCTTTAGCAGAAGCCTGGGGCTTGCACCGCCGATGAAAGAGGAAATCAACATGGACGGGATCGTTATCAACTGCAGCAAGACCGCATAGAGAGCGACATCTTCTATGGTCAGATACGTTCCGATCAAAACTCTATCGCTGTAGAGGGGAATGCCATGCAGCAGAGATGCCACAAACAGGGGTGCGGCACCAACGAGCAAGCGACGTATCGCCTGAGTTTGGGGCCGAAGGCCTCCTTTTAACTCGCGTATGATCGGCAGAGCCAGTCCAACACTTGCGATCAGAACGACCACGTTCTGGATGATGTTGGCCACCGCAAACCAGGCCACTGGGGCTTTCAGCCATACGCCCAAGATACGGTACAGCAGCGATAGCGAGAGCCCTATGAGATTGGCTGCAGCACTGCGATTGACTTTGTGCTGAGAAAGGAAAAGTTGTTGGAACAAAACTCCGCCATTCATAAGGAATGCTAAGGCGAAAACGACGGCCATAACCGTGATGTTATCCGGTTGATCGAAAGCCACGCAGAGGAACCAGGTTCCAATCAGGCCGATCAGGCCGCTTACTATTTGCAGGACCAGCGCTGAACTCAATAGTGTACGCGGCTCCGTGCGAGGCAGCACCAGCTCTTGCAGGAAGACCCTCGGTAATCCGAGTGTTCCAAAGGCACTAAAAAAGCCACTCAGACTGAGTGCAAGCGCCAAGGCGCCATACTCTGTCGGACCGAGGTGCCGAATGACGATGATGCCAACGAGCAATCCGGACAAGACACGCGCTGCCTGTATGAGCGCAAGCCAGGAGGATGACCGCATCTCGCGCCGGTAAGAGGCCTTTGAGGCTGTCACTAAACTTGCTCGAAATCGATTTGTTCAAACAGTGCGTAGTCCCTAATCGCTGGTTTCCCAACGACATCCCAAAAGAACGTCGGCGCTAAGCCGCCGCCGGGCCTGAGGCATGCAAGGTCATGCGCGGTCAAAACGGAGCCTGCGGAGATGGCGCGTGCGGCAACAAGTGACTTACGGGCTGCCGCCACATTTTCAAGTTCGCGCGTGGTGGGAGCTTTTTGTGCGGATCCCAGAGTTTTTTCCAGCTCGCGAACAGAAGAAATGTAGGCGTTCAGCTCATCTGGCTCCAGCGACGCTTTGTGATCGGGGCCGGGAAGATCACGGGACAGCGTGAAATGTTTTTCAACCACTTCGGCCCCAAGTGAAACCGCCCCCAACGATGCGATCATCCCTTCGGAATGATCTGAAAACCCGGTCGCAACGCCAAACTGATCGCGCAGGGCTGGAATGACCCTGAGATTTAGATCATGGAGCCGGGCCGGGTAGTCTGTCGTACATTGCAACAACGTGATGCGGGACCGCACGGCTTCGCATGCGGGGAGCGCGACCACCGACCGCAAGTCTGACAGAGCAGGTTCTTCGATGCCCAGCGCACCACAATAAACGGCTGCAAGGGAATCAGATATTTCTTCAAGCGTTGCCATGCCGGTTGATAAAATGATGGGAAGGCCGGTTCGGCCTGCTTCCCAAAGCAACGGCAAGTTTCCGATTTCACCTGAACCCAGTTTGATACGAGATACCACTTTGCTTTCGATGAGAAAGCGCAGGCTTTCAACATCGAAGGGCGTCGACATGAATTCGATGTTGCGTGCATTGGTCAAAATGGCCAGCTCCTTATGAGCATCGGCATTCAGTTCCAACGCTTTGAGCATTTGATACTGCCCATCATCGCCAGGCAGATTGGCTTTTTGGTAGCGTGCCTTTTGTGCGTTCGGCGTAACCAGCCGGTCCGCTGAAAATGTCTGGAATTTGACCGCATCGGCACCTGCTTCCGCGGCAACGTCAACTAGCTTGCGCGCCTGGTCCAAATCGCCATTATGATTCACGCCGACTTCAGCGATGATGAAGCACCTGTGCGCTGGTATTTCGGTCAATTGTCAGGTCCTTCCGTCAGGGCTCGTTCCAGAACTGCAAGTGCGCGCCCTGCCGCCCTGCCATCGCCGTAAATATTGGTTGGCTCTGAAAATGTAAGCGCGTTTGCCTGCGAAATAGCAGCCAGAATCGAATCTGTATCGGGTGGGCAGTCTATGACATTGACACCACGCAGTCTGCCGGCCTGTCTGCCTCCGATATTGACCACGGGCTTGCCAAAAGATGCGGCCTCGATGATACCGCTGGAGCTGTTGCCAATGACGAGACTG
The DNA here is from genome assembly GCA_046290645.1 of Hyphomicrobiales bacterium. GTDB lineage: Bacteria > Pseudomonadota > Alphaproteobacteria > Rhizobiales > MH13 > MH13. The sequence goes on from JBKAGZ010000002.1 coordinate 992,117, forward strand.
CAAAGCGCCAGAGCCGAGTAATAACCTTTTCGGCCAAGCGTTTCAAACACATGGGTGTTCTTTCGTTCTCTCAAGCGGTCAATCAAGCGGGTCCGCAGTTGATCACCATAGGTGTCGATGTTCGGTGCTGTCAGGATCAACTGTTCCTCTCTCAGGAAGAGTGCATCGACAAAAGCATCTGTGTCGCTCAGGACATCCGCTCCGCGCCGGGTTTCCGGGTGAAACGTGGCCAGAAATGTGGCGCGGCTCATATCAACGCCGAAGGCTTCCTGGAAGGCTGCAACATCAAGACGGGCTTCCTGCATCAAGGCGTCAATACCCAGGGCACCTATCGCAAAAACGTGGTCTTTTGCTTTCGGCCCAACAATCTCCCGAACGCGTTTTGCGTAATTCTCGTGGGCTGTAAGGTGGAGCCAGGACATGGCGGTGATTGCGTGGCGAAAAACATCGTCCATGGCACCGGCGGTTTCCTCGCCGCCATGCAGATGAACAACCCGCAGATCGAAAGGCACACTTGCGCTGACGGCTGCCAGCATTTCGAAACGATCTCCAACACACAACAGAACATCAGGGCATGCAGCCGAAAAGTAACGCGCAAAAGCGGTGGTCGTGGCACCCATGGAAGCGGCGATATCATGGGGTTTGTCGCCTTGGGGTGCCTTGCCAATGTGGTCGACGGGATAACCGTCTTCAGCAATCGCCGATAAGCTTGATTGCTGACTGGGCAGAAGGTGCATTCCAAAAGCTGCGATACGAAGCTGGAAGGAGGGGAGCTCGCGTAGGAGCTTAAGCAGAGGGCTTAGGATGCTGTAGTCGGCTCGGCTGGAGGTCAGGATCGTGAGCTTGATGGGTCTATCGTGTGGTGCTGTCACGAATGCTCCCGGCTTTTAGCAAGCTTTCTGCCACGATGAAGTCCAGCGGCTCATCAATATCGATCGACCTGTTGACGGGCATTTCATAGGCGGTGGTTGCCGGAGGTGTAAAGCTGCCGGTCTCCCGCAAGACCGAAATCCGGATGCAATATATGGCGCCGTTTGGTACATAGTGACGTTGAGCATCTTGTCGTCGACTGCCAGATATTAAGTCGGGTACAGCCCGAACAAGATGGTTTTGCTCGTCCAGAAACTTATACCATTCCAATGGAATTCTGGCAGGGCAGACCGATATGCAAGCGTCGGCACCGGCCTTTGTAAGAATATCGATACATGCCCGGATGTCCTCGCCGGTTCGAAAGGGCGACGTCGGCTGTAGCAGGACAAGCCATGCATCATCCTCCCATCCCAGACTGTCCGCCGCGTGCAAGGCGACGTCGAGACTGGAAGCAGTATCGCTGGCCAATTCTTCCGGGCGCCTGAATGGCACATCTGCACCCGCATCCTGCGCAATCCGAGCCAGATCATCATCATCCGTGCTTAAAACAACGCGATCAAAGACATTGGCTTGGAGGGCCGCGTCGATGGTCCAGACCGCCAACGGTTTTTCTTGTAGCAGTTTCCGGTTTTTCCCTGGGACCCCCTTTGAACCCTTGCGGGCCGGAATTAACGCATAAAATGGTCGATCTGAATATCTGACCATCACGCGGTCGCAATCGATCCTGTCGAAACAAAAGTGGACAATAGCGTTAGGCCGTCCTGAGCACTGCGCTCAGGATGGAATTGCGTACCCATGACATTGCCAGAAACAACCGACGCGGTAAGCGTGGTATTCTGATAGATATAGCTCTTATGAACGATGGCAGGGTCATCGGGCTGGGCAGTGAAAGAATGCAAAAAGTAATATCCACGCCTGTCTGCTGCCAAATCGAGCGTTCGGAACCATCCAATAACGGGCAAACGCGAGCGTCCATTGCCCTCAGGCTTGGGCTCGATTTTGCGAACGGAACCTCGCAGGAGTCCCAGGCCACGCGTGACACCAAACTCAAGACTTTCATCAAACAACAACTGCATACCAACGCAAATGCCTAGCACGGGAATGCCGGCATCGATCGCATCGAGCGTTGGTTGCTTAAGTCCGGAGTCGGAGAATGCTTTTGCTGTGTGTGCAAAAGCACCAACACCGGGCAAAATTAGGGCATCCTTTCCCGCTATATCCTTATGATTGGTCACCAGGTGAGGGGACCCTTCCACGGCGTCCACAGCAAAGTAGACGCTGCGAAGATTTCCTACGCCGTAGTCGAGGATGCCAATGTTTTTCATCATGCGCTCTTCAAGCCACCAATGCCGCGGAGCGTAGCTCCGGCACCGACACAGTATCATAGTGGAGAACGTAGGCGATGGCCGCAGCACTCACATTGGTCTGTTGAAAGAGGGTTGAGACATGGTCGGCACAACCAGCACCACCACTTGCAATGACGGGAATTGAGACAGCATCCGTTACTTCGCCGATAAGGTCGATATCAAAACCCTTGCGTGTCCCTTCCTGATCCACTGATGTAAGGAGTATTTCTCCGGCACCCCGATCTTCAGCCTCTTGGACCCAATCCAGAACCTTACGGCCTGTATGTTCCCGCCCATTGTCAATGTAACATTCCCAGCCCGAGCCGTTACGTTTCGCCTCGACCGATAGCACCATGCATTGGCTGCCGAAGGCATTGGCAATTTTGTCAATGACACCGGGATTGCGTATCGCTGCCGTATTAACCGCGACTTTATCCGCTCCCGTTCGCAACATGGAATTGACATCGTCAACTGTGCGAATGCCACCGCCAACGCAAACTGGGCAAAAAACGTTTTCCACCGTCTCACCAATCACTCCCTGCAGTGAGTTGCGTTCGTAAAGCGAGGCCACGGCATCCATGTAAAGGATTTCGTCAATGCCCTCGTCATAGTATTTGCGGGCATAGCCGTTTGGCGAACCCAGCTTCCTAAGGCCTTCAAGTTGAATGCCTTTGATCAGATGCTCGTTCTTGACGTCCAGCCTTGCAATCAGACGGGGCGTCATATGGTCTCCTTATTGAAGACGGTGTTGCGCAGAGCCCACTCGCCATTGACTCTGTTCCATAGGTGAGGGGAACGGAAACGGTCGCCGAGTGCCAAGAAATAGTCCTTGTCGATGGTAGGACTTTCAAACAGACCCGAGCATTCCGGGAAACGATTTTCCGGCAAGCTGATGTATTCCATCAGTTCCGACTCGAATCTGTCAGGCCATTCGCCATCATAGCGGCTGACCAGCGCCACGCCTTCATCACGAAGAATATCGCCAGATCGTATTTCCTGTGCCGCGTCATAGGTGGCCCGGCCAATGCCGAATTTAATGTAGGTGGTATAATAGTGAAGATCGTCAATGCGATCATCGATCGAGTTGTATTTTGAATACGTTCCTGGAGTGCGTTCAGGCGATGGTTTGAAACCCCCATGGTCGACGGAATAATAGTATGCCGACTGCGGATGCCATTTCATGTAGTATCCCAAATAGTGCACTTCGGTCCCGGTATCTCTCAGACGCCCCGGGTCCGCCGGCGTGTACATCGATACATCTGCTGCTGTTAGACCGAAGTGAGATTTTAAGTCTGCTATGCTGACGCCGCCGAGAAAGATCTCATCATCATCGGACGCGGAAAAGTATCTCCAGTCCCGTTCAGATGTCTCATTGTCCGATATCGGGTTGCCGTACTCTGCTTCGTTTTCTCCGTAAAAAACCAGAGGAACTTGGTTGAGGACTGACATTTTTGGAGCGAGGTATTTCTGCCCGAGAATGAACGGTTGAAAGGGGTGGTATAAGTTTTCAATCGCAAGCCGTGTAAGGATGCGATGTGTCTTTCCGTTAGGCGTGACAAGAAAGTTGTCAAATCCGGCGTGAATCCAAGCCTGCATATTGTCCCAGCCCCAAGGGGTGTACTGGTGGGGTGCCCAAGTCACAGTCAGCGGACTCATATCGTACTTATACTTCAGCACATGTGCGGCAAAAAAACTGTCCTTGCCGCCGCTACCTGGAACAACACAATCAAAACTCCCATTTCGACTGCGATACTTCTCGCACAATGCGATGAGCTCCCGTTCCCGGGCGTCCCAATCGATCTCGCTGTTTTTGCGCTCTGCCATTCGGCAGGCATCACATATACCATCTGAGTCAAAATTGATGGTTTGTTTGAGGCTCGCTTTGTTGTGCTTGAATTCGACACTGGAACTGGGACGTTGGTTGGAAATGACGCAACGGCTGCAGAAGCGGACATCTGACGGCAATCCATAGAGCGTTTCGCGCGGGCCGTCGTTCTGAAACGTTGAATAGTCCACGCTCTGTTTGCGGGGATCCGCATAAAAAACCATGTGGGTGCAGTCCTTTTGTCGGAAAATTGCCAGTCAGTGATCGCTCACGGATGCGGGTGTTCGTCAAAACTGATCTTTGACACCTGGTCAATAGCACCAACCGCATAGCAAGCGCTTTAGCCATTTGGCAGGTCATGACCCACGTTGCAATATCTATCGACTGGGCGTTTTGCGGTGTGGAATTGTTGGGCGCCAGTGCTCCTGATTAGTACTTCACCGTCTCTTGATGAATCGTCGTAGCATCGCGCTAGCTCAGCATTTAGGCCGTATCGCTATCTGCGGGATATCCCTTCCTTGCTTGTTTGTCGGCGGACGTTGCGATTTGCTGCCGAGGTTTTGTAGCCGCTGCAGGAAAAGCAACTGGCCAGACAGTCCCCCTGAGCACAGGGCATCAAACTGAAATCGGATGGCTCGTTACCGCCTTTTCTGCAGCCCTTCATAGAGAGCTTGCAGATCGCCGTGTTTGATACGTCTGTTGCTTTTCTTACCCAAAAAGAACACACCTGAGCTGGCGTCGTGCAAAGCGCGTCGATCAGTTAGAAATTCAAATGGTCGCAGCGCAAAGGTACTCAGAAGCCCTATGAATCTTGCCATAGTTGCACTTCGCAAAAGTGCCCAAAAAAAGTACCTAATTGACCATGCCAATGCGATTGCAGGTCCTTTGTTTCCCCCGCAGTCGATCATTTCGAAATCACGAAACAAATAGCGGTGCCCAAGGACCGTAAAGCGAGTAAAATCAAAAGCACCTTCGTGGACCTGCTGCATGAAGGGGGTTTCTGCATAAATCAGGCCATTGGTTTTAAGGACACGGTGAATCTCTGCCACGACGACACTTGGCTCAACCACATGCTCTAAAACTGCTTGTATCCACACTCCATCGATACAGGCATCAGGAAGCGGGATGTAGTGTGCATCTGCAATGCAGTTTACACTTGAGCTTTCGTAAACGTCGATACCGGTAATCGTAATGCCAGGACTGCGATAAAGTTCCTCTGTTCCCGACCCGGCTGTGCCCGAACCAACAACAAGAACATCCGCCATCTTTCCATTCGACGTAAGGGCATCGACAAAGCGGTGGCAATTGTCGTGCGTGACCTTGGACGTCCCACGTAGTAAATCAACGAACCGGCGAGCATTCCCGTCCGTTCGGCGTTCGACTAGGCTCTGTACACGAGCGGGGTCGCAAACAGTGTCGCACCGATGATCGCTTATCAAAACAGGCTTCCCATTGATCGACCCAAAGCCACCGTCAACTGAGCTGTGAGGACAGTCGATGCCCTCGCACACCAAGCGTGACCCAATTCTGTTCAGCGGGGTTTTCGAAACACAGGGACAGACAAATTGCATTGCGCGGGTGACTCCACATAAAGGTTATAAACAATTGAGCGAGTCGTCGTTCCAAATCTAGATCGAAACTGGCATTCAATCATCCATCAATCTCACAGCTGCTCATACCGGGGTGTCTTGAGGGTGCGATGCATCAAGAAAAGAGAACGAACACAATGATGTCGCAAGAGTCGTCATCAGCCACCGCCGCTCATCAATTGGAAGTAGCAATTCCTAATGAGCCATTGCGCTGGATTCACGACAACACAAATCGTTACCTTTCGGTTCGTTCGAAAGGCGAAGTTCTTGCGGACATAGGGTATTGCATTTTGCCGCTTTCGATTTTGATCGGCGCGGCGAGTCTCAACGTTCATTCAATAGTTCTCGGCCATACAGGCGCATTTTTAATTCTCTTATTCGCAGTGGTAATTCAGTGGCGACTGCTTATAGCGCAAAAAAGATTAATAATTGCATTCAGCATATATGCTTTTTCTATTGCGTCATTATACCTATTTTTCCATTTTCCAAATGGGAAATATACATTTCTGAGTTTGGGAAATATGATTTTATTGTATTTTCTTTTTAATAAAAGAAAATTGCCTCAAGTATCTCCTATTATATTCTATATTTTTTTAATACTGGTATATTTAAAAATAATTACAATGGGTCAGGGGGTGGACTTTGTTGCCCTCCATAGCAAAAATTACCTATTTATTTTTCTGCTATTTTTCAGTCTTTCGGCAGCGATTGAATGTCGCACAGTAGGGCGCGGGCTGCCATTCGGTGCAATCGCGATCACGGCGTTTGTTGGGTTTAACACGCTGGGAATGGCCAATATTGTGACGGCATTCTTATTGCTTGGGCTTGGCACACTAGCAGCAAAGGGCAAAACGAGGCTGGCATTTTTGCTGTTAAGCGGACTCACAATACTTACCATTACGCACTTTCACGACCTGCGCGATATGAGCGTTCGTTGGCATCTGTCTGGCCAGCTAATTAGCAACAGTGAAATGTCGAGACTTCGGACAGATTCAGGTGAATTAACGTCATCTCAAAGGGCTTTGGAATATAATTTGTCCAATTTGTATCGAACTTTTAGTAAGCCACTCGAGGATGAAAGAATATCCATCTGGAAAAATTATGTTTAATTTATAAGTATTGAAAACTTCATATTAGGAGGATTTTCTTCCGAAATAAGCGTAAATAGTAGTTTGCACAGCAGTATATTATCGGCACATAAAAAATTTGGTGTTTTGGGTTTAATTTTTATAATATGTATATTTTATTTGTATTTAAAAAAACGGGTTCTTATGAATTTTCTTGGGTTATTTTGCGTTATATTCCTGTTTCGGTCTTTGTTTGATTCCTTGATTTTTATCGGTGGTTACTTTGATTACATGCTGATGGCTGCAGTGTTGACGTCGTCTTTGCAGGCCGGTGTGGGCGATGCTAAATCCCGGGGCACATCGCCGGATTTGATTTTGGGCAGTAAGACAGAGTGAGGGTTTGGTATGACCATGCCGGATAATACGTTGCCTGCAACGACGAGTATGTCGACGGCGATGAACGTTCTTAATGCCTTGCCTCACCAGTTTTTGGTTGCCTTAGACGAAGGTCGTATCGTTGGCACTTTGACAGATGGCGATATCCGACGTGCGATCCTGCGTGGGGTTGGTCTTGAGGCGCCGGTCGAAGAAGCGATGAACAAGACGCCTGTGGTAGCCTTAAGCAAGCAGTCGAGCGCTGAACTGCGGGATCTTATGTTGCTCAAACAGGTTCGCCACCTCCCTTTGGTGGATAACAGCGGACTTTTTGTAGGAATTGTTGGTCTTGATGAGCTGCAAAGCGGCGCGTTGGTGGATCATGCGCTTCTCATGGTCGGTGGGCTAGGAACGCGTCTCAGACCGCATACCGAAACAGTCCCCAAGCCAATGCTGCAGATCGGTGGATTGCCTCTGCTCGAAACTATGGTGGGTCAGCTTCGCAGTCACGGCTTCACCAAAATCACGCTATCGATCAATTACCTTGGCGAGCAGATCCGATCCTATTTCGGTGACGGATCTGAATTCAACGTCACAATCGATTATGTAACCGAGCCGGAGCGCATGGGGACGGTTGGTGCGGTATCGCTGATGCACAAGCCTGCGACCAAACCGCTGATGATCATGAATGGGGACATACTCACCGCGATGAACTTCCGCGCCTTCATGGACTTCCACTTGTCCACGGGGGCAGACCTGACAATGGGGGTGCGCACATACAAGCAGCAGATACCCTATGGGGTCGTCAACACCCGCGGCTTAAATATCACGTCAATCGAAGAAAAACCCGAGCTCGAGTTTTTTGTAAACGCCGGTCTGTACGTGGTCGAACCCGCAGTGCTGGCCGATTTGCCAAAACGACCGATGGATATGACGGATTTGGTGGCTGATTTGCTGAAGGATGACAACCGGCAGGTAACGGCCTGTCCTATCCACGAGTACTGGCAAGATATTGGTCGCGAGGATGATTTGATACAGGCTCGTAAAGAGTACCAGGCAGTCTTCTCGCGATCCGGTATCGACGTTTCCTCTAAAACGGCTTAGCTCTCCCCACATCAAAAATGCCAGAAAAGTTGTATGCGATGCAGCGGTCGGAAAGCACGTTGAACATCTTGGTGAATAGCCTTAGGCCATCATACCTCCCTGTGATGGCACGCAAGGTACTTGCGCGCGTCTGGAAAAATGGTTCAAACGGCTCCGCTCAAATCCTCGCCTGGTGCCAAGAGAATACGTCTGCGGCAGATGTCTGGGCATCGAATCTGAATGCTGAAGCTTGGGCAGAAGCTGAAGGCTTTGCCGAGTCACACACTCTGTATGCCGCTGAGCGCCTTCAACAGATCGGAATTGATCTGGGCGGTGGTGGCCACTACGCGATGCTTTATTTTTTGGTCCGTCATTTTCGGCCAGATGCGGTATTGGAGACAGGCGTGGCGGCTGGTCACAGCTCAAGAGCGGTCCTTACTGCCATGAAGTGCAATGACCATGGAGCATTGTTTTCAAGCGACTTTCCGTATTTCCGGCTGAAAAACCCTGAACGCTTCATCGGAATTCTGGTGGAAGATGAACTTAAGCAAAGATGGACACTCAAGATCAAAGGCGACGCTGTAAATTTGCCGGAACTGGTGCGCATGGCGCCTCCAATAAGTCTGTTCCACTATGACTCCGACAAAACAGATCATGGCCGCCAACACGCGTTGGCGCATGTTGAACCACATCTTACCGATGATGCCATCATCGTCTTTGATGACATTCAGGACACAGACCATTTTCAGAACCTGGTGAAAACAACGAACCGGAACTGGAAAGTATTTCACTTCGGTGGAAAATATCTCGGTGTTCTGCTCCCGTCTTGACCAAAATGCAGCACCCGGGCACGACGACCTTTTTACGACGAAAGAACCCGTGAATGACCTCCAACGAACTGATTAAACACGCCAATGCGGTCGCTCTGCGCGACAGCTGCACGGTACCTGCGGAGTATGTGAGCGACGTATTTCGCCAGCAGATCAGCGATCTGCAAAAAGTTGCACAGACATACGACGGTCGCCGTCGCATACTACTTCTTGGTGGTGGTGGTTACGTCGGCACGGTTGTTGCTGGCCATCTCTTGGCATCAGGCTATGCAGTTCGATGCCTGGACCCTTTTGTCTATGGCAACGACCAAGCAATAACGCATTTGCTCAATGATCCAGGTTTTGACTATCGCAGGGGGGATATGGGGGATGAAGCCACGTTGGACGCCGCACTCGATAGAGTGAGCGACGTTGTCATACTTGGTGGGTTGGTGGGCGATCCCATCACCAAAACCTATCCCGAGCAGTCTGCCGAGATCAATGAAGGAGCGGTTTCCCGGGCAATAAATCGTCTTACGACGCGCGATACGCTAAGGCGCGTGATATTTGTATCGACCTGTTCAAACTATGGCTTGGTTGAAAACGAAGAGCTGGCAGACGAAGCGACCAAACTGCAGCCTCTCTCGCTCTATGCAAAAGCAAAGGTAGCTATGGAGCAGCAGGTTCTGGCCATGAAGGGCAAAACCGCCTTTGAAGCGACTGTTCTGCGCTTCGCGACGGCTTTTGGATTATCCCCGCGCATGCGTTTTGACCTAACGGTAAGCCAATTTGCTCGTGAGCTGGCACTGGGTCGGGAACTCGTTGTTTTTGATCCGGACACATGGCGCCCCTATTGCCATGTCTCCGATTTTGCCACGTTGATTAGACGCGTGATAGAAGCCCCGACCGAACGGATTGACTACGAGGTGTTCAACGCTGGTGGTAACGCAAATAACAGTACCAAACGTAATCTGGTTGAAATAATCCAAAAGTCCATTCCCGACACGCATGTTGTTATCCAAACAGAAGGCCCGGATCCGAGAAATTATAAAGTTGATTTCGGCAAGGTGGTGAACGCCTTGCACTTTGTACCTGATTGGACGGTGGAAGATGGCGTGCGGCAGGTCATTTCAGCAGTGCAATCTGGCTTGTTCCAAGGTTCTGATGAACACTATGGCAACTATACGTTGATCGAGCCTTGGGCGCAGGGCACACAATGATTCCTCTCGCTGTTCCAGACTTGAGCGGTAATGAGAGCCGCTATCTTCAGCAATGTATCGATACAACTTTTGTTTCTTCCGTAGGACGGTTTGTTGACGATTTCGAAAGTGCCGTTGCTCAAGTGGCCGGCACAACCGGTGCTGTCGCGACGAGTTCTGGAACGACGGCACTCCATTTGGCTTTGGCGGCGCTCCGGGTCGGACGCGGAGATCTGGTTGTGCTGCCCAGTTATACGTTCATCGCCAGCGCGAACGCGATATCCATGGCTGGGGCTCGACCGTGGTTGATCGATATATCGCAAGAGACATGGACGCTGGATCCTTCAGCACTTCGAGCTGCTCTGGAGCAAGATACGATCTCACAAGACGGCTCATATGTTCATCGCCAAACCGGTGAACGGGTTGCAGCGATAATGCCCGTCCACACACTTGGGCATCCGGCAGACATGGATGCAATTGGGGATGTCGCGCGGGACTACCAGTTACCCGTTGTCGCCGATTCTGCGGCGGCGCTTGGCGCGCTTTACAAGCAGAGGCCGATCGGACAGCTGGCAACAGTGAGCTGCCTGTCTTTCAATGGCAACAAAACCATCACCAGCGGCGGCGGCGGCATGGTGCTCTCCAACGAAAGAGGCATTTTGGAACGAGCTGAACACCTCAATACAACGGCTCGCGTCGGCAGCGCCTATTTGCATGACGAGGCCGCATTCAACTACCGCATGACGAATGTTCAGGCCGCCGTTGGCTTGGCACAAGTCGAGCGCCTTGAAATCTTTCTTGCCGCCAAAGCACGGATTTCCCAGCGTTACTCCAGCGAGCTGTTCGACCTTCCCGGCTTGACCTTGTTTCCGAACGCGGATTGGGCGCAGAGTGCTCACTGGTTTAGCGGCATTGTTATTGATGAACCGGCCAAACTGAGCGGCCTCGTCGCCGCGCTGAATAAGGTTGGCATTCAGGCACGGGAATTCTGGATACCGATGCATAGCCAAACACCGTATCGAGATTGCCCGATTTTTGGTGATTTGAATGTTTCGTCGGACATTGCCCAACGGATTTTGACGTTGCCCTGTTCGACCAACCTTACCGACGATGACCAGGGTTTTGTGATAAGCCAGATCCGTGAGCTGTGGTGAGTTCTGTGCGATAATTCGTGCCCAGTGCTCACCCACAGACCGTAGAAATCCTTAGCGAATGGAAACACGATTTGTTGTGATCATTGGGTGTTCATTGAAACTTCTTGAGCAACGCGATGACTGTAAGGAACATTAAGCCTGGACGCGGATATGGCTATCGCCGCAATAGACTTTAACCAGCCAGTTTTCCGAACCGCTGGAATTTTCAAAAGCCAGTTCTATAGCTCAAATAGTCCCTATATTTCAGGTGGTTGCCAACCCGTTCGCTCTCACCTACAGCATTTTTTGCGATCGCACGTACAGCGGCCAAGCCCCACAGTTCAAAGACCCTTTGTAACCGGAGAATTCGACATGCTTTCGGCCCATTTGAGACGCCTTGAGGCTGAATCAATCCACATTATGCGCGAAGTGGCTGCCGAATTGAGCAATCCGGTCATGCTTTACTCGATTGGCAAAGACTCCGGTGTCATGCTGCATTTGGCACTCAAGGCATTCGCACCGGCAAAATTGCCCTTTCCACTCCTGCACATCGATACCGGGTGGAAGTTCCGCGAAATGATTGAATTTCGCGATAAATTGGCTCGCTCGCTCGATATCACACTGCACGTACACACCAACAAAGACGGTGTCGATCGTGGCGTGAATCCTTTTGACTCAGGCTCGTCTCTGCATACGCAAGTGATGAAAACCGACGCTCTCAAACAGGCGCTGGACACGTTTGCGTTCAACGCGGCATTCGGGGGCGCGCGGCGAGACGAGGAGAAAAGCCGGGCGAAAGAGCGTATTTTTTCTGTCCGCTCTTTCAACCATACGTGGGATCCGCGAAATCAACGCCCTGAAATTTGGCGGCTATACAATACAAAAATACGCGAAGGGGAATCGGTTCGGGTGTTTCCTCTGTCCAACTGGACCGAAATTGATATCTGGATGTATACATTGGCTGAAAATATCCCCGTTGTTCCACTTTACTTTGCTGCCGAACGACCGGTCGTCAGCCGCGGAGGAACATGGATCATGGTCGATGACGACCGAATGAGGCTTCAGGAAGGGGAGGTTCCGGTTTTGAAGAAAATTCGTTTCCGGTCACTTGGCTGTTACCCGCTGTCGGGCGCCGTCGAGTCGGAAGCTGAAACTGTGGAGGACATCGTCGGTGAGATGATGTTGACCAGAACATCGGAGCGTTATGGTCGGCTTATTGATACTGATGAAGCAGCGTCGATGGAAAAGAAGAAGCGCCAAGGATATTTTTGATGAATAAGCATGTCATATATTCTGATGAGCTTTATCGTGGCAATCGTCGCGATGCCAACGCAGATCGTGTTGCGGAACTTGTTGGTCGTCACAATAAACAGTTGCTCAGATTTCTGACATGCGGGTCGGTAGATGATGGCAAGTCCACACTGATTGGGCGCTTGCTCTATGAAAGTCAGCTCATCCACGATGACCAGCTGGCATCGCTTGAGAGGGATTCTCGTCGGTTCGGTACAACAGGTGAGGACCTGGATTTTGCTCTTCTGGTCGATGGCCTCGAAGACGAGCGGCAGCAGGGAATAACAATCGATGTTGCCTATCGGTTTTTCACAACTGCCAAGCGCTCTTTTATAGTCGCCGACACGCCTGGGCACGAGCAATACACGCGCAACATGGCCACCGGGGCATCAAACTCCGATGTTGCCGTCCTGTTGGTTGATGCACGCAAAGGCCTGCTGCCGCAAACAAAGCGCCATGCAACAATCTGTTCCCTTCTGGGGATTAGAAAGGTCATTGTTGCTGTGAATAAAATCGATCTTGTTGACTACAGCGAGGGCGTTTTTGACGAAATCATCTCTGGCTTTGAGCAGTTTGCATTGGAACTTTCTTTTACATCGATCACCGCGATTCCTGTTTCTGCTCGATTTGGTGACAATGTCTGCGCGCAATCGGAAAACATGCCGTGGTACCGGGGCGATACTCTTGTGGACACGTTGGAGGCCATTTCCGTTGACCGGAATTCACTTCCTTTCCGCATGGCCGTTCAGTGGATAAGCCGTCCAAGTTTGGACTTTCGAGGATATGCCGGAACGGTTGCTTCGGGTGTTTTAAAAACTGGTGACCGGGTTGGTATCGCCCCTGGGGGGCAAGAGGCAAAAATTGCACGCATTCTCGGTCCTGACGGCGATGTGGGCGCAGCACATGCTAATGATGCTGTCACGGTAACACTGGACAGTGAGATTGACGTCTCACGTGGAGATGTCCTGTTTGCTCCAAGCAAACCTCCTGTCGTTGCGGATCAATTCAGTGCCCACCTTCTTTGGATGTCTCAAGAGGAGCTGCTTTCAGGTAGGCAGTATACGATCCGCATTGGCATGCGTTACCTCCCTGCAACGATAACCGCAATCAAGCACAAGCTTGACGTTGAGAGTTTGGGCAAATTGGCCACGCATGCATTACAGTTGAATGAAATCGGCATGTGCAATGTTTCGATTGCAAGTGATATGCCGTTAGACCCGTACGAGGACAACGCGGAAACCGGATCTTTCGTCCTTATTGACCGGTTTACGAACCAGACAGTTGGCTTGGGTATGATCGAGTTTGCGCTTCGGCGTGCCGCAAATCTCCATCGCCAGAAGTTGAGCGTCGACAAACAAGCTCGGTCGGCTCTAAAAAACCAGAAACCATCCATCGTTTGGCTCACCGGTTTATCCGGTTCAGGCAAATCGACAATTGCAAATGCCTTGGAAAGCCAGCTGCTGGCCTATGGCCATCACTCTTACCTGCTTGACGGAGACAACGTTCGCCTGGGGTTAAATCGCGATCTTGGGTTCACCGATGCAGATCGGGTAGAGAACATTCGGCGTGTGGGAGAGGTTGCCAAGCTGATGGTCGATGCTGGCCTTGTTGTTATAGCAAGTTTTATTTCACCATTTGAAGCTGAGCGAGCCATGGCGAAAGAACTTGTTGGAGAAGAAGAATTTATAGAAGTATTCGTCGATACACCACTTGAAGAATGCATCGAGCGCGATCCGAAAGGTCTTTATGCCAAGGCCAAAAAGGGAGATATAGAGAACTTTACTGGCTTTGATTCGCGGTATGAACGACCGTTGAGCCCCCACATTCACTTAAAAACCATGGAGCAAAGTCCCGACGATCTTGCCGAGCAGATTATGGACTATCTGCGCGTGAAAGGTATGATAATCTCTTAGAGGATTGGCAAGGTGATCTTTGCCGCTGACAAGGTCCAGTGGTGTTTGTCATGCTGGCTTGGTAAGCTGCGTAAGCCCTTGTTTTGGTTTGATGTTGCGGCGCGCTTAGTCGATAGTCTCTAGAAGATAGACTAATTTTATAATCTGCTCGCGATTTGAGAATTCGATAGCAGGCATGGTTGTGCCGGATGCAAATCCATTAGGATCTTCAAGATACGCTATCAGCGTTTCGCGGTTCCAGGTTCCATCCATTCCGGCTAGTGCGTCTGAATAGGCATACGAAGCACCGCCGATGTCTCTACCGAAAACGCCATGAAGAGTTGGTGCATCGGTGTTCCGATCAGGCTCGAAAGCATGACAGCTTGAACACTCAAGCAGCACACTACCAAGGGCTTGCGCTTCGACGTCGGTCACGTTTGGGATGATCTGAGACCCGTTTCTTCCTCCATTTTTGGGTAGAGTTTGTCCCTGACAAGGAGACGAAGAATGAGATCATCAAGGTTCAGCGACGAGCAGATCATCGGCATGATTAAA